>JASCOV010000010.1 GCA_029960045.1 Flavobacteriaceae bacterium PS02293
TATTTGAATACTAATTGACACATGAAAAACAAGAGTTTTTATCAAAATTAAGGGTGGTCAATTTAAACCGAAATTACCTGGTCACTTTGAATTGGAATTGGGTGGTCAATATCACTGGAATTTACACTTTGATTAAATTTTCCTTTTCAATTTGAATTTCTTTTAAAAGATCAGCACCTGTTTTTCCATCAGAAGTTTCATTGCTTACCAATTTTCCTTGCATTGCTTCTTTAAGAAATGCTTGCCATAATTGTGAAATAAGTGAGATTTGATTTATAGTTTCAGCTGAAAAATCTAAGGAAAGATCGGTCAGAAATAAAAAGTTTCTTGAAATTTCCTTTTGTTTCTCAATGTTAATGTACGGTAAATCATAATCTCCTAATGATTTTAGACCAATAGCCTCCTTTGAGGTTCCTGCTTTGGTATTTTTTACAATATCATCCTTGAGAGTTTGAAAAATAATATGATAAAATTTTAAATCAATTGGATACTTATTATTGTCCTTGGGAGTAATTATAAAACATAAATCACTTGTTATAAATTTTCCATTTACATAATGTGTCCTACCCAGTGATCCCGAAGCAGCAGCCGCAAATATCAGAGCTTCACAATCATTGCTATAATCAATGTGGGTCTTCCAAGTTTTTGATGCAGTGATGAAATCATATTCACCATCTGTTGATTTACTACTTTGTAAAGTACCTTTTACAAGGTTGAATAATTCTTTTACTTTTGCCATTATTACCCAACTGTATTTTTGATATTCATAAGGATGCTTTCTGACTTCTGAAAAGAATTTGAGAGTATCTGAATTAATTCATTAGAAGAAAACTCTTGTAACTCCTCGGTCCTATGTGGATTTTTAATATCCAAATCAAAATTTCTTTCTCTCAAAGTGTCAATTGACACCTTCCAACAAATCTCCGATTCTTTACGATCATTCCACCATTCTTTAATTGGATCAAACTCAGATTCTTTGATTGGTCTAGTTTTACTGTATGCTTTCTGTCCTTCTGGCAATCGGTGTTCGTAGTACCAAACTTCTTTGGTTGCGAAATTTACATTTTCGTTATTATGGTGGACTTTATCAAAAAATAAAAGATTCGTAGCAACAGTTGCGTATGGCTGGAAAACAGAATTTGGTAAACGAATAATTGTATGTAATCTGCAATCTTTCAAAAGTTTTTCACGAACACGTTGTTTTACACCGTCACCAGTCAAAGAACCATCAGGTAAAACAATTCCTGCACGTCCACCAACTTTCAACAAGTGAATCATTAAAATTAAAAATAAATCCGCTGATTCTTTAGTACGGAAATTCTGTGGAAAGTTGTTTTCATTATTATTTGCTACAATTCCTCCAAATGGCGGATTAGCTTCAATTACATCCACACGATCTTTTTCACGGTATTCAGATAATGGTTTATCCAAAGAGTCACGATAAGTAATATTTGGTACATCTACATCGTGTAAAATCAGATTAGTTGTCGCTAGTAGATATGGTAAAGGTTTGTACTCCCAACCAATAATATTTTCTTGTAATGATTTTAAATCTTCAACAGAAGAAACTTTCTTGCTGATATTTTCAATCACCGCAGTTAAATATCCACCAGTTCCACATGCCGGATCCAAAACCTTTTCTCCTAATTGAGGATCTAAAATATGGGTAATGAATTGTGTGATTGCTCTTGGTGTATAAAATTCCCCTGACTTTCCTGCGGACTGTAAATCTTTCAACAAACTTTCGTAAACATCACCAAAAGAATGACGGTCTTTTGCAGAATTAAAATCTATCTCATTAAGTTTGTTCAATACCTTACGGATATTGATCCCACTTTTCATATAATTGTTATTCCCGTCAAAAACGCCGTGAACGATAATTGCACGTTGATTTCCTGTACTTAAATCCAAATTACGAAGTGCAGGAAAAAGTTCACGGTCAACAAAATGTAATAATTCATCACCCGTAATTCCTTCGTCATTTGATGCCCAGTTTTCCCAACGGAAACGTTCCGGAATTGGAGATTCGTAAGATTCATCCATCAATTCCATTTCCTGATCTTTGTCGCAGAATACTTTGAAGAACAACATCCACCCTAGTTGTTCCAGACGTTGTGCATCGCCATTAAGACCTGCATCCTGCCACATTATCTTTCTTATACTCTCTATTACGCCTGTAATACTCATTTTTTTCTATAATTAATGTCCAGTTCTTCCCAGAATTGGTTTATACTTTCTGTGTAATGCTGTTTCCAACATTTCTAATATTTCTGATTCTATATGATCATTGTCTAATTTCACAAACTCATAATAAAGTTTTAATTTAACTTTTTTGAGAATTTCATCATTTTTCCACTGTCCCAGATGTAATGCATATGTAGATTTTGAACCATTTTCCTAGATGGCTTTGTAATCTTGTGTGTAAAATACCTTTGGATTTTCCTACATACAGAACATTATTTCCTTCACAACAATTATTGGAATTTACTTTAGGATATTTGTGAGTTTTTAAAGCCTTAAAAGAATCTATTTTATTGCAGATTTCCTTATTCCCAACTTCTTCCAAATTTTCTATGGTAATGAAATAGATTCCATTGTTGTGTTTTAGTTGGTTTATGCATAAATTTTCATCAAGAAAATCAAAGTCTATTTGTTTGAAAGAAATTACTTTTGCATACTTATCAACTTTAACTAGTAAATCTTTGACGTATTCAACATATTCATTTACAGAAGTTTTAATATCTACCATTTTCTTCGACTTACTGCATTTTTAATTTTACCATCTTTTACTTCAAAATGTTCAGATTTCCAACTGAAATAGTCAAATTCAAATATCTTCCATTTTCCATTTTTGAACTCGAATCCGTAATCGGTCGGACTGTCGTTTTCTTTGAATTGTATTGATATTTGCAGTCTATCGTTATTCTTAAAGTCGATAGTTTTATCAAAAATGTTTCCACCATTTAGCCTATCCAATAATGTTTTTGGGTTATTCGGGTTTTCCGTTTGCAAAAGTAAGTCAAATCCGATCGGCTGTCCAACTAACAGTTCACCTTTTTCAGGATTATGACGATAAAGAATCCAATAATGTTTTAATCTTTGGATATCAGTTATTTCGCAGGTACAAAGGATTAGTTTATCTGATACGGTACACATTTTTGATTAAATTATGCGATTGAGTAAATTTCATTTTCGAGTTCTCTCAGAGCAGTAAGATACTGTTCTCGTCCACCAAATGTTTTGACAATCTCTACTGGAGAACCATATTCTGAAATTGGGTTAAGTTTCAACACCTCCATAGATTCGATGGTTTCAACACCTTCGTCAGCATATTTATCAACTAAAGCAGAAAGTACATTTCTTGCTTGTTCTCCGTATTTTGCAAAATAATTTCTTTTCTTGACCTCATTCGCACGTTCTTTGCGAGTCAGTGGTTTTTGATCAAATGCGACGTGACAAATGATATCAAACAAGTCACATTCCTTGTTGACCGATTGAAGAAGTTCTTCAACCATAATCCCTTGTTCTGCCAACTCCTGAATAATTGCATTCTTACGATCCGAATTTTTCCATAGGTTAAGGAAATGATCCAATGAATCATATTTTTCATTTAGAAGATCTTTTGTATAATCTTTTAGGCTGATAGTGATTGGCTTGCCCTCTTTATCGAAATATAATTCGCGAGAGTTAAGAATCGTGACATCTACTCCATTAATATAAATCTTTTCAGATTTGGTCTTTTTTGAAGTAAATGGACTTGGAGGATCGTATGAGCCCTTAGGTTCTACGACTTTTTTATCCTCTATGTTTTCATCTTCTGGAATGTCAATATTCTCATCTTCAAAATCATCATCAGCAGGTGTATTTTCATCAATAACCTTAATTCTCACAGGATCACCGTCAAATGTAGGATCAGCGAAATTATCCGTTGCATTACGAAAATCCATTATTGTAAAATACAATTTACCAAATTCTTCATTTACTCTAGTTCCCCGACCTACGATCTGTTTGAATTTGGTCATTGACCCAATTTCAGTATCTAGAACAATTAATTTACAAGTTTGGGCATCCACACCAGTGGTCATTAACTCAGAAGTTGTTGCAATCACAGGATAAGTTTGTTCAGGATCAATAAAGTTATCCAATTCTCTTTTACCTTCGTCATTGTCTCCAGTGATTCTCATCACGTATTTGTGATTTTGAGCCATAAGATCTGAGTTCATAGTAGCCAATGCAGATCTCATTCTTTCTGCGTGATCTATATCTCTACAAAAAACGATTGTCTTATTGAAACGACTAGTATTGGTTAGGAATTCTGTCACTTTCTTTGCAACAACTACTGTTCGTTCATCAATAACCAAAGTCCTGTCAAAATCCTTTCTATTATAAATTCTATCCTCAATTACATTACCGTCTTTATCCTTCTTTTCTTTCTCAGGTCTCCATCCTTCAACATCAATATCTAAACTGACTCTAATGACCTGATAAGGAGCAAGAAACCCATCATCAATTCCTTGTTTTAAACTGTACGTATAGATTGGATCACCAAAGTATTCTGAGTTACTTACTTCTTCTGTTTCTTTGGGAGTAGCGGTAAGTCCGATTTGTGTAGCCGACTTAAAATAATTTAAAACTTCTCTCCACGCAGAGTCTTCCTTGGCACTGCCACGATGACACTCATCAATCACAATCAAGTCAAAAAAATCGTGACTAAATTGTTTAAAAATGTTCTTATCTTCCTCATTACCTGTAAGACCTTGATAAATTGCCAGATATATCTCATAAGATTTATCCACCTGTCTTTTTTGGACAATAGTCATTTTATCTCTAAAATGTTTAAAATCTCCACGTTTTGTTTGATCTATCAATGAATTTCGATCTGCCAAAAACAATATTCTTTTCTTTGTTCTTGATTTCCACAAACGGTGAACAATTTGAAATGCAGTATAAGTTTTTCCTGTACCAGTCGCCATTACCAAAAGAATTCTATTCTGGCCTTTTGCAATTGCTTCAAGTGTCAAATTAACTGCGTTCTGTTGGTAGTATCTTGGGGCTCTACCCGAACCATCAAAAAAATAATCTTGTTCTACAATATGTTTGGAATCTTCATTTAAAATACCTTTAAATTTGAGATATTTTTCCCACAACATTTCAGGAGAAGGAAAATTATCCAACTCTATCTCATTTTCGATATTGTCTGTATTAGTTTTGTCGTGGAATAAAAAACGATTACCGTTAGTTGAGAAGACAAAAGGTAGATTTAGGATATCAGCATATTCCAAACCCTGTTGCATCCCTGTACCCACTTCCTGATTATTTTCTTTTACTTCGATAATTCCAATTGGAATATTAGGTTTGAAGTATAAAATATAATCTGCCCTTTTCTTTTTACCTCTTGTTGACAGCTTACCACGTACAACTATTCTACCATCAGTAAAATTAACTTCTTCACGAAATTGTTTTAATCTATCCCATCCAGCATTCTCCAATGCAGGTGTAATAAATTTTGTGCAAATATCTCTCTCAGAAAATAGTTTTTTATCCATGGTCTAGGATTAGTTTTACCCGCAATATAGCAAAATTTAAGATTTAAAGATAAACCAGACTGAACTATTCTGATTTAAGAAATTGCAATTTGAGAGGTATTAGTAAATAATCTTGCAATAATCTTGCAAAACGGACTTATACACCCCTTAAAAAGGTCATTTTTTGGGATAAAAAAAACCACTTACCGAAATCGTAAGTGGTTGACTACCAAGTAGTTAGTGGTCCCACCTGGGCTCGAACCAGGGACAACCTGATTATGAGTCAGGGACTCTAACCAACTGAGCTATAGGACCTCATAAAATTGGTTAAATTTTGTGTTTGCAAAAATAGTACTTTTTCTTTATCTACCAAACTTTTCAAGGTTTTTCTTGACATAATTCTACTAAAACACCATTGGTAGATTTGGGATGCAAGAAGACAACTAATTTGTTATCAGCACCTTGTTTCGGTTCTTCGGAGATGAAAATAAATCCTTCTTTTTTTAATCTTTCTATTTCGGTTTGAATATTTTCTACCCCAAATGCAATATGATGGATTCCTTCTCCTTTTTTGTCGAGGAATTTTGCAATTGGACTTTCTGGATTTGAGGCTTCCAGAAGTTCTATTTTACTTTCTCCAAGTTCGTAAAAAGATGTTGTAACGCCTTCTCTTTCTACAGATTCTTGCTTGTAATTTGATTTTCCAAGAAGTCGGGCAAACAAGTCATCTGAATCTGAGAGAGATTGAACTGCAATGCCAAGATGTTCTATTTTCATTTAATTTAAAATTTAATTTTCAATCCTAAACCTTTATTGTCTGCTAAAGCATAATAAGAAGCCGAAGCTTTAGTAACACCCGCAGATTTATAATTTTCAACGGCCTTTTTCATTTGAGAATGACCAGAGATTTTCAGCACTGCTCCAATACCCATTCCGGCTAATCCTATAATGATAGGAATTGGACCCATTCCTTTAGAGTCAGTTTGTTCATTGTAATCGTAGGCTATTTCAGAGCTGGCAGACGATAGATTGACAATAGCTCCAATTGTCACCAAAGCACCACCACCAATTAGGAATGCCGTTCCCGCATTGTTAATTCTTTTACCGCTTAGGTAGGCTTGATTTTTATTTTGAATAAGGAAATTTTTAATTTCTCTGTCTGATGTTAATTTTAAAACCGTTTTTGGTTGCTCTGCAGATTTTTGCTCAATATTAATTCCTTTAAAATCTTCCGGTGCATAGTCTTGTGATTGGTATGTTTTCATACTACCATCGCTGTCCTGGTAAGACATATATTTTACAGAATTATCATATAAAAATTCTTCTACGTTTGTATTATTATCAGTGTAAGTTATCTTTCCTTTTTCAAATTTTAAATTTTTAAACTCAATAGTTTGATTAGTTTTTGTAACAATAGTTCCTTTCGTGGAACTTTGGGGTAATGAGGTTTGAGAAAAGTAAAATGCACTAAAAGCGATTGCTAAAGCTGTAATTAGTTTTTTCATGGGTATTGTTTTTTATTATAAAAAAGCCACACAAATCCGAAAATAAATGTGGCTTTTAGGTTGAGATTAATTATTAAGAATTAAATCCTTCTATAATTTTTGCAAAATCCTCAATTTTAAGAGCTGCTCCGCCAATTAATCCACCATCAACATCTGGCTGAGAGAAGATTTCTTTGGCATTGTCTGGCTTCACACTTCCTCCATAAAGAATAGAGATTTCGTCCGCTACTTCTTTTCCGTACTTGTCAGCAATTAGGCTTCTGATATAAGCATGAACTTCCTGAGCTTGTTCAGCGGTCGCTGTTTCGCCTGTTCCGATTGCCCAAACTGGCTCGTAAGCAATTACTACCTTTTTAATTTCTTCAGCAGAAAGAGTGAAAAGAGCGGTTTCTGTTTGGTTTTTAACAACCTCGAAATGTCTTCCTGATTTTCTTTCTTCTAATTTTTCCCCATTGCAATAGATTGGTGTCAAACCTTTATCTAAAAGTGCTTTTACTTTTCTGTTTGCGTGGCTGTCGGTCTCACCGTGGAAAGTTCTTCTTTCTGAGTGCGAAACTAAACTTCCGTCCGCATCAATTGAAGCCAACATATCTACAGAAATCTCGCCTGTATAAGCACCGCTTACATATTCTGAGACATCTTGAGAATAAACTCCGATTTCTCCATTTTTAAAGATTTCCTTAGCTGCTGTAAGATACAATGCTGGCGGAGCAATGAAAACCTCGCAGTTGGTTGTATTATTTTTTTTGTAATCTAAAAGCTGAGCCATCAATTCCTGTGCTTCAGCATAAGTTTTGTTCATTTTCCAGTTTCCTGCGACAATGTTTTTTCTCATTATATTTTAATTTAATTTCCAAATATTTTTTAATAGAATATAGAATCTATGTTCTTCATCTGTTACCTCGTTATCCGCTTTGATAAGTGATTTTGCAAATTGGACAAAGTCTTTTCTTTCTTTTTCTGTAGAATCTTCTTCGAAACATTTTGCATGGAATTCGAAGTGGTTTTGCCAATCTTCTGCTTTCAATTGAAGGATCGTTTCCAATTCATCGTCCAGATTCAAACGAAATGGGAATTCTTCCGCCATATATTCCTGAACTTTGATTCCTTCTTCTGGTTTGAAAATTCCGTCTACAGCAGAAAGTATCATTAGTAAATGATATCCTGCAATTGGTTTATTTGATTTTCTCATTATATATTATTCTTTTTCTAAGTAATCTTCTGCACTTAATTTCTCCACAATTTTTCCTTTTTCCAAAACTAAAACAAAAGGATTACTTCTCGCAATGGTTTTGATGGCAATTTCATCCATCATATAATTTGGGATTTGTTTGTAAAAATCGGGATGTGTACTTATTCCTATAACTTTAGCTTTTTCAGTCAAAGCTTTGGTTTCGGTTTTTTTTACTAATTCCGCATCTGCTTCCTTAGGTTTATAAGTGAAAACTATAATAACTCTTGGTTCTTTTAGTATTTCGTCGGTAAAATTATTTCCATTAGCATCTTCAATTTTAAACTTCGAAACTTCGGATTCATAGCCTTTTTTTGTAATTTCAGAAGTGGTTTTACCTTCTTCGATTTGCCAGCTTGTATCTTTCCAGTATTCTTTATTAATATATTCGTCTTGATCCACTTTTTTTACTTCACCGGTTTTGGAATTTTTAAGCGAATAAAAAGTCTTATATTCAGAAGGATCTTTTGCGATTTTTGCTTTCTCTGCTATCAAATCTGTTCCAATTGCGTAAGCTCTGAAATCTATCATTGGCTCATGGAAAATCCCACGATACATCACGAAAAACATAATTAATATAAAAACACCTAATAACGGCAATTTTCCGAATCTTACCTTTTCATCCTCTTCTCTTTTTCTATATAAAACAGCTAGAATCAATAGTAAAACCAAAAACGTAATATCTTTCCAGAATGATTTCCAAGGCGTAAATTTCAAAGCATCTCCAAAACATCCACAGTCTGTAACGACATTATAATAAGCGGAATAAAATGTCAAGAATCCAAAGAAAACACAAAGTGCAATTAAAGCATAAATGGTTTCTTTCAGTTTAATTTTCATTAATAACATGAAACCTAAAATCAGCTCCAGCAAAACCATTATGATTGAAAAAGCCAAAGCATATTTCTCTAAAAATGGTAAATCAAAAACTATTGGAGAAAAATACTCTTCTAATTTGAAAGAAAATCCTTTGAGATCAACCGCTTTTACAAATCCGGAAGCGATGAATATGATGGATACGATGTAACGTAAAATTGTTTTCATAGTTTTTTCAGAAATTAATTTTTAAATTTAATCAAACAAAACACTGCGTAGTTGAGCATATCAAAATAATTGGCATCCAGACCTTCAGAAACCAAAGTTGCTCCATTATTATCTTCAATTTGTTTTGTTCTAAGAACTTTTTGATAGATCAAATCTGTGATAGAGGAAATTCTCATTTCACGCCAAGCTTCGCCGTAATCGTGGTTTTTACGTTCCATCAATTCCTTTGCTTTTTGGGCATAAGAATTATAAAGCTGCATCGTTTCATCTGCATTGGCGTTGATTTCATCAGAAAAACCTTTTTCCAGCTGGATCAATCCGATGATTGAATAATTGATAATTGCAATGAACTCGTCTTCCTCACTTTCGTCCACCATTTTTACATCAGTCATTTGTAAAGTACGAATTCTATTAACTTTAATATAAATCTGATCTGTAATGGAACTCGGACGAAGCACACGCCAAGCTGTTCCGTAATCTTTCATTTTTTTCTGAAATAAGTCTCTGCAAATCGTGATAACGCTGTCAAATTGTGCGGATGTATCTGGCATAAATCTGTCTATTGGTTCAAAGATACAAATTTAGTTCATAGTTGAAAATTGACGGTTATCAGTTTTTATTAAATTCAAAATAACTCCTAACTAATGCCCCTTAAATCCTAAGTAAGTTTTATTTTTGTTCAATGAGTTTTTCTGCAACCAATTCCACTGATTCCAAATCCTTTTCCATCAATTGCAACGGTAAATTGATAGACTTATCGAAGCCAAAATTAATGGGAATTCTCAATCTCACGCCTGATTCCTTTTCCGATGGTGGAAAATTCAACAATGAGAAATCAGCATTACAGCAAGCTGAAAAATTATTAAAAAACGGAGCAACAATTATTGATATTGGCGCTCAATCAACCCGACCAAATTCGGAATATTTGAAAGCTGATGAGGAAATCAGAAGAATTGGAAATGTGATTTCATTAATTAAAAAAGAATTTCCGGAAAGTCTGATTTCACTTGATACATTTTATTCGGATGTTGTAAAGTTTGGTTATGATGAAGGAATTGATATTGTAAATGACATTTCGGCGGGACAATTTGATGCTGAACTTTTGGATACAGTTGCCAAAACCGGCTTACCTTATATATTAATGCACATCAATCCGAGTTATGAATCGATGCACGAAAAAATTAAATTTGATGACATTGTCATTTCAATCAATAGATTTTTTTCTGAGAAAATATTAGAATTAAATAAAAAAGGAATAAAAGACATCATTTTTGATCCCGGTTTTGGATTCGGAAAAACTGTGGAAGATCAATATAAAATGATTGATGACTTTGAATATATTGGTTTTGGCAAATATCCAGTTCTTGCAGGAATTTCAAAAAAATCATTTATTTACAAACCTCTCGACAAACAGCCAAATGAAGTTGAAAAAGAAACATTAGATTTACATCATAAGTTATTAGAAAAAGGAGCAAAAATTATTCGTCTTCATAATCCGGAAACTTTGAAACTTTGAGTATGAAAAACATCTTCCGATATGTCAGGAAAATCCTCAAAAAATCTTTTGATAATATTCATAACGAACGTTTAAAAGAAAATCTTTTGCAAGCAGTTCCTTTTTGGATTGGGTCTATTATTACTGGGATCATTGCGGTTTTGTATGCACAGATTTTCGCTTTCGGGGAACATACATTAAATAAAATATTAGACTGGCATCTCTGGATAATCTTTATTATTGCGCCAGTAGGATTTGTGCTTTCTTGGTGGCTTGTGAAAAAATATGCACCGTTTGCAAAAGGAAGCGGAATCCCACAAGTAATGGCTGCTGTAGATTTAGCAAACCCAAAAGACAATTATCTGATTCATAAATTATTAAGTTTCCGAATCATTATTGTAAAGATTCTTTCCAGTTTTGTCTTGGTTTCAAGTGGAGGTGCAATAGGACGGGAAGGACCAACAATTCAAATTGCAGGATCTATTTTCCGAAAAGTCTATGAATTTTTACCGGAATGGTGGCCAAAAATATCCAAGAAAAATATGATTCTTACAGGAGCAGCAGCCGGACTTTCCGCAGCATTCAACACACCATTAGGAGGAATTGTTTTTGCGGTTGAAGAGTTGTCTAAAACGCATATTAATTATTTTAAAACGGCATTGTTTACAGCTGTCATTATTGCTGGACTTACAGCACAATCATTTGCAGGTTCTTATCTTTATCTTGGTTACCCAAAGACAGACAATGTTACATTGTGGATTATGTTTCCAATTATTTTTGTTTCAGGAATTTGTGGGATTCTCAGCAGTCAGCTTTCTGTAGCGATGTTGAAAATTAATAGATTGAAGAAAAAATTGAAAACGGACTTATCTAATATTGTCTTTCTTGTTATTTGTGGATTAATCGTTGCAACAATAGCTTATTTTATTAATAGAGATATTCTTGGTTCGGGTAAAGACATTATAGAAAGAGTACTTTTTACAGAAAATAAAACCGAAGCTTGGTATGTTCCAATCCTCAGAATGTTGGGTCCTGCTTTAGCTTTCACATCGGGTGGCGCAGGCGGAATTTTTGCACCAGCATTATCGACTGGCGCTTCTATTGGAAGTGTATTTGCAGGAATAATGAAGCTTACAAACAATGAAACCAATGTTTTAATCTTGGCAGGAATGGTAGCTTTTCTTACAGGAATTACCAGAGCGCCATTTACTTCTGCAATTTTAGTTTTGGAAATGACTGACAGGCATTCATTAATATTCCATTTGATGCTTGCCGGAATGATGTCATCTATTTTCTCCGTCTTAATAAGTCGCCATTCTTTATATGAAGCTTTAAAGTTGAATTTCATTAATGATATTAAAAATGGAAAATAGTTATACATTATGTTAAATAGGGATTTATTTTTTAAAAATTATGTAAAAATTTAACGTTTGTTTAGTTTTTTTTAATAACTTTGGATAACATTAAAAAAATTATCTTATGAAAAAAACTTTACTTATTGCCTCTCTACTGGCAATTCCATTTTTTGGAAACGCACAGGTTTTCCAAGAAAATTTTGACGGTGCTGGCCCAGGTATCGCTGCGTGGACTTTAATAGATGTCGATGGACTAACTCACGCCGCCGCAGTTACTGATTTTGATGCTGGCGCATGGGTTAGAAAAAATAGAGGAGGTGCTACTCCAAATTATGGAGGACCTGACAATGATTTCGCTGCTTGTAGCTCATCTTGGTACGATCCTGCTGGAACATCTAATGACTGGCTGGTTTCGCCTTCAATTGCACTTCCTGCTGCTGCCACTATGCTAAAATGGGATTCAAAAGCACAAGATCCTGATTACCCCGATGGATACAAAGTAATGCTAAGTCCTAATGGTGGAAATACAGTTGCTGATTTTACAGTAACTTTATTTACTACACCAGGAGAAAACGCTACTTGGATAACAAGAACAGTAAGTTTAGCTCCTTATGTTGGTACCAATGTGCGAATCGCATTTGTAAATAACTCAAATGATAAGTTTGTACTTTTAATTGACAATATTTCTGTTACTGCTGCACCTACTGTTGCTCCAAATTGTGCAACACAAGTAGCACCAGCAAATGCTGCAACAGGTATAAGTTATTTAACTCCAGTACCATTATCTTGGACTGCTCCAGCATCAGGTGAAGCTCCAGCTAGTTACGATGTATTTTTAGGAACAACTGCAAATCCTACAACTCTTTTAGGAAATGTTACAGGAACAAGTACTACAGCACCTGGATTATTAGCATCAACTCAGTACTTCTGGAAAGTGGTATCTAAAAATGCTGCAGGTTCGGCAACAGGTTGTACAGAATTTTCATTTACAACTGCTGCTAATCCGGTAGCTCCTTATTGCGGACCACTTGTTTACTCTAGTGGTGTAGAACCTATCACATCTGTTGTATTTGGTGGAATGACAAACACTTCTCCGGCAGCCACTGGCGGAACAGCACACGAAGTATTCTTGGATAAAGTTGCTCAGGTAAATCAAGATGGAACTTTCCAAATTAAGTTACAAGGTAATACTGATGGAACTGCTTTCACAACTAAATTCATCGTATTTATTGACTGGAATCAAGATGGTGATTTCTTAGACGCTGGTGAAACTTATTTTGATACAGCTGCAACAACAATTTCTGTAACTGCATCTACAGGTACAGACGGTAAAGAAGCTGTAGGAAATATCGTAGTTCCAGCGAATGCTTTGTTAGGAAATACAAGAATGAGAATCAAGAAAAACTTTGGAGCGGCAACTTTCTATCCTAATCCATGTTCTTCAGCAGGTACACTTGCAGCAGGAGCAAATACAGGATATGGACAAGCTGAAGACTATACAGTTAATGTAGGTGCGAAATTAGCAGTTACAGAATCTTCTAAAAATAATATCAAATCTTATCCAAACCCAGTTAAAGATATCTTTAACATTGAGGCTCAAGGTAAAATTAAAACTGTAAAAGTTTATGATGTTGCAGGTAAACAAATATTGACAAAAGACCTAAATGAAGCTAAATCTCAAATCGATTTCAGCAAGTTTGGTGCAGGAGTTTATGTTGTTACTACTTTACTTGAAGATGGAACATCTACTTCTACAAAAGTGATCAAGAAATAATCTTTCTTAAATATTAATTTGAATCCCGTCATTATTTGACGGGATTTTTCATGTCATATCCTTTGTAAATTTCAAAATTCAATTATAAATCAATAATAAAAATGAAATAAGTTTGAAAATAAAACAACCGTTTAAATAATTTTATTAACTTTGAGATTAACCAAAAAAAATAAATTTTCATTATGAAAAAAAATCTACTAAAATTAGCCTTTTTGACGTTACCATTATTTGGTTTTAGTCAGACTTATTGCGGGCCACTAGCATTTACGAGTGAAGTCGAACCTATTACACTAGTCAATTTTGCGGGAATCAATAATTCTACTAGCGCAACAATTGATGGCACTCCAGCACACGAATTTTTTTTAAACCAACAAGGAACGGTAATCAAAGGATTATCGTACGACATTACACTAAAAGGAAACACTAATGACTTTGTAGAATTCGGATTGGAGTTCAGCAGTAATTTTATGGTATTTGTAGACTGGAATAAAGATGGTGATTTTGCTGACGCCGGAGAAACCTATTCCGCCGGAATGATTACCGGATCTACCGGAACAGATAATAAACAGTTGGTGTATTCTATTTCGGTGCCAGCAACGGCAACTCCCGGAGCTACACGGCTGAGAGTGAAAAAGTTATTCGGAACAACAAATCAGAATGATCCGTGCTTAGGAACATCTTATGGACAGGCAGAAGACTACACTCTTAACGTTTTAGAAGCTACGGCTTGCACGGGAGCACCTGTTATAGGAACATCTACATCTTCTGTCTCAAACATATGTTTAGGAACATCTTTCTTACTCAATTCTACTACAGCAGTAACTTCTGGCTATAGATACCAATGGCAAAGCTCCACAAATAGTGGAACAACGTGGACTAATTTAGGTTCTGTTCAAAATTTTGCTAATTATACTGTAGCATCCCAATCTGTAACTACACAATACCGACTAGTAATTACTTGTACAGATACTAATCAAACTTCTACATCTAATATCTTAACAGTTACGCAAAATGCAGCGAATCAATGCTATTGTACTAATGCAATTGACTTCAATTGTACAGACGGTGATGTAATCCAAAATGTTACATTTGGCGGAATTAATAATGATTCTCAATGTGGAGCTACTACAACAGGATATTCTAATTATACATCATCTGTTTCTCCCGCTAACGTAATGGCAGGATCATCTGTTCCGTTCTCAGTGAAAGTTGGCCCTTCTGGCGATGGTTGGTTATACGAATCTGTAGGTGTATGGATCGATTACGATCAAAATGGTGTTTTTGATTCTAATGAATATACCTACATCGGTACTGGTCTGAATGAAGTTCTTACACAAAATATTACTATACCGGCAGGTGCATTATTAGGAAATACAAGAATGAGAGTTGTGGTTGCAGCATCTACCGCAGAAGCATTTACAGATGAATATAGATGTGGACCACTATTAGCCAATAACAATTATGGAGAAATGGAAGATTACACAGTTACCATCGGAACACTTGCTGTTTCCGAAACTTCTAAAAATGGTATCAAATCTTATCCAAACCCAGTTAAGGACATTTTCAACATTGAGGCTCAAGGTAAAATCAAAACTGTGAAAATTTATGATATTACAGGTAAACAATTATTAACAAAAGACTTGAGTGAAGCTAAATCTCAAATTGATTTCAGCAAATTTAATGCAGGTGTGTATGTTGTTACAACTTTATTAGAAGATGGTACTTCTACTTCTACAAAAGTGATCAAGAAATAATCTTTCTTAAATATTGATTTGAATCCCGTCAATAATTGACGGGATTTTTTTATGTTAAGTGTTTGTAGTTTATAAAAAAGTTGTACTTTTGCAACTCGAATTTTTAATTAATAAATTAACATTATGAACAATTACGAAACTGTTTTCATTTTAACTCCCGTTCTATCTGATGCTCAGGTGGAGGAAGCAGTGAAAAAATTTGAAGATCTATTGACTTCAAACAATTGCGAAATCGTTGCCAAAGAAAATTGGGGACTTAAGAAATTAGCTTATCCTATTCAATTGAAAAAGAATGGTTTTTACACACTAATCGAATTCAAAGGAGAAGGAACTGTGGTTGCAGATCTTGAAACTGCTTTCAAACGTGATGAGAGAGTAATTCGTTATTTAACGACTAAACTTGACAAACACGCAATCGATTATGCAGTAACAAGAAGAAGCAAAGTAAAATCTGCTAAAGCTTAATTATTAACCTTTTAAAATTTTAAAATCATGGCAATAGATGATATGGCAAAACAAGCCTCTGCCGGAGGCGAATCTGAAGTAAAATTCCTTACTCCACTTGATATCAATACAAAAACTGATAAAAAGTACTGTAGATTCAAAAAATTTGGAATTAAGCACGTAGATTACAAAGATGCTGACTTCCTTTTACAATTTGTAAACGAACAAGGTAAAATCTTACCAAGAAGATACACAGGAACTTCTCTTAAATATCAAAGAAAAGTATCTGCAGCTATTAAAAGAGCAAGACATCTTTCTTTGATGCCTTACGTAGCAGATCTTTTGAAATAAAAAATTGCAATTAGCCATTAGCTATCAGCTTTTGGCTTTTGTTGCTGAATTAATATTAAATTCTAACGAAGTGATGAGAAACCCGAAACTTAAAATTCGGAACTCGGAACTCTAAAACGGACAACAACAATGGAAATTATCCTAAAACAAGACGTAGAGAACTTAGGACTTGAGTTCGATACAGTAAATGTAAAACCAGGTTACGCTCGTAACTTTTTATTACCTCAAGGTTTTGCTTTATTAGCAACTCCAAAAAACAAAGCAGCTTTAGAAGCTACTTTGGAAGCTAGAAAAGAAGAAGAAGCTAAATTAATTGCTGCTGCAAATGCTGTAGTTGAGCAATTGAAAAAAACTTCTATCACTATTCCTGCAAAAGTAGGTTCTGGAGACAGATTATTTGGATCTATCAACAATGCTGATCTTGCTGCTGCTTTGGCAAAAGCTGGTGTAAGCGTTGATAAGAAATACATCAAAATCCCTGGAAATACAATTAAGAGAACTGGTACAGTGACTGCATTGATCAGACTTCACAGAAACGTTGAGTACAACTTCGATTTTGCTATCGTTTCTGATGCTCCGGTAGAAGCTCCTAAACCAGCTGCTCCTAAAGCAAAAGTAGAAGAAACTCCTGCTGAAGAAGCTTAATTAAGTTTTCAAAAAACATAAAAAAACCACTTCGATTTGAAGTGGTTTTTTTATGTTCTAATATTTCTTAGGGCTCCAAGTTTTGAAAAATTCTTTTACTTTCGCAAGACTATAACCACTTCCCTCTTCCAAAACAGAACTGTCCTGTACATGAATCTGCTTTCCATCTTCATCTAAAACTATAAAAACCGGATAACCAAACTTCTCTCCGGGATTTCCGTAGCTAGCGAATATTTTCTCATTTTTATTCTCAGGAGACCAATTTAAATGATAGTAAATAAAGTTATCATTAACTGTAAATTTTAGTTCTTCAGTCTGTTGAACAAAATTATTAAATCTCAAACACCAAATACACCAGTTCCCTCCTGCTTGTATCAAAACATTTTTATGTTCCTCTTTAGCGAGTTTTATAGCATTTTGAATATCTGACTCTGCATTAGCTTCAGGATGATATGGTTTGGGCAATCTTGCCTTTTCTTCAGCAGCAGCTTTCTTTTTTGCTTCAATTTGCTCCTTTGTAAGAGAACTCTCTTTTGTTTGGGCACTTGTTACAGAAAAAGTTAATAATCCTCCCAATAGGAACAATTTTATAATAGATCTTTTCATTTTTTAAATTAAAATTGATTTTACAAAGATCAAATTTAAACAAAAATCCCATCATTTTTCAGTATATTTGCCAATAAACACAATAGTTTGAATCAATTTCTATTCAGCATATTATTACTTATTTCGAGATTACCACTGAAAATATTATATGTATTTTCAGATATTATGTTTTTCATCAATTATTATATCGTTGGCTATAGAAAAAAGGAAGTTTTAGAAAACTTAAAAAATTCTTTTCCCGAAAAATCAGGCAAAGAAATAAAAGATATTTCTAAAAAATATTTCTCAAACTTCTGTGATTACATTGTTGAAATGCTAAAAGGATTTACTGTAAGTGAAACAGAATCAAGGGTTAGAATGCAGCATTTGAATCAAGATTTGTTTCACGAAGCCAAGGCTGAAGGTAAAAACATCATTCTTCTTTCAGGACATATCTTTAATTGGGAATGGCTAAATGCCTTGACAACTACAGTTCCTCAAACAAAAACTTTTCCTGTTTACAGAAAAATGAGTAATACATTCTGGGAAAAAAAAATCCGAATGATACGCACTCGTTTTAATAACAGTCCATTAGAAGCAAGTGAAGTCATCAAACATATTTTTCGAAATCCAAATGACGGAAACTCAATATATTTATTTGTTGCAGATCAAACTCCCAATGTACATTCTGTAAATTATGGACTGAAGTTCCTGAATCAAAGAACACCCGCTTTCTTAGGTTATGATAAACTATCCACAAGGATTGATATGGCATTCATCTATTGCGAAATGAAAAAAGTAAAGCGTGGATTCTACCAAGTTAATTATTATAGAATCTATCCAGATGGCGAGAAATTTGTTGAATATGAAGTCGTTAAAAAGTTCCATCTATTATTAGAAAATACCATCAAAAAAAGACCTGATAATTGGCTTTGGTCTCATAGAAGATGGAAATATAAAGATTCAATCAAAAATTACGAAGAATAGATGAGTGTCGCAATCGCAATATTGAATTGGAATGGAAAAAACTGGTTGGAAAAGTTTCTTCCGTCAGTAATTAAAAATTCTCCAGATGCTGAGATTTATGTTATAGACAATGCTTCGGCAGACAATTCTATTTCGTTTTTACAATCAAATTTTCCATCAGTTAAAATAATTCAAAACGAAAATAATTCAGGCTTTGCAGCAGGTTATAATCAAGGTTTGAAATCCATAAAATCTGATATTTATTGCTTGTTAAATTCTGATGTTGAAGTTACTGAAAACTGGATCTCTCCTATTATCAAGTTATTTTCTGAAGATCAAAATATCGCAGCGATCCAACCAAAAATTTTAGATTACAATCAAAAAGATAAATTCGAGTTTGCAGGAGCTGGTGGAGGATTAATTGATAATCTTGGTTATCCGTATTGTCGAGGTCGGGTTTTCGAAAACATTGAATTTGATAACGGACAATATGATGATGAAACCGAAATTTTTTGGGCTTCTGGCTGTTCATTATTCATTCGTTCTGAGGATTTTTGGAATATGAACGGTTTCGATGAAAGATTCTTCGCCCATCAAGAAGAAATTGATCTTTGCTGGAGATTAAAAAATGAAGGTAAGAAGATTTACTACACTGGAAAATCCAAAGTTTATCACGTTGGTGGTGGAACTTTGAAAAAAGAAAATCCACAGAAGACCTATCTCAATTTCAGAAATAATTTGACAATGATGTTGAAAAATCTTCCAGCTTATAAAGTATTTTTCATCTTATTTTTCAGATTAAATTTGGACGGTTACGCTGCTTTTTATTTGGCTTACAAAAATGGCTGGCAACATCTTTGGGCAATTTTCAAATCACACGTGATGTTTTATTGGCAACTTCCAAAATCAATTCAATTGAGACAAAAGCATCAGATCAATCCTTATTACCAAACAAAATGGTTGATGTTTAAACATTTTTTAGGTTCAAAAAAATAATTAGTCAATGAACTTTATAGCCTTAGATTTTGAAACTGCTACTCACGAAAAAAACTCAGCATGCGAGTTGGGAATTTGTATTGTGGAAAACGGTGAGATCAAAGAAACCAAATCCTGGCTTATAAAACCGCCTTCATATCCTTATTTCAACTATCACAATGTTGCAGTTCACGGCATCAATCCCGAAGATGTAAGTAACTCTCCTACTTTCGCAGATATCTGGTATGAGATAGAAAATCTAATGTACGGAAATCTAATGATCGCTCATAATGCTTCTTTTGATGCGGGCGTTTTACGTGGTTGTTTGGATCATTACGGATTTTTTACACCGAAAATTAATTACCTCTGTAGTATTGGCGTGGCAAAAAAAGCCTGGAAAAATCTAAAAAGCTATGGACTGAAAAGTCTTGCGGAACAACACGAAATTAATTTCAATCATCACCGCGCAGATGCCGATGCAGAAGTTTGTGCGAAGATTTCTCTGTTAAGTTTTGAAAGATTAATGATTTCCAGAAATGACGAAATTAAAGAAGTTTTCAACAAAAAGATAAAGTTTCTATAGAATTTGGGAAGCTTTTAAATATTAATTACTCAAAACTTCAGAAACCAAATTAAATTTCGGAATACTGACATTAAAAGTTCCTTTCTCAATATTTTCAAAAACATAATGTCCTTCCATATTTCCAACACCTGATTTAAGAATGACATTAGAAAAATAACTGAATTTTTCACCGCTTTCAATAACCGGAGTCAATCCAATCACACCAGCTCCTTCAACTTCTGTAAATCCAAATCCTAAATCATAGATTATCCATTTTCTGGAAAGTAATTTAACGGGAAGATTTCCAAGATTCTCAATTTCAATATTATATCGGAAAACGAAACGATTTTCAGAAGGATAACTGTTAAAATTATCATACTCGGTTGTAACGCTGACCCTTATTTCGGAAGTATTTTTAGAAACCATTTTTATTAGATTTAATTTTTTGATACAAATATCTCGCCGATTATTTGATTCAAAAATTATCTTTTGGTTAAATCGTTTTCAATATTTAATTTGATTTTATTCAATCGGTTAATTTTCTTAATTTTGTCTAATCTAAAAAAGTAAAAAGAAAGAAATGAATTCCTACAAAAACCCATTGGAAGAGCGCTATTCCAGTGAAGAAATGCTATTTAATTTTTCTCATAATAACAAGTTTCGTACTTGGAGAAAACTTTGGATCGCACTCGCTGAAATAGAAAAAGACCTCGGCCTTGAAATCACAGACGAGCAAATTGCTGAACTGAAAGCCAACGCAGAAAACATCGATTATGACAAAGCGGCAGAATATGAGAAGAAATTCCGCCACGATGTGATGGCTCACGTTCACACTTATGGTGATGTTGCGCCTTCTGCAAAAGGAATTATCCACTTGGGAGCGACTTCGGCATTTGTAGGAGATAATACAGACTTAATTCAAATCCGTGACGGACTTTTAGTCTTAAAGAAAAAGTTGGTTAACGTGATGAAGAATCTTTCTGATTTTGCTATTCAATATAAAGACTTACCAACTTTAGGATTCACTCACTTCCAGCCTGCTCAGTTAACTACTGTTGGAAAAAGAGCAACACTTTGGTTACAGAGTTTAGTTCTTGACATCGAGGAATTGGATTTCTTCTTAGAAACATTAAGATTCAGAGGAGTAAAGGGAACAACAGGAACTGCAGCAAGTTTCTTGGAACTTTTCAATGGTGATTATTCTAAAGTGAAGCATCTTGATAAGGAACTTTCCAAAAGATTCGGTTTCGAAAAAGTTTTCGGAGTTTCTGGACAAACTTATGACAGAAAAATTGATGCAAAAGTGGTTGCTTTATTAGGTAATATTGCTCAATCTGCACATAAATTCACAAACGATTTACGTCTTCTTCAAAATCTTAAGGAAATTGAAGAACCATTCGAGAAAAACCAAATCGGCTCATCTGCAATGGCTTACAAGCGTAATCCAATGAGAAGCGAAAGAATCGGAGCGTTGGCAAAATATGTAATGTCTTTAACAACAAGTTCTGCAATGGTAGCTTCAACACAATGGTTTGAAAGAACTTTGGACGATTCTGCAAACAAGAGATTAACGATTCCACAAGCGTTTTTAGCAGTTGATGCAATTCTATTGATTTGGAACAACATTATGAACGGAATCGTAGTTTATCCTAACAGAATCAACAAACATATTATGGAAGAACTTCCTTTTATGGCGACGGAATACATCATTATGGAGGAAGTGAAAGCTGGTGGAGACCGTCAGGAAATCCACGAAGTAATCAGAGTTCATTCTATGGAAGCTTCCAAAAAAGTGAAAGAAGAGGGAAAAGAAAATGATCTTATTGAAAGAATTTTAAATGATGATTCATTGAAATTAGATAAATCAAAATTAAAAGAAGTTCTAGACTCTAAAAATTTTATCGGTTTTGCACCCATTCAAACGGAAGAGTTCATTGCCAATGAAGTTCAACCGATTTTAGATGCGAACAGCGAATTGCTTGGTTTGGAATCTGACCTTAAAGTATAATCTGTGCAGCTTCGGCTGCATTTTTTTTGTTAAATAAATCTAATAAACGATTTTAGAATGAAAGCTAAAATCTCATATCTATAAAAATGAACAAAAGAATTTTCGTAGAAAAAAGAGGAATTTTCGATGTAGAAAGTCCAAAAATTTTTGATGAAGTAAAAGCGGTAGTACCATCGATTCAAAGCGTAAAAGTGTATAACGTTTACGATATATTTGGATTAAATGATGGTGAATTCGAAAAAGTTGTAAACAGCACTTTCGTAGATCCGGTTACTGATATTTTAATCGAAGAAAATCCTGCAAAAGGAACTCATTTCGCATTAGAATTTTTACCCGGACAATACGATCAGCGTGCAGATTCTGCGCAACAGTGTATCGCTTTGTTGACTGAAAGTGAGAACTCTAAAGTAAGAAGCGGTAAATTAATCGAATTTGAAGGAGTTTCCGAATCTGATTTAGTTAAAATCAAAGACATTTTAATTAACAAAGTAGAATCTCAGGAGAAAGATTTGTCAATTTTAAATATTCCTGCAGAAGAAACTCCGTCAAAAGTAATTGTTCACGAAGGTTTTATCAACTTTGATGATGCTCAGCTTGAAGAATTCTTCAACAATCACGGTTTTGCTTTAGGTTTGGATGATTTGAAATTCATTCAGGAATATTTTAAATCTGAACAGAGAAATCCTACGGAAACTGAACTTAAAGTTTTAGACACATATTGGAGCGACCACTGTCGTCACACAACGTTTGAAACAGAGTTGTCAAATATTGAATTTGAAGGACAGTTTAAACATACATTAGAAACGATTTTCAATGATTATATTGAAAAAAGAAAATTCTTAGGACGTGAATTGAAACCTATCTCTTTAATGGATTTGGCGACCGTTTGCGGAAGATATTTCAGTAAAATCGGAAAGCTTGATAACTTGGTGGTTTCAGACGAGATTAACGCTTGTACAATCCAAATCGAAGCTGAATATGACGGTAAAAAAGAACCTTGGTATTTATTGTTCAAAAACGAAACACACAATCACCCAACAGAAATCGAACCTTTTGGTGGCGCTTCAACTTGTTTAGGTGGTGCCATCAGAGACCCTTTGTCTGGACGTTCTTTCGTTTTCCAGGCGATGAGATTAACGGGTGCTGCTGATGTTTTGGAGTCAGTTGACCAAACTTTACCGGGGAAATTACCTCAAAAAATAATCACAAAACAGGCAGCAAACGGATATTCTTCTTACGGTAACCAAATCGGTTTGGCGACTACAATGGTTTCTGAAATCTACGACGAAGGCTACAAAGCGAAAAGAATGGAAGTTGGTTTCGTTGCCGGAGCCGTTCCTGTGGATTGGGTAAGACGTGAAAAGCCTGAAGCGGGCGATTCTATCATCATTTTAGGTGGTGCAACTGGTCGTGATGGCGTTGGTGGAGCAAGTGGAAGTTCGAAAGAACAGGATGAAACTTCGATTCACACGATGAGTTCTGAAGTTCAGAAAGGAAATGCGGTTGAAGAGCGTAAAATCCAGAGATTATTCAGAAATCCTGAAGTGACGAGACTGATTAAAAAATCTAATGACTTCGGAGCTGGAGGTGTTTCCGTTGCGATTGGTGAAATCGCTGATTCTTTGGACGTTAATCTGGATGTTTTACCTTTAAAATATGAAGGTTTGAACGGAACTGAGCTAGCTATTTCTGAATCTCAGGAAAGAATGGCGGTTGTGGTTGAACCAAAAGATAAAGAAAAATTCATCAAGTTCTGTGAAGTTGAAAATATTGTAGCTGTAGAAGTTGCAAAAGTAACAGATTCCGGAAGAATGCAGATGTTCTGGAAAGGCGATAAAATTGTTGACCTTTCAAGAGAATTCTTAGATACGAACGGTTGTTCAAAAAGTCAGGAAGTTAAAATTACTCACCTTAATGAAGTAAAAGAAGAAACTCTATCATTTAATGAAGAGAACTTTTTGAAAATCTTAGGAGATAAAAATGCAGCTTCTCAAAAAGGATTGTTGGAAATGTTCGATTCTTCTATCGGTGCGACTACGGTTGCGATGCCTTTAGGTGGAAAATACCAGCAGACTTTGATGGAAGGAAGTGTTCAGACATTGCCAATCATCGGAGCAAAAAATATTGAAACGGTTTCTTTAGCAAGTTGGGGATTTGATGCAGAAATTTCTAAGCAGAATTCTTTGTTAGGAGCTTCTTATGCAGTGGTTGAAAGTGTTGCGAAAATCGTTGCGATGGGTGGTGATTATAAAAATATCAGATTCAGTTTTCAGGAATATTTTGAAAAATTAGGTCAAAACCCTGAAAAATGGGGGAAACCTTTGGCTTCTCTCTTAGGAGCTTACGATGCTCAAATTAATTTTGGACTGGCTGCAATCGGAGGAAAAGATTCGATGAGTGGAACGTACCAAGATTTGAATGTTCCGCCAACGTTGATTTCTTTTGCTTGTGCTAACGGAGAAAAGAAAAATATCATCTCTCCTGAATTTAAACAAGCTGGAAATAAACTGTATTTCTTCAATCATATTCCACAAGAAAACGGACTTCCGGATTATGATGCTTTAAAAACAGTTTTTGAGTTGATTTTTGAAAATATCAAAGCCGGGAAAATCGTTTCTTTGAAAACCGTAAAAGAAGGCGGCGTTGCAGTTGCTTTAGCGAAAATGAGTTTCGGAAACAGATTAGGTGCTGAAATTACAGTTGATGAAAACGTTTTATTAGCTAAAAATATCGGCAGCTTAATCATCGAATCTGAAGAAGAATTAAGCTCTGTAAATATTCAATTGATAGGAGAAGTTAAAAACTCAAACTATTTAAAAATTAATGATTTATATTTTGAAATCGAAAAATTACTTGAAGCTAATACCAATACATTTGAAAATCTTTTCCCAACGATTGAAAAAGAGAAAATTACGGTTGAAATCGATTCGACATTAAACTCAATCAACCCACGAAATATCATCATCAAAAAACACGGAATCGCTCAGCCAAAAGTATTTGCACCGGTTTTCCCGGGAACAAACTGTGAGTATGATACGCTGAATGCTTTCGCTAAAGAAGGTGCATTGGTGAGTAGTTTGCCATTAATTAATATCAATCACCAATTATTGGATGAAAGCATCGATGCCTGGGTAGAAGAAATCAAAACTTCTCAGATTTTGGCTTTCTCAGGAGGTTTCTCTGCGGGTGACGAGCCGGATGGTTCTGCAAAATTCATCGTTAACGTTTTGAAAAACGAAAAGATGAGAAACGCAGTTCACGAATTATTAGACAGAGACGGAATGATTATCGGTATCTGCAACGGTTTCCAGGCTTTGGTGAAATCTGGATTGTTGCCTTATGGAAGAATCAAAGATTTGGACGAGAACTCTCCTACTTTGGCTCACAACGCCATCAGAAGACATATTTCTCAGATGGTGAACGTGAAAGTTCTGAACGACGAATCACCTTGGTTGAAAGGAATGAAAGACCAAGTTTACACCATTCCAATTTCTCACGGTGAAGGTCGTTTTATGGCTTCGGAAGCAGAAATCCAGAAGTTGTATGAGAATGGGCAGATTGCAACACAATACTTGGATTTAGAAGGAAATATTGCTCACGGAATGCCATTTAATCCAAATAATTCATTGTTCGGAATTGAGGGAATTACGAGTCCTGACGGGAAAATATTTGGTAGAATGGGACATCCTGAACGTTTTGCAGAAGGTTTGTTTAAAAATATCCCGACAGCGAATTACCACAATATCTTTAAAAACGGTGTTGAATACTTCAGGTAAACAATAAATAAAACCTCATAGATTTTCCTTATTCTATGAGGTTTTTTTAATAATGATTTAACAAATAAGTTCCTATTTTTGTATCATTACAATTAGAAAAAACTTTGACCAATGAACGAAGAACATTCTTCTGAGCCTAAAAAAGAAATCAAAAGAATAGACGCCAAATATATTTCGCACGAGATTCAGCACCTTTTGCATTTTGACAAAGGTTTTCCTTTTACCTTCAAAGAATTGTTGATTCGACCAGGAAAAGCGGTAAGAGAATATCTCCGGGAGAATCGTGAAAAATATGTAAAACCAATCGTGTTTTTGGTTTTCTCAGCGGTTATCTATACTTTGATAATCCATTTTTTACATATTGAAATTTCGATTTTTAACATCAAAGGTTTTGGTAAAACATCAGAATGGCAAAGTAATCTTGATACTGACGCTGTCAATAACTGGATAGATTCTCATCTCAGTTATTCTGCAATGTTAATTGGATTTTTTATGGCGTTTTGGACAAAAATATTTTTTTACAAGAAAGGTTATAATCTTTTTGAAATCTTTGTACTATTATCTTACATTTTTGGTGTATTTTTTATTTTTCTTCTATTTTTCTTAATACCTGCAAAGTTTATTAATTTGTTAATAATTGCTCAAGTTGGCGCATATTTAGGACAATTTTATGTAGTTTTTGCAATTGGACAATTTTTCGGAGAAAGAAAAATTATCAATTATATCAAGGGTTTTATCTGTTTCTTCTTAGGAATTCTTACATATAAATACAGTCTAGTTTTGCTGGCTTATTTGATACATTTATTTAAATAAATATATTCGAATATATCAAAAAAATAAAATGACTGTCAATCTTGACGGTCATTTTTTTTGAAGAAATTGCAACATTATTTACAATCCTGCATCTTAATAATAGTAAACCATCAAAAACTATAATATGAAACTCAAACTATTATTAAGCTTATCTGCAGTCATCAGTTCCATTGCAATATTTTCACAATCGTATAAAATCATCTACGATTTCAAATGGAAAACCGAAGAACATTCTCAAGATTATAATTCGGAATTAACTGTTCTGTTAAAAAATGACGATAATTCTTATTTTGAATCTTTAGCAAAATTTAAATATGATTCACTAAAAACAAAACTTGTAGACGAAGGTAGCAGAAGTTTTCCAAGCCCGAAGTTGCAATGGAAATTACAGAATTTGATTCATAAGGATTTGAAGTCTCAAACTACAATTACCGAGGAGAATTTTTTCGATAAAGTTTATTTAACAACTTATACCTGTAAACCAATTTGGAAAATCCATCAGGAAAAAAGTAAATTATTTAATTATAATATTCAGAAAGCGGAAACAGATTTTGGAGGGAGAAAATGGATTGCGTGGTTTACGAATGAAGTCCCGATTAGCGATGGACCTTATAAATTTTTTGGATTACCAGGATTGATTCTTAAAATATCAGATTCTGAGGAGAATTTTATTTTCGAAATCAAAGGACTTACCAAAGAACAATATAATATTGAAGGACGTAATGCCTACGATTCCAAAATAAACCTCACGCCTAAAAAATGGGAAGCGTTTTGGAGCAAATATAAAAAAGACCCATCGATGATTTTTGCCAATCTCAATTCTCCAAATAATACTTTTACTTACGTTTATCACGGCCTAAGCGTAGATAGCAAAGAAGCCAAAGAGATGTACAACAAAACAGAAAAAGAAAAAATCGATATTTTTAAAATCCCAATTGAAATCAAATCTTGTGAACAATAATTAAAAAAATCAGAAAAAAAATATAAAAAACTGCAACATTTGGAATTGGTTTGCGTCTATTATATAGAACCATAAAAAAAACGAATAACTTTTTGAAGACAATAACAGAAAATATCAGTGACAAAGAATTGTTGGAACGATGCAGTTCTGGAGACAATTCGGGGTATTCTCTACTCTATCATCGTTATTCTAAGGCTGTTTTCAATTCGATCTATCGTATCGTCAATGATAGAGAAGATGCAGAAGATATTCTTCAGGAGGTTTTTTTGAAAGCATTTTCTGAAATCAAATCCCTGAAAAATGTAGAAAGTTTCGGAGGTTGGATTAAGCGAATCGCCATCAATCAATCGCTTAATTATCTTCGGAAAAATAAAATCTATTTCACTGAAATTGAAGATGATAAAATATTGGACATAGAAGATGATGAGTTGGAGGCAAAGCTGGCTATGGAATCACGCGTCAAAGAACTTCAAAATATTATTGCTGAATTTCCTTTGCAGACAAGAACAATCGTCAATCTTTATTTGTTCGAGGAAATGCCACAGGAAGAAATCGCAAAAATTTTAAATATCCCGCACGGAACCGTAAGAAGTTATTACCACCGCGCTAAAAAGAAAATTTTTGAAAAATTAAACCCAAAAGACCACAATGAAAGATCCGCTTAAAAAATATATCAACGACCATCGAGATGAATTTGACAATCTCGAAGTTCCTGACGAGATGTTTGACAAAATAATGTCCAAGCTGGATAGCTCTGCTCCATCTGTTGGGAAAATACGTTCGATATTTCCATTGAAAACTTGGGCAATTGCCTCTTCCATTGCTGTTATTTTAAGTTTAGGAATCTTTAATTTATGGCAAGAAAAAGAAATTGATAAAACTGTTGTTGCAACTCAGCAAACTCCAAAAAAAAATGATGAAAATCTCGTTGAAACGTCAATTCCTAAAAAAGATTCAGAAAAATCAATAATAGAAAATAAGAAACAAAAAAACACCGCAAAAGTTCTTGCAAATAACAGTTCTGATTCTCCAAAAAAATCGATTGGAAATCAAAATTTTGCTCAAGATTTTAATACGGGAGATGAAAATTATTCTGATAAAGCCAACGCAATAGAATTGATGAATAACCAATTTTCTGCAAGTTCTAGATTACAAGGAATCGCTTTGTTAAAGGATTTTTCTAATTATGATTCGAAAATAATCGATTTGCTTTCTGAAAAAGCCATCTCAGATGAAAATACCAATGTAAGATTGTCTGCAGTTTCAGCTTTAGAAATGCAAAAGCAAAACCCAGCTCTAACGGATAGAATTCAACAGATTTTCATTCAACAAAATGACCCGATGGTACAGAAAGAATTGATTTCTTTCTTGGCTGAAAAACCATCATCAGAGCTCAGTGTTGAAGTTAACACAAAACTTTTGGCACTCGCTCAAGACCCTACAACAGTAGATTTTGTGAAAGACGAAGCATACGCTGTTCTAATGAAATATTAAAAGCTTTTATATAAATAACTTATTAATTATTAACAATTTAAATATTATGAAATCGCCATAATTAGGAAACGCAAATATCTATAAAGATTCAGCAATAACATATGGCAAATAAAAAACAATAAAAAATTACATATGAAAAAGATATATTTGATTATGTTCGCTTTGATGACAGTTTCCTTCCAAGCGCAGGAAAACCCAACTCAAGCAACTACAACAAAAGAAAACTCGAAGACTTACAAAGTCAATAAAAACAAAGGAAAATTACTCATCAACCTTGGACAAGTAATAGTAGAAGGTTACAAAGGCAATGAAATCGTTTTCTCTTTGGAAGGTAAAACGCCTGCAGAAGACAAACGTGCAGAAGGACTGCAGGCAGTCAATGCTTTAGGACTTATAGATAACACGGGACTCGGAATCAGTGTTTCTGAAAAGGATGGCGTTTTGGAAGTTAACCCATTGAAAAAAATCTCTTCTCCATCTATTAAAATATTGGTTCCTGAGAATGTTATTGTTTCCTTCAAACATCAATCCCAATACGGCGGAAAAGTTGTGTTCAGAAATATGCAAAATGAAATCGAAATTGCTGCAACTTATAACAATATTCAGTTAGAAAATATCACTGGACCTGCAACTGTAAAATCTATCTATGGAAATATAGACGCGGTTTTCAGCCAAAATGTTAAAGGACCTTTATCCATTATTTCGGTTTATGGGCACACAGATGTCAGTCTTCCAAAATCGGTAAAAGCCAACCTGAAAGCTACGACTTCGTATGGTGAAATCTATATTTCTCCAGATTTTAAAATTCAGCAAGAGAAAAAAGGAGATGATGATTTGATTCCATACGGAAATGACCTTGTCGGAAAAGTGAATGGCGGTGGAACGGATATAGAAGTTCGTGCAGATTACAGTAAAATCTATTTGAGAGCAAAATGATAAGGCTGATAATTTTTGTAATGACTTTCGTTTTCGGAGTGATTACAGCGCAAACCCAGATTAGTAAAAGCTTTACTGCGAGTAGAAATCAGAATATATCGTTGAAATTTGATTATCCTCAATTGATTAAAATCAGCACTTGGGACAAAGACGAAATTCAGATTTCGGGAACTGTTAACATCAATAATGATGAAAATAATGACGCTTTTCAAATCAAAAAATCGAAAGAAGGAAATATTCTTGTTATCGAAGGAAATGTTTCCGGAATAGACAATCTTCCTCGTAGAATAACGGTTCATAAGGGAAATGAAAAACTGACATTTAAAACCAAAGAAGATTATCAGCAATATTGCAAAACCAACGGTGTCACTTTCAACACGATGTCCAATGGCGTTGATATCAATATTGAATTGGAAATCAAAGTTCCGAAATCTCTTAAAACTCAAATAGAAGCAAAATATGGATTGGTAGAAGTTAAAAACTTTGGTGGAGAAATCAGTGTGAATGCAACTTATGGTGGAATCGATGCTACGATTTTGGAGAAAAACACAGGGAAACTATCTGCTGAAACTTATTATGGACAAATCTATTCTAATTTGGAAACTAAATTTGCGGGAAAAGATTCGGATGATTTTCATACCTTAGTGACTACAACATTTGGAAACGGGCCACAATACAGTCTTGAATCCAAATATGGAAATATCTATCTAAGGAAATAATTGAATGAAAAACGAAATCAATAATAAAAAAATGACTGTCATCAATGGCGGTCATTTTTCAGATTTGGAAGGTTTTTACAACGAAGTTTCTGAACTTTTTATGAAAGATGAAGATTGGAAAGTTGGGACTTTGGATGGCTTTGATGACATTCTTTACGGTGTTGATTCCGATATTATCTGGAAAGATTCTCAGAAATCGAGAGAAGATTTGGGTTTTGATTTGACTAAGGAATTTTATGAAAACAAAATCAGAATCGGAAAACCTTTTAATGTCGAATTGATTCAACAAAAACTGGATGATTTGATTGATGGAAAAGGACAAACATTATTCGAAATTCTAGTTGAAATTATAGAATCGCATCAGAATATTAAACTAATTTTGGACTGATTTAATACAAGAAAATGAACAAGATGATTTATGGATTATTCTTCGGAGACAGCATTACTTACGGAGAATACGATGGCGTTTTTGGGGGCTGGGTTGATATCCTGAAACGATATGCTTTGCAGAAATATAATGAAGGAAGTAATGAATTAATCCTTTTCAATCTCGGAATTGGTGGTGAAACAACAGAAGGTTTAGTGAATAGAATTCCACACGAGATGAAAGCCAGAAATTCAGCTGACGGAAATATCGTTTTTATAAGTTACGGTGCGAATGATTTGGCTGTAAAAGATAGAAATCAAATGGTAAATCAATCACAGTTTAAAGTAAATATTGAAACTGCAATTCAGGATGCAAAGCTTTATTCAAAAGATATTTATCTGATAAGTATTCTTCCTATTTCGGAAAACATTGATTCAAAAGTTTCTCCAACTGGAAAGATTAGAACCAATGAAGATGTTTTGATTTACAACCAAATTCTTAAAAACATTGCAACTGAAAATTCATTAAATTATATTGATTTTCATTCAGCTTTCTTACAAGACAAAGAGATTCTGCTTTCCAAAGACGGCGTTCATCCCAACGAAAAAGGTTACGGAATGATGGCTGAAATTGCCATTCCAATTATTGAAAAATACTTGTAAACATTAATAAAATAAAATTCAAAACCTTTCTCAAATCGAGGAAGGTTTTTTTGTGAATTAATTTTTAGCACAGTCTTTGAATTAATCATAAAAATCTAAGTTTATGAGTGCGGGAAATATAACAACAGTTTTGCTGAAAATATTAAAATGGCTGGGAATTACGATTGCCTCTATCCTATTTCTAATGTTCATTATTCCGATACTTTTCCCTGGAACAATTGAAAAACAGGTTAAAATATTCGCTAACAAACATCTTGCTGGCGAGCTGGATTATAAAAAAACACACCTTACATTTTTTCGTCATTTCCCGTCATTAACGGTTTCCGTGGATGATATTTTGTTGAAAGGTTCCAAACCTTTTGAGCAAGACACGCTTCTTGCTGCTAAAGAATTATCAGTCGGTATCAATCTCAAGAATTTAATTTTTGACCAGGAAATCAAGATTGACGAAATCTATGTGAATGACGCAACAGCCAATGTTTTTGTCAATTCAAAAGGTCAGGCAAATTACAATGTTTACGTTTCAAAACCTTCTGAAAAACCTAAAGATACGACAGAAGCCGGCGCATCGATAAAATTAGATTTAATCAAATTAAAAAACTGGAATATCAAATATAATGACCACGCAGCGAATGTTTTGGTCAATGCGAAAGGTCTTAATTATACAGGAAAAGGTGGATTGAGCGAAGATATTTTCGACCTCGAAACCGATTTGGATATTGATAAAGTTGATTTTGCTCTGAACAGAATCTGGTATGCACAACAGAAAACGCTTCACGCTGATTTGATAACGAGAATCAATACCAACGCATTGACTTTTGTCTTGAGGAAAAATGAGTTGAGAATAAATGAACTTCCTTTGAAATTCACAGGATTTGTTAGCATTTTGAAAGATGGATATAATTTAAACATCAACGCAGCTTCGGAAAAAACGACGATTAAAGATATGTTGTCCATTTTGCCACCGCAATATTTGAGTTGGGTTAAGGACACAAAAATCGAGGGAAATAGTGATTTATTTTTCAGTTTAAAAGGAAGATTTAGCGAGCCGAAAAACCAGAAACCAGATTTGAAAGCAAGTTTGAAAGTGAACAATGGTTTCGTTTCCAACAGTAATGCGCCGGTTCCGATGAATAATCTGAATATGGATTTGAATGTAGATTTGCCTTCCTTGGACACCAACAAACTCCTACTCGATTTGAGAAATTTGAGTTTTGACTTAGGAAAAAATAATAAGTTCCGAGCCGTTGTAAGAACGCAGGGAATGGACGAGATGAAAATTAATGCCAATATCAAAGGTGGAATTGATTTAGCTACTTTGGATTCAGCGTTGGGATTGAAAGATATTGAACTGAAAGGTCTTATGAATACGGATATTCAATCAAATGGGACTTTCAATCTTGACAAAAAATTATTCCCGAAAACGAAAGGTTATTTCAATCTGAAAAATGGCTGGCTTAAAACCAAATATTATCCAAATCCAATCAAAAACATTAATATTTTAGCGAATATTCATAATACAGATGGGACTTTCAAAAGTCTGGGTGTGAAACTCGACCCATTCAAATTTGATTTTGAAGGGAATCCTGTTTTCGTGAATGCCGACCTTCAAAACTTCGAAGATTTATTATACAAAGTCAGAGCAAAAGGTGTTTTGAATATTGGTAGAATCTATCAGGTTTTCAAAAAAGAAGGTTTTGATGTCAGCGGTTTGATAATGGCCGATTTATCTTTGAATGGTCGCCAAAGTTACGCGACAACCGGACAATACAGTAAGCTTGATAACAGAGGAAATTTAATCTTAAAGAACATCAAAGCAACTACCGAATATCTTCCGAAATCATTCTTCATCAAAGAAGGAAACTTCGAATTTGAAAATGAAAAAATGTGGTTCAGAAAGTTCTATGCTAATTATGGTAAATCAGATTTTGCGTTGAACGGTTATCTTTTAAATACCATTAATTATTTCATCGAGAGAAAAGGAACATTGCACGGGAAATTTCATCTCACGTCCAACTATATTTTGATTGATGAATTTATGGCGTTGAAAGAAGGCGACAACAAAGACAAATCCCTAGCTGTGGAATATGCGAAAGAGGAAAATCCAAAAAGCAGCGGCGTTGTGATTGTTCCAACAAACCTTGATGTTTCTCTTGAAGCGAATGCCAAAAAAGTTGAATTCAAAGGTCTTGGACTTAATAATCTTGTGGGCTTAGCTTCTGTCAACAAAGGCGAAGTTTATCTTAAAAATACGACCTTTGATATCATCGGAAGCAGAATGGGAATTGATGCAAGATATCAGAACGAATCGCCAATTACAGCCAATTATGATGTCGCTTTGAAAGTTGATAATTTCGATGTTCAGAGAGCTTACAAAGAAATTGATATGATTCGTGAAATGGCGACAGCTGCGAAAGATGTGAAAGGAATTGTTTCTTTGGATTACAAATTGAAAGGTGATTTCGATGCGAATATGAAACCAATTTATCCTTCTCTTGAGGGTGGCGGAAACGTCAATCTAAAAGATGTGGAAGTTAAAAATCTGAAAATGCTTTCAGCGGTTGGAAATGACATTGGTTCAGAAGCGTTTAACAATCCTGATATGAAAGGCGTTGACATCAATACAACCATCAATAATAATCTGATTCACGTTGAGCCATTTACTTTCAAAGTGTCAGTTTTGAGACCTTCTATCAGCGGAACTACGAGTTTCAATGGCCTACTCGATTTCCGAATCCGGGTTGGCTTGCCACCTGGAGGTTGGATTGGTTTCCCTGTTGTAGTAACTGGAACACACGAAAAACCGAAAATAAAAATCTTCAGCAAAACTGGACAGGGCATCGTAGAAGCGTTGTATAATACCAAATCCAACAAAGTCATCCGAGAAGAAAAACGTGCTGAGAAAAAATCCAGAGCACAGCAACGAAAAGACAAACGAGCTCAGGAAAAGAAAGCTGAGAATGCGGAGAAACAAATTGATAAAGATTTGAAGAAGAAATAAAATCTAACTATTTCAGAAGATTTTTTAATTAATATCAATTTTTAAGAATCATCAGACTTCTTTTATGATTTTGGAAACCATAATGTTCATAGAGTTTTTTCGCTTTTTCATTATGGTTTTCTATTTCTAAAAGAACTACTTCGAACTGATTTTTATTCGAATAATCTTTCACAAATTCCAAAGCTTTTTTACCAAGTGACTTTCCTTGAAATTTTGGTTTTACAAACAACTCATCCAGAAACAAAATCTCGCCACCAAATTCGAAACTGAAATACTTCACAAGAATAATATAGCCTGCAATTTCTCCTTCAAAAACAATTTTGAAACAATCACCATATTTCTCATCATTAATGAATCTTTGAAAATTGTCATTCGTCACTTTCTCATCAAAAGGATAAAGATCGATGGCATAGAAATCTTTCATCATTTGAGATAATTGAGGAATGTCGGAAAGTGTTGTTTTTAAAATTTCGTGGTTCATTTTTTCTTTTTTTCTCGCCAAAGCCAAGGTGCAATCGGATTCTTGTCCTGCCAAAGTCCTACTCTATTTTTTCGGGCTTCAATTTCCAGTTTTGCGTAAAGTGGATCTTTGGAATATTTTTTATAATGCCAGGCCATTCCCAACTTTATCATTTCCTGATTGATATTTTGATTTTTATCATTGATGACAACTGCGATCAGTCTTTTATATCTATCATACTTCTCCCCTTTTACGGTTACAATTCTTTGAAAACAAAGATCTGATAAGGCAACTTTAGCATTATTTCCAAAAGGTTGTTTTCCTCGCTTTTCAGGACAATCAATATGCGCAAGACGTATTTTTGTTGGAACATTTTTATAGAGGATTTCCATCGTGTCACCATCAGAAATACCAATGACCTTTGCAGAAAATGTTTGATTGGAAAGCTTTTCTGTAAGTTGAGCCTGAACAAATAATTGAAATGAAATTAAAATTAGAAAAAGAAAGTATCGCATTAAGACAATTAAATCTCAAATTTCTTCTTCGCCAATTCTTTTCGTACTCTGCTCAAACTTTCCGGCGTGATTCCCAGATACGACGCAACCATCCATTGTGGTGCTCTCAGCATCAGATTTGGATATCTTTTGAGGAAATCCATATAGCGTTCTTCGGCAGTTGTACTGATCAACGCATTTACACGATTTTGTAGGCTTTTGATATGATTGAACATCAATCGTTGGTTATTTCCTGCTACATCAGGATAGATCTTGGACAGGCTTTCAAAAAATCCTTCTCTCATTACGATGACCGTACTTTCTTCAATCGCTTCTATATAAAATCTTGATTTTTCATTTAACAACTGACTGGTTGTATCAGAAAGGATCCAGTTTTCCGGAGCAAATTGTATCACGTGTTCTTTCCCCGCTTTATCTATAGAATACATTCTCAGGAGTCCTTTTTCCACAAAAAAAGTAGAATCGGAAACTTCTCCTTCTCTTAGGACGATTTCATTTTTCTTAATTTCCTTTATTTCGTAATGACTGGAACAAAGTTCTAGATTAGCAATAGGAACGCCTAATATTTTTGAAAGGTGATTACGGAAATTCTGATATTCCATCTTTGTATTTGTGTTATATGAAAGTAATTTTATTAAATATTGTCTAGATCGATGCTTTGATGCGAAGCATTATAAAAGGCTTTTCCATTTTCCAAAGCAATCAGTTGTGGACTTTGATGCGTCACGTTAAAACGGCTTTCAATTTCGTTGGAAATATCGCGGTGTGCAATCAAATCCAAGAAATAATAGGATTGATCCTTATCCGAATTTTCCATCTGTTTTTCGAAAGATTTTAAAACTGTTTTGCTTATAAAACAACGTGTAGAATGTTTAAAAATCAACACTTTATGCTTAAATGACTTTTCAACAGCCAGGTCCAGATCTTTTTGACTTTCTATCTTTTTCCAAAGACTTTTGGTCTGGTCCTGCTCTTCTTTCTTTCCGAATAATTGGTCTAAAAATCCCATCAAATTAATTTGAGTAAAAGTAAGATTTTCCCGTCAGAAAAGAAAATGTTTTTTTAATGATGATGAAGCAAGTGTCCGCCTAATGCCAATGCAATTCCGCAAATTACAAGGACAATTTTTTGCCAGTCCATTTTATGATTTTTATTGCTTTCGAAAATAATGACTGATGAAATATGAAGAAAAATCCCACCAACAACAGCTAAGAAATAAACTTTCAGATTCTCATCAAAATACTTCCCAAGCAACATTCCTAACGGAGAAGCTAAAGCAAAAACTGAAACGATGATCCAAAATTTGGTAGAAAAATTCTTGCTGTGCGCCAGGAAACTTCCCAAAACAAAAGAGATCGGAATATTATGAAAAAGAATACCTAAAAGATAAGGCGAAAATGTCTCTTTCTCATGAGACAAAGGTATTCCTTCTATAAAAGCGTGTACAAATAATCCAGCAATCAACGCAACCGGAATGATAGAATGATCGTCTGAATGATGATGGAGATGTCCGTGTTCAAAACCTTTGGTAAGATTTTCCAATAACATCTGAATTAAAACCCCAAGAATCACAAAAATCCCAATGTTATGCCCACCAGTTTCATACACTTCGGGAAAAACTTCATTAAGACAGATGGTAATTAAAAAACCTGCACTTAAAATCAGAAGATTCTTTGCAAATTGTTGCTTGCTTCCGAAATATTTTCCGAGAAAGACACCAATCAATACGCTTAGTATGAGCAGTAAAATTATAATCATTTTTTGATCTTAAATAAATTAATGCAACGTTGTGAAATCGCTTCATCAAAATCATTCAACTGGTAATCGCCCCATCTTTTTACCAACTCGAAACCGAACTCCTCAGCATATTGCAATATGTTTTCTGGTCTTGTCAGTTTTACTCTTTCAAAAAAATGAAACTTTTTGTCTTGATCTTCGAAGTCAATTTCCTTCATAATGTATTCGCCTTCAATATGCTTCTTGATATTGAAAACAATATTTTCTCTTTCAACAGAAGAGGTTGGGGTAATGATTCTTTTTACATATTCTGCATTCAGAAAATCGAGGACAAAATAACCTTCATCTTTCAAAACATCTGAAACAGATTGGAAAACACTCTTGTCCTCTTCTTCTGTTTCGAAATATCCAAAACTCGTAAAAAGATTGAAAACTGCATCTACAGGCTCGCTTTCAATTTTGTTTCGCATATCGTGAACCTGAAACTTCAAAGTTTCTGTCTCAAATTGCTTATTAAATCTGATACTTTGCTCAGAAAGATCAAGACCCAACACTTCATAGCCTAATTTGTTCAGATAAATCGAATGCCTGCCTTTTCCGCAAGCCAAATCGATTATTTTTGAATTTTTCTCAAGTTTCACAGAATCCGTTAAAAGATTCAGAAAATCTTCCGCTTCCTTGTAGTCGTGATTTTTGTAAAGTATGTGATAATATGGTGTATCAAACCATTCTTCGAACCATTGCATTTTGCAAAAATAGTGAAAATTGACGTGAGACAAATAGAATATAGATGATAGATTTTTCAAATCAATTATCATTTATCGATTATCATTCATTAATTTTGCAGAATGGATATAGAAAATCTTCAGATACAGGTCAAAACTTTTTTCGGATTAGAACAGATTTTGGCAGAAGAAATCAAGAAATTAGGTGGTAAAAATGTGGAAATCAAAAACCGCGCAGTCACTTGCGAAGGCGATTTGGGATTTCTTTACAAGCTTAATTATTCTTGCAGAACAGCCGTTAAAATCATCATTCCGATTATGGAATTCAAGGCTTACAACGAAAGCAAATATTACGATAAGCTGTTTAAGTTTGAATGGGATGAATTCTTGGACAAAAACCAGACTTTTGCTATCGATGCGACTGTAAATTCTGAAAGATTCCACCATTCTCAGTTTATGACTTTGAAAATGAAAGACGCGATTGTTGATTATTTTCAGGACAAACATAAGATGAGACCAAGCGTTAATAAGGACAATCCGGACATCAAATTCCATCTTCATATCGACAGAGAATTGGTAACGATTTCTATCGACAGTTCAGGTGATCCGCTTTTCAAACGTGGTTACAGAAAAGAACAAACTATTGCACCAATCAACGAAGTTCTGGCTTCGGGAATGTTGCAATTGGCAGGTTGGGATGGAAAAGGAAATTTCCTCGATCCAATGTGTGGTTCCGGAACATTATTGATAGAAGCTGCGATGATCGCAATGGATCTTCCGGCGCAGACTTTCAGAAGATATTTCGGTTTCCAAAACTGGAAAAACTATGATTCTGAGTTGTTCAAAACAATCAAAGATGTGAGATTGAACCGTGTAAGAGAATTCACAGGAAAAATCGTAGGTTACGATATAGATTCTGAAGCTTTGGACATCGCACACATCAATATTGAAGCTGCTGAAATGGATGATGTCATCACGCTTAGAAACAAAGATTTCTTTGAATCCGAAAAAGATCTGTTCCCATTGTTGATGGTTTTCAATCCGCCTTATGATGAGAGAATTTCCATTAATGATGATGATTTTTACAAGAAAATTGGCGATACTTTCAAACAACATTATCCAAATACTTTGGCTTGGTTGATCTCTGCAGACCTTGATGCGCCAAAGAAAATCGGATTGAGACCTTCCAGAAGAATTAAATTGTTTAATGGAAAACTGGAGACTAGATTCCTTCAATATGAAATGTATGATGGTTCTAAGAAAGGGAAATATATGAATAAGGAAGAGGAATAATAATTTTCCGCTTTTGAATTATTAAATAACCGATTTATTACATTGAAGTCTATTTCCATCATCATCGCAATCTTCAACAGAAAAGACGAATTATTCGAGCTTCTCAATTCTCTGTCTCATCAAACAGATAAAAATTTTGAAGTCATAATCGTGGATGATGGTTCCAAGATCGCGCTTCTGCCAACAGTAGAATTGTTTGAACAACAACTGGACATTAAGTTTTTCCGAAAAGACAATTCAGGGCCTGGACTTTCCAGAAATTATGGCGCAAAACGGGCGAAAAATGATTGGTTGGTTTTCGTAGATTCAGATGTGATCGTTGAAACAGATTACATCGAAAATATCAAAAATAATCTTACCGAAAATCCTTGCGATGCTTTTGGTGGTGCGGACAAAGCGCACAAAGGTTTCAACCTGATGCAAAAGGCAATCTCCTACTCTATGACCTCGGTTTTCACAACTGGTGGAATTCGTGGAAAGAAAAGTGCGGTAACCAAGTTTCAGCCGAGAAGTTTCAATATGGGCGTGAACAAAGAGATTTTTCTAAAAGTTGGCGGCTTCTCAGAAATGAGAATTGGTGAAGATCCCGATCTTTCGATGACGCTTTGGGAAAATGGCTTTACGACTATGTTTTATGATAATATTGGTGTTTATCATAAACGTAGGACGGACTTTGGAAAATTTTCCAAACAAGTTTATCAATTCGGTTGTGCGAGGCCAATTCTGAATCACAGACATCCAAAATACACTAAGTTGACCTTTTGGTTTCCAAGTATATTTTTATTGGGATATTTGGTTGGAATTATTCATTATTTTGTTTGGGGAAATGGTTTGATTCTCGCTTTGTACGGACTTTATACATTTCTCGTACTGTTTCACGCTTTGATTGTAACCAAAAATATAAGCATTACCTTATTGGCAGTTATTTCTACTTATATCCAAATGTTTTCTTACGGTTACGGTTTTCTGAAATCCTGGTTTCTCATCAACATTCTGAAACAATCGCCACAAGAAGCTTTCCCGAAACATTTTCATTGATTTAATTAACATTTAATTATCAGTTGTAAACCTTTGCTTGGAATATTTTTTGTAAATTTTAAAGGAATTAAATTTATAAAACTATGTCAAAAAATATCGCTGATCAATTTGTCGAAATCCTTGTAAGAACGGGAGTTAAACGCATATATGCTGTCACTGGTGACAGCCTTAATTTTTTAAATGATGCCATAAAACGTGAAGGTTCCATCAAATGGATTCACGTAAGACACGAGGAAGTTGGTGCTTTTGCGGCGGCTGCAGAAGCTGAGTTAGAAGGTCTTGCTGTTTGTGCGGGAAGTTCGGGTCCAGGTCACGTTCATCTTATTAATGGACTTTATGAAGCTAATCGAGGAAATGTTCCGGTCTTAGCGATTGCATCCACTTGTGAAAGCTCAGAATTTGGAACTTCTTATTTTCAGGAAACAAATACGATTAAATTGTTTGATGACTGTTCGGTTTATAATCAAATCGCTACAACTCCGGAACAAGCGCCTAGAATGCTCCAAGCGGCTCTGCAACACGCCATTTCTCAAAAAGGTGTAGCAGTTTTAGGAATGCCGGGCGATCTTTTTGAGGAGAAATCTGTAGCAAATATCAGTTCAGATTTAGTCTTTAAAACCAATCCAAGAATTATTCCTTCTGAAGAAGAAACCAATTGGATTGCCGATCATCTTAATTCAGGGAAAAAAGTGGCAATCTATTGTGGAATTGGAGCTTCTGAAGCTCAAACAGAAGTGATTGCTTTGGCAGAAAAACTAAAAGCGCCCATCGGATATTCTTTCCGTGGAAAAATGGGAATCCAGTATAACAATCCTTACGAAGTTGGAATGACCGGACTTTTGGGTTTGCCTTCAGCTTTCAAAGCGATGCACGAGGCTGATGTTATTTTATTACTTGGAACAGATTTTCCTTATGTGAAATTTATGCCGGTTGATAAAATAATTATTCAGATTGATGACAAGCCGGAACGTTTGGGAAGACGTGCGCAATTGACGAGAGGTTTTGCCGGAAAGATAAAGGATTCATTGACCAGTCTTTTACCTTTAATTAAAATCAATGATGATAGACATTTTCTTGATAAACAACTTGAATTCTACCAGAAAGTAAAAAACAACCTTCAATCTTATGTTGAAGATAAAGGAAAAGAAAATCACATCTCTCCTGAATTTGTAGCAGAAACTCTGAATATTAAAGCCAATAAAGACACAATCTTTACAGTTGATACAGGAATGTGCTGCGTTTGGGGCGCAAGATATTTGCAAGCGACTGGCGAAAGAAAACTTTTAGGATCTTTCAGTCACGGAACGATGGCGAATGCAATGCCAATGGCCATCGGCGCACAATTATCAAGTCCGGACAAACAAGTCATTGCACTTTGCGGAGATGGCGGACTTTCTATGCTATTAGGCGATATCGCAACCATCAAACAATACGATTTACCTATTAAAATCATCGTTTTCAATAATCGCTCTTTGGGAATGGTAAAACTGGAAATGGAAGTGAACGGAATCCCAGATAACGAAACCGATATGGTCAATCCCGATTTTGGATTATTAGCTCAGGCTTTCGGAATCAAAGGAATCAATGTGACAGATCCGGAAAAAGTGGAAGAAGCGATTGATGATGCTTTACAGACTAAAGGTTCGGTTTTAGTCAATATTTTCACAGATCCAAATGCTTTGGCAATGCCACCGAAAGTTGGTTGGAATCAAATGAAAGGAATGGGCGTTGCAATGACGAGAATGATGCTGGACGGAAATTTCAAAGAAGTGGCGGATACTATTGCAAGTAATTATAAACATATTAAAGAAGTACTTTAAAACAAACGAAAAGCTCAATTTTGAATTGGGCTTTTTTAATATTTATCACATTGGAATATTATTATAAACAATATAATAATTACATTTAGAACTTTAAATATGATCGATGAAAAAAAGCTTACTTAGTTTAGGAGTTTTATTTATAATTGTTTCAAGTTTTATCATTTTTTATAAGTTCAAAATAAATGAAAAGCCAACGGAAATGAAAAGACGTGAAATCTGGAATAATAGGATCAATGAAAAAAAACCAATATTATTTTCAATCATTTTCCAACCTTCTTTAAAAGAAAACTGTGAGGTCATTATAGATTTTGAAAAGAAATATTTGATATTTAAAAATATTTATCTGCATATTCCAGAACCACTACCTCCACCAAACAAGAATGGCGATACAGCAATAAATTATAATGTAAGACAACAGCCAATCAAACCTTTTTTCACAACTTTAAATGATAATGACATTAAAGAAGTAAAAATGATACTTTCTCGTTTGAATGAAAGCGATTATAGAAGATTTGAAGATCTTCAGATTGATGGAACTTCTTATAATTTTAGTATTTTATTTTCCGACAATCAATTCAAAAATGGTTTTATAGCAAGCGAAAAAACAGAAAATCAAGCAAATTTGATTTCAAAAATTTTAGAATTATTAAACTCCAAAAATTCGTATGAGGAGAATAAACAAATTCTTCAATACTATCAGAATTATTAAAACAAAAAAAGCTCCACACAATGTGAAGCTTTTAGAAAATAATATATATAACCTTAGTTTAAAAAACTATTTCAAAGAAATCATTCTGCTGAAACTATCACCGTCTTTTTCAACATTGATGATGTAAGTTTCTGGATTTTCAGGATTAAGATCAAATGAAAGATCGATGTTCCCGTCTTTTGCAACGTTATTTTTGCTGTAATAAGTGTTGTTTGCAGTATCATAGATAGAAACTCGCACGTCTCCAACAACATCTGTCATCTGTAACTTAACCATATTTTTGTTGATTGTAAATTCTGGTTTTGTAATTGCAGAAATTGGAGATTGATCGACAGTTACTTTTTTATCATTTACAGTGATCTTATATTTTTCGATTTTAGAATCTGACTCAGCAACCAAGTAATAAGTTCCGGAAGCCATACTGCTCATATTATAAGATTTCTCTACACTATCATTATTGATGATTTTCTCAGAATAAACCTCGCCTTTATCGCTATTATAAACGTATAGTGAAACATTTTTTGCGTTAGCAACTTCAAAATGAACAGTCTGCTCTTTTACCTCGCCGATATAAAGTGAAAAACCTTTGTCTTTTCCAAACACATTTGCAGAGATCAATGTTACTGCTGCAAGAAAACTTAATTTTATAAAATTTTTCATAATATTCTTTTTTGATTGTTTTACTATGCAAATGTATATCTGATTTCACACAATTAATACATTCTGATTCTCACAAATATGTTCTATATTAACATTAATTAAATATTAACTACACATTAAAGACAATATTGGATATAATATTAAAATAATGTACCTTTACATTATGAAACATCACAGTCCGGCTTTTGAAGCGATAAATCCTAATATTGGCAGCAGTTTTACGTGTCTTCATTTTACTAAAAATGAAAACATAAAATCGCACGTTTGGCATTATCATCCGGAAATCGAATTGATTTTCGTTTGTGGTGGTTCCGGAAAAAGACAAATTGGTAGTAATATTTCTTACTTCTCAGATGGCGATTTGATATTGATTGGCAGTAACTTACCACATTGCGGCATGACAAATGAAAACACCAACAACGATTACGAAGTGGTGATCCAGTTTTCTCAGGATTTTCTCGGAGCAGAATTGTGGAATGCGCCAGAAATGAACAAAATCTTCCAAATGTTGGAAACTGCAAAAAGTGGAATTGTATTTGGAGAAAAAGTAAAAAAAGCACTTCAAAGCAAAATTCAGGCTTTGTCTGAGTCTTCCTATTTGGATAAACTTCTGAAATTAATTGAAATCCTTGATGAACTCGCTCATACCAATGATTTCAAAATTCTGAATGCAGGAAAATATTATCTGCAGACACAAAAAGAGGATAACGATAGAATTAATTTGATTTTCAATCATGTAAAGGATAATTTCAAAAACCAAATCAGTTTGGAAGAAGTCGCAGGTTTGGCAACGATGACTGTTCCTTCATTTTGCAGATATTTTAAGAAGATTACCAACAAAACTTTCACTCAATTTGTGAACGAATATAGAATCACACACTCACTAAAGCTTTTGGCAGAACAGCCTATGAGCATTACGGAAATCTGTTTTGAAAGTGGTTTTAATAACTTCAGTTATTTCAATAAAACTTTTAAAGAGCATACACAGATGAGTCCGTCGCAGTATAGAAAGGAGTTTAGTAATATTTTGGCCTGATTAGTTTAAACTATGTTGATATTGCATTATTTCATCAACTATTTCTACTGCTCTTTTATATGTAATTCCGTTTTCTTGGTCAATTGTCAAAAGATGTCCTTCTTCAATAGACTTAATTTCGGGAATTAATCCAGTATTTTGTTCAATTGTAAGCGTTTTTATATTCAATGTTTCGCCATAAGTTGGAACATTTGTTTGCAACCAACCAAAATAAGGCTCTTCATTTACTCTATTAGGACTTTCCCATAAATCCATACGCTTGCCGAAATTATCTTCACTAATAGAAGTCCAAACATTAAATATCAGATTCTCATTGTAATCGATAATAGGAATTGTTAATCGACCACGATGAAAAAAATATTTTTCATCAACTACACATAAACTTTCTTTAAGTTCAATGCGAGTTTCTCTTTCATCAGAAGGAATAGAAAAGTAATAATTAGGATAATCTGAGCCAAAACAAAGAGGCAATTCATCATAAACCTTACCACAGCAAGAACACTTGTATGCTACTTTTTTTTCTTTTTTATTAAAAAACGGGAACAGTTTCATTCGATTATTATTTGATAAAATCAAGAAATTACCTCAAAATACTTCTGCATCTGCTCCATTGTCCCTATACTAATTCTCGTCCACTTCCCTTTTTGTTCGTAAGTTTTTCCGCCAAGGATTTTCGCATCTTTCAGTTTTTTGAAATACTCAGCTTTATAATTGTCTAAAGAAAAATAAACAAAATTAGCAGAAGACGAAATCGTTTTAATTCCACGTTTTTGAAACTCTGAAACTGTAAAATCTTTCACTTTCTGGTTGTTATTCAAAACCTTGGAAATGAATTCCTGATCTTCCATCGCAGCAATTGCTCCGGCCATAGTCACCACACTGATTTCCGCACCACTCCAGCTTTGCAGTTTCTTCAATTCAACAATCAATTTTGGATTTCCGATGGCGTAACCTAATCTTGCGCCAGCAAATCCGTAAAGTTTGGAAAATGTTCTCGTCACGATTAGGTTTTTATAAGTATTAACCAAATCACTTAATGATTTTTGATTTGTAAATTCAATGTAGGCTTCATCTACCAAAATCGTAATATTTTCAGGAACAGTTTTGATAAAATTTTCAATTTCCTGTCTGGAAAGCAAATCGCCGGTTGGATTGTTTGGATTACAGATATAAATCAATTTTGTGTCTTTTCTGACCGAGTCTTTCATTTTACTGAGATCAATTCGCTTTTGTTCGTTCAAAGGAACTACAGTTTTCGACATTCCAAGGAATTCTCCAATTGATTCAAAGATCGTAAAAGACGGATCTGGAATGATGAAATGACCTTTATCCAGCGACACATATTTGATAATCAATTCCAAAAGAAAAGATGAACCGGCGGAAACCAAAAGATTCTCTTGTTTCAACTGATGCTTCTCCGCAAGTTTTGCACTCAAAGTATCAGCAAATTTAAAATCATACATCGATGACAGACTTAAACTTTTCTGCATTGCTTCCAGCGCTTTCGGGGAAACACCAAACGGATTCTCGTTGAAGCAAAGTCGGATGGTTTTGTCATCATTCTTCAGTTTAGAAAAATTTGGGGTATTTTTTGCTAAGAATTCAAGTGGAGAAAGTGTAAGTGCGGCAGTTCCCAAGAAAGCAGTTTTCAGCCAGTCTCTTCTGTTGATCGACATAGTTTTTGATTTATTTTCCATAAAAATAATGATTTTTCTTAATCGATGAAAAATTAAATTCTGACTGACAAATATCCATTCTCACCGATTACAATTCATATTCGAGTTTTACAATCATACTTTTGAATCAGAAATTAAAACAATCAAAAAATGTCTCTATTTACACCACTCATCTGGCTTTTGGTGATGTCGCCAATTTTCATCATTGCTTTCTTCAAATCAAAAAAGGGAAACCCGAAATTCCTTTTGCTGTTCCTTATTTTATTCCTGGCAGACAACTATCTTCAAATCTTCAGTAAACAATTGATTCCGGATTTCCTTGGACTCAAATTTGCTTGGATCGGGAAATTCCTGAGTCTGGCCTTGTCGTTAGGATTTATATTTTATATTGATAAAAACGAACGAAAAGAAATCGGATTTACGACTTCTACCAATACAAAAAGTCAGGTAAAATATGGCGTACTGGTTTTCCTTGGATTCTTAATCTTCGATTTCATATTCAAATTAATATTATTCCCGAAAGGCGGCGCATTCGATTTGGAAACATTTACATTTCAGGCGACAATGCCAGGTTTGACAGAAGAATTATTGTACCGTGGAATTTTTCTTTGGATTTTTGACAAGGCATTTTTACCCAATTGGAACTTCAAAGGAATTCAATTTGGTTGGGGATTTGTCATCGTGACGCTACTCTTCGCAATTGGTCATGGCATCGTTTTGACATCGGATTATCAATTAAAATTTGATATTGTCACAATCGTCTATCTGACTTTGATTTCTTCTTTAAGTGTCGGAATTCTAAGAAAATTCACAGGCAATCTCATCTTTCCGATCCTTGGTCACAACGTCATCAATGTAATGAACGCTATTATCAGAATTCTTTAATCTTCCAGAATATACAATTATGTCTATCTTATTCAAAAAAGCATTATTATTTATAGCCACAATTATTTTCAGCTATAGTTTTTCTCAGGACAAAATCAACGTTCTGTTGTTGGGAACTTACCATTTCAACAATCCAGGAAATGATGCTGTAAAAAATGTTGAACGCAATATTTTAACCGTACAAAGTCAGAAAAGTCTTGACCAAATCACGAACTCGATTATTTCTAAATTTAAACCAGACCAGATTTTTGTGGAAAGTAATTTTAATAAAAATAATGACTTAAATAATCAATATAAACTTTATCTTAAAAATCAGTTTAGCCAATTTACCGACACGATAAAAAAGCCGAGATTGAAACGGTTTTACACAGAAGGCGAAACATTTCAATTGGCTTTTAGATTAGCTAAAAAAGCAAACATTAGACAGATTTATCCAATTGACAGTCTTATAGAAATGAGATTTGACATTCTTCAAAAAGAAATTAATTCCAATCCAAAAACGAAGAATCTGTTTGAACAAAAAGCCTCTCAGATGAGTCAATCAAGTAATAAATGTATGGCGAAAAATCTGCTTAAAGATGTGTTTATTTGTTTAAATCAAAAAGCTGAACTAAATCAGAACAAAGGTTTTTATATTTCTATCGCTAACAAAGTCAATCCTGATAGTAAATATTTCGGTTCAAATCTGGTTGCGGATTGGTACAAAAGAAACCTGATTATGTATGCGAATATTCAAAATCAGATAGAGTCAAAAACAAAGAACATCTTTATTTTGGTTGGAACTGGTCACGCTGCAATTTTCAGAGAGTTTTTTGAAAATGATAAAAATTTCAATTTGATTGAAGTTGATGAAATTTTGTAGAATAATCTCGATCCAATTATTAATTCCAATCTCAAAAGCTTATTTTTGAAAATGCCTTTTAACACAAACAAAATGCAAGAAAACGCTCTCTCAAAAGAACAATTGTCCAACCAAAATTTTCTGCTGGAATTTGAAAGATTCTATAACAGAAGTCCAAAAATTATTTCCCATTTTTTGATGTGGTTTGTCTTTTCTGTGTTACTTTTTGTTTATTATCGTTTCGATTCCAAAATCACTTATTTTGAGTGTTTCATTATGACTTTCAGAGCGTTTGTAAGCAATGCAGTTATCTTTTATGGATTTTTCTATCTTTTATTTCCAAAGATAAAGGGATTCAGAATCACATATTTCCTGATTATCACATCTGTATTAATTCCCGTAAGCATTTATGTTTGGCTTATTGTCAACAATTCTATGTTTCGCCTGTACCATTTTTTAGGTTGGGAAATCAAAACAGGAAGATTCGCTGGAATGATCAAGATTTTTGCCAATCAAAATATGAATGAAGTCATTGGAATCGAGGCATTTTTGTCCAATGTAATGCTTGTAATCTATATTTTGTCACCGTTTTTCTTTGTGAAAATTCTCTTTGAAATTGTGAGAATTTATAACAAAACAACGCAATTACAACAACAAAAATTGGAAGTTGAGATTCAGAATATCAATATCGAAAAGGACTTTCTGAAGTCTCAGTTGAATCCACATTTTCTCTTCAATACTTTGAATAATCTTTATGGTTTGAGTGTCAAAAAAGATGATTCTGCACCGGAAGTTATTCTGAATCTTTCCGATATAATGAGTTACACACTTTACGAATCTAATTCCGAAAAAGTGCCTTTGGAAAAGGAAATAGACTTTATTAAAAATTATTTTGAGCTGGAAAAAATGCGTTATCCGAAAGACAAAGATATTCAGCTGGAAATCTCTGGAGAAGGACAAATTTCCGGACTTTTCATTGCGCCACTTCTGACATTTACATTTATTGAAAATGCTTTTAAATATGGTTTGAAAAGCCAAAACCCGTTCATCAAACAGGAAGTTATTATTAATGACAATCAGTTTTTATTCATCGTCGAAAATGATAAGGAAAAACTGAGTGAGAAAAATAAATTCGGAGGAATCGGAATCGAAAATATAAAAAAAAGACTACAATTATTATATCCAAATCAACATCAATTGGAAATCAAAAACCTTGAAAATAGTTTCAGAATCGAACTAAAAATCAATCTATAACAATGGAAAAACTAAAATGTCTGGTTTTGGACGACGAACCAATCGGAAGAGAAATCATTGAGAATTTTGTACACGAAATTCCATTTCTGGAATTGGTTTCTTCTTTCGGCGACCCTTTGGAAGCGATGACTTTTCTGCAAAGCAACAAAATTGATTTGATTTTCAGTGATATCCAAATGCCGAAAATTAACGGATTGGAATTGGTTCGAGCTTTGGAAAATCCGCCGGTCATTATTTTCATTACGGCTCACAGAGATTTTGCTTTGGACGGCTTCGAAACCGGAGCAATGGATTATCTCGTAAAACCTGTCCGATTTGACCGTTTCCTGAAAGCTGTTAACAAGGCGAAAGATTACATCGAACTGAAAAACAAATCAACCGTTCATCAAGTCAATTCTGACCGAATTTTTATCAAGTCCGACGGAAAACTCACGAAGATTCTTTTGGATGAGATTCTTTATGTAGAAGCTCAAGGCGATTATCTGAAAATCGTGATTAATAATGAAACCTACACTACTCTAGCCACTTTGAAATCGATGGATGAAGTTCTGACTTTACCCAAATTCTTTCGGGTTCAGCGTTCGTTTATCATCAATCTTGAAGCTATCCGAAGTCTGAACGGAAACATGGTGGAACTGACAAATGGGAAAAGTATTTCGATTGCGCAGAATAAAAAAGAGGAATTGTTTCAGTTGTTGGGGATTAAGTGATTTTTTGGTAAGTTTACTAACAAATATTTAAATTAAAAAAATGATTAGAAGAAGAGATTTACTACCAATATGGATGAAATTTTTTGTTTGGGTATTTTTGATTCTTGCCGGAATTTCCATTATAATTAAGCTTATATTTCTCTTTACAGGATTATCTTTCGGCACAAAAGAAGTTTCTATTTATGGAATGGAAACATTTGATAGATTTTCGTTTTTAGGATTTTTCATAACCTTTCTACTTTTACTAAAAGTTGTTACAGCATTTGCCATGTGGACTGAAAAAAAATGGGCAATTGACATTGGAATTACAGACGCAGTAATTGGAATTATTGTCTGTGGATTTATAATGTTTGAAACATTCCTAAATAGTTCAGAAGACTCTAAATTTTCATTTAGATTTGAGATTATTTTTCTAATTTTCTATTTATTAAAATGTTTGAAAATAAATGAAACTTGGAAGCAAACAAAGAAATATGTTGCAATTCCTAATCAACAAAAAATCCGTTCCTCTAAGATACTTTTTTCAAATGAAAATTTTACTTCAAAAGAAAAAATTGAAGAAGTCAAATTTGAAGAAAATATAAGTTCTAATAAAATTGATAGAGAGAATGATGAGGATTATCTGAATAAATATAAACCTAAATAGAGTATTTTCTCTTTTCACTCAAAAATAATCGTCTTATTTCCATCAATAAAAACCTTGTCTTCAAAAACCAGTTTCAAAGCATTCGCCAAAACATTTTTCTCAACGTCTCTTCCTAATTTCGCTAGATCTTTTGCCGTTTTAGAATGCGTTACTTTGATAATATCCTGATAAATAATCGGACCTTCATCCAAGTCATTTGTTACAAAATGCGCTGTTGCTCCGATAATCTTTACACCTCTTTCGAAAGCTTGTTTGTAAGGATTAGCGCCAATGAAAGCCGGTAAAAATGAATGATGAATATTGATGATCTTTCCTGCAAAATCTTTGATAAATTCAGGTGTAAGAATTCTCATAAACTTAGCTAAAACCAAATAATCAAACTCATAATTTCTCAGTGTTTGTTTGATAAGATTTTCGTGCTCGTCTCTCGTGATATTTTCAGTAGAAATATAATGAAACGGAATATCAAATTTCTCTGTCAAATCTCTCAGATTTTCATAATTCCCAACAACTGCGAGAATATTGAAATTAAGATCTTTGAATTGATTTCTAATCAACAGATCAGATAAACAATGGTGTTCTTTGGTCACGAAAACGACAACATCTTTTGGCTTATTGTTACTCAATTCTATTTCGCAATCCCCTAATTGGTCTTTGAGTTGAGAAATCACTTTTAGAGGATCGGCAATTCCTGCAACTTCGGTTCTCATAAAGAACAAGGACTTTTCGCTGTCAACAAATTCGTCGTTTTTGATGATGTTAAGACCGTTTTCCAAAAGAACTTCAGAGATTCTGTAAACCAAGCCTTTTTCGTCTGTACAGGTGATTTTGAAGGTAAAATTCATCGTTTAGTTTTTGTTTTAAGACTTAAAGTTATGAAATAATTACTTCACTTTCTCAGCTTTGTAATCGCTTTCATTTCCTAGTCTGTCAATCGCTTTTATAGCAACTGTATTGAGTGTTTTGTTATTATAAAATTTAATAATTTCCATATTCTGAATATCGGAATTCAAAATCTGAGTTCGCCATTCATTGCCATATTTTGTGAATAAAACCCATTGGAAAGCTTTTTCTTGATTTGATAAATTCCAACTTGCGGAAATATTACTTCCATTACTTTTCAAATGTAATTTTGGTTGCGAAAGTTCCTTATCAGTTTTCAGCCAAGGACTTCTTGGAATCAAAACTTTGTCTTGATAAACTCTCGTTTTCAAAGCATTTTGCATACTCCAATTTTTGGTAAGTCCTGCAATACTCCAATGGATTTCGCCTGCATCATCTTTTAGAATTTGTCTGCTCAAATCTATTTGATTAACGATTTCTGTCGGTCTGTCAGAAGATTTTATTTCAACTGTATTAAGTCCTGGCCAAAGATGTCGATTGAAATTATTTTCGGATTTCCACCACTCCAGTAGTTTTGGAAAACTTTGTTTTTCAGGATTGATAGGCCAATACAATTGTGGTGAAAAATAATCTACCCAACCTTTGTTCAACCAAAGTTTTGCATCGGCGTAAAGTTCATCGTACTGAGAAGAACCTTTGATTCCTACAGGATAATCCGGTTTCCAAATCCCAAACGGACTGATCCCGAATTTCACATAATTCTTTTCGTTTTTAATTTCTTTATAAATCCTTTCAACAAATCGGTTTACATTATCACGTCTCCAATCTACTCTGGAAAGATTTCCGCCAGAATTTTTGTAAGCATTCCAGATTTTAGAATCCGGGAAATCTGCTCCGCCGTTGTAAGTCGCATACGGATAAAAATAATCATCAAAATGAACAGCATCAATATCATATTTTTTCACAAGCTCATTTACAACCTTCGAAACGTGATCTTGAATAATTGGACTTGCTGGATCGAACCAATACATTCCATTTCTTAATCTGTAAGTTACGTCTGAAAATTTGTTAGCCAAAGATTGCGACGTCACTTTTCCACCGTTGGAATGATGCGCTCTGTAAGGATTCAGCCATACGTGCAATTCGATTCCGCGTTTGTGTGATTCTTCTATCCAAAATTCTAAAGGGTCATAATATGGAACCGGTTCTTTTCCAATTTCGCCAGTAAGAAAATACGACCAAGGCTCATGAGAACTTTTATACAAAGCATCTCCCGAAGGACGCACTTGTAAAATTACCGCATTGAAATTATTATTCTGAAGCATATTCAGCATTTCAAGTGCTTCTGCTTTTTGTTGGTCTGATGTAAGATTTGTCTTTGAAGGCCAATTGATATTCGCAACCGATGCAATCCAGGCAGCACGAAATTCTCTATTAATGGAAGGTAAATCTACACGATAACTTTCTTCAACTTTTGCCGGAGGAACAGATTTTATAATTGGTTTGGAAGGAGGTGTCTTAATTTTTGTCGTTTGTTTTTTCTGAGGAGAACAATTGTATATTAAAATGGAAATTAATACTAACAAAAAAAAATGAAACTGGCGTTTATGATTCATAAAATGAAATCTAAAAATGACTTTGAAATTTGAAAATCGAATATAATAAAAAAGTCCCAAAAATTGGGACTAAACTTATTTATAACTACGGTTTTATTCTTCGTAACAAATCTTTTGCTCCGTGGTGAATCAAAAGTATGTGAATCTCATCTTTCGAGATGATACGATAAATAATTCTATAATTGCCTTCAAATATTTCTCTAATTTTTTCATCGTCTATTTCAGATACTTGTTTTCCTATTAAAATTCCGTTTTTTAAAATACTGACTTTATTTTGAATTTTTTCTACTTGATGTTTTGCATATCTTTTTGAATCTAAACTAATGAAATCATATATTTCCTTCAAATCAATTTTAGCAGACTTTAGCCATTTTATTTGAACCATTCTTGCATTTCATTTTTAAGATCATCTTCAGAAATGGTTTCGTTATTTTTAGATTCCTGAATTCTGGTTTCAATCTTTTCTATCATAATCAATCTCTCAATGACTTCATCAATGTTGATTTCATCTGGAAATTCATCAATTTGCTTCTGAAGTTTTTCTTTAGTAATTGTCATTTTTCATATAATTTGGTAAAGCTAAATTACAGATTTTAAATGAAAAAAAAGTCCCCATTTCTGAGGACTTTTTATTTAGAATTAGATTAAGACTTAGCGCCTCTTTCAATACGTTTTCTATCGTTTTCAGAAAGGATTTTCTTTCTCATACGGATGAAGTTAGGCGTAACCTCAATCGCTTCATCAGCCTGGATATATTCCATACATTCTTCAAGAGAGAACAAGATTTTTGGAGCAACTCCAGTATCTTTATCTTTTCCGGAAGCACGCATATTGTTCAACTGTTTTGCTTCAACGATGTTTACCACCAAATCTCCTGGCTTGTTTTGCTCACCAATAACCATTCCTTCGTAGATTTCCTCACCCGGATCAACATAGAACTTACCCCTATCTTGTAGTTTCGCAATAGAATATTCAGTTGCTGGACCTTGAGTTTTAGAAATCAAAACACCATTACTTCTTCCAGGAATAGCACCTTTGAAAGGTTTGTATTCTGTGAAACGGTGCGCCATAATAGCTTCACCAGCAGTAGCAGTCAACATTTGAGATCGTAATCCGATCAAACCTCTTGAAGGAATCTCGAATTCCATATGTTGCATTTCACCTTTAGTTTCCATAATGTGAAGATCTCCTTTTCTTTGAGTTGCCAAATCGATAACTCTTGAAGCAAATTCTTCTGGAACGTCAACAACCAAAGATTCGTAAGGCTCACATTTTTCTCCGTCGATTTCTCTCAAGATAACCTGTGGCTGACCAATTGTCATTTCGTAACCTTCTCTTCTCATTGTTTCAATCAAAACAGACAAGTGAAGAATACCTCTACCGAAAACCAAGAAAGTATTTGCATCGTCAGTTTGCTGAACTCTCAATGCCAAGTTTTTCTCTAATTCTTTAGTTAATCTTTCTTTAAGGTGGTTAGAAGTTACATATTTACCATCTTTACCGAAGAAAGGCGAGTTGTTGATAGAGAACGTCATATTCAACGTTGGCTCATCAATTGCAGTTCTTGGTAATGGTTCTGGGTTTTCTAAATCTACGAAAGAATCTCCAATCTGGAAAGCCTCGAAACCTACAACAGCACAGATATCTCCAGCTTTTACTTCAGTTACTTTTTTCTTTCCAAGACCTTCAAAAACGTAAAGTTCTTTTACTTTTCCTTTCAATACTTTTCCGTCAGCTTGTGCCAATCCGATCCACTGAGATTCTTTGATCTCGCCTCTGATTACTTTTCCGATTGCAATTCTTCCTAAGAAAGAAGAGAAATCTAAAGAAACGATCTGCATCTGAAGGTTACCTTCTTCTACTTTCGGCTCTGGAACATATTGTAAAATTCCGTCTAATAATGGGAAAATATTGTCAGTTTGTTCTAATGAAGTGTTGAACCAACCTTGTTTAGATGAACCGTAGAATGTTGGGAAATCCAACTGCTCTTCTGTAGCATCCAAGTTGAAGAACAAATCAAATACCTGATCGTGAACTTCGTCCGGACGACAGTTTGGCTTATCAACTTTATTAATAACCACCAAAGGTCTCAATCCAAGTTCCAAAGCTTTCTGAAGTACGAATCTTGTCTGTGGCATTGGTCCTTCGAAGGCATCTACCAACAAAACAACACCATCAGCCATTTTCAATACTCTTTCTACCTCACCACCAAAATCGGCGTGACCAGGTGTATCGATAACGTTGATTTTAACGTCTTTATAAGTTACAGAGATATTTTTTGATAAAATCGTAATCCCTCTTTCTCTTTCAAGATCGTTGTTATCCATGATCAAATCACCACTCTCCTGATTTTCACGGAAGATGTTTGTGGCGTGGATAATTTTGTCAACCAAAGTTGTTTTTCCGTGGTCAACGTGTGCGATAATCGCTATATTTCTAATATTTTGCATATCTATTTTTTACGCGTGCAAATGTAGTGAATTTTTATGGTAAGATGAACGCTCATTTAATTATTTTTAAAAATAAGCTATATTAATTAACATCTATTTAAAATTTTGTTAATCAATACATTAAATCAACTGCTTCTTAGAATCTCTTTTCCGTTGATGCTCTGAGTGAATATAAGATAACGGTTTCCGCCATCTTTCAGCTTGTACTTTTTCTTGATTTCCTCAGGTTTCAAAGGATAATTCTTGGAAATGATATTGAACTGCTCATTCTTTTTTAAATCTTTTCCATCAATCTTTTCCACTTGCAAAACTCTTCCGGGAAAGTTTTCTATTTTATGCTCTGACGTATAAAAATGGGTATTTGGATGCAATTTCTTCAATCCAAATTTTTCTGAAATAATATTGAATGCGCCTGCTTTCAGAATCGAATTGTTTGGAATGTAAAGGAAATTCAGACTTTCTGAGAATTCTGATGCTGTACTTTTTTCTTCATTTATATCAAAAGAAAATTCCGGTTCGCTAGATTTCAAATTGATACAAGTAATTTTAATGTCTTTATTCTTTTCTCTTTGTTCTTTATTCTCAATTATCAAAACCAATTCTTTCACCTCATTTCTGACTGCAATAATTTGAATTTCAGTAATGTTTTTCAATTCTGAAACCAAATAAGAAATATCAATTAAAGGCGAAAGTTTCACAATGATTTTATCCGAGATTGAATTAAGTTTTTCTTCAATTTCTAAAAGGTTTGGCGAAAGATCTTCCAATAGAAATTTCTTTTTGTTATTCTGATCTCTTCTCGCAGGATCTAAATAAACGATATCGAATTTTTCTTTATTAATTTCTAAAAACTCTTCAAGATTTTGATTAATGAAATTTGCTCTTCGGTCTAAAGTCTTCCAATTGTGTTCAACAATTTTTATTAATTCTGGATTCTGCTCAACCAAAGTAACATCTTCGAAATTTTGGGATAGAAAATAAGCATCAATCCCGAAACCTGATGTCAAGTCCAAGAATGAATTTCCTTTCAAAGTTTTAGCTTTATATTCTGCTGTAGATTGTGATGAAGCCTGTTCTAAATTAAGGTTTGGAGGAAAAACGATATTATCTTTTAATAGAAATGGAAACTTTCTCTGCGCTACTTTTTTGCCCTTAATTTGTTGAACAATTTCCTGAATCATAACATTTGGAAACGGCGATTTTTTCAGTAATAACTTATTGATATCACTGTCTATATTTTGATTGATAAAGTTTTGAATCTCCGGAGAAAGTAAATTTGAAAATTCCATTTATCCGTAGATTTTTTTAATATTATCTACTGAATTTTTGACGATTTTTTTCAGGACATCAACATTGATATCTTCCAGTTTTTTGATATAAATACAGGCTTTTGCAGATTTTACTTTTCCTAATTCTACTAATAATTTTTCACGCAATTCATCTTCCGGATAAACATAGATTGAGATTTGAGCAACTCTATTTGAAAGCCCAGCTAATGGTGCATCGCCTTCGTGTCCGCTGGCATATTTGTAATGATAACTTCCAAATCCAATGATGGCTTCGCCCCACATTTTAGGTGAAAATCCGGATGTTTCCTCGAATACTTGGACTAATTCTCTGATGTCTTTCTGACGTTTTTCATCAGGGATATTATTAATATAGTCTTCTACAGAAAGTTCTGTTTCTACTGTTTTATTTTTTGCCATCTTGAGAAGTTTTTAATGTTTAAAGATAGAAAAATTTATACTTTGACCAATCGTCTTTTTGTATTGAAACCTGCAGCCCGACTCGAGTGGAGCTCTTTTTTTTCGTTGGCTGAGCGTAGTCGAAGGCATCGGAAAAAAAGCGGGAACCCTTCGACAAGCTCAGGATAAACTACAGGCGGATTAAGCTGTCCAAACCTTTAGGTTCGACGGAGTCAAATAATATCAATTTAAACCGATTTCATATTGTCGCCATCCCGAAAATTGAGTCTTCGGAAAACGAAACCGGAAAGAATCGTGAGAAAACCGACAATTAAAAAAGTGTATCGGAAAGCGTTGTGAACTTGATTTTTAATAAAAGTCGTGTCACCTTCAAACAATTTCAAAACAATCAAACCAAATGCAATCCCAAATCCAACTGCAAACTGCTGATTAACAGAAACTAAAGAATTTCCGCTGCTGTTCTGATAAGGTCTCAAATCGGCGATAGAAATCGTATTCATCGATGTAAACTGAATCGAGTTGAAAAACCCTAAAACCAACAAAATCGGAATGTACCAATAGATTGAACTTTGAACGGTTGGAATTGCCAGACAACAGATCAAAATACCAATTACAAAAGTGTTGGTCATTAAAGTTTTACGATAACCAAATTTATCCAAAATCCCAATCACAGCAGATTTTCCAAACATCGAAGTCAAAGCCATTGGCGCAACAATCCAACCCGAAGTGAGTGCCGATTGTCCGTACGCAATTTGGATCATTAATGGAACCAAAAGCGGAATCGAGCTGATTCCCAACCTTGTAGCAAGATTTCCCAAAATCCCAACCCTGAAAGTCCGAACCTGAAAAAGATTGAGCGGGAAAATAGGATTGTTATCAGTTTTGGCGTGTTTGTAATAAAAATAAAGCATCAAAAATCCTAAGACCAAAACCAATAAAACTGGTGTGATATTCTGAGCATTTCCTAACAATTCCAAAGAAACTGAAAGTAATAAAGATGCCATTGCAAAAATTAGAAATCCCTTCAAATCGAAGTCTATAACAGGCGATTTGAAATTCGGCATATATTTTAAACTTAAAATAATTCCTAAAACGCCAATCGGAATATTGATCAGAAATATCCAATGCCAAGTCATATAATCTACAATATAACCACCGACCAAAGGTCCCATTACCGGTCCGATCAGTGCAGGAATGATGGCAAAATTCATTGCTTTCAGAAGTTCGTTTTTGTTGAAAGCTCTAATCAATGCTAATTTTCCGACAGGTGTCATCAAACTTCCACCAACGCCTTGTACAACTCTGGAAATTACCAATTCGGTGAGATTTTGTGATAATGAGCAAAATAATGAACCTAAGGAAAACACAACAAGTGAAAGAATGAATATTTTTTTAGTTCCAAACTTATCTGCTAAAAATCCGCTGACCGGCATAAACAAAGCTAAAGTCAATACATAACTGATGATTGCATTTTGCATATCAAGCGGCGATTCCTGTAAATCTCTTGCGATTGATGGCAGAGAAGTATTCAGAATTGTGGAATCCAGCATTTGCATAAAAATGGCTGTTCCTAAGATGAATGGAAGATATTTTTTGACTTGATCTGTCGCTTGTGTTTCGTTCATTATTTACATTTAAAAATTAAAAAATCCGCTAGTCTGCGGATTTATATTTTATACCAACGGTTCTTGCTGACTTAGACAATGGAAACTTCCCAAACCCCAAATAATGTCGGTAGAATCTATACCAACCACTTCCCTTTCTGGAAAACATTTTTGGATAATTTCTAATGCAATATCATCTTTTTCACAATTGTAAGTAGGAACAATTACAGATTTGTTAGCAATGTAGAAATTTGCATAAGAAGCCGGCAATCTTTGTCCGTCGCAATAAACGGGATCTGGCATTGGTAATTCGATAATATTGAGAGGTCTTCCATCCAAAAGTTTCATTTCTTTTAACTGACGAAGATTGGTTTGGAGAAGCTCATAATTATCATCTTCTTTATTATCCTCGATAACTGTAAGAACCGTGTCTTCATTTACAAAACGAATCGTGTCATCCACATGTCCGTCTGTATCATCACCAACAATTCCGTCATCTACCCAAAGAACTTGTTTTTGTCCGTAATATTTTTTCAAGAATTCTTCTACTTCTTCCTGAGAAAGATGAGGATTTCGGTTTTCATTAAGCAAACATGATTTCGAAGTCAAAACCGTTCCAGCACCGTTGAATTCGACCGAACCACCTTCCATAATAATTCCTGGATAAAGAACAGGAATTCCCTTTTCTTCAGCAATTTTAGTCGGAATCACATCATCTAATTCGAATGGCGGATATTTTCCTCCCCAAGCATTGAACCCCCAATCTACAATAATCTTCTGAGGCTCTTCTCCGTTTTTATTAATTAAAAATGATGGACCGTGATCTCTGCACCAAGCATCATTGGTTTCGTGGAAATAGAATTCGACTTTAGAAATATCTGCGCCGGCTTTGGAAATATGTTCCATTGCGAAAGCCTGCATTTCCTGATCTTTGACATTGATACAAACGAATTCGCCTTTTGTCAATTCAGCAATGAATTTGGCGTAAGCTGGATAAATTAAATCAATTCTTTCTGGCCAGGATTCTTCTTTATGAGGCCAAGAAAGCCAGGTTGCTTCGTGCTCTTCCCATTCTGCGGGGAAAACATATCCATTTTCTAATGGATTGAAATCTTTATCTATTGTCATTAATCCTCGTCAATAAAACGTTTTGTAATCGGCGAATAAGTTTCGATCCTTCTGTCTCTCAAGAATGGCCAGTGCTTTCTCATGTAATCTGTTTGTGCCAAATCAACTTCTGTCACAACGACTTCTTCTTTGTCGTGAGAAGCAAGGTAAAGTAACTTTCCTTGAGCATTGGTTACAAAACTTCCGCCCCAGAATTTCATTGCGCCATTTTGCTCGAAACCTACTCTATTCACGGAAACTACAGGAAGTCCATTTGCAACCGAGTGAGAACGCTGGATGGTTTGCCAGGCGTTGTATTGATCCTGATTGGTTTCTTCATCCTGCGTAGTATCCCAACCAATGGCTGTTGGATAAAACATAATATCAGCACCCATCAAAGCTGTAATTCTAGACGCTTCCGGATACCATTGATCCCAACAAATAAGAACACCAACTTTTCCGAATTTTGTAGGGAAAACTTTATATCCCAAATCACCTGGCGTGAAATAGAATTTCTCATAAAAAGCAGGATCATCCGGAATGTGCATTTTACGGTATTTACCCAAATAAGTTCCATCAGCATCAATAACTGCAGTTGTATTGTGATAAAGTCCTTGTGCTCTTTTTTCGAATAATGAAGCGATGATCACAACACCTAATTCTTTGGCAACCGGCGATAATGCATCTGTCGAAGGTCCTGGAATAGCTTCTGCCAAATCGAAGTTATCATAATCTTCGACATCACAGAAATATAAGGATGTGAAAAGCTCCTGCAAACAAACAATCTGTGCGCCTTTTGCTGCTGCTTCTCTTATTTTTTCAATGGCTTTGTTCAGGTTTTCCTGCTTGTCTGCAACACAAGACATCTGAACTGTTCCAATTTTAACTTTTGACATTTCTAAAAATTTTTACAAAAATACTAAGATTATGGGGAATCAAAAATCTAACCAAAGAATTTGACAGTATATTTCGAAAAATTAATTTGATTATCTACAATTCCTATCCTCCCCGGCGTCCTAATTCTGTGCTAAATTATTACCTTTGCATCACATTAAAATGCTATAGAATTATGATGAATTATCACACAAGAAAATGGATTAAACCAGAAGATCTTAACCCCAACCATTCGCTTTTCGGAGGAAGATTGCTACAATGGATAGATGAAGAAGCGGCGCTCTATGCCATTATTCAATTGGAAAATTCCAGAACGGTTACCAAATATATCTCGGAGATTAACTTTGTAAGTTCAGCAAAGCAAGGCGATATTATCGAGATTGGAATTGAAGCGGTTGAGTTCGGACGTTCATCTCTTACGTTACGTTGTGAGGTTCGAAATAAAATGACCCATCAGATTATTATTACGATTGAAAGATTGGTTTTTGTAGCATTGGACGAGGACGGAAATCCAAAACCGCACGGGAAAACTACGATTGAATATGTGGAAGACAGACTGAATGTCAAAAATACTTCTCCAGGAAATCTATAATTTTTTTTGGATTTTATTAATTCCATCCTTCTTGAAGCTCCAAAAAGAATAACAGATGAAGAAAAAATATATTAGAATTATTGGTTTTTTAGCAATAATCATATTATTTCTTTCCATCCCAATCATTCATATTCTGAAAACAAAATGGAATGAAGATGATACGATATACTCTATCCCAAAAGGTTATTCGAATGATGCAAGTCAACTGAATTTAACTAAAGTTGATACTATCATCCAAGTTCCAAAGGATAAAATAAAAATCGAAAGCCAACTCAGGGATATTTTGAAATATGCAAAGGAAAATGATTTGAAAATTTCTATTGCAGGCGCAAAACATAGCATGGGTGGACATACAATTTACCCAAACGGAATCGTCTTGAATATGCTTCCTTACAAGCAAATGAAGCTTGATACAAATACTAATATTCTCACAATTGGTTCTGGCGCCTTGTGGGAAGATGCTATAAAATATCTGGACAAATACGGAAAATCCGTTGCTATATTACAGGCATTTAGTTCGTTTTCTGTTGGAGGTTCAATCAGTGTGAACGGACACGGTTGGCAAAAAGATCTACCACCAATTTCATCTAGCGTTCTATCTTTTACATTAATGAAAGAAAATGGAGAAATCGTCACTTGTAGCAGAGAAGAAAATCAGGAACTTTTCAAATTGGTAATAGGAGGTTACGGATTATTCGGAGTGATATTGGATGTCAATCTAAAAGTTGTAGATAACTTAGCTTTACAATATAAATATATTAAACTAAGTCCCGAAAATTATGTTGGTTATTATAAAAAATATGTATCCAACAACCCAAATGTGAATCTTGTTTTTGGCAGACTCAGAATTTCTGACAAACATTTTTTAGAAGAAGCCACCTTGAATTTTTTCGAAAAAGTTGAAACCAAAATTCCAACTTTACAAAATGTAAAAAGCAAAGAAACTCAAAGATTGGTTTTCCGAGGAAGTGTAAACAGCGAATATGGAAAACGGCTGCGTTGGGATCTTGAAACCGGAATGAGTAGTGTTTCAAAAAACGAAATCTTTTCAAGAAATGAACTTTTAAACGATCACGTTTCACTTATTGAAAATAAAGACAAGTCTTCCACAGACTTGCTTCAAGAATACTTTATCCCAGAAAGGAACTTTAATCATTTCATTCATGATATAAAACCTGTTTTAAAAAATTGTAAAATAGACCTTTTAAACATTACAATCCGAGGTGTTCGTAAAGATCAGGATAGTTTTTTAAATTATGCAAAAGAGGATGTTTTTGGGTTTGTATTATTGTTCAACCAAAAGAAAACTACTGAGCAAGAAGCAGAAATGAAACATCTGACAACCCAGCTTGTAGATATTGCACTGAAAAATGAAGGCACATTTTATTTACCTTATCGCTTGCATATTGATAAAAAAAGAATGAGAAAAGCTTATCCTGACGCAAATATTTTTTTCCAATTAAAGCGAAAATACGATCCAAACGAAATCTTTAACAACAAATTCTATTTACATTATAAATAAGAATTACGTTTTAAATCATTTCATTAAAAAAAGTCACAAAATAATGAACTGTTAACAGCATTCATTTTGGAACATAACAATATCCTGTTCAGAAAATTTTCTTTAAATTCGTCAAGTTTTATAAATTGATATAATGAAAAGAAAAATTCTTCTATCTGCCCTTTTTCTTCCGGCTGTAATGGCTTTTGGCCAGCAATACGGCGGAATGTGGATCCCGACGGAACTTAATGAAAAAGAAATGAAAGATCTGGGAATGAAAATTTCCGCAAAAGACATCTTCAATCCCGAAAAAGCAAGTATCAAAGATGCTGTAGTGCAGTTTGATGGCGGTTGTACAGCCGAAGTGATTTCTCCAAAAGGACTTTTATTAACCAATCATCATTGTGGTTATGATAATATCCAATCCCACTCTACTGTTGAGAATGATTTGTTGACCAACGGATTCTGGGCGAAAGATATGACAGGAGAATTACCAAATCCAGGCGTAACAGTTGACTTCATCACAGACATCAAAGAAGTAACTTCTCAAATACTTGCAGGAACAGAAAACCTTACAGGAGCAGATCTTACTAAGAAAATCAATGAAAATATTGAGGCTTACAAAAAAGCTCAGAAAACCGAATCTTACCAGACAATTTCTGTAAGATCTATGTATTATGGGAATAAGTTTTATGCCTATGTAATCGAAACTTTCAAAGATATCCGTTTAGTTGGTGCACCGCCATCTGCTATTGGAAAATATGGTTCTGATACAGATAACTGGGTTTGGCCAAGACATACTGGAGATTTCTCTATGTTCAGAATTTATGCTGATAAAAACAACAAACCTGCAGAATATTCTAAAGATAATATCCCTTATACCCCAAAACATTTCCTTCCTATTTCTGTAAAAGATAAAAAAGAAGATGATTTCACATTTGTATTTGGTTTTCCAGGTAGAACGACTGAGTATCTTCCTGCAATCGCTGTAGAAAAGATTATGACAGAAACGGATCCTGCAATGATTGCGGTTCGTGATGTTGCCTTGAAAACATTGGACGAAAAAATGAGGGTAAATCCTGCAACCAAAATCCAATACGCTTCCAAATACGCAAGAGTTGCCAACTACTGGAAGAAATGGATTGGAGAAGTTGAAGGTCTTAAAAAGTCTAATGCTGTTGAGAAAAAGAAACAATACGAACAGACTTTAATCTCAAAAAATCCTGCAATCAAACCTACAATCGATGGTCTGAATCAGAAATATACCGAGCAAGCGCCTTACAATCTTCACAGAGCTTACTATTCTGAAGTTGCAAGAAACTCTGAGACATTTACATTAGCGAATATTTATTCAAATTATATTCGAGATTTCGAAGCAGGAAAAGTAGATACAAAGGCATTAGATGCTTTGAAAGAAAGATTATCAGAGTTTTATAAGGATTATGATGCAGAACTGGATGCAAAAGTAACAGCCAAAATTCTTGCACTTTACACCAACAGAACACCTTCTCAGTTTTTACCAAAAGATTTCGAATTATTGAGAGATACAAATAAAAATCTGGCAATGTTTGATACGGTTTCCAAAATGTCAATCATTACAGGAAGAGGCGATTTGAATGGTAAAAAAATTACAGACCTGGAGAAGACTTTCCAAGATCAAAAAACATTGGTTGAAAATCTTAAAAAAGATCCAATTATCCAAATGTTTGGTGCTTTCAAAAGTTCTTATTTAGCTACAACAGATGCAAAAGTTACCTCTCTACAAGCTGATATTGATGCTTTGCAAAAGAAATTTATGGCGCAGCAAATGGAAACAGACAAAGACAGAAAATTCTTTCCGGATGCCAACTCTACCCTCCGTGTAACTTACGGAAAAGTAAAAGGTTCTGATCCAAGAGACGCTGTTTCTTACGGTTACCAAACGCATCTTGCAGGTGTGATGGAAAAATATATTCCTGGAGATTATGAATTTGATGTGCCTAAAAAACTAATCAGCCTTTATAATACCAAAGATTACGGAATTTATAAAGATAAAACTGGCGATGTTCCAGTAAACTTCACAGCAACAAATCATACGACTGGCGGAAACTCAGGAAGTCCGGCTTTGGATGCTTACGGAAACCTCATAGGTCTCAACTTCGACAGACAATGGGAAGGAACAATGAGTGACATCAATTACGATCCAAAATTATGTAGAAATATTATGGTTGATACCAAATATATTCTCTTCGTAATCGATAAATATGCAGATTCTAAATGGCTGCTAAACGAGATGAAGATCGTAAAATAAACTTTCAAACATTTCAAAAATATTAACTTTGTCAGAGTCCACAACTTTGACAAAGTTTTTTTTATCTAAACATTACATACTAAAATTTTTCAAAAAATATTTATGATAAAGGAAATTAAAAAGTTGAATAATTTGATTTTCGAACCTCTAAACCTACAGATTTCTAACATTCTTCCCGATCTTGAATGCGAAGAATATTTTGGTTTTAATTTTAAAATTAATCATATTAATATCAAATTCCGAAAGTCAAAACTGACGCCTAAGAAAATTGGACAATTTGTAACATTTTGGAAAAGAGATTCTAATGAAAAAACTATTCCTTTTGATATTAATGATGACTTCGATTTTTACATTATTTCGCTTGAAGAAAATAACAATTCCGGGTTTTTCATCTTTCCAAAAACGATTTTAGAAAAAGAAAACGTAATATCTAGCGAACAAACAACTGGAAAACGAGGTTTCAGAATTTATGCTGACTGGCATTTTCCAAACAGTAAACAAGCTGAGAAAACCAAACTTTGGCAAACTCAATTTTTCATTAATTATTCTGGTTTTGAAAATAAAATCTCTGAAAAGTTTAAAAATATCTTCAATTTCAAAACCCAGTAAAAACCAATATCAATAGCTTATCTTTGCCACAAATAAGAATTTTATGTCATTCGAGTCGTTAGGATTATCAAGCAATATTATCAGTTCCATCAAAAAATTAGGTTATCTGAAGCCGTTTCCAATTCAGGAACAGGCCATTCCTGTGATCCTACAAGGAAAAGATTTGATGGGAATTGCACAAACCGGTTCGGGAAAAACAGCTTGTTTCGTAATGCCAATTTTGGAAAAACTACAAAATACTGAAGTCAAAAAAGATCGTAATGTTCAGGTTTTAATATTGGTTCCTACACGAGAATTAGCTATTCAGATAGATGAAGTTTTCCGAGCTTTTACAGATAATCTGAAGCGTGAGATTCGGACGATGGCAGTTTACGGCGGTGTTTCTATCAATCCACAGATGAAAGGAATGTTTGGTGTAGAAGTTCTTATTGCTACGCCTGGACGTTTATTAGATTTGATTGATCATAATGCTTTGAGTATTTCAGGAATTCAACATTTGGTGATTGACGAAGCGGACAAAATGTTTCAGCTTGGCTTTGGTGATGAAATGGACAAGCTTTTCGGATTGATGCCTGTGATGAAGCAAACGACTTTATTCTCTGCAACATTGGATGATAAAGTTTCTGAGATGAAGGAACGTCTGTCCATCAATCCTACGTTAATCGAAATCAAAAAAGAAGAAGTTACAATTGATGATATCGAACAACTGGCCTATCACGTCTCGCCTGAAAACAAAGGCCCTTTTTTAAGATATTTAATCAAAGAAAAGAAAGTTGAGAAAGCATTGATTTTTGTTTCATCTACAAGATCAGCTGATAATTTAGTTGAAAAATTAAAGAAAAATAAAATCAAAGCTGTCGCTATTCACAGTCAGAAATCGCAAGGTGCACGACGAAATAATCTGGAAGAATTCAAAGTCAATGGCGCTCAGATTTTGGTTGCAACAGATTTGATTGGGCGTGGAATCCATATCGATGATTTGCCTTGTGTAATCAATTACGAATTACCGCGTTCACCTCTAGATTATATTCACAGAATCGGTAGAACTGGCCGTGCTGGTGAAAAAGGAACAGCCATAAATATACTTACGGATGATGAATTGCAGCATTTCCGAGTGATTCAAAAGAAAATGGGCAAAAAGGTAACTTTACAAAGAACAGGCGATATTGATCTGCACGGTTATTAATCAAATAATTTACTTTTCACAGTCACACTTCTCTCTTCTATGACGTTTGAACGCATTATCCCAAAACGGATAAAGTTTGATTGCCAGATAAACATTAGCGGCATGAAGTTTTTTATGTTTGAATAAAAAAGGAAAAGCATTTTCACTGCCAAGAATTAGTGGTCCAAGTCTTACATAACCTCCAAACTGTAAATTCCGATATTCAGACAAAGTCGTCGAAATCCCATAACCAATCGCTTCTTTTTGAATAGAATAATTGGCATTGAGTAAGTTATTTCGTTTCAAAGAATTTTCGAAAACCGGAACTCTCTGAATCCAATTGACATTGACAAAATGATGTTCCTTAATTCTTTGACTGTAATTAATATTAATACTCGTTGGCAAGCCAATTTTGAATCCGTAACCGGCAAATGATTTATTTTCATCACCATACGCTTCCTGACTTAGAATTTTTAGATATTGTTCCGGACTTTCAAATTCGGCATCATCAATATTCGGATTATTCTGAACCTGAATCGTATTCCCATTGATAAATTGATGGTTGATGCCATTCTTAAAATTAACATATCCTAAATCCAAAATATTAAAGGAAAATTTAGAATCATATTCTTCTTCCCGAGGATCTTGATCCAGCATTGTAATTCCAAGATCCAAACCTAAGCCAGATCCGTTTTGTTTGTATTCATATCTTTTGGTTTCGAAATTATAATTGGTAGCATAGCTTGCCGTGAGATTATAATTGGATGCATAGATATTCTTTTTATTAGGATCTTCTCCCACAGCTGGATCAGTTGCTGTCAATTCAATATTATCGTGATTAATGATATTGGCAGCGTCAAGACCTATTTCATATTTCAGATTGACACCGAGAATCCATTTTTTATCGGAGTAAGGGAAGATAGTTGTCGCAGCATTCAGTCCTATTTCATTCCAATTCATCACTTGTGTAGAAAACGGATGCATAACATAGTCTTCCGGCTGAGGTATCCTTTCATTTCCAAAACGCAGATAATTATCAAAATCCAAAATAGAAGCCTGTGTTCTAAGTCGGCTAAACAGTCCGAAAACATATTTCTTCTCCTTGATATTAGCAGTCATAGAAAATGATGGTCCCATAATATCCGTTGCCAGCAAAAGATTAGCATTATCTTTATTGTAAAAATCCAAAACGCCAGGCGTATTTTCTCCTGTAATATTCTTTCTGGGATTAGCCGTTTTTATTTTTGCTTTTGGCAAACCAAGAATACTTTGCTGAGAAATGTATGCATAATCATTTTGTAGAAAAACATCCGCAGACATCAGATTAATATCCCACGGATTTGAGTTGAGGAATGGTTGCGTTGGCGATAACAGAGCAGAATTAATTCCACTGTAAATATCATTGGTAAAAGTCAAATTATTTTGCCCTGTAATTTTTACAAAGCAAATAGTTAGCAGACAAAAACAGAATAATCTCAGCATCTTAACAGACAAGTGAATAGTAAACTCAAATTAATGGAAAATATTGTTGTTAATTTTAAAATTGACGACAATATTTTACCTAAAAGCATAAAACTATTTTTTAATTTTAATTAAATATTTTGATTTGAACTTTTTCTTGACGGTTGAAATAATCAAATCAATTTTATTTATCTTGCTGATATAAACTAAATCATAAATACCAAAACATTAAAATTATGCTATTAGCCATTATATTTCCGTTTCTATCTTTCTTCTTCCGAGGGAAAATCATTACTGCTGTTATTTGTTTTATTTTGCAGATTACCGTTTTAGGCTGGCTTCCTGCTGCAATTTGGGCTGCGATGTCTTTGAATAATGAGAGAGCGGAGAAACGCAATGAGAAGCTGATTCGGGCTGTAAGGGAGAGTGGGAAATAAAGTTTTATTTTATTTTTCAATTAACAAAAAACAAAAAAAGGATGAGCCCTCGCCCATCCTTTTCTTATTTATAAACTTTTCAGAAATTAATATCCAAAAATCTCTTCCAGACTCACTTCTGTGAAAGTTCCCATTTTGTTGATGGAATCCATATTCAGGTTTTCTTTTTTACCGATGATGGCTGTATTGTAAGACAACGGTTTGATATCGGAGTTATAGAAAGCTGTCAGTTCCGGTAATGTCAAGGTTTGAATCTCTGCGTAAACATCTTTTCTGATGTCGTGATCTACGCCCAATTTCTTAAGCGAAAGCTGATTGTAGAAGATCGTCGTTCTGTTGATTCTGTTGGATGCAATCTGTTTCAAAGCTGAACCTTTTGCATTCTCAAACTGAGCCGGAATCTGTGGAAAATCTGCCATTAATTCGCTCATTGCAGCAACTGCCAAAGGCAATTTGTTGGCCTGAGTTCCGATGTAGTTGGTCACGTAATTCGGTTTGTTAATTTCTGTTGCATTAGCATAAGAAACGTACGCAGAATAAGCCAAAGACTTACTCTCTCTGATTTCCTGAAACACAATAGATGACAATCCACGTCCAAAATACTCATTGAAAACACTGGCCTTCCCGAAGTTCGCCAAGTTTACGTTCCCAGCTTTTGCAACCTTAGACATTTCCATTTGCACCATATCGTAACCTGTGAAATATACTTTGCCGTCCGTAGCCAATTCTGTGTATTCTTTAGCTTTTGCAGGCTGAAGTTTTGTATCAAGAATGTAAGGTTTCACCGCTTTTTCCAATCCTTTTTGATTTTCTCCGTAAAGAAAAACTTCGTAAGGATAATCGTTCAGCGTTTTGATTTTTGACATCAGTTCGTTGACGTTAATGCTTTGAAGACGTTCTTTAGAAATCACATCTGTCAGACGGGATTCTTTTCCGTATTTGGCATAGTTGGTAAGAGCAGCCATAATTCTGGTTTTGTCTTTCTTCGCAACCTCTCTGGATTCCAAAATCGTTTTTACGGTTTGGTCGTAGATGGCTTGATCAGCTTTTACATTATTGATCCAGTGGTTCATCAGCTCTACGCCTTTTTTCATATTGCTTTCAAGTCCGCTCAATGCAATGATCATTTGGTCATTCGATGTTCTGAACTGATTGGTAATTCCCAGTTTATAGAATTCTTCCTTCAATTGTTCCGGCGTATATTTGTCCGTTCCAAGATACTGAAGAACCGTCACACCCAGAGCCAATTCCTTATCATTATCTGTCCCGAAAGGAAACACATAATTGACCTGAGCTACCTCATTGTACTTATTTTTAACGAAGCTTACTTTTTTATCTTTTACAGTTGAAGTTGCGATCGCTGTGTTGAAATCAATGAACTGAGGTTTGATGTCAGACGATTTTGCATTGATGATTTCTTTCAGAAACGGAGATTGCGCTTCTCTGTTCAGTTTGATTGGCGTAATGCCAGGATTCTGAACACGAACCAACTTGTCATTCACGCCTTTTTCTTTGTAAACCACCACATAATTATCCTTGAAGAAATCGTTGGCGAACTTTACCACATCAGCTTTCGAAATTCCTTCATATTGGTTGATTTCATCAAGTTCCTGTTCCCAAGTTCTGTTGTTGATGTAAGCGCCGTACAAAGTAGTTGCCAGTCCGTCAGCCGTTTCCCAGCCTTTCATTCTTTGGACCTTCATATCGTTTATGATGGCGTGAAGCATCCAATCCGGGAATTGTCCTTTCTTCACCAATTCGATTTGATCTAATAACAATTTCTTCGCATCATCAAAGCTTTGCCCGTCTTTTGGAACTACGCTTAACACAAATGCACCATAAGTTTTGAACGCCGATTCATAAGCGCCAGCACCCAATGTTTTTTGTTTTTGATTGATGTTAAGATCGATTAAACCTGCATCGCCATTGTTGCTTAATATTTCTGCAACTACATCCGCCAATCTTGCATCCTGAGTTCCGTAAGAATCCGTTCTCCAAGCTAAAGTCATCCTAGGCGTAGAAGGACTTTTCACCGTTCTGGAAACCACGCTCGTCATTGGCTCTTCCGACACCATTTTCTTCATCGGAAGTTCTTTGTATTTGAACGTTCCGAAATACTGATCTACCATTTTAATTGTTTTATCAAAATCCAGATCGCCTACCAATACCACTGCCATATTATTAGGCACGTAATAAGTATCAAAATATTTGTGGATTGCCACCATAGACGGACTTTTCAAATGCTCCGAAGTTCCGATCGTTGTCTGCTGACCGTTTGGATGTTTTGGGAAAAGCGCTTCCATCATGGCGTAATTTACCAATCTTCCGTCGTTATCCTGAGCACGGTTGAATTCCTCATAAACCGCCTCCAACTCGGTGTGGAACAATCTCAAAACCAATTCTGAGAAACGTTCTTTTTCTACTTTCAGCCATTTCTCCAGTTCGTTGGATGGGATGTTATTTTTGTAAACCGTTTCGTCCAGCCAAGTGTGGGCGTTGGTTCCTGTTGCGCCAAGAGAAGAAATCGCTTTGTCATACTCGTTGGCGATGGCGTATTTGGAAGCTTCCTGAGAAACTTCGTCGATTTTCTTGTAAAGTGCTTTTTTCTTTTCCGGGTCTTTTTCCGCTTTGTGCTGTTCGTAAAGATCTGAGATCTGTGTCAGCAAAGCTTTTTCCTTTGCCCAATCCTGAGTTCCCAAGTGAGAAGTCCCTTTGAAAACCATATGTTCCAAATAGTGCGCTAATCCTGTGTTGTCACTTGGATCGTTGTTGGAACCTGTTTTTACAGGGATATAAGTTTGGATTCTGGGAGCGTCATCATTTTTTGCGAGATAGACTTTGAGTCCGTTTTTCAGGGTATAAACGCGTACGCCGGATTGGTCATTTTTTACGGTTTCGTAGGTGTAGCCCGCAGCGTCGGTTTTTGTTTGCGTTTCAAATTTCTGTGCCATTGCATTCATCATAAATAAGAGTGAAATTGAAATAAATAGTTTCTTCATACTATACTTTTATTTTTTCTGGAGCGTAATTTACGCAACATTTTATTAGTTGCCAATTGTTGGGATTTGTTACGTTGGGATTATGGGAATGAAAAAGCATCATTGGCAAATTTGTTCAAAAAATAATTGTATTTAAAAAGTCTAGTAAAGGCATTACATCTTTATGCAGATTATAGACTTTAATTAAGTGTAAACCCAAGATTATAAATTCACATTATAAGGCTAAAATCTTTATTTGGGAAGAGTTTCTTACTGTTCTTTGACCATTCCAATTGTATCTTTTGCTTTTCCAAAGCCAATTAAATTATTTCCTTCAATTCTCATTCTTGATGTATCTGAAATTAAAACCCAAGCACCTTTTTCTCTAATATATTTACCCTCTATAAAATTTCCAGATGAGCCAGGTATTACACTATAGCTCATGTAAAATTCATTTCTTTTTTTCAATCTAATTAAATGAAATATGGTGTCATTTTTTGTAAAGTTCCATGAATCCAATATGATTGCTGATTGGCGTTTCATTTCATTTCCAAAAGAATAATAAGTGATTGCAGATGCGCACAATCCATTCACAACAAAAATACTTGTCAATGAAGTTTTTTTTAAAAACAGGAAGACGATTGCAATGATAATATTGATAATAAAAACAAATGGAACTAAAATGATGATTGCAATTGAGATACTAGGTTCAAGGTTTTGATTTCGAATAAAAATAGAAATCAAAATGTAATCAATTATCAGAAGAATAATTACGACAAATATTTTAGTTGAGATTTTCATAGAATAACAAACATTCTTAAGTTTTTAACAAAATCCTTGATTCCTCAGGTTTATATCTTTGTCCTATTTATAAAAATAACAAATATTAAATTGTTTTTTTAGTTTCCAATCTTAAATTACTTTTCTTTGGTGGCTAAACGCTTCCTAATTGTACTTACAAATTCCTTTGAAACGCCCAGATAAGAGGCGATATAATACTGCGCAACTCTCTGTGGAATCGTTGGATATACTTTTATAAATTCTAAATACCGATCTGATGCACTTTTAGAAATAGTATTAACCAGACGGTTTTGAAGTGTGAACAGGTTTCTCTGAACCAACATTCTGAAAACTCTTTCAAATTTTGGAATTTCTTGCAACAACTTTTCTTTGGTTGCCGGACTCAGCATAAAGATCTCTGAATCTTCTATGGTTTCAATATATAAATTGGAAGGTTTCTGATCCTGAAACGAAGCAATATCACTTATCCACCAATCTTCGATAGCAAACAAAATCGTCACTTCAAAACCATTATCATCAAGGTAATAAGCCCTCAAGCAACCTTTGTGAATGAAGCCTTCGAACTGGCAAATTTCGCCTTCCCGCAACAAAATTGTTTTCTTCGGAATGGTTTCACAAACCAACAAATCGGTAAAAATTTTCTCTTCTTCGCTACTTAGACTGATAAAACGGGTGACGTTTTTGATGATATTTTCAAACATAAAATAAGTTTACGGCTGCAAATTAGGAAAAAGACTGAAAACTTCGTTCTTCAACAGTCCACTTCCTCCGCCGTAATGGTCGATAACCCTCACTTCTTTATCTAAATTTTTACAAAATATTTTGATTTCATTTTCAAATTCTTCTTCCAAACCGGAGCTTAAAAGAACTATATCTACTTGATTTGCTTTAATATAATCATAACAGATATTTTCATCGGTTTGAATTTCTGCGTTCCAGCCTTTATTATTTTCGATGATTCTTTTTAAGGTTTCAAGAATTTCCTGATTTTTTCCGATGACCAATAAGTTTAATGTATTCATAAGTGTTTACGTTTGAATTTAATTATCATCAATTTTATTTTAAATATGTATAAATAATGATGTCCGCTCTTTCTTTTGAAGGTTTTTAGTTTTATGACCTTTACCTGAAATATCTTCTACCAAAATAATTTCTCCAGTTTGAAATTGTCTGATTTCTCCAAGCGAAGTTTCAATTTCGACACCGCCATCCAAAAGTACGATATATTGCTTTTGTGGAGCGTGATGAAAATCGTAATTATACTCTGCAGAAACGGTTCTGAATTGACACTTTTTCACATCAACATCTTCGGAAAGAAATCCAATTTCACCTTGATTGATTAATGGAATTTCGATGTCTTCAAAATGAGATTCACCGTTTTTGTCACTGAATATTTTTGTAATTTTCATTATTAAATTTTATTTAAAAACAATTGAATTAGCGAATTCCATTTCTTCCTGATTGATGGAGTGTCCGAAATTAGCGTACACTTTTTCCGTGACATCAGCGTTCATTTCTCTCAGAATATTGCCTGTTGCATACACTCTTTCTACAGGAACGTGGAAATCGGGATTGCTTGTTCCCAGAAAAATCGGAGTTTGAGCAAAATCGCCTTTGTAATTTTCACGATTGATTTTATCGCCGATTACGCCACCAATTATAGCCACTGCTCCACCAAATTTCTGCGCATTTCTAGCCAAAAATTCCAGACTTAAACAAGCACCTTGTGAAAAGCCGAAAAAGTAAATATTTTCAACTCTAATTCCCTTGTTCAAAGCAGTGTCCACAGTCTTTGCGATAGTTTCAATTGCGGACGACAACCAAGGCTCGTTTTGTTCAACCGGAACTATGAAAGATAGAGGATACCAACTTCCGTTTGTTGCTTGTGGCGCTAGCAAAGCATAATCTTCTACATTCAAATGTTGGGACAGGCTCAGAATATCCTGCGCACTTCCGCCTCTGCCGTGAATCATTATCAAAACTTTTTCAGCTTGGTCAAGAGCTTTTCCAGATGTTTTTATATCTAAAGTGTGGCTCATTTTATCTAAATTTTTCTGTTGGATAATTAATTTTTGTAAGCACATCGATTAAGTGTTCTCTCTTTTCTTCAAACTGCTCCGGCAACATCAAATCTTCACCCAAAGTGGCTAATTCTTCATCAATATCGAAGCCCGGACCAGAAGTTGCAATTTCGAACAAAATGCCACCCGGTTCTTTGAAATAAATTGAAGTGAAATATTTTCTATCCTTAACTTCTGTATGTTGTAATCCGAATTTATTCAGTCTTTCAATCATTTCCAATTGTGATTGTGCATTAGGAGTCGCAAAAGCAACGTGATGTACGGTTCCTTTTCCAGGCAAACCTTTCAAAACATTTGGTGTGCAAAGCAAATCGACATATTTTCCAGGTTTGTCTTCTGTTCCAAATCTGAATCTGTCAGAGCTTTCAGTAATTAATTGATGATCCATTTGTGTGGTCAAAAGTGCAGCCGTTCTTTCGTAAGCATCCACCCAAATCTCAACGTGATGAAAACCTTTGATGGCAAAATCTTGCGGAATAAATCCGTTCTCATAACCTTTTCTATCATCATTTTCATTGAAAACTAATTCTAATCCGAGTCCGTCAAAATCTTCTAAATAAATGAAAACTTCGCCCGAAAATCTCTGCTGAGCCTGTTTGTAAGAAATATTAAATTTATCTAAACGTTCCAGCCAATAATCCAAGGCATGCATTGAAATTGAAAAAGCTGTCGTATTAAGCATTCCTTTTCCATGTCTGCCGTTTGCTAAACCTTTTCCATATGGGAAAGTGGTCATAATGGTTCCCGGACTTCCAAATTCGTCTCCGAAATAAAAGTGATACACCTCCGAGTTATCGAAATTGACGGTTTTCTTGATTAATCTAAGTCCTAAAATTCCTGTGTAAAAGTCTATATTCCCTTGTGCATCGCCTGTGATAGCTGTAACGTGATGAAGTCCTGTGATAAGTGCCATAATTTTTGATTTTTGGTTGATAGTTTTTTAAAGATTTAAAATTATACTTTAAAATAAATTTAAGAAATGACCTATGATAATTTTGGTAATGCTTCTTCTACTTGAGAACGCATTGCCTCGTACTGTTTGGGAAGTTTTAGGTTTTGTCCTAATTCATTCAAAGGTTCATCTACCGTGAATCCCGGATTGTCGGTTGCAATTTCGAACAAAATACCGCCCGGTTCGCGGAAATATAAAGAGTAAAAATAATCTCTATCTATTTTCGGAGTGATATTCAGTCCAGCTGACATTACTTTTTCACGATATTCCATCAAGATATCATCATTTGCTACACGGAAAGCTATGTGATGATTGGTTCCGGCTGCGTTTCTACCAGCAGGAAGCTTATCATTTTCAATAATATCGATAAGATTAGCAGTTTTGATGGCATCAGTTGCGAAACGATATCTTTCATTTTCTTGTTTTTGAAGTTCGTAACCAAGAATATCAGTTAATACTTTGATGGTTGGGTCAGCTTTTTTCAAAGTTAAGGTGACATTGTGAAAGCCTTTTAGTCCATTTTCGTCTTTGATATCATCGGTTGTCCAAATCTTTCTATCGTCAGGCTCCGATGATTCAATAAATTGTAACTGCAGTCCGTCCGGATCTTTGAATGAAATTAATTTTTCTCCAAAAATTTCACTTTCTTCAACATTAACATTGAACTGGTTCAATCTGTTTTTCCAGAATCCCAAACTTCCTTTTGGAACTGAATAGCCAATATGTGTTGCTAAACCTGTTCCGTTGCCTCCCTGCCCTATTCCTTCCCAAGGAAAGAATGTCAAAATTGTACCCGGTGTTCCTGTCTCGTTTCCGAAATAAAAATGGTAAGTTCCAGGATCATCGAAGTTCACTGTTTTCTTTACCAATCTCAAACCTAAAATCTGAGTATAAAAATCTAAATTTCTTTTTGCATTGTTGGCTATTGCTGTAATGTGGTGCAATCCTAAAATTCTATTTTCCATTTTGTCTATTTTTTAATTTTGATAGGACAAATTTAGGACGATGGAAAATGCTGCACATTTAACTAGTTTAATAAATACAAAAACTTGAAAATAATTTGGAAGTGAAAATGAAATGCCATTAATCAACGAAATCTTTAAGAATATTATAAAGAAAGACAATATTAAATGCAATCGCAATATAACTAAAACATATAGATATCTTAATTATTGTCCAAATAACTTTGGACGATTTTCAAAACGCCAAAGTTATCATTGGAAACAGTTTCAAAACTGGCGGTTTCTTTTACGAAAGGATGTGCATTTTCCATGGCATAAGAGTATTTAGAATTTTTCAACATCTCGATATCGTTCATATAGTCTCCAAAAGCCATTGTTTGTTCGGGTAAAATATTCAATGATTTTTGTAGCTTTTCCAATGCAATACCTTTGTTGATATTTTGATTCATCACATCCAGCCAATATTTCCCCGATACCACTGCTTTTAAATTATATTCTTCGAATTGCTTCAAAACTGGATACAAGTTTTTTTCAGAACCATCAGGATGATAGACAGCAATCTTAAAAGTTGTATCATCAACAACTTCTGTCAAATCATCAACTTTTTGATTCTTGGTATAATATTGAGTGAAAAAGTCAATAAACTCCTGATCATCGGTTTCATAATAAGCTTTTTTCTTAGCCGATAGAACAGCTCTCGCACCTGGAATTTCACGAACCGCTTTGATAATTTTCATTACAAGATCGTGATCCATTTCATCAGCAAATAACTCTTGATTTTTATAAATAATGTAACCGCCATTCTCTGCAATGAAGCCTATTTCAGATTTTATACCGTCAAAATACTTTGTAATTCCGCGCATTTGCCTTCCACTTGCGGGTACAAACATGATATCTCTTTTCTTCAGTTCCTGATACATTTGTGCAAAATCCGGACTCATCTCGTGGTCAGAATTCAGAAATGTACCGTCCATATCTGTCACAATCAGTTTGATATCTTTCATAATTAATAAAAAAATGTTCCTTAAATAAAATTCAAGGAACAAAGGTCTTAAAAACTTAATCTTAAAAAAAATCAGTTTTATTAAATTAAAGTCAATTATTTTCTTTTAAGTACTTTTTTAACAGCTTCTACAATGGATTCTGCATTAAGTCCGTATTTTTCCATCAGTTCTGAAGGTGTTCCGCTTTCTCCGAAGCTATCATTCACTGCAACATATTCCTGTGGTGCTAAATGTTCTGTAATTAATAGCTGAGCAACACTGTCGCCCAATCCGCCAAGTCTATTATGTTCTTCAGCTGTTACGATGCAACCTGTTTTTTTGATTGATTTTATAATCGCTTCAGAATCCAAAGGTTTGATGGTATGAATATTAATAATTTCTGCATCAATTCCCTGTGCTTCCAATATTTCGCCAGCTTTGATGGCTTCCCAAACCAAATGTCCGGTTGCAACGATTGTCACATCTTTTCCTTCGTTCACCATCCATGCTTTTCCGATTTCGAATGTTTGATTTTCATCCGTAAAAACTGGAATTACAGGTCTTCCGAATCTTAGATAAACCGGACCGTGATGTTCTGCAATTGCAATAGTTGCTGCTTTGGTTTGATTGTAATCGCAAGTATTAATCACCGTCATTCCGGGAAGCATTTTCATTAATCCAATATCTTCCAAAATCTGATGTGTCGCACCATCTTCACCTAAAGTCAATCCTGCGTGAGAAGCACAAATTTTTACATTCTTATCCGAATAAGCCACCGACTGACGAATCTGATCGTAAACCCTTCCTGTAGAAAAATTTGCAAATGTTCCCGTAAATGGAATCTTTCCCTGAATCGCCAAACCCGCTGCAATTCCTATCATATTAGCTTCTGCAATTCCAATCTGGAAAAATCTTTCCGGTGCTTTTTCTATGAATTTCTCCATTTTCAGAGAACCGATAAGGTCTGCGCACAGTGCTACAACGTCAGGATTTTTGTCCGCCAATTCTGCCAATCCGGCGCCGAATCCGCTTCTGGTGTCTTTGCTTTCTGTGTATGTATATTTTTTCATTGTTATTAGTTTTAATAATCACCCAAAGTTTCTTCTAATTGGTCTAGTGCTTTTTGCAATTGCTCATCATTAGGTGCTTTTCCGTGCCAATCGTGCGTTCCCATCATATAATCTACACCGTGACCCATTCCGGTTTTCAGCAGAATACAGATTGGTTGTCCTTTTCCGGTCAAAGATTTTGCTTCGTCCAGAACTTTAACAATTTCTTCCAAATCATTTCCATTTTCTACTTCCAGAACTTTCCAGTCAAATGCTTCGAATTTTGTTTTAAGACTGCCTAAAGAAAGGACTTTGGAAGTTGGTCCATCGATTTGCTGACCGTTATAATCTACAGTTGCAATCAGATTATCAACCTTGTTGTGAGATGCGTACATTATCGCTTCCCAGTTTTGACCTTCCTGCAATTCGCCATCACCGTGAAGACTGAAAACCAAGTTCTCATCTTTGTCTAATTTCTTACCGATGGCGTGACCAATTGCAACAGACAAACCTTGTCCAAGTGAACCTGAAGCAATACGAACTCCCGGCAGACCTTCGTGTGTTGTTGGATGACCTTGCAATCTGGAATTTAGTTTTCTGAAAGTGGCTAATTCTGATTTGTCAAAATAACCGGCGTGTGCCAAAATGCTATAGAAAACCGGCGAAATATGACCATTGGAAAGATAAAATGCATCTTCGCCTTTAGCTTTCATATCGAAGCCTTCTTTGCGTTTCATTGCATCAAAATGCAAGGCTACTAAAAAATCTGTGCAACCCAAAGAACCTCCCGGATGTCCGGATTGGCAAGCGTGAACCATTCTTACAATATCTCTCCTAACCTGAGAAGCGATACTTTGTAATTTTGAAATATCGTGAGCCATAATCGATTATTGCATTTTTTGTGAATCCTTGATGAACTGCTCCAATCCACTATCTGTCAAAGGATGCTTAAGTAAAGATAAAATCGGCTGAATAGGACAAGTCACGACATCTGCTCCGATTTTTGCACAATTGATAATATGCATTGCGTGACGAACAGAAGCGGCAAGAATCTCAGTTTCAAAACCGTAATTATCAAAAATCAATCTTATTTCTTCAATCAAATTCAGACTGTCTGTTGAGATATCGTCCAATCTTCCTAAGAATGGCGAAACATAAGTTGCTCCGGCTTTTGCTGCCAAAAGCGCTTGTCCAGCAGAGAAAATCAAAGTACAGTTGGTTTTGATTCCTTTGTTCGAGAAATATTTTAAAGCTTTGATTCCGTCTTTTATCATTGGGATTTTCACCACAATATTTGGATGAATCTGCGCAAGAATATCGCCTTCTGCAATCATTTCTTCGTAAGTTGTAGAAAGAACTTCTGCAGAGATATCGCCATCTACAATGTCGCAAATGTCTTTGTAATGTTTAAGAATAGCTTCGTTTCCGCTGATGCCTTCTTTTGCCATTAATGATGGATTGGTTGTTACACCGTCAAGAATTCCTAAGTCATTCGCTTCTCTTATCTGCTCCAAATTGGCAGTGTCGATGAAAAATTTCATTATGATTTTTAAGTTTAAGGTTTTTAAATTTTATTAATTTTCTTTGAATGAGAATCAATTATGATGTCCCATATTCAATTTTATTTTCTCCAAATCTTCCAGTTCGTGAACAGGACGTTCTATATCATAAGGAATTGGTTGCTTTGAAAATTTCTGGAAATAAAGTAGACAAGCATCCTTCCACCAAACCGCATCTTTTGCCTGAATTTTCAATCTCGATTGAACAGATTTGAACCGATCTTCATCTACGTAAGTTTGTAATTTATCCCAAGTTTTTTGATAATCCCGAACATTTTTCATACCTGTATCGTATTTGAAACAAAGTTCTTCCCAAAGCGTTTTCCCATCTTTCATTTTGTAATTCCAAGGAACGTGATGGAACCAAAGAATTAGATTTTCTGGCGTAGTTTTGATGTTTTCGTAAGTTTCATTTAACGGTGGAAAATATAGAGATACCGCATTACTTCCGGTTTTCGTCCTGTCAAATCCTACTCCATTCGCATCCGCTTTGTGATAGTAAACAGGCGACCAATCGGGTCTTCCATTTTTGTAATCGCCCCAAGGTTCCGGCCCGTAATGATGTCCTGAAGCAAAAATGTGGTGAAGTCCCAGCGGCATCATATAATCCACCGCCGTTTCTCGGGAAGACAACATTATTTCTTTTACAGGTTTTACAAAATCCTGATCATCCGTAAAAGTCATTTTTATCCACTCATCTGCAATCTGTTCCGAAGATAAATCGTGGTTCCAAGCCAGTCTTCCGAAAGCGTACCAATTCGCTTGCGCAAAGTGATGACCTGTCCAATTCGTATCTTCTCCTATGTTCGCAACCGCAGAAATTGCAGTGATTTTATTTTTCATCAAAGTTCCATCTGTGATTTTTGCAATCGTAGAACCTTTTCCAAATGAATAAGTATCGCTGTCTAAATTTTCCTTGAACAATGGCGCCAAATAAACCAAATGATTTGAGAACCCAAGATATTCCTGCGTGATTTGAAATTCAACCATTTCGGGCGTTTTCTTCAAAGCTCCAAATAATGGATTAAAGGCTTCTCTTGGCTGGAAATCTATCGGTCCATTTTTGATTTGAATAATCACATTATCACGAAATTTTCCATCCAACGGAACAAATTCCAAATAAGCCTGCTTTGCCCTATCCTCTTTGCTTGGACTGTAAACAAAAGCACGCCACATAATGATTCCACCAAAAGGTTTCAATGCATCTGCCATCATATTAGCGCCGTCTGCGTGTGTTCTTCCATAATCTTGAGGGCCGGGCTGACCTTCGGAATTGGCTTTAACCAAAAAACCACCAAAGTCAGGAATCAGTTTATAGATTTCTGAAGCTTTTCCTTTCCACCAATTTTGAACATTTTTATTCAATGGGTCAGAATTTTCTAATCCATCCAGAACTTTTGGTGAAGAGAAATTGACAGATAAATAAACTTTAATTCCATAAGGTCTGAAAATATCAGCCAAGATTTTCACTTTCTCTAAATAGTCTTTTCGAAGAATATTCGGCGAAGCATTGACATTATTAAGAACCACAGAATTGATTCCAATTGATGCATTGGCTCTTGCATATTCTTTGTAACGAGGCGAAATTTTATTAGGCAAATCTTCCCATTTCCAAAGCGAATGTCCGGCATAACCGCGCTCAATTGTTCCATCCAGATTATCCCAATGATTCAAGATTCTGACATCGTAAGAAGGCTTTTCTGTGATATTGATATTTTCCAGATTTGATTTGGTTTCCTGAAGCTGAAGAATGTGATAAACTCCGTACAGCAAACCGATTTCCTTATTTGATGAAATGATGATTTTGTCTGATGACGATTTGATTGTGTAACCGTCTTTCAGATTTTTCAAAGTCTTATCGGTTCTTAATTCAACGGCTTGTCCTTGCCAGAAATTGGTTAATTCATATTTAGCAATTTCGATGGTTGGATTGTTTCCTTTTGAAATGATTTTGTCTGCAGAAATTCCGTTTTTCACATTCGGAAAACGAAGCCATAATTGACTTCCATCTTCGGCGAACAATGAGAATGGAATTAATAAAAATATTAGAATGTAAGCTTTGAAATTTTGCATTTGAAAAGGTTTTATCCAGAGGTTTTTACCTGCGATTATTATTGAACCCTTTCGGGTTCGTTGTTGGTTTCCATTATGTTTCCATAGGTTGCACCTACGGCTATTCATATTGAACCCTTCGAGTTCTGTGGAAATGATTTAATTTAATCTAGACCTTCGATGGTTTTGAAAGTTCCATCTTCGGTGTATTCCAATTCTACAACTTTCATACTTCTAAGCCAAGTTTTCCCTTCGCTCGGAACAGAATCGTGGAAGAATAGATACCATTTCCCTTTGAATTCTGCGATGCTGTGATGCGTTGTCCAACCAACAACCGGCGTTAAAATCACACCTTGATAAGTGAATGGTCCATAAGGATTATCGCCAATCGCATAACACAACAGGTGAGAATCTCCAGTGGAATATGAGAAATAATATTTGTCATTATACTTGTGCATCCAAGACGCTTCGAAGAATCTGTGCGGATTGCCGTGCAATAATTCGTCTCCGTTCTTATCCAAAATCAGTAAGTCTTTTGGCTCTTCTGCAAACTCCAGCATATCATCACTCAAAAGAGCAACTTTTGACGGAATGGCCGGTTCATCTTCATTGGGTAATAATGCAGATTCCAAAGCTTTGTTATTTCTATAACGTTGCAATTGACCTCCCCAAATTCCTCCGAAATACATATAATGTTTGCCTTCATCCTCAAAAATACAAGGGTCGATGCTGTAGCTTCCCAACATCGGATGTTTTTCCGGAACGAAAGGCCCGGAAGGTTTGTCGCTGATAGCAACACCAATTCTGAAAATATCATTTTTATCTTTCAAAGGATAATACATATAATATTTGCCGTTTTTGTGCGCCACATCGCAATCCCACAACTGGCGACCAGCCCAAGGAATATCTTTTACAGAAAGCACAACACCATGGTCTGTAACTTCCCCATTTTCTACATCATCCAGAGAAAAAACGTGATAATCATTCATATCAAAATGGTCGCCGTTGTCATTCTCCTCTATTCCACTTTCTCTGTCGTGAGATGGATAAATATAAATTTTACCTTCGAAAACGTGAACAGATGGGTCTGCCATATAATCTTTCGGGAAAAGGTATTTTGCTTTGTTCATTTTATTAAGATGTTAGATACTAGAAATTAGATATTAGACTTTGAAATTATTTTGTTTCAGCTAGTTTGATAATTTTTTCAACAACTGGTTTTGCATTACATTTGCGGTCAAAAAACAAAGCGTAATCTGTACGTCCTTTTACAGGATAATCATTTTTCCAAGACTGAGAATCTGTAACGCCCCACAATGTCACTCGACGGATTTTATCTTTATGCTTCAAGAAAAGACGGAAGAAATCTGCATATCTATCTTCCCATTTTTCCTCAACATCTTTTGGAAGACCGTTGACATAAGGATTAAATTCTTTGTTATAAGCATAAGTGTCTGCAACGTTGGCTCCTGATTGTCCTTTCGGAACAGGCAACGCACTGATATCCAATTCTGTGATATTAATTTTAACACCAGCCGATGCATATTTTTCAATTGCATTTTCATATTCTGCCATTGTTGGACCTTCCATTGCAACGTGAGCCTGCATTCCTACGCCATCGATTCGGATTCCGCGAGACTTAAGATTCTTAACCATTTTGATGATGGTTTCTATTTTCTTCGGATACCATTCGTTGTAATCATTGTAATACAATTCTGCGTCTGGGTCAGCTTCCTGAGTATATTTGAAAGCTAAAGGAATAAATTCTTCGCCAAGGATTTCGTAAAACTTAGATTTTCTGTAAGAACCATCTTCCATAATAGCTTCATTCACAACATCCCAGCCTTTCACTTTTCCCTTATATCGTGTAACAATCGTGTGAATATGATTTTTCATTCTTTGTTTAAGGACTTCTGCAGAAACATCTTTTCCATTCTTATCCGTAAAAAACCAAGACGATAATTGGGAATGCCAAATCAAAGTATGACCAATCGTGAACATTTTATATTTTTCTCCCAAAGCCACAAATCTATCAGCATCATCAAAGAAAAACTCACCTTCTCTCGGTTGAATATGCATAGACTTCATACAGTTTTCTGCAACGATGGAATTAAATTGATTTTTAACAACATCATTAGATTTTTGGTCTGCTTCATAAATCTCGGACAAACCTAACGCCGCGCCAATGAAAAAATCGTCTTTGTATGCTGATTTTAATGTTAATGATTTTTCTTGCTGGGCGAAAATGCTATTCGAAATAGTCAAAGCCACGAAGCTTAGGGAAATTATTACTTGTTTCATATGTAGATTTTTATTGATTTTTTAAGGCCATATGTAATCGCACCATCTTGATTGAGGTTTGCGGATTCCAATTATGGCGATTTCATATTCAATTATTTTTTTCTTCTTTCTGCTAAATCTTTTTCGATTTGTATTTCCATTTTTTTATCAATCTTATAAAAGAAAAGTAATCCACAAGCTGTAAAAAATGTGATTGCAGGGAAAATACTAACCAGCATTTTTGCTCCAGCTGCAACCGTTTCTGGCTGAATGATATTTTCTGTTCCTTCTGAGGAAATGTATCCATATTTTCCAATGATAAAAGCAACTAAAGAACTTCCGATACTTAATCCGACTTTTAATCCAACCATCATTGCCGAAAAGATGATTGCGGTTGCTCTTCTGTTATTTTTCCATTCAGAATAATCGGCGACATCGGCAATCATCGCCCACAAAATGGGTGTTCCGATTCCGTAAAAAAAGCCGTGTAAAATCTGAGATGTAAACATTAATCCAACTGATTTTGATGGATAGAAAATAAACAGTGCTATAAAAACTGTGGAAATAAATAATGACGTCATAAAAACATCGCGCTTACCAAATCTATCAGCCAGTTTTTTTGAGAAAATAATCCCCATAATCATCATAATAATTCCGCCAGCATTAAATAATCCGAAGCCTGCAGATTTAGCATCTTCTCCAAAGAAATTCATTCCAATAGAACCAAAAAATCCTGTAATTGGAGAAATGAAATTTTTAAGCGATGTTTCATCCACATAATTATTAAAGTAATAAACATACGAACCACCTTTCATTGCCAACGTTATGAAAATCAAAGTCGTAACACATAATGTGATGACCCAAGGTTTATTTTGAAACAAATCTTTTAAATCGGCTTTCAAGCTGGATTCCTGTTCCGGTTTTGGAATTACACGTTCTTTGGTTGTGAAAAAAGTAATCAACAACATAACAGAACCAATGATTGCAAGCCAAGTCATCACATTTTCGATTCCGACTGCTTTGTCACCATTTCCAACTGACAAAATAATCGGCAACATAAAAACCTGAACAAAAAACTGCGCAAACATTACCGCTACAAATCGATAAGATGAAATACTATTTCTCTCGCCCATATCGCCCGTAATCACGCCACTCAAAGCAGAATAAGGTAAATTATTAGCTGAATAAAGCAACAATAGCAAAGTGTAAGTAATCGCTGCATAAACCATTTTTCCTTTGTAAGAAAAGTCTGGTGTACTGAAAGCAAATAACGCTGCAACTCCCAATGGAATTGCCGTAAACAAAATCCAAGGACGGAATTTCCCCCATTTGGTTCGTGTACGGTCTGCCAAAGCGCCAATAATCGGATTAAAACCAAATCCTGCAATCAAACCAACAGCGAGTGTAATGATAGAAGCATCCTCGGGCTTCAAGCCGTAGATGTCTGTGTAGAAATAGGCGAGATAAGTCACCAAAGTCTGGAAAACCAGATTCGCCGCCAAATCGCCAAGACTGTAGCCTACTTTTTCTACAACTGATATTTTTTGAGTGTTGTTCATTATTTATAATTGATATTTGATAAATGATAATTGATTATTCTGTGGTGAATGGCGAAGCGGGAAGTTGATTTTCATTGATGAGATTTCCGTCTGGATTGTCTGCCCAACTGTATCTCACGGCTGTTGGATTGCTAATTTCATCATTCCAAACTACGATTTTATTTTGTTCAATTTTCGCTTTTGCCCATTTGTAATTTCCAGTTTTATCTTTGATTGCAAAACCTTTTAAATCTTTGATTTTTGGAAAATCATCAGTACCTTTTTTGAAAGAAAGAATGATTTTGTTTCCATCAATTTTCATTGATTCGTAAACTGGTCCATCAGCGATTATATTTTTTCCTTCAAACTTCAAAGCCTGTAAAGCCAATCTATCTCCAACCGTTTTCTTATTCAAAGGATGAATGTCATTCCATTCTCCAACATCTATCGTTACAGCAAGTGCAGTATTTGGGACTTTCAAAGAAACCTGACGTTGCTGTTCTCTCAGTTCTGCCCATTTGCTTTCGACAGGCTGATTCTTGGCTTCCATAAAATTGGCAAGCTGAACTATGAAAAAAGGCAAATCTTTTTCGCCCCATTTGGAACGCCAATCCGCAATCATTGTAGAAAGTAGATCAGAATATTCTTCCGGTTTTTTGGTATTACTTTCTCCCTGATACCAGATTGCGCCTTTGATGTTATAATTAATCAAAGGGTTAATCATCGCATTGTAAAGTCCGGTCGGTTTCCAGCGAATGAACGTTTGTCCAGGTGCCATTTTTTCCATTTTGGCTCCGATTTTATATTTCCATTCGCCTTCTAAAGAAATTTTCTGATTATCAACTTCTAAATAATATGGTTTGTCCGCAATGAACTCTCCTTTTCCGCTTCCATTAATTGCTCTTACAGCAACAATATTTTTTCCTTCCTTCAAAATTCCTTTCGGAACATCATACCAACGTGGCGGATATTCGTAAGTTACATTGCCTACTTTTACACCATTGATGTAAGTTTCATCAGCATCTTTTATTCTTCCGAGATTCAAAAAAGCAGAGTTGTCAGCTTGATTTTTAGTTAGATTAATTTCTTTTCTGAACCAGACAGAACCTTCAAAGCCACCTTCTTTATCTTCCCAAGAACCAGGAATATTCATCGTTTTCCAATCGGAATCGTTGACATCAAACTTTTCCCAATGTTGATTGAATCCAATATCACTTTGGTCCAATTCTTCGTACCAAGCTTTGCTTAATGTCTGTTCATTAGATTCTGTTGATTTTATTAAATCATCATTTTTCCACTTTTCAGCTTCATTCAGATATTCAGGATATTTTTTCAGCGAATTGGTATCCATCCAAGCTTGAACTGGCGAACCTCCTAAACTTGCGTGGATAATTCCAATTGCAATTTTATTTTTTTGATTTAATTCTTTAGCAAAGAAATAGGCAACAGCCGAAAAATTGATAATGGTTTGAGGATTTGTAATTTCCCATTTTCCACTTTCCAAATCATCTTGTGGCGCTTTGAAATTATATTTTTGAGGAACCGTAAAAAATCTGATATTAGAATTGTTGGCATTTTTAATTTCGTCCTCGTAAAGCGGTTTCACTCTTCGCATCGGAAGTTCCATATTGGATTGTCCTGAAGCCAGCCAAACATCGCCAATCATAATATCCTTCAAGGTAATTTCGTTAATTGTCATTACATAAGGACCTCCAGCGTTGATTTTAGGCAGATTGATTTTCCAATTGCCTTTATTATCTGTTACTGCAGAATATTTTTTATTCAGAAAATGGACATTGATTTTTTCATCTGGGTCAGCTTTTCCCCAAATCTTGATATTCTGATTCCTCTGCAAAACCATTCCATCAGAAACCAAAGCTGGCAATTTCACTTTAGCAAAAAATAAATTTCCTGCAAAAAGTAAAAAACCAAAAAGTAAAACCTGCCTGAATATTCTAATATCTTTCATTTCCGAATATTATTTATATTCATAAAGTTTAATATGCAGAATCTGGAAATCATCCACACCGATTCTTACGTGTCTGCCTTGATGGGTTTGGTCGCCATTCAGTCTTCTGATGTAAATGAATTTTCCATTTTCGTCAAGTCTAATTTCGTCAACCGGACCAATTCCTGCACGCGCACCACCATTCCAAACAGACTGCGTTTTTTCTTTTCCACCTTGAGCCGCAAACCCATCCTCTCCCAGATCTTTTGCCTGAATCACTTTTTTCTCGCTCTCCTTTTCAAATTCCACTACGATTCCGCTTCCTGCAACAATATATTCGTCTTTGGCAATTCGCAATATCAATCCACCTCCTTCCGGCCAAACGCTTCCATCTTTGGAACGTGGGTCCCAAGGCAATGAGAAATAATGCCTTGCTGTGATTTTCAGATCATCGTAATTGATAATTCTTTCAGAACTTTTTTGATCAAATAACAATCCTTTCGAGGCTCCTTGTCCTTGATATTTAGTCAACAAAGGCATCAATTGTTTTAATTTAGAATATGCATCTGCCAATCTTTTGCTTCCGGTCTCAGAATTATTTTCTATTGAGAATGGACTGTAGCCAATCGCATCGTGTTCGCCAAAAGCATAAAAAACCTGAACGCCATTGTTCTGAGTCATTTTGATTTCCGGAACAAATAACGGATTGTTATGAAGTCTGTATTTTGCTGACCAAGAAACAAAGTCGCCGTCATATAAATCTGGTGCAAGAATATCAATGCTTGGTGCAGATGCGTGCCAAATATCAATCAAATGTGCCAATGGTCCGCCCGCAGGATATTCTCCAGGCTGGCGGTTACGGCTGTTCATTGCTGCATTGATATATAATGGAAGATTGTAAATTGAACGCGCCGTTTTTGCCAATTTTTCCACATACAAACCATAAGAATACGCAGTGAATAATTCATCTGTGTATAAATCATCTCCGAAAATCTCCTGCCAATTTCCTTTGGTTTTAAAACCTAATTTTGCCCATTTTTCAGATAGAGAAGGATGAAGGTCTTTTTTATTTTTAACTAAGAATTTAATTAATGTTTCTGGAACTTGTGCATTGAAAACAGCGTTTGCCTCTTTGGAATAATCGCGAGCACCTTCCAACATCCCAATCTCATTTTCCACCTGAACCATAATGACAGTTTTGTCTTGGTCAACTTTGGCAATGTGTTTAATCAATTCTCCAAAGACCTTGTTATCGGCCTTCAGAACATTGTCGGAAAAAGAACTTGCAATTTCCAAAGGTTTTCCTGCTTTGGAGTAAGCTCTTGGATATTTTTTATAATCCCGCTTGAACCAAAGTGGCGCATAACAAGACATTGAGTTTTTATAAGACCCAAACCAAAGAAAAATGACTTTCAAATCATTTTTTTTCGCCTGCTCAATAGATTTATCAATCAAACTGAAATCATATTTTCCTTCCTCAGGCTCTATCAAATCCCAATAGGCAGGAACCAAAACTGTATTAAGCCCCATCTTCTGAAGCTTCGGGAAATCTCTTTCAATATCTTGAAAAGATGAAGCTGAGGAATTTCCTAATTCTCCTCCTAAAATCAGGAAAGGTTTTTTATCAACCATCAGTTGTGTTGCCGTTCCTTTTTTCTGCAAATAAGGCAATTCTTTTTGTGCAAAAGCAACCGATGAAATTGCTAAACAACTAAAAGTAAATATTTTTGAAAGTCTCATAAAGAAATCTTTTATTTTAAAATTAATTATCGAAAATCATTAATATTAATATCAATCTCTCAAAGATTTATTTTATTAATTGCTAAATTTTATTTCTAAAAATCAATTAGCTTCAAATCAACATTTTTAAAAATAATAGAAAGATTCTAATTGGCAAACGAATTTGAAGAAATGAAATAAAACTCAAAAATTATTACAAAAATCAACTCCAAAAACGCAGTCAAAAAAAGCGATACTTATCATAAAAAATAAGATAATTAAACCCTTATAAAATCAGCATTCTAAAACGGAAATCTTTATATATAAATCGATTAGACTAAATTCAGTTTTTTAGCAAATTTTTCACACTTTAGACTTATCGTATTTTTGAAGATATGTTTTTGATTAAATCTTATGAAAAGGTAATTGAGAGCCTCAAATAACTTTAACATAATTTTAACATTAAGTTCATTTATATTTAATGTTAAATCAAGGTTTATTGATGATTTGAAGCTCTGTTTTATTACTAAAAATGGGCTCTGTAAAGCGAATTATATAATTTTCATCAAAATAATTTAAATTAAAGTGTCTGTTTGACATTTAATTAACTTATTCAATGAAATCAGATTTAATAAAAATCAATCTTTAACCGAGAATTTATAAATGGTTTTTGAATGATATTTCTCTTCTGGATTTAATAATGTTGATGGAAAATCGGCTTGATTTGGAGAATTGGGAAAATGTTGAGTTTCCAAGCAAAATCCAGTTCGCATTTCACTTTTTCCGCCAGTTTTAGTTTCGAATTTTCCATCGAGGAAATTTCCGGAATAGAACTGAACGCCTGGTTCGGTTGTCAAAACTTCCATCACTCTACCCGATTCTGGATGATAAACTTCAGCAATATTTCGCAATTCGTTTCCGTTCAAAATCCAAGTGTGGTCGTAGCCTTTTCCAAGTTTTAATTGCTCATCATCAGCATTAATATCTTTTCCAATCGGTTTAAAAACTGTAAAATCGAAAGCAGAATTCTTTACATTTCTCAGTTCGCCAGTCGGAATCATATTAGAATTAACTGGTAAAAATTGACTCGAATTAATTTGCAATTCGTGGTCAGTAATTTCCTTGGTAAAATCTCCCGAAAGATTGAAATATGAATGTTGCGTCAGATTAACAATCGTCGGTTTGTCAGTTTCAGCTTCGTAAGAAATTTCTAAAGTATCGTCATCCGTCAACGTATAAAAAACTGTCGTTTTCAGATTTCCTGGAAAACCTTCTTTGCCGTCTGGGCTTGTGTAAGTCAGTTTTAAAGTTGGAAATTCAGAATCTTTAACAATTTCAATATTCCAAAATTTGGTATGAAAACCATTTTTGCCCCCGTGCAAACTATTAGAATTATCATTTTGATTGGTTTGATAAGTTTTACCATCAATTTCGAATTTCCCATTCGCAATTCTATTTCCGTATCTTCCGATGATTGCTCCAAAAAAGTACGGATTTCCATTGAAATAATCTTCCGGTTTTGTGAATCCTAAAACCACATCTTCGTACTTTCCATTTTTGTCCGGAGCCGTAAGAGAAGTAATAATTCCACCAAAATTGATGACTTCCAACTTCATCCCATTTTTGTTGGTCAACGTATATTTCTTGACCAATTTTCCGTCAGAAATTGTCCCGTAATCTGAAACTTGAATATCTTTCATTACTTTAAAATCTAATTAATTTGCAAAATCACTTTCCGGTGCACCGAGGTAAGAATCCTTCAAACCGCCTGTATCAATCAATATTTTTTCTAAAACAATTCCCGCATCTAAAACTCGGAAATGCAAAGTATTTTTTCCAACTTTTGAAATTTGATGTTTTGTTTTTGATTTGATGATGTGTTCCGATTGCCATAGCCCTAATTCTCCACGATAATGTCCATTAAAATTAACAATCTGAGGTTTTTCATTATCAAAAGAAATCTCATAACGAAGACCTTTGTTTGAATTAAAATTAAGCGTCGGTGCTAATAACAATTGAACTTCAAATTCTCCTGTCGAACTGAAATTAACCTCATATTCAAGCGAAACATTTTCATTCTGTTTTGGAGAAATATTCTGAGGAAAAGTACTAATTCCAGATAAGGTTTTTCCAAAATCAGGAATCACTTTCCATTCTATTTTATCTGAATTATTTTTTCTTGAAAAATGCTCCGCTTCGATGGAAATGTAACCGGCTTTTTCTTTGAAGATTCTGCTTTTTAAAACTTCATTTTCATTTATATGAATTAATTCCGGCAATTTATTCTTGTCAGGCTGTTGCCAATTGTCGTAACCAATTCTGGTCTGGTCCATCATATGCTTCCATTTTCCGCCAGAGATTCCATTATTATATTTATTCTGCAAAACCGAATCATATTCAAAATTTTTCTTTGCTTTCTCTGCAAAATCATTAGCTCTGATGTCTTTTTTTGAAGCTAACTGATGATTTTTTGCGACATTAAAATACATTTCATACAAATTACTGCAAGCATCAATCGGATACAAAACCAATTGGAAATATGCATCTTTATACTCTTTTGGAATCTCGTTGTAAAGCCTGTTTGCATCCAATGATAATTTTCGATAATAGTTGACAACAGTTTCGAATTCATTATAATTTTCCAGACTGTAAATTTTGCTGTCCAAAGTTTCAGGCGTGACTCTTCTGTTGTATTTTGCATACAGATTTATCATTCTTGCGATTTCTTTAGAATGCTTTTCTCCAAACTGGTTAGAAGCCCAATTTTCCGTGTATTCCAAAAGATTATTGGCATTGAATTGTTTTGGATTCCAAGCCATTTCCATAAAAAAACTGATTGGAAATTCCATTGGTTTCAAATCGCCAACGTTCACAACCCAAATTTTGTCAACTTTATGTTCATACGTCAGATTCATCTGCTCCCAAATTCTTTGGATTGGACTGATGTTTATCCATTTGGAATTTCTCGGTCCACCAACATAATCAAAGTGATAATACATTCCGTAACCGCCTTTGTGCAAAGGTTTTGACAAATCCGGAAGTTTGCGGACATTCCCCCAATTATCATCACAAAAAAGCAAAGTCACATCATCTGGAACACGCATTCCTGCATCATAATAATCCTGAACTTCTTTGTACAAAGCCCAAACTTGTGGTGTTTTATTGGCATTTTTACCAGTCACTTTTCCGATAATATTTCTTTGGTTTTTGACAATATTTTCAAGAAGCGAAATGTTGGTTCCCTCGCCCATCGCTTCGTCGCCATCGCCACGCATCCCGACTGTAACCAGCTTTTCCCAGTTTTTGGAACGTTCTATTCCGGTTGTCCAGAAGTCATCCAATATTTTTGAATTTTTCGAATAATCCCAGACATTCGGTAGATTATTTTTCTTGATGTATCGTCGCCAATCCTGCTGTGCCAAAGCCATCGGCTCGTGATGTGACGTTCCCATTACGATTCCCATTTTATTGGCCAAAATTCCGTTCTGTGGGTCATCATCGTAGAAAGCACTTCCCCACATTGCCGGCCAGAGATAATTGCCTTTGAGTCTCAAAATCAGTTCAAAAACTTTCTCATAAAATTTGGAATTGAAACCGCCAAAAGTTGCTCTCGCCCAGCCTCCAAGTGATGGTTCTTCGTCATTTAGGAAAATTCCGCGGTATTCTACAGCTGGTTCGTTGTCTGTGTAAATTCCTTTTTTGAAATAAAGATTTTCTAATTTTTTGACCGGAACATCAGCCCAATAATTCCACGGCGAAACTCCGATTTGCTTTGAAAATTCGTAGATTCCGTAGATTGTTCCGCGTTTGTCACTTCCTGCAATCACGATAACATCTGAGATTCCGTTGAAATCTTTTATGTTTTGAATGATATATTTTTCTCTTTTTCCTTTTAAATCTTTCTCGTTAAGTTTTTTCTGTTTGATTAATTCATCAATAATAGAATTCGTTCCGATGGTTCCAATGATAATTAATGGCGATTGAGAAGTTGAAATTTGATTAATGACAATGGGAGTTTCGCCTGTGACTTTTTGAAAATCTGTTTGAAGAGTATTGACTGCTCTCAGAATTCCTTTGTCGATGAATTGGTTGGTAAATAATGAAACATTTGTTGATTTTTCCTTTACAACAATAACATCAGAGCTTTTTTCAGTCGTGATGAATTGTTGGACAGCTTTTATCCTCAATCCAAAACTGAAGATGAGAATCACTATTAATATCGATTTCAAAAATGGATTCATTATAATTAATTTTAAATATTAATTTACAACTTGATATCATTATCAGAGGTTGCATACAATCCAATCAAACTTCCTGTAAATCCACCCGCAACATCTGTTGACAAAATATCGCCGGACACTTTTCCGCCAAGATTTTTAAAGTTTTTTCCATCCAAAGAATAATTGAACTGATAATCATCTGCCACAACAGAAACCTGAAGCTGAATGTTTTTCGAAAGTGAAATCTTCTCGCTAGAAATTATTATAGAATTTCCTTTTTCTGTTCGTTCCAGAACAATGTAGAAATCTTTATCTTTCTTCGTAACTCCAAAAACGTAGTTGAAATTTTCGCTCTGATAGCAGGTCATTCCAGCTAATTCTTTTTCAGATTTTGGTTTAAAATCCAAAGAAACTGTGGTTTCTGATGTTGTGTGTTGTTGTCTGTGAAACAATGCAGAAATTGGTGCTTTTGCTTTGATATTCGTTGAAAAAGGATTGATTTTGATTCCATTTTTAGTTGAGGAAATAAAACTTTCACGAGGTCCACGCATTGCAATCCATCGGTAATCCAATTGAGTTTTTTTCAAATCATCATTGAAAATGAAATTACCATTCGGAAAAAATTCTTTCTCGTCGGTTTGATTTTTTACGCCATTTGGCATTTTCAATTTTGGTTTCATTGGCACCAATCCATTTTGAAAAACAGGATAAGTTCCGCTCCAATCGACAGGTAAAATGAAGGTTTCGCGTCCCGTTGTCACTCTGTTTTTTTCGTTTGGTCGAATGGCTAAAAATACGCCGTAATACTTTCCGTCAGGCGTTTCCACCAAGTCAGCGTGACCAGCCCAATCCACTTTGTCTTTTCTGTCTTTCGGAAAATATCTTTGGGTCAAAATCGGATTATTTCCGGCCGGAACAAATGGACCTTTAGGAGAATCTGACATAAAAACAACTTCGCTGTGATTCCCTCCAGTTCCGCCTTCTGCACACATCAGAAAATATTTACCATCTTTTTTGTAAAGATGCGGACCTTCTATCCAAATCGGTTTTTGGCTAATATCAACGCCTCCATTTACAATAATTTTATCTGAACCGGCAACAATCTGGTCTTTTTCCAAATCGTAATCCCATATTTTGATGACTCTATGTCCGCTGTATTGTTCCGTTCCTTTTGGTGGTGCATCGTTGTGAACAATGTAGGCTTTTCCGTCATCATCAAAGAAAATCGAAGGGTCAATTCCGTCAAAGTTGAGTTTTTGAACTTCGCTCCAGCCTTGTTTTGGGTCTTTTGTTTTTACGACCATATTTCCGATTCCGCTTGCAATCTGCGTGGTAATCATATAAAATGTGTCGTTGTGCTTGTTGTATTTGATGTCTGGCGCGTAGATTCCTTCTGAGAATCCGGCTTTATCAACTTTCAATTGTGAAGGTCTGTCCAAAACGTGACCAATCTGTTTCCAATTCACCAAATCATTAGAATGAAAAATCGGAACGCCAGGAAACATTGAAAATGAAGAATTGACCAAATAATAATCGTTTCCTTTTCTCGTGATACTCGGGTCCGGATAACAGCCCTGAAGTATCGGAGAATAGAATTCGTCTTCTTTCAGAGGATTTTCTGAGTAGATTTTGTCATTTCCCTTGTAAGAAAAATCAGAAAAAACCTGAGCCGAATTATTTTGAAATAAAAATAAAACTGAAGCTGTAAGAATATATTTTGTGATATTATTTTTCATAGTTAAATTTTATTATTTTGAATGTTTGCTTTTCTGTTAATTAATTTAATAACCAGCCAAGCAGAGACGTAAGAGATTCCTGCAATGAAAAAGATGATGTTATAACCGCCGTTGATATTCCCTGCTTTTTTGAAAAAGTCTAAAACAATTCCGATAAAAAGTGGAAAAAAGATTCCCGCAACAGAACCCATCATTCCGCCAAAACCAATGACAGAACTCACATAATTATTGGGTAATTTGTCGCCAACAGCAGTCATTAGATTAGCACTCCAACCTTGATGCGCAGCAGTCGCAAAAGCAATTACAACCGTAATCATCCACATATTATCCAGATATTTTGAAAACATAACCGGAACGACCAGCAATGCGAAAAGTAACATTGTAAAATTTCGAGCTTTGTTGATTTCCCAACCTTTTTTGATTAAAGTTGAAGACAAATAACCGCCTCCAATACTTCCAATGGTTGTTCCACTGTAGATTAAAATCAATGGTAATGAAGGTTTCGTTAAATCCATTTTGAAAACATCTGCAAAATAGGCAGGTAACCAAAACATAAAGAAATACCAGATTGGGTCCGTCATCATTTTTCCGATGGCAAAAGACCAAGTTGCTTTTAGTTTCAGAATATCTTTCAGAGGTGCGCTTGGCAAATTATTTTGATTTTCCTCTTGGTCACTTTTGATGTAAGCCAGTTCTTCTGCAGAAAGATTTTTATTTCCTTCGGGTTTATTATAAAAACGCCACCAAAGTACCAGCCACAACAATCCAGCCGCGCCAATCCAGACAAAAGTCTCCTGCCAGCCGTAATGTCCTAAAATAAAAGGTACCAGAATAGGCGCTAATATTGCTCCAACTGTTGCTCCGGAATTGAAAATCCCTGTTGCCAAAGCCCTTTCTTTTTTCGGAAACCATTCTGCTACAGACTTGATGGCTGCAGGAAAATTACCTGCTTCTGAAAGTCCCAATGCTGTTCTTGCAAACAAAAATCCCATTGTGCTTTTCACAAATCCGTGACCGATAGAAGCCAAACTCCAAACTACCAAAGAAACCGCATATCCAATCTTAGAACCTACTTTATCTACAAACCTTCCCATCAAAAGATTTCCCAAAGCATAAGATGCTGTGAAAGCCATCACAATGTAACTGTAATCTTTTTCTGACCAGCCAAACTCTGCTTCCAAAGTGGGTTTCAGAAGTCCCATCACCTGGCGGTCAAGATAATTGATTGTTGTTGCCAGAAAAACCAAAAACAACATAAACCATCTCAGATTCTTTTTTTGTGGTGCCTTCATCTTATTTTTGATTTAATTGGGATAATAATTGTTCAACCTTTTCTTTTATCTGTTCATCGGAAAACTCTTTTTTAACCAAAGCACTTCCAAGTCCAACTGCCACTGCACCTCCGCTCATCCATTCGGAAATATCCTGAGCATCCGCATTGATTCCGCCTGTCAGCATAAATTCCATTTCCGGAAAAACCGGCGAAATTGATTTTATGTAATTTTTACCAGCTAAATCTGCAGGAAAAATCTTTACCATCCGAAGTCCGTTTTGATAAGCAAGATTAACTTCCGAAGGTGTGAAGCAACCCGCAATCAACAAAATATTTTTCTCAACAGAATGTTTTACCAATTCTTCATTAATGATTGGCGTAATGATAAAATCCGCTTTAGCATCAATGAAATCATCCATCTCTGAAATATTTTTCACGGTTCCGATTCCCAAGAAAAGTTCAGGAAATTCTGTCGTTGATAATTCTTTTAATTTTCTGAAATTTTCTAAAGCTGATTCGCCACGATTCGTATATTCAATCACACGGATTCCTACTTCATAAAGAGCTTTGGTAATGTTTTTTGAAACCTCAAAAGAATCATCGTAGAACAAAGGAATTATTTTCTGTTCTTTTATTTTTTGTATGATATTTAAACTCATAGATTTTCGATATTAATCGTTTCATTGATGGTATCGCCACTTACAAAAAGCTTTCTGAAGGCGACTTCCGTTGCATCATTCAGGATTTTTTGGACAGAATTTTCTTTAAGACTTCCGTGAATCAAAGCGCTCATAAAAGAATCACCACTTCCCACTCTTTCCAAAATCTTATCAGAATAATATTTTTCTGAAATGAATAATTTCCCCTCAGAATATAAAGTCGCGTAATAATTAACTTCATCGCCTTTCGTAAATCGGAAAGTGTTGGCAATCAATTCTACATTTGGATATTGTTTTTGAATTTCTGATGCCGATTTTTCAGCTTGTTTCAAAAGATTTTCATCATTGAAATTCCCGTTCAGTTCATATTCAATTGGGATATTTAAAAATTCCTGAATTGACCAGATATTTCCCATCAAAACATTCACAAACGGCATTAATTGGGAGATTTTCTCATACGGGTTTTGATTCTGCCAAAGCGATGCACGATAATTTAAATCCAAAGAAATTTTGATATTTCGAGCGTTAGCTTTTTTCATCAAATCAAAACATTTTCGGAAAGCGTTCTCGCTCAAAGCCGGCGTAATTGTGCTGATATGAAGCCAAGTCACATTTTCAAAAATTGAATCATCAGAAAATCCAGAGAAATCTGATTCTATGAAAACTGAAGGAAAACGGTCGTAGATAACTTTTGCATTCTGCATATCGCCGTCAAAAGGAAGATAAAAAGTTCCTAGTCTGCCATTTGATTTTTCTGCCAGAACTTCTATTTTTTCGTTTCTTAATTTTGATTCCAACTGATTTCCAAGATAATTTTCCGGTAAAGCAGAATACAGAGAAACCTGATTTCCCCATCTTGAAAGTGCCGAAGCGACATTATATTCTGCTCCTCCAACGTAAATTTTGACAGATTGATTTTTCAACCAATAGCCATCAGAATCCGGAGCGAAATGCAAAAGCAATTCCCCGAAGCATAAAATTTTATTTGAAGTTCCTTGACTCATTTTTAAAAATTGAAATAATTTTTCGCGTTGTGATAGCAGATGTCCTGAATGATTTTTCCGACCCATTCTTCGTCATTTGGCAAAAGACCTTGTTCCATTTCGTTGCCGAACATATTGCAAAGCAACCTTCTGAAATATTCGTGTCTGGAAAACGAAAGAAAACTTCTGGAGTCGGTCAGCATTCCTACAAAAGTGCTTATCAGACCGATGTTGGAAAGCGTGTTCATTTGTTTCTGCATTCCATCCAATTGGTCTAAAAACCACCAAGCGGCGCCGAATTGTATTTTGGCTTTGATTCCGGATTCATTGAAATTGCCTGCAAGAGAAGCCAAAACTTCATTGTAAATTGGATTCAGATTGTAGATAATTGTTTTGGCGAGTTTGTTTTCAGAATTGAGTTCGTCAAAAAGAACGCTCATTCTTTGGGCAAAATATTGTTCGCCAATCGCATCGAAACCAGTATTTGCACCAATGTTTTTCAGCATCAAAGCATTATTATTTCGAGTCGCACCAACGTGAAACTGCTGAACCCAGCCTTTGTCAGAATACATTTTGCAGAGCTCTTTCAAAAGAAATCCGCAAAGCGCATCCGGATTGGAAAATGTAAGCTGATTGCCTTTTAGAAATTCTGAAAATTCTTTTTCTAAATCAGAATTCCATTGGGTGGTATCTGGAAAATATTCGAAGCCGTGGTCTGAAACTTTAGAGCCAACCTCATCAAAATAATTGATTCTGGATTGAAAGGCGCTCAATAAATCTGAAACAGAATTAATGTTAATTTGCGATGCTTTTTCAAGCTTTTTGATATTTAGAATATAAGATTTCGGGTCGATGATATTGATGTAAACATCAGGTCGAAAACTTGGTAAGACTGTTGTTTTGAAATTGCTTTCTTTTAATTTTTTATGATAATCCAGACTGTCAGCTGGGTCATCTGTCGTGCAAAGTGCTTCTACTTTATAACTTGTGAGTAAATTCTGTGGCGTGAATTCTGGTTTCTGCAAAGACTCCTGCATTGAAGAATAAATGTCATTCGCATTTTTATCAGAGAGATATTCCTTAATCCCGAAAGAATTTTTGAGTTCCAAATGGGTCCAATGAAATAGAGGATTCCGAAGCGTGTAAGGAACTGTTGCTGCCCATTTTTGGAACTTCTCTTTATCGTCTGCCTGTCCGGAAATAAATCTTTCATCAACCCCGAAATTTCTCATTGCCCGCCATTTGTAATGGTCGCCATCCAGCCAAATTGCTGTTGGAGAACGGAAATTTTTGTTTCCAGAAATCACATCAGGTTCCAAATGATTGTGATAATCTATAATCGGAAGTTCCTTTGCATAACCGAAATATAAATTCTCAGCTTTGGAGTTTTGCAACAGAAAAGAATCGGAGAAAATATCGTTTGGAATTCTGTCTTTCATTTTTGATTTTTATTCATTAGCCAACCAAACAAGTTGTAAATTTTAGAAAAAAAGACCCTGTTAAAAAAATAAATTAATGACAAGGTCTCTTAAGAAAATATAAAAATATTTGAGAAATATTACACACCACTAAAAGCACTGAAACCACCATCAATAGGCAGTAAAGCACCTGTAATAAAACTTGCGGCATCTGAACACAAAAACTGCACAGCGCCATTAAGTTCTTCTGCATCGCCGAAACGTCCCATTGGCGTTTTTGCAATGACTTTTTTACTTCTGTCAGTCAGCGAGCCGTCCGGATTCAGAAGAATTGCTCTGTTTTGGTCTCCGATAAAAAATCCTGGAGCAATTGCATTCACACGGATTTTATCGCCATATTTTAAAGCTAAATCAGAAGCCAGCCATTGGGTAAAATTGGTAATCGCCGCCTTAGCTGCCGAATAACCGGCAACACGAGTAATTGCCGAATAAGCCGCCATAGAAGAAATATTCACAATGCTTCCACTTCCCTGATTTGCCATCACTTTCCCGAAAACATAGCTTGGATAAACCGTTCCGTTGATATTAAGGTCTGTTACCTGATTCCATCCTTCAATATTTGCATCCAGAAAAGATTGCTCAGGAGAAAGCGTTGCTGAAGGGATATTTCCACCAGCGATATTAAGCAGGATATCAATCTTTCCATATTTTTTAAGGATTTTTTGAGAAGCTGATTCAAGACTTTCGACATTCATTACGTTGGTTTCTACAGCGAATGCGTCGCCACCTAAGTCCGTCAATTCTTTTACACGAACATCAAGAGTTTCCTGGTTTCTTCCCAAAGCCACCACTTTTGCTCCGGCTTCAATAAAACTTTTGGCAAGACTTCCTCCTAAAACTCCGGAAGCGCCTGTGATGACTGCAACTTTATCTTTTATGCTGAATGATTTGTTCATTTTTTTTAATATTTATTTATAATTGACAGCAGCCATTACACCTTCGATTTGACCTAAAGCCAGCATTCTTCCTAAAAATGAATATCCTGGATTGTAACCTTTATCAGTATCATCTGTCAAAAGTCGGCCGTGGTCTACACGCATTGGCAGGCTTGGATTTTCCTTTTCGAAGACACGAATAACTTCGATTAATTTCCCTCTACCTTCCAAATGATGTGCTTCTATAAAATCTCCATTTTCGAAGACATTTGTACTTCTGAGATGCACAAATTTGGTTCTGGAAGCATATTTTTGAGCTAATCTTGGAACGTCATTTTGTAATCCTGCACTCAAAGAACCTGTGCAGAAAGTGAGTCCGTTGTGTGGATTATCGACAGCATTTAGGAACCAGTCGATGTCTTCTTCGTTTGTTACGATTCTTGGTAAACCTAATAATGAGAACGGTGGGTCATCCGGATGAACACACATTTGGATTCCGTGTTGTTCGCAGACAGGCATTATTCTTTCGAGGAAATATTTCATATTCTGACGAAGCAGGTTTTTATCGATTCCGTCATATAAAGCTAGAAGACTTTTGAAAATCGCTACCGGATTTTGGTCGCCTTCCTTGATATTTCCGTTGACAAAACCTTGGGTTTTAACGATAATTGAATCAATCAAATCGTTTTTTTCGTCTTCGGTGATTGTTTGTTTTAGTTCTTCGGCTTTGCTAAGAATTTCGGAAGTATAATCTTTTTCTGCACCTTGTCTTTCCAAGATATGAATTTCGAAATAAGCAAATTTGGCTTTATCAAAATACAATGATGACGAGCCATCTGCCCATTGAAAATAAAGGTCTGTTCTTGCCCAATCCAAAACCGGCATAAAGTTGTAGCAAACCGTTGTAACACCTGCTTTCCCTAAATTTTCAAGACTTGTAATATAATTGTCAATTAAAGAATCTCTATTTTTTCCTGCATATTTGATGGCTTCACTTACCGGAAGACTTTCTACGACAGACCAACGAAGTCCGAAACTTTCGATGTAATTTTTATATTCATTGATGGCTTCCAAAGGCCAAACTTCTCCGTTCGAAATATCGTGAAGTGCCGAAACAATTCCTTCCACCCCAATCTGGCGAAGCATATCTAATTTAATCTTATCTTTTTTACCGAACCAGCGCCAAGTTTTCTCCATAATTATTATTTTAATTATCATTAAACAAAGCAGGCGTAACAACTACACCTACTTTGTTCTTGATTGATATGAATGTGAAATTTTAATAATTAATATCCAGGATTTTGGTAGGCAGCTAATTCGCTAGCTGTCATTTCCATAGCATCCATTTGTGTCTGTGGAATAGGTCTTAGATATAGATAATTAGATATTGTTCTATTGTAAGTTTTTGGTGTATGATCACCCACTGCTGTTCCGCCTATTGTATAAGACTTAGCTAAATCTCCCCATTTTTGAGTTCTTACAAGATCAAACCATCTGTAACCTTCTCCAAAATATTCTCTGGATCTTTCTGCTAATACATAATCAATTGTGATTGCAGTTGGTGTAGCGGCAGTCATTGCAGCGCTATTATCTTCATTTTTAACAACATTCCCATTATTGTTCCATCTCCATTTACCAGCTCTAGCTCTGATTACATTAATCAAATCTCTTGCGCTTGTAGCTCCAGTTGCACCTTTCACAGCTGCTTCTGCAGCTACGAAATAAAGCTCTGAAAATTTAGCAATTGGAAATGGACGAGTAATACCTCCATTTGGCTGACCAAGACCAGTACCATTATCCGTTCTGTAAGTTCCAATTTTCCAAAGATTAGGATAAGCATATCTACTAATGCCGTTTGGTGAAATTACAAAATCGGCTCTTCCCGGCAGCACTCCTGCTCCTACATTACTTTTATAAACTGAATTGGAATAATCTATAGATCCTGAAGGTTCATTATCTAAAAATGTAAGAATTGCACTTCCTACCTGTACTGGCAATCCATTGGCTCCATATAATGTAGAGCTATTAATTCCTGCTTTATTCCAGTTTGATCTAAAAGCCGTAACAAAAGTTCCGTCATATCTAGAATCGTTTGTTTTATCTGCAAAAGTATTTTTAACAGCTTCAATTGTTGGAGCCATACATTTCCAAGGTCTTCCATAAGCTTGCGCAGCTTCTCTTTGTACCGTACGAACTTTTGAACCTGCCCAAGATACATCTGATGAACTTTCAAGAAAAGTATAATCCCAAGTTGTCATCCAAGCGGCAAAGTTTCCTGGTGAAGATCCCGAATTATATGAATGACTGGATCCATCATAATATTCACTGGACTCTGTATGATCTGCGTACAATAACATCTCTTTGTGACGATCATTTTGAGCCAAATTGACATCATAATAAGTTGCTTGTAGACCGTATGTTCCAGGATTATTAATTCCTTCTAATGCAAAATTATAAGCTTGTTGGAAATACCATTGTGCGTTATGTCCATCCAAATCTGTTCTGGATGATTGTGGGTAAGTAGGTATATTATTTGGGTTTTCTAACCACCAACCAAAAGTTAAATAAGCTTTTGCAAGATAAAGTCTGGCAACCGTTTTTGTTACACCTCCTGTTACACGCGGAGAAGCCGGTAAATCTTGTAGGGCTTTTACCAAATCAGGGAAGATTGCTTTAGAATAGACTTCTGGAACTGTATTCCTTTTGGAACCTCTAAAAGTACTTACATTAAACTGCAATTCTCCGGAGCCTAAATCTAAAGGAACACCGCCAAAAGTTTGGGTAAGCATAAAATAATCGAATGCACGGAAAAATCTGGCTTCCGCAATAATCGCATCAGAAACTCCTACCAATGATCCTTTTTGTATAACTCCGTTCGCAGTATTAATATTCCTGAAAGCGTTACTCCAAAGAACATCAGCACGGCTACTTGATGGCGTCAGATTACCTGCTCCGGACATATCCATATCCTTAAAGTTGCTGTCTCCAGCATGTCCGTAAGTATATTCATCTGTACCAGTTTCACTAGCATTAAGCCAATATCCATTTCCGTAAATATATCTTAAGTGGGCATACATAGAGGTGATACCACCTAAAACGCCACCTTCTGTTTCGAAATAATCTGGCGTATATATATTTCTTGGCTCTTCTTCCAATATGTCTGAACAGCTTGAAAGTACTACTGTGCAAAGTAAAATTTTTGCTACTGTATTTATTCTGAACTTTTTCATTTGAATAATTTTTAGAATGTTAAGTTTAAACCAAGTAAATAGTTTCTAAGAGATGGCGTATTGGTTCCTATGGTCAGGAATCTTGATGGATACACATCCGTTACTGCTTGGTTTTCATTACCTAAAGAGTTTGTTTCAGGATCCATTCCCGATTCTTTATGATATGGAGAGAAAAATACAAAAGGATTGGTTACCGTAGCATAAACTCTTAATTTCGTTATTCCTGCTTTTTTGAAAACTCCTTGTGTGAAGTTGTACCCCAAAGTTATCGTTCTGATTTTAAGATAAGAAGCATCAAAATAAGCCAATGTACTTCCATATTTTGGGTTGTTATTGCTTTGATAAACTCCCGGTCTTGGATATTTAACATTAGGATTTTCTTCTGTCCAATAATCTACATCCACATTATTTCTTCTTCCACTTAGCATATTCAGGTATCCACTAGAACCATAGAGAGTACTGATAAGAACACCTCCGCTTTTGAAAGCTCCAACTACACTAAGATCAAAGTTTTTATATGCTAATCTTGTATTAAAGCCACCTTGGAAATCAGGATCTGTGTTGATGATCTGTCTATCACTCGCATTAATAGCTCTTGTCGGTGTATCATCGGCATTATAACCACCTGTGTACAATACTTTTATCGAACCTATCACGTCATTTGGATTAGAAGTAGGTTCCAAAATATTCATATAAGGATCTCCAGACTGCCATAGTCCAGTATATTGATAATCATAAATAGAATTAATAGAATGTCCAACAAACCACCAGTTGATAGGATCGCTAGTAGCACCAGAAGCCAAAGATGTGATCTTATTCTTATTTGAATAAAGGTTAGCTCCTAAATCCCAAGAAAACCCATCAGGATTATTAAAAATCGAACCATTTAATGAAATTTCAAATCCTTTATTGCTTGTAGAACCCACATTTCCAGTATAACTACCTACACCAGAAGTAGCGGGAAGTTTAACATCTAATAAGAGATTTTTTGTAGCTGTTGAATAATATTCAAATGTACCTGTCAATCTGTTGTTGAAAAATCCGAAATCTAAACCGTAGTTCCAAGTTTCTGAAAATTCCCAGCCTAATTTAGAATTTGGTAACGTTGACACATAATATCCCATTGCGTTTGTACTTCCAAAATTATACGGCTCCGTTGTTAAACGTCCAAAGGTAGAGTACGGTTTTACAGCTTGATTGGAAGTCTCTCCGTATCCTGCACGTAATTTAAATTGGTTGATATACTGAGAATCTTTTAGGAAATTTTCTTTAGCAATATTCCAACCTGCAGAAAATGCATTATAAATATTCCATTGATATCCTGGTGCCAATACAGAAGATGCATCTCCTCTGATAGATGCTGTGAACATATATTTCCCATCATACTCATACATTACACGTCCCATCCAAGATTTCAAACCTCTTTTATAATAACCTTGGTTATTAGGATCAATTGTAACTTCGCCTTGAGCTTGTCCTAGATTATAGAATTGGAACTGATCTGAAGGAATATCCAAAGCTTTAACGAATGAACTGTTGAATCTTGTTTGTTCCTGAGATTGTAAAGCCACTACATTGACCTTATGCTTATCAGCAAAAGTTCTATCGAATGTTAAGATATTTTCGTTTACCCAATGCGTTGTCAAAGAATTTCCAATTGTAGCTACAGATGGTGTATCTTCTTTTGAACTGAAAATACCTTCTCCAACGTAAGTTCCTGTATTGGAAGTTCTAAAATTCAGACCGATGTTTGTTCTTAGTGTCAAACCTTTAATCCACGGAATTTTAAATTCGCCAAAGAAATTATTATAAGAATTAAATCCTATCGCTCTGTCTACCCAAGCATCACCTAAGCCATCAATAACATCTCTTGTCACTGCAAACTGATCATCAGATGACATTTTGATAAGTCGTTTCGGAGTTCCATCAGCATTGTATGCAGTTGCAATTGGCGTATTGCTTAATGCATTATAAATTCCTAAACTACTTCCCTTATTTACTGTATAAGAGTTATTTGTTGACATTCCTACTCGGAAATACTGACCAAGATCCTGATCTAAGCTTCCTCTAAAATTCAGCCTTTCAAAACCTTGTCCCGGCAATACAGATTGTTCATTATAATAACTAAATCCGAAATTATAAGAACTTTTTTCTGTACCTCCAGAAATCCCAAGATCATGATTTGTAATGACTCCTTTTTTATACAATAAATCTTGCCAATCTGTATTAGTACTATTGGACTCATCAACTCCTGGTTGTGTAAAAAGATTTGCATCTTCTCTCAGTTTAATGAATTTTTCAGAACTCATCATTGGATATTTTGAGAAAATGGTAGAAAGACCTGTAAATGTATTATATGACAATGTAGCTTTTTGTCTTTTTCTTCCCGATTTGGAAGTAATCAAAATAACACCATTAGCTCCACGAGAACCGTAAATAGCAGTTGCAGAAGCATCTTTCAAGATATCCATACTTTGGATATCATTGGGGCTAATATCTGCTAAAGATCCTGGAAAAGGAATCCCATCCAATACAATAAGCGGATCATTGTCTGCCGTTAAAGAACGTGTACCTCTGATTCTTATCTGCATTGGCGATCCTGGTTTACTAGAAGTTTGTGAAATATCGACCCCGGCAACTCTTCCTTGTAATGCCTGACTGACATTCGAAGAAGGAACTTCTCTCATCACATCACCCTTTACAGAAACTACGGAGCCTGTAACAGATTCTTTTCTCTGCTTACCATATCCAATGACAACAACCTCTTCTATCTTTTTTTCGCTGGTTGAAACTGTATCATTTTTAGTTTGTGAATAAACAAGACTAGAAGGCAACAAAGCCATTGCAAAGAATATTGCAGCTCTATTTTTGGCAAAATTAAATTTATTCATAATTTTTGTTTGTTTGAGTATTAATAAAAACTATTGTACTTAGATGTACATATTGACAATAGCTTCAAACAATTCTTGTTTACCACTTTTTCTTTGTGGCTCGCCAATTTCGTGAGCTATTCTTTGAAGATCTTCCAAAGTGAGTTTTCCTTCTTCAAAACTTTTCCCGTTTCCATTATCGAAAGATGAATATCTTTCTGTTCTCAACTTATTATAATCTGATTTTTCCAAAATGTCTGCTGCTACCAACAATCCTTTTGCGAAAACATCCATTCCCGAAACATGAGATATGAACAAATCTTCCGGATCTGTGGAGTTTCTTCTGATTTTCGCATCGAAGTTAACGCCGCCACTTCCTAAACCGCCGCTTGGGATGATCGCTAACCAAGCCTGAGCTAAGTCGTAGTAGTCAATCGGGAACTGGTCTGTATCCCAACCATTTTGGTTATCGCCACGGTTCGCATCGATACTTCCCAACATTCCTGCATCTACAGCTGCCTGTAAATCGTGCTCGAATGTATGACCAGCCAATGTTGCGTGATTAACTTCAAGGTTTAATTTAAAATCTTTGTCTAATCCATAATGTCTCAAGAATCCAATTACTGTTTCTGCATCATAATCATACTGGTGTTTGGTTGGCTCCATTGGTTTTGGTTCAATTAAGAAATTACCTGTAAACCCTTGGCTTCTTGCATAGTCACGGGAGATTGTAAGGAATTTTGCTAAATGCTCTTTCTCACGTTTCATATCGGTATTCAGAAGTGTCATATAACCTTCTCTTCCGCCCCAGAAAACATAATTTTCTCCGCCAAGTGCTATTGTTGCATCAATAGAATTCTTAACCTGAGTGCCTGCGCAAGCCAAGACATCGAAGTTTGGATTGGTAGAAGCGCCGTTCATATATCTTTCGTGAGAGAAAACGTTTGCAGTTCCCCAAAGTAATTTTATCCCAGATTCTTTTTGTTTTTCTTTTGCGTACTCTACAATTTGCTGAAGATTGCTTTCATAATCTTTCCAGTTGTCTGCAGGATCTACAAGATCTACATCGTGGAAACAGTAATATCCGAAGCCCATTTTGGTCATAAATTCGAAGCCTGCATCCATTTTATATTTTGCTCTGGAAACGGCATCATTTCCGATATTCCAAGGATGATGAATAGTTGGTCCGCCAAATGGGTCACTTCCGTCAGCGCATAGTGTATGCCACCAAGCCATTGCGAAACGCATCCATTCTTTCATTGGTTTTCCCATTACTACTCTGTCTGCATCATAATAGCGGAATGCCAATGGATTTCTGCTTTCCTTTCCTTCAAATTTGATTTGTTCAACACCTGGAAAAAACTCCTTTGTTCCTTTTAAAATGTTCATAATTCTTGATTTATATATTTAATTATTTTCTAAATTTTGACATAGAAATCCCCTTCTCACTGATTTTTTGATTCTCAGCGAGCTTGGTAAAACTTCTATTTAATTGGATTTATATAATGTGCTTCAGGTAACTATCCCACTTTCCGTAAGCCTCTAAATATTGATCTCTTTTTTCGTGTTCCGGTTCTATCACTGCTATTTTTTCTAATGAAGCAAAGGCTTCCTTGGAATCTGCATAAAATCCGATTCCCATTCCGGCTGCTCTAGCTGCACCAACTGCTCCGTCTGTATCATAAAGTTCAATCACAACATCACTCACACTGGATAATGTCTGGCGGAATATCGAACTCAAAAACATATTAGCATTTCCAGCTTTTACAACCTGGATGTCCATTCCCATATTTCTCATAATCTCCATTCCGTATTCGTAAGAGAAAACGATTCCTTCTTGTGCAGCGCGAAGAATATCACCTTTGGAATGGATGTTAAAATTAATGCCGTGTATCGAGCAATCTGTTTCTTTATTTTCCAAAACCCTTTCCGCACCGTTTCCAAATGGAATAATGCTAAGTCCTTTGGAACCAATTGGAGAAAGCGATGCTAAGTCATTCATATCACCATAAGAGGATAATGATGTTGCGAAATTATGTTTCAGCCAGGAGTTCAAGATTCCGGTTCCGTTGATGCAAAGCAAAACTCCTAATCTGGTTTGTTCTGCGGTATGATTCACGTGAGCGAAAGTGTTCACTCTCGATAATTTATCATAATCCAACTTATCCAACACGCCATAAACTACGCCCGAAGTTCCAGCCGTTGAAGCAATCTCTCCCGGATTGAAAACATTAAGGGAAAGCGCATTATTTGGTTGATCTCCTGCTCTGTAAGAAATTGGTGTTCCGATTTTCAAACCTAATTCCTGAGCTGCATCTGCGGAAACGTTTGCCTGAACTCCAAATGTGGGAACAATCTCTGGGAAGATTTTTTTTGGAATGCCATAATAATTAATCACATCTTCCGAGATACAATTGTTTTTAAAGTCCCAAAAAATCCCTTCTGACAAACCTTCTACAGTGATTCCGATCTCTCCGGAAAGTTTCATTGCGATGTAATCTCCCGGAAGCATTATTTTATCAATTTTCTCAAAGATCTCTGGTTCATTTTCCTTTACCCAAGCTAGTTTTGAAGCTGTAAAATTGCCTGGAGAATTCAAAAGATGAGAAAGACATTTTTCTTCTCCAATAGCTTTGAATGCTTTTTCACCGTAAGGAACAGCTCTACTATCACACCAAATAATTGATGGTCTAAGAAGATTTTGGTCTTTGTCAACCAATATCAATCCGTGCATCTGCCAGGTGATTCCAATTGCTTTGATATCTTCTGGGTCAATTCCGGAATGGTGTATTACAGATTCGTGAGCCAATTTTAAATTAATCCACCAGTCTGAAGGATTCTGCTCTGCCCATCCGGGATGAATGGCAGAAATCTTCATTTCTTTTTTGGGAGAAAAGTCTGATGCGATAATTTTGCCGCTAGAAGCTTCCATTAGACAAACCTTTACGGACGAACTACCTATATCATATCCAAGCAAATACATTTTACAGTGTGGGATTATTTGATTAATTTATTATTGTTTTTCTTATAAATTTTGGCATCGAATTTATAGTACCGAGCCGCTCTGTGAGCAACATTAGCCTCAATCTCATCCAACTGAATGATGTAATTGAAGGAAGAAATTTTTTTATGAAAATTCTTAATATCAATATTTCTCTCACTTACCGCATTATACAATTGGTAAAGTTGTCTGATCGTGAATTTTTTAGGAAGCAATTCGAAAATAATAGAGAAATCAGATTCTATCCATTTTCTAATTTCCACCAACGATTCTTTGATAATTTGATTATGGTCAAATGGCAATGCCGGCAATTTTTCTATTGGACACCAGTCAACTGTATCATATTTAGCACTGTTTATTTTATGATCTATTTTACAAAGCGAGAGATAGGCAACTGTCATAATTCTATCAATATTGTGCTTGTACTCCTCTTCCATCCATTGTATATCGTGTTTATTACTTGCACGCATAGGATCTGCAAAACATTTGAATTGCTTCAGTACCATTTTCTTGATTCCGGTCAATTCATGTAGAACTCTCTCTGCAGCATCATCCACATCTTCGTTACTCAAGATCAAACTACCTGGTAATTTTTTTTGTTTATCTGTCGGCATATCATCAAGATATCTTTGAGCCAATAAGATATTGAGCCGGTTCTCATGATCGAAACCAAAAACAACACAGTCAACAGAGACATAAGTATGAATAAAATTGAAATTCATTATTGAGTTAACATTTACGTAACATTACAAATATAAAAATACAATTGAGATAAAAAAATATTTTTTTCATTATTCACTGCTTATCAATCATTTACATATCTATTTTATATGATAAGAATTGAATACAAAATATGATAAGCTTATCTTACATGATATGATATATTATTGAAATATGTTTATGAATAGGAATTTTAATTGGTATTAAAAAAAATCAGAATTTTGATATTCTTAAATAATTAAATATGATAAGAATTATCATAATATCTGATCAAAAAATTTTAAATAAAGTATAGAAAAACTACTTTTCATATCTTAAAACCTCCAATTAGCGAACTATTTTTTTACTTTTTTTAATGCCAAATCTTAAATAACACACATTTTTATGATCGAATCTATCACTTTATTTGATTTAGAATCATAATTTAACTTTAAAAACACTTACAAAAATAGTTCGTAATAACAAGGTTACGATGGTAATTGAGCTACTGTTAATCGATGTTTATCACCTTTCAAGGATTAAAATCAAGAATTGGTCAATGATTATCTAGGTTTATCTAGAGTTTGTTTAAATTTTATATAAAAGTTCTTTTTGTAATTGACTTCATCGAATCTTCGATTTCTGAATAGAATTTTTTGAAGCAGGATGAAATGAAGAATTTTTTGGAATTAAGACATTTAAGATTTTTCGACTTCGTTTCGCTCAAAATGAAAAGCCTATGAAATTTAAACAGTCTCTTAAATTATAAAAAATTATCTTTCTACAAATCAATGTCAATTTATATTAGTCTAAGCTATTTATTATTTTTGTATCGAATCAAATAATCTAATTCCCGAATTAAATGAAAACCGCATTCTCTGAAAATAAACAAATTGCCATAGTTTCTAACTTTTCTGATCTTGTAAACACCAATTTTCAAGGAGATATTAATGCCATTTGTTGGGAAAGAGATTTAATTGGGGATTTTAAAGAAATTGTTTCTAAACTTCAGTTGAAAGATAATATCACAGAAATTACCATTGAAGACCTTTTATCACTAACGTTATCAGAAAATGGTCAAATAGCACGAGAAATTATTTTAAATGATTTACAATTACTGACTGATTTCGGCGCATTACCATCACTCAATTTGCTTAAAAATTATGAACGGGATGATGAATTTGATTTCATTTCAACAGATGTATATTCTTTTCACGTAGATCGTTCACCCGTTGCTACCAGTACATTTTTGTGCACCTATTATGGATCTGCCAGCGATATTATTCCTAATGAACAAGTCATACAAAAAATTCTGATTCCCGAAATCCGGGAAAAGCTTAAAGAACTACACGATGATCAGGATGAAGAATTTGAGACCTTTTTGAAGGAAAACTATTTTGATTTGCATTATGAGCCCAAAACTAATGCTCAGCCAATTAATTTAGATTTAGGTCATCTTTGGAGACTAGCTGTAGATCATCCGGGGCAAAATGTTTTACCCTGCATTCATCGGGCTCCTAAAGAAAAGGCTGGAGAATATCGGCTATTATTAATTTGTTAAAAGTTATAATAATTCTCCTGGCACAGAGATATTATTTTTTTTAATAAAATCAAGCAATTCATTGTATTTGCTTTCATAATGACTTCCGCCGCATTGATCAGAAATACTGCAAATATCAGAAGGCTTTATATCTAATATAGCCGAAATCTTTGTTAAAATATCAAGATTGATTTTAACCTTAGAATTTTCAATATCCGAATAAGATTTTTGAGAAATGCCCATCTCAAAAGCCATATACTCCTGAGTGTAATCCTTATCTCTTCTTATTTTTCTGATGTTTTCGCCGCACAATTTCATTGCTTATGTTTTAGTAGTTTTTAGTATACTTTAGAAGTTTATCTAATAGTACCTCACAAAGTTACCAAATACCTTTGTCAAAACATAAAAACTGTAGTATGATATTTATTTCTATAAAAAAGTGTCTTTCTGAAGGCGTTTTTTATGAAGTAGAATTATACTTCAAATCAAAACGTAATTATGGAGACACAAAAATTTCAGTATGACAATAATATTGTCAGAGCATTTCTCTATGCGACTGTAACATTTGGAATTATAGGTTTTATTCTGGGGCTTACAGCAGCCCTGATGTTATTTTATCCTGAACTACCTGAATTTCTTTTTGGAACGGATGATACAACCATTCAAAGTTTAAGAAGCGGTAATATTCAAGGATTAATAAGCACTCAAGGAGCAATGGGATTTGGAAGGATCAGAATGTTGCATACGAGTGCTGTAATTTTTGCCTTTGTTTGTAATTCGTTTTTCTGTGGCGCTTATTACAGTATGCAGCGGCTTTTGAAAACCAGAATGTATAGCGATACGCTTTCTTGGATCCATTTCTGGAGTTGGCAATTGATGATTATTGCTGTAGTCATCACATTTTTAATGGGAATCAACACCTCTAAAGAATATGCCGAGCATGAATGGCCAATTGATATTCTAATCACTGTATCGTGGGTTATTTTCGGAATTAATATGTTTGGAACGATTATCAAACGTCGAGTTCGACATCTGTATGTTGCCATTTGGTTTTACATCGGAACTTGGATTGCTGTTGCGATGCTTCATATTTTCAATAATTTAGAAGTTCCCTTATCCTTCACAGGATGGAAATCATATTCTGCTTATGCAGGCGTAAAAGATGCTTTGGTACAATGGTGGTACGGTCATAATGCAGTTGCGTTTGTACTTACAACGCCGGTTTTAGGATTAATGTATTATTTCTTACCAAAAGCAGCAGACCGTCCTGTATTTTCTTATAAATTATCAATCATTCACTTTTGGTCATTGATCTTTGTTTATCTATGGGCAGGACCGCACCATCTTCAGTACACAGCTTTACCAGCTTGGGCGCAGGCAGTTGGAACCGGCTTCTCCATTATGCTGATTGCTCCATCCTGGGGTGGAATGTTGAATGGACTTTTAACATTAAGAGGTGCTTGGGATAAAGTAAGAGAAGAACCAATCTTGAAATTTTTTGTGGTTGCTGTAACTTGCTATGGTATGGCTACTTTCGAAGGTCCTCTTCTGGCTACAAAATCTTTAAATAAAATTGGCCATTATACCGACTGGGTAATTGGTCACGTGCACTTGGGAGCGTTAGGCTGGAATGGTTTTATGGCATTTGGAGTTATTTATTATTTGGTTCCGGTGATGTGGAGAACTGAAATCTGGTCTAAAAAATTAGCCAACTGGCATTTTTGGTTGGGAACTCTAGGAATTATTTTCTACGCAGTTCCAATGTATTTAGCAGGTTTTACACAAGGCTTGATGTGGAAACAATTTAACCCGGACGGAACATTGGTTTATAAAAACTGGCTGGACACTGTTACCGCTATTTTACCCTATTTCAAAATGAGATTTTTAGGAGGATTATTTTATCTAAGTGGTGCTATTTTGATGGTAATTAATGTTTATAAAACCATTAGAGTTGGTTCATTTCAAAAAAATGTTCCTGCAGAAGCTCCTGCTTTGGCTAATGTCAGCAAATCCAGAAAACAAGGCGAAGGAATCCACCTTTGGCTGGAAAGAACACCACATCTTCTGTCAATCTTTGCATTTATAGCAATCGCTATTGGAGGATTAGTAGAAATTGTTCCAACCTTAACCATTAAGAGTAATTTACCACAGATATCATCTGTAAAGCCTTATTCACCACTTGAGTTGGAAGGTAGAGATCTTTATGTACGTGAAGGCTGTAATTCTTGTCATTCTCAAATGATCCGTCCTTTCCGAGATGAGGTTATGAGATTCGATGGAAAAAACGGACAATATTCTAAAGCTGGAGAATTTGTTTACGACCGACCATTTTTATGGGGTTCAAAAAGAACAGGACCAGATCTGCATCGTGAGGGTCAAAGAAATCCTGACTCTTGGCACTTCAAACATATGTACAATCCTAGAATAACTTCGGCAGGATCTATTATGCCACGTTTCCCTTGGTTAATTGCCAACAAACTGGATCGTTCTCAAATGGTAAATAAATTATTATTAATGAAAAACAGTTTTGATGTTCCCTACACAAAAGCTGAAATTGATTCTGCAGACCATTGGGCAAACAACCAATCAAAAGCAATTGTCCAAAGAATTTTTTCTGAATCCGCAGACTTGAAGGATCAAATAGAACAAGAAAGAAAAGCAAAAGGAAATGCTTTTGTTCCTCTTGAACAAAGAGAAATCATCGCTATGATCGCTTATCTGCAAAGACTGGGAACCGACATCAAAACTACAGAGATTAAAACTGCAAGTATCAAATAATTAATCCTGAAATCTAAATTCAAATGAAAACGAGAACGCCAATTTCCATCTATATTGTTTCCACTTTAATTTTCATCATAATTATTTTCGAAATTTCGGGTGATTCAGACTATTTGAAAACGCCAATCTTTTGGGGAATTATTGTTATAATGACTCTTCTGCTGTTGATTCTGAATTCTATAGCAGATTTAGTGGAAAATGCTAATTTCAAGCTTTTGTCTGATGAAGAAAAACAGTTTTACTTAGCAGAAAAATCAATTCCTTATTTTCAAAAACTTTGGAATTCGGCTTTCAAAAAACAAACCTCTAAAGAAGAAAAAGAAATCCTCATAGATCACGGTTTCGATGGCATTACAGAACTTGACAATGCGCTTCCTAAATGGTGGCTTGGATTGTTTTATTTTACAATTGCATCCTGTGTTGTTTATTTGATTGCATTTGCATTTACAGATTATGCGCATCCGGATGTAGAATATCAGAATGAAACAAGAATGCAGCTTGCTTCCATAAAAGACTATGAGAAAACCGCACCATCCATAGATATAGAAACTGCAACTTACAATGCAGATAATATTGCTGAAGGTGAACAGATTTTTAAAACCAACTGTATTTCTTGCCATTCAGACTCAGGTAAAGGTGGAATTGGTCCTAATCTTACTGACAAAAACTGGATTAATATCAAACAAAAAAGCCTCTTCAAAAATGTATTTTGGATGCTGGAAAATGGTTCACCAAATAATCCTGCTATGCGACCTTTTATTAAAGAAGGAACCATTACAGGAAGAGACGCAGAGAAAGTAGCAGCTTACATCTATCATATTAACCAAGAAAAATCTCCGATTACAGAAGCTCAGGGCGGTGCTGCACCACAAGGGGAAGAAGCGAATTGGCAAGAGTAAATTAGATTATAAATCTTTAAGATAAATTCTCCATAGGAATTTCATTATAATTCCAAAGACAAACAGCGCTAATAGAATCCTATTGGCGCTGTTTACAATAATTAGTATTATTTTTTAATGCTATCCTCTGGCTTCTTTATCCGTAAAAAACTGAAAGCTTTGTTTCTTATCGATTAATTGTAAAGGATACAATTTAGGATTATATTCTCCGTTCAAAACCTCATTCAAAGCGTGTTTTTTGGATTCACCAAAAGCTACAACTAAGATATTCTCAGCTTTATTGATTATTGGCGCTGTCAAAGTGATTCTGAACATTTCCTGAGGTTTCAGATAATAGGCATCAACCCATTTTTGTTTTTCGTCCAAGATCTTTTCACCAGGAAATAATGAAGCCGTGTGACCATCATCTCCCATTCCAAGAAGAATAAAATCAAAAATGCCTTGCTCTCCAAGCACGTTTTTAATTTCCTGTTCATATTCCTTTGCATAGTCTTCTGGTTCGATTCCATCTTTATACATCGGGAAAATATGATTTTTATTAACCGGAACGTGATCAAGCAGCGTTTCAAAAGTCATCTTTGCATTGCTTTTTTCATCTTCTAAGGAAACCCAACGTTCATCAACCCAGAAAAAATAGACTTTACTCCACTCCACTTTTTGCGCATATTCTTCCGTTGCCAAAAGCTTAAAAATAACCTTCGGAGAAGAACCGCCGCTTAAAGCAACTGTAAATTTATTATTTTTTTCAATCGATTTTTTTGAAAGCTCTACAAATGTATCAGCTGCTTTTTTATATAATGTATCCAGATTGTCAAATACTGTGATATTCATTTTTTTTAGTTTTAATTAATAATATCAAACCCATTTGTGGCCTTGTCTTTCGACCAAGGCATTGCTGTCTTTTGGTCCCCAACTTCCTGCTTCGTAATTTGGAAAAGAAGGATCTTTCGTACTTTCCCAAGTTTCTTGAATTGTTTTTACAACATCCCAAGCTTCTTCTACTTGATCTGAACGCATAAACAATGTCAAATCTCCCGAAAGCGCCTCAAGCAACAATGTTTCGTAAGCTTCCGGACTATTTTCCTGACAAGCAAAATCGTTGAAAACCATTTCTACAGGTTGCAAATCCAAAGAAAGTCCAGGTTTCTTCGACATAAACTGAAGTCTGATGTCCATAGATGGCTGAATATTAATAATCAATCTATTAGCCGATAATTGAGAAGGTCCATCAGAAAAAGTAGAATGAGGAAGCGGTCTGAACTGGATTGTAATATAAGAATGCTTTTCCTTCATCTTTTTCCCAGTACGAACATAGAATGGGACGTCTTGCCATCTTTCATTATCGAGATAGAATTTTATTGCCGCAAAAGTTTCGGTATTAGAATCTTTTGCAATTCCTTCTTCCTGACGATAACCTTTTGATTCAACACCATCAATTTTACTTTCACCATATTGTCCTCTCACGGCATAATGATCAACTTTATCAGAAGAAATTCTGCGAATAGATTTCAAAACATCCACTTTACGATCTCTGATTTCGCCAGATTCCAAAGACTCTGGCGCTTCCATCGCAACCATACATAGGATTTGCAATAAGTGATTTTGAATCATATCTCTCAGCGCGCCAGTTTGCTCGTAAAAACTAGCTCTGCTTTCCACACCAACTTCTTCTGCTACAGTAATTTGAACCGATTCTATATGTCTGTGATTCCACAAAGGTTCAAAAATGGAATTTCCGAATCTAAACGCTAAAATATTCTGTACCGTTTCCTTACCTAAATAATGATCGATGCGGTAAATCTGCTCTTCTTCAAAGGTTTGAGAAAGAAGATCATTCAGTTCTATTGCAGATTTTTTATCGTGACCAAATGGTTTTTCTATGATGATTCTGTCTGTTGCAGGATCAGATGCAATGGAAGTTTTTTTAATATGACCGGAAATTACAGATACAAAATCAGGCGCTATCGACAAATAGAATAATCTGTTCCCTCTTGTCCCATAATCCTGATCATAACTTTCTAATTTCTGATTTAAATTAATGTAAGAATTTTCCTCGTCTAACTGATGTTGAAAGTACGTGATATGTTTTTGGAAATCTTCCCATTCTTTTGAAGTTACTTTTTTCCTTGAAAAGTTTTCCAGATTTTCCTTGATGTGATTTCTAAAATTTTCATCCGTATTTTCCGCTCTTCCTAAAGCAATTATATTAAATTGTTCCGGCAATCTGTCATCAATAAATAAATTATAAAAGGCAGGAAAAAGTTTTCTTTTCGCCAAATCTCCTGTTGCACCAAAAATGATAATTGATGTAGGCTGTTTGATTTTATCTTCGCTCATGATTCCCGAATATTAATTATTTGAAGTTTTCCAAGATGTGTGAAAAACACCTTCCCTATCAATTCTTTGATAAGTGTGTGCTCCAAAATAATCACGTTGAGCCTGAATTAAATTCACCGGTAAAGATTCCGTTGTATAAGCATCAAAATATCCCAATGTGGTTTGAATTCCTAAACCTGAGATTCCGTTTGAAGCTGCGAAAGCTGCGGTTTTTCTTAATGAAGAAATTTTATCTTTTACGATTTCAGAAATCGCTTTATCCAATAAAATATTAGATAGATTCTTGTCCTTAGAATATGCCTGATAGAATTTTTCTAATAAAACAGAACGAATAATACATCCGCCTCTCCAGATTTTCACAACATCTTTCAACGGAATTTCAAACTTATATTCTTCGGATGCTTTTACCAATAATGCCAAACCTTGAGCATAGCTGATTAAAGTAGCCAAATACAGCGCATCACCAACTTCTTTGATGAAAAGTTCTGTATTTTCCGGAGTTGAAATTTCATTTTTAGAATATAATTGAGAAGCCTGAACACGCTCATCTTTGTAAGCAGACAAAATTCTTGAAGTAACTGCGATATCGATCGTCGGGATAGAAACGCCAATTTCCATAGCTTGCTCAGAAGTCCATTTTCCGGTTCCTTTTGCGCCAGCTTTGTCTAAGATTTGGTCAACAAGATAACCGTCTGTCAAATCATCTTTTTGTTGGAAAATATCCCTTGTGATTTCAATTAGGAATGAGTTCATTTCACCTTCATTCCAAGTTTTGAAAACTTGATATAGCTGGTCGTTATTAAGATTCGCTCCTTTTCTTAACAAGTCGTAAGCTTCACTGATGAGTTGCATGATTGCATATTCAATTCCGTTGTGAACCATTTTCACATAGTTTCCGGCAGAACCTTTCCCCATATAAGCTGTACAAGCCTCGCCATCAACTTTTGCAGAAATCGCCTCCAACATCGGCTGAAGATGATTGAAAGCTTGCAAATCTCCACCAGGCATAATACTTGGACCTCTTCTAGCACCTTGTTCTCCGCCGGAAACGCCCATTCCCATAAAGTGAAGATCTTTTGAAGCCAGTTCAGCAATACGTCTGTCGGTATCCTTGAAGTAAGAATTTCCTGCATCTATAACGATATCACCTTTGCTCAAAAGCGGCGTGATACTTCCTAAAACTGCATCTACAGGTTTTCCTGCAGGAACCATCAGAATAATTTTTCTCGGAGTTTCCAATGCAGATACGAAATCTTCCAAAGAAGCAGTTCCTAAAACTGTTGTTCCTGGAGTTGCACCTGCGTGAAGTTCTTTTACTTTTTCTACATCGAGGTCAAAACCCGCAACAGAGAAACCGTTGTCGGCAATATTATAAAGGAGATTTCTCCCCATCACTCCGAGGCCAATCACCCCGTAATTATGTCTTTCCATTTTTATTTGATATTATTTTTACAAGCAATAAATTTACGGAAATGCTTATCATTAAAAAAATAATCCAGAAAATTGTTTGGATTATTTTGATAGTTTTAATCCATAAATAAATCTCTAATTTTATAAAAATTATTATTCAGGAGAATTAAATAAATAATAGAAAATATTGAAACTCTATTCATATTAATATAAAAAACCTACTCATTATAGAATAGGTCTTTTTTATTAAATCAAGGTAAAAAATTAAGAATCTTCATTTGCTCTACCGGACTGAGCTACTTTTTCCCGAAGAAAAAGACAGGAATCGAACCTGCGACACAATGTTTGGATACGAAGTATAATTCTAAGACGACACTTGATTATTTTATTTTAAATTTCTTCTTCAGCAATAAATGTTCTTATAATTGGACGAATTTTTGCATTTTCAGGGTGATAATTCATTCCAAAACTTTTCCACCCAGAAGACCAATACAACATCATTTCTTTAAGATAAGGAACGTCTTTTGTTTTATCATATTTAAAATTCTGATCAAAAATTTCTTGCACTTCTGATAATAATTCAGGATAAAACATTTGGTCTTCCTCATCAAAAACCTCAACATAAATATAAAGATGATTTCTGATTTCATTTAACAAATAAGTTCTAAAATCCCATCCCATTGTCGCAATATCAGAACCTCTAACTGAAAGAATTGGCTTCCATTTAAGATTTTCATCACTTACTAAAAATCGAGTTCCCTTTAATGGCAGAAGTTTTGGAATGTGAGAAAACCATTCATCAAAAATTTCTTTTCTCTTTGCTTCGGATTTTGGTTTTATTCCCCATGATTTCAACCAAACTTTATTCACAGAATCAATATCATCAAACATCCATTGATAAGGTTCTTTCATTGTTTTTAAAATTTCTTCTTCGTCTTCCAACCAATTGTAAAAGAAAGTACATTCTTCAGAAATTATTTCACTCTCCTCTTCATATTCTACAATTTCTTTTTTATCAATAGCGTGAAGAATTTTCAAGAACTCACGATGCTCAGATGTAAATCTTACAGAATATTTTAATTCAATAAAATCAATTTGTTCTTCACTGAGAGGCTGCCATTTGGCTCCATAAAATCCTTTCTGGCAAGTATTTTCACTCCACAATCTTTCTGTTCGCTCTTTTAGCCAATATAAAAATTCTGTCAAATTCTCAGGTATGTTCATATTTTTTTTCATTTTAAAAAAGAGGTAAAATTCGATAAAACTATCTTAAACAAGACATTGAGACCTGCTTTTGGAGTTGAACCAAGATCATAAGATTTACCGAAGTAAGTTTTCTCTACGACACTCCTTATTTTTTAAATCAAGGTAAAAAATTAAGAATCTTCATTTGCTCTACCGGACTGAGCTACTTTTTCCTTAAGAAAAAGACAGGAATCGAACCTGCGACACAATGTTTGGATACGAAGTATGATTCTAAAATGACACTTGATTATTTTATATTTTTTAAAAATCGAGCAACAAATTTGAAAGAGGCTTTACAATTTGGATACGAAGTAACTCTTTCTTACGGCATCGATATAAGTAAGGTAAAAAGTCAAACAGAGACCTACAGGATTCGAACCTGCTTTATCATCCAACGAAGTAACTCTGTTTTTACGACACTTACTTTTTTAAGTTTTTATGGTTATTGTTTTTATTTTGTAAAATCGAGCAACTTGTAAAAAGAGTTTTTGGTTTCAATTGGAAGTCGAAGTAGCTCTTTTCTTACGGCATCGATGGTTTTTGAAGTAAGGTAAAAAATCAAACAGACACTTACTTACAGAGCGTTACCAATTACGCTATCCCGAATTATCGGAACAGGATTCGAACCTGTATGCTGTACCCAAACGAAGAAATTCTGTTTTTACGACACTTACTTTTTAGTGTTCCATTGAGTTTTCCTGTATTTTTTCCAACTTCTCTGAAACTTAATTTCTTTTGAATTAATTGTTTCATAGCCGTGTGGAAAACACCAAGAACATCCCATATCGTCTCCATATAAAATTCTGGAAATCTGGACATTTGAAATCTTTTTCGGAAAATCAATTAATCCGTATTCATTGATTCCGAAAGATTGTCTTAACGTTTTAAATTTTTTCATAAGTATTGAGTATTAACCTCAATACACCGCTCCTTTAAGACATTGTTTATAATAATTCATAGTTATTATTTTTTTGAAGTTACAAATTTATTGTATTGATACGCATTCTATTTGCGTAGTTAGAAAATTATTTCAAATAAAATTTTAATTAGCTCACAAAGTTTTACAAATCCTAAAACCGGAAGTAAAATAAGTCCTCCAATAAAAAGGTAAAGCCCAATTGTACTTAAAAAAGTGTCTTTCGATTCTGTGTAATTTCCCTTCTCTCTATCTTTTCTTTTAAATTCAGGAATGTGTTTTGTCTTTCTAAAACTGTCAGATTCTAATTCACTTAAAATATTTTTCAAGTATTCTGAAAGTTGATTTTTATCTCCACGGAAAACAATATCTTTTAAAATAGCATTTCCTGAATTGCTTAAAGAATTTCTGTAAATATCAACAGCTTCTTTCATATCAAAATTCTGAAGTTCGGACAAAATCCAAAATTTTCCGGCTTCATCTTTGAATCCTGAATCATAATAAATTTGTCCTAGTTTCTCTCTTAAAGAAATATCATCAGGAAATTCATTAATCAGATTTCTCAGTCTATCACAGGCCTTTTTCTTTCTTCCTGCTTTCAGGTCTTCATCTATTCTGTAGAAAATAGTTCCCATATTTTTTTTTAATTAAAACCAAGTAATAAGCTATAAGAGTTTTTGATATTCAAGTTACGAGTTTGACGATGGAACTCTTATATACGACATTGGTTAGTTTAAACCGAGCAATTTGCGAAAAGACTCATATTCAATTAAAAGTCGAAGGATTTCTTTTCTTACGGCATCGGTTGGTTTTTATTATGTTTTCTGAATAATTTCCGTTTTATACTTTTCAAAGCCAAATGGTCCAAAAAAAGTCGACCAGTCTCCTGCATCTGGACTCTCTTCAATATTCCCAGAAAATATTTCAATACAGTCATTTTCTTCCAAAAGCACAGTTTCCCTATTAAGATGATAGTATTTTAATAATTCTATTAATTCTTGTAAATCACTGGCATCTGTTTTAAATCCATAAATTGTTACAACAAAAATATTTGATTGTTCTTGACTTAGCGAAAATTCAAACTTTATGGTATTATCATTCATAATTATTATGTTTGATAAAACAGGATATTGGTTAATAATTTTCATTTATAATTTAATTTAACATTTAAAAGCAGTGCCTTTTACAGCACTACTTTTTTAATCATTTCTACTGCAGATTTTCGGTCTTCCAAAGCATTCAGTACATCGAAGATTTTGTCGGACCAACCTGCAATAAGATAGACATCATTTTTTCTGACATCCAACGGTTGTTTTCCGTAACCAGCCAAATCAAAAATATACAATTTCGCATTTGGATTGTTTTTTTTATATCGATTCCAAGAATACTCAAAAGAATCATCGGTTAAGTTACTGTTCCACAATTGAGTATCGGTGAATAACATTACTTTGTCCACTTTTTCGTTTCTTCTGATTAAATCCTCAATCACAAGATAACCGTTTGTGGAATAACCAACTTCACCTTCCCTTTTGTAGAACGCATCCACGTTTCTCAGGATACCATTTTTCGGCATCGGAACTCTTTTCCAAATGTCACCGAACATACCTGTAATCACGTTTTTGCACTGCGGCTGCAACATCATCGCCATCAACAGACCGATGTCGTACAACAACACTTTAGATTTCGGAGAAATTGCCTTCTGCATAGAACCGGAAACGTCTGTCGCAATCACAACCGAAGTTTCGAAACCAAAACCTCTGATGTTTTTTGCGCTCACCATCACCGCATCTTCCAATGCTTCCAAGATTGATGAAATGTATTTTGAATCGATGTTTTTCAATTCTCTGTACGCCGACAAAAATCTGAATGGCAATTGTTTTGAGTTTCTTACCGCTTTTTCATCCGACAAATAATTGCAAACTTTATAAATCGCATCTGATGAAACATTGGCTTCCAAGATGTTTCTAAGGTTTCTTAATGTCGCCATATAACCCAATTTGTTGCTGAAAATCAGTTCTTCCCATTTGTTTTTGAAAGCTGATTTTTTTTCCGCATCATCGGCAAATTTAGTTTGACCTAAAACTGAAAGTTCAACTTCCCAAGTATAAGGCGTTTCCAACGAGTCGTTTACGATTTTGTTGAAAATGGCCTGCTGATTTTCATCTTTTGCTTTTGGGTGCACCAAGAACAATGCATCTTTCAAAGTCACCTCCGCTTTTCTGTTGTATTTTGCGAATTGATATTCATCAAATTTGTTGAAAGATTTCACCAAACCTTTTTGGATTTGTTTAGAAAGCTTGTTCAATTTTTTCAAATCCGTTCTGTTGTTTGCCAATTGGTAATACGCCAGCAATTCTGTGATTTCATCCGCTCTTTGGATAACGCCGTCAACAGTTTTGCTTACCAAGTCTGTACCTGAAGTCTGTTTCGCCAATTCGGTTGTCAAAACCAATGGGATTGAACGCAAATACATATCTTTTCTTGCATAAACTGCTAATTTCGCTACGAAATCCGGGTCATTTTTCTGAATCAGAGATTGGATTCTTGTCAATCTGTCATTTCCTTTTTCATAGGTTGCGTTTGATAATTCTGTTGTAACAACAGCACTATATAGTTCTTCTGCAGGCGTCATTGTGTAAGCTTTTGCACCTTCGTAGTTGGTTACTACTCTATTTGATTTTCTTAAAAAATTAAATTTCATAATTACTGTTTTTATGGTTAAACATTTTGGAGGACTATCATTTCCTCTCTGATTTCTGATGCAAAGTAAAAACCTAATTGCGCAATGTTTTTGCGTAGTAAAATTAATTACTAAAAATTCTTATATTTTTTTCAATTAAGTTCTCTGCAGACACCAAAATAAAATCTTGGCGATGTTCTTCACATCATCAACTCCTCTGTGATGAGTACCTTCTAAAGGGAATTTCAATTCTTTCAAAGCTCTGTCCATTCCTACACTTTTTCTGATGGGATGCAATTGAGCAAATAAGGTTTTCACGTTGATGTGGTCATAACTTAAAGGATAATCAACCTTGAATTTCCTTGCCTGATTTTGAAGCATACTCAAATCGTAGTTTCCATAACTTGCCCAAGTCAAATCTTCGGAATCATAATCTTCTCTAAGAATATCCAGAGCATCTTCCAGCAAAATCCCTTCATCATCAAGCATTTCCTGCGTAATGGAAGTCAGTTCTGTACAAAACGGACTTACTTTCGAGTATTGAGGTTTTACTAAAATTCCCTCATTTTGTGAAATCTTACCGGTTTTCGTATCCATAATACAAACTCCGATTTCTATGATTTCACTTTCTTGTCCTCTCGGCGGTCGGTCATTCCAACACGTGGCTTCGAGGTCTATAATTAATATATTGTCTGTTGTTTTCATTTGTTTAAAAAATTTAATTGTTAATGGATGGAAGATGGATGCGGGAAGATGGAAGTTTTTGGAGTACGCAATTGACTTCCAGACTTCAGATTCAGACTTCCAGCCCAAATTCATCCCAAAATTTCTCTCAAAATTTTGGCGGCGTTGTAAGCATCGTCTGCTCCGCTGTGATGATTTCCTTCAAAATCCATATTCATATATTTCAAGGCTCTTTTTAAGCCCATCATTTTATGAAATCCGATATGATTTTTAAATTGATACATCACATTAATATAATTTTCTGAAAAAGGATTTTCGATTCCGAGATAATCACACTGTTCCATCATTTGCTCTTTATCAAAATTCCCAAAACCGGCCCAAGTAAGCTGAGTTGAATGATATTCATCTCTGATTTTCTCGCAGGCTTCTTCGAAGTAGATACCTTTTTCTTCAATTAATTGTGGTGTAATTCCGGTCAGTTCTGTACAAAATTTATTGATTTTTGACCTTTCGGGAATTACATAGATGCTTTGTTTATTGGAAATTGCTTTTGTTGTTCTGTTTAATTTGCAAATTCCTATTTCTATAATATCGACTTTTTGTCCGGCGGGAATTCTATCGTTTTCCCAACACGTGGCTTCCAAATCGACGATTAATATTTCATTGGTTGTTTTCATTTTTACTGTTTTGTGATAGATGTTTGAAGTTGGAGCCTGGAAGTAAATTACACATTATAAATACTTCCATCTCCCAACATTTAGCTTTTAGCTAATTAATTTCGAGGCGCAAACGGTGGCGTCCATTTTTTCTTTTTCATCACTTCTTTGACTTCTTCGTAAGAAATCGGATAGAAATTATGACAATCTACACCAACATCGATACTTAAAGCCATTTCATCATCCGGCAGAGTTCCGTGAGAATGACCGTAGAGTTGCCAAGTTCCTCGGTGTGAGCCATTCCAAGTTCTCATTGCGTAATGGAAAAGAATAATTTTCTGTTTGCCTTCCTTATTTTCCGGCTCATCAATTCTCAATTCGTGGTAATCTCTTATAGAATCAAATCGTTTCGGATAAGTCAAAGTTGAACCTTCGTGATTGCCTTTTATTAAATGGATATTGCCATTCAATCTATCCAAAGTTTCCTTGGTAAAATCCGGTTTGCCCAAACTGACATCGCCTAAATGATAGACAATATCGTTGACACCCACTTTCTCATTCCATCGTTTGATGAGTTCTTCATTCATCTGTTCCAACGACTCAAAAGGCCGTTCGGAAAATTTTATAATATTGGCGTGACCAAAATGATGGTCTGCCGTAAAAAATATATTTTGTTTCATTTTTTTTAATTTGTTTAAAATGTTTAAAAGTTCTTTTTGTCATTGACTTCGTCGAATCTTCGATTTCTGAATAGAATTTTGCGAAGCATTATGGAATGAAGAATCTTTTTAATTAATACATTTAAGATTTTTCGACTTCACTTTGTTTCGCTCAAAATGACAACTTTGTAAAAATTTAAATCAAGAATTTAAATAAGTTCTAAATATTTACAATAAGTTTAAACTTTAACAGTCATCAATTCTTCTTTTATAACATCAATGACCAAAGAATTCAATCTTTTATTGATTCTTTTTTGCTCTTCTTTTTCTATGGTTGTGAAAGCGTTCGGGAAATCTTTTTCAAAATCTTCCAAAATATCTTTTGAAAAAAAACCAATCACTTTTCCAATCATTTTTGGGTCGAATTCTCCAATCTTGCTCACAATGCTATTCAATCGGTTTACGGTTGTGTATTTTTGGATTTCATCCCAGATATTTTGAGCATTTTCACTGAAACGAACTTCTTTTTGAATTGGTCTGTCTTTCCTAACCATTTTAGATTTCTCGGTCCATTTTTCGTTTTTATTTTTCAAAATGACTCTTGAACCGTTTCCAAAATATTTGGTTTTCAAAGTTTTGACGATTGTTCCTTCACACATATTATTTTCGATTTCAGGCAATCCCAACCAAGCCGGAATTTTAGAATCGAAATCGTTTGGGAATTTCAAAGCTTCTTCCAAAGTTCCCTGAAACAAGATTTTAGCATAGAAAAATCCGGTTTCATCTAAAATTTGATTAACCAAATCTGTATCCAAATAAGTCGTTCCATTCAACTTGATATCGAATGCATAAAATTCATTATAAGGAGAATACTCTACACCTTTCTGAACTTTTATGGCATCTTTTACAGGTTCAACCTCTTTATGTTTATAACCTCCACCAAACAATTCGCCGTAGATAACAACGGTTTCAACATCCGGATGAATGGTTTTTACTTTTTGGAAAATGTCTATCACATTCTTTCTGTAACGTTCCAAAATTTGATGTGCGTTGTAGAATTTCTCATCACCCTCGATGAAAGCAGTTCTTTTTGCGATTTTAATTTCCTTTCCATCGGTAAAGAAAGAGAAATTAGCACCGTGAACTTTCTCCTGCACAATGAAAATCTCCTTTCCAAAACCCTGCAATTTGATTTGGTCAATCACACGGGTTTGGTAAGCATTTTCTATAGAGTTATATGTTTTGAAAATCATTATTTTTAGTTTTTAATTTTGTTTTAACCACAAAAGGGACAAAAGATTTTAAAGTTTTTGAACACTTAAGTTTTTAAAATTTAATACATTGAAAACATTAAGTACACATAAGATAAAATCAAAGATTTTCATTTGTCGTTTGTAGTTCTAATTCATTATTTTTCATCTGAGTAACGTGTCTCTGAGCGTGCAACGAAAGGAAATAAATGTATTCGTACACATTGATTTTCCCGAGTTCATTCACAGTCATTGTTGTTTTGCAGAGAAGACCTTCGCCGTTTTTCATCAAGTCTAAATAGTTCAAACATTGATGATATTGCTGAGAAATTAAACTTCTGATTTCATTTAAATTTAATTCTCCTTTTGGTTCCATATGTTCTGGTCTAATCCATTCAAAAGCCCCGTACTCGCCTACTTTTTCAAACTTTTCTTGATTGAAACTGTAGTTTTCTATTTCAAGATTCAAATCAAGATTTTGATAATTTCGCACCGCTTTTTTTGAACCTTTTTCAATCAAAATCAACAAGTAAAAGTTCGTCAAATAAATATGCTCTAAAATCTGTTGAACCGTCCAACCTCCATTTGAAGGTTGATGATTCAACATAGCATTATCTTTTTCAAACCAATTGTCAACTTCGTCAAAAGAGAGTTTCAAATGCGTTTTTATATCCTGAATTAATCTAAAAATGTCCATTGCTTTAATTTTTTAAAACTTGATACAATAATTTCGCTGTGTTGAAAGCATCATCTGCTCCACAATGCGCATTGCCTTCAAATTCGATATTTCTTGCCTGAAGTTCTTTCAGTAGTCCGATTGGCTTTTCTCCACTCATCAAACTTATCAGCACTTTCAAATCAAGATACGTTTCACTGAAAGGAAATTTAACATCAAATTCTTTACATTGACTTTCCATAATCGATTTGTCAAATCCGCCATAACCAGCGTATGTTCTTTGTAATGAATTGTATCTGTTTTTGATATTTGAACAGGCTTCTTTAAAAGAAATTCCTTCTTTTTCTAATTTTTCAGAAGTGATTCCCGTCAATTTTGTACAGTATTCGCTTACTTCTGATTGCATCGGTTGTATCAAGTAACTTCTTTTATCTTCGATACTTCCGTCCGACATATTGAGTTTGCAAATTCCGATTTCAATGATTTCTCTTTTTTGATTTTCGGGGATTTGTCCTTTTTCCCAACACGTCGCTTCGATATCGATGACGATTACTTTGTCGTATAAAAACATTTTAATTATTTTTTGAAATTAAACCATCATATCAGCACAATTGGAACTTGCGAACGCAAAAGGTTTTGCCTTAAAAGTGTAACCCATTCCCAAAATATATCCCATTGCGTCTTTCAATGCGACATTGGATTTGAAGTCTGGGTCAGTATTGATATCGGCGTGAACTTCCATTTCCACATCATAAGTTTCCAAAATAGAGCAGATTGCATAAGCGATTTCTACAGATTTGTTAACTTCATTCAACATTCGTTCTTTGATACTGATTGTTTGAAATTCTCTTTGTTTTCTGATAAATGTAAACGCTCCTTTTCCCTCACGAATAACAACAACTGCCGTTGCATAACTGATTGTATCGCCGTAAACGTGGGAATCTGAACCCACGCAAACTTTCAGTCGGTGTCCGTTGGCTAGTTCGCGGATGATGGCTTCTTCTACCAATGTTGTGATAGAGTTTTGGAAAATCTTTCCAGTCATATTCTGCCATAGTTGTTGTTGCGTTTCCATTTTTTCTACATTTTTTGAATTTGTTTTGTTTAATTATTAAAATTGAAGTAATGTGTTTCCACAAAATTGTACGGAGAGAGGGAGTCGAACCCTCAATTTCCTGAGCCTAAATCAAGTGCGTCTGCCAGTTCCGCCATCTCCGCAGGTTTTGGTTTATAAGTAATTTTTCAATTCACTTTTAACCATTAAAAAATTGTTGATTCATCAGGATTGTTCATCATCTTTTTATTTTATTTAATGTATTCACGAATGCTTTGCATTTCGAACCTGAACAACAAGAGTCAAAGTCTTGTGTGCTGACCAATTACACTATGAATCAATGTGAAGAAAAACTAAGCCTGTCTTTAATTTTTGGTTTGATATAAGAACTACTGTGCTCGACAACCTTTTTCTTTTTCTTCGGAACTAATCTCATTTTAGTTATTTGAGATGGCGATGGGATTCGAACCCACTCAGTTTTCACAACGGTGTTGCAGACCGCCCCGACTCTCCTACTTCGGCGAACCATCAAGTTTATAAATGATAATTGATGAATGATAATCGATTTCTCATTTAAATTTTAATTTCGAGTTAAGAAAAAGTCCGTCTATTGTAATTTGTGTTTTTGTATAAAGAACTCCTGCTCTTGACAAACCTTTTCTCTCTCTTTGAAACAATTAACATTAATTAATTTGTAATTTCGAAAGGATTCGAACCTTCAACCTTCGGTGTAAATACCGATACTCTCCCAATTGAGCTACGAAATTTGGTACTCCATAAGGGAATCGAACCCTTGTTCTCTGCTCGAAAGGCAGACGTCCTAGCCGTTAGACGAATGGAGCAATTGTCTGGAAAGCAAGATTGTTCATTATTCTTATTTATTGTTTTTAAAGGTATTCACGAATGCTTCGCATTTCGAACCTATGACCTCCCGCGTCCAAGGCGGGTAAACAACCACCGTTATCTTTCCAGTTTTTCAGATTCACTTCAAAATTCTTTTCCGAGAGACAGTCGAAGCCAAATTTTTTCCGTGAATCTTTGTAATCTCAGAAGGATTCGAACCTTCAGCCTTCGACGTATCAGGTCGATGCTCTAACCTCTTGAGCTATGAGATTTTATACCTTTGGGTATCTCCGGGAATCGAACCCTGTTCTCCGGTGCCACAAACCGGCGCTTTACCAAATAAGCTAAAGAAACCATAAAAAAAGCGCCTCTTTTTGGGAGGCGCTCTATTTTTTGACGTGTCAGTTTATTAGCTGACCCATTTATATAAGCACCTTTTTTCTACAAATTCACTCCCAAGAATACATACCAATCCTTTCGGCTCTTGTCCGTCTAGTCTTGAATATTGATTAGCTATGTGATGTAATTGTTTCATTATATTCTTGTTATTTTAAAATGTTTTTTTTGAAAGATTGAAAACTTGTTGCTTTCAATTTTCGGTTGCAAAGTAAATATGAATTTTTGGAATCCGCAAATTTATTTTTGAATTAAATTGTTGATTATCAATTTATTATGTTTAAAATTAAAAACAAGAAAATCCTGTCCGTAATATTTTACAGATATCGATTTTACCTAAATGACTGTCTCTCATTGGTTTTCCTATCACGTCTTATTTTCTAATTATTTGTTCATCTTTAATTAAATTATTTTCACTTTTATGGTTATTTTTTTTCATTCTAAATAATTTTAACTTTAAAAACACAAAAAACGCCCCGATTATCGAGGCGTTTCTGTAGTATTTTGATTAAATTTTTACGAGTTTACAGTAAATAATTTTCAAAGCAAGCACATTTCGCCTCATTCCATATCATCCATTCATATCCGAATAGTCCATCTATTGATGGGCTTTCGCATAGACTTACATTGATATGTGCTCTTTGTTTTGTCATAATTTTTCTGGGGCAAAGATAAATTTTATTCTTTAAATATTTCAATTTCTCATTTTATCCTGAATTAATTATTCATTAAAGTTTCCATTAAAAAATATATAAAGCTTATAAAAGTGAATTTTTGAATTAAACGACGCCACTAGAATCTAGTGGCGTCGTTTAATTTTAAATGTGACCGCCAAAGTATAGTTTTTCAAACACTTTCACTTCTATCATTGACAATGATTTTGTTGTTAAAAGTCACATAATCTATTGGTTTGTTCAGTACATTTTTTACAAAATCGATAGCACAGCCTTTACAATATCGTCATAAACCTGTTTATCATTCTCTCCTGTGCGAGCCAGAACCCGTATTCCGGAATAATTATTAAAGATAAATCGTGCTAAAACTTTAGCGTCGGTGTTCTTTGAAATCTGTCCCAGATTCTGACCTTTCTGTATCGCATTTGTGAAAATTTCTTCCATCGCTTTGGTATTATTTTGCACAATTTTTTCTATCTCCTGGTCGTGCATTGCAAGTTCTACAGAAGAGTTGACCATAAAACAGCCTTTTGTAATTCGGTTCTCCAGACTTTCAATCACAGCCTGTTTAAAAATATCCTGTATTGTCTTTTTTATATTTTCAGAAATATCGAAAAGTTGTACGATCTTATCTTGCGATTGTTTTTGATACTTCTTTAAAGCTGTTACAAATAATTTCTGCTTATCTCCAAAAGTATCATACAAACTTGATCTACTCAAACCAAGATGTGTCACCAGATCTTGTGCAGAAGTACCATTATAGCCTTTGTGCCAAAAGATCTCAATCGCTTTTTCTAAAACCTGATCTTCATTAAATTCTTTCGTTCTTGCCATAACTTCAACATTATATTACTTCACAAAGATAAAAAATAGCAGAACAATCGTTCCCGAATTGGAGCAAAAAATTAGACAACAGAATTAACGGTCAAACCACCATCAACCACAATTTCTGAACCTGTAATAAATGAAGAATCATCCGAAGCCAGGAAACTAACAGTTTTTGCAATCTCAGCAGCTTGTCCAAAACGTTTCAATAAAATTTTCTCTCCCAAAACAGCTCCAAAACCTTCCACTTCTTCTTTCGCTAATCCTAATTTACCATAAAGCGGTGTTTCTACAGGACCAGGAGATACAGCGTTTACTCTGATTTTTCGAGGTGCTAATTCTGTTGCAAAGACTTTATTTAATGATAAAACAGCTGCTTTACTTGCCGCGTAAACACTTGAGTTTGGCATTCCGACATGGGCATTAATCGATGTATTGAAAATAATAGAAGCGCCATCATTCAGAATTGGTAATAATTTTTGAACTGTAAAATAAACACCTTTCACATTGGCATTCATAATACTGTCATAATGTTCTTCCGTAGCCGATTCTACCGGAGCAAAAGCAGCAATCCCAGCGTTTAAGAATAAAATATCAACCTTTCCGAACTTAGCAGAAACTTGTTCTACCAAACTATCTAACGATTTTAAATCTGTCTGGTCAGCTCTAATTCCTGTGACATTTAATTGAGATTCTGCATCTGCAAGAGATTGCTCATTTCTTCCGGTTATGATTACTTTTGCCCCTTGAGCCGATAATTCTTCTGCTGCTGCAAATCCGATTCCGCTATTTCCACCTGTTACAATAGCCACTTTGTTTTCTAAATTTTTCATTTTAAATTGATTTAATTGTTTAATTATTAAAATTTGATGGGACAAAGGTACAATAACGGAACGATCGTTCCAACTGATGTATGATATGTTTTTTTATTTCTTTTGAGCTTAAAGAAATTTAATTACTAATTCAAATAAAGCCGTTAATAATGATTTCGCTTGATGCCGAGTTTTAGCATTTTGGAAGCCAGTGTTGTTGGCGGAACTCCGAGGATTTTTGCTGCACCTTCATCACCTCTTATTCTACCTCCACATTTGTTGAGCACATTTAGAATATGTATTCTTTCGTTTTCTTCAATCGTTTTGTCTTGCAGAAGATTTTCATCAATATTATTGTTTTTTATATCGACGGCAACAGGAAGTGGAATGATGTTGATATGTTCGCCTTTTGTCAGAATAACACTTCTTTCAATCAGATTTTCAAGCTCCCGAATGTTTCCCGGCCAGTTATAATTAAGCAAACTTTTCAATGATTCTGAGGATAGATTTAGTTCGTTTTTTTTAAGTTTTTCACAACATTTCCGGATAAAGTGCTGAGCCAGAAGTCTTATATCTTCTTTTCGGTCTCTCAATGCCGGCAATTGTAAAGGGAAAACACATAACCTGTAATATAAATCGAGCCGGAATCTGCCCTCAGCAACTTCTTTTTCCAGATTACGATTGGTTGCAGCAATAATCCGGATATCAACTTTAATAGACTTATTACTTCCGATGCGTTCTATCTCCTTTTCCTGAATGACACGCAGCAATTTGACCTGTATCTCCAATGGAATCTCCCCTATTTCATCTAAAAATAAAGTTCCTTGATGGGCTTGTTCGAATTTCCCAACGTGTTGATTTATTGCTCCTGTAAAAGAACCTTTCTCGTGTCCGAACAGTTCTGTTTCAATCAAACTTGCGGGTAAGGATGCACAATTTATTTTGATTAAAGGTTGATTTTTTCTTGATGACAGATTATGAATAACATTTGCAATTTTTTCCTTTCCGGTACCGCTTTCACCGGTAATTAATATAGTTGTATCAGTCGGCGCAACCTGACTTATGTAATCGAAAAAGCTAAGGAGCATCGGACTTTTTCCAATAATCCCTTTAAATGAATTTTCTGATGAATTGCTAATTTCCGGTTGTCTTAAATTATCATTTTGTCGGGCAATGACATTCTCAATATTATAGATAAAATTATCCTGTAAGCGTTTGCAGATTTCCAGATGTGCCTCATCAAATATTGAAGGATTTTTGCTGTAAAATGAAAAAATAAATTTCCCTTTTTTAGTGATTGACAAAGGGATTGGTAAAGTAAGGCTGGATTTCATACCAAGATGTTTGCCAGTGATTTTATGAAGTGTATTTTCCGTTATTTTCTTTTGAAAATCCTTGTCATTGTAGATGCAAATTTTGTCTTCCTTGATTGTATTTTTTAAAACAATTTCCAGTTCGTGAAGCTTTAAATTGGTCAGTTCCTGCAAACCTTCAAGTGTAATTGTCTGATATTCATTAAAGCCTGTTCGTAAAAATCCAAAAAGTTTGTTGTCTATTCCGTCATCTGTAATATAGTTTGAAATCATCAGTTCGAACGGGATAATGGGTTGCAACGCAGTACAAATCTGCTGCAGATATTCGTCCCAGGTTCCAAAATTCGAAACTAAATTTTTAAGCTGTCTTTGAAATAACTGCTCTTTTCTTACAGACGATTCGATGTTATATTTTTGATGATATCCGGCAATCTGCATCATTATCAAAAGGTCTTTTTCACGAAATGGCTTTACCAGAAAACCATAAGGATGAGAAGCTTTTGCCTCGCTCAAAATATCTTCGCTTGAGTTGGCAGACAGATAAATAAAGCCAATATTTTCTTCTTTCAGGAATTTTGCCAAATCAATACCTGTCTCTTTTCCGATAAGAAAAATATCGAGCAGCACCAATCCTGGTTTTTCCTTTAAAATGTGTTCTTTAGCATCAGCCACACTTCGTGCAATTCCCAAAACAGTGTAGCCAGCATTCTTTATCATTAACCTTAAATGATTAGCTTCCACAAAGTTATCTTCAACAATCAGGATTTTTGTACTTGTATCCATTTTTTTAAATTGTAAAAATTAATTCGATTTTTGTCCCTGACTCATTACTTATTTTGAATTCGGCCAGAATATCTTCACTTAGTCCTTTCATTAGTTTTAATCCCAAAGACTTGGTGTTTTCCGGGTCAACAGTGTCTGGGATTCCTATTCCGTCATCAGAAATGGTCAGATGAAACTTTTGATTTTCTTTCTTCAGAATGATTTCAATGACGCCCTGTCTGTTTTCCGGAAACGCATATTTTATGGAATTGGTAACTGCTTCATTCAATATCAAACCTATCGGAACAGAATGTGAGAGGGGAAAATCTACTTTTTCAATATCTAGCGAGAACCGGATCTGTTTTCTAACATCGAAAGAATCTGACAGATAATAAGTGAGATCCAAAATATATGATGGCATATCAATCAAAGAAAGGTTTTCTGACTGATAAAGTTTATCGTGAATCATCGACATAGATTCTACTCTTCTCTGGCTTTCCAGATTAGCTTCAATGGCTTCATTTCCCTGCAGGTATTCATTTTGACTCGCCAATAATCCGACGACCATATGCAGATTATTTTTAACCCGGTGATGAATTTCCCGCAACAGCCATTCTTTTTCTGTTATAGCATTTTTCAGTGAAATATTACTTTGCCTAATTTGATCCTGCTGAATATTTAGAAGAAGATTGTTTTTCTGTTTTGATTTGTAAGCGCGGTAAAGAAAATAGATGAAAGCAAAAAGAATGACGAAGCCTCCAACCATAATATTGCGTGTCAGAGATGCTTTTTCGAGGCTTGCGTTTTGTAAAATAGACTCACTGGTGAGGTTGGTAATGTATTTATCTTTTTTTTCAGTTTCGTAAAGGACATTCAGTTTATTGATTTCTAAATAGAACTAAATATGAACGATAGAAGAACATTTATTAAACAAGCTGGACTTGTCGGGCTTGCAGGATTAGTACAACCAGCAAATATATTTGCAACAACTATGGAGAAAAAACAAAATACAGAGAAAAAGAGTGACACTACCAAATGGGCAGACGGGTCAAGATTAATCGTTTCAGTTTCTATGCAGTTTGAGGTCGGTGGACAACCCGATAATGCCGAAAGTCCGTTTCCCCGAAATATGGAAAAAGGGTTTATAGATCTTCCGTCCGCAACGTGGTATGACTACGGATTTAAAGAAGGCATTCCGCGTATGCTGGATAATTGGGATGAGTTTGGAATCAAAGTCACATCGCATATGGTAGGAACTGCGGTATTGAAAAATCCGGATCTAGCAAAGGAAATTGTTGACAGAGGCCACGAAGCTGCTGCCCACGGAATGAGCTGGAGTTCGCAATATAATTTATCTTACGAAGAAGAAAAGAAATTCATAAAAGATGGTGCCGATGCTATCAAAAAAGCAACAGGTTTTAATCCAATCGGCTATAATGCTAACTGGCTGAGAAGAGGTAAAAATACACTTAATATTTTGCAGGAACTCGGCTTCAAATATCATATTGATGACCTCAGCCGTGATGAGCCTTTCATTATCAAGGTAAACAATAAAGATTTTGCTGTAGTTCCATACACGATCCGTTGTAACGATATTGTTTTGATAGAAGGCAAAAATTTCAGTGCAGATCAGTTTATTAGTCAGGTAAAATTAGAATTTGATCAGTTGTATAAAGAAAGTGCAACTAAAAGGAGACAATTGTCAATCAGTTTTCACTATCGTATTGGAGGAACTCCTCAGATGGTAAAAGCTACATCTGATCTGATAAAATATATCCAGGATCACAAAGGAATTTCTTTCAAACGTAAGGACGAGATTGCAAAAATGGCTTATGAAGATAAAACTACTATCAGAGAATTATGATTTATAAAATATTACATAAATAAAATGTGGATATTAACTAAATAAATATCTAAAACTCATTGATTAAAAAAAAGAAGGTTACTTTTCAATTGAAAAATAACCTTCTGAGAAAATAATAAGAATCTATAATTGTGAGAATATTATAGCTACTCCTCCACTTTTAGCCAAGTCAACTGACAAAATGGTTGTATTGTCAACTTCTTTTTCCTCGATGATAACTGGATAAGGATTCGTTTCGTAATCTGCACCTTTTCCATCACGGAAGATCTTGGCTTTGTATTTTTTATTTGAATCCAAGAACTTCAAATCCAATTTTACAGTTCTCGCATCTTTGTTGGTAATGCTTCCTAAGAACCAATTACTCGTCGCTTTGTCTCTCCTGGCAATCGTCACAAATTCTCCGATCTTCGCGTCCGGAACTACCGTTTTACTCCAATCCGTCGGGCAAGATGTGATAAACTCGAAAGCTGGATTGTTCTCGTAATTCTCAATCATATCAGACGCCATCTGTAGCGGACTGTAGATGACAACCGACAATGCCAATTGCTTTGCCAAAGTGGTGTGAACTTTCGTATTTGGCAAAGCCGTGTTTGTGAAGTTGAAAGTTCCCGGTGTAAAATCAATCGGACCAGCCAAACCTCTTGTAAAGGGAATGATCGTCGTATGTTCCGGCGGATTACCGCCATCTTTTGACCATGCATCCCATTCCTGTCCTCTCACGCCTTCCTGCGTCATCAGATTCGGAAGGGTTCTCTGCAAACCTGTTGGCATTATGGGTTCGTGATTGTCGATCATAATTTTGTACTTAGCTGCTTCCTCAATCACTTTTCTGTAATGACGAACGCCATATTGGCTGTCGTGTGGTTCTTTACCGTCCAACAATCCGCCGACATAACCGGTTTTCACAGAGTTGACACCATATTTTTTATAAAAAACAAAAGCATCGTTCAATTGGCTTTCGTAATTCTTTGTGTTTCCACCCGTTTCATGATGACCAATCAAGGTTACATTCTTTGACTTGGCGTAATCAGTAATTTTCTTAATGTCAAAATCAGGATATGGCTCTGTGAATTCAAATGACTTCCAGTCTTCCCAGCCTTTGTTCCAGCCTTCTACAAGAACACCTGAGAATTTATACTTCGCTGCAAAATCGATATATTTCAAAACATTGTCGGTTTTTGCGCCGTGGTTTGGTCCTGCTTCCCAAGTATATTTTTTCATATGCATTCCCCACCAGATGCCAATGTATCTTCCAGGTTTGATCCAGGAAACATCACCAAGTTTGTTCGGTTCGTTGAGATTCAGCATTAATCTTGAAAGCATCAGATCTCCGGCAGAATTGGCTATGATCATTGTTCGCCAAGGTGTGTTGAAAGGTGCTTTTGCAAATACTTTTTCTCCGGTTGACCAAGGTGTCAGGAATGTTTTAAGCTTTGATGATTTCTTGTCTCCGGCCAAATTTATTGCTGCGTAATCTGTCAGGTTTGCTTCGTGAACAGTCAGAAATAATCCAGACTTAGTTTCCATTGTCAAAGGTGTTACAACCGTGTCCAGTTTGGAGATTGGATTGGGTTTGAACAGACCTTCGTAGAATTCCGTTTTGTAAGGGATTGACCATGTTTTGTGATCTTCCGGGAAATTGAATTCGGTCAATTCATCCTTTATGACAAATTCCTTTAGGTTCTTTTGTTCAGGAAATTCATATCTGAAACCATAACCGTCATCAAAAACTTTAAAATCAATTATGAATTCTCTAGAAAACTTTGAATTATCCTTAACCAAGACTTTCATTTCATTATAATGATTACGAACCTCAATCTCTTCACCCCAAGGTTGTTTCCAAGTCTCATCAAACTTAGAATGAGAAATATTTTTAACTGAAAGATTGTCCTTAAGCGAACCATCCTTCAATTCAAAACCAAGGAATGATGGATTTAAAATTGATTTTCCTTCCTTAGAAACTTTGTAATAGATCTTGGATTTATCAAGTCCGACTTCTAAAACAATCTTTCCGTCAGGCGATTTAACTGTATTATTTTTGAGGGCTTGAGCATTCAATTGTAAGAATGTTCCTACAAAAAACACAAACAACAAAAACGTTTTTTTCATTTCTTTATTTAACCTTATCATCGATTTATTTTGTAAATACTGCATATCCTTTTTCCATTAAAACATTACCTTCATTTGCACTAAATGACTTTTGTTCATTAGTCATAATATTTTTAAAGCTTCCCGAAGGTACATCTCCATTCCATTTAAAATTAACGGCTACATTATTGAAATTCAGCATTACTAAAACTTCATTATCCCCTCTTTTTCTGGAATAGACAAACACATTTTCTTTATTGGTAGGAATAACTTTCAAAGCTCCTCGATTTGCACCGTCTTCCAAAGCGGGTTGTGTTCTCTTCAGTTTTGTAAGCCTTTGGAAAAGATCTAAGTAAATCTTATTCGTTGGATTCCATTGTACAGGACTTGGCTCGAAAAGACTCATTGCTTTGTTCATTCCGATTTCCTGACCATTGTAGATCAAAGGCATATCGTAGATGGTGAATGATAAAACCGTCAATGGCAGAACATTGGCTCCGTATCTCGTAAATTCGGTTCCTTCGTGGGCATTAAGATCGTGGTTTGTAACGTAAACCATTCTGCCTTTATTTTTATAAGCTGGATTGTCAAATAAATTTTTACAAGCGGTTACCAGATTAGAAGTATTTGTTCCCGAACCAAAATTATTCAGTTCTGTATTGAAACCCCAGGCATAATCGTAATCGAAAACCGACATATAATCGGGATTATCACCTTCGCAAAGCCAAGCTATTTTTTTGATAGCATCTACTTGAGTTCTCGCCTGCTGCCAGAAATCTTTTGGAATAAATGTCGCAGCATCACATCTGTAACCATCAATATTGAAATTGGTCACCCAATATTTCATCGCATCGATCATCGCAGCACGAAGGTTTTGATTATTGAAATTCAATTGAGCAACATCGTTCCATCCGTTTGGTGAATAAGGTTGTTGTCCGTTTAGCGAAGAATAGTAATCCAAATGCTGAGAAACCCACGGATGATCCCAGGCTGTGTGATTTGCAACCCAATCCATCCAAACTTCCATATTCATAGAATGTGCAGCCTCGATGAGATTTTTAAAGTCCTGATCTGTCCCGAATTCCGGATTCACTGCTTTATAATCTTTGATGGAATAAGGACTTCCCAAACTTCCTGATCTTTTTTCTACACCAATTGGATGAATTGGCATTAGCCAAATGATATCAACGCCGAGATCTTTAAGCCTTTGAAGATCATTCTTAACACCGTTGAATCCCTGAGACGAATAATTTCTCACATTAACCTCATAGATTACTTTGTTGTGAGCAGAAACCGGAGAGATCTGACTGTTCGGAATCTCGGGTGTAACCTGAGCGTCATCATCATTGCAGCTTCCAAAAGAAAATATCAGCAAGAATGCCAGCACCCATATTTTTATATTGTTCATAATTTTTTATTTAATGTTTTATAATTGCATAATGACCTGTTAAATCATTAAAATAAATATCATAGTTTCCTGAATTCTGGATCGTGGCTCCTGGACCGTCGAAAATTGCTTTTCCATAAGGAATTTCTGCATCTTTTCCACCCCAATTGTTTGCCCAATCCTTATTTCCCCGGAATTTGCAGGCCGTAGAAGCTGTGAACTCATAGGTAATTTTCCATTGATGCGGATCAAACGTTGACTTAGTCATCATCGGCTCATTATCCCAGTTACAGAATCCACCAATTGGTCCCATTTGATTATAAATTGTTGGGTTTGTAATGGCGGGATCTGATATATTCCAGGTCATATTTTTGGTATCGATAGAAATGGTGTGATAGCCTGCCTCTACATAAAACGCACCTTTGTCGCCCTGCTCCAAAACGCCGTTTGCTCCTGCACAATACATATGGTCAAAGCTTCCCAAAAATTCTTCAGAATTGAATTTGAAATAAGTGGCAGCCGGGAAATAACCTGTGTAAGTATAAACGCCATCCTGATAATCATTGGTAGTTCTGAACATCACATAATCTTTACTTGAGTTGTTCCAAACGTTCATATCACCGATGATATAAATGTTTTTTACAGTTGGATCTACATTAAGATAAGAGGTAACATTTAGAATGACCGTTTCCGAAAAAGCTTCACCTTTTGACGAAGTTGCTTTGATTCTGATACTGAAAATATGTGCAGTATTGGTTTCTTCTCCAACAATCTCATCGATAACTTTTTTAAAATCAACTGTATAAAGATCGGTGTAAAGATTCTGAGTTTCTGCAATAGTCTTGGCTTTTGAGAATTCATTTTCATTAAGATCCATCTGGACTTCATATTTAGCATCGTCTGCAGATATGAATTGTCCGCTTCCGAAGTTATATCTTACCTTACTCCAATTGAGTCGGAACACGAAAGGATTTTGTCCGTCAGCCGGTTTGGAAAGTATCAGGTCCGAACTTGCCAATGAGCTGATAACCGGAGCTGTTGTAACCGTTCCACCTTCTTTCAGCATATCATTGTCTTCACAACTTGTCACCAAAAACAGAAGCAGAAAAGCTTTTATAATGATAGATATTTTTTTCATTTTTAAATTTTTATTGTTGAAGAATCGCATAATGTCCGCTTAGATCATTAAAATAGATTTTGTAAGTTCCCGGAACCACAATGGTTGCACCCGGACCATCGAAAACACCTTTTCCATAAGGTAGCGCTTCTGCAGTTCCACCCCAGTTGTTTGACCAGTCTTTGTTTCCACGGAATTTACACGTAGTAGACGAAGCAAAAGTATAAGTGATTGTCCACTGATGTGCGTCATAGGAAGATTTTGCCATCAAAGGTTCATTATCCCAATTACTGAATTCTCCAATCGGCCCCATCGTATTGAAAAACTTGGTTGTATTACTTTCTGTGTAATCTGTAATGGTGTAATTTAAAGTTTCAGTATTGATCGTGATTGTAACATATCTTTCGTTTTGATTGTAGAATGATCCGCCAGAAGATTCTTCGTACGTCATTGTAGAATCATCTTTTCTACAATAGGCTTTATAAGTTCCCAAAGATTCGGCAGGAATGAATTTAAAATAAGTATTCGCTGCCAGCCTTCCAGTGTAAGTATAAGTTTTGTCATCGGGATCATTAGAATTTCTGAACATCAGATATTCTGTGCTGGTGTTATTCCATCCGTTCATATCGCCTAAAAGATAAACTGCCGCTACTTCTTCCAAAGGTTTGTAAGGTGTGATCTTAATCTTTAGCGTATTTTCTGAGGCAATACTGTGCAATTGATTTTGTCCGTAATAAGACATAATTCTAAGTTCAACTGTACCTTGTGTTTCTGGTTCAAAATTCAGTTTTGTAAGTAATATGGCATTAATATCTTTTACAAAAATATTCGCAGACAATGTGTTGGTGGAAGCCAAAACCACTGCATTTTTAAAATCATTTCCTTCTTTGTCCATTTGCAGAACATAGTTGACAGGGCCAGCTGGTTCAGAAGTTGAAGAACTGCTTAGATTGAATTTGGTCTCAGTCCACGTGGATGTCAATAACAGTGGATTTGCATTGGCTGCCGGTTCTGTAAGGACATATTCTTTGACTGCAATGTCGTCCAAAACACTTGGCATCACTTCTTTAAGCGAAAGCATATCATCTTCTCTGCAAGACCAGATCACAAAACCGCTTAAAACTATAATTAAGATTGTTTTTAATGTTTTCATAAATTTTAAGTTTTAATATCCTGGATTCTGTTTTAAATTTGGATTAGCCGAAATTTCTGTAGCGGGAATCGGATAAAGTTTGAACTTATCATCGATGTTAGGCGTTCCGCCGTAAACACCGTTTTTCCAAGGCCAGTTATAACCTTTTGTAAATTTCCCGAAACGGATAAGGTCATTTCTGCGATGTCCTTCCCAGTACAATTCACGGGAACGTTCGTTTAAAATGAAATCAAGATTAAGGGCAGAATCTCCAATTAATGCGACATTTGCTCTTGTCCGGATTTGATTTACATATGTTACAGCCTGAGATATACTTCCACCGCTTCCGCCTCTTACAACAGCTTCCGCAAACATCAGATAAGCATCAGCAAGTCTAAAAACCGGGAAATCCATATCAGCAAAAACATTGTTGGAACCATTGGAGCCGTCTTTATTTTTATTACTGAATTTCACGACAGACCAACCTTGATTGAAATCACTCCATTGCGTAGTTTCTCTCGTTCTATCCTGTTTCCAGAACATTGCTCTTTTGTCTCCAGTTGCAAACTGATCGGATAAAGTTTCTTTTGAACGGATTCCTGACCAAGCTTGTGAAAAACCAAAATTGTCCATTGGATTCATATCAGATTTGTAAGATGCGGCAAGTAAGAAAGTTGTTCCTCCGTAGGTAGTTGCACGAACACCATCAAACACGAATGAATAAATAATTTCATTAGACAAATGATTATCTGCAACGAAAATATTTTTGTATTCCGACTCTAAAACGTAACCTGCGGAAACTACTTTATTAAGGTAAGTGAGACAATCTGTGTATTTATTTTGATTGATGTAAACCTCAGCGTTCAGGTACATTTTTGCCAAAAGCATCCAGACAGTCGGGTTGTTGATTTTACCGTAATTCGATTTTGAATTGTTTGGTAATTGGCCATCGATTGCTTTTAATTCAGATTCTATCCAAGAAAATAAAAATGCTCTGTCCTTCTGTTCTGGTAAATATGCTCCAACGCCTGCTTCTTCAGGAATAAAGGGAACATTTCCATAAAGATCCATCAGAAAATAGTAAGCCATTGCACGCAAAGCTCTCGTTTCGGAACGCATCGCATTGATCTTGGTCTTCATTTCAGGGCTCACATTTCTCTGGGCAAGTTTTTCATCAGTCGTTTCACGCATAAACTCATTAGCATAAGCGATATTGAGATAAGTTCTGCTGTAATTAAGAAGGATAAAACTGTTGCTGGAATTCCATTGGTTGAATTGCAAACCTCTTAAAGTTTCATTATCCCAAGCACCGATAACTTCATCTGTACCAAGTTGTTGCAGATTCCAATAAGATCTTAAGAAAGTAGCTTCTCCCTGATCTGGTGCGTTCATATCAGGAGATCCGGCTGGACCTTCGTTTCCTGAGAGAGAAAACCCTGCATATATTTTTGCTAGGAATTGTGCGTAGGAATTAGGGTTTTCCCAAGCTTTTTCCGGAGTCAATGTATTTTCTGAAAGTGGTTCCGTATTCAGATCATTGACACAAGATGTGAGTGCCATAGATACACAACCCAGAATGATTAGTGATTTATATAGACGTTTCATTATTTGAATTTTTAGAAATTAAAATTAGTTCCCAACATTATTGTGACAGGTCTTGGATAGAGATTGGTGTCCATTCCGCCAAAAACCTCAGGATCTAATCCTTTATATTTTGTAAAAACAAAAGGATTCTGAACTGTTGCATAGATCCTGGCATCTTTCAGGAAGTTACTGACCTGTTTGATAGTGTATCCCAGAACAATATTGTCTATCCTGTAGAAAGAAGCATCCTGAATGTAATAGCTTGACAAGTTCTGTCCATTTTGGAAATTGGTGTCAAAAGCACTTTTCGGGCGATTTACCAGAAACTCATTCGCAAAAATAGAACTCGGACTGAGTGCAGCATTATTTGCAGCAGTTGCATTATGAATGTAATTACCGATACTTCCGTGGCTGGCTACAGAAAGATCCCAATTTTTATATTTGAATTTTGTATTGATCCCAAAAGTATAATTCGGTGTTGGTTTGTGATAGACAATCAGGTCAGATTCATTGATAAGGCCGTCACCATTTTGATCTTTATAAAATCCCTCGATCGGTTTTCCATTATCATCATAGATCTGCTCATAGACATACCACATATTGGCAGCATATCCAACCATTTGAACATTAAGACCATTTCGTCTCATGGCGTTTGAACTGTCACCAAAACTCAAAGCAGTGATCTTATTTTTGTTATAAGCGATATTTCCACCGATTTCCCACGTGAAATTTTCTGTGACAATTGGCTTTGTATTAAGGGAAAATTCGATTCCTTTATTTTCAAGGCTTCCGATGTTTGCGGCTACATATTCGGCAAAATTGGTTCCTGCAGCGACTTTTGTTTCCGCATTGATAAGATCTGTCGTTTCTCTGTAATAAACATCCACTGCTCCTTCAATTCTGTTATTCAGGAATCCAAAATCAATTCCTGCATTGTAAGTTTCTGTAGTTTCCCATTTCAGATCCTGATTGTAAGCCTGTGGACGAAGCAACGGCGTCCAGATCGGAGCTCCGGTTGAATCATAACCTTGCAGATACGTTGCAGCACTTCCTAAACTATATTGGTAAGTTCCCAAATAAGGATAATCACCTTGGTTGATGTCCTGCTGTCCCGTTTTTCCCCAGCCTAGTCTCAATTTTAAATTGCTAAGAGTTTTAGAATCTTTAAAGAAATCTTCGCTTGCTTTCCAGGCAAATGCTGCCGATGGAAACTGTGACCATTGATTATCTTTTTTGAATCTTGATGATCCATCTTTTCTTAAAGTGAATGTGAAGAGATAACGGTCTTTAATACTATAATTCAATCTTCCGAAAAACGAAACGATGTAATGTTCTGTAGGAAATGTCTGGTAAGCATTGATTAGAAGTGGATCTCCATATTCATCAAATCTCGATACCCTGTGAGATTCGTTACCGTTTTGACGATAATAATGCTGCCAGGAATAGCCTCCCATAACATCAATTTTGCTATCCAAAAAATTCAGGTTTTTAGCATACTGCGCATAGAAATCGAAAATTGAATTTCTTCTTAACTGATCCCATCTATTATCATAGCCTCCATAAAGATAATCCGAAGGTGCTAAAGCCGGAATGTAAACTTTCCCTTTACTTTCAGAATAATCCAAACCTAAATTCATATTGAAATGAAGCTCGGGAAGAAAATGTAATTTGTAATCAAACTGTGCATTACCAATGAAATTATATACTTCCGATTCATCAGTTCTCATCTTTAAAAGCGAAACGGGATTGGCAGTTGCTACCTGAATAATGTTATTGTCGCTACCTGTCCAGGTAAAAAACCCACCGAAAGGACTATTGGAATCGTAAACACTTTGGGTCGGATCCATCACGATTGCAGATCCGATTGCACCCTGATTTGCAAATTTATTTTTGATGTACATTCCTCTTCCATTCAAATTGATTGTTAGATGTTTATCAAACAAAACCGGACTAAGGGACAAACTGCTTGTGTAACGCTCCATCTGAGAAGTGTCTAAAGTTCCGCTAAGATTGGTGTATCCAAAAGAAGCACGAAATGGCACAACATCTTTTATAGATCCGAGAATACTCAAGTTATTTTCTGTGTTGAAAGTCGTTCTGAAAATCTCTTTCTGCCAATTGGTATTGGAACTTCCTAATTTGGAAATAACCTCATCATAGTTGGTTTGACCAGCAAAAGTTTGCTGAACAAAATTTCTATATTCGTCAGCATTTAAAACATCGATTGTTTTTTTAGGTGTACTGACGGACATATTCGCATCATAAGTCACACGGATTCTGCCTTTGCTGCCTTTTTTCGTGGTTATAAGGATAACACCATTAGAAGCTCGTGATCCGTAGATTGCTGTAGCAGAAGCATCTTTCAGGACTGTGAAAGTGTCTATGTCTGTTGGATTAAGCGTGTTCAGGATATTACCTGCACCACCGAGTCCGTCATTATCGATGAAAATTCCATCAATAATAATCAAAGGATCATTGCTGGCAGACAAAGATGAACCGCCCCTAATCCTGATGACTGCGCCACCACTTGGCGAACCTCCTTCTGTAGTTATGTTGACACCAGCAACCTTACCCACAAGTATATCCTGTGCGTTGGGTGCGAAACCGCGACTGTTCGTATCTACTTTCAGTGTAGAAATAGATCCTGTCTCGTCCCCTTTTTTAACTTTACCGTAACCAATAACAACAACCTCATCAATTAATTTTTCATTTTTAAGAGTGTCCGTCGTTTGAGCAGATAAAGAATTTGAAAAAAAGAAAGCTGAAAATAGAAATCCTGCGGCAACAGGAAATCTAAAAGTTCTTGCATCGAGCTTACTTTTAGTTCCACTAATATTGATCTCCATATATTAAATTATTTAAAATTTTATTCAGAAAAGAATATCGTAATGAATTCTTCTCTGTTTGATTTCAAATATAATATGGTACTATGTCCGGAAAAGTACGGGAAGGTCTTTAAGTAAGTTGAATGTATAATCAATTAAACACAAATGACTGATTATCAAAACATTAAATATCATGCATTCACAGTATAATGTAACTTTTTCACTAAAAAAAAGGCGTTTTTAGAGCAATTTCAATATTAAAATAATGTAAATTTTATGTTAAGGGTTCGGATATTCCGATTCTCTGAACCAATTGTTCAAAGTTATCATCAGGATGAATCGCCTTCGATTTCACCTTACTTCTGTAATTATAAATTGTGCGCAAAGTGTAATGTAGAAATGTTGCAATCTGATTATTATTCGTAACGCCCAATCTGATCAATGCAAAAACTCTAAGTTCCTGATTGAGGTTTTGATCATTATTGAATGGGTATTGTTCTTCCGGTCTAAGAAGCTTATTAATTTCTGCAACAAAATTGGGATAGATCTTCAGAAAAGCTTTATCGAAGTTGTTATAAAGTTCTTTTAATTCCTTTGTAGAATCCTGAGCAGATGTGGTTGTCATTTTAATAATATCCGCAGTCTGTCCGGTTTTGATTTTACGGTTAACGATATTTTTAAAGTTTTCCAACCGATCGATATACTCTGTACAGATTTCCAAAAAGCTCTTGATATATTCTTCTTTTATGTGATTGGCTTCTGCGAGAGAACGGTTTGTCAAAGCCTGCTTTTCGTTGGCAATTTGAAGTTCATTGTTAAGCTCATTAAGCTTAGAATTAATCACCGTCAATTCCTTTTTCGCTTTTGATACTTTTTGGATTTGTTTGATGACAAAAATTATCGCAATCAATAATATAACAGAAAGAACACTTACGACAATCAGCAAAAGTCTAAGTTTTTTCTGTTGTTTTTCTCTGTCCAGCTGGTACGCTTTGTCTATGATTGGTAAAACCCTTGCAATCTGAATATTCCGTAGTCTTGCATTGTAGAAATTGGCATCTTCCAGACTTTGTTTTATGTATAGATTTGCTCTTTCTATATCGCCATCATCAAATAACAAAATAGCCAGTGTTCTAAGAGAAATATTTTCTTTGACTGCAGCATGAATATCCGATATAGCAGATTTTGCCAGATAAAATTTTTCCTTATCCCTATCTTTTTTCTCTTGGTACAGATAAGCCAATATTGAATTCAGTATTGAGAATTCGCGAGTATCCGGTTTCACAGTGTCTGTTGCTTCTAATAATATCTTCTCGGCTTTATTAAAATCTTTTAGCTCGATATACTTGACACTGTAGTTAATTGCATATTCATAACTGTCCTTTGGCAGAATATTGATCAAAGAATCCTGCACAATACTTTTATTCTTTATAAGCTCATTTACTTCTCTCCCATCCTGATACTCTACCCAGTAAATATATACCTCCAGATAAGCTTTGTAATAATCTACAAGTTGCTGATGCTGAAGTTTATTTTTGTTGATCTTATTCAATATATCAAGGGAAAAAGGGAACATTCCTGCCTTTGCCTTTATTCTTGCAAGTTGAATCTGACTGTCGATTACAAAGGTTTGATTATTTAATTTGTTTGCAATTTCAAGCGCCTTGACTGTATATAACTGCGCTGAATCTGCTACAAAAACTTCGTACTGTTTCGAAAGATCTCTGTATAAAGGATATAATTGAGAATTATCTTTTGTTTGTGAAACCTGTTTTAGTAAGTTTTTGATCTTTAATTGTTTCTGATGTGTAAAGACTTTCTCTTTGGCGATAGAATTGTCCAATTCCACCAATAACTGATCCAGCGGTTTCTGTGAGAAAACCATTGTAAACAGAAATAAAAAAAGAATTTGAATGAATTTTTGCATGATCGAATCGGAAACAAAAATACATTTTTCAGCATAAAGTTTCCAATAATTTTCAAAGCTTGTAATATTAATTCAAAAAATATATAATTGGTTTTATAATTACTGAAGAAGCTCTTCGGGAAGTTGCTTTTTGAACTTCAACCGGATAATTCCTATGATATTATAAAAAGCACAAATTGTTTTTTGAAAAAATGAAGAATATTATAAATGTAGGGAAAGTACAATATCAGTAAATAAAATGTTTCTAAAGAACAACGCCACTAGAATCTAGTGGCGTTGTTGGCTTTAAAAGTGACCGCAGAGGTGCAATTTTCGAACACTTTTGTAGAAGATTTGGATAAACTTGCAAAACTCTCATCATTTATTATCCCATAAAACATTATCTACTATATATAATTCCATTTCGGGTTACTTCATATCAGATTGAAATATAGAGATTAATTAGATGAAAGTTGAAGTTCATTATAAGACTTGCTGGCAAATACATTAATTAGCAATTTTATAAATTTTTATAATGCATTTGAAGCAATAAGATATGAATCAATCTTGATTTAAAATAAAATCTTTGATGGTAATTTTAGCGAACGTATGTGCTAGTGCTAAAATTTCAGAAGCCTCTTCCTCTGAAACATTTAAACCTGAATTTTTGAGTATTCTTATTGCTACATCTAATTTAATTTCTTGAAAATTCATCATCGACCCTGGCTCAAATTTATATGAACTATCAATAATGGAATTTTTCTTTTTTTTACTTGTAGGCACTATAGAAAAGATCAATTAGAAGGAGAATTATCTATTTTTTGTCACCTAAAATAAGATACTGACTTAAAAATAATAGATAAAAGTTCCGATTTAATACTCAGTAAAAATCGGCAATAATTGTGTAAAAAAGAGTTGTATAGATAGCTGGAAGTCTAATTAAAGTTAGTCTGGAATAAAAAGATTCCAAGCTAGATGACTTTGGGATAAAAAAGATTATTTTCGATGAACTATACAAAATTTAAAGTTTTAGGTTCTTTAAAAATTCTAAAATAGAAGAAAAAAAAACTGACAAAGAAATAACGTACTAACCCTTGATACATAGAAATTTTGTAAACAGAAGGTATTTCAAAAAATTCATCCAAGCTTTTTAGAGAGTTTGCAACATTTTATAATACATTATTATTTTCAATCTTAATTTGCTTACTATTAATAGAAAAACCTTTAAATACTTTTATTTAAAGGTTTTTCTATTAAAATCATACCAGAACATTTAGAAAGCGGAAAAAAAATTATTGATATCAATTCAGTATAATTAGAATTCATGTAAACTACAATATGCAACGATATGAAAATATTAAAGAAAATGCTAACCACAAGAAGTTCAAAGTCAATCAATGTAATTAGAATTGAGTAAAAGATAAATAGAAAATCTTTAAAAAGTATTAGGCATTATGTTCGGATGGGACTTGTTATTTTTTCAAAAAAGCACTTTCTATAAGCGTTATATTGTTCTCTTATTTAGCAGGTCACCGAAAAAAGGTCACTTTTCTAAACAATTTAGAGCGTCGTTTTTACTGGTGCAAATATATTTTTTATTTTCACAAAGAAACAAGCCCACTTTTCATCATTAACATGTCTAAAATACAGACTTTCAAAGACTTTAGAAAAATTTTTATTAAAATTATCTTTGAAGGTTTTTAATTTCATATCTCTAAAGTCACAATCATACTATTATCAATCAACTTATTATCTTCATATATTGATTTAACCAACTTTTTTTGAAAAAACAGTTTTTCTTCAAAGGTTTGAATTTCTACTATAGCCTTATCAGAAGCAATAACAAACCACCCTTCTCCAATTTCCCCATCTTTCCTAGGAGTCATATTCATATTACCACTTGCCCAATAAATAGACTCAACCATCAATTCTCCTGATTCATTTCTCCATGCAAATAATTTTGTAGGCTCTGGAATCCAATCAAGGTGTCTTGCTAGAACAGGATTTATTGCTATCCATCTTGATTTTATATCAAACTGACTAAATCTATGGTCTCTATGAACAATTATAAAATGACCGCCTCCATTTAAATTGTGGTAATTATCACTAAGCTCATGAAAAACTGAACCAAAGATATAAGGTTCAGAATCGTCTATACTATCTGAGACCGTAACTTGTGATGAAAACTCTTCAGATGGACTTCCCCAATCTAAATTTTTAATAACATTATATTCTCCTATAATTTTAAAACCATTATCATAATTAATAAGAGAATTTTCCTGCAATCTTACATTATCATCAATTTTATCAATCCAATCTTTTCTTACAAACTTCTCTTTTTCTATTTTTGGAATGAAGCTTGGCTTTTTTATTGTGTGAAAAAATGGAACACTTTTATCTTTAGAGATTAGCACATCTCTAAGTTCCTCATTGTAACATGTTTGAGAGTCAATCAATTCAGTGGCTAATTGCATAATTGCCCTTAATGCCGTGATAACTCGGGGTCTATGAAATGAATATTTTAAGTTAATTTCTTCTAGGTGACCTCTTATTTCTTTTTCAAACTCAACAGTCCATTCATTCTCATTGCCTAACTCTTTCATCAAAGATTGTGTCCTTATCAGTAAAATAGACTTATCTACTTCTGAAATTATTGATATATAGTTAATTATATTACCAAATGGACTTATTAAATCATTAGGATTATTAACATCTAATATGGGAATATATGAATCATTTTTTCTTCCCAATTTTAGCGATTTTATTTCTGGAATTTCTAAGGAGTAAATAGCAGGTAGTGCATTAAATTTACTCTGCGGAATATCTTTTCCAAAAAATTCAAGGATTTCAATAGCATCATTCCTAATCTCAAAATCTTTAGATATTGCATATTCTTCGAGTATTGGAACAAACTCAACCGTCTTTTCTGGGCTGAGATGAAATAAAAAAACTACAATTTCAATAATAGAGTAATCATTAAGCTTTCTCTCTATAAGATAATTGCTTGCATACCTATTATTAGCGTCAATACACTTTGCAAATAGTATTATTGCTTTTTCTCTTACTATGTTAACAGGGGATTTTAAAAGCTCAACCAAATAGTCAATATATACCTTTTCAGACGGGGTATCTAGTGATTCTAGTAAAGGTAAATCTGCTAAAGGCTTACTATTAGACATTAGTCTTTGGAGATATTCAAAAACTTCATTCCAGATTTCTACTTCTGGAAAGCTTTCTGTTAATAATCCCATTATGTCTCTTAAATCATAAAAATATGAACTAGGATAGCCTGTCTCAATTACATTGTATGAGAAAACTTCAAAAGCCTTTTTTGTCGCTTTTGAGGAATCAACTTTTTTTAGAGCATTAAATGCTTCTATTCTTGAGCCTCCATCGTAATGTTTTACCCATCCCGATTCGCTCGACAATTCAATACTTTTCTCAGCCAAATCTTTTGCTAAATCAGAATCTCCTTTATTCAAAGCTATTCCACTCATTTTCGAATAAAATATTGATTCTCTTTTTGTGATTTTTGCAAAGCTGTTAATATCTTTGATATTATCAAGAGATATTATAGGTTCTAATTTATCTATGACTTTTGACCAGTTAAAATATGAGTTACCCTTATCCTCATTTTGTAACATTTCTTTAAAATCATCATAACTCTTTATTTGTTCAAGAACTTGATTTTCAGATAATCTTTTATAATCTGGTTTTAGAACTAATTCATTTGAGGATGAATCATTATTTTTATCATCTTTTGGAAGAATAAAGTCTGGAAAATAATCTATCGTATTTAAATCTTGGGTTACAAAAAAATTGTCTACCTCTTTTAAAAGATATACCCTGTCTGCCTCAAATGAATTTATATTTATACTGTTTAAAATATATGGAAGCTGGTTTTTGAAAAAATTTTCACCACATATTTCATATCCCTTTTTAAGAATTTCTTTAAGTACTTTTATACTAGTAGACTCTGATAAGAGTAAATACAAATCACAGTATAGGTTAATAGCATTATTATAGTTTTGTTCCGTATTTATCTGTTTAGTAAAATACTTTATAAAAAGGGCCAAAGCCTCATTAAAGTCTATAAGCCCATTTTTTATTTGCCAATTAGACTGTTGCACTCCATCATTTAAATTGTTTTCAAAACCTACCTCTAGTAAATCTTCTGAAGCATCCCAATATGCTCTTCCCTCTGTAGTCTCTTTAATATGATTAAGGTGTGATAAGAACCATACAATTCTGTCAGAAGCACCCGTGGGATTTACTTTATTTATTTCTCGCAACCACCTTATCCATGTATTAAACTGATAGTCTTTACGATAGCCTATTCCTATTGACTCTTGTATTGCTTGTTTTAACCATTTTTCACTTTCATTAATCTCATTAATTTGAAAGTAAATGTTTGCCTGATCAATACATTCTCTTACACGCCCATCAATATCATGATTATCCAACATGAAACTTTCAATTATTTGCAATCGTTCTACACAAATATCTTTTGAATAGTCTTCTTCAATAAGAGATGTAACTATATGTCGTTGAGTTTTACTATTCCAGTATTTTTTATTGCTATCAAATTCTAAAGAAAGCAGATGAGCTATTTTATTTATATTTTCTTTTCCGGTCAATGATACAGCGTAAATTAGGAGATTAAAATATTCCTCCTTGCACTGTTGTATTTTATACCAATAACTATTGCGCGGAGAAATTTCTTTATAATAAAATTTGACAACCGGAATCATCCTTTGAGTAATTTCTCCCGAGAAACTTCCCATTATTCCCTCACTTAGTACCTGAGAAATTAAACATAACATTCTTTCAAACTCAACTAATACTTCTTCATCACTTCCAGAAGCAGCAGAAGGGATAGCAGCAGTAATAGGTAGTCCTTTATTGCAAAGATTAAGTAATTTATTAAACTTTATTAATGGAATAAATGGATCCAAAGAATCACTATATCCCAAATCTATTTCTTTTGTTGCGGCTTTTGAAGGGTGTTTAATATTCTCAATCCACTCCCAAACTTCAGTGGTATCCTGAGTGACTTTGAAAATTAAATCGGCAATAAATATTCTTCCAATTGGTGACGTATTCTCTATTGTAAAATATCCTTTTAAAGAAGATATAAATTCAATTGCTCGATTATTATCATTTGTATCTATACATTCTTCAATTGCATTTTGGAAAAGATGAAATATTGCATTTTTACCTTTTTTTGTCTTAGTATTGATGTTATATAAAATTTTGGCGAAATCATCCCATTTATTCTGCTGAATAATACTATAACCCAGACTTTCTAATATTTGAATACGTAAATCTGATTCTTTTTCTTCAAATCTATTATTCTCAGAGTCATTAGAAAATTTAATACTATTAATAACTAATAAAATGTTGTCTATCAATTCAAAATATGCAGCAGTCGCTGCCCATTCTTTCAAGGAATCTTTTGTCTCCCTGTAATTATGTGAATTCTCAATTAATATCTTCTGATTAGTAATGATTTCAGGATAAGCTAAATTGTAAAATAACTCAGCTTCTGATTTGTATCCAGAATTAAAAAAAATCCTAGAGGCTTTTAAGGCATAAGATTCTGAACAATGCAGTACATTTCCTGATCTTAAGTATCCTACAGCTTCACTAAATTTATTTATTTGTAAAAGTTCTTCTGTAAGAGATGCAGGATTAATATTAAATAACCTTCTTTCAATCTCAGCGGAACAAAACAAATATTTTAGAAGAAAAATTAAACTATTTTGCTTTCTACTAATTTCAATACCTAAATTTATATCTTTTTTAATTTCGTCCGCAGGTCTAAAATTTAATAGCTGATTAGTGAAATTTTCTGGAGTTGCTACAGTTAAAAATGTGTCAAAATCTTCAGATTCGAACAAATGATAGTTCTGATTCCATCTTTGCTCGATAGTAGATTTCTCATAATATTCCGCTAACTGTTTGTGATAGTTACGATGCAAAATGAAATCAAAATCGTTATTTAAATAATTTATGGCTGTTTGGGTTAACAAAAATTGCTTGAATGAATTATGAAAAAAAGACAATGCTTTATTCTCTTCATTAAATAAAATTTTTGCTTTCTCATTAAATGATTTGTGTGTTGCCCTTTCAAAAGACCATTCTTGTAAAAAATCGATATTTATTAAGCCTTTTATTCTAGCAATCAAGCCTAAAAAACTAACTAAGTTTTCGTCTTGATTAATCGGTTCCCAAATCTTTTTATAATAGTTATCTATGTCTCCTTCAATTGTTGGAAGGGAGTCAATCGCTTCCTCTAAGCTCTCTATTCCTGATAATTTTTCCACCAAATATGATAAATATAAGGGATGCCCTTGCGACTTTTCATATATTTTTGATTTTATACCAAGAGTTACTTCGGCAATGAAATCTACGTTATCTATATAATTATAAACGTCTTCTTTTCTTAAAGAATCAATTTTTATAGTTCTTTCGGAATTCTGGTGTTCACTTTTAACTTCTTGTGGAATGTCGCTTAAATCGTAAGACTGACTACCTAAAATAATAATAACACCACTTGGTAATGTTGCAGGTAATGGAAGTTCTCTAAGAAAACTGGTTGAAGCTGATTTATATTCTCTCGGAACATGGTCTAACCCGTCAATAATGATTATAGTTTTTTGTTGAGACTCATTATATTCTTCACCTATGTATTTTATTTGTTCGTAAAATACATCTTTTAAAAAAACAAGATCCTTATAAGGTAAAATATCTCTTTTATATATACCTTCTTCTTTAATTTGGAAAACTAAATCAAAAAATAAATGAATTGCATTCCCTCTTTCATGATAATTTAAATGTGATGATGGATTTGCAAAGTCAAAAGCATAATATTTAATAATTCTTTCAGTGGATGCTTTAGACCATTGGTTCAGCAAGGTAGATTTACCTGAGCCCGGTCCTCCCGAAAGAAAAATATAGCCTGATTCTAGATGATTAACCTTAGAACTTAATAAGTCTAAACTACTTGTTATAGGCTGATACTTCTTCCTATCAATTACTATATCGTGATTGAATGTTGTTTTAAAGCGGTTTTCCCAGCCTAGTTCTTGGATTATCTGAAGTCGTGAGAATTCTACGAGTCGCATTGGACTTGCTACTTTTTCTATAATAAATCTGCTCAAGTCTTGTAGATCATTATCCTCTCTTAAGTACTTCGAGTTTGTAACACTAAATTCTCTTTGTTTGTAGGCATGGTGAAAATCAAAACATTCAACAAATTCGTTAAATTCTTCCTCTTCTACATTAAGTGTTTTTTTTAAATCTTCAATGACAGGATTCCACTTATCATTAATTGCATTTTTATTACGTAGCTTTTTCCAAACCTCATTTATAAAATCATGAAAGCTTCCTATTTTATCGTTTCCGATTTTTATAGTGTCATTCGTTGATAATTTTTTATTTGTAATCAAATGTGGGATAACCTTTTTACTTACATTAATTCTTTTCAAATTTTGCCAACTTGATAGAATTACCGGTAGAAGGCTAATAAAATTAGTGTATGATATATTTGCCTCCGAAATTGTCCATTTAACTTGATATGCATGAACTTCCGAAGATGTAGAATATTGGATGTCATCGAGCTTTTCTGCTTCCGGATCTGCAACTTTTATCCAAGAAAGACTTTTATTTATTAAATTAAGATAAACAAACCACGCAAATTCGTCAAATTGAGGTAAATATCCTCCTATAGCAGCTCTTTCTCCTTTTGCGGAAATCATTTCATTATCCATTGATATCAGTTTTATTACAAAAATAATTATTTAAACTGAGGATCAAATCACCATTTTATAATAAATCTAATCATAATTGTAAATTTTTGAATGCTTATCTCAAAAATATGTGAAGTCAGAGTTGGCGGGGGCAGTAAAGATAAAATAAGTTGGAAATTTACTAAAAGCAAATTTCCATTATATCATACTTCTAAATTACCTTCTTCTTTCGAAGTAGCTTCCCTGCTCTCGATTTCCATCCATTTTCTGAAACATGTGCACAGAGTCATTAATTTTTCCCAAAAAATTATTTTTATCTTCCTCAAAAAGATACTGATTTTCTTCTTTTCTTTCTGTTATGTAATCCCTATTTTCATTAGCTTTAATCTGTTCTGCCTTCTCTATTTTATATTGTATTATTAAATCGACTTTGATTTCAGGAAGTTCTTCCAATTTTTTATCAAGTTCTGCAATCTTTGCTTCAGTGGTTTTGGTTTGATATTCAATTTGAGTAACATCTATTCCTTTCTGAGCTAAATTTTCAATTACTTCTTGTACTTGAGCCTTATGTAGGTCGATTGTTTTTTGATAAGATGGCAATTGGGTTGCCCAATATTCAGAATTTCCATCTCCATTTTTTGAATAGCCTTCAATTCTATTATATGAATGCTCAGCTTTGGTTACTAATTCTTGAACTTTCAAAACATCTTCGTATTTTCTCAAGACAAAAGCACTATCTGCGAGATGCTTATTTTTCTCACTTTCAATCCTTTTTTTCATCAATTCAATTTCAATGTTGGCTCTGGTTTCGGGATTGGTAATGATGGATGTTTTAAGCTCTTGTGTACTTATGTCCGAAATATCCAAAACATCGGCTCCTTTTTTCATCGCTTCTAAATATCTTGCCTGTTTGGATTGCAATTTTTGAAGCATAAAAACATCAATACTGTCATTGGTCAACATAAAATTGATTCTCACATTTTCGTTTTTATTTCCTTGCCTCCACGCTCGTCCTTCCACTTGTCGAAGTGAAGTAAAATTATAGGGCAAAGTAAGCATATAAACATCGGTTGTGTTTTCCTGAAGGTTCATTCCTTCCTGAATGGCTTCACTACCAATAACTACTTTTATTTTTCCTTCATTAAAATCATTTTGAATAGAAATTCTTTGATTTTTATTGGTCGCTCCGGTAATAATGCCGATTTCTTCGGGTTTGTAACCGATTTCTTTAATGAGATATTCTTTTAGTTTAGGAAATTGAGCAACCGCCAATTCAGAATAAATAATTTGTCCCGATTCCGGAATGTCATTTTTATTTTGTTGAATTAAATCCATTGTTTGTTTCAACTTTGGAGAATTTTCGACAAATTCTTTTACAGAAGGTTCGTCACCTTCAAAATAAGGAGATAAATACGGCGAAATCGCAATCAGTCGGGCATTGAGAATATGAGTAAGAATTGCACCCTTTTCAGTTTCGCTGAAATTTTCATTGAGCAAGTCATATTGTTCTTTTGTGAGATCATTCTGCTCAATTTTATACTCTTTGTTGATTTTATTCGGACGGATCAATTCAGGGTTATCCTCCTCTCCTTTTATATCAATGAATTCCGAAAGTAACTGCTGAAAAAGCGAATTGTTTTTAAATCTCCGAACATTGGCTTTAAACTTCACATCGCCCTTTGCATCAATTTCCATATCATTATCCGCTTCCATAAAGGTCTCGAAGAATGTATTGACGTTGAAATATCCCGATTCTTCCAACCGTTTATTCGCAATCAGAGATAAAATCGAATAATATTCTAAGGGTTTGTTGGTAAAAGGAGTCGCAGAAAGCAAAGTAACATTTCTTCCGTCATTTTTGTCTTGAATATATTGCGCAGCCATCCAGGTATTAATTCCCAATTTGGAAGTCTGTTGGTTTTGACTTCTAAAATCGGAAGCAAATCTGCGATCTTCAATTTTTACCTTTCCTACGATATGATTCGCATTATGAACTTCGTCGTAAGTCAAGTGGTCGAATCCAAAATCTTCCCAATCATAGATTTTACCACGTTTCATTTTTCCCTCGATCTCCTTTT
>JASCOV010000011.1 GCA_029960045.1 Flavobacteriaceae bacterium PS02293
ATTTGAATACTAATTGACACATGAAAAACAAGAGTTTTTATCAAAATTAAGGGTGGTCAATTTAAACCGAAATTACCTGGTCACTTTGAATTGGAATTGGGTGGTCAATATCACTGGAATTTACACTATGTTCATTAATGAAGGACGGAAAGTTTTTCATCATCATCAACTCCCCTTTTCCTTTGTCTATTTTTTTATCATTGTAATTAACTCCTGGAAAGTCGGATCCTGCTGGATTCAATGGTGGAGGTAGAAACATCAAAATCATACATTTCACGGATTTGTTCCTCAATATCTGACACGCTCATTCCCTTGGCATATAATGAGATAATGATGTTTTCCAAACCATCAATAATGTTGTGCCTTTTGGGAACTAAAACCGGTTCAAAACTGCCTTCTCTGTCTCTGGGTACTTTAATTTCAGATTCACCAAAAGAGGATTTTATCTTCTTGATTCCGTGACCGTTTCGATAATTTCCGTTAGCAGTCTTTTCATGTTTTGAATTATCCAGATGGCTGTCTAGTTCAGCATCAAGCATGTGTTCTACTGCTTTTTTATGCAGTTCTTTAAAGAATGAGGTCAAATCTTCCCCGGTCTTAAAGGACTTATAAAAATCCTTGTTGTTTAATAATTCTTCTTTGTCGATCATAACTATGTAGGTTAAAAATAGTAAAAAGTTATTTCCGAAAATTTTTTTGAGCTTTGAGGGCTCAAAATTTCAGAATAACTTTTCAACTTACACAGTTAATGAGATACTACCATTCTTGAATATACAATTGAACCAGTTATTGGAATTTTGCTTTATAGTATGTTTTGTCAGATACCATTTTTGAAACTAAAAAAAACATTTCAAAATCCGTCTTTTTTTAAAGCTCTTTTACTTGGAAATTTCGTACTGATACCATTACTTGTTTGGGTTTTAATAAATATATTTCCTGTAACAATTGTAATTAGTGTTGGCGTTCTTTTAGTTCTTTTGACACCTTGTATAGATTATGTAATTGTATTTACGTTCTTAGGAAAAGGTGATTCTCAATCTGTCCTAGCTTCAACACCCTTATTATTTATCATTCAGATGTTGTTGTTACCCTTATTTCTATGGATTTTCTTGGGAAGAGAAGTAATCAACATAATCCAAATTACTCCTTTTGTTAAATCTTTTATTTACTTGATAATTATACCTTTTATATTATCAGTTTTAACGCAGACAGCTTCAAAAGCTAACAATAAAATAGGAAATACAATAATGGACTTTTCGAGCTGGTTGCCAGTTCCATTTATGGCGTTGACATTTTTTGTTGTTACTGCGTCTCAAATTTCATCACTTTACAATAATCCTGAACCGATTTTAACTGTTATCCCTATTTATATTGCATTTGCCATATGTGCGCCATTTATTGGTATGCTATCATCCAAAATATTTAAGGTAAATCTTTATGGAACAAGGGCAATAGCTTTTTCGACAAGTACGAGAAATTCATTAGTTGTTTTACCTCTAGCACTTTCTCTTCCTTCCCCCGATAATCAATTAGTTGGAGTGGTAATTGTAACTCAGACCATTGTAGAAATTCTCTTTGAACTGATTTATATCAAAATTATTCCTTACATTATAAGAAGATAATCGAATTAGCTTTGCAGTTAATTTGAAATCTTATTATATTTTAAAAAACGAGTTAAGAAGTTTCTTTGCATTCTATGCAAAAAACAAGGTCGCTTTGATTGTAAAAATTTAGATATTTGTATAAAAAAAAAAATATCTTGTCCTAAAAGACCAACAATTTTTCAGATATCTTAATAAAAACATCACAAAGTAATGATATCAAAACACTAATACATCTTTTTGTTTTTATATCTATACCTAGATTACTTATATACAACCTACATCTCTTTTACTCAAGCTAAGAAACAGTCTTCAGCTATCAATCTCGATAATTCTGTTTCTAATTTTGCAATATTTAACTATGAAATCAACTCATTTAGTTCCGAAACATTGATTTTTTTTTAAATCAAACAATGCACACAGATCAGCGGTTTTCTGAAACTGTTATTTGTTCTGAAAATAACTATGCATTGTTTGAATTAGTATAATTAAGGTTCTGTTATTGTAAACATTTTTAATAGTTCATTTTTCCAGCTGCTATTTAGTATGTAAATGCCATTCCTACACCAAAACCCATATCACTATCATAATGTGTACGGATACCAATGTTTTTGGTAATGATGTATCTAAGTTCTGCCATATATTCCATATCAGTGTTTACCATAAAGCCTGCTCTTAATCTTTTTGAAATCGGAATATCTTCACGCATTAATGACAGACGTACAATGCCATCGTGATAGACTTCTGCCTGAAAATTAACCAACATTGGCAAAGTGTACATAAAACCTAGACTAAAAGCTCTGCGTGTATCTTTTTCATTTTTCTGTCCAAATAAATTTGTTTCGTGCTCATCCATACCCATTTTTCGGTAACGCCAATCATAACCGATGAATGGCATAAACCATTGCATTTTACCAATGTATCTACCTAAGTGTGTTTCTACTTCATAACCGTGCATATCATTATAACCTAGACGCCATTCTGTACCTAAACTCCATCTTGCGTTCTGAAGCATTGCGTCACCATCATTTCCATTGGTTGCAAAATCATTCTGTGCCATAAAATGAGGCATATTACTCTCTCGCTGCAACATATTATATGCCTTCTCTTTGTCAGGTAAATTAGGATTTTGATAATCGTCCACTGCAAAAACTCTGTTCATTCCGGACATCATATGATAAAGGATATGACAGTGAAAAAACCAATCTCCTTCTTCATTCGCTAAAAACTCAATGGTATCTGTTTCCATCGGCATAATATCCAACACATTTTTCAGTGGAGATTTTTCGCCTTTACCGTTAATCACTCTGAAATCGAACCCGTGTAAGTGCATAGGATGTCGCATCATAGAATTATTATAAATGGTAATACGTAGAATTTCACCCTTTTTGACAGGTATTTTATCAACTTCTGAAAGAATTTTATTATCCATACTCCACACATAGCGGTTCATATTTCCGGTAAGTGTAAATTTTAATTCCTTTACCGGAGCATCTTTGGGAAGTTCTGTATTATAGGGCGATTGTAGCATTGCATAATTCAGGGTTTTGATTTCTCCTAAAGCATTTGCATTGTAACGGTTGGGGTCGTTATCCATATTCATACTCTCGTGCTTGCTATGGTCTGGTTTTTTCCCTGACAATCCCGTAATTTCAGGATACATCACAACATTCATATCCATTTGATTCAGGCTCATTTTCATTCCCATATCATCTAAATCACCATTCATCTTCATCATATCGTTCATCATCTTCATCCCTTCAAAATATTTCAATCTTGGAAGCGGTGATATTAATTGTTTGATACCATTACCCACAAAATAACTTGCTGATTGTGTGCGGTCTTCGGTAGTGGCCGAAAACTCATAGGCAACGCCGTCATCAGGAATGGTTACTACAATATCATAAGTTTCGGAAACTGCAATGATTAATCTATCAACCTCCAGAGGCTCTACATCGTTTCCATCATTGGCGACTACTGTAATTTTACCTCCTGCATATCGTAACCAAAAATAGGATGAAGCCCCGCCGTTTGATACCCTTAGTCTTACTTTATCTCCGGCTTTTAGTGCTTTTCCATCAACGGTTTTTAAATCGGTAGTAGGATTACCGTTGATTAATATCTTATCATAATAGACATCGCTTACGTCCATTGCCAACATACGTTTCCATTCATTGGTTAATTTTGTTTTAAAATGTCCTTCTCTAATAGCTTCCGCATAAGATTGTGTTGCTCCTTTTTTTATAGCCGCCCAATCGTTGGCATTATGCAGCATTCTATTAATGTTATTGGGATTTAAATTTGTCCATTCGCTTAAAATGATGGGCACAGTTGGCAAATCATCTATTCCTTCTCTAAAGGTTGTATCATCATCACGCTTTTTCATTATAAAACTTCCGTACATCCCAATCTGCTCTTGCAAGCCCGAATGTGAATGATACCAATGTGTACCGTGTTGGATAATTGGGAAACGATAAGTATAAGTTGTACCTGCCTTAATGGGCTTTTGAGTAAGCCAAGGCACGCCATCTTCCTTATTGGGTAAGAACACACCGTGCCAATGCAATGATGTGCTTTCTTTTAATTGGTTATGTACTACAATTTCGGCTGTATCGCCTTCAGTAAATGTTAATGTAGGCATTGGAATTTGACCATTTACGGAGATGGCTCTTTTTTCTTTACCTGCATAGTTTACAAGGGTATCTTTAACAAATAAATCGTAGCGAACAGTTTTTGGTGCAGTGGCTTCTACCCTTCTTTTTAGAGTTCGAGGCATTTCAATAGGCATCGACATATTCTGCATTTTGTCTACCTTTTTTGGCTGCTCCTTTGTGAGATTCGGCATTCCAACGTTCTCTTTGTTTGATGACTGTTTTACCGTTTTAGCCTTTTCTTTTATTAATTTCATACCACACTTTGGGCAGTTACCTGGTTTCGTGGCATGTATTTCGGGATGCATTGAGCAAGTATAAGTTATTTGCTGAAACTTTTCTTTACTCATATCCATAGCTTTCATATCTTGTGCTTGTAAACAGGAAAATGCAGAAAGGATGAATAATATTAGTGTTATCTTTTTCATTGATTATTTTTATTGATTTTAAAAAAATTGCATTTATGGCAACATTGCGTGGTTTTCTGCTTTATATTTTACGCATTGTTTTTAATTTATGGTCGAAAGGCTATCGGCTGTCTTGCTAATCCAATCTATGACGATTTTTTTTTGCCCCCGTGAAAGCTTTGCATTGCTATGCAATATTTTATAAGAAGCTAACGGCATTTCATCGTTTTTAATTTGGTTTGCTATTCCTTCCAATTTACTTATTTGCCTTCGCCTACCTAAATTGCCAAATTCACTAAAGTTTAATTTTTCTTTTCCTCTACCAATATGCCTTTTCATAAACAATGCCATAGGTTGAATATCCGAATACCAAATATTTCTTGTGTTGTTACTGTGGCAATCGTAACATGCATTTTGTAAAATGCTTTGGACATTTAATGGAACGTCATAAACTTTTTCAAAATCTGTTTCGTAAACCTGCCCCTTGTTTACATTGAGGGCAGGCTGGTAAAACTGTATAGCAATAAAAATAAACAGCACTATAGGCAAAATTATCTTTAATACTTTTTTCATTTTAGAATTCCTTTTTCACAGAACCGCAGGTAAGCATTTGGCTACCGTAATAAGGATTTTTAATTACCTTTGCTTCGCTAATCCAAACAGCTCCTTTACCATCATTATACATTGGGCAGAAGTCTTGATACAATTTTTGAGTAGAGCCAAACAATGTGATAAGGTCTGAAATATCTTTACTCATTAATGCCAAATGCTCTCGTTGGTGACCTATTTTTCCGGCATTGGCACCAATATGTTCGGCATGTTCTTTGGCATCGTCAGCAATGTCCATATATTTTTTGTACTTGTCGGCAGGAATGGCTTTCATATTTATCTGATTAAATGTTACCAATAATTGCTTACCTGCATTGGCTGCTGCTTTATCATTATCTCCTACAAGTGCATTTTTTAATGCCAAATAATCTTTTATTATGGGCGCTATAGAGAAGTTTTGAACCTTGTCTTTTACATCTTGTTTTTCAACTTTTTCCGTCATCGTGTCAATTGATGCAGTTGTACTTGCTGTATCGCTTAGCGTTTGTGTTTCAACTGGTAGATTTTCGGAATTAATACTAGTATCATTAGCTTTTGTTTCCGTATTTTTATTTGATGACTCGTTGCACGAAATTGTGGCAACTGCAATTGTAGCCGTTCCTATGATGGAGAATATTAAATTTTTCATTTTAATGATTTTAAATAATAATGTGTAATTTTTTTGTTATTTATTTTCAAATTCTTTAAGCTTTCGCTTCATAAATTCGATTTCTTCTGCTTGGGTTTTGAGTATGTCTTTTTGCAACTGTATCAGTTCGGGGTCAGTAAGGTTTGCTTTTTCAGACATTAATACTGCCGCTGCATGGTGTGGGATCATACCTTTTACAAATTCATTATCACCAACAAATAACTGCTTCCGAATACCAAACCATGAAAAGATACCTATTGCAGCTGAAAGTATGATAATACTCCAATTGATTTTCGTGTTTTCGTACATACCCTTCATTATCCATAATTCTATTATCAACATTGCAGAAACCATTAGCAAAGTCATATATAAATTATTAATGTTGGGTATAAGATTGTTTAATCCATCAATCATTGCATACATTATAAAATACATTGCTGCGAACATAACAACCGCCATAATTGCAAAGCGTTTGTACATTGCCAAAGAATGTTTAACACTATGTACTTCATTTTTAATACTAGGTTGCATTTCGTGTTTGTTTTCAATACCTTCCATAATTCCGTGGTTATTTGTTGTTTATGATTTCTTGTACGCTGCCACAGGTAAGCATTTTAGAGCCATAATATGGATTCTTAATCGCTTCTTCCTTGCTCAGCCAATTTGCTCCTTTCCCGTTATTATACATCGGGCAATGCTGATAATATACAGGGATCTCCTGCTTTGATGCCTTAGCCAACTCATACATATTCTTAGAAAGCAAAGCGAATGCTTCCTTTTGTTGTGCAACATTTTTAGAAGCAGCAATCTTTTCGGTATTTGAAGTCAAGTCTTTCATTACTTTCATCCAAACGGTATGCTCTTCGGTAGAAAGTTTTACCATTTCTATCGCTTTGATGGCTTTCACCAATTCGGCAGCTTTTGTGGATGAATTGCCTGCATCAGTTTTTACCAAAGCATCTTTCACTGAAAAATAATTATCAAAAATAGTTTTCAATTGTGGTGCATTTTGGGCATCGGCAGTTTTTGTTGTTGCCATTTCGTTATGATTTGCGTGTTCGTTTTTCATATCCATACCTGCATCATTAGATTTTGCGACCGGTTTTAATTCCCTGCTGTATTGACAACATCCTGAAAGTTTAGCATACACATCATCCGGAGCTAAAAACTTTTCGCTGTCATAGCCTGCCAAAGCAATACGTTTCAATATTTCATCCTGATTGGTCTTACCGCTGTCATAAGTGAGTTTAGCTATTTTTGTGTCTTCATTCCATTCTACACTGGCTACCTTATTCACATTGCCTGCTTTTTCGATAGTGGCTTTACACATACCGCAATTGCCGTAAATTTTCACGGTTTCTGTTTTCGCATTCTTGAGTTGTGCGAAACTGTTTATTGATGATAGTAATACGGCGATTACCACCATTATTTTTGATAATGATTTCATTTTGAAAATTTTTAATTTAATAAGAAATACAAAAGGGGTGCGAAAACCGGATTTGGTTTTCGACAAGACATAACTTTGGCTGTAAAGCCTCCGTTTTAGCCTATTTTAGGTGGTTGCCAAATGGATGAGTAACCTAAAGAATAGTTGACTTGTTCAAACCCGAATTTTTGCTTTTTGTTTTCAGCAAAAGGGTCTGTTATATTTAAATCAAATGGTATTAGTAAGCTGACAAAAGATGAAGTAGTACTGCATCTGCAAGAGCTGTGTTTACAATTGCCATCGCAGTTGTTACCATCGTCACATTTTTTATCTGACTTGTACTTGCAACTGTCTTTGTAGTGCAATTTTTCAGATTTTTCTTTTGAGCAGGATTTTTTTTCAGTGCTTGTTGATTTTTTGGAACAGGCATAGCTTTGAAAGGGTATCAAAAAGAAACCCAAACAAAATAGTGTTATCACACTCGTATATATTCTTAAATTTTTCAACATAACAAATTTACAAATAAAAATATATTTTCAACAGCTTAGCTATATATATTTCAACTTCTTAGTAAAATTTCACCCAATGCTCTTGATTAAAAATTTAAATTATCCAATAAAAAATTGAAACTCTCATACTTAAATTCCTCACCTATTATTTCATTTTATCTTTTATATATAAGATATTTTTGCGTAAAAAATATCTCCCAAAAATTAAAAATAGGTAGAAATTCCGAAACTGAAGCCTGTCGTGGTTGATGAAGGATTTGCAAAAACATCTTTTTGTTTCTGAAATCTGTAATTAATTCTAAAAACAGTCTGTGCATTTGGTCTTAAACTAATTGCAGGCATTACACTCCATAGGTCATCTCCAATTTTGCTGTTATTTTCTCTAAAGTGGCCTACATTCCAATCTATATATTCAAAACGGCAAGCAACATTAACAACAGCTTTTTCCCAACTTAGAATTTTTCTTTTAACTACGGGTTGCACAATATCAATAAATCCTCCATATTGTCTATCCCCATATTGCTGTGTATAAGTTTCAGGAACATCTACTTTTACCCATGCCCATTCCGCAGTAATAAAAGTTCCCAAATTTGGAAGTGTATTATTATAATCCAATGCAAATACCCTTACACTTCTTTTATCATCGATCTGGAGACCATCATCCTGAAATTTATTATAAATACCTCCCATATAAGAAACTCCAATCTCTCCTGCTTTTTTATGTCTTGTAGCAATTTTGGCGGTTAAAAGAGGGATGCCACTGTTGATTTCTTCAAAACGTTCCGGATTACTTTTGGCAGCGGGCAAATAAGTTTTGTTCTGACTATTATCAATAATTGAATTATCAAAATTTCCGGAAAGATAGGCTTCATAGCCAATCATCCAATCTGCTTTATACATTTTTCCATATAACCCAAAGCCGGCGTTGCTAAATGTTGCAGGCAACATTTGTGTTGCTGATATAGGACGATCAGTAAATTCCCATTTCGGACCATCATGATTTTGGTTGAAAGCCCCAATTGGATTCATGATAATTCCTCCTCGCAAATTAAGCAGGGGATTGAGCTCCACATCAATGGCAGCAAATTCAATATTAATCTCTTTACCACCTTCTTCCCATTCTAGTTCACTAAGAAATTTTATTTTGGACGAAATTGAAGAAGATACGAAAAGTGTCATTCTTCGTAATTGAAATTGATGTCCTTCTGATACGCCGTCGGTACTGATGTGCTGCCAGTTGACTTCTGCATAGCCTCCGATAGAGACAGGTACTTTTCCTAGGCCTAAGAAAGGGCGTGTGTAGACAGCATCCATATTTAAAGATTGGGCGCTGTCTGCAGGAATTCTTTTTAATAGCTCAGTATCGACCTGTGCTATGGTTGTTTGAAATATTAAAAATACAGTAAGGTAGAGGATTTTTTTCATACGGGTTTCTTTAAAGAAATTTTCAAAAAATCGAATTCTATGTACACCGGAAATTTTCTTAGTGCCCTATCAGCAGGGCCATTTTGTACATGCCCTTTATTGGTAAATTCGCTACCGTGTGCAGGACATTGGAGCTTGTCTCCAAACACTTGTAATTGGCTTCCCTGATGGCTACATTGCATCCATAGTGCCTCATATTCGGTTTCTGAAAAACGAAATACGCAGATAGGATATTTCAGGATATCATTTTGAATGATGACATAAGAACGTTTTTTATCTGGATATTTTGCTTCCACAAAATCTACCAAAGGCAATATAATGTAATCTTCTTCAATTGTTCCAGCAACTATTTTATTGCTTATACACCCTGAAAGAACGATAGGAAGTGCAGTAAGCCCCAAACAGGCAAAACCACATTTTTTTATAAATTCAAGTCTGTCCACTTTTATAATGATTTTAAAAATTTAATAATAGCTTCTTTCTCCTGAGATAATAACTGCATGTATTTATTTTTGCTATTTGTAGCTTCTCCACCATGCAGTTGTATAGCTTCCTCTATACTTTTTGCTCTACCATCATGCATTAAGAAATATTGCCCCCCTTGTGATTTTGGTGATAAACCCAGTCCCCACAATGCAGGAGTACGCCATTCATAGGTCTTTGCAGATCCTTCTGTATATCCATCATCCAAAGCATTGCCCATATCATGAAGCAATAGATCTGTGTATGGGTAAAACTTTTTATTTGATAATGCTGAAATTGAAGATGATGAAGTTTTTAATTCCGGGACATGGCATTTAATGCAACTTATTTGGGTAAATAGAGCCTGCCCCTGCTTAACACTATTGTTTTCTGGATCTCGTTGAATCGGCGTTTTTAATGTACGCAGATAAAATACGACATCTGCAATGGTTTTGTCAGAGACCTCTGGGTCAATGTTCATTCCTGAATAAACATCTTGAGGATTAAATGTTGAAGCAATGCCCATATCTTGATTATAGGCATTAACAGTCTGTTGAAGTAAGCTGTATGTGGATGCTTTTTTACCAAATCGTCCAATATACTTTCCTTCTTTTGGGATAGCAAAGGGGAATGGCGCTTGATACCCTGGAAGCACTATGTAATTTGGAACTCCTGAAATCCCATCATTATCTGCATCAAAAGGATCAGCCATTGCCAAGATATCTGTATCGGATACCAATTCAATAAAACCCAATCCTGTATTTGCAGGCGGAGTAAATTTGGAAAATGTCGCTCCGAAAGGAATTGTCTCCGGAGTAAAACCCGGTATCGCTCTATTCTGTAATTGGGGACCACCTAAATGTAAAAATAAATTACCTGTTTCGTCAACCTGCCCAAAACGAGTCAGCGTAGAAAAAGGTGTGCCCTTTCCGTCACCGGCATGACAACTGCCGCAACTTGTTGCTACAAATGTAGGCCCAAGCCCTTTTTCAACTGTGAAAATTTCATCATTAAAAGCTATATCTCCTTTTAAAAATTGCTGGTTTTCAGCATAAGACAAACCCTCAATTGGACCATCTAGTAATTCACCTTCGTCTATTGCTTCCGGATGAAGGTTATCACAAGCCTGCACGATAATAAAAACAAGATAGCAAAGTACAAAAACAGATAAATATCTTTTACTCACGATTATTTTTTTTACAAATATAAATAAATTGTTAGACTAATCTAACAATTTGTTTATATTAATCTAATTTTACTGTGATATTTAATCTGGATTTCGGTTTTTGAACTTTTATCTTATTTAACACAGAGTCATATTCCAAAAATTTTAAAAGAGTTCTACTCAGAGTAATCGTAATAGAAGATTTTTATAGTGTAAGAAACGGAGGTATAATTCTGTCCAAACTTTTTTTGGCGACGCATACAATTAATTACTAGATTAAAAAAGCAAAGAGGCTGTCCGAAAAGTTTGGACAGCCTCAATTTTTGCTGGTTTTATTTGTGCCCCAATACAGGAGGAGTATATGAATATTTGATTCTCAGAAGGTTTATCTGACTTTTAGGACACTTCCTTTTGCTTTTTTAATCTTCTATAATAAATTTTGTATTGCTATTATCTAATTTAAGAAAATAAACTCCTTTTGGTAGATTTTTCAAATTAACTGTATTCCCATTCTCAAATGGTTTTTCAATTGTTTGAACATTTTGTCCAGCAGAATTAATAATTAATGCAATTTTAAATTTTTTCAAATCTTTTTCGCCAGTTACTCTTAAGACATTTCCTCTAACTGGATTTGGAACAATGGTTAGATTTTTAGATATTGATGAAACATCATCTACACCCATATAAGCTCCCCAAATCAGCGCAACAAATTCAGGGCGGTCTATATATGGATTCCTATTTCCCTGATATGTGAAAGCTGCATTATTTCGTGCTATTTCAAAAGCTGAGACTGGATCTCCATCATTCCACGCAAGTAATTGTTTGAGTTCCCAAGTTTGAAGACCTGGAAATGCCACAGAGCCTAAAATGTTTCCATTGCTGAAACCAGAAAGTTGTGTTTCATATCTTGTTACAAAATATAAAATCATTCTTGCAATATCTCCCTTAAATTCATCTATTGGTTCAAAAACAGTACCTGCGTAGCCTGCGGAAGCCGAACTTCCTAATTTTGAGCCATTTAATGAAGTAAAAGAAACCGTTCCTACTTTTCCAAATGGGTAATTTGATCGCATTCCGTTTACTTTGCCATCAGTTGGTGTCACAAAATGGACATCAGATCTCATTGGTAAGTTTTGATTAAATAAGCTTTGTGGTACTACGTGCTCCCTGTTATAACAATCTCCTTCACTGCTGTAATTACCACACTGGTTAGAACCGTGGTTATAGTTGTATGGATCTGATCCAAGTGGATTTTCTGAATACATATCCATTACAGTTCCGTCGTTTTCATAAAAATAATCTCGGTCTGTAGTTTGAAATGCATTTAATAATCCTGCATACCCTTTGTCTTGGTGCCCATTGGTAATTATTGTTTTAAGTTTTGATTTTAGGGTTGCTCCAGAAAGACCTGCTGTTCCGTCATAATAATTCGTTGGTGCTTGTGCAGAGATTGTACAAAATACAAAGCCCGTCAAAAGATTTAGTAATAATTTTTTCATGCTAATGTTAAAAAATAAAAGGTTAATAAAAGTTGTTTGAATGAATTTTTGTTTGGAAAATATTGTTTGGAGAATACTTAAGTATTATTCAGAAAATGATACATTGTATTTTAACTATTTAGAGTGTGTTTGATGGTTAGATGGTCTGGGATGAATTTTTGTATACTTAACACTAAATTTATAAGTCTGATGTATTATTAGCAAAAGAAAAAAAAGGGCACAACATATCAGATAAAAGATATCCTTTGAGGAAACCCTATGTTTACTATTACGTATTGCTTTTCTTTTTAATGTCCTTTTAAAACTCATTATATTACTTTTAAAAGGACAATTGATAGTTTAGCCCCATCATATTCGTTTTATCAAATTTTTGATAAAATGGCGAAATCATCGAAGCAGACTTACCCTTGCTGATGTTAAACAAAGAATTGATTTTGGGATATAACCAATAAGCTAGTTCTGTTGACAATATCCCAACTCCAGCACCTGCAAATACATCAGTTACCCAATGTTTGTTATTGATTACCCGGTATACACTTGTAAAAACCGCAAATGAATATCCCGATATTCCAAGCCAGTAATTGGTGTCCTTATATTCACGGAATAAAAAGTGGGCAGTCGAAAAGGCAACAGCAGCATGTCCCGAAGGAAACGACATATTATTGGATTTATCAGGTCGCTCTTCTCCGATTAATTTCTTACTTGGAAGTACAATAGCCGCTGTCAAAGCCTGGCTGGTTGCAAAAATAATTGTTCTTTCTTTAAAATTATGTTTACCCTTCATCCCTGCTAAATTCAAGGCATACACCATTGCAGCAGGGACGTACTGTGTATAATTATCCAGTTTTGAATTGGACAAATTATGTTCGTTCACTTCTCCCCTAACATCACGATCTATTTCTTTCATCTGAGGAACAGCAAAACTGATGGCTCCGGCTGTAATCAAGCTTGCCGGGATAATTAATTTCTTGTAACTTAATTGATGATGTTTCAGATCAGATACCTCTAAAGAATCATAGTAATCTACAGTATTTAACTTCAGACTGTCTTGTGCTGAGGCTAAACAACAAATCTGCATCAATATTATGAGCATATATTTTTTGAATAAATTTGTCATGGGAATATGCATTTTGATTTAATTTCTGTAATTATTTCTGAACATAGTTATTGCTGTTCCGATATAAAATCGGAATAAAAACAATAGAATTATATTGATTTAAAGATTAGTTAGATATTGGAGGCTGGTTTAAAAACTTCATTTTATTTATTGAATTACAGTATTTAAAAAAATCTGAAAAGTAATTATTCAAATTTCATTTTCTGAATTCTTACGGCATTCAGAATAGCAATAAGTGAAACTCCTACATCAGCAAAAACAGCTTCCCACATCGTTGCCAGCCCTCCGGCTCCCAGAACAAGTACAATTGCTTTCACTACAAATGCTAGGATGATATTCTGCCAAACTATCTTTTTTGTCTGTTTGCCAATATTAATTGCAATAGGAATTTTTGACGGTTTATCATCCTGAATTACGACATCGGCTGTTTCAATAGTCGCATCACTTCCTAATCCACCCATAGCAATTCCTACGTCACTCAATGCAACCACTGGTGCATCATTTACCCCGTCACCAACAAATGCAACGCTCTCTTTTCTTGCTTTAATCTCTTTAACTTTATTGACTTTGTCTTCCGGAAGTAAATCTCCAAAAGCATTATCAATTCCTATCTTATGCGCAACATATTTAACCACACTACTCTTATCCCCACTGAGCATGGTCACCTTAACATTAAGATTATGAAGTTTTTTGATTGTAATCCCTGCATCTTCTTTTATGCTGTCTGCAATAGTAATAAGGCCAGCAAATTTTCCTTCATATGCTATTGCGATGATAGTATAAACAATTGTGGAAGGGTCAATATCATATTTAATATTGAATTTATCCATTAGCTTAAAATTACCTACCAACAAATCTTTTCCGTTCACAGTCGCTATAAGACCGTGACCTGCAATTTCTTCCGTATTCTCAAGATTGATAGAACTATCAATTTCTCCAACATACTCATGAATAGCGGTTGCGACAGGATGCGTTGACTTACTCTCCAGTGCATTTACCAGCTTAAGAATTTCGTCCTGGTCAAAACCTGGCAGAATTTTAACTTCCTGAACTTTAAAAACACCTTCAGTCATTGTTCCGGTTTTGTCCATTACAACGTTTTGTATCTCAGCAATTTTATCGAGAAAATTACTTCCTTTAAATAAAATCCCATTTCTGCTTGCGGCACCAATCCCTCCGAAATATCCTAAAGGAATCGATATTACCAATGCACAAGGGCATGAGATCACTAAAAATACCAGCGCACGATACAACCAATCTCTAAATACATAATCATCAACAATGAAATATGGTACAACGCAGATTAAAATTGCCAATAAGACGACTATAGGTGTATATATACGAGCAAATTTTCTGATAAAAAGTTCTGTAGGTGCTTTTTGTGATGTGGCATTCTGTACCAATTCCAAAATCTTACTTAATTTACTATCTTCGTAAGCAGTAGTGATTTTTACTTGTGCGACGCTCGTCAGATTGATCATTCCTGCTAAAACTGACTCCCCTTTGCTTTTCGTATCTGGTTTACTTTCGCCTGTTAAAGCAGCGGTGTTAAAGGATGCCGAATCACTTAGCAATTCACCGTCCAACGCTAATTTTTCACCAGGTTTCAATTGAATAATCTCTCCTATTTTAGCTTGTGCAGCTTTTATAGTTTTAGGAATATTATTCTCCAAAATTGTAACCTCATCTGGGCGCTGGTCAAGTAAAGCTTTAATATTACTCTTAGCCCTTGTAACTGCGAGAGTTTGAAAGGTCTCTCCTACAGCATAGAACAACATTACAGCAACACCTTCAGGATATTCTGCGATAATAAATGCGCCGACAGTAGCAATGGTCATCAGTAAAAATTCCGAAAAGACATCACCTTTTACGATACTTTCAATAGCTTCTTTTATAACAGGAAGGCCAACAGGAGCATAAGCAGCCACATACCATATTGTCCTAATCCATCCATTAAACCATTCAATTTTCACGTAATTATCAAATACTATTCCCGTTAATAGAAGCACCAGTGATATTACTGATGGTAAAAACATTTGAAAAATAGTCTTATCCGTGCTTCCGTGGTCGTGCCCGTCTTCATCGTTATGATCATGATCATGCCCGTCGTTCGCTGTATGTTTCGATTTTTCCAGGAGATTATCAGCCTTTTTATCAATCTTTTCCTCTTGTGCAGAGCAGCATAGCTGTTTGCCCTCTGCGTCATACTTGTGAATGTGTTCCATAATATTTTGATTAAATGTTTACATTTTTAAATCTTAAAGTAAGCTAAACGTCGTTTCCTTCATCATGCTTACTTTTGTTTGAAATATTACTTTTTATTATCTTTCTAAACCATGTGAATTTATTAAGAGATAATAATATGTAAATTAAAACGGTAGAAAATATAGCCAGTACATACATATTGAGAGCAACTGCAGAGCCGACTGCCGCCGTAGCCCATAAGGCAGATGATGTTGTCAGCCCCATAAGACTGTTGCTTTTATCCTTAAAGCTCAAACCTGCGCCGATAAAGCCGAGTCCCGTTGCTATCGCAGCGAGCATTCGTGCAATAGCAGATTTATCATCTGTAAGGTGAGATGCAATTGCAACAAACAGACACGAAGCCAAGGTAATTGCACCAAAAGTTCTGATTCCCGCATCTTTATGGGATGTTTCCCTCTCAAAACCTATAATACAACCTAATACTATTGACAAAAAGAGTTTAGCTGCAATAATTAACTCAAAGCGGAGATCCATATTCATATCAATTATTTTTTTTATTCTGCTTCAAACCATTATTTTTATAAAGGTAATAGGCTGTTTGATAATTGGCAATTGCCCTTCTTATTATTTCCGGCTTAGGTAATACAGCAATCTGATCGTTTTTTCCTTGTATATATTTAAAAGTCTCAACTTTTTGTTGGGGTGAAAGGATGACGAGATCATCATTCTCCATATAGGCAAGTTTTTGGTAAGTTCCCACAAATATTCTGGGAATATAGTTGTCGCTAATTACATTTTTCCCATACAGATTGCTTGTATATTTCCATCCTAAAAAGTTAAATAAAGTAGGATACAAATCAATTTGAGAACACATTTTATCGATTTTCAAAGACTGCTTGTCCTGAAGATTTACAATCATCGCGGGAATGTGGTATTTTGATATATCAATTTCATTTTTCCCGGCGCTGCTAGCACAGTGGTCTGCAACAATAACAATAACAGTATTTTTATACCATGGCTTATTTTTTATCTTTTTCAGAAATGCTCCTATTGCATAATCTGTATATTTAACTGCTCCTTCTCTTCCTGAACCAGAGGGAATATCAATTTTACCATCCGGATAGGTGAACGGTCGGTGATTTGACGTAGTCATAACAAAGTCGTAGAAGGGTTTGCCACTTTTATATTGCTGATCTGATTTTCTGATTACCTCATTGTAAAGATCCTCGTCACATATCCCCCATGCGTTTTCGAAAGTAATATTTCTATCATCGATTGAAGTTCTTGGCGCAAGATAGTTTTCCCTTGCAAATGCATTTCTGTTTCTATCAATAATGTTATATCCGTTATTCCCAAAATACTTGTTCATATTATCAAAATATCCGTCCCCTCCGTAAAAAAAACTTGTATCATAACCCTGCTCACTGAAAATTGACCCTATTGTTGTCAGCTGGTCATTATTTTTTCGTCTGACGATACTATTACCTGGTGTAGGTGGTATTGCGAGAGAGAGAGCTTCCATTCCTCGAACCGTCCTCGTACCTGTAGCATACATATTTGTAAATAAAACACTTTCTTTTGCAAGCGAATCCAATACCGGAGTTATATCCTGATTATTTCCAAAAGTTTTCATGAAATCTGCACTGAAACTTTCCATTGTAATCATAATTACATTAGGTCTTTGTATAGTTGCTGTGGTAGGTTTAATTTTTCTTTCGATTGAGAAACTGTTCTGCAGAAATATTGAACTGCTGTCTTTCAAATCATTTTTAATAATCTTAAAAGCATCCTTATTATCCATAAGTTGATAAAAATGATCGTAATTGATTTCATTATTATTATAAGCAGAAAAGAATGAATAGATTCCTGATTTTGACAATTCATTTTGATAGCGGTTGGTACTCAAATCCGCAAAATTGTTTTCGACTAAGAAAGCATAAACAAGAGTTGCTGCAAAAATTCCAACCGTTATTTTCAGCCTTGACAAAAATATGGTAGTGCCTTTGAAAGTATCAAAAAAATATTTTTTTCGGATACAGAAAAAAATTACAAAAAATGTGAGAATAATCATCACTGCAATTAATATGGGCAGGGGATAAGATTCATTGATATTATTAATTACTTCGTAAGTGTAAATAAGATAGTCTACAGCGATAAAATTAAACCGGCTTTCAAATTCCTGCCAAAAAGTTATTTCAGCAAAAAAGGAAAAAAACAGAATCAATATACCAAGAGAAAAAGAAAAGTAGGTAATGATTTTATTTAATCTAGAATCTACCAATCGTTGGGGCAAAATCAACAAATAAAGGCTATATGGAAATATGAAAAACAAACCTACCCCTATGTCATATATAAGTCCTAATAAAAATACTCTAATAAAAGATACTGCAGAAAACTCAGCCTTTTGAAATGAGGACAATACAAATCCCAGCCTTAGTAAAAAAGACATTATGATAAATAATAGAAAAAATCTGGTAAGCAATGCATAGCTGCTCTTAAAAAGACTTTTAGGTTTCATACCGAGAATAGATTTATTTTAAAGTTAAATGTGGATAGCGATCCCATGAACCGCCAAGCAAGCTTCCCGAAGTGATTCATAATCCGTAGGTCAGAGCCAACAATTATTACATCAAATCTGTTTTCCATATTCCAGTATTTTTGATTATTAGTATTTTAAATCTTTAAAGATGTGCTTCGCTTTCTTTGTGTCCTTCTGTTTCAATTTGAAAAGTAGTATGAGAAATTTTAAAATCAGTAGTAGCTATTTCTGTAAGTGTTTTTAGTAGAATATTCATATCCTCACTACGGTCAGCAATGACATGTGAACTCATTGCATTTACACCTGAAGTAAGAGACCAAACATGCAGGTCATGTAATTTTTTGACTCCATTTATGGATTCAAGAGATTTCCGTAAATCTTCTATGTTGACATCTTTTGGTGTACCTTCTAAGAGGACATTTATAGCCTCTTTCAAAAGTTTCCAAGTCCTTGGAAATATTAAAAGACCTATTGCAGCAGAAATTAATGGATCAGCATAATACCAACCTGTTGTTAACATTATTATTCCTGCAATCATTACTCCTATTGATGTTAATCCATCTGAAAGAACTTCAAAATAAGCGCCCTTCATATTTAGACTCTCAGAAGAATCTTTACGGATAATTATGATCCCAATGATATTTACCACTAAACCAATCCCAGCTACAATCAACATAGGAGTACTTTGTACCTCTGGAGGACTACTAAATCTCTGATATGCTTCAAACAAAACATATAGAGAAATACCTAATAAAACAACTGCATTAATAACGGCAGCCAATATCTCTGTTCTATAGTAACCAAAAGTTTTCTGAGAAGTTGCTTTTCTTTCACCTATCTTGATAGCAACGAATGCTAAAAATAGCCCTACCACATCTGTCAACATGTGCGCTGCATCAGCTAACAACGCAAGACTCTTTGTTGTAATACCTCCTATTACTTCTGCAATCATATATGTACCACTTAAGCAAAGTACAATCAATAGATTCTTTTTGTGCTTTGATGAGGCTGAAAGATTTTTATTATCATTATTCATAATTTCAAGATGTTATCATGTATTTAAACTACATTTCAAAATAGGAATCATTCTGTCTTTTAGCGGGAATATTTTTCTCACCAATCATTTGAAGAAGGTTAATTTCAATCGTGTGAGCCAAAGCTGTCATTGGCGTATCAACAGGAGTATTCTCAAAAGGATCCTGCATGATAATAGCTGTTTTCTCTATCGTAATAAATATAATAGGGACAATGATAGTAGTCGCTATTTCAACAGTCAACTGAGAATCTTCCAAACCAAAAGGCAGTAAAAAAGCAAAAACATAAATCAATGTATGAAGCAGGATACTGTAAGCTCTTGGAAATACTGTATTTTTCAAACGCTCGCATTTTCCCATGCTGTCACATAATCTCATAAGAACCTCATTTAACTGAACTTCTTTAAAATCTGAAATACGACCTTCTGCAGCAATTTTTCTAATATGTTCAGAATGCTTATCCAAAATTGCATTAGGAATATTTGTTCCTGTAATATTATGGGACTGCAGATAATTCTTCACTTTATCTGAAAATACCTGTTTTCTCAACGCTTCACCTAATGCATACACCCACACGATCTGTCTTTCTGTAAATACCCTGCTCTCCTCAGGTAGTTCAGGAACAAACTGTCTTACTAATCTTATAAAAGATCTTGAGTCATTGACTATAGCTCCCCATACGGTTCTTGCCTCCCACCATCTTTCATATGACTGTGCTGTTCTGAATGCCAGAAGTAATGACACTGCCGTTCCCAGCAAAGCGGGGATGCTTAATGGAATAGATATTTTTTTAAATAAAGATATATCATCCAAAAAACCTATAAGAAAAGCAAAAAATACAATCAATATGATCTGGTAGTTAATCTGACGGACAAAATATCCTATTGAAATTCTTTTGTTGAGTAACATAGTTTTTTTGTATTTAATATTTATATGTTTTCTACCTTTTAATTTCGAGGGAAAACCCTTTATTTCTTTTTATTATTTTCAAGACCACATATAACAGCATAGTCACTATGCAACCTGTAATAAAAACATTATTGAAATGAAGGTGGTTATTCATAACTTCTGCCGTAAGATCAAATACAGTAAAAATCAGAAAGATGGCAAAAAGTCCGTTTTTTTCTTTAAGCAAAACTTTTCTGATACTGAACCTCAGCTGATTACTTTTGAACAATGAAAAATTAGGTATAAACGGAGGTACTCTTTCAGTCCACCTGATATAATAATCCCCAAATTTTCTTTCAAGAAACTGCTCCTCAGCAAATATGATTCTTTCATAATAGATCCAATAAAAAAGGATGAATGAAACTATAAACCATATGTTTTCAGTAAACAGAGCTACACCAAGCCACATAAAGAAATTTCCGAGATACAGTGGATTTCTGACAATACTGTAAATTCCTGTTGTATTTAATTCATCAGCCACCTGACCCGCTTTTGTGTTTCTGCCTGATGTATTTTTTGGAGTAAAACCAACTGTGTAAATTCTTATGCTTAATCCGAAAATACTTATAAGGAGGCAAAACAATTCATAATAAACATTACATTCAGAGCTACTTCTGTTCCAGTTGGTCTCAATAAAAACTGCTAAACCAATGAAAAGAATGATAAGCGGTAAAAAACTTCTGTATCTGAACAGCCAGTTACCTTGTTTTTCAAGTTCTTGTTTTAAGGCCATAATCATTAATTTTTAAATAAGAGTGAAACACCTTAAGGTTAATTTCACTCTTTGAGTTTACTAATGTCCGTGATCTCCGGCATTTGATAATTTGGCATTTACGAAAAAAGCTCCTTTCACTACAATTTTTGAATCTTTAGGTATTTCAACGACAGGAGTGATAGCAGTATAGCCCATTTCAGATGAGCCTTTGGCTACTTCCACTTTCTCGAAATTCATTTTCTTTCCCTGCTCCTTTGCATTATCACCGGCTTCCTGCTCATTTTTGTGACCATGTTCAGCTTCTCCTTCGTCATGTCCGTGCCCGTGATCATCATCTGCCTTTTCTTCTGCAGCATGTTCCTCAGCCTTTTTATCAGTCTGCACAAACACATAGAACTTACCATCCGCCTCTACAATTGCTTCATCTGGAACAGCAGGCGTTGTTGAGCTATCAAGGTTGATTACCCCAGTGATATTCATACCGTCAATCAATCCCTCTTTATTTCCTGTTACATTGGCATGAACGGATATTGTCTTACTTTCATTTTCAAAAGAAGAACCAATACTATAAACTTTTGCATTATAAAGCATTTCAGGGTTATTGGTCAGCTTAAACTGTACATTTTGACCTACTTTCATTTTAGGAAGGTCTCTTTCGAAAACTTGAAGATCCAAATGAATCGAACTGTTATCAATCATTTCCAAAACTGGAGACGAAACATCCACATAACTTCCTATCTGCGCATTGATATTACTTATAATACCACTTATAGGAGCAGTAATGACCAATCCTGAACGTAGATTCCTGTTATTAACCTTTCCTGGGCTTATTCCCATCAGCTGAAGTTGTCTTTGTAAAGACGCCCTTTGTGTTCTTAGACTCTTCAATTCCGCATCAGAACTTTGAAGATTCTTTTTTGCCCCTGCATCATTATCAAATAGCTCTTTCTGTCTTCTAAACTCCTGTTCGGCAAAGGAAATTCTGCTGTTTATGGTAAGATATTGTTCCTGAAGTTGAATATATTCAGGATTACTAATGCTTGCCAATACCTGCCCTTTTCTTACATAATCACCAATCTGAAAATTGATGGTATTTATAACACCTCCATACAAAGAGGTTACTGTTGCTTTTTTATTATTGGGTACCCTCAATAATCCATTGGCTTTAATGGTTGAAGTAAGATCTTTCATCTCAACTTGACCCAATACTACTCCTACGGATTTCATCTGTTCTTCTGTAAGTTCAGCAATAGTCTTCGGTCCTTCTTCGTGCTCACCTTCTTCAGCTTGCTCTGTTTTGGGTTTTTCTGTTGTTGCTTCTGTTGTATCATTCTTTCCGCAACTGATTAAAAAAAGTGAAATTAGAGCTAGAGATACAATGCTATATTTGATTTTCATCTGTATAAATTTATTTGTCAGATGGAATCCCTGTAATGGTTTTTGGATAAACAGCACTACAGAGATTTCATTTTATTGATTAATTATTGAATTAATGATAATGACAGATTCGTTGACCTGCTGAATAGATTGAAGATATTTTAATTGAATGTTGGTAGAAGTCTGCAAAGCAAAAAGATATTCTACATATGAGATTTCCCCTGTTTTATATCCCAACTGCCCTGCTTTTGTAATTTTCTCAGCATTTGGAATAGCTTGATTAACATAGTAATCATACTGTTTTAGATTCTGCTGATATTGATTTAAAGCATTTTCCAGCTGCACTTCAAGTTGCTTTTGCTGGTACTTCGCATTGGACTCCGCCATTTGCCTTTGGTATTCTAATGACTGGATTCTCGCCTTCGTGGCTCCAAAAGTCAAAGGAATAGAAACGCCTATTGTTGCCGAATGAAATCTGTTTCCACCGTTAAAATACTGGTCCATTCCGTTTACAGACTGAAAACCAATCAGTGACTGATTCGTATATCCTATCGTAAAATCAGGAAGTCCCATAGATTTTTCAACCTTTTTGTTTTTTTCAGCAATCTCCATATCCTTATAAAATGCCCTTACCGTAGGGTGTTTTGCTACAACAGAGCTGTCCAAAACATAATCTGCTTTCAAAGGATGATAATTCTCATCATATAATATGGTAAAATCATCCGAGGTATTTAAAAGAGTTTTCAGGTTTTTGTAAGCATTGATCAAATAGACCGAATTTTGTTTAAGCAACAGGTTGATTTCCCCTTTTTGAGTCTCAGCGGTATTAATTTCAATTTTTTTAACATCTCCAGCTTTAAACCTAACTGTAGCAATTCTGATAAAATCGGTATATAAACTGTCCAAATTTCCCAGTTTTGTTTGATTGTACTGCAGATACTCAATCTGATAATAATAAGTCCTTACCTGTTTAGCCAATTCGTTTTCTGAAATCTCTTTATCAATCTGTTTTCCTTTGATTTGCTCATTTATCAAATCTTTTCTGGCTTTAAATAAAGTAGGAAAAGGAATCGTTTGAGAGATTGCAAATGATTGGTCAAATTTTCTGGAATTATATTGCCCTAATTGTGCATCAAAATTCATTTTCGGAAGTTCCTTTGCAGTTGGTTTTAAAGCTTCGGTAGATTTTATATCAAAATCTTTTGATTTTAATAAATCGTTATTTGTCAAAGCCATTTGAATTGCCTTTTCCACAGTCAAAGGATTTCCTTGTTGTGCTTTTAAAGTCTGACCGAAGAATAAAAAGCCTAAAAAAACAACTGTTGTAACAGTTTTATTGCCTATTTTCTTAATATTGATTTTTTTATTAAAAATAATGTACAACATAGGTAATACAAACAACGTAAGGAAAGTAGCTGTGACCAAACCTCCGATAACAACTGTTGCCAAAGGTTTCTGTACCTCAGCACCTGCTCCCGTAGAAATTGCCATTGGCAAAAATCCTAATGAAGCCACAGTTGCAGTCATCAAAACGGGTCTCAATCGGGTTTTCGTTCCTTCCACTACCCGTTTTATAATATCGTTTTCACCATCTTTTTCAAGTTGGTTGAAAGTTCCAATCAAAACAATTCCGTTCAAAACTGCCACTCCAAACAAAGCAATAAATCCAATCCCTGCACTTATACTGAAAGGCATATCTCTTATCAGTAAAGCGAATACTCCCCCAATGGCGCTCATCGGAATTGCAGTGAAAATCAATGCTGCCTGTTTAAAGGAGTGAAATGTAAAATATAAAAGCATGAAAATAAGCAATAGGGACACTGGCACAGCAATCATCAATCTTGCACTCGCCGCTTTCAGATTTTCAAATTGCCCCCCATACGTGAAGTAATATCCGGAAGGAAGCTTAATCTGCTGATCCAGTTTTTTCTGAATGTCTTCGACAACGCTTTCAACGTCTCTCCCTTTTACATTAAAACCAATAACAATTCTTCTCTTTCCTGCTTCACGGCTAATCTGTGCAGGACCCAGCTTATAACTGATGTTGGCTACCTGAGAAAGCGGAACCTGCGCACCTGAATTGGTAGAAATCATCAGATTATTAACATCATCAATATTGGTTCTGTTTAGACTATCCAATCGAACAACGAGATCAAATCTTCTTTCATTTTCAAAAACCTGTCCTGCTGCCTGTCCTGCAAATGCAGTACTTACAGCACTGTTAACATCCTGAATATTCAGTCCGTAGTTGGCCATTCTTGTCCTGTCGTATTCCACATTAATCTGTGGAAGCCCACTAACACGTTCTATCTGTGGTGAAGTTGATCCCTGAACCGATTGAATAACTTTTGCTGTTTTATCTGCATAAATTGCCAATGAATCTAAGTTTTCACCGAATATTTTCACCGCAACGTCCTGTCTTATACCTGTCATTAATTCATTAAAACGCATCTGGATCGGTTGATTCTTTTCAAAGAAAACTCCTGGAATCGTCTCCAGTTTTTCAGAAATTTCATCAGCTAATTCTTCATATGTTTTTTTTGTCTTCCATTCATCCTGTGGCTTTAATACAACGATCATATCTGTAGCTTCCGGTGGCATCGGATCAGTCGGGACTTCGGCAGCACCTGTTTTTCCAACCACCATTTTTACCTCATCGAATTGTTTGATAATTCTTGAAGCCTGCATTGAAGTCTCGATACTTTGGCTTAACGAGCTTCCCTGTGGTAAAATACAGTGAAAAGCAAAATCTCCTTCCTGTAATTGAGGAATAAATTCTCCACCCATTCTGCCAAAAATCAAAACTGCAACAGCAAATATGGCAACTGTTACTCCTACAAGCCAATATTTAATTTTTAATGCTTTTTCAAGCATAGGCTGATAAATCTTCTGAAGCCTGTTCATCATCTTATCTGAGAATGTTTCTTTATGAGAAGGTTTTTTTGATAAGATCAAGGCACTCATCATCGGAATATAGGTCAATGACAAAATCAATGCTCCCAAAATCGCAAAACCGACTGTCTTCGCCATTGGCGTGAACATTTTCCCTTCAACACCAACCAAAGTTAGGATTGGAATATAGACAATAAGAATAATAATTTCACCGAAAGCGGCACTACTTCTGATTTTTGAGGCAGAAAGAAAGACTTCTTCATCCATTTCATTCTGAGTCATCACCTTCTTGCTTTTTCTCATTCCAAGGTGGTGGAGTGTTGCTTCGACTATTATTACTGCGCCATCTACGATTAAACCGAAATCGATTGCTCCTAAACTCATCAAGTTGGCACTAACTCCGAAAACATTCATCATTCCTAAAGCGAATAGCAATGATAGAGGAATTGCTGATGCTACAATCAAACCCGCTCTTAAATTTCCAAGGAAGAGAACAAGCACGAAAATAACAATTAATGCTCCTTCAATTAAGTTTTTCTCCACGGTACTGATTGCTCTTCCCACCAAATCTGTTCTATCCAAAAATGGTTCTATTACAACATCTGCAGGCAAAGATTTTTGAATGGTTGGGATCTTATCTTTGATAAGCGTTACAACTTCATTACTATTTGCTCCTTTCAGCATCATCACAACACCTCCAACCGCATCAATTTCTCCGTTGTATGTCAAAGCTCCGTAACGGACAGCGTGACCAAGACCAACATTCGCTACATCTTTTATAAAAATAGGAACGCTTCCTGTTTCGTTTTTAACTGCGATATTTTTCACATCTTCGATAGAAGTGACAATACCGATTCCACGAATGAAGTAAGCATTTGGTTTTTTATCAATATAAGCTCCACCAGTATTCTGATTGTTTTTTTCTAAGGCAGTAAAAATATCGGTAATACTAATTCCCATTGCTTTTAGGCGGTTGGGGTCTACAGCAACTTCATATTGTTTCAACTCTCCACCGAAACTATTGATCTCTGCGACTCCGGGAGTTCCGTTAAGTTGCCTGCGGACAATCCAGTCCTGCATTGTTCTTAAATCTTTACTGTTGTATTTTTTCTCACTTCCTTTTTTGGGATGGAGAATATATTGGTAAACTTCACCTAGGCCTGTACTCACAGGAGCCATCTCAGGAGTCCCTACTCCCTTTGGGATTTCTTCTGCAGCCTGTTTCAGCTGCTCACTAATAAGTTGACGGGCAAAATAAACATCAACATCTTCCTTGAAAACAACTGTAATTACTGACAGCCCGAATCGGGAGATACTTCTTGTTTCTTCGATATTTGGAACATTGGCAATACTTTGTTCGATAGGAAATGTGACTAATTGCTCAACCTCTTGTCCTGCAAGTGTTGGACAGACGGTAATAATCTGTACTTGATTATTTGTGATATCAGGTACTGCATCAATAGGTAGTTTGGTGGCACTCCACGTACCCCAAATGACTAGCATCAAAGTCATCAATCCGATAATGATTTTATTCTTGATACTAAATCGTATGATATTATCTAACATTGGATTTAAATTTTATTGAATGTCGAGCTCATTTCATCAAAAAAAAAGGATGAATTATGAACGACAAAGATGAGCGGAAACACGATGCAATGATATTGCAAAGTTTCCACGACAAAATGATGAAAGACACACGTCTTACATTAAATCAATAAAAATTAAATTTTAGGGGGTTGCCAAATCTGGTCATACACCAAATGAGCAAAATCATTTTTTTGAAAATGAATTTTTTTTGAGAAATATTCGGTTACCTTTTGTGATAAAGGCATTAAAGGCTCTATTTTAGAAGATGCTACTGTTATCTGACAACAGTTACAAGTACATAATGGAGAACAAATATCTCCTTTGTCTTTAGAATGAGAATCTTCAGAATTGCTGATAGTACTGTAAGAATCTTTAGAATTATTTGGAGACTGCGCATGGATATCATTACAAGGCACTACGGCAAGCACCATGAAATAAATAATTAAAAAGAACTTAACTAATCTCACTTTACAAATATAAATATATTTTTCAAAGTTTAACTAAATATTCTAAAAACTTTTAAAATAAAAATTCTTGAAAAACAAAAACTTATTATTAATAAACTTTTTAAATTTCGCAACTATTAACAAACGACAATCAAATGTAGATTTTTCATCTGTTTTATTTTTGACTAATGATACTGTGAAGCTGTCTGTCTACTACATCAACAAACTAAAATGAATGGTGAAACTTTGATAAGATCTGCCATTTCATTTTTTTATCGATATTTTTATTCCAACTCATCTTTTTCTTCTAAAACTGCAAAACACAAAGTTCTGATTGGTATTAAAAGGTGTTCTGTGGTCTACGGTAAAGCATTCTATTTTATTGAAATGTTCCTTAAAGCGACTTTCCAATGAACTTTCAGAATACTGTTTGATTTCAATACCACTACATTTTATCGGACCTTGTTCTGAAAAGCTCCCGATTACCAAAATTCCTGTTGGTTTAATGTTCTGTTTAACCGTATCGATGTAGCTTTCAATTTCATTATCCTCTGTCAAAAAATGAAAAGCAGCCCTGTCGTGCCAAAAATCATATTGTTCTGTGGGTTTAAATGTACTGGCATCTTCAACTATCCATTTTACACGGTTTGACTTTTCGCCAAGTCGTTGCTTAGCTTTACTAAGTGCTGTCTCTGATATGTCTAAAACTGTAATGTCCTGATAACCCAAGTCAAGCAAGTGATCAACAAAAAAACTATCTCCTCCGCCAATATCAATTATTTTGGCCGTTTTTGATACATTGAATTCTTTAATAAATGCTAATGACGTTTCGGGTGTAGGCTGATACCAGCTTACTTCTTCCAAAGCTTTGGTATTGTATATTTTTTCCCAATGATTTTTTCTATCAGATAATGACATATCTCTTTAATTTTTTGTACTATTCAAATTTAACTCATTTTTTTTTTACTATCTCTCACGTTTAACCACAAACTTACCTTTACCAATAGTATCAAGACGGGAACTTCTACCAACGGTCCAATAACTCCCACAAATGCTTGTGGGGAATAGATACCGAAAATAGATATTGCTACTGCTATAGCCAATTCAAAATTGTTTCCTGTGGCTGTAAATGCGATGGATGCGTTTTTGTCGTAAGGAATTTTTAAGGCTTTATTGATAAAGAAACTAACGAAGAACATTAGTATAAAATAGATAATTAGTGGTATGGCTACTTTTATTACATCCATTGGTAACTCTAATATTTTATCGCCTTTCAAGCTGAACATTAATACTATGGTAAACAGTAAAGCATATAATGTAATGGGCGATATTTTGGGTACAAATTCCCTGTTATACCATTCTATCCCTTTTGATTTTACCAATGCATAACGGCTTATAAAACCCGCTAAGAATGGAATGCCTAAATATATCAATACGCTTATTGTAACATCTTTCATTGATACACTTACATTGAAATTTGCCAATCCTAATTTACTCGGTAACACATTAATAAATAACCAAACTAAGAAGCTATAAGAAAGCATCTGGAAGATACTATTTAATGCCACTAACATAGCTGTATATTCTCTGTTTGCTTTAGCTAAATCACTCCATACGATTACCATTGCGATACATCTTGCCAAACCTATCAGTATCAAGCCTGTCATATAATCGGGTTCATTTCGTAGAAACAAAACGGCTAATCCGAACATCAGCAAAGTACCGATAATCCAATTCAGAAACAACGATATGCCGATTACTTTTTTATCCTTAAATGCTTGGGGCAATAATGAGTAATCTACTTTTGCCAATGGTGGGTACATCATCAGTATCAGACCTATTGCCAAAGGAATGTTTGTGGTGCCGGCTGAAAGAGCATCCGTAATTTTTGAAATACCCGGAAAGAAATGTCCCAATCCTATACCAACTGCCATTGCAAGGAATATCCATAAGGTAAGGTAACGGTCAAGAAATTTTAGTTTTGGTTGCATAGCGTTGCTAATTTGTAAGTTCTTTATATTGGTTTGCTGTCAATAAGTTTTCTAATTCTGTAAGGTCTTTGATTTCAATTTTTATCAACCAACCATCTTTATATGGGTTGTCATTGATAAGTGTAGGTGCTTTCAATAGTAGGTCGATTGTTTCAATGATTTTACCCGATACGGGCATAAATAAATCCCTGACCGTTTTAACCGCTTCAACAGAGCCGAATACTTCATCCTGCTGAAAATTATATCCAACATTCGGTAAGTCTGCATTTACAATTTCGCCCAATTCACTTTGTGCAAATTCTGTGATGCCTATTGTACCAATATTCTCTTGTACTTTAATTCAAGTATGTTCTTTTGAATACTTTATATCGTTTGGAAGTTCCTTTTTATCATTTTTAGGATTAATAACCTCTTCTTAAATTTTCTGCGTATTCGTTTGGTAGTGGGCTTTCTTCAACTGCTTTTGCTGATTTTTCAATATCATAATCAAAGCGTATAAATTCTACACTGATACTATCTTTATCTAGTACTGAACTATCTTCATTGATTGTAAGCATCACGTAGCCACCTCTTACATCATTATCTTTAGGTTTACCTACCGAACCAATATTGATGGCGTGTCTGAAATGATTTTTTCCGTCAATACCAGAATTTAAAATACGGTGGTATGGCTTGTGTGTATGCCCGAAACACAAAATGTCCGCGTCCGCCTGTTCCATAATTCTGAGCATACTTTTTTCTTCTCTATCCTCAAATAAATATTCATTTATTTTTCTTGGACTTCCGTGTACTAATAATAAATTGAGCTTATCTTCATTCAATTGAAATTCTACTTTGATATGTGCAGGAAGTGTACGCAAATAGGCTCTTTCTTCATCTTTCATAATAGAGTTGGTAAATGAAATAGAGATTTTCCCATTATCTTTTTCCCCGTCTGTTTTGTACGCACATCCACAATCGTTGCTCATACGCCCGATGCCAAAATCATAATTTCCTGCAATGGTTGGTATTTTCCTTTTACGGATTTCGTTTACAACTTCATTTGCCCAAATATTATAACCTACCAAATCGCCTAAGCAATAAATACTGTGGGGGTTTCTTTTTTCTACATCTTCAAAGAATGCTTCTAAGGCAGGTAGATTGGCGTGAATGTCGCTGAATAATGCAATTTTCATTTTTATTGATTTTTATGTTTTGAATTTTGTTTTACTTATTAAGATATTAACAACAACCACCTCCTGGCGTACAAGCGTTTGAATTGTTTACAGATAATTCAGTCAAATTTTTCTTTTGTTTCTCTGAAGGAATGCCACAAGCATCCTGAGCCAAACACGCAGTCGTTTTATTTTTTAGTACAAATGTTTTCCCGTTAAACTCCAAATCGTACTTGCCAATTGTTCCGCTTTGATATTCTACTTCTATCTCAGCATCTTCCATTCCCAATTTTTCTTCAGATAACTTGATGATGTTTAATAGTTTGGTCGGCTTTAATCTATGCTCGTAATCATCTGCATTCCATAATTGAAAGTTGACCACTTTTTCATTTCTGATTGTTCCACCACAATCGATGAAATTCTTTGTAATTACACCCACTTCTGTAACGTGAAAGTGTTCTGGTACAAATATTCCGTTCTCTAATTGAAATTCAACATTATCTAATGTTGGTAAGATTTCTTTGATGTCTGATAGTTTCATAAATCTTCTATTTTATTATGATATTTTTCTATACTTTGGAATTCTATTTTTGATATACAAATTTAATCGATACATAATATTGCAATATAACGATATTAAGGAATGTAAAAAAATGCCTTTAACAGCATTGATTTACTTTTACTTCCTGTTCAAAGAATTGATTGAAATACTCTTGTATCTCTTTCCATTTCTTTTCTTCTATACAATAACAAACTGATTTTCCATCTATTGTACCCTGTATAATACCCATATATTTCAACTCTTTTAAATGCTGCGAGATTGTCGCTTGCGCCAAACCTAATTTATCCACCAAATCATTGCAAATGCAGGATTTTTGATTGATAATATATTGAAGTATAGCTACCCTTGCAGGATGTCCAAAAACTTTAAACAAAGAAGCTAATTTATTTTGTTCATCTGAAAACATATCTGATTTTGTAAGCCCCATACTTAATTATTTAATATCGCAATATTACGATATTAAATTTGAAATACAAAAAGATTTAATAGCTTTTTACAAATTATATTTAAAAAAGGTATCAGGATATAACTTCTATTTTTTATAAAATTATATTTTGAACTTGTTACCATCTTTGAGACAAAATCATACACATTATTAATAATTTTCTAAAATTTTTTCTTTACAACTTTTAAAGACAATCTTCTCGCATAAATCCAGTGATAAATGAATGTGAAGCTCTCATTCCTTTTGTTTCTAATTATTAGACACTAAGAAGGATGCTATATCTCTCACAACTTTACTTATAAATACAGGATATCTCTGGAAAAAAATGTTTTTCTTTCTGATCATTAAGCTGGATTTCTTTTTCAATAAAAAATACTCCGCTAACCTCACACAACTCCCTACAGGAAAAATATTAGGATGTTTTTTGCTAAATTCAAATCTTACGATCTCTCTTGGAAATCGAAAGATATATAAATAAAAAATATATGAAGATTATTAACAAAAGATGACTAGCAGCTTTTTTAGGATGTCGAACTTAAGTTTTGTCTTCTTCAAGACATTTTTGAAATCTTAACAGACAAATTTCAATATCTTTTTAAAAAAACTGTATCATTACTTTACAAGGCATATCAACTTCGAATATAGATCCTCTATACAACTATCTTTGTCTGATAATTTAATTATCTCAGAAATCTTTTTACATTCTTTTGTCAAGATATTTTTGTTTAAGTAACATCATGTCCTCACTAACTTTGCTATCTAATATCTTCGCATAATGCTGCGTAGTTTTAATACTTTTATGACCTAGCATTTTACTTACACTTTCAATAGAGACCCCGTTAGATAAAGTAACGGTTGTTGCAAAAGTGTGGCGTGCAATATGGTAAGTTAATTCCTTATTGATACCACACAGATCTGCAATTTCTTTCAAATAGGCATTCATCTTTTGATTACTAAGAATAGGCAGAAGTTTTCCACTATTAAGGCAAGCCGGATGATTTTTGTATTTTTTAATAATTTTCTCTGTTTGAGAAAGTATGGGAATATTAGAAGTAGTTTTAGTTTTCTGACGTTTGGTATAAATCCATTGAGAGCCATCAAGACCTAAATTGATATTTTGATATGTTAGTTTTTGGGTATCAATGTACGCCAGTCCGGTGAAACAGCTGAACAGAAAAATATCTCTAACCAAAGACAATCTCTCATTTGTAAAATCTTTGGTAAAAAGCACTTCAATTTCCTGTTCATTAAGAAACATTCTCGTCACTTCATTAAACTTAGAATGATAGTTCATAAAAGGGTCTCGCTCTATCCATCCATTCGCAAGACAAATACGAACAATCTTACCAAAATTCTTAATATACTTAACAGCAGAATTATTGTTGCAGGATCTCTCGGTTCTTAAAAAAAATTCAAAATCATTTAGAAAAGCATAATCAATCTTTTTAATTTCAATGTCGGTAATACTATATTTCCATTTCAAGAAATCTTTTGTATGTTTGAGACATGTTTTATAACGTGTCAATGTTCCTTGTGCAAATTCTTTTTCAATCAGTTTCTCCATTCGATCATTATGATCCTGAAAAATAGGAATGAGCATTCTGGTCAATTTACCTTTACCAACTAACTTATTTTTAAGAGTCTCACAAGTTACTGTTTCCTTATCTCTGATTAATTCGTGATAGGCATCATAAACTTTCTGCTCAAAAGTTTTCAAATAAAAATTAAGTGATCTAAATTCTTCAGAAGAGCCACTAACCTTCTGCATTGCAGAATTCCATTTTGAAGCCTTTACTGTACGTTTTGTGCTTATCTCGGATATCTTGCCATCAATTGTAATTCGTAAGTAAATAGGAGACTCTCCTAAAGAATTGATTTTAGCTTTTTTTACATAGAAAAGTAAATTGAATGTCTTGTTCATTTCGTAAAGGGTTTGAGATTTAAAATTAATCTTAGCAAAAACTTATCACAAGATATTCAGTTCCTGAACTAGCTACTGAACAGGGTTTGTTGAATTTTCAGTGACCTTTTTAAACCTATTTTAACAGGTCACTGAATAGGTCACTTTCAAATTGTGCTTTTTTAACTTTCTTTGAATAGACATAAAACGAAAAAAGCTTTAAAACATATGTTTTAAAGCTTTTTGCACTACTTTGATATTGTAGTTGCGATCCGGACGGGACTCGAACCCGCGACCTCCGCCGTGACAGGGCGGCATTCTAACCAGCTGAACTACCGGATCAATTTTTTGAAAAGTAATTGATAAACTTTATGCGATCCGGACGGGACTCGAACCCGCGACCTCCGCCGTGACAGGGCGGCATTCTTACCAGCTGAACTACCGGATCTCTTACCCAACAAACTAAGAAAAACTATCGTCGTTTATTGTGGTTGCAAAAATACAACAATAATTTACACCTGCAAATAAAATCTAAAAAAAAACGCTCTCCAAAAGGAAAAGCGTTCATTTTCAATTATATTAATTTCTTATAAGTAAGCATTCAACTTCTCAGCGATCACTTCTTTTGGTGCTACACCAACTATTTTATCTACTACTTCTCCGTTTTTGAAGATCAAAACTGTAGGAATATTTCTGATTCCATAATCTACAGAGATCTGCTGATTGTTATCAACGTCTACTTTTCCTACCAAAGCTTTTCCTTCAAAGTCAATTGCAACTTCCTCGATAATTGGTCCAAGCATTCTACAAGGTCCGCACCAAGCTGCCCAAAAGTCAACTAAAACTGGTTTATCTGAATTTAATACTGTTTCCTGAAAGGATTGATCTGTAATTTCTACTGCCATGATTTCTTATTCTTGTTAATTTGTAATACAAAATTACAAAATTTATATTCTATTTATTCTGTTGATTATCTATGTAAACTATCGGCTTTTTCTATAACGAATTGACTTCCTATTTCTTCTAAAGCTTCTACCAAAGCATCGATATCAGATTTTTTCGTATAATGACTGAATGAAATTCTTAATGGTGTTTTGTTATCCAAATCATCTTCTGATAAGACAGACATCAACACCATAGAAGGTTTTGAAGCTCCTGAACTGCAAGCACTTCCCTGAGAAATAGCAATACCTTTCATATCTAATTGTAATCCGATTAATGGATTTTTGTAAGGAAGCAGAACGTTGAGAACTGTATAAAGACTTTCATCTTCTGCACTTCTTCCATTGAATTTGATTCCAGATATTTTCTCTTGTAATTGCTTAATTGCGTAATGTTTGATATCCAGAATATGATTGCTATAATCTTCCATTTTTGCCTGAGATATTTCCCACGCTTTACCTAAACCGGCAATTCCTGTTACATTTTCTGTTCCTGCTCTTAAGCTTCTTTCTTGTGGACCTCCTGTGATAATTCCCTTCAATCCGGATGATTTTCTTACGAATGCAAAACCAGCACCTTTTGGCCCGTGGAATTTGTGTGCGCTGCAAGATGCAAAATCAACTGGAATTTTAGAAAAATCCAAATCCAAATGTGCCATTGTCTGAACCGTGTCAGAATGGAAAAGTGTGTCATTGGCTTTACAAAGATGTGCTACTTTATCGATATCGAGAATATTCCCGATTTCGTTGTTGGCATGCATCAATGTTACCAAGGTTTTTTTGTCTGAGGATTTTAGAACTTCTTCTAATTTGTTTAAGTCAAAATCTCCGTTTGAATTTGGTCTTAGATAAACCAATTCTACACCTTTCAATTTTTTCATTTCAAGGCAGGTTTCGGCTACACATTTGTGCTCCAAAGCTGAAGTGATGATTCTTTCCACTCCTAAATAATTGACCGCAGATTTGATTATCATATTATTAGATTCTGTTCCACAAGATGTGAAAACAATCTCTCCTGGTGTTACTCTCAAAGATTCTGCAATCTTTCGCCTTACTTCTTCTAAAACGGTTTTGGCTTCCTGTCCCAAACTATGTGTGGACGACGGATTGCCATAATTGAATTTCATTACATTCACCATACAGTCTATCACCTCATCGTCGAGAGGCGTAGTTGCAGCATTATCCAGATAAATTCTTTCCATTTTAAATTAGATTTTGAAGCCGAAAAGTCGGAAAAATTAAGTAGCTAAATTAGTGAAAAAATCGGTAATGCGATTCATTGGCAAACTTAAACATCGCTTTGTCTCCGGAAGTGTCTCCGAAAGCTATGATTTTATCGAATTTCTTGTCACCAATTTCCAGTTTAATTCTATTGACTTTCTCTTCTTTATTACAGTTTTTTCCAATGAATTTACCTGTGAAAATATCGTCTTCGAATTCTGCTTGCGTAGAAAGTAATTTCATATCGAATTTCTCAGCAAATGGTCTCACCCAAAAGTCTAATGAAGCTGAAACAATGTAAGCTTCTGTATTGTCTCTGTTGATATTTTTGATGAAATCCAAAGCGTTTTCTCTGAACAAGCTTGGATAATTTTCTTCGAAGAAGAGTTTTGCTTTTTTCTCTATTTGATATTTGGACTCGCCTTTTAATATTGATGAAATGAAACTTTTCTTTACTGCTTCTGCGTTGGCTAATTTTAATTTTAATAAAATAAAAAGCGGAACGTGTTTCAAAAATTGAAAAGAATATTTTGCAGGGTCATAAAACTTCAAAAACAAAAACATCGTGTCTTTGTAAGTTAAAGTTCCGTCGAAATCGAATAGATATAGTTTTTTCATCAATTGTTTTTAAGATTTAATTTTATTAAAATACAATTTTGAATTAGAATAACTCCATAAAACAACATTAATTTTATTATAAAAATCGACATTTTCAACATTTTCCCAATTTGGGTAATATATTGGAGCATTTAAAAATTGCTTCCTATAATCATCAACATCTTTTAAAATTGACTTAAGTAAATCATTATTTTTCTGATAAATTTCAAAAATAGAATTTAAATCATTGGTTAAGTTCTTATTCTTTATTTGAAGCAATTCATTAGTTGAAAAAATTGAGTATGTATCAGGAAAATTCTTTAATTCATCAATTAATAGAATTTTATTTATTCTTGATTTGGGAGTTAAGGATTTGTATTTACGCTTTTGCTCATTGCTAAATTCTGATTCCATTGTAATAACTCCAGAAAAGTAAAGTTTGTAAACTTTGTCTAATAAATCCAATTCTTTCTTATCCAATTTCTCAATTAAATCGTCTGGAATTTGAACATAATTAATTAAAACTTTTTTATCCAAATCATTTATATACTGGATTCTAATTTTAATTTCGTCATTATAAATATCATCTTCCGAAATAACATTTTTCAGAAATAAATCAATAACCTTATTCTCATCTAAAGTTTGTGAATTGATAAAATTAAAAGAAAATATAAAAAGAATGGAAATCCAAATCTTCATTTCTAAAGCTTCAATTTTTTAAAAATAAATTCAGGAATATTTCTAATAATAAGCATTATAAATGCCCAAATTGGTAAAACGTAAGCAACATCCTTTTTATTTCTATAAGCTTTATAGATTCCCTCCGCAGCTTTTTTTGGAGAAGCGGTAAGAGCTGGATTCAGCGGTAAACCTTCTGTCATTTTTGTGTCCATAAAACCTGGCTTCACAGTTAAAACGTGGACTTTTTTATCAAACAAATAATTTCTCAATCCACTAAGATAAGCCGTTAAAGCTGCTTTTGCACTTCCGTAGATGAAGTTGCTTTGTCTTCCTCTTTCGCCAGCTACAGAAGAAAGAACTATCATTGTTCCGGTTCTTTTGGATTCCATTTTCTTGGCGAAGAAGTTGAGGACAGGAACTAATTTTGCGTAATTGATATCTATAATTCTCTCTGTATTTTCATCGTCATAAAGTCCTTCTTCCGTTCCCAAACCAAGATAGCCTGTCGCGCAAAATAGAACATCGGAATTTATATTTTCCAAAGTTTTATAATCGACTTTGCTCATCAAATCCAACGGAATTATCTCCGAATGCTGAAAAAACTTCACCTGAATATGACCGGCAAATTTCTCCGTCGTTTCCGGATTGGAACTCAACAGATAAATGGTTGGGAATTTTTCGCCTTTTGCAAGACATTCTTCTACAAATGCTTGTGCAACTTCGGAATTGGAACCTAGTATTATCATTTTATTGAACGCAAGTTGCGCTAAGTTTTAGTTTTTATTATGTTTTAAGATTCGCAAAGACGCTTCGCTCATCAAAATAAAATATTGTTGTTTTAGTTTTTACAAACCATTTACAATTCTTCTTACACCGTTTTTGAAATAAGGCAAATTGAAATTTATAATCATTCCTAATTTATATTTTCCTAGCCTCAGATAATTTAATAACTGTGCTTCAAAAATATGTTGTCCTGATTCCGTTGTTGATTTCAATGCAATCACGACTTTATCTTCAATTAACAAATCAACTCGAAAAGCATCTTGAATCATCAGCTCCTCATATTGTATTGACAAACTTTTTTGTCTTTCAACTTTTTAATCCTGATTTCTTTAATTCATAATAGAGACATTCTTCATAAACTCTTTCATACAGACCTGTTCCTAATTTTCTATGAATCTTTAATCCTGAATCAAAAATAATTTTAGAGATTTCATTTTCAGTCATTGTGTTTTTTTATTTTGATGAGCGAAGCGTCTTTGCGAATCAATTATTTTCAATATGAATATAGTCCTTGCGCAATTTGCGTTTAATTTCCTCCGCTCAATATTCTTTTATGCTGAAGTGATACAAACTTCGGTGAATCAACATTTTGAAGATAATTTGTAAGAGATGAACGGCTCATACTGTCTTTTGTCAAATAAATTCTTCCTCCGAAATTTTCAACAATCGTATCCAATTGGTCAACCAATTTTTTCAATCCTTTATTAACTTTAAAGTCCAAAGCCAAAGTGTAACCTTCGACAGGAAAAGAGTTATAAGCCTGAGGATTATGCTTCCCAAACAATTTAAGGACAGCTAAGAAAGAACCGTTTCCGCTTTTTGCAATGGTGTTAAGAATTTGTCGCATTCCTTCTTTTCCATTTTCTTTCGGAATTACCATTTGATATTGGATGAATCCGCTTTTTCCGTAGATTTTGTTCCATTCATTAATGACATCCAAAGGATAGAAAAATGTCTCGTAATCTATAAAATTATTGAGTTGTTTCTTCGTCTGTTTATTGTAATAAAGAAAATTGAAAATCTTAATACTCAAAGAATTAAGGACAAATCCAGGAAAATAAAAAGGAATCGTCGGCTTTGGCTTTTCTTTCAACTTCAAAGTTTTCTTTTGGAGATTTGAAGGTAATTCAGCTTTCATAGCGTGTTCACCTCTCATTAAGATAGAACGTCCAAGATTTTTACCTTTTTGAAAACAATCTATCCAAGCCACATTGTAAGTCCAATCTTCGCTTTCATCAAACAATCGGAAAACCTCATCTAGATTTTCGGCTTTGATGCTTTCTTGTTTGATGTAAGCAGATTCTATATTTTTTAGTTTGAATTTTGCAGAAAGGATAATCCCAGTTAATCCCATCCCGCCAATCGTAGCCCAGAATTTGTCTGAATTTTCTTCGCGTGAGCACGTGATAACTTCGGCATTTTCATCCACCATTTTGAACTCAATCACGTATTCGGAAAAACAACCTTCTGCGTGGTGATTTTTACCGTGAACATCGGAAGCAATTGCTCCTCCAACGGAAATATATTTGGTTCCCGGCGTTACATAAAGAAAATAACCTTGTGGAACAGAAACTTCTAAAACTTCTGATAAAAGAACACCGGATTCGCATTCGATAACGCCATTCAGCCTATCAAAAGAGATGAATTTATTAAGTCTTTTTGTTGAAAAAATATGTTCACCAAGAGAAGCATCGCCATAGCAGCGTCCGTTTCCTCTAGCAATCACTTCGTTATTTTCTCGTACAAAATTTTTAATTTTAGAAACAGAATCATCTGACCGCATTTCTTTTTCTACAACTGGAAAATTTCCCCAATTGGTTACTTTTTGTATAAAATTAGGTTTCATCTGTAACTGTGTATTTTTTTTAAGGCCAAGTCTAATCTCGAAAATATCATCATCATTTTATTCTGTGATTTTATTTTTTAAAATAGATCTGTAATAGAAAAACGATAACCCAAAGTAAAATTGTTATTTGAATATATCTGTCTTTGTAAACTATTTTGGTTGGTGATTCTGTTTTATTGTAAACTAATGTTTGCTGAAGATATCTTAAGAATGCAAAGACAACAAAAATCACAGTATAAAAAACTCTTGGATGAAATCTTGCCTGAACTTCCGGCGACAAAGTAAACATCAGATAACAAATAATTGCCAAAGTACAACTGATTGACAAAGCAATATCAGCAAATTGAACATTATAACCATCTAAGGCTTTTCTGGTTTTTCCGGAGATCTGAGCATTAATTAACTCTCCTCTTCTTTTTCCAATTGCTAAAACTAATGCTAAAACAAAGGTTAATAAAATGGCCCAATTGGTAACAATGATTCCTGTAACATAACCGCCTGCTAACACTCTCAGAACAAACCCAATTGCAATGATACAAATATCGACAATTGCAACTTGTTTTAATTTAAATGTATAGAAAAGATTCATCACAAAATAAAATCCAATAATAACTCCAAATTTCCAAAAATTGGTATGGAAAATATAATTACCAATGAAAACAGAAGCAATAGATAATATTACCAAAAAAGCAAATAAAACTTCTGCACTTCTTTTGGAAACAGCACCACTTGCTAACGGTCGGTTTTTCTTTTCGGGATGTCTTTTGTCTGATTCTATATCAAAATAATCATTGATGATATAAATAGAACTCGCTGTAAATGAAAAAACTAAAAAAGCAAATATACTTTCGTAGAATAAATGAGAGTTTGTAATCTTACCTGAGAAAAATAACGGGGCAAAAACAAATAAGTTCTTGACCCATTGCTCAACTCTTATTAATTTTAAATAGTTTTTCATCAATAGTTTTAATAATCTTACAAAAGTAGCATTAAAATAAAAAAACCGCAAATTGCGGTTTGTTATTTATTTGAAAATGAATGAATATTAATTTGACCCGGACTTTGCAGCGTCATTAATCATTTTCTCATTTGCTGTAATTGCAAATTCTACTCTTCTGTTTTGAGCTCTTCCAGCATCCGTATCGTTACTAGCTACAGGACTTGATTTCCCTAAACCTTCTGTAAACAATCTTGAAGCAGAAATACCTTGAGCACTAAAATAGCTTTTTACAGCTGCAGCTCTTTGACCTGATATTTTCAAATTTACAGCATCGCTACCGATACTATCAGTATGTCCATAGATGTTAATATTTGTGTCAGGATTATTTCTAAGAACTATAACTAATTTGTCTAAGTTAGTTTTTGCAAGAGTTGTTAAATTTGATGAATTAAAATCAAAATTAACAGTATTCTCGTGCAATGTCACTTTGATACCTTCCCCTACTCTTTCTACTTCTGCACCAGGTAAAACTTCTTTTATTTCTTTCGCCTGTTTGTCCATTTTATTACCGATTACGCCACCAGCAACGCCACCAACAACGCCACCTAAAACAGCGCCTAATGGCGCATTACCACCTTTTCCAAGATTATTTCCCAAAATCCCTCCTAATACTGCACCAGCAGCTGTACCAATAGCAGCACCTTTTTGAGTATTATTAGCATTCTGTACCGCTTCACAGCTTGTGAATAATAAAGATCCTGAGATCATAAAAGCGGCGATATTTAATTTATTTAATTTCATTTTGAATATTTTTGAGTTATTAGTTATTTACCTGTTCTTACAAAATTATAACGGATATCCATTGGAGAACCCCCTGCATTAACAGACTGAACTAATGTAAAAGTATCAGCAGTAGGGCTTTCCAAAATCAATTGATAACCTGCGGAAACTTTTTTAGCTTTCTCGCCTTCGCCTACTTTTTTGATAGAAACGACACCTGTTTTATCTACACTAAATGTAATTGCCTGAACTTTTGCAGGACAGCCATTTTCACCGTGCAAAGTATAACTTCCAGTGTAATTATTTGGTACAAAAGTCCAAGAACTTCCGACAAAGCAGTTGATACTTGCGCCTTCGTCAAAAGGTTTCACACTGAATTCTTTGTTGTAATCTACATTCGTGATATCCCATTGACCTTTCAATTTCATCACTTCTGATCTCAATGTCTGAGCCTGACCAGCAGATACTCCCGTTTTGTTAGAGGAACAAGAAGCTGCAATTAAAGAAATGCTAACAAGTCCTAAAAAAAGTGTTTTTTTCATAGTTTTAAAATTAATACTAAGTTATAACAAAAAATTGTGCCAAAGGATAAAAAACAAAAAATCTGAGAAATTCTCAGATTTTTTGTTTTTGCTGTAAATATCTAATAATTAAAGCTTAGACTTATCAATTGCTTTATGCGTTTTTTCTTTTTTAACAGATTTTTTCACAGCTTTAGCAGATGAATTTGCTCTGTAAAAATTACTGTAAGCATATTCTGCAGCCTTAGCAACATCTATCACACCTGCAGATCTTGATAAATTATCAAAACCATTTGTAGCATTAGCATTTGATGTTTTAACTAAAGATTCGATGATTTGCTCTGGTTTCAAGTTTGGCATATAAGCCAGCAAAATTGCAGCAGAACCAGCCACTACAGGAGAAGCCATAGATGTCCCCTGAAGATATTCATATTTACCATCCGGAACTGTAGAATAAATCTCAGATCCTGGTGCAAAAACATCTACCATTTTTTTATCATAATTAGAGAAACTTGATTTCAAAGCAGTAGCATCATTGGTATTTGATCCAACGACAATCATATTATTGATAAATGGTTTTTCGTCTGATTGAGATTTGAAATTAGTTGGAAAATACTGATGTTCAGCAATATCTTCGTTTTCATTTCCTGCCGCTTTTACCAAAAGGACACCTTTACTTTCAGCATATTTGAAAGCATCCCAAACTACATTTTTACCTGGAGAAACCGGTTTTCCGAAACTCATATTAAGGATTTTCGCACCGTTGTCAACTGCATAACGAACAGCATTTGCTACGTCTTTATCTCTTTCGTCTCCGTCTGGAACAGCTCTTACAGTCATAATTTTTGCAACTCTGGAAGCAACACCATATTGATTCTCAGAACCATTTGCTAAACCTGCAATAATTCCGGCAACGTGAGTTCCGTGTTTTGCATCCGGACCTTCATAATGATTGTTTCCGTAGCTTTTCTCAGAATAATCATCGTAATTATCTCCAACAATTTCTTTTCTTGGATCAAAATCCAGATTGAAACCTTTTTCCGCTTGCGGCGTGAAATAATCCAAAGCTTCTTTCATCTGGCTTTTCAAATAAGTTTCAACTTCTGTAGCTGGTTTTCCGGCAATTTGTGGATCGTTTGACATTTGGGAAAGAACTTGCATTGCCATCGCTTCCTGTTGGTTGGAAGGTTTGATACCTGCTAAAGTTTCTTTTGTTAAATTTTTTCCGTTCAACAATTTCACCATATCAGGAATTGCGTTGTTGATCATCGTATAAAGCTGAAGACTTTGTTTTGCTTCTTCACCTTTTTTGGTAAAGACATCTTTAGCTTTCATATACATTGCAAAATCTTCCGGATATTTGGTTTGATTTTCCTTATTTTTTGCAGAATCGTCGCCTTCGAAAAGTGGTTTGTATTTTTTCACGACTCTGGTAACTTCCATATTATCAACATCGATATCACCATTTTTACCGCCCAAGAAATTCCAGCCGTAAACATCATCGATATATCCGTTTCCGTCATCATCTTTTCCATTGTTTGGTATTTCGTTTGGATTTTTCCACATATTTTTTACCAATCCCGGATGATCTACCTCTACACCACTATCCAAAACACCAACTACAACCGTTTTAGGTTTAAGACCTTTTGATTCTAAGAATTTGTAGGCATTTTCAGTATTTACACCATAAACTTTTGTGGTAGCATAATCTTTATGATACCAATTTTTCAGGTCTTTATCATTTTCTGGAGCAGCTGTCTGTGCAGCCACTGTTGCAACTCCGGCATAAAAAGCTGCCGCTATCAATAAATGTTTCATATTAAATAATTATTTGTTTCAAATAAAATAGAATTACTACCCATAAATAGTTATTGCTAAAATTACTTGATTTTAATATTTTTTATATAGGTCAAACTTTCTGGTCCAATGTTACAAATCAGATCTAAAATTGACAAATCTTTCAAAAAGCCATTCTTGTCTGAAAAGCTTTGATAATATTCTGGGAATTCTGTTTCGGATTCTGATTTGGCTGAGAATTCTTCTCTATAATTTACAGATTCCGGAGTTTTGAAATATTCTTCTGTTAAAATAAAATCCTTTTCAGTTTTAAGAATATTAAGAATCACTTTCAAAGCTTTGAGGTTGAATTCTAATAAAGAATCAATTTTTTCTTCGAAAATAGTTTTCAGTTTATCTTCGTAATATTCAAAGTATGGTGTACTTTGATAGGCTGTTTTGATGGATTTCCAGTGGAGTTTTTGCCAATCTTCCACAAAAGAAATCGTGGTGTCTTTGAATTCTCTTTTTCCAGTATGTTTGATTGGAATGATTAGTGGCAATTTTCCGTTGGCACCATAAATAACTGTACGGTTTCTATAAGTCTGTTTTGGGAAATTTTCGAATTGCTCAAATGTAATTTCATTCTCTGAATCCAGAAAAACTGAGAACCACGAAATCGGCGGTAAATAAAATATGGGTAAAAGAATCTTGTTATTCATATTTGTTTAAACTAAAAAAACTTTGTTGAAGCTCTGAAACCTCAACAAAGTGTTGTATTTTTATTTGGAAGACAAATCCCCTAGCCCCGATAGAAACGGCATCCTTTTTTTGCTTTTGTCCATCGGCTACGCTCAGGAACCAATATTGAAAGCAAAAAAAGATATAGTGGATAGCGGGATTTAGCTCCTAATTATTAATCTTCTTCTTTTTTCTTTTTGAACAGATTTGCGAAGAAATCCCATCCAAAGAATAATACCAAAATCAAAACAGCTACCCACCAATATGATGTTTTGTTAGCTTCGCCTGTGTTGGTTACTTTGAACATTCTGTCCCAACGGATTTTCTTGCCCGGCGCTTGATAAGTAGAATTAGCATCTGAGAATAAGCCTTCTACACTCAACCAAGTGAACATCGGTCTTCCTACGATATTTTCTTCCGGAACTACACCAAAGAATCTCGCATCCAAAGATGCATCTCGGTTGTCCCCTATCATCATATAGTAATTTTGCTTGATTGTATATTGATTGGTTTCTTGACCATTAACGTAGATTTTTCCGCCTTTGTTTTCAAGCTTATTGTGCTCGTACTCGGAAATAATCCATTTGTACATTGGAAGTGTTTCCTGATCCAATTTTACAACGTCTCCTTTTTTAGGAATTCTAAGCGGTCCGTACCAATCCTGATTCCAAGGTTTGTTAACTGGATAAATAGAATTGGTTGTGTCAATATTTTTTGTGTAAGCTGTTTTGTCAGCATTCAATTTGAATCTAACAGCGCCTTCTCCTTTTTCTTCTATCATTTCCTTCATCTCAATGACTTGAGGAAGTGCTTTGATATCTTTGGCTGTCTGATCTGTCAAACCTTGGAAAGCATAAACAAATCCTTCATTGGTTTGATTTTCCTGAACAGGAAGGAAACCGTATGCTTTATATAACTGTGGAATATCTAACTGTGAACCAGTCTTCACCAAATAACCGTGTTGCTGCTGCTCATCTCCAAGGATTTTTTCTGGTGCGTTATTTACAAATAATCTACCAGCACGGAATTCGATGACATCTCCAGGAGTTCCAACACATCTTTTTACGTAAGGATCTTTTCTGTCGATTGCCGTGTGAACAGAATCCTGAGGATAATTGAAAACTACGATATCATATCTCTTAATCTCGTCATAACCAGGGATTCTTAAATATGGTAATTTAACTGCATCTACATAAGATTTCGGGTCGTCTTTCGGGTTTCCTTTTTGTCCTGTATCGAAAATTGTTCCTTGTAAAAATGGCAATGCAACTGGTCTCATTGGCATTCTGTAACCATAAGCCCATTTGTTTACGAAAAGAAAATCTCCTACAAGAAGTGTTCTTTCCATAGATCCAGTAGGAATTCCAAAAGGTTGCGTGATAAAAGCGTGAATGATGGTTGCAAAAACAATAGCAAAAGTTACAGAGCCTAAGAATGTCTCTTTCTTTTTACCTTCTTCTTCCTCTTCTTCGGTTTCGATTTGTGGATCTTTACTGTAGTTTACGGTCGCCATAAAGATGAACGGCAAAATCACTGTCAACAATCCATTTACAAATCCTCTTTTTCCAAATTTTTTCATTAAGAAAACGTGGAAAGCGGACATCATTATCGGACCAACGATTGGCAGATAGGATAAAATCGCCCACCATTTTGAATGTTCTGTTTCTTTCAGAATAATGAAATAATTATAAAACGGAACGAAAGAAAGTAATGGATTATAACCCATTTTCTTAAATAACTTCCACGTTGTAAGCCCCATCAATACACTGATGATGAGAACATAAATGGTATAAGTAATGATGTAATTCATATTTTGGCTTTTGGCAATCGGCTAAGCGCTTTTTGCTGATTTTTTATAATTAGTTTTTGATGTGTTGTTTTTGTTACAGAATTTATAAGCCTAATACATCTTTCATTGCAAAAACACCTTTTTTATCAACAATCCATTCTGCTGCAACTACTGCTCCCAAAGCAAATCCGTTTCTATTGTAAGCGGTATGTTTTATTTCAATTTCGTCCACTTCTGATCTGTAGAAAACGCTGTGAGTTCCAGGAACTTCATCTTCGCGGATTGCAAAAATGCCTAATTCTTTGCTTTTTGTTTCGTCCAATTTCCAAGCTTCGAAGCTTGAATTTGAAATGATTCCTTCTGCCAAAGAAATAGCTGTTCCACTTGGTGCATCTAACTTATGAATGTGATGAATCTCTTCTAACTGGCAATTGTACTCAGAAAATTTGTTCATCATCTTAGCAAGATTCTCGTTGAGTGCAAAGAAAAGATTGACGCCTAAGCTGAAATTAGATCCGTATAAAAATGCTGTATTATTTTCCAGAGCAATTTTTTCGATCTCAGGTTTTTTATCCAACCAACCTGTGGTCCCGCAGATCACAGGAATTTTATTTTCCAGACAAGTTTTTATATTTTCAAAAGCGACTTCAGGATTTGAAAATTCTATGACAACATCGGGATTATTCAGGTTTTCAAGGGTTGGTGTTTCTCGTAATCTTGCTACGATTTCGTGGCCACGATTCTGAGAAATCTCGTCGATGATTTTCCCCATTTTTCCGTAACCTACCAATGCTATTTTCATTTTTCTAATTTTTTTAAAGGGAAAATATGATTTATTTTAAAATCTAAAGCTCAAACTCAAACCAGTTTTTGCATAAGAATTCCCTGATTGATCGTTGATGATTGTTGGTGTTATTGCAAGATCAGGATCGTGACGGCCTTCATATAGATGGGCATCTACAACAGCATCAACAATATTAAGTATATAAATTAAAGCTGCAATTCCAATAGCGTAATCGCGTTGTCTTTTGAAACGATCTTGTGCATTTCCCAAAACAGTTTTGGTTGCATAGGGTTTATCAGAAAACTCGTGAGGAAGACCATTAAGCTCTGCAACAAAAGCACTCCTGTATCTTTCATACTGCTTTTGATTCCAAATCGCAATTCCTACTCCTGTTCCAACAGCGCCCAAAACCAAAGGAACTTTCCAATATTTTTTATTATAAAACTGTCCTAATCCTGGCAAAACAGCAGAATATAAACCCGCTTTCGCAGGACTTAATTTTGTAATTTTTGCAGGTGCATTTTTTTGATCTATATCTCCTAATATCTGAGATTCAGAAAAGGGTTTTGCAGCAGGAATACTATCTTTTGGATGATTTTCTACACGAATCGTATCATTTGGATTGACTTGTGAAAAAGCAAAACAAAAAGCAAGAATCAAAAAAACTGAAAGTAATTTCTTCATTTATCTAATGTGTGCAAGAATGCTTTCCAGCTCTTCTTCATTTTTAAAATCGAGAACAATTTTCCCTTTTTTCCCGTTTGCTGAAGTTTTGATTTCAACATTCACATTCAAAATATCTGACAAACTTTTCTGAGCTTTTTTGAAATGATTGGGAACAATGGATTGTTTCACAACTTTCTCTGTATCCTGAGAGTTTTTCATCAGACCAGCTAATTGCTCAGCTTGTCTTACGTTTAATTGATCTTTGATAATTCTGTCAAAAAGAATTTGACGTTTCTCCTCAGAATCCAATCCCATCACAGCACGACCGTGACCAGCAGAGATTTGTCCGCTTCTGATTCCGTTCTGAATATCTGGAGACAATTTCAAAAGACGAACACTATTTGTAATCGTACTTCTTTCTTTTCCAACTCTTTGGCTAAGATTTTCCTGAGTCATTCCAACCTCGTCCAACAATCTTTGATAAGTCAAAGCAACTTCAATTGGGTCAAGATCTTCTCTTTGGATATTTTCTACCAAAGCCATTTCCAGCAATTCCTGATCGTTTACCAATCGAATGTAAGCCGGAATAGTTTCCAGACCAGCTATTTTGGAAGCACGGTAACGTCTTTCCCCAGAAATAATTTCGAATTTTTCGCCGTCTTTTCTAAGTGTTATTGGCTGAATAATACCTAAGCTTTTGATAGATTCGGCAAGATCATTCAGTGCTTTTTCGTCGAAATAAGTTCTTGGCTGATTGGCGTTTGGATAAATATCTTCGATAGAAATTTCTACAATATTTCCTACCAAATTTTTTGCACCTTCATCCGAAGCTGAGTTGATATTGGTCTTGCTTTCGGCATTCAAAATTGCGCCGAGACCGCGACCCATTGCTCTTGTTTTGTCTTTCATTTTATACTAATCGCTAATTGCTAACGGCAAAAGCTTTTTTAATTTTTAATTAATTTTTCGTTTCTCAGCAAAACTTCTTCTGCTAGTTGAATGTATTGGATTGCACCTTTACTTTCCGCATCATAGCTTAGGATACTTTCTCCGAAACTTGGCGCTTCGCTCAATCTTACGTTTCTGCTGATAATTGTTTCGAAAACCATTTCCGGGAAATGAGAATTAACCTCTTCTACAACTTGGTTTGATAATCTCAAACGGCTGTCATACATTGTCAAAAGCAAACCTTCGATATCCAAATCCGGATTGTGAATTTTCTGTACATTCTTGATGGTGTTCAATAATTTACCCAAACCTTCCAAAGCGAAATATTCACATTGGATTGGGATAATTACAGAATCTGCGGCAGTCAAAGCATTAATAGTAATCAAACCTAAACTTGGTGCACAATCGATGATGATATAATCGTACTGATCTTTGATAGATTTCAAAGCTTCGCGCATCATATATTCTCGGTTTTCACGATCTACCAATTCTATTTCTGCTGCGACCAAATCAATGTGAGACGGAATAATGTCTACGTTTGGCGAAGTTGTCGGTAAGATACATTTCGATGCTTCTGCGCTGTGTTCCAACAAATGATAGGTAGAAAAATTGATTTCTTCAACACCTAAACCAGAACTTGCATTCGCCTGCGGATCTGCATCTATCAAGAGAATTCTCTTTTCCAACACACCCAAAGCTGAAGCTAGATTAACGGCAGTCGTAGTTTTTCCAACGCCACCTTTCTGATTTGCAACACCTATAATTTTTGCCATAAACATTAATTTAATCCTCAAAAATACGATTTTTTACTACTTGGAAAGTTTTGAAAAACCTGCAAAGCCGTTAAAGTATTGTTAATTAAACGATTGGCTTAAAAAAAAATTATCCACATTTCCTTTCAAAATGTGGATAATTATAAAAAACTACAAGTCTAATATTTACATAGTCTTGATTTTCAGACTATTCAATTTTCATGGAAATCGGCATTCTGAAAGAAGATCTTACAGCTTTACCTTTTAATTGTGCAGGCGTCCATTTTGTTTTTATAGACTTCACGGCTCTTTCTGCTTCGGAATTAAATTCAGCATTAGAACCATTGATTTTCAAATTGGAAATACTTCCATCTCTTTCTACTACGAATGTGATTACTGCTGAAATCATTCCTGATGTATCCATTGATTCGGTATCAAAACTTTGCGCTACTTTTTGACGAAAAGCATTGATTCCACCTTTGAAATCAGCAGCTTCATCCACACTTGTTGGGTCTAAAATTTTATTTGGATCTTCAACTTTTGCTGGCGCGGTGTAAACAATAGCTGGTGGACCTGTGGATACAACTGGTGGAACATAAGGAATTGTAGTTTCAGTCCCTCCTTTAGTTTCAGTGCCAATAGCGGCTCCTTTTATATCATCGACAGTTGGAATTGAAGTATCTTTTTTGATTTCTCTTACAGGTGTGACTTCAGGATTTACAACTGTTTTGGTATTAGGCGGAACAACAGCTGCTGGCGTAGGTTTTACGATTTCAGGATTTAAATCTACAGGATCTAAATCATACGGTCCATAATCAATTGGCTTTTCTATAATTGCATCTGGCGAAAATGCAGAAACAATCAACGGAATCACTGCTACTGAAGCGAAGAAAGCAACACCTACGAATAGTGCTTTTGTAAGATCATTAGAATACTCATTTCTAAGAGCGTAAGCACCATAAGCTTTATTTCTGTTGGAGAATACGATTTCGTCCAAATTGTCTTTTCCGAATAGAGTCGATAGATTTTTCATAACTGATAAATAATTTTAAATTAAACGATTAATAACATTTTGTGAAAATGTTTAAAAATCACATCAAACAACATTCCATTTTTAGATTAATTATCAAATAAATTATGATTAACATAGATATTTTATAAAATAACAGGTTTGAAAATTGTAAATGTTAAAAATTCATGTAATTTAATATGATGAAATTTCTATTTATTATCGGTTTAATTTTCAGTGTCCTGACAAAGGCTCAGGATGGTTTTGTCTTGGATAATGCAGATAAAACTGTTATCAAATTCAAACTGATCAACAACCTCATCTTCATTCCGATGAATGTAAATGGCGTTGAACTCAATTTTATGTTGGATTCCGGGATTGCGGAAACTTTGCTTTTCAGTTTGGATAATAAAGATGTTGACTTTAAAAATATCGAAAAAATCACCTTCAAGGGTTTAGGGGAAACAGTAAGTATTGAAGCTTTAAAGTCTATTAAAAATGATATTAGAATTGGTAAAAATTTTATAGATAAATCTCACACGATTTTTTTGGTATTGGATGAGGATTTCAATATTTCTCAAGATATTGGCGTTCCTGTGAATGGCATTATCGGATATTATTTTTTTAAGAATCATCCGATAGAAATTAATTACATTAAGAAAACCATCACTGTATATAAAGACAAATCTAAGTTTTCGAAAAAAATCAATAAATTTTCTGATTTTCCAATGAGTGTGGAATTCAATAAACCTTATATGAATGCGGATGTGGAGATGAAACACGATAAACAGAGTTCAAAATTACTTTTGGATTTGGGAAACACAGATTCTGTTTGGCTTTTCCCCGCATTAATAAAGGATTTCATTTACAACAGACCGAATATTGATGATTTTTTGGGACGTGGATTCAGTGGAGATATTTTTGGGAAGAGAAGCAGAATTAACTCGCTTTCTATCGGAAAATTCAAACTTAATAAACCGATTGCGTCTATGCCGGATGAGTATTCCATTCAACATTTGAAATTAGTAAAAGACAGAAAAGGATCGATTGGTTCCGAAGTTTTACGAAGATTTACAGTAATTTTTGATTATCAAGACAATAGAATTTATTTTAAATCCAACAAATACTTGGAAGATCCTTTCCTAATTGATGGAAGTGGACTGGAAGTGAAACAAGATGGACTGCTTTGGGAAAAAGAACAAGTACAGGTACAAACTGCAAAAACAAATAGAGCAAATAATGAGATAAACGTCATAAATAATAGCCCCGACAGTTTTCAATATAAATTTACATTGAAGCCTTTGTTCTTAGTATCCGGGACGCGGAAAGATTCACCAGCGCAAAAGGCAGGAATCATCAAAAATGATGAACTTGTAAAAATTGATAATAAATTAGCTAAAGAAATGACCTTAAACAAAATCCATCTCATCCTCAAAACCGATGTTAGCAAAAAAATACACTTAGAGGTTAAAAGAAATGGCATCCCAATGAAATTTGAATTCACGCTGGAAGATCCAATCCCTTATATTGAGGAATGATTTTAGTAATGATATAATTGAAAACTAATATTTGATTATGAACGAGACTTTGAACAGCATACGAAACAGACCGAGATTCAAACTTTATACAGATCTTTCTCTGGAAGAATATGAAGCCAATCTGAGAGATTATCTTGATAAGCATCACGATCAGTTTTACGGAAATATCAATAAGGAAGTTGCCACAATTTTTGTAAGAAAAGAGGAAGATAATTACTGGAAACCAAATCTGGCATTGAGAATTGAAAAGGAAGACGAAAAAACAGTTATCCGAGGGATTTTCGGGCCTAGTTCTGCAGTTTGGACATTCTTTATGTTTCTGTATTTTCTTTTTACCGTTTCGTGGATGACTTTTTTCACACTATTTTATGTTGAGAAACAAATAAATACGAATAATTACCCTTGGGCTTTACCAAGCTCTTTTGTTGTTCTTGGATTCATTGCGCTCACATACGCGGCTGCGAGATTTGGGCAAAACAAAGCGAAAGATGAAATGCAGGAATTAAGAAAATTTGCAGAAGAATCTACTTTTCATACAGAGAAAAAAGATTAATTTTAAATCTTTCTTGCTTCGATGAAATGTTTCAGTTTCAAACCTATTTTCATTAAGACAAATTGGAAAGGCTTCTGTTTCTTATAGTATTTGTTGATGAAAATATCCATCGCTCCAAAAAATCGTCTGAGATAGATTTTGTCTTTTACTGTACTTTCCCCTTTGTAATGTAGGATAGAATATTTACCATAATAGAAGTTTTTGTATCCAGCTCTCAGAATAGTATAACAAAGATCGATGTCTTCACCATACATAAAATAACGCTCATCAAAACCGCCAGCTTCCTGATAAACTGATTTTTTCATCAGGAGATTTGCACCTGTCATTACTTCAACTTCTGCAATTCCAAATTCATCCACATCATTCCTATAATATGTTTTGGAATTATTACTCAGTTTTGTAAATAATTTTTCAAAAGAATTGACCAGCGCGGGAACAGAACGTTTACTTTCTGGCAAAAAGACACCTTGCTTATTGTGCATTCTTAAACCTAATGCACCAAATTTCGGCTGATGATCTGCAAAATCAAGAATCTCCTGAAAATAATTGCCTTCGATTTCCGTATCAGGATTCAGGATATAAACATATTCGCCTTTTGCTGCCTGTACTCCAACATTATTAGCTTTCGAAAAACCAAAGTTTTTTTCCAAAGCAATGAAATTAACATCAGGAAACTTATCTATTAGGTTTTTCCATTCGGAATCGGGAGAATCATTATCCACAACAATGATTTCATAATCAATTCCTTGAAAATATTTTTGGATAGAAAGAATACAGCTTTTCAACAGATCCTTCACTTGATAATGAACAATTATGACACTTACTTTCATTATTCGGATTCGTTATAAGCAGTTCTGTTTGTTATAGATCTTCCCAAAGAGATTTCATCTGCATACTCCAGCTCATCACCCACAGCAATTCCTCTTGCAATACTCGAAAACTTCACCTGCTGAGTTTTGAATTTTTTGTAAATGTAATATGCTGTTGTATCACCTTCCATAGTTGCACTTAACGCAAAAATCAGCTCTTTTATTGTATTGGACATCAATTTTTTTTCTATACTTCCTATTCTTAACTGACTTGGACCGATTCCTTCCATCGGAGAAATCTTCCCACCTAAGACTAGATATTTACCTTTATACTTCCCCGTATTCTCTATTGCCATTACATCTCTTACATCTTCTACAATACAAAGAAGCTCGTCATTTCGTTTATGATCATTACAAATATCACAAATTTCTGAGTCGGAAAAATTATGACATTCTTTGCAATATTTAATTTCTGTAACCAGATTTTGGATAGATGTCCCCAAAGAGATTCCTTGTGAAGCCGGCTGACGGAGCAGATGCAACGCCAATCGAAGTGCCGATTTTCTCCCGATGCCGGGCAAACCAGATATTTCTTCTACAGCTTTCGATAAAACTTTGCTTGGGTAATCCATAAATTAAAAATTAAATGATTAAAAGATTAAGTGATAAAAAAATTATCAATTATCATTTATCATTTATAATTCTCTCGTAGGTTTGGAAATAGAAATCGTGATCGTTCTTTTCGTCTTTTCCGTGGAACTCTTCGTTTGTTTTTTGCCAGATTTTAAGATCTATTTTAGGAAAAAATGTATCTGCCTCGAAATCCTCATCCACAAGTGTGATTTCTAACTTATCTGCTAACTCTATTGTTTGCTTATAGATCTCTCCACCACCGATGATGAAAATATCTTCATCGATTTTTTTCGCAAATTTAATAGCTTCTTTCAGCTTGGATACAATCAGAATATCTTCCTGAAACCAATTTTCTTTTCTGCTTACCACGATATTGGTTCTGTTTGGCAAAGCCTTACCAATACTTTCGTAGGTTTTCCTTCCCATAACAACGGGATGATTCTCTGTAAGCGATTTGAAATGTTTCAGATCTTTTGGAAGACGCCAAAGTAATTGATTGTCTTTCCCGAGGGTATTTTTTTTTCCTATAGCGGCAATTATCGTAATCATAATATCTACAAAACTACATTTTTATGTTTAATTAAGAAAAATTTATGACCTGTTAGTTTTCATATTTTGTATTTTTGACGAAGTTTTAATCAATTTGATGTTGTTGAGTTGAGTGTTTTAGAGAATGATTAAAACAAATTGAAATGTAAAAAAATATTTTTAAATCAAATCCGGAAAAATTCGGCGCATAATATTTTCTAATGAAAAAGATCTTTTTAGCATCTGCTTTTGCTCTATTGTTTTTAGCGAGCTGTACCAATGACAAGGACATCCTTAATTCTTTGAATGATTATAACATCAGTCAACAAAGCAAAGGTTATCATTTTGGCGATAAGCTTCACATTCCACAAGATGTTTTGGATTACTCAGAAGCCATCACAATCAGCTATAATGATAAAGAAAGCAGTAGTCTAACCATCGACCCAACCTTTTTCACTTTGGGCGAAAACGATGTGACTTTTAACATCAAAACCAAAAGCGGCGAAGTTCTTCAGCAAGATGCAACTATCAATGTGTTTGCAAAAGCGAAAGCCCGAGCTATTAATTACGAAATCGTAAACCAATATCCACACGATACAGATTTTTTCACAGAAGGTTTTGAAGCACACGGCGATACCGTTTACGAAAGTGTTGGATTAGATGGAAAATCAAAAATTATAAAATATACACTGGGAAGCCGAACTCCAATTTTAGAAGTTCCACAACACGACACAATTTTCTCTGAAGGAATTACCGTTTTTGGAGATAAAATTTATCAATTAACTTATAAATCAAAAAAAGGATTCATTTATGACTCTAATATCAAATTATTAAAAGAATTTGATTACCCTAGTGAGATAGCAGAAGGTTGGGGAATGACAAATGACGGTAAAAATCTGATTGTTTCTGATGGATCAAAAAATATTTATTTCCTGAATCCTGAAAACCCTTCCCAAATTGTAAGAAATATTGCAGTTGCAAGTGACAAAGAAGGTTATGATCAAATCAATGAATTGGAATACCACAACGGATCTATCTATGCGAACGTTTGGCAAAAACCAATTATCCTAAAAATAAATCCTGCAAATGGTGAAGTAACCGGAATCATTGATCTTGCAAATATCACAAAACAAAATACAACCGGAAATGACGATGTCCTGAATGGTATCGCATTCAAAGGAGACAATATGTTGATAACAGGGAAAAACTGGAGCAGAATCTACGAACTTTCCGTAAAATAAATTCTAATATATTTAGAAATAAAAAAAAGCGAATCTCATTTCTGAAGTTCGCTTTTTATTTTATTGAATGATTGCTAAATTTTCCTCTGCAGGAGTTGTTACAACGGAATACTTAATACTTACCTGTGTATTTTCTGAAAATGTTTTCCTTGACAGATATTGACTTTTACACACATCTGACCGCATTACATATTCGCCTTGTGCTACGACAATACTTTCTGTCTTTTTAGCTGCTACTGGCAATGTATAGGTTTTATCGCCAAGAATATTCATTGTGAAATCACAGTCCGATTCGTTATTGATAATTAATACCATATTTTTATTTGCTGCATCGGTATTGAATAACTGATTAAGTAGAGTGACGGCCCTGTCATGAATTTTCAATTTAACGTTGACTGGTTCCACTTCTATATTATCATCTATTTCCAACACTGCCACAGAATTGTTTGCGACTACCATTGGAGAAACAGATTTGCTGGTTGCACAGCTCATTAAACAAATGCCGAGAAGCAGTAAAAATATTTTATTCATTTTTTAATTTGAATTTGATGTAGGTAATTGTTTTTCCTTTGGAAGAGAACAATTCCTCATAATACGTTCTAATGTCTTTCAGTAATGGTGTGTCGGGCTGATATTCCGCAGCTCCGTAAATGTCGTGGTGGGCCGTCAGGATCTCGTGACCCAAACCTTGTAAAAGCCCCAAAGTATATCCGTGAAGGTATTCGGAATCGGTTTTCAAATGAATGATTCCGTCTTTTTTCAGGATATGCCTGTATTTTGTCAAAAACTCAGGGTTTGTAAGCCTGTGTTTCGTTCTTCTGTATTTGATCTGTGGATCCGGAAATGTAATCCAAATCTCAGAAACTTCTTTTTCTGCAAAAAGATTATCAATTAATTCTATTTGAGTTCTTAGGAAAGCAACATTTTTCAGATTGTTTTCAATAGCTTCTTTTGCTCCAAACCAAAATCTTGCACCTTTGATATCAACACCTATAAAATTTTTATCAGGAAAAGCTTTTGCCAAACCGACAGAATATTCTCCTTTTCCGCAGCCAAGTTCTAAAACTATTGGATTGTCATTTCCAAAAAATTCCTGCCATTTTCCTTTGTGTTCAAAATCATTGATTGCCTGCTCACGCGTTGGCTGAATCACATTGGGTAATATTGTATTCTCTCTAAATCTTGCAGCTTTGTTCTTGCCCATTTTTTTCTAAGGTTGTTTTTAATCTTAAAAACACAACAAATGTAAACAATTAATTTTAAATTGTTTATAATAATTGCTTATTGTTTAAAATTTGATAATTAGTTAATATTATTTTGAAATTTCCGATGTAGCCTGCATCAGGTGGGAATTCTGTAATCTTCTCAGATAGATTGGAAGATACTTTTCTATATAAGTCTTTGTGGCTTCATAATTATTGGTCTCCAGATATTCCGTAATATTATCGGAGCTGTAGATAAATTGCAAGAAGTTTGGAATTAATTCTTTCGGGATCTTCATTCTGATAAAATAATCGTCACCAAAATAATCCTGAAGGTTTTTGATATTCTTGCTCATTCTCTCATATTGAAAATAGCGCTCTTTCTTTTTCTTCTCACCGGAAATCAAATCGAAAATACTATCAATGCTAAAACTAAGACCTTGATTGAATCCTAAAATAGGAACTTCAGGAGAAGTCCCGTCTCCTTTTGGCTCGGGAAGGCCTATCATTTTTCTGAGCTCGAATGCTTTTTCCGAACCTTTCAGCATCGCAACATCTCTTCGAAGATTACCTGTAGGTTTGAAAGAACTCAATATCACTTCCTGAATTTCGTAATAAGCGATTTGCAACTCGATGAAGTTTTTTCTCATTTCCAGCATTTGTCTGGTAACTTCTATATCTTTTCGTTCTGTTGCAATGGATGTAAATCTGAGGATATCGCCTTCTTTTACCGCTATTTTGAACTCACCATTATAGTTAGCCATCACACTTTTGTGCGCGTCGAGATTTGTCACATAGACTTGATTAAGATAAAGGCTGGATTTATCCCGAATAAAGATCTCGCCCTCAAAATCCTGCCCATACACTGAGGCCAAACAAAACAATAAAAAAACAGTAAATATCTTCTTCATAATAATTCGGCAAATTTATAGAGAATTATAGGGAAAATCGTTACAAAAAAGAAGCCGATAAGGTTAAAATTATATTAAACTTTATCGGCTTTCTGTTAAGTAATTAGAATTAAAATCTTTTTTAGAAAATAATTGTTAAATCTATTTTTAGTCGGAGTTTCTGTTTTTCAACAAGACCCAACCTGTATATTTCACTGGTGGAGATTCTGCAAAATCCTGCCACTGCATAATGTACCAATAACTAGATGTTGGCAATACTTTTCCGTTTTGTTTACCATCCCAGATGTAATTATTCTTGTTGTCTCCATCAAAAAGCAATCTGCCTTCTCTGTCATAAACCTGGAATTTTACATTAATCTTATATTGAAGAAGAGACATATCCAGAACATCGTTCACACCGTCTCCATTAGGAGAAATCAAATTATAGATTTCTATCACAGAGAAAGGTTTGCTAACGGGAGTACAGTCGTCCGCAGAGATTACATAAGCAGTATGAAGTCCCGGAGCAACATTAGTAAATGTATTAGAATCCTGATAGCTGCCATTATCTAATGCATATCGGTAAGGAGCTTTACCACCTTTAGCATTGATCACAACAGTACTTCCTGTGATTACTATACTTTCTATAGTTGGCAATTCTACCGCTTTGATCTCTACTTTTTGAGTATATGGACAATCGTTTGGATAGAATCCCGTGAGTACTACAAAATATTTACCAACTGGCAAGTCTGGAATTATGTGTGAGGTTCCAATTATTGTTGTAGGATCAGATTCATCATACCAAGCATAAGAGCTAAACCCTAAGCCAGCATCTAAAGTCCAAGTCGCATCTGGACAAATTGGATAAACTGGTTCCAAATCTTTAGCCGATAATGGCACTTTTATCTTAATCGTGAGTTCTGCTAATGATGAACACAGTGTTGCGCTTGAAAGTCTTACATACAAGATTTGAGTTTTATTTACTGTAACCTCTGTAATATTATTAGAAGCATTGGCTTGTGCATCTGCTTTCTTAATATAAAACTTAACAGTAACTGTTGGATCTGTCGTGAATAGAGTTTTATAATCATCCAGATTCTGAACTAATTTTTTACCATCCAAGTCATCATCACAAACCTCTATTGTTTCTTGAGCTTTGATAAGTGGAATTTTTGCGCCTATTTTGAAATTAAGTATTCCTGTCACAGTTCCACAATAAACAGACGTTACCTCAACCTTAACTGTAATATCGGTCGTAAAACTCCAGTTATCAGGAAGCAATTGTCCTGTAGCATTATTATAGTATTTTACAACAAAAACACTGTTATTATTTAATAGAATAAGAGGCGTTACATCTGTTGAAAATTTAATTTTAATAGCACCATCAAGATCTTCGTCACAGTAAGTCGCAGGTAGTTTTGTAACATCCAATTGTGCTACTGGAGAACCAACCACCTCAACATTCTGCTGATAATCACAACCATCAGATGATGTAAGGATTACAAAATATTTACCTGGTGTAACTGTGATTTTTGCATTTGTTCCAATGATTGTCGTTGGTGCTACGTCATTATACCATTTATATGATGTATGAGCAGTTCCTGCATCTAATTGAGTGGTTGCATTTTCGCAAATTGTAATACTTGCTGGTAAAGTTGTAGAAGCAAATCCTTTGGTAAATTTGATTTTTAATTCTCCAACGTTAGGACAGCTTCCTGTAGTTTCGAAACGGTAGTAATAACTAATTGTTGGTGTTGTTAAAACTACATTAGCTCCAATTGCATTAATATCTTTATTAGCTTCATCCAAAGTCAAATAGAACTTAGGCAGAATTCCCATATTGGCTGCCGATAAGAATAAGTTTTTATAATCATTAAGATCAATATTCTCATCGCCACTATAATCAACATCGCATATTGTTTGAGGTGCAGATGTGGTAAGAAGTGGAACCTTGTTACCAATTTTGAAGTCAATAAATCCAGTTACATCAGTACAATATGTAGAACTTACTTTGACATAAACCCTTGTATCTGCTGTAAAACCCCAAGCATCTGGTAACAATGCTGTCATTGTTACGTTACTATAATAACTCACTGTAAATGTGCTTCCGTTATTTAATAAAATTACCGGTGTCACATCTGTAGAGAAAGTCAAATTGATTTTCCCATCCAAGTCATCATCACAATAAGTTGAATTCAGTTTTGTAACATCCAACTGTGCTATTGGAGAGCCAATAACCTCAACATTCTGCTGATAATCACAACCTTCAGATGATGTAAGGATTACAAAATATTTACCTGGTGTAACTGTGATTTTTGCATTTGTTCCAATGATTGTCGTTGGTGCTACGTCATTATACCATTTATATGATGTATGAGCAGTTCCTGCATCTAATTGAGTGGTTGCATTTTCGCAAATTGTAATACTTGCTGGTAAAGTTGCAGATGCAAATCCTTTAGTGAACTTGATTTTCAATTCGCCAACATTTGGACAACTTCCTGTAGTTTCGAAGCGGTAGTAATAACTAATTGTTGGTGTTGTTAAAACTACATTAGCTCCAATTGCATTAATATCTTTATTAGCTTCATCCAAAGTCAAATAGAACTTAGGCAGAATTCCCATATTAGCTGCCGATAAGAATAAGTTTTTATAATCATTAAGATCAATATTCTCATCGCCACTATAATCAACATCGCATATTGTTTGAGGTGCAGATGTGGTAAGAAGTGGAACCTTGTTACCAATTTTGAAGTCAATAAATCCGGTTACATCAGCACAATATGTAGAACTTACTTTGACATAAACCCTTGTATCCGCTGTGAAACTAAAGTTATCCGCTAACAATGCTGTCATTGCTGCATTACTATAATAATTAACCGTGAATGATGCACTGTTTGCTAAAATCACTGGTGTAACATCGGTTGAGAAAACCACATCTACTTTCCCGTCAAGATCATTATCACAAAGTGTTGCATTGTAAGCTGCAATATTAAGAACCGCTTTTGGAGAGCCAATAACTTCTACAAATTGTTTGTACTCACAACCATTTGCAGAAATCAGTACTACAAAATACTTCCCAACAGGAAGAGTCATCTTCGAAGTTGTTCCAATGATTGTAGTTGGATCATTTTCATTATACCATTTAAATCCTGCGTGAGCCGTACCTGCGTCTAAAATAGTTGTAGAACCATCACAAATTGTAACATTAGCAGGCAAAGTTGTAGATGCCTGCCCTCCCATAATCAAAGTAAGATTAATAGTTGCAACGTCCGAACAGAAGTTAGCATTTTTGATCACATAGTAGAAAGTTCCTACTGTTCCCATGACAACTGTTTGTAGTGCCGGAATTGCATTTAATCCGCTAAGCGCATCTGGCATATTTGCGTAATAAGTTGCCGTCAAACCTGTTTGGCTAGTAAACTTAGGAAGATAAGTGGACAGATCTACCGTTTCTGTATTATCAAAACCTTTATCACAAACATCTTCACTGATATTATTTGTTAGCAAAGGAAGCTTAGCGCCAATATTTAATGTGATTTCTTTCACAGTAACACAAGCATCAGCAGATTCTACTCTTATCCAGATTTTTGCATTAGCTGGAGTGAATACGTAATTTCCTGTAATATTATCAGTTCCTCCACCATCAGCTTTTACAAGAGAATCATAATATTTAACTGTAAATGTAGTAGGGTTAGCTAATACGATTGGTGTAATATTATTTGGATTCACAACATAATTTCCGTCAATCAGTCCATCTTCCTCATCGCAATGTGCTTTGGTATAAAGATTTTCTTGTACAACAGGGAATGCTTTATGTTTCAATTCTATTTTATAAATCGCAAAACAATTTTTAGCATTTTTGATTCTTACATATACATTTGTGTCTGGCGAATTGAATGCTGTAAAACCAGTTATCTCATCTCCTAAAGTTTCATTTTGTGCACCGAGCAATGTATTATAATAGACTCTTGTAGCAGTATTATCTGCAGTCACATTGGCTTTAGAAAGATCATAAACTGCGCTTGTCGTGTAAGTACATTCTCTTAAAATAACATCTTGCCCTACAACTTGATCTACCAGAATAGTTGCCTGTGCAGTTTCGCAATCTGGTATAGCGTTATTACCACAATATGAAAATTTGAATGTATCTATTCCTGAAGTATTAGGATTAGCTGTATAGGTAATTACGCCATTTGTTCCAATAACAACTGTTCCTTTTGTAGGAGGTGTTTCAATTTTTACAGTTGTAGGGTTAAGTGTTTGTGTACTTAAACTAAATGTTGGCGTAATTGCTATTGTAGAACAAGTCTCATAATTAACATTCGTATAAGTTGTACAGTTATAAAACTTAAAATCCTGTGTCTGGATTGCAGGACAAGAACCTTGCTGAATAATTACAGCATAAATACCTGCCTGAGCCGGCTCATAAGTATTGGTATTATTAACACCAGGAGCTGGCACATAAGCACCTGTATTATCTTTAATAACCCATTGATAAGAAGAAAAGCCTTCTGTAACAGCGAGCTTCACACCTGGAAGACAGTCGCCTTCTTGCTTAATAATTGCAGGAATAAAAGAGAATCCCGCAAAATAACCACCATAACCTACAGCGTCATCTCCAGCAGAAATCCCTGCAGTTACAGCACTAGAGGAAATAACAGCCACGTTTCCTGTAATATTAGGATATGAATAAGTGACCCAACTGTTTGAACCTGTAACATTGAAGGGTCCATTGGCAGAAGTCAGAGTCAAAGAAACACCATTTCTTTTTACATCAATGGTTGCACCTTTTTCTGTAATGATATTAAGTTTTGTAGGAATATCCAATCTACCACCAGGATTTCCATTACTCACTACATAATTCTCTTGGATAAGTCCAATTTCGTCAATCTTTTTTGGAAGATAGCAACTCAATGGCGGGATATAATTAAATCCTCCCGTTGCTAGTTCTGAACTATTAGGATCTCCTGCCAATAACTGATATACATATGCATTTTTAGTAGTTTTGATATGCATATTATAATGAGTAGAACCTTGTAATATGTAAGCATTATTAGGTGTAATGTAATATCCACCTGCATTAATTGTTGCTGCGGGAGTTCCAGATCCATTCAAATAGATTTGTGTATTATTTTCAGTAGCAACAATGATAGCTTTTTCCATACCAACAGATAGGTTTCCATTACCTTTCATTAGAACAAACTCTTGTCCTAATTTGTCAATCGGAACCCCTTGATCCATCAAGATATCAGAACTATTGGTAGAATTGGTTGCGTATTGCCCATTGAAGTTACCATTAGTTATTGAAATGGGTTTATCTGAATCTATTTTGGCTCCTATAAAACCAGTCCAGTTCTGGGTAGCACCTCCTCTACCATCTATGATGTAGGATTGACCTTTGTTAAGTGTAAAAGTAAATTGAGTTCTCCCAACACCGTCAGAAAAAATAACACTTGAATTAAATCCTGTAATAGTAACACTAGTATTATCTTCAGTTGCCATGACACTTGTCATGAAATTTAGAATATTGTTGTTTGCAGTCATTGGAGCCATCACTGCTCTAAACGACGTTCCAATTCCAGCAGTCCCTTTGGAAGTTACCAATTCCCCGTGATTGAGAATAGAAAATCGCAAACTGGAATAAAATGGTCTTTCACCCTTCAGATAAATCCCTTTCGAAACTGATCTGAAAGCATCTCCAGTATTAGTTGTAATAATATAAGTACGAGGAACATTATATTTCCCTGGATTATTTTTACTAATAGTTACAGATCCAATAACAACATTATTATTATAAATATCAACTTTAAAAGGTGTTGTCTCATTGGTTGACATATAGACAGTTTGGTATTGATCTGGATTTGAGGTCCTATCAATCATTGGTGCAAACCAATGCTCTCTGTCTAACTGCGCAAAAGTATTTGTGGAAAAAATAAGAAATAAAAGGAATAGTAAAATTTTCTTCATTGTAATAGCCTAATCAATATTATTACAAATGTAGAAAAAAGGATTTTATTGCCTTATGTTTAATTTATTAATTTCTATTTTTTAACAAAATCCAGCCTGTATATTTTACCGGAGCAGAATAAATAAAGTCTTTCCATTCCAAAAGATACCAATACGAAGAGGCTGGCAAAGGTCTTCCATACTGCTTTCCGTCCCAAATGTATCTGTTATTTTTATCGCCTTCAAAAACTTTACTACCATTTCTGTTATGAATCCAGAACTTGACATCTATCTTGGTTTCCAGAAGAGACATGTCCAAAACATCATTATAACCATCTCCATTAGGAGTTACAAGATTATAAATTTCTATAACTGAAAATTCTGCCACAACTGGTTTACAATCATTTTTTGAGATAACATAGGCTTTGTGCGAACCAGATGGCACGTTTGTAAACACATTAGAAGCCTGATAATTAATTCCGTCTATACTATAAGTGTAAGGTGGGTTTCCTTTTTTAGCTATTATTGTGACTGTCTTGCCTTGAATCAGGATTTCGGAAATCTCAGGCAATTCGAAAGGTGTTATTTTTACTTTTTGCGTATAAGAACAGTTATTGAATGCTGTCAGGATTACAAAATACTCTCCTAATCCTACATCTTCCAGCGTTTGATTCTGACTTAATGATGTTGAGGGATTTTTCTCATTATACCAATCATATTTGAAAAAACCCGCACCTGCGTCCAAAGTTGTCATTTTTTCCGGACAAATCTCCTGATCTCTTAATGTTGCTGATTTCCCGGGAATTTTGATCTTCAAAGTAAGTTCTACCAATCTGTCACAAACACCGGTTTTAGAAAGCCTTACATATAATAACTGCTGAGTATTAACCATAACTTCAGTGATATTATTACTTGCATTATTCTGAGCATCAATTTTATTTATGTAAAACTTGGCCGTTACAGAAGTATCCGCTGTAAATAAATTTATAAAGTCATCCAGGTTTTTTACCAATTTTTTGTAATCAAAATCTTCATCACAAACTTCTTTAGTTTCTGCAAGTCTGTCAACATTTACCTTAGGTCCAATTTTAAAATATATAGGAAAAAGAACAGACGCACAACCATCTGGAGATTCTACTTTCATATAGATTACCGTATCAGCAGAATAAGACCAATTATTAGGCAAGCCAACTCCGGTTGTATTTATATTATTGGTATAATATTTTACATTACTAAAATAATTATGATCTTTTAAAAATGTATTTGTGAGTTGATCTAATTGCACATCTATTTCACCTTCCAATTTGGCATCACAAACTTCATAAGTATTTTTGATCAATTCTGGAACCGGGAAAAATTTGAGTTCTATTTTTACTGTTCTCGCACATTTTGAGCTTTTCAATCTCACATAGACAAAACCTTCTTCGGATTTGTAACTGGAAAGATCTGAAGTTGGAATTAGATTCAAGCCTGTATCATTATCTGCATCTAACTGGAACTTGTAATATCTTTTTTGAATGATTGATGGGTCTTCTGTAATATTAGCTTTGGTCAAATCAAATTGACCTTTCGTTGCATCTATTTTACAACCAAAGAGAAGATCATCTTTAGCAACAATATTAACATAAACCGACACTTTCACTTCTTCACAATCCGGAAGTGTAGAGACTCCGCAAAAACTGTATTTGAAAGTATCTATCCCCGAAACACCAAAAGTAGGTGTATAGTCAAAGATTTTGTTTATTTTATCAATATTAAGATTACCTTGAGTTGGCGGATCAATCACAGCTATACTATTCCAATCTGTTACTTGACTACTACTGGACAATACTGGATTTATAGAAATCGTATCATTACAACTACTGGTACTCAATGTTGAAGTAGTTGGACAGTTCAAGAGTTTGAATTCTGGAGTTGTTACCTTCAGACAGGCACTTCCTTTAACTTCTGCCGTATAAACTCCCGATTTGCTCGGTTTGAAAAGATAAGTTGTTGCGCCTACAATTGGCTCGGGAAGACCTGTTAACTCATTTCTTACAAACCATTGGTAAGAATCATAGCCTTCCGGCAACTCCAGTATAATATCCGGAATACAAGTTCCTTCTTTTTTTACAATAAACGGTATTGCAGAAAAACCCGCAAAATAACCAGCATAACCCATATTTGCTCTGTCGCCACCTGCAAGACCTACGTTGATTGCTTTATCTGATTCTACTGTAATATTTCCTGCTATGTTAGGGACTGAATAAGTTTCCCAAGTAGTATTACCATCGAGTGTATAAGGGCCATATCCTAACGCTGGATCTATCTCTACTCCATTTATCTTAACTTTTGCACCTAATTGTGTTATGATATTAAGTTTTACATCATTTGCATCTGCGTAAGGATCTACTTTATCTACATATCCAATCTCATCCACTTTTCTCGGGAGATAACAACTAAGAGGTGGAATAAAATTCATACTGCCAGTTGCAGTACTAGTACTAACTCCACCTAAAACTTGATAAACATAAACGTTTTCTGATGTCTTAATATAAAGATTATAATGATTTGCACTTTTTTTAGAATAAAAAGTATCTGGTACAAAGTAGTAATCTCCTTCATTAATAATTTTGACAGGCATCGTGCCATTATTAATATAGATCTGCGTATTATTTTTGGTAGCAACGATAACAGCTCTTTCCATTCCATCATTCGTAATATTATCCCCAATACCTTTTATAACTCCCATTCCGCTAATGATCCCAAATTCATTTCCAAGATTTTCTATAGGAACAGATTGATCCATCAATATATCTGACCCTGCCGAATTAACAACATACTGCCCATTGAAGTTACCGTTTGTCATAGAAATTGGTTTATCAGCAGTGATTTTAGCCCCAATAAATCCATCACTGTTAGAAGCTCCACCATAAGATCTCGCATCTGCGATATAAGACTGCCCTTTGTTCAAAGTAACACTAATACTTGTAGGAGTTCCTAACTCACTGAAATAAACATCTTTCTTTAAATCACTTATTGTAACAGTCGTCCCATCCTCAGTGGCAATAAAACTGACAGATGCACCAACCATACTACCAGAAAAAGCATTAGGAGCCATTACAGTATAAAATTCTTTACCCAATCCAATAGCTCCCTTTGATGTTAAAATCTCGGCATGATTTACCATTCCAAACCTTAGATTAGCAAAGAATCTTCTGTCACCTTTAACATTCAAACCTTTATTCGTTACTTTAAGTACCTCTAGCCAATCATTTTCAAAATCTACAATAAGATATTGTCTTGGAATATAAACGTATTGAGGATTACCTTTACTGATAATAGATTGACCTATAAGCGTATTATTACTGTAGATATAAACAGTAAAAGGTGTTGTATCGTTGGTAGATAAATATAGATATTGATAAGAACCACCATTGCTTTGCCCATCATACATAGGAGCAAACCAATGTTCTGTATCTAACTGTCCAAATAATTTAGTAGAAAAAACAATAATTAGGAAGAACTGTAGAATTTTCTTCATCTGTACTTTGGTTATTAGTTTTTACAAATGTAGAAAAAAAAGAACTTTCTGAGATTACTTTACTAATTTCTATTTTTCAAAAGTATCCAGCCAGAAAACTGCACTCTTTGAGGATTTCCGGATTCATTCCATTCTATGATATACCAATAGGTTGAAGTAGGCAGCATTCTACCATTGAACGCTCCGTCCCAAACAAATTGATTATTAGTATCACCTTTGAAAACTAAAATACCGTATCTATCATAGATTTCAAATCTTGGTTCTAGTTTTGTCAATAGGGAAGAATAATTGATAACATCATTAATACCATCATGATTAGGAGTAATGATATTTTGGATATTAATCAATGAAAAATCTTTAGTAACTACAAAACAAGCATTTGTATCCTGAACAGAAACTGTATGACTTCCCAAATCCACATTCGTAAAAATATTGGATGATTGATAACTACCATTATCCAAGGAATATTGATAAGGTGGAGTTCCGCCTGAAGCCAATACTGTAACCGTTGTTCCTTCTATCAATACATTATCTATTACCGGATCTATTGCCTCTAAAATTTTCACTGACTGTTTGTAACTACAATCATTTGGAAAAGGTGCAGTCAGTATTACAAAATAATTACCTACACCCAAGGTTATTGTTGGTTTATTACCAATCGAAACTGTGGGAGCTGCTTCATCATACCAATCATATGTGGTAAAACCAAGACCTGCATCCAAAACTTTGGTTTCACCTTTGCAAATACTAATTGGAGAACTAGGTAAAGAAGTTGATTTTTTCGGTTGTTTGAAAATGAATTTTACCTCTTTATAATTAGGACAAGATCCTGCTTTTTCTATTCTAATAAAAAAAGATCTGCTGGCTGTAATAGTTTGCAAACTAGTAATAGTAGAAGCTCCACCAGCTTTTGCCTGCGCTTCTGTTGAAAAATAAGTTGGAGTAACACCCGTTTCATTTGTTATTTCTGTGATATAATCTGCAAGATTTATTTGCTCACTTCCACTGAGGTCATTATCACAAATATCATAAGGTGTAACTGGTTTTACAGTAAGTTTATTTCCATAATAAAATTGAACTGGATAAATTTTCGGAGTACAAGAAAACGCACCAATGCTCACATATAAAGTCTGAGGGTTACTAGTAAAAACAAAATCAATATCAGGATCAATTGGTGTTGCAGTTGGAGATAAGCTGGAATAATAAGATATCTTGAAATTCCTTGAAAAATTGGTTAAAATCTGATAATTAAAATCTGATAATTTCGCAGAATATTTCCCATCAAAATTAGAATCACAAATCGGAATTGATGCTGTATTAACAATTGCAACTGGTGCTTTTTCGATTTTCACATTGCCTTCCAATTTACATCCACTTCCTAAAACTACTTTCAAGCTGAAATCGCCTTCCTCATTTACAACATCATAATAAGCCTGAGTAGGAGGAACCGTAGTAATTGCAACTCCATTTTTGAACCAAGAATATTTTGCTGTTGGATCACTAAGTATTGGATTGGGTTGTATTCTGTAGGGTACATTTTCACAAAGTGGGTCCTCATTATCAATGGTTAAATCATTCCCAATATTGATGTTTCCTGTAAAACTACCCGCTCTCAAAAAAACGCCCGAATCATACAGGGCATTTCCCTGATCGGCAACCACAAGTTTTATATGATATTTCTGACCAGGAACAACATCTGTCTTTGCTGTTAAAACTGTTGTTTGTCCATTAAAACTAATTGGACTGCCATCTGGATTATAATGCCCAAAATAAGTACCATTAACTTCCGGACATTTACCGCCGGCTCCCCTTACATTATTAGAAGTAATGGGAATATTAGTTCCGGGAATAACAGCAATATTTTGATATTCAGTATCCGTAATTTTTTTTATTAGAAAAGCAAATCCATCTGTGTAACCACAAGTCCCCGGATCAAGTTGTCTCAGATACTGTTCCGAAAGAAACATATAATCAAAACTAATTTTATCGCTTTGATTTGAAATAAAGTCAAATTCCAAAATGGTTGCATTAGTCGTATTACCGATATTGGCACCTTTTTCCAGATCGGGATCTCCACCCCATCCAGGCGCTGTACTACTCTGAATTCCGGTAAAAACACCAACAGATTCCGAAATCTTACCTGATGAAAGTATAATACCCTCATCCATTTCGAAAACACTTCCATTTTTATTAAAATATCCGAAGCTAGAATCTCCAGTTCCAAAATTACCGCCAACTACACTAACATTATCTACCGTTATACAACTGGCATTTTGAGGACCAATCAGAATATCTTTTACCAATTGTTCTGCTGTATAAGTATTATGTACAGATATGTATTGAGCTTTGGTCGTATTAATAAAAATCAGACTTGAAAAACAAAGCAATAATTGGAAAAATCTAGAACGTATCATTTAACATAATATGGAGTGCAAATTTACTTCTAAATATGATAACAAAAAATCCTGCTATAAAAATATAGCAGGATTAATATTATTTATTCTTAATCTTAATTAAGCAAGAGCAACTCTTACGAATCCTGTTACTTTAAGATCAGCATTTACAGATTTTACATAATCAGCAACAGAAACAGAACTGTCTTTGATAAAATCTTGGTGTACCAAAGTATTATCTTTGTAGAATCTCTGCATTTTACCTTTCAAGATATTATCGATAATGTTTGCAGGTTTTCCTTCTTCAGTCAATTTATGTCTTTCGATTTCCAATTCTTTGTCGATTGTTTCCTGAGAAACAGCAGTCTCATCAAGTGCAATTGGGTTCATTGCAGCAACCTGCATCGAAACAGATTTTGCAGCTTCGTCAGCTCCGTCAACTTTTGCAGAAAGAGAAGTGATAGAAGCAATTTTGTTTCCAGCGTGGATGTAAGCTCCCAAGAAAGCACCTTCGATTCTTTCGAATGCACCAATCTCGATTTTCTCACCGATAACTCCAGTTTGCTCGATTAATTTTTCAGCAACAGTCAATCCGTGGAAATCTGTAGCCAATAATTCTTCTTTAGTAGCAGCAAAAATTGCCATTTCAGCGATTTCATAAGCCAACTCGATGAAAGCTTCGTTTTTAGCAACGAAATCAGTTTCACTGTTCAAAGAAATAATAACCCCTAAAGTGTTATCTTCGTTTACTCTAGCGATAACTGCACCTTCAGAAGAATCTCTGTCAGCTCTGTTAGCAGCTACTTTTTGTCCTTTTTTTCTAAGGATATCGATTGCTTTTTCGAAATCTCCTTCAGCTTCTACTAAAGCTTTTTTGCAGTCCATCATTCCTGCACCTGTTGTGTTTCTTAACTTTGCTACGTCTGCAGCTACTGGTGTATAAGACATAATATTGATTATTTTTTATTTTAATTTTATTTTCTCACCTTCATTTTTTTCCGCGTGCAAATATAGTGATTTTTATAAAAAATAATACACATAAATATTCTTAATAAAACAGAATTAATGTAGTCTTTTTAAAATTAAACCAATGGACTTATTATTTAATTATTATAAAATTCTAATTAATTAACAAGATTTAATTTATTTTTACGTTTCAAATCAAACAGATTATATTTATAATGAAGAAGATATTGTTACTTTTACTTTTCACAATGGGGTTTTCTGCATTTTCACAGAGTGTTTTCGAAGCAAAAACAAGCACAGACAGAGCAGTTGTGGAAAAATTCATCAGAAACAACCCAAGTCACCCAGCTGTTGCTGAGCTGAAAAAAAGATTACCTTCACTTTCTTATGGAGGATCTTCCCCTGTTGCAAAACCGACCATTACCCAAATGACGGAAAAGAAAATTGAAAAAACATCAACCGTAGGAACAACCGCGGCAAAAGGAGAGCCCTCGGAACAAGCAAAGAATACAGCTGCCGTGCTTACAAATCTTTTCAATAATGACCCTAACAAAAAAGAAGCAATCATACAGTTTGTAAACAAATCAAAATGTATTCTTGTCATTAAAATTAGTGGTAAAAAATTCTATAACTTATCTGTTCCCGCAAACGGTCAAAATTACATTCTGGTTGAAAAAGGAAATTACAATGTTTCAACTTCTATCTGTGATGCCATTTACAATCAGAACAAAGCCTTTACAAAAGATCTTATCATTACACTAAACGCAGGGTAAACTTCATATTTTCAAATAATTCCAATATTGATTAAAAACATAATTTATTGAAGTTCTTATCACTCATATTAATATTCATTTCAACTCTGTTTTTTCCCCAAAAAAGAATTGGATTGGATTCTCTGCAGGCAAAGGATGCGCAGGAATTACTGGGAGATGATTATGGAAGCATTTATTTGTATAAGAACAAAGATCTTAGTTTTACAAAATACGATTCACTTGGTTCGCAATTAGGAAAATTAATGCTGACTTTCCCTTACAAGATCCAAAGTGTAACAAATCCACTTAACATTGTCATGTTTTCAGAAAATGCTCAGGAAATTAAATTTCTGGATCAGAATCTGAATGAAATTCAAAAAATCAATCTAAGTCTTAATTTCGGTTTTATAAAAGCAGTTTATGCAGAAGACCTTCAGTTTGCATGGATGCTGGATGATAGCAACAAAATTCTTTTTCAATATAATTTCCGAAGCAGTTCCACAATCAGTTCTTTTCCTTTTAATATCAATCTGCAATCGCTGAAGGATTTTTTAGTATATAATAATAGAATATATATTCTAAGAGAAAACACTTTTGAAGTTTACAACACCAAAGCGACACTACTCTATTCTTCTCCGATTTCTAATGCAAGAAAACTTCGAAGAATCAACAATGATATTTTGATATTCGGAAGCCAAACTGTTAACAAATTTGACGGTAAAACATTATCCGAAATCTTCAAAAACGAAAGCGCAAAAATTGTGGATAAAAATAACGCCGGATTTTTGGCACTCATAAAAGACAAGCTATATCTTTACAACTTAAAAGATTGATGATTCGAAAATCATTTTGTAATTTTTTAATCTCTTAATTTTTTAATCATTTAATTAATAAAGAATGCATATCGCTGTTACAGGAAATATTGGTGCCGGGAAAACCACGCTTACGACAATGTTATCAAAACATTACAATTGGGAAGCACAATTCGAAGATGTAGATCACAATCCTTATTTGGATGATTTTTATGGCGATATGTCAAAATGGAGCTTTGCACTTCAGATTTATTTCTTAGGAAGCAGATTCCGACAAGTGAAAGAGATCCGCGAGAGTGGAAAAAACGTGATTCAGGATAGAACGATCTACGAAGATGCTCACATTTTTGCAGAAAACTTAGCAGAAATGAACCTTCTTTCCGAGCGGGATTTTAACAATTATTTATCAGTTTTCAGACTGATGAAAGACTTCGTTTCGGCACCGGATTTGCTAATCTACCTGAGAGCAGACGTACCGACTTTGGTAAGACAAATTTCCAAAAGAGGTCGTGAATATGAAGCCGGAATCAGTATAGATTATCTATCAAAACTGAATAACAAATACCAAAGCTGGATAGAAAATTACAAAGAAGGGAAACTTCTCATCATAGATGTTGACAACCTTGATTTTGTAGAAAAGCCGGAAGATTTCGGATACATATTAGAAAGAATTGATGCAGAACTGAACGGTTTGTTTTAAATTATTTTTGGCGAAATAATTGTACAGATCTCAAAGAATAAAATCGCCAAATTTTAAATTTAAAGCATCATGATAAAAGTAATTCACAACAACAGCTGTCCAAAATCCAAAGCTATTTTGGAATATTTGGACGAGAATGATATCAAATTTCAAATTATTGATATCAAGAAAGATCCGCTGAGTCTTTTTGAATTGAGAACTTTATTCAAAAAACTGAATAAAAATCCAAGTAGAATTTTAAGACACTCTACCGAGATTTATAAAAAACATTTTACAGATACAGAATCTGTGAATGATGAACAAGCACTTGAAGTAATAGCTTTAAATCCTGAGCTGATACAATGTCCTATCCTCATCAAAGGAAAGATTGCAATGCCAGGGAATCCGTTGGAAAACGTAAAATTCTTTATAGAGAACTAAGCCAAATATCAATAATGCAAGGACAAACGTGGAATATTGATTTTGAAATATTTCACGTTTGTTTTTTTATGAATTATTTTTAAAATAATTTGCCTATCCGGAAAATATTCCTTTATTTTGCACTCTCAAATATTCATTAGTCAAAAGAACATCGAGATATGTCAAGAATTTGCCAAATAACAGGTAAGCGTGCAATGGTAGGAAACAACGTTTCCCACGCTAATAACAAAACGAAAAGACGTTTTGAAATTAATTTACTAGAGAAGAAATTTTTTCTTCCTGAGCAAGATAAATCAGTAACCCTGAAAGTTTCTGCACACGGATTGAGAATCATCAATAAGATTGGTATCGAGGAGGCGCTTGAAAGAGCAGCTAGAAATGGATTTATTAAAAACACTACTAAGTAATGGCTAAAAAAGGTAACAGAGTTCAGGTAATTCTAGAATGTACTGAGCACAGAGAAAGCGGAGTAGCAGGAATGTCAAGATACATTACTACAAAAAATAAAAAGAACACAACAGAAAGATTGGAGCTTAAAAAATTCAATCCAGTTCTTAAGAAATATACTGTTCACAAAGAGATTAAGTAATCTATAAAAATATTTTACAATGGCAAAAAAAGTAGTAGCAACGCTTCAAGGTGGTGCCGGATCAAAAAAAATGACCAAAGTTATCAAAATGGTGAAGTCTTCTAAATCTGAAGCTTACGTTTTTGAAGAAAAAGTAATGAACGCTGACGAAGTTGAAGCTTATCTTAAAAAATAATCATTCAACCGAATACAATATAAAAAACTACTCTTTTTTAGGGTAGTTTTTTTGTTATATTTGATGCTGGATTTTAGACAACATTAATTATTGTAAAATGTCTAAATTCTGACAATCTAAATTCTAAAATCTAACTATGAGTTGGTTTAAAAAAATATTCAAAAAAGAAGATAAGGAAACACTTGACAAAGGATTGGAAAAATCCAGCCAAGGTTTTTTTGATAAAATATCAAGAGCTGTTGTCGGGAAAAATACTGTCGATGATGAAGTCCTTGATAATCTGGAGGAAGTTCTCATCGCATCAGACGTAGGTGCAGAAACTACCATCAAAATTATCAAAAGAATCGAAGAACGCGTTGCGAGAGACAAATATGTCAATGTAAGCGAACTTGATGAAATCCTTAAAGAAGAAATATCTGCGCTTTTATTAGATAATCCACATGTTGATACAGACAATATCGACACGAGCAAAAAACCTTATGTCATAATGGTTGTAGGCGTAAACGGCGTTGGAAAAACTACAACAATTGGAAAACTGGCACATCAATTCAAATCTCAAGGATTAAAAGTGGTTTTGGGCGCAGCAGATACTTTCCGTGCCGCTGCAGTTGATCAATTAGTAATCTGGAGTGAGAGAGTTGGCGTTCCTATTGTAAAGCAAGAAATGGGATCAGATCCCGCTTCTGTTGCATTTGATACCGTTCAGTCAGCAGTTGCTCAAAATGCTGACGTAGTAATTATAGATACTGCAGGAAGATTACACAACAAAGTGAATCTAATGAATGAACTTTCCAAGATAAAACGTGTGATGCAAAAGGTAATTCCTGATGCACCTCATGAAGTTTTATTAGTCTTAGATGGTTCTACAGGTCAAAATGCTTTTGAACAGGCAAAACAATTTACAGCAGCTACAGAAGTCACAGCTTTGGCAGTTACAAAGCTAGATGGAACAGCAAAAGGTGGTGTTGTAATTGGCATATCAGATCAGTTTCAAATTCCAGTAAAATATATTGGCGTCGGGGAAAAAATGCAGGATCTTCAGATTTTTAATGGTATGGAATTTGTAAATTCATTCTTCAGAAAGAGATAAACAAATCACACTATTAACATTAAAAATTTTAAACTATGGGTATTTTAACTTGGATTATTTTCGGTCTTATCGCCGGAGCAATCGCAAAAGCAATTCATCCCGGGAATGATCCTGGAGGTTGGGTAGTAACAATTATTATTGGAATCTTAGGAGCTATGTTAGGTGGCTGGCTAGGAACAGCATTATTTAATATAGATGTAACTTCATTCTGGAGTCCAATGAGTTGGCTATTAGCGATTGGAGGATCAGTAATTCTACTATTTCTATACAGAGTGGTTACAAAGAAATAATTTGGTTTATAGCTAATCTTCATTATTTAAACGAAATTCTTAAAAATGCGTCAGAAAATCTGACGCATTTTTGCTTAATTCTAATAAAAAACCTTTATATTTGAATTTAAATTAAATTAAAAATATGAAGAAGATTTTTACTACTCTTCTCTCTTTTGGAATGCTTACCACTGCCTTTGCGCAATGGAGCAAAACCTCAATGAAAGGAGAAAATCTACGTCAAACAGGAGCGACAAGTTTCTACTCCGTTGATGTGAACGCAATTCGTGCTCAGCTGGCAAGTGCTCAGCCAACAGGAAAAAACAGCAAACCTGTCATCATCAATGTACCAACATTGGAAGGTAAGATTGAAAAATTTGCAGTTTACAGTTTACCTGTAGTTGTACAATCTTTAGCAGACAAATACCAATTGGGGTCTTACGTTGGAACTGGTATTGACGATCCGGAAAAATACATTAGATTTTCCGTAGCTCCAAATGATTTCCAATCTATGATCATCAAAAATGGTGTTTATGAGTTTGTAGAGCCACAGAACAAAGAAAAAACTGTTTATGGTGTTCATCCAAAAACAAACAAAACGAGTGGCGCTAATGGATCTTGGTTGTGCGAAAGTACAGAGCCAACTCTTACAAAGCAACAAATTGATAAACTTGCTACTGGATCGACTTTTGCCAATAACCCGAAAGACTTCTCTAAATCTTCCGATCAGAAATACAGAACAATGCGTCTTGCAATGTCTGTAAACGGAGAATATACTACTTTCCACGGAGGAACTGTTGCTGGAGCCTTAACTGCGATCAATGCTACATTGACACGTTGTAATGGTGTTTTCGAAAATGATTTCGCATTGCATTTAATTTTACAAGATTTCCCATCTGTAATTTATACGAATGCAAGTACAGATCCATATTCTACAACATTAAGTGCGTGGAATCAACAATTACAAACAACTCTGACAAATAATGTTGGTAATGACAATTACGATATTGGTCACATGTTTGGTGCATCCGGAGGTGGTGGAAATGCTGGATGTATTGGTTGTGTTTGTATTAACCCTACAACTGGTACACCTCTAGGAAAAGGTTCTGGTATTACTTCTCCTGCAGACGGAATCCCTCAGGGAGATAATTTTGACATCGATTATGTAGCTCACGAAATGGGTCATCAATTAGGTGGAAATCACACATTTTCTATGAGTCTTGAAGGAACTGGACAAAACGTAGAGCCAGGATCCGGATCTTCTATTATGGGTTATGCAGGTATTACCGGTGCAACTGATGTACAAGCACACTCTGATCCTTATTTCCATATTAATAGTATCATTCAGATTCAGAATAATCTTACGACTAAAACTTGTGATATTGAAACATCTATTAATAATCAGGCACCTACAGTAGTTGCAATGGCAGATGTTACAATTCCAAAAAGCACTGCTTTCGTATTGACTGCACAAGCAACTGATCCAGAAGGTAACCCAATTAATTACTGTTGGGAACAAACTGATAGTGCTACAACTACAACAACAACTGCTAACTTAGGTAATAATACAAACGGACCTACTTTCAGATCTTGGAATCCTACAACAAGCCCAACAAGATATTTCCCTAAACTTAGTACAGTTTTAGCTGGAAATCTAAAAAGCACTGCTGATTGGGAAGCTGTATCTACAGTCGCAAGAACTACCAACTTCAAAGTAACTGTAAGAGATAACAATCCAGACAAAGCACAACAACAGACACAATATGGTTCTCAGAGAGTTATTATTGGAGCTGCTGGACCGTTCAAAGTAACTTCTACAAAAGTTTACAACAATGCGCCAGGTGCATTCACTTGGGATGTTGTAGGTACAACAGCAGCGCCTTATAACGTAGCTAATGTAAAAATCGACTACACAACTGACAACGGTGCAACTTGGACTGTTTTAGCTGAATCTACAGCTAATGACGGAACAGAAAACCTTAGTTTTTCTAGTATTCCAACAAATACTGTACTTACTATCAGAGTATCAGCAATTGGAAGTATTTTCTATGCTGTAGGTAAAGTAACTGTTTCTGCAATGGTAAGCTGTGACGGAACTGCTCCAGCAGGATTAGCAACTTCTGCAATTACACAAACTGGTGCAAAAGTAGATTGGGATGCTATCGCAAATGCAACTTATACTTTAAGATATAAAAAAGCAGCTGATGCTACTTGGACAAATGTAAATAACCTTACAGCAAATACTTACACTATCACTCAATTAGAAGAAGATACAAACTACAATGTAGAGGTAGCTTCAGTTTGTAGTGGAACTACAGGGTCATATGCAGCTCAGAATTTCAAAACTTTAGGACTTGTTTATTGTACAGTAGCATCTTCTGACGCAACAGATGAATATATTTCAAAAGTTGTTGTCACTCCAGCTAATGGCGGAACAGTAATGACAAGCACTTCTGGAGCTAGTAATTATACTAACTACAGTGCAGACAACACAAGGTTGATTCAATTAGCTAAGGGTTCAACTGGAAATACAGTTGCAATTACAAAAGCATGGACAGGAACTACTTATAGCGAAGCTGTAGCAGTTTGGATTGATTTTAACAGAAACGGAACTTTTGAAGATTCTGAGAAGATTATGACAAGCGCAGCTAGTACAACAGCAACAGTAACATCTACTTTTGCAGTTCCTGAAACAGCATATTCTGGAGACAAAACTGTTGGAATGAGAGTTATTATGAGATTCTCTACTGCTCCTACAGGACCTTGTGCAGCTTTCACTTATGGTGAAGTAGAGGATTATGCAGTGAAAATTTCTGAAAATCTTGCTGTGACAGATGTTAAGAAAAACAACATCAGCGTTTATCCAAACCCTGCAGTTGATGTAATTAACATTTCTAATGTTTCTTCTAAAACTAAGTTCGAAATATTCAGCGTTGGTGGTCAATTGGTAAACCAAGGAACTACAGACGGAAAAGTAAATGTTTCTAAATTGACAAAAGGTGTTTACATCTTATCAATAGAATCTAACGGAGAAAAATCTCAAACTAAATTCATCAAGAATTAAGATTAAGATTTTAATCAAATAAGAAATCCCCGAAAGTTAATTTCGGGGATTTTTGTTTTTAATAATTAGATAAATTAATTAAGTTCTGAGATAAAAATATCTGTTTCAGTTTCCAGATTATCTCTGTCAGAATTATTATAAATGATAAAATCTGCAAGTTTCATTTTATCTTTTTCGGGCATTTGTTTTTGCATAATTGCTTCTATTTCCCGGTAAGTTTTGTTATCTCTGTCCATTGTCCGCTTGATTCTAAGATTATCGTCAGCTGTAACTAATAGAGATTTATAACATTGCCCATTTAATTTTAATTCAAACAACAACGCCGTTTCTTTAAAAACAAATTCTGAAGTCTGAGCTTCAACCCATTTTTCAAAATCGAGCCTCACAGCAGGATGAATCAGATGATTCAATTGTTCAAGAAGTTCACCGTCATTGAAAACCTTCTCTGCAACATATTTCCTGTTGTATTTACCTTCCAAGTAAGCTTCTTCTCCTAAAAGTGAGATGATTTTTTGCTTAAGCTCAGAATCAATGTTGACAATATTCTTTGCCTGATCATCTGAGTAATAAACCGGAAAGCCTTTCTTTTCCAAAAATTTTGCAACAGAGGTTTTTCCAGAACCAATTCCGCCCGTTAACCCAATGATCCTGGGAGGAGGAACATCTTCCTGATTTTGATTTATATCTTGTATTTCCATAATTTAATATCCAAAAACTTCATTAAAACTAAATGTCTGATCCAGCTTCACACCTCTATCAGTCATTTTCAAACTTGCCAATTCGTTGTGTGCATCGTGTTCGAAAAACAAAAGATAGTCATTATCTACGCATTGTTTCAAAAATTTTCCTTTTTCTTCCATTGTCAACATTGGTCGCGTATCATATCCCATTACATAAACCTGCGGAATATGACCCGCAGTTGGAATCAGATCTGCAGCAAAAACAATTGTCTTTTCCTGATATTGCAAAACCGGAAGCATTTGTTTTTCCGTATGACCATCAACGAAGATCACATCCATTTTCAAGTCTGGAGCAAATCCGTAATTTCCAGTTGTAGGCAAAGGTAAAAAGTTCAGTTGGCCACTTTCTCCCAAAGGAAATATGTTTTCTTTCAGGAAGCTGGCTTTTTCTCTAGGATTGGGTTCTGTTGCCCATTTCCAATGATTTTCATTTGTCCAAAAATGAGCATTTTTGAACGCTGGTCTATAACCCGATTTGTCATCATTCCATTCTACGGCTCCACCGCAATGGTCAAAGTGAAGATGTGTCAAAAAAACATCCGTAATGTCATCTCTCACAAAACCGAATTTCTTCAAATTCTTATCCAAAGAATCGTCTCCCCACAGCGAATAATGTCCGAAGAATTTCTCGTCTTGTTTGTCACCAAGTCCGCAATCAATCAATATTAATTTCTTGCCATCTTCTACAAGTAAAGAACGCGTTCCTAATTCGATAAGGTTTTTTTCGTCAGCTGGATTGGTTTTTTCCCAAAGCGTTTTTGGAACAACACCAAACATTGCACCGCCATCAAGTTTAAATTTTCCGCATTGGATTGGATAGAGCTTCATAAGTATTTTAGTTTAGTGAGAGCCGTTAAATCAAACTTCTGTTTTTCTTCATCAACTCTGCAATTTTATTATCGTTGTCAAAATCTGATTGCTCTAAATTAAGAATAATATTTTCAAAATCATTGTCATTTCTATTTTGACTTAATTTATTTGCGATAAAAATTTCTGTTGGAATAATATTGATACCGAAAGCGCCTTTCATTTCTTTTCTTACTAATTCATCGCCCATATCTTCAACAAGCATTGGGCATTTTTGAGCTCTTTCATATTTGAAAGTAAGCTTTTTCAAATGTTCATATAACTCTTCATCTGTCATCACTTTCACATTTCCGCGGATTTGAACAGCTTCATAGTTCCAAGTCGAAACATTGGCTTTCTCATACCAAGACGAAGAAATATAGGAATGAGATCCTAAAAAATCGCATAAAACCTCATCGCCATCTTTCAAAACTTTGGCTTGAAAATTAGCTTTGGAAATATGTGTTTCGAGATAAAAATTCTCGTCATTTTCATTCAATAAAAACATCGAATGAGTAGCTGATAATTTTTCTTTATCTGAGATTAAAAGGGCAAAAGCATTTTCACTGATGATTTTTTTCATCAATTCCTGATCTTCGCTTTTGTATATTTTTGGAATAAACATGTTTTAGTTACTACAATTACTTTTTTGTAATTTTAAAATTTCCTCGTCTCTATTTCCTAATTTGACAGATTTTTCAAAATCTTTACAAGCTTTATCTTTTTTATTTTGATATAAAAATATTTTTCCTCTTTCAGAATAAGCAACAAAATCATTTGTTTTATCAGCATAAATGGTAAAATCATTTATCGCATCATCATTTTTGCCAAGCCTTATTTCTAAAGAAGCTTTGTTAAAATAATTTTTAGGATAAAAATCTGGATTAAGTAGAATCGCTTTATTTAAATCATTTAGTGCTAATTCGTTATTTCCAAGCACACTATAAGCAAAACCCCTTAAAGTAAATAATTTTTCATCATTATTGCCTAATGTCTCAGAATTTGTAAAGTCAGAAATGGATTTATTATAATCTTTAATCAAATTGTAACATAAGCCCCTTGCAAAATAGCATTCTGCTTTTTCTTGGCTATTACCTATTCCCAAAGTAAATATTCTAATAGCTTCATTAATATTTTGCTTTGCCATTTCTGCTCTACCTAATTCTAAATATTTTACATTTTGTTGCGAATTACAATTCATGAAAATAATTAATCCAAAAAATAGAAATATAGACTTCTTCATAAATATAAATTAAAACAATTCCCCAGGATTCTTCGGTCTAGAAATCCCTAAATGTTTATAAGCTTTATCCGTCACTTCCCTACCTCTCGGCGTTCTAATGATAAAGCCTTCCTGAATCAAAAATGGTTCATAAACTTCTTCCAAAGTCTCCGGATTTTCTGCGATAGAAGTAGCCAAAGCAGAAATTCCCACAGGTTTCCCACGGAAATTTTCTATCATCACACGCATTATTTTGTTGTCCATATCATCAAGACCAAATTCGTCTACGTTAAGAGAATTAAGGGCGAATTTTGTGATTTCGATTTCAATTTCTCCGTTTCCTTTGATTTCTGCAAAATCACGAACTCTCCTCAAAAGTGCATTTGCTATTCTTGGCGTTCCACGACTTCTTCTTGCAATTTCCAAAGCTGCATCTTCGTAAATTTTTATTCCCAAAACTCTTGCACTTCTTTCGATAATCATTCCGAGAAGTTCAATTGTGTAATATTCCAATCGACTTTGTATTCCAAATCTTGCGAGCATTGGTTTCGTCAACATTCCAGAACGGGTTGTTGCACCGACTAATGTGAAGGGATTAAGACCAATTTGTACAGAACGTGCATTTGGACCAGTTTCCAGCATGATGTCAATCTTGTAATCTTCCATTGCAGAATAGAGATATTCCTCTACAATTGGAGAAAGCCTGTGTATTTCATCAATAAAAAGTACATCATTTTCTTCAAGATTTGTTAAAAGTCCTGCTAAACTTCCGGGCTTGTCCAGAACTGGACCAGAGGTTATTTTGCATCCAACACCTAATTCATTGGCGATGATATTTGCCAAAGTTGTTTTCCCCAATCCCGGGGGACCGTGCAAGAGAACGTGATCCAACGCACCACCACGATTCTTCGCAGCAGCTACAAAAACTTCAAGATTGTCAAGGGTTTTTCTTTGTCCGGCAAAATCATTGAAACTCTGCGGGCGAATCTTTTCTTCCTGAATCAAATCGTCATTGGAATAATTCTCCTTATCGGGATGTAAAAAATCGGGCATAAATAGAAGTTAGATATTAGACTTTAGATATTAGATTTAAATTCAATGGTTTAAATACTAAATCTCTAATAGAAAATTAAACTCAAAGATAGAGAAATTTTAAGGGAATTATGGTTTGAGTTTGTCGGTTTCGGAGATGATTTTTTTCAATTGGATTTTCTCTTCATTGGTCAATTTTCTTTGAAAAAATCCGTCTTTGAAATCTCTTTTAAGATGTTGAGGGAAAACGCCATAATAAGAATATAGCTTCAAATCATAAATATTAAGCGATGGAAAATGAACTTTGTCAATCAGATTTTTTGAAGCGTAGAAAGTTAAATTCCCTATTTTATGCTCTTTATTAATTTTAATGGAAATTTCTTTTGGTTTATAAAGTTGAGACCAACTGAAATCTGACATTCTTTTCCCGATGTTGAACTTTTGAACAAATCCTGGAAACGTGAAAATCACTGAAATGAATGTGGAGAGAAAAACAGCAATGAAAATGGTTTTCGATTCTGATAAATGTTTGAATATCAGAAATATTGCAATTAAATAAACATCAATAAAAAAACGATATTGCGCTGAGAATGAAATTATTAAAATTGATTTTACAATTAATAAAATTAATAACAAATAATGAAACCGACTCTTTTTCTTAAATACAAAAACTGAAATAATGAGTAAAGAAATAATAATTCCAATATTCATAACAGATTTGTAACCAATGAAAAACCAATAATATATTTTATCAAAGAAATCAAATTGCGAGACTTGTTGAAACGAATATTTCATATCATAAGACTTCAGTTTCCCAATTTGAGATGAATATGTTAGAATTTCCTGACTTGGTTTCCAAGGTAAATTCAAATCAAAAAAAGAAACCGGAAAAATCGGAAATCCGAAAAGCCAAAAATTTTTTATTAGTAATAATCCTCCAAAAATGAAAACCGGAATGATAAATTTTAAATTAAATTTCTTTTGATTGAAGTCATTTAATATCACTAAAAGCGGCAACCAAAATACAATCGGTTTGATACAAACTGCAAATAATGACAGATACAAAATGATTGTATTTTTTCTTTTATTAATCAACTCATTAATTACAATTAAAGTGATAATTAATATTGGCAAATCCGGACTCGGCTGCTGAACAAACAGTAAAAATATCGGAATAAAAATCAATAAAAAAGATTGTTTTCTCTCGTAAATATAAATTAAAAAGAGAACTAAAAAATACGAATTAATCTTAAAAAATGAATCCGCAAAATGTGAAAATCCGGCCTGATAAATATGCCAAAACGAAGTCTGCCCAAGCAAAAGATCAAGATTTGAAATACCTTTTACAAAACCAACTTCTTTCAAATAATAAATCGTAGGGACATAATAGCCGTAATGGTCAAAAAGATATGGTGAGAATGAAGCTGCAAAAATGATAATTAACAGAAAAAAGTAAAACCAAAAATCAAATTTAAAATTGAAATGTGATAATTTTTCGGTTTTCAAAAACAACCCAATTCCTGCGAGTCCGAATGTTATAAAAATAATTTCCAGGTAAGAATTCAACGGAAAGAAAAATGCTAAAATCGTTTCCAAAAGCGTAATCCCAATCATTCCTAAAAATGAAATCAAAACAAAACTTTGATTCTCAATTTTAAGCATATTTCTGATGATAATTCCGTTCCCGAAATTAACAAGTAACAATACCAAAACTGTGAATAAAACTGAAAGCATAAAAAAAGATTGCTTAAAAATAAGCAATCTTTCCGTGTTTAATATATATGTGTGAAGAAAATTTACTTCTGAACCCGACCTGTTTTTCGGTCATTGGCTCTACCAATTGTATAACCCGTCGCACCACCGGCAACTCCACCGATAACGGCTCCAAGACCTGGATTTTTCTTAGAAATAATAGCTCCGGCTGCAGCTCCACCAACGGTGCCGATTACAGTACCTTTCGCAGCACTGCTCCATCCTTTTTTCTGAGTTGCAGTAGTTCCGGATGAACTTGATGAACCAGAATTAGAAGCTGTTGATCCGGAAGATGATCTACCTCCTGAATTACCTGAAGACGTGCTACGTGATGATGAAGATTTTCTATTAGCAGCTCTTTTATTGGCAGCTAATCGTTCTTCTTCTTTTTCCTCTGCTACTTTATTTAGACTATCTTTTTGTTTTTCAAAAGATATTTTTTCTTTTTCTATTGCTAATTTTTGTTTTTCAAGATCAATTTGCCTTGCTTGATAATCTAATTTTTGCTGTTCAAGAGATGCAGTTTGTATTTTTTCATCTTTATTACAAGATGACAATAGTAACATTGTCGCAAATCCTGTTAAAAATAACTTTTTCATAATCGTTTATTTTTTCACAAAAGTGACTTATTGAATTACTCTTTTCAATTATGAGTCCAAAAATAAAAATTCACATGTTAAAATTTGTTAATCAATTAATCTTAAGCTTTTCAAATATTATAAATTATATGTTTAATTTTGAATTGAATACTTTTGCCGTTACTTGAATATTTTTAAAAACTCACAGGAAACGCTATGAACTACCTAACTTCTCTTATTACACAAAAAAGACAGTTAGCAAAAGATGAAATCGAATATGAAAAGAGCATATTATTCGATGTATATACACTTGCATTGGTTTTTCTATTATTGTGCAATGTCTTTCTAAATACTTTTTTAAAGGAATATATCAATATCGGTATTTTTTCCTTCGCTGCATTACTTATGCTGTGTACTCTTATGTTACCGGACAAAATAAGATTTAACAGAAATCTTCTGATGCTTTTGTTTTTTTTTCTGGGAATGTTCATCTTCTATTTTGATACACTTTCCGGAGAAGGCTGTATGAACTATTTATCTTACGTTTCTCTTACAATTGCAGTTGCTTTCTTTTTTGATCATATCAGAGATAAATGGATTATTGTGTTTTTAATCGCCTCATATCTTATTTGGTTTCTAATCAATGCCGGGACGGGTTATTATTTTCACACATTGTTTAATCAAAATTTATCGGAAGATCAGGAGTGGTACGTCAGAAGTTACAAAATCATAGAAATCACATTTTGTACTTTCCTAGGAATGTATTTTATCTACAGAAAAGAAAAGATGCTCATCAAGTATTATGTGGAAAAGGAAAAATTGAATGCCATCATTCAGAAAACGGACAAGATTAGTTTTTCAGGCGAATTGTATGAACTGGCAATGAACAAGAATTCTCTTTTCATCACTTATTTCAAATCTCAGTTTCCTGATTTTTTTGATAATCTTTTAAAAGTTTCTCCTAATCTTATTTCTTCTGAATTGGAGATTTGCGCATTATTAAAATTGAATCTTACCACCAAAGAAATGGCAATCGCCACCAATTCTACTGTTCGAGCCATCGAAAATAAGAAGTACAGAATCCGAAGAAAGCTGGATATTGCTTCGGAAACGGACATCAATCTTCACATTATCAACAATTTTTAAAATTCATTTTACAAATAAAGCATTATGATTTTCAGAAACTTAACCTTAAAATTAAGTTTCTGAAAAACTGTGAGTATATGTGAGTAAACGAAAAAGATTCAAATATTTTTTGTTGTTTTAAAAAATGTATAATATTGCACCATAATTAAAAGCACAAACACATTTCAAAGACACAATTGATGATTTAATTTTTCAAAAAAAAACAAAAAACACAAATGAAAAAAACCGGAATAACAATTCCGGTTTTCTTTTTATTTTTAATTGATGTAGCCTAGAAAAGCTCTTTTCTAATGATGTTCTGAGAACGTTCCGGACCTACTGAAACCAAATAAACATTGATTCCTAAATGCTCCTCGATAAACTCGATATACTTTTTCGCATTTACAGGAAGCTCTTCATAAGTTCTTGCATTGGTAATATCTTCGTCCCAACCTTCCAATTCTACATATTGTGGTTCGTAATCGTACAGTTTCGTAGTAGAAGAAGTGAAATAATCAATGATTTTTCCGTCTTCTGTTTTATATTTTGTAGCAATTTTTAAAGGAGAGATTCCAGACAATACATCTAATTTGGTAATGACCAAATTATTGATACCATTAATCATTGTAGCGTGTTTCAAAGAAACCAAATCTAACCAGCCTGTTCTTCTTGGTCTTCCTGTAGTAGCACCAAATTCAAATCCAATCTGACGGATTTTTTCGCCCAGTTCATTATCTAATTCTGTAGGGAAAGGTCCTTCCCCAACTCTTGTAGTGTAAGCTTTTGCTACACCAATCAGATTTTGAAGACTTGTTGGCGGAACTCCCGCTCCAGAACAAACACCACCAGTTGTTGGCGATGAAGAGGTAACGTACGGATATGTTCCAAAATCTATATCCAGCATTGCTGCCTGCGCACCTTCGAATAAAATATTTTTTCCGTCGTGAACAGCTTGATTCAGTTCCAATTCGGTATCTACAATTCTGTCTTTTAATTGTTCTCCTAAAGCTAAGAATTCATTGTAAATTTCATCAAATTCCAAAGTTGGTTTTTCAAAATACTTTTCGAATAGGGAATTTTTTATTTTCAGATTTTTTCTAATTTTCTCAGATAAAACTTCCGGATTCAGAAGATCTATCATTCGGATTCCTACTCTTGCAATTTTATCTTCATAGCAAGGTCCAATTCCTTTTTTGGTAGTACCAATGTGAGTTCCTTCCTGCTCCTCTTCTCTATAAGTATCCAGTAAAATGTGATAAGGCATAATCACGTGTGCTCTTCTGCTGATAAAAACGTGATCAGTTTTCAAACCTTTGGCTTCGATTTGTCCTATTTCCTTTAAAAAAGCTTTTGGATTTACGACTACACCATTTGCAATGATACATTTGCCTTTGCACTGGAGAACACCGGAAGGTAAAAGATGCAATACAAACTTCTCATCGCCTACATAAACCGTGTGACCTGCATTGTCTCCACCTTGGAAACGAACTACATAATCCGATTTTGCAGATAAGACATCCGTGATCTTTCCTTTTCCTTCGTCCCCATATTGAAGACCTACAACTACGTAAGTTGACATATTTTTTACTTTTTTTAGATTATTGACAAAGTTAAATCTTAAATATTGGCTGGCAAAATCGATTGCACAAAAAACCCTCTTACTAATGAAAATAAGAGGGCAAAAACACAAATGATGAAAAAAATTATAAATGCATTTCGAAGTAATTGCTTACCTCACATTTACAATACAATTTTCATTGCAATAATCGTACATTTTATATAAACCATCCTAATAAAAAGTAAACTTTATTAAAAATGACTGTTTTTTTTCATAAAAAATTAAAATTAATTTTAAAATTTAAACCAATTGCATTAATTCGCAATTTTTAATACACCTATTGAGAGCAAAAAAATGCTTCCGAGTTTATTTATATAAAAAATCAAGAATAATCATCTCATTTCTCCGAAAATAAGAAAATAATCAACCAATTAAAATTTATTTAATTATATTTTTTAATTTAAAAGTAAAAATAATTTCATTTTAAAATTATCAAACCTACTTTTGCAACATAATTTTAATCAAAATCAAAAAACAAATAAAATAATGTGTGGAATTGTATGTGTGTTTGACACCAAACAAAAGAATGAAGCGATAAGACCTCAAATCCTGGAAATGTCTAAAAAAATAAGGCACAGAGGTCCGGACTGGTCAGGAATATACCAACACGACAATGTGATTTTCTCTCACGAGAGATTGGCAATTGTAGATCCTACATCCGGAAAACAACCTTTATTCACAAAAGATAATAAAGTAGCATTAGCCGTAAACGGAGAAATATACAACCATCAGGAATTAAGATTAGAATTTCCGGATTATGAATTTTTGACTCAATCTGACTGTGAAGTTATTTTAGCATTGTACAGAAGAGACGGAAAAAATTTCTTAGAAAAACTAAACGGAATTTTCGCTTTTGCCTTATATGATGAAGAAAATGACGCTTACCTCATCGGTAGAGATCATATGGGAATTGTGCCTTTATATATGGGCTGGGACAAAAACGGAAGTTTCTATGTGGCTTCTGAACTAAAATCCCTGGAAGGCGTTTGCAACAAAATTGAAGAATTCTTGCCAGGACATTTTCTTTACAGCAAAGACGGACAGGAATTACAACAATGGTACAAAAGAGAATGGACAGAATTCGACAATGTAAAAGATAATGAAACTGACATCGCTGCTATCAGAAAAGGATTGGAAGAAGCGGTTCACAGACAATTGATGAGTGATGTGCCTTACGGTGTTTTACTTTCCGGCGGTTTGGATTCTTCTATCATCGCAGCTGTGACGGCAAAATATGCAAGACAAAGAATCGAAAGTGGCGATACACAAGAAGCCTGGTATCCAAGACTTCACAGTTTTGCGGTTGGATTGGAAGGTTCTCCGGATTTGGCAGCAGCCAGAAAAGCGGCAGATCATATTGGATCTGTTCACCACGAAATTAAATATACTGTTCAGGAAGGACTTGATGCTATCAAAGATGTAATCTATCATTTGGAAACTTATGATGTAACAACAATCAGAGCATCCACTCCGATGTATCTTTTGGCAAGAGTGATCAAATCGATGGGAATCAAAATGGTACTTTCAGGCGAAGGTTCTGACGAATTGTTCGGAGGTTATCTATATTTCCACAAAGCGCCGTCTGCACAGGCTTTCCACGAAGAAACTGTGAGAAAACTTGGAAAACTTCACCTTTACGACTGTCTTAGAGCCAACAAATCCTTGATGGCTTGGGGAATAGAAGGCAGGGTTCCTTTCCTTGACAAAGAATTTATGGACATCGCAATGACCATCAATCCGAAAGATAAAATGATCACGCCGGACAGAATGGAGAAATGGGTTCTTAGAAAAGCCTTCGAAGACTTGTTACCGGAAAGCATTGCGTGGAGACAGAAAGAACAGTTCAGCGATGGTGTTGGCTACTCCTGGATCGATACTTTGAAACAAGTAGCAGAAGATGAAGTAACGGACGAAATGATGGCAAATGCGAAATTCAGATTCCCAATCAATGTGCCGATGAGCAAAGAAGAATACAGATACAGAACCATCTTCGAAAGCCATTTTCCAAGTGATTCTGCAGCAAGTTGCGTACCTTCTGTTCCATCTGTAGCTTGTTCTACGCCCGTTGCATTGGAATGGGACGAAGCTTTCAAAAAGATGAATGACCCGAGCGGAAGAGCGGTAAAAGTACACGAAACAGCTTATTAGAAATTTATTAAAACTAACTATACTAACAACGAAAAACCACAAGTCTAGGCTTGTGGTTTTTTATCTTAATCCGAGATAATCATCTCAAAACTTATTTTAAGAGGTTTACCTATAGCATTAGGTCTTGTCCAACCTCTTGATGTTAAATGATAATAATTAATTTCATTATCAGTGGTTTCATAAAGCAATGCTGGTTCTACTATTTCGTCTATTGTTTTCAGTTTTTCATCCATCTTATTACCATTGGCATATTTTGTAAAATCCACTTTGCGTAAGTTGGATGGAATATTGATCCAATCAAATCCAATATATAGTCCATCTTTAGGAAGTATTAATCTACTTTCTTCAATGTCAACTTCATAAATTCTGTTTCCAGGTTTGCATTCTACAATGTACTCCATAGATCCATACAGCTCGCCAGGCTTTCCGTTATCATTGCGATAGAATTTTAGAATAATTGGTTTATTTTTTCCTCTAGTAGAAGAGGTTAAAAATTTTACACTTTTAATAAAAGCTACTTCCGGGTAGCTTTTATTAAAAGGGATATATTCTGCCCAGCTCAGATATTTACTAGACGTATACACATATCTAGTTGATTTTTTATCTGTCCTTCCTATTGTGATTTGTTGATTGTTTTTAGGAACAGCCGCTATTTGTATATTAATCTCCTTAGATTTCAACACATATTCTTTCTGATTCTCACTCGTGAAAAAATCTTCAAAACCTGTTGCACTTATCTTTGATATTTTTTCATCTTTTTTTAATTTTAACCTTCCTTTCTTATCAGTGTTTTTATAATAGTCTTTACCTTCAAAATAAACTTTTGCATAAGGAATAGGCTTTATCATATTACTTTGTATTGAAACTTCAGAATCTTCCTGGGCATAAAGAATAAAAGAGGTACAAAGTGAAAGTAATAAAAATAGTTTCTTCATATTTTTTATCATAATACTTAAAGCCCCATTGCTGAGGCTTTTATTAATTATTGTTTTGTAAATATTAGATCTTTAGCCACTGGCAAATAAACAGTTCTATCCAGGCTGAGGGGACATTCTTTTATGTCTAGAAGCGAGTCGTCAGGGTAATAAGACCAGCTGATCTGGTTGTCTGTAGGTTTTTTTAGCTTTATGCTTCCGTTTCCTACGCCGCAGTTGGTCCCGGAATAATTCAGCACGATAGCGTTATTATCATAAAGAGCAATCCCTATGCTTATGATTTTGTTCCTTTTAGGATCTATAAGGTTTATAGTATCCTGTAATATGGTTCCTGTTGATAATTTCTTTACAATGTATTTAATGTGAAGAACATCATGATAATATTTTTTATCATTAGATCCATAATCTATAAGCATTTTATCTTCTTTAGTAATGAACAATGTAATTTCATTTCCTTGGAAAGTCGCTTTATAAGTTCCTACATATTGAGGCAAAAGGTTATCCAGATCCTTAATGTAAGAATAATTGGGAACATCCTCAAAAAAAGTATTCAAAGGATAAATTTGTGCTTTGCATGTTATCAAACTAATGAATAAAGCGAATAACAATATTTTTTTCATAATTGTTTTTGTTATGTTAAAATTATTGACAAGGGGTGTCTTTCGGTTTTCCATCAGCACCGAGCGTTACATTGGTTACATTTCCGTTTTTATCTATTCTTTGTAGGATCATTTTGCTTTTGTCGATCCCCATTTTAGATAGTGTATAAAAGAAAACTTTTTCTACGCCTTGATGGCTGGTGTAATTTCCATACTGTGAACCGTTTCCTGACTTATTTCTAACTTCATTTTCAAACTTTCTATATTTATCTCTTAGAGCATCAAAATCATAGGTTTTATCGTGTAAATAGCCTGCGTTTTGCGGGGTATCGGTAAACCTTACAATGTAGTTAAAAGATTCATAACCATCCGGCGGGCATGTCCCTGCAACGGCGCAAGGCTGTGATCCCACCATCCCTACGAAAGCATCATTGGAAGGCGTTCCAGTCGGCAAGCTCTTGACAAAGCCCAGCAAAACATAAATATCCCTCGGAGATACCATCTTAATTCCGTCAGGCGTGTGGTTATGATAGACACCCTTGTTACCTGTCATATCAAAGGTTACACTATGCTCGTCGCCATTCATCACATTACCTGGCATACCGTCATTTTTTACCATAAAAGCTTTTTCGCCTCCTATTTTAGATTTTTCATAGAGTTCGTTAAGTTTTGGTTTTACATCAGCTTTCTGAACCATTGCTTTTGTTTTTGCGCAAATCTCATTTTGTATAGTAATTACAACTCCACCACCAGGATCTTGGTTCTGATCACAAGATGGAGCGGGTGCTTTTGAAGATGCTCTAAAATAGACTCTAAGCTTCAACGTTTCCCCACATTTATTAGTATAGATTGCATATTGATAACCATCTTGGTTTATAATTTGACTTAACACCCAATCTCCACACGGATCACCACCACCGCTTGAACTTCCTCCATTTCCAGGATAACTTACTGGTCCTCCGGTGCCGGGTGGAGTTCCTGTCCCACCACCCGGATCGCCACCGCCTGGTCCATGAGGATTACCGCCACCGGGTGGAGGTGGAGGACAATCTGGACAAGGTTCTGGCTCGCAATTCCCAGTTCCGTTAAGATAAGCAACAGTACTTTCCAAATTCCCGTCTAAAGAATAAGTATAGAGATTGCCGGAAAACGTAAGATAATTGTTGTTACCATTCAGAATCCACTCAGCTGAAGGTTCATAAACGAGCACTTTGCTAGTTTCTGCTTCTGAAGGATCCGTTTTCACTACAAGATTATATGTCTCCGAACTTTCTGTTCCCACATTTGGGGTTATTGGAAAAGTATAGAACACCTCATTTGTCTCGTTTGTGGTTTCTATAATGTAATTGGTATTGATTTCTCCAAAAACAGTTTCTGTTTTCCCCATAGTAGAAGAATGGTTCTTCAGAGGCACTATAAAATTGGTTTTTGCTTGTAGGACATTAATGATCTGCGGAATCTCTGACCTCGGCACAACCCGGAATTTCAGAGCTTGTTGACTGCTGTTGGTGTCATTAGGATTGAAGTTCTCATTCCTACAGCCCACCAGAAGGAATGCCAGGAAGGCAAACCATAATAGATAGGTTTTGTTCATCGTTTGTTGTGTTTTAAATTATAAATATAAATATTTCCCCAAATATAATTATAAATTTTAATTATGGCAAATATGCCATATGTATTTTTATCTATATTCTCAACCTTTGCTTTGTGAAGACAAACATAAGCAAAGAGTTTATTATATTATTTGGCAAAAACCTAAGAAAAATAAGGGAGTCAAAAAAAATGAGCATGCAAACTCTTGCAGATATTACAAATATTGAGTATTCGCAAATAAGCCGTATTGAACGAGGATTAATAAATACTTCTATCGGTATTATTTACGAAATTTCAAAAGCCCTGGAAGTAGACATTAAAGAACTTTTCAATTTTAATATAGAAAAAAATAATTAACACAACGAAAAACCACAAGTCTAGGCTTGTGGTTTTTTATTTTTGAGCAATAACTTCGCTTTCTTTTCTCTTCTTTTGTAGATGACTTCGGTAATTTTCCCCCCTATCCAGGAGAATGGGAAGAAGATAAGGAAGATTGATATCTTATAGAAAACCGGATGGTAAGGATAAATAATAATATCCAGCATCGCTATAAACAGCATAATGAATCCAATTAAAATGGCGTAAGCAACTTTAGCATATTTCACAATCACCGCAGTCACCACTCCACCAAACGTAACACCCAATCCTCCGAAGAACAAAAGCGCCACAAAAAAAGAATCTTTGTTCTGAACAGATCTAAGCAGCGTTTCCCAATGATCAAACGGAGCAAATTGCTTGTAGGTCACCCACGTGGAGTCTATCTTTATCCCCAACGTGATAATGAGAGCAGCGACTGCCAAGCCAGCCAAAACACCTATGGTATTCCTACAGAAGTTCATGTTTAATCTTTAAATGCAATCATAGAGATTTCCACATCTACATTTTTTGGAAGACAAGATACCTGAACAGTTTCTCTCGCCGGATAGATTTCGTTTTCGAAGTATGAAGCGTAGATCTCATTCACCTCAGCAAAATCATCCATATTTTTAAGGAAAATAGAAGCTTTCACGGCATTACTGAAATCCATTTCTGCAGCATTCAAAATCGCTTTCAGGTTTTTCATTACCTGGTGCGTTTCCTTTTGGATGCCTTCTACCAGTTTTCCGTCTTTAGGATCTACAGGAATCTGACCTGAGATGTATAATGTACCATTAACTAAAGTAGCCTGGGAATATGGCCCGATTGCAGCCGGAGCTTCCGACGTGTGAATGATCTTCTTCATTTTTTATTATTAATTTTTACAAAACTATACAAATTTTCCTTAAATCCTAAAAAGTACTGTTCGGTTGCGTGAAACTTCTTTCCTTATATTTCACTGCATCTTTTAGAATGTTGGCTTTGATTCCGATGAAGAAATCATAAACCTTGTACTGCCCAAACGGAACCCAGTTGAAAGTAATCGTAAAACTACGCTGATCTCTTGCAAATCCAAGGCGTGTGTAGCCAAGCGTTTTTTGCTCGATGTCATAGTTTGTACTTCCGTTGATATTCCAGTATGGAGTCAGTTTGATACTTCCGTCTAATCCTAGCGTTGCAACTTTATTGCCAAGTCTGGATAAACTTCTTGTATATGAATAATTTGCATTAACATTCAGAGTCCAGGTTGGGGTGTAATGGGCATAATTATCATCATCAAAGTAATAATTCTCATTCCGGATCTCCCCTTTCTTCTTATACTTCTTCGAGAGTTCTTCCTTCTTTCCAAAAATAGCTTCGCTCATTGGATAAGACAACTGAAGGTTGAAACCCTGTAAGCTGAAATGTCCAAAATCCTCTGTTCTTACTCCCGTATCGCTTCCTTCTGTAAATTCAATCCTGTAAGGTTCCAGAGTTAGGCTTGTATTGACATTCAGTTTATTATTAAAGAAAGATGACTGTCCATTAACTGTGAATACAGACCATTTGTACTTTTCAGCAGCGAAGTTATATCCTCCGGAAACATTTAAGTTTTCAAATATTTTTACTTTTTTAACCCCAGTAGAATCGGATTTGGATCTGATTTTCATTTCCAGATTATTCGTAATGTTGAATCCTAAACTTTGGGTAAGACCAGAAGTCGGCGCTCCATAAATTCCTCCATCAAATATGGAATAAGGTGTCATCTCGCCACGGGAATTGGAATAGTTTCTGAAATAACCCCAGCTTTTCGCTCCAAAGTCCGGAGAATAAGTAAAACTCATACTTGGCGTTACCATATGGCGGATCGCTACAATGGGGAAGGTTTTGCTAAAGTTCTTCTGCCCATATAAAACAGTCTGCAAACTGGCACTGGTAGAGAATGTCGTGTAACCAGCAATACCTTTATTGTAATTATCTTCCACGAGATTCGTCAGTGGATTATAATTCTTTTCCAAAGTTTTGGTTGTAAGTACATTGTCCGCATTTGCAGCTAAACTGAAAGTAAAGTATTTTGCAACAGTCGTATTAGTGGATAATGAGATATTATTTTTAGCACCGGTCTTCAGCTCATCCCACATTTCATTTTTGAAAAGCTTATCCTCGGTTGTAGTGACATAATTACTAAAGGCTAAACCTGTATTCACATTGATGTTTTCCAGCAATCCAGTTCTTACACCAGTTTTCGGTTTGAAGAGATAAAACTGATTGATAGCAACTGTCATATCCGGCAAACGAATATCTGTAATATTCGTTGCAAAATTCTGGTTGTAAGACATACTTGCGCTTATCGTCACAGGTAGATTCAGAAAACGCTTGGTCACATTCACACGGGAAGTCTGCTGGCTATTTAGGACACTTCCGCTTAAGGCATAATTATTATTCACTGTATTAGTATAAAAATTACGACCACTTACAATATCTACACTCGCGTTGAAGGTAAAATAAGGATTAGCTTTAGAATCCTGAGAATGACGCCAGGCAATTCTAAAAGTTTTGGCTTTGGAATAATCATCCAGACCTTTGATACCTCGAATAGTTGTACCATAATCTGCAGCAAAGTTTCCAGAATATCTGTACTTTTTAATATAATTAAGTTCTGGCTTTAAGTTCCAGCTACCTTTTGTATAAAAATCGGTTAAAATCTTCAAATCAAAATGATCTCCAATCGGCTGATAATAACCCAATCCATTCAGGAAAAATCCGACATCCTGACGCTCACCAAAACTCGGCATCAAAATACCCGCAGATCTTTTATCCGAAAAAGGTAAAATCGCAAATGGAAGAACCAAAGGCGTAGGAACCTGCTCTATAAAAAACTGGAAAGGTCCGGTAACTACCTGTGAACTCTCTTTTCCTTTCAACATTTTGATGTAAGCGGCAGAGATGTGATAATCCGGAAGAGAATCTTTCTTCTTTATGTAATACTCATCGGTTGTCATAATGGCATTGTGCATTACATAAACCGAGTCATTATATTTTTTGGTTTTCTTCGCTACGATAACACCTTCACTTTCTTCAGTTCTGGCATTGAAAGCTATGGCCTGCTTGGTTTTGGTATTATAAATAACCTCGCTGTATTCATATTGCTTTCCGGCTTGTGTGGCAATAGCGGGTTTGATGATTTTTCCTTTCTCATCCACTTCACCTCTTGCATAGATCTTTCCGGTTTCCCACTCAAATCTGATATAGTCTGCATCTATCTGCATATCCTGATAGATGATTTGGGCCTTTTTGTGAAGCGTAGTCTGCTTGTTGCCGATAGATGAGCTGCTTTTGTTTTCAGCCTTCATCTTCACAACATCCTCCAATTGTTCTTTGGGGATGATGGTGTCTTTCTTTATGTTTAAAGAATCTTTGCCTATATTTAATGAATCTTTAACACCGTTTTTTTGTTCAATATTTTGAGGCACAATTTGTGCTAAAATATTGTTAAAAATTAGGATATTTAAAATTAGTAATATACTTTTGAAAATACTTCGAGCCAATGCAGTCATTCTGAAATTGGGTTCAAAATTAATTAAATTTTAAAGATTAAAATGATTAGGCCTACACTTTATAATAAATTTTTTTTTCTGTTAACATTTTTTATTAGTTTTAGTAGCTTTTATTGTCAGAAAAAATTCACTTTAGTTCTTGATGCAGGTCACGGAGGCAGTGATATTGGAGCCAACAGAAACTATGGAGACATCGGGTCTGTACAGGAAAAAAACGTAACGCTTGGCATCGTTTTGAAACTTGGAAGAATGCTGGAAAAGAACAAAGACTACAAAGTCATCTACACCAGAAAAATAGACGAATATCCATCACTAACTTCCAGAACAGACCTTGCCAACAGAAGCAAAGCAGATCTTTTCATATCAGTTCACGTGAATTCTTCTCCAAGTAAAAGTGCAACAGCGCAAGGAACCGAGACTTTTGTACAGGGACCAAACCAAAACAGAGCAAACCTGGATGTTGCAAAAGCAGAGAATGATGTAATCTTCCTTGATGAAAAGGATAAAGAAAATTTCGCGTCTTATAATCCAAGCTCTCCGGAATCTCTAATTGCCCTTAAAATTCAACAAAGTAAATATCTGGAAGCCAGCCTTATCATTGGCGGTTTGGTAGAAGATAATTTTGTAAAGAAAGACAAAAGAATGTCCAGGGGTGTAAAGCAAGAAAACTTACACGTCTTGAGAATGAATGCAATGCCATCCATCTTGATTGAAACTGGCTTTGTGAACAATTATGACGATGCGCATTACATTTCTACGGAAGAAGGTCAACAAGCAATTGCAGAAAGTATTTTTAATGCAATCGTGAGTTATAAAAAACTGGTAGATAGAAATGTAAAAGAACCTGAACCGGAAAAGCCAGTTGAGCAACCTCTTAAAAATGATTTCAGAATCTTATTGATGAGTACGCCAAACAGATATACAGATGAAGATCCTGCGCTGAAAGGTCTGAAATACATTCTACCAATCAAGGAAAACGGATTTTACAAGTATTATTACGGAACCACCAATTTCGCATCTGTACGAGATAACAATCTTAAAACTGCTAAAGATTCCGGATTCCGAAATTCTATGTCAATCAGTTTTGTTCCGAATCAAACATTGGGAGTTGGCTTTTATACTTTAGAAATCTATGTTGGTAAGGATAAATTAGATTCCAAATCAACCATTTTGAAAACTATTCCTGAAATCAAAAGAGATAAGGAAAATGGTATGTTCTATTATACATTTGGTAAGTACAAATCTCTTGAAGACGCAATCAAAGCTCAGAAGGAATTTGAAGGTAAAGGGATCTCAAACATCATTATTGAGAAAAAATTGAAATAGACAAAATCATTTGCCTAACCAGTATAAAGTCTCTATTTTTGCAGTCCACAATACCAAACGGCCTATTCGTCTAGTGGTTAGGACTCAAGATTTTCTTTCTTGCAACAGCGGTTCGATTCCCCTATAGGCTACAATTACAATGAATCAAAATACACAAAGCTCTTTTCAGTAAGAGCTTTTGTTGTTTTTAAGTTTATATGTATATTGTTTTTTAGAAATATCTTGGCAAGTATTAATAATCATTTTTAAAATTAAAGATGAAAAAACAAAATATTTATTTTTTATTGTTTGCTATTTTGGTTATTTCAATAGCTGTCATCAGTAATCTAAATCCTAATTCTTTCACGGACGAAATGATAAAATCTTATTTCCCTAAAAAGATGGACGGAATTGTGAACGAAATCAAAACTATTAAAGGAGGAACATTACTTGTCACGATCATTAATAAAGAGAAAAAATATCAAGATATATCTATTAACAATAACCTAATTCATGATCAAATTGATCCTGGGGTATATTTTGAAAAGACAATTCAAAGCAATGAATGTTTAATAAAAAAAGGAGACAGCATTTTGTTTTTCGATTGTTATATTTTTTCAAGAGAAGATTCTTCGAAAATTAATAAAGTAAAAACTTGGAATAATGTCAAAAACAAATGGATTTTAGATGATCATATCCGATAAGATAAATTAGAAAAGCTTAGAATTTTTAAATATATCTTTACACTATTATAAAATACCAAATCTTTCAAAAACGATTTTATGTTCGATGTTTTAATAATCCATATTCAACAAAAGGTAAAATTGGAGGATAACCAAATCGAATTACTGAAATCTTTTTTCATTCACAAAAAACTTCGCAGAAAACAGTATTTATTACAGGAAGGAGAAATTTGTAAAAACCTGGCATTTGTAAGCAAAGGCATTCTTAAATCATACATTCTTGATGAAAAAGGGAATGAAAGAATCAGTCTGTTTGCTTTTGAAGGTTGGTGGATTTCGGATTTTAATAGTTTCCTTAATGAAGAAAAAGCTTTCCTAAATATTGATGCGATTGAAGATTCCGAATTATTATTGATAAGCCGTGAGAAATACGAGGAACTGACTTTACAAATTCCTATTATGGATCGGTACTTCAGAATTTTATATCAAAACAGTTTGGTCACAAAAGATTACAGATTGGTCATTTCTAATAATTTCACAGCAGAAGAAAAATATCTGCAATTAGTCCAAAGTAATCCGGAAATTACTCAAAAACTTTCACACACATTGATTGCTTCTTATCTTGGTTTAAGTCCTGAAACTATCAGTAGAATACGGAAGAAGATTTTACTTCAATAGTTTTTTTTGATATTAATCGAGATAAACTCATGATCTACATCAAGTTTTTCGGGATCTAATGCTTCTAACTTTGCAATCAAATAATTTAATTATGGAAAACATTGCATTAGTTGTTGGAGCAACCGGAATTACAGGAAGCAATCTTGCTCAGGAACTTATTTCAAATGGCTGGAAAACTTATGGTTTGGCGAGAAATCCCAATTCAAATATTTCTGGTTTAATTCCTGTAAAAGCCGATCTATTAGATAAAGAAAATCTAAAAACAGCTTTGGAAAACATCTCTCCCACTCATATATTCTTTACAACGTGGATGCGAAATGATTCCGAAGAAGAAAATATTAAAGTCAATAGTGCTTTGGTAAGAAATCTCCTAAACGTTTTATCTCCAAAAAAAAGCGTTCAACACGTTGCATTGGTAACAGGATTGAAACATTACTTAGGACCATTCGAAGCTTACACAAAATCAGGATCTTTGCCGGAAACCCCTTTGCGGGAAGAACAGACACGTTTGGAATACCCAAATTTCTATTACGCTCAGGAAGACGCAGTATATGAAGCAGCAGAAAGAGATGGTTTTACCTGGAGTATTCACAGACCTCATACAGTAATTGGATACGCTGTTGGGAATTTAATGAATATGGGAACCACGTTAGCAATCTATGCAAGTATTTGTAAAGAGACAGGCAGAAAATTCATCTTCCCAGGATCGTCCGCACAATGGAATGGATTATCAGACGTGACCGATGCAAGAATCTTAGCCAAACAATTAATTTGGGCATCTACAAGTGAAGTTGGAAAGAATCAAGCTTTTAATATAACAAACGGCGATATTTTCCGATGGAAATGGCTTTGGGAAAAAATTGCAGACTATTTTCAAATCGAGTTTGAAGGTTTTGAGAATGAAATAAGGCCTCTTGAACAAGAACTTCAGAATGATCAAGAACTTTGGGAAAGCATTGCCGAAAAGCACAATCTGATAGAAAATAATTTATCAAAATTAGCTTCGGCTTGGCATACAGATCTGGATCTTGGGAGACCAATCGAAGTAATGACAGATATGACTAATAGCAGAAAATTAGGTTTCACATCTTTTCAAAGCACATTAGATTCTTTTACAGATTTGTTTGGAAAATTAAAAGAAGAAAAAATAATTCCTTAAAGATTTAAAATATAAAACCGAAATCAATTTAATTGATCTCGGTTTTATTTAAATAAAAAATCCTTCTCCAGTTATGGAAAAGGATCAATCAATATTTGTCATCATTTGGAATATACTATACTATAAATAATCCTGCAATTGCTGCAGCATCACTTCCACTTAAAACCTCGTCATAAGCAGCAGATCCAGCTTCTGGTCCGAATGCAGTCGCAGTGTTAAATCCCGCCTGAACTGTAACTCCTTCACCGACATAAACAGGATTTGTAGCTGCCGGCATATCGCCACCATTTGCTAATTCTATCCAACCTTTATTACCTCTCATTCTTCTAACCTCAGAAGCGTGTCTTGCTTCAACAGAGTGAATTTGAAGTGCTGCAGTTAAAACGTCTTTATTCGACATTACGTTTCCAGCCTGTCCTTTGTAAGCTCTTACGCCGGTATCTTCAAAAGCCTGAGCTAATGTCAAAAACTGTTGATAATTTGTAAATGGCGTAAAGTTTCCTTTTGCTGTAAAATCGAAAGTTGGTTTTGCGTTTGGCGCAGTTCCTAAAGATGTCAAAGCACTTTTCAAGAAAGCTACGTGTGCAGTTTCGTGTTTTGAAATCTGAGAAAAAACAGTTCTGTCAGTTGTAGGAATCAGTCCGGCTGTTGCTAAACCAATACGGTAATATTCATCTTCCAGATATTCTAATGTTAATGCCAACTGTAATGCGTCCGTCAAAGGTGTTTTGAACATAGAAGCACTTGAAGTTGTAGTTTCTGCGTGAGCTGGTGTTGACATCAATCCTGCCAATCCAAGCGGTACAGATGCAACAGCCGCTTTTTTACCAAAATCAGCAATGCTGGATAATGTTTGTAGTCTTGAAGCTTCTCCTGTGAAGAATTTGTCGTTAGAGAGCTTATCTAATATTCTAAGAATGTTCATAATAGTAAATTTTTGAAATTAATAATGAATTAAATACCTCTCTCTTTCCAAGTAAATGGCGTTTTAAAGAAGCCTCCTGCTGCTGCAACGATGTCTTTCGGTTCTTTTGCAAGATCCAATCCCATTGCATTGATCACATCATCTCCTGAAAAATCAGCTGATTTTGGATTGATAAGGTCTCTGATAGCTGCTGCGTGTCTTGCTTCAACTGAAACAATTTTTCCTGCAAGCACCAAATAATCCGGATTGGTAATATATTTCCCAGCACCGTTATAAGCTGCTACACCTGTGTCTTCCAATGCTTTTGCAGTAGCGAGAACAGAGGTTCTGCTTTTAAAATCTACACCATTATATTGGAATTCCAAAGTTGGTAAAATACTGTTAGGAGCGGCACCGCCAATTGCTGCTTTGAAAAAGTCTCTGTGGATTACTTCGTGATGATATAGATCTGTAAAAATTTGTTTTTCAGCATCTGAGATTCCAGTGTAGAAGCTATTCACTACTTTGGTGTAGAAATCTGCTTCAAGTTGTTCAAGAGCGTAAGCATAGTTTAAAACACCTACATCACCTGTTCCCAGGTCAAAAACATTACTTCCGGGGTTAGTAATGATCATATCATCATCATTACATCCTACAAGTGCAAGTCCAGCAATTGCCAACCCAACACCACTAAGTTTCAAAAAGTTTCTTCTGTTGGTATCCAAGGTGGCTGCACCATTGGACACGCTGATTGTTTTTTTCATAATATTATTTTTAAAGTTTGGTTTAAAAAAATTAAAAACCAGTACAACAATTTATACTGGTTTCAGATAATTATTACGGCATAAGAACAGTATCGATCACGTGGATTACTCCGTTTGACTGATTCACATCAGAGATAGTTACTTTTGCACTGCCTCCTTTTGCATCTGTTACATATAAGTCTTTGCCTTTTGTCCAGAATGTTAACTCTTCACCTTCTACAGTTTTCATCGCTGCTTTTCCGTTACCAGCTTTTACTGCTGCCCAGATTTGTTTTGCGTTGTACTTTCCTGCTAATACGTGGTATGTTAATATTTTGGTTAATGTTGCTTTATTTTCAGGTTTCACAAGGTTTTCTACAGTTCCTTTTGGAAGTTTTGCAAAAGCTTCATTTGTTGGTGCCAATACCGTGAATGGACCTTTACCTTGTAATGTTTCTACTAATCCTGCTGCTTTTACTGCAGCTACCAAAGTTGTATGATCTTTGGAATTCATTGCATTTTCAACAATATTCTTAGAAGGATACATTTCTGCACCACCAACCATTACTGTTTTTTCTTTCATTGCCTGTGCAGCTACATTTCCACTGAATGCAAATGATAATGCGATCATTCCGAAAGCTGCGATTTTAATTCTTGAGTTCATTTTGTTTATTTTATATTAATATTTTGTGAGTCTTAATTGCAGTTACGAGGATAGTTTGTTTTTGGATTGAAATAATTGAAAATAATTTTTAAACAACTGTAAATCAATTGATTATTTTTTTGCTATTGGAACAAAATCCAGACAAACAGAGTTCATACAGAAGCGGTTTCCTGTTGGAGCTGGACCATCATCGAAGATATGCCCCAAGTGAGAATCACATCTTCCACACAATACTTCTGTTCTTACCATATTATGAGAATCGTCTTTTTTGTAGATAACACTCGTTTTACTAATTGGTTCATAGAATGATGGCCACCCGCAAGTTGTAGCAAATTTGGAGGTCGAAAGGAATAATGCATTTCCGCAAACTGCGCAATAATAGGTTCCTTTTTCATCGAATTCATAAAACTTACCTGTGAAAGCCGTTTCTGTTGCAGCTTCTCTGGCTACTTTATAAAGTTCGGGTTTCAAAATCTTCTTCCATTCTGCATTGGAAACTTTCAATTTTGAAGTTTCGGTTTTTGAGTAGTATGGATTTTTGGTTTTGAAGTTGGCTGATTGGGCAGCGATGTTCCCGTGCATCAAAGCTACGGAACTGACTAGGAATATTTTTTTTAGCTTTTTCATTGTCGTAAATATTTAGAGTTACTTATTATGGTTACTTACGAGGTGGGAGAAAATTTGGTTTTAGATTCTACTGTTGAAAAATTTTGATCGAAGTGGAAAAGCTTCAACTTTGCGAAGCGCGCCCCGACTTATCTCTATTTTTTATTTTTTTCATTTGAATCGATGAACCACTTCGTTAGGTTTGAGTGGAAATCATTTTTTGCGATGACTTAATTTCTATTGAACTGAAATCTTGATGCAAAAAAGATTGGGAACGGAAGGCGGAAATAGGCGCCCAAAATATTTAAATAATTGATACGGAGAATTAAATTGAACAAAATGAAATAATAAAGCGTTATTGGTATAATTTTTCTATATTTGGATAGTAAATCACTGATTATTAAAACAACCTATTCTGAGGAAGAACTTTTGGAACTGCTGAGAAAAAAGAGCGAAGCAGGCTTCAAATACTTATACAACCACTATTCCGGTGCGTTGTATGGTGTTATTTTCCGAATAGTACAGTCAAAAGAATATACTGAAGAAATAATCCAAGACGTCTTTGTCAAAATCTGGAATTCTATCCATCAATACGACACTGTAAAAGGGCGATTCTACACTTGGATGATTAATATTGCAAGAAATACCGCAATAGATTATTTGAAATCCAAGTCTTTTCAAAACGAACTTAAAAACCAATCACTTCCAGATTTCGTATATAACAGTACGGAACTTTCAACGACGAATAAATCTTCGGATTTTATTGGTTTTACGGATGTTTTGTGTAATTTGGAATCCGATAAACGTGAAATGATCGATTTGGCTTATTATCAAGGTTACACTCAAAACGAAATATCTGAAAAACTAAAAATCCCGTTAGGTACAATTAAGACCAAGATGCGTACTGCTCTTATCAAATTGAAAGATCTCTTAAAAGATTATAAATAAAGTGAACATAGAAGAATACATATCATCCGGAATCTTAGAATCTTATATTCTAGGTCTTGCTTCTCCCGAGGAGGCAGGCATTTTGGAGTGTGTCATGAAGAATAGTGCTGAAGTAAGAACAGCATTTGAAGAAGCGCAAAAAACATTGGAAGATCTGGCAACAGCACAAGCTGTAACGCCACCTAATGATCTGGAAACCAAAATATGGGCCAAGATTCAACAGGAACAAATTGTTGAACAAACCAAGCCAATCATTCCTGAAGAACCAGACCATAAAATTGGCGAAATCACTCAGGAAATATATCCAAACAAAGCTATAAACTGGCAGAAATACGCTATTGCAGCTTCGGTTTTGTTCTTGGTAAGTATTGCTGGGAATTTCTTCTGGATTAATGATATTTCTAATAACAAAAAAGAAATAGCACAATTACAAACCGAGAAAAAGTCACAAGATTTGGCTTTACAGGCTTCTCAGGAAAAATTAGCAATACTTTCTAACCCTAATATTTTAACTGTTCCACTGAAAGGCGTGGAGAAATATCCGGATTCCAAAGCAATCGTCTATTGGGATAAAGATTCTAAAAATGTCTATCTAAACGCAGAAAATCTTCCAAAAGCACCGGAAGGAATGCAATATCAACTTTGGGCACTTGTAGATGGTAAGCCAGTAAGTGCTGGAATGTACTCTAAAGAAAAAGATACCAAAGAAATTCTCGCCAACATCCCGAAAGCACAAGCCTTTGCCATAACCCTTGAAAAACAAGGTGGTAGTACTGTTCCGACAATGGAAAATATGTTCGTAATCGGAAACATCTAAATTTGGATATCAAAAAAGTTGAAAAAAAATTTCAAAACATTTTGAAATTTAAAAAATATCCATACTTTTGCACCACCCAAAAGGAGAAAAGTGAAGACACCAAATCTTCAACAATTAAAAATGATTTAGAATCATATTAATTAGCTTCAATTAGGCAAAATAAAATTTTAATTTTAAAAAAAGTTTGCAAATTAAAAAATAGTTTTTATCTTTGCACCCACATTTGAAAGATATGGCAAATCATAAATCAGCACTTAAAAGAATCAGACAAAACGAAGTTAGAAGACTTCGTAACAAATACAACCACAAGACTGCTAGAACAGCTTTGAAGTCACTTAGAACTGAAGAGAACAAAGCAGTAGCAGTAGAGCAATTACCAAGAGTAATCTCTTTACTTGACAAATTAGCTAAAAGAAACATTATTCACAAGAATAAGGCAGCTAACTTAAAAAGCAAATTAACTAAGCACGTAAACAGCTTAGCTTAATATAAAGTCCTTGGCCCGTTCGTCTATCGGTTAGGACCTCAGGTTTTCATCCTGGTAAGAGGGGTTCGACTCCCCTACGGGCTACTTAAAATACCTTCACTAATTTTCTGGAGGTATTTTTTATTAAAGATTTAGGAATCTGCTTTTTCATTAAGAATTGCAGTTAAATCACAGAAAATTAACTAGGCCCGTTCGTCTATCGGTTAGGACCTCAGGTTTTCATCCTGGTAAGAGGGGTTCGACTCCCCTACGGGCTACTTAAAAATCCTTAGAAAATTCTAAGGATTTTTTTTGGCTTTATAATAAAATAACGTTTAAGATCTTTCGTTTGTATGTTTGAGAATTGATCGGTATTAATTTATAATTCGTCTACAAAAAACACTTGTTCCTCTATTTTTATTTTGAAAAATTACAGAGATTCTTACCTTTGACAAAAAAACACAATTATGTACATTATTATTGCAATCGTTTTGGTCCTTGTGACCTTGTTCCTTATCAACTCAAAATTGTTCGATGGTCTTAGAACCAAGAAAGCCAGAAGTTTTGAATTCTGTATTTCTTTAATTTCAACATTTACAGGTTTTTTCATCGCACTAAGTCTTAATACGATTTTGTCTGATATTAATCAAAAACAAAATTTAGTTAAGCTTTTGGATGCAACCAATCTTTCTTTGGAAAACAGCGAAATGAAAACTAAAGGAATGTATCTTAATCCAGCAAAGAGCGGCGTGGACGTTTCAGAAATCATTCAGTATGCTCCGGTTGAGATTCCAAAACTTTACACGAATCTTGAAACTAATTCTTTGGTAAGCGATTATTTTCTTTCAAATGCATTTCAGGCATATATTTTGTGTAACGACAATCTGCAGACTTTTGTAAAGGGTGCAAATGCAGCCAACGCAAGTTCTGAAAAGAAAACTCAGATATTGGAAAAATATTTAGCTTATCTCGGTTTGGCAAAACAAGTCAATACTTTGGAAATTAAAAGACTGAATGGCGATATTTCCCAGTCCGATGAGAATGCAGAATTACAAAAATTAACAAAACAGATTATTAACAATCAATAATATAATGAAAAAAACACTTATGTCATTGGCTTTAGCAGGATTACTACTAACGGCCGCAAGTTGCAAAAAAAACGAAACGTCTGATATGAAGATAGATTTCACGCAGTCTTATGAAGATGCTGCATTAGCATTATCTACGGCTCAGAAAAAATATGATGAGGCTGTTGCGTCCAACGATCCAGTGAAAATTGAAGCAGCGAAAGCTGAATTACAGATAGCACAACAAAAATACGTGGACTCCAAAAATGTATATGTAGCGGAAGGCGGAACTGTAAAACCCGAATATGAAACTTACCTTACTACTTCTACTCAAGTTCTGGGAACTACAAAAGCTGATGTTGTAAGCAATGTTATCAAGAAATCTGATAGCATCATCACTGGAAAAACCAACGCACAAATCGAAAGTACTGCTAAAGAAATAAAAGAAAAAGTAAATACTGAAAAAGCAAAACTGGTAGAAGATGCCAATAAAACTGTAGCCGACACAAAAGTTGCAGCTGAGAAAGCAAAAGCTGACCTCAAAAAAAAGACTGAGGAAACAAAAAAAGCAGCGAATGACGAAATCAATAAAGCTAAAGATGGTTTGAATAAATTTTTAAATAAATAATATTTTATTTCATCTAAATCTTAAAAATCCTTAGAATTATCTGGGGATTTTTTACTTTTACACTAATTATTGAATTGCTATGAAAATCCTAATCATCAACGGCCCAAACCTCAACTTACTTGGAACTCGTGAACCAGAAATCTACGGTTCGGTTTCTATGGAAGATTATCTTTCGGATTTGAAAAATGAATTCGGTTCTGATGAGATTTCTTATTATCAATCCAATATCGAAGGCGAATTGATAAACCGTTTGCAGGAAGATGATTTCGAAGCTCTGGTCATCAATCCTGGTGCTTTTACGCATTATTCTTATGCGATTTCTGATTGTCTTAAGAATATAAACAAGCCGAAAGTTGAAGTTCATATCAGCAATATCTACAAGCGTGAGGAATTCCGTAGGAAATCTGTAACTGCCGAAAGTTGCGATGCTGTGATTTCTGGTTTTGGAATGAAAGGTTATCGATTGGCACTTCAAAGTTTTAAATAGAAGTTAGATAGTAGAGTTTAGAAATTAGACAAATACTTAAATAAAAAAAGAATCTCGATTGAGATTCTTTTTTGTTATTCGATTTTCACGAAGAACTTACCGACTGGTTCGCCATCTGCCATATTATTCTTGGCAAATATCAGCCAGTACTCTCCTTTTTGTTTGGTGTCATACTCAATTGTTGGTCCAAAAGGTCCGTCAAAAGTATTATCTGGCATTCTGATTTGGTTGAATCTTACATTCATCGGCGTTTCGGTTTTCAGATAGCCTTTTATTTTTGGTTGATTGAGGTTTTCCAGTTTCAAAATAATCTGGTCGTTCGGATTTGTGATTTCGAGGTTCAATCGGATTGGCATTTTGGACGCATCGATTGTAATGATTTTTTGATTGGATTCTCTTTCAGTTTTTACAATTGTTGACAATGAATCTACAGGTTTTTCTATTGTTGTAACCGTGTCCACTTTTGTATCTTTTACTTCCGGTTCTTTTTTACAAGCAACCAGAAATAATGGAATTAATGTTAAATACTTTAAACTATTTACTGTTTGGTTTTTCGATTTTAATAAATTCATAGTACAATATTTTTGAGAGGAAAGATTCTTTCTGATAAGATTCGATTCTTTCTGTAAGCTGTTTTTTCATTTCGGAATTCCCGGTTTTCTCGGCGTAATTCAATAATATTTTTTCATTATAATTGATGGAAACCAAGTGGTAATTTTCTGCAAAATCTTTTCTCCTGATGTTATTAGACGTGATAATTCCACCCCAATTGATGTAACTACAAACCAAAATCAAGCCATAAGAAGCCCAAAACATCTTGTTGAAAAGGAAAGCATTGGTCTTTTTATTCTGAATTTTGATGAACGTAAAAATCAAACCAATCAAAGCCATTGTCAGGAAAGCATAAACGCCCAAACGTTTGTAGGTCAAACCATAATTGATGATATATTCTGAGTTTTTGAGGGAAGCTGAAATTACTAAAACAGCATTCAGAACGATCCAAATCTTAGCAGAAATTTTCAAAGACTTTGCTTTTTGATCAAAATTAAATTCTCTTTTGAAGTAGAAAAGAATTACGAGAATTGCCATCACAATTGACATTATTACAGAGTTAACTCGTTCGTGAGTTTCTGCACTTAATCCGTCAGCAGACTTCGTCACTTCAAAAAACTGTTCATAATTGTAAGTCGCAATGAAAATTAAAAGCAAAATATTAAGCGCTGAAAAGGAAATCAATCCACTAGTTCTTTCGGAATCGATATCAAGGAAAGAGAAGGTGGGTTTCTGGATTTTGACTAGGCCCGAAAAGTTATCGTTCAAATAATGGTTTTGTTTGAAAATAAATCTTTCCACCCCGAAATTCCAAAAGATAAATCCGATATAGAATCCGATAACAGCCAAAATGAAAATTTGAAAAAAACTAAAATCTAATTTTATTTCACTGAAAAAATTGTCAAAATGAGAACTTCCAGCCGAATAGATACAGAGAAAAATGGTAATGAAAATTCCTGGAATCAAAATAAAAGTAATGAGTTTTTTGCCGAAACTCTTGTTTTCTTTGGGTTTTTCATACCATTGTTTTGTGTTGAAAACACCTCCTAAAAATGTGAACAAATTCAAAAATAAGATTTCGATATATAGAAATGGTTTTAGCTTCGGGTAAGTTCCTTTGAACCTAAGCAAAAATACAGAGACCAAAACCGCAACAAACGAAATAGCGTCTCCAAACCACGTAAATGCAAATGAAGAGAAAATCGAAGTGACGAAAAGTGTGAGAAAAGTTTTGCTTCTGAATTCGGATTTTGTTTGAATAAAAGTTAAAATGCTCAGGAAAATTCCAAAAATTCCGAGGTTGAGAGCTATGAACTCTTTATAAAAAAGAATGATTACAGCTAAAACCGTGATGAAGATAAGATGGTGTTTTTTCATAATTATAATGTTTTAATAATTTAAAAGTAAATTTTAGTAGAAAACTGGCGTTTGCTTTTGGTAAACAAAATCTCTGATATTTTCAAAATTATGGGAGAGTAATTTCTCAAAATCCCAATGATAGAAAGGCTTCATACTTTTTCCTTTCTTGTAAGACTGAATATAAATCTTGAAATATTCCGGAAGAATGAGACTTCCTAAGAAGATAGCTGCGAGAAGACGCGCATTCATTTTTCCATTTCCTAAAAGCAAAAACTGCATTGCAACTTCTTCCTCGAATTTGATTCCACAATCCGTTAGCAAATGATGAACATCGTGATTTTCCATCTTGGGAATCATTGTAAAACCGTGCTTTTTGTAGAATTCGCCGAGTTTTCGACCAAGCGTATCTTCTTCAAAAGCTAATAATTACTGCTGGGAAAATGCCCATTGTCTTTTCTTTTTCTTAAAGTATTTTCTGTAAAGCTTTTGTGTGTTGTCATAAACAAAAAGCAGAAACTGAACGCGGATTTTTTTCATAATTTTTATTTTAAAATTGAGGTTCCGATGAAGAAATAGAGAATGGCGACGGGAATATTGATGAGGAGAATCATCGCAGATTTGACAGCTTCGCTTTTATAATTTGGGTTCATTAATCCATATATAATCAATCCGAAAAATACGAGCAGATTGATTATAGTTCCATAAATCAAAAGCAGATAACCTCCGAGAGCAAAACTTGTATTACCAGAAAAAATGTAACCAAAAAGACAAATATTGCCTAAGATAAATGAGAGCCAGAAAAGAAATTTTCCGATGTAAATGATTTTAAAATTTTCCATAATGTGCTGATTTTAATATTAAATAGATTTCAAACTGAAAAGTGTAATTTCCGGTCTGCAATTAAATCTGACTTGGTAAGAATGTCCCAAAGCGCGGTTGATATAAAGCATTCGTCCGTCTTTCAAATCGATAATTCCGGATGTGTATTTTCTGTTTTTCACAGGCAAAATCAAAGGTGGAAGAAATGGAGGTTTCGCCTGTCCGCCGTGTGTATGTCCGGAGAGAATCCAACCTTGATAATTGTTCCAGACATTCAAATCACAAACATCGGGATTGTGGCAAAGTACGAGATTGGCTTCATCTGGATTGATGGTTTTGGTAAGGTTTTCGGGATGGAAATTCATTCCCCATAATTCTTCGAAACCATAAATATTTAGACCGGAAATATCTGCTTTCTCATCCCGAAGCATTTGGATTTTGGAATCTTTGAGAATTTTTGAAACCTCATCAGCCACATATCCTTCTCTCCATTCTGCACCGTAATCGTGATTACCGAGAATTGCGACTGTTCCCAAAGTTCCGAGAACGACATCTTTCATCACGATTTTCAGTTGTTCAAATTGTTCAGGATTATTTTCCCAGCAAACAAAATCGCCTGTATAAACTACGATATCAGGTTTGTAAGCTTTTGCTTTTTTGAAGGAATCAATCAGGAAATTATAATCGAAACGATTTCCGACGTGCAAATCTGAAATCTGCATTAGGATTTTGTTATGAAGTTTTGATGGGAGATTTTTGATTGGTAAATCTTGTTTTACAAACTCCAGCCAAAACGGTTCGATTTGCCAACTGTAAAACAAAGACAATCCTGCAGTTGCTAATAATGTTTTTTTAATGAATGATTTTCTGGTCATATTTTTGCTTTGAATTTCAAAGTTTAAGGTTAAAATTTTTTATATATTAGTTAGAATCCAATAAGTAATAACAATCAAAACCCAATAGATTAAGATAAATGGCAAATTAAATAAAAGCAGTACGATTGATTTTAAAAACTCATTTTTATTTTCCGGAAAAATGTAAATCATAATTGCTTGAAACAGAATAAAAATGAAATTAACTATTACATTAAATCCAGAAAAAAAGATAAAAATGAAAGAATAGATTTCCTCATTGCCAAAACAAAACATAAGAATAACCATAATCAATCCTAATATCCAACTACCAATAAAATAAATAAGCATCGCTTTTTTCAAAATGTAAAGTTCTTTGAATTACAAAGTTAATACTCAAAAAAAATCGGGAGTTATCTTCCCAACAATTTTTCCAAATTATTGATATGTTCTGTGAAAGCATTTCTTCCCTTTTGCGTAACGCGGTAAGATGTTCTCGGTTTTTTTCCTACAAATTCTTTTTTCACTTCTATATATTCTGCTTTTTCCAGCGCTGTGCTGTGGCTTGCGAGATTTCCGTCTGTAGCGTTCAAAAGGTTTTTCATTTCGGTAAAATCAACCCAATCGTTGACCATAAGAACGGACATAATGCCCAATCTTACACGACTTTCGAATTCTTTGTTGAGTTGATTGATGTTTAACATTTTACCTTTTGGATTGCAAATTTAACTTAATTTTTCTCTTTTTATACTCCTGAAACGCCACGAAAATCAATATTAGAATTCCTACAACTATCAATTCTGGTTCGGACATCTGTTGCATTTCCTCTTCACCAGCATCAAGGGATTTGTTACTATTCAAGATTTGTTCCTGTTTTCTTTTCAAAGCAGCTTTTTGTGCTTCATTTTCCAAAGCCAGATAAGATGTTACCGGCATCATTATTTTGGCTTTAAAGCTATGTTTCACTGAGGAAGTCCATTCTTCATTTTCAATTTCCGGATGCAGAATTCCAGACCAGTGTTTCCCTTGCATCAGAATCGCTGAATTCCAGTTTTTCTCTTTGATTTCTCCATCCTGCAGAACAAATTGACTCGATTTTAAAATCAAACTTGGCTTCTCGTTATTCTCAATATAATAAGTTTTGTTCCCAATTTTGTATGGCAAAACCTCTTTATTGAAAATAATTTCCGGATTGTTTTCAATTAAATTCTTTGGATTTCCCAGCAAAGAGAAAGAGGTTAAACTTCCTTTCTCATTTAACTGATAAAACAATTTGTTGTCAGGAAAAGTGAATTCCAAATCTGCGAAATCCTTATCCAAAACAGCATTTTGAATACTGTCTGTAACGGCTATAAAAACAGGAAATTGATTATCTGATTTTTCGTAAGAATTGATCAATTCAGTTCTGATCGCTCTATCCAGGAAATAACCACCTTCAAACTTTTGATTAACTTTTTTGTCTGTTAATGGATAATTATTTGTGTAAGTATTTACAAAATAAGTCTTTGAATTGTCCGTCAATTGTGGATATTGCTTTTTAAGCGTTTCAATCTCGGAAATGAAAATGTCTTTTTTATTTGCTTTTCCTTCCGAAGCATCCAAAAGAAAGATAAAATAAGGATTTCGCTTTATCGGTTTCAAACTTTTCTTCTCGTCTGTAGAAACATATTTAACAAATTGATTTTCAAAATTATTATTCTGAGAATTTTCCGTCACATCTCCTAATTGAATTTCTTGATTTTCAATTGTAATCTTCAATGGTTCTTTGTGTAAAAATTCGATTCCTGTTTTTCGTTTTTCATTAGTCATAAAAGGAAAAACTTTGAAAGCAATCTTATTCCCTGTAAGATAATGTAGAATTCCCGGGTCTCTGTTTTCCGAAGTAATCTGATTATAAATCCACATTGCAGACTTTTTCTCAGCCAAAATTCCAAACTCTTTTCTGTTTCCAATCATCAGATAGTAATCAGAAACGAAACAGCCATCAGGCAAATTAAAAGTTGTCGAAAATTCGTGTGGCCTGGTACCTTTTGTATGGTCTGTCATTTCGAAATTCACCCAAGTTCTCCATGTTTTTTGCGCAGAATCAAAAGTCGTTTGCGTAGAAATATTGGAAATCGCAATACTGTCTTTGGTTCTTGTATTCAAAGAAAAATTATCAGAAGATTTTCCAAAAAACACTTTTTCTATGTTGGCAATTTTTGCATCGGACAAGGTTAGATTATCTAAAACAAGCCAGTTGAAATATGAAGTCAAATAAGGAATATTGCCATTATTAGAAAACATATCTCTGTTGTTTTTGTAGGAAGCTACAATATTCAAAGTTTTTCGAAGTGACTTTGTATCTATATCATAGTTTTTGGAATAATCCGGCGTGTAAAGGAATTCTAATGTTTGATTTAAAATCTTTTTATCATTCAAATACTTAATTGTAATCGCAGTAGGAATAATTAAAAATCCAATCACAGAAATCGTTTTGAGTAGATTCTTAGAAAAAATATTTTTTAAGTAAGAAAAATCCTCTGCCAACTGAGAAATGTGAAATACAAATAAAATAAGTGGGGAAAGCATCAAAAATCCAAATCCAACAGCAACAACTGCAATGACAGAAAATGGTAAAAACGGCAGAAAAACAATGAAAAAATAAAACGTAAAAGCGAAAGTGATACTTCGAAGTACGAATAATATTAATCTGATACTTCTATTGTTGATATTCGGAATGCAAAGTAAAATCCCATTAAAAACAGCTAAAAACCAGAACCAGAAACCACTGAAATCTCCAAATATTCCTCGTTCATTACTGGAAGAAAAATCAAAAGAAAAAATTCCAGCATTTACCAAAAGTCCTATAATTGGTAAAACAATGGCGAACAGAACCTTCCAAACCAGTTGATATTTCCTGAAAAAATCTGATTTCTTTTGAATTAAAATGAAAATTCCCCGTAATAAAAAGAATAGAAAAAATAAAGTTCCAGCAATAAAAATAAGAATCAAATGATTGTTATAATCTGTTTGAAAATTCTTGAATAATGGAACAATCAATTGAACAACAACATAGAATAAAAGAGGAACACAAAGCGCCAAGCCAAAACTTTGCCAAGGACTTTTAAGCTTATTTTCCGGTGTAAAATGGACGACCAAAATAAATAATGAATAAGCCAAAGTAGGCATCAAAAAAGTACCGACATAAAACATGGTTTCGCCCGAAAGCATCCACTGCGGAACAGATGAAGGGATGATTTCATTAAAATTATAATAGTAGAAATACAGAAAAACAATATTCGAAATCAGCATAAAAAAGGCAAAATCCGTTTTGATTTTATAGCTTTTCCAAACTAAATAAACAGCAAATCCAAAGTTGATAATTCCCAAAGCCAGCAACCAAAAAGTACAACTTTTCCATAGCCAGATGGTTTCTAGTGTCAGCAATGTTTTGATGACAGAAAACTCTTGAAAACCGAGGAATAGCAACACTAAAACCGGTAAAGTGTTGATTAGAAAAATCCATTTTGGGTTAAGCAAACTTTTCATAAGTTGATTTTATGGTTTTTCAAAGTGGTATGGAATTGCAGTATTTTCATTTGTTTTTATTTTTTCCAAATTATGGCGATTCCATATCTTCTATTTTTCAAAAAATAATCGACACTTAAATACAGTAGCATAAGACAGCATACATACATAAAAGTTCCTTCCACTTGATGCACGTAAATGCTTTCAGCTTTATAAATCCCTTTCGTTACAACCTGCAATATAATCCTGGAAACAGTGACCAATATTGTAAATCCATAACTTAAAATTAAAGTTGATGGTAGGATGAAAAATCTCTTTTTGTCTTGTGGAAAATGTTTTATCATTAAGAAAGTCAACATCAAAAAAACAATCAAAAGAAAATTAAATCCAGAGCAAGTTTTATTGATGATGATATTCAGATTTTCGTTGATGTAACCAATTTCTGTCTTAAAAGTAGAACTAGAACCTGTCGCAATATTGACTAATCCATTGATAGGTTTCAGTAAAAATAATAAGTCCTCATTAGTGGAACCAGAATACCAGAATTTAAGCAAAGCAAAGATTACAATTGCTGAAATGGAAAGGAATATATTTTTAAAATTTTTCATTTCTGATATGTAACTTATTCTTTGTTGGATTGATTGATGCTTAATATTTCTTAATTAATTGGTTTCCAATCTCCTTTTTTGAAAAACATATTCGAATAAGGTTTAGTTTTAAAAACTAAATAAAAATCCCGAGAGTTTCTATATAATGTTGGCTCTGCTTCTAAAATGAAATTTGGATTTTCATTAATGATTTTCAAATGTGGACTTGCTCCTCCTTCTATAAATTGAATTTTTCTTTTATAAATCTTTAATATTTTGCTTTCATTTGTAATATACAGATTCAATTCATCATCTTTTGTGATTTCGAATCTATAGTGATTGTATTGCCAATCTGCATTTTTTCCTTTAAAAAAATTTCTATCAACAATGTATGCCCCATAAAAATCCTCCTTATCTATTTTTGTGCTATATAAAAAATTAGAAATAATGGCTACAATAGCAAATGACACAACTACAATCCAAATTCCAACAGAAAGCTTTATAAATATTTTTTTCTTTGTTAAATGATAAATAGATAATAATATAAGAGTAATAAATCCTAATAATAAAAATAGTATCAGAGAAAAAAACATCCACATAATTTTTATTATAAAATAGAGTTAATCATATTTCCTATACATCAAAATCCCATAAAAAATATGCAGAAACCCAAACCCAATCGCCCAAAATATCAATCCCCAACCAAGCCAAAATAAAGCGATGATTCCGAGAACGACTTCACATATTCCAAGATATTTAACATCGCTTAAGGTGTATCTTTCTGCATTAATCAAAGCCAAGCCATAGAAAATAAGCATTGATGGCGCAATCATAGGGAAAAAATGATGATACCAAAGTGCAATACAAAAAATCCCTCCTGTTGCTAATGGAATTGCAAAATTGAACAAAAGTTTCTTCGTAATAGAATCCCAAATTTTCAGGTTTTTCTTTTTACTTTTTCTGGCCGTAAAAATATAGCCACTAGAAATGGCTAAAACTAAAACAACCAAAGCCACAAAGAATAATTCTTTTGCAATAGCGTGACTGTGAATATTTCTCTCGCCATCAAAATAATCGATGCCTTCTCTCTGGAAAACGAAATAAACATAAACAGAACCCAGCAACGCTACGATTCCCGCAATCACGCCGGACAAACCACTCAATGAAATAAACCTAGAACTGCGTTCCATCATCTGACGGATATGTGCTAACTCTTCCTGATAATTTTTCGATTCCATAAAAAGAACTTTGAATTACAAAGCTACAATTTATTTTAAAACTCCAAAATAAATTTTGAAGTTTTTGAAATTTATTTTTATAAAGTTTTAAGTTCCGTTACTTTCTTACCAATCTTGTAAACCGTTCCGCGGAATCCTGCGACAACCTCATCATTTTGATTTTTAATAGTAATATCATAGACTGCAGTTTTTCTTGTATCTGTCAACAAAATACTTTCGGCAGTCACTATGTCACCATCTCTTACGGCTTTTGTAAAATTGATATAACAATTGAGCGCAACAGCAGCTTCGCCGGTATTATTCGAAGAAAAAGCCAAAGCGGAATCTGCAAATGCGAACGTTACACCACCGTGAACCGTTCCCAAACCATTTATCATTTCGGGTTTCACAGGCATTTTTATGAGGCAATAATTTGCTTTGATATCGATGAGTTCAATTCCCAGCCATTGAGAAAAAAGGTCTTTTCCGAACATATATTCGGCGGTTTCTTTCGGCGTCATTTATTTTCCTTTGTAATTTGGTAAACGTTTCTCGATAAAAGCGGTAACACCTTCACGGAAATCTTCTGTCTCTGCAGCGTCTTGCTGGATGATGGATTCGTAATCTAACTGTTCTTTCAAAGTGAAATCATAAGATTTGTTGAAAGCTTTTTTGGTCAAATATAATGCAGTTGTTGCAGAATGAGCAAGCTGAGTAAGAACTTCCATCGATTTCTCAACAAATTCTGAATCCGAGAAAACATCAGCCACTAAGCCCATTTTCTTAGCTTCAGGCGCAGGAACTTTTTTCCCAGTGAAAGATAAATAACTAGCTAATTGTTTTCCTACCAATTTCGGTAAAAAGTAAGTTCCGGCTGTATCCGGAATTAAACCAATATTAGCAAAAGCGAAAGAAAAATAAGAACTTTCCACAGCCAAAGTGAAATCACAAATCGAAGCCAACATTGCACCAGCACCAACAGCAGGACCATTAACCAAAGCAATCACAGGCTTTTTACATTTCACGATTTCCAAAACCAAAGGATTATAATATTCAATCACAAAACGCTGGATCTCACGGTCATCTTCATCATTCCCAAAACTTAAAGCTTCTTTCAGATTCTGACCGGCACAGAATGCTTTGCCTTTTCCAGCAATTGCTACACAACGCACATTTTCATCTTCACTAAATTTGTGAATGGCATTTCGCAATTCTGCCAGCATAGTTTTGGTCAAACTATTATAGCTTTCTGGTTGATTGAGGTAAATCAATTGTAATTTGCCATCGAATTGCGCATCTATTTCTATCTGAGTGTAATTCATTTTTACATAATTATTGTTAGTTGCAATTTAATATATTTTATTGAAAGCTTCGGATAAAGTCTTATTCTGAAAATAACAACAAAAACTCGTCTGATGAAAATACATCAAACGAGCCGTTTTAAATTTAAAAATATGAATTTACTTTTTGATCAGTTTGTTGGTAAATGTATTACCATTGGAGGTTTTGGTTTGGACAATATAAACGCCACTTTTCAAATTGCTGACATTGATTTTGGAATCATTAGAATTAACTGTTTTCACAAGACTTCCATTAGAAGAGTAAATATTTGTAGAAACGATATTGCCGTTTATTCCTTTATATTCAAAATAATCTTGAGCCGGATTTGGATATATTGCAGATTTAGAATTGAAGTTAGCATCATCCACACTTAGTAAGTCACATTCAGCAACTAACTCATACAGACATTCCTGATTAAGAAGTTGAAACCAATCAAAACTATTACTTCCCATCGCCAGACTTTCGCCCACTACGCCTTCGCCAGTATCATAATGTGCAGTTGTTGACCAGGCGTTTGCGTCGGATTTTGTACTCATCCAGATTCGTCCGTCAGACATTGTTCCATTCAAGAGGATTGGAGTCTGCAATTTAACTTTAACTTTTCTGATGATGAATTCATGCAACGGTTCATATCCAACATCTTCATACGATTCTATGCTGCTGTCTGTAACTGTAAGGATTTGTTGGTTTGGGATATTTCTTCTTGGATCTTCCGGATCTTCTGGTGTGGAAAGAATGTTGTTATAAAACACAAAATTCACAAAACTTGGGGGCAACTTACTCGCCAGGGTTACAACAATACTAGTAATTTTGATTGTTTGGTTTGCAGCAATTGGAATATCAACCGCAGCTTTTTGTCCGCTATTCCCGATGATGAAAACACCATTCTCTTCTGTCGTGTCATTAATGACTGCAACATTGCAAGTTGCAACTTTTGCCGCTGGAGTGTTAGATGTTCTAACATTTCCAGATTGGGAAACGGAACTTCCATAACCAAGGTTTTGCGAAAAGGACAAAACTGAACCTAACGCCGATAAAAAAAATACAATTTTCTTCATAATTAATTTTTTAAGATTTAATAAAATATGTTGCGATAATCCTATCAAATAGAAATATATTTTATTCCATTGATGAAGTAAATGTATATACTTTATGAATCAAAAAATAGCTTTTGTCTTTCGAAATATCATATTTTAAAAGCTAAAAACAAGTATTAAAAGTCAGAAAATCAAATATTTAAATATTTTTATGTTTCTTTTCTGCTTCCCGTAAAAATGCCGACGGAGAAATGCCCGTTACGTTTTTGAAGACAGTTGTGAACGAACTATGGGAAGAAAAACCGGCTTCTTCCGCCAGATAACTTATTTTATAATTAAGAAATTCCGGACGCTCGTTGATTTGTTTGCAGATATAATTGATACGAAGTTCGTTCAGATAATTATTGAAGTTTTTCTCTTTATGCTTTTTAATCGTTTCCGAAAGATAAGTGGGATTAGTTTTGAACATTACCGCCAAACTTGCAACCGTCAGTTTTGAATTGGTGAATTTCACAGATTCTTCAAACTTTTCTAATTTATCGAGAATCATAGCTTCGGCAGAACTTGGAACTGAGAACGAAGCTTTTTCCTTTTCTTCAATTTCCGGCTGAATGATTTCTTTTGGTTCTAAAGTTTCCTTTATTTCTTGCTTTTCAAGATTCGAAATAAAATTCTGATAAAGCAATTTCTCTTTCTTTCTTTTTTGATTGATGAAAAAAATAGAAATTCCACCGACGAGAACCAGCAATCCGCAACTGATTATTAAAAGATTATTATGCCCGTCCTTATTTGATATTTTTTCCAAAAGATTTCTTTGCTCTTCAGAAACAGCCGTATTGATGGCTTTCAGATTACTATCTTTCACCTTTGGTTCCAGTTCCAAAAGTTTCTCAGAATACTCGATGTATTTTTCTTTGTTATCCAAAGCTTTGTAGGACGCAATCAGCTTTTTGTACATATCAGCTCGCAATCTGTTGTCTTTGAAAGTACTTTCGTTCAAAACAATTTCCAGAGAATCGATTGCTCTTTGATGTTCATTCTTATTAGCATAAACTTTAGCTAAATTATTGTAAATAAAATATTTAAACTCCTTATTTTCTGTGTCACGAATTGCAAGAGCTTTATTAAGAAAATATTCCGCCGAATCATTTTGTTTGAGATAAGCATAAGAAACGCCCATATTGTAAAAAGCCCTTCTAAATTGGAAAATGTTCTTTTTACTTGGATTTCCAATGTTTCCTAAAAACTTTAGAGCTTTCTGATAATCCTTTTTTGCCACAAGAAAATTTTCTTTATCAGCCTCAAGATTTCCATATTCAATGTAAAGTCTTGCAGTCAGATAATTCTTTTCGTAGCCATTCGGAAGTTTATCCACTTGTTGTTTCGATAAATCCAAGTAAGGTTTTATTTTATCAGGGAAATTCAAAAACGAATATTGATTGGCGATAGAACCGTATATTTTCGCTTTCAGTTTGGTGTTATCTAGTTTCTCAGCAATTTCTTTTGCTTTGAAAAGCATTTCGGTCGACTTTGCAAAATCTGGTTTTTTGATTTTCAGATAGGCATCCGCCATTTTCATCCGAACTTCATACTTATCTTCGTCAGAAATTGGCTGCTCAAGCTTCTTGATACTTTGTTCAATGATTTGTTCAGGTGAAATTTTACTCTTGTCAAAAGTCTCATTTCCAGACAGGTCTTCCGCATTTTGATTTTGACCAAAACAAAAGGAAACCATTATTACAGTCAGGAAAATTAAGATAAGACGATTCAAATTCAGATTTTATTTACTCAAATTTATAAATAAAAAACACTAATTCACACTTCAATAAATTTAGTTTCTAAAAACGAATTACCAATTTGGCAAACATTTTTAATCAAAACCAAGTGATTTCGGAAATTTTGTCTTTTCAACTTTCACGTAAATTTAATTATTCGGAAATTTTGTCCTATAATTTTAAAAATTCAACAAAAGAATACTTTTTGCGATAAGCTATTCGAATTAAATGATTGATAAAGCATTAAGAGAGCTAACCTTAAAAATTACTTTCTTAATGTTTTTTAAATAATCAAAATCATCTTTTCAAAACTCAAAATTGAACAGAATTTGATACATATTATTAATAACTAATCTTTTAATTCCTTAATCATTTAATACCAAAAAAGATATGAATTTAAACCAATATACCGTAAAATCACAAGAAGCCATACAAGCGGCGCAGCAAGTCGCAATGGAATTTGGCAATCAGCAAATAGAACCTCAACATTTACTTGAAGGAATTTTTCAGGTAGATGAAAATATATCGCCTTTCTTATTAAAAAAATCTGAAGCAGATGCCACTTTGGTAAGAGAGCGAAACCGTGAAAATCTTGAAAGACTTCCGAAAGTACAGGGAGGAAATATTTACCTTTCACAATCAGCGAACAAAGTTTTGCTTGACGCGCCCAACATCGCCAAAAAAATGGGAGATGAATTTGTAACCATAGAACATCTTTGGCTTTCTCTTTTAGAAACCAATTCAGAAGTTTCAAAGATGCTGAAAGATATGGGTGTTACAAAAAATCTTTTGGAAGGCGGAATCAAAGAATTAAGAAAAGGCTCGAAAGCTACTTCTGCAAGTTCAGAAGAAACTTATCAATCTTTAAATAAATATGCTAAAAACTTCAACGAGTTAGCAGCAGAAGGAAAACTTGACCCAGTTATTGGTCGTGATGAAGAAATCAGAAGAGTTTTGCAGATTCTTTCAAGAAGAACGAAGAACAATCCGATTTTGATTGGAGAACCAGGCGTTGGTAAAACCGCCATCGCAGAAGGAATTGCACACAGAATTATCAATGGTGACGTTCCTGAAAACTTGCAGGATAAAACCTTATATTCTTTGGATATGGGAGCTTTGATTGCCGGTGCAAAATACAAAGGTGAGTTTGAAGAGCGTTTGAAATCTGTTGTAAATGAAGTAATTAAATCAGACGGACAGATTATTCTTTTCATTGATGAAATCCACACTTTGGTGGGAGCCGGAGGTGGTGAAGGTGCAATGGATGCTGCAAATATTTTAAAACCAGCTTTGGCAAGAGGAGAATTAAGAGCAATTGGAGCAACGACTTTGAATGAATATCAAAAATATTTTGAAAAAGATAAAGCACTAGAAAGACGTTTCCAGAAAGTAATGGTGGAAGAACCAGATACAGAATCGGCAATCTCCATTCTTCGTGGAATTAAAGATAAATATGAAGCTCATCACAAAGTAAGAATTAAAGACGAAGCGATTATTGCGGCAGTTGAAATGTCTCAACGGTATATTTCAGATAGATTTTTACCGGACAAGGCGATTGATTTGATTGACGAAGCTTCTGCTAAATTGAGAATGGAAATCAATTCAAAACCAGAAGAGTTGGACGTTCTCGACCGAAAATTGATGCAGATGGAAATTGAATTAGCTGCAATTTCAAGAGAAGGAAGCCAGACGAAAATCGACCATTTAAAAGAAGATATTTCGAAAATTTCTGAACAGCGAAATGAAATTAATGCAAAATGGCTGAAAGAGAAACAAAAATCTGAGGATTTAACCCAGATTAAAAAAGATATAGAATCTCTTAAACTCGAAGCAGAAAGAGCTTCAAGAGCAGGAGATTACGCCAAAGTTGCTGAAATTCAGTACGGGAAAATCAAGGAAAAAGAAGATGCTTTGCAGAAACTCGAACTGGAGATGCAAAATCACCAGAATGAATTGATTAAAGAAGAAGTAACTGCGGACAACATCTCTGAAGTAATTGGAAAATGGACTGGAATTCCTGTTACAAAGTTGCTTCAATCAGAAAGAGAAAAATTATTGCATCTGGAAACTGAACTTCATCACAGAGTTGTTGGTCAGGAAGAAGCAATAGAAGCGGTTGCAGATGCGATTAGAAGAAACAGAGCCGGATTGAGTGATGAGAAAAAACCAATCGGAAGTTTTTTATTCTTAGGAACAACCGGAGTTGGGAAAACTGAGTTAGCAAAAGCGTTGGCAGAATTCCTATTCGACGACGAGAACAATATGACAAGAATTGATATGAGTGAATATCAGGAAAGACATTCTGTTTCTCGTTTGGTTGGTGCGCCTCCAGGATATGTTGGTTACGATGAAGGCGGTCAATTAACGGAAGCCGTGAGAAGAAGACCTTATTCAGTCGTACTTTTGGATGAAATAGAAAAAGCACATCCGGATGTTTTCAACACATTGTTACAGGTTTTGGATGATGGTCGTTTGACGGATAACAAAGGTAGAGTTGTGAATTTCAAAAATTCGATTATCATTATGACTTCGAATCTCGGTTCGCATATCATTCAGGAGAATTTTGAAGGCTTCGACTCCGCTCAGCCTGACAGCACCGGCATTTTGGATGAGATTGTCAATAAAACAAAAATTGAAGTTTTTGATTTACTGAAACAAACACTTCGTCCGGAATTCCTGAACAGAATAGATGAAACGGTATTGTTCCAGCCTTTAAGAAAAAAAGAAATTGGAAAAATCGTTCAGTATCAGTTGAGAGGTTTCAATGATATGCTAGCAAAGAGAAATATCATTATGACCGCAACACAAGATGCTTTGGATTATTTGACAAACAAAGGTTATGACCCGGTTTTTGGAGCAAGACCTTTGAAAAGAGTGATTCAGCAGGAAGTTTTAAATAAATTATCAAAAGAAATCCTGGCAGGAACTGTGAATGACGGCGACAGAATCACGTTGGATTATTTCGAAGAAACAGGTTTGGTTTTCAGACCGGTAGAATAAGAGTTAAATTTTTTTTTCATATTAAATACTATTTTAAAACAAGAAAACCTCAGCTATTTTTAGCTGAGGTTTTTACTTTTATTAAACTAACTGGCTTTATTTTATATCCACCAATTCCACATCAAAGATAATGGTAGAACCTCCCGGAATTGCACCTCCGGCTCCTTGGTCTCCGTAAGCTAAATCGGAAGGAATATAAAATCTGTATTTAGAGCCTTTGCTCATCAGTTGGATTCCTTCTGTCCACCCTGCGATTACATTTCCTAGATTGATATCCGCTGGCGCACCGCCATTTTTATCAGTAGAATCGAAAACAGTTCCGTTCAATAATTTTCCGGTATATTTTACTTGTACAACATCCGTTGCTTTGGGTTTTGTTTTACCATCACCTTCTTGCAAAACCTCGTACTGCAAACCAGAAGCCGTAGTTTTCACTTTAGGATTACTTTTATTTTTTGCGAGAAACTCCAGACCTTTTTTCTTATTATCATTGGACTGTAATCCTGCTTCTGACTGCTTTTTTTGATGTTGCTTCATCATAAAATCTTGCATAAAGCTGTTCATCTCTTCAGCTGGCAACATCTTTTTCTTCGTGCTGTCCATTTCCTCTTTGATACCTTGAGCTAGAAGTTCTGCATCTACTTTGAAGCCTTCTTGTTTCATATTTTGAGCTATGCTCATTCCTATGTAATAAGACGCTTTTTGCTCATCTGTATATTTGCTGTCATCTTTTTTATCTCCTTCCTTAGCACAAGAAATAATACTAAGTGTAGCTACGCAAAACAATGCGATAGTCTGTCTTTTCATTGGATAATTTTATAATTTTTAAATAATGGTTGCAAATCTATCATTTATTAAAGAATTATCCCCACCACAAAGAAGTTTTCTATAATTAAAGTTGACTAAGAATCCGAAATCACCTTATCCAAATCCAGCAAAAGATAATTAATATTTTGATTGATGGTTCTTGTTGCAGACTGCATTTGATTCAACATTGAAGCGCGATTGTGTAAATCCGATGAACGGTAAAGTCCGCCACTTCCAAAATTCACAGATTGATTCGCTGTGTTTTCATCACTATCAAACTGATACTGAATCCATCTTTGTTTCATATTCTGGATGATAGAATGTTCCCGATTTCCGGTAAACTTTTTCTCCGTGTACATATACCAGATGAAAGGCGGAAAATTCTTAGACAATAATTTTTGTTCCCAAATGTCACGCAGGAGATTTCGCTCGTGGATGAACTCTACTTTCTTACCTTTCGGATTAAAAGTTGCTAAACCTAGTCCCGCTCCCAGCAAACCACCTCCAATACTTACCGCATTTTCTACACCATTATTTTTAATTACACCACCAGCTACAGAAGTTACTGCGCCTGTAATAATCGAGAAAAGAATCAGCCTGTTGTTTCGGTTACTGTTCATATTGTCCACATAATTGGCCATTTGCGCAACTCTTTCGCCTTCGCAGTCAAATTCCGCCGCAACCGCATCCAATTCTGTCAGCGCAATACTGATTTTACTATTGATTTTAGTCTTCAGTTGAACCACTCTCAATTGAGATTTTAAGGTCGAATCTTTTTTCAAATCGATAATTTTCTCTGCTTCATCAATACTTTCCAAAGCATTAAGAATCAAAATGCTTTGGTCAGAAAAATATGGCGCGAGTTTCTGATTGGCATTAATAATAGAATCAGAATTGTATGATGGGATTTTCTGAGAATAATTGTATTGCAAAGGTGCTTTACAATAACTGTCCTTCAACGTCAGAATATTTTGCTGAATGGTTTTATTCTTTTGGGAAACGCAGGACGAAAAGAATAGCAACATCAATAAAAGACTAATATTTTTCATACAAAATCACTTTTGTAAAACTAAAAATTAAAGATTTTTCAAATTATCATCCGGCGTATAATCCATAAAAATCCCACCATCCAGATTGATAGATTTGATTTTCTTCTTAACCGGAATATTCAGATTCGTTATCTTTTGGTCTTTCTCCCAAACCGCGGGCGTGAAATGTCCTTTTTCCGTCGTCCCATCGTCGTATGTCAAAACCACATCAAACGGAACTGCAAATCCACCAATATTTTCAACCATCAAATTTACTTGATTTTTATCTTGAGAAACAGAAGCGATTTTCAAATCAATATAATGATTCGTGTAAAACCAATTGTTGAAAAACCAATTCAAATTCTTCCCCGAGCCAGCATTCATCGAATTAAAATAATCCCACGGAATCGGATGTTTTCCGTTCCAATTCTTCATATAATGATGCAAAGCTTTCTTAAATAAATCATCACCCAAATAATCCTTCAAAGCCAAATAAGACAACGCCGATTTCACATAGGCATTGTTCCCATATCCAGCGCCTGAAAGCTGAGAACTCATCGTGATAATCGGTTGGTCTTGCTCGGTAGAAGCATCATTAATCCAACGTTTCACACGGAAGTTCTTCATAAATTTGTCCGCAGATTCTTGTCCATTCTCCGAAATTCCAATCAAATATTCCAGCATCGTCGCCCAACCTTCGTCCATAAACGCATATCTGGTTTCATTGATTCCCATATAGAAAGGGAAATAAGTGTGCGCAATCTCGTGGTCAGCCGTCAATCTCGCATCCTGCAAATCTTCCGGAATACTTGTGTCATTTATCATCATTGGATATTCCATATCAGCGTACCCTTGGATTGCCGTCATCACCGGGAAAGGATATTCCACACCAGGCCAATTATCCGTAAACCATTTCAGGTTGTAACGCATCCATTCTGTATATTTTTCAAAATCTTTTGCTCCAGCATTGTAAGCCGATTGAACACTTGCTCTTTTGGTTTTTAATTGAACACTCGAGGCATCCCAAACATAATGGTTACTCAATGCGAAACAAAAATCTACAATATCATTCGCTTTGAATTTCCAAACGTTCCATTCATTTTGTTTCGTCACTTTTCCGGATTTCATTTCTTCGGCATTTGCAACGTGGATTATTTTGTCTGATTTTAAGGACTCTTTGAAACGTTTTAAATATTCGGGTTGAAGAACCTCATCAGGGTTCAGGAAATCGCCCGTTGACCAAACCACAAAATTCTTAGGTGCAGAAATCGCAAAAGCATAATCATTAAAATCATTGTAAAACTCTTGCCTTCCGTTGTGCGCCAGCATATCCCAGCCGTTGTAATCGTCATAAACAGAAACTCTCGGGAAAGAATAAGCCACATAAAAAGTCTCTGGGTCTATTTGCCCTTCTCTTCCACTTTCCTTTGCCAATGGATATTCCCAATCGATTTTGATTTCAGTTTTCGATTTTGAAGCAATCGCTTTCGTCAGTTTTACCGCTTCCACAGTTCCCCAATCGTCGCTGTTGATATTATATTTTTCTCCGTTAATGAAGAATGATTTAATTTTCAAACCATCTGTCAAAGCATCTTTTGACGCATATCCGGCTCTTGGCGATTGTGGTTTGGTCATATTATTCACAAACCGAATCGCTAAAATTTTCAATTCATCCGGACTATTATTAGAATATTGAATGGTCTCAGAACCGGAAACAATTTTAGTCTTTGCATCCACTTTCACATTCACATCATAAATGCCTTTGTTCTGCCAGTAATTTTTTCCCGGCTTTCCAGAAATATCTCGTGTTCCGTTGGCATAAGCTTTTTTGATATTTCTCGGCATATACAGTTCCTGAGCAGAAATTGTCGTCCCAATCAGCATCAATCCTAATAATAGTTTATTCATTGCTAGAAAATTTAAGTATCAAAAATAGAGAATAAAAACTAATTATTTGGGCAGCTTTATCCGCCTATAGTTTATCCTGAGCTCGTCGAAGGGCTCCCAAACCTAACGAAGTGGTTCGACGAAGTCAATCTTTTTTGCAGAACATTTCCAGTTTCGATAGAACTCTAAGTTTAAGCAAAAAAGGATTTCCGCTCAAGTCGGGCTGCAGATTCTAAGATATAATAAGAGTCAATACAAAAACATCGCTTTGTCATTCCGTAGGAATCTCGACAGCTTGGATTCCTACGGAATGACAAAAAACTGTAATCATTACTGTGATTACTTTTTTTAGAAATCATTAAAATCAAAACAAATTTTATTTTATTTACAAAAGAATGTTAATTTTACCTTTATTAATTTCTCAAAAAGAGACAAAAGCCTTTCTAATGAAAAAATATACTTTCTCGCTCCTATTATTAATCTTAGGAATCAGCATTTCAGCCCAGAAAAGCATCGACCAAAAAGTCAATGAATTAATTTCAAAAATGACTTTGGAAGAAAAAGCAGGTCAGCTAGTCCAATACAGCGGCTTCGAATATGCTACAGGTCCGCAAAATTCCAATTCGAAAAAAGTATTGGAAGAAATAAAAGAAGGAAAAGTCGGCTCTATGCTTAATGTAACTGGAGCAGAAGAAACCAAAGCATTTCAAAAATTAGCCTTAGAATCTAGACTCAAAATTCCTTTGTTATTTGGACAAGATGTGATTCACGGTTTTAGAACTACTTTTCCTGTCAATCTTGGTCAGGCAGCAAGCTGGGATTTGGAAATGATAGAAAAATCTGAAAGAATTGCTGCGACAGAAGCATCAGCTTATGGTATCCATTGGACATTTGCGCCAATGGTGGACATCGCAAGAGACCCAAGATGGGGACGCGTGATGGAAGGTTCAGGTGAAGATACTTATCTCGGAACCAAAATTGGATTGGCAAGAATCAAAGGTTTTCAGGGAAAAGGTCTAGGAAATATTGATGCGATAATGGCCTGCGCCAAACATTTCGCTGCTTATGGAGCCGCAGTTGGCGGAAGAGATTACAACTCTGTCGATATGAGCTTGAGACAACTGAACGAAACTTATCTACCTCCTTTCAAAGCTGCAGCAGAAGCTGGTGTTGCAACCTTTATGAATTCATTTAATGATATTAATGGAATCCCTGCAACGGCTAACAAATATATTCTGAGAGATTTATTAAAAGGAAAATGGAATTTCCAAGGTTTCGTTGTTTCCGATTGGGGAAGTATTGGCGAAATGATAAAACACGGTTATGCAAAAGACAATGCTGAAGCCGGAGAAAGAGCAATTCTTGCAGGAAGCGATATGGATATGGAAAGCCGAATCTATATGGAACAGCTTCCGAAATTGGTAAAAGAAGGAAAAGTAGATATCAAATTTGTGGATGATGCTGTAAGACGAATTTTAATCAAGAAATTTGAAATGGGATTATTTGATAATCCGTACAGATTTATCAATAATGACAGACAAAAACAACAGACGAACAATCTTGAGAATAGGAAATTCGGGAGAGAGTTTGGAGCAAAAAGTGTAGTTCTTCTTAAGAATGAAAAGAAACTTCTTCCACTTTCGAAATCAACTAAAACTGTAGCTTTGATTGGTCCATTTGGGAAAGATGCGGTTGCGATGCACGGATTTTGGTCTGTTCCTTTCAAAGATGATGCGCAGAGAATCGTAACTCAATTTGATGGAATCAAAAATCAATTAGATAAAAACTCAACATTGCTTTATGCAAAAGGCTGTAATGAAAATGACCAAGACAAATCGATGTTTGCAGAAGCTGTCGAAACGGCTAAAAAAGCCGATATCGTGATAATGACGCTTGGTGAAGGACACGCAATGAGTGGCGAAGCGAAAAGCCGAAGCAACATTCATTTTTCAGGTGTTCAGGAAGACTTATTGAAAGAAATTGCCAAAACAGGAAAACCAATTGTGTTAATGATTAATGCAGGAAGACCTTTGGTTTTTGACTGGGCAGCGGATAATATTTCGACAATTGTTTACAGCTGGTGGCTGGGAACAGAAGCTGGAAATTCTATCGCTGATATCTTATTTGGAAATGTAAATCCTAGTGGAAAATTGCCAATGACATTCCCAAGAACAGAAGGTCAAATTCCAATCTATTACAACCATTACAACACCGGAAGACCAGCCGAAAAATCCACGGATAGAAACTATGTTTCCGCTTATATCGATTTGGATAATGACCCGAAATTTCCTTTTGGATTTGGATTGAGTTATACTGATTTCAAATATTCAAATTTTAATTTAAGTTCTGAAAAACTTACAGGAAATCAGACTTTAACAATTAATATCAATGTTGCCAATACAGGAAATTTTGAGGGCGAAGAAGTCGTTCAGTTATACATTAGAGATTTGTTCGGAAAAGTGGTAAGACCTGTGAAAGAGCTGAAAGGTTTTCAAAAAATAGCTTTGAAGAAAGGCGAAAACAAAACGGTTGCTTTCAAGTTAACGCCAGAAGATTTGAAATTCTATGATGATGAACTGAATTATGATTGGGAAGGAGGAGAATTTGAAATTATGGTAGGAACCAATTCGAGTGATTTGATGACGAAGAAGATTGTTTGGGAGAAATAACTCTTCACATTTTTGTCATTCCGAAGGAATCTCTACTTGAATTTTTAAAAACATATTTAGATTCCTTCGGAATGACAAACTTTACGTAAACTACTCAATAAAAAAATCCTCTTTCTCAAGAGGATTTTTGCTTTGTTTATTTCTTAAACTTAATCTCAGTCAAAACCGGAAAATGGTCGGACGGATAAAGAAGATTCTCTCTTCTGTCATTAATGGTTCTGTTAGACAACACATCGAATCCTTTTACAAAAACGTAATCCAAACGTTCGGTAGAAGGTGTATCGATATCAAAATTCTGCCACGTTCCTTTTGGTCCGTAATGTGGCTTTTGGGAATTATAATAGGAATCCGTTAACTCTTTTGACATAATTTTAATCGGTTCTTTGTCATCCGTCAAATTGAAATCTCCAGTCAATGTCAAAGGCAGATTTTCTTTATTGAATTCTTTGATTTTCTCAAGAATCAATTTTGCAGAATTCACTCTTGCAACATCGCCAACGTGGTCAAAATGCAGATTGAAAGCCCAAAACTTTTTACCACCTTTTTTCATTTTGAAAAGTGCATAAGTACAAACTCTATTGTACGCCGCGTCCCAACCTTTTGAAGGTTTTTCAGGCGTTTCACTTAACCAAAAAGTTCCTGATTTAACGACTTCCAATTTATTCTTGTTATAAAAAATCGCTGAATATTCTCCTTGATTTTTACCGTCATCTCTTCCAACACCCACGTAATCATAATCCGTCAATGTTGTTTTGATGTCAACCATTTGTTGTGGAACCGCTTCCTGAACTCCGAAATAATCCGGGTGATAGTAAGACATCAGCGCCATTGTTTCTTGTTTTCTGTTGTTCCAAGAATTTTCTTTGTCACTATCCAACGACAAACGGATATTGTAAGTCATCACTTTCAAATCCTGTGAAAACACAAGACTGGGTACGAACATTAATCCGAAAAATAACTTTTTCATTTTAAATTTTATAATTAATTTGTTTATTTTCAACCACAAAAGTCACAAAAGTAAAATTGAATTAAGAGATATTTTTAAAGGACAAAAAAGTAAGAAAATTTTGAATATTGCTTTTTTAACTTTTGAATATCTTTAATAAGTATAAAAACTTTTGTGACTTTTGTGGTTTGTTTATCTATTTAAAAATAGGTTCTTAAATCTATAGAATATTTTTGAGTCTCACGTGCTGAAGAAGCATAATCGTTTTAGCATCTTTGATTTCGCCCGAATCAATCATTTCAAATGCTTTATCAATATCGAGTTCCAAAACTTCAATCTCTTCCTGCTCTTCTTCCAATCCTCCGCCGTCATTGATTTTCATCGATTTGGAATATTCTGCGATGAAGAAATAGAGAATTTCCGTCACAGAACCCGGCGACATATAAACTTCGAACACTTTTTTGATGTCCGAAATTTCATAACCCAACTCCTCTTCTGTTTCCCTTTTGATGCAATCTTCAGGATTATCTTTATCCAAAAGTCCTGCGCAAGCTTCTATCATCATTCCTTCTTCGTTGCCGTTGATGTAAGTCGGTAAACGAAATTGTTTTGTTAGAATGACGGTTTTCGATTCTTTGTTATAAAGCAAAATCGTTGCGCCATTTCCACGGTCATAAGCTTCTCTGCTTTGGGTTTCCAGCGTTCCGTTTTTCTTCAGATATTCGAAAGTCACTTTGTTCAAAGTGTACCAATTATCAGATAGGATTTCTGTTTTTAAAATCTTGACTTTGTTATTCTGCATTTGGAATTTAAGTATGTTTAAATAATTAATAGTATATTTTTAACGCAAAGAACGCAACGTTATTTTTAATTTTATTGAAAACATTTTAAGTATCGCAAGGGCGCTTCGCTCAGCAAAAATTAATGTAAAATTCAAAAATTTTTAGCCGTAAAAACATTAGTTTCTATTATCTATTCGTCTATTTTCTTTTAGTCTAAGACTTGTAATCTTCAAAATTCTGAATTCCATTAAGGAAATCTTTGACAGGCATTCTTTTCTTTCCTTGGATTTGAACATCTTCCGGATAATAGATTCCGTCTTTTGTATAGAACTTGAACTCGTTTTTAGAAATATCAAAATCGCCAGCTTCTCTCGAATGTGATTCTAATTCAAAATGTCCTTTGAAGATTTTCAATGATTTTTCCTCTTCTCCGATTTTCAAAATAGTGAAAGCTGTTGGATAAGGTGACATTCCTCTCACGAAATTATGAATCGTTTCAGAACTTTGATTCCAATCGATTTTTAAATTTTCTTTAAATATTTTGTAAGCCGTTTTTGGATTTTCTTTTTCCGGCTGAGGTTTTTCTACAATCGAATTTTCGGCTAATCCGTTTAAGGTTTCAATAATCAAATCAGCTCCGATTACCATTAATTTATCGTGAAGAGTTCCAGCATTATCTTCCGGTAAAACTTCCGTTTCAGCCTGAAGAAGAATATTCCCTTCATCAATTTTTTCATTAATAAAAAATGTGGTTACACCGGATTTGGTTTCGCCGTTAATCACAGCATAATTAATCGGTGCCGCACCACGATAATCTGGCAACAAAGAACCGTGCAGATTGAATGTTCCGATTCTCGGAATCGAGAACAAAACCTGAGGCATCATTCTGAAAGCTACTACAACAAAAACATCAGCATTTAAGTTTCTGATTGATTCTAAGAATTCTGGGTTTCTAAGTTTTTCTGGCTGAAAAAGATTGAGATTATTTTCTTCTGCAAAAACTTTAACTGGCGAAGGTGTTAATTTCATTCCTCTTCCACTTGCTTTATCTGGTGCAGTTACAACGCCGACAACTTTATGATGAGAGTTGAATATCGCTTCCAGCGAAGCTTTTGCAAAATCGGGAGTTCCAAGAAACACGACATTAAGGGATTTCGTCTGCATTTATTTTTATTAGATATTTAATATTAGAGTTTTAGCTTTGGCAGGGAATCTTACGCAGCCCGACTTGAGCGGAAATCCTTTTTTGCTTGTACAAAAGTTCTATTTATCTGGAAACTTTCTGCAAAAAAGATTGGGAGCGGAAGGCGGATAAGCTGCCCAAATAATTTTATTGGTTTAACATATAAGTTTTATAGTTCAACATCTTGACTTTTCCGATGTCCAAAAGGAAAATCAGAGTTTCTGAAATGGATTCTTTGGAGTAAAAATTAAGATTACCGGCCATCTCGTCCAAAGACATCGGTCGATTGGAAAGCTGCCGTGCAATATCGGAAGACAAGTTTCTTTTGGAATTGGTTCTCTTTCTGCAAACCGAACATTTGCCACAATTCTCCGCATCTCGTTCTCCAAAATAACTTAGAATCAGTTTCATTTTACAGAAATCTGAATCTTGAATAAAGAACTTGTTTTCTTCCCATTTTCTCAGTTTATTTTTCTGAATATTATTGAAAAGCATCCAATATTCTCCGAACAGATGTCGGTCATTTCTTGGCTTCAAAAACTTGATGGAATGCTGGCTTCCGTCGAGATATTCCAGATGTCCGGACTTTTGCATCTGTTTTAATCTTTCTTTAAAATTAAGGATATCAAATCCATTCTTTTTACAAAAAGCAATATCACTAAAATGTACTTTCTGGATTGCCAAACCTGGCAGATTCCTGAACAATAATTCCATAAAATAGGCATCAGAAGAGGCCAACTGCTCTATCTCATCCGATTGTATAAAACTCTGAATCGTGGAAGCCGAGATATTATTTTTATAATAAATGAGTTCCTGATTGTTCAGAAACGTCAGAATATTTTTGATTTTTGCAGTTGATAATTTGGTCAGATTTTTAATTCTGTTGATGTCCAATTGAAAAGTTCTTTCCGGCAAATCGGAATCTGCAACCTGAAAAATGGAATACAGATAAGTCAATATTTTTTCATATTCTGCTTTGTTGGGAATTTGGTTTTGAAATGTATTATCGATGTTTGTCAATTCCTGCTCATTCCAAAGCATTAGAACCAAAGCTTCATTTCCGTTTCGTCCGGCTCTTCCAATCTCCTGATAATAATTCTCTATCGTGGAAGAAGGGGAAAGATGGATGACAAAACCAACATTGTCTTTATCGATTCCCATCCCAAATGCATTGGTGGAAACCAAAACGTGAAACTGACTGCTAATCCATTTTTTTTGAAGTTTCTCCTTTTCATTGGAAGGCAAACCTGCGTGAAAAAAATCGACATTTTGAAATCTGTTATTTTTAAGAAAAAACGTAAGTTCCTCTGCTTCTCTTCTGGTTCTTGTGTAGATAATTCCGGAAGCTTGATTTTGTCTAAGAAATTCTAAAATTCGGTTGTACTTGTTGGATGTATTTTCAACAATGACATTCAGATTGTCTCTTTTGAAACTTTGTTTGTAAATCTGAGGATTATGAAGTCCTAGTTTGATTGAGATTTCTTCAACTACTTTGTTCGTAGCCGTTGCGGTCAAAGCAAGGCAAGGCACATTTTTGAATTCTTGTCTGAATTTTTTGATGTTCTGATAACTTGGACGAAAATCCGAACCCCATTCAGAAATACAATGTGCTTCATCTACCGCAATAAAAGAAATATTAATCTCCTGAATATTTCTTAAAAACAATTGATTTTGTAATCTTTCTGGAGAAATATAAAGAATCTTAATCAATCCGTTTTTGCATCTATTGTAAACAGACTCTTCCTCGAATTCATCTAATTCGGAACTCAATAATTCAGCTTCGATTCCTAAAGATTGTAAAGAATCAATTTGGTCTCGCATCAATGCCAAAAGTGGTGAAATAACAAGACAAGTTCCTTCCAAAACAATTGCCGGCAATTGATAGCAAAGAGATTTTCCACCTCCAGTTGGCAACAACGCCAAAGTATCTTTACCATTGACAACGGAAAGAATAATATTTTTTTGAGAAGACCTGAACTCATCAAAACCCCAAAATTGTTTAAGCGTCTGATGAATTAATTTATCTTGTGATTCTGTGGAAGAAAGCATTTGTAAATTTAATCAATTATTGAAAACAAAAAAAACCGTCTCGTAATAAAACGAAACGGTTTCTTATTATTTATAATCTATTTCTTATTTAGCTTCGAAATAAACTCTTCTGTTAGCTCTGTTTTTCCATTCTGGACATTTATCAGCTGGTTCACATTCTGGGTAAAGAAGATCTTTCTCTCCTTTTCCAATTGCTTCCAACTTGGCTTTATCTGCACCATTTTGAATCAAATAGCTCTTAACGTTATTTGCTCTTCTTTCAGAAAGACCTTGGTTATAAACATCTGTACCTCTTGTATCAGTTCCTCCAATCACTTTGAAGTTATTATTGGATGAATTGATGTAATTGATTGCATTGTTCAAGATTGGTGTGTTTGAAGGTAAGATTCTATCAGAATTTAAATCAAACTCAATTCCTTTCATTATTGTAGCTTCATCTGTTACAACACCAGTAGTGGAATTATTCATTGTCAAAGGACATCCTTGATTTTCTACTGGTCCTGGAACCGTTACACATTTATCATAAAGATCAATAACGCCATCCAAATCTACATCTAATGCTACACCTGCGCCATCAACTCTTGCTCCAGCCGGTGTATCAAGCTGTCTGTCCCAATCGTCGCAAACACCATCGTTATCTACATCTCCTTTTTTACAAACTTCAAGATCTTGTGTTTTGTCATTAAGAACATCCAATTTGTAATAAATCTCCTGCAATGGATCGTGCCACATCAAGTGAGACTCATGTTTTCCAAGTTTGAAAGTAAGTCCAAGTGTTGTGTTGAAGAAGTTGTCCGAGATTTGATCTTCAGTAAGGTTGTAACCAGTTTGTCCAACGCCTGCTCCATCAAATTCATCATCACCTGTAACAACATACATTAATCTACCTTCTATATCAATTCTATTATTGATTTTGAATTTAAGTCCAGCTCCAGCTTGTCCAAAAAGTGAACCCAATTTAAATGGCTTTACTTCATGATTAAGAGTTTGATTATATGGGCCTGGATCTTGTCTGTAAGATTTATAAGCTATAGTTCCAATACCCGCATATCCATGGAGTGCCCATCTGAAAGGTGATTTGTTATCAACTCTTCTCAGAAGATTAGAAAAATTAAGATCTCCCAAAATAGAAATTGCGTTATATTGAGTTCTGCCAGCTATTTCTCCATCCGGCAAAGCAACGTGATCTTTTGTGTAAGCATAACCCTGTCTAGTCTCACCTCTATCGTACTGTAAATTAAGACCAAAGGCATGAGTTATAGCTTTATCTACACTAATGTATGCAGAATAACCAAAAAGGTTTTTCCCATTTCCGTTTTTGATAGATGTTGCATCAGCAGACTGAATCAATGGTACACCTGCACCAACTGATATAGACCAATCATTGAATCTTTTTGAAGACTGTGTAAATGGGGAAACATTTTGAGATCCGGAGTTGGCATCTGTTGATTTCTCCTGACCTGCTAAGCTCATAGGTAACAATAGTCCTATTGCTACTAATGATAATAAATTTTGTTTCATATTTGAATGTTTTTTTTCGTTATTATTTTGCTACAAAATATACTCTTCTATTTGCCTCATTCTTCCATTCCGGGCATTTTGTTGCCGGATCGCATTCTGTATATTTTAGATCTTCTTTCCCTCTTCCTTCTGCAGTTAGAATGGATGAAGATACGCCTTTGTTTACTAAATAATTAAGAACAGCATTTGCTCTAGCCTGTGACAATTTCTTATTGTAAGCTGAAGAACCCCTGCTATCTGTAGCTCCAACTACAATAAAGCTTTCTCCTGCTCCCAAAGTCTTGATAATATCAGCAGCATTATTCAGATCTGGGAAAGATTTTGGTCTGATAATATCTTTGTTCAGTTCAAATTCTATTCCATTGAAATGTTTGTTAATCTCTTCTATAGCAACTTGTTTTGTGACTATTGGCGCTGTTTTTTCGATAGGACAACCATTATTTTCTACTGGTCCTGGAATGGTTACACATTTATCATTAAGGTCGATAACACCATCCAAATCTAAATCCAAAGCAACCCCAGCTCCATCAACTCTTGCCCCTGCTGGTGTATCAAGTTGTCTATCCCAATCATCACAAACACCATCATTATCACCATCACCTTTCTCGCAAACTTTGAAATCTTTGAATTTTTCTTCTAGATCAGCGGTTTTTGCATAAGCACCTTGTAATGGATCTACCCAACGTAGGTGATCTTGATGTCTTCCTAATTTGAAAGAAATACCAAGGTTTACAAGCCACGCATTATCTGTGTAAGAATCATTAATTAAATTGTAACCAGGAGCAGCTTCTCTTGTCCATCCACCACCATCAAATTCCTCATCTCCACTGATAATATATAAAGTTCTTAATTCTAGATCAAGCAGTCTTGAAACATTATATTTTAACCCAACTCCTCCAATATATGTGAAAGAAGAAATCCCCATTTTCTGCTCAATATATAATGGCCATTTGCTAAGAATATTATCGTCTTGTAAGAATGTTTTATACCCTGTAAATCCAATTCCTCCGTAACCGTGTAATGCCCATCTGAAATTAGATTTATTATCTACTCTTCTCATAATATTTGAAAAGTTAACATCACCAATTAAAGCTATCTGGTCAAATTTAGTATACCCATGTCCAACGCCGGCAAGATCATTGAGATATGCTTTTTGTTGAGTTTCTCCTCTTGTATACAATAATGAGATTCCAAAAACGTGGGTAATTTGTTTGTCTAGACTTACATAGCCATTCCAGCCCCAATTGACCTTGCCCCCATAAAAAGACGTAAGATCTGCATTCGCCATAAAAGCGGCACCCCCACCTACGGAAATAGACCAATCTTTGAAAAGTCGGCTTTTATTATTGAAAGGCTGGGTTTTAATTTCGGAATTGTTATTATCCTCTTTGGTTTGAGCAAAACCTAAAAAAGGCAGCAGAAAAAGTAGAAATAGTTTTTTTTTCATAATCATTTGTGTCCTAAAATTTATTTTACTTCATTAATTATTGCTCTTGCAAAATCTCTTTCATAAAGATTTTTGTAATGAGGAATAACTAATCTCTTTGAGATAAACCTTATATTGTTATATAATACTATATCAATATCTATAATTCTGTCCCGATAAGTATCAAAATATGAAGAGTCTTTAACCCGACCCATCTCTATTTCAATCTTTTTCAGCTGTTTCAACAGCATTATAGGCGAAAATTGTGTTTTTAATTTAACTGCAATATTACAAAAATTATTTATACTGTCAAATTCTACGGGCGCTGATATGATTAATTCAGAATTTTTTAATATTGCACCAATATTAGTTTCGATTTTTTCCAGAGCAATCTGGATATTTTTTTCAGGATTATTAATATTACTTCCCAGTAACAAAATGACACTATTGTGCGACATATCAAACAAATTATTTTATAATGAAAAGTTTTTTCAAACTAGTTCTCGCAAATTTAACTGCAATTTTCATAGTGATAGCAGGATTTTTTGCCTTTTTTATCGGATTTATCATTTTATCTTCTATATCAGAAAGTTCGGATGTAAAATCTAACTCTGTTCTTACTTTAGATCTTAAAACCAAAATTATAGACAGTCCATCAGAAGATCAAGAAGATTTTTTCAGTTTTAAGAAAGAAGAAAACGCAGTCTTATTATATGATGTTCTGCAAGCCATCAATAAAGCAAAAACTGATGACAAAATAAAAGGAATCAGCATAGAAGCAGATAATATTAATGCCGGAATCACACAGTTAGATGATATCAGGAATGCATTGATAGACTTTAAAAAAAGTGGAAAATTTGTTTACGCCTATGGAAACTCTGTTTCTCAAGGCGCTTATTATTTAGGTTCTGTTGCTGATAAATATTATCTAAATCCAGCCGGAGGCATAGAATTAAAAGGGCTTTCTGCCGAAGTAACATTCTTCAAAAGCTTTGCTGAGAAATACGGAATCGGAATCCAGGTAATCCGTCACGGAAAATTCAAAGCAGCTGTTGAGCCATTTTTAAAAGATGAAATCTCTCCTGAAAATAAAGAACAGCTTTCAACTTTGTTAAATGATATTTGGAATAATACATCTAATAAAATCTCTACTTCAAGAAAAATTCCTGCTTCAGAACTTAAAACAATTACTGACAGTCTTTATAGCTATCTACCAAATTTGAGTTTGAAGTATAAACTGGCTGATCAATTGATTCAAAAATCTGAATATGACAACATCATCAGAAAAAAACTAAACATCGATTCTGATAAAAAGATCAACAAAATCTCGTTTGCAAAATATGCAGAATCGAACGATTCTGAAGATGGTAAAAACAAAATCGCAATCTTATACGCTTCAGGAGCTATCAACAACGGGAAAGGTTATGACGCTATCTACTCAGAAAACTTCAGAAAAGAGATCAAAAAACTTCAGGATGATGATGATGTGAAAGCAGTAGTTTTCCGAATTAATTCCCCTGGCGGAAGTGCCAATGCATCAGACGAAATCCTATTTGAGATGCAGCAACTGAAACGTAAAAAACCAGTTGTAGTTTCTTTCGGAGATTACGCTGCATCAGGTGGTTATTACATTGCAATGGGTGCTGACAAGATCTTCTCCGAACCAAATACTTTGACAGGATCTATCGGTGTATTTGGTGTTATTCCTTACTTCAAAGACTTAGCGGCGAAAAACGGAATCCGAAGTGATGCTGTTACAACCAATGCCAATTCCAATATGATCTCCGCTATTAATGGACTAAGCCCCGGAACACTTACAATTATGACGAGAAGTGTTGAATCTACTTACCAACGTTTTGTACATTTTGTAACTGTGAACAGAAAGCAGTCTTTTGAACAGATTGATGCTGTAGGTGGCGGAAGAATCTGGTCAGGCGTAAGAGCTAAAGAAATTGGACTTGTAGATGAGTTGGGAACTTTGCAGGATGCTATTAAATATGCAGCAAAGAAAGCTGATCTTAAAGATTACGGCGTATCAGCTTATCCGGCGAAGATGTCAAAATTCGAACAATTCTTTTCTTCTGAAACTGATGAAGATTTCTCGACAAGAGTAATCAAAAATAAAATCGGGAAAGAGAACTTCAAAATTTTCCAGCAGGTAACAGGCCCTAATGCAAAAGCATCTGTAATGATGGAAATGCCTTTCAATATCAAATTGAATTAGGATAACAATCAACTTACAAAACATACAAAAAGCACAAAACTGATCATCGGTTTTGTGCTTTTTCTTTTCTTTGAGGTTTGAAAATAATCAAGTTGATTTTTCAACAAAATGAAGATTAATTAAAAGGATGCCTTGCTTTGGATTAGGAGCAAGCTTGCTTTTCGCTAAGAGTAAGCTTGGTATTAGCAGATAGCAAGCTTGCTAAGTTAGAATGAGTAGCTTCTCGCTGATAAATAGCACACGTGATATCTGAAAACAACACACGTGATAATGATTGACTTTACGTGTGGTTTTATGCAACTTCACGTATGATAATTGGGGAAAACTTATTTGATTATTGTCGAAACCTTGATAGAAGCTCTGCTGCAGCCCGACTTGAACGGAGCTCTTTTTCTTTTCGCTGACTGAGCGCGAAGGCGAAGTCAGTGAAAAGAAAAAAGCGGGAGTGGAAGGCGGAATAGCTGCCCAAAATAAAAAAGTCCGCTTTGTAGGCGAACTTTATATTTTAAAACTTGTAAGCAATGTTCCAGCTGAAACCCATATTGAAGCTTCCGGAACTTTTCCCGAAACCGGGGACAATCATCGGTTCGATCTCGTCCTGCTTCGTGGTATAGGCTAAATATCTTGGCTGTACATTCACATCAATGAAAAAATTGCTGTTGAAAACCTGAACTCTTGCTCCCAGCATCGCCTCTATCCAATAACTACTTTGTGTGGAAGGATCAAATGAGACGAAAATACCATCGCTGTTCAGGCCTTTTACCGGAATTGCTTTGTATTCCTGATTATAGAAGCTTCCGGCTAATTTTCCTCCGGCATAGAAACCATTCAGGGCATTCTCCGGATCGGTAGATAACATATAGAATCCTCCAATCTTAGCGAATAGCCCGTCAGCTTTTGCGTCGTAACCATTTTTCTGATAGATATTATTATCATATCCTACATCGATAACTGCGTGCACTTTTTTATTAATTCTACTGGAAATAAATCCCTGAATCAGCTGCCTGTCGCCGAAAAAACCAATTCCAAGATTCAGCACATCTACACCAACAGTAAAGTTAGGCTTGTATTGCCACTTGATCGAATCCTGCTTTTTCTCTTCTTTCTTGGTCTGAGAAAAGACTGAAACTGATAAAAGGCTAAAAGCGCAGATAAAAATTGATACTATTCTCATTCGTCAATGAAGTGTTATTGGATTGAATACTTTGTACGGGATTGCCCTGGAGAATTGCTCCTTTCAGATTTTCGTAATTGATTTTGAAACCACAAGCAGGAGAAACATAGATTGCTTTTTTATCGTAATTGATTCTTAATTTACTTGTAGGTCCTACCAATCTTTGCTTAATATAAATGTCTGTATAAGGACTATCGTCGATTCTCATAGGAACCATCACTGAGTCCTGATTGGCTGCAGCTGTGATAATATGTGTAAGTGAGTCTTTCCCATAATCTACATCTACATACAAGGTATCCAAAGTGACATCTTGATTGTTAGCATTTTTGAACAATAGTTTGAGCCTTGGTGTAGAATCTGAATTCAAACAAATATCATCATCTCCTCCACAACTTGTGAGAAGCAATAAAACACCGAAAATCCATATTAAGTTCTTCATTAATAATTGTTGTTTTAGACCTTAGACAGAATAAAATTAAACCTTATTTTCTAATCAGCAAAGCGATATTCTCTACGTGATGCGTTTGTGGAAACATATCAACTGGAAGAATCTTGACCAATTCGTAATCCTCTTTCATTAATGCTATATCTCTGGCTTGTGTCGCAGAATTACAACTAACGTAAACAATTCTTTCCGGCGCCAATTTCAAAATCTGCTCCACCACTTTCTGGTGCATCCCGTCTCTTGGCGGATCGGTAATTAACACATCAGCTTTTGGATGATTGGCAAGAAACTCATCATTGAAGACGTTTTTCATATCGCCACAATAGAAAGTTGTATTTGTTAGGCCATTCAGTTCTGCGTGTTCAGTAGCTGCATCGATTGCTTCCTGAACTGCTTCTATTCCGATTACGTGTTTTGCATTTCTTGCGACATATTGTGCAATAGTTCCTGTTCCTGTATAAAGATCGTAAACCACCTGGTCGCCTGTAAGATCAGCAAATTCTAATGTCTTCCTGTATAATTCTAAAGCCTGCTTGTAGTTAGTCTGGAAGAAAGATTTCGGTCCGATTTTGAATTTAAGACCATCCATTTCTTCATAGATAAAGCCTTCTCCATAGTAATTCTGAATATCCAAATCGTAGATGCTGTCATTTCCTTTCGGATTGATAGCATAAACTAAAGTCGTAATCTGTGGAAATTGACTTAAAAGGAAATCAAATAATTTGATTCTTTCAACCTTGTTATCCTTATACAATTGGAAAAGTACCATCCAGTCACCTTTGGAATTCTGACGCAACATCAAAGTTCTTAGGAATCCTTTTTGTTCCTTAACATCGTAAAACTCCAAACCATTCTCAACAGCGTATTTCTTAACTGCCAATCTGATTTGGTTTGATGGATCTTCTTGCAGGAAACATTCTTTAAGATCAAGAATCTTGCTCCACATCCCGGGAATATGGAATCCTAACGCATCTCTGTTTCCGAAGTTTTCTTCTGAACTGATTTCGTATTTTGTCAACCAGCGAGCGTTGGAAAAAGAGAACTCCATTTTGTTCCGGTAGAAATATTGGTCTGGAGCACCTAGAATTGGAATCTCTTCAAATTCTTGGAAACCACCAATTCTCTTGATGTTATTCACAACCTCACTGTGTTTGAAGTCGAGTTGTTTTTCGTATGCAATATTCTGCCATTTACATCCACCACAAGTTCCGAAATGGATACATTTGGCATCTACTCTGAATTCAGAATATTCCAAGATATCAACAGCTTCACCTTCAAAATAATTACTTTTTGATTTCTGGACTCTTACATTGACAAGATCTCCTGGAACTGCACCTTTCACCAAGACGGTTTTACCATCTTCTGTCTTACCAACAGAAACTCCTTTCGCACCGGCGGAAAGGAGTCTGATATTTTCAAGAATTTTATTTCTTCTTTGTTTCATCTATTATTTTGTTTTTGCAGAATCTGCATTTGGATTCTGTTGCAACAAATCATTTTGCAATTGTACTTGTGGATTCACAGTTGGAGCCTGAAGACCAGAAATTTTGTTCATTTCTTCTACAAACTTAGCATCTCCTAAATTATAGAAAGTCTGGCTTGCTACTTTTCCATCTTTATCGATCAAGAAAAACCCAGGAATTTTGAATCCATAGATAAAAAATTTCTTAGCATATTCTGATTGTAATCCACCTTCAGCATAATAATTAGTTCCAGGAATACCTTTCAACATTGCATTAGCTGTTTTTGTGAATTGTTCTTTTGTATCATCCAAGTTTACAAATGCGAAGTTCACTTTAGCTTTATAAAAATTCACAACTTCTTTAAGAACCGGAATTGTAGATTGTCCGATGTAAGGATTCCAAGAAGCATAACTCATTACCAAAGTTGGTTTTCCATTTACTTCTAAATTTCCAGATTTCCCATCTAATTTTACAAGGCTTACTTTTGGAGCTTCTTCTCCTTTCTTCAATCCAAATACAGCATTGATCGCAGAGTTAAGGTCTTTTTTAACTTCTGAATCCTTGATGTACTCATCGCTAACTTTTTTAACTTTTTCTACATCACTTGTGTAAGGGTTAAGATCAAATTTAGCAATTACGAAAGCTAACAAATAGTCTTTTGTTTTTTGAGATAATTCTTTATCCGTAGCAAGGAATCTTGCAAATATGGCTGACATACTTGCATTGTTTTTGTCAGTTTGTTTTTCAGCAAAAGCTTGGAAATTCTGTCCTACTTTGTTCAATAGATAATTTCTGTAAACAGGGAGATTTTCTACCATTCTGTCATTATTTTCAGTCAAAGTTTTCTCGTAATCTGTAAAGTTTTTAGAAACCTTGAAAGAAGGATCTCCGGCAACTTGACCGTGAGCTGACTGATACTGAACTAAGAAAGTTAATATATTAGTAGTTAACTCATCTTTTTTAAGTTTTACAACCTCGCTGTCTGCACCTAATTTGTCAGCATTCTCATCAAGATTTTTTTCAAGATCAGAATGGATTTTTTTAATATCAGCTAAGAATTCAGGTTCTTTCTTTTGCAACATTTGCATATTCAGTTTTGAGCTGTAAGATTCCAAATATTTTTGAGTAGCTGTAATGAAATCGTTGTTCTTTTTAGCATCACCTTCAATTTTGTAAACTTCAGGAAAAGTAGCTGCATCACCAGAAATATTAAGAGTCTGACCTTTTTTAAGATAAATGAAATTCATTTTCCCAGCATAAGTCATTGCATACATACCATTTTTCGGAGCTTTGAATTCGCCTTTGAAGTTTCCTTTATCATCAACACCAATGTTAACAAGTGGAAGTGTTGCTACACCAGAAGCTTCTATGAATTCTATTCTTTCCAGAGGAGAACCTCCTTTTACATTTCCTTCTATTTTAATTTTGGAGCAAGAAACTACCATTAGAGAAATTAAAAGAAGAACTAAGTATTTTTTCATTTTAAAAATTAATTTGTGCAAAAATAACTAATATAACTTACAATAGCTAATTGCTATTTCTTAAAATATTATAAATAAACTCTACCTAAATTAACTTTTGGGTTATTTTTTTATAATGTTCTGTATTGTTGTTTGATTATTATCCATTTCTCCTTTCAGTAAGTAATTTCCGGATGATAATTTTTCAAGATTTAATTTTGATATAGTGGCGTTACTCGATTCGAGAATCTTTCTTCCTGTTAAATCATATATGGCAACTTTTTTCAAGGGTTTTTGAAAATGAATATACTCTTGCACAGGATTCGGATAGAATACATTTTTAATTATACTCTTATCGTCTGTAGACAAAGAAGCATTCTGATAACTAAATATAGGATAACCATCATTGATATTCATTGTATCCATTTTCCAAATATTTTCTGTACCATTAGTGGTTTCATCAACAAAATCCCATCCTTTTGATGTGTACGTATTCTTGAGTAACATTTCATTAGCTGACAAACCAGTTCCTCCACCAATAGATGCATCTATACCAGAGATATCTTTGTTCCAAAAACTATTTGTAACAACTGTAGATGCTGATAGATTTCCTGATAAAAGACCCTTTAAAGATGTATTTCCATTAATCTTACCTCTGGCATAAGAATTTTTCATTACTGCTGAGTTTGCATCTCCCGCAAGGCCACCAATTTGAGAATTACCAAATAGATCTGACGAAGAATAACTATTGCTAATTTCTCCCCAATATTTTATTCCCACAATTCCACCTATAACATTTGTCCCTGTAATTTGACAATAAGAAAAAGAATTGTTTACAGAGTAATACTGAATACCAGCAATCCCACCCACGTAATTCAAACCTTTTATTTTACCAGTTACAGAACAGTTCTTTGTATAGGCGTAACTCAAACCAACTATGCCACCCACAACTGATTTTCCAGTAATATCTGCATTTACCAAATTAATACCTTGAATATCAAATGTACTAGAAGAGCAAAATGTATAAGAGAAAAACCCAGTATAATCCAAATCTTGATTATTGATATACAAATTTTTTATAGCATACCTTTTCCCATCATATCTTCCCCAAAAATATGGCGCTAAGTCTGTAGGTCTGCCGATTGGCAAAAATCCAGATCCATTATTCCAATCCTTAGTTTGTATAGCATCTATATCCTGGGTTTGAATAAAACTTTTACTCCAATATTGTGGACTATCACTTAATAATTTTAAGTCATTAAGTGTAGAAATCTCATAAGGTGATGCAATGCTACCATTACCTCCAGAGAATTGGCCAAAGGAAAAATTAATAATTATTAATGATATTAAAAAGGTAAATAGTTTTTTCATAAATAGTTGATAAAAATTTTTATTAATAAAATTCAAAGCAAATATACAAAAGCTCATTAATACATTATGAATGCAAATTGTTAGGCATAATTTTCAATGCTCAAATCGAATTTAAAGAGTTTTGTTATTTGTTTGGTATATAACAAAAAAAACGCTCATCAAGTGAATGATGAGCGTTAAAAAAACTGGCGGCGACCTACTCTCCCGCTTTCGCAGTACCATCGGCGCTAGAGGGCTTAACTTCTGTGTTCGGAATGGGAACAGGTGAGCCCCTCTGCTAAAACCACCCTAAAGGCTGTCTTGTA
>JASCOV010000012.1 GCA_029960045.1 Flavobacteriaceae bacterium PS02293
TTTTTATCTCAAATATAACCCAGATAACAGGTGGTCATTTTGAACCGGAAAGTGGTGGTCACTTTGCTCCGAAATCAGTGGTCAATTTACTCCGAAATTAGGTGGTCAATTTGACCGTCTTTTCCAACAATACCAATGGGATGATGAAAATAACCGATAACAGTTGTTTGGTTGTTGTTAAAGATTCCAAATGGTATCTGAAAAATCCAATAACAAAAACAAATAATCATTAACTCAAATAATTAAAATCATGAAAAAAAACAAAACCCATTTAACCAAAAAAAAATTTAATTTTTTCTTAGAAACATCCAGAGTTGGACTGTTTCTATCTATTATTTTATTGTATTCATTTACCTCTTTATCGGGACAAAGACCTTTTGTCACAGTTTGGAATACTAATATCAATAATGACAACTCCAAACACATTCGATTCATAACAGAAGGATCATTCCTGTATTCTTATGTAAACGTCAATGACTCTTCAATTTCAAGTGTAGGTCAAAGTACTGGTGGTGATGTCATAATTGATTTTCCTCAAACTGGTAATTACAGACTCAGTATTGTTCCATCTTCTCAATTTAGGTTTAATTCAAAAGTTACGGTTTATGACGATCCTGAAGCAAAGAAACTGATTTCCGTTTCACAGTGGGGAGACATCAACTGGAAACCGAATCTGAGTCAGATGTTTTGGTATTGTACAAATTTAAACATTGATGCCACGGATATTCCGGATTTTCAGAATGTCACCAACATGTATTCAATGTTTGCCGAATGTTCTAAACTTAAAACAGTAAGCGGTATCAATAATTGGAATGTCGGAAACGTAACCAATATGTCCTATATGTTCTTTAAGAACTCTCTGTTTAATCAATCCTTTTCTAATTGGAATGTCAGTAATGTGACCAATATGGAAGCTATGTTCTCCTTTGCATCAACATTCAATCAACCGATCGGTTCTTGGAATGTAAGTAAGGTAACCAACATGAGAGGGATGTTTCGGGATACATCTTCTTTTAATCAACCTTTAGAAAATTGGAATGTTGAAAATGTTGTTGATATGTACGTCATGTTTTACAATGCACAATCATTCAATCAATCTCTTCAAAACTGGAATGTTAGTAAAGTAACCAATATGGGAGGAATGTTTGTTAACTCTAAAAAATTCAACCAACCTGTTGGAAGTTGGAATGTGAGTAATGTGACTACAATGGAACATATGTTCTCAGGTGCAACAGCCTTTAATCAGGATCTTGGGAACTGGAATTTAAAAAGTATAAATCTTATCAGTAATTCTGATGGTTTTAATTCCCTTCATAACTTTTTTGATTCTTCGGGAATGGACTGTCAGAACTATATGAAAACTCTGAAAGGATGGTCGGAAAACGTAAACACACCAAATAACCTCAATTTTGGAGTTGGCGGTGTAAGATATGGTTTAGATGGTAAAACGTACCGAGATTTACTCATAAACTCAAAAGGATGGAACATTGTCGGTGATTTGTACTCCACAATTTGTAATTCTTCTCTTGCGATTACGGATATTTCTAAAGATGTTATTCAAATTTATCCAAATCCTTTCACAGATAAATTTACTATTAATTTCAAAAATATAAATTCGAAAAATGTCACTGTTAAAATTTATAATTCGACAGGAATTCTTGTTTCTGATCGAAAATATATTTCTTCTAAGGCAATTGAAGTGATAGGGAATCATTTACCTGTTGGTACTTATAACGTAACTATCTCTTTTGACAAAACTTTCAAGTCATTTAAATTGATCAGACAATAAACGATAAACAATTAAATTTTACGCTGAAAAATCATGGATTACTTCGATTATTTATCTAAAATTAATTTTTCAATAATCAACTTTAGAGATTTACTAATTATTTTGATAGCAGGTGTCGTTATTATGAAAGTATTAGATACCATTGGATCTTATATTATAACTGAAAAAGAAGATAGACACAACTTTGAATTTTCAGTTTTCGGTGGTTTCTTTACCTATCTGTTTTTATCATGTCTTATTGTTACTTTTTTGGATTATAATTTCAACTATCACTCAAAATTTAGATTATCAGATTTTAAACCATATGGAGACGAAGTTTTACAAATAAATGAAAAAAGTCTGAACCAATCAGTTGCCATTGTAGAACAAGAAAAGGTAGCAAACCCATCTGATCCAGACTATTTCAGTTGGAACGATATTCAGATCTCAGACGATATAGATCAGGAAGTAAACAAGTCTGAGATCATACAAAGTCTAGGACTCACAAGTGACGAACTTACTAAACTGAAAAAAATATTAAGCGACCCTAATCCCGACCCTCAAAGTGCGGTTGGTCACAATTGTGGACAATCCACGAAAAAATGCAGGTGGTGTGGAAAGGAAATGAGTGCCAATATATTGATAACAACACAGAATAATCTTAATAATCTGACAAGTCCTTATGCCTTTTCAATGTGGGGAAGCTTACAGATCGGATATGGTATTAAGCCTGATATAAACAATTATTTACACGAGGTCAAAACTGCCATAATTTCAGGTATTAATAGTTATGACGCTATAAAATATACTTGTTCTGCAAACTTGGAAGATTTTTGTTCTGAAAAATGTAAATATGAATATTCTCGTAATTAAATATTAGTTGCAAGATTTGTTGCAAGGTTTTATTAATAACACATCAAAAATCTAACGAAATGTTCAAAGATATAGTAGTAGCTAAATCTGTTAATTTTTTGATAATCAATTGTATTATGGTTTTTTAATCTTTGACTCATAATCAGGTTGTCCTTGGTTCGAGCCCAGGTGGGACCACACAATTACAAAGTCGCCATTTGGCGACTTTTTTCGTTTATAAATAAAGGAATTTGGTAGTTATCTTTCTAAAAATGGTTAGCAATCCATGCCATTTTTCTTTTTCCAAAGATGAAAAAATACTGCTAGGTTGTCTTTTGATTTTTGCTTCCCAAAAGTGATTATCACCTTCATATTTGGAAGATAAGCTTTAAGCCATTTCATTGACGAAAATTCGACGAAGTGTAACAATGACAAATAAAATGCAAAAACTGAATTATTATAAATTAAGAACATTCATAAAAATTGAATTTAGAAAAGAAGAATCATAAAATGTTTTGAGCTTATTCTTCTGATTTCTTAAATATTTTAAAAAAATATATATTCCAAAGAATCATTTCATAACCGTAAAAAACATCTTCGATTGGAATGGTAAGAATTCTGAAACCAATGAAATTTGATGGATTATAATTGACAATAGGAGAGTCTAGTCCAGTTCCTGTAAGAATTCCGTTTACGGCTAAGAATCCGGGCATTAATATCAAATAGATAAATGAAGCTTTTCCAATCCAACGAATTTTCAGAACGAAATATAATATTAACAAAGTGATTACAGTTGTAGAAAACGTAACTAATGTATAAATTTTTCCACGAAAATAGATGGCTATTCCTAAATATAAAAGGATAGAAATAATTACGAAAATCCTTTCTGGCAAAGGCTGCCAATCCAGTTTTAAAAATTTGTCCAAACAGAAATACGTGAAAACACAAGAAAATGGAATACAAATGAAAAACAATATTTCTTCTATTGGTAATTCCGAAATTTTTAAGCCAATAAGATATCGATAATTAAACCACCAAACACCATTTTTTGTAAACCAAATATCCCATAAAATGAATACAAATCCTACTAATAATGAAGACTTTATGAAAGCAAGAAAATGCCTTTTGAAATTAATCTTCGGATGAAAAGAAAAAATGAAACATATAATGACAGTAAAGAAATTAATCAACAGATAAGTATATTGGATCATCAGACTTTATCTTTATTGAAGTACATTTTGAAATATTTTACAGGAACCCACAAGAATCCAAAACATTCGCCATCTTCTTTGTTAATGTGTTTGTGATGCTGTTTGTGAGCACGTCTAATTGCTAATAGATAAGGATTTTTCGTGTCTTTTAAAAACTTCACTCTTTGATGAATGAAGATATCGTGGACAAAAAAATAAGATATTCCGTAAAGTGTGATTCCAATGCCGATGTAAAATAAAACATTAAAATTGTTCATTGTTCCGACATACATCAACACAATTGCAGGAATAGCAAAAATAACGAAGAAATAATCATTTTTTTCTAAAGGCGGATCGCTGCTGTGATCGTGATGATCTCTATGTAACGACCATAGGAAACCATGCATCACATATTTGTGAACCAGCCAGGTAAATCCTTCCATCAGCAAAAATGTAATTAATATAATGAGGAAGCCCATAATTCCTTTTTATTCTTATTGAATAGAACTTTCAATACTTCTTTACGGTAATCAAAAATAGATTCTATTTTCTTTTTTACGAAGAGTTTGTGTGCAATCTCTCCCAAAAATCCTAAAGGAAGTTCATAATCTACAACATCTTTCATCAGAACACCTTCATCATTTTCTATAAACTCGTGATAATGATGCCAGATTTTATAAGGGCCTTTATTCTGAAAATCAATAAAATTCTTTAAATTTTCTACTTGTACAATTTCCGTTTGCCAATTTAGTTTTATATCGAATAATGGAGATACGTGATAGTCTATTGTCATTCCTTCATATATATCATCATTTTGTAATTTTGTAAGCACAACAAACTTCATTTCAGGAGGCGTAATTACAGACAAATTATTTGCAGAAGAAAAAAATCTCCAAGCTGTTTCTAAGTCACAATTTAGTTGTTGTTGCCTCATTAATCTATGCACCATTTTTATTTCTTTTATTCTTATTAATTTAAATTCTTTGTGTTATAGAAATATCTAAAGTGATAATATTTTATACTCCACATAACAACCCATCATCAGGGATATTTTTTTACTATTTGAGATTCGGATTCTCTGGTTAATCATTTGACTTGCAGATGTTTTTTTTATTTTTTTAAATAGAGAAAGATAATATCGGAATGCAAGATAAACGCCAAACCGTGAGGACCTTGGCAATTTTTTGATACCTTCCAAAGCTTCCCGGAACTCAAATGTTATTTCTTTCTCAATTTCAGATTTTACTTTGTTATCAAATGCCGTAATATCTACATTTGGAAAATAAGTTCTTCCCAAAATATCGTAATCATCTTTCATGTCCCGCAGAAAATTGACTTTTTGGAATGCAGATCCCAGCATCATTGCAAAAGGTTTTAACCTTTCGAATTCATCTTTTTTTCCATCGACGAAGATTTGAAGGCACATTAAACCAACCACTTCTGCAGATCCAAGAATGTAATCTTTGTAAAGTTGAGAATTATAATCAATCTTGTGAAGATCCATCTCCATACTTTTTAAAAACTGTTTAATCAATTCGTGATCGATTTGATATTTACTGACTGTTTCCTGAAAAGACTGTAAAATTGGATTCAAAGAAATCTTCTCTTCCAATGCCAAAAAAGTTTCATCCCGAAATCTTGACAACAGTTTTTCTTTATCAAAACCGTGAAAACTATCCACTATTTCGTCTGCCAATCTTACATAGCCGTAAATTGCATAAATGGGATTCCGAATCTTGGAAGATAATGCCAAAATGCCCAGTGAAAAACTAGTGCTGTATTGCTTTGTGGTCTCTTTGCTTATTTTGTAAGAAAGATCATCAAATAACTTTTTCATAGGCAGATTTTATTTGTTTATCGGCTTCAATTGCCGCTATTTTTCCTGATATAATAGATGGAGGAACGCCAGGTCCAGGAACCGTCAATTGTCCTGTATAGAAAAGATTCTTCACTTTTTTGTTTCTGAGAGATGGTTTCAAGACTGCAGTCTGCGATAATGTGTTTGCCAATCCATAAGCATTTCCGTCATAAGCATTATAGTCTTGTTTAAAATCATCAATACAGTAACTTCTTTTATATTCGATTTTTGATATCAGGTTGGATGTTTGGGTGTGTTTTTCCAATCTTGCAATCATCTCCAGAAAGTATTTTTCTCTTTCTTCTTCAGAATCTGCAATTCCTGTTGCGATTGGCATTAATAAAAATACATTTTCACAATTTTCCGGTGCTATATTTTCGTCAGTTTTCGACGGACAACAAACATAGAATAGTGGTTTTGACGGCCATTTTTTATCCTCATAAATCTCTGTAGTATGAAGATCCAAATCATTTTCGAAGAACAAAGTATGATGTTTAAGATTTGGAATTTTCTCTTTTATTCCTAAGTAAAATATCAAACAGGAAGGTGCAAAAGTTTTCTTTTTCCAATAATCATCATTATAATTTCTGTATTCTTTCGGAAGCAATTTGCTTTCCGTATGTTCATAATCTGATGAAGCTATGATGGAGTCAAATTGAATTTTTTCACCGTTTACAATCAGTGCATTTGCTTTTTTATCATTAATGATAATTTGTTCAACATTTGAATTAAGATGAAATGTAACACCTTGCACAACAGCAATTTCCTGCATTGATTCTATAATCTTGATGAAACCTCCAATTGGATACCAAGTTCCTAATTTGTAACCGCCATAATTCATCAAACTATAAAGAGCAGGAATATCTTTTGGTGCTGCGCCAAGAAAAATAACTGGAAATTCCATCAAAGTAATCAGCTTTGGATGCGAAAAATACTTTCGAACAAACTTGCTAAAATCTGTTAATAAATCAAGACTGAAAGTACTTTTCAATATTTTAACTGAAACAAATTCTAGCCAAGAATTACAAGGTTTTGTGACATAATCCTTCATTCCGACTTCATACTTGAATTTCGCATCTTTCATAAACTCTTCCAGCTTTTTTCCAGCACCATTTTCAGTTTCTTCAAAGAGAATTTTCATTGCCTCAAAATCCTTAGGAATTGCCATTAATCCATCAGAAAAAACCATTTCAAACTGTGGATCAAGTGGAACTAATTGGTAAAAATCGGAAGCTTTCTTTCCGAAATCATTAAAGAAGTCTTCAATAATATCAGGCATCCAATACCAGCTTGGACCCATATCGAAAATGTAGCCATTTTCCGTTTGGAAACTTCTTGCACGACCGCCAATGCTGGAATTTTTCTCAAAAACATGAACTTCGTGTCCAAGCTTTGCGGAGTAAGCTGCGGCAGATAATCCTGAGAATCCGGAACCTATGATGGCAATTTTCTTCTTCATATTTTAATTTTCTCCGAAAGAATATTCTTTGCAAACGGTATCTATAAGGTTTTGGCTATCAATATTTCGAGAGAATATTGGTAAATGGAATTTATCCAGTTTATCAAGAATTCTGATGAGTTCCATTTTTTCGGAATGGTTAAGATTTCCGGTTACGATAGTGGTTGCATTTCGGATTTTTTCCATTTGATTTTCCAAAGTTGATATTCCCTTATCTGTAATTTTTAAAACTTTGGATCTTTTGTCAGCTTCAGAATTAGTTTGTTCTACCCATCCTTGCTTTATTAATCTATTGATGATGAGAATTCCGGAAGATTTATCTTGAATATTTTTTTTGATGAGTTCCATTTTGGTCATCATTCCAAAAGCTTTCAAATTAATGAGATAGATGAATTCTTCCTGCGTATGAAAATCCGAATCTGCAATTGCTGATCGGGAATACATTTTTGCATATCGGTTAAGATGAACCAGTTGAGTGCTGATAACGCTTTCCGGAGATCTTCCGTTTTCCTTACCTTCCCACACTGGTTCATCATTAACTGATCTTATTCTGTTGACTTCACTCTCATAGATCCAGTGTTTGAATCCATCGAGATCATCAGAATAATTATCTCCTGTGTTTTCAGAATCAAATTTTTCCAGCAGTTGAATGACATCTTTAATTATACCAAAGTTCATTTTGTGTTATTTTAGTATGTAAATGTACTAATTATTATACCAAAAGTTTATTTGTATGCTAAATAATTTGGATTTTAAACAAATGTTTTAAATTTTCTTAATTACAACGCTTATTATGTTAATGAACTCTTAAAAACTTTAAAGTATCTAAATTTTCAACGTTTATGGAATCGTACTTGCGGGTAAATAAGTAACATTAAAACAAAAAAGTTATGAAAACGGAAATGAAAATTAAAAGCTTGTTTTTTGGATTAACATTAATGACAACAGGTTTTATAAGCGCACAAACAACAACTAGTACAACATCTGCAGAAACAACACAAACTGCTACGGTATCCAACCCAACAATTGATGCATTGGTAAAACAAGTTGCTGCAAAACCGGATGATACACAGGCTTTGGTGACATTGGCAACAGCTTATCAGGATGCAGGCGATTGGAACTCTGCTATCTCAACTTGGAATAAAATTACTGCGATAATTCCAGATTGGGCACCAGCCTATTATAGTATCGGATATGCCAACCAATCAGCTAAAAATAATGCAGGTGCAAAAGCAGCTTATGAACAGTATATTGCAAAAGTAAAACCAGCTGAAGTAGATGCTGCTAAACAAAATCTAGCTTACGCCTATTTCTTCATCGCTTTTCAAGATAAGGATACAGACAAGGAAAAAGCAAAACAATATATCGCAAAATCTTTGCAATATGATGGCTCAAACCAAGATGCTCTCAACTTGAGTAAAAGCTTGATGAATTAAATACACACACACTCTTTAATTATAGAAAAAGACGCTTAATTTAAGCGTCTTTTTCGTTTTAAGAATCTTCGTTTGTATCTTTATTTTGTGGTGGATTTTGATCTTTATTGTTTTTCTTTTTGTAGAAATAGTAACCAATTCCGGCAATTAAGAATGCAGGCCAAAAGGGTAGGAGAAAAAGCAAAATACTACCAATGACGTTCCAGCCGGATGAGATGGCATCTACTGATTTCGATCCGAAACTTTTGTCTTTTTCGTTTTCAGCTGGATGCAATTTGTTACCGTAAAGTGTAATTTCTATATCGCACATTCTTTTTTGATTGTAGTCGTTTCCAACAATCTCGACGTTTTTGCTTTTAATAGTTCCAAAATCTGATAATTCTTCAACGAGATAATCAAATTTTTGAAGAGGAACTTTTGCCGTGATGTAATAAGTTTGGAATTCATCATTACTGAGAAGATTCTCGGTTTTGATGATACCATCATACTTTCTGATCTGGTCTTGAACCAAATATTTTCCGCTTGCAATATCATCTACATTGATTTCAATATAACCTTTCTTGATAATTGAAGCAGATTTTGGCGACGAATCTTGTTTGGGCTTATCTCGGTAAACGATTTTGTTAACTGTTTTGATGACTGGTTTCGGGATTTCTTTTTTGATTGAGTTCTTGATTGAATCGATATTGGAACTGATTTTTTTATCCTCAATATCTTTCTTGAATTTCTCTACATTTTCTGAAATAGAATCGATTTTGTTTTTGCTGTTTTCAAATGCTTTCTCTATTTCTTCTTTATTTTTAATTAAATCCTTAGTTTTCAGATTCACTGAATCTACAATTGTATTAGCTGTAGAATCAAATTTCTCTACGCTTTCTGAAACGTTATCAACTAATGAATCTGCACTTTTGATTGTGTTGTTGGCTTGTTCTAATTCTGTTTTTTTACACATCGTCAATGTGCTTAGAATAACTGCGGTCAATATTAATTTTTTCATTTTGGATAATTTTATGATGTAAAACTACCAAGGCTGTGAAAAATTAATTTGTAAATGAAATGGATTGTTCTTGTAAGGTTTTAATTAATTGGAAATTAAATGGTTGTAATTATTTTACAAAGGATTTACAAGAGATGGAAAAGGTAAATCATCCTGGTTTTGGATATATTCTTTATGTAAGTATTTATAGTTTGAATTATTTTTCTAATCTTCTTGTATACATTTGATTAAAATAATTATCAAGTCCTTCTAATATTTGTTTGGCAGAAGATGGATAACAATGCTGCATTCTATTCAAATAAAATTTATCTACTATATCATTTTCAGAAATAATAACCTCAAACGGCCCCAAATAATCACAATTATTAACCTTATTTATCTCATTTTCCATTTGTTTCCATTTAGTAATCTTTGTTTCGATAAGTCTAGTAAAAAGAGGATTGCTTTTTAATTCTGTGATTCTATCAATTTTAAAGACTTTTTTTTCATTATCAAAGCAAGTATCTATTTGAACTGTATTACCAATTATTTTAAAAGCCTTATATCCACACTTACCGAATCCAGGACTAATAACAGTTATTGATTTTTCATATACTGCTTTTTTTTGTCCAAAAGTCAATCCAGAAATAAAAATAAGTCCAATTAAAATTTTTTGTTTCATTTCTATTTTTTTTAAAATTTATGAATTTTATTTCTTTAATATTCAAATATATAATTATTTAATAAGTAATTTTTCTTAATAAAAAAGCCCCAAATAATTGAGGCTTAAATTTTTATTAATCAACAGCTGTCGCAAACTCACTGATAAAATGCAACTTTACATTAGGAAACTTCTCCTGCGTCATCACAATTGTGAAAGATGAATCTGCCAGGAAAACCAATTGGTCATATTTATCTCTAGCCAAGAATCTCTGTTTCAATCTTGCAAATTCTTGGAATTCCTCAGACCTTTCGTCCGCCTCCACCCAACAAGCTTTGTGGATTCCAATTGGTTCGTAGGTACATTTTGCGCCATATTCGTGCTCCAAACGGTATTGGATAACTTCGTACTGTAACGCTCCAACTGTTCCGATAATCTTTCTATTGTTCATTGTTAATGTGAAAAGCTGAGCAACACCTTCGTCCATCAATTGGTCGATTCCTTTAGCTAACTGTTTCGCTTTCAGTGGATCATCATTATTGATATAACGGAAATGCTCCGGAGAAAAGTTCGGAATTCCTTTGAAACTGATCTTTTCGCCAGCCGTCAAAGTATCACCAATTCTGAAATTTCCGGTGTCGTGAAGTCCCACGATGTCGCCTGGGAAACTCTCGTCTACAACTTCTTTTTTATCCGCAAAGAACGCGTTGGGAGAGGAGAACTTCATTTTTTTGCCTTCTCTTACAAGCAGGTAATTTTCATTTCTTTTGAAAGTTCCGGAAACGATCTTCACAAACGCCAAACGGTCTCTGTGTTTCGGGTCCATATTCGCGTGGATTTTGAAAACAAATCCAGTGAAGTTTTTCTCTTCCGGTTTTACAACTCTTGTCGAACTTTCCTTTGGCTGAGGCTTCGGCGCAATCTCGATAAAAGCGTCCAGCAATTCTCTAACTCCAAAATTATTCAATGCAGAACCGAAGAAAACCGGTTGCAGATCGCCGTTCATATAATCGTCTCGGTCAAATTCCGGATAGACAGATTCCACCAATTCCAATTCCTCACGAAGCGTCGCCGCCGCTTTTGCACCAACCAATTCATCGATTTTAGAGTCATTAATATCATCAAATTTTATCGCCTCACCAACTTTCTGTTTTTTCTCTTCCAAAAACAATTGGATATTCTTTTCCCAAATATTATAAATCCCCTGAAAATCCGCACCCATACCAATTGGCAGAGAAAGTGGCGTCACGCGAAGACCCAATTTCTGTTCCACTTCATCCAGCAGATCAAAGGCATCTTTACCTTCACGGTCCAGTTTATTGATGAAAACCAACATCGGAATATTCCGCATTCTACAAACCTGAACCAACTTTTCCGTCTGTTCCTCAACTCCTTTTGCAACGTCGATCACGACGATTACGGAATCAACGGCCGTCAAAGTTCTGTAAGTATCTTCAGCAAAATCCTTGTGACCTGGCGTATCCAAGATATTGATTTTGTGACCTTTGTATTCAAAAGCCAAAACCGAGGTCGCTACGGAAATTCCTCTCTGGCGCTCAATCTCCATAAAATCGGAGGTTGCTCCTTTTTTGATTTTGTTGGATTTTACCGCGCCCGCTTCCTGGATTGCTCCTCCAAAAAGAAGAAGTTTCTCTGTAAGCGTCGTTTTTCCCGCATCTGGGTGAGATATAATTCCGAAAGTTTTCCTTCTGCTGATTTCTTGTTCTAAAGACATAATAAAATTTGAGATTGCAAAAATCGTGTTTTTTATCGAATTCTGAAAATCGAGTTTTTTAATTAAGTATATTAATAATTTGGGAAGTTTTTCCAGTTTTTGATTTCTGCGATTTAAATTGGTATTCTTACATCTATTCAAATAAAATAGTAATAAGCGTACTGCAAGTAACTCTCAATTCTAATATTAATTATTATGAAATATATTTTACAAATCTATTTTCCCAATTTCTTTTATCTGTAAAACGTTAATTAAGTTTTTTTTAAGTCTCATTTAAGTCCGTTTTAATGTCGGTAAAGCATTTTTGCAAAACCAAAACGAGATAAAATGAATAAAATAACAACGCTGGTGTTATCCGTTTCGGCATTTGTCTGTCTATCCGGACAGCAGCAGATGTCTCTTCAGGATTGCGAATTAGCATTTCAAAAAAACAATCTTCAGCTTCTTGCGGCACAATATAATATTAGTATGGCAGACGCCGATATTATTCAGGCAAAGATTTGGGAACTTCCTCAGATTAGCGGTTACGTGAATGCTGTTAATCCTCAAGATAAAAGAGTTTTTGATGTTGGAAGAGCAAAAGGTGCAGAAATTACACAACTCATTTATCTGGGCGGAAAGAAGAAAAACGAAATCCAGTTTGCAAAGTCCAATAAAGAGCTTTCTCAATTACAATTCAATCAGTTGCTGGTCGATCTCAGATCTCAACTTCGGGAGACTTATTATAACCTTATTTACGAACAGAAAAAGCAGATAAGCATCGAAGGTCAGCTGAAATATATGAATGAGCTTTTGGCTGCCTATAAAGTCCAGACGGATAAAGGAAATATATCTCTTAAAGATTTCGTAAGACTTCAAAGCATTGTCATTCAACTGAATAATGATAAAATAGAGATTAATAATAATATTCTTGTATTCCAGCAAAATATGAAAGTTTTGACAGGAAGTTCAGAAAAAATATCTCCCAATTTATCAAAACCAGAAGAAAACGAAATTCTAATTTCTCAGCCTTTCGGAGATTTGGAAATTCTTCAGGAAAAGGCTTTACAGAACAATGCAGATTATCTTTATAATCTAAAATTGATTGACAACAGTAAGCTTTTCGCACAATGGCAAAAATCACTAAATACGCCAGATCTAAATTTGGGAGCTGAGTATGACCAAGCTTCCGGAACTTTCAATAATGAAGTCAATCTAAAGATCGGAATCCCGATTCCACTTTGGAAAGTGAACAGAGGGAATGTCGAAAAAGCAAAATATGCTATCCAGCAAAACGAGAAAAATTCCGAGTATCAAAAACTCAATCTCGAAACACAGGTAGAATCAGCATACCAAACCTGGAAAAATCAATACGATCAATATTTTGAATTAAAACCTGTTGATGTCGAAAATCTTGACACTGTATATAATGGAATTATGAAAAACTTCCGAAGCGGAAATGTCAGTCTTATAGATTTTACAGACTTTATGGAAAGCTACAGACAAACCGTTTTACAGATCTACGAAATGAAAAAACAGATTATGATCTCCGCAGAACAGCTCAATCAATTAGTACAAACCAAAATCTTTTATTAATGCAAAAAATTATTATTCCAATTATCCTCGCAATCAGTTTGGTTTCCTGTTCCAAAAAGGAAGAAACCGTGAAGGAAGAAACGAAAGGTTTTGAGTTGAGCCAAACGATGCTGAAATCTACAACTTTTGCAAAAGTGGAAAAGAAATTCATTGAAGACGAATATAGTTTTTACGGAAAAATATCGGCAGACAAAAATACTTATATAGATATTTTTCCTCTGGTTGGTGGTAACGTTCTCAGTGTGAATGTAGAATTAGGAGATTATGTGCACAAAGGTCAGGTTTTGGCGACCATTAGAAGTACAGAGTTGGCAGAAGTTCAGAAAGATGTCAGCGATGCTAAAACAGATCTTGTTGTTGCGGAAAACAATCTTCGAGTGGCAAAAGAAATGTACGCTGGAAAACTGAATACAGAAAAAGATATTCTGGAAGCCCAGAGTGAGGTCCAAAAAGCCAAAGATGCGCTCCACAGATCCAATTCCGTAAGTACAGTTTATAATGTTAAAAAAGGCAATATCTACAGCGTAATTGCGCCAATCAATGGCTATATCGTTCATAAGGACATCAATAAAGATATGGAACTGAGAAGCGACAGAAGCGAAAATATCTTCGATGTTGCTAATACCAAAAACGTTTGGGCAATAATGAACGTCAACGAAGCTGATATTGATAAAATCAATCTTGGAATGAAGGCGCAGGTTTCCACATTATCTTATCCTGATAAAGTCTTTTTTGGTAAGATTGATAAGATCTTCAAAATCATCGATCCGGATACCAATTCTATGCAGGCCAGAGTAGTTCTGGACAATACACAAGGTTTATTAATTCCGGAAAGTAAAGCGACTATCAAAGTTTCTTCTTCAGAAAATGAAACGGCTCTGGCAATACCTTCCAGCTCAGTAATTTTCGATGATAACCGATATTTCGTGGTAGTTTATAAGTCACAAACTGATATTAAAGTCAAGGAAATCAAAATTCTTAAGCAAAATTCTCAAAATACTTATGTAACCAGCGGACTTGCAGAAGGAGAAACTATCGTGACCAACAATCAATTATTGATTTACCGATCTTTGAATAATTAATATTTAAAGCTTTTCTAATAAACCATCGGGTTTAATATCAGTAGCCGTAGGTCCAACCTATGGATAAGAATCAACATATCATAAAGAATCCGAAGGATTCAATTTTAATAACCACAGTTTAACCTGTGATTAAATATAAAATATGAACAAATTCATAAAATGTATCATAGGATTTTCCCTTAAAAATAAAGCTTTCACATTCATTTGGGTAGCGATTCTTGCCGTCGCAGGATTCATCAGTTTCAAGAATATGCCGATTGAAGCTTTCCCGGATGTTACAAATACACAGATTGTCATCATCACACAATGGAACGGACGAAGTGCAGAAGAAGTAGAACGTTTTGTAACAACTCCCATCGAGTTGGCAATGAGTCCTGTTCAGAAAAAGACAAGCGTCCGAAGTACAACGATGTTCGGACTTTCCATTGTTAAGATTCTTTTTGAAGACGGTGTAGATGATATTTTCGCAAGGAATATGGTCAATAATCAGCTGAGAACGGTCAGTTTACCAGACGAAATAGATCCCGAAGTTCAGCCACCTTACGGACCAACTGGCGAAATTTTCAGATATACGCTTGAAAGCAAAGACAGGGATTCAAGAGATCTTTTGACGATCCAGAATTGGGTAATCGACAGAGCATTGAGAAGTGTTCCCGGTGTGGCAGATATTAATGTTTTTGGCGGTCAGGATAAGGTTTTTGAATTGAGTATCGATCCAAGAAAATTAGATAAGTATAACCTGACACCTTCCGAAGTTCTGGAAGCTGTAACTAATAGCAACCTGAATGTAGGTGGTGATGTTATTGAGAAAAGTGGTCAGGCTTATGTGGTTCGTGGAATTGGTTTGGTGAAATCAATTGCGGATATAGAAAACATTACAGTTCATAATGACAGCGGAAATCCAATCCTTGTAAAGTATGTAGCTGATGTTCACGAAGGTTCTATGCCGAGAGTTGGTCAAGCTTCTCTCAATAACGAAAATGACACGGTTGAAGGAATCGTCGTAATGCGAAAAGGCGAAAATGCTCAGGAAGTTCTGAAACTGGTCAAAGCTAAAATTGATGAACTTAATACCAAAATCCTTCCGAAGGATGTCAAAATGAGAACTTTCTATGACCGCCAAAACCTGATGGATTTTACAACCAATACTGTAATGCATAACCTTTTAGAAGGTATCATATTAGTAACGGTCATTGTATTGATTTTTATGGCAGATTGGCGAACGACTTTGATTGTTTCCATCATCATTCCATTATCATTATTATTTGCTTTTTTCTGTCTCAAGATGGCTGGGATGAGTGCTAATCTATTATCATTAGGCGCCGTAGATTTCGGAATCATCATTGACGGTGCGGTCGTGATGGTCGAAGGATTATTTGTAATGCTCGACCACAAAGCTAAGAAATATGGAATGGAACGCTTCAATAAAATGGCAAAAGCTGGTTGGATCAAACAAACAGGAACAGGACTCGGAAAAGCGATTTTCTTTTCTAAATTAATTATCATCACCTCACTTTTACCCATCTTCTCTTTCCAAAAAGTGGAAGGAAAAATGTTCTCTCCTCTGGCATTCACATTAGGTTTTGCATTGTTGGGCGCATTAATATTCACACTGACTTTAGTTCCCGTGATGTCGCATTTATTATTAAAGAAAAATGTGAAGGAAAGACACAACCCATTCGTGGAATTCTGGGATAAATACGTGATGAAAGGTTTGAAGTTCACTTTCAGATACAAGAAGATTAGTTTAATCGTGGCGACTTCGGTTTTGGCAATTACCTTGTTTTCAGCAAAATTCTTAGGAACCGAATTCCTTCCACAATTGAATGAAGGCTCACTTTGGATCACTGCGGAAATGCCGATGAGTTCGTCCTTGGACAAATCTTTGGTCACAGCCAACGAACTTAAAAAAGACATTATGAGTTTCCCTGAAGTGACGGATGTTCTGGCGCAAACGGGTAGAAGTAATGATGGAACCGACCCGAACGGTTTTGGATTTGTACAGTTCGCCGTCAGTCTTCAACCAAAAGAAGATTGGAAACGCAAGATCACTTATGACGAATTGATCGAGCAAATTGATAAAAAACTGAAGAACTATCAGGGAATTACATTTAACTATTCTCAACCGATTTCTGATAACGTTGCAGAAGCGGTCGCAGGGTTCAAAGCAGAAAATGGGATTAAAATCTATGGTGACAATCTTCATACTTTGGACAGATTGGCTGACGAGGTTCTGGCGTCTATCAAAGATGTGGATGGTGTGAAGGAGCCAGGGATTATCAAGAATATTGGTCAGCCGGAGATTAGTGTTGTTTTGGATCGTAGTAAAATGGCGGCGTATGGTGTATTGCCAGCTGATGCGCAAGCCGTTCTGGAAATGGCTTTTGGTGGAAAGACAGGTTCAGAGATGTTTGATGGGGAGAGAAAATTCCCAATCAGACTACGTTATGCTCAAGAATACAGAAAGAATGAAGAAGATATTGCTTCTCTGATGGTTCCGACTCAGGATGGTGCGAAGATTCCGTTGAAGGAAATCAGTACGATTGAGAAAGAAAATGGTGCTGCGTTTATTTACCGAGACGATATCAAACGTTACATCGGGGTTAAGTTTTCTATCCGAGACAGAGATTTGGGTGGAACTATTGCCGATGCTCAGAAGAAAGTTGAAAAAATAAAATTACCTGATGGTTATTCAATTGGTTGGACAGGACAGTTTGAAAATCAGCAGAGAGCAACACAACGATTGGCTCAGGTTGTTCCGATCAGTATCATTGGGATTTTCTTTCTGTTGTTTATTTTGTTTGGAAATATGAAAGATTCACTTCTGGTTTTGGCTAATGTTCCTTTTGCTTTGATTGGTGCTATCATCGCACTTCATTTAACGCATATGAATTTCGGGATTTCCGCCGGAGTTGGGATGATTGCATTGATTGGGATTTGTATTCAGAATGGTGTGATCTTGATTTCGGAGTTTCATCAGAATGTCAAGAATGGTTTGTCATTGGATTTATCAATAATGGAAGGGGTAAAAGTAAGAACCCGACCGGTTGTGATGACGGCTTTGATGGCTTCGATTGGTTTACTTCCGGCTGCACTTTCTACAGGAATTGGCTCTGAATCTCAGAAACCTTTGGCAATTGTCATCATCGGTGGATTGATTACTGCAACGATACTGACGCTTCTTATTTTCCCAATTATTTTTTGGATTTTCAACAGAAGAAAAAATGAAGTAATTAATTAAAAACACAAATTTCATTATACTATAGTTGAGTTATAGTTGTTACATTTTTCTCTCTATTATTTGCGTTCCTCTAGGATTTTTCCTGAGGAACGTTTTTGTTTGCCCTGGAGAAATTCAAAAAATGTCCGTATGTTTTTATAAAAACATCAAGTTGTTTTTATTGCCTTTGCAAACGCTCTCTTCATCGGACTTTGCAAAGGTCATTTTTTGAGTTTTTAATTAGCTTCAATTTGGTTAAAAATTGATTCGGATTTCTCAGGTTCTAATTGGCGAAGCGCACCCCGACTTGAGCGGAAATCCTTTTTTGCCAACCTTCGAGTTCTATTTAGACTGAAATCGTCTGCAAAAAAGATTGGGAGCGGAAGGCGGATAAAGGTGCCCAAATTCTTATCTTTGATATTAAAATTAAACAATGCGGAATTTTACTTTCCTTTTATTACTATTGATAGGCTTTTACGGATTTTCTCAAAAGTTTTCTAAAGAAGAAAAAGAATTAATATTGGCGGGCGATGTAAAAACTGCTTTGCCTATCTACCAAACGGATAACGAAGAACAACACAAGGTTTTGCTGGCTCAATCCGATGAGATTTCTCCAAAAGATAAAACACTGCCGATTTTGATTGAAAGAATGACACTGGCTTTGGCTGGAACTGGTGGTGGAGTTGGGATTGCGGCGCCTCAGGTTGGGATTAATAGGAGAGTGGTTTTGGTTCAGCGCTTTGATAAAACGGGACTTCCCGTGGAATATTTTATCAATCCAACCATTGTTTGGCGCTCGGAACTATTGAACAAAGGACCAGAAGGCGACCTTTCCATCGAGAATTTTCGTGATGCTTTCTACAGAAGTTATGCCATCCGTCTGGAATATTATGACCTTGAAAATAAGAAACACGACGAAATGGTGGAAGGATTCACTGCTGTGATTTTTCAGCACGAAATAGACCATCTGTCGGGAATTTTGATTCCGGATAAATTGGAAAAAGAAAAGAATGAATCTTATAAAAACCTGGAATTCTTCAAGAAAAGCAGTTCTACTTCAAGATAGATTTTATTCGGTTTTGCCGTAGAGAGAAGCGCGGTAGTTCATCCCGAAATTGGCGATTTCGTCTATGATTGGGGAGAGTGTTTTCCCGAATTCTGTGATTTGGTATTCTACAGTTACGGGTTTTGTGTTTAATACGGTTCGGCTGATGAGATGATTCATTTCCAGGTCTTGGAGTTCTTTAGAAAGCATTTTGGTTCCTATGCCTTCAACTTCCCGTAACAAGTCCATAAATCTTAATTTATCACTTTGGAGTAGCGTTCCTACAATATGAAATTTCCATTTTCCAGAGAGTAATTCCATTGTGTCTTTGATGGCTGTGATTCGGTTTTTGCAAATCGAAGTATTGTTGACTACAGGTTGTTTTTTCATTCTCAATCTATTTCTTGACAAAGATAATTTTTCTCTGCTTACTTTCTAGCAGGAAAGTAGTTTCTAAAAGGAAACTGATAGCTAATGTAAACCTAAATCGATTTAAATTTGTTTCAATAAAACTAACCAAGAAATTATCCAAATGAGATTCTACAAAAACTTATTGGTTTTTAGTTTAGGAATGATGTCTTTTTTCGACAACGGACAGACACAGAAAAATAGTAAAACAATGAACGAACAAACAAAGAACAATCCCTTACTTTGTGACGCAGAAACAGGCGTTTGTGGACTTCCTGAAGCTGGAAATAATGATAATATCTCCATCGACAACAAAGAAAAATCAATTAAAGTCATCTATTTTACAGACCCAATCTGCTCTTCTTGCTGGGGAATAGAACCGCAATTACGAAAAATGAAATTGGAGTACGGTAAAGAAATAGATGTAGAATATCATATGGGTGGCCTTTTACCGGATTGGAGCTACAATAGCGGTGGAATCAGCAAACCTTCTGATGTTGCGCATCATTGGGATGAAGTAAGTGGATATTACGATATGCCGATTGACGGCGATGTGTGGCTGGAAGATCCGTTGGATTCTTCTTATCCGCCTTCGATTGCTTTCAAGGCGGCTCAACTACAAAGTGAGGAAAAAGCTATTCAGTTTATGCGAGAACTGAGAGAATTCGTTTTCCTGAAAAAGAAAAATATCGCCAAATGGGAAAATATCGCTTTGGCAGCAAAGAAAGTCAATCTGGATGTCAATCAACTGAAATCTGACTATGAGGGAAAAGCAAAAACTCTTTTTGAAAATGATTTGAAACTAGCGAAAGAACTTGGTGTAAGAGGTTTTCCGACTTTGTTCTTCGTAAACACAAAAGGCGAAACCCAAACCGTTTACGGAACCAAACCTTATCCTTTCTACGAAACAGCAATTCTTACCGCCAATCCAAAAGCAACAAAAGCTGAGTTTGCGAAAGATTGGGAATCGTTATTCAAGAAATATAATTTTCTTACAGCAAAAGAATTTGCTGAATTATCTGGGAATAACAGAAAAGATAGTGAAAGAATCTTGGACGAATTATCATCTCAGAAAAAACTGGAAAAGCTTACGACCAAAAATGGCTCAATTTGGACTTTGATTAATTAGACACATATTATCTTTAAGGAGTTGTTGCAAAACATTATGAGATTTTCTTGTAATGTTTTTTATTTTTATGAATTAAAGTCTAACTTAGGTCTGCTTTTTGAAGAGAAAATTTCAATCAATTAAACCTTAAAACTATGAACTTTATTATTCGTTTGCTGATAACTGCCATTTCAGCATTTTTACTTAGTAAAATCCTTTCAGGCGTACATTTTGACTCATTTGGTTCTACCATTATTTTTGCTATTGTTTTAGGAATTCTGAATGTCTTTGTAAAACCAATCCTGTCGATTTTATCATTACCGATTACAATTATTACGTTAGGATTATTTGCGTTTGTTATCAATGCGTTAATTATCCTTTTGACAGATTATTTTATGAGTAGTATGCAAGTTGATGGTTTCCTTTGGGCATTGCTTTTTAGTATTCTGCTGTCGCTCGTAACATCAGCTTTCTCCACAATCTTCGAAAGCGATGACTAAAAACAAAAACAAGTTTCAGAAAGCCTGAAACTCGTTTTTGTTTTTAAATCACTTTCTATAGATAGATTATAGTTTTGTAAGATCTGTATTAAGATTCTTTTTCTGCATTTTTTTATAAATCACATTTGACATTATTACACTGATTTCGTATAATAGCACCAATGGAAGGGCTGCAGCCATCATACTTAGAACGTCGGCCGGTGTTATAATTGCGGCAACAACCATAATTAATACAATAGCGTGTCGTCGGTAAGTTCTAAGGAATTTTGGAGTCAAAATCCCTATTGATGTCAAAATATAAACTGCAATTGGAAACAGAAAAACAACACCCATCCCCATAGTAACTTGCAAAAATAAAGTAGTGTAGTCTGACAAGTCAAAAAGCTGAACGATATTATCTGAAACTTTGAACAACAATCCAAAATTAATAGCGAAAGGCAGGATCAAAAAGTAACCTGTCAAAACTCCAAGCATAAACAAAATCCAAACAGAATTGATGTAGAAAATAGAATTTTTCTTTTCGGCTGGCATCAATGCAGGACTTATGAATCTCCAGATTTCCCAAACGATATAAGGAAATGCCAGAACAACACCCGAGAAAATGGAAACTGCCATCATCACATTGAACTGCTGAAATAACTGTTTCTGCTGAACACTGAATTTTGCAGGTAAAATAAAACTGTCAGCTCCGGTAAGTTCTCTGGAAAAATGATTCACAACTTTGAAAGTGAAAAAATCACTTCTGGTAGGCCCGAAAAAAATATGATCCATCACCCAATTGATATTAAAACCGACAATAATTGCTAAAATAATAATCGCCAAAATAGATCTTACCAAATGGGATCTCAGTTCTCCAATATGCCCAAGAAAGGACATTTCTTTTTCTTCACTCATTATTTATAAATGATTTTCAAACGAAATTAATCTTTTATCTTTATTCTCTTATCTTATTTCTTCAATTAATTCCTTCGTCCAGCAATTTATGAATATCTAAGATTCCGTAATATTGCTCTTCATCTGTAACTACCAATTGTCCGATATTATATTCTTTCAAAATCTGCATTGCTTCTTTTGCAAGTTTATTTTTATCTATGGTTTTGGGATTTTTACTAATGATGTCAGAAGCTTTCACTTTTGAAATATCGTCTTGATTTAAAAGCATTCTTCGGATATCTCCATCAGTAATGACGCCAACTATTTCTTCATTTTCTACAACTACAGTTATCCCGTGTTTTGATCCGCTGACAGAAATAATTACATCTCTAATTGAAGCCTCTAAATTAACTTCCGGCTTATTAGTAGATACAAATTGTTCCACTTTTGCCGTAAGATTTTTACCTAAACTTCCACCTGGATGAAACTTCGCAAAATCAATTTCTTTGAAATCTTTAAGTTCCATTAGGCAAACTGCCAAAGCATCACCCAAAGCCATTTGAACTGTTGTAGAACTTGTTGGAGCGAGTTTGTTAGGACAAGCCTCTTTATCAACGTGAGTATTCAAAACGATGTCTGCAGCTTTTGCTAATTTACTTCCAGGATTTCCAGTCATAGCGATAAGAGCTGCTGAATATTCTTTCAGAAAAGGTAAAAGATTAACAATCTCAGGCGAGTTCCCGGAATATGAAATACATAATACAACATCTTGTTTCTGGATCACGCCCAAATCACCGTGAATGGCTTCTGCTGCGTGGAGAAATTGAGAAGGTGTTCCGGTAGAATTAAGCGTTGCAACAATTTTATTAGCAACGTGAGCAGATTTTCCAATGCCAACTACTATTAATTTTCCTTTAATTTCATTAATTGTCAAAACACTTTTTATAAAGCTGTCGTTCAGACGGTTTCGGAGGTTGGTAAGCTCGCTAATCTCTATATCTAGCGCCTGATGTGCATTTGAAAGAATTTCTTTTGAATCCAAAATTTTAAAATGTTTTATTATTTTTTTTAATAATATTAATTTTGTATCTTCACTTCAATAATTTGAAATCATGAAATGAAGTTTTAAGCTTCATTTTTTTATCTAAATCAGCTAAAAAATTTACTACCTATAATTTGTATAAGTTTCAATAATATGCAAATTTAGCAAACAATATCAAAGGATGGACACAAAAGACATCAACTTATCTGCCGAACTCAAAAAATATTTTGGATTTTCTAAATTTAAAGGCCAACAGGAACAGATCATAACCGAACTTCTTGACGGAAAAGATGTATTTGTTTTGATGCCAACTGGTGGTGGAAAATCACTATGTTACCAATTACCAGCACTTATTTCCGAAGGAACCGCTATTGTAGTTTCACCATTAATTGCCTTGATGAAAAATCAGGTTGACGCTGTAAATGGATTATCATCAGATGAAGGCGTTGCGCACGTTCTCAATTCATCATTAAATAAAACACAGACAAAACAAGTGATGGACGACATCACTGCCGGAAAAACGAAACTACTTTATGTCGCTCCGGAATCATTAATAAAAGAAGAATACGTCGATTTTCTGAAAAATGTTCAAATCTCTTTTGTAGCTATTGATGAAGCGCATTGTATCTCGGAATGGGGACACGATTTCCGCCCGGAATACAGAAATCTTAAAGGTATTATTGATAAAATCGCAGACGTTCCTGTAATTGCGCTTACCGCAACTGCAACACCTAAGGTTCAGGATGATATTCAGAAAACTTTGGGGATGAATAATGCTCTCGTTTATAAAGAAAGTTTCAACAGAGCCAATTTGTTTTATGAAATCCGCCCAAAAGTCAACGTCGATAAAGAAATCGTAAGATTCATCAATCAGCATAAAGGAAAATCTGGAATTGTTTATTGTTTGAGCCGAAGAAAAGTGGAAGAGTTTGCTCAGCTTTTACAAGTTAATGGCGTGAACGCTTTACCTTATCACGCAGGATTGGATCAGAAAACCAGAGTCTTGCATCAGGATAAATTTTTGATGGAAGAAGCTGACGTCATCGTCGCAACTATTGCTTTTGGGATGGGAATTGACAAGCCAGATGTGAGATTCGTTATCCATTATGATATTCCGAAATCTCTGGAAAGTTATTATCAGGAAACTGGTCGTGCCGGTAGAGATGGAGGTGAAGGTTATTGTTTGGCTTTTTACGATCCAAAAGACATAGAAAAACTCGAAAAATTCCTTGCTCAAAAACCCGTTTCCGAAAGAGAAATCGGACTTCAGCTTTTGAATGAAGTTGTTGGCTATGCAGAAACTTCAATGAGCAGAAGACAATATTTGCTTTATTATTTTGGGGAAATATTTGATCCTGTAAAAGGAGAAGGCGCATTGATGTGTGACAATTCCCAGAATCCACCAACTTTAAAAGATGCAACCAAAGACCTTAAAAAAGTCCTTGAAATGATAAAAGTTTTGGGTGAAAAATTCAAAACCAAAGATTTGATTTCATTAATTACCGGAAAAGAATCTGCAGTTACAAAATCTTATAAACTGGAACAGACAGAATATTTCGGTTTCGGAAAATCTGAAAGTGATAATTACTGGAAATCAATCATCAGACAAGCAACTGTACAGGATTATCTTAAAAAAGATATTGAAACTTATGGTGTTTTGAAAGTTTCTGAAAAAGGTCAGGAAGTCATCAACGGAAAATCAAAAAACATTTTCCACATCGCAGAAGACAGAGAATATGATCTTGCGCAATCCAAAACAAAAGCAGACAATGAGCAAGTTCAGATCCAAGCTGGTGGCGGACTGGATCAGCTTTTATTCGGACAATTGAAAGAACTTAGAAAAACGGTTGCGAAGAAATACGGAATTCCACCATACACGGTTTTTATGGATCCAAGTTTGGAAGATATGACTGTTCAATATCCGATTTCTGTAGAAGAAGTAGCAAAAATCTATGGTGTTGGTGAAGGAAAAGCTAAAAAATACGGTAAAGACTTTGCTGAATTTATCAAAAAATATGTTGATGAGCACGAAATCGAAAGGACTCAGGATACAGTTATAAAACAAGTCGCAAACAAATCCAGCCACAAGGTTTTCATCATTCAGAATACGGATAAGAAAATTGATCTGGAAGATATTGCAAAAGCAAAAAATATCTCAATGATAGAGCTTCTTTCTGAAATGGAAAGTATCATATATCAAGGTACAAAGCTAAATATAGACTATTATGTCAATGAAAATTTTGATGAAGATATTGTAGAAGAGTTTATGGATTTTATGAAAAACTCAGAAAGCGATAGTATGAAAACGCTTCTTGCAGAATATGGCGATGATTTGACAGATGAAGAAGTAAGAATTTTGAGAATCAAATTCATCAGTGATATTGCGAATTAATATAAAACTCCGAAATTATTTTCGGAGTTTTTTTTGATACAATTTACCATTTCGTTTTGTAATTTTGACTTATGAAAAAATCAATCATTTTCATATTACCAGATTTGGAAACGGGTGGAGCAGAACGCATCATCACAACGATTGCGAATCATCTTCCCAGAGACAAATTCTCGCCATCCATTCTTTTACTAAGGAAAGAAGGTGCTTATCTTGATTTTTTAAAACCTGACGTTGAGATTATCGATATCCAAACGCCAAGAATCAGACATTCTTTGAAGCCAATTCTTTTGGAAATAAAACGTAGGAAACCCGATATTGTATTTTCAGGTTTTGGAGAAGTGAATGCATATTTATCCTTATTTATTAAACTTTTTCCAAATACCAAATTCATAGCAAGAGAAACCAATGTTGTTTCGCAGCACGTTACCAGAAAAGAAATTAAGTTTTTCTATAAATTCTATAATAGTTATAACAGAATCATTGCGCAAAGTAATGATATGGAAATCGATTTGATTAAAAATTTCGGGATTAAGAAAAATAAATTAGTCAAAATTAATAATCCTGTAGATGTAGATTTCATCGAAGAAAAACTGAAGCAATCAGATAAACCAACAGAATTTTCTCCACAACACAAACACGTTGTTGCAATCGGGAATCTCTCTGCCAGAAAAGGTTTTGATAATCTATTGAAAGTTTTTTCCAGACTCAAAAATCAAAATATTCTACTTCATATTCTTGGCGATGGAAAAGATAAAGAAATGCTTTTGCAGATGAAGGAAATGTTGGGATTAGACCACGTTATTTTTCACGGTAAAAAAAGCAATCCTTATCAATATCTCAAATTTGCTGATCTTTTTATTCTTTCTTCACGTTATGAAGGTTTTCCGAATGTTCTTTTGGAGGCCGGAACTTGCGGCGTTTATTCGTTAGCTAATAATTGTCCTGGCGGAATAGATGAAATTATCATCGATCAAATCAATGGGGAAATATCAAATATCGAAAATTATGATGATTTTGCAGAAAAGATAAAACACACTGTTCATAGAAATAACAACAAAGAAGATATCAAAACATCCATAAAATCTCGTTTTTCCAAAGATATTATACTAAAGAAATATGAAGATTTGCTTTGGAATTTATAAACATATTTGAATTATTATATTATGAAAAATATTTTTGCATTAGCAGTTGCGACTGTGATTTCAGTTTCCTGTAATTCTGTAAAATCCGGATATTCTGCTTTGAATCAAGAAGTTCCTTACAAAGAAGCAAAAAATTATTTTGTTAAGAATAATATTGATGCTGCGATTGATAATCCTAAGTTTGAAAATCAACAAAATTTTGATCAGGTTTTCGGGATGGCGACAACAATGGGAGAGAATGGAATACCAACATCAATAAACTTTTCTAAAGAATTCGTAGTGGCACAGATAGAAGATCCATCGACTCAGAAAGTTGAATTGAAACCGGTTTCTATCAAGAAAAATGCTAATATTCTTGAAATTAAATACCGGAAAATTGTTGGCGAAAATCAATCTTATACTTCGCAACCTGCAATGATATTAATTATTGATAAGAAATATAATGGAGACGTCAATTTTGTAGAAGTCCAATAGATTATAAAAAATCCTGAAATTAATTCAGGATTTTTTCTTTTGCAAACTCAAAAACGCGTTTATCTATCGGTAACGGGAAAGGATTTTCTCCATCTAATGGAAACCATTCTGTTTTTTCGATACAAGGATCCAGTATTAGTAAATCCTGCTCATTCAAGATCTCTGCCAAATAATAAATAGTGATTAATTGCTCATTATCTCGGAATCTGGAAACCAAAAAATCGTCCTGCGTGTAGAAATGTTCTGTGACATTAATATCAAGATTCAATTCCTCCTGAAATTCTCTTTTCAAACATTCGATTGTGCTTTCTCCGAATTCCAAACCACCTCCTGGTAATTTGATCAGAAAATCTCCTGCATATTCCTCGTGGAGCGCAAGAATCTTATTATCTTTTATACAAAGCGCATACACGCGAATGTTAATCTTATCTATCATAGCTGTAATTTGGTGTGTCTAATTTATGGAAAATTATTTTTTCCAGGCAATCATCATTTCTCTTTTTCCCGGCGGACCTTGTTTTTTCTCAACTTCGAAGCCTAATTCTATCAGATTTCTTCTGACACTTCCTTTTGATGAATATGTGGTCAGCAAACCTCCGGATTTTATTTTTGCAGCTACAATTTCCAATAGTTCCATTTCCCAAAGATCAGGCTGTACTCTCGCTCCGAAACAATCAAAATAAACCAAATCAATTAGAGGTAATTCTGTGTTTTTAAGATCAAAAAAGTCCTTTTTAAGTTTTGTGAGATAAAAATCAGATGCTAATTCATTCGGGATTTCCCAATCTAACTCGTGGATTTTCAGAGCCAAATCTTTAATAAAATCATTTGAAAATAATTCGGAATAAGAAAGTTCTGACGCTTCTTCCAAAAAAATTGGATATTTTTCTACTCCAAAATAGTTAATCAGATGATTTTTGTCATTTTTCAAATATTCATCAAATGTTACCAAAACGTTAAGACCTGTTCCAAAACCAAGTTCTAAAATATTAATTTCGTAACTATTTATTAATTTTAGTCCATTATTAATAAATACATGTATAGCTTCCTGTAATGCCCCATGTTTGGAATGATAGGTTTCTTCTAACTCATTGATTAATAAAGTTTTACTTCCGTCATTGGTCGTTATTAATTCTCTTTTCAAAGTATTTTTTTACAAATTTAACATAAATTTTTATTATTAAATATTTATTATATATTTGTAATACCTCAACAAAAAATTAAAAAATGATAATTCAAAAATCTACCAACCCAAGAATTTCAACATTTGATCCTAACAATTTCTCATTCGGGAATACTTTTATAGATCATATGATAATCTGTGAATACGAGAACGGAAAATGGGGGGATCTACAACTGATTCCTTATGGACCTATCGGTTTTACCCCGGCAATGATGGGGGTCAACTACGGACAAGCTTGTTTTGAGGGGATGAAGGCTTACAAGGATAATGATGGTCAGGTGTTCCTTTTCCGCCCGGAAAAGAACTTTCAACGTATTAACAAATCCGCAAAAAGATTGGCTATTCCTGAGATTTCCGAAGAAATGTTCTTGGATGGACTAAAAGCTTTGGTAGATATAGACAGAGATTGGATTCCGCAAGGCGAAGGAATGTCTTTATACATAAGACCAGTTTTATTTGCCACTGAAGAAGCACTTAAGGCAAGAATTGCAGAAAAATATATGTTCGCTATTGTAGCGACTCCAGCGAAAAGTTATTATACAGCACCGGTTTCTGTGAAGATCTCTGATCATTATTCAAGAGCAGCAAGTGGAGGTGTAGGCGCTGCAAAAGCTGCCGGAAATTACGCTGCCTCTTTCTATCCAACTCAATTGGCAATAGAAGAAGGTTACGACCAAATCATCTGGACAGACGATTGTTCTCACGAGTATTTTGAAGAAAGTGGAACAATGAATGTTTTCGTTAGAATTAATGATACAATCTACACACCAAAAACATCTGATAAAATTCTTGATGGAATTACCCGAGACAGTTTCCTTAAGCTTGCTGAAAGAAGAGGAATTGATGTCGTTGTTGGAAATGTAAAAGTGACAGATGTAATAGAAGCTCAGAAAAATGGAACTTTGAAAGAAGTTTGGGGTGTTGGAACTGCTGTTGTAACCAGTATTTTTGAAGCATTGGGTTACCAGGGAGAACACCTTGAATTACCAAAACTATCTGATGAAGAGAGTTTTGCAGTACAGCTTAAAAATGACCTTGTAAATATCCAAACCAATAACGCTGAAGATACTTTCGGATGGAGAGTTTTGGTTGAAGAAAATGTCTATAGCATATAGAATTAAATAAAAAGTAAATTGAAAAGCGAAAACCGGAAATTATTTTCCGGTTTTTGTTTTAATGCCAATTAAGTCTGTGAAAATTCTTAATTTTGCCAAAGTTTTTTGAAGACAATCATATTTTGATTTTCAGATGACATCCGAAACATGAAAAAATTAATATACATAACATCTTTAGCTATTATTGCATCGTGTGCAAAACAGAATCCCAATCAGCATTCTGGTGAGCAATATATGTCTGAAAGCGAAATGGAAGTTTCCAAAAACAGAACAAAAGATCTGAATACTTTGGAAAGAACTCAAATCCAAGACTGGATCAAATCTCAAGATGTAAAGTATTATCCAATGGGAATGAACTATTGGGTAAATATTGAAGGCCTTGAACAGCTTCCTCGTAAAAATAACGGCGACAAAGTTTCCTATAAATATGACATCTATGATTTTGACAGAACCAAATTATATGATTCATCCATTCAAAATGAAAATGTAGTATTTGGACATTTTGTAGAAATGGACGCTGTAGCAGATGTTATCCGGTATTTGAAAAAAGGAGAGGAGGCGGAGATTCTTGTTCCTTCGGTTTTAGCTTACGGAACTTATGGCGACAATAAAAAAATCACAAATGATATGCCTCTTATTATCAAAGTAAAAGTATTATAACTAACTATTATTAATAAACAATGAAAAAAATTATAGCACTTTCTATAACATTATTAACATTATTAAATTGTAAAACATTGGAAATAGACAAAGAAGTTTATAAAAGCTTGCCAGACGGGCTTTATGGAAATTTTGTAACAAGCAAAGGCGAAATTCTGGTAAAATTCGAAGATGAGAAATCTCCGGTAACAGTTGCCAATTTTGTAGGCCTTGCAGAAGGTAAAATCGAAAACAAAGCTAAGAAAAAAGGAGAGCCTTTCTATGACGGAACCATCTTCCACAGAGTAATTAAGGATTTTATGATCCAAGGTGGAGATCCACAAGGAACAGGAATGGGAGATCCTGGATATAAATTCGGTGATGAGAGAAATGACCTTCAACACACAGGAAAAGGTATTTTATCTATGGCGAATTCAGGACCTAACACAAACGGTTCTCAGTTCTTCATTACAGAAATTGCAACGCCTTGGTTGGATGGAAAACACACAATCTTCGGTAAAGTTGTAGGTGGAGAAGCAACTATCGATTCTATTGCAAACGTAGAAAAAGGACCTCAGGACAAACCTAAAACTGATGTTGTTTTGACAAAAGTAGCAGTTTTTGGGAAAGGAGATGCTTACAAACATTACGATGCTGCGAAAATCTTCTCTGAAGGTAAAGCAAAAATCGAAGAAAAAAACAAAGCATATCTAGCAAAAGAAGAAGCAGAAAAAGCTAAGAAATTGGCTGAATTTGCTGCAAATCAAGAGAAACTTGTAAACGATATGAAAGCAGGAATGCAATCTACGCCTTCAGGTTTATTCTATAAAATTACCAAAACTACCACTGGTGCAAACCCAACGCCGGGACAAACTGTTGCTGTGCATTACGCAGGAAAATTGATCAACGGTGAAGAGTTTGATAATTCTTTCAAGAGAAATGCGCCAATTGATATTCCAATCGGTGTTGGTCAGGTGATCAAAGGTTGGGACGAAGGAATTCTTTTATTGAAAGAAGGCGAAACTGCTACATTATTGATTCCACCAGCTTTAGGTTACGGAGAAAGAGGAGCAGGCGGCGTTATTCCACCAAACTCTTGGTTGGTTTTCGATGTAGAATTGGTAAGTATCCAAAAATAATCTAAGCTTAGATTTAATCATAAAAAAGGAGTGAAATTAATTTTTCACTCCTTTTTATTTGTATTTCAAAATTATTAAGATAATAATTGGTAAGCTTTCTTTGCTCCAGTTACACAAGCTTCGTAATTTTCTTCTGTAATCTTTTCATCAATAATAGATTTGAATTCCTGCCAGTACGGTCCTGTGTTCTCGCCATAAACTCCGAAATAATTAAACTCAACATTCTCGAATTCCGGATTTCTTTTCAATTGTTTTGCGATTACGTTTCCTCCTAAAGTAGAACCTTCCATCACATACAAAGCACCAAAAGCTTCCGCTTCATTTTCCAAATTTTGTGTTGGAACTTCGCTTACAGTTTCGATATTCAGATTATCAAGATCAGTTTTAAGTGCAACTATTTTGCTTCTTAACTCTAATTTCAATTCCGGATAGTTTTTAAGATTTTCCTGAATCTGAGGTTCGTATCTGCTGATTAATGTATAATTATGAATCAAAAGCGTTTTGTAATCGTCCAAAGTATAAGATTTGTCGAAGATCTTTTGAGATTGCAATTTTGCTTCTGTGTCGTCGTGCTGTTGTTTTGTTTGTTCTTTAAGAAATACTGAAATCATAGTCAGGTTTTTGAAATTTTAATATAAATGTTGTTCCTTTTCCGCTCTCACTTTCGTAGCTGATCTCGCCGCCCATTTTCTCCATCAGATGCTGAACGATATTCAGTCCAACTCCATTTCCATTGAAAGCTTTTGCATTGCTCATTCTACTGAAGATCTTAAACATTTTACCGGCATCTTCTTTATCAATACCGATTCCATTGTCAGATATCTTGTAAGTTACGCCATTTTCATAAACTTCCCCAATAATTTTAACTGTAGGTCTGGAAGCTTTTGAGGAGTATTTGATAGCATTACCAATCACATTTCCAAATACCTGATAAACCATTGTAGGATCACCCAAAACTTCCGGAGTATTCTCTATAATGACTTCTGTATGAGGTGAATCAAAGCTTATTTTAGATTCGTCTGCCAGCTTATTAATTAATGAATCAACTTCAATCTTTTTGAGTTCGATTTCAGATTTTTTTATTTTACTAAGTTCCAGAACATTCTTGATCATATCACTCATAGAATCTACTTGACCAATGATCGTATCCAAAAATTTATGAGATTTTTCATCTGGCTCAAAACTTCTTTTCATCAATTGAGCATTCAGTTTGATGACGGTAAGTGGTGTATTCAAATCGTGAGAAATAGTATAAGAAAAAGAATCTAATTCAGCATTCAGCTCTCTTAATTGATTGTTTAGATCTACAATTTGAGACGATTTGGTATGAGATGCTTTTAGAATAACAGATGTTATCCACTTTGCAGATTCTATTTCTCTTGTTTTCCAGGGAAGAGCAGTGTCTTTTACATATTCCTTCCAAACTTCGAATGATTTTCTTGGAGAGAATTTGATGATCTCCACGCCGTCTTTTATTTCAGAAGTGGTTTCTTTTTCAGGGTTTCCAGCCCATTTGATCCTCTGGCCTTGTTCTTTTCTCATCCATATCAGCATATCGGAAGTATTGCTTCCCAAAACGCTGATAATTATCCCACAGCTGATTTCCGAGTTGTCGAGTTCCAGTCCGCTAGTTTTACAGAAAGTATCGGAGATGAAAATATTCTCCTCAAAATCCTGATTATTTTCCTTGCTCCAATTGATGATTTTATCAATATCAGATTCGTTTGGAACGTTGCCGTGCGTCAGGATTTCATTATTGATTTTAATGATCATTCCTTCGGCAGAACAGGTGTTCATAATATCCTCGATATTATTTTCCAAAGCTTTTCCGAAATTATCTTCATTCAAAAGATTCTGACGAAGCGAAATATTACTAAGATTGCTCTTCTGATAATCTTCTAAAGTTTGCAAAGATTTGTAAGAGCCATAAGCATTCGCTGCAGTTCTGGTAAGTGTTTCCACCAAAAGTCTGGACTGTAGATCTAAGTGTTTTGGTGTAGCATTCTGGCAAGCGACAAGTCCCCACAATTGTCCATTAACGATGATAGATGCACTAAAACTTGTTTCTACACCACTATTTTTGATGTATTGGACGTGTATTGGCGAACTAGCTCTCGTAACACTGTAAGTAAGATCAATTTTTTCTTTCTCGTTTCCTAAGATAGGAAAAGTCTTGGCGGATGCATTGGATGTAATTCTAACAGTATTTTTCAGATACAGCGCTCTAGCCTGTGCTGGAATATCTGATTCCGGATAATGGAGATGAAGGTAGCTTTCCAAACCTGGTTTTACCAATTCATCTATTACTTCGCCACTCCCATCATACAAAAACTGATAAATCATTGTGCGGTCAAAATCAATTATGTTTTGAACTTCCTGCAACAAAAGTTTCCAGATATTCTCATCGCTTGACATTTTAAGAATATTCTGAATAGCTTTATACTCTTGATTGATTTTGTGATTAGGAATTACCTTCTCGATTTCATAGAAAGTAAAAGCGTTATTTGTATGAATAGAAAGCGTGTATTCTTCTTCTTTGAAAGTAATATGTTGGATTGCAAGTTCTTGATTATTAGAAAAGTTATCCCAATTTATATCAAGCTTTAATTCATCAAATAAAACTTTAATATTTTTACCTAATACCAACTTGGGATCTTGAGAAAACAAATCCAAAAAATTCTCACTGTAGAAAGTGATTTTAGAATCTTGAGTGCCAACTAAAAATCCATATGACTGAACTTCTCCGCAAATATGAATAGGTTCTTGATCACAATTGATATATTCTTTCGGATACATATTGCAGGTTATTAATTAGATATATCATTTGTTTTAATGAGTAAAGATAAAAATAATAATTAACTCTTGTTAATTTAATCTATAGTTAAATTTTAATTATTTAAGTTTAATTTTTAATAAGCTGTAATTCAAATCAATTAGAAAAAAGAATGAATTATAGAAATGAAAAAGACGTCAATTTTCATCAACGTCTTTTCTGAATTTTATATAAAACTAAAATTATTTCATGTCATACATCATCAATGCTGTAATCAATTTTGGCTCGATCAAAGTACATTTTGGTGGCATTTTGATTTCTTTATCAGAGATTTTCAACAAGTCATTGAAGCTGATAGGGTAGATCCCAAAACCAACTTTATACTCTCCTGAATCTACTTTTTCCTTGATTTCTTCAATACCTTGAGTATCAGAAGTTCCTTTCAAATAAGTGATTTTATCTGTATGCTTGGCATTTTCTATCCCGAATATCTTTTCAAAAATGTATTTATCTACCAAGTGATGATCCAGGTCATTTTCATTTTTAAGTTCCTCACGGATATTGTGCTTCACGTGTAAACTGTAAAATCTGCCACCCAAATACATACTGATATGGAATTTCTGAGAAGGGAAATAAGGAGCTGTTCCTTTATCATGAATTTGGAAATCCTCTTTTAGTTTCTCAAGAATTTCTTCGTCTGATAAACCGTTTAAATCATTCAAAAGACGATTGTAATCATTGATTTTGATGGATTGGTTGGAAACAATGAAACTGTAAACAAAGTTATAATGCTCCGTTCCGTGCGATCTTTTGTACTTGTCTCTTTGTTTTTTAGCATATTCTGCAACAGAACCAATTCTGTGATGTCCGTCAGCGATGTAGAAAGAATCAATCGGGTCCAAAACTTCTTTGAACTGCTGAAGTTTCAGTCTGTTATCAATTTTCCAGATCTTATGTTTTACGCCTTTTTCATCTTTGTAATTGATGATTGGAACGTTCTTTTGCTCGTGATTCATTAGTAATTCAACTTTAGAATTAGAATGATAAGTCAATAGAACTGGTTCCGCTTGGATATTAACTTTCTCCAGATAATGCGCCATTTTCATTCGGCGTTCTGTGATTGTAGACTCGTGTTTTTTGATTTTTCCTTCCCAGAAATCATCCACGCTCACAAGACCTAAAAGTCCTCTGAAAGAAGTTTTATCGGCCAAAGTCTGCTCGTAAAGATAATAAGCAGAATCATCCTGAGTCAGTTTTTTCTCTTCTAATAATTCCTCATAGTTGGATCTTATTTTTCTGAGATTTCTGTCAATATCCTTGGATTTACTTACAACAGCAGGCTTAATCATCTGAATATAAGAATTGTCCTGCTGAGATTTTTTATTGATCTCTTCCTGAGTAAAATTATCCAAAGAATAAGTCGGGAAAATATCTACAAAATCGTGGTTAGGCCTGATTCCTTTAAATGGTTTAAATACTGGCATATTTTATAGTTGGGCTTTTATTTTAATAATTTGTTGCGCTAATTCTTCTCCAATTCTGTTTTGTGCATCTACTGTGTTGCCGCCAACGTGTGGAGAGAGAGACATTGCCGGATTCATAAGTATTTCTACTTCCGGACTTGGTTCTTTTTCGAAAACATCTAAAGCTGCGCCTGCTAATTTTCCGTCTTCAATTGCATCTATCATTGATACTTCATTAATGACACCGCCTCTTGCAGTATTGACGATGAAAACACCGTCTTTCATTCTTGCAAATTCGTTGGTGTCAATTAAATATTGATCAGTCAATCCTGTATTAAGACTTATAAAATCCGAATTTTCTAAAACTTCATTTAAAGTTACTGATTTTATTTCGAAATTCACAGATTGTCCATCAAAGAAACTGATTTCTACGTTGCTTGTTTTCGGTGTTCTGTTGTAAGCTAAGATTTTCATTCCCAAAGAAATACCGATCTTAATAACTTCCATTCCAATATTTCCCATTCCGACAACACCTAATGTTTTCCTTGAAAGTTCCGAAGCATTGTTGAATGATTTTTTAAGTGCATTAAAATGAGTTTCACCTTCCAGAGGCATTAACCTGTTACTTTCGTGAAGAAATCTGGCTAAAGAAAAGAAGTGCGCAAAAACCAATTCTGCAACAGATTTGCAGGAAGCATTTGGTGTATTGATGATATAAATTCCTTTATCTATAGCGTATTCCACATCAATATTATCCATCCCGATTCCGCCACGTCCAATAATTTTTAGATTTGGACATTCATCAATCAGGTTTTGTCTTACTTGTGTTGCGCTTCTTACAAGAAGAACATCTACATTGTTTTCATTAATGAACTTACTGAGATGTTCCGGCGAGACACGGCTTTCTAAAACCGTAATATCGGCGTCTTTCAAAAGTTGAATCCCCGATTCTGAGATCCCATCATTGGCTAATACAATCATGTTTAATTCAAAAATGCTTTTATTATTGAGTTTCCTTGAATTGTTTGAGCTAAATTTCAAGGTGTGCTAAGATACAATATTTTCCCAAATTAACATTCATTTAACAAAAAAACGTCTTCAAATTAATGAAGACGTTCTATGTATTTTGCTTTAAATCTAATATCTAAAGTCTAATTTCTAATATCTGTATTTAGATACTTTTCATTACATCTACCAAAACCTGTACACTTTCTATCGGCATTGCGTTGTAGATACTTGCTCTGTAACCACCAACACTTCTGTGTCCGTTTAAACCACTGATTCCTGCTGCTTTCCACGCTTTATCAAATGCTTCTTGTTTAGATTCATCTATCAAAGTGAAAGTTACATTCATAAAAGAGCGATCTTCTATTGCAGAAACACCTTGGAAGTTTGGATTGTTGTCGATCTCGTCATAAAGCAATTTAGCTTTGGCGTTGTTTCTAGCTTCAGCAGCTGCAATCCCTCCATTTTCTTCCAAATGTTTCAAAGTCAGATAAGACGCATAAACTGCGAAAACAGGCGGTGTATTGGACATTGATTCTTTATCGATATGAACGGCGTAATCTAAATATGTTGGAATAATTCTACCAGTTTTACCTAGAATAGATTTTTTAACAACAACCAAAGTTGCTCCGGCCGGACCCATATTTTTCTGGGCACCTGCATAAATCAAATCAAACTGAGAAAAGTCCAATTCTCTGCTGAAAATATCTGATGACATATCGCAAACCAAAAGCGTATCTACTTTCGGAAATTCCTTCATTTGCGTTCCAAAGATTGTGTTGTTGGATGTGCAGTGGAAATAGTCATATTCTGAACCTACTTTATATTCTTTCGGGATATAAGAATAATTAGCTTCTTTTGAAGTTGCCACAACATCTACATTTCCAATCATTTTTGCTTCTTTGATAGCACCTGCTGCCCAAGTTCCTGTATTTGTATAAGCCGCTTTACCATCAACAGAAAGAAGATTGAAAGGAACCATCAAAAACTGAAGACTTGCACCACCTTGAAGATAAAGAACTTCATAATCGTCGCCAAGGTTCATCAGTCTTTTTACGATAGCACGGGCCTCGTCCATTACCGCTACAAAATCTTTACTTCTGTGAGAGATTTCCAAAAGTGACAATCCTGAATCATTAAAATTAAGAATCGCTTCTGAAGCTTTCTGGAAAACTTCCTGTGGTAAAATACTTGGACCTGCGCTAAAATTATGTTTTTTCATTTATATAAGTAATTAGGTGTTAGGATTTAGGTAATAGATTATTTTAAAAGCTAATGGAAATTAACTTAATTATTATTCGTTGTGAAGGAATGCTTTTTTCGCAAGAAGTTGTTCTTCGGTTTCTACATTGTCTTCATCCGGAACGCAACAGTCAACAGGGCAAACTGCCGCACATTGTGGTTCTTCGTGGAAGCCTTTACATTCGGTACATTTATCGGTTACGATAAAGTAGTAATCATCTGCAACAGGTTCCTGCGCTGCATCTGCACTTACAGAAAGTCCGGAAGATAGAACCACCATTCCTTTCAGTTCAGTGCCTTCGGATGCTTTCCAGTCTACTGCTCCTTCATAGATGGCGGTGTTCGGACATTCCGGTTCACAGGCGCCACAATTTATACATTCATCAGTTATCTTGATAGCCATTGCTATTTTATTTTTAATTTTGTGCAAAATTACAAAAAAAAAGCCAGCTATGCTGAACGAAAACAAAATTTTGGGACTCGAAAAATTAGGAAATTTCATTAATGATTTCATTCAAAAAGATGAAGATTCCTATAACGAAAAGGAAGAACGATTGGCTTACCTGATGAAGCGTTCCGAGATAGAAAATCCTTGGTTTACACAAGAGAATCAACGCTATAATCTAAAACAATGGGCAGGACTTTTCACGAAAGAAAATATCGAAAACTGGTTATCAAAATATCAATTATCAAACACGCAAAAAAGGGTAGGACTTATCTTAGCAGGGAATATTCCGATTGTTGGATTTCACGATATCATCTCGGTGGTTTTGAGTAATCATATTCCAATTATTAAGTTGTCTTCCAAAGATAAATTGATGTTGCCGTTTTTATTAGGATTATGGAATGAATTTTCTGATAACTCAATTGAATTTGAAATTGTTGACCGATTGGAAAACTTCGATGCTGTGATTGCAACTGGAAGCAATAATACAGCAAGATATCTGGAATATTACTTCAAAAATCATCTTAGTATCATTAGAAAAAACAGAACATCCATCGCTGTCTTAAAAGGTGACGAAACGGTGGAAGAACTTCAGCTTTTGGCAGATGATATTTTCCGTTATTTTGGATTAGGTTGTAGAAATGTGACCAAATTATTGATTCCAAATGATATGAAGGTTGATGGTTTATTTGAAAACTTTATAAAATATCAAGACGTTATCAATCATAACAAATACGCTAACAATTACGATTACAACCGCGCTGTTTATCTCTTGAATCAGGACCTTTTCTGGGATAATAATTTTGTAATGCTAAGAGAGGATGAAAAGTTGTTCAGTCCCTTGTCAGTCGTTAATTTTTCACGTTATGAAACGCTGGAAGATGCTAAACAATTTATCGAAGATAATAAAGCTGAGATTCAAGCAATTGTTGCAAAATCTGAATTGGGATTGGACTCAATTGGATTTGGAGAAACGCAGAATCCTTCTTTGGATACTTATGCGGATGATGTGGATACGATGGCTTTTTTGAGTGTGATTTAATAAATATCTACATAAAAAAAAGTGTTACCAAGAGAATACAGACAAAAAAAATATACCCAAAAAGATTATAGTTGAATATTGGAAGCCTCAGATTGTAATAAAATATAAAAATCTATATACAAAATACAATGTTAAGTCTGATACATTCAAAAATAATTTTAATGAATAGGTACTCCAAATAAAGGTTTAATTAATTATAATCAATTGATAAATAATTATGATTTAGATTGTTTTTTCTAGCACAAAAAAAACTTTCAGATGGGGATTTTAAAATTTAATATATTTTTTTTCAGGAAAGACATTTATTAAACTAGTTAAATGTCCAGCAGATCCTATCTTTCTAAATTTGTCCTATCGATAAATAATAAAAATAGATATGGACAGAAAAGATTTTTTAAAGAAAGGATTACTTGGGACAGGAATGTTCGTAGCATCAGCATCATTGGGAAATACAATGAAAAATGAAATTGACGAAATTGAGCCATTAGAACCCATCGGCTACAATCATTTACCAAATACCAATTCAAAAATCAAGGGCAATTCTGTGATTCACAAAGCAGATTCCCGTGGTAAAGCAGATCACGGCTGGCTTGTGAGCAATCATACATTTAGTTTTGCCAATTATCATAATCCTGAAAGAATGCACTTCGGAGTTTTGAGGGTTTTAAATGATGATAAAGTAGAGGCAGGAAGAGGTTTTGGAACGCATCCACATGACAATATGGAAATCATCAGCATTCCTCTGGAAGGCGATTTGGAGCACAAAGACAGTATGGGAAATTCAGCAATTATAAAGAGTGGAGATATTCAGGTGATGAGTGCCGGAACTGGAATTATGCACAGCGAATTCAATAAAAATAATGATAGTTTAGTGAAGTTTTTACAAATATGGGTTTATCCAAACAAAAGAAACGTGTCACCAAGATATGATCAGATTACTTTAGACAAATCAAAAGGCCATAATAAATTTCAGCAGGTATTGTCTCCAAATGCACATGACGAAGGTGTTTGGATTCATCAGGATGCTTGGTTCCATTTAGGAAATTTTGATAATAATACTGAAATCAATTACCAAATTAAGAAAAAAGGAAACGGTATCTATGCTTTCATTTTAAAAGGAAGCGCAGAAATTGGAGGACAAAACATTGAAAAGAGAGATGGTTTTGGTGTTTGGAATATTTCAGATTTAAATATCAAATCAACAACTGAAGATACAGAAATTTTATTAATGGAAGTTCCGATGACAATGTAATGGGTAAGAATAAAAAATTTAAAATAATGAAAAATTTCATTTTGCCATTTATAGTATTTTTTTTATCATTGATATTGAATGCTCAAAATACAGCAGCTATCGGAACATCCAAAAATTGGGGCTCAGTTGACGGAATTTCAATGATTGGATTGGTTCAAGGACCAGCTGCCGCAGATGCACAACTTCAGGTTGCCTGTATTTTTGAATATACGGACAACGATATATACAGTGCTAAAGCATTGCCAGCAAACTTGAACGGTTTGGTACATTTGGATGAAGCTTTGAAAGGTGAACTTACCAAGATCAGGGAATCAGGTCAGTTTAAAGGATATTCCTTAGAAACATTGTTAATTCAGCCTCCTGTAGGTTCTATGTTAGCAAAAAAATTATTATTAATCGGCTTGGGTGATAGGAATAATTTCACTCCGGAACTGATGACTTCTGTAGCAGAAGTGGCTACTAGAGAAGCTTTGAGATTAGGAGTGACTAACTTTGCTTTTGCCAGCGACTTAAAAGATGCAGGAATTGATTCTCCAACTGCTTTGGTTGCCGAAAATGTTGTAAAAGGTATTGTGAATGCAAACCGCTCTGAAATATATTTAAAAAAACACAGCCTTTCTAAAACAAAAAAACTGAAAAAAGTATATCTACTGGCTGGTCCGTCTTTCTTTGAAGTTGCAGGTAGCGGAATTCTAACTGCAATTAAATTAATGAAATAAAAACCTTAAAGATAGGGAGTAGGAAATTATTTGTTAGCAATATGATTAGTTTTTGTATCATAAATTCTTGGATAGGTTAAAAATATTAATCTGGTTTATTGTATGTCAAAATAAAAAATGGCTCAATTTAGATTAAATTGGAGCCATTTTAATGTTTGTGAGCATGACAGGATAGATTTCACAGTAAAAAATCTAGCTGAAAAATGAGAAGTACTACCTATAGAAGGGACTGAGCATATTTGATATCTTTGGAGCGTATGAAAGTATCCTTTTTATGTTTGATGTTTATAATGATTTGCCTGCGGTTTCCTGCACAGGTTATCATAATATTATTAAACACGCCAAAGCAAAAAATGTGAACATTACCGTTAAGCGACATATTTATGATATTAATATTTCAATTAAAGACGATGGAGTAGGTTTTGACATTAATGAAAATCATACAGGTTTTGGACTGAAAGGCATCAAAGAACGCTTACAGATATTAGAAGGAACAATGACAATTGATACAAATTATGCTAAAGGAACTGTCTTTGAATTTCTGATTCCTTTGTAACAAATGATGATAAAATGAACGTCGAAAAAATAAAAATATTAATAGCAGACGACCATCCTATTTTTTTGAAGATGGAATTGTAAGCTATTATGTTGATAAAAATGGAAAGTCGGAAGATGAATCAGCATTCAGGAAAGGTGAATTTCTGATGGATGGAAAAGTTCAGGAGGTTATCAAAAATAAAATTCCAAGCTTTTCCAATGCAAAGGTTGCTGTTTTGATAGGCGCAGGTACAGCAAGTTCAGGAGAAATAACAGCAACTATTTTTAGTAAACGACTTAAGACAATTTTGTTAGGAGACAATACAGCAGGTCTTGCCAATGCAACCAACGGATTTGTCTTTAATCATAACAAAACTTACTTCCTTGTTTCCACGGCTCGTATTGCGGACAATCATAAACGGACATTTCCAGAAATCATAAAACCTGATTTATATAAAAGGAAATGAATCCTTTAACAATATAATCAATGACACAGCTGTGAAAAAAGCAATCGTGTGGTTAAATTCTGCTAAGTAAATATTAAAAAAAACTTTAAACTATGAAAATACTTCTATTATTGATTTTAATGGGAATTACTAATTGTGTCAATGCACAAATCGTCAATATTCCTGATGCAAACTTCAAATCTTATTTGGTAGGAAATTCTGAAATCAATACCAATAGAAATAATGAGAGTCCGGGACTTTGGAAAAGCGATGATGCGTTGCTGGAACTCAACTTTTGAAGAATATCGCAGTGAATAATTATTTGGAAAACGTGGCGATTTATAATAATGAAATGTATTTTTGTGCTGAAGATAATACCAATGGTTACGAGCTTTGGAAAACCAACGGAACAACTGCTGGAACTGTTTTGGTGAAGAATATTAATCCTGCATCAGACAGCAGTCCAACAAGATTTTTGGTAAGTAACAATAAGATTTTTTTTCTTGCTAATGACGGAACTTACGGAGAAGAACTTTGGATTTCCGATGGAACTTCTGCAGGCACACAATTGGTAAAAGATATTATGACAGGAACTTCCAGCTCGAATATACAGACGCTCATCGCTTTCAATAATCAGGTTTACTTTTTTGCTTTGAATGGCTCGAACAGGCTTCTTTATAAAACAGATGGAACTTCTGCGGGAACAATTCTCGTGAAGACAATACCGTACAATGTTGTTCCTTATGCTTATGTTTTCAATGATAAGTTGTATTTTTTGGCAAAAAGCCTGGCATCTACCTATCTTTTTGAAAGTGATGGAACTGAAGCCGGAACTAAACAAATTACACCAAGTATTTCCTCCGAAAATTATTCTGATATCAATTTACTGAATTACAATTCGGAGCTTTATCTACCTTGCTACAACGGAAACAGTGGAGTAGAGCTGAACAAACTGACATTTGCTAATTTATCAGCATTTTCAACAGAGAAATCAGATTTTAAAATCTATCCTAATCCGGCTACAGATTTGGTTTGGATTCAGAATGATGGTTTACAAAAAGGTTGGAATTACCAATTATTAGATTTATCTGGCAAAGTTTTGCAGGAAGGAAAATTGAGTTCTAATAAAAGTTCTATTTCTATTGGAAATTATCCTTCAGGAATGTATATTTTAAGTTTACAATCTGATGCTGGATATAAAGATTTTAAAATTCTGAAGAAATAAATTTATTTAATGATATAATATCTTATCATTAATTTTATTATAATGGAGCTAAAGTTTAAAATTCATGCATCTATTTTTGAGTTTTAAAATATTACTTATTGCTTTTTCTTTCCCTGGTTTTTTGATGATAGGGTTTGTTTTATTTCAGTAATCATTCCGTTGCCATATTGGTAAGCGGCAACAATTTCTTTGGTAGATTTTAAAAGTTTACCTTTTTTATTATAGTTTGATGAACTTTCGATGAGTTTAAACGTTTTATTAATCCCATCTATTTTCATTTCTGTTTTAGATTCAGAGTAGCCTCCTGTATCATAATTGCTCGAGTCACTGGAAGATTGATATCCTAATAAGTATTTTCCGTCCAAGGAATAAATATTATTGTAATGTTCTGTATGGCCTCCTGCACCTCCTTCTGTGTAGGGAACATTATAAAAAATATTTTCGTCATCGATTTGTAAAATTGTTGTTTTATCAAACATCATTGTCAAATAGCCTGTTATTATTTTGTCATTGCTTACCAGCTTCATTTGTTTTCCGTCTGTAGTTTGAAAACGAGTAAAACCTTTATTTCCAGAACCTAAATCAAGCTCTTCTTTATCAGAGTAGTTGTCGGATTTTGTTACGATAATGATGTTGTCAATTCCCTTTTGTTTGAAAGTCAATATTGTATCTATTTCGGTAGCGAACATTACTTTTGGAGATTCTATCCAGTTTTTATATTCATATTCATCCACATTTTGTTTTAATTTATCAAAATCGGTAATTGTCGGTTTCCAAACACAAAAATTTTCTTCTTCTCCAACTGTTTTTAACTTCTTGTAAGTACATTTATAAACACTCGAAATAATGTCTTCTGGTTTTGTATTTACGGAAAACATTCCGTTAGTATTTGTGGAGATTTTACCCTCTGTCGTATTTTGCGTTTTTGATGTGTCATTCTTGTCTTTCTTTTTCTTGAAAAGTCCAATAACACCTGCCGTAACTACAGCTGCGGCTCCCACTTGTGTGGCTACTTTTTCTGTTTTGCTTTGCCCAAATCCGAAAAATGGAATGGTCATTAAGGTTAGAATTAATTTTTTCATCATTTTTAAATATACTCTTGATTATTAAATAAGAAAATCGATTTACTTATCCGCGATAATTTTTCAAAAATTCATCGATATTGTGTCTTATGACTCTTTGTTTTTCTTTGTATTTTATATTTTTCGTTTTGAACCAAAAATAATAAAGAACGCCTGGAACAAAGAATGCAATAAACGATAAAAAAGAAGCGAAAGCTTCACTCACAACAGAGAAAAAACTAAATATAATTGCACCAAAAGCAAAGCCGACAAATACAATAAGAGTAATGGCTGCGCAGCCACCATTTTGTTTGAAAATGTTTTCTGGTTTTTCCGCAAGTTGGTCTATTACATTATTTCCGATTAAATTTTGTCCAGTAGTGAAATTTTTCACATAAACATAAGGTCCGCGTTCTGCATTATTTTTGATAATCCAAAGTATAAGCATTTCATGACCTTTGGTTGCCGCAATATCCCAATCGTCAAGTTCTATTAAAGATTGTTGCCCATTTCCGTGGTCGAGAAATATTTTATCGTGAAAATGTGTGGTTGAACTTATGGAAATTGGAGCACTTCCTCCTGTTCCATTATAAGTGTAACCACCTCCACCACTTCCGTATACTTGTGTTGAGGTATTTTTGATAAAATCCGCTACCAATCCGTGAGAACGATATATCGTAAAGGAATCTCCTCCTGTTTCAAATGTTTTTGTCATAATTTTACTTTTTTAGTAATAATGTGATTGGCTATAATAATTACTTGTTCCACTTCTTCTTCGAGAAGATTACTCCTTAATCACTTTGTGATGATTACTTTTTCATTTTCAAAGAATAGAATAACTTACAAATCCGAAAAGATATAATTAGTGGTTTTTTCGTTTATATTAAAATTATTGTGCTTTCATTGCAATTAGAGCCAAGTCCATAGAAAAGTCGGTTATTTTTTTGTCCTGTTCAGGTGTAATGTCTTTTACGAGGTCAGGATTAGCTTCTAATTCTTTTTGAAGTTTTCCTAAGTCGAGTAAATCTTCTCGGAGTTCTTTTTTATCATCTTCACTTAGAGGTGTTTCACTAGCTGTTTTATCTTTCCATTTTTCTACAAGTTTTTCGGAATCAGAAATGTAGTTATCAATTTTATTTCCACCACAGGAAACTACGGTCAATAATAGTAATGCTCCGAAAATTAATAAGTAATTGATTTTGAGTGTTTCCATAATTAAAAATTTTATACTAAGGTATCCCTGATATGGTTTATAAAACTGTAGCATTTATTTTTTGTTCATCATCATTGATATTTTGCTTAGTATTATTTATTATTCGTTTCAAAAAAATCTTAAATTTGATAAAAAACTAATAATTAAGTAATTGACTATGAAAATTAGGCTTTTCTTTATCCTTTTCTGTATTTCCCTGTCAAGCTTTGCTCAGAAGAATCAAATCGATTCATTGAAACAGCTGTTGAGAAATTATAAAAAAACGGATACAACAAAATTTCTCCTGTACTACGATATTTCGAGAGCTTATGATGATGAAGATGATAAATTGTCCTTAAAATATGCGGACAGCGCTTTAGGTATTGCTCCCAGGCTAGAGAATGCAAATAAATGGCAGGCAAAGGTGTTCTATCGCAAAGGACAAAATTATTATCAATACTTTCATTATAAAGAGTCTTTATATTGTTATCAAAAGGCAATGTATTTTGCTTTGAAAGGAAAAAAAACAGATGAACTTCTTGGTAGGATTTACCATAACACCGGACTGATTTACCAGTATAATGACGAATACAAAAAAGCATTAGGCTATCATCAAAAAGCCTTTGAACTGTTTGTAAAAATAAAAAATGAAAAACTGGGACTTACTGCACTTAACTCAGTTGGGTCGTGTTATACCAATCTTAATGATTATAAAAAAGCATTGAATTGTTATTTTCAAGTCCTGAAAATTGCAGAAATCCAAAATAATGAACTTCAAATGGGATTGGCTTCTGGAAATATTGGTTTGGTGTTTAAACGAATTGGAAATTTCGAAAAGGCTTATGCTTATTTTGAAAAAGCAATTGCTATCTATTCAAAAATAAATGATATGCCCAATCTTATCAATACTTATCATAGTTACGGGGCTGCAAAAGATAGCAATAATGACCAAAACGGTGCCATTAAACTGTATGAAAAAGGCTTTAAACTGGCAGCAAAACCCGAATATGAAAATTTGAAATATGACTTTATCAATAGTCTGGGAATTGCTTATTTGGCGCAAAAAAATTACGAAAAAGCAATTACTTATCTTAAAGAAAGTTCGGATTATTATAAGGAAAATGAAAATAAGCGAAAATTATCAATCGCAAATTTATATTACGCACAAGCTCTAACAGAAGCTCCTGACGATATTTTGAAAAAAAATAATATCAATCTTTCAGAGAAAGATAATATTGCTATTTCACTCCTTAAAGAAAGTGTGGAAATTAATACAGAATTGGAAATTCCAGAAAATTTGATGTACGACAAAGAACTTCTTGCAAAAATCTATGAAAAAAAAGGAGATTATAAAAATGCGCTTTTAGAAATCAAAGCATTTCAAAATCTAAAAGATAGCCTTGCTTTTTCCGAAAACAGAGAAGAAGCTGTAAAAAAAGAAATGCAATACAACGCTGACAAAAAAGAAGCTCTTGCAAAGGCAGAAATCGGCAAACAAAAAGTAATTAGAAATGCAATTGTTGCAGTAAGTCTAATTGTCTTAATAGCCGTTGTTTTCTTATTTTTGGGTTTTAGAAAAAGACAGGAAATCAAAGTGGAACAAAAGGAAATTCTATTAAAAGCTGAAATATCAGAAACAGAACTTAAAGCGCTGAGAGCTCAGATGAATCCGCATTTTATTTTCAATGCGCTCAATTCTATTGCGGATTATATCAATAAAAATGATGCAAAATCTGCGGATTATTACCTCGGAAAATTTGCAAAACTGATGAGAGGAATTCTGGAAAATTCTGAAGAAAAAGAAATCCCACTTTCCGAAGAGCTGAAAATGCTGGAATTCTATATGGATTTGGAATCCTTGAGATTTAAAAATAAATTCAATTATGACATCAAAATCGCTGATGATATCAATCCAGAAAATGTTTTTATTCCTCCACTGATTTTACAGCCATTTGTGGAAAACAGTATTTTGCACGGACTTGCAAAAAAAGAGAATGATGGAAAAATAACGATACAAATCAATAAGACCGAAAACCTTTTGAAATGTACAATAGAAGATAATGGAATAGGACGGAAAAATCCAAATGAAAATTTGGGTAAATCTTACGGTGTGAAGCTCACAAAAGAAAGAATTGCTTTATTTGATAAGTCTAAAAATTCAGCTTCAGGAGTATTTTATACGGATTTGGAAACAGGAACTAGAGTAGAACTGAGATTACCATTAGAAGAAATATGAATGCAATAATAATAGATGACGAGCAACATTGTATCAACAGGCTGGAACATTTGCTGAAAGATTATTGTCCAGAAATTAAGATTGTAGAAAGTTGTCAGGATATTGGTTCGGCTTTTAATAAAATCAATGAATTGAAGCCTGATGTTATTTTTCTTGATGTTCAGATTCACGATGCAACGGGTTTTGATTTATTGAGGAAATTTGATAAGATTGATTTTGAAATTATTTTTATGACCGCTTTTGAACATTATGCGGTTCAGGCATTTCGTTTCAGTGCTTTGGATTATTTGTTGAAACCGATTGATTCCGATGATTTGATATCTGCAGTTGAGAAACTGAAAACCAAAATCCAAGGACAAAATAGTTCTACATACAACTTCGAATTATTACTTCAAAATTTTAATAATCTTAAACAGAAAAACAAAAAGATCACTGTTCCTACAATCTATGGCTTCGAGATGATTTCTACACAAGATATTCTCTATTGTAAAAGCGATGTGAATTATACAACATTGTTCCTGAAAGACAATAAAAATTTTACTGTTGCCAGAACTTTGAAAGAGTTTGAATCGGTTTTATCGCAGTATGATTTTTTCAGAATCAATAATTCATATGTTGTGAATCTGGATTATATCAAAAGTTACAACAAAGGCAAAGGAGGTTTTGTAAAATTAGAAAACGGAGTGGAAATAGAAGTTTCTTCAAGGAGAAAAGACGATTTTCTGATTAGACTAAATAAGTTGACCTAAGTAATATTTACCCTATTTCTCATATTTTACTTTATTAAGTTTACAGCCTTCAGCTTATTTAGATAATATTCTGAAGAACTTTTTATAGTACAAATTACAAAAAAAGCATAGTCCCTATGCTTTTTTTATTTAAACATATCTTCAATAAAACTAAAAATTCAAAATTTCTACAGAATTCAATTTTAGTTTTGCTGCATAATTTAATTTATGTACTTACCTACTTGTTCCTGTAACTATAATACTTCAGTTAAAATGACTTCTCAAATTTCAAATCATTGATATGAAAAATGTCAACGATAGTTTTTTGAAAGGAAGAGCCAAAAGCCTTAAATATACATTCAAAGGCGCTTTTTTGTTGCTAAAAACAGAGCATTCTATAATGACACAATCATTCATTGGAGTCATTTTTATCTTATTAGGTCTTTATTTTGGGATTAATAAAATAGAGTGGATGTTTCAGATTCTGGGCTTTGGAATTATACTTACAGCCGAGAGTTTGAATACAGCAGTAGAGAAACTCTGCGATTTTGTTCATCCTAATTACCACAAAAAAATCGGTTTTGTTAAAGACATCGCTTCCGGAGCTATGACATTTGCCGTGGTCTCAGTACTCATATTACTCACAATTATATATTATCCTTACTTATGAAAAAATTATTCAATAGCAGATTTTCAACGCTTTTTGGCGTTTTAAGTTTATATATCTTTCTATCATTTCTAATAAGGATCGTATTATTGTTTTGGTCTTTAAAAGATCTGGATCTCAATCTAATAAATATACTGAGAGCATTTTTTACAGGATTTGTTTTTGATCTTACAATAGGGTTGCTGTTTTTAGCTTTGTACGCTTTCTATCTGTTGATTTTTCCGAAAAGATGGATTGGCCTTTTGTTCGACAAATGTTTCACTTATTTTTATCTGACTTTAATTTTTATTGTCATTTATTTTAGTCTTTTGGCAGAAATTCCTTTTTGGGATGAGTTTGGAGTAAGGTTCAATTTCATTGCTGTTGATTATCTTATTTATACTTATGAAGTTATGGAAAACATCAATCAGTCTTATCCTTTACCTGTCATTGGGTTAGTTTTGATAGGGTTAATTGTTCTCACGTTTTTCTTATTTAAAAAGTTCAATATTTTCAAAAAGACTTTTTCTGATAAAAGCTCTATTCGAAATCGTTCTATCTACGCAGTTCCGGTTTTGGCAATTGCTGTTGTTTTGGGAGTGGTGATGAAAAATAAGCAGGCGGATTTCAGTAATAACTTAGTTGTAAACGAATTGGGAAAAAACGGTGCATTTTCATTTGTTACCGCATTCAAATCCAACGAATTAGATTATGAAACGTTTTATCCAAAACTTCCTGAAAAAGAAGCATATTCCATCGTTAAAAAAAATATTTTACAGGAAAATCAAAATTATAGATCAACAAAATACGACGATATTTCAAGAATTACCAAAGGAGGACAGGAACAAAAACCGAATATCATCCTGATTGCCATAGAAAGTTTCAGTGCCGATTTTTTAAGCACTTTTGGAAATAAAGATAATCTTACGCCTAATTATGAAAAGCTTGCAAACGAAAGTATTTTCTTTACAAACCTTTATGCAACAGGAACCAGAACAGTGAGAGGAATGGAAGCTTTAACATTGTCTGTTCCACCAACACCGGGAAACAGCATCGTAAGAAGACCAAATAATCAGAATTTATTTTCCGTTTCCACCATCGTAAAATCAAAAAATTACCAGCCTTATTTTATTTACGGCGGCGATGGATATTTTGATAATATGAATAATTTTTTCGGAGGACAAGGCTTCGACATCGTTGATCGAAATCGAGGAAATCCTTTATCAGACGAAATCAAAACACAAAGATTTGCAATTCCAGATAATGAAGTGAAATTTGAAAATGCGTGGGGAATCTGTGATGAAGACCTTTACAAGCAATCGATAAAATATGCAGATAAAAGCGCCAAAGCAAACAAACCGTTTTTCCAGTTTTTGATGACGACTTCCAATCACAAGCCTTATACTTTCCCAGCAGGGAAAATCGACCTTCCGCAGGGTGACAGAAATGCGGCTGTGAAATATACAGATTATGCTTTAGGGAAATTCATTGCGGATGCGAAAACAAAACCGTGGTTCAAAAATACCGTATTTGTTATCGTTGCAGACCATTGTGCAAGCAGTGCAGGGAAGTGGGAAATCAATATTGACAGACATCATATTCCGGCAATTATTTATAACCTTAATCAACAGCCAGAAAAAATTGACCGTTTAACTTCACAAATTGATGTGATGCCAACTTTATTCGGATATCTGGGCTGGAATTACAACACAAGTTTGTACGGAAAAGACATCAATCAAATGAAAGTGGGAGAAGAGCGTGCCTTCATCGGAAATTACAGAACTTTAGGAATGCTGCAAGGAAATACTTTCACTCAGATTGATGATCGAAAAAGAGTAAAACAATTTACAGTCTCAGGTAATGAGAAGCAGACTTTATCAGAAATTAAAACAAAAAATCAAGATTTGGCTTCTCAAACTATTTCCTATTATCAGACCGCAAGTGTGAGATTTAAAAATGGGAAAATGAAAGCTAAGTAAGTTAAAAGCGCCCCAATGGAATCACTTTTTGAAAGTCTAAAAAAATCTGATACAGAGTTTTTCTTATTCATGAACGGAAAACATAATGCTTTCTTTGATATTATTATGTACTGGACAAGCGACAAGTTGTTCTGGATTCCTTTTTACGCAATGTTATTATTTTTTCTGATTAAATCTATAAAAAATTCAGTGTATATATTTTGCTGGCGATTGGTATTACCATTACATTGTCGGACCAAATAGCTTCCGGATTGATAAAAAAAGCAGTTATGCGTTTGCGCCCTTCCCACGAGCCTTCATTAGTTCCTTTCATTCATTTGAGTAAAGCGGGACCAGGTGGAATGTGAATGTACGGATTTGTTTCTTCTCACAGTGCCAATGCATTTGGACTTTTGACATTTCTTTTTTTATTATTGCCTTCAAAATATAAATGGTTAAAATTTGTTCTTTTATTCTGGGCATTACTAGTCTCTTACAGTCGAATTTATAACGGAGTACATTATCCTTCAGATGTAATTGGCGGGGCAATTGTCGGAATACTGTCAGGCTTGACCACTTGGGCTATATTCAAAATTATTTTTAAGGATAATACTTCTCTAATTAAATAACTGATTACAATATTCTTAGCTAAAAAGATTGATATTCTGTATCAATCTTTTTTTTATTCAGAATTTCTACAAAATTGTGTCCAATCTTTACATCATAATTAACAGATTATGGATACTTTACGTACATATCTCATTCGTAGTTTATTATTTTCGATGCTGTTTTTCAGTTGTTTTAAAATAAATGCACAGTCCAATACATTGTCCTATTTTCTTGCAACGGCTCAATCCAACAGTCCGCTTTTAAACGATTACAATAATCAGGTTATTTCCAATAAAATTGACAGCTTAAAATTAAAAGCAACTTACGGTTTTATTGTTACGGGAGAAGGAACAGCAGGGTATTCTCCCAATATAAAAGGTTGGGGATACGACAGCGCTTTAACCAACGGACAATCTCTTTTAGCAGGTGTTCGTGTTGCCAAAGAATTTATCAGCCGAAATAATTTAAATACAAGGCTTGCCGGAATTAATGTAAGTATTTCACAGGTTTTAGCACAGAAAAATATAAGCCTTCAAACGCTTAATAAACAAATTACCGACCAATATATTGCTACTTACGCGAGTCAGCAACAATATAATTTAAGTAAAGAAATCATTCATTTACTCAATCAGGAAGATGTTGTTTTGAAAAAGCTTACCCAATCTGCCGTTTTCAAACAGACGGATTATTTGACTTTTAAAGTCACGCTTCAACAAAACGAACTCACTTTAGAACAGCAAAAAGCTGATTGGCAAAACAATTATTCTCTGTTGAAATATCTTTCGGGAATTGTAGATGATACTTTTGAACCTGTAGAAAAACCATCTTTTACTGAGACATTGAATCCTACATCCTTCGATGAAAGTATGTATGCAAAAGCCTTTCAGGCAGACAGTTTAAAGTTGTCAAATGACGCAAAAATCATCCAATATAATTATAAACCAAAAATCACGGCATTTTCAGATAGTGGTTATCAGTCATCATTTGCACTTACACCTTATAAGAATTTTGGAATGAGTGTCGGAGTTGGTGTTACAATTCCGATTTATGATGGTCATCAGAAAAAAATGCTGTTGCAGCAAAATCAATTATCAATTGATACCCAAAAGAAATATCTTGAGCAAACCCAAAGACAATATCAACAGCAGATTCTTCAGGTTAATAATCAAATGGAACAATATGATAAAATGATCAGTAAGGCGAATGAACAGATGACTTATTCTAAAACGTTGGTCGAAGCCAATGCAAAACAGCTTCCAACAGGAGATGTGAGAATGGTGGATTTTATTTTATCCATTAATAATTTACTAAGTCTTAAAGGAAATATTATCCAATATAATACGACTTTATTCAACCTGAAAAACCAATTGCAATATTTAATCATTCAATAATTATGAAAAAAATAATCACCCTCATTATAGTGTCTTTTGTTATTTTCAGTTGTAAGAAAACTGCTGATTCGGCTCCTGCAGATATTGCTGCATCGAATGCAAAACCTAAAACGTTAGTTACTGTAGCTTATCCATCCGATACTGCTCAACTCAATAATACAATAACGCTGAACGCAACAGCAACTTATCTGTTAAAATCTGACATAAAAGCCAACAGCAACGGTTATATCACAAAAATGACCATCAAATTAGCTGATAGAGTTCGCAAAGGTTCGGTGCTTTTCGGTTTGCAAACCAAAGAAGCAAGAGCATTAGGAAATACCATCAATAAATTGGATAAATCTTTCCGTTTCAATGGTGCAACGACGGTCACAAGTCCTGCAACAGGTTATGTCGCAATGCTGAATCATCAAATCGGAGATTACGTTCAGGATGGGGAAGTTTTAGCAACAATTACCGATGCAAGCAGTTTCGGTTTTGTGGTCGATGTGCCTTACGAATACCTTCAAATCATGAAAAATAAAGGTTCTCTACCGGTTACTTTACCCGACAATACAGTGTTGCAGGGAAGAATCGCAAAAGTGATGCCTTCTGTAGATGCGGTTTCTCAAACTGTTAAAGTTTTGCTACACGTTCCGAATAACAATATTCCTGAAAATCTTATTGGTACGATTAGTTTTTCCAAAACCTCAGCTTCTGGACTTTCTGTTCCTAAAATGGCGGTGGTAAGCGATGAAACCCAGTCTTCTTTTTGGGTAATGAAATTAATTAATGATACGACAGCCGTAAAAACAGAGATCACAAAAGGAGTTGAAACCGATAAATATATCCAGATAAAATCAGGGAATTTGACGACAAAAGACCGAGTAATTGTCTCAGGAAATTTCGGATTGAGTGATACTGCAACCGTGAAAATACAAAAACCATAACTTTATGAAAAAGTCATTTTTTGTAACCTACAAAAGTCCTTTGTTGGTATTGATTTTCCTGATTTTGGCGAGTGGAATTTATTCTTATACCAAAATTCAGTCGGCTTTGTTTCCTCAGATTACTTTTCCGAAAATAAAAATCATAGCCGATGCAGGACAACAGCCTGTGAATCAAATGACAGTGGGTGTTACCAAAGTTTTGGAAGATGCTGTAAAAAGAATTCCCGATTTGCAGGTTTTGAAAAGCACAACGAGTCGAGGAAGCTGTGAAATTTCTGCTTTTATGGATTGGAATGTGAATGTCGATTTAGCCAAACAGCAGATCGAAAGCAGTGTAAATGAAGTTCGAAATCAATTACCGCCCGACATCAATATTTCTGTGGAAAAAATGAATCCTTCGATTCTTCCTGTAATGGGGTATTCGTTGAATTCTAGTTCAAAAGATCCGATTGAGTTGAAACAATTGGCACTTTACACGATCAAACCTTTTCTTTCACAGGTCGCGGGAGTGAGTGAAGTGAGAATTATCGGCGGACAGGACAAAGAATTTCGTGTGGTGATGAATCAGTCGATGATGGCGAGATTGGGAGTTACGCCCGCTTCTGTGGAACAGGCTATTAATAATAGCAATTTTATTAAATCTAATGGATATTCCTCAGATTTCAGATATTTATATTTAACACTTACCGATGCCCAGATTCGTAATGAAAGTCAGCTTAAAAATCTTGTTGTAAGTAACAATGGAAACCGAATTGTTTTGTTGAGTGATATTGCGCAAATCAATGTTCATAACGCAAAACAATATATAAAAGTCAATGCTAACGGACAGGAAAGTATTCTGATTGCTATTATCCAGCAACCCAATGCAAATGTGCTTGATTTAAGCAAAGCAATGGAAACAAAAATTGCCGAGCTGCAAAAAACTTTACCGAAAGATATTGTCTTAAAACCGTATTACGTTCAGGCAGATTTTGTAAACGATTCTATTAAAAGTGTTACTGATGCTTTATGGATAGGATTGGTTTTGGCAATTATTGTAGCAATTATTTTCCTTCGTTCTTGGAAAGCGAGTGCCGTTATTTTAATCACAATTCCGATTACATTAAGTCTTACGATGCTTGTCCTTTATACGATGGGACAGACATTCAATATTATGACTTTGGGAGCAATTGCTGCTGCGATAGGATTAATTATTGATGATGCGATTGTTGTGGTTGAACAAATCCATAGAACTCACGAGGAACATCCCGAAGAATCTTCAAAAGCATTAGTACAAAAAGCCATTAATTATTTATTGAAAGCGATGGTCGGTTCGTCACTCAGTACAATTGTTATTTTCTTGCCTTTTATGTTGATGAGTGGAGTAGCGGGAGCTTATTTTAAAGTAATGACAGACACAATGATTATCACGTTGATCTGTTCATTTTTTGCAACTTGGATCTTATTACCAATCGTTTATTTGTTGTTGTCATTAGGAAAGAAAAAAGAAAAAAACCTACAGCATCACGACGTAAAAGAAAGAAAATGGGTTGGATTTTTTATCAGAAAACCTTTATTCAGTTATGTTTTTATTGTGATATTAATTGTTTTAACAGCGATTATTCTTCCCAACATAAGCACAGGATTTTTGCCTGATATGGACGAAGGAAGTATCGTTTTAGATTACAACTCGCCTCCAGGAACTTCACTCGAAGAAACAGACAGAGAGTTGAAAGAAGTCGAAAAAATTATCACTTCAATGCCCGAAGTTGCAGCGTACAGCCGAAGAACAGGAACTCAGATGGGATTTTTCATTACGGAACCCAACCGAGGTGATTATTTAATTCAGTTAAAGAAAAACAGAAGTAAAACCACGAATGAAGTTACCGACGATATCCGTGCAAAAATTGATGCTTCAGGTTTGCCATTGACCGTAGATTTTGGACAGGTGATTACCGATATGCTCGGAGATTTGATGAGTAGTGCTCAACCTATTGAAATTAAAGTTTTTGTTGTTAAATGCAACAATCTGGCTGGCGACAAGTTCCTCTAATTTAGATGCCAATGATTTGTCAGGAGCGAGTGATAATATAAGTATCTATCCGAATCCGACCTCAGATTATGTTTACATCACCAATACCAACGATTCAAATAATTATCAATATACGGTCACAGACTTTTTAGGACGGAATTTGGAAACAGGATTTGTAAATTCAGGAAGAATTAATGTTGAAAAATATGGTTCAGGAAACTATATTTTAACAGTAAAATCAGCTTCGAATATGATAAAATCATTTAAGTTTATTAAAAAATAAGCAATCACATTCTCCTTAATCATTCGAATATTTTTAAAATTTATTTAAAAATATGATCAAAATTCAGCTTCTCTACAGATTCGTATTTCAATTTTACAGTATTAATTTAAAATATTAAAAAATGAAAAAGTTATTGTTAGTAATGTCATTGGTATGCTTAAGCACTGTGGCATATTCTCAGGAAAAAGAAGGTAAAGATAAAGATGTAGAAGTGCCTTCGGTTGTAGAAAAAGCTTTTATGAAAGCATATCCCAATACAAAAGCAAAATGGGAAAAAGAAGATGGAAAGTACGAAGCCGGCTTTAAATATAAAGGAGAAGAAATGAGTATTCTTTACAATGCAAACGGCGTTTGGGAAGAAAAAGAAACAGAGATCAAAGTGGCGCAACTTCCTACGATGGCTTTATCTTATGTATCAAAAAAACAATTGGGCAAAATCAAGGAAGCTTCCAAAATCACTAAAGCTGATGGCTCTGTAATATATGAAGCAGAAGTTGCCAGTGGAGACGTTTTGTTTGATGCCAAGGGTAACTTTATGAAACTCCAGAAGGATTAATATGTTAGTAATGTAGTTTTTATCAGATGGAAGCAGATTAATTCTAATTGCTTCCATTTTCATTTACTGACACTCGAAAATTGAATTCAAAATTTCTTCTAAATCATTACAGAATATTGTATAAAAATAAATGTAATGTACAAAATTAGATTACTTCTTTTCGTGATAACGATATTATGCTCATCTATGGCGTATGCTCAAGTTGCAGGAATAACAATTTCCGGATTGATTAAAAATAAGACAAACAAATTAGCCTTATCATACGCCAACATATTACTAAAAACAGAAATTGATACCGTGTTCGTTGGTGGAACAATTACCAATGAGGAAGGAAGATTTTCTTTAGCGAGAATCAAGCCTGGGAATTACCAATTGGAGTTTTCGCTCTCCGGATTTCGAAAGCAAAGACAGTCTCTTTTTGTAGGAAGTTTGTCAGACTTTTTAGAGATTCCTTTAGTCGAATTAGAGCAAATAAAAGACGAAAAAGAAACAAAAATCGATGAGGTTGTTTTAACATCAACGAAGAAAAATGAAATCAGCAATCAGCTTGATAAAAAAACGTATTCCGTTGCTGATAACATCAGTCAAAGTGGAGGTTCGGTTCTTCAATCGATGCAGAATCTTCCGGGAGTTACGGTTCAGGACGGGAAAGTTCAACTTCGTGGAAATGATAAAGTAACTGTTTTGATTAATGGAAAACAAACCGCTCTTACAGGTTTCGGAAGCCAGACAGGATTGGACAATATTCCGGCTTCTTCGATTGACAGAATTGAAATCATCAACAATCCTTCATCAAAATATGATGCCAACGGAAATGCAGGAATCATCAATGTTATTATGAAGAAAAACAAACAAAACGGCTGGAACGGTAAAATCGGATTTACCTATGGAACGGGTTCGCTTTGGGAAAGAAAAGAAAATCTTCCAACGATAAGACCTCAATATACTTTCACCCCGAAAATCAATCCTTCGCTATCTCTTAATTACAGAAAAAATAAAGTCAACCTCTTTCTACAGGCAGATAATCTCTACACGCAGACATTGAATAAAAATGAATTTGTTACGAGAACTTATGATGATGGAACTGTGATTAATTCTCAGTTAAAACGAAACAGAAACACCAATTTCCTTACCACAAAAGCAGGTCTTGACTGGAACATAGACTCTCAAAACTCATTGACCGTTTCCGGAATGTACGGAAGTGAAAAAATAATCGACCGCGGAGACCAGCCTTTTTTTAATGGAGATATGTCGCAAAGGCGTCGTTTGTGGCAGTTTTTGGAAGATGAATTGAAGACCACGATTATGGGAACAGCTAGTTATCAGCATAAATTCAAAGAAGCTGGGCATTTGCTGAATGTAGGCTTCAACTATACGTTTCACAGAGAAGATGAAAAATATTTTTATGATAACTATTTGCCAACTTCCACAGGAACAGATGCTTTCAAATTATTATCGGATGAACAGGTTTATGATTTTAATGTTGATTATATAAAACCTTTAAAATACGGACGATTGGAAACCGGAATCAAACTTAGAAACAGAAGTATTCCCACGAATATGAATTTCATTCCGGGAGCAAATTCTGTTTTGGATGTTAATGCAGGGGGTTGGGCAACTTACAAGGAATTGATTCCTGCAGCTTATGCCAATTATATATTTGAAACTCCAAAATGGGAAGCTGAACTGGGTGTGAGATTGGAATATGTGAAAATTCAATATGATGTTAACCCAAATCACCCGACCTACAAAAGTGACAGTTACAATTATACACAGCCATTTCCAAATTTGAGATTTGCTTATAAACTCAATGACAGAAATAAATTTTCGATTTTCTATAACAGAAGAGTAGACCGTCCGAATGAAGTTGATATCAGGATTTTTCCAAAATATGATGATGCCGAAATTATCAAAGTTGGTAATCCTGAATTACGTCCTCAGTTTACCAATTCGGTGGAGTTGGGGCACAAGTACAATTGGGATAATGGCTATTTATATTCTGCATTGTATCATCGTTTTTCTAATGGAACCATTACAAGAATTTCCAGTATTGTTCCGAAAAGTACTTTGGTTTATGCAGTGTTTCAGAATGCTGGAAAAAGTTATAATTCGGGACTTGAAATGATTTTGAATCAAAAAATTTCAAAATTATATTCATTTAATATTAATGGAAATCTTTACAGAAACCAGATTGATGCTTTCAGCGTAACCAATCTTTATCCGACTCCAAATTCCTTTTCAGCAGAGATGCAGAAAGCGATATCAGGAAATGTAAAATTCAACAACATATTCAAGTTTTCTAATGGATTTGATGCACAATTGACGGCTGTTTATCTTGCTCCGGATATTATTCCACAAGGGAAAATAGGTTCAAGGTTTTCAATGGATTTGGGTGTGAAAAAATCTATTCAGAATGGAAAAGGAGAGCTATTCTTTAATGCTACAGATTTGTTGAACACGATGGTCATCAAAAAACAAATTCAAGGTATTGGTTTCCGTTACACAAGCGATGATTATTATGAAACACAAGTGATACGATTAGGATATAGTTATAAGTTTTAATACAAATTATAATGGATAATTTATTACAGGCCGTAAGAGATTATGTTATATTATTTCTAACAGAAAATCTTTCTCAGCAGCTGACTTTTCACAATATAACCCACACTTACGAAGTGGTTTCTGCGGCTCGCGAAATTGCTAAAGAAAATAAACTTTCCGATGAGGATTTTTGTGCATTGGAGATTGCGGCTTGGTTTCACGATTGTGGATACGCTTCTTGCTACAAAGGTCACGAAGAGGAAAGTAAAAGAATTGCCAAGAATTTCTTAGAGAATTTCATTTGTGATAAATCTTTCATTGATAAAGTTTTAAAATGTATTGATTCGACAAAATATCCTCAAAATCCTGTTTCAGATATCGAAGAAATCCTTTGTGATGCAGATATGTTTCATTTAACAAGAACTAATTATTATCAATATGAAAAAGCTTTAAGACTTGAGTTCGAAAAATTTCTCGGACTAATTTTTACCGATGAAGAATGGCAAATGGAGAACCATATTTTTTTACAACATCAGCACTATTTTTCATCTTACGGACAAGCCGTTCTTGAAAAATTTAAAGATGTAAATATTCAGTTGATGAATTCTTCCAACAAATTTTAATACCCAAAAAGAAATGTCAAATTATCGTCATAAAGCAGCCATCGGCTTTTTCATTTTACTATCAGTTTGCGGGAAATTTTCCGCTCAGAATAATGATTCAATTCAAACTCAGGAAATCAAAAAAGACAGTACAATTATCTTAAATACAGAAAAAAATACTTTAAGCTATAAAAAATTAATCATTCCAGCTGCACTTATCGGATATGGAGTGGCAAGTTTAAGCGTCAATGGATTAAAACAATTGAATTTCTCTACGAGAGACGAAATCAATGAACATAAACCTGACCATATTAGGTTAGACAACTACACGCAATTTGCTCCTGCAGCCTTGGTTTATGGATTAAATGCATTTGGAGTTGAAGGAAAGCACAATTTCAGGGACAGAACTATCATTTATGGAACATCTATGCTCATTACTTCTGCATTTGTACTTCCTTTAAAACACATAACAAAGGAAGAAAGGCCGGACCAATCCAATAATTTGTCATTTCCATCAGGACATACTGCGATTGCTTTTGCATCCGCACAATTTATGTTCAGAGAATACAAGGACACGAATTTTCTATTGGGAATTTCGGGTTATTCATTTGCATTATTTACAGGAGTTTACAGAATGATGAATGATAAACATTGGTTCGGAGACGTAGTTGGAGGTGCAGGATTTGGAATTCTTTCTACGGAATTGGCATATTGGCTCTATCCAAAAATCAATAATCTTTTGGGAGGAAAGAATAAAAATTCTTCCGCAATGGTTATGCCTTATTACCAAAATAAAAGCGTGGGAATTGGTTTTGTTAAAAATTTTTAAAGCTTGAATAATGTGGATTTATTATGCATTATTGTCAGCACTTTTTGCTTCATTCACGGCTATTTTTGCTAAAATAGGAGTTTCCAATATCAATTCTAATCTTGCAACAGGAATCCGAACAATTATTATTCTGATATTAGTCTGGAGCATTGTTTTAATAAAAGGAGAAACGAAAGATATTGGTTCGTTATCAAAATTCAATATTATTTTCCTTGTATTATCAGGCATTGCAACAGGATTGTCTTGGCTGTTTTATTTTAAAGCGCTTCAAATCGGAAAAGTCTCGCAGGTTGCGGCAGTTGATAAGTTTAGTGTTGCAATAGCCATTATTTTTGCAGTATTATTTTTTAAAGAAACTCTGACTCTGAAAACTGCAATCGGAGCTGTATTGATAATCAGTGGAACGATATTGTTTGCATTAAAATAATCTATAGTTAATTAGAAAAAAGGGACACAGAATTTGAATTTTGTGCCTTTTTTTTCATTTATCATTAATGAAATTTAATATTAACTTTTTTATGTTTAAGCTTACAAATTCAAGATGTTTTCAGAATTGGGTTTCATTTTTGTGCTATAAATAAATTACTTTGAAACAACTATTAATACCTATCGCTTTACTTTCTATTATTTTAGTAAATGCTCAAACCACCAATTCAGGAACAACAGATAGAAAACCAATTGATACTTTAAAAAATAATCAGGTTAAAAATATTCAGGAAGTAATTATTTCCGGTAAGAAAGCCATTGTAGAAAACAAAGTTGATAAAATTGTTTATAATGTAGCCAACGATATCACATCTCAAAGCGGGGCTGCGATTGATATTTTAAGAAAAGTTCCTCAGGTAACAATAGATGCAGACGGGAATGTTGAATTGCAGGGAAACCCGAATGTAAGATTTTTGATTAATGGAAAACCGTCAAGTATCTTTGGAAATAGCCTTGCAGATGCATTGGCTTCGATTCCGGCAAGTCAGATTAAAAGTATAGAAGCGGTAACAAGTCCCGGAGCAAAATATGATGCACAGGGAACGGGAGGAATCATCAATATCGTTCTGAATGAGAGTAAAGTAAAAGGAATCAATGGGATTATCAATACTTCTGTCGGAACACGTTTTGAAACAGGCTCTATAAATCTGAATTTTAGAAATAATAATTTCAGTATGAATGCTTTTTTCAGTGGAAATGCACAGCTGAAATCACGAACGCCATTTTCACAGGACAGATTTTCACATTCGGAAACAACTCAAACCCGATTATTGCAAAACGGTTATACAGATTTCCAACGCCACGGTTATCGTACAGGTTTAGGTTTTGATTGGTCAATTAATAAAACCAATACCTTGAGCGGTTCAGTTTCTTACAATGATTTTGCCAATAAAAGCATTGGTTTTATCAATCAGGAACAATATATCAATGATTTTTCTAACTCAAACGAACTGTCGATTATTGGCTACAGAAATTCTGACAATCGTTCTTCGGTAAATTCCATTGACGCCAATTTGAGCTACAGAAAAACATTTCAAAAAGAAGGTCAGGAATTGACAGCGGATTATGTGGTAAGTTATGGTTCGCCAAAAAGTAATTATCTGCAGACTCAAAGTTTAGCGGGAGGATTTTCTCCTTATAATGGTATTTTGGGAAGCAATCCCGGAACAGATACAAGTCATAATTTATCAGTGGATTATGTACAGCCAATTAATGATAAAGTGACGTTGGAAATGGGAACGAAAGCAATTTTTCAACACATTACCAATACGACTGATATAAGTGTTCTGGATGCTTTTTCAGGACAATATCAGCCAGATTCTTTTCAGTCATTCCGTTTGAAATATGATATGGGAGTTTATGCAGCGTATCTTTCTTCTTCTTTAAAATTATTTAATGATTGGCTGGATGTAAGAGCAGGAGCACGTTACGAATACACAACTGTTAAAATTGATTATCAAAATACTAATATTCCATCTTATAGTTTGCTTGTTCCATCGTTCATTTTGTCTCATAAATTTGAAAGTGGAGAAACTATAAAAATGGCTTACACAAGAAGGGTAGAGCGACCGGAATATTCTGAGCTTAATCCATTTCTGAATTTCAGTGACCCTCATAATATCACCACAGGAAATCCTTCATTAAAACCAGAAATTGGAGATAATATGGAATTGGGTTACAATAAGAATTTTTCAAATGGAGCGAATCTTTCATTCACGCTTACAGAAAGAATTAACAGTCAGGATTTGAAACAAATCACAACATTTCATCCAACTTACACTGTGAATGGAACAGATTACACCAATGTTTCGGTGACTTCCAGAAATAATATCGGAAAAGAGTATAATTCGGGAGGGATTTTGTCGGGTTCACTTCCTCTTCTTAATAGCAAATTAAATCTTCGAGGGAATATGATGTTGTTCCACAGATATATTGTGAGCGATTATTTTGGAAATGTTGATATGGGATTCCGTTACCGTTTAAATTTAAATATAAATTATCAGTTTCCGAAAGATTTCATTGTAGAGGTGTTTGGAAATTACAATTCTGTAGCTAAAAATATTCAGGGTAAAAATCCTCAATCAATTACTTACAGCATTGCAGCCCGAAAACAATTCTGGAACAAGAAAGCGAGTATCGGGATTACAACCACAAATCCTTTCAATAGGTATATAAAGCAAGTCACAACTGTTGATACAGGAGATTATAATTCTTATTCATTGCGTTATTTACCATTACAATCTTTTGGGATAAGTTTCAGTTACAAGTTTGGGAAAATGGATTTTAAAAAGGATAAAGATATTAGTGATGATTATCTTAATGCGGCTTCGCAGGGAAGTTAAAAAATGATTTAGTTAATAAACTTTAAGTAATTAATAATAAACAAGATAATCACATACTAAAATGTATTAAAAATGAGATAAAAATATTTTTAACGATTATCTATTAAGAAAATATTCAGTACTTATATTTTGAATCCTCGAATAGATTTATTAGAATTTAAAAAAAGACTAATCTGACTTATTCTGAAATCAAAAAAGAAAAAATGGCTCAATTTAGATTAAAATGGAGCCATTTGGGTATTTGTGAACATAACAAAACTCTATTCAAACCATTTATTAACAGATATAGATAATATTTTAACTATAATGTATTTTTGGATATTTAATCTAGTCGCGTTATTAAGTACTTAAGAATTGGTGATACATTGAAGTTATATTACCACTTTCCTGTCAATCAATAAAAGAGATTATCCTGTATCTAATATGGCACATTTCCTCCTCTCAGTTTCAATACAACCTTTTGTATTTTTGGTAAGAAAATGAGAATAATAATTACGACAATTACTCCTACAAGCATCAGGTCATAATAATCGCGTGTTGCTCGAGCAATGATTTGTTCTTTTATGAGGTTATTGAGATAAGTAGTGGATGCGCCACTCGAAGACTTTAAATCATTGCCAGTAATCTCATAGGTCTGTTGAATATTTTGTAATGTAATAGACAATTGTGGATTTGTATCATTTACAGCTTCTCTGATTTTTTCCCTGACAGAAGATCTTGTAAATAGCTGGAGTTCGTTATTGATCGCCATACTGGTACAAAATCCAGTGAATCTCGCAAAGATCCCAACCAGCGAAGCATTGAAAGAAATTTTTGGTGGGGCAGCGGATATGGTGTAAGAAACAATAGGCACAAATAAAATTCCTGTGGCTGCTCCATATATAAACATCGGCAATATAAAGTCTTTCGTTTCTCCCTGCACAGAAACAAATAACAGCATATAAATGTAATATAATGCCATCACTGTAAATCCGAAAATAATGATATGGATAAGATTGATGCCCGATAGAATAAAGCGGGCGGTAACAAACATACTTAATACTGTTCCTAAAATAACAGCAATCCAGATAGGAATAACGTGTAGTGGATCTGTTCCTAATACAACTTCCAGATAACCGTAAGTTAATCCCGTACTTCCTTTGAAAATGTAAAACACAAAAAGCAGCAAAAGTCCTATGACAAAGTTTCTAGTTCCAAAAATTTTAAAATTGATCAAAGGTCGTTTCAAACGTGTTTCCCGTAATACAAAAAGCAGTGTAATGAATAAGCCAAGAATTGTCAATCCACCAATCAAAGGACTTCCAAACCAATTAAGCTGTCTGCCATAAATGAGAATATAGCCAAGTATCAGTGTAAAAGAGGTATAAAGAAGATAACCGATCCAGTCAACCTGATACAGGGGTAATTTCTTGTGAAATCTAGCCTTTGAATTCATCGTAACCAACACTGTTAATGTTAGAAAAACCAACAATATATTCAAACCACAAAACAGCCAGTTAAAATCAAAAAACTGAAGTACTAGATTACAGTAAATGGAATACAACGGTACCGAAATCTGTATGCCGGCATAAAGTATCGTATACCCAATAACCCGCGCACGTGTGGAGTGAAGACGGGGAAATATCAGATTCAGTATAATTCCTGACATCAGTGCGCAGGTAATGCCCTGTACAAACTGACAGACCAGAAACACAGACCAGCTTTTGCTATAAAAACAGATCAGTGCACAGATGCCGTTGGTAGCAATTGCCATCAAGAGGTATTTACGGGAAGCAAAATATTTTACAATGCGAAAATCGAGTGCAAGAAATGTAACCGTTGATCCATAGATAACCACCATTGCATATTGTACATCAGTAGACTGTACACCGTAAAAACCCATAATTGCAGCTGGACTGCTGTAAAAGGAAAAGCTGAACAAGGAAGTCATCAATATAGAAAATATAATGGCTCTCGCCAGCCATTCCGATACCCAATGTTTAAATAGTGGAATTTTGTGTGCCTGCATTTTTTATTTTTTTAATATGTAAACATTTGCGTTCATCCCTGCGGATAATTTTCCAAGTTTTTCAGAAGTATCTGTTAGTTTGATTCTTACAGGGATACGCTGAATGATCTTTACAAAATTTCCGGTGGCATTATCCGGTGGTAATAGGGAATAACGTGAGCCGGTTGTAGGAGAGAGAGATTCTATAACGCCGGAGAATTTTTCATCGGGAAAAGCGTCTGCTTCGATTGATACTTTTTGTCCTAATTTGAAATTACCAATCTGGGTTTCTTTAAAATTGGCTATCACCCATTTTTCTTCCGAGTCATTTACCAGAAAAGCCAAAGTCTGTCCGGGCTGTATCAGTTGCCCCTCCTGAATAGTTTTCTTACCTACCTGTCCGTTAAAAGGAGCTGTAATTACGGTGTATTTAATATCGAGATCCTGTCTTTTTAATAGTGCTTCTTTGATTTTGATTTCTGCATTAATAGCTGAGCGCTGTGCTGCGATGTCATTAAGTTTTGACTGGGTAACTCGCAGAGACGCTTTTATTTGTTCATAATCAGATTGGTTGACGGTGAGTGAAGCACTTACGTTTTCAAATTTTTGCTTTGTAACCGACTCATCAGCCAGCAGATTTTTATATCGTTCATATTCTCTTTGCTGTTGATCCAGTTTCGCCTTTACACCTGATACCTGCGCTTTTATGACCTCAACACTTTTGATCTGTGTTTCTTCATTAGCCGCTAAAATTGGTAATTTAGAACGGGAACTCATCAATTCTGCCAATGCAGCTTCTCGTTTCAAACCATATTCATCAAGCGCTATAACGACAAGAGTATCTCCTTTTTTTACCTGTTGATTGTCTTTGTAATAAATTTTACTGATATAACCTCCTACTTTTGCATTGATAGGGGATAGATAAACATCTATTTGCGCATCATTAGTCTGTTCATAAGTGTAACCTTTATAAAAATACATTGTGCCCCAAATAATAATTGCAATTAATAATGCAATCCCTAAACATTTGGTTGTTAGTATAATAATTTTATCTGTTCTGTTCTTATTCATAATGTTTGTATTAAAGAATTCCTGTAATAGCCAGTAATCTGATGTGGCTCAATTTTAAACTCACTTGTGCGGTTGTTAAATTAAATTTTGCTTCAAGAAGTACATTTTCTGCATCCAGAAGATCAGTCAGAAGAGACTCCTGATTTAGATAACTGTTTCTGATTACCCGAAGAGTCTCCGTACTTTTTATGATATTTTTTTCTGCAGTTTCTACGCTTTCCCAAGCCTGTTGTTTTTGTAAATAGGCTTCCTTAATTTGCATGATTATCTCATCCTTTTTTATGTAGGCCTTTTCTTTTGCTTCGTCTTTTACAATTTGGGTATGGGCAATGGCATGTTTGCTTTTGTACAGATTATCAATAGAATACTGTACTCTGATCCCTGTCTGTCCGAATCCCCACAAATCATTGGAATAAGGGTAAAAAGATGTTTGAGGATAGTTATAATTGTAATTGGAGTACAATGAAACTTTTGGTAATAAAGCGGATTTTACCTGTTTAATATTCATTTCACTTAATTTGATATTACTGTGAACGATTTTGTACGAGGGAGACTGATTCAATGCGATATCTATATAATCGGCATAATCAGAATCCTTAATTACTTCAAGACTAAGGCTGTTTTGATCCGGGATATCAAAATATTCCTCACTGTCACGACCCATAATTATATTCAGATGTTGTTTTGTAATTTGAATTTTCTTTTCAATATCTGACAGACTAAGTTCCAACTGCGATAATTTGACTGATGTTCTTAAGACATCACTTTTCAGCACTATTCCGTTCTTATTTAGATTTTCTATGAGCGTCAGTTGTTTCTTTTCCGCAGAAATTTCTGCAGATACAAAATCCCTGAATTGAAGAAACTTGTACAGATCAAAATATAGAACAGCCGCACTGAATTTTACATTGTCCTTTTGCAGATCAAATTCGTACTGACTGCGCATTTTTTCTTCTTTTTTGATCCTAATATTTGTTTTTTCTTTCCCGCCGTTGTAAAGGTTCAGGTTAAAGTTATATCCGAAGGCATACCCGTAACTGGAAACAGGAACGTCTTGAGGAGAGGAGAACAATCCGTTGTCATAAATGAGAAATTTTGAATTGAGCTTAAAATCTCCGGCAACAGAAAGTTCAGGCAGAAGACGGTCTTTTGCTTCAAGAATAGCTATACTGCTTTCTGCAAGATTTAAATCAGAAAGCTTTAATTGCCGGTTTTGAGATTCAGCAGACTCCCAAATTTTTTCCAAAGTCAATACCTGTGCGGTATCCGACAATTGAGCTTTGAGTGGCTGCCCAAGTAAAAACACCATAGCTGCGGTAATTGAAATTGATTTATATGTATTCATTTATTTATCTTTTATCAATTATTTATTTCGTTTAATTCTTTTTATTAAACTGTTTACCAGGCTAATTAACCAATCAAATACAAATGACAAATCCACCCTTGGCATAAAAGGATTGGAATACGGCCAAAGGAAATAAAAGTTCGAGTTGTCGAATTCGTCTGTTGGTACTTCTGTTTTATTATCAGAAGTCATAGCGGTTCTCATATCTAAATTTTCTTCGGTTTGTTTAATTGTTTTATGTTTCATAATCAACCTATTAAAAGGTTATTACAAAATTACCTGAATGCGATAATGTCTATTTTATATAATTAGCCTAATTTTTGTTATATTTGGCCAAATGAGACTTCTTAAACAATTGATAAATGATGTCGACCAAAATCCTGATTCAATTTTGGTTTTGAGACAACAGACAGAACAGCGTTTGCCTTCCCATCAACATGAGAAGGCTCAGTTATTACTTGTATTCGGAGGGATTGCTTATCTGCGGACAAGAGAAAAAGATTTTTATATTCCGTCCAACCATTATATTTGGATTCCGGAAAATTATCCCCATAACTTGATGTTCAATACGCAGGATCTTTATATTATTAATATTTATTTTCCAGGAAAAAATGAAGAGAGCTTTTATGATGAACTGGGAATTTATCCGGTAAGTAAACTATTGTTGGAAATGCTTTCCTTCAGTGAAAAATGGCAGGGTAATTTTTTTATGGATTCTTGGGAATATGAGTTTTTAAATACACTGAAAAATCTTCTTCCCAAAGAAAACCTAAAAAAGTTTTCGATTCAGCTTCCGACTACAGACGATCAGCGGGTTAATGGTATATTAGATTATCTGCAAGCTAGACTTAATGAAACAATTACGCTAGAAGAGACTGCAAATCAGTTTGGTTTTAGTGTGAGAAGTTTTACCAGACTGTTCAGTAACAAACTGAATATAACCTTCATCCAATATCTAAAAATGCTTAGAATTATACGAGCAATGGAATTAATTAAAGATTCAGGGATGAATATGACCGAGATTGCCTATGAGGTGGGGTACTCCAATATATCTGCCTTTAGCAATAACTTTCAGCAATTAACAAATATGCGGCCTACTGAATTCAAATCCATGTCTTTAAAATAGATAATTGTAACTATAAAAGAGTATTGTATTATTATCCAGCTTTTAAGTCAAGACCGATGATCTTTTAGATTTAAATTAGGTATTTTCAATAAAATAAACCGAAAAAATAATCCAGAAAATGAATTTAATTGATAAAAATCAAATATGGAGAATATTCTGAAGGTATTAAATAATCATTTAAGTTATAATTTATATATTCAAATTAAAACTGTTATTATGAGCTGTTGTTCTTAATTTACATTGATGTCATCATACAACTTATCAACCACTTTTTCTAAAATTTCTCCTGTTTCATTAAAGCTGGTGTTTGTCAATATAGATATCCCTATATTTTGTTTAGGATAAATAACAAACCAATTCTGCATTCCGTAAATACCGCCGTGATGCCTATAAATTAATTGGTTATCATTTTCTATGATGTACCAATGATAACCTACCCAAAAATCAGAACCTTCTTTGTGTAATTTTCTATGAGATTCGTTTACAATAGGATTTGATTGGTCGAGTTGCAATTTCATATATTTTACTAAATCCGGAGCCGTAGAGTGCAATCCCGAAATTCCGCCCCATAAAGTTCTATTGAAGTTAGGCATTAACTCATTTTTATCGTTGTAGCCTTTTACCAATCTTGTTCTATCATTTTCGTTGAGTGTAAACTTGGTTTGGTTCATTTTATTGGGCTTTAAAACAAATTCAATAACCAATTCCTCAAAGGATTTTTGATATACTTTTTCAAGGATATAGGCTGTCAACTCTGGAGCCGTGTTTGAATAGGAATATATTTCTCCAGGTTTCGTTTCAATTTTGATGAGTTTTAATCCTTCAAAAAAAGCCTGTTTGTTTTCACTTTTTGGAGGCATATTAGGAAATCCACTTGTATGTGTGATGAGGTGTTTGATTGTTATAGGTTCATCTTTAAATTCTAAGTTGGGATAAGCTTCATCAAGATAGATTCTAATATCATCATCTAAATTTATTTTTTTATCAAGTACGGCTTTTGCAGCTACATAACCTGTAAAAGTCTTAGTTACAGAAGCCAATTCATAAAGTGTAGAATCGTTGGGTTTGTTTCCTTTTCCAATCGTTAATTCTCCAAAATGTTTTATGGTGGATTGCCCATTTTTAAGCACTGCAACAGAAACAGAATGAAATCTTTTGTCCTCTAATAACTGAAGCGCATTTTTCGAAATCGCATTTTCAACATTTTGTTTATTGATTTTCTGCACACTTTTACATCCAACTAAGACAAAAAATAAAATAATGGCTGAATATTTCATTGTAATAATTTATAACTTAATGAGAAATATATTAATCTAATGTTTTAATGATTGTATTTTGAAACTTTTCAGATTCATCTTTATGAATTTGATGTCCCGAGTTTTCAAATAAAAACAAATCTTTCTTAGGCGCTTTCACTTGCTTATAATATTCTTCTGTAATGGAAGTTAATGTTTGAATATCATTTTTACCAACCAAGAAATAAATTGGACAGTTGACTTTCTTTAAAGTTTTTGGTAAATCAATTTTCATTACTTCATTCCAGGCAGGAGACCAAGTTTTTGACCATTGAAGAAAACCCTTTTTGAAATCGTCACTTGTTACATATTGTTTTCCATCTTTATAAAAAAGCCACTTTCTTAAGTAAAACATAGACTCGTCATTAGAAAAAGGAAAATGTACTTGTGACAATTCTTCCATCGCAACAGAGTTATCTTTAAAATGAATTTTTAATGTTTTAAGCAATTCTTTCTCGCTTGCAAGTTGGCTGATTACCGGATTGACAGCATAATATGCGTACAATAATTCGGGATGATTTCTAACAATATAAAAGCCTAAAGCATTTCCCCAGGAACTGCCTAACAAATAAAGCTTTTTCTGATTCAATTTCTTGAGCAGAAAATTAATAACTTCATACGTGTCTTTTCCCATAAGCTCTACTGACGGTTGAATGGGAGAAGGATTTAATTCTAATGTTTTTCCTGCATCTCTTTGGTCCCATTGAACAATCGTAAATTTATTCTTTAAAATATTGGTGAAAGAATCCGCATTTTTCATCATTGAACTTCCGGGACCACCTGATAAAAATAGAAGAATAGGTTTATTAGCATCATCTGTTTTGATTTCTATGGCTTGTTTTATTCCGCCAATTTCTACAGTTAGGAGAGTGTCCATTTTTACGGCTTGTAATTGTGATAAACAAAATACAGACATCAGTAAAAAAACAAAAAGACTTATTTTTTTCATAGTTTCTAAGTTTTAATTTGACTTTAAATATGTTGGTACAAATATGATATAGAAAGTTTTGAAAAAAGTCCGTATAAAAAAAGTCGGACTCATTTTAATTAATAAAATGAGTCCGATTATCTACAACTTGGAGTTCGGGTATTTGCAATTATTTAATAATCAATTGTTTCTGAATTCTATTGGTGTCTGATTCGTATATTTTTTGAAAGAGGTATGAAAAGAAGATTTTGAATTGAAACCTACTTCATATAAGATTTCTAAAACTGTTAGCTCTTTTTTTGTGGGGTCTTTTAGAATGGTCATTGCTTTTTTGATGCGGTATTCATTCACAAAATCAAAAAAGTGCTGATTGATGTGATGATTAATTAAAATAGACAAATCTCGAACTGGGATTTCCACCTGATTTGCCAATTCCTGAATCGTTAAAGAAGGTTCTAAGAACGGTTCTTTTTCGACCATAAAATTTTTAATCTGTTCAATTTGAAAACTTTTTGTTTCGTCGTTTTTATTTTCAGTTTCTAGAGTTTCAACAAGATTTTCTGTGGGTTGTAAGTTAGAATCAATTCTGCGAAAAAGTTCAGGATGATTTAATGCCTTTAAAATAAACCAACAGGCAGTCAATAAAAATACTGTTCCAGCAACAATATTCAACCAAATAAATAAATCTCTATCCTGCGAGTATCTTACGATGTTTTTTATAATAATACATAAGTGGATGAATAGAAAGATTATTGTAAGTTGAGACAACCATTTGTACAATAAAGTATTTGGATTGGTATAATTTTCAAGGTAAATCTTCTTGTATTTTTTTAGGATAAGAAATACACCAACGATATAAAAGAAATACTGCAGTTCTGCGATTGCCTGATATAAAAACATTTCTGGGGAATTCCACATATTTTTAAAGAACGACTCTTTAGCAGCACCTTCTGCCAGAAAAAGTCGTGGAAATAAAATTAAATTGGCAACAATGAACGGAATAAGATGCAGTAAATGCTTTCTTTTTAAGGTAAAATCAGAGTAACAAACTGCATTAACGTATAGATAAAAAAGAGGCATTACCAATAAATAAGCAGATATTTTGAAAGCTTTCAGATTATAACTATCAGTAAAAAGATGCATAAAAAGTCCGCTGATATCAATGGCATTAATGATAAGGAACGCTGCAAATAATCTGTTTTCCAGTTTTCTTTCCGTTTTTACCGTCAATAAAAATACGGCAAGCAGCAACGATACAACAACAGCAATCGCAGCAATAACTTCCAGAAAACTTAATTTGTCCATTTATTCTTTTTTGCAAAAATAGGACATAAGTGATAAAAAAAATGCTCCAAAAAAGTTAAACACTTTTTTGGAGCAATCTTAATTGGAGAAAATTTATTTTATATTAATCATTTTTAACAAAGAAATCATCAGCATTCTCAGCAATTGGAACGTAAAGTCTTTCCCATTCTTTGCTTTTTACCATATCCCAACTATGACCTTTTCCAACAAGATCCTCTGCCAAAAGAACAGTTCCGGGTTTGATGATAAAAGTGGAACCATCTGTCACTTTGAATCTGATGTTTCCCTTCAAAGTAATCACATATTGTCTTCTTGGAGCTGGATGTGCATTCTTTTCCCAATCTTCTGTCTTGTTACTCATCCAGAATGTAGTGGTATTCATATGTTTAAGAGTAGGGATTCTACCTTTTTCGAATGTGCAAGAACCATCGGGATTGTTTATCAATCTCACTGCCGGGATATATTCCTTAGACTCTTCTTTATTGACTTTGATACTAATATTTTTGTTTTCTTTTTTTTGTGCATTCATTATTCCAAATGAGCTTAATGCCAGGACAAAGCTAAGACCTTTAACGATATTTTTCATTGTAAAAATTTGTAATATTTATTTAATTCTAATTGTAAACTGTATCATAAACCAACATTTTCTCAAATTTTGGTTTGTATTTTTGAACCAATGCCAAATGCTCAGGCAATTTCCCGTAAGCTTCAAGTTCCTCCAAAGTATCAAATTGCATTGCGCAATTGTAACTGTAAGTGCTGTCCAAAACAGCTCTCGGGCTTGAACCAGCCGGTTTTCCGTATTGAAGATTTTTTTGATAAGGTAATTTTTTAAGACCTTCGAAGAAGTTTTCAAAATCTTTTGCTTCGGCTGCAGAAAGGTCTTTTCGTAGCCAGAAAAATAAATTGTGTGCGTACACTTTTTTAGGTTTTATAGGATTTAACTTTGGTAAAACTGAGGCGAACATACTTCCCGATATCAACATCAAGGCAGAAGCCTGCAGAGATCGGAACAAGAATTTTCTTCTTTCCATTTTATTTATTTTTTAATTAAAATCAATTCGATATTTAAGGACAAACTGCCATTGTCTGTCAGAAACTACACCTTTGTTGAGAGCATCTCCTGTGAAAATCGGTCGGTTCTGAGCATCGAAAGTCAATCTGGAAGACATTCCGTTCATTAATAATGAGATTCCTGCGTCATAAACGATTGCATTGTCCTGAAGTCCTTTCAAGTTTGATAATTGCATTCCGACCGCTGGCTGAAGCTGTAGGTTCTTTTTATCTTTATTTAAGTAAGGCAGCGTTCCTCCAACTTGTACGTAATAAGTATTTCCAGTTCCGATAACAGGCATTGCATTTCCGGCGCCATTCAGACTTGCTTGTGAAGCATTTACGGAAGTTGCAGGATTGTTGGTTCCTACATATCGAACATAATTGGGTCCATAATCATTATACATCGCCATTCCATAAGCGCTAATTGATGTTCCCTTGTCTTTATTAATTGGTGCATCATAAAACAAATCGACCGCATAATTCTGCATATCATCGTTCTGAACATTATTATCAAAGTCCTTATGCCAAGTTGCATTGTGGATGTAATCGAAGCCTGCTCCCAAACTCAATACATTTTTTTTACCACCATAAGTCCCGGAGTTGAAAGGTGTTGTGATATTTTCTTTATCTAAAAATGCATATCGGAAATAACCTGAAAAATCTTTACCAGGAGAGTTTTTACTGAAGGTTGCAACGTTTACTTTTGGTTCGGCAGTTGCCATTGTGTAAGGATCTGCAACCACCAATCGGTAATCAAATCTTCCCAATTGTCCTTTTGCGTAAACACTTAATTCTCTCACCGTGTAATCTGTTGCTCCAGCGTTTGAAGTGGCGTAAGCTGGTAAATCGTATAACAAAGTATTCAATGGACCAGTTGTAAATCTTGATAATCCTCTCCAGGTTGAACGTCCAGCTCCGACAGCAATTTTATCATTAAAAGCGTATTCTGCGTAAGCATCCAAAAGGTCGATGTAATTACTCGCTTTCGCATTCATATTCACATTTGTAGTTCCGGCCTGTAAAACGAACATTAGTTTTTCTGTTGGTTTGTAAGTCATTTTTACCCTAACTCTTCTTAGAGAGAGATCTGAAACTTCGGATTTTGCTTGGTCGTTGATGAGACTTCCGGGATTTAGTTGGGTGTATCTTGCCCATAATTCTGCATATCCGCTGAAGGAAACGTAACGCGTATGTTCGTCATTCAGATAATGAGTAAGCCCTGGATTATTAAAGTCATTTTTTTTCTGAGCCAACATTTTAGCTGACATTCCTAATATGGTAAGTATAGCTAGCCCGGCTTTCAAAGATTTTTTATTCATAATATTTATTGTCCTCTTTTTGTTGATTTCAACGGGACAAAATTACTTTCGGAAATCTCGGATTATCGTTAGAAAACCATTAGAAAATCTTTAGAAATTCATTAAGAATAAAAATATGAGATACCTTTGTACAAGATTTAAATAACAACCGATGAAGGTTTTAATTATAGAAGATAATGCCCGTGTTTCTGCACTTTTGAAAAGAGGTTTGGAAAGTCAGGGCTATCAGATCTACATTTCGGAAGATGCAGAAGATGCTTTGGTGATGGTTGATAAGATTGCATTTGAGCTCGTCATAACAGACATAATGCTTCCAAATATGAACGGCATAGAATTAAGTAAAATCATCAAGCAGAAAAATCCAGATCTTCCTATCATTATGCTGACAGCTCTTGGAACGATTGACGAAAAGATTGAAGGTTTTGATGCCGGCGCAGATGATTATATGGTAAAGCCATTCGAAATAAGAGAGTTGTATGCAAGGATAAAAGCAATCTTATTAAGGAAATCAACTTCATCAAAGAAAAACGAGCTTTCGGATCATATAGAATACAAAGATTTGAAAGTAGATAAAAACACGCACCGAGTTTTTAGAAATGAAAAAGAAATCAGCCTGACTCCAAAAGAATTCAAGCTTTTGGTTTTCTTGATGAGCAATGCCGAAAGAATCCTGACAAGGGACGAGATCGCTGAGAATGTCTGGGGGAATCATTTCGATACCGGAACCAATTATATAGATGTTTATATTGCTTATCTCAGAAAGAAAATCGATAAAGATTTCGATGAAAAGCTGATTCATACAAAACCGGGAATGGGTTTTATTTTTACAGATCAATTATGATGAAAATTGCCACCAGAACTGCACTCAGTTATGCTTTGTTAACAGCAGGAATTCTTTTCGTTTTTGCCTACGTCTTGTATTTTGTCTCCGAGAAAAATAGGGAAGACGAGTTCAATGACCGATTGGGTTATAAGATCATCTGGCGATCAGAGTTTATTTTCGATGCAAAGATTAATAATTCTAAAATAAGAGAACTCCACGAGAGAAACAAAAAAATGCTGAACGAAGCTGATATCAGTGTCTATAATGATAAAAAAGAAATTCTCTTTACGGATATAAAACCGTCTTCCAAAAATCAATATTATCTGGGTCTATTGATCAAAACTAATAAAGACAAAATTACCTGGCAGAGAAGGGAGCGACAGTATATGGCTTTCAAATATCAGTTTGATAACAAGAAATTTTATATCATCGGAAGTGCGGTGGACGTTACCGGAAAAGCACATATTGCAGAGTTCAAGAAGGATATCATTGTTATTTATTTCATCTCAATCCTTATCATTTTCATCATTGGTTTTCTGTTTTCATATTATACGTTGAAACCTCTGAAAGATATTATTCTTCAGATCCGCGATATTTCGGAACATAATCTCAACAAAAGATTAGTAATTCCAAAAGCAAAAGATGAGATTTATGAACTGACGGAAACTTTCAATTCCACATTCAACAGATTGGAGCAATCTTTCAATAATCACAAACAGTTTGTAACGACCATTTCCCACGAGTTTCGGACGCCATTATCAACTTTAATCGCTGAATTAGAACTTGCAAAAGAACTGAATACAACTTTGGATGATTACAAGCTTTCCATTGAGAATGCTTTGCAGGACGCCAATCACGCGTCTCAGCTTTCATCCGCGCTTTTGGATTTTGCAAGGGCAAGTTATGATGTTTCACAAATCAGTTTTACGGATGTTCGTTTGGATGAGATTTTGGCTGATGCGAAAGTAGCTTTGCTTCAAAAAAATCACGATTACAGAATCGGAATCAATTATATGGATGATCTTGCGGATAAGGACGAGAGTAATTATGATTTTCACGGAAATCCATATTTGCTACAAATTGCGTTTTTGAATCTGATGGAAAATGCCTGCAAATATTCTCAGGACAAGTTTTGTAAAGTGGAGATCGAAGTTCAAAAAGACAATCTGGAAATCCGATTTATCGATCACGGAATTGGTATTTCTAAAGAAGATCAAATGAAAATATTTGATTTGTTTTACCGAGGAAATAATAAAAATTATGACAAAGGAAATGGTATTGGATTGTCTATTGTCAAAAGAATTGTAGAAATACATCAAGGTATTTTAATCGTAAAATCAGAACCTAAAATCGGAAGTGTTTTTGTAATAAAATTACCTATAAAACACTGATTATCTCTAATTTATAGTATTGATATTGACGTTACTATCTCTATTTTAGCTGATCTTCACAGATTTGACTTACTGCAATGATAGAATCTATAATTTTTTCCATTGACAGGAAATATTTAATGTAAAGATATAATTAGGTTCATTCAAGTATATTGTTACTTTTTTTAATTATGGATATCATATCAATACCTAATTATTATTTACATTTTGATGAATTTTTATTATCTTTAAAGAAATGAAAATTCATATAATTATAATGATATGAATTAGACTATCTCTGTTTTTCACTTTTTATTATTTTGAGTTCTTAAAGGTTTGGTTCTCAATGATAAAATAATTTCTGTAGAAAATTTTAAAATTATGAGATTCAGGAAAATTCTACTTGCTTCACTTCTGATTTTTTCTTCCAAAATGCTTTCTCAGCAATATACATTGAAAGAATGTATCGAAAAAGGAAAACAAAACAATATCGTTATAAAGCTGGCGGAACAGTCCCTGGAAACCCGTGAAAAATTTCTGCAATCCAACAAAAACAACAACCTTCCGAAAGTCGATTTTCTTGGTGGTTATAATTATATCGGAGAACCTATCAAAGTCAATCTTCAGCAAGTAAAAGACGGAATTGTAGAAGGTTCTGCTACTCAAAGCGCATCTTCAGCCAATGCCGTTTATCAACAGATTACCGGCAATCCGCTTCCTCAGCAAGTTCAGAATGTAATCTATCAGACATCCAAAGATATTATCAGTGCGGTTTATCCCAATTACAATCCGGCAATTGCAAAACAAAGTTACTTCTTAGCAGGAATTTTCGCTCGTCAACCGATTTATCTTGGCGGAAAACTAAATGCTGCAAAAGAACTTTCAAAACAACAGGTAGAAAGCGGGAAAGCTAATCTGGAATCCTCTCAAGACCTTACAGCTTATAATATTTCATTGAATTATATTCAGATGATGTATCTCAATTCGATGATTAAAAAACAGGAAAAAATCGTTGAATCTCTTGAAAATAATGAAAAGTATGCACAAAGTCTTCTTAAAGCTGAAATCATCCCGCCTTATTTGAAAAACTGGTCAAATATTACGAAGCTTCAAGGTGAAACGAATCTTAAAAACCTGAAACTCGAAAAAGAAAATGCACTTTTGACTTTGAAAGATTTAATGGGAATTTCGCTTGACGAACCAATAGAAATCAACGAAGAACTGAATGAAAGTATTGAAGTTCCTAATTTCTCCTCATCAGAAAAAAATGCAGATTTAAAATTATTATTAAGTAAAAAGAAAGAAGCGGAAACGACACATAATATTACTAAATCGCTTTCCAGACCGAACATTTTTGCCATTGGAAATTATCAGTTTTTCAGAAATGATCTTCCGCTTATTACACCACCTTGGTTAGTCGGCATTGAAATGCAATGGACACTTTTTGACCCGGAAAGAAAATCCAAAAATCTTGCTTCACAATCTTTGATAAAAGAAGCCGACCTTCTGATTGATCAAAAACAAAAATCTGTGGATTTGGCAACCAAAATTTCTGAGAATAAATTAATCAGTTTCAAAGAACAGAGCGAAACTTTTGATGCAGCAAGAAAACAAACTTACACAACCACAGAAATGGTAAGAAAAAGAATGGAAAACAGCCTTTCTTCCGTAAAAGATGTGAATGACGCATTACAACTGCAATATGAAGCCGAAAAATTGTATTACACGTCTTTGGTGGCTTATCAAACTGTCATTGCGACTTATTTTTACATCACAGGAAACGTCGAAAATATTACCAATTACATTCCTTAAACTGATAACAAGATGAAAAACTTTATAAAAAATTACTGGGCAGTTTTTATTCCGATTATTGTGTTGGTTATTGCCCTGGTTTACCTTTTTCAAAATAGATCTTCCGAGATTAATAAAGAAACTGTCATCGGAATGGTAGATGCAGAATTTGTGGATGTTTCTGCTTCTTTGCCTTCAAGAGTTATTGATTTATTGGTGAAAGAAGGCGATGAAGTGAAAGAAGGTCAGGTTGTTGCCCAAATGAAAACTTCTGAAATCGAAACTATTCAATCGCAAATGTCGGAAGCTGTGATTGTAGCTCAGAATCAATTGGATAAAATCAATCGGGGGGTAGAACCAGAAGTTTTGAAGTCGGCGGAAAACCTTCAGCAAATCGCTAAAGAGCAAATGGATTTGATGAATAAAACTTACACTCGTTTTCAGAATCTTTATTCAGAAGGTGTAATTTCCGGACAGGAGAGAGATATAATTTATTTCAAATACAAAGCGGCTCAAAAGGAATTAGAAACCGCAAATCTGAATGTTCAGCTTCTACAACGAGGAAATAATCAGGAACTTAAAAATTCGGCTCAGGCTATTTTAAATCAGGCAAAAGGTGCAGATGAATTAACAAAAGAAATCAAAGATAATGCTTCTATAAAAGCACCGGCTTCTGGTAAAATTTCCACTATGATTTCCAACAAAGGCGAAATGGTGAATGCCGGTTATCCGATGATGACGATTCAGAAAGATAATTCGTTTTTTGTGAAATTCAATATTCGTCAAAATCAAATGACTAAAATTGAAAAAGGAAGCATTGTAAAAATGAAAATCCCAGGTTGTACACCGGAAGAAGTAAAAGGTGTGGTTTCCGAACTGGCTCCGGCTTTAGGTTATGCGGATTGGGTTCCTGAAAAACAGAATGGCGAATTTGAGCTGAGAACTTTCCAGATAAAAGTGAAACCTGAGAATGCCAATTCGATAAAAGGACTTCGGTCTGGAATGACGGCGCAACTAATTTTTGATTAAAGAAATAATTTAAATCAAATCAATAAAACCATTGAAAACCATCAGCCAAATTATGATTCGGGAATGGAAACGGATTTTTTCGATTCCAAATTTCTATGTGATTTTGCTGGTCATTCCACCGATTATTTTTCTTTTTTATGGTTTTATTTATCAGAAACAATTTGCGAAAGAGCTTCCGATGGCGGTTTGGGACGAAGACCAATCGTCAGTTTCCCGAATGCTGACCGATATGATGGAGCATAACGAGTTTATTCAATTTACTCAAACGGTTCACAGCAATGCAGAAATTGAAAAATTGATGCAGGAAGGAAAAATCTTCGGTGCAGTTCATTTTCCAAAAAATATGGAATCTGATGTCAAGAAAAATCATCAGTCCAATATTACACTTTATACCAACGGAGCATATTTGGTTCCTGCGAAAATGATTTATAAAGGCGCTGCCGAAGTCATTATCAAAGGCGGATTGGCGGTTGTTCTTCAAAAAGCGGAAAAGCAAGGAATGTCCGCTGAAAAAGCAAATACATTAGTCCAACCGATAAAACTGAATACGACAACATTGTACAATCCGGACTTCAATTATCAAATGTATCTCACACCAGGATTGATTACGGTTGGGCTTCAAATGGCTTTGGTTGTGGCTTCTGTTTTAATTTTAAATCTTGAATTTAGAAGAAATACAATCGACGAACTTTTGAAAATTTCAACTTCATCTTCACAGATTGTCATCGGGAAAATGCTGGCTCATCTTTGCATATCGTGGATACTTTTTGTACTAGTCGCTTACGTTGTTTTTCCAGTTTATGAATTGGGAAAACCTAAAACTGATTTCAATTTTTTCCTGATTTATACTTTGATGTCATTAGCTTGTATCGGAATTGGAATGATGCTTTCCGCGATTTCCAATAATCTTCTTTTTGTGACAGATGTTGCGTTGTTTTTCACATCTCCGGCTTTTGTTTTCAGTGGATTTACGTTTCCGAGATGGGCAATGCCTTGGTACGACCAGTTTTATGCGGACATAATGCCTTATACGCATTTTTTGGACGGATTTATCAAACTCTATTTTATGGAACTTCCGTTGTCTTATGCAACTCCGGAAATTTTCAAACTGTTGGTTTTTATTGGAATTACGTTTCCTTTGAGCATTGTGTTTTTTCAAAGAAAAGTCAATCAATATCTTAAAGAAAATCGGGTATGAAAGAGATTTTCGACATATTGAAAAGAGAGCTTAGAAACGTTTCGAAAGATTCGAGTCTGTTTCTGATTTTGCTTTTGGCACCAATTCTTTACGCATTTATGTACGGAAGTATTTATTTGAATAAAGGTGAAGAGAAAGTGAAATTAGCTTTGATTGATAACGACGGAACTGCGATTTCCAGAACCTTGACGGAACAATTTGATTCGACGCCAATGATAGAAATTATTCCGACTTATAATATTAATGAAGCTCAGGAGAAGATGTATCAAGGGGATATTCAGGGTTATTTTTATATTCAGTCCGGTTTTGAAAAGGATATTTTATCTCAAAAACAAACCAATGTGAATCTGGTTTTGAATGCCTCAAGGTTTTTGCCTTCCAGCGATTTGCTAAGTACGGTTACTAAAGTTTGTCTGACGGTTGGAGCGGGTGTGAGAAAGACGTATTTCAACAAACAAGGAATGGGAGAGGACGAATCGATGAAAATGACCAATCCCATTAATATGGATTATCGTCCGCTTTACAATTCTGGTATGACTTATGGTGCGTTTCTTTTGCCAGGATTATTGGCGATTATTTTACAGCAGACACTTTTGATAGGCGTTGCTGCAGCGTTTACATCGGAAAGAGAAGAAAATAAATTATTGAATCTTTATCAGGTTTCAAAGCAAAGTATTTCTAAAATGATTTTTGGAAAAAGTTTGCTTTATTTCTTTGCATTTATGATTTTCGGATTGTTTTTTTCAATCGTTAATTTCTCGGTTTTCGGGGTTGAAATTAGAGGGGATTATTTTGATTTGGCTGTTATTTCAGCATTGTTTATTGCGACAATTATTGTCTTCGGAATGTTGATTGGGAGTTTTTTCAAGACCAAACTTTTTGCTTTTCAGGTTTTGGTATTTTCATCTTATCCGATTTTTTTGATTACGGGATATTCAATGCCATATCAGGCTTTACCGAAGTTTGTTCAGATATTATCTGATACATTACCAACATCTCCATTTTTGAAAACATACATCTCAATTGTACAATCCGGAGGCTCGCTTTTTGATAATCTGAGTTCTGTTATTCATTTGGTTATTTTATGGATTGTTTTTGAATTTCTGTTGATTTTAAGGATAAAATATTTGATTAAAAGCTAAAAGTTTAATTGGATTCACTAATAATAACCTAAAATTTTCATCCAAAGTCCTCCAATTCCCATATAGATAATCAAGAGAACAACTCCGATTTCTAAACCTCTGAGCCACCAAGCTTTCAAATCAACATAACCGCTTCCAAAAAACACAGGAGCAGGGCCGTGACCGTAATGCGTTAACACACCGTAAATTGAACCTAAAAATCCGAGCATCATCGCTAACAACATTGGAGGGATTCCTACTGCAACTCCAACTCCGAGTAAAGCAGCATACATTGCCGCAACGTGAGCCGTCGCACTCGCAAAAATATAATGACTGAAAAAGTAAACGAGAATAATGACCGGAAAAGCTACAGTCCAAGTCATTCCTCCAATTTTTAATTTAATCAAATCACTGAACCAGCCGATAAATCCTAATTCATTAAGCGAACTCGCCATCATCACCAAAACGGCAAACCATACAATCGTGTCCCAAGCTCCTTTTTCAGATTTTACGTCTTCCCAAGTCAATACTGAAGTTAATAAAAGTAACGTCAAACCAATGAAGGCTGTTGTTGTAGCATCAATAGACAAAGCGCCGCCAAAAATCCAAAGACCTAATAAAATGAAAAATGCCAATAACATCAACCATTCATTTTTAGAAATCGGCCCCATTTCTTTTAATTTTTCAGCAGCCATTTTTGGCGCGCCATCGGTTTTCTTCAATTCAGGTGGATATAACTTATATAAAACTAAAGGAACAACAAAGAAAGCAACTAATCCAGGAACAAAACCTGCGGCAGCCCAAGACATCCAAGTGATATTAATGCCGAAACCTGCAGCAAACTTTTGACACATCGGATTGCTCGCCGTTCCAGTCAGAAACATAGAAGATGCAATCAGATTCATATAATAACTGTTCAATGTTAAATATGAGCCCAATTTTCTGTGCGTTTCAGGTTTATCGGGAACTGAGTCGAAACTAATCGCCATAGATTTCATAATCGGATAGATAATTCCGCCGCCTCTTGCTGTATTACTCGGGATTGCGGGAGCTAAACAAACGTCTGCTAATCCCAATCCATAAGCTAATCCAAGTGAACTTCTTCCAAAAATTCTGATGAATAAAAATGCAATTCTATTTCCTAAACCTGTTTTAATAAATCCTCTTGCAATAAAAAATGAAATTCCAATGAGCCAAATCACCTTGTCTCCAAATCCGGAAAGTGCTTTTGTTATTGATTTTCCTGCATCTCCCGGAGCTACGACCTGCGTCAATGCAGTGAAACCAATTGCCATCATACACATTGTTCCCATTGGAGCGGCTTTTAAGATAATTCCTAAAATAGTGGCTGCAAAAATGGCAAAAAGATGCCAAGCGTTTTCAGCAACACCTTTTGGCGCAGGAATAAACCAAATGATAAGAGCGACGGCAAAAGTAATTGCGACGGCTTTAACATTAATTTCTTTCATAATAATTAGTTTTTACGGATTAAAATCTACTTTGAACCTGAACGATGAATAGATTGTTGTTGTATTGTGTGGTGTTTGCAATGCTGTGTTTGTATCGGTCAAATTGAACTCCCAACTGGATTCTTGCACCATAATTTTTTAAAAATTCTAAACCAAACATCGGAGTGATTGTTTGCCTCGGATTTGAATTTAATCTGAAATTAGTATCTAGATATTCATAACGGCAAGACAACTCAAAAGCGCTCAGATTTCTGTGATTGACCTCGTATCTTAAATTCGGAAGAAAATAAGCGCCACGAATCAAATATTCATCGGGACTATTTGGTCTAAGTTCCGGAGCAACGGCAAAATATAAAGGATGGTTGGTCGCCTGTTTTGCTTCGAGTTGCATATCGAGACTCCATTTGGGATTGAAATTAACAAGAGAGCTCAAGTCAACTCCCACACCGTAAATCTTTTTCCCAAAAATCTCTCCAATACCTCCATTTAAACCAAGATTTAAATTATGTTTTTTATCTAAACCGAAAACAAGTCGGGTAGAGTATTGCTTTCCATTATCGTTATCATTGACCTGGTTTTTACCATTTCCGTTAACAACAGAAACAGCATATTGAAAAGGAATTCCACCAAACTCCAATTGTCCGGTTGCGGAAAGCCCAATCTGGAAACTTGTCCAGCCTAATTTTCCGAATTCGGTATATTGATTGGACCAGTCTAATGATTTAATAATATCGATAGGGTAGGTTTCTTCAATCCCGAACCACGGTCTGAATTGTCCTACAGTAAAGGCTAATTTCGGATTGAAAGTGTATTTCAAATAAGCATTTTCGAGAACTCTGGATTTTGGGTCATTTTTAAAATCGGCGAGATTCGCAAGAACAACAACTTCTGTGCGTTTACTTATTTGTGCTCTTGCCTGAACTCTCATATACTTCAACATAAAATTGTTGTCTGTTCCGCTGCCATCGAAATGATGAAGCCCGTTCACGTCTACATCTTTGGACATCCCAACAAGATAGCGTGCTTGGAAAAGTCCTTTGAATTGTAAAATAGGATATTTGGTATTGTCTTCTTTTGATTCTACTTTATTTGAATCTTTAGTCTGTGCTTTTGTAGTTAAACAAAATAACATAAAGCAGTATAACGAAATATTTTTAATTGAAGTAAAATTCATATTCTTCTGGTTATAGTTTTATTAATTCAATCAATAAAATATTTTAATGCGAATTTACCGTAAACCCTCTGGCATTGAGGTAGTGGTAATAGTAGTACGTGATATTTTTATAAAATATATTTAATATAAATTTATTCATATATCTTCTTTTTGTGTGATAGCTAAAATTACAAATAATATCATATTCCATATATAATTTATGTTATTTTTACGAAATTATATATTTTGATGTACCAAAATTTGGATTATATAAAATGCCGGTGCTTAATTTAGAAATTCTCTCAAACAATCCTATAAATTCCATTGTCATTATTAGTCTCAAATATTAAGCAAATAATCTGGAGTATAATTACCAAATCCAATATTAGGCGATTTCAAAGAAATATTTATAAATCCCGAGTGTGTCTGCCGGTTATATTTGTCTTCATTATTTTTTACCTGCAGCATTTTTCCTATTTCAATTCCGTAGATATGAGTTTTGTAATATAAAGGAGCTTATCCCAAAGGACGATTATTAGATTTTATTATCTGTGAAAAATAAATAAAATGAATTAGGAATATTCTCTGTTTCCCTCTACATATATTAAGAATTCTATATAATTAAATAAAAAATCCGTCTCAAACTCTGAGACGGATCATATACAACTAAATTTTAATTACAAAGAAAATGATTCTATGCAGATTTACTCTTTGATAAACTTTATCTCAAAAAAAAGTGGAGCGGAAACAATTGTATTAATGATTACGGTAATCATTAATATGATTTACAAATTCATTATTATAAATCGTTATTAATAAAGGAATCATAAAAATATAGCAATATGTTATTAGTAAAGACTAATTCTGCTTTTAAAAGAATAAATAGCTTTCAGGGTCAAAATCAAAGCATAATTATATTAGCTTATTAGCCTAATTAGCATGTGTAGATATCTGTGAATTGCCCGACGATTGGTTTAACATAAAAAATAGCAGCTCAGAAATCATCTGAACTGCTATTGTTTTCATTTTAAGTTAGTGTCACTGTTTTTTAATTGCTGTATAAAATAAAAAGGTGTCACGCCATTTACTTTCCTGAAAGCAATAATAAATACCTGCGGAGAAGCAAAGCCACATTGTTCGGCCAGATAACTTATCTTATATTCTCTGTATTTTGGTTCATTGTATAGTTTACTCACAATGTGATCAATCCTTAGATTATTGATATAACTGCTAAAGTTTTGCGATCTGTTTTTTTTAATAATCTCAGACAGATATTTAGGATTAGTATTGAATTGCCCGGAGAGAAAACCAATTGTGATATCTGGTTTTAGGAATCTTTCCGAATTTTCGAACATTTCCAGTTTTATCATTAGATCATTTCCAGTGTCGTTTGAGATAACATTTTTAGTCTGCGAAGGGGTTTTGCCTGGATTGCCCGTTGTGTTATTCTTTAATCTATCTATGATTTGTTCATATTTTTCATGGATAATTTTATTTCTCTTTCTCCATAGAACCCAAGTAAGTATTGTGCCTGCAAAAAAAATGATAGAAGCCCAAATCCAAAGTTTGCTTAATTCTTCCTTATGGTCATCTTTGACCTCCGATACCATTTCTTTCATAAGGACATTTGCTGTCTTTTTATCAGCAAGGTTCAAACTGTCTTTTAGAAGAGTGTATTTATCCATATAGAATTTTGATTGTTCTTTTTCTCCGGTTTCTAAATAGCAACTAGACAAAAATTCAAAAGACTCCACTCTATTATACGGGTTGGGATGTTGTTTTTCCAATTGCATGGCGCGATTGGCATAGTCGATAGATGTTTTATAGTCCTTCTTTTCCAGATATAGCCAGCTGAGTTGATTTAGCAAAATGGTTTTCTCATCTAAGGAAATCTTATAATCCTTATTTTCATAGATCTTCTGAGATTCCAGAAGGTATTTTTCTGCCTTGCTCAAATTTGAATCGGTATCCTCCCCCCTGAGATATAACATTCCCAGGCGCATATTATTAAAGGCAATCTGGGAATATTTCTGGTCATTGGTGACCGACTTATTATTATCCTTAATCCGATATGCGAAATCTAGACTTTTATTGAGAATATATAAACTAGAATCTCCATACTTTTCATCGTCTAATTGTTTTACCGTGTAGGATACATTTAGATTCTGATAACATAAAGAAAGCAGGTATAGTTTTCTGTCTACATCATCAATAGTTTCCGCATATTTGATTGCTGTTTTGAAATCTTTCAGACTGGCATCCTCCAGTCCCAAGTAACCTAAGGCTAATCCGCTCTTACGGAATATATTAGAGATAATACCTTTAGGGTCCTTTTTGTTTAATGCTATTTTTTTCAGCTGATCCGCAAGCTCTATTGTTTCTTTATTTCTGCTCTGTCCCATATATATAATCATGAGCTTATCTCCACTTGATAAAATACCTTCTTCATAAGCCAACTCTTCAGATTCGGTTTTTAATCTTAGTAATAAAGATTCGTCTTTTGGATCTAACAGTATTTTTCTTTTCAACTTGTCTAGTTCTTTATCTATACTAGCTTTGGTATAGGAAGATGTGTTGTGCGGACCTTGAGCATAGCTTAAGGTACCATAAAAAGAAAAGAGACCAAGAAGTAAATAAAATGATCTTGAAATAGTCATAAGAGTTATTTTGAGTTTTTGATAATCTAGATTTACGAATGATTTGATGCTGTAACTATAAGTTTATAGTAATATATAAAGGAGAAGATTCTCAAATGAAGCTTTAAATTTATATTAATTGTTCCAATCCCTACAAGAGCTAAACGGGTTCAAAAATACAATATTCAAGTATAAACAACATTATTTTCTGAATGAATGAATTCGGAATTTTATATTTCTTTATATATTAATAATTTGCTGATTATTAGTAGTCTTTATTTGTAAATCTAAACATGGAATAAGAATTAATTAATGATTACCATAATCCTTATTACAAGTGTTTGTGAGGGGCTTCACATTTTGAATAATATTGCATCAATAAATACAAATAAATGATGATTGAGATTATGATGACACTAATATATTAGAAGTATTTATGACTTAAAACAAATTGGAAACACAAGTGATCAAAAAAAGTACAGAGGTATCTCCTTTTATTATAAAGAGGAGGTATCTTATTTTTTTGATCTCTTTTCTTTTGACTTCCTCTTTTTTACAAGCAACCTGCAAACCGAAAGAAGCTTATGATACTCTGAAGGAAGATAAATCTGCAAGTGTATATGTAGCAGAAGGTACTGCTTTATTTGTAGCAAATGGGACTACGGTAGTCGTTGACGAAGTTGTATACACAGGAAAAGAAGTTAAAAGCCTTAAAACAAAGCATCCAAAAAAAAGAGTTGAAAAGCTAAAGAGCATCAAACAAAAAACTCAAACCGCTAAATCCAACTCTTCTTTACCACCCACGGAAACATTTACTTCAAAGGATTCTAAACATATTTTTGGAAGTAATAGCTCAAGTGCAAAAGAAGCGTACGTTAATACTAATAATAGTAATTCTAAATTCTTTGCTGTTACAATATTCGACATCTCAATATATATCATTATATCTTGCTTGATTCTGTTAATTTCTTTTTATAACAGTCATTTTATCAAAGCATTACTTCTTGGGAGCAACTTCCAGCGTCCTCCGCCTGCTTTTCTATAAATTAAAATCTTTTTTGATAGTCCTTATCACGGTCAAGTAGCTTGATATACAATCAAAATAAGAATACTTAACGACTCTATTCATAAATGTGAATAGCATTTATTCCTTATATCATATCTGCATACGTATGATATGTCAAAAAAACACACAAAAAATAATGATGAAACACTTTCTTTTAGTTTTTATAACAACTTGTACCGTTTTTTTTGTTAAAGCGCAGTGTCCAGCTACAGCGCCAACGGTTAAAACTTTTGTATCCAACAATTGTCCATCAAGTACTGTTAATCTAAATACTCAAGCGCATACTGGAGCAATTCCTGTAAATGCCAGTCTGGTTTGGTTTACTAACGGTTCTCATACAGGTACGGCTTATGCTACACCTGCAAGTGCTGCCGCAGGGACATATTATGCTTTTTATTATAATAGCACTAGCAACTGTTATTCACCGGCATCTACAGCTGTTACTGTTACTACAACCGCTTGTGAGCCTTGTACATCGGCAAATCCGGTATCTGTTAACTTAAATACTCGATTTGATATTGGTGCTGCGCCTTCGGGATCAGTGGCAGAATGGCATACCTCTGCAACACCATCTGCTTCTACTTTAATAAGTAGTGGTATAGTATCAGCAACAAGCACTCCTACAAATTATTGGATATTCTACCGTAATACTGCAAGTAACTGCTATAGTCCAGGGAGTAAAGTAGTAGTGGTTTCCAATCTTTGTTGTAACTATTCATCAGTAGATCTTACCAGTCTTCCACAAACTACGCCACCTGCAGGATCACTTGTGGAATGGTATATGACAAATAACCGATCAGCTGGAAGTAAAATTTCCGATCCAACATCTGTTTCTGTTGGAGAATATTTCCCTTTCTTTTACGATCAAATTAATAATTGCTATTCGCCAGTTGGTACACCGGTTTTAGTAGCTATAGATGATGAGTGTCCTACAGATATAGTCGTAAACAAAACAGGGCCACTGTCAGCACTTGCGGGAGGCACTATTTCATACAAAATACATGTCACAAATAACGGTCCAAGCTATAAATATAATGTTGTTGTAAAAGACCCTGTCGTTCCAAATTTTACTGCAACAAGTATTACTTGTCAAGCAGGACTAGGAACAGGCTATCCAGCAGAGTGTCCGTCTTCTGTAACTATAGCTGCTTTGCAGGGAACTGGACTTGTTATTCCATTATTGACAGAAGGTAGCGGTGTTACATTTACAGTTACCGGAACTGTAGGTAATACATCAGGCGCAGTTATTTCCAATACTGCAACAGCAGAAAACCCTAGTGATCTTAATCCTGCTAATAATAGTTCCACAATCAATACAATTATATATAACTGTATCACAGATTCTACCACTTATACTTTGGATGCAGACGCTACAACCGCTGCAAATACGATAGCTGTAAACGGAGGAACTATTAATCTGGTTTATAAACTTACATCTGGTACTGCAATATCCAGTATTGGAACTCAGTTCACAGTACCTGTAACTTATAGTGATCTTAATAATAAACTGGGGATAGATAATCAATGGGAAGGATTAGGAACACAGACTCTGTCTGGTAACAAATATCCTGCGATAGTACCTAAAACATCCACGGGAACAGGAAGACTATATAATAATCTACCTGCACTTAATAACTCTTCTATGAGTGATATGGTCACTAACAATTATGCTGATAATATTTTCACTAATAATATCAATAATAGTGCACTTGTACCATTAGGAAAGTTCAGTATCAATATTGGGAATTATCCTGCGACGCCTTCCGGATATGCTGTTACAGCAAGCAGCTTCAATGTATATTCTGATAACAACAAGGTTCTAATGGGTGTTGCATCGCCTAATAATAAAAGCACGTCTGGTTTCTGGCTGAAGCCATTAGCGCAGACAGGCATAAGAAATGATGCAACAGATGCAACCCTGCCTCTTGCTGTAATGCCTGGACAAACCTATTATTGGAGATATTCTGCTTTCTCAGACGGAACCACTTATGCTTCTAATAATATTGGAACAGCCAATGTGAAAGGTTTATTATTCTCATATAACAACTCTATTACGTTTTCCAAAACCTGTGATGCTTGCTACAAACCAGGAACAACAACGGGAGGAGATGTATTGGATACCAAGGTAGGAATTACCTCTCTAGGCAGAGCAAGTCTGGAACAAGGAGACAACTGGCCAATGGTACGTAAAGGTGGACACATAGCTCTGGAATCCAAAACCAAAGCCTTTGTACCAAACCGGGTAGCATTCTCAGATGCCGATAACAATGCTTCTACACCGGATGTACCGGTAGGAATTAGTGCAGCCAACTTTATCGAAGGGATGATGCTTTATGACACGACTAATAAGTGTCTGAAAATCTATACTCTAAAAGCAGGAGACATCACGATGGCTTGGCATTGTTTCATAACTCCAGCTTGCCCAGATTAATCAAACAAGAGATTAGTAAAAATAGATAAACCGCTTATTTTTTATTATAAAATTAAACACGATGAAATTTTTAAAAACATATATTTTATTCTTGATATTTCTGTTTACAGGATCTGTCTCGATCTCTGCTCAGTGTACTGTGAATGCTGGTGGAAGCACTGCTATATGCGGAACCACCTATACATTAGATGGTAGCACAAGTGGTAACTCCATAGGGAATCCTACGTGGACTTTGGTGTCCAAACCTGCTGGTGCACCCGATCCGGTCATTAGCAATATCAATGCTTATAAACCTAATGTTACTGGGTTGACCTATCCTGGTAACTATGTGTTCCAGATTGCGCAGAACTGTAACTCAAGCAGCACGACTTCACAAGTGACCATTACAGCGCCTGGAGATGCTTCTACTTTTACGGCTGGTCCAGACCGGACAACCACTTTTGCAACTGTAGGTACTGTTAATTTAGCAGGTATAGTGCCAGCTGGTTACACAGCACAATGGAGTGCATATAATATCTATAGATATGAAAGATCTGGTGGTATTTTGGTAAATAACAATGTAACGTTTGGATCGCCCACTTCTGCATCTACAACATTTACACTTACAAAAAAAGCGGATCACAGCGAGGATCCGGCTTATGTGGTAACACTAAGAATAACTTCAATTAACAATCCTAATTGTTGGTATGAGGATACTGCGATTGTGCGTTTTATTCCTAATCCACATATTATATTACCATTAAGTACTAATGTATGTGTAGCTTCAGGGGCAAATACGTTCATTAATCTTGATAGTACTTCTTCTCCTATTTTCCATACTACGACTGCGGGATCTGCTGGTAATCCGACTTATGGAACCACTGTAACAATGACGGTAAATGCTCAGCCTTCCGGAGGAAGTCTTGCTTATTGGAGGTTTTATGATTCAAATTTATATTTTACAGGTGCCAACGTTCCTGGAACTTATAAATTTACACTTACAATTACTAATTCATCGGGGACTTATACGACACCTGAAATCACTTATATTAATGCAGGGCTTCCACCAAGTGCCGCTTCTTTTTTAGTTGCATCCGATCCAGAACAAATGACTGTTTATTATGCTACAAATACTGGTGGCGAAGTACAATGTGGCATGGCTGGGAGTACAACGCCTATCACTTTCAGATTTACAATTAATCCTTCGGATCCTGCAACTCTCACTCATACAGTGGGAATAGAAGGGATCATTCCTCCTGGAGGAGCGCCAAGCATTGTAACAGCTGGTGCTGGAACGATGACAAGAAGTGTCACAGTAACGCCTCCATCTGGAGGATGGCGTGTGGGGACTTATGTATTTTCAGTAGAAGTATCTAATGCAAGTTGTTCTGGACCTTATCAGCTTTACTATATTCATATTTCAGATGGGGCACGTCCCAACGTAAGTGTTCCTAATGTAACAGTATGTTATCCTGGGAGTGGTATTGTAACAGCTACTGTTCCATTACCTTCTGTCTATCAAGGTGTCGTGAATACCAGTTATTTCCAAGATTTTAACGCACAATATGATTTTACATTAGTATCTAAGCCTGCAGGATCTGGAACACCTACCTATCAAGCAAGAAACTTGAGGTTAACGACTCTGTCATCTACAATTATTGGAAACCTTACCATGCCAGGAGAGTATGTATTTAAAATCAAATCTAATCCTTATGTAGCTAGCGTAGGTGCATTTTTAGATAAAGAATATGCGTGCTCCGGGACATCCAGAGAAGGAACTTTCTCCATATTTGTATCCCCGCAAATTAATGCTAACGCAGGAAGTGACCAGACTGTAATATGTAACACAGCAGTTACATTGGCAGGTAACAATCCTACTCCGGGAACAGGTGCCTGGACAGTGGTATCTGCACCTTCAGGAGCTACACCAGTATTCGCCAATGCTTCTTTATATAATACAGCCGTTACAGGATTGACACTTCCTGGAACATACACATTAAGATGGACAATCAACACAGGATCTTGTACAGGTTTTGATGATGTAGATGTTATCATTCAGGCTTGTCCTACGATTTCGGGTACTGTTTTCAATGATGTTAATGGTAATACACTGATTGATGGTAGCGAAGCAGGAGTTTCTGCAGGAACAAGCTATGTTTATCTGGTAAACAGCAGTGGAGTCATTGTCAATAGTACTTCCGTAGCTTCTAATGGAGTTTATACTATCAATGTTGGGACTAACCAAAACTATACATTGCATCTTTCATCCTATGTTTATTCGATAGGAACTAGTATCTCGACGACACCTATCAACCATACGATACCGGGATGGACAACAACAGGGGAGAATAAGAATAACAACACAGGCTCCGGAGACGGAACACCTGATGGGATCATCTCTGCAACGGTGGCTACTTCCAGCTTTACCAACTATAACTTTGGAGTGAGAGCTTGTCCAGCAGGTACAGAACCGCCAGTTCTTAATTCAAAGTCAACCTAATAGCTTAAAAAACACATGAATTCGAGCGACACCCAGCTCTGAATTCGGGCAAGGTCAAAGGATATTAATCATAAACAAATTTTTATAACATGTATCGTCTGTTTTCATTTAGCATCAAGAGAATTATTACGGCGATGGCTGTAGTAATAGCTATGTTGAGCTATGCTCAAAATAAAATTGATAACTCAGGTTTTGAGGCTAACACTTCTCTTCCTGATAATTATGGCCAATTAAGCAGGGCTACAGGATGGGTTAATGCTTTCGGTATTCTAGCGGGTTCCCCGGATTATTTTAACACCCAAGGCAGTTTTAATCTTTCTGACAAGATATTACCAAGATCCGGAACGGGATATGGGGGGACATTTTTAGAAATGAAGGGGACTTCTATTAATGCTACAGATTATAAAGAATATATGACCAGACAGCTCACCAGCACCTTAACTGCTGGCGCAACCTATACCTTGTCATTCTATGTTGCGCATTTGTATGGCAGCCAACCAACTAATTTTAACCAACCAGCAGGAATCACTTTTTTTGATTTGCCAACTGCTGAACAGGGTTTTTTAGGTGCTGTCTTTTCTACTGCTCAACCGGTAGCGGCCAATACGGTGGGCAATACTTCTCCCCGTTATACATCCATTAGAGATGATTTTGGTGTCGGCAGAGTATTGATTCCTAGTAGCAATATAGATGTATATGGTGCAACGTCCAGATATAATTGGGTAAAAGTAACGCTCCAGTACACTGCAGTAGGTACCGAGCAATATGTTACTTTTGGACAGCTAAGACCTGGTGCAACGAGCTTAGCTGCTAGTCAGGCTACTTACTATATCTATGATGATTTTTCTTTAACAGTGCCAAGTGTACTTACCAAGAGTGTATCTCCTTCTAGTATTATGCAGGGTGGTACTGCCACTTATACATTTACATTGACGAATACTTCTACAGGTAACACAGCACAAACGGGCTTAAGTTTTACAGACACTCTTCCTAGCGGTCTTCGTATTTCTGCAACGCCTAATGTGGTAGTATCGGGACTTACAGGAGGAACGGTTACAGCAGCTGGAGGTGGATCATCTATTATTGCTTCCGGCTACAGCCAGGCGGCTGGTTCTACAGGAACTATCACAGTCAATGTTACAAGTGCTCCGGGACAAGTCAATGCCAGTTGTGGGAGCAATCCAGCGGCATTTACCAATACCGCAACCAATATATCAAACGCAAGTGCCAATATTACCAATAATGTAGGGAATGTATGTCTTGTAATCATTCCTTGTGCAGCAGGTAGCACAGGCGCTGGTCCAGTAGTTAACTAAAACAAAATTAAAAACACATAAAATGAAAAATAGTTTATTAGTATTAATATGTTTAACTGCAATAACTGCAAAGTCGCAAGTTGCAATAGGCAAAACTTCTGTTACCAACTCTTCTGTATCCTTAGAGTTTAATGACAGTGAGAAAAAAGGAATCATCTTACCTTACATAGAAGATAAATCTGGTATTACAGAAAATGGTTCTGTCATATTTGATAATACCGACCATAAAGTAAAATACTTAAAAGATAATAACTGGTTTGATCTTTCAATAGATACTACAGGAAAATCTGATATTAATATCCAGCAATCCAAAACCGAACAGACTACCGCAAAAACAGGTATAGGAACCAACAGCGGAACAGATTCTACAAATGGCATATTGGTTTTGACCGATACTAATAAGGCAATGATCCTTCCAAAGGTAGCAAGTCCACATCTTAATATCATCAATCCAGCATCCGGAATGATGGTTTATGATACTACAAAAAAACAATTAGCGGTATATAATGGAACAGTTTGGTCTTTTTGGAAACCATAAAATAAGAATAATGAAAAGATTCCAAAACTATTGCTGGCTGTGTACAATATAAAATATTTACTGTTTTTTTTAGAAAAAAAAGATGTGTCGGTTTTGATAAAAAATGGTTTAGCAGATACAGCAATAAGTTTTTTATCTAACTGACAATTATAATTATTTGAGTTTTTAAGGTGGATCACCCCTCGGCAAGTGTCTCTTCATTTTGTGTTTAATAGTGAGAGAAATAACAATTGTCGGGGATTTATTCAATTAAAAAGGATAATGAAACAACTTGCTAAGGATATAAAATTAATCACAATAAATAATTTCAGGCAAAATGAATGAATAATAGCCAAACATCTGAAATGAAATGATAGATAAAAGAATATTATAATGGATCTAGATCTTAAATACATACATATTGGTTATTTGATTTATCAATGTGTGGTAGAAAATAATATACAGACATCCAGGATTTGCAATTTTTTGAAATGCTCGGAAGAAGATATTGCCACGATGTACAAGTCCAAAAGCCTTGATACCGAACTGCTTTTAAACTGGTCTAAGCTATTGAAATATGATTTTTTCAGAATCTACTCCCAGCATTTTATATTATATGTGTCGCCTTCTGTCGAAAAAGAGGTCAAGGAGGTAGGATCGTCTTTCCTTCCCCAGTTTCGGAAAAGTATATATTCTCAGGAAATTATTGATTTTATATTGCAAAAAATAAAGACAGGAGAAAAAACAAAATTACAGGTAATAAAAGAATATAACATACCAAAAACAACACTACACGAATGGATAAAAAAGCACAAAATTTAAGACCGGATTACAGGCGGATTTACTCAGATATTCTGGATAAAAAAGATGCAAATCTAAAAGAAAAATGCAAATCTATATTAAGTAAGGTTGAGTTGAGTGTGTTCGATATTTTAGAACTTAATCGCCAGATTTTTGGTGACATAGATAAAGAAAATGAGATGAACAATCAGAAGTTTCGGTCATACAGACAATCAGACATTTTAAAAATACTGGATTATCAAAAAGTAAATAGATTGAATAATATTCAAGTAGCAAATCATTTTAAAACAAGTAAGAATACCATAGCTAAATGGAAAAAAAATATTTTTATAACCAGCCTGGCCAAATAGAATACAAACAAATCACTACAAGAGTGAGATATCATACAATTTTATAACACATTAATTAAAAACATTATGTCAACACAACAAGATGTTAAAGGAAAAGTAGTTTTAATTGCCGGAGGAGGTAAAAACCTTGGCGGATTATTAAGCAAAGATTTTGCGGCAAAAGGAGCAAAATTGGCAATCCATTACAACAGCGAAAGTTCACGTGCAGAAAGTGAAAAAACTTTGGATGAAGTGAAGGCCTTAGGAGCGGAAGCATTTTTATTCCAGGGAGACCTTACCAAAGTAGAGAATATTACCAAATTCTTTGACGAGACCATTGCAAAATTTGGAGGAATTGATATCGCTATCAATACTGTGGGAATGGTGCTCAAAAAACCGTTTACAGAAACTACAGAAGCAGAGTATGACGTGATGTTTGGTGTCAACTCAAAGTCTGCTTATTTCTTCCTTCAGGAAGCTGGTAAAAAAATTAATGACCACGGAAAGATCTGTACGATTGTAACGTCATTATTGGCAGCTTACACAGGATTGTATTCTACTTACGCAGGTGCAAAAGCGCCGGTTGAGCATTTTACAAGAGCAGCTTCTAAAGAATTTGGAGAAAGAGGAATTTCTGTAACTGCAGTTGCGCCAGGACCTATGGATACGCCGTTTTTCTACGGACAAGAGAATGATGATGCGGTTGCATATCACAAATCTGCTGCAGCTTTAGGTGGGCTTACAGATATCAAAGATATTGCACCTTTGGTAGAGTTTCTTGTAACAGAGGGTTGGTGGATCACCGGGCAGACTATTTTTGCTAACGGAGGTTATACTACAAGATAATTAAATCAAAAAAATGATGGATAATTGGCTTTAAAATTAAAGTCGGTTATCCATTTTCTTCTTTAAAATTCACACAAATGATATTAAGAATAATCAATTCTATACTGATTCTCGCCGCAGTATTTATGGGAATTAAGCAAGGCTATGCTATGGTTTCCGGAAAACAGGAGATGTTGGATATGTTCAGCAAATGGGGATTCAATAAAACTGCTTTGGCTGTGAATGGTGCCGTTACAATAATCGCAGCAATAATGATCCTTTTTCCAAAGACCTTTGTTTGGGGGAATTTTCTGATGGCAGCAGGGATATTATTGATCATTTGTTTCCACCTTTTGAATAAAGATTTAAAAGGAGTTATGATTGAGTTGCCTTTTTTGTTAATCAATCTCGTAATTATTTATTTACAATATCCTCTTAAAACAGGAACTTTTTGATGAGAAATTTATTCTCCATTCTCATTACCTGTTTTTTCGTAGCGGCGTGTGCTCAGAAAACTGACGATAAAAAAATTATTAACCAAAAACAACAAACGATGAATTTAGATAAAGTTACAAACGATAATGTAAGAAAAGCTATAGAAGCATTAGAATCAGGAGACAAAATTTGGTACTCTTATTTTACTGAAAATCCTGTAATGACAGATGATGGTAACAAAGTAGATTTCAAAAATTTCTTTGCAAAAGCTTTAGGAAGCGAAAAATTTATTACCATAGATAAAGTAGAAAACGACGGTAAAGATATCTATGGAAACTTCAAAGCTGGCAATTGGGGAACGTTTAGGGTTTTCTTCAAGTTTCATCAAAATGCTGATGGAAAATTTAACCGTTTAGATATTGGACAAGCTAATTAATTGTAATATGATCAAAAATATACTATTAGCAGGATTTCTATTTCTTTCTTTTTGTCAATCCAAAGCACAGTCTCAGATTTATGTAGATGCTTTTTCAGGAAATAAGGGGCAAAATGCTGAATTTTTCTTCTTAAGCACGATAGACGAAAAACAGAAATGGACAGTTTTCTCGAGGACAGAAATGTTTCTTCACGATTATAAGACAGAACATCCTGCATTTATCAACTTTAATACTGTTTCTTACAATTTTGCGAAAAATTTAGGTGTTACAGCTGGGACTTATGCTTCATCATCTTATCCGTTCAGCGCAAGAATTGGATTGCAATACTTTATAGAAAATGAAGAATTATTAGTCTATGCTAATCTTACAAGTGCAGTTACCAAAGATCCGGATGGGCAATTACTAATCATAGGAAATTACCTTCCCAAGTTGTCTGACAAATGGAGACTGTTTACAAGCGCAGAGGTGCGTACGGCAATTAATTATAAAGAAGGACATCAGTTCAGTTTACAAACGCTAAAACTGGGTGCGAAATATAACTCGAGACTTACAATAGGAGTTGCTGGTACACTAGAAGAACATAGGCATCACGATACCGAATTTAATTTTGGACCTTTTATCAATCTTAATCTTACAAAACCAAATGAAAAATAATTACAACAAAATTGCCGGAAAAGATACCGGCAGATTAATAGCTATAAGTGACGCAGTTTTTGGTGTTGCTATGACGCTATTGGTTCTTGAGATAAAAGTACCTGAAATAGAAGGTGATGATAAAGAATTGATTGCCGCATTTGTAAAACTAATGCCCAAATTTTTGGTGTACTTTCTGAGTTTTATGACCGCAGGAATCTTTTGGATGGGACAGTCTGCTCAGTTTGAACATATCAAAAAAAGCGACAGGAACCTTAGCTGGATTACATTGATTTTTCTTTTATTCGTTTCTGTTTTGCCTTTTACTACGGCATTTTTGGGAGACTATATCAGTCATAATTTTGCCATAGGAATCTACTGGATCAATATTTTGATCTTAGGGATGATCCTTTACATCAGTTGGAACTACGCAGAAAAAAATGGCTTCATAGATGATGAGGTTAAACAAAACATTTCTGGTGCTATCAAAAGAAGAATCATAGTGTCGCAATCTCTTTACTTAATTGGAGCGTTGTTAGGATTTGTAAATCCTTATTTGGGAATTGGTGTCATCATAGCAATTCAGTTGAACTACGCTTTTGCTTTCTTTAATAGAAAAAATAAATAATTTAAACAATAATGATTTGATATAATCAATTCTCTTAAATACAAAACACACAAATGGGAATTAATTTTAAGGACATACATATTGGTTCATTGATTCAGCAGAGTGTATTGGAAAACAATATAGAAATCTCTCGGATCTGTAATTTTTTAAAATATTCGGAAGAAGATATTGTTTTGATGTACAATTCCAAAAGCTTAGATACAGAATTGCTTTTACGCTGGAGCAAATTGCTGGAATATGATTTTTTCAGAATTTACACCCAACATCTGATATTATTTGCACCGCCAACTTCCTTAAAACAAGAGAAGACCGGCAAGACTTCTTTACCACAATTTCGTAAAAACATCTATACGAAAGAAGTTATTGATTTTATATTACAGCAAATAAATAGCAACGAAAAAACAAAATTACAAATTATAGAAGAATACAGAATACCAAAAACAACACTATACAAATGGATAGAAAAATACAGATCTTAGAACTGAATTAATGAATCTATACCAATACTAAAATAGAATGTTTTAAGTAAAAAGAAGCACAAAAGACCTATAGGAGTTTCTGTCTTTTGTAGAATAATATTTTTGACAATATGATTAGTTTTTGTATTATGAATTCTTAGATAAACAAAAATATTAATCTGCTTATTCTGGTTTCTAAAAACAAAAAAATGGCTCAATTTGGATTAAATTGGAGCCATTTGGCTGTTTGTGAACTTGATAGGACTCTATTCAAACCATTTATTAAAAGATATTGACAATATTTTGAAGGTGTTAGGTGTTATTTAAGTTACAAGAATTAAATCAAAAAAATCTTCTGCCTCTATGTAATAATTTTCTGAAAAATAAAACATACCTTAATATCTTCTACTGATGAAAATCCAATTAAAATTATAACTTTAAAATACAATGTTGTCGAAAATATTCGATATGATTTTGAATGCTTTTAGAATATAAAAGAGCTGTCTAAATTTTAGACAGCTCCTGATAATAAATAATTAATTTTACGATTTTATTTCTTAATGAATTTCGATGAAGTTATTTTACCGTTGGATTCCACGGAGATGATGTATGTTCCTATGCTTAATTTTGAGATGTCAATTTGAGATGTCTTTTCTCCCGACTCTTTACTTATTGTACGTTGACCAGCAGTATCATAAATTATGATTTTATCCATATTCTGATCCGCAACAACAGTAATTTTAGATGATGCTGGATTAGGGAAAATACCCAATGCTGTTTTCTTTTCTCCCGACATTACCGACAAAACACTGGAAGTGGATACATAAATGTTATCGACTTGGAAATTATTAGATGAACCAACTACTGTAGAAATCGCATTTTCGCTTCTTAAAACAAAAATTTCTGAAATTGTTGACAGACTAAAACTGGATGACTCAGGAATGAAAGCAGAAAATGGAATAGACATAAAGTGCCACTGATTGTCATTAGTGAAGTTATAACTGTTAGAGGCTGGATTAATCAACACTTTAGCAGTTACATTATTCCCACGTATTCTGATGTAAAATGGATGTGGCGAAGCAGTTTTGATAGCCAAATTATAATAGCTGTAAGCTGACAGGTCAAGCACTACATCCGAAGTGTTGGCAGCATTGCGAGGAAACATTATCGCGTGAAAATAGGAGCTGGTACCGTTGTAGGTAAATAGAAGACTTTTTGTTCCTTCATACGTTGCTGTGCCAGGTTCTGTAAGTGCAAATCCCGACCCGTTGCTGAAACGTAAAGAATTGACACCTGCTCCAATATTTGAATTCTCTGTATAGATTGAGAAAGTTTGAGCATAGGTCACTGCCGATATAAACAGTAACACGATAAAATTGATTTTTTTCATAGAGTAAAATTTTTTAATGTTATTTGGTTCGAAATTAGTTTTGTTTTAAAATTATGCGGAATCAAAATGTTCTTTATTAGGGGTAGAAATGTTTAGACAACCTAGTCAGTTAATTCAAATTTTACTTTCTCATCATTGACGATGATATAAAAATCTCCGTATTCTAAATGTTTATCGCCATTGCTGTCCACGTAGACCAAATCTTTTATCGGATTGATTTCAAAGCGGTATATTTCTTTTTTCCCTGCTTTGATCATTTTTTTTTCAAAAAATTTGAGTTCTTTCATTGGTCGGGAAATACTTGCAACAGGATCATTGATATACCAAAGCACAGCTTCTTTACCATCCACAGTTCCTGTGTTCGTGATTTCTATCTCTGCCACAATTTTTTCACTTTTTTTAAATATGTTATTCGACAGTTTTATTTTGCCATATTCAAAATTGCTGTAGCTGAGTCCGTGACCAAACCAATATAATGCATCTCTCGGAATATCCTGGTAATGCCCAGCTTCTGGTCTTGCTGACTGTCGCATATTGTAATAAATAGGAATTTGACCCGTTGTTTGCGGAAAAGTGGCAGACAGTTTCCCGGATGGATTGTGTCTTCCAGACAAGATGCCGGATACAGCAGCTCCCGCCATTGTTCCAGGTTGCCATATTTCCAAAACTGCATCAGCCATTTTATTTAACCGAATTAATTCTAATGGCCTTCCGCTGGAAAGCATCAGGATAATACGTTTCCCCGTTTTGGATAATTCTTCAACAAGATCTTCCTGGATTTTTGGTAATGCAATAGTGGAGCGGGAGCCATTTTCGCCACTCCAATTTCTTTTTTCTCCGAGAAAAACAAGTACAATATCTGACTGATTCGCAACTTCCAAAGCCTGTGAAAAACCACTTCTATCCTCGCCCTCAAAGTCACAGCCTAAAGCATAATTGATCTTTGCTCTCTTACCAAATTCTTTAGTTAAGCCGTCAAAAATGGTATTCACATCTTTTGGATCACCCATTCCTTCCCAAAATCCCATAATGTGAACAGAATCTTTTACCATCGGACCAATAGCGGCAATGCTTTTATATTTTGAAGTCAATGGCAACACCTGATTTTCATTTTTTAATAAAACCATAGATTCCTGAGCCAATTCTTCAGCGACTTTTAGATAATCTGGTATCAAATATCGATCTGTTTCTGAAACCACATCCACGTAAGGATTTTCAAACAGACCCAGATTCATTTTAACCCGTAGAATTCTTCTTACTGCTTCGTCAATAGTCTGCATTTTAATTTTTCCTGTGGCTACCAATTCTGGAAGATGTTCCAGGTAAAGGTTATCCACCATATCCATTTCTACACCGGCAAGAAATGCTTTTTCTGCTGCTTCTTTTGTATCCTTGGCAACGCCCTGCACCACAAGATTTTTAACTGATCCCCAATCTGAAATTACAAAACCGTCGTGCTTCCATTTTTTCTTAAGGATCTCGGTAAGAGTGTAATGATTAGCTGATGCAGGAACGCCAGAGATGTCATTAAAACCGCTCATTACGGTAGCTGCACCTGCTTTAATGCCCGCTTCGAAGGGTGGGAGAAAGGTTTCCCAAAGTGTCTGTTGCGATACGTCACTGTAATGATAATCACGACCACCTTCGGACATACTGTAACCGATGTAATGTTTCAAACTCGCGGCAATGGTATACTTATCTTTCAGATTCTGCCCCTGATAACCTTGGATCGCTGCTACACCAAAAGCTGAATTGGCATAAGTATCTTCTCCGTAACCTTCGGAGATCCTTCCCCAGCGGGCATCTCTGGCAACATCTACCATCGGCGAAAAAGTCCAGTCTAATCCAGACAGCCAACTTTCTTTCGCAGTAATAGCACAAGATTGTTTTACCAAATCTGTATTCCAAGAGCAAGCTTGAGCCAGCGGAATGGGAAAAATCGTTTTGTACCCGTGTATGGCATCGAAGCCAAATATAATCGGAATACCCAAACGGGTTTCGGTAACTGCCTTTTTCTGAATCTGGTTTCGGTATTCTGGGTTGGTACTTCTGTAGAGTAAAGAACCAATTTCTGGTTTTACGGCTTTCATCTGCTCGCCAATATTGTTGGGATTGGCATTTTTTCCATAAGTCCACTGGTTCATCTGCATTATTTTTTCCTCCAAAGTCATTTGACTTATCAAATCATTAATCCGTTTTTCTACAGGAGCGTCTTTGTTTTTGTAAAGTGGCTGTTTTTGAGCATCAGCTGCTGAGCAACTCATTACCAGAATGCTTGCGGCGTAAAAGATATTTTTCATATCGGAGATTATATTTTCTTAGCTAATTCCATTCTGAGAAAAGTTTATAGTAAACTCCAGAACTAGAGATTCAGATTGCTTTTTAAAAGAATTTTATTTAGAATCCAGATATTGGGTTAAACCGTAGACATTATCGTTTATGATCTTCATATTGTCTATAAGAGGCAGATAGTATTGATATGCACTATTGATAATACCTTTGTTAGAATCACGGTTTGAGTAATCTGTCTTGATATTATCAGGGTCGTTGTCCTGATATCGGAACCAATGCCATCCCACACAACCTTTGCTTTTCAACAACTCAATAACAAAGTTCTGATAGAAGTAACCTCTTTCTTTTTGCGTGTGGACATTCCATCCGGCTCCAGTTTTATTAGGCAATCCTGAGTCTTCGCCCTTTGTGTACCATTCTGTGATGATGAACGGTTTCCCAGACCAAGCCATCCAATTGGATAAAATAGGCTGTTCGGGTTCCCATTTTCTATAATGATTGATGGAGATGACATCCATATATTTTCCAGCCACCTCAAAAATTTTTGGATTGTCCAACTCATCCAACTCTTGATTGAAACGGCAGCCCAAGTAGAGGTGGTTTGGATCATATTTTTTGATAGCCGCAGTCACTTTTTTCATATAGGTTTCAAAATAAAACCCTGTGAAATCTTGTCTATCGGCATCGGTAATGTCTTCTAAAGAAGCATTTTTATGTTTGCGATCATCCAGCCACTTTTTTGCAGCGATGTATCCAGCCTCATCCTTCCCAAGATATCTCAGATGTCTGTCCAAAGCATCGTCTACCCAAGGCAACTCATTATCTGTGAAATAACCAAGAAGATATTGGTCATCCTTATACTTGATGATTTTTGAAATTTCCTGATCTACATATCGATCAAATGCTTTATCAAATACCATTACCAAATCAAATCGATAGCCTTGCCAACCCGCTTCTTCGTATTTGCCTTTATACTTTTTGATATGCTCAGCTTTGTAAGCGCCCATTGGACTTACTATAACAGTGTAGATCAAAGGTTGTGCAGATGTACGGATCAAATCTACATTTGACCAAGCGCCGGCGCCGTTGAAACCATTTTTTCTAAGGAATTTTGTTTCTTTAGCAATCCAATTTTCCCCAGATTTATATTTTTTATTGAATGCATTTTCCTGATTTTCAGAGTTACCAGGATTGAGCACAGCAACGCCTTTGTGTATAAAAGGATTGCCTAAGGGATCCACAATCCACCATCTTCCGTCTTTTTTCTCTGTTCTGAAAAACCCTGTGCCCTCTAGCTGAAATGTTTTGTACCCACCAAACTTGTTGATAGAAGGATTTTTTGATGATTGATATCCAGGAAGTCTGTCAATGGTTTTTGCGACATAAGGTTTCCACAAAGAATCTTCTGCATTCAGACGGGCTAAAACACTATGATATTTTTTTTCTGATGCTTGATTGATTGAAGCTTTTTGTGCTTTGATTTCAGAATAAATGCTGACATTTAGCGTAATAAGTGCGATAACACTTTTTTGTATAAAGTCTATTTTGATTTTCACAATTGACAGATTAAAAGATTATTATTGATAAAAGAAAAATTGAAAAACATTATTGTAGCTGATGAGCTGGTAATCATAACTAAAAATGTGTTGGATATGATCATAAGATAGACACTCCAATATTTTTATTGGATAGAATTTTACAGTGATGCAATTGGTTTTTAGCTTATTATTTTAATTCGAATTCTGTTTCTAAAAGCTGATCAGAACTGGTCCCAACAAATACTTTAAACATACCTGGCTCCAAAAGAAAATTACCGTTATTATCGTAATAACCTAGATCTTCTTTATTCAAAGTGAAACGTATAATTCTTTGTTCGCCCTTTTTGAGAGATGTCAACTCAAATCCCTTCAATTCTTTGACTGGTCTGGAAATACTTCCGCTCACATCTCTTATATAAAGCTGAACCACTTCTTTACCGTCTACACTTCCTTTATTAGTCACAGAAACTGATAGATTTACAGGCTCTCCAATAGAGAATGTCTTTTTGTTGATTGTCAAATCTCTATAATCGAATTCGGTATAACTCAATCCGTGACCGAAAGGAAAGAGTGGCGTCTTTTCTACATCGGAATAATGAGACCAAAAAACATTATTCTCTGAATTGGTAGGTCTTCCAGTGTTATAATGGTTGTAATAAATTGGAACTTGTCCAACGTTGCGGGGAAATGAAATCGGTAATTTGCCACTAGGATTATAATCACCATAAAGAACTTGGGCAATAGCATTACCGCTTTCACTTCCTAATTGCCAAGCTTCTACAATAGCAGGAATATGATCTGCTGCCCATTGGATAGCCAGTGGTCTTCCGTTATTCAGAACCAAAACTATATTTTTGTTTACTTTAAAAACCTCTTCCAGTAACTCTTGCTGATTGCCTGGCAGATCAAGATTTGTTCTGCTTCTACCTTCACCACTTTGGAAACCGTGTTCGCCTAACACCATTACCACCACATCTGCTTGTCTTGCTGCAGCGATGGCATTGTCAAAACCGCTTTTATCATTAGTATTGATCTCCAATTCTTTCGTAAAAGTTGGCTTACCGGCAAACACTGCAGTTCCGAGAGCATAGGTGAGTGGACTATTCCTGTATTTTTTCATCCCTTCCAAAACGGAAACTGCAGTATCATCTTCTGCCGCAATTCGCCAGCTTCCCAGCGGACTTGTTTTATCACTGGCCAAAGCACCAATTAATGCAATTTTTTGCCCGGACTTTTTGAGTGGCAATAGGTTATTGTCATTTTTTAAAAGAACAATAGATTTTTTGGCCATATCCAGAACACCTTCGTGATGAGATACGCTACCAATAACTTCTTTTTCTCTTTTTTCGTCGCAATACTTGTAAGGATTTTCAAATAACCCCATTTCAAATTTTAACCTCAAAATTCTCCTTACTGCATCGTCTATGATTTCAATGTCTACCTTCTTTTCTTTGACCAGATTCACCAGTTCGTTCACATATAAATATGATTCCATATCCATATCAGAACCCGCTTCTGCTGCTTTTTGAGCTGCCTCTGTACCGTCTTTGGCATATCCGTGGGAAATCATCTCCCGGATAGATGCCCAGTCGGAGACTACGAAACCTTGGAAATTCCATTTTGTTTTAAGAATATCTCGGAGAAGAAAATGATTTGCGGTAGCAGGGATACCATTAAAAGTATTGAAAGCATTCATAAATGTCTTGACACCAGCATCATTGGCAGCTTTGAAAGGAGGCAATACGGAATTGTACAATCTGGATAAACTCATATCGACATTGTTATATTCTTTACCCGATTCTACAAATCCGTACCCAGCAAAATGCTTAGCACAAGCTGCAATCGTATTGATCCCCGAAAAATTATCTCCTTGAAAGCCCTTAACTCTGGCTACTGCAATTTTACTCGCTAGATAAGGATCCTCACCGGCACCTTCCATCACTCGACCCCAGCGGGCATCTGTTGTAACGTCTACATTTGGCGCAAAAGTCCAGTTTATTCCGCTTGCAGCAGCTTCAGTAGCTGCGATGGCTGCTGATTTTTTTATAGCGTCCATATCCCAGCTAGCAGCTTCGGCTAATGGAATTGGGCTTAATGTTTTATAACCATGTATTACATCAAATCCAATAATCAGCGGAATCCCTAACCTTGTATTTTCAACGGCTATTTTTTGTACTTCGCGTACTTTTTGAACACCCCGCACATTGAGTAAGGAACCTACCCAACCTTTATTAAGATGGTCGTATTTGATCTTGGATGAGCCACCCTGTGGAGCAGGACCTGTCACTTCCCAGAAACCATTGTATTGATTCATCTGTCCAACCTTTTCTTCGAGTGTCATTTGATCCATCAGTAATGTAATACGCTCTTCTATAGGTTTTTTTGTATCCAGGTGCGATCTGTTCTGAGCAGTAATATTTGTAACACCAAAGACAACAAAACAAAGTAGGGTGGTTTTGATCATTTCTAATTTTTAATGGTAATACGTTAGCGTTTCGACAATATTTTTAATTTTAGCAAAAGTTAGTTTGTCGTAAAGTAAATATCATCAATATAATAATCGAAAGAATTGGGGGTGGTACTGTAGTCACTGTCGTCAGTTCGTATTGTAAATTGCTTGATGCTTGACTTAGCTGCAGCTACAGTGGAAAGAGCTGCACTATTACCATCTCTCAAAATTTGGGAAAAAGGAATTACCAATTCATGCCATTGTCCATCCCACAACATTCCATAAGCAGGATTTCCAGGATTTAGTGTTACCCAATAATTTCCGGAATTGGTATTCAATCTGATTCGTACTTTTTTTGGTGTACTGGATTTTACAGCAACATTAAGATAGTTGTAAGCTGTTGCATTATATGGTGAAATAGTCAGATCCATATGTGAAAGGGCAAATCCGGTCTGTGGGCTGCCGTTTCCTGCAGGATCAAAATGGTAAAACAAAGCCTTGCTACCGTGATTTGTATTGGTGGTAACGATTGTAATCGCCATATTTCCTCCGTTGGGTGGTGGTGCTATCCCTGGATTTGAACTCACAATATCTTTTTCTGTAAAAATTCCAACGCCATCGATTGGTGGAGCAGGAACGCTGACTTTAATGTTAATCTTATCCAAATTGGTATTAGATCCTGTGAACAAGACACGAAATGTATTTTTGCCCTCGATTAAATTAACTCCAGTCACGTTTTTGGAAATATAGGTGTTATAGCTACCCGTATTTGGGAAATTGCCTGTCTGTCCTAGATCGGTCGCAACCCCAGTATTAGGATTGACCAGCTGAAGTTTAATAGATTTTCCACCAGCAGCATCACCTGATGCTACCCGGAAATCGAAATCATAAATTCCCGTAGCAGGAACAGTGATTGTATAATTGGTCCATTCCCCAGCTTCTGTATAGCTGATATTATTGATATTATTACCCATCTGAACATCCACACCATCATCTGTTCTGTAACGTGGACTACCGTTTTGAACAGCAAGGTTTTGCTCTTCGGTATCGTGATAAGCTACGCCTTCACCGCCAAGATTGTAATTTTCTGCTTCAATCGTACCAGGGATGGTAATTGCAGTTCCGCCATAAGGCAAAGGCGGGTCAATACCTTTGACAATGATTTTAAACAATTTTGTCTCGACTGTATTATCTATATATTTTATGACCAATTTTGCATCGTAGATTCCTGGGTTATTATACAAAACTGTTGCATCAGGATTAACTGATGAGGCAGGGCTACCACCTGCAAATGTCCAGGTTGTTGTAAGATGTTTGAAAGAGGTACTTTTGAAATCTACAGTTTCTCCAAATTTAATATCTGTACGCGAGGCACTGGCTTCTGTATGTGGCTTGTCGTAAAGCGTGACTTCTCTGATTTCTTCCTCAACACAGGAGAAAAACAGAGCAAAAAATAAAAGTAAAAGTATGCTTTTCAAAAAGTCGGTATTTTTTAAATTCATAACTCTAATGGTTTTTAATTTTGATTATATTTTATCTGTCGCAAATTTTATATAAATAATAAATAAAACGGGTCTTAAACATTTTAGATTGGGGTAAGAAATGTACTTTTCTACATGCGTGTCGTGTAACGAGTGCTTGACTGGATATTCTATTGGGGTAATTTGATTAAAGTAATTGCTAATGACAGTTCTCTTAAAAATTAAAAAAAATAAAATGACAAGTGAGTTTGAAAGCTTCAAATTTTCTGATTCAAAATTAAGCGGATAAATCAAACAGTATACTGTATGAATTTCTTTGCTAATGATTATGATAAAAATAGATATTTTATAAATATCGTTAGTGATTTTACATTTATATGAATTTAAGTTTAAACATATTATATTTTTTTATATTTTAATACGGACGTCCTTACCCCTAAAAAAAGATATTTGAACTGTACCTTATTGCGGTGATAAATTACTTTTGTGAGTCTGATTATCAAAAAATTATGAAAAATAAAGTCGTTGTTATTACAGGCTCTACAGGAGTTTTGTGCAGTATAATAGCAAAATCTTTAGCAAAGAAAGGTTGTAAAATTGCTCTGTTGGCAAGAGAAATGGGAAAAGCAGAAAGTCTGAAACTTGAGATTATAGAGGACGGAGGCATTGCTCACATTTTTGAAGCAGATGTATTAAAAAAAGAGGCTTTAGAAAAAGTAAGAATACAAATCACAGAAAAATTGGGGACTTGTGATATTCTAATCAATGGGGCTGGAGGTAATCATCCTTCCGGAACTACTTCTGAACCATATTTTTCGCAAACTGATTTGGATAATAATGATCCTAGCTTTAGAACAATTTTTGATTTGGATCCTGAGGGAATAAAATCAGTTTTCGATCTGAACTTCTTGGGAACATTTCTTCCTACACAAGTATTTGCAAAAGATATGGTGGGAAAAACAGGCTGCAGTATTCTCAATATTTCTTCCTTGAGTGCTTTAACTCCATTGACCAAAATTCCTGCTTACAGTGCTGCAAAAGCCGCAACCTCCAACTTAACCCAATGGCTTGCTGTTCATTTTTCCAAGGTTGGCATCCGTGTCAATGCTATTGCACCGGGATTTTTCCTTACAAATCAGAATAAAAGTCTGCTCACATCAGAAGACGGAAGTCTCACGGAAAGAGGACAATCCATTATATCACATACGCCTGCGGGTAGATTTGGAAACCCGGAAGATTTGATAACTTCAGTATTATTTTTATGTGACGACAGATCATCTTTTGTCACCGGAATAGTAATTTCTGTGGATGGTGGTTTTAGCGCATTTAGTGGTGTTTAATTAGAAATTATAAAAAAATGGAACAATCTTGGCGCTGGTACGGACCGAAGGATTCAGTATCTCTATCAGATATAAAACAGGCTGGTGCAGTTGGTATTGTAACCGCACTTCATCATATTCCCAACGGTTCTGTATGGACTGTGGAGGAAATCAACATAAGAAAAAAAATAATCGAAGATGAAGGACTTCGATGGAATGTTGTAGAAAGCATTCCCGTTCACGAAGATATAAAAACCCGTACCGGGAATTTTCAGAAATTTATCCAAAATTATAAACAAAGCATTGAAAACTTGGCTCATTGTGGGATCAAGATTATTTGCTACAATTTTATGCCTGTTTTAGATTGGACTCGTACAGATCTTGAGTTTGAACTGGAAGACGGTTCCAAAGCCCTGCGTTTTGATCAGACTGCCTTTGCTGCATTTGACCTTTATTTGCTACAGAGGACCGGTGCATTATCAGAATACTCACAACAAGAAAAAAAAGAAGCTAAAGCTTATTTTGAAAACCTGTCACAAGCAGAGAGAACAAAACTGATCAATAATATAATTGCTGGTTTACCGGGTGCAGAAGCAGGTTACAGTTTGGAAAGTTTTCGGGCGATTCTGGATAATTATGCAGAAATTGATGGAGATCAACTGAGACAAAATCTGATTCTCTTTCTCCAAGAAATTATTCCCGTTGCCTCCCAAAACAAGGCTTTGATGTGCATCCATCCAGACGATCCACCATATTCTATATTAGGTTTGCCAAGAGTTGTAAGTACTGAGGAAGATTATGCTTTACTATTTTCAGCAGTTCCGGACATTGCAAACGGAATGACATTCTGCTCTGGTTCTTTGGGAGTACGGAAAGATAATGACTTGATAAAAATATTTCAGCGCTTTGCGGATAGAGTCCATTTTTTACATCTTCGAAGTACCAAGAGAGATGAAAAGGGAAATTTTTATGAGGCCAATCATTTGGAAGGTGATGTCGATATGTACGGATTGATGAAAGAAGTGATTTCAGAAGAATGTAAAAGAGCACAGCAGGGAAGGGCTGATCGTATAATCCCAATGCGTCCGGATCACGGGCATCAGATGCTGGATGATTTGCAAAAAAAGACCAATCCTGGATATTCTGCAATAGGAAGACTTAGAGGTCTTGCAGAACTTCGTGGGTTGGAGTTGGGCATCGCCCGCAGTTTTGATATAAATTAGAATTGATTATAATCATTTTGAGGTAATTATGAATCTGTTGAAAAAAATAACCAATGTATTAATATATATTCTTTTTGTTTTAATTTCTGGCATTTTTCCCGCTCAGGAGACATCACTTCATTTCGATCAGATCAATTATGACGATGATTTCTCGCCAAGTATGATTTCCAATATGATCCAGAATAGATCAGGATTTGTATGGATCGGTACAGAAAACGGACTTTTCCGCTATGATGGTTACAGCTACAAGAAGTATGCAAGAGACAAGCAAACGAATGGCAACCTTAGCAATAATCACATCAATGTGATTTTTGAAGACTGCGATCAGAATCTTTGGGTCGGTACAAACCACGGACTCAATTTTTATAATAAAAATGCCAATAATTTTATATCACTGGATGTAACCAAAGAGAAAGGCGGAAGTAATTATATTGCTGCCTTTGCCGAAGACGGGCAGAGGAATCTTTGGGTGGGAACTTTTGGTGGGGTCAAAAAACTTAAAAAGTCTACCCGGAAGTTAGAAAACTTCAACCAAGCTTCGGAATTGCATAAAAGCAGGGTTCTATCTTTATTTTATGACTCGAATTATGGAATGCTTGTAGGAACTTCAAAAGGTCTGAAATGCTTTGATCCAAAGACAGGTCGCCAAAAACCGTTACCTGAAGAATTGTCGGCCAATGCAGAACTCATCAGTGCCAAGGTAAGAAAAATTATAAAGACCAGCAACGGCGACCTTTGGTTTGCTACGGAAAGCTCTGGAGCGTTTTTATTGTCTTCAGGACAAAAAGTTCTCTCACAGTTTAAGCACGATCCTGTGAACACCAATTCTATGTCATCCAATTGGATCAATGATATCATCCAGTGGGATCAAAATACCGTGTGGTTTGCAACAAAAGGAGGGTTAAGTATCTTTAATAATTACACTAAAAAATTTAAAAGAATAAAACATAATCCAGATAATCTGTACAGCCTAAGTGATAATGATCTGAAATGTTTTATGAGAGATCATACTGGTTCTGTTTGGATAGGGACCTCTGCAGGAGCAATTAATATTTATAATAGATCCAATCTCAATTTTGCGAAAATATCAGAGGTTACAAACACGGGATTTGGGCTTAGCAATGCTGCTGCAAGCACTATTTTAAAAGAGAATGATCAAAGTATTTGGGTAGGAACTTCGGGCGGAGGATTGAACTATCTTAATCTTCAAACCAAATCCTCCAATTATTACGCAATCGATAACAGTAATGAGAAAAATATAAAAAACATCATTACATCGCTGGCTAAAAAAGATGATAATACGATCTTATGTGGCACTTTCAATGGATTGTTTGAATTTAATAAGACCTCAAAAAAATTCACTCAAATCTTTCTAAATTCGGATTCTGCTGAAAAAGACGAAAGACCTATTACCTCTATCTTGGTAGATGGCAGCAATATTTGGATAGGAACAGATGGTAATGGATTGATAAAGATCTTGGAAGACGGTACTATTTTGAACTACAAAAATGACGGATCGGCGAATGCCTTGTCCGATAATTTTGTGATGGCATTAGAAAACAGGAGCAATGGTATCTGGATCACGACACAAAACGGACTCAATTTTTTTGATAAAAAACTGAACCGAATTTCAAAAGTATTCCGTTCAAATAATGCAAAACCGCTGGATAATAATAGCCTGACAGTGATGTTTACAGATTCAAAGAAAAGACTTTGGATCGGAGCAGATTATGATGGTTTATATTATCTCAACGAGAGCAATCAAAAGTTTTTTGTCCTTAATAAAGAAAAAGGGTTTACTGATGCCTCTGTTAAAAGCATTACCGAAGATTCCCAAGGCAATTTGTGGGTTGGCGCAGAGGATTTTCTTTTTAAAATTAAAATTAAAAACGGAGGCAGCAATTTGAAAGCGTCCGACTTTGAAATTACACGTTATTCTTCTGCGGACGGTCTTTCTGTAAAACAATTTTTATACAATTCATCTGCGAAGATCAACCACAATATGATAGCTTTTGGAGCTTCCAAAGGTTTATTGATGTTTGATCCTCAGAAATTAATAAAAACATCTAATAACACACCGATAGTCCTTACGAAGCTTATTGTAAATAACGAAATCGTAGAGGCAGATCAAACAGATGGAATTTTAAAACATCCTATTTCTGAAACTTCTGAGATAAAAATTAATTATGACCAAGGTTATATTGGACTGGAATTTACGGGTCTTAACTTTATCAATCCACAAAAAAGCAAATACGCTTACAAATTAGACAATGTATTATCAGAGGATCAATGGCATTTTATCGGAACCCAAAACAGGATCAATCTTTCCAATTTGGATCCGGGAAATTATACGTTATCCATAAAATCTACCAATGGAGATCAAAGCTGGAACAAGAATATCAAAAAATTGAAAATTGTAATACTGCCACCGTGGTACAGAACCTGGTGGGCATATCTGTTTTATTTAATCATTTTTGTTGGAGCCAATTACACTGTTTACCGTTTCATAAAATACCGTTTGAAACTCAGAAGAGAAATATTTTTGGAACAGGTGGAAAACGAAAGAAAAGAAGAAATCCTAACAACACAGATCAATTTTTTCACAAATATTTCGCACGAGATAAGAACCCCATTAACACTGATTAAAGGCCCTGTGGAAGAGTTGTTATCTTATGAAAAAGATCCACAGACGAATGCTAAACTAAAAACGATTAAGCAGAACTCAGACCGTCTTCTTAAGCTTGTAAACGAACTTTTGGATTTCAGAAAAGCTGAAAAAGGCTATATGAAGATCTACTGCCAAAGGCAAGATGTGGTGTCTTTTTGTTTTGAAATATTTGAATCCTACAAAGGATTGGCAGCTGAAAAGAATATCGATTTCAAATTTGTACTTAACTCCAATGTGATCATTGCTTATTTTGATAAAAATCAGATGGAAAAGGTCATTTACAATTTGCTTTCCAACGCTTTTAAATTCACTAAAAAAAATGGTAAAATAGTTTTTGCTGTAGAAAAGGGCTCACTGGAAGAGAATGCCGTATTCATTAAAGTTGAAGATAATGGAATCGGAATTCCGGAGAGCAACCGCGTGAGTGTTTTTGAGCGTTTTTTCCAAGTGGACGATAGAGGGGTGCAAAATATGGGAAGCGGCGTGGGGCTCGCACTTTCAAAAAGCATTGTAGAATTGCATAAAGGCGAAATTTCTACACCAGTCGAAGAAGGAACTTGGGCCAAGACCGTTTTCCAGATTAAATTACAATTAGGTAACAAACATTTGTCCGAAGATCAGATCATCGAAAGCAGTGGCGAGGATGTCCAGCAGATGATTATAGATCCGCCCAACATTGTAGTTCCTGATAATATAGCCTTCGCCGACTTTCCTGACAAAGACAAGAAGACTTTAATGGTTGTGGAAGACAATGAGGATGTACGCAGATTTATTGTCGGTATCTTATCCGGCGATTACAATACAGTGGAATTTGCTAATGGTAGAGAGGCTGCAAACTATTTAGAAACCGAGATTTTAGATCTTATTATCAGTGATATTATGATGCCTGAGATGGATGGCATAGAACTTTGCCACATTGTAAAAACCAATGAGAGCACCAGTCACATACCAGTATTACTTCTAACCGCCAAAGCATCTATAGATCATAAAATAGAAGGGCTTTCTACAGGTGCAGATGCTTACATCACAAAACCATTTAGTACGCAGGAACTTAAACTTAGTATTGCCAATCTGCTTTCTGCCCAGGAGATTTTCAGAAAGAAATATAGTGGAAATTTTATTATAGATTCCGACTTGAGTTCCCTTACTACGCCAGAAGAAGCATTCATCAAAAAACTGATGCGCGTGATAGAAGAAAATCTAGAAAATTCTGAATTCGACGTCAATATGTTGGTAGATAAGATTGGTATGAGCAGAACTATCTTGTACAAAAAAGTCACTGCACTTACCAACCATTCGGTAGCAAGTCTTATAAAACAGCTTAGGTTGAAGAAGGCAGCGGATATCATTTTGAACACAACTCATCCCATTTCAGAAATTGCTTTTATGGTCGGATTCAATGATCGTAAACATTTTAGCCGTGAGTTCAAAAAAGTGTACAAAGTTTCTCCAACATCTTACAAAAGCAGTCCAAATTCTGGGGTGTAATTGAACTAAAATTTAGCGTAAATACGAATTTTTACCATCATTTTTATTTTAGTTAATGTGAAATAGAGTTTTAATGTATTGTTTTTCAGTACGTTAAATTGACCCATACATTATTACCCCGCAAAAAGCATATTTAGATACCCAAACAGATATGATTATCAGACATATTTGTAAAAAACAAAGCTATTAAACTAAACAATATGAAAAAATTCGACAAGAATATTGTTCCTTTTAAAAATTACAATGGCAAAAAAATCGGACTGATAGCAGTTGCTTTTCTCCTCTCCGGGCAAGCAGCTGTCCAGGCACAGACTACTCCAAAATCTGATAAAGATACTGTAGTTGGGGCTTCTAAAGAAATTGAGCAGGTTGTAATCATTGGATATGGTGCAAAAAAGAAAAGTGATGTCATAAGTTCCGTAGTCAAAGTCAATGCGGAGGATCTTACAAAAGTGGCTACATCGGACGTCGGTGAAATGTTGCGTGGTAAAGCTGCCGGGGTGCAGGTGACACTTGCTGATGGTGCGCCAGGTAGCTCATCCAATATTCAAATTCGTGGGCAACGATCGATCTCCGGGGGAAATAATCCTATTGTAATCGTAGATGGAGTAAGGGTTGGAAGCATCAACGATGTTAATGCTAATGATATAGAGTCTTTAGAAGTTTTGAAAGATGCTGCTGCACAATCCATCTATGGTGCGAGAGCATCCAACGGAGTCATACTCATTACCACAAAACGGGGAAAAAGTGGAAAGGCAAAAGTGACTTACAATGGTTTTTCAGGCTATCAAACAATCAATAGAAATTTTGATATCTACAGTGGTGAAGAATTTGCGCAGCTAAAGAGAGAAGCTTTCAGAACCAACAATGGAGGTGTTTATAGACCAGATAGTGAAATTTTTTCTGCATTAGAATTGGAAAGTGTACAGACGGGGAAATATATCGATTGGGAAAAGCTGATGCTTAGAACAGGTGAAACACAAAACCACGCCATCAATTTTTCATCAGGCAGTGACAAGTTCAGTATATTTAGTAGTGTGAACTATATTGGGACTAAAGGTGTAATCCCAAATTCAGATTTTAACAAGACAGGAATCAGATTAAATGCTGATCAAAAAATCAGCAATACCCTGAAAGTGGGCTTGAACACTTCCTTTCAATTCTCCGAAACCAATAATCCAAATAATGCAGGCGTCATTCTGAGTTCTATTACGACATCACCGCTAGGACGTGTTTACAATGATGATGGCTCACTAAGACTATTGCCCGGAGGTTTTGCTGAAAATAAAAATCCACTGATCGACCTTTACCAAACGACCAATTTTGTTCAAAACCGAAATGACATTCTCAACCTTTTTGTAGACTTTACACCGTTTCGTGGTTTTAAATACAGAATGAATGCCAGCAGAAGATCCTGGAATTACAAGAGAAAATCATATAATACCACACAGTCCATTGCAGGTATTGCCAATAACAACCAGGGTAGTGGCAGTATACAGTTTCAGGATGAGGTAGAATGGCAATTGGAAAATATCTTTACCTATAATTTCAAATTGGCGGAGAAAAACCATTTTGCTGCTACCGTGGTACAGAGTATCTCCAAAACTAACCGAAATGATTTTGTGAATGCCTCTACAAACATTCCGAATGATATTTTAGGAATCAACGGATTGCAATCAGCATTACTGAACACACCAACCATTTCAGAATATAACAGAGGAATTGTATCTGCTGTCGGGCGTTTGGAATATGATTATGATAACAAATATTATGTCACAATTGCCGGAAGAATGGATGGCTCCACGGTATTTGGTAAAAATAACAAATGGGCTTCTTTTCCATCAGCTAACATTGGGTGGAATATTCATAAGGAAAATTTTATGGATAAGTTAAATTTTATCAATAATTTAAAACTAAGATTCAGCTACGGAAGTGTGGGCAATGAAGCCATCTCGCCTGGACTGAGCCAGAGTACTGCCAACCAGAGCAATTATGTGATAGGCGGTAATCAGGTTTCCGGATATATCCCCGGAGCTACTTTGCCAAATCCCAACTTAAAATGGGAAACCTCAACCACATTTAACTCCGCATTGGATTTTGGATTTTTCAGAGATAGAATCACAGCAACTGTCGAATATTATAATACCCGAACAAAAGATTTGCTTGTTCAGGAGCAATTGGATCTTTCATCCGGATACACCAACAGATGGAATAACCTTGGTGAAGTAGAAAACAAAGGTTTGGAAGTCTCATTGAATGCGGATGTTATCAAAACTACTGATTTTAAATTTAAAATTGGTTTAGCTTATACCAAAAACAGAAATAAGATCATCAGCTTGTACGGTAGAGATGCAGACGGCGATGGAAGGGAAGATGATGATATCCTCAACAGACGTTTCATTGGTCAGCCAATCAATGTGTATTACCAGTACGATGTCATAGGCATTTTCCAACAGGGTGAAGATATTGTAAACTCTGCACAGCCCCTTGCTTTGCCAGGCGATATTAAGCTTAGAGATGTAAACGGTGATGGGATCATCAATGATAAGGATCGTGTGATTACTTCTCAAATGCCAGATTGGTATGGAACATTATCTTTAGGAATTGAGTACAAGGGATTTGATATTAATGCAGATTTTTACACTGTACAAGGTGTTGTGAAGAATAATCCTTTTCTCTACAGCTATCTGGAAGGCGGATCGTTAAGAGGAATAAAAAATGGTATCAAACAAGACTATTGGACACCAGAAAACCCTGGTGGAAACTACCCGAGACCAAATGAAGGAAATGATCCGTCCAATATTTTTAATATGGGACTTCAGGACGCTTCTTACTTTAGATTGCAAAATATCACTTGCGGTTATTCATTCAAACCAGAAACGGTGGCGAAGATTGGTCTTACCAACCTAAGAATCTTTTTGACAGGTAGCAATCTTTTTACAATCACAGATTATCAATCTTATAGCCCGGAAAAAAATCCAAACGAATATCCAGAAGCGAAAACCATTGTTGCGGGGATTAAATTCGGATTTTAAAAAAAATATTTAAAATTTAAGTCATTACATTATGAAAAAATTACAATGTTTATTCATTTCTATCATATCTCTCGCAGCAACTTGCATCTCTTGTGACAAATTCTTGGAAGAAGAAATTATAGATGAGGTTTCTGTAGATTATATCTATACTACACCAGAAGGTCTGGATGTAGGCGTCAACGCTTTGTATAACAGAATGCGACAGTACAATGCGCCGTCTGGAGATAATACAAATCTGCAAGCCAATGTGTTTTTTATGGCCGCTACAGATCTTGGCCTCCATAGAACTTGGTTTACGCCATATGGAGCTACCACTCATACACCACAAAATTTCCCGAAGGACAAATGGGTCAATGCCTATAAAATTATAGATAGAGCTTCTGCAATTATCAGCAGTGCAAGAACAGTATCAATGGACAATAATGCTAAAAAGAAATTGGTTGCACAAGCACGCGCTATACGAGGTGAGCTTTATCTGGATCTGATAAGAATGTATGGTAATATCTTATTAGACACTGTGGCAACCAATGCACAAAATATTGATGATGCAGTCATCTACAAAGCAGCTACAGAAGAAGAGGTTTTTGGAGTCATCAATCAAGACTTGGATTATGCTGTTGCAAATTTGGATTGGCAGGTGCCTACAGGCCGATACGGGCAAGGAGTTGCGAGGCATTTGCGAGGCAAAGCGGCAATGTGGCGAAAAGACTGGCAGAAGGCTGCAGAAGAATTTGATGCAATTATTCTCAATCCAACCCACGATTTGGTAGATATTAATCAGGTTTTCGGAGCTGATGTCAATCATAAAGAAGCGCTGTTTGTCTATCAACGAAACCAAAGTCTCGGACAAGGAGATGATCTTGCTGGAGGCGGAGGATTTTGGCTGGGAAGCGTTTTTACCCAGAGGATTTATGAAAAAGCATCGGGAGCTTCGGGCAGTGCTGGAAATGAGGTGATTCTAGATGTTAATTATGGCGGGCAATCTTTAGGTTGGTTTTTTCCCAACAATTATTTGAAATCCCTCTATGATAAGGCTAATGATAAAAGGTTTACGACCTATTATTGGCCAGATAATTATACAGCATATACTGTCAATAATCCAGCTCATCCACGTTTTGGACAACCCATCACACAGCCGGAGGATAATTACAGAAGATACCACTGGAGCCTGAAAAAATATGCAGATTTCCAAACAAAACTGGTTGGGACAGAAAACAGTTTTAAAAATTATATGTATTACCGATATGCAGAAACATTGCTTTTGGCGTCGGAAGCACATCATAATCTTGGAAATGATGCGTTGGCTTTATCGTATATTAATAAAGTTCGCAGAAGAGGTTATGGTCTGAATCCTAATGCAGTATCATCATTTGATTTTACAAGTTGGACGCAGGAAACTTATTTGGAAGAATCAGCAAGAGAATTGGCGTTCGAAAATGAACGGTGGTTTTTGCTGAAGCGATTAGGTATTTTGGGAGAGAGAATAACTCTGCACTACAGAAATGGTGACAACACAAGCTCAGAAGCCTCTGATGCCATCAATAGTCTTACCCCTTGGAGAGCGCAGTATAACAACTGTCCAGTTCCTCAAAGTCAGATCGATATTATGGGTGCTGCTGCTTCGCAATTTAATATCGGTTATTAAGATTATAACAACTATTTGAATCAATCATTAATATAAATTTATGTTTAATAAAAATACTGCGTCGCTATTGTTGATGATCATTATGCTAACTACATTTTGCACATCGATTATGGGACAAAAAACAATACAGCATGCTTTTGTCAGAGATCACATTAATCTAAACGGTTCTTGGAAATATATCATAGATCCTTACCAGATGGGTTACTTAGACTACAGACAAAAACCTTTCGATCAAAGTAAGTCAGGAAAAGGTGGCTTTTATGATAACATCACATCTCCAGACAAAAAAACAAGGGTTGAATACAATTTTGATTTTGAACCTTCTTTACAAGTTCCTGGTGACTGGAACTCTCAAGATCAAAGGCTACTGTTTTATGAAGGTACTGTTTGGTACAAAAGAGATTTTGTTGCAGATCCACAAGCCAATAAGAATTACTTTTTGTATTTCGCAGCGGTGAATTATGAAAGTCATGTTTATCTGAATGGCGAAAAAGTGGGTACACATAAAGGAGGCTTTACTCCTTTCCAATTTGATGTCACATCGAAATTAAAAAAGGGCAACAACTATGTAGTGGTGATGGTTGATAACGTACGTAAAAAAGATGAGGTACCAACTATTAATACAGATTGGTGGAACTATGGTGGAATTACCCGCGATGTTTTATTAATAGCCACACCAAAATCATACATCGAAGATTATAAAGTGCAATTGGCTAAAAATGATCCTGCTAAATTAGAAGGTTTTGTGAAGCTGAATGGCAATACAAGCAAAGAGAAACTGGTCGTAGAAATTCCTGAACTAAAGATAAAAACCACAATTGAAACGGATGTCAATGGCTATGCGAAAATTATAATTCCTGCAAAAAATATTGCTTATTGGTCGCCAGAAAATCCTAAGCTCTACGATGTCAAAATTAGTTCAAAGTCAGATAAAATCAATGATAAAATTGGTTTTAGAACAATTAAAACTGTAGGAAAAGATATTTTGCTTAATAATCAATCACTGTTTTTAAAAGGGATTTCTGTGCATGACGAAAATCCTTTAGTAGGCGGACGTTTGCGGTCGGAAGGTGATATGAGGATGATTCTTGGTTGGGCGAAGCAACTGGGTTGCAATTATATCCGCTTGGCACATTATACACATAACGAAACGATGCTGCGTCTTGCCGACGAAATTGGATTATTGGTCTGGGCAGAAGTTCCTGTCTATTGGACGATCTCGTGGAGCAATGCTGATACTTATAAAAACGCAGAAGATCAGTTAAGTGTTGCAATCGAAAGAGATAAAAACAGAGCTTCCGTGATTATTTGGTCTGTGGGCAACGAAACGCCTGTCAGTAAGGAGCGTAATGTTTTCATGGGAAAATTAATAGACAAAGTTCGCAGTTTAGACGACACCAGACTTGTTGCAGCCGCACTGGAAATTGAACGTAATGGCTTTGACGTAACGGTTGAAGATCCTTTGGGAGAAAAGCTCGATCTCGCCAGTTTTAATGAATATGGAGGCTGGTATTGGTCTGAGCCAAAAGAATTACCAAAATACAAATGGGAAATAAAATTCAATAAACCAGTGGTAATCTCAGAGTTTGGTGCCGATGCTCTGGCAGGGTATCACGCAGATGAGGATACAGTCTGGAGTGAGGAGCATCAGCAATTGTTTTATGAAAAGCAACTGGAAATGCTTGACAAAATAGATGGACTTCGAGGAATGACTCCTTGGATCTTGGTCGATTTCAAATCACCGAGACGTCAAAATCCTGTCTATCAGAATTTCTGGAACAGAAAAGGTCTTATTTCGGAAACCGGAATTAAAAAGAAAGCTTTTTATACGCTTCAGAACTATTATCAACGGAAATCATTAAATAATAAATAAACACCTCATTCTATATGAAAAATATATTTAGAATATTAAGATTAAGCATGCTTTTCTTTTTAGTCTCTTGCACGCACGAGGACAAAGTAGAGTTTGTCAATGGGGAAACTGGACAAGTGGAAAATCCTGATCCTTTTTCTGCAAAAAAAATAATTGCTGATATGGGACCTGGTTTTAATCTGGGTAATACCTTTGAGAATGGTATTCATCCGACCAACCTGGCAGCAATCAAACCAGTTATTGATCTGTACAAAAATGCGGGAATGAAGCATATTAGAATCCCAACTACTTGGATGGATAGGTTTCCATCCACTCTTGCAGATAATAATGGCAATATTAATGTCAATCATCCAAGATTTTTGGAGCTTAAGGCAGTGATAGATTACGCACTCTCAAAGGATTTATACGTAATACTAAATACCCATCACGAGTCTTGGCTGAAGGATCATTACGATGGATCTGAGCAGTACGATATTAAGTTCCGAACTTTGTGGACGGGTATTGCTACCTACTTTAAAGATTATCCTCAGAAATTAATATTTGAAGTTCTAAATGAGCCAGAAGGTAATTTGGGAGAACTAGACGGCAATGGTCCTTTTCCCGATCCTACAGATGCATTGGCTTTACAATATACCAGAAAAGTAAACCAAGTTGGCTATGACGCCATAAGGGCAACACATGGTAACAATGAAAAAAGATTAATCATGGTAGGCACCAACGGTCAGGGAAACGCATTGTATATCAGCAACGTATATCCTAGCAAATCGTCATTGCCAGGAGGAGGCAATGATGATTATCTATCAATACAGGTTCACACTTATTCTCCTTGGGCATTCTGCGGAGAAACAGGAAGCAATGCTGCTTTTCCTGGAACCGCCAGTTTTGAGACAGGTATTCAAAATGTGAAAGCACATTCGATAAAATTGAATGTTCCTATTCATTACGGCGAATTCGGTGTAGGAAGAAGTAGTAATGCTGCGGAGAGAAATACAGATCTTGTCAGAAATTATTACCGCACAATGGCAAAAACAACCTTAGCGCAGTCTATGTCATACAGCGTTTGGGATGACAGGGGCTGGTTTGCACTGATAAATCCGACAGGTACGTCTTTTGTGAACAATATCGTACCATATATGCTACAATAAATATTAAATCACATCATTATTTTCTTAAAGTCGCTGTTTCAGAATTTTCTCAAATTATGGAACAGCTTTTTTGATTTATGATGCTATGTAAATGCTCTAAATTCTAACACAGGACATCTAAATGTTTAAATGTAGTTGTCAATCTGTGATCTTTAAATTCTTAAAATGCAAGTAATGTCTCACTTAAAAACAATATTGGATAATAATTATGGACATTAAAAACATATAATTAACATTTTAACAGTCTGAAATTAAGCATTTTATAATTATTGTTGTTGCTTCGTTTTTTTTGATATATTTGAAAGCATATCATATACAAGACCTTAAAAATATTTTCCCAAAGTGCAATCTACATTTGAAAAATTATATTCTGATTACAAACATCAGGTCTATTTTTTCGTGAAAAAATATGTTCACGGGCGGGATGATATTGAGGATATCGTTCAGGATATTTTTGTTCATCTGTGGAAATATAGAGATTCTCTGGAGAAGAATAAAGAAGCTATTGTCTTCAAAACGGCAAAACAAGAAATTGCCAATTTCTATAGAAAAAATAAACTGTCTTTCTCAGATTTCAAGGAAGAATCTCATCTCAGCATTGTGAAGGATGAATATGACGAGGAAGAATTTAAATCATATTCTGAACAAGCAGAAAAATTACTTAAACTAATTCCTGAAAAAAGCAGGTCTTTTTTCCTTAAGCATAAAATAGATGGACTGAGTTATTCCGAAATTGCAAAAGAAAACAGTATTTCCAAAAACGCTGTAGCCAAGCACGTTAATAAGGTTCTTCACATCCTAAAAACAAACATTAATCTATTTTTTCTGTTATTGATTTTCATTAAAAAACTTTTTTAAGGTTGACGATTTCGGTAGGTCTGCGTAATTAAACGTAAGACAGAAATCAATCTGAAACTAAAATAAGTTTATAATGAAGAAATCATTTTCTATTCTGCTCCTAGCAGCTTCGTTTTTTTATCAAGGACAAACTACCAAAGAAGAAATCCTCTCAGACCTAAATCAAACCGGCGGTGTTTACTACGCTTATCCAACTCCGACAAAAAAACTGACAGCAGTTCCGTCCGGATATCAGCCATTTTATATCAGTCATTACGGAAGACACGGTTCCAGATGGCTCATCAATGACAAAGATTTTTCCGGTGTGATGGACATCCTGAAAAAAGCTAATGAGAATAATGCTTTGACTGAAAACGGAAAATTAGCGTTACAACGATTGGAGAAAATCTGGAAAATTGCTGAAGGTCATAACGGTGATTTGACAGAATTAGGAGGATTGCAGCATAAACAGATTTCGCAGAGAATGTTCAACAATAATCCGCAGGCTTTTGGTAATAATGCGATTGTGACTGCAAAATCGACCGTTGTTCCGAGGTGTATCATCAGTATGGCCTATTTTACAAATGAACTGACAGCTAATAATCCAAAGCTGAACATCAGCATAGAATCTTCTGATAAATATATGAAATATCTGAATCATCACACAAAAGAATCTATCGATTTCAAAAGCCAGGATAATTTCTGGCAGGAAGAAAAACGAAAGCTAAAACAAGATGCTTTACGTTCAGATAGATTTATCAAAAATCTCTTCAATAATGAAGACTATGTTTATAAGAATGTGAACCCAGAAAAAGTGGTGGAATCTTTCTATTGGATTGCCAGCGATATGCAGAATCTGGAAACGGATATTTCTTTCTACGATCTGTTTACAAAAGATGAATTGTTCAATATTTATCAGGCAATCAATTATCAATTCTATGTGAATGATGCTGCGTCGCCTTTGAGCAAAGGATTGGTGAAAAACAATGCGATTCCATTAGTTAAAAATATTCTGGAAGAAGCAGACGATTATATTAAAAACAATAAAAGTGGAGCTTCGCTAAGATTTGGTCACGACGGAAATATTGCACCATTATTAGCTTTTATGAGAGTTGAAGGAATGGACAAGGAAGAAGTCAATCCAAGAGAAGTTTATAAAGTTTGGAATACTTTTCAGGCTGCACCAATGGCGGCCAATCTTCAGATGATTTTTTATAAGAATAAGAAAAATGGTGTTTTGGTGAAATTTCTTTTGAATGAAAATGAAGTCAGCATTCCTGTTGAAACCAAAAGTTTTCCTTACTACCAGTGGAATGACGTAAAACCTTATTTGCAAGAAATAACCAAATCAAATTAATATCAATTTTTTTGAATTAAAATTAATTTTAAAAAACTTTAGAAAAAAGGTTGACGATTTAGAAATTCTGCGTAATACTGAATATGAATAACATAGACGACGAAAATTTTAAAAAGAACTGGAAAAAAACCTGCGAAGAAAACCTGCGAATGGATTCGGAAACCGACGCACGAATCCAAGCGGGAATTCAGCGAAAGATAAAATCCGGTAACAAGTTCAAAAAATTATATTGGGTTGCTGCAGCTGCGGTAATCACAGGATTTAGTGTTCTTTTTTACACGCCTTCTTCGCCAGCTTCTGTGGAGAAAGCTCAGTCTCAATTTTATTCCAGTTTGGATTTTACGAAAAAGATTAGTCTTCCCGACGGAAGTAATATTGTTTTAGAACCTCACAGTACAATCGAATTAGCAAAGGATTTTGGGAAATTGGACCGTAAAATTACATTCACAGGAAAAGCAACTTTCGATATCGCAAAAGATAAGACAAGACCTTTTAGAATTAATGCAAAAGATTTTACAGTACAGGTTTTAGGAACTAAATTTTTCCTTGACCAAACAAGCGGAAAAGAAAAAGTAGAACTTTTTGAAGGGAAAGTGAAAGTCAATCATCAAGGAAAAATCACTTATCTGCTTCCAAACGAATCTTGGAACAAGAATGTGGAAGAGAAGGCTCAAACTTATATTGTCGCAAATGTGAAAAGAAATTTCTCCTTCGATGATGAAAATTTTGAAAATATCATCAATGAATTGGAAGTAGTTTATAATGTTAAAATCGATTATCCTCAGGAATACGCCAAAAAGAAAATCAAAGGCTCATTCTCTGGTGATATGAACGAGGTTTTGTTCGCAATCTGTTATCCATTCAATCTTAAAGCCGAAAAAAAATCTGACAATCAAATACAATTAAAATAAAAAAGCACCGATAATGACGGTTATCGATGCTATAAATGATTCGACTCGCTAAAGTATAATCAAATTAATCCTCAAATTTATGAAAAAAACAGTAATGTCTGTAATTTTATTGGTTGCCACAGGTCTTCCAATCGCTTACGGGCAAACCGGACAAACACCGCCGGTCACTATGAAAAAAGAGAATCGGGTGTCCATTATCAAAGTTTTTGATAAGCTCAGCAAATCTTCCAAGATTCCATTTCTCTATTCCAGCACAGATTTCAAAGATGTTTTTGTGAATGATAGTGCTATCAATTATTCATCTCTGGAATCATCATTAAAATATCTCAAAAAATTCTATCCGATAGAATATGACATAAAAAATAATACGGTTGTTCTTAGAAAAACCAGTGTCAAATTGATTTCCCAATCAGAAAATTCCCCCATTCCCAAAGACACTATTGCGGTGCAGGAGAAAAAGATTGATGAGGTTATAATTATTGGTTACGGTAAAGTTAGAAAGTCGGATGCAACAGGTTCTCTCACGACTGTTAAAATTGATAGTGAGAATGACGGAAGTCCGGTTTCTGCACAAGATGCTTTGACGGGAAAAGCGGCCGGAGTTAATATTATTTCTCCAGGTGGAGCACCAGGTGCTGGTTCAACTATCAGAATCAGAGGTGGTTCTTCTTTGTCAGCTAGTAATGACCCGCTTATCGTGATTGACGGAATCGCGATTGACAACTCTTCGACCTCAGGTTCCAGTAATATTCTTGGGATGATAAATCCAAACGACATCGAAACTTATACGGTTCTGAAAGATGCTTCTTCAACGGCAATCTACGGTTCTAGAGCTTCGAATGGAGTCATTATTATTACAACTAAAAAAGGAAGTAAAAAGACGAGATTTCAATATTCTTCCAATACAAAAGTAAGCTACAATCCCAAAATGCTTGATGTTCTGAACGGTGATGAATACAGAAGTTTTATCAAGGATTATTATGCCGGAAATAACACAATTATCAACGGTCTTGGAACGGAAAATACTGATTGGCAAAAGGAAATCTACAGAACTTCTGTCAGTAATGACCAAAACTTCAGTATGACTGGAGCTGTAAAAGACATTCCTTATCGTTTGTCTTTGGGATATACAGACCAGCAAGGGATTATCAGGAAAAATTCTTACGAGAGAATGAACGCAAGTTTGGCGATCAATCCTTCATTTTTTGACAAACATTTGAATATAAACCTCAACTACAAACCAAGTATTGAGAACAACGATTTCATTTCCAATCCGGCAAGTTCAGCTGTAGGATTTGACCCGACTCGTCCTGTTTACGACAATTCTTCTCAGTATGGTCTAGGTTATTTTATATGGAAAGATGCTTCGGGAAAACCGATTACGATTGCGAGTGCCAATCCTGTTTCTGTCCTTAATTTAAGAAAAGACGAGTCCAAAGTGGTTCGTCATATTGGGAATATCCAGTTGGATTATAAGATCCACGGTTTCGAAGATTTGAAATTGAATGCCAATGCTGGTTTTGATATTTTAAAAAGTAATGGTGATATCTTCGTTCCGGATAATGCACCTTTGGCCTGGACTTCTATTGGAAATGACGGACAAGGCCTGATTGAAAGTTATACTCAAAAGAAAAATAATACGCAGTTAGACTTATATGCGAATTACACCAAAACACTTTCCAATCACAAAATTGATGTAATGGGAGGTTATTCCTGGCAGAAGTTCTGGCAGAGTTATGATGATAATCAAACCAATATTACCGGGAATAAAATTTATCAGAATATCATTTCAAAATCAGAGTATTATCTGGTTTCATTTTATGGACGTTTGAATTATACTTTCAAAGACCGTTATCTTTTTACTGCAACACTTAGAAATGACGGTTCTTCGCGTTTTTCCAAAGAGAATCATTGGGGGCTTTTCCCATCGGCAGCATTGGCTTGGAAAATCAATGAAGAAAGTTTTCTTAAAGATAATGGTTTTTTCTCTGATTTGAAGTTAAGATTAAGTTATGGAAAAACAGGTCAGCAAGATATTGGCGGAGATTATGAATGGATGCAGACTTATACCTACAGCCAATCCAATGCTTTGTATCAATTGGGAAATCAGTATTATCAGACCATTCGACCAAACGGTTATGATCCGAATCTGAAGTGGGAAACAACTTCTACTTATAACGTGGGTTTGGATTTTGGAATTCTTAAAAATAGAATTTCTGGTTCTGTCGAAGTTTATAAAAGAACAACAGATGATTTGTTGAATAAGATTTCCGTAGCAGCAGGTTCCAACCTTACCAATATGATTTTTACGAATATCGGTTCAATGGAAAATAAAGGTGTTGAAGTTTCATTAAATACGATTCCAATCAAAACAACTGACTGGCAATGGACTTTGGATGCAAATATTACATTCAACGAATCAAAAATTACTAAACTAACACTGGTTGATAGTCCTAATTATGGCGTAAATATCGGGAATGTTTCCGGTTCAACAGCAGGAACGATTCAAACGCATTCTGTTGGATATTCTCCTTATACTTTTTCTTTGTATCAACAGGAATATGACGAAGCTGGAAAACCGATTGAAGGAAAATACAAAGGCGGACTAGTAAAAGATAAAAATCCGATGCCAAAATCTTTCCTCGGAATCTCTTCTAAATTGAGTTATAAAAACTGGTATTTAGGATTCAATGGTCACGCTAATTTTGGGAACTATGTTTATAACAATGTGAAATCCAAAGATTATAAGACCAAAGCGACTTTAGGAAACGGAACTTATTCCAATCTTTTGAGTTATACAGCTGAACAAGGTTTTGATAATCTGCAGCTTTACTCTGATTTTTTCCTTGAGAAAGCTTCTTTTTTCAGAATGGACAATATTACGCTGGGACATAATTTCAAGAATATCAGCGACAAGTTCGATCTGGGTGTTAATCTATCTGTACAGAATGCTTTTGTGATCACAGGATACAGCGGGCTTGACCCGGAGGTTTATCTTGGAATCGATAATAATATGTATTCCAGACCTCGTTCATTCCTTTTCGGACTTAATGTTAACTTCAAATAATCCAATTATGAAACGTATATATATAACCCTTATATTTTCTATTTTCACATTAAGCTCTTGTGTCAACGACCTTGATACATCTCCAATAGACCCCAATATCGTAACTACAGACCAGGTCTATTCCAATCCCGATAATTACAAAGGGGTGCTTGCAAAATGTTACGCAGCTTTATGTCTCAGCGGACAACAAGGACCGACCGGAGATCCTGATATCAGTAATTTTGACGAAGGTTACAGCTCATTTATCCGTTTGGCTTTTTATGTTCAGATCTTATCAACAGATGAAGCAATAATGGGTTCACAAACGAACGGATTGAGACAGATGGCGACCAACACCTGGGATTCCAACACAGCTATTCTGAATGGCTATTATGCAAGATTATATCAAATTATCGGATATACTAATGAGTTTCTAAGACAAACAACCGATGCCAAACTACAGGAGAGAGGACATAATGATGCCAGCTTCAAACAACAGGTTGCTTATTTCCGTGCCGAAGCAAGATTTCTAAGAGCTTATTCTTATTGGGTTTTGTTGGATACTTTTGGTAAAGTTCCATTCGTAACAGATTCTGATAAATTAGATCCACAGTTTTTACCAAAACAGATATCAAGAACCGATCTCTATTCTTATGTAGAAAATGAACTTAAAGAAATTGAAGCTGCACTTCCTGATACTAATGAATATGGAAGAGTTGATAAAACGGCAGCTGACTTTTTATTATCAAGACTTTATCTGAATGCGCAAGTTTATAGCAATTCACCACAATGGGATAAAGCCGCCGAATATGCTGAAAAGGTAATCCAAAGCCATTACAGCCTTGCTCCAAAATACCTTTACAATTTCCTGGCTGACAATAATACTTCTCCGGAGATCATCTGGTCTCTGAATTTGGATGGCGTACAGTCCAAAACCTACGGAGGAAGTACATTCTTTGTTTTAGCGCAGACAGGAGGAACTATGCTCAATTATTTGAATCTGGGTATAGCCGGAGGTTGGGGCAATATCCGTCTTCGTCCGGAATTTGTCAATAAGTTTCAAACGTCAGATCAGAATTTTGTAACTACGGATCCTAATGCGTTTACGAAAAATGACAGCAGAGCTTTATTCTTCAACATCGGACATAAGAAAGAAATTGCTGCACTTCCCGGAACTTTCCAGGATGGCTATGCTTTTACAAAATGGAGAAATGTTACTAAAAATGGAGTAGCAGGTTCTGATGCAGCCTATGTAGATACGGATTTCCCTATGTTCCGTCTTTCTGAAGCTTACTTGACCGCTGCCGAAGCTAATTTCAGGTTGGGAAAATCCTCTGAAGCTCTTAACTATATTAATATCGTTAGAAACAGAGCGTATAATAATGGAAACGGAGCAATTGTCCTTTCTGATCTGAACCTGAATTTTATTCTTGATGAAAGATCCAGAGAATTATCTTGGGAATTATTAAGAAGAACTGATCTTATTCGTTTTAACAGATTTACTACAGCAGATTATCTCTGGAGCTGGAAAGGTAATGCTCAGGCTGGGAAAGAAGTGGATTCCAAATTCAATATTTATCCGCTTCCTTCAGCAGATATCACCGCCAATCCGAATTTGACACAAAATGACGGATATTAACAAGAATTGATCTCACAATCAAGTTTATATTATTTTCTTTTAATGAAACTTCCCATCTGTTGATGGGAAGTTTTTTTTATTACATTACTGTCCCAATAATAATTTTCACCACTTTAATTCACACATTTATATTTATAATTTCAAAATCATTCGGTTTGATAAATGTTGTACCTTTAAACAAATATCTCCATATCATCTTTTGGTCATATAGCGATATAATATAAAATATTTGGTTTTATGTATTAAGTCATTTTTGAAATATTCAAAACTAAATTTTGCCAAATGGAAGTTCCCGGAATGGTGAACAACAAAATAATTTCCAAAAGCCAAAGCATAAAAATGACAAAATAGGGACTCTTGAGGATTGGTTTTTTATACTTGAATTTTTCATACAGAAAAATAACCATTGTAAAAAGAAATGGAACAAAAATAACCGACATCCCTAAATCAGGTTTTATAATATTTAATAATCTTGCCAATCCAGGGTTTAAAATCACCAGCGAAGTTGCCAAAATGAAGGCAACGTGCCAGCGAATATTTTTAGAATTAATAACAGCAATTAAATAAAATCCACTCAAGGAAAGTATATCTACAAAAGTTATAAAAGCATTCATAGAAGCAATTTCCAAAGAATCTGCAACTTCTTCCGACAACTTTCCTAAACGAAGAAGTACAATGGTAATCACCAAAATGGGAATCAGGAAATAAGATAATCTTCCTAATTTTTTGTGGAGTTCATATTGCTTTTTTCGAATGAGAATGGGCTGAATTACAATTAATGCAAACCAACAACAAAATGAAAAAAAGTGAATATGAATCAATCCTTTAAAATCCGAAAACTTTGGAAAATGACTGATATAAGAACTATAAAATCCCGCCAGACTTAGAACGACGACGAAGACTGAAAAAATATTTATAAGAAGAATTCTTCTTTCCATTTTTTTGAGAAATTAGGGTTTTGTTTTTTATCTGAACCATTATGAAATTAAGAGTGATCTTGGGGAAACTTAAAACCTTAATGGTTCTATTTATTTATCAATTTCCAATTTAAAACCTCCAATGCCACATTCATAATAGCTTCCGGTATTGTTGGGATGTTGTCCTGATAAAAAAGTATTATCGGCGTTAAACCGAATGATTGTTCCATCATCAACTTCTTTATAAGTTTTGCCCTTTACAGAAGAAAATTTAGATAAAGGGCTGATACCAGCACCATCTCCTAATTTATCATTGGGATGGTTTATGTCGTAATATTTGGCAGATTTTACCAGTAGAATACCATCATTGTTTTTCTCCAGTTCGAAGGTGTACATTACCGATCCATTATTGTTGAGGTCTATGGAAAGGATGTTATTTTCTACCTTCACTTCTTTTATAGCTCTGTTGTTAATGCCATCTATCGTAGCTTTAATGGTATTTCCTGTTTTCTCAAAATACATCAAACGTAGATATGAATCTCCTCCTCCGTCAAACTGAAGTGCCCAATACATTTGATGCCCCAACAAATCTTCTGCAGAGACATTGGTATTGATAGTTTCAGGTTCATTATTTTCTCTACTACAAGCTGATATGCTCAATACGATTAATAAAAACGATATTATTTTTAATGTTTTCATAATCTTAAAATTTACTCGTCAATTTTTACTGTGTTATATTTGGATATCCCTATTGGCCGGAATAGGATAAGTTGAATAATGATTATTCACTCCATCACTATGGTTTTAGTTTTTTGAGGGCAGCATCTATGTCAATAGGAGGACCTACAAAAGCGTTGTTTTTCATTAGATCTGCCAAAACTTCCGGTTCAAAGTTGTCCCGAAGCATTTTATCATTCATATATCCGATTTTTGAAAACACCTGATAAAATTTTTCCAAACTCGGCGAAATTGGTTGATGGATGATCAAAAGTTCACCGGGATTATTGTCATAAGGATTGGCATAGGTATGTGCCGTACCTCTTTGTACAAATACAGTATCGCCTTTTTTGCCCATAAAAATTTCTTCATTAATCTGAAACAAAAATGCTCCGGAAATCACGTAAAAAATCTCGTCATCCTGATGATGGATATGCAAACCGGGACCTCCTTTTTCCAGGTTAGATCTTTCTACATCCGCACCAATGTATAGTTGATTTTCCGTATCTTTTGAAGAGATGATACAACGACCGAAATTGGCTTCCGATATTGTGTCTTCCCCGAAGTAACGGCTTTCATTAGCCCTTACAATTAGTGCTTTTCCCATTTTTTTTCTGAATGTAAAATCTGCCCATTTAGCAAAAGACAAGATGGGAAGGGCAAGCAGAGAAACTGTTAAAAAATTACGTCTTTTCATTTTTCTGTAGTTTGTAATTAATCAATTAAAACAGGCCGGGTTCTATCATATACCGTAATGCTTTGTGCTGTTTTACCATCACTCGCTTTTATGACGAAGCTTTCTTCATAGCCGGCATTGGTAAGCTCAATATTTTCAATTTTCCAAGTGCCGTAGCGATCGGACTTTAAAGTATAAGTACGGTTGAGTCTTTTTAACGGTCCTTCACCTTTGGTAATTTTAGTTCCATTATTATAGTTGGTTTTGTAATAGGTACTAATGATACTTAGCTTTATCACAGCGTTGGGTTCGGAACCTCCATATATTTTGTAAGCGCCCCGGACTTTTTGATTGTTTTTAGGAGATACAATCGTGACTTCTTTCTGTTTCTTGCTTTGGCTTTTGACTTCATTACTTGTAAGGAGTAATAAAAAAGCGCCACATAAGATGATGATATTCTTCATAATCATTTTAATTTTTGTTTTATGAGATGAAAAGCTCTAACCCAATCATTGTCATCTATTTTATTGGTGGAAACATCATCCTGAAATTTTGTTTTGGTGATATAAAATTTACGCTCCACAACCTTAAAATACAACTGAAATGAAGGCAAATAGTAAATACGTGGAAGATTCATTTCTGTGGATGAAAATTTTCTTGGAATGATTTTATAGGTGTTGATTAATTTTCCTTTACGAAAGTGCTTTAAGCCTTCTTTTGTAGATATTTCAATTTGGTCATCATATTCAAAACCCTTCAACTCTTTCGCCTCGTTTTTAGAAATATAAAACAATACATTTTCTATATTCTCTTGATTAGCATTTTTATTTGGTAGTTTAGGCATTCCGAAATCGCCTGCGGTATAGCCTTCTGCTACAAATTTATCTACTCCTCTTCCCATTAAAAAACGGGCAACTTGTTTACAATTTTCATCATAATATATCCTGCCATTAAAGCAATCCATACAGCGTCTATCGCTTTTAACCGAAAATTCATAGACCTTTCTGTTTCTGCTGAGTTCAATCACTCTTTCAAATTTTGTCTTGCTAAGAGTAACTTTACTCTCTTTATTAAGTTCTTTCAAACAATCTGTGAGTTCTTGCGCTTGACAAAAATTGGCAATCAGACAAAATATTAGATTAATTAATACAAGCTTTTTCATCAGATGGCTTTGGTTTTCATTCGGGAGACTTGAATGGTTTTAGAATTCACAGCTTGTCCTTTTTCATTTACGAGACTTGCCGTAATGGTATAAGTGTTTGCCCAATAGGAATAGTCATTTGATTTTTTGATAAGTTTAATTTCGTCTGTAATCCACATTTTCACTAAAGAATTGTAACGTACATTGTAAGTTCCCCAAAGCGCATTTTCTACTGTAATGGTGTTTTTATCAATCTTCGGAATTGGAAAAATTGGACCTATATTACCAATTTTTATCTCAGACTTGGATTTGTAACCAGAAAAACGAACTTCCACTCTTACCAATGCACCTTCCGGAGCTTCTCCACTAATGTAGAATCCATCCTGACCAACATTTTCGTTATCAAATGGAGAAATGATTTTGAAATTGGAAATAGCGCCACCTTTTATCAGCCCTTCATCCTTTTGCGGTTGTCCCGATGAGCCATTATCATTGTTATTCTTTGCGGGAATTTTCATCGGAATTGTTTTCAGAAATAATTTTGGCGAAGTTTTGAACTCGATAGTTTTACTCTCGTAGCGATATGATCCTAATTGTTGGGTGATAAAGGCAAATATTTTGGTATTAATGGCTTTCGGGTCAAACAAAACCTGAATGGGAGGGCTTTGCCAAACACCTTTTTCATCTGCTTTGATACTGAACTCCTGTTGATTGTGTTCTTTTGTACTTATTCTAAGAGTTGGTTTTCCAGTGGGGTTGGCTGGGAAATTATAAATAGGATCGACCCGAAGATTGATAAAGGTATTGGGATCTGCTTTACCCATAATCACGAAAGGTCCATCTATTACAGAACCAGCCGTTGGAAAGGTAATTGCAGGATTATTTTTGATTTCCTGAGTGTTGGTTTTTCGTTTTTTTCCTAATTGTGCTTGTGCTTCATTGCTCATCATAAGAAGAATGAACAATGAAAAAAATGTTTTGGATAGATTGAAAAAAAATGTTTTCATAATGATTGTATTTTTTTAGATTATTGTTTTTGGAAAGTTCCAATCTGCTGAGCAAGAGGAAAAAGTTGCCTGTAACCCTCTAATTTACCATCTACCAGAATCCATAGAGATCGTTTGTTCGCTTCAATTGAATATGCAGCGATGTTTTTTATAATTTTATATTCGTGATTAGGATCAATCGGATTAGGATATGATTCGGAATAATGAGTGCCAGAAAACCTTAAATTTACAGCATACTGGGTATTGGTTCCCGGAACTCTCCACGATCCAACATAGGTATTGCCATTGAGCTGGTTTGTATTGGAAATTTTCACTAATGCTAATTTGTAATTAAGTTGATCCGCATTATTGGATGATACAATCGTTTTATTCTGAATCTTAAATTCTCTGACAACGTAACCTGCACTATAAATTTTTACGATGCCATCTACAAAAGTGTAAGTGTAATTATAACCTTCAATTGGGGCAAAGGTGTGGTACTCAATAGATTTTCCTTGAGCTTCTTTTTCAAAAGTTAGAATAAAAGTTGATAATTGATTATCATCCTTTGCCAATGCTACAAGCACATAATCTGTAATGTCAAATGGTTCTTCTACAGTTTCTGGTTCTTTGCCATTGTCATCATTTCTGCAAGACATTAGACCAATCATTAGCAGTAATAACGAAATTATTTTAAGTGTTTTCATAAGATATAATTTTTTGGATTAATTATATTTTTTTCTGTTAACAAATTCTATAGTGGATTTGAATTCTTACCCAAACTTAGTCAGGTTTTTGCGCCTACATTAAGACAATGATTAGAAGCGTTATCAGAATGAGTGAAGCTTATTAAATAATGAGTGAAGCTGGAAATTGCTTTTTTTATGGTAATCTCTTAACTGCAAGTCCGTTGATTCCTTGGTTTCTCATTTTGCAGGTATCTTCAATCACAGAGAAACGCAAAGAATCTTGAGCGAAAAATGCGATTTTATATTTCCCTTCGTATTGCTTATTACAAAGTGAATCAGAAATAATCATTACATCTCCGTCAATCGTATATTTACCTCTGACAAATAATTTTCCGTCGGTAAATCCATCATAGTTATTATCTGCACCAAAATGCGCCTTCAAAACATACGGTTTTCCATTATGGCTTAGATGGGCATCCCAATCGCCAATTATAGTAGTATCTGTTTTTGAATTATTATTCTGACAAGACATCAACAAACAAGTTGTAATAAGACTAAAAATTAAAGTTTTCATAATTGTAATAATTTATTGGATATTTCTTTATTTCGATAGTCCAAAGCTACATTCAGGAATAAAAAAAAGCATTTGCTCTTGTTGCAAATGCTTTTGATATTGTGCGTTTAAACGAATGATTATTGGGTGTTTTGATTTTGTTGCATATTACTTTGAATTTGTTGCCAATTAAAAACCATAATGCTCAAAATCCGGCATCTTCATCAAAAAAAGTCAAGTATTAAAACATCAAAAAGATATTTGAAAATCTGGAAAGTCAGGGATTTGTGTTAAATTCTAGTGTATTTAAAAACTAATCTTTATTAACTGCACTTGGTGGATAGCCAAAATGTTTTGCAAAACTGGTAGAAAAATTTGCAGGATTTCCGTAGCCCACCATAAAACCTACTTCCGCAATAGAGCCTGTCTTTTTTTCCAATAGTTCGTGTGCTTTTTGCATACGAATGGTGCGCAGAAGCTCACCTGGACTTTGATTGAGCAATGCTTTGAGTTTCCTGTGGAGTTGCGTTCGGCTAAGACCAACTTCGCTTCCCAAAGATTCTGCACTTAGCTGTACATCATCTATCCGATCATTAATAATGTCTTTTATTTTTGATAAGAATGATTGTTCTATTGATGGCAATTCGGAAATTTCGTTCAGCCAACCATTATTTTGAGAAAATTTTAATCTTAATTTTTGACGTGTCGTAATGAGATTTTCGATGATGGCTATCAATTCTATTTTATCGAACGGTTTTGCAAGGTATGCATCGGCACCGGATTTTATCCCATAGATTTTGCTGTCTTGATCGGTTTTTGCCGTGAGCATAACAATCGGAATGTGGCTTGTGCGCTCATCATTTTTGAGTGTATCGCAGAGTTCATATCCATTTTTCTTGGGCATCATAAGATCGGTAATCACCAAATCGGGTACCGTATCTTGGGCTATTTGTATTCCTTCTGCGCCGTTACTGGCCGATAGAACTTGGTAGTTATTCTTTAATGTAATTTCTATAAATTCACGAAGTTGCTCATTGTCTTCAGCTATTAAAATCGTTTCTTTATTTTCATTAAGTAATTCATCTTCAAATAATTCAATGTTATTTTCATTGTTATAAATTTCAGTTAGGGGTGATGTTACCGTCACACTTTTGTTTTTATCCGCAGAGAGATAGGGTAGTGAAACGATGAAAGCTGAGCCAATATTTTCTTCGCTATTTACCTCAATACTTCCATTTAACAGTTCCACCAATTCCTTCACTAAAGCTAATCCGACACCTGCACCTTCTCTATCGCGAGAATCTGAAGCATCTCCTTGGTAAAACCGATCAAAAATATAGGGCAACTTTTCTTTTTTAATGCCAATTCCTTTATCAATTACTTTAATTTTAAAATAATTTTCATTCAATTTTTGTAATATGACATTTACAGAACCATTTTTCTCACTAAATTTTATCGCATTTGAAACCAAATTCTGTACAATTTTTTCAAGCTTGTCAAGATCCGTTTGTACCCAAAGTTCCTGTTGCCCAGTTTCAAATTTCAGTTCAAGATGATGGTGCTCAGCTAAGGAACCAAATTGCTTCACGTGCAATTCCAACCATTTCACGATGTCGATATTTTGATAATCCACCTTCATTTGCCCACTTTCGAGACGGCTCAAATCCAAAAGTTGATTAATGAGTTGCAAAAGACGTTCGCTATTTTTCAGGATATATTTGGCATATTGCTTTGCTGTGTCTTTGTCGGGATTTTGCAACAATTCTTTCGCAGGATTAATAATCAGTGTCAGTGGTGTCTTGAATTCGTGCGTCAGGTTTATAAAAAATCTAGATTTGGCAGCATCCATCTCCTTTAGTTTTTCTGCCTGATCCCGAACTTGCGCCGTTCTCTCCAAAACTGTTTTTTCCAGATGATCTGCCTGCTCGGAGATAAGTCTGATTTTTTCCAGTTCCTTCTCCAGATTTTCTTCGGAAAGCTTTTTGTTTTTTACCAATTGAAAAGCGAGATTTCTGTTGGTATTTGCAATATCAATTGCCATATAAATCGAAAATAAAATGGGCATCAGCAGATTTCCCCAACCAAACAAAATCATCACTTGTTGTATTGTAAACCATCCAAACTGGTTAGAACCTGCTATAGTTCCCATTATTATAAATATGAACATTCCTATAAGAAGCAACCACAATTTTTTGTTTCCATTTTTGATGGCTTTTAATAAGAAAATTATTGCATCGGCAAAGAAAATAAGCACAAATATATTTTGATGCCATTTTTGAAACCACATTGTTTTTAAATCGTACCACGATTCATACCAATTCAATAATAAATAAATTGCGACAGGAACCGAAGCCAAAAGCATAAGAACAGTACGTTTCAGAGGTATTTTACCAAAAGCTGCATAGTATAACAAGAGAAATCCAAACGTAAAATGTAGTGTCACAAATCCCATAAAGACTTTCGTATAAAAGACTTGCCCAGTTGGACTCGTGGTAACAAAGGTTTGGTAACGAGCATATAAACCAATGGCGACGCAAGCAACAAAGAGAATGTAGTAGAGATTAATTTTTAGTTTTGGATAAAAGATAAAAATGAGCAAATGCAAAAGAATCAAGATACAAGCTGCAGCCACACTCATCAAGAGTTGATCCATCACGAGTTTGTCTGCTTTTTGCTTCGCATTCATTGTTTGAAAATCCTGTAAACTCGCCTGAAAGCCGTAAAAATTAGGATACGGCGCATCATAATTGGAATATCGAATCGCAATCAAATGTGGAAGAGTATCGGTAATTGCGAGCGGAATACTGAGGTAAGGTTGCCTGCTTGCTACCATATTTTCTTTTGAATCACCAACTTTTCCTATGGTCATTATTTTTTTTCCATCCAGATAGACTTCTGATGCGCCATCGTGGTTGATTGACATTGCCCAGGTATCGGTTAAATTTGCTTCTGATTTTTTAACCTTAATTCTAAACCAGCCAATTCCCGTCCAGCCTTTTGGCATAGGCGCTCTACTGTATTTATCTTTCCCGAAATTGGTATTGGAAATAATTTGCCACGACATATCAGAAAATTTCGGGCTCGCAAATTCTATTTTATCTCCGGGATGAAATCTCCAGTGGGAATTTTGTAACCAGATGGGTTTTTCAATTTGTTGGTCTGTAAGGATAACAGTCTGAGATTGGGCGAACACAAAGACTTGTACTAAAAAAAAGAGTACAATATATATGCTTTTACAAATCCGAAATTTCAACATTCGATTTTAATCAACAACTTGGTTAACATAGCTAAAATACTTTAATTTATTTTAAGAATGTTTAAATTTCATAAAAATTATTTTTCCCAATCCTTCCTTCCCTTTACTTCGGAGGAGTAATATTTGTGATAGATGAAAATTGAGGTGTACAGGCGAAATGTATAAATTATCATTGTCACATTCGGTAAATTTTAGTTATTTGATTTGTAGGTATTTTTAATGTTGGCTTTGTATTTAGCGTTTCCAGAGGCAGAAAATACACAGAGAGCTCAAAATACTTCGAATGGTATTCGGCGAGCGAAGCTGATAGGCAGATACCCTAATAAAGCACCAATAGAATTTATCAATGTAACATTGATGGATTGTAAAAAAGCTATCACTCCTAAAGAGCCTGAAACCGAAATTATAAAATGGGTTTTCAATCAAATTGTCCAAAGTGAACAGAAAATAGCCGAGATTAGAAAAATAGCTAATGAGAAAGGATTGACATGTTTAAGATCACATTTTTAAGGGTCATACGTAATCCAATTTATTGTGGACGCATATCAATCCAACCTAATTCTAATGAAGAACAAATGATAAAAGGTTTACACGAACCCTTGATACTATCAAATAATACAATTGGACTATTTAAGGATATTTTAGAAGAACAGAATATAAAAACTCAGAAAGCAAGTTATTTATACTCTCAAAAAATTAATAGAGAGAAAGGTAAAAGAGGAGTTTCTCGAGGTAGGAAATTATTTATTGCGGGAGTATTGAAGATTGACGACTATAATGAATTTAAAAAAGAAAATCAGGTCAATATTTAAAATCTTAAGAAGGAGGCGCGTGATACTATTCTTAAATTAAGTGCTATTGATAGAAAGAATAAAATAGAGGATAAAGCATTAGTTGAAGTTTTTCAGAAATTTTCCGAGTTTGATACTCAGGATAAAAAATATCTTGTGAATCTTATTCCTTCGATTGATATTGATTATAAAACAGGAGATCTTTCTTTAGATTTAAATCCAGCATTTTCAAAAATATTTTCAGCAAAAACTCATCGAAAAAACAATAAGAAAAATGAATTTCATTGATAGGAATGTTTCAGTAGAACAAGCGATTATTATTCTGGCCAAGAATGGAGTTCAGGTAAATGAAAAGGAAGCTAAAATTATATTAGAATTACTATATTTAGTATCAAAAAGTTGTAATAAACCAAAGGAGAAAAATATTAGAACCTTAATGGTATTTCAAACCACGCCTTAATGCCGATGAAATCTCTGATGTAGCACTTTTAGTCAGTATATTTTAGATAGGCTAAAGATTTCAAGTGAAAAATTCAAACCATAAAATATCAGGCCGTAACAGTTTGATAAGTAATTTGTTATGCTTATAAAAAAATGAGACAACTAATAAATAGTTGTCTCATTAAGTGACTTAACAGGACTCTATTCAAACCATTTATTAGAAGATATTGACAATATTTTGAAGGTGTTTGATATCATTTAAGTTATGATTTTATATACCAAACGTTCATAAAAATATCTAATTGAATTTTGTATTAACCTACTAGATAATAGTGTCTTTGAAAATTAGATTAGTACATTAAAATATATTGTTACCTAAAAAAATTATGAAACGTTTAACTTCATTTAGTAGGTCTGCATTTAATAGGTTTCAAGCAAAAATTACGCATTCATTTGTAGTTAAAATTTCCATCAGCATATTGTTTTCAGATTTATATAGTGAGCACTGAGGACACTAGAAATATTTATATACTATTTAAGTATTTATACGGTATTGATTAATAGTCTTTTATATTAACTTTGATTAATACATAACATAATAAACCATTCAAAAATTAATCAAAAATCAAACACAAAAGTTGCCTTAGAGTTTATTTTTCGAATAGGCATAGCTATAAACATCAATATAAGCTTTATGCATTTTTTAATCGCAAGAAAAATTTATGATAAATGCTTTAAAATATTTATTTAAGAGTGAGGATAATGAAGATTTGGGTTAGGAAGTGGATTTAAATCGAAAATAAAATATCTTGTTATTTGTTTATTCTTAATGAATGATTAATAAAATGGTATTATTTATATTAAATAAGTATTAAAACCATCTAATATTTAAATTTAGCAACAAATAATTAAATTTTTATAATTAAATTTATCAAAAATAAAATAACCCATATGAAAACTTTTTTAACAGCATTTTTCTTGCTGATTCTTCATTTAAATTGTAGGGCGCAATGGATAGAATTAAATGTCGGAAGCACAAGTGCTTCTTACTTCACAGATGTTTATGCCATTACGCCGGATATCGTAATAGTGGTCGGTAACAACGGAACCATTATGAAAACCGCAGATGGCGGTATAACATGGCAGCAAAAACCATCTGGGACAAATCAACTCCTAAAGAAAGTTCGTTTTACTACTGCCAATATCGGTTATGTTATAGGCAATCAAGGTGTACTTTTAAAAACTATTGATGGGGGTGACAGTTGGGCGGCAATTGATACAGGGCGTAATGTTAACTTTGAAAGTTTGTCATCTTTGGGCGAAAATTTTGTTTATATTGCTTATGTAGATAATCTGTTGAAGAGTGCAGATGGAGGAAATACCTGGCAGAGTTTTCCATTAGACTTTTTATATGGTAACATTCAGTTTTTAACACAGGATATAGGATATGCTTCGAAAGTTAACGGAAGATTTTCGAAGACTGTAGATGGAGGTGAATCCTGGCAAGAATTATTAGGATTTAAACCTTTTTACTTTATAAATAAAGACATTGGATTTTATGATTCTGGGGGACTCTTAAAGACAACTGACGGAGGGTATACTTTTGAATATACGGGCACTGGATCAGGTTCAGTGTTGTCTTCACTTTTAGCAATCAATGAAAATACCATTTGGGGAATTTATGCAGGTGCGTTAAATGGAGATGGAACAACTACCGGTGTTATAAAAATGAGTGATTCAGGAACCGGGACATACATTAATAACACTTGGTGGGATAATGATACTAGCTTAAATATGAATGCCATTCACTTTGCGAATGAATCTACCGGATATATTGTTGGATATAAAAATGCAAAAGCTGCTATTTGGAAAAACTTGACAGGTATTAATGTACCAGGTCCGGGATTGAATACAGTAGATGAAACTCTTATATCGTTTAAAGTATATCCTAATCCCGCTTCTGACAAGATAAAGGTCACCACAGGTGATCATTCTTCGAAAGAAATCGCCATAATTCTAACGGATACGTCTGGAAGGAATATATATAACGAAAAGTATAACAACAGCAAAGAAGTAACCATAGACGTCCACAGTTTCGCTAAAGGAACGTATGTGCTTACCATTAAAACTCAAAATCAAAATTATGCTCAGAAACTAATTATCCAGTAAAAACTAAAACCAATATGAAAAAACTAATTAACGCCATTTTTGTGTTTGCAATATTAGCAGCAAACGCACAGATTTCGCATTCCTCTGTAGCTCAAATTGTACCTCAAGGTCCATCACAAATTTCGTATTCATTTGAGACACAAACTACAGATTTTCAGACTACGACTGAGGGTGCTTACCAAATTGTGAAAACTGACCAAAGTAGAAGTTATACATCTCTGGTAGGGTCACCACAATTACCGGTATTTACAAAAAAATTAGTACTTCCCGCAGGAAGTATTGTTACTAATGTTCTTATTAACAATCAAAATGAGGAACTGATCGATAGTAATATTTTATTATATCCGACTCAGCCACCAGGAAACTGGGTATCTTCTTCATCTTTCGTTGCTCCGGATCAATCTGTATATAATTCATCTGCTGCATACCCGGCGAGTACTGGTGTGAAAATTGCAGATGAAGTGAGTCAGGGTTATCATTTAGTAACTTTAGAAATTTGCCCTTTTAAATATATACCTGTTCAGAAAAGACTATCATTATATCGTACCATTAATATTACAGTAAAATACACTGTAGGAAGTATTGAATATCAGGAGAAAATAACGAAATTTCGAAGTAATCTTAATAAAGAGTGGGTGGCATCAAACGTCGCAAATCCGCAATTATTAAATTCGATTGCGGTGACCGCAAAAAATGTGTTGGACACTCCTACGGAAACTGATAAGATTGTTTTACATTGGAAACCTTCAAAGTATGGTGATGTTCCAGATTATATTATTATTACAAACGAAACATTGAAACCTTATTTTAAAGTTTTGAAAGATTACAAAACAAAAAGAGGTCTTCCCACCTTACTTGTAACTACAGAACAGATCTACGCTAACTATTCGGGTGTAGATAATGCCGAAAAAATTCGTAATTACCTCAAAGCGGCTCATTATTATTGGGGGGCAGGTTTATTTGTGCTTTTGGCTGGAGACACGGATGTTATACCTGCAAGAATTGGCTATTATGACTTTGAGGGACAGTCTAAAGAAGAAAAGATGTCGACGGATTTATATTATTCAGATGTCTATAAACCCAATACAACTAATTATAACTGGAATGCGAACGGAAACAGCCGCTTTGGTGAAAGTATAAACTACGGTAATGTTGATGGTGTTGAAATGGGAATGGAAAATTACATCGGACGAGCACCCATAAATAATGCGGAGGAATCTCAAAACTTTATTCAAAAGATTATCACCTATGAAAACTTAACCGGAGTAAGTGATAAAAGTTATGTTAAAAATATGTTATTCCTTGGTTCATATCTTCATCACATAAATGCTGGTGAAGCTACAAGTGTGGGCGGTCAACCTTGGCATGATTATCTTGGAAATCGACCTTTTTTGTTTAATAATTCCGCTTTAAAAATATGGAAGCTCTATGATGACTATCTTGGAAATGCTGTTAACACCTTTATTGGTAATGAAGAATTAGATAAGGTAAATACAATCGACCGTATGAATAATGGTAAGTCTGGTATTGGAAAGTTTCATTTGGTGAGTCACTTTGATCATGGCGGTCCCTTTGGTATAGGAGTTTCTGGTGAAATGTGGAAAAGACGGTCAAATTGACCACCTAATTTCGGAGTAAATTGACCACTGATTTCGGAGCAAAGTGACCACCACTTTCCGGTTCAAAATGACCACCTGTTATCTGGGTTATATTTGAGATAAAAAC
>JASCOV010000013.1 GCA_029960045.1 Flavobacteriaceae bacterium PS02293
ATATTTGAATACTAATTGACACATGAAAAACAAGAGTTTTTATCAAAATTAAGGGTGGTCAATTTAAACCGAAATTACCTGGTCACTTTGAATTGGAATTGGGTGGTCAATATCACTGGAATTTACAATCATAGGACTTTCCATTTGGATTTACGCACTAAAAAAAGAATTACGAGAAACAGACGAAGTTCTAGATCAGTGCTCTGAAAGATATTATCAAGAAATTAGTAAACAAGAATGAAAGAAGAATTGTCATTTTACGATTATACATTGTTAGCAGAAAATGATCAGTATGATTTGGTTTTTACCATGGGAGAATTTATAGGTTCTTCCACTAGAAACGATATGAAATTCGCGCTCTATAAATTATGCAGTTTCTTTGTTGAAGTGGTGTATAATGCAGAAGATAATAGGATTGTTAAACTAAGTAGTTTTATGAATGTTAGGAATTAAAAAAGATATTCATATTGAAAAATATCCAAAAAAAACTGCTGGGATTTTAATCAGGAATATTTATGCCCTTAGCATTTTCAAATTCATTAAAGAATTTTTCTAAGGAATATTGTTCGTGCCTAAGTATATTATAAATTGTCGACATAGGAATATTATAACCTTCAAGTAATTTCAATTTTGAAATTGTAGAGGAAGTTATTCCACAAAGTTTAGCATATTCATTTTGTGAAATAAGTTCACCTTTTTGATTACGGTACTCGCGTAGAAATTTACCTTCAATAAAATTGCACAAGTGTTTATTTACGAGAGCATTTTTTTTATTTATAACTTCTTTATCTGACATATACTGTAATCTTTATCAAAAGAAAAGATTAAAATGAAAAATACTGTTCGCTAAAGCGAACGATTTAAATATTTTTATTATATTTGTAAAATAAGTTACTGTAATGTAACTTTGCGATACTTCAAAGAATTATAGAAGCTATTGCTTAGAATCTCGCCCTAAAACTGGTAATTTTTGCATACGAGAGGATAAGTAAGTTAGCTCACGACCTAGGCGTGGGCTCTCTTATCTGTATGCGTGGGTATACCAGTACCTAGGGGCAGATAATGTTGAGTCCCATGCCGTTTTTGTTTCCCATGTTGTCCGTATTCTCCGCTTACTAAGCCGCTTCCCAAAATATACTAGAGTATAGTATCACACACGACACGATACAATGGGGTGTACAACCCATAGCGGCTTAACAGCTTTCACGGGACATAATTTTTCTTTTCATATTAATTTCAAGGATTGTCTTTGGCGGGAAAGTAGATTACCATGTCACTTTAAGCTTTCCCCTAAAGCGATCCGAAAAAACACGACATCAATGAAGTCTAACATCTAGCATCTAACATCTAAAACAAAAAAAGCCCTCCCAGCACCATTAGTATATTCGAGTGTACATAGTGCAGAAGAGAGCCCAAGTTCAACGAATTAAACCCTTATCAAAAGTATGAAAAAAAACTTTTGCAGCCTGAGTCATATCCAATGGTCTTTCGGCTTCACCTTGCTCGTCTCGGGCATGGCAATAGGGCAGTTGCGGGTCATCACCGGCACTGTCACAGACAAAGACCAGCCTGTAAATGGGGTGTCAGTCTTTCAGGAAGGCACTAGTCAGGTGTCAGTAACCAACCAAAATGGCTTCTATCAGATTCAGGTCTCAGGCAAAGATCCTGTGATTGTCTTCCGGCATCCGGACTATGCGGAGCAGAAAATGCCCGTAGAGGGGAATAGCCAGATCAATATGATATTTAATGACAAAGCACGCTCCATAGAAGAAGTGGTGGTCAATGCAGGTTATTATAAAGTCAAAGACAAAGAACGCACAGGCAGTATTGCCAGGATCACTGCCAATGCAATAGAAAACCAGCCTGTAACCAATGTTTTGTCATCAGCGCAGGGACGCTTGTCAGGCGTCAGCATTACCCAGAATTCAGGAACGGCTGGTGGCGGTTTTGAAATTCAGATCCGGGGCAAAAACAGCCTGCGATTTGATGGGAATTATCCGCTGATCATTGTGGATGGTATGCCGCTCAATGCAGTGTCCAATGCGACAGCCGCATTATCAAGTGGTGTCCTTTCCAAAGGGGATGCGAGTCCGCTTAATGCTATCAACCCCAATGATATAGAGAGTATGGAAGTCCTTAAAGATGCAGATGCAACGGCAATCTATGGATCACGTGGGGCAAATGGCGTGGTCATCATTACAACAAAGCACGGAAAGAAAGGGGGCTCGTCTCTGGATTTTACAAGCAGTATGTCTGTTTCCAAAATAGGGCAGTTGGTAAAGATGGCAGATACAGAACAGTATTTAAAGTTGCGGAAGGATGCCTATGCGAATGACGGCATTACCGCTTATCCTGCAACAGCTTATGATGTGAATGGGAAATGGAATGCAACCCGCAATACCAACTGGTACAGGGAATTTATAGGTAAAGCTTATATGTCTCAACAACAGCAGCTGTCCTATTCCGGCGGCACAGAGAATACACAATACTATTTGGGCTTGTCTCATCTTGACCAGAGTACACCTTTTGGTGATGGTTTGGGTTACAAGCGGTCGGGGTTTAATTTCAATACAGTTTTTACAAGCGCAGATAAGAAATTAAAACTCAGTCCTACGGTTTACTATACCAAAGAAGACAACCGCCAGACCGATGCCGATCTCACAAGGCAGATCCTTCTGTCACCCAATGCACCGGCACTGTATAATACTTCTGGTCAGCTCAATTGGGAAAGCAATACCTTTCTAAATCCTTTGGCGAAACTGGAAAACAGGTACAATGCAGGGATTAAAGTGTTATCTGCTAACCTGAATGCCAGCTATGAAATGTCTTCGGACTGGTCTCTGAAATTAAATGCTGGCTACACCCAGACCCAGCAGAACGAGACGCGGCTCAATCCGTCATCGGCATTCAATCCCAATCTCGGCTACACCAGCAGCATCTCGGTAAGGTATGAAGGCATCGTATCGAAATCAAGCTGGATCATCGAGCCGCAGCTGCATTGGAACAAAAAATGGAACAGCCATGGGTTCAGTGCATTGTTAGGGAGCACCTTCGAAGAACGCAAGGATGATATTCTAAGGGTGCAGGGGTCGGATTTTACATCAAATGAATTCATCGACAACCTGTCCAATGCGAGGGTAAAGAATGTGACGGAAGATACGAATGTTCAATACCGTTATACAGCCTTCTTTGGTCGATTCAACTACAATTATGCGGGAAAATATATCCTGAATTTAACAGCCAGAAGGGATGGCTCCAGCAGGTTTGGACCTGATAAGCGCTTTGCAAATTTCGGAGCAGTGGGTGCCGCCTGGCTATTTTCTGAGGAGCGTCTGATTAAAGAGCATCTGCCTTGGTTCAGCTATGGGAAACTGAGAGCCAGTCTTGGAACTTCAGGAAGCGATCTCATCGGGGACTACCAGTTCCTCAATACCTACACGACAACTTCTCAGGCCTACGATGGGACTGTTGGCATCTATCCATCACGTCTGTTCAATCCTAATTTCAGCTGGGAAAAGACCTCTAAGTTGGAGGCGGCTGTAGAAATGGGCTTTTTGAAAGAGAGGCTGAATCTGTCAGTCGCTTGGTTTCGCAACCGCTCTTCCAATCAGCTGGTCGGTATGCCTTTGCCTGCAACTACAGGCTTTCCTGTCATTCAGAGTAATTTCGATGCAAGAGTGGAAAACTCAGGGCTGGAAGCGGATCTCAATGTCTCTATCCTGAAGAAAGGTGCCGTGAAATGGAATCTGAACGCCAACCTGACCATACCCAGAAATAAGCTTTTGGAATATGATAATCTGTCTGCTTCTTCTTATTCGGCAACCTATGAAGTAGGGTCTTCTCTGAATATCAAAAAAGTATTTGAGCTCAAGGGTGTGAACCCTACGACAGGTTTGTTTGAATTCACAGATTTTAATGGCGATGGTAAGATAGACAACAGCGACCGCACCAAGGTGGTGGACATCGGCATTAAATACTTCGGAGGATTGGGAAGTCAGCTCACGGTTAAAAACTGGTCGCTGGACTTCTTGTTCCAGGTCGTGAAGCAGCGCCAGTTCAGCCTCGATTACAGCTTACCGCTTTTCGGTAATATGTCAAATGTTCCAGGCTATATGTTGGACTATTGGACGATAGACAATCCCAATGCACGGTATCAGAAACCAAGTACAGGCTCAAACGCCAATACTTCCAGAGCCTGGGCGCAATACCAGGGGAGTGATGCGGTCATTGTCGACGCATCCTACATCCGGCTGAATAACATCCGGATTGGATACAAAGTACCGCTGACCGCAGGGTTTATCAGACAGCTCCTGCTACAGCTTCACGGTCAGAACCTTTGGACAGTCACAAAATACAAAGGGATCGATCCCGAAGTGCAGGGCTTGTACATTCCGGCACCCAGAACGGTGTCTCTTTCTGCTAACATCAAATTCTAAAAAAAATGAAACCTAATATTATAAAAGTTAAAAGTGCTTTTTGGGCAATAGCATTGCTGATGCTCACAAGTACAGCTTGTGAAAAATTCCTCGAAGTCGACGATCCCAACAACCAGATCTCGCAGGAAACAGTTTTTAAAGATAAAAACCTAGCCTATGCGGCTTTGGCGGATGTCTATTCAAACCTGAGAACCAATACGATGCTGAATGGTGGACTGAATGGGGTCGGCACATTGACTGGCTGTTATACCGATGAACTGTCGTCTGTGAGCAATCAGGCAGTAGATTTTAAGGCGTTCTACGAATTGGGCGTACAGCAGAACACAACGGTAATCGGCACGATTTGGACCAATGCTTATAAACAGATCTATGCTGTCAATAATATAATTGAAGGCGTGGGCAGGAGTGGCGCTTATCTGGACGCTGCAACCACCGCTCAGATTTTGGGAGAGGCGTATTTTATTCGAGCCTTTCTCCATTTTTATTTGGTCAATTTGTATGGCGGCATCCCCTATGTTACGGGCACTTCTTATCTGGAAAACCAGACGGTTTCAAGGCTGCCAGTTTCGGAAGTTTATCAGAGGATAGAATCTGATTATCTTCAGTCGGAACAAAGGCTGACGGATACTTATCCGACTGCAAGCAGGAGCAGGATCAACAGGTCGGGGGTACGATTGGCTTTAGCCCGATTATATCTTTACACGAAGAAATATGATTTGGCTAAAAATAAAGCAGAGCTGGTTATTCAAAATCCCTTGTATCCAATGGAACAGGATCTCAGCAAAACATTTCTCAAAGACAGCAAAAGTGCTGTCTGGCAGTTTATGCCGGTCGAGGCAGGCGCAAATACTTTAGAAGGTCAGTACTATATCTTTGTCAGCCTGCCGCCCCAAAATGTAGTTTTGTCCACTGGATTCCTCAACTCTTTTGAACCAAACGACCTGCGGAAGCAAAAATGGACCAAAAGCCTTTCCAATGCGGCAATGAATTATGCGCATCCTTTTAAGTACACCCAAAACAACAAGACGACGGCTTCTTTGGAGTATTCAGTAGTGCTCAGAGTCGAAGAGGCTTACCTGATTTTGGCAGAAGCGGAAAATGAACTCAACAATACGCAGGCGGCTCTGAATGCCCTGAACAAATTAAGGTCAAGAGCTGGGTTGCCCTTGCTTTACAACCTGGGAACAGGTCAGTTGAAGTCAGCAGTGATGGATGAGCGTCGGCACGAACTCTTTACGGAATTTGGCCACCGCTTTTTTGATCTGAAAAGAAATGGCCTGCTCAACGCCTATATGCCTTCCGTAAAACCAAATTGGAGGGATTATATGGAACTTCTGCCCCTGCCTGAAAATGAACTGCTGGCTAATCCAAACCTTAAACCTCAGAATAATGGCTATTAACATCATCAGGTTTTTTCTGTTGCTTTTATTGCTTTTCTTTTCAAAAGTTTCTGCCCAGAACACGAAACCGGAACAGCAATTTGATAAATGGTACGATGTGGTGAACAGAAGTATCAGCGGTGATGGTAAATGGAGTGTTTTTGCAAAGGTTTATGATCCTTCCGTTTACATCACAGTGCTTCTTAATACAAAGACTGGCGATACCATAAATTTGAAAGGGGTCACTAATACTTTTTTGGATAATCATCTGTTCGCTGGCCTTCAGGGAAAAGGCGTCCTGCAGTTGATGGATTTAAAGACAGCGGAACGGAGCATAGTCAGTAATGTAGCTTCGTTCTATTTCTCCAAAGGCTTGGCTTATGGTTTCGCTGTGAGTAGGGACAAGGAATTGATCCGCCTGAATAAGGCGGCAAAACCTGTCACGGTGGCTGAAGGGGTTTTTAAAGCGGAAGCCCTTAATGATGACCTGCTGCTGATCGTCAGCGGACGGTCATCTTTTATCGTCAGCCGGAAGAGTGGCAGGATAACCACCGTTTTGGAAGCAGTCACTTCTAAAAATTTCAAGTGCCAGACATCTGATCCTGATATAGGTATTTCAAAATTCCTGTTGAATAGCGAAGGGAAGTTGAAAGTTGTGTATTACGCCTGGACTGGCAGAAAGGTTTTCGAAAAGGATCTGGATCAGAGCGTTGATGCCTATTCGGATTTTCGCTTTGGTGATAAGGATATGCTCATTGCAACAAGGCCGGTCAGGAAAATAGCTTACAAAGACAGCATTGAACAGTGGAGTGGGGAGGATAAGGAACTGAGGCCTGGTATTGATAGAAAAAATCCGACTAATTTTGATGCGTTGCTGTTGGATGTAAACAGTGGTAAAAAGATTCTTAATCCGGATGCCACGGAGGTTACGCAACGTTATTTGATTGCTGATGACCAGTATCTGATGGAGGTACTAAATTATGCAAATAGTGACCTGAATACCGAATTTCTGATCCCATCCATCAGGATCCGAAATGTACATTCAGGTGAAATTGAGTTTCAGGTTCAGAAAGCTAAAAATTTCTATCCAACCCGGGATGGTTTTCTGTTTTACTTTGAGGGTCAAGATTGGTGGATGTATGATCTCAAAAAGAAAGTCAGTAGCAACCTGACAGGCCTCTTAAAAGAAGAATTCTACCACTACAACAGGCTGAATCATAACAATACCTCTCCTGTGGGAGACCTCCATTTTTCTAAAAACCTGAAAAAATGTTATTTTACTTCTAAAAATAACATTTGGGAATATGATAGGGAAACGAAGCGGTGGACCAACAGGACAAAGTCAGATGATCCTCAAATTTCTTTCAGAATAATTAACCAGTCTATGGGTAAGTCAGACCATTTAAAATGGGGGGCGTACAGAATAATTAAGGAAGATTACATCCCGTTGAAGATATTGCATAGGGATGAGGTAAGGGAAGGGCTCGCAGTCATACAAGGGCAGAGGATGGAAATTGTTGAACCCGTGGATCTGTATCATATGGATCATGTAGTCTGCACAGACTTGCGTTTTTCTTATACAAAGGAAAATGCAAATTTACCCATCGTTGTGAAACAATATAAAACGGAGGCACAACAGCCTTCAGATATTTTCAGGTCCAATACAGAAAACTATAGGGCATCCGAATTTCCGGAGTCTGTCATCATCCCTTATCGGGACAGAGATCAGCTGGAGACTTATGTCAGCGTGGTGTTGCCTCCCAATTACAATCCACAAAAAAAATACCCTGCAATTGTCCGGGTATACGAAAATACAGCGGCGGCATTCAAGGCCTTTTATAGGCCGTCTTATTACAATGAGCCGGGATTCAACCGGACATTGGCTGCATTGCAGGACTACATAATTATATTGCCGCGCATCACCTATAAGATCAATGAACCTGGGAATTCGGCATTGACTGCCGTTGAGGATGCTTTGGCAGTAGTATCAAAGAGATACAGTGTGGATTTGACAAAGCTTGGCATTAGTGGAGAGTCTTTCGGTGGTTTTGAAACCAATTACATTATTGCCCATTCCGGCATGTTCAGGGTCGCAGTCAGCGGAGCTTCCCTCTCAGATATCACAGCAGATTATTTTACAATGAGTAAAAATAATTTTAGAGCTAATGTCTGGAGATATTCCGATCAGAGCTTTAGGTTTTCAGGGGATTTCTACAGTAACAAAGAGGTCTATTATCAGAACAATCCGGTATTTCACTCTGATAAAATAAACACACCATTGTTGCTTTGGGCCGGAAAGGAAGATTATCACGTCAACTGGTCACAGAGCGTTGCAATGTACATTGCTTTAAGGAGTTTGCAGAAGCCGGTGAAATTGTTTTTGTTTCCGGGGGACGCACATACATTAACAAAGCCTGAAAATCAGGTAAAGGCAACAAAGCATTTTTTGAATTGGTTCAACCAGTACCTGAAATAATGGTTTCAATAAAAAAAGAGCTGCTTTCTAGCAGCTCTTTTCTGTTAAGGCTTGTAAAGCATATGGTGACAGCTTGTACCATCCAATTCATATAAAGTATTTCCGTCGCCATCCTGACAGATGTACGGGGACAGGACATTCGAACATTCAATAAAGGTATTGATACAAATAGGGTTATCGATATCTGTATTCATTAGGTAACCGTCTATCGCAACTCCTTTTGTAGCATTAAAACTTTGGATCAGCAATGCCATAATTGTTGCAAGAAGGATTATCGGAACAGGTATATAATTATTTTTCATAATGTTTTATTTTTAATGGGGACTTTATGATAGGCAATAGAAGTTTCTTAGGTCTGACATATCCATTGACTAACATCAAATATTTTGATACAGTGTATAATAAAAGCTGCCTCTCGGCAGCTCTTCTAGTTATGGTCTGTATAGTGATACCGGGCAGCTGGTGCCGTCTATCTCACGCAATACATTGCCGCTACCGTCCTGACAGGCAAAAGCTGTCGGTACAGTAGAGCAGCTGATAAATGTATTTTCACATTTTGGATTTTGTGGATCGCTGTTGTCAAATAGATAGCCGTCCACGATGGCACTCTCCTGAGTTTTGAAACTCTGGGTTACAAAGGCTGTACCTGTAGCCATCAGGCCTACAAATACTGGTAAAATGATTCTTTTCATAATAAAGGAATTTGTTTGTTTTGCCTACTCTTGCAAAGGTTTTCGGCTTTCCCTTTTGAATTGTTTCGATATCGAATGCGCATAGCGGTACCGGACAATTCTGCTTCCGGTCAGTGTATAAAAATACTGGTCGGTAGCTAACATCTGGCGCATCTTGTCATCCCCGCGGTGATCGACATAAAAACTCCCCAGATATTCTTTTCGCTGTGTGTGGTACATATCCACCACACTGGCTTTGTTCCATGTTTTTTTTAATTCATACTTCCCGATAATGTTGGACTTAATGAACAGAATATGCTGCTGTACAGTGGCAGATGAATTGACAATCAAAGGTGGTGCTGCCATTTTTTTTATGCCAGTGGTCATTTCAACCACTTTAATTTTTGGTGTCGAAATCGTATCAATGGTATGATAGACAGTTTTACGGTTTAACGTTTCATCAGAAACCGTAAATTGATTTTTATAATAATAAACATAGATAATACTTCGCTCGGAAGGATTATAAATCAGTTGGCCGTCTGTCTCAAACACACCTTTACCATCCAGAGAATTTTGTCGCAGCGAAACTGGTCGAGCATCTAAAACATCCAGCAGGCCAAGTGTATTGGAATTGGTTTTCGTGCTTTTGGCTCGGAGTACAAAGTGGTCTCCTTCAATAGGTGCCAGTTCATCAAAATAGGCATCTTGATGACTAATCATCTTCATATCATTGTTACCGATTTCTGAACGGTAGATAATCGGGGTTTTTCCGTCATACAAGTAAACATAAGGTGGCGAAACTTTGATCTTGACGCCGGACCATTTGTAAGAGTTGTAGTGCTCAGGATTCAGGATCTGCTGTTCACTGGACCTAAGGTTGATGTCAACCTTTGTCAGAAGAAAGGGAGCGGTATAGTTTCCCAGGTATACAAAGTGTTCGTCATATCCCGCAAAATAAAAGGAGTTGTATTTGAGCTCATAGTTTTTGTCTTCCAGCACGCCATGGTGTGGGAATCGCCTTGTAAAATTATTCTCAGTTCTGATAATGTGCTCAGAGCTTATAAATAGGTAAATAATGCTGCTGCTCGCTAAGATTGAAACCAGTGTAATATAAAGAATAGTGGTTTTATAGAGCTTGTTTTTGGCTTTTTCAATCAGCCATATCCCGGCAGTTGCTAAGAGGATACAGCCTGTATTAAAAATCAGATGTTCTTGCCAGCCCAGTTTTTCTAGGATGCCGCCGCAGGAGCATGGGATGAATTCACTGTAGTTCAGTATAATGTAGATATAGACAGTAAAGCCAGTCATCAGTCCCAATGAAATATATAAGCCTGTCAGCCTCAATTTAGGAAAGCAGAGCAGAACGGAAACCAGCAATTCAATCGCTATAATGCCGTAAGATATAAATCCGGCATAGGCACTCAGGACGGGGGACTGCCCAATCTGGATTTGGAAATTTTCAAAATCAAGGAGTTTGCTCGCAGCAGCGTAGGTGAGCAGTAAAACAAAAAAGTATGGAATAACCTGATGTGATAATGCAGTAGTAAATGTTTTCATCTCTATTTTTTTTATCCGGTTTGAATAAGCATCCAGATGGTCTTTTGATGGCAGTAGTAGGGCATCTTGCTGCCCTCTGAAACCAGACAGGTCGTTTTAAAATACCCCATGCTTTCCCAAATCCCGCTGGTAGGGCAGATGTGGCCGCTGGTGCATAATTTGGGAAAATGATGAGGGTTCATATCAATTGTGTTTTTGCCATTCTATGGTTGTTTCCAGTCTTGTCCGTCTCGTACGGGTGGGTCAGGATCCAGTTCCCACAGATCATAAGGGGATTTGGATGGATCAGGGATGCTGTCGGTTGTCTTTTTCTGAAACTTTGGCGGTGCAGAAATGTCAGAGCTTTCATGGTCCCGGCATTGTTGGGTCACGCTTCCCAATGCCAGGATAACTGTAAATTGGATTAACTTTTTCATGGGTTCAATTGTTTTAAAAGTTGATCCGGCCGGTTTTAAAGATTAGAATTCTGTGGTCAAATGTAGATGGCTTTTGCCCTTGAAACAACCGTTGATCGTAAGGATTTAAAAATATGGACGTCCAGATTTTTAAATTTTGACAGTATATAATGGCGGGATATTGCGTTATGGATACGTTTTGTGTGTTTTTATTCGCTTATGATTTGAGAATTCGCTAATTCTCTATCATATTGATTAAATTTGATTGATTTCAATACAAAAACACAGGCGATGAAAAATCAATCATTACTCTTGATCTTAGCTTTGCTGATCATAGGCTGGGTGGATGCCCGCCATTCTGAAAATGATATGTACCGGAATATTCGAAAGCACTACGAGTTTAAAAAGAAAAATGACAGTACAGTACTGCCTTATGTAGAGCAGTATATCAGGCTTGCCAAATCAAAAGGCAGCAACGACCATTTATACCAGGCTTATAAGGATGCCGTCATGTTCAACCCTTGTGAGATCACGAAGTCGAAATACGCTGACAGCACGATAACAGTGGCTTTACTGACAAATAATGATAGTTATATCACCAGTGCATACTTGGGAAAGGGGATTATTTATTATTTCAATTTTCGGAAATACAGGTTGGCATTGAATGAATATCTGAAAGCTTACGCCCACGCACAAAAAATTGAAGATGGATACCTTAGACATAAAGTGATGTACCATATTGGTGTCGTAAAATCCTATTTGGGCTATTATGACGAGGCGGAAAGTCACTTCTTGGAATGTGCTGCTTACTACAAGCTTCAGGCACAGAAGCCAGGTCACCCCAACCAGCAGTATAATGATAAAAAAGGCTATTATAACAGCCTTCATCAGTTATTAGTCTGCTGCCGTTACCAGAAGAATTTTAAAAAATCCGATAGCCTTCTGAAAATAGGGCTATACCTGACGGGTAAGGATCCTGACTTTGATGTTGAAAACGCGTATTTTAAAAAATGCAGGGGCATTTCCGAATTTTATAATGCAAAAAATGGCCAAAGTATTTCATCCTTAAAAGAATCGCTCCCTGCTATTAAAAGGGTTGGCGATTTTGCATGGGTATCAGTTGTAGATTACTACTTGGCGAAAAATTATATACAGCTCAAAGACCAGGTCGGGGCAATGGTCTATCTTCAGAAAGTGGATTCGATTTTTAACAGCCATGACTTTATTTTACCGGAACTCCGCCCCGGTTACGAATATCTCATAAAGCATTACAGGCAGAAAGGGGATTTGAGAAAAGAGCTCTATTATACAGATCAGCTGTTAAGGGCAGATAGCCTGATTACAAAAGACTTCAGTTATCTGTCAGGTAAGATTCACAAAGAATATGATACACGGATGTTGCTGGTAGAGAAAGAAAGGCTTGAAAAATCGGGCATTTACAGAGCTTTATATGGTGTGGTGTCTTCGCTGTTGGTAATGGTATTATTGCTCATGCTGATTTTTCATTACAGAAAAGAAAAAAGGATTTCATTGCAGTATAATTTGTTACAGCAAAAGCTGCGGACTACCGATACGACGCATCCGTCAGATGCTCTGCCTGATAATGAGCTGGCAAGGAAAACGGTACTCACACCGGAACTGAATCGGGAACTGGATGTAAAGATCAAAAATTTCGAAGAGACCAGAGGATATACTGCAAAAAAGCTTTCCCTCGGAAGGATTGCAGCCAAGTTCGGAACCAATACGTATTATTTGTCAACCTATATCAATGAACGAAAAGGGATGAATTTCAGCCGCTACATCAATGCGTTGAGAATGACCTATATAACACAGTTGATGAATAACGAAAAAAAATATCTGAATTACAATATAGAAGCTTTGGCTTCTGAATGTGGCATCGCTTCCAGGCAGCATTTTTCAGACCTCTTTTTTGAAACCAATGGCATCCGCCCAACAGATTACATTCGGAGAAGAAAAAAGGAATTGGAAAACTAGGCGGTCAACGAATGGTGTCAGATGATCTGCCTTTCACATTTTCTTTCCACCTCCTCACCATTTTCCCTTTTCTTCGTAAATTATCTCAAAAAAGGACATGGTAGAAAAAAATTTTTTGAAAAGGGTAGAAAAAGACTACCTGAGGATGGAGCATTCATTATTGGAAATGGAGCAGCAGCAGGAAGATCGGCTGATGATTGCGGAGAAGTGCCTGATATTGATTGATGAATATATAAGGAAACTAAAATCACAGGTGCTAAAACATCAGTTTGATTCGATGGCGGATGAGGTCTGTTTTTTCAGGAATCTGAAACCTAAATTCATCTCAAAATATCTGTATTACAACCAGATTCTGGAAATCGAATCACTGAAGCCAAAATCTGGCAAAAAAGCCATAAGGAAGTTTTACGAAAACTGGATTGCTAAACTGAATGCAGATTACCTGGGCTATGTAGAGTTTTACAACTACTACAAAAGGGAGGCAACTTATCTCGATCAGAAATATTTTGTCAGGAATACCTATGATTTGAAGATGAAATTGCCGGATCATCTGTATAGTTTCGATGATGGATTCACAACCTTTTATGACCATCAGGTCGCCAAAATTATTTCAAATGATGAATTGATCAATTTTCTGTTGGCAGCAGTTCAGAAATTGGAGAGAGGGCATGTACCGAAAACCGGAGTGGAAAACAGATTAAAATGGACTGCACCAAAGGTGGCGTTGATTGAATTGATTTATGCCCTCCACCACAACCGTTGTTTCAATGCAGGGGCACTGGATCTTACAGGGACTGCAAAGGTTTTTGAGGATTTGTTGGAGGTGGATTTGCAAAACTTTCATAAGGTGATTACAGAAATTAAAGCACGCAAAAGCAACCGGACAAAATTCCTTCAGCAGCTGCAGCAAAATCTTGAACAACTATTCATGGACACCGATTTATAACGGTGTTTTTTTATGGGCTTTTCCACAATCCATCCACAAACAGCTTATCGATAAGGTTTTCACAACAATCGTTCGGTACTACCGAACGCCTACCGAAATAGTTTCGCTGCTATTTTCAAAATTTGCTTTACCAAATCACCACAAAATCCACCAATATGAATGCCTTACAAAAAGCATCTCAAATTCTAATATCTAATTTCTAAAATCTAAACTCTACAAAATGTCAGTCAACATCATTACCAAAGAAGATCTTCAGGAATTCAAAATTGAATTATTGCAAGACATCAAAGATTTATTTCACATCAAAACAACAGAACAGAAACTATGGCTTCGTTCCGCAGAAGTCCGAGAACTGCTAAAGATTTCTTCAGGAACATTACAGACTTTACGGGCTAATGGAACGCTGTCCTACACCCGTGTAGGTGGCACATTATATTATAATTACAAAGACATAGAGAAACTTTTCAAAGAAAAGTAAAGGGTACACACCTTCCCACATCCCAAACCCAACCTTTTGTCATCCATCATTCATCATTTAGTACCTCCAACCACCATGAATTACATCAAACACCTCACAGGCTTCTTCGAAAAAGTAGCTCAGGAAAAAACACTCAATCCAACCCACATCAGCCTTTACATAGCATTATTCCAGTTCTGGAATTTCAATAGGTTTAGGAATCCAATCAGTATCTCACGAGATGAGGTCATGAGGATCAGCAAAATCAGTTCGAAAGCAACCTACCACAAATGCCTGAAAAATCTGCATGCATTGGGGTATATAGATTACCAGCCATCCTACAATCCGTTTAGGGGAAGCCACGTAGTGATGTTTGATTTCGCAGTTGAACTGAAACCTTTATCAAAACAGGCCGGGACAAGAAATGAACTCTCTTCTGAACCTGCTGATGGAAAGGTTGTAAACAGGCATTGTTCAAGTGGTGAAATAGGTAATGAACAGGCATTAGTCCATTCTATAAACAGTACAAACAATAAAAGTACTTTAGACGGAATAAACTTGGATGAGCAGGTTCAGAATGATCCGGAAAATAAAAATGAGGAGTTTATCGGGATCACTTCAGGGCAACAAAAGACACGTGAAAAAAACAAAACATTTTTAGAACCGGATCTTTCCGAGGTTCAGTCCTTTTTTCACGAAAAAAGTTTTCCCGGGATCGAAGCTGAAAAATTCTACAATTATTTTTCAAGCAATGGCTGGCTGGTAGGCGGAAAAACCAAAATGAAAAATTGGCAGGCCGCCGCAAGAAATTGGCAATTAAATTCAAAAAGATTTAACGCCTCATCTGCCGTTCACGATCCGGCAAATAATCTCAAACCCAGTAACCTTAATGCCTCCACAAATAAATCTTACCAGGAAAAACTATAAATCAATCAATTCATTCTCTTTCCCACGGATTTATCATTCCCGTACCTCGACTCCTAAGATCCCTTCTCTGAAGGGGAATCCGCCAATTTGAATCCAATGATATCAATATTCCATCAGTATATTCTATCAGGGAAAACTATAGATCGAAATCCCATTCCCCTCCTCTGGAGGGGTGTCCGCCAAAGCGGACGGGGTGGTTTTTCTACATCCAAACAAATTCACAAACCATGAAACTCCCATCACAACCCCTTCAAATGTCCTACAATTATCAGGTAGTCGTTTCCCGGCTCATCAGGAGTGGCGAAAAAACTTTAGGCAAAACATTCCACATTCCGGAAAACGAACGCGGAATCATCTTCGGGTTGCTTGCATGGTTTCTGGAAGATGAACCCGTGGCAGAAAAAATGGGCATAGATCTCAAAAAAGGAATTCTTTTGAGTGGTCCGATTGGCTGTGGTAAAACAACGCTTTTTAGACTGATGCAGAGTTTTCCCACACAAAGAAAAAACTTCGGGATTGTTTCAACACGTAAGGTAGTCTCTGAGTTTATGCAGTCAGGCTACGAAGTTCTGGAAAAGTACTCAAGGGGCAATTTTAGCCAGGATGCAAGGTGTGCCAGACTGTATTGTTTCGACGACCTTGGATCAGAAACCACTTCCAAATACTTTGGCAACGACTGCAATGTAATGGCAGAGATCCTGTTGACGCGCTATGACATGTTCAAAGAAAAAGGACTGCTCACACACATCACGACAAACTTATCAGCCACCGAAATAGAATCCCAATACGGCAACCGCCTTCGTTCTAGAATGAGAGAAATGTTTAATCTGTTTGGGTATGATGAAACTTCAGAAGATAAAAGGAAATAATCGAAGTTTTGTGGTCTTTTAATCGTCTTTCGTGGAATTGCAGGATTTATTCTCTTATAGCGCAGATTTCCAATCCGTACCTCATCCTTTTCTACAAAACAAAGCCTCTCTAAATAAGACGGCTTACTGGTTCTTATAGCGCGGATTTGCAATCCTTTATTCCCCCGCCTTCAACAATTCTCATTGTCCTCACTTGGTCTCTCAATTCCCCTCCTTTGGAGGGGTGTCCGCCAAAGCGAACGGGGTGGTTTTTGCCCGCAAGCACAGATTTCCAATCCGTACCCCCATCTCTTTCTACAAGACAAAAGCCTCTCTAAATAAGAGAGGCTCACTGGTTCCCAAGTCACCACAACTTTATTTCTGAAACCTTTTTTTGATGGTTCTGATAAGAAATTTGACCATTAAAGTGGCTGCAAAGCTCGAAACACCGCCAACAGATGCTAGAACAATAGTCTTCAGGAGATCTTCACTGTGGATGTTGACAAAAATGGTCAACACTGTTCCGAATGCAGTACTTACTTTCGTTGAGTTATCCACGTTGTACATCGCAAATGTATTTATAATGACTAATCATCTCTGTGGATAGCTGTCTGACTGATGGCAGAGGCAATACCACCTGCAACAGCGAGATAACCTGCGATGGTGATCACAAGGGAAGGTAGTGATACCGGAGCTGTGGCAATTACGCCGCTGACTGCCGTCAGCAATAGGCCTGCGTTTCTTATCAGTTTAAAGAATTTCGGGGTAGGTTCCTGAATTCTTTCTATTACTTTTTTCATTAAACATCTTTTTTAATGGTTAATTCAATCATAAATCCTTTCTCCAGATAGGGGAAAATGATTTCTTTCAATCGTTCAAAAGCAATCCGCGATTGGATGCCTTTTCCTTCACCGGTCAGTTTGGTAACCGGAGCAATACAGCCATTCAGCTCTTTCAGCGCATCATTGGCAGGATGAAACAGGATCAAATCTCTGTTTTTAACATTCATCACTTCCAGATGCCATTTGAATTTTGAACTGAACCGTTTTCTGAGGCGGTAAGTGCCTTCTGGAATACACGAAATTCTTCTTTGGTTACCCCGCCAGGGCAGTTCAATCGTTTTGCAGATTTCAGTCCCATTGAAGGATAACGCACCATTGATTCCCGAAGACGAATACTGCCGTTCTAAAACCAGCGCCATCATTAGCCGATAACATCAATGATTTTCAAGGCATTGTAGGTGCCGTTCTTCAGTGGGTAATTTTCACCATTCACTTGTTGGTAGAATTCTACACCTAAAGCCAGAAAAAGCGGGTGGGTCGAATCTTCAGTGAGTTGCAATGGGATTTCCAGTGAGGCTGTGGGATTATTGTTCCACGGAAGAACAATGGATTCGCCTGTTGGGGCGACATAGCTCTCATTCTCGAAATCGATTTCCATGGCGGCAACGGTGATCTTGAAATGTGTTGTTCCTCCTGGAGCAGTGATCATTTGAGCCGGGACAAACGGCGCGAAAGAGACGCTGGCGTCGCCTGTCGCTCTGTCTAGTGTCTTTTCCCACGGTGCATAGATCGTATTTCCAAGTTTTCCATTCGAATTGAAATCGAATCCAATCAGAAGTTCGGCTTCGCCATCGATAACGTTTCTCAAACCTCTCGGATTGATGTTGTCCATTTGAACCACTTTGATCATTTCCTTGGTCAGCCTGCTCACCATTCTGCTGTCATTAATGTTCTGCAAAAGTTGACGGATAGAATTTCTCAGCACTTTACCTGCTTTACCTGCCCTTCCGAATTCAGCGCCGTTTTCCCTGGTTCTTTGGAATGCGGGATCATTTCTGATTCTGTCTGCAGATACACCGCCTTTCTCTCGGGCGAGGTAGCCGTCTTTGGATTTGTAGAAGGTGATGCCGCCTATGGTACCGCCTAGTTTGATAATGCTTCTTTGTCTTGCCATTTGTTTTAAATTTTAATTAAAAATTGGGTTGATTACACTTCAATCATTTTTTTTGTTGCAACAGTTTTGATTGATTTCTTTGGCAAATTTTAGCTTAAAAAACAGACGGTCAAAGCGTAGGGCGTTCCATATGTCCCAAATGGACACAGATGTCTTGAATGATCAGAAAAGACCTGAAAAAAATTGATTAACTTGCATAGATCAGAATAGATAATCCTAACCAAAGGCATACATAGAGTATGGAAAAGAAGATGAACAGGGTTTGCATCTATCCGAAAGACATACAGCTGATAACTGGTAAAAGTTATCGCCAGAGTACACGATTGATGCAGAAGATCAGAAAAGATCTCAGCAAACAACCCAACGAGTTCCTGACCATTGAAGAGTTTTGCTCATATTCAGGAATAAAATACGAGCAGCTGGCTCATCTTATCCTGGGATAAGCTTTAAAGGGAAGTATGGTCATTTATCTCTTTTATCCTTTGATGCAATTCAAAAACCAGTTCATAAAGTAGCCCAAATTTTAGTCCTAATATTTAAAGATTTTGACCAATAATGTAATAACATTTTTGATCCGATCTATGGACAGGCACTAGTACAATCAGAATATACCTGAGTGAAGTTTTATTTAATTAGGTTTCTGTTTTTGTAATATTTGTATTAAAAATCAGCGACCCAGGATGAGGGGAATTTAAAACAAATGTATCTAAATGAACAGTATATTGCTATTGCAGCATAGTTGCTGTTTAAAACAAAAAAAAGCAATCTGTTTTATTAGATTGCTTTTTAAGAATTGTACCCAGTGCCGGAATCGAACCGGCACATCTTTCGATACTAGAGTTTGAGTCTAGCGCGTCTACCAATTCCGCCAACTGGGCATTGTGTTGTTTTTATTGGTGTGCAAATATAGGATTATTTTTGAGTATGTAAAAATGATTTTGGAATATTTTTCTATTTATTTTTTAACGAACTGAATATCAAAAACATATTTTTATTAAAATTCTATTTCCAAACCATCATAAGCCAAATGTACATTATCAGGAAGCTCTTTTTCGACTTCATCATGGAATCCCAAATGATGGCTGATGTGAATTAAGTACGTTTTTTTAGGTTTAAATTCTTCCACCAATTCCAAAACTTCGGGCAAAATAAAATGGGAGTGATGAGGTTCTGTTTTTCTAAGACAGTTAATAATGAAAAAATCTAGATTTTTCAATTTTTCTTTTTCCTTCTCATCAATTTTACTCGCATCTGTTATGTAAGCAAGATCCTTAAATTTGAAACCGAGAATATTGATCTCTGAATGAATAATATCAATCGGCTGAACTTCTACTTCATCAAATAATTTAAATTCTTCATCAATTTCATGAAGGCCAAAGCTTGGTGCACCGGGATATTTTTGTTCGGTAAAAGCATAAGGAAAACGTTCTTTAATTTCTAATGCAACTCTTGAATTACAATAGATCGGCATCGATGATTTATTTTTAAAAATCAAAGGTCGAAGGTCATCTAAACCAATAATATGGTCATTATGTTCGTGTGTAATAAGAACTGCGTCGATCTGTTCTTCGTGATTGGTCAACATTTGCTGACGAAAATCGGGTCCGCAGTCAATTAATATTTTCTTTCCGGAGTCAGAAGTGATGAGGGCAGAAGTTCGTAAACGCTTGTCTTTTGGGTTGGTAGAAAGGCAGACTGGATGATGGCTGCCGATAACAGGAATGCCTTGTGAAGTACCGGTTCCTAAAAATTTTAAAAGCATTTTTATTTTAGCTGTTATTTTGGTAAATTTACAAAATAAATCTAATTCTTTGTGATAAAGCCAAAACTTACCCCTAAGCAGAAAGCCTTAGCCATCAATCTGGATTCATCCATCTACGGAACTTTTGCCGAGATAGGAGCGGGTCAGGAAACTGTGAGACATTTTTTCCGCGCTGGTGGTGCTTCTCAAACGATTGCAAAAGCAATGTCTGCTTACGATAAGGATTTCAGTGATGCCATCTACGGTACCGAAAACAAAAACAGATACGTTACGCAAAACCGTCTCAGAAAGATGTTGCGCTACGAAATGGCCCTCATAGAAGAAAGAATCCCAAGAGAAAAAAATCCGGGAAAAAAGTTCTTTTCTTACGCCAATACCGTTACAACCATTAATTTCGATAAAACTTCCAAAGGTCACGGCTGGGTTGGAATCAGATATCAAAACTCTGAAAACGAGGAGTACAATGAGATTGTGATCCACGTGAAATTCAAAGAAACCAATCCTACTTTGCAGCAGGAAACTTTGGGAAGTTTGGGTGTCAATTTAATCTACGGCGCTTATTTCTACATCGATAATCCGAGAGTGCTTGTAGAATCTTTGTACGATGACCTTTCTTTGGATCGTTTGGAAATCGATATGATAGATTTCAGCGGTCCGGCTTTCCAATATGTGGACAACCGATTGATGAGTCTGCAACTGGTGAAATTGGGAATGACCGATGCTGTTATTTTCAATTCCAAAGGAAATAATATGTTGCCTGCCGATATTCTTTATAAAAAGAATATTTTTGCCGTAAGAGGAAGTTTTCGCCCTGTAACACGTGTCAACATTGATATGTTTGAGCACGGTCTAGAAATGTTCAATCAGGATAATGCCTGCGACCACGAGAATACACAGATTCTTTTCGAAATTACAATTTCTAATCTAAGAGCTGCGGGTGATATCGATGAACGGGATTTCCTTGACAGAGTCGATATTCTGGGAACTTTAGGCTACACGGTAATGATTTCCAATTTCTCAGAATATTACAGGATGGTAGATTATTTCTCCACATTTACAAACCAGCATATTGGTGTGGCAATGGGCGTTAATAATATGTTGGATGTCTTTGATGAGGAATATTACAAAAACCTTCCGGGCGGTATTTTGGAAGCATTCGGTAAATTCTTCAAAAAAGATATGCGCGTTTATCTGTATCCGTATAAAAACCCGGAAAATGGCGAATTGCTCACTTCGGAAAATCTGAAAGTTCACGATAATCTGAAAGAATTATACAAATATTTCAAACTAAACAAGAGAATTGTAGATATCGAAAATTACAATCCAAAATTCCTGGAAATCTACTCGAGAGAGATTCTGAAAAAAATTATGGCCCACGATTTAGGTTGGGAAGAGGAGTTGCCAAATGGCGTTGCACAAATGATTAAAGACCGGGGAATGTTCGGCTATAAAGAATTAACTTTCGAAGGATTAAAATAAAAAAAACAATGGTAGAGCTTAAAAAACGACTTTCGGTAATCTTAGAAAGTCCACAAGATACAAATGTGAAACTTCTGAAAGTTTGTCAGGTTTTGGATAAAGAAATTTCTTACTATAACTGGACGGGATTTTATTTCAAAAATGGTGATAAAGATGAATTGATTTTGGGACCTTATGTTGGTGCGGTCACAGATCACGTAATTATTCCTTTTGGTAAAGGTATTTGTGGTCAGGTTGCAGTTTCTGGAGAGACTTTCGTAGTGCCGGATGTTCACGCTCAGGATAATTATTTGTCTTGTTCCATCGATACAAAAGCGGAGATCGTAGTTCCAATTTTCAAAGACGGCGAAAACGTTGGACAAATCGACATCGACAGTCATTCTATCGATCCTTTTACAAAAGAAGATGAAGAATTGCTTAACTGGCTTTGCGAGGAGGTTGCGAAGGTTTTGTAGAGCAAAATGAGACTTTTATTTCTCCTGTTATTTCCAATATTTGTTATTGGACAAACCGAAAATGTAAATTCTGGGAAATATAATCCTGCGAAAGAGATTTTTGAAACTCAATGCGAAAAGAAAAATTATATTAAAATACCAAATTCTCAAATTAAAGTTGAAAAGGATAAGATTATTTTTAATAATATCAGCACTTTAGAATTTGATGATAATATCGATGTCAAAGCGAAAATAATTTTAACTAATGGATTTTTAAATCCTTATGAAATTGATAAAAGCTATAGTTTGAAAATTTCCGCTATCACAGAATTACCATTAATAAATCCAAACTTTAAAATCAAAAGATATAAGTTTTGGATTTTTTCAATTGCAGAAAACAGAGACGATATAATTTTAGCAAATCCTGTCGAATATTATTTTGAATTGCAAAATGAAAATGCAGATGAAAATAATACTTTTGAAGAGTTTATTTCTAATGCAAAATTGACTTGTCTAATTAATCGTGGAATTATATTTTAATATAATTTTCGATTTAAAAAATCTCTAATAACTCCCGATAATATTCCCCACACTTCGCTAAATGCGAACCATACCAAGAAAAAGCCTCGCCATCCACGATCATTATTTTCTGATCAACACAAATATTCTGGATTTCCGCCATATGTTTTTCTTTAAAAGGAAAAGGCTCTGAGGAAAGGAAAATCAAATCAGCTTTTTTTAAATCTTCCAACTGAACTTCCGGATAACGTTTCTGATTTTTGAATTGATTTTCAAATCCCAACTCTTCTAAAATCGTCGAAATAAAAGTGTCGCCACCAACTGTCATATAAGGATCTTTCCAGATCAGATAAGCGACTTTTAATTTATTTACCGGTTTCAGTATATCAAAAGCTTCGTAAGTTTTAAGATTAATAATCTGCGCCTTTTCTTCCTTTCCGAATAGGTGTCCAAGTTGTTTTATCAGATAATAGTTGTCTTCCAAAGTCTCAACATTCGTAACCAAAACTTTGAAATCTTTCATCAATTCTTCAGCTTGTTCCTTGACGTTTTCCTCTTTGTTGGCAATGATGAGGTCGGGTTTTAAAGCTTTTATTTTTTCGATATTAAGGTTCTTCGTTCCGCCAATGATCTCAATATCTTTAACCAATTCCTTCGGATGAATGCAGAATTTTGTCCTTCCAATAATCTCAGCAGAAGTCAAACCCAGATCAAACAAGGTTTCCGTAATGGATGGAACGAGTGAAATAACTTTCATGAAATAAGGAATTCATTTTATATAAATGCTTCGAGAGCCTTAGCATGACAATTCGATAACTAACCTTGTCTTCATTACATTGTCAGTCTGAGGTTCTCGAAGACATAAAAAAAACTCTCTCAAAAATAAACATTTCTGAGAGAGTTTTATAATTTGAAATTAATTAAGAAAATTAATCTTCTTTTTTAGTCGCTTTCTTAGCTGCAGGTTTTTTAGCTGCAGGTTTTTCTTCGGTCGCTTCATCTGCTTTTGGAGCAGCTTTCTTTGCAGGTGCTTTTTTAGCTGCTGGTTTTTTCTCTGTAGCTTCTTCAGTTTTTTCTTCGGCTACCACAACTTCAGAAGGTTCTTCAGTTTTTACGAAACTTTCCGGAGTGATGTAACCTGCTTTGTGCAAAAGATTATACCATTGCGCCAATTTTTTGATGTCAGATTCGTAAACTCTTTCTACATCATAGTTTGGAAGAGAAGCTGTCATAAATTCTCTTAACTCCTCGCCAGAAGCTTTGTGGCTGATGGTTGGTTTGTAATCGTAGTTTTTTGCAACATTTTCAAAAACTTCGAACAATGGAACTTCTTTATCAAAAGTGAACATCGCAATATTATCCAACAAGCTTACTTGGCTGGAGTTTGAGATGCTTGTTTTTTTCTTGGTAGAGATATCTTCAACGATAAATCCGTTCTTAAGTTGAGAAACCAATTTGAAAAGTCCCGGTTTTCCGGAGATTGAAATAATTTTTTCTAACTGCATTTTAGTATGTTTTCTTTAATCTAATTTATTTTTTAATGGTCTGATGTTTGATGATGGATGTCAGATGTTTTCAAAGTTGTAATCATCCATCTTCCCACATCCAACTTCCATCTTATTTCGGAAATCTCATTTTGTAGTTCACGCTCACTTCTCCGTTTGCGATCTTTTGAAGTTTTCCTTTTACAATTTTTTTCTTGAGAGCGCTAAGATGATCTGTAAACAGAATTCCTTCTATATGATCATATTCGTGCTGGATTACTCTTGCTCTGATATCCTGAAAAGTATCGGTATGTTTAACGAAATTTTCGTCGTAATATTCTATCTTGATGGTGGATTTTCGCTTCACATCTTCACGGACTTCAGGAATGCTGAGACAACCCTCATTGAATTTCCATTCCTCACCGGATTCTTCCAGGATCTGTGCATTGATGAACACTTTTTTGAAGTCCTTCAATTCCTCCGCAATATCTTCATAATCCTCATCATCTGCAAGTGGCGAAACGTCAATAATAAAAAGACGAATGTCCAGTCCAATCTGTGGCGCTGCCAAACCAATTCCGTTGGCACCATTCATCGTATCGAACATATTTTCGATAAGCGTTTTTAGCTCAGGATAATCTTTGTTGATTTCCTGTGCTTTTTTTCTCAAAACAGAGTCGCCAAAGGCTCTTATTGGTAAAATCATCTTTTTTGTTCTAAAAAATTCTGCAAAATAATAGTTGCACTTACTTTGTCTATCAATCCTTTCTCCTGTCTTTGTTTCTTGTTCTTTCCGCTTTGGCTGATAAAAAAAGAAGCCATTTTGGAAGTGAAACGCTCATCCAGACGATTGATCTTTTTCTCAGGAAAATCCTTCTCGAAGATTGAAATAAATTTCTGAATCTCAATTTCAATTTCGGACATGTTTCCTTTCAAATCTGTGGGAAGTCCAACGACTATCTCGTCCACTTTGTTCTCAGAAAAATATTTTTTCAGAAAATCTACAAGTTTTGGTGTTTCAACTGTTGTCAGTCCGCTTGCAATAATTTGCATATCGTCTGTCACAGCTATTCCTGTTCTTGCCCTTCCGTAGTCGATTGCCAGAATCTGTCCCATAAGTTTGCAAATTTACAAAAATTTTCAGCTTATGAAAATGCATCAATGTCTTATTGATTTTGAAATTGATTTTTTAAAGTTTTATAACTCAATTTATATCGATAATCGATGGATTTTAATAGTTTACCTCATTTATTTTTCACTCATTCATATTGTTTTTAATTTCAATTCATAAAGAAACTTAAAATCTAAAATATGGACAGAAAGATATTTTTGAAAAACTCGTTGGGATTAGCAGGCGTAGCTGTAGCGGTTCCAATTATTTCCCGAGCCGAAAATTTCTTAAAAACGGCACAAGCAACAGGTGCGGTTTTAGAAGAAACAATTGCTTGTACTGTGACAAATACTGAAACCGAAGGTCCTTTTCCAACTAAATCGCCGTCAACATTAGTAAAGACTGATATTATTGGAGACAGGACTGGGGTTGCTTTTACAATCAATATTACAGTTCTGAATACGAACACAAATTGCTCTGTTTATGCCGGCGCAATTGTCGATATCTGGCATTGTGACAAAGACGGAAACTATTCTGAATATGGTGGAACTCAAATGCAGACTACTAATTACACAGCTTATCATTTCTTGAGAGGAAGACAAACGACTAATGCTAATGGACAAGTTAGTTTTACAAGTATTTTTCCAGGTTGGTACACAAGTCGTGCAACACATATTCATGTTCATATTTATAAACCTGATGGAACTTCGCTTCTTGTAACTCAGATTGCTTTTCCGGAAGGTTCAAACAGTGCAGTTGTTTTAGTAAATTCTGCTACAGCTTACGGCTATACAAAGGGGATGACAGGATATACTTATAACGCCAATGATAATGTTTTTTCTGATGGCGTTTCTACAGAAATGTCAACGGTTACAGGTTCGGTTGCTGGAGGATTTACACTGTCACATACGATTAATGTTGCTGGACCAGCCTTAGCTACAAATGAAGTCAATGATTCTAAAAATTTTAAAGTGGAGCAAAACTATCCCAATCCGTTCCGAGAAGAGACAGTCTTTCCAATTGTATTAAAAGAAAAATCTTCTGTTTCTATCGATTTATATGAACTTAGTGGAAGAAAAGTCTGTTCAGTTATTTCAAAACAAAGTTTAAGTTCTGGCGAACAAAAAATCAAAATGAGCCGAAACCAACTGAAAGCAGGATTTTATATTGCCAAAATCAATGTAGAAAATTCCAGCGGTCACTTTACAGAAAATCTGAAAGTCTTGGTTAAATAATTACCCTTAAATCAAAAAATGAAAGCCAAAATAAAACTTGCTTTCCGAATCATCATCGATGAAAAATCCGATATGATTTGGGACAAATATGTTTTCGAAGATACTTATCTGGAGTACAAGATCCAGCATCAGGTTTATAATTCCAAAGATAATCCTGTGAATAATTATTGGGAACTTTTGGCTCAGAATAAAAATGCGGAGAAAATACCGTTTATCTTAAGTTCGGCTGTCAACAATTACGTTGCTCAGCTGAACGGCGAGATAAAAAGTCTCCCTGATGTTTTGGGAAATACATTTTTTCCGATTGGCGAATTCAAGTTAGATTTGATTAGTTCAAATGTTGAAGATTCTTCGAAACATAAGATTGGAATCACATTTTTTACACCGGAGTTTTTGCTTTTAGATATTATAGATAACAAATATCTTTTGAGCAAACAGACTGAAAAAGATAATGCTTGGGAAACCTTTATGTTTGTATTTCATCCGCAGGTTTCTATTGCTTTTTATGAAAAATAGATTTTTTATTAATCTTTATCTTGATTTTCTGGATGCCTTTTCTTTTGGTCATCATTGATTTTCTTGATAACATCAGTCAACATTATAATCTAGCTATTGGTTTTACTGTTCCAAATGCTAAAGTATTTTTTGTTTACCACATTATAGCTTTCCCAATTGGTGAGATTTTGATAAAGCATCAATGTGCAAATATCAGTCGGAGTCATATATGGCCAATCTTCTAAAATGTGAGAATGAATGCCGGAAACTGTTTTGCCGACTTCCTCGTCTACAATTTTTTGAGAAATAAGAGATTTATGCAAACGTTGAACCTTGGTAATTTCATTTTTTTTATTAAAATCAATCAGATAATCATTTCCAAAAAGAACAGTGTTATTCTCTTTTGGAGCAGTTAAAACATAAACTTTTTTGGATTTGTCTTTAATAATAGGAACCAGATTCAAATCTGTATTTTTGTAAAATTTGAAAATAGTATCGGTTTTTATTCTGTGCAGCGCAGTTGTTCTAATTGTTGCATATTCATTTTCTGTATTGGTAAAGCTTCTTTCTGTTAAATCTATTTTAGCATTTTCAGGTTTGTAATTTGTAGGGAAAGCAATTGTTCCAATCACTTGATTAGCCTTGGAAAAAAATATGCATTTTGGAACGCCTTCATCGATGTAAGAAAAATACCCTCCGATATTTTCCCGATTCTGATAATTTGCAAGAAAGACGTCTGTTCCATACCAGCTTGCCATTTCACTTCTATAAAGAGTAGTTCCCTCGTCTGTAATTTCTTTTGCTATTTTTTCTAAATTTTGAGCGGAAAGACTTATTGCCAAAAAAAGAAAAAACAAATTGTATATTTTTTTCATAGAAAAGTTTTTCGAATTTAATGAATTTAAATAAAAAAGCCTCACAAAATCTGCGAGGCTTTTATTTTAATCCATTTTCATTTCTTCGACCAAGTTTTTGATTTTATCGATATATTTTCCATAAAAATATTTGAACCACAAGGTTCCGAGAAAGTAAACCATAATCAATCCAAATGCAACAGAACCAAGAAAAATGAGCGTCAGATATTCGTTGGTATATTGATGTGTATAAGGAATAGATTCTATCACAATTATCATTTCACAAACAAAGAAAGGAACAAAACTCAGATAAAAAGAGAGGTAATATTGCTTGTTAAGTTCAAACTGATGAAATAAATCCTTCAGAGAATCCAAAGTTCCTAAAGTCGGATTGCTGATTTCTTTGTAAAGTTTAAAGAATTTGCTGAAGAAAAAACCTGTTATCAAAGCCATAGATGCCACCAAAACTTCTATGTAAAGTTTGAATCTAAAAGGTATTGGAAAAAACCAAATTGCAATCAAAACCAATGGCAAAAGAATAGCTGTTGACCAAAACTCATTGCGCATATTTTTTCTGATCCTTTCCAGAGGTAGATGTATTTCTTTTTGTCTTTCCGTAGATATTTCGGGCGTTTCCGAGACATCTTCCTTATTCCAAAGTGATTTTAAATTATCTAAGTCCATATCTTAATTTTATTAGATGTTTGCTAATAATTAATCATTTATAATTTCTCTCAGTTTCTCTTTCGCACGATTCAGTTTTACTCTCGCATTTCCTTCCGAAATTCCCATTTGCTCCGCCATTTCTTTTCCGGAAAAATCTTCCAAGTAATAGAAAATCAAGGCTTTGTCAATTGGATTCAGTTTTTGGATGGCTTCATACATTTGCTTCAGTTTCAGCTCGTCTTCCAGATTGTAATCTTCCTCTTTTATTTTGTAAACCGAAACATCATCGTTCTGAATGAAGCTCCGTCGCTTTTCCGATTTCAAGAAAATAATCGCCGTATTCAATGCAATTCTGTAAAGCCAGGTTGAGAATTCAGATTTCCCTTCGAAACTCGAAAAAGACTTCCAAACCTGATAAACAATCTCTTGGAAAAGGTCGTTTTGATCATCACGATTATCCATATACATTTTGGAGATTTTGAAAATAATCCCTTTATGTTTATCGATTTTCTCTAAAAATTCTTTCTCAGAATCCATTCTTGCTTTAACTCTATTCGGTTAGTAGAAATAAAAATAATTTGTTACAAAAAAAGTAGAAGACACAGGAAAAAAGGCAAAAGAATCAAGCTCGCAAATTCTCCAATTTAGATTATTATTTGGGCGCCTTTATCCGCCTTCCGTTCCCGCTATTTTTTGCCAAAGCTTTTCCCACAGCAAAAAATGAGCTCCACTCAAGTCGGGGCGCGCTTCGCAGAGTTTGAACATTGGTCTGTCAATCAAAATTTTATATATCTACACTGTTTGTCATTCCGTAGGAATCTAGACTGTTGAGATTCCTACGGAATGACAAACAGGCTTTTTTTAATTTTCTGTTTTTATTGCTGAGTTTTACGCCTTTGCGAACCTTAAAATATTTTCAATAATCTCAAAAAAAACTTTGCGCACTTTGCGTTCAAAAAAACACAGTAATTTTTCATAATTTTGTAAAGATTAAGAATCATCTAATTTTTTAATCATTTAATTCTTTAATCATTTAATTCTTTAATCTTTTAATCAAAAAAAGAATGTCTTTAAAAATTTCAGGACTCACAAAAAAATTCGGAGAGCAAATTGCGCTCAACGATATCAATATAAGCATTTCAAATAACGAAATCATCGGACTTCTCGGACCAAATGGCGCCGGCAAATCCACCTTGATGAAATCCATCACAGGCGTCCTGAAAATCGACGAAGGCGAAATCGTCTTTGACGACAAAAACATCACAGAAAACGAAATCGAATCCAAAAAGAAAATCGGTTTCCTTCCGGAGAACAATCCGCTTTACAACGAGATGTATGTGAAAGAATATCTTCAATTTGTAGCCAATCTTCACAACATCAAAAAGGAAAGAGTAGAAGAAGTGATAGAATTGGTGGGAATCACGCCAGAAAAATCCAAGCAAATCTCACAACTTTCCAAAGGTTATAAACAACGTGTCGGACTTGCTCAAGCCATTCTCCACGAACCAGATTTATTAATCCTCGACGAACCGACCAACGGGCTCGACCCCAATCAAATCGTCGAAATAAGAAATGTCATCAAAGAAATCGGAAAAGAAAAAACCGTGATTCTCTCCACGCATATTATGCAGGAAGTGGAAGCGCTTTGCTCACGTGTGATTTTGATTCATCAAGGAAAAATATTACAAGATTCACCAATATCTGAGTTCAAAGGGAAATTTGCAAGCTTGGAAGAAGCTTTCCAGAGTTATACGGTTTAATTATAAACGATTTTACTTTCTAATGAAAAGAATTATTTTCTCATTTCTTGTGCTAACTTTAATAAATTGTAATGCACAAGAAATTTCTATAAAAGATACAAACTTGAAATTTGAGTTATTAAAGCAATTGGATAACAATAAAAATGGAAAATTAGATATTTTTGAAATTGAAAATGTTACAAAGCTGAAATTAGATGAAAAAAATATTATTGATTTAAGCGGAATTGAACACTTCAAAAACTTAAGAGAGCTAAATCTGAGGAAAAATAAAATTTCAGATTTTTCGGTTTTAAATAAGCTTGTAAATTTAGAAGATTTATATATTGGTGATAATGAAAAAATTAACGAATTAAATCTAAATAAGCTCGTAAAATTAAAAGGAATATATGCGTTTAGATTAGGACTGACTAAAATAAAGCTTAATTCAAAAAATATTCAATTTATTTACTTACAGGATAATTTATTTACAGAATTCAATACAACTAATTTTCCGAAACTAAATACTTTGAATCTTGACGGTTGTAAACCTTTGGTAAAATTAAATTTATCAACAAATATTGAACTGGTTCAATTGTATTTAAATGGAACTTCTATTAAGGAACTTAATGTGTCAAACAACAAATCTTTAAAAACTATGTATGTTGAAAATACTGTAGAATTGATAAAAGGGTCTAACCAAGAAAATCTAAAACCAGCTCCAATAATAAGAGTTAAATAAAAATTGAAAAGGGATTTAGCTATTGAATTTTAAGCTTTAGTCCTTTGCTAAGTTTACGCCTTTGCGAATCTTAAAAATATTTTCAATAATTTCAAAAAATCTTTGCGCACTTTGCGTTAAAAATAGTAACACTTGAACTTCGCTCAAATCATCCTTCCGCTCAATCTAAAAGGAACTTTCACTTACAAAGTTCCGGAAGATTTAATGGATAAAATTGAAGTTGGAATGCGCGTTCTGATTCCGTTTGGTGGAAAGAAAATTTACACAGGAATTGTCGCCGAATTATTTGATGAATTCGAAGATAGTTTTGTTCCGAAAGAAATCATCAATTTATTGGACAATCAACCAATCGTTCCAAAACAACAATTGGAATTCTGGAATTGGATGAGTTCCTATTATCTCTGTAATCTCGGCGAAATTTACCGTTTTGCGTTTCCATCTTCACTTAAATTGGAAAGTGAAACGTACGTAAGATTATTATCAGAAAGAACAATTGACTGGCAGAATCTGGATGCGAATGAAACTTATCTTCTCCAAGCTTTGGAAGTGCGTCAAATGTTGAACTTGCAGGAAATTGAAGCCTTCATCCCCAAAAAAGAAATCATTAAAACCATCAATGCTTTGATTGATGAACGATATATTTCCGTTGATGAAAAAATCACTGAAAAGTACAAAGCCAAAGAAATTGCTTATCTGAAAGTGAATGATGAAGCTTTGGCTTCTGAGAATTTGGCTAAGATTCTTTTGAAATTGGACAAAGCCAAAAAGCAAAAAGATTTATTTCTCAATATTTTATCAAAACAAATTGATGAACCCAAAACGCCGATTCGTAAATCTCTGGTTTTTGACGAAGGCAATTTTGTGAATCAACAACTTAAATCTTTAATAGAGAAAGGTTGGGTCTCAGAATATTATCTCGAAAAAGACAGAATTGATTCTTACGAAGGCGAGATTGAAGAAATTGAACAATTGTCTGAAAATCAGAAATTAGCTGTTTCTGAAATTAATAAAGCTTTCGAAGAAGACAAAAACATTCTGCTTCACGGGATTACGTCTTCCGGAAAAACGCATATCTACTTAGAGAAAATTGAAGATTGCGTTAACTCAGGAAAAAATGTGCTTTTGCTTTTGCCGGAAATTGCTTTGACAAAACAAATCACAATTCGCCTCGAAAAAAAATACGGGAAAAAACTCGGATTTTATCATAACAAACTAACTGATTTTGAAAGGATAGAAGTCTGGAGAAAAATCAAAAAAAACGAACTTCAAATCCTGATTGGGACAAGGAATTCTTTGTTTCTTCCTTTTGAAAATTTAGGTTTGGTAATTGTGGATGAAGAACACGATTCGGCTTACAAATCAAGAGATTCCAATTTCTTTTTCAATGCGAAAGATGCTGCGATGATGTTGGCGGAATTCTACAATTCAAAGATTATTCTCGGCTCGGCAACGCCTTCGTTAGAAAGTTATGATTTGGCAATGAAAGATAAGATTCGTTATATTCCATTGAATGAAAGATTTGGAAATGTAGATGTTCCGAAGTTTGAAATTATCGATATTAAGGAAGCTCAAAACCAAAAAAAAATAGTTGGGAATTTCAGCCAGAAAATGTTAGACGAAATCAATCTTCAATTAGCTGAAAAAAAGCAAACTATAATTCTCCACAATCGCCGTGGATACGCCAATGTCATAGAATGTGAAACTTGCGGACACGTTTCCTATTGCAGCAATTGCGACGTTGTAATGACTTATCACAAAGCTGCAAATGAACTGAAATGTCACTATTGCGGACATCGTGCAGCGAAACCAACTTTCTGCCCAAGCTGTCACGGTAACAATTTGAATACGAGAGGAATTGGTGTTGAACAAATAGAGGAGGAGACAAAAAATATATTCCCTGAATCTGAAGTTGACAGAATGGATGTGGATACGATGCGTAAAAAATTTGCGTACGAAAAGCTCTACGAAAAATTGGAAAATGGCGAAACAGATATTCTTGTCGGAACACAGATGATTTCGAAAGGCTTGGATTTTGAAAACATAGAATTGGTCGTAATTCCGAAAGCCGATTCTTTGATTCACGTTCAGGATTTTCGGGCGGAGGAAAGAGCGTATCAATTGATTACGCAAGTTGCAGGAAGAGCAGGAAGAGTTTCCGGAGATGGAAAAATTCTTATTCAGACTTATAATCCGTCGCATTCTGTTTTTGAATTAATTAAAAATCAGAACGTTAAAGAAATATATGATTATTTTCTTGATGAACGAAAGAAATTCCTCTATCCGCCATTTGTCAAATTGATAATGATTGAACTGAAACACAGGAAAGAAGACAAATTGAACAGAGCTTCTCAATTTCTTGGTTCTGTTCTTAGAAAATATATTCCTGAAGAATGTATTCTTGGCCCTGAAAAATCGCCTATTGCAAGAATCAACAATCTTTATCAATATCAGATTTTACTAAAGTTCCCGAAAAATAAAAACTACAAAATCTACAAAGAATTACTTGCGAAATCTTTAGAAGAATTTGACGAGATCACAGCTTACAAATCTATAAAAAGAGATTTTTTGGTTGATTTTTAACTATTTTTAACAAAATTTTGATTCTTTTATTACGGTTGACCATATTTTCCTTGGCAATATTCTCTAACTTTACTTAGTTATGATAACAAGATCAAATGATCTTAAAGCTTAATTAATAAAAATTCAATAAAAATTGTAATTGTTTGAGAATGAATAAAATCAGAAATTATTTTTCAATCATCACAATTGGTTTTTCCTCATTTGTATTTTCGCAAGGGAGCGTCGCAGTTTCTACATATCCACAAGTTGCTGATCAGCAGAATCTTGTAAGGGATATTACGGCAGAAAAGGCGCTGTTGTCTCCGAAAGAACAAATTGAGTTTAATATCAATAAGATGTTTACCGATCCGGTACTGAGAAATGCAAACTGGGGATTTGTAGTTTATGACCCGAAAACGGAAAAAATTGTTACCGCTTACAACGAAACAGCTCCGCTAATTCCGGCTTCTACAACCAAATTATTAACCACAGAAACAGCGTTTTCGCTTCTGGGAACCCAGTACAGATGGAATACACAACTGGAATATTCCGGAAGTATAGATGTAGATGGTGTTTTGACCGGGAATCTTTATATTGTGGGAAGTGGTGATCCATCTTTGGGTGGAAATCGTGGTGGTGCAGCTGGTTATGGAGATATTGTAACCCAATATTTGGAATCGATAAAAGAGAAGGGAATCAAGAAAATTACAGGAGATATTATTATTCAGACTGCGATTTTCAAAGAAAATAAAAAAGAACTTCCGCAAAATATTGTTTGGCTGGAACAAGCTAATTATTTTCTGCCGGTAGGAACTACAAAAGATATTGATCCAAGAAATGAAAAACTGATTGTCAGCCAGTCGAATAACCCTTTCAATCAAGTGAAAAAATATTTTTACATTTCACCTTACGCCAATAAATTGGTTTACGCTGATAAATTTGAAGGAAGTTGGGTCACTACGAAAGTTGCAGAACCACCTGCATTGCTCGCTAATAAATTAAGGGAAAGTCTAGTCAAAAATAAAATTGCAGTTACAGGAAAAGTAACTCCGAAAATTGTTGACAAAGAACCTGAACCAAGAGAAATTCTTACTACTTACAAATCGCCGACTTTGGCAGAAATCGTGAATTATACTAACCAAAGAAGTGATAATGGTTATGCAGAAGCTTTATTGAAATCAAATGGTTTTCAAAAGTTAGGTGATCAAACTCTTGAGTCTGGAAGATTAGCTGTAACAGAACATTTGAAATCGATAAATTTTGACTCTACAGGGCTTAATTATGTTGATGGAAGTGGTTATTCCAGAGCACATACTGTAACTCCCATTTCACAAGTAAAGTTTCTTGCTTCATTGATGAAATCGCCTTATTACAAAGAGTATTTCGAATCATTGCCAATTGCAGGACAATCCGGAACGCTTAAACATATGTTTATGCTAAATTCCAACGGACAGATTTTTGCAAAAACCGGAACGTTAAACGGGGTGAAATGTTTGGCAGGATATATCAAAACCAGAAATAATAAAACACTTGTTTTTTCTTTGTTAATAAATAAATTCTCAGGTTCTGTAAATCAAGTAAAAGATAGAATGGAGCAATTGTTAGATCCTACTTTAGATCTTTAGAAATCAATAATTTATAAATTAAAAAACCCACAAATATTTTGTGGGTTTTTTTGTAGCTTTGAAGTATAAATTTTATTAGAAATGAAACATATTTATACTTTAATAATTATTTGTTTAACATTTGGTAATGTTTTCGGACAAATTCACAATATCGATAGAAAAAGACTGATAGATTCTGAGATGAAGGCTGCTTCTAAATCTAGTCTGGATGTTAATGTCAATCCTAACACTTTGAATTATGATTTACAGTATGTACGTTTAGATCTGGATCTGGATCCTAATCAGCAATTTGTTTCTGGAACTGTTACTTCTCATTTCAAAATGCTGCAAAATTCTAATAATATTTATTTTGATTTGGCTGATAATCTTGCTGTTTCCAATGTAAAATATCACGGCCAAAATTTAACTTTTCAACAATTAAATACTGATGAAATTAAAATTAATTTTCTTTCTTCCTTAACTGCTCAGACTTTGGATTCGCTTTCCATAACATATAGTGGAATTCCTGATGCAAGCTCTAGTGCTTTCGTAGCAAATTCGACTTCAGAAGGTAATCCTATTCTTGCAACACTGTCAGAACCTTTTGGAGCTAAAGAATGGTGGCCAACCAAGCAAAGTATGAATGACAAGATTGAAAAACTGGATATAAAAATTACTACGCCTGCACAATATACTGTTGGTTCCAATGGAAAACTAATGTCAGAAACTATTTTAGGAAACGGCAGAAAACTGACTTACTGGCAAACCAATTATCCAATTCCGGCTTATCTTTTTGCTTTAGGAATATCAAATTATACCAAGATCAACTCTACAATTACAACCACAGGAAGTTCTTTTCCTTTCCTTAATTATGTATATCCTGGTTTTGATACACCTTCTACGCGAAACAATCTTAATTGGACAGCAGATTCTATGCAGACTTTTGAAAACTATTTTGGATTATATCCATTTAGAAACGAAAAGTATGGTCATATGCAATTCAATTGGGGTGGCGGAATGGAGCATTCCACGATGACATCTATGGGCAGTTTTGGACAAGGTTTGATTGCTCACGAGCTTGCTCATCAATGGTTTGGGGATAAATTGACTTGCGGTGCATGGAATGATATATGGCTCAACGAAGGATTTGCAACAATGGGAGAGTATGTAGTATTTGAAAAATTATTATATACCCCTGTTCAATTTCAAAATTATCTTGTAAGTGAGATGAATTATATTACAAGTGATCCGGGTGGCAGCGTTTATATTCCAGATAGTGACCTTAATTTTTATAGAATCTTTGATGATAGATTATCTTATACAAAAGGTGGTTATGCACTTCGCATGATAAAATGGATTATCGGTGATGATCAGTTTTATGCAATGCTGAAAGCTTACCAAAATAATCCTGCTTTCGCATATAATTATGTAAAAACACCGGACTTTCAAAACTTTCTGAGCACTTATACAGGTAGAGATTTTTCAGGATTTTTTAATGATTGGATTTACGGACAAGGTTATCCAACTTACCAAATCCGATGGACACAAAGCTCTACAACCAACAAACTTACATTTTTAGTTGGGCAGACAACAAGCAGTTCTACAGTGAGTTTCTTTAAAATGCCACTTCCAATCAAAGTTTCAGGATCTGGCGGACAGACAGCTTGTTTTGTTTTAGATCATAATTCCAATAACCAGTATTTTACACAAGACGTTGGTTTCACAGTAACAAGTGTAGCTTTCAATTATGAAAATCAAATTATCACAAAAGGCTCAACAGTCGTTAGAGATAACAACTTGGCAGTAAATGATATCAACAAAGAAAAACCGAATATTTATCCAAATCCGGCAAAATCATTTATCAAAATTGCAGGATTGGAAAAATCAGCAGATTACGAGGTTTTTTCAATAGATGGAAAATTGATTAAAAAAGGAACAACTAATCCAAATTCCGAAATCAATATTTCTACTTTGGTCAAAGGAACTTATGTTTTAAAATTTAATAATCAATCAATTAAGATTATAAAAGAATAATAATTTGGGCAGCTATTTGACTTTCGTCGAAACCTTTTTATTATGGCAGCTTTTCCAGCCACAAAAAAGGATTTCCGCTTAAGCCGGGCTGCGAGTGATTCGATATTTAAAGCACAAATAAAACATTTAAAACATAAAAAAGTTAAAAAAAGCACTCAATTGGAGTGCTTTTTTTACTTTTGTTAAAATCGAAAATCAATAAAAATGATATCACAAAAATTCCTCGAAAACATTACAAACGAGCTAGCTAATATAGAAAATGACGGTCTTTACAAAAAAGAAAGAATCATCACTTCCCAGCAAAGTGCGGAGATAGAAGTTGGTGGCAACAAATTGCTGAACTTTTGCGCTAACAATTACCTTGGATTATCCAACAATCCAGAAGTAATGCAAGCTTCCAAAGACGCGGTTGATTCTCACGGTTATGGGATGTCATCAGTTCGTTTTATCTGTGGAACTCAGAATATTCATAAAGATTTAGAAGCTAAGATTTCCAATTTTTTAGGAATGGAAGATACCATTTTGTACGCCGCTTGTTTTGATGCAAATGGAGGCGTTTTCGAACCTTTATTTTCAGATGAAGATGCAATTATTTCGGATGAATTGAATCACGCATCAATCATTGATGGTGTTAGACTTTGTAAATCTGCCAGATACCGCTACAAAAACAACAATATGCAGGATTTGGAAGAACAGTTAAAAGCAGCTTCCGAAAAAAATCACCGTTTCAAAATCATCGTTACAGACGGCGTTTTCTCAATGGATGGAATCGTTGCGAACCTAAAAGGCGTTTGTGATTTGGCAGATAAATATGACGCTTTGGTAATGGTAGATGATTCCCACGCAACTGGATTCATCGGAAAAACCGGTCGTGGAACGCACGAAGCAAATGACGTGATTGGAAGAGTAGATATCATTACTTCCACATTAGGAAAAGCTTTGGGTGGCGCACTTGGCGGATTCACTTCAGGTAAAAAAGAAATCATCGATATGCTGAGACAACGTTCTCGTCCTTATTTATTCTCAAATTCATTAGCTCCAGGAATCGTGGGTGCCGCTTCAAAAGTTTTGGATATGATTTCCGAAGATACTTCGTTGAGAGACAAAGTAATGGAAAACGCAGAATACTTCCGAAAAGAAATGAAAGCCAAAGGTTTCGATATTCCAAACGGCAATGCAGCAATTGTTCCTGTAATGTTGTATGATGCAAAATTAGCGCAGGAAATGGCTGAGAAACTTGTAGCAGAAGGGATTTACGTGATTGGATTCTTTTATCCAGTTGTTCCAAAAGGTAAAGCTAGAATAAGAGTTCAGCTTTCTGCAGCTCATTCAAGGGAAAATCTTGACAAAGCCATTGCAGGCTTCGAGAAAGTAGGGAAGGAATTAGGTGTTATTTCATAAAAATCAAAAAGCTTACAATTCGTTGTAAGCTTTTTTTATAAACAAAAAAAACCAGCAAAATTTGCTGGTCTTTTATATTTCAAGAAGAAAATCTCGGGATTATTTTTTACCTCCGTAAGACTTGTCTTTGATTCTTGCTTTTTTACCTCTAAGGTCTCTGAAGTAGTAGATTCTAGCTCTTCTAACTTTACCTTGTCTGTTAACTTCGATTTTTTGAAGTGCAGGCATATTGATAGGGAAAACTCTTTCCACACCTACATCACCAGACATTTTTCTGATAGTGAAAGTCTTAGTAAGACCAGTTCCTCTCAATTGGATTACAGTACCTTTGAAGAACTGAGTTCTTGTTTTAGCACCCTCTTTAATCTCGTAATACACAGTGATGGTGTCACCGGCTTTGAATTCTGGGAATTCTTTTTTCGTAATGTACTTATCTTGTACGTATTTTACTAAATCCATTTTTTGTAATAAAAAATTTGTTTTGTCAAGCCAAGCAACATTCACGTCCTTCGTCAGAGGTTGATTAACAGATTGCAAAAATAAAAATAATTTTTAAAACCACAATGATTTATCTGAATTAAATCATAACTTTTTCCGAATCGCAAAATCACACACCCAAAAATGTTATAACCTTGATATTAAAGCAAATAGCCAAAAGCCAAAAGCAAACCACCAATTGCTATTTGATTTCCAACAGTTCCACATCAAAAACCAATGTACTGTTTGGTCCAATTTCTTTGCTCACTTCCTGTTCGCCATAAGCCAAATGTGGCGGAATCGTAAATCTGAATTTACTGCCAACCGACATCAGTTGCAAACCTTCTGTCCAGCCTTTTATCACTCGGTTCAATGGAAAAGAAGCTGGTTTTCCGCGCTTTACAGAGCTGTCAAAAACTTTGCTCGTAATCGTAGTTCCGTGATAATGACATTTAACCGTACTTTTCGCTGTCGGTTTTGGACCTTCCGTTTCCACCAGGATTTCATATTGCAAACCACTAGGCAAAATCGTCACGCTTTCTCTTTTCCCGTTTTCAACCATATAATCCTGACCACTTCTCAGGTTTTTTTCAGCCAGTTCCTTTTTTCTTTTGAATAACAAATCCGCTACGCCCATATCAAATTTTTTTCAAAGGTATTTATTATCCGCTAATTCATCAAAAATTTCGATTTATTTCCCTTAACTTTGATAGATAAAATTAAGCTAAAACAATTGATTAGGAGCTTAATCCCGCTGTCCACTATATCTTTTTTATTTTTTTTTCACGTTTTGTTTTGCAATTGAAGCTTAGCATTAAAAAAAATAAAAAAGGATGCCGTTCCCATCGGGGCTAGGGGTTTCATTTACATATTCACGTTTTGTCATCAAAATTAAGATTGGTCAAAAAAATTGAAAGTTTATAAGTTTAGAATATAAAATTAACATCCAATTTGTCATTCCGAAGGAGTCTCAACACACCATTAATAACTAGGTTTAGATTCCTCCGGAATGACAATATTGCGTTTTAAAATCTGTAAAATCCGTCCAATCTGCGAGAAATTATTGGTCCAATCTCTTCGCTGAGCGTAAGCGCCTTTGCGAACCTTAAAAATATTTTCAATACTATCAACAAAACCTTTGCGAACTTTGCGTTAAAACCATTACACAAAACATTATGAACAAAGAAATCGAAAACAAACTCATCCACAAAAACACCAAACCAACAAGTATGAGAATCTTGGTGTACGATTTTCTAAGCTCACAACAAGTCGCAACTTCACTATCTGAAATCGAAAATCACTTCGACAACGCCGACCGAACCACAATCTACCGAACCCTTAAAACCTTCGAAGAAAAAGGAATTGTCCACAGCATTCAGGAAAACACCACCACAAAATACAAATTATGCCACGATGACTGTGACGAGAAAACGCACAAAGACTGGCATCTCCATTTCTACTGCAAAATCTGCAAACAAACCACTTGTAAAGAAGATATCTCGCTCCCTGAAAGTATGAAAACCAATTTCCGAATTGATGAAATAAAACTTTTCGCCAAAGGAATCTGTGAAAACTGCCTTGAAACTAATTTTAATTAAGTCAGTTCATAGAAAAAATATCAATAGAGGCGGGCTTCCGCCCGTCATTAATACAGAGAAGTTGCAATTGGCTTTAGCCGAAGTGACAGTAAGTTTGGGCTAAAGCCCATTACAACTTCATCTAATCATTGGGCTAAAGCCCAACGCAATTGATATTGATTATGTGATTCAACATCAATTTTTGTCTGTCTGAGGCTCTCGAAGACTTTAAGTTTAAACTTTAAGCAATTGCCAAAAGCTATTTGCCATCTGCCAACGAAGTTTGCAATAGCATTGCATTCCCAATACCGCTACATTTGTTAAAAATTATTCGATATGGAAGAATGTTGCGGTACAAAACCAAAAAAAGAAAACAACCACGAAGGTCACGACCACAGCGACCACGACCATTCTCATAGCAATTCAAAATTGGGATTGATTGTAAGTTTAGCTATCTTCTTTTCTGGATTAATATTAGACTTCTGGATTAAAGCCGATTGGTTTACAAACAACGTTTGGCTGAGATTCAGCTGGTATTTTGCGTCTTACGTTTTGGTCGCATTTTCGGTTTTCAAAGATGCGTTTCAGCTGGCTAAGAATTTTGATTTCTTCAATGAGTTTTCTTTGATGGGAATCGCAACGGTTGGCGCATTCGCAATTGGCGAATTTCCGGAAGGTGTTGCGGTAATGTTATTTTACACGATTGGCGAAATATTCCAGGAATCTGCTGTCAACAAAGCCAAAAATAATATCAAAGCGTTATTGGATGTTCGTCCGAAAGAAGCCACAGTTTTCCGAAACAATCAATGGGAAACGATTGCGCCGAATGAAGTGAAAGTTGGCGAAAAGATTCAAATTAAAGTTGGCGAAAAAATACCGTTGGACGGAATTTTAATCTCAGAAAAAGGAAGTCTCGACACATCAGCTTTGACAGGTGAAAGCAAACCTTCATCCATCAAAAAATCAGAAAATGTTCTTGCAGGAATGTTGAATCTTGACCAAGTGATAGAAGTTGAAACAACGAAATTATTCGAAAATAGTTCTATTATCAGAATCTTGGAAATGGTTCAGGAAGCGAGTTCCAGAAAAGCTAAAACGGAGTTGTTCATCAGAAAATTTGCAAAAGTTTACACGCCGATTGTTTTCGTTTTAGCTTTGTTGATTACATTCATTCCTTACTTCTTTGTCGATGATTATATTTTCAGAGATTGGCTTTACAGAGGTTTGGTTTTCCTTGTAATTTCTTGTCCTTGCGCTTTAGTAATCTCAATTCCATTAGGCTATTTCGGTGGAATAGGCGCGGCTTCCCGAAACGGAATTCTGTTCAAAGGTTCCAATTTTCTAGATTTAATTGCGAATGTTACAACAGTTGTGATGGACAAAACCGGAACTCTGACAAAAGGCGTTTTTAAAGTTCAAAAAGTCGTGACGAATGAAATTTCTGAAACCGAATTTCTATCCATTTTATCATCAGTTGAAAGTCATTCGACACATCCGATTGCAAAAGCGATTTCATTATTTCATCCATCAAACCAAACTCCGACATCTGTTGAGGAGATTTCTGGAAAAGGAATCAAAGCTGTCATTAATCAAAAACAAATTCTCGCAGGCAATACACAATTACTGAAAAGTTTTGAGATCAATTATCCTTCGGAATTAGACCAAATTGTAGAAACAACCGTAGTTTTAGCAATTGACAATCGATACAAAGGCTACGTTGTAATTTCGGATGAAGTAAAAGAAGATGCAGAATTAGCCATCAGAAATCTAAAAAATGCTGGCGTTAAGACAATGATGCTGAGCGGAGACAAAGATGCATTGACTCAAAATATCGCTAAAAAATTAGGAATCGATTCTGCTTTTGGTGGACTTCTTCCGGAAGGTAAGGTTGATAAATTTGAAAATCTGAAAAAAGACCCTAAAGAAATCGTTGCTTTCGTTGGCGATGGAATCAATGACGCACCAGTTTTAGCATTGAGTGATGTCGGAATTGCGATGGGCGGATTAGGTTCTGATGCTGCTATTGAAACAGCTGATGTTGTCATCCAAACCGACCAACCTTCAAAGATTTCTACTGCAATCAAAATCGGAAAAGCGACGAAGAAAATCGTTTATCAAAATATAGCTTTAGCTTTCGGAGTTAAAATTATTGTTTTGATTTTGGGAGCTGGTGGATTGGCGAATATGTGGGAAGCCGTTTTTGCAGATGTTGGTGTAGCATTGCTTGCAATTCTCAATGCAGTTCGAATTCAGAATATGAAATTCAGTTAAGATTTAAAGTTTTCAAAATTCCTTTTCCGATAGAAAAATTATATTATCTTTATCAAAATCAAAATTATGAAGAGACTCGTATTTTTTTCTGCACTTTTATTGTCTCAATTCGGGACAGCTCAGGGCTTTTTGAAAACTCAAGGTCAGAAAATTGTGGATTCAAAAGGTGAGAATGTCTATCTGAAAGGCCTCGGATTGGGCGGCTGGATGCTTCAGGAAGGTTATATGCTGAAGACCGATGACTTCGCTGGACCTCAATTCAAAATCAAAGAAAAGATTGCGGAAGTCGCAGGAGAAGATGGTAAAAATGAATTTTACAAAGCCTATCTCAAAAACGGAATCACCAAAAAAGACGTCGATTCCTTGGCAAAATGGGGATTCAATTCCATAAGACTGCCGATGCATTATGACCTTTATACTTTGCCAATCGAGAAAGAAAAAGTGAAAGGCAAAAATACTTGGTTAGAAGAAGGATTTGTAATGACAGATAACTTGCTGAAATGGTGCGAGGATAATAAAATCTATTTAATCTTAGACCTTCACGCTGCGCCGGGCGGACAAGGAAATGATGCTAATATTTCTGATAACGACAAAACAAAACCTAATCTTTGGGATAGCGAAGACAACCAGAAAAAGACCATTGCACTTTGGAAAAAACTTGCAGAACGTTACAAAGACAAAGAATGGATTGCTGGCTATGATATGATTAATGAACCAAATTATGGGTTCACTGGCAAAAATCCAAACGGAACAGACGAGATGTCCAATGCGCCACTTTGGAAACTTCAGAGAGAAATTGCTGAAGCTATCCGTGAGGTTGACAAAAACCACATTATTATTCTTGAAGGTAATGGCTGGGGAAATAATTACAATGGTTTGCCTAAACTTTGGGATGACAACTTGGTCTTGAGTTTTCATAAATATTGGACAACCAACGCACCAGAATCTATTCAAAACATTATTGATATCAGACAAAAGCTGAATGTTCCTGTTTGGTTAGGGGAAACTGGGGAAAACTCTAATGTTTGGTTTACAGAACTTAATCAATTATTATTGAAGAACAACATCGGTTATGCTTATTGGCCGATGAAAAAGATTGATAATATTGCTGGTGTAACGAACGTAAAAATCACTCCGGATTATCAGAAATTACTGAACTACTGGAAAAATGGCGGACAAAAACCTACAAAGGAATTTGCTAAGAAAACGTTGATGAAAATTGCGGATAATTACAAAATGGAAAATGTAAAAGTGAAGAAAGATGTCATCGATGCAATGTTCCGTCAAGTAACAGATGAAACCACAAAGCCTTACAAAAACCACGTTGCTCCGGGAAGAATATTTGCTGCAGAATATGATTTGGGAAGATTTGGAAGTGCTTATTCTGATAATGATTTCCAAGACCTTTGGGTAACTACTGGAAATAAAACAGAATGGAACTCCGGAAATAAAATGAGAAATGATGGTGTTGATATTTATGCTTGTAAAGATAAAATCAACAATGGATTCTATGTTGGGAAAACCGAAAAAGGAGAGTGGCTTCAATATACTGTGAAAAGCAATCAGGCTAAAAAATATATTGCTACTTTCAGATATAATAATGACTCTGCTCAAGCTTCTGAATTGGTTATCAAAACAGAAAATGGCGACGATTTAGCAACGATTAAATTACCTCCAACTGGAAAGAATGTCTGGAAAACAGTTTCCATTGGTAATGTCAATCTTGTTAAAGGAGAAAATAAGCTAAGATTGTACTTCGAAGCTGGAAATGCCAACCTCAATTACTTCGAACTGAACTAAGAATAGCGAAAAATAATTACCTAAAACATCTCAATTAATCGTTGAGATGTTTTTTATTTCAGTAAATTTAAGTTTTGGCTGATAAATTGCCTACAGAAAAAGATTATACTTAATCTTAAAAAATAACTGATACTATGATGAGATCGCTCTATCTGCTTTTATTCTCAATTTCATTTTCAATGCTTTATTCTCAAAGCACACTTACCGTTACAAGATCTGACAATCAAAAACCTATTAAAGGTGCAACTGTGTCTTGTAATAATCGGGTTTTAGGAAAAACAAATGAAAAAGGAATTATCATTTTTACAACCAAATGTCCAAAAGTAGATGTGGAAATCGATAATTATATCGGTGACGAAGTGGTGGTTGATAAAGTAATGGAGCTGACACTTGATCGGGATAATGTCAAAAATAATCAGATACAAGGCGTGGTTCTTTCCAATGAGACAGATCCACGAGCATTAGCAATCATCGATAAAACCTTCAAAAGATTCAAGGATAATTCACCAAATGCATTGGATTCTTATTCCTATAAATCTTACGAGAAAATGTCTTTTGATCTAGATAAGGATAGTATTCAGGATTATTCAAGATTTTTTGAAGCTAGGGAAGATTCACTTTCACGAGCTAAGAATCGCTTGCTTCCAAAGAAAGAGAAAGACAAAAAAGATTCTATCGAAGGTGAACAGATGATGTCAGTAGCTAAAAATAGCAAACTGTTTTTATGGGAACGTGCGATGGAATTTCTTTATTCAAAAAAGTATGGCGAGAAAGTCAATATATTGGATAACAGAATTTCCGGATTGAAAAATCCAGTCTATGAAATGCTTGCTTTAAGATCGAATAGAGATAAAATCCCAAGAGAAATTCTACCTGAGAACAGAAGTCTTTACAGATATTTTCTTACAGATTCTATCGAGATTGAAGGGAGAATGAATTACGTCATCAGATTCCGACAGGTAGATTACAAAGTTCCTATTAACAGAAGAAAATACAACGGTTATCTCTACATTGATAAAGATTCTTATGCCATCAAAAAGATTGAAAGCAACAGCAAAGTAAAATCTGATGGTAACATCACTTCCATTTGGATTCCAATTAATGATAAATGGTTTCTGAAAACCGAAAACCTCAAAATCAAAATGGGTGTTTCTGAATTCGAAACCGTTCAGAAAAAGCCTAATGAAACTGCCGAAGAGAAACAAGCCAGACTTGATAAAGTGAAAAAATTCGGTAACTATGCTTATATGAAAGCAGATTATTTCGATTTCAAAACACCTGTTGAACTGAAGTCATCTCAGTTCAGCGGATATACAATGAAAGTCGAAAATACTGATGGAACATTATTAAGCAAATACAGAACAGACAGCCTTTCTGAAAGAGAAAAACTCACTTATGTAAAGATTGACAGTCTTGGAAAAAAATATACTTTGGACAGAAAAATCAAAGTTCTGACTGCTTTGTTAAGAGCAAAATTTACCGTAGGAATGGTAGACATCAATCCGTTGCAAACGAGATATAACCGATACGAAGGTCTGAGATTAGGCGCAGGTTTTAAACTGAATGAGAAGTTCAACAAGTATATTTCTCCCGATGTTTATTTGGCTTATGGTTTCAAAGACCGAGGTTTCAAATACGGAGCTGGAGTAGATTTCAAAACAACTTTGGAGAGAAACTCCTTTTTCCGTTTCGAATATTTCAATGATGTTGCGGCTTCCGGGAGATTCAGTCAGAATCTTTGGAGTGCCAAGATGAATATTAATAACAGCGGAATGTCCATCAGAAATGATAAATACTACAAATATGACGGTTTCAGATTTGGTTATCAGGTCGATCTTTCCAACTCTCTGACTTTGGATGTTTCCGGGAAAAAACAGAACGAAGAATCGGGTTATCCATATGAGTTTATGGGAATGTCCAGAAAGTTTGAAAATTTCAGTTCATTGGCAACCATCAAATTTTCTCCTAATAGCAGGAATATAATGACGCCTTATGGCAAATATACTTATGAACAGAACTTTCCGGAAGCTTTTCTTAATTATGAACAAGGCTATAAAAGTTTAGGCGGAGAGTTTAACTACAGCAGGTTTGATGCATTGATTACGCATCAGTTTCGTGGTTCTTGGGGAACAACTTTGGCTCGTGTTTACGGAGGATATTACTTAGGTAAAGCACCTATTTGGCATACGTTTGAGATGGGTGGTTTGGATGCTAATAGTGGCACTGGTGTTTTGTCCAATTTTTCTTTGACCAGTTATTTGGGATTTGCGACGATGACTTCTGGTAAGTACTTCAATGATAAGTTTGCGGGCTATTACGTTTCACACCGTATTCCTTGGTATTTCAAAAGTTTTGGTAAAAATACTTCCAGTTTCGATGTTATCTACAGGGGTGTTGTGGGAGATATGAAGCATCCGGAATACCACGTGGTAGAGAACTTTTCACCACTGGATCATCTTTATCAGGAAGTTGGATTTGAGTATAATAACTTCCTCAGTTCAAGATTCAATCTGGCATTTTTCTATAGAGTTGGGTATTATAACACCAGTAATTTCAAAGATAATTTCGGAGTTCAATTGAAGCTCAAGTTGCTTGAGTTTTAGTATTTTATTTTCATTAATTTTAAAACTTCAAATTGTTTTAATAAAGATATGAACGACCTATTCAAACAACAGGTTTATGAGATCACTAAGCTTATTCCGAAAGGACGGGTTTCCACTTATGGAGCCATTGCAAAAGCTGTAGGCTATCCCAATCATTCCCGCCACGTTGGTAATGCAATGGGTGGTTGCCCGAAAGATGTTCCTGCACATAGGGTCATCAGTAGTTCAGGAAAATTGTCTGTTCCTTCTTTTAAGGAAAGATTAGAAAAGGAAAATGTTGTGGTACAGGAAAGTGGTAAGATTAAAGATTTTAAAATACTTTTTTGGAATCCTTTGGAAGAACTATAAAATAAAAACCATCTCAATATTGAGATGGTTTTTGTCTATTAAAGATACTTTTTACTTATTTAAAAGCATCAATTGTTTTGTTAATCGCATCAATCTGCTGATTGACCGTAGCGCTATTAGGATTTTTTTTCAGAACTTCCATTTTCTTAGCAAGTCCGTCTTTTAACATTTGAACGATCATCATTTTCACTTGCGGATTGTCCGGCATTTGAGATTTTGCTTGAACCAAAACTTTAGTTACTTTTTCTGTCGCTTTCAAGTTATCAGAAGACATAATCCAATTGTAACCTTCCTCAGCAGATTTACCAAGCGTTGGGTCTTGGAATTTGATGAAAGGGTAGAAGGCAACGGTTGTACCTATTGCGGGCATTTGTTTCTCAATCTTATTCTTTACAATGATTGGAAGCAATTTAGAAATCAAATCATCCGATGCACCATTCAAATCAATATTCTCAATAGATGCGGCTGCTTTTGATGGATCCAATTCTGCGATTCCTGCCAATGAAGAACCTTTTACGGCATTAGAAACGGCATTCAGACCCTTTTCATAGATAGAGCTGTATTTAGCATTTTTAGTTTTTGCTAAAGCTGAAATTGCAGCTGCCTGAACCAAAGTTTTTGGATCATTGGAAGCTAATTTCTCTACATCAGCAGTTAATGCTTTTGCTTGATCTGGATTACTCAAATCAATCAATTCCAAAGCCTGTTCTCTTATTCTGAAGAAAGGATCTTTAAGTGCTGCAGCCAACAATTTGATTCCTGCAGGATTTTTTCCAGCGTCTTCTTTGATATTACTAAGAGCGATTGATTTGCTTTTATATTCTTTTGATCCCAAAAACTGAAGAAGACTTTGTTCAGGCGTTTTAGTTTCGGTAACATCCGCTACCAGAATTCCGTCTGCGTTGATATTGATCAAATCAGGCGTTTTAGAAGAATCAAAAGTGAAAGTATTTTTAGCTTTTGCATCTACCCAAACATTGAAACGTTTTGGTTTTCCATTATCGTAAACATCAACTGCCAAAGGAAATTCGAAAGGCTGATCTTGAGATTGATTGATGACAACAGTCACTTGCTTTTTGACAGGCTCGTAAGTAGAAGTATAATTCAACTTTGGATGTCCGCTTCCAAAATACCATTGATTAAAAAACCAATTCAAATCCTTTCCAGACACCTTTTCGAATGCTAATCTTAATTGATGAGCTTCTGCATTTTGGTATTCGTAAGTTTTAAGATACTCGGTAATTCCTGCGAAGAACGCATCATCGCCAAGATAATTTCTCAACATATGAAGAATCCCGCCACCTTTCTGATAAGTCACCAAATCAAAAACATCCTCACGAGAAGCATAATCAAACCTTACCAAATCCTTTTTGAAGTCAGCAGGATTGTGAACGTAGTGATCAACATCTTCCATCTGGTGGTAATCCGCTTGGTCTTTTCCATATTTGTACTCGTTCCAAAGATATTCTGAATAGTTGGCGAAAGATTCGTTAACAGTTAAATTACTCCAGCTTTCCGCCGTTACCAAATCTCCAAACCAATGATGGAACAACTCGTGAGCAATGGTGTCTTCCCATTTATTCTCATCGATTAATTGTCCGGGTTTTTGAAGAATATCACTTCCGTGAAGCGTTGCAGTAGTATTTTCCATTGCGCCGGAAACATAATCTCTTCCGGAAATTTGTGCATATTTTGCCCAAGGATAATCGTAGCCTAACTTCTTAGAGAAAAACTCAATCATTTCGGGAGTGTTTCCGTAAATCTGTTTTGCATAAGGCTCGTATTCCTTCTCGATATAATAATCTACGGGAATATTTCTCCATTTATCTTTCACGACTGCATATTCTCCAACACCCATAAAGAAAAGATAAGTCGAATGTCTCTTATCCATTACCCAATGGTCAGTTCTCAAGTTTCCGGATTCTTTTTGAGAATCTTTCAGAATTCCGTTGGAAAGTGTGACGTATTTATCAGGAACAGTCATATAGATTTCCTGAGTTGTTTTCTGATTAGATTTATCGATTGTTGGGAACCAAGCCGAAGAAGATTCAGTTTCTCCCTGAGTCCAGATTTGAGTAGGTTTATCTGGGTCTTTGCCTTGAGCATTGATGAAATAGAGACCTTTTGCATCGTTAATTGCAGCACTTCCAGCCTGTTTTACTTCGTTTGGACGGGCTGTATATTTGATGTAAACTGTGTAATCCTGATTCTTTTGATAAGTTTTATCAAGTGTGATTTTCAACTCATCATTTTTATAATCGAATTTCAAAGGTGATTTAGAACCGTTTTTGTCCAAAGCCACTTCGTGAATCAGCATTCCTTTTGCATCAAGAACCAGTTCGTTGGTTGCATAGAAGAAAGGACTTGCTGTCAGCCATTCTTCACCATTCATTTGTTCTTTCTGATAATCGAAATTGACTTTCAGTTTGGTATGTTTAAGTTCTGTAGTTTTGGTGTGTGTTGCTCTGTAAGGAACGTTTCTCCCGGAAGTTTCTGTCTGTGCAAAAGCAACATTTGAATTAAAAATTGCACCCAAGAAAAGTGCAGCTATGAATATCTTTTTCATTCTTACGAATTTATATCGTTGATTATTTTAAAGTTTTATAAGTATTTGATTTTAAAGAATTGTTACAAAAAAAGTGGGAAATTCCCACTTAATTTTATATCGCCACCGGCGCTTTAATCCCCGGATGCGGGTCATAATTTTCCAAGGTAAAATCTTCAAAATCAAAATCAAAAATATCTTTAATCTCGGGATTCAATTTCATTGTTGGTAAAGGTCTTGTTTCTCTTGAAAGCTGTTTCTGAACCTGCTCAAAATGATTATTGTAAATATGAACATCCCCAAAAGTATGAACATAATCACCAACTTCTAAACCACAAACTTGTGCAACCATCATCAATAAAAGTGCATAACTCGCAATATTGAAAGGAACACCCAAGAAAACATCTGCACTTCTTTGGTATAACTGAAGTGACAATTTTCCATCAGCTACATAAAACTGAAACAAAGCGTGACAAGGTGCTAAAGCCATATTCGGGATTTCTGCGGCGTTCCAGGCAGAAACGATTAATCTGCGAGAATCTGGATTTTTCTTGATTTGCTCAATCACTTCTGAGAATTGGTCAACCACTTTTCCGTCTGCTCCGCTCCAGCTTCTCCATTGTGCTCCGTAAACAGGACCTAAATCTCCATTTTCATCTGCCCATTCGTTCCAAATTGAAACGCCGTTATCAGTCAGATATTTAGTGTTTGTATCGCCTTTGATGAACCAAAGCAATTCATAAATAATAGATTTCAAATGAACTTTCTTTGTCGTAACCAAAGGAAATCCTTTTGACAAATCATAACGTAATTGATAACCAAAAACACTGCGTGTTCCTGTTCCAGTTCTATCGGTTTTATCTGTGCCGTTATCTAAAATATGCTGAAGTAAATCTAGGTAGTTTTGCATTGAATATAAATAATAATCCCCAAATTTATGAAAAATATGGGAACATTATTTCTTAAAATATCAGAGTTTTTAACTGTTTTTTTTCATTCAGAATACTTAGTCCTAACCAATACAGCGGCGCTATTACAACTGCAGGAATCATAAACGGAAAATACAAGTCTGAGTTTACAAACAAAAATCCAAAACAAAATAAAACACCGATTATTGAGAATATTGTAATAATAATCCCTTTCCATTTTTTAATGAAAGAATGATGCATCAAAATAATTGCAAACCAAATAGTAGAAATATAAAGCAAGATTCTTCCTGTTGCTCTCCAGTTTTCATAAATGATAACATACTGAAGGAAGAAATCTTTTGAATCTTTTCCTGAGTTTTTCCAATCAATTAGTTTTTCAGTAAACATAAACGAGTCATAATTGTCCCATAATAGAAAAGGAAGTCCTGCAATTAAAGGAATAGTAATTAATTTTTCGAAAGTGTTAAGTCGAGTCCAGAATTTCTTGAGAAAAAGAAAAATAGCGATATATACAATTACAACAGCGATAATCAAAAGAGCATATCTTGTTTTTTCTATGTAAGAAGAAGCTATTAGTGATTCGTCGCTTCTCGGAGGGCCAAGGTGCAAAGGTATCATTACTATCATTCCCAAAATGAATAGTAAAATAGCCGTTAGTTTTAAACCAAAAAAGCTTGACGCATAATCTCGTGTTGAAATTAGCATTAGAATAAGCATTACAACAGAAATCCCAAGACAATGTAATAGATACGAGCCAAATGTAGAATTGTCAACTTGATTTGGAAAGAAGTTTTCTAGAATAGGAAAGAAAGGAATCAATACCAAAATAGCATTGATAATAATGTTAAATAGTTTTTTCATCTTAATTTGTTTTTAACAAATATAATGATTTGATAATCAATTTGATGAAAAATTATTTTAAAATTTATGAATCAAAAAAATCCTTTGTAAATAAAGGATTTCGGTGTTTTTAAATGTTATTAATGTTGATAATTTGGTTTTTGAATTGTGCAAAATTCAATGATTAAGTGATTAATGTGAACTTATTTAATTTTTTTTAAGTCCAAATCCTGAAAATCAAAACTAAAATCAATATTCGGAGAGATACCTTTCATTTTTATACTTTCTGCTTTTCCTTCTTCATCCAATGTGAAAATGGCGAAAGCATCGGCATCAAAACCTCTGTATTCCCATTGGATTGCAAAGGTGTTAGCTTTATAGAATTTCATTGGGCCATTAAGTTTTGGCGAACGATAAGACTTGAACCATAATTGATTATCTTTCATAAGAACTTCACATTTACCAAACCATTTGTCTTCATAGATTCCGATATAATCTTCATTTTTAATTTTCACATTTTTGTTGTCAGCTACTGTTTTCCAAACTTTATCAGTAATTGCATCTCCTTCTTTTAAACGGTTTTTGAATCTAGCAGAATATTTTGAAATCCAGTCTTCTTTAGGAACTTTCAGTATATAATCGGTTAGTATATTTGCAACGGCATAGTCTAGGTAGATTCCGCCATCTTGCGTATTAGTAAGAACAATAATCCCGAATTTTTTATCAGGAATCATTCTTACAATCGACAACATTCCATCCAATCCTCCAGTATGTTCTACTACAAAATTTCCGTTCATATCGGATAAATCAAAACCTAATCCATAACCTGAAAAATGTGTTTTGTAACGTTCTTCGAAATGAGAATCCATCACCGTATGGATTTTCCACATCTCGTTTTGACGGTCTTTTGTAAATAGTGTTTTATCAGATTTTTCACCATATTTTCCACCGTTCAACTGAAGCTGAACCCATTTTGTCATATCATTAACATTAGAAAATATACTTCCGGCAGCACCATTCATTTTACTGCTAAAATCATAAAGAGGAACAGTTGTTTTTTCTTTTAAATTAACAATATGTGGCGTTGCAATGTTCGGAAAGTCTTTGATGTAAGAATTGGAAGGATAAGAATTAGTCATTTGCAATGGTTGAAAAATTCTCGTTTGTATAAAATCTTCCCAAGACATTCCGCTAACTCTTTTAATCAATTCTCCTGCAACAAAATATAGCTGATTGTCATAATCCCACTTAGTTCTAAACGGCGAGACTGGTTTGAAATACTGTAAGTTTGTAAGAACGTCATTAATTCCAAAATCGCTTCCCGCAGGAAATTCCATCAGGTCGCCGGCTCCCATTCCGAGTCCGCTTCTGTGGCACAAAAGGTCTTCAATAATAAAATTTTCAGTGACGTAATTATCATACATTTTGAATTCAGGAATGTATTTTGTGACCTTGTCATCCCATTTTATTTTTCCTTCATCTACCAAAATAGAAAGTGCGGCAGTCGTAAAAGCCTTACTATTGGAAGCAATCTGGAAATTGGTAAATTGATTTACAGGTTCTTTTGTAGTTAGAGATTTCATACCGTAACCTTTTTCAAGAACAATTTTTCCATTTTCGATAACAGCAATAGAAGCACCGACAACACTGAATTCTTTCATTGATTTTTCCATCAAAGAATCAATTTTTTTTGGTGAAATCTGAGCAAAAGCTACTTGAAAAAAAGAAGTAGAAAATAGAGTAAATGTTATGATTTGATTTTTCATAGGTGAAGATTGTTTTGTAAATATCATAAAAAAAGCATTCACTTTTAAATGAATGCTTTAAATATTAATTTAAATTTTGATTAAACCGCTGTATAACCACCATCAACAAGATAATAACCGCCAGTCATAAAAGAAGATTTTTCTGAACTTAAGAAAAGCACTAGTTCTGCAACTTCTTCGGATTTTCCCAATCTTCCCATTGGATGTTTGGCAATCAAAGCTTTTTTATGTTCATCATCCAATTGATTCAAAAGTGGCGTATCAATATAACCAGGTCCAACAGCGTTACAACGAATATTTTTTTGTCCGTATTCCGCACCAATATTTTTCGTCAAACCAACAACTGCGTGTTTTGTTGAAGTATAGGCTGAAGAAAGTGGTGCTGCAACTGTTCCGTGGATGGATGCGATGTTTACAATGACACCACCGCCATTTTTCTCCATTTGTGTCAATTCATATTTACATCCGTAAAAAACGCCATCAAGATTGATGTCGATTACTTTCTTCCAACCGTCCAAAGTATAATCTCCTGTTTGATTAGCTTCGCCACCGATTCCCGCATTGTTGCAGGCAATATCCAGTCTTCCGTAAGCTTCAACAGTCGCGTTTACAAGAGCTTCAACTTGTTGAGGATTTGAAGTGTCCGCCTTCACAAATGTTGCTTCACCACCTTCCGATTTAATTTCTTCAACGGCTGATTTTCCGTGTTCTTCATTGATGTCGGAAACCACAACTTTTGCGCCTTCTTTAGAATATAATTTTGCTATGGCAAGTCCAATTCCTGAACCTGCGCCAGTAACCAAAGCTACTTTATTGTCTAGAATTTTCATAATGAATGAAATTTTAATTTGTTTATTGATGCCTTATTTAAAGCAAAAATGATGCAAAGCAAAAGTTTCTGACAGTTAATTGTTTCTTAAATGTTTCACATTGAATCAATGATGGAATTTGTCATCGAAACAATTTTGACTTTCTTCTATGAAATCCCTCGGTTTGTCTATTAGATTTGATATTATTTTCTATATGAGACAACTTTGTTCCCGTAAAACAGACGAACAATGCAAAAATATATCATCATATTGCTTTTCATCGGAATCCTTGCTCCGGCTCAAAAAGTCTGGACGCTTGAAGATTGTCTTGATTACGCTGTAGCAAACAACATTACCGTAAAAAAAACGGTTTTGGATAAGACGACCGCTTCGTTGAATTATCAACAGCAGAAGAACAACAAACTTCCGACAATCTACGGGACAACTTCTTTGGGTTTGACGAATGGTTCCAGCATCGACCCGATTACGAGTTCATTTACGAATCAGAATATTTTGTCAAATAGTTTCGGTTTAAGTGGAAATATGACGATTTATCAAGGAAATAAATTGAATCTTCAAATCGAACAGAATAAAATGATTCTCGACCAGTCTTCATTATATCAGAAACAAGCTGAAAACAATATCATTTTGAATGTTCTGAATGCTTATTTGCAGGCTTTATATTATTATGAAGGAATCGAAAGTGCAAAATACACAGCCAATTCTTCCGCTCAGGAATTGAAACTGACTCAAACCAAATTTAAAAACGGAGCGATTTCAAAATTGGATTTGGCAGATGTTGAAACTCAGGATGCGCAGAATCAATACACAGTTGTAAACAGCGAAAACCTTTACAATCAGCAGGTTTTGAAACTAAAACAATTATTGGAGCTCGACCCAAGTGTTGATTTTCAAATTGAAAAGATAAAACTGACCGATTTAATGGAATCAATTCCAGATAAACAACAGGTTTTTGCTCAAGCGATAGAAAATCTTCCGGATTTGAAGATTTATGATTCTCAGAACGAGATTCTTGCAAAAGCACTTCAAATTACGAAAGCTGGTTACAAACCGACACTTTCTGCAACTGCAGGTTTGAATACAGGTTACACAAGTACACAGGATTACAGTTATTTCAATCAGTTTAAAAACAATTTCAACAAGTCGATTGGCTTATCCCTGAATGTCCCGATTTTCTCTAAAAAACAAAATGACACGAATGTGAAATTAGCTCAAATCGATATCGAACAGAATAAACTCGATAAAATCAGTGCAAGCAAAACTTTGTATTCATCAATTGAAACCGCTTGGCAAAATGCAATTGCGAATCAGGCTCAGCAAAAATCTTCCAAAGTGGCGAGAGACAATGCGAAACTCGCTTACGATTTGTCATCCAAAAAATATGAATTCGGAGGTTTGACAACAACGGAATTGGCAGTAAGCAGAAACACTTATTTGACTAATGAACAAACTTACCTTCAGTCAAAATATATGTCGGTTTTGTACACTCAACTGCTGAATTTCTATCAAGGAAAAACATTAACTGCCAATTAAAAAATAACAGGAAAAACATCAAGATTATGAATCCAAAATATAAAAAATACTTCAAAAATTCTATTATCGTTCTTGTTTCGGCGATTGTTATTTTCTTCGTTTACAAATATTTTACAACAGAAAAAACGAACAATATTGCAGTTCAAACTGTAAAATTAACGAAACAGAATGTTACAACTTCGGTTACGGCGACCGGAACTGTAGAACCTGTTGACCAAGTCGATGTGGGAACGCAGGTTTCGGGAATCATCAATAATATTTATGTTGATTATAATTCTCAGGTTAAAAAAGGTCAGCTTTTGGCAGAATTAGACAAGACTAATCTTCAGGAATCTGTGAACAATGCTTTGGCGCAATACAATGCATCGTTGAATGAACTGAATTACTACCAGCAAAACTATAATCGTCAAAGTAATATGTTCAAATCCGGCGTGATTAGCAAGGCAGATTACGAGCAGGCTTCTTATCAGGTTAAAAATTCTCAGGAAACCGTAAGCCAGAGAAAAACCGCTTTAGCGCAGGCGAGAACCAATTTGAGTTATGCCAATATTTATGCTCCGATTGACGGCATTATTTTGAGCAGAGAAGTGGAAGAAGGGCAAACCGTACAGGCAAGTATGACGACGCCAACGCTTTTCACCATCGCAAAAGATATTACCAAAATGCAGGTGGAAGCGGATGTAGATGAAGCCGATATAGGCGGAGTTGAAGTTGGTCAGCGTGTGAGTTTCACGGTGGATGCCTATCCTCAGGAAGATTTCAGCGGTCGGGTTCGTCAGGTTCGTTTGTCTGCAACTACAGAATCGAATGTTGTGACTTACACCGTCATCATCGACGCCGATAATCCTGAACAAAAACTAAAACCTGGTTTGACAGCAACCATCACGATTTTCACTCAGGAATTAAAAGATACCAATACAGTTCCGGCTTCGGCAATCGCTTTCAGTCCTGATACAGAAACTTTGCAGAAATATTATCAGAAAAATCAAATCACAGCGAAAATTCCTGAAATCAAAACCGGAAAAAACAAGGAAAAATACATTTGGATTAAAAATAATGACGGAAGTCTTTCCCAAAAACAAATCACAATCGGAATCAATGACGGAATCAATATTCAGGTGGTCAACGGACTTTCAGGAAACGAACAAATCGTAACCTCACTTGACGAGCAGACAGAACCAGTTGCAAAATCAGAATCTGACGGAAGCAGTCCATTTATGCCGAAAAGACCAAGCAATAACAACAAAAAATCAAGTTCAAACCAAGGTCCACCGAATTAAAGTTGGAGAGTTGGAGCGATAGAGTGTTTGAGAATCAATTATCATTTATCAATTATCACTTATTATATGAAACCCATCATCAAAATAGAAAACCTGAAACGCGAATTCAGAATGGGCGACGAAATCGTTCACGCTTTGAAAGGCATCGATTTGACTATCAACGAAGGCGAATTTGTGACGATTATGGGAACCAGCGGTTCGGGAAAATCAACGTTCCTCAATGTTTTAGGATGTCTCGACCAGCCGACTTCCGGAACTTACGAGCTGGATGGCGTTTTGGTCAAAGATTTAAACAAAAACCAACTGGCGGAAATCAGAAATACCAAAATCGGATTCATATTTCAATCCTACAATTTATTGGCTAGAACCAGCGCGCTGGAAAACGTAGAGTTGCCTTTGCTCTACAATTCCAAAGTGACGGCGGAAGAGAGAAGGGAGCGCGCTGTGAAAGCCTTGAAACAGGTCGGTTTGGAAAGCAGAATGGGACACGTTCCTAGCCAGCTTTCAGGCGGACAACAGCAGAGAGTTGCGATTGCGAGAGCCTTGGTCAATCATCCGATAATTCTTTTGGCAGACGAGGCAACGGGAAATCTCGACACCAGAACGTCCTACGAAGTGATGAATCTTTTTCAGGAACTCAACGACCAAGGAATCACGATTGGATTTGTAACGCACGAGGACGACATTGCGAGATTCAGCAAGCGAACCGTGATTTTGCGAGACGGAATCATCAAAGAAGACAAACAAGTAGAAAACCGACTGATTGCAAAAGACGAATTAATAAAACTTCCAAAAGCAGAATGATTTTTTGACTCCGTCGAACCACTTTGTTAGGTTTGGGTAGCTAATCCGCCTGCAGTTTATCCTGAGCTTGTCGAATGGCTCCCAATCTTTTTTGCAGACGATTTCGGTCTAAATAGAACTTGAAGGTTGGCAAAAAAGGATTTCCGCTCAAGTCGGGCTACGAGTGATTCAACGTTAAAAATGGGGACGTTTGTCATTCTGAACGAAGCAAAGCGCAGTGAAGAATCTTTTTTAGTTAGAGATTCCTCGTTTCTCGGAATGACAACAAATAATAAACTTGTTCAAATATATATTTAGAAATCTCAATGAAGACAGATTAATGAAGAAAACTTTTGTAAACCTACAATGCAGACAGAGATGCAGATGCAATGAAGCAGTAAGATGAAACCGACAATGAAAAGATAATGAAGAGGTTGGTTTACAAAAGTTTTAAAATGAAAATGATAGTTCAATCATAATTCAAAAATGAAGAGGAATTAATGTTGTGAACTTTTTGCAAACCTACAATGCAGACGAAAATGTAGGAGCAATGAAGCCGAAAAAATGAACCCGACAATGAAAAGATGTAATGAAGAAGTCAGGTTTGCAAAAAGTTTTAAAAGAAGTCGTAGACTTCAATTTGAGTAGCCGTAGGTAAAACCTATGGAATCCAATATAAAAATCACGAATTAAAACGTGAAAAAAATAATCAAAATGAATTTCACCAATTTATTAAAAATAGCCTGGAAAGCCATTCTCCTCAACAAAACCAGAGCAATGCTGACAATGCTCGGAATCATCATTGGTGTGGCTTCTGTGATTGCGATGCTGGCAATTGGAGAAGGTTCCAAAGAAAGTATCAAGAAAAATATTTCCAGTATGGGCGCGAATCTTATCACGATTCGTCCAGGAGCTGGAATGATGGGCGGAGTTCGTTCAGACCCTTCTGCGATGCAGACTTTGACTTTGGCAGATTACAACGCATTGAAATCTCAGGCAAAACTCATCAAAGAAATTTCGCCTTTGGTTAATGGGAGCGGACAAAGTATCGCTGGTTCCAACAACTGGCCAACTTCTATTTATGGCGCTTCTCCAGAATATCTGAAAATTCGTGATTGGGGCGTAGATGAAGGTTCTATGTTCACAGAAGACGACATCGAATCGTATGCGAAAGTTGCCGTTATCGGGAAAACCGTTCAGGAAAATCTTTTTCCTAATGAAAATCCGATTGGAAAAATGATTCGTTTCAAAAATATTCCGTTCAAAGTGATTGGCGTTTTGAAGGAAAAGGGCGAAAATACATTTGGGCAAGACCAAGACGACATTATCATTGCGCCTTACACAGCGGTTCAGAAAAGGATTTTGGCTCAGACCTATCTTCAATCGATTGTTGCCTCATCTTTGAGCGAGGAAGATTCTGAAAACGCAGTGAATGAAATAAAATCCATTATGGAAACTCAACATAAGATAAAACCTGATGAAGACAACGATTTCAATGTATCTTCTCAACAGGAAATTATCTCGATGTTCAGTTCAACCAGCGAAATGCTGACGATTCTTCTCGTTGCGATTGCAAGTATTTCCTTACTCGTCGGCGGAATCGGAATTATGAATATTATGTACGTTTCCGTAAAAGAACGAACCAAAGAGATCGGTCTTAGAATGGCGATTGGTGCGAAAGGAAATGATATCTTGATGCAGTTTTTGATAGAATCGGTTTTGATTTCCATCACGGGCGGAGTTCTCGGTGTTTTGATTGGCTTGATTTCTACATTTTGTATTCAGGAATTTGCAGGCTGGCCGGTAAGTGTTACAGCGAGTTCAATTGTAATTTCTTTTGTGGTTTGTACAATTACAGGTGTGTTTTTCGGTTGGTATCCTGCGAGAAAAGCGGCGCAGAGTGACCCGATTAATGCATTGAGATACGAATAATCGTTGATGGTTTTTGGTTGATAGTTGTTAGTAATTTTAAAAATGAAAAAGAATTATGCTGGAAAAAATCTTAAATTCACTTCTGGAAAACTTTCACAAATCCAATATTTTTAAGGGTTTGAACAAATTCAAGTTTTAAAACAAGATGAAAAGTTGCTAATCTTTTAATCTTCTTAATCATTTAATTTTTTAATCTAAAAATGATAAACCTAAAAAATAAAAACCTCGAAATCAGCCTTCATCTTTTGATTTGGCTGGTTTTGTTCTTTCTTCCAGCGGCGTTTACAATTGGCTCGGAGACGGATTGGAGTGCGATTTTCAGACACTTTTGGTTGCAGTTATTTTTCCTTGCGATTATATTTTATCTCAATTATTTTATCATTGTAAAATGGCTTTTTGAAGATAAAAGATTGTGGTTTTTCGCATCCAATTTTTTACTGCTTGTCATACTTATCGTTGTTAAAAGCCAGATTTTCGAACTGCTTGAACCAGACCGGCCAAAAATGCTGGGAAAACGTCCGCCAGAAGGAATGCGTTACTTTTTCGATTTCCTGATTTATCTGATTCCTGTCGCGTTTTCGATTGCCATTAATGCCAGTAAAAAAATGCAGAAAGCGGAAGAAATGAAAATCGAAGCTGATAATATCAAACTGCAGTCCGAGCTTCAACATCTTAAATATCAGTTACAGCCACACTTTTTCTTCAATTCGCTTAATAATATTTATTCCTTAATTGATTTCGATTCGGAGAAAGCGAAACAAAGTGTTCACAGTTTGAGCAAATTGATGCGACATCTTTTATACAAAACCGATGTCGATAAAATAAGCCTTTCGGAAGAAATCGATTTCCTGAATAAATATATCGATTTGATGTCATTAAGATTGAATGACAAAACGAAAGTTTACACCAATTTTCCAACGAAAATTCCAAGTTTGGAAGTTGCACCGTTGTTGTTTATTTCGATTGTGGAAAATGCTTTTAAACACGGCGTTTCTGCGACGCAACATTCGGATATCAGTTTTAAAATGGAAATTATTGAATACGAAATCCACTTCACAGCTTCCAATTCCAACTTTCCAAAAACAGATACAGACAAAAGTGGTTCAGGAATTGGCGTCGAGAATTTACAAAAAAGACTTAACTTGCTTTATCACGAAAAGCACGAATTTCATTCCTGTTTGAATGACGGAATGTACATCGCAGAAGTGAAATTGAAAACGAAATAAGATGAAAAAAATAACCTGCCTAATTGCCGACGACGAACCAATGGCGTTAAACTTAATCGAAAGTTACGTTCTGAAAACTCCTTTTCTGGAACTGAAAGCCAAATGCAACAGCGCAATAGAAGCAATGCAGGTTTTGGAAGAACAAAAAGATATCGATTTGTTTTTCCTCGATATTCAAATGCCGGATTTGACAGGTCTGGAATTTTCAAAATTACTCCCACAAAACAGCAGAGTGATTTTCACCACAGCTTTTGACCAATATGCGATTGACGGCTATAAAGTGAATGCCTTGGATTATCTGTTGAAACCTTTTGATTATAATGAATTCCTGAGTGCTTCCACAAAAGCCAGAAATTATTTTGAGTCTCAGCAATCTATTTCAATTACAAAACCAGAAAAAAAGCAAGAGTTTTTCTTCGTAAAATCGGAGTACAAACAAATCAAAATCAATTTTTCTGAAATCCTTTATATCGAAGGTTTGAAGGATTATGTGAAAATTTATTTGAAAGACAATCCAAAACCAATTCTGACTTTAATGAGTCTAAAAAAGCTGGAAGAAGAACTGCCTTCTGCTCAATTTATGAGAATTCATCGTTCTTTTATCATTGGATTGGATAAAATCGAAGCGATTGAAAGAAATCACATCGTCATAGGGAAAGAACAAATTGCCATTGCTCCGAATTACAAAGATGCGTTGATGGAATATATTGGAGGGAAAAGTTTGTAAAGTATCAAGGGTTTCGACTCCGCTCAACCTGACATTGCTTAAAAAAAATTGAAAATTAGATTTGTCACACTGAGCGGAGTCGAAGTGTTTAGTTTATTCAATAATTAAAATCTTCTGATTCATATTATTCAGAGAAAAAGCTTCTCCTTTTTGTTTTCCATTCATTGCTTTTGCCAACGGTGATTCGGGAGAGATACAAATGATTTTTTGATTTTCAAAAGTAAATTCGCCTAAAGAAACTGAGATGAAAAACGAACCTCTTTCTGTTTTTACAATCGCTCCTTTTTCAGCTTTATCAGAAGGTTTTACGAGAATTGTTTTTAGAAAATCCTGTTGCTTCAAAACTTCATTCAATTGAACTTGTAGGTTGTTGATTTCCTGCTGTAGCATTTCTCTTCCAGTTTCGTATTTGTCTCCCATTGAACTTTTAGTGTCATTGCTGGAAGCTCGGGTTTCTGAAATCAGCTTTTCAAAATTCTGGATTTTTTCGGAGAGTTTGGTTTTTACAGTGATGAGAAGGGAAGCTTTGTCCATTTAATATAAAGTGATTTTGACGTTAGCATTTTTACCATTGATAGATTTTAGTTTTCCACTCACAGATTTATCAAAAGTATCATCCCAATATTCAAAAGTTGTATTTCCAATTTGTCTGATTTGTTCATATTTGGAAGAATCAAAAACGTAATTATCTCTGTAACCAATAGTAATATTTCCTATTTTTCTGATTTTTCCATAGTTATGTTTATCAGAAAATTCATCATCAAAATATTCTATTATAATTGAACCGATATTTTTTATTTTTTTGAATTTTATCTTGTCAAAAGTTTCATCTCTCCAATAATCGAGGTTGATGTCCGCAATAGATTTTGGTTTACCATATTTTACACCATCAAAATTATAGTTATCCCAATAAACTATTTTCTTATTTCCCTGAGTTTTGAGTTTTCCATAAGTTGCGTCATTATTAAAATCATCATAATAAGAAAAACTTCCTTCACTATTTTCAAGATAAAAACCAAGGTAATCTCCAGATTCACTAATTTGGAAATGAATATCATTTAACTGAATTTCATATCTCAATAATCTCGAACTTGATTTTCCAATAACTGCAGTTAAAATTTTTTCCTGCGAAAATAGTGGTTGAAAACCAATTATTAATGTAACTAGTAAAAGTATTTTCTTCATAAAATTATTTAATTAAAGTCAATCCCAACTTCTCTGCTTCATTAATCACAAATTCTCTTGCTTCAGTTTTATCATTATTTATTTCACCTTCCAGAATCGCCTCCTTCACTTTTTCTTTAAGAATTCCGATTTCTCTTCCAGGTTGCAATCCAAAAAGTTCCATAATTTCTTCCCCAGAAATTGGTGGTTGGAAATTTCTCACTTGGTCTTTTTCTTCAACTTCTTTGATTTTTCTGGCAACGTATTCAAAATTCTTTTTGAATTTGGCTTGCTTAGAATAATTCTTGGTCGTGATATCCGATTTGCAAAGCGTAAAAAGGTCCTCCAAATCTTCTCCCGAATCGAAAAGCAAGCGTCGCAACGCCGAATCCGAAGCATCATCCGTAATCAACGCAATTGGTCTGGCGTGCATTCTCACGAGTTTTTCCACGTATTTTTGTTCTTGCCCAAGTGGAAGTTTCAATCGTTTGAAGATTGGTTTTATCATTTTCGAACCAAGGAATTCGTGACCGTGAAAAGTCCAGCCAATGCCTTCAACAAACTTTTTAGTCGGAGCTTTTCCGATGTCGTGGAGTAACGCAGACCAGCGCAACCAAAGTTTATCGGTGCTTTCAGTAATATTATCTACGACTGCCAAAGTATGGTAAAAATTGTCTTTATGTGTTTGTCCGTCAATGTCTTCGATGCCTTTTAAAGCTGTGATTTCGGGAAGAACATACTCAAGTAGAGAAGTTTCTTCTAATAACTTTAAACCTTTCGATGGCTTGTCGGAAAGCATTATTTTGTTGAATTCAACCATAATACGTTCCATCGAAACAATCTTCATTCTTTCCGCTTCATCTTTGATGGCTTTCAGAGAATTTTCTTCAATTTCGAAATCCAAAGTTGTGGCAAAACGAATGGCTCTCATCATTCTCAAAGGGTCATCAGAATAAGTTTGATGAGGGTCTAATGGCGTTCTTAGAATTTTATTAGATAAATCCTGCATTCCGCCAAAAGGGTCAATCAGTTCTCCAAAATTATCTTTGTTAAGGGAAATCGCCATTGCATTGATGGTTAAATCTCTGCGTTTCTGGTCGTCTTCAATAGTTCCAATTTCAACAGACGGTTTTCTGGAATCCTCGCTGTAGCTTTCTTTTCTGGCTCCAACAAACTCCAGTTCCAAATCCTTGTATTTGAACATAGCCGTTCCATAAGTTTTGAAAACGGCGACTTTTGTTTTTGGGTCGATTTCTTTGGCTATATTTTCTGCAAGCTCGATTCCGCTGGATTCTGTGACGAAATCTATATCTGTAGAGGCTTTTCTTTTCATTAATAGATCTCTTACGAATCCACCAACAGCGTAAACGGTTTGTCCGTTTCTGTTGGCAACTTCAGAAATGATTTTGAAAAGTTTGAGATTTTTATTTTGTGTTAAGTTGATAATCATTGAAAAATAGAATATTAGATAACTGTAATATCATTAATCGACTATCAATTATCATTTATAAAGAGCAAAGATAAGTTTTTTCGAAATTTTGTCTTACATATCAGAATAATCAAAGTCAATATTCTGAATTTCAGGACTTTTTGTCTTTTTGATTTACCTTAATAATTGGAAATAAGACATTTTGCTATGAAAGTTGGGGCGGTATTCTTTTTGTGATTTGAGTAAATACAAAAAGTAGTTTTTTTTCATAGTTTATTTTTCCGGCGGATGGTCTTGTAAAAGGTCATCCGCTGGTTTTTTTATTCGCGAAGAACTTTTATCTGGCTGTTGTTCCAGATCTTGATCACAGACGATCCTGGAAATTCAGAAACCTTATCTTGAAATTCTTCTACTATATAATCTACGGAGTTTTTGATCTCATCAGAAATGTCAGAGAATTTCAATGGTGATTTCTGCCCACTTAGGTTTGCAGAAGTCGATACCAAAGGTTTGTTCAGTTTTGTAATGAGTTTTTTACAAAAATCATTTTTTACCAGACGAATTCCAATGCTTCCGTCTTCTGCCAGTAATTCCTTTGGAAGATTCTTCGGATTGTCGTAAACGATGGTCACTGGTTTTTCGCTCACATCCATTATTTGCCAGGCTATTTCCGGAACATCCACAAGATCTTGTAATCTTTTCTCGGACTCTACTAATATTATAAGAGATTTGTTTTGTTCTCTTTTCTTAATATCGAAAATCTTTTTGATAGCATCTATATTCGTAGCGTCACAACCGATTCCCCAAATCGTGTCTGTTGGGTAAAGTATCGTTCCGCCGGATTTTAAAATTTCTAGGGCTTTTTCCATAATTATTTAGTTCTGTCTATAAATGTTTTCTTTATTTCAGCAATATTAGGATTTCTGGATGAGAATATAATTGTGTCATAATCTCCGGTTGTTTTTAAAGTGTCTTCCAAAAATAAAATTTTAGAATAGTTTTTACCTTCATAAGTGTAAACAAATGTACCTTGCTTTTGTCCCTTATAATAAGATATTTTTTCTATTTTAATTAGCTCCTCATTTCCATAATAAGACAAATCTGTGTATTCAACAAAATCTGTTATTTTATAAAAACTGAAAATTAAAAAAATAAGAGTTGGAAATGCAACTAATGAAAATGTTTTTTTAAATCTTTTCGCCGTCTCTAATCCAAATTTTTCCTGAAAATACCCATTGAGTGCTAAAGTAAATGGAGAAACAAAACCTATATTTTCGATTTTCTTAAAAACTATTTTTCCACTAATTAAAATACTTAAGAATCCAATTCCCACCCAACAAATCATAGTTGAAAGAACAATTATAAAAAATTGACCCGAATTCAAATCAATCTTCCACCAAAAATGATATGATATAAAGAATGATGCCACAATTAAGACAATTGATGCTATTAAATACTTTAAAGTTATTTTAAAATTCAAGCTAATTTTTTAGTTTTTCTTTTCAACAAAATAATTGATATCAAATTTTCAATATCATCATAAATGTTATTCAGGTCTCATTTTTGGTAATTTCTGAATGTTAACACCTATTTAAAAATATAAAACATTGATTTTTAGCGTTTTAAATATTTTAATGAATTTCCGCAGTTAAAATTATCTGGTGCAAATTTAACAAATAATGAACAGACTTTTAAAATCGCTTAACCTGTTAACCTGGATTTAACATAATCTCAATTTTCGTAACAGGATGTTAAAAAATAGTTGTTAATTCTTATACATTAGGATTGCTTTCCATATCATTTCTTTGGCAACGAAGAAAAAAGGAAAGTCAAAATGAAAGCAAAAACAATAAGCATAAGTGCTTTGTTTCTTTGTATGTCAACCACAGTATTGTTGGCACAATCTACTCAAGATACTCTAAAGGGTGAAAAGAAAATCGATGAAGTCAAAATCATCGGAACTTCGAAAAAAGGCACCGAAGCCAACATCATCACAGTACAGAAAAAATCTGTTGAGGTAATAGAGCGGGTAGGAGCTGTACAATTGCAAAAGCAGGGTGTTGGTAACGCTTCTGCTGCAGTTACAAAAGCTACTGGAACTTTAAAGCAAGAAGGCAGTGGTCAGATTTTCGTAAGAGGATTAGGCGACCGATACAATACAACTACTTTAAACGGTTTGCCAATACCATCGGATGATCCCGAATTCAAAAATATTGATCTTGAGATTTTCAAGACTTCAATGATCGAATACATTTCTCTAGACAAAGTTTATAACCCTAGATTGTATGGAGATTTTGGTGGAGCCAATGTCAACATCGTTTCCAAAGAACATACGGGAAAACCATATTTCAAAGTTGGAATGGGAAGTTCTCTCAATTTACAGACTTTCGATAAAGGAAAGTTCAAACTTCAGGATGGAGGTCCAGGATTCTTTGGTTATAAAACCACAACATTCAATAAAGCAAATGCGGGCACTGCATATCCGTTTACATCAAAATGGAATTTCAAAAATGCACAAAACCCTTTCAATTCCAATATGGATTTTGAAGCTGGCGGGCGTTTCGGAAAATTCTCAATTTTTGCATACGCAGGTTTCGAAAACAATTATGAATACAGTTCTGGTAAAGAAAGTTTCTTCTATGCAGATGGTGGACGTAATAAAGATTACAATGTGGAGCGTTACCAATACGAAACTAATACAACAGCTTTAGTTAATCTTGGATATAAATTAAACAGCAATAATAAACTGACATTTACATCCAATTATATTCACTCTTCTTCGCAGACAGCAAGGTTTTTTGAAGGATTTAATTATGATGCCAACGCTGATGTAATTATCAACCGTGGCGACAACAAGATTACAGATACCTGGATTAATCAGTTGATTGGTAATCATAAATTAGGTAAAAGCTGGGAAGCAGATTGGGCATTAGGTTACAACAAACTTAATAGCAAAAGACCGGACAGACTACAGAATACATTATTTGCAGAGAACAATATTCTGATTGCGGGAAGTGCTGTGGACAACCACCGTTATTTTGATGAGTTGAAAGATGATACTTATTTAGGTTATCTTCATTTGACTAAGAAATTTGATAAGTTCAAAGTTTATTTCGGATATGACGGTTCTTACAAAGATCGTACGTTTGATTATACTTCTATTGGAATCCAGTATTCTAACCCATACAGTTTACCTGTTTCATTTGATCCTAATAATATGGATGCTTTTTTCAATGCATCAAACAGTTCTAATTTCTTTTTCAGATACAACACTTTTAGATCTACAGATCCTAGTCAGATTTATATTCCGTGGGGTTATGATATCAAACAGAATTTACACTCAGGATTTGCAAATGTAGATTACAATGTTTCAGAAAAATTTGTAATTCAGGTTGGTGGGAGATTCGATTACATCAATTGGGATATGGCCTGGAGAGATCCATTGGGGTCTGGTGCTAAACAAAAGAACTATTCCAAATTTTTGCCTGCAATCAATACAAAATATAGTGTAAGTGACAGAACAAACTTGAGACTTTCATTGTCCAAAACTTACACGCTTCCGCAGCCAAAAGAGTTGATTCCTATTGCATATTATGATGTAACGACCAACGTTTATGGTAATCCAAATCTTTATCCATCGGATAATTACAACGCAGATTTGAAATGGGAATTTTTCCCAAATTCTGGAGAAGTTATTTCATTGACGGCATTCGGAAAATATATTCAGAATCCTATTGCCAGAACTACTTACTCTACGGCAGCATCTAGTGATATGATCTACTTCAATATTGCAAACTGGGGATATATCGCAGGAGCAGAAGCAGAATTCAGAAAAGATATTCATCAGTGGGGTGCTTCCAAATTGTACACTTTCGTAAATGCTACTTATATGCACTCTCAGCAGGAACTTAAAACGCCTGATGAGATCGCAGCAGAAAACGAAGGGAGAAGAGTAGAATACAGTGGTCAGACAAAGGATGATATCCAAGGTGTAGCAGATTTCATTGCCAATGCAAATCTAGGTTACAACTACAAATGGAATAACAATGAGAACTCTATGGATTTCGTAGTATCCTATTCTTATGTAGGAAAAAATCTTTACGCAATCGGAACCAACAACACTGGTAACTTTTACGAGCAATCCAGAAATCTATTGGATGCAAACATCAATGTGAACCTAAAATATGTGGGAATTGGACTTAGCGTAAAGAATATCCTGAACCCGGATTATAAAATTGATCAGGTAAACAGTGCAGGAACATTCATTCACAAAAATTATACAAAAGGAAGACTAGTTGGACTTAACCTTTCTTACAAATTCTAAAAAATAAATAAATAATTAATCAATAAATTAAATTAAAATGAAAAAGACGTTTTTAAGAGCTGCATTATGCTTATCATTAGCAGCAAGTATTACATCAGTAGTTGTTTCTTGTAGCAGTAGTGATGTAGAGGAGATAATCGATGGAATCAATGGTCAGACTGTAGATCCTAATAACTTCAAAGGAGAGATCAAATCAGGAAACGTTGTAACATTAGATGCAACTAAAACTTACAAATTAACAGGTAAATTGTTGGTAGAAGACGGAGCAACTTTGATTATCCCTGCAGGAACTAAAATCGTTGCAGACGAAGGTGCTACTTATCTAATCGTTGACAGAGGTGGTAAAATCTTTATCAATGGTACTGCTGCTGCTCCTGTAACTTTCGAAGGTGCTGCAAACAGACCAGGAACTTGGGGTGGACTTGTAATCTTAGGAAAAGCACCATCTAACAGAAGTGCTGCTGGTACATCTACTTCAGAATTAGGAGATCTTACTTACGGTGGAACTACTAAAGATGATAACTCTGGTGTTATCCAATATGTAAAAATCAAAAACAGTGGTTTCAAATACAATCCTTCTAAAGAATTCAACGGACTTTCTCTTTTCGGAGTAGGTAGCGGAACAAAAGTATCTTACGTTTATATCTATGACGGTGCAGATGACGGAGTAGAATTCTTCGGAGGTAACGTTAATGCAGATCACATCGTAGTATTAGGTGTTGGAGATGATTCAGTTGACTGGACAGAAGGATGGCAAGGTACAGCAGAGTATATCTACGCTGCTAGAAAAAAAGAATATGTGAACGATGCTGAACCAGGTAACAGAGGTATCGAAGCTGATACTCAGGATACAGATCCTAACACAACTTTCGGTAACGGAGCTTCTAACCCAACAATCAAAAACGCTACTTTCTTAGGTAACGTAAAAGGTTCTGAGTCTCAGGCAATGAAGATCAGAGCAGGTTCTCAAGGTAAATTCGAAAATATCGTTTTATCAAACTATGCTACAGGTGTAGATTTCGAAACTGATAGAACTCTAGCTTGGTTCCAAGGTGCTGCTCAAGGTACATCATATTTGAAAGATATCCGTTTCGAAGCGATCGGAACAAATGTAAAAGCTAAAAATACAGCTGGAACTACAGTAGATTTAACAGCTGCTGTTGCAGTTAGTACAACTGCAACTGGTGCTGGTAGTGTTTCTTCTTTGCCATCTTGGGCACAAGGATGGACTGGCGTAACTAGCTTTACAGCTGCAGATGCAGGAAACTAAGTAATTTCTTTTTTCTTCATATCAAATCAAATTTATTTGAGCCCGCAATTCATTTTGTGGGCTTTTTTTTGTTTAAGTGAATTAGAATGTAATATTAGCAATGTCGCTTATACTTTTTACCCTTGGCAACGATAATATTACTGATGATGATTATAAAGTAAGATTAAGCAATAAAAAATATTTTAATAATAAATTTAGATTCTAAAGTACATTAATAAAAATCTGTCCAATCCGTAAGATCTGCGAGAAATTATATCCCAATTCAAAAAACAATTTCCGAAATTTGAATCATCAAATAACAAATATGAACATCATTCTCGCATCCACATCCACAATCTACGGCGGACAATACTTAGAATATCTTAAGCCTGAACTAATAAAACTCTTCGAAGGCATCAAAGAGATCATCTTCATCCCATTCGCAAGACCAGGTGGTATCTCTCACGACGATTATACCCAGAGAGCAAAAGACTTTTTTGCTACCATTAATATCAATGTCAAAGGACTTCATGAATTTGAAGATAAAGTTGAAACTATCAATTCGGCACAAGGATTTTTCACAGGTGGTGGTAATACATTTCTTTTAGTCAAGACTCTGCACGAATTGGGATTAATGAAAATTCTGAAGGAAAATATAGAATTGGAAAAACCATATCTCGGTTGTAGTGCAGGAAGCAATATTGGAGGTATTAATATGAAAACTACCAACGATATGCCCATCGTCTATCCTCCGAGTTTCGACTGTATGGAACTCGTTCCTTTCAACATCAATCCACATTATCTCGATTCAAATCCAGAAATAAAACATAACGGAGAAACCAGAGAAACCAGAATCAAAGAATTTTTAACTCAGAATGACATCAAAGTCGTAGGACTCAGAGAAGGTAACTGGATCAGAAGAATCGGAAACAGAATCACAACAGAAGGCTCAGAACTTACAAGAATCTTCGAAAAAGGAAAAGAACCTTACGAGATAGAATCCGGAACTGAATTATAATTAAAAGTTATGAAAGAGGCTATTGGATTTTTATTAATATCATTAAGTCAATTATATTTGGCTCAGTCAAATTATATCATTAAAGATGGATCAAAACGTTTCGATGCTCACATTACAGTTCAATCTTGCGATGGCGATGATTGTTTCGGAAAAGGAATCGTAAAGTTAATCGATAAAAAAACAAAAAAACTTTTCCAAACCTTAGAATCAGATGATCTTACACTTTATTTGGACAAAGATCAAAAACCAACAGTCAATGTCATTCAGTTATACAATGAGCAGAGCCCTTTGATCTTCGATGATTTCAACTTCGATGGTTCAGAAGATATTGCTATTCGGAATGGAAACCAAAGTGGCTACGGCGGACCTTCTTATGACGTTTATGTTTTTAATTCAACCAAAAAACAATTTGTCCCAAGTTCAGAATTGACGTCATTAGCTTACGAAAACCTCGGAATGTTCCAAACTGACCACGAAAGAAAACGGCTTATCACTTTCGCAAAATCTGGCTGTTGCTGGCATATCACAACAGAATATGCAGTGATTCCGAAAAAAGGACTTCAGAAAGTCTATGAAATGGAAGAAGATGCAACCGGTGCTGGCGAATTTGTAAAAGTGACTACCCGAAATCTCATTAACAACAAATGGGTAAACAAAGTCAAAAAATATAAAATAGACGACTACTATAAAAATTAAAAAATGAAGATTCAAAAAGAAATAGATTTCATTCTGGCAATTGATGCTTTGAAAAATGTAAACAGAAGAAACTATAATGCAGACGATTCCCGAAGAGAAAATACAGCAGAACACAGCTGGCAAATTGTTGTTTTAGCACAGATTCTTTTTCCTTATGCAAAAGATAATCAGGAAATAGATTTATTAAGAGTTATAAGAATGCTCTCTATCCACGATCTTGTGGAAATAGATGCAGGCGACACTTTTCTCTTTGATGAAGAAGGAATGAAAGGGAAATTCGAACGCGAAAAATTGGCAGCCAAAAGAATTTTCGGAATCTTGGATGAACCGCTCTCAACTGATTTCTACAATCTTTGGATTGAGTTTGAAGAAGAAAAAACACCTGACGCCATTTTTGCTTGTGCAATTGATAGAATAATGCCTTTTATTCTCAATGCTCATACTTCCGGAAAAAGCTGGACAGAATCTGGCGTTACCGAGAAACAGGTAAGAACAATGCTGGAAAGTGCAATTTGCAGATCGTCAGATGATCTCGCAGATTGCTTCAGAATCTTGATGGACAGATGTCTGGATGATAATAAAATAATTAGAAATTCAAATTAATCACAAATAAAAAGGCCTCGAAATTTTCGAGGCCTTTTTATTATTTTAAATAATCTTCTTTTATTTAGTTGCAGGAACCTGAGTTGCTGGAGCAGTATTAGCCGGAGCTTGGTTTACTGGAGCTTCAGATTTCGCTGGTGTTGGAAGTGTTGGTGCTACTTGAGAAGGTTTTCCTGTAAGAATGATGCTTAAGAAAATTAAAACAACGATTGTTCCTCCAAGAGTCCAGGTTGCTTTTTCCATAAAATCATTGGTTCTCTGTACCCCAAAGTTTGCAGCAGATGCACCACCAAAAGTTCCGGAAAGTCCGCCACCTTTTGGATTTTGTGCCATGATGATGATAACTAATAAGATGCTAGCAATGATAATCAGGATCATAAACAGCGTAAATATTGTGCTCATAGTATAGGTCTTAGTAATAAATTTTGAAGCGCAAATATATGGATTTTAATCAATAATAAAACTTATTTCTTAATAAATTTCACAATATTTGTTTCGTTGCTCAGCGATTTTAATTTAATGAAATAAACGCCAGTTTTTAGATTGCTGATATCAATTTTACTTCCTTTAAAGTCTTTATTCAGAATCAGTTTTCCAGATTCATCTATGATTTCATAAGCGATGAAGTTTCTATCGGATTCTATATTCACATAATCCTGAACCGGATTTGGAAAAATCTTTACCACCGCAACTTTTTTCGTTGGATCATTCACAGCTAATAGACAAGCTGGCGGATTGGAAATTGGACCTGATGAATAATCATAGAATATGGTGTCTTCTGTTAACGCTTGAACACCTTGGTAATAAGGTGGCGGACCTGGAACACAATTATTAAAATAAACATAAGCTTCATAGAAACCAAAAGAAGATTTGTACCAACCTTCGCATACTGCTGTCATTTTGTCTCCAGGTCCAAAAAAATCTACATTTGTTTCTGGTTGTACATAATTTATATAAGAACAAACATTGTTCGGATTCCATTCTGAAGGTGGTTTGAAATACATTACTTTAGTTGGTATTTCTCCTACAAAATATTTTCTGGAGAATACTTGACCATTGCCTAATCTCGCTTTCAATATGAGATTCTGATTAATTGAGACATTTACTTGATTAACTCCTGACGGAGAATTTTCAGAAGGATCTGTTCCATCTGTTGTGTAATAGATTGTCCCATTTCCTTCGATTGTCGCAACATAAGGCTGAGAACCGTAATTTGTGTAACTATATGGCCCAAATGTGATTTGACCAAAAAATGATTGAAATACAATCATCAAAGAAAAGAGTAAAAGTTTTTTCATAAAAATTAGTTTTAATTGGTTAAGCTCAAATTTACATAATATTTTAATAACTTCGCCTGAGTTTTTTCAAAATGATAATTATAAACAGATGAAAATCAAACATTTCATAGTTGCAGCGGCAACAATGCCTTTTATGATGAATGCACAACAGGTAATGACACCGGAAATCATGTGGACGCTCAATCGTCTTGGTGTTCAGTCTGTTTCGCCGGATAATTCTTCTCTTATTTACAAAATCAGCAAGACAGACCTTAAAACTGAAAAATCAAATTCCGAAGCTTTTTGGCTTGATGTTTCCGGAAAATCGACCAAAATTGATTTAGGAAAGAAAAGTCTTATTCAATGGGATAATAATGGGATTTATGCTTTAGAAAACAATAAGATTTTCTTGTCAAAAGATTCAGGAAAAACTTGGTCAGAATTTTATGATATTGGCGAAGTTGATAATATTGTAATTTCTCCGGATGGGAAAAAAGTAGCTTTCAGCAAAGCTGTTCATATCGAAAATCTTCTTGGAAAAGATAAATACAAAGACCTTCCAAAAACAACAGCTCAAATCTATACAGACCTCAATCATCGTCATTGGGATGCTTGGAATGAAGGTTCTTACAACCACGTTTTCGTAGTTAATACAACAGAAACTGCAGAATTTGCTAAAGATTTGTTGGAAGGCAAGGCTTTTGATTCGCCTCAGAAACCATTCGGTGGAGCGGAAGATTTTGTTTGGAGTCCGGATTCCTCGGAGTTGCTTTATGTAACGAAAGCAAAATCAGGTTCCGAATATGCTCAAAGTACAAATACAGATATTTTTGCATACAATCTCGCTTCCGGAAAAACTGTAAATCTTACAGAAGGAATGAAAGGTTACGATGTTAATCCGAAATTCAGTAATGATGGGAAACTTCTACTTTGGAATTCTATGGAAAGAGATGGTTTCGAAGCTGATAAGAACGATATCGTAATTATGGATTGGAAATCCAAATCAAAAACCAATTTGACCAAAGCTTGGGACGAAAGTGTGACCGGCGATGTAAAATGGGCTTCTGATTCCAAATTGATTTATTTCACTTCGGCTTTCAGAGGGACAAAACAGTTGTTCTCAGTTGATGTTAAAAACAAAACGGTAAAACAAATTACAAAAGGCGACTTTGATATTAATGATGTTGTTTTGGAAAACAAAGGAAAACTTTGGGTAACGAAAACTGACATCAACCACAATGCAGATTTGTTCGAAGTCGATGCAAAAGGTTCTTTGAAACAAATTACTGACATTAATAAAGAAAATTATTCCAAATTAGTCGCAGGTAAATCTGAACTGAAAATGGTAAAAACAACGGACGGAAAAGAAATGGGCGTTTGGTTCCATTATCCGCCGAACTTTGATCCGAATAAAAAATATCCAACATTAGTTTATTGCCAAGGCGGGCCACAATCTGGATTGACACAATTTTTCTCCACAAGATGGAATTTCGCTTTGATGGCTGCTAACGGTTATATCGTAGTTGCTCCAAACAGAAGAGGAATGCCAGGTTGGGGCGTGAAATGGAATGAAGAAATCAGCGGCGATTGGGGTGGACAACCGATTAAAGATTATTTATCAGCAACGGATTTTGCGAAAACTTTACCTTACGTAGATGGAAATAGAGTAGCGGCTGTGGGTGCTAGTTACGGCGGTTATTCTGTGTTTATGCTGGCTGGAGTTCACGAAAATAGATTCAAGACTTTTATAGCGCACGATGGTTTGTTTGATATGAAATCTTGGTACGGAACGACTGAGGAACTTTGGTTTGCTAATTGGGATTTGGGTGGAAGCTACTGGCAGAAACCAACTCCGAAAGCTTATTCAGACTTCAATCCGAGTAATTTTGTGGATAAATGGAACAAACCAATTATGGTTATCCAAGGCGGAATAGATTTCCGAGTTCCTTACGAGCAAGGTCAGGAAGCTTTCCAAGCTGCAAAATTGAAAGGTTTGAAAACTAAATTCCTTTATTTCCCGAACGAAAACCATTGGGTGCTACATCCTCAAAACGGTTTGGTTTGGCAGAGAGAATTCTTTGACTGGCTAAAAGAAACACTCTAAAAAATGCCCCTTCATTGGAGGGGCGATGAAAATTTTAATTTTTATCGGGGTGGTTAAAAATGAATAATTAAATTGCAGTTGAAATTTTTCAGCTGCAATTTTTTATTTTAGCTGAATATAAAAAACACAAATATGAAAATTTTATTCCCAATGATGTTCATAGGAACATTGATGAATGCACAGGTTTCCAATATCGTAAGAAACCCAGATTCCTACAAAAATTTCCCTTATGAAGGGACAAGGATTATTCAAGTTGATGAAGCCAATTCTCCTGACAATGAGGACAACGTTTTCATTTTTTCTAAAATAGAGAAAGGTGCAAAACCCGACAAAATGACGTTTCAGAGATTTACAAAAGTTGGTGGAGACTGGAAAGTGGTTGCCAAAAAACAAATCAATTATGATGGCATCATCAGCGCTTGGGGACAACGCAAAGCCTTTGCAGATTATGACAAAGACAAGAGCATCGATGCTTTATTCATCTACGCCTTGAACGATTATAATCTAAAGCAACAATCTGTTCACTTGATTTTTTCTAAGAAAGATAAACTTTACGAGATTTCGACTTCTGCAGAAAGTGGTTATACAAAGGATGTTTATTCCGACAATTTCAAAACGTTGCCAGAAGTTATCAAAAGTGAAATTTTAGAATATTGGAACAAGTTGGATAAGGAATAATATTTATTTGGGCAGCTTAATCCGCCCTTAGTTTATCCTGAGCGGAGTCGAAGGGCTTGGCTCCCAATCTTTTTTACAGAACATTTCACATTAAATAGAATTTTAAGGTTGGCAAAAAAGGATTTCCGCTCAAGTCGGGCTGCATATTCAGTGTAAAAAAAATGTAAATATAAAAACAGTATTTTGTCATTCCGTAGGAATCTCAACAGTCATAGATTCCTACGGAATGACAATATTGCTTTTATTCAATTTCAACCGCCCAATCCGCTTTCCAATCTTCACTCTTTCCTAACTTTACAATCCCAAATTTCTCAGTCAATTCCTGATTATGATTTTCCAAATCCGCAATTCCCTGCCAAGGTTCCAAACAAACAAAATCTGCATTTTTAGCTGCCCAAATCCCGAAGTAGGGAAAATTTGAAAAAGTGAAAGTGACTTTGTTTTGATTCTTTTTATTTCTCAAAATCAATTTTTTGCTTTTCATCGTTGTCATTACTAGAGCATCTTTAGAGAATAATTCGTAGGATAGCGGAAGTATTTTATTATCGAGTTCTATTGTTTGAGTTTCGTTGCTTATAAGATTATCAATCAAAGGATGGATTTCCAATTTTTCATCATCAGAAAAAGCAATTTCATAATCATTATAATTCAAACCGTTTTTTGTGTCAATGGCAAATCCTGGATGTGCACCAAGAGAAAAATACATTTCATTTTCAGAAAGATTTTTAACTTGATAAGAAACCGTCAATTTATTTTCAATCAAAGTGTATCTGATTTCCAAACTGAATTTGAAAGGATAAATTTTCAAAGATTCTTCATCAGAATTCAACTCAAAAATAACTTCATTTTCAGAAGATTCTTTCACTGCGAAAATTCGTCTTCTTGCAAAACCGTGGCGAGGCAATTCATAAGTTTGACCTTCAAAAATATATTGCTCATCTTTCAAAGCGCCAATTATTGGGAAAAGAACAGGACTTATTCCACCCCAAAAATCGGCATTTCCTTCCCACATTATTTCTTTTCCGGTTTCGATATTGATGAGCGAAACGAGTTCTGCACCAAGCTCATTGAAAGTTGCTTTTAGTTTTGTATTTTGAATTGTTATCATTTTTTTTAATTTTTTTTTGAATACAAATATCTAAATTAATCTTGATTTCCAGTCTAATTTCTAATGTCTAAAATCTAAGCTCCCATTTTATATAATAAATTCCTAAATTGCCGTTTTATAAGCATTAATGAAAGGTTTTAATTTTCTAAAAAGAATCAATAGTTGGGTGGTATATTTTATACTCACGGCGATTGTATTTGGAATTGCGATCTCTTCCTTTATCTTAATTGATCAATTGAGAAAGCAGGAGATCAAAAAGGTAGAACTCATAGCAAGTGCTTTGAAAGCATACACAGATGATGATATTTCTGCAAATCCGAAAATTCAGGAATTATATCTTGCTGTGATGCAGGATAATACAAATTTGCCTGTTGTAGTTACGGATAAAAATAAAACACCAATTTTCCAGGCCAATGTTCCGGAACATATAGAACAAGATCCTGTAAAGCTGAAGAATCTTATCAGAAAAATGGAAAATTCTTATGATCCTTTTATCGTAGAATTACCATCCGGACAGAATCAGTTTATCTATTATGATAATTCTGATTTGCTCAATTATTTCAGGTTTTATCCGTACGTCATCGCTTTGTTTATCGGTGCTTATCTGATCTTTTCTTTTTGGTTTCTAAGAACTTTAAAGAAGACCGACGAAGGTTTTGTCTGGGCAGGTCTGGCGAAAGAAACAGCGCATCAGATCGGAACGCCATTGTCCTCAATGATTGGCTGGGTCGAGATTATGAAACTGGAAGATGAGAATGGATTAGGTGTGAAAGAACTTGAAAAAGATGTTGAAAGGCTGAAAACTATATCGGAAAGATTCTCAAAAATAGGGTCGATTCCATCGCTCAATGATCTTGATATTAATGAAACTGTTCAGCAGAATTTTGATTATTTGAAATCACGGATTTCTACGAAAGTTCAATTTACCTTAAGAAAAACATACGAGCCAGTTCTGATTCCGCACAGTAGAATTCTGATGAGTTGGGTGATTGAAAACCTGATCAAAAATGCTGTGGATGCAATGAAAGGCGAAGGGAAGTTGGAACTTTCACTTTACAAAAAAAATAAAAACGTCTACATCGATGTGACCGACACTGGAAGCGGAATGACAAAGCAACAAGTCAGAAATGCCTTTAAGCCTGGATTTTCCACCAAAAAAAGAGGTTGGGGATTAGGCCTTTCCTTAACAAAAAGAGTAGTCACGGAATATCATAGAGGCGAAGTGAAAATTGCCAATTCCGAAGTGGGGAAAGGAACGACTTTTAGGATTGTTCTGAGGGAAGAGCAGAAGTAAAAACAATGATTTATAATTCTTTAATTTTATAAATAAACATCATTATGAATGAAATTATTAAGTCTTATGAATTTTTTAATATCAAAGAAAATCTTCATAAAGAGATTAAAGAATCCATACTTCCTTTGTATGGAGAATGTGAATATAATAAGACCAATTTGAACAGGTATGGCAAAATTAAGATAAAATTAGATATTGAAAGAGATTTAGATTCATTAAACGAAATTGAAAAACTTTTAATTGAAGATTATAAATCGCTTGGACAGTTTTATTCTTTAAAAGAAAAATATAGTAATGATTTTTTTGCTGAGAAAATTGATTTTGATAGTTACAGATCTTTAAATATTGGTAGATATCATACTTACAAATGGGATGTAAATGAAAATATTTTACCAAGTATATTCGAAACATACATAAAACCTACAATAACAGATTTCATTGATTTATTCTCTTTATTTCAGAAAGAAAATAATAAGATTTATTGTTTTTCGATAATCGATGGAGCTTACAAAGACTATGGAAAGTCAGGACATTTAATGGCTACAAAGCTTGCAATTATAGATTTATTTAAAAAAATATAATATTCTATATTTTCATACAATATGTTCCTATAAACCCTCAAAGTTCAGAAAATCTCGTCTTGATTTCAAAATCCCTATCTTTGCCGATTGAAACCGAAAAGAAATTCAACTTTCTAAGTTTCTCTTCATTACTTTAAAATTAAATTTTCCCCAGATGAAAACCACTTTTGCAGACTTTGATTTACCGGAAAAGATTCTGGATGTATTAGCCGATCTCAACCTTTTTGAACCAACACCTATTCAGGAAAAAAGCATCGGACCGATACTTTCCGGACGCGACGTGATGGGAATTGCCCAAACCGGAACAGGTAAAACTTTGGCCTACACACTTCCAGTCCTTAAAACCTGGAAATATAACAAAACAGGAAACCCAACGGTTTTGGTTTTGGTTCCAACCAGAGAGTTGGTGGTTCAGGTGGCAGAAGTAATCACAAAAATGACGGAAAATCTGACGGCAAGAGTAATCGGGATTTACGGTGGTAAAAACATCAATACACAAAAACTATTGTTCAATGATGGTTGCGACATCTTGGTGGGAACGCCTGGTAGAGTAATGGATCTCGCAATTGATAATGCAATTTCTTTGAAAGAAGTAAACAAATTGATCATAGATGAATTTGATGAAATGCTGAATCTTGGTTTCCGCCCACAGTTGACGCATATCTTTGAAATGATGAAGGAGAAAAGACAAAACATTCTTTTTTCTGCAACAATGACAGATGCTGTAGATGCTTTGCTGAACGAATATTTCGCTGGTCCAATCGAGATTTCTTTGGCAAGGTCTGGAACGCCTTTGGAAAAAATTGCACAATCTGCAGTTCCGGTTGAGAACTTCAATACAAAACTGAATTTATTAATCCACCTTCTTAAAACAGAAACAGACTTAGAAAAAATTCTGATTTTCGCTAATAATAAAAAACATGCGGACTTAATTTTCGAAAAACTGAATGTTGAGTTTCCTGACCAGTTTGGTGTAATTCACTCAAACAAATCTCAGAATTTCAGATTACGAGTGATGCAGGAATTCACCAATGAAGAATTGCGAGGTGTAATCACGACAGATATTATGGCGAGAGGTTTGGATATTCCGGATATTTCTCACGTTTTTAACTTCGAAGTTCCAGAAGTTCCAGAGCAATATATTCACAGAATTGGTAGAACGGGTAGAGCTGACAAAGAAGGGATTTCTATCACTTTCTTTACTAAAAAAGAAGAAGCGCAACTTTTGGATATCGAACTTTTGATGGACAAAGAAATCAAAAAAACCGAATTCCCAGAAGCTGTTACAATCTCAAAAGTGAAAATCGCATCAGAACAGGAAGAAGTTAAAATGAAATTCTTGACCACCGCAAAACTGAACGAAGGCGATTCTGCATTCCACGAGAAAAAAGCCAAGAACAAGAAAACCAATCTTGGCGGACCAAGCAAAAGAAAAGAACCTAAGAAATTTGGAGCGAATAGAGCTCAGCAAAAAGCAAAGTCTATTGCTAAGAGAAAGAAATAAAAAAAGAGATTCCTAATTTGGAATCTCTTTTTTTTTATTAATATTTTAGAAATTACAATTTTGTAGATTTTTTGATGATTTTAGGAAGATTGCTGTCCAGATCTTTCATCAATTCTTCTAACGCACTTTCACACATTGGAAGGATTTTGTCTGGAGACATTATTGGCATTCCACCCACCATTACACCGGTTTTTTTGGAGTTTGCACTTTCGTTGATAACCCACAATTTATTTCCGCTTTTGTCATATAAAGCAATTCTTGCAAAAGCTCTCATTTTGATACTCGCAGTTCCTCCAAGTCCAAAACCTTTTTCCAATGCAAAATGAATTTCTGTAAATAATACGCCATCTGCCTGATCTTTAAAAATATTAGCCATACCTACTTCATTTGTTTTCCCATTAAAACCTTCGTAGATGTATTTATAACCTTTATAGACATTGTAGTTTTTTAGATCTTCTTCGCTTTTTTCATACTTTGGTACAAATTGCTGGTATTGCTGATTAGAAGTTACGGTTTCCTCCGGTAACAATTTGAATGGGAATTTAGAAGCATAATCATTGAAAAAAGCATTGTGATATTTTTCTAGGATTGGATTTAGGTTAAATTTTGGATTGTCTCGAAGGTTTAGAATTCTGGTAATAAGTTCCTCATTGCTGATACCAAGATCTTTGTATCCCATCACTTTGTCGGTGTAAAAAGAAACAACCGCTACTTTTTTGTCTTGTGAAAATGCTTTAGCAGAGATTCCCAAGAATAAAATAATTGCTAAAAAATGTTTTAAATGTTTCATGATTTAATTAATGTTTATCTGTTATTGTTTTGTTTTTAAGTTAATATAGAATTTATTTTCTTTTATAAACTCTAATTATTTTATCGTCTATTCCGTCATTATTGTGGTCAGGAACTTCTTGAATAAGAATTTGCATTTCGGTTTTTGTCAGGGAATAAACTTTTGTTATTTCTTCGTTAGAATTATCAAATTTATAAGAAATTGTCTTTTCAGATTCATTATAAACATAATCTGATTCCTCCGTATAAGCAATATTGCCACATTCTCCAGTTTCAGAATTATAAAAAAATTCTGTAACAAATTTTCCGTTGTTTTTATAAATGTAGTTTGATTTTCTAAGACAATCCGTTTCAGGAATTGTAGCCAAATAAATTATTGAACCATCTTTTCCAGAAATATATCTGTACTCAATAGTTTTCCAGGTTCCTAAAATTAAAGATTCTTCTTTTTCATCATCATCTTTTCTACAAGAAATAAGTGATAATGAAGCCAAAGCAATTAGAATTAGTTTTTTCAAAGTATTAATTTTTCACAAATAAAATGAAAATTAATTTGATAATGAAATAATATAATTAATCGCAACTCTTAAAACTAAAAATTATCAAAAATCTTCTGAGGCGTTTTTTTATTTGTTGAATACTCTTACATATTTATCATTTATTCCATCTCCATTAGCATCATAAGGAAAAGAGGATTCATAGATCTGCAACTCAGTACTTGTTATAGCATTGACATTAACTCCATAACTGTAATTGTTTTGACCATAAGTAGAATTAAATAATACATATTTCTGATTTTTGTCGTAAGTGAATTCTCCATTTTCTATTTCATTAACATCACAATGAACTAAAAAACTATCCTTGAAATAAGTTAATTTATATTTATTATCGGAAAATTCATATTTTCTTTTATCTGGACAATCTATTACTGCTACAGAAGATAAAACCGAATTATCTTTTCCAGAAATAACTTGTATTTTGGTAAGATTCCAGGTTCCTAAAATTAAAGATTCTTCTTTTTCATCATCATCTTTTCTACAAGAAATAAGTGATAATGAAGCCAAAGCAATTAGAATTAGTTTTTTCAAAGTATTAATTTTTCACAAATAAAATGAAAATTAATTAAATAACAGAAATCTAACTCCTAATCCACTTCCAAATCTCCTTTAAAGTAGCCTTGTTTCCGTACATCAAAATCCCAACTCTGTAAATTTTCGCAGCAATGTAAACCATCACTAGAGTAGAAGCAATCAATAAGAAAATCGATAACAAAATCTGCCAAAGCGGAACACCAAACGGAATCCTCGCAATCATCGCAACAGGCGAAGTAAACGGAATGATTGATAACCAAAAAGCCATAGGTCCATCAGGATTATTCATAATTGTAAAACTTCCGTAAAGCCCAATCATCAGTGGAATAATCGCAAACATTGTGAACTGCTGAGTCTCCGTTTCATTGTCAACCGCACTTCCAATCGCTGCATACATCGAGCTGTAAAAGATGTAACCGAATAAAAAGAAAAACACAAAAACAGAGATGATGCCGACATAATTCATATCCAACAGAACGTGAGAAACTTCAGTAGCAATTTGTTGAAAATCAAAATTTTTCATCATTTCGCCTTGTTCGGGAGACATATTTTTCTGCATCGCCGCAAATCCTGTATTAAGGAAAAGTGCAGCGGTTACAGACATTGCAATCCAGACAATGAATTGCGTCAAAGCCACCAAAGTCACGCCCAAAATTTTTCCCATCATCAACTCGAATGGTTTCACAGATGAGATGATAATTTCCACAACACGGTTATTTTTCTCCTCCAAAACGCTTCTCATCACACGAACACCATAAATAATGATAAACATAAAAACCACATACATCAACCCGAAGCTCAACGCCGTTTTGATTCCGAAAGCGAGGTCACTTTCTGGTCGGTCACTTTCTGTTACATTTTGAGAAATGATTTTGAAACTTTTATCAAGATTTACGATTCTGTCTTCTGAGATTCCCAACATTTTGATTTTCTCTTTTTTCAGAATATTGCTTAGGTCAGAAGAAACAGCAACTTTCGTATCAACACCAATTTTCTTGTTGGTCAATAATTTTGTTCCACTTTCCAATGCATCAAAGTTCTTGTCTTTCAGTTCAGGAATGATGAGAATTCCGTCCGAGCCTTTCAGTTCTTTCAGATTTTTTACTAAAGCATTTTCTGTGTTGGTAGGAACAAAAGTGTAAGTAATATCTTTTGTAGATTTCAATTGACCTGCAAAAATTCCGCTTTTGTCAACCACTTCAAACTTGTATTCCGCTTCATTGGCCTTGAACATAAACCCTATCAGAGCACCAAATCCAACAATCATTAGTGGGGCCAAAAGCGTTAAAATAATAAAAGATTTTTTCTTCACCTGCGTCAGAAATTCTCTCTTGGTAATTAAATATATATTTTTCATTTATTGTAAAAATGTATAAAGTAAAATGTAAAAAGTACGAAGACTGTCAACTGTCAACAGACAACAATCAACCACGAACAGCATTAATGAAAACCTCATTCATACTTGGAATCTTCTCATTGAAAGTCCGTATCGTTCCCGTTTTCAGAAGGTCTTGCAAAAGAACACTTTGATTCTCCGTATTTTTCAATTCAAAATTGAACAAACCATTCGCAGTTCCAATGTTTTCGATTTGATATTTTCTTGTCAATTCCTCCAGATTTTCAGAATTCACATCCGACAAAACAACAGAGAAAACATTCTGTTTAAATTGTTCTCGAACGTCAAAAACTTTCCCGTCCAAAACCTTCTTAGAATTGTTTATCAACGCCACAAAATCACACATTTCCTCCACACTTTCCATTCGGTGCGTGGATAAAATAATTGTCGTTCCCTCATTTTTTAATCTGATGATTTGGTCTTTGATGAGATTCGCATTCACAGGGTCAAAACCCGAAAAAGGCTCATCCAGAATCAACAATTTCGGACGGTGCAAAACCGTCACCACAAACTGGATTTTCTGCGCCATCCCTTTCGAAAGTTCGCTCAGTTTCTTCTTCCACCATTGGTCGATGTTCAGTTGCTCAAACCAAAATTTAGCCTGCGAAAGTGCTTCTGCTCGGGACATTCCTTTCAACTCACCAAAATACAGAAGCTGGTCGCCCACCGTCATATTCTTGTAAAGTCCGCGCTCCTCCGGCATATAACCGATGTTTCGGATGTGCTCCGGATTCAATTCCTTGCCATCAATCCAAACCTTGCCCTCATCCGCCTGCGTAATTTGATTGATGATACGGATAAACGACGTTTTTCCGGCGCCATTTGGTCCGAGAAGCCCGTAAACACTCGCTGTTGGAACTTCAATCGAGAAGTCCTGAAGCGCAATTTTCTTTCCGGCGTTGTATGTTTTTTTGATATTTTCAGCTTTCAGCATTGATAATTTGTAATTAAAAATGAATAATTAATTTCTTGGAGCAAGACGATTTTCAATTCGATTCACTTGTCCAACCCGCTGTCCGCTATATCTTTTTTTGCTCAGAACGATTTGTTATCCATAGAAAATTTGTCCAAAGCAAAAAAAGGATGCCACTACCATCGGGGCTATGTTGAGGTTTTGTCTTTCTTCTCAACGATTTTTAAAACCTCACAAAATTAGTTCATTAATCTCAAAAATGTTACAGAAAAACTTTGTAATTGAACTGTACTTTGTCATTGAATTTGTAAAATATAGTATTACCATTGAACCAAAAAGGCCTACATAAGTGTTCCTCAGAAATATAATTTCGTTAAACTAATGATGAAATAAGCTTGTGTGGTAACTTGTTGATTTGTAATAAATTCTATGCATCTGCCTCAACTAAGTGAATCAATGGCTCAACTAAATGAATCACTGAACCAACGTAATGAATCAATGGCGCAACGTAATGAATCAATGACCTAACGAATTTAATCATCGACATAACGAAATGAATCAGCTAGGCTTTGTAGTGAATCAATGGCTTAACTAAATGTGTTTTTGATGAATTTAATCTTAAACAGAATAAAACCACATTTTTGTCATTCCGAAGGAATCTCGACACAGAAGAATATGGCAATTTAGATTCCTCCGGAATGACAAAAGAATAAAGAGATTTTTTGTTCTGATTAATTAAAATCACTTATTTTATGACTTTATAAAGAAGAAATCAATTACTCAGAAATCAACTTTGAGAAAGCTTTATTAATTCTTAAATTAGCCAACCAAAACCAATCGGCAAAAGCTAACAGCCAAAAACCGATTGCCAAAAGCCACATTATGACTCAAGAATTTTTGGGAAATTCCCAATTTAACATATCAAACCAAGCGGTTTCCGTAAGCTGTCCGTCCAATATCGCATTGATAAAATATTGGGGAAAATACGAAAATCAAATTCCGGCAAATCCCAGCATCAGCTACACTTTGAACCATTGCAGAACCAACACCTCGATGGAGTTTTTTGCAGGAGAAGAATTCTCCGTTCAGACTTTTTTGTCAGGAAACGAAGAGAATAAATTCGCTGAAAAAATTGAAAAATATTTCAAAAACATCGAGCAATATCTGCCTTGGATTCTAAAAGGAAAATACATCATCAGAACAGAAAATACTTTTCCACACAGTTCTGGAATCGCAAGTTCCGCATCAGGTTTCGGAGCGATTGCAAAATGTCTGATGAACTTAGATGAAATTTTTTCAATTAAGGAAGGCTTCGAGAGCCTCAGCCTGACAGAAACTAATAGCCTTCGAGAACCTCAAGCTGACAACCAACAACAGTCAACCATCAACCAAAAAGCTAGTTTTTTAGCAAGATTAGGAAGCGGAAGTGCTTGCAGAAGTCTTTACGAAGGTTTAGTAGTTTGGGGAAAAACTGAAGAGGTAGAAGGAAGTTCGGATTTGTTCGCAGTTCCTTACAATAACGACGATATTCATCCGATTTTCAAGAACTTCAATGATTGGGTTTTGTTGATTCACGAAGGTCAAAAATCGGTTTCTTCGACTGTTGGTCACGGCTTGATGAACACCAATCCTTATGCTGAAAGACGTTTTCAGGAAGCTCACGAAAATTTCACCAAACTGAAAACAATTCTTTCATCGGGCGATATGGAAGGTTTCATCAAATTGGTTGAACACGAAGCGCTGACACTTCACGCAATGATGATGATGAGCGACCCTGCTTTTATCCTAATGCAAACGGGAACTTTACAAGTCATTAATAAAATTTGGGAATTTAGAAGAATTACTGGTTTAGCTTTGTTCTTCACATTAGATGCTGGAGCCAACGTTCATCTTCTTTTCCCGAATGATATCGACAACGAGAGAATCACAGATTTCATCAAAACAGAACTGATTCCGTTGACTCAAAAAGGTGGAGTAGTGAAAGATGTGATGAGGTTTTAAGAAGATGGAAGCTGGATGTTAGAAGTTGGAAGAGAATCACAAAATAATAATTATCTACAAAGTTTGTCATTCCGAAGGAATCTAAACACAGAAGAACAAAGCAGTTTAGATTCCTTCGGAATGACAATATTATGGAAAAAACTGTCTTATAAAACAAAATGAAAATGATTGAATTTCCAGAAGGAGCTTATACATTCTATGTTTATATTTTAACCAATAAAAACCGAACAGTTCTTTACACGGGAGTTACAAACAATTTTCATATTAGATTGCATCAACATAAAGCCAAAACAAATCCAAGTAGCTTTACAGCAAAATATAATGTTGAGTTTTTAGTTCATTATGAAAAGTCTGATTGGATTCAACAAGCTATTGAACGTGAAAAAGAAATAAAGGATTTATCATGAAATAAAAAATTAGAATTGATAAGATTTCAGAATCCTAATTTGGAATTTTTAAATCATTTGTTTCAACAACAATTTTAAGTAACCATAAATTTTGTCATTCCGAAGGAATCTCGACACAGAAGAATACAACAGTTTAGATTCCTTCGGAATGACAAAATTGTGGATAATCAATAAAATTAATTATGAAAAAACTTCCCCTATTATTTCTATTAATCATTTCTTTTTTCGGGAATGCACAAACCGTAACAGAACCAACCAATCATTCCGCAGAATGGTCACAACCTTATGAACCTTTCAGAATTGTAGGGAATCTGTATTATGTTGGAACTTACGACTTGGCTTCGTATCTCATCGTGACGAATAAAGGAAATATTCTTATCAATACAGGTTTGGCTGATTCTTACCTTCAAATCAAAGCGAATATTGAGAAGTTAGGATTCAAATACAAAGACATCAAAATCCTGACTTTGACTCAAGCGCATTTTGACCATATGGGCGCAATGGCTGATATCAAAGCAGAAACAGGCGCAAAACTTTATGTTGACGAAGCGGAATTAGCAGAATTGAAATCCGGCGGAAAATCAGATTACGAATTAGGAAAATATGGTGTGACTTTTAAACCATTGACACCTGATTTTCTTTTAAAAAATAATGACAAAATCAAATTAGGAAACACGACTTTGACTTTGCTTCATCATCCAGGTCATACAAAAGGTTCTTGCAGTTTTATCTTCGAAACCAAAGATAAAGACAGAAGTTATAAAGTTTTGATTGCGAATATGCCGTCCATCATCATCGACCACAAATTTTCTGATGTGAAAGCTTATCCAACTATTCAAAAAGATTATGCTTACACTTTGGATGCGATGAAAAAACTTGATTTCGATGTTTGGGTGGCTTCTCACGCAAGTCAATTCGATATTCATAAAAAACGAAAAGAAGGCGACGCTTACAATCCGAAACTGTTTATGGATAAAGAGAATTATTTCAAAGGTTTGAAAGAATTAAAAGAGGATTATTTGGAGAAAGTAAAAGAAGAATCGAAATAAAACATATTCTTCATCGTTTTAAAATTAAAAAAGAATGAAGAATAAATTTCTACTCTGCAACATCATTTTTATTTTCAGTCTGATTATTCTGTTCTTGAATGACCATTTTTTGAAATTACATTTTCACAATTGGTTTACGGGAAAATTATCTGATGTTGCTGGGATTGTTTTACTTCCATTTTTACTAACTTATTTCTTTCCAAAACTTCAGCAAAACTCTGTTTATATTACAGCCTTATTTTTTACGTTTTGGAAATCTCCTTATTCAGAAAAATTCATTGAAATCTATAATTTGTTTTCGCCAATTTCGATTCATAGAGTTGTAGATTATTCAGATTTGCTTGCTCTTATTTTTCTAATTATTCCTTATTATTTCATTAAAAATAAAAATAGAATCAAATTTTTTGAAATCGGAAAAATTTCTCCAGCTTTTGTTATTTTTCCAAGTATTTTGGTTTTGATGTCGACTTCACCATCACATTATTACAAGTATGTTCCTTACAATGGAAATTTGATTTTTGATAACTCAACATCTTTTATAATACCTAAAACAAAAGAAGAATTATTGGATGAGTTTAAAAAAAGAAACGTCAATGTATATAAAGACACGACAAGAATTATTGCGGAAAACAAATGGAGATATTTTGAAGCAGTAAGTGTAAATCAGAAAAATCTTAACAATAATAAGGAAATCTTTAAGGTTGCAAACGACAGTGTAAAAGAATTGATTCTAAAAGAAATTGATAGAAGTAATGATTATAAGATTGATAAACTGAAATTAGATGACCAAACTATAGAGAATATACAGTTTTATATGTCAAAGGACGAAAGTGGTTCAGGAACTTCTTTTAGTTTGAAGTCAATGACAATCGAAAGGAATCTTAGAGAAGATAAAGTTGAAAGGAAGTTAAGAAAGGTTTATAAAAAATTATTGGAAGAAGAATTTAAAAAGTTTTAAAATGAAAATCCACCACATCGCTATTATTTGCTCCAATTACGAAGTTTCCAAAAAATTCTATACAGAAGTTTTAGGACTCAATATTATTCGTGAAGTTTATCGTGAAGCAAGGCAGTCTTACAAACTAGATTTAGCAATCGGAGAACATTATGTGATTGAGTTATTCTCTTTCCCAAATCCGCCAGCTCGACCTTCAAGACCAGAAAGTTGTGGCCTTCGTCATCTCGCTTTTTCAGTTGACAATGTAGAAGAAAAACGAAATGAATTAATTCAAAAAGGTTTGGATTGCGAAGAAATCAGAATCGATGAATTCACAGATAAACGATTCTTTTTTACAACTGACCCAGATGATTTGCCTTTGGAGTTTTACGAAAATTGATATACCGAAATTATCAACTTTTATTTATAATTCATCATTAATAATTTTTAATTACTAATGTGCGTAACCTGTCAGAAAACTAACGGTCATAATCGCTAGGACAATCAGTGAAATGATGACATAAGTGTAGTCTTTCTCTTTAAGATAGCCAATCAATGCAAAGATAATCCTTACCAATGGCGTTAAAATTAGGAACAAAATTCCAAGTTGAATGATAGCCATTCCTTCACCTTTCATTAACGAATTCCAAAACTGACCCCAGACTTTTTCGGAGGTCGTTCCCATATCTAAAAGTTTATACTTTTTAGGCATTACGAAGCCTTCCATAAAAAGTTTGATAAACCCTACCAAAGAAGTAACAACGGAAAGTAGAACACCTAATCGCAAAAGATTCCCAACGGAACGATTAAGGTCAACGTCTGTAAATGGTTTTGTTCTCATTAATGGAAATTTTTATTGACACCGTTGTACATCATATAAATTGAAAGAATCGTGATTACGATTGCGAAAAATACTTTCAGCTTCTTTGTTTTAGAAATCATCAAAGTTTTAGAACCAATGAAACTTCCCACAACCACACCAATCAAAACCGGCGCAGCAATTACAGGAATGATTTGACCTCTTTGGAAATAGATTAAAGCGCCCGCAACAGCAGTTACACCAATCATAAAGTTACTTGTTGTCGTAGAAACTTTGAAAGGTAATTTCATCATATTATCCATTGCTAAAACCTTCAAAGCACCAGAGCCTATTCCTAAAAGTCCGGACATTGCGCCTGCAAAAACCATCATCAGAAATCCTGGAATCGTATTTCGGGAAGCGTAATGTTTGATGCGGTCTTTGTCTGGGAAAGTCCCGTAAAGTTTAAGTTTATCAGCTAAACTTCCTTTGATTAATTCTTCCTGATGGTCAGGTTTTCCTTTTAGATTTAGTAAAACAGTGAGAATTAGAATACTCGCAAAAATAATCCCGATTGTATTCGGATTCAGAAATCCTGAGACTAATGCACCGGAAACTGCTCCTGCTGTGGTCGCAATTTCCAGAAACATTCCGATTCGCATATTGGTAAAACCTTCTTTCACAAAAGCAACAGCTGCGCCGGAAGACGTTCCGATAACTGAGATAAGGGAAGCGCCAATCGCATAATGCATCGGAACACCAAAACCAAGTGTGAGAAGAGGAATAATGATGACACCGCCACCCAGACCTGTAAGAGAACCCATCAATCCGGCAGCAATCGCTCCAATAAAGAGAATTATGATTTCTGACATCCGACAAATATAAAACCTTTGTGAAGATAAATTAAAGAATTTTTAATGTTTTTGATTCCGACAATATATACCGAATTGATAGGGAATGAAGGTTTTAGAGCTTTGATTTTATCTTATTTTGAAAAGACAAATCCAGCAAAAAATCTCTATTTTTGTGAACAAATAATCTACAGATGAAAATCGGAATTTTGTTATTAAGTATCCTTCCCATTTTTGGTTTTTCTCAAACATCAGAAGAGGATTTGGTGAAAACAATAGTTAATCAATTATTTAACGGAATGAAAGCTTCTGATTCTATATTGATTAAAAAATCATTTCACAAGAATGCTGTTTTGCAGACGATTACAAAAAGTTCGGAAGTGAAAAATGAAGGTATTAATGATTTCGCAATCAGTATTTCCAAAACTGAAAAAGGAAGTCTGGATGAGAGAATTACTTTCTCAAACATCTTGATTGATGGAAATCTGGCTTCGGTTTGGACACCTTATGAATTTTATTACAAAGGTCAGTTTTCGCATTGTGGCGTCAATTCTTTTCAATTGGTAAAGTCGAATAACGAATGGAAAATCCAGTACATCATCGATACTAGAAGAAAAGATAATTGTAAGAATTAATATCAGTAAGAATGGGCTTTAGCCCATTTTTCGATTAGAAAAATAATTTGACTTTAGTCAAAATATATTTAAATAAATTAAAAAAGAAAGAAAATGAAAATCGGAATTTTAGGAGGTGGACAACTTGGAAGAATGTTCATTCAGGAAGCATTGAAATATGATGATGAATTCTATGTTCTTGACCCAAACCCGGAATGTTCTTGTGCTAATATTTCACACTTCACAAGAGGAGATTTCAATGATTATGACACGGTTTTGGAATTTGGAATGGACAAAGATGTTGTAACGATTGAAATAGAACACGTGAATGCAGATGCGCTTGAAGAGCTCGAAAATCAAGGTGTGAAAGTAGTTCCAAATTCTAAAATTATTAAAATCATTCAGCAGAAGATTCTTCAAAAACAATTTTATGAAGAAAACAGAATTCCTTCTCCAGAATTCGAAATTATGGATGGAAGTGAAGACGAAATCAAAATCCAAATCCCTTTCGTTCAAAAACTGAATACAGGCGGTTATGATGGAAAAGGCGTTCAATTACTTCGTTCTAATGACGATTGGAGAAACCTTTGGACTCAGGAATCTGTTTTGGAAAATCTTGTAGATATTGATAAAGAATTATCCGTAATTGTTGCTAAAAACGAAAATGAAGAAATCAAAACATTTCCTGTGACAGAAATGGTTGCAGACCCAAAACTGAATCTTCTGGATTTTAATATTTGTCCGGCTGATATTTCTAATGAAACCCAAAAGCAGATTGATGTAATTGCAACTCAATTCATCAAAAGTGCAGATTCTGCAGGGCTTTTTGCTATTGAATTATTTCTTGATAAAAACGGAAAAGTTTGGGTAAACGAGACGGCGCCAAGACTCCATAATTCTGGACATCAATCACAAGAAGGTAATGCCAATTCCCAGTTTGAACAGTTTTACAGAGTGGTGACAAATCTACCTTTGGCTGATACGGATGCTTTCGGATTTTCAGGAATGTTGAATCTTGTTGGTGAAGAAAACTATTCTGGAAAAGTAAAATACCAGGGTCTTGAAGAGGTTTTAAAATTACCAAAAACCTACGTTCATCTTTACGGAAAAACTGAGACAAAACCTGGACGAAAAATGGGACACATCAATGTTCTGGCAGATTCCAGAGAAGAATTGATGGGGAAATTGATCCATATCAAATCATTAGTGAAAGTGATTTCGAAATAAAGATAAAATCTTAGAGTCTGTTTATTTGATATGTTTAATTAATAATCGATTATTAATAGTGATTTATGTTTTCGTTTTTTATGTGGTTCTTTCCAACTGATTGATTTTCAATTGTAGATTGAGAAAAAAATCTTTTATTAATAGTTTGGTTTTGTATTTTTTTATACATTTGCACAAACACAAATTGATGAGAGACAAATTTTATTTATCTCTTGCTGCATTATTATTTATTTCTACAAATGCACAAGTAGGTATCGGTATTAATACCGCTCAGCCAAGAACTGACCTAGACGTAAACGGCAGTTTCAAATCCGATAACATTATTGCAGGAACTGTCGACCAGATCGGCTTAGATGAAAAGGACAGGTATCTGTTGCTTACTCAGAATATTTCTGATAACAGTATCAAAAAAATTGACCCAAGGGTTCCCGGCAGTCCCGGAATTGCAACTATTGCTACATATAAACTTACTAATGTTGGTGGAGATTGGGTAGAGCAATTCAATACAAGGATTAATACGACAGATTTTGCAGTAGTCATTCTATCTGCTTATTTTGACAGAGATCTATCTTTGGGAACTTCCGGTATTTTGGCAATGCCATCTTTCGGAGTTAGAAATATTGGAGGATTCTGGAATTTGTATGCAGATTATTCGGGGATGTCTTCTTTATCGAACGGCACTTGGACTTTCGTCTGTGCAATCTATCCCAAAACCTACGTTAAACTTTTTGGAGAAAGAACCAAAAATCTTGGTAATACTTCTTCGGGAACTGAAGCTACACCAATTTTAAATCCATAAAAACACCAATGAGAAATTATTTATCAATCCTTTTACCAATGGTATCAGGAATTTTCTTCTCCCAAAATGTTGGGATAGGAACGCCTTCTCCCACAGAAAGACTTGAGGTTAAAGGCTCTGTTGCAATCGGTACTTCGGTATATGTAAATCCCAATACTTATACTCCTAATCCTAATGGCTTCGATGTCCTTGCTGTTGATCCGCAATCCACTGTTGTCAACGGAAAAGTAATGAAAGTAGAAACGCTTTACACGCCAATTATTATACAGCCATATTCTATTTCTAATATTTACAGAGATGATTTGAATAATCTTGACCTTCAGATTTCGACGGATAAATATATGGTTGCAATTACAAATTTTGAAGCTATTCCAAGTACTTCAACTGTTTCTCAACCTAACAACGGAATTTATTCTAATAGTTCTGTAAAAGGGTATTTTGTAATCAAGGCTTTTGAATCTGGTGGCACATGGCGCGTTAATATTGGATATCCAACGCTGAATACACAGTACACTAGTGGGAGATATACATACAATTTTGATGTCATACTCTTATCAAAAAGATTTTTTAAAGTATTGAGCGAATCTGTTACAACTTATAATCTGAACGGTGACATATCTGGTGATGCCGGAACAGCACCAAGTGGAATTTAATTATAAAAACAAACACACAATGATGAAAAAACAAATTACAGCAGTTGCAATTCTTTTTTTTGGTTTAATAACAGCACAAGTTGGTATAGGAAAAGCTAATCCCGTACAAACATTAGACATCAATGGGAATATGAAACTTTCCAACACATTATATTTGGAAAATCCGGGTGTTCATACAGGATCTTCGGTTAATTCTTATCTTATTGTGAAAGACAATAGTAATAATGTTATAAAAAGATATGTTCCCGAAACTTCTGATTACAGCGCAATAAATAGTGTAACCTACGCATTCACAGCGGTGAATTATTCTGGATTAACGAATTATGATACGGGTATTTCCTCCTCAGCCTATTATTTGACGATTGGCGGATTTATCATCAGAGGTGGAGGAGATAATTCTAATGTATATATTTCAGGAAGCAATAGCAATATTCCTATGTATTCTGCAAGAGCATTTGTCCAAAATGGAACCTGGAGACTTACATTTTTGCCAAACCATGGTCGTGTATTTACTGTTCCGGCAGACCAAACACCCAAAAACATAGAGATGAGACTGAATATAATTGTTTACAGAAGAGATATGCTGACGATTGTGAATCCAACAATCAGTGTAAATATGAATGCAAATACAGCAGGAACAGGAACAGCAACGCCTCCAGAAAAAATGTGAGGCTAATATCAAACAATAAAAACATAAGCTGTCTGGAATTAAAGTTCGGGCAGCTTTTCTTTTTTACCAAATCTCAACATTCCCGGTTTGTAATTAATGATAAAAACACCACTGATAATGCAGGCTGTTGCGATCAGAAATTTTGCAGAAATTGTTTCACCTAATATCAGCCAACTGAGAAAAATACTAATAATTGTATTCACATAAGATAAGATAGAAACTTGTGTTGGAAGCAACGTTTTTAGTAAATAATGATACGCGAAAAATGCTGTCACAGAACCGAAAACGGCTAAATAAACTATCGCTGAAATACTTTTTGCAGACCAATTGTCAACATTAATTTCATCAGAAAACAAGACTGCAAAAATCAACTGAACAATTCCAGCAAAAGCAAACTGGTAAAAGAGATTCAAAAAAAGATTATTATTTTCCGAATGTAATTTTTTGGTATAAATTGTTCCGCCGCCCCAACATAAAATAGCCAAAATCAAGATCAATAATCCATTTCTGTAATCCGGATTTGCAAGATCATTGATGCCATCCCAAAAAATAAAAACCACACCAAATAAGCCCATCATAAGCCCGATCAAAGTCCTGAAAGTGAATTTTTCCATCCCGATAATCATACTTCCGATAAAGATAAAAACTGGAGAAAGTGCACTGATTAACGATGTCAGACTGCTAGTCAAATCTTTCTCAGCAACTGTTGTAAGACCATTTGCGCCAATCAGCATCAATGTAGAAAGTGTAAGTTGAATAGAAAGGTTTTTCCAGCCAATCCATTTCAATTCTTTTTTGAAAAGTAAAATAGGTGACAGAATCAATGCTGCCAAAAACTGACGAAATCCTGCAACAAACCAAGGCGGAACAGTTTCCACACCGATTTTAATACCCAAAAAAGTCGTTCCCCAAACGATGGCGACGATGAAAATGCAGATGATGGTTTTGGAAGTCAAATGGAAAGAATTAAAAACAAAGATATTCCAAAAATCCCGAGTTTTACTCATAAATCTTTATCTTTGGACATCTAATAAAATTTGAAAATGGTCGGAATAATAATGGGCAGCCAAAGCGATTTGCCAATAATGCAGCAAGCTGCTGATTTTTTGAAAACTTTGGAGATTCCTTACGAGCTAACTGTAGTTTCTGCTCATAGAACGCCGGAAAGAATGTTTGATTATGCAAAAACAGCAAAAGAAAGAGGCTTAAAAATCATTATTGCAGGCGCAGGTGGTGCAGCTCATCTTCCAGGAATGGTAGCAAGTTGTACGACATTACCAGTGATTGGCGTTCCAATTTTATCAAGTAATTCTATTGATGGCTGGGATTCAGTTTTGTCGATTCTACAAATGCCTTCTGGGATTCCGGTTGCGACGGTTGCTCTTAACGGTGCAACAAATGCTGGAATTCTTGCTGCAAAAATCATCGGAACTTCAGATTCCGAAGTTTCTCAAAAATTGGAAATCTATCAGAATTCTTTGAAAGATAAAGTTCTTGGAACTGTGGATGATATTAAGAAATTGCATCCGAATCATTTTGATAAGTAAAAATCCAATAACTTATAATTGAAAATCTTCATAAAAATATAAGAGTTTTATTTCTCAAATTTTAATAAAATGAAAAAAGCATTAATCATAATTTTCGCTGTAATATTCAATTTTTCAAATTCTCAAACAACGAATTCTAATTTGAATAGTCAGCTTCAATTGATGAGAAAATATTTTCTTGAAAAAAATTATAAAGAATTTCTAAATTTTACTCATCCGAAAGTTGTTGAAATGATTGGCGGTAGAGAAAAATTAATTCAGGCAACTACTGCAGCGATGGGAAAAATGGAAAAAGAAGGATATGTTTTTAAAAATGTTAATTTCAAAGAACCATCTAAATTTATCAAAAAAGGAAACGAAACTCAGGTTACTATAAGACAGGAAATTCTGATGAAAACACCAAAAGGAGATATTCTTGCCGATTATACATTGATTGGAATTTCAAATGATAATGGTAAAAATTGGAAATTCATTGATACATCCGGAAAGTCCAAAGAAGTGATGCGCAAATATTTTCCCAATCTCAGTCCTGACATTGTAATTAAACCTAAGACTCAAAAACTAATTGATTAATAAGAAATTCTTACTTATCCAAAATCCCCCGAATCTTATTTGCATTCGTAATCAATTCCTCCAGATAATCAAAATTCTCCTTTTCCAAAGCCGACTTGAACTTTCTAAGCTGAGTAATGTGCTCATTCAAAACATCCAAAACATTTTCTTTATTCTGACGGAAAATCGGAACCCACATTTCCGGATGTGATTTTGCAAGACGAACAGTGCTTGAAAAACCGGAACTCGCCAACTGAAAGATTGTATCTTCCTCACGTTCCTTTTCCAAAACCGTATTCGCCAAAGCGTAAGATGTTATATGCGAAATATGTGAAATATAAGCAGTATGAACATCGTGCGCCTCAGCATTCATATAGATTGGATGCATTTCCAGATTCGCAATTACTTTTTCCACAGTCCCCAAAGCATCGACATCAGAATCTTCTTTGTTGCAAATTACTGCTGCTTTTCCAGCAAAACTGTCTTTGGTTGCAGATTTGGGACCCGAGTTTTCCGTTCCCCACATTGGGTGAAATGCTACAAAACGTTTTCTATTCGGATGACCTTTGATAGAATCTACAATTCCCGATTTTGTAGAACCAACATCCATCACAGTCTGATTTTCATTAATTAAATCCAAAACCGACGGCAATATTTTCTTCGCAGAATCCACAGGAATTGCAATGATAATTAAATCGGAATTCTTAACGCCAGTTTCCAGATCTGCTTTTTCATCAATGATATTCAGTTCCAGAGCATTGTTGAGGTGGACTTCGTCCTGATCTATTCCGTAAACGAAGTTGGTGAATTTTTTATATTTTAATTTCAATGCAATGGAACCTCCAATTAATCCTGTTCCAATAATTCCTATCTTCATAGTATTTAATTTTTAAAACAAAAAACCCCGTCATCAGGACGAGGTTTTAATATAGCTACATACGAATCCTAATCCTATTTGAGGGTCAAAATTGCGTAATAATATGTCGTGTTAATTGTTTTCACAGAACGAAGATAAACATTAATTCTGAAAAATTCAAAAAAAATTATGGATTAGAAACAATTAAAGTTGAAGGAATGTCCGATAACCAAAGACTTTTGGAGTCGATGAGGTTTCTCCAGCTTTTACTGCTAATGAGCATCAGATCCTGAGACTGAAGAAATTCTTTTTCGATCGTTTTTTCGTTGTAAAGTGTGATGTGATTTGGCGCAATATGTTCGATGTTTCGTATCAGTTCGCGGATCTCTGTGTTCTTTCTGATCTGTCCCGCAGCATCCAAAATGATCACCTGAGAGTCATTATTATTGATTAATCTTTTCGCATATTCCACCAAAAAGAAATCATTCAATTCAAAAATTGGGATGAAAATTTTGTCTGCACTTTCGAATTTTTTATTTACCATCACACCAACAGGAACATTCGTCTTGTCCAAGATTCCCAAGGTAAAATCGTCAAAAGGCGAGGAGTTGAAGATGTAGGATTTTCCTTTTACAGTATTCAATAATTTTTCGGGATTAATGATCTTCGTCGTAAATCCTAAAAGTTTTCCGAGCAAACTTCCTTCATAAATCGATTTGCCCAACATTACCAGAAGCAGATCGTAATTTCCTTTGTTTGCAATATTTATAAGGTCATTCTCTATATCTGTAGAAGCTTTGAAAAGTGTAGTCACTTCCAGTTTTAGTTCCTGTGAGGTGTCAATTATATCTTCGAAAAGATCTTTCTCGTAATCTTCTATATCATAAGCGTGTAACTCATCCACAGGAGCAATATTCATCGCTGTCACGCTCTTGTTTCCGTTCATTTTGTGGGTCAGATTATCGGCTAATTTCAAAAGCGTACTACCGGATTCCGGGGTTTCAAATGATAAAAGAACTTTATATTTTTCATCATTTGCATCCTGATCTTCTTCCAGCATAGATTTTTTTCCTTTAAAAAGATAATTGATAAAGTCTAAAGAAGGACCAGTCATAAATGTAGTAAATAGTGCCATTATCACCATCATTGCAAAAAGTTCAGGACCCATTACGCCCAGATCATAACCGATGTTGAGGACGATAAGCTCGGTAAGTCCACGGGTGTTCATCAATGCTCCAATGGTGAGACTGTCTTTCCAGCTTATTCTCAGGAATTTGGCGGTAAGTGCACTTCCTATAAATTTTCCAATAACTGCGGTCAGAATAATAAGTCCACCAATTTTCCAAAGGTGTGGATCATTCAATAATCCGATTTGAGTTCTAAGTCCCGTGAATACAAAGAAAAGTGGAAGTAACAAAACTAAAGCTACATCTTCAACTTTCTCAATAAACAAATTACGGAATTTCACATTTTCCGGCATGATTGCTCCAGCCATAAATGCTCCGAAAAGTGCATGGATACCAATCACTTCGGTTGCGTAAGAAGAGATAATCAATACCAAAAAGAAAACGGCAACCAAGGCTTTGTTGATAAATCCTTTTCCCTTTTGAGATTCGGCAATCCTTGTTAAAAAAGGTTTTACCAATTTTATCATTAAGAAAACATATAGGATTGCCATTAAAATAACGAATACAGATCCTGAAAAAGATCCTGCTTTTACAATGGCAATTACGGCCGCAAGAATACACCAGGCTGTGATGTCATCTGCCGCTGCACAAGTAATAACGATGGTTCCGATTTTTGTTTTATGCAGATTTCTCTCTTGTACAATCCTCGCAAGAACTGGAAATGCCGTAATACTCATCGCAATGGCAATAAACAATGCAAAGGAACTAAACTGAATCCCTTCCGGCGCAAATTCTTTATAAATAAAATAGGAAAGTCCAACACCTAAAGCGAAAGGAAATATAATACTGGCGTGGCTGATAACAACTGCATCGTGCGCTTTTTTTCTTAGAACGCTGAGATCCAATTCCATTCCGACGATGTACATAAAAAGGATTAATCCAATTTGACTGAGGAATTGCAAGTTCGGAAGTGATTCTTTTGGGAACATAAAAGCGGAAAACTCAGGAAAATAAAGTCCAACCAAAGATGGACCTAGGACGATACCGGCAATCATTTCTCCAATTACAGAAGGTTGTTTCAGTTTGACACAGATCCATCCGAAAAGTTTCGCAACCATGATGATAGTAACGATTTGTGCTAATAAAAGCGCCAGAGGATGATGAAGATTTGCAAGGAAAGAATCTGTAAAGTTTTCCCACATTGTAGCTCCAGTCGCTTTGCTGGGTGTTATGTTTTCTCCAACTTCTAAAGTTTTTCCCTCGATGAAAAACCAATACATCAAGCAAGAAAAAAAAGCAATCGTAAGAACGTAAAAAATAATATTCCTGTACTTTTTCATAATCATTAATTTATATTTTACATGATTTCAGAATGTAAATTTGAGAAGTTTTGACGGATTCGAACACTGCTTTTTTTCATTATGTAATGAAATTTGTAAATTATGTAATGAAACCTACCGGAAGCGATAACCTAATCCAATTCCTACATTCCATTTGCCATTTTCTGCAGCTGTTTTTGCGTTGTAGTAAAGTGGAATTTGTAAAGCTAATTTTTTATAAGCAACTGTAACTCCCATTCCCAAAGTAGGCATTAGAACGCTGTTTTTTGTAGTTGCAGATTTGTCTTCTTTGATTCTGAGTGAAGGCAGCATTCCGAACATTATTTTGGTTTGATGATGTACAAAATTTACATTTGGACCTGTAAAGTTCAGAAATCCACCTTTGTCAACATAACCTGCAACGGCGATTCCGTCAAAAAATGAGACGTTGACTTTTGAATTATTTTCCTGGGCAAAATTTGATATTGAAGCAAATATTAATGCAAAACCGATCAGCTTTTTCATTCGAAATCTTTTTAAAAGTTCGGCAAATGTAAGCTGACAAACAATCCGAACTCCGATCTTGTAATGAAAAGGCTTTTAAATGTAATAAAATTGTGATTTAGAATTTATCAATCAAAGAATTTCTATAGACCTCGCTGATATTTAGTTTTAAAGGATTTCCGTCAGCGGAATTGATGTCCAAAATGATTTCTGATGAAGAGAAAATTTTGATATGCTGAACATTCACCATTTCTTTTTTGTTGATTTGAACAAAATATTTTTGAGGTAATAATTCGGATAAGTGTTTGAAACTTAAATTTTTAAGTATAATTTCTGAACCGTTTTTTAAAGAAATATCTTTATCACGGCTGTCAATTTCGGAAGTTTTGATGTAGACGATTTCGTTTGTGAAAATTAACGTTTTTCCAAGATTGGTATTCCACTCGAAGAAATTGTTTTTTTCTTTGTCTTCAATCAATTTTTCTGCCTTTTCAAAAGCCTGTTGTAAACGCTCTTTCTTAATTGGTTTTCTTACATAATCTACAACATTCAGATCAAAAGCTTCGGCTGCATATTCTTTGTAGGCTGTTGTGAAAATGATCTTTTTTCCTTTGATGAGTTCTGCGACTTGGAGTCCGTTCAGTCCCGGCATTTCGATGTCCAAAATGCAAAGATCACAATCAATATTATCAATTTCCTGAAGAAAAACTTTGGGATTATTAAAAGCTTTTACAACTTCAACACCTTCAATTTCTTCGCAAAGTAATTTCAAATAGCTGATTGCCAGTAGTTCATCATCTAGTATAACGCATCTTATCATAAAATTCTCCCAGATCTATTTTTAAATGAGCGGTGTAAATATCGTTATTAATACTTTTCGTCAGTTTGTAATGACTTTTGTAAATCATTTTTAATCTTTGATCAAAAGAGCCGCTTCCGAAACCGCTGTTTTCCTTTTGCATCGGTGTTTTTTCGGAAATCTTATTGCTGACTTTCATCTCGAACTGACGATTTTCCAGGATTAGATTAATTGAAATAAAAGAATCTTGTGCGAGGAAATCTGTGTGTTTAAAAGCATTTTCTATCAAATCAACAGAAATCAGTGGCGCGAAAATTTTCTCTGAATAGATAGAATCTTCCTTGTCAATTTTAGATTTAATTCTAAGGTCAAAAAGTGGATTGATTTTGATTTTATTAATGTCGATCAAACTCATAGCAAAGTCGAGTTCTGCTTTTGCGCTGACGTATTTGTTGCTGCTTTCGTAGAGAATGTAATCCAGAATATTTGCCAATTTATCAAGCGAAATATAAGTCTGATAGGCGTGCGACTGGACAGAATTGAGGATATTTTTAAAAAGATGTGGATTCAGTTTGGTTTCGATGTGATCCAGTCTTACGTTTTCCAATTTCTTTTCGATGACTTTATAATTGTCTTCAAGTATTTTATTTTTTGTTTTGGCAGATTTGTATTTTCCGTAAAGAAAAAATGATAGAACAATTAGAAGAAAAATGGCGAAAATTCCTCCAAATAGAAAATAATCCGGGAGCAATAGATTTCTGCCATTCATTTGATAGAAGTTAGAAGTTAGGTTTTAGAAATTAGATTTTTAGATATCGCTTTTAGAACATGATTTTGTCATTCCGTAGGAATCTAAATTGCTATATTTTGTATGTTGAGATTCCTACGGAATGACAAACGTAATGTCTTATTTTGTTTTTTTCAATCCTTTAAATTCAGCTGTTTCTTTGCATTTAGAATAATTGATTTCAAATCTTGGATTATCTTTTGGATAGATTAGAAGATATTCCGGGCAAGGCTGAATCTGAGGTTTGCTTCTGTCAAAATCAATTTTTCCTGCAGATATAATGCTGTCTTTTAAGAATTGTTCTGAAATTTTATTGACTTCCATTTCTACCTGAAACTCGGGAGAATAAATGAAATCTTTGGTCAAAGTTTCAGCAATCACTCTGTCATTGGGGAAATAAGAACAGGAAGTTCCTTTCTGGTTAAGGATAAAAAAGACGATCATTAATCCAGGAATAAGACCTATTGCGTAGAATTTAAGTTTTTTGAGCATTGTTGAGTCTTAGAAAATCAATAGATTAATATCGTGATATGGAAGATCGAATCTGTTGCAAATCAACTGTTTCGTATGTCTTCCTTTGTACATGTAAAGTGATTGTTTGATCTCTGCTTTATGGATCAACATATTTTCGAATCCGCCTTCTTCGTCGTAACCTAAAAGATAACTTAAGAAGAAATTGCTGACTGCTTTCGTCGTCGTTCTTGGCATTTTCGAAGTTAAGTTCGGTAATCCGCAATGGATTACGCCGTGTTTTACAACAAAAGGATTTTCAGTCGTTGTTAATTCGGAAGTTTCAATTACTTTTCCGTTATCGATAGTGATGTCGATGATGACGCTTCCTTTTTTCATTTTCATTACCATATCTTCGGTAACGATTGGTGGGAGATTAAGTCTTGGTAAAGCTCCGATCACAACATCGGCTCTTCTTAATGACTTAGTTAATTCTTTTGGATCTATAATAGAGGTTGGAACGCGACTGTCAACCAAAGTATGAAGTCTTCTCAATTTCGAAAGTGAATTATCAAAGACTTTGACACTTGCTCCAAGTCCAATCGCTGCTTTTGTAGCAAATTCGCCAACGATTCCTGCGCCCAGAATGACAACTTCTGTTGGACGAACGCCTGTGATTCCGCCAAGCATCAATCCGTTTGACATTGCCAAAAGTTCGGATGCGTATAATATAGAAACACTTCCTGCGATTTCACCAATTAATCTTACCAAAGAAAGCTGCTTATATTCATCCATTATGAATTCGAAAGCGATGGCGTTGACTTTTTTACAAGCTAATTTTAAGAAATAATCTTTATCTCTAAGGTTGATTTGCAAGGCAGAAATGAGATAAGTCATCGGTCTCAGGTACTCGATTTCCTCTTCTGTAGGTGGGTTTATCTTTAAAACAAGATCCTGAGAAAAAGCTACTTTTGGATCGTTTGTAATCTCTGCACCAGCTTCGGAATATAAAATATCCGGAAAATGAGAACCGAGTCCAGTTCCGCTTTCGATAATTACTTTATGTCCGTTATTTACCAAAATCTGAACAGCATCCGGAATGATACAGGTTCTTTTTTCGTTCAGGCAGGTTTCTTTTGGAATCCCGATGCTGAATGTTTTTCCGCTTTTTTTTACAACTTCAAGTTTCTCTTCCTTAGGAATCAAATCTTCCTCGGTAAAAGGCGTAAATATGGTAGATGTACTGCTCATGAAAATGAATCGTTAATCAAAAATAAAGAACAAAGATAAAACAATTTTATGGTACGGTTAATTAAATTCAATTTCCCGTCCAGATTCTGTATTAGTAATGGTCATTTCGTGAAAATCGTAGCCTTCCAGTTCATCCATATAAATCTCCGGCCATTCGATAATTGACAAATAACAATTATCCAAATATTCCTCGATCCCAAAATCATAGGCTTCTTCTACAGACTTTAAACGATACAAATCAAAGTGGAAAACTTTTCCTTTTGGTGTGTCATATTCATTGACGATCGAGTAGGTTGGAGATGAGATTTCGTCTTTGCTTCCTAGTTCTTTCATTAGAAATTGGGAGAAAGTTGTTTTTCCGGCTCCAAGATTACCTTTTAATAATAAAATAGAATGTTTTATATCGGGAATAATTTGATTCACAACATTATTCCATTCAGCAAGTGTACTGATAGAAAATTTCATTTTTTTTTTTTTTTTTTAAAAAATTAAAATATCTAAAAGAGATTTCACTGATTATTTTTTGAATATATTTTTATTTGTTTGGTTTTTTTT
>JASCOV010000014.1 GCA_029960045.1 Flavobacteriaceae bacterium PS02293
ATTTGAATACTAATTGACACATGAAAAACAAGAGTTTTTATCAAAATTAAGGGTGGTCAATTTAAACCGAAATTACCTGGTCACTTTGAATTGGAATTGGGTGGTCAATATCACTGGAATTTACATTTTGTTCATAGTGTGGTAACTTTAATTGTTAATAATTTAGTTTTTATTACCACTTTCTGCAAGATGTACAATCGTTAGACTGCCTATTGGTCGGGTTTCCCTGAGTTTTTCGTGACCCATTTTCAAATTTTCACGATGGGTCACGGAATAGGTCATATAAATCGTGACCTATTTTGATTTTTTTTGATACTAGCGCTAAAACAAAAAACGCTGTAAACATTGATGTTTACAGCGTTTTAGCTTATTTTAGTATCTCTACCAGCGGAGAGAGAGGGATTCGAACCCCCGGACCTGTTACAGTCAATAGTTTTCAAGACTATCGCAATCGACCACTCTGCCATCTCTCCTTACTTGTTACGATCTCTCGTTTTTCAGTGGTGCAAATATAAAACGCTTTTGCTTTATGAGCAAATTTTTTTTGATAAAAAGTTTTAAACCTTTCGTTATCAAAGAGAAAAATTAATTTTTCACCAACTGAAAACCCAGAAAAACCATCAATAACCCTATTACCAGACTTAATAATGCATATAAAACTAAAATATTATAGTTTCCACTTTGCCAGAGCGAGAAGTTTTCCGCAGAAAATGTAGAAAATGTAGTATAACCGCCACAAACACCGGTGATCAATAGATATTTTAATGAATTGTCAATTTTTAGAAAATAAGCTGCTAATACCCCAATCAGAAAACAACCGGAAATATTCACAACAAAAGTTCCAAGAGGAAACGCATTGACATTCCATAATTTTTGAGTGTAACTAGATATCAGAAAACGCATTACGCTCCCAAAACCGCCACCAAGAAAAATATAAATCAAGTTTCTCATTGGGCTAATTTATGAAAATCGATTAATATTAAATAGATTTTTGATATTAGAGTTAATTTTTAAATTGTTATTTTTGAAAATCAACTATCCATTGATTTTAGTTTCTATGAAAAAAATTATTCTGATCGAAGATGAATCCAGCGTTGTTTCCTTTATCAAGAAAGGTCTTCAGGAATTGGAGTACGAAATTTCAGTTGCACTCGATGGAAACACCGGAATCAAAATGGTAGAAAATAATGATTTCGATATGATTATTCTGGATATTATGTTGCCGGATATAAACGGGTTAGAAGTTTGTAAAGAAATTAGAAAAAAGAACAAAACCGTTCCTATTCTCTTTCTTACGGCTTTAGATTCCTCAGAAAACATCGTAATGGGATTGGAAAGTGGTGGTGATGATTACCTTGTAAAACCTTTCAAATTCATAGAGTTGGTTGCAAGGATCAAATCTTTATTAAGAAGAAGCGGACATATCAGTGAATCTGACAACGACATTGAAAACGATGAAAACATCTATCAATTCGAAGATCTGACTGTGAATGATTACACTAAAAAAGTAACGAGAAACGGAATCGAAATCTCATTAACCTCAACAGAATACAAACTTCTACTCTACTTTTTAAACAATCCCGAAAAAGTAATTTCAAGACCAGAAATATTGGAAGCCGTCTGGGGCGTAAACTATGAATTGGGAACCAATGTTGTGGACGTTTACGTGAATTATCTCAGAAAAAAACTGGACATTCAGGATGATAACAAGATCATTCACACCGTAATCGGAATGGGTTATGTTTTGAAAAAACCATAAATTATGCTGAAAAGAATCTCTACCAATCAAACCAAAACAATGCTTCTATTGATGCTTGTTTTCACAGTAGTCATACTGCTTTTCAGTGGGCTGGTATATTTTTCTATTGTGAATTTTTCGCATCAGAGGTTTTATGAATTGTTGAAAATCCGTGCAACAACGATTGTACAAATCGAGAAAAGCAGACCTCATATTGATACAACTACCAATCAGATTATTTCTAATCTTACCCGAGAAGAGGAATTGCCAATGGAGAAAGATTATGTTTTCGAGGTTCCGAAAGATTCCAACTATAACAAAATTTCGCATCAAATTCATATTCCGGACACTTTTTTCAAAAGCATTGTAAGAAAAGGTGAAGCTAATTACAACGACAAAGAACTCTATTACATCGGGCAAAGTTTCCATTCCCATAACAAGGATTACATTGCGATTGCTTCGGCAAAAAACCATTATGTGGTTTACTATTTAGGTTATCTGAAAAGAACTTTGATCACTTGTATGATTCTGGCACTTTTCTTCTCGATGATCTTTTCTTTCTATTTATCTAAAACTTTATTCAAACCGATTCTGAAAATCACGAATAAAGTAAAAGAAATTAGTTCTGAAAATCTGCATCTAAGATTAGAACCTCAGCCGGGGAATACAGAGCTGAATGAGCTGGTTGACACCTTCAATGGAATGCTGAACAGAATCGAGACTTCATTCGAAACTCAAAACCATTTGATAGGAAATGTGTCACACGAATTACGAACCCCATTAACCTCGATTATGGGTGAAGCGGATGTCGCACTTTCGATGAAAAGAAGCGAGGAACATTATCAGGAAACGCTTCAAATCATCCTTAACGAAGCCGAAAAACTGGATAAAAAAATCAAAGCTTTGTTGATGATTGCCCAAACTGGTTTCGACGGGAAAATCCAGAAAATGGACAAAGTACGAATGGATCAGTTGCTTTGGGACGTTATTGAAACCGCAACAAGGATCAATTCAAAAAACAATGTCTTTATGGACATCAGTATGCTGCCGGATAATCCTAAGAAACTGAAAGTTCAAGGAAACGAACAGCTTCTTCATTTGGCGATGGCGAACATCATTAACAACGGGTGCAAATATTCTAATTTCCAACAAGTTAAAGTTTCGCTCGGTGCAACAGACACACACGTTTATATCATTGTAAAAGATAACGGAATCGGGATTCCGGATTCTGAATTTGATAAGATTTATGATCCTTTTTTCCGTGCTTCCAATACGAAGAATTATGAAGGTTACGGTATTGGATTACCGCTTGCAAGGAATATTATACGGATTCATAATGGCGAACTGATAATCAATTCTAAAGAGAATGTTGGGACGACTGTACAAATCAGCTTTCCGATTTTTGTGACTTATTAAAATTAAATGTCAAAAATATTTTCAATTACAGCTTTTTCATTTTTATTGATTTCTTGTTCTGGGGATATCGAAAGTTCTCGTCTTTTAGAATATTCGGATTCAAATAAAAAATATCAAATAAATGTAACCGAACGCGAATACAATGAAAATGATTCTTTAGTATTTGAGAAAAAAAATCTAACAATATTTGATTCGAAAAATAGAATAATCAATATTAATAATTCGCAATTTTACTTTTACGATACTCAAAATAAGCTAATTGATGAAAAATCAATTTACCGTCGTGGAGGAAAAACCAATATTCTTAAACATTCTTATCTCTACGACAAAGACGGAAAATTAAGATTCAAAACCTTTCAGTTTAATTCTCAAATTGATACTACTCAAATATATAAATACAACAATTTCAATCAATTGGTTGAAATTGAGAATCCAAATTCAATCAAGAAATTCAGCTATCAAAACAAAAAAGTATCAGAAGAAATAGAAATAATAGATGATGAAATTTCTAAAAAATCAATTTTTATCTATGATCTGAAAGGTAATAAAATTATTGATAATTGGATTTTCAATGTTTCTCAAAAAATGAAAACTTATTTCAAATATAATTTTAAAAATAAATTAATAAGCAAAAGAGACAGTTGCATTACAGTTTTTGGAAATCCAAATGAATTTGTTGAATATTTAGATCAATATTTCTATGATAAGAATGATTCTATTATAGAGAAAAAAATGTTTGGTAGAATATTAAGTGAAAAGGATTTTAAAATTCGTTCTAAAACAAAATACTTCTATAAAAAAACAGTTTTTTGATTTATCATTCAACGGTTTTTTACAAGCATTACGATTTTTCGTAACTCCTAAACTGATGTGAGGATTTTCGTACAATTTTTTTTCTTCTCTGTAACCGCAGCCCGGCTTGAGCGGAAATCCTTTTTTGCGTATACTTCTATTCTATTGAATTGAAAACTTTCTGCAAAAAAGATTGGGAGCGGAAGAAGGAAATAGCTGCCCAAATTAAAAGAATCCTTCGAGAGCCTCAGGATGACAATCTCGACATTTCTCTTATCAAAAATGAAATTCTAATCTCATTTTAATCTCTCTAATTACATTTTAATTTCATTCCAAACACTTTCTAATTTGGTGGGTATAGTTTTGTATTATCAAAAAACAACAACTCACAAAATTATAAAGTTATGACCAAAACCATTTTAATAGCGACAGACTTTTCACTGGAATCTTTGGACATCTTGAAAAAAGTGTTGAAAAAGAAAAACGACCAGCACGACGAGAACAAATATAACATTCTTTTCGTTGCAGGTTACGATATGGGCGATTCTATCAGAGATCTTCTTTTCACTACAAAAAGTACTGTCTTAAATAAGATAAGATCTAAAGAATTTTGTGATGCATACAGCATTATCAATAACAAATATCCAAATCTCATCAACAAAATCACTTGCGATATATTCACAGGAAGCTTTCAGAGAACTTTCAACAATTATATGGAAGCTGCGAATGTGGATGAAGCCTACTATTCCACTTCGAAAAGCAGAAGCTTAAGTAAAAATCAGTTCGAAATCACTAATTACCTGAAAAAAAATAAAATCATTGAAGCTCAGGAAGTGGTAACCTCAACGACAGAATTTATGCCTGAAAAAGGAAGACTGGCAGAGGTTTTCTCATAGGAAAACCATTGATGAAGATTTTGAATTAATAATTAAAAGTAAAGTAATATGTTAAGAAATTATAGTAACAGCAGAACGTTGGGAGACAACATCAGACTGGGGACGCTGACTGCCTTTACGGCGGGGACTATAAATATAGCATCTCTATTGATATTTCTCTCTTTTACGTCCAACGTAACAGGACATTATGCGATTTTCGCAGCAGAAATAAGCCAGGGAAACTGGTCTCAGGTGGCAGTCGTAGGAGGATGGATTTTCCTTTTCTTCTTCGGAGGATTTGTAGCGAATATGAGTGTCATCAACCTCAACAAGAAGAGCAAATATTTTGCACACTCACTGCCAATTTTCCTCGAGATTCTTTGTCTTTTGGCAGTCGGAATCTATGGACAATTCTTTTATGAAAAGACCTTAGGAGAAACGGAAGCTTTGGTAGCATTGATGTTATTTGCAACTGGTCTTCAAAACGGTTTGACGGCAAGTATCTCAAACTTCTCGGTAAAAACAACCCACCTTACAGGAACAACAACGGATTTGGGAATTTTGGCTTCGATGTTTACACAGAAAAAGTTCAGAAAGAATCCTGAACTGATTGCCAGAGCAAAACTGTTGATGAGTATTATGGCGGCTTATGTTTTAGGTGCAATATTCTCAGGATTGACTTATTACAGTCTGGAATTCCGGGTGTTTTATGTGATCAGCGTTTGTCTTTTGGTCGTGATTGGATATGATTTTTACAAGATCAACCTGCGACATTTCCAGACAGAATACAGATATTATAAGATCTATCACAAACCTACTCTTATTGCATTCTTGTATTACAAGATCCACAACAAGGACGAAAAAAGAACTACGAGCCATTCTAATCCCAGAACCAATGCAAAATTAGCATTCAGTAAAGATTAACAGATTAAATAATTTTAAAAACACACTCCATATATTAATTAGTTTTTGTAATAGTTCTTCAAAGAAATACACCGAGACTTTCTCGGTGTATTTTGATTTTATGATATGTTCTATTGATTAATCCTGCTCTACCCAAGTATGGTTTTCGCCAGCTAATTCACCAATATATTTCTCAGCATCCATAGCTGCCATACAACCACTTCCTGCAGCTGTGATTGCTTGTCTGTAATGATGATCCTGAACATCGCCTGCTGCAAATACACCGGGAAGATTGGTTCTTGAAGATTTGCCTTCAGTTATGATATATTCGTTTTCGTCCAGGTCGATTTGTCCTTTGAAGATTCCGGTATTTGGTTTATGACCAATTGCGATGAAGATTCCGTGAACATCTATTGTAGAAACTTCGTCAGTCAAATTATTTACGACTTTCGCTCTTTCTACTAATGAATTTTCACCTTCGATTCCAATCAACTCGTGGTTGTATTTCACTTCGATATTTGGAGTATTCAAAACTCTGTCTACCATTACTTTTGAAGCACGGAAGTGGTCTTTTCTTACCAACAAAGTGACTTTGTTACAGATATTTGCAAGATAAGTTGCTTCCTCCGCAGCTGTATCTCCAGCTCCTACAACTACCACATCTTTTCCTCTGTAGAAAAATCCGTCACAAGTAGCACAAGCAGAAACGCCACCACCAGAATATTTTTTCTCATCTGCCAATCCAAGATATTTTGCAGCCGCACCAGTTGAAATGATTACACTTTTTGCAAGAATCTCACGAGAACCTGTACTCAATTTATGGATTCCACCTCTTACTTTGGAAAACTCGACTTTTGAGATCATCTCGTAATGAACTTTGGTCTCAAAACGTTCCGCTTGCTTTTGCAAGTGCAACATCATTTCCGGACCTGTGATTCCGTCGGGATAGCCTGGGAAATTCTCAACTTCTGTAGTCGTTGTTAATTGTCCGCCTGGTTCCAATCCTGTAAATAATTCGGGTTTCAGACTTGCTCTGGCAGCGTAGATTGCCGCTGTAAAACCAGCAGGTCCTGAACCTACAATGACACAATCTAAAATATTGTTTTCCATTTTTATAATTAAATTATTTTATTCTTTAAGACTAATTAATCATCGGTTTTCCATTCGATTTATAAGTTTCCAAATATAAATCTTTATGTGAAAAAGCGGATACAAATTTCGGGAATTAATTATTCAAAACCTATCTAAAGCATCAATTTCAAAGATTGACCAAACGCGTAAATGGAAAAAACAATAAATTACTGGTGATTAAAAAAGAAAGCCAAAACTATCAAAACGACATCAATTCCTGTGATGATCCAGACAAGAGTAAGATCCGGCTCCGTAAAACCTTCTATGAATTGTTTTATTTTAAGAGATAATATACTGTTGAGATTCGTATTGGGATCTTTGAAGTTGACATCATCCATTTTGATTTTTTTCAGAATGAATTCGATGATTCTCTTTTGGAGCTTTGGAGTTTGTGCGTCATTATTGATTGTATCCAGCAACTTCACTTTTACCACACTCCAATCTGTAATATTTTTCAGAAAGTCTGGTTGTTTTTGAAGTATCTTGTCAGTATAATGATCGATTTTAGGTTCTATAAAATCAGCAATCTTATACTTCCAGACATTGTAAACAGCAGAAGCAATTGCATTTTTATTTGCTAAAATGATAAAAAGAACAGGCGCTAAAATCCCGACCAATAGAAGCAAAGCTGTCCAGAACTCAACCACAAACAGGAAAATAAATCCCAGTATGGCACCCAAAATTCCTGCGTGTCCGGAAGCTGGAAATCCACCACCAGAATTATCGCCCAATAAAATGATGGCAATGACAAGATCTACAATCATAATGACCGAGCCTATCAACGTCACTTTGATCCAAGCTAATGATGCTTTTCCGCTGATCTTTGCGAAAATTTTGATGTTACTTAATAATTCTTCTTTCATTTGTGTATTTGTTTTTAATTAATTTTTATACTTTAACTTTCAGCTCATCTACTTTTATAATTTTGTAAACCAATTCTTTATAAATTTCTTCGTCCTCCATTTGTCGTACGCCAAGACCTTTGGATTTCAGATCCATCTCACGAAGAATAGAAATGACACGAGTGGCGTGTTTCAAAGGATAAAATCTTGCAGCTTCTGCATAATTCTTAATCGCAAACGGCGCAACGCCCATCTGTGAAGCAATCGTTTGGGGTGATTGTCCCGTCAAAGTATGATAAATAATCAGATCTGAGAAAAATTTGTAAAGAAAACCAAAAGACATGACCACAGGATTTGCCTTCTTGTTTTTGCCCATATAATAAGCAATACTGAAAGCTTTTGCCTGATCTTTTGTCGCCAAAGCATTCTGTAGCTCGAAGATATTGAAGTCTTTGCTGATCCCGATATGTTCCTCGATGATTTTTCCGTCCAGAACAGCGCCGTCTTTCAGAACGATTTTCAGCTTATTAAGTTCATTTGCAATTCGGGAAAGATCATTCCCGAGATATTCTGCCAAAAGGTGGCTGATGTTGGGCGCAGATTTGATTCCCATTACCGTCATTTCTCCTTGGATCCATGTTGGAAGTTGGTAATCCTTCATCTTGTCACTCGTGAAAAGCATTCCGGCTTTGTCTAATGTTTTGGTAACTTTCTTTCTTGCATCCAGTTTTTTCAGTTTGTGAGCAAATACCAAAATGGTTGACGGAACGGGATTTTCAAGATAAGTTTCCAAGGCTTTTGATTCATCATCATTCAGTTTCATATCCTGTGCTTCTTTCACGATGATAAGCTGTTTGTCACCCATCATTGGATATTGTCTCGCTAATGATAGAACTTCCAGATAATTGGTATCTCGTCCGTAAGCAACTGTTTGGTTGAAAGCTTTCTCATCTTCTTCCAAAACATCCTGCTCAAAATGTTTGATAGCCAGATCTATATAGAAAGACTCTTCGCCGTGAAAAAAATAAACCGGTAATAGTTCTTTATTTTTAATATTTTTGAGGATAATATCTATTTCTTTCATCTTATCGTATGCAGGTTCCGAAACTTAATTTTGAAAATGACTTTGATTTGCAAATCAAACAAGACAAAGATACATTTTTTATCTATGATTTGGTAAGGAAAAACTGGTTCCTGCTCACGCCGGAAGAGTGGGTAAGACAGCATTGGCTGCACTATTTCAGGTTTGTAAAAAGGAAGAATCTATCATCATTAATCCTTGAAAAAAAGCTGGAACTGAACGGAACTACAAAACGAATCGATCTCTTAGTAACGGAAAAAACAAAGCCGAAAATCTTAATTGAATGTAAAGCTCCGAATATTGCTTTGAAGGAAATTCACTTTGAGCAGATTGCAAGGTATAACAGTCTAATAGGTGCTGAACAAATCATCATCAGTAATGGACTTCATCATATTTTTGCAGATTATAAGGATGGGAAATACCATTTTTTGAATGAGAAAGTTTGAATTATTTCTGGTTGATTTGGCAAATTTTGCAGATATAAAAGCTTGTTGAAAAATTAATTATTGACAGTAAGCTAAAATAAAAGACAAACCATCAACTTTGCGAAGCTGCAGCCCGACCTGAGTGGAGCTCATTTTTTGTGAATGCTAACTGATCTATTAAAATGCAAATCTTCTGACAAAAAATAGCGGGAACGGAGGACGGAATAGCTGCCCAAATAATCCAATAAATTGTTTTTAAGTTGCAAATAGTTACTCAAAATTATCTATAAATTGAAATCCCTCTTCGGATTAAAAAGATAAATCAGAAAGAAAAACAAAACTGAAACTGCGAGGAAATATTGATAATAATGAACCGATGACTGGGAACTGATAGTTGTAGAACTGGATCCTGTATTTTTTTGTAATTCTGTTGCGAGATGATTGATGGCATCTTCCAGATTATTTCCGTTAAAATAACTTCCGCCAGTTGATGAGGCAATATTTGTAAGCGCTTTTGTCTGCAATTTGGAAACGACAGTTTCTCCGTACATATCAGACTTATAGCCCATCAATTGTCCATAGTAATATTCGGGAATTGGAGCGCCTTCTTCAGTTCCTACACCAATTGTTGTGACTTTGATGCCTTGTTTTTTTGCAAGATCAATCGCTTCTTCCTCGTGACCTTCATTATCTTCACCGTCGCTGATTAATACGACATTCTTAGAACCTTTATTAATATTTTTGAATTTCTGAGAAGCTACTTCCATCGCTTTCAGAAAATCGGTTCCCTGGTTCTGGACAACGTTGGTTTCGATTCCGGAAAGGTAAGTTTCTGCTGCTGAATAGTCGCTGGACAACGGCATTACAGAATAAGCATCGCCAGCAAAAACAACGATTCCTACTCTATCATTCGTCATTTTCTGTAATGAATTGATGATGATATTTTTAGCTTCATCCAATCGGCTTGGCTGGATATCCTGCGCATTCATGGAATTTGAAACATCCAAAACAAAAATTGTATTGCTGACATTCTGAGTTACACTGATTTCTTCTTTTCCGCCGAGAAGATCGATGATTGCAAAGATTAAAAACAAGAATCCGAACAGATAAAGAATTGGAAAAATCTTAGCAAACCAAGACGTTTTCTCGAACAAAACAGCCTGAAATCTGTCTTCTGCAAAAACATTCCTTCTTTTACCTTTCCATTTGATATAATGAATAATGAAGTAACCGATGACAGGCAGCAACAGCAGTAATAAAAGATACCAGTAATTTCCTAAAGACCAATTCATCAGCTTAATTCAAAATTTTAAAAAACACCCAACGCAACAGTGCATCCAACAACAAAAGTCCTAAAGCAATCCAAAGAAATATTCTGAAATATTCTTCGTAATTATACAATTTGGAAGTCTTAACATCTGATCTTTCCAATTGATTAATCTCATCATAAACCGTCTGGAGGCTGTTATTATCTGTCGCACGGAAATATTTTCCGCCTGTCAATTGAGAAATATCCATCAAAGTATTTTCATCAATCTCAGTCTTTTGTTCCGTGAAAACAATATCTCCGAAAATATTAGTTCCAGTAGGGAAAGCCGCAAATCCATTGCTTCCAATACCAACTGTATAAACCTTGATTCCGTTATTTTTTGCTAATTCTGCAGCAATTTGTGGTGGCATTGCATTGATGATTGTGTTCACACCATCGGTCATCAGAATGATAATTTTTGTTTTTGCTTTGCTGTTTTTTAAATGATTAACAGCAACCGATAAACCTTCGCCAATCGCAGTTCCTTGCTGTAATTCGAGCGGATTTAATTGATTAAGTTCATCTACAACCACTTGATGATCTGTTGTCAAAGGAACTTTAGTGTAAGCTTCCCCAGAATAAGCTACCAATCCTATCCTATCATTTTCTCTTTTATTAACGAAATCTACAGCAATTTTCTTCAAAGCTTCCAATCTGTCCGGATCAAGATCTTTCGCCAACATACTGAGCGAAACATCCACAGAAAGCATAATATCGATACCTTTGGATTCGTCTCGGTCTTGAGAAACTGTGTAAGTTCTTGGTCTTGCAAGAGCGATGATTAAAGCCGTGAGAATAAAATATTTTGAGATCTTCAAAAATGTCATCACCAACGAAATATTTCCGCTTGGGCGCATATTCTGAACAGAAGGCACAGCAATTCCACGACTCTTTTTTTTGCCTGCATCCAGTATCAATAATGGAATAAACAAGATAAAAAGCAATAAAAACCACGGACTGTAAAATTCGAAATTCACGGATTAATTATAAATGATGATTGATAAATGATTTTATTTAAGCTTTCTAATTTTAGATTTGTCTGCATCTGAGAGTTCTGCAAGAGAAACATTCCGAAGATTTTCAGCTTCTACATCCTTTGTGGAACGTTTTACAAAATCACGGATTTCAGCAAAATCTTTTGACATAATTTCCTGATTTGGGATTGTTTTTGCAAATTTTACAAGGTCGCCGCGAAGGAATATATCTTCCACAATTTGTTCGTTTTCCTGAGAAATTGCATTAGTTGATTTCATATACGTAATCAAATCATCTGTCAGCAAAACATCTGCAGGAATCTGATATTGTTTTGTAATAAAAGCTCTGGAAATTTCAATCAATTCAACATAAAAAGAGCGGAAGTTTTCATCTTCGATATAATTTTTCTTTCTAAGTTTTTCCAAGTCCTTCAAAGTTTGATTGGTCGTAACCGCTGGACTATCTTTGCGCTTTCTTCCATATTTGACAATTCCGATAATCAGAACAATGATTGCGATAATCAGTAAAGCCAAAAGAACATAGAATTTGTAAAGTTCCCAATAATCTTTGACATCGAGATTTACTTCCTTGTTCTTCATAATATCATTAATCTGATCATCTTTTTTGGCAGTATTAATGACTTCAACTTCGTAAGGAATTGTTTTCAGGATTTTGTCTCCAACTTTAATTTCGATTTCCGGAATCGTAAATTTCCCTTCCTGAAAAACAGCAAACTTCACAGATCTCAAGTATATATCTTTCTGAATTGCAATACTGTCATTGACCATTTCGAAATGAAAAGGAAGCAGTTCATTTCTCGCAGCCGCCTGAACATCTTTACCTTGAAGATCCAAAATCTGAATCTTAAAAACGGCCACTTCACCCAACGCCAAAGTCGTCTTATCAAGACTGGATGATAAGGTTTGTCCGAAACTTAGTGAAGAAATTAATATAAAAAACGAAAAAAATATTTTGAAAATTCTGTAAGGCATTATCTGATTGTCTTTAATCTTGACTCTTTGTTCTTGATTCTTTTTTATTTCTTAAAATATTGATACAAAAACTTACTGTAATCATCCGAGGTTTTAATATCTAAAAAATGCGCCGATGAATTCTCGAATTCTTCCTTCGTTTGCCGCATTTTGCGCTTCTGTTGTTCAGCAAAATCATAGCGCCATCTTGCGCTGGAAGTGTTTGCCCAAACTTGTTGGCCAGTTTCTGCATCCCGAAAAAGTGCATAGCCAATATCCGGAATCTCCATATCTTTTTCATCAAAAACCCGAAGTCCTAAAACCTGATGTTTTCTTGCGGTTACATTCAAGATTTTCTGGTCAAATTCATCTTCAAAATCTGAAAACAGAAAAACCAAAGATTTTCTTTTGAAAACACTCATCATATAATTGAAAGCCACATCCAGATTGGATTTTGCAGGAACATAATCCGCCGACAAGATATTGCTGATAATTGACAAAACGTGTTTTCTTCCTTTCTGAGGTGGAACTACTTTTAAGACTTTGTCTGCGTAAAGAATCAATCCGATTTTGTCATTGTTTCCAGCGGCAGAAAACCCGAGAGATGCGCAAATTTCTGCAACATACTCTCTTTTTAATTGAGTTCTCGTTCCATAATCCATTGAGGCGGAAACATCTACAATAAGCATCATGGTCAACTCTCGTTCTTCTTCCATCACTTTTACAAATGGCTCACGAAAACGTGCTGTCTTATTCCAGTCTATTCTTCGGGTATCATCACCAAATTGATATTGTCGAACTTCAGAAAAAGTCATTCCCTGACCTTTGAATGCGCTGTGATATTGTCCCATAAGCGATGATTCCGTCTTCTTACGAGTTCGGATTTCTATCTGCTTTACTTTTTTGACAATATCTTTTATCTGCACTTTGACTTTATAGTATTTTTGGCGGTCATCGGTTGATAGTTTTCAGACATCTTAGTTTTTTCAAAAACAATAGGACGACTGACCACTATCAACTGATTAACCAAATTTTGAGGTACTTTAAAAACCTCTTTTTATATATTTAATTTAATTCGATGGAAACATTGATCCATTCATCATCAAACTTAGTCTGATATTTTTTATAAAAATTAATGGCTGGCTCATTCCAGTTCAAAACCTGAAAAACCATTCCAGAATAGTTTTTCGATTTCCCATAATCCAAGGTTTTATCGAAGAGCAATTTTCCAATATTATTTCCTCTTAATTTTTCTGTAACAATGAGGTCTTCAAGATATAATCTTTGTCCTTTCCAAGTAGAATATCTTACATAATACAAAGAAAGACCTACAATATCACCATCAACTTCTGCTACAAAAGCACCCCAAACCGGATTGTTCCCAAAACCTGAATTTTCGAATTCCTGTAATGTAACTGTAACTTCATCAGGCGCATTTTCATATTCTGCCAATTCTTTTATAAGATCCAGCATTGCAGGACAATCTTCAAGAATTGCTTCTCTGATAATTAAATTGTTCATATCAATATTATGGCGCTTGTATTTTTGCCAGAATTTTATTCACAATATCATCTTGGGAAACTTCTTCGGCTTCAGCTTCGAAACTTAAACCAATTCTGTGTCTCAAAACATCTTTAGCAATTTCTTTTACATCTTCCGGAATGACAAATGCTCTTCCTTTTATGAAAGCATAGGCTCTGGAAGCAATTGCCAGATTGATACTCGCTCTTGGCGAAGCACCAAAACTGATATAATTTTTGATTTCGGACAAGCCGTATTTTTCAGGATAACGGGTTGCAAAAACCATATCCAAAATATATTTTTCAATCTTCTCGTCAAGATAAATTTGATTGATGAGTTTCTTCGCTTCAACAATTTGATTTAGATCCACCACTTTTCTGATTTGCGGAATATCTTGCGTTGAGATCATTCTCATTACTTTTCTTTCATCTTCGAATTCCGGATAATCGATTTTGCATTTCAGCATAAAACGGTCAGTTTGCGCTTCCGGCAAGAGGTAAGTTCCTTCCTGATCGATTGGGTTTTGGGTTGCTAATACAAGGAAAGGTTTTGGCAAAGGCATTGTTTCGTCACCAATTGTCACTTGTTTTTCCTGCATTACTTCGAGAAGTGCAGACTGAACTTTCGCAGGCGCACGATTGATCTCATCTGCCAAAACGAAATTGGCGAAAACAGGTCCTTTTTTTATCGAGAAATCATTGTCTTTTACATTATAAATCATTGTTCCCACAACATCAGCAGGTAGCAAATCCGGCGTAAACTGAATTCTGGAAAACTTTCCATCCACAGCTTCTGATAAAGTTTTGATTGCTAAAGTTTTAGCCAATCCTGGAACACCTTCCAAAAGAACGTGTCCGTTTCCTAAAAGTCCTATCAAAAGACGGTCGATCATATATTCCTGACCGATAATGGCGCGGTTGATCTCTTGTTTTAAAATCGAAAAAAAATAGTTTTGTTCTTTTACTTTTTCGGTAAGTTGTCTGATATCTTCTGCTTGATTCAATTCTGACATAGTAAATCTTAAAATATAATTGGTAAATTTCATATAAAAACCCACAACAGCAAACACAACAACTGCTAATCTTGCGTTAAATATTTGTTAAAAGGTCGAAGGTTGGAGGTTAGAAGTCGGAAGTTATCTGCTTATGGTTTTATTTTTTCCCAATAAATCTGGATAATTTGTCGTTTATTTATAATTAATATAACTTTGAACTAAATAAATTTCTCTTCGAAAATGAATTATCATTTTGCCAATCATAGACAGGTTAGAAAAAACCTTTTAAATATTTTACAAACGACTTCGGAAAAAGATCTTCTAGCAATTCCAGACGGATTCAACAATAATATCTACTGGAATATTGCGCATTGCGTTGCTCAACAACAATTATTGTGTTATTATCTCAGTGGAAATCAGTTTCGGATTGATAAATATTGGGTCGAAACTTATAAAAAAGGAACATTCGCCAATGTGGATGTAAAACAATCTGAAATGGAGGATTTGGCTTACCTTCTCATAGAAACTTCAAAGATTTTGATGAAAGATTATGATGGCGACTTTTTCCCTGATTACACGCCTTATTCCACAAGTTTTGGAATTGATTTGAAGAATATTCAGGATGCGATTATTTTCAATAATATGCACGAAAGTATTCATTACGGATATATCCTGGCTCAGAAAAGAGCTCTGATTGGAGAAGGTTTAAGTTTATAAAAAATGAATTTCAGATTTCTCTTTCCAGTTTTCCTATTAGGAATTTTATCATTTTCTAAAACTGAGAATGAAAGATTCAAATATTATAAATCCATCAGCAAAACTCAGGAAATTGAAGTGCTTTACTTGACTTGGGACGATATAAATCTCCCGAATTTCGTAAAAGTTTCTGATTATGATAAATATGTTGACAAAGCTGATCTTTTTGAGCATTGTTTCTACGTTGATTCCAAAGATCCGGAGAGAAGGAAATTCAAAATTCCGGTAACTACGGATAAACTTATTAAGAAAATTCCGCTGAAAATCAAAGGAAAATTCTTTAAGACGAAACAATTTGATGATACATTTCCTACGCCTCTTTTTGAAGATTACAGAAAAACCGGCGATTTGAAATTTAAAACTGAAAATGATGAGTTTTTGGTTTTTGTGTTGGATTAAAAGATCAAAAATGAAAAAAATATTTATTCTTTCCCTTGTCATAATAAGCGTTTACCATTTGAATGCCCAAAGACTACTGACGTCTTGGAGCCAAAATAATATTGAGAATTATACGAAAGAAATGTATGATGATGCTCAAAAACTCAACGCCAATAATCTATTAGAAAAAAATCTAAACGTAGAATATTGGAGTGAAACTTTTTTAGTATTAAATGCATCAATCAACAATTATTCAAAAGATAACAATTATCTGATTGGGCTGGCAAACCAAATCACAAATAAAAAAGAAACAAAATTAAAAGGTACTTCCAGACTAATTATCTGGGACAGAATTTCTAATGGGGACGTTATATTTGAAGGAAAAGGATTGGTATTTGAAAACGATTTATATACAGTTTCAGGCAGAGCAAATCAAATTTTACAAAGCTTAACTAATAAAAATTTTGGTTTTGTCACAATTAATTCAACAGAAAGAGAACTTGAAACAATTAAAAGCAACTGGCTAAATTATTTACAGAACAAACCTGTAGAAGAAGCCAAAATTACAGAAAATAAAAATGCAAAAATTCCTGAAATAAGTAATTTCTCAGCTGTTCAGGCATTAATTTTATCTCTCCAAGAAAATCCAGCAAAAACTCAAATCACAAAAAAGTGTCTGAAAAACCTTTATAATCTTGAAGATTTACCAAAAGAAAAAGGTTCTCCTGCAACCTATTGTAATCCTGACACATACACAAATTCATATTTAGGTTTGTTATTTGGAGATAAAAATTATGATGAAACCAAAGATTCAAAATGGTGGAGTGATTTTTGGATTAAAAATAAGAATCAATTATTTTGGAATTCCGAAAAAGGAATTTTTGAAGTTAAAAAATAATTTTCGGATTGTTAAACATTCATAAAATAAAACGCTTGGATTCTAATTTCGACTTTCATTAATTGCAAAAAGACTACTTTTGCAAAACAAAATCTCATTAATGAATCCAGAGAAAAAAGACGATTTCATATTCGGTTTAAGACCAGTGATGGAAGCCCTAGAAGCAGGAAAAACCGTAGATAAAATATTTTTACAGAATGCTTTGACCGGCGAAATTTACTTCGAACTGAAGCAACTTTTGGCGAAGCATAATCTCCGTCCGAACTATGTTCCCGTAGAAAAACTCAACCGTTTTACCAGAAAAAACCATCAAGGTGTGGTTGCCTTTATTTCTGATGTTCCTTTCCACAAAATTGAGGATGTTTTGCCACAGCTTTTCGAAGAAGGAAAAACACCATTCATTCTAATTTTAGATAGATTGACAGACGTTAGAAACTTCGGCGCGATTTGTAGAACTGCTGAATGTGTGGGTGTTGACGCGATTTTGATTCCAGAAAAAGGAGGTGCACCAATTAATTCTGACGCCATCAAAACTTCTGCTGGAGCGATATATAATATTAAAATCTGTAAAGAGAAAAACCTTGCCCATTCTGTAGATTTCCTTCAGCAAAGTGGAATCAAAGTTTTTGCGGCGACGGAAAAGGCGCAGAAATTGATATACGAAGCTGACTTCACAGAACCGTGTGCAATCGTGATGGGAAATGAGGAAACGGGAATCTCCAAAGAAGTGCTTCATCACTCGGATGAAAAAATAAAACTTCCAATCGAAGGTAAAACCCAATCCCTAAACGTCTCTGTAGCCTGTGGTGCGATTCTTTATGAAGCCGTGAGGCAAAAAATAGTTGTTGCTGGCTAATAGTTTTTAGTTGATAGAAATTGACTTATCAATTATTATTCATCCAACATCTTTTATTATTAAACATTATTTATGAAAAAAATAACAGCGCTTGCGCTTATTGCAATAACATTGGTCGCTTGTAAAAAGGAAACAAAAACCATTACAAGAGTTGACCCAAAAACCGGAAAAACCGAAACTGTAACTGTGGAAGTTTCTTCAGAAGAAGCTTCAAAACCGAAAGCAATCGCTGACAGCAGCGGCGTTTACAAACAGAAATTCATTCTGGAAAAAGGCGTGACTTATCCATTAGTTTCTTATCAAAGAGAAATCCAGTCTTTGACAACACCAGACGGAAAAACCATGTCCGGAACCAATGAAACAACGGACGAAATGTCTATAACAGTCAATGATTTCAAAGATAATATCTACGATTTGACCTTGAATATGACAGGAAAAAGAATGTCTAATTCTTCAAACGGAAAAACCATTGTCATTGATACCAAACAAGCTGCACCAACGGAAGATGCTCTTAAAATGGACTATATCGTAAGCAAAGGTTTGGCTGGAAACAAGCTGAATGTAAAAATGGATGCTTACGGAAATGTAAAAACAGTTTCCGGATTTGATGTAGTTTATGGAAATCTGAAAAAGGCAATCGCCGGAACCGTGAAAGACACAAAACAACAAGATGCTTTTATAGAAAGCTTCAAAGCAGGTTTCAATGAAGCAATGATGAAAGAACAATTGGGCAAAAACCTAAAACTTCTTCCAGCAAAAGGTGCAAAAATAGGCGACAAATGGACAGATTCTGAAGATATCGTTCCTGGAAAAGTGAAACAAACTTTGACATTTACATTAACTAAAGTTGAAGACGGAAAAGCAGAAATCACTGTAACTGGAGTAATTCCTTCAAAATCTGACAAGCAAACTCAAAACGGAATGACGCACACAATGAGTGTTGGTGGAACAGAAAGCGGAAAAATCATCATCGATGAGCATACAGGCTGGCTTCTGAACCAAAATCTGTCTATCAAAACTACGCAGAAAGAAAGCGTGACAGATGGTAAACAAACTCAAAGTATGACCAAAAGCTCAACTACGTCTATTATCATAAATCCTTCTTATAAGTAAGGTTATTAATTTTAAAAAATTATAAAATGTTCAAGCACATTTTCGAATTTGTATTAACTGTCATCATTATTTTCTTCGTTTGGAATATTTTGAAAAGATTGTTTTTCAATGCGTTTTATAAAAATTTCCCAACTCTGAATCCAAAAAATCAACAGCAAAACGAACCAACCAGTTCGAAAAAAATGCCCAACCAAAAAGTAAAATGGGATGCAGAAACTGTAGATTATGAGGAAATAAAAGAGGATAAGAAAAATTAGTTTAAATCTTATTTAAAATAAACACAAAACCTTTCAGATTATTAAGTCTGAAAGGTTTTTTAATATTAAATTTGGAATTTAAAATTTTAAAGCAAATTTGTAATTGATATTAATTTAAAGCATTGATTTTAAATCCAATATCTAAAGTCTAATATCTAACATCTATTTATGTTCAAGAATAAGAAGAATCTAATATTCATCCTTGCAAGTTTTGTCGTTTTCATTTTGCTGGCTGTAGTTTACGCCAATCCTGTCATCTCAGGAAAACGTTTGATGCAGCACGATATCGTTTTCTACAAAGGTGGTGCAGAAGAACTTTTGCAATACAGAGCCAATAACGAAAACGAAACTTACTGGAGTGATGCAATGTTTGGTGGAATGCCTACTTACCAAACCGGAGCACAATTTCGTGGCGATGTCATCAAGAAAATTGACGATTTGTTTTTGTTCCTTCCAAAACCTGCGAATTATTTATTCTTATTGTTTGCCGGATTTTTCTTTTTGGGAATAATTGCAGTTAGAAATTGGAAATATGCTTTACTTGGAGCGACCTTCTTTGGATTATCGACATATTTTTACATCATTATTGCGGCCGGACACAATGGAAAAGTTCATACGATTGCTTATTTCGCTCCGCTAGTTGCCGGAATTTTATTAGTTTATTTCCGTAAAAAATATATTCTCGGATTCATTACCACAACCCTTTTTATGGGTCTTCAGATTTGTGCGAATCACCCGCAGATGACTTATTATTTGTTCATCGGATTAGGATTTTTATTTTTATCTGAATTGATAAGAGCCATCAAAGGAAAAATCGAATGGAAACATTTCCTAATTTCTTCCGGAATTGTAGCAGTTGCAGCAATAATCGGTGTTGGGATGAATTCTCAAAGGATTATGGCAAATGCCGAATATGTGAAGGAAACCGTTCGTGGAAAGCAAATTCTGAACACAGGTTCTCACAGTGCAGGAAAATCTGGAATGGATAAAGAAAGCATAACAATGTGGAGCTACGGAAAACTAGAAACCCTTAACTTATTCATTCCGAGATTAATGGGAGGTGCAAGTCAGGAAGAAGGTTCCGACAAAATGATGGAACACGTACAGGAATTGGCTCAGGAAAACATCAAATCCCAACAGGAATACGAAATGATGATGAAAGGTTTTGGAAGTTTGACCTATTGGGGCGACCAACCAAGTACATCTGGCCCGGCTTATCAAGGTGCAGTTGTTTGTTTCCTGGCAGTTTTAGGATTTTTCTTTGCCGGAAAAAAATATAGATATTGGATTCTTAGCGCATCGATTTTGACAATTTTCTTAGCTTGGGGAAGTAATTTCTCTGCCTTGACAAATTTATTTATCGATTATGTTCCGATGTACAACAAGTTTCGTGCACCGTCTTCTATCTTGGTGGTTGTGGAATTTTTATTTCCTTTTATTGCAATTCTTGGTTTGTATAAATTCTTTAATGATGAAAATTTGACCGAAGAATACAAGAAAAAAATTCTGCTTTATGTATCTGGAACAGTTCTCGGAATCACATTGATTTTAGCCGTTTTCGGAAAAGGTATTTTAGGTTTCTACACAGCGAATGAAAAAACTTATCTCCCGCCATTTTTATTGGATTATTTGGTGGATGAAAGAGCATCAATGTTCCAGGCCGATGCTTTCAAAGCGATTATCTATGTTTTGATTACAGCCGGCGTTTTATTTTTAGGATTAAAGAAAAAACTGAATATCAACATCGTTTTATTAATTATCGGATTTGTGAGTTTGTTTGACCTTTGGACGGTTAACAGACGTTATCTGAATGATGATAACTTTGTAGATAAAACCTTCGCCGATTATCCTTTCCAGACAGAAAATTCGGAATATCTGATGAGCAAAGCCGGAAACGATTCTTTCGTTCAAAGCCTTCTTCAACAGACCGAAGTTAATAAAGCTTTACAGACGATTGCCGAAAAAGACAAAGACCATTATAGAATTTTCAATAATATTCTATCAACTTTCAGCGAGACAAATACTTCTTATTTCAAATCTTCAATCGGTGGCTATCACGCTGTGAAATTGAGACGATATGATGATTTAATCAACAAATATTTCTCGACAACAGACCAAGTAAAAACCGTCAGAATCCTGAATATGCTGAACACCAAGTATTTCTTAGTTGGCGACCAGCAAAAACCAGAGATCACACCAAATCCTGAAGCCAACGGCAATGCGTGGTTTGTTTCTGATATTAAATTCGTGGACAATCCAAACGAAGAACTGAACGAAACAGGAAATCTCGACACCAAGAAAATTGCTGTGATCTCCAAAGATGACAAAGCATATTTCAACGGAAAAAATCTGGTAAAAGATTCAACAGCGTTTTTGGCTTTGAAATCTTATCAGCCCAATGAATTGTCTTTTGATTCATCTTCTAAAACACCTCAATTGGCAGTCTTTTCAGAAATTTATTATCCTCACGGTTGGAATGTTTATCTGGACGGGAACAAAGTGGATTACATCAAAGCGAATTACCTTTTGAGAGCACTTTACGTCCCAGCTGGGAAACATAAGATTGAGATGAAATTTGAACCAGCTGTTATAGAAACTGGAAAATTATTCTCTTTGATAAGTTTCGGGTTGTTTGTTTTGTTGAGTCTGATTGGAGTTTATTTTCTGTTTAAGGATTCTCGGAAATCTGAGGTTGTGGAAGTTAATTAATATTTAAAAAAATGAAAAAAGTCTTTTCAAATAAAGGTTTTAATTGGATATTAATAATAATTTCTGTCTTAAATTCAATTGATAACATTTATCTTTTAAGCAAAGAGTTTGAAGATCTAAATATTCTATTTTTCAGAATCCTTGTATTTACAATTTCCTCTTTATCATTTTTATCATTTTTCATTTTAAAACTTAATAAAGAGTTCTATTCACGATTATTTATTTTAGCAAACTTAATCTTATTAACACTTTTTATATATTATAGCTTTACAGTTGACCAATTATTATATTCAGTAACGAGAACTGATTTGGTTTCGAATCCAGCTATTCATATAAAATTTTTTATTGGAATTATTTTGTTTTACTATTCAATCAAATTCTCTCAAGAATCAAAAACCAAAAGACAAAGTGATTATGGTTTGATGATTATACTTTTTGGTTTGTTTTTAATCATTTTAAATTTCACTAAGGTTTTTGATTATACATCAGGAAATTTTTCTTTAATTGAATTTATCATTAAAATCATTCTGAGTGCCGGAATAATTTTTACAGGAAACAGATTGAGATTAAGTAAATTGAAATTCAAGACTTCGATTATTACAACAATAATTCTGGCAGTAATCTGTGGAATGATATAGAAAGATGAATTAATAAAATCTAAAAAAAAAGCAACCCAAATTGAGTTGCTTTAATTTTTTGCTTGAAAGCGGAATTATTTTCTGATTCCTAATTCAGCGATGATAGCTCTGTATCTAGAGATTTCTTTCTTCTTCAAGTAATCAAGAAGAGATTTTCTCTTTCCTACCAACATTACTAGAGATCTCTCTGTAGCAAAATCGTGACGATTAGCTTTCAAATGCTGAGAAAGGTGGTTGATTCTAAAAGTGAATAGAGCAATCTGACCTTCAGCGCTTCCTGTGTCTTGTGCAGATTTTCCGTGCTTTGCGAAGATTTCTGCTTTTTTTTCTGTTGTTAAATACATTCCAATATTATTTAATGATTATTATGTAATTCGGGTGCAAAGATAACATTTTATTTGAAATTAGAAACTGTAAATCATAAAATTATAGAATTTTATTGATGCTCTTCTAATAAATAACTTTTCACTAATTCAAAATCAGTCGGAAACTCAACAGATTGTTTTTCCTTTTTGTTGAAAGCTTCCAGTTTTTCAGGGATTTCGATTTTCTCTTTTAAGACCTCTTCCACAACTTCCACAAACTTTGCAGGATGCGCAGTTTCTAATAAAACACCAACAAAATCTTCATCAGATTTTTCAGAATATTTTTCTAATCCCAAATAAGCAACCGCACCGTGCGGGTCAAGAGTATAATTGAAATCGTTCTTAACTTTTATCATCGTCTGTTTCGTCTCTTCGTCTGAAAAAGAATACGACTCAATCTCTTTTTTAAATTCTGAAACATCATCATTGAAAAGACTTTTCATTCTTTCAAAATTGCTTGGATTCCCGACATCCATTGCGTTGCTGATAGTTTGTTTCGAAGGTTTCGCTTCGTAATTTCCAGTTTCCAGATAATTTGGAACCACATCATTTGCATTAGTTGAAGCGATAAATTGATGAATTGGAAGTCCCATTTTCTTTGCAAAAAGTCCGGCTGTCAAGTTCCCAAAATTTCCACTCGGAACTGAAAAAACAATTGGCTTTCCTAATTTTTGAAGTTGAGAAAATGTCCAAAAATAATAAAACGATTGCGGAATTAATCTCGCAATATTGATGCTGTTGGCCGATGTCAAAGTGAATTTTTGATTCAGTTCTTCGTCGGATAATATTTGTTTTGCCAAAGCCTGACAATCATCAAAAGTGCCATCGATTTCCAAAGCTTTGATATTTCCACCCCAGGTTGTAAGCTGTTTTTCCTGCAACGGACTTACTTTTCCTTTTGGATAAAGAATATAAACTTCAATTCCAGTAACATTGAAAAATCCAGAAGCCACTGCACTTCCAGTATCTCCGGAGGTTGCCGCAATCACTTTCATCGGTTTACCTTCCGAAAAATAAGCCATCATTCTCGCCATAAACCGTGCGCCAACATCTTTGAAAGCCATCGTCGGACCGTGAAATAATTCGAGGGAATAAATATTGCCTGAGATTTTCACAGCCGGAATTTCGAAGTTCAGAACTTCATCGATGATTTCTTTTAAGTTGTCATTGGGAATGGATTCGCCGAGAAATTCTTTTGCTACTTTGAAACCAATTTCTTGAAGACTAAGATTTGGTAAATTTTCTAAAAATTCTGCTTCCAGTTGCGGAATATATTCTGGCATAAAAAGTCCGCCATCATCTGCTAAACCTTTTAGGATGGCTGTTTTTATATTTGTTTCTTCTTTTTTTCTTGTTGATATGTATTTCATTTTGGTTTTTATGTTTAAAATTGAACACAAAGTGCACAAAGATTTTTTTATTATGATTGAAAATATTTTTAAGGCTCACAAAGGCGCTTTGCTTATAAAAGTTAGGATTTTTTAATTTCTCGCAGATTTAGCAAATGTTGCAGATTTATTTACCATAATATTGTCATTCCGTAGGAATCTCAACAGTCTGGATTCCTACGGAATGAAAAAACGCTGTTTTTAAATTGACTGTTGTTCTATGTTGAATCTGCAGCCCGACTTGAGTGGAAATCCTTTTTTGTGGCTGGAGAAGCTTTGGCAAAAAAGATTGGGAACGGAAGGCGGAAATAGCTGCCCAAATTATTTTAATTGATAACTCTTGCGCCTTCGTCATTGATTTTTGTGACAAAAGATTCGCTTTCTATATTTTTTTGATTAAGTAATTCTTTGATTTTGTGTGAAATAACTTCTGCAATTTCTTTCTTTTCGCACAAAGCAAAAACCGACGGCCCAGAACCGGAAATCCCAAAACCAATCGCGCCATTGTCTAAAGCGAGTTGTTTCATTTCGTAAAAATACGGAATCAGCATCGCGCGAACCGGTTCTATGATGACATCTTCCAGACTTCGGCTCACCAAAGAAAGGTCATTCGTACAAAATCCGGCGACCAATCCGGCGATATTTCCCCATTGCTGAACGGCAGATTTCAGGCTGATTCTTTCTTTGATAATTTTTCTCGCCTCGCCTGTCGGAACGTCTACGTGCGGATGAACGGAAACCACCGATAAATCCCTTGGATAAGGCAACTTTAAAGCATCCAAAGGCTCATAACTTCTGACCAAAACCATTCCTCCCAAAAGTGCAGGCGCAACATTGTCGGCGTGTGCATTTCCGCAGGCAATGCGTTCGCCTTCCATCGCAAGTGGTAATAACTCTTGTCGTGAAAATGGTTTTCCCATCAGCTCATTGATGGCGACCAAAGCGGCAACACTACTCGCTGCGCTGGAACCCATTCCGCTGTTGAGAGGCATTTTTTTATAGAGTTCGATGTCGATTCCTTGGTTTGAATTTATTTTTTCCAAGAACAATCGGATGACGTGAGAAACTACATTTTTCTCTGGGTCTTTTGGAAGTTTCCCGCCGTCTCCTTCGATTTTTGTGATGGTGATTTTGTTGGAATCATTTTTCGTCAGGATGATTTCATCGCCTGGTTCGTCGATTGCAAAACCGAGAATATCATAACCGCAAACCACGTTGGCGACTGTTGCGGGAGCGAAAACTTTTATTGTATTTAAAGACATAATTTCTTTAATAATTGATGAATAATTTATTGTGCTGTAACTCTTACCAAATCTGCGAAAACTCCGGCAGCTGTAACTTCTGCGCCGGCGCCTGGACCTTTTACAACCAAAGGTGTGTTTTTGTACCTTGAAGTTGTAAATGAGATGATATTATCACTTCCTGACAAGCTGAAAAACGGATGATTGGAATCTACAATTTTGACTTCGATATTAATTTTTCCGGATTCTAAAATTCCGATTAATCTGAGTTTTTTTTCGGATTCTTCGGCTTCGTTTTTAAGAGAAGAAAAATAAGGTTCGTTCTTTTCCAGTTCTTCATAAAAACTTGGAATCGAATCTGCTTTGAGACAAGCTTCTGGTAAGAAATCTTTGATATTGACATCGGACATTTCCAAAGGCAAACCAATTTCTCTTCCGAGAATCAGCATCTTTCTGGAGAAATCCATTCCGTTCAAATCGTCTCTCGGGTCTGGTTCTGTGTAACCTAATTCCTGTGCAGTTCTTACCACTTCTGCAAAGGTTTTGTCGCCAACATAATTATTAAAAATGTAAGAAATCGTTCCGGATAAAATGGCTTCGATTTTCAGAATTTCGTCACCGGAAATCCACAAGTCATTTAGAGTTTTGATGATTGGAAGTCCGGCCCCAACATTGGTCTCATATAAGAAATTGACATTGTTCTTTTTCGCCAGCCTTTTGAATTTGCTGTACTGCTCATAACCTGCAGAATTACCTTTTTTATTACAAGTCACAATCGATATATTTTTATCAAAAAATTGCGGATAATGGCTCACAACATCTTCACTTGATGTATTATCAACGAAAACCAGATTAGGTAAACTCTTGCTTGAAATTAGATTTATAAATTCTTCCAGATTTGCTTTTTGAGAATTAATACTAAGATTATTTAAATCAAAATCAGATTCCGGATTGTCAAATATTCTCATTTCTCTGCTGTTGGAAATCCCTACAACATTGATTTTAATCTGATGATTTTCCTCAAGATTTTTTTGTTCTCTTTCCAATTGCCTGAACAATTCTTTCCCGATATTTCCCGTTCCTGCAAACATCACATTGAAGGTTTTAAACTGAGAAAGTAAAAGTGAATCGTGGACAACATTCAAGGCTTTTGAAAGTTCATTTCTTTCAATCACAGCAGAAATATTGAGCTCAGATGAGCCTTGTGCAATCGCAATAATATTGATTCCGTTCTTGCCCAAAGCACTGAAAAATTTACCGCTGATTCCTCTCGTTTTTTTCATATTCTCGCCAACAACAGAAATAATACTTAGTTCATTATCGAACTGCGGTTCATCAATTTTGTTGGAATTAATTTCGAAATCAAATTCTTCATAGATTCCTATTTTCGCTTTTTTCTCATCATCAAATGAAACGACAAATGAAATACTGTGTTCCGAACTCGCCTGAGTAATCAAAATGACATTAACTTCATATCTCGCCAAAGCATTGAACAATCTTCCACTGAAACCTTTCATTCCAATCATTCCGTTTCCGGTAATATTGACCAAACAAGTTTTCTCGATTGAGACAATTCCTTTGATTAAACCTTTTGAAATTTCGGATTTCTGATGAATCAAAGTTCCAGAATTTTCCGGGTTGAAAGTGTTTTTGATATAAATCGGAATCTGACTTTCGATGGCTGGAATCATTGTTGGTGGGTAAATCACTTTCGCCCCGAAATAGGACATTTCCATTGCTTCCTGATAACTGAGCTCCGGTTGAGAAAAAGCATTTTTTACCAATCTTGGGTCGGCTGTCAAAAAGCCATCAACATCTGTCCAGATTTGGATTTCATCAGCTTTCAAACCTGAACCAAGAATTGCTGCAGTATAATCTGAACCACCTCTTCCAAGCGTTGTTGTATCTTGATTTTTATCTTTTGATATGAAACCTGTGACCACATAAATTTGATTTTCAGGATTCCAGTTCTTTAATTTTTCATTGGTTTTAGAAAAATCGACAGAAGCATTTCCGAAGTTAGAATCTGTAACAATCAATTCTCTGGTATCTTTGTAATTGGCAGGAAAATCCTCTGACTGAAGATACGTAGCAATGATTTTGCTTGACAATTGTTCGCCGTAAGACAGCAATCTATCTTTGATTCTTCCTGACAATTCGCCTAAATTCTTGACACTGAACAGAATATCTTCAATCTCATTGAAGCTTACTTTCACCAACATCAATAATGGATTCTGCATCGTTCTTGGCAGCAATCCTGAGATAATCTGATAATGTTTGTCTTCTGCAGTTTTCAGAATTTCTGAGAAATCATTTTGTGCCAATGCTTCTTCTGCAGCTAATAACAAAGAATTTGTAATTCCTGAAAAGGCTGAACAAACAACTATTAAAGGTTCATTTTTATTGAATTCTCTTTCAATTATTAATTTTACATTCTTCAATGCATCCAAACTTCCGACTGAAGTTCCCCCAAATTTTAATACTTTCATTTGTATTTTAGTTATTGCTTTAAAACAAAAAAGCCTTTCTGTAAATTCAGAAAGGCTTTTGTTAATTATTTATATTTTAAAATATCACAAACACACCTTTCTGCAACTATTAATTGTAGTTGTTGTAGAAATCGTTGTTGTGGTTGTGAAAATCATTATCGTTTTGTAAATCTCTTACGAAAGTATGAAAACATTTTTCATCTGCAAATTTTTATTCAATAATTTTTGGATTAATTTAATTTCACATCAATTTAATTATGATTTAATCAAATCTGTTGGTGAATAGCCAAATTGTTTTTTGAAGGCGAATGAAAAATGCGAAAGATTCTCAAATCCGATTTCGTAATAAACATCGACAGGTTTTTTATTTTTTTCTGCAAGTTCATAGTGTGCCAATTCCAGACGTTTTTTGGTAAGCCATCTTTGCGGTGTTGCGTTGAAAGCATTAAAAAAATCTCGCTTAAAAGTTGTCAAACTTCGTCCTGTCAGATATCCGAATTTCTCCAATGGCATATTGAACATAAAATTCTTTTCCATAAAAGCTATCAAATCAATTTTCCCAGGTTCTTCGAAGTTATTAAGGACAGAATCTATCTTTCTATCAATTGTTCTGAGAATATTGATTGCTTCATTAATTTTCAATGTGGCAATATTTTCGGGGAAATTATTCTGCATCTCAAAATACGGAATCAACGAAGCCAAACAGCTTTCCAATAAAGGATGCTTCTCAAAACTGATGATTTTTTCTGTTCCTATTTTCGATTTTATGTGATTATCATTATAAAACTCTCTAAGTCTTTTTGATGACAAATGCATTGCAACGGCTTTGTGAGGCAATCCATCTTTTGGGTAATTGATAATTGTTGCCAGCTGATTTCTCGGAATCAAAAAAGTGCTTCCTGCACCAAACACAAAACTCTCATCCGTCTGAATAATCTTCGTTTCGCCAGAAATTAACCAAACCAGCAAATGGTCGTCAAATGCCGCTTCTGTCTTGAACAATTTACCTTCGTAACAGGAAAGTTTGATTTCGGGATTGATATAATTTACTTGATAATCCATATTGCTTGTCACACAAAGTTACAAATATCAATTGAGCTCAAATGTTATCCCTGTCATTTCTTCACTCAATTTCCATAATCTTTTTGCATTGGTTTCATCCACAGAATAAGTTTTGATTCCGCCAATAATTTTGACATCAGAACTCAATTCTGCAACATCAACATTTTCACAATAAACTCCGCCCATATTATTAAGTAAAGGATTTGTCGCACACCAAACTGTTGTAGCAGCACCTTGAGGAATGGTTTTCAATGAAGCTTTAACTTCAGGCAACAAATTTCCTTCCGAATCAACATAACCTAATTTTTGAAATAAATCTAAAGGCGCTTCTCTGGATAATTCGGTTTCACCGACCGCGCCCGGACATAAAGCATAGCTTCTTACATTGAATTCTTTTGCTCTATTATCCAATTCCAGTGAGAAAAGATTGACCGCAGTTTTTGATTGTCCATAACCTAACAATGTTTCATATTCTCTATTAAGAAAATTCGGGTCTTCAAAATTGAAATCTGAAAACTGATGTCCGCCGGAAGATACATTTACGATTCTTGCGCCATTTGCTTTTTTCAATGCAGGCCATAATCTTGCTGTTAATTGAAAATGAGCTAAATAATTAATAGCCAATTGCGATTCGAAACCACGATTGTCTCTGCGAAGTGGAACCCACATAATTCCTGCATTATTAATCAGTAAATGAAGTGGTCTCCCCGACTCTAAGAATTTTTCAGCAAACTTATCAATGGAATCAGGATTAGCCAAATCTAATTCTTCCAGTTCTATATTAGCAATTCCTGCAAGATTTTTTTTTGCTTTTTCGATGTCTCTTGCAGGAACGATTACTGTTGCTCCAGCTGTTGATAAGGTTTTAACTGTTTCTAATCCAATCCCAGTATTTCCTCCCGTTACGATTGCAATTTTTCCTTCGAGATTAATTCCTTCGATAACGTCTTCTGTTGTTGATTTTGCATTAAAGCCCGAATTAATCGGCTTTTGTAATACTCCTTGATAATTGTTCATTATTTAAATATTTTATTAAAGCAAAATTAGATATCATAATCTTCATCAATTTTGTTTAAACGTCCGAATTAACTTTGTTTAAACGTCCAAAATTTAAAATCAAATTAAATTCTCAGGATTTAATTAAAAAAATAAAAAATAGCACTATAAAGTTTTACTCTTGATAATCAATAATTTAAATAATTAATTTAGAAATATTTGGTACTTTGCATTGCACAATACCTTTTTAATTATATATCTTTGCAATGTAAAGTTAGAGAAGCAGATTCAAAACTTATAAAAAGTAGAATATTAGACTTTACAATAAATTGAATTTAAACCAAACAATTAATATGAATACCGAGAACACAAAAGCGCAAATGCGCAAAGGAATTCTGGAATTCTGTATTTTGAGTCTTATCCAACAACGCGAAATGTATGTTTCCGACCTGATAGAATCTCTCAAAAAAGGAAAACTGGATGTAGTGGAGGGAACTCTTTATCCCCTTCTTACAAGATTGAAAAATGGCGAATTTTTAGCTTACAGATGGGAAGAATCCACTAGCGGACCGCCAAGAAAGTATTACCAGATCACAGAAAAAGGCAGCCTCTTCTTAAAAGAACTCCAAACGACCTGGCAGGAATTGACAGATTCTGTAAACCAAATTATCTCAAACTCTCAAAACTAATATTATGAACAAGACATTATCTATAGCACTCGCTGGTTTTTCCTTTACGATAGACGAGCTGGCTTATATAAAATTAAGCGATTATCTGAATGCTCTTAGAAATTCTCTAGATGCTTCTGAAGCGGATGAAGTAATGCACGACATCGAAATCAGAATGGTAGAGATCTTCAAAGAAACGCTTGGAAAAAGAGAAGTTATCAATGATTCTGACGTAGAACGTGTGATTTCACAGATTGGAACACCAGAACAAATTGACGAACAAGAAGAAGCTTATTTCTCTGAAGGAAAACAAAGAAAATCAAAATCTTTTGGCTCATTCTATAGCAATAGCTCACAAAAACAGATGTTCCGTGATCCGGAAAATGCAAAATTAGGAGGTGTTTGCTCAGGTTTAGCATCATATTTTGGATTAGATGTAACATTAATGAGACTAATCTGGGTAGCAATATTCATTATCGGATTTCCATTAGCACCGTTATTTTTATTTGTTGGATTGTTGTATATCATCCTTTGGGTAGTCGTTCCACAAGCACAGACAGCAGCTGATTTTTTGAAAATGAAAGGCAAGCCGATGAATTTTGACAATCTGAAAGATGAATCCAACAAAATTGTACAATTTGCTAACGAATCTACGGAAAAAGTAGGTCAGGCATTCCAATCTCAAAAAGGAAATATTGATAATGTTGGAAATATATTAGTCACTGTTTTAAGAATATTTTTCGGAATCATTTTTGGCTTAATGGGTATCTCTTGCCTGATTGGTTCGTTTGCATTTTTTGGAATTAATTTTGGCTCTGACGCTGTAAATGTTCCAGAAGGTATCGCTTTTTTCCTCGGAAATGATATGCCAAATTTCTTACTTATCACAATTTTAGTCTTAACATTTTTGATTCCTGCAATTATTTTCACATTGATTTCAATCAAATTATTTGCACCAAAATCTAAATTAAAATATACTGGATATGTAATCGGAGCACTTGTTTTTCTTTGGTTTGGACTGCTTTTAGTAGGTGGATTTACAGCTACAAAAATGTTTACAAAATACTCAGGTGAGAACAATGAAACTCAGAATGTAAGCATTAATACAGAATCCGACAGCATCATATTGGATATCAAAAAAGTGAATATTCCTGCAGACTTCAAATCTTATTTTGGTGATTATTTCTCAGACGGCAAAGTCATTTACAAGGAAGATTATCCTTACGTAAAAGTAAAACGTCAGGACATTACAAAGCCATATTTGATTATCAAAAAAGAAGCAGAAGGATATAATCAGCCAATACAACTGACTGTTCCTGTTGAAATCATCGGTAATAAAATTCTTGTCCCAAATTATTTCAAATATTCTTACAATGAAAGAATGAGACATTATAACGCCAATTATGAATTGGTTGTTCCAAGAAATTTCAAAGTAATAGATGTTTCTGACAAAATTAATTTAGATGACGACAATGATGACGACGATAATGATAACTATCACAACAACAGCGGAATTACAGTAGAAAAAAACAAAATCAATATCAACGGAACTACAATCGAGTACAATTCTGACGAAAATGACAGCGTAAAAATCAATGGTAAATATTACTCCAAAGATTCTGCAGACGTAGTTCTTGAAAGACTGAACATTGATGAGAAAGTTAAGAAAAGTATAGAAGATCTTAACATCAACATCAAGGACGGAAAGAAAGAGATTAACATCAAAACTAAATAAAAATTGAGAGTGGATTAGTCGAAAAGCGGGTCAAAAACTGTAAAGAGTTTCCGCTTTTCCTCTAGTTCTTCTAAAAAAAACTAAAAACTATGTACTCCAAACTAAGAAATAACAGAACGCTGAATTTATTGATTATTGGCATTCGGTTTTTAGTTGGATTTGCTTTTATTCCTTCGGGGCTTAAAAAAGTACTTGGAGAAAGGTTTACCAGAATTGGAACAGATAATCCAATTGGTTATTTTTTCGAAGCAATGTATCGGACGGGATTTTATTATGAGTTTTTAGGATTTTGTCAATTACTGGCAGCTTTCCTACTCTTCACTCAAAGATTTGCAACTTTAGGAGCAATGATATTTTTTGGAATCATTCTTAACATTTGCATTCTTACAATCAGCATGCATTTTACAGGAACTTGGATCATCACTTCATTAATGCTTTTCGCAGCGGTTGTATTATTAGCGTGGGATTGGAACAAACTGAAACCAATTTTAGGACTCAAAATCTCAGAAACACACGATTACAAAGAGCCAAATTACAAATGGCAAATCACAGGATTTATTTTATTTATTATTCTACTCTCAAGTTCAATTTTATTAAAATCAAATTAATATGAAAAACTATACTTTACTACTTTTGATATTATTTACAATCTTATCAAAAGCCCAAACGCACCGTTTTATTTACGAGTACCAATTCAAGCCAAATTCGGAATCCAAAGAATACAGAAAGGCAAATATGGCCTTGGATATCAATCCAACGGATGTCAAATTTTATGACTATGAGGGCATTTTGAATGATTCTATTAATAAAAAAGGCGGACACAATTACAACTGGAATCAAACACCAGCCATTAAGAGAAATAAAAATTCCTATCAAAACACCAATTACGAAATGATGATGGATTATTTTTCTTACCAAACTACTGACAAAATGGACTGGAAACTGCAGAACGAGACCAAAACTTCCGGACAATACACGTTGCAAAAAGCAACGACCAATTTTGGAGGAAGAGAATGGACAGCTTGGTTTTCCAAAGACATCAACATCTCAGAAGGACCTTACAAATTCCGAGGTTTGCCAGGATTGATCTTTGAACTGAGTGACAGCAAAGATAATTTTATCTTTAAACTAGTGAAAAGTCAGAAACTGGAAAAAACCTATGACACCTCTGATTTTCTGGAAGCATTTGCAGGTAAGAAACCACTGAATGTCAAACTTGAAGATATGCACAAACAGATGTTGAAATTTTATAATGATCCAATGAAAGATCTGAGAGAAAAATTTGACGATGTGCCGCCAGGAACTTTCCAGGTTGGAGGAAAAAAAATCACAAGCAAAGATCAGTTCAAGGATATGGCAAAGGTGATGCAGGAACACATTCTCAAAAGCTATAATCCTTTGGATCTTACAAACGCCGTAATTTATCCGGCTGTCAATTAAAAATTTAATAAAATATTAACCAAATTATTATTAATAACATCCGTTAATTTATTAAATTTGTTTCAGAAAATTAATTTCCAACAAAAAAACTACAACAAAATGATACAATTAGTAATTGCAATCGCCATCAAATTGGTTGATTTTTTCACAAGCCTTTTTTAGAATGTAAAGAATATCCAGATATTTCTTAGAAAATAAACATATTTTGTAAATTTGTAAAGTATAGCTTTGTAGCTGTACTTTATTTTTTTGTCTTGATGGGAGTCACATTTGACATTAGAAAAGTAAAAATCTACTTATGAAAAAATTCTTAGGAAAAGCCATTCTCAAATTAATCGGTTGGAAAGTCGTTCTCCAAGGCGATGTCAACAATCTAGACAGATGTATCCTTGTAGTTGCGCCACACACAGATAACAGCGAATATATACTTGGAAATCTTGCTTATTGGGCTTTAGGAAAAAAACTGAAAGTCATCATAAAAGACGCTCATACAAAAGCTTTTTACGGTAGTATCGTAAAAGGTCTTGGTGGAATCGGGATAGACCGTTCGCAGAAAAATGACCTTGTGAAATTTGTAGCAGACGAATTCAAAAAAGATGATTTTAGTCTAGTGATCACACCGGAAGGAACAAGAAGCTGGGTTCCGAAATGGCGAAAAGGTTTTTACAATATGGCTTTGGCAGCGAAAGTTCCTATCGTTTTGGCGGGAGGAGATTATAAAAGAAAAACCGTTAATCTGGGTTACATTATCCCTTACGAAAAATTGGAAACTCATACTTTTGAAGAAATAATGCAGGAAATTCAGGATTTCTATATTAAATATGATATTACGCCAAAACATCCTGAGAATTGGAATCCACAAATTTATTAAGTAATGGACGACGCTAAAAAAATAGAAATACTTGACCGCTTGAACAAAGCAAGTAAGAATACTTTGGGAGAAACACTTGACATTGTTTATACCGATGTTTCCGATGATTTCCTAACTGCAACAATGCCAGTAACACCAAAAGTTCATCAGCCTTACGGCATTATGCACGGAGGTGCAAGCTGTGTTTTGGCAGAGACTTTGGGTTCTTGTCTTTCATTAATTAATCTTGATATTTCGAAAAACGTTCCAGTTGGCACTAATATCAACAGTAATCATTTGCGTGCAATCCGAGAAGGAATTGTGACAGGAACTGCAACATTCATCAGAAAAGGAAATACAATGCACGTCTCTCAAATTGAGATCCGCGATGAAAAAGGAAACCTTATCAATCATACGACAATGACGAATAACATCGTTCCTGTCGGAAAAGTTTAATTTATTTCTGCAAATATGCTCGTTTTCAGATTGCCAGATTCAGAGGTTTTTCACACATTGGAAAACTCATCAGAAAAACAGGTTTCGTTCGTCAGTTTTGATTCTAAAACCGTTTTGGATTTCAAAGGCTCTATTAAAGAGATTTCAAGAGAAGAAATTGATAACAAAACCGTCACTCCAAAAAACAAAAGTTCATTAGTTGCAACCGGTAAAGAAACGCAAGAATCATATGCACTTAAGATTTCTCAAGCCAAAGACTTTATTGAGAAAAACGAACTAAAAAAATTAGTACTTTCCAGACGAAAACTTTTGATGTATCTTGATCTTGATTCAGAAAAAAAATTGTCATTAACGAAAAGCTTTCTGAAATTCTGTGACAGCTACCCTTCTGCTTTTTGTTATCTTTTCGAAAAAAATAATGAAATCTGGATGGGCGGATTTTCTGAAGTTTTAGGAAAATTCGATAAGAATACAAATTCTTTTGAAACAATGAGCGTTGCCGGAACTTTGCCTTTAGAAGAATCCTGGACAGATAAAGAAATTGAGGAACAAAAAGCGGTTACAGATTACATACAATCTATTATTCGGAAATTTTCTTCTAATTTTAAGATTTCTACGACCAAAGATTTAATTTCCGGAAATATAAAACATCTTAAAACTGATTTTTCGGCAGAAATAAGTCCTGAAAGTTTGGACAAAATCATTTCAGAATTACATCCAACGCCCGCAGTTTGTGGTTTTCCAAAAGAACTTTGCGCACAGGGAATCAAAAGTATAGAACATTTTAACCGAGAATTTTACGCTGGTTATATCAAAGTGGAGATAGAAAATTTCATCTATTACTTCGTGAATCTAAGATGTGCAAGTTTCTTCAAAAATTACGCTTTTCTTTTTGTCGGCGGCGGAATAACATTGAAAAGTGACGCCGAAAAAGAATGGCAAGAAACGGAACTGAAATCTCTCGCTATTCAAAATAATTTGGTTTTTGAGTGATTTATTTAAATTCAAAAATAAGCTTCAATAATCAAAATTAATTACAAATTAATTAATAAATTAAATAAAAAATTAGGATATAAATATTTATTTATTAATTTTACAGGAAACTGAGAAATATGAATCAGCTTCTAAAATTAATTTTGACAGGGATTTTGATTCTCTGTTTTTTAAAAATGCCTTCTTTATTTTACAGATTTTCCGGCTATATTCTATTCTCTGGCTTTGGATGGTTGTCTTATGATGCTTTTCAAAGAAAAGATCAGTTGGATGTGAAGATTTTTGTGATTTTAGCAGTACTGTATAACCCATTTATCACATTACCATTCCCCAATTTCCTGTGGGTTATTATTAATATTACAGTAATTATCGGACTGATACTAAATATGCTTTTTGCAGAAGATAATCCTTACGAGGATCAAATAAAAAAAGATGACCGTTAAAGTCATCTTTTTATTTTTTATAATCCTACTTCTATTTTGAAAGAAGTATTAATTTTTATTTTCGCAACATCCAATGCGATTTTTCGCCCTTTAATTTCTAATATAAAAGAATTCTGATTAGTTTTTAAATAATCCAATAGTTGCAGATCTGTAACCGGAGTAAAACTAATACTTGTTTCACTGATATTATCAGTAGCTGTAGCAATTACTTTTGCATCCATATTTGGTGCTTTAATAAGAATCGTAGCATCTTTAATTACATCCAGTTTTGTATTATTTTCAGAACTTATATAATCTATAGTGAAAAGATTTAATTTCACAGATTTTAGATTATTAATAGACAAAGAAGGATATTGCTCTTTTATTTTTGCATCCAAATCCAAATTTAGCGGAATCTCCGGTGTTCTTACAGGATCTGTAGTATTTGCAATAGCCAAAGGAACTGTTGCTTCAAAACTAACAGGAACAGCAAAAGGGATAGGAATTGAAATATTATCAATCAGATCATCGACCTTACTACAACTGTTCATCAAACTTCCTGCAACTAAAAAAGCAGAAACCATTAATATATTTGTGAATATTTTTTTCATAAAACTTATTTTCCTATAAACATACAAAAATATGCCAAGATTATTATAGATTATTTAATGATTAATATTTTCAACATCAGCAATGGAATGCTTGTGTCTGAAAAACAAACCAAAAAGAATAGCAATTACCAAAGAATAAGCTGCAAAATAAAGCCAGATATGATTCCAGTCTTTTACAAAAACAACATTTGATAAAGTCCCATCTGGATTTACAGCCGAACTAAATGAATTTTTCAAGATTCCAAGGAATGTCGAATTATCCGGGGTTGTTTGCAGATAACTTGAAAGTTCGGTAACTGTTGTAAATTTTATTGTAAAGAATTTATCAATTGCCCAGCCTGCGATATAACTTCCAAGAACAGCTCCGAAGCCGTTTGTCATCATCATAAATAAACCTTGAGCGGAAGATCTAATTTTTTTATCCGTTGTAGTTTCCACGAAAAGCGATCCGGAAATATTGAAAAAGTCAAAAGCCATTCCGTAAACGACACAAGAAAGAATAATCATCCAAAGCCCATTCACAGGATCTCCAAAAGCAAATAATCCGAAGCGTAAAACCCAGGCAAACATACTGATTAACATCACTTTTTTGATTCCAAACTTTCTTAAGAAAAACGGAATAGCCAAAATAAACAAAGTCTCAGAAATCTGAGAAATAGACATAATAATGGTCGATTTTTCAACCACGATTGAATTGGTGTATTTTGGAAAATTAGCAAATTCACTTAGGAAAACATCACCATAAGCATTTGTTAATTGTAAAGCCGCACCCAAAAGCATTGAGAACAAAAAGAACAAAGCCATCTTGAAGTTTCCAAATAACTTGAAAGCATTCAATCCCAATTGTTCAGAAAGTGGTGCACTTTTGTCGATTAATTTTTGAGGTGGACATTTTGGTAATGTCAAAGCGTATAAACCTAAAAGAATAGCAGCTGCTCCACCGATATAAAATTGTCCTTCTGTCGCTTTGTTTCCTGTAAGATTTGTAATCCACATTGCTACGATGAAACCAACAGTTCCCCAAACTCGAATTGGTGGAAAATCCTTCACAACATCCAAGTGGCTGTTTTTCAGAATTGTATAAGAAATAGAATTGGTCAAAGCAATAGTCGGCATATAGAAACACATCGCCAAAAGCATAATATAAAAGAATGAATCCGGCGTTTCTGAATGTGGTAAAATGAAAAGCACAATACCGTAGAAAATTTGTAGAACAGAGTAAATCCTTTCCGCATTGACCCAACGGTCTGCGATAATTCCTGTAATGGTTGGCATAAAGATCGAGGCAATTCCCATCGTTCCGAAAACAGCTCCGAACTGTGTCCCGTCCCAATGTTTGGTTCCAAACCAGAAGTTTGCCATCGTTATCAGCCAAGCTCCCCAAACAAAGAATTGCAGAAAGCTAAGTATAGTCAATCGTAATTTTAGACTCATTATATAAAATGATATTAGTATTTGTTAGTCGATTTTTTTGTTTCTTCTTTTAATTTCTTCTTGAAGTCTAAGCGCCGTGTCGTAATCTTCTTCTTTTACCGCATCTGCTAATAATTGATTTAGTTCTTCCAAAGAAATTCCTGATAAGTCGTTGAAATCCGAAACTTCATCGGATTCATTTTCTTCATCTCCTACTTTTGGTGTTTCATCAAGTTCTAATAAGATCCCAGCTTCATTCAGAACATCAGAAGTTGTGAAAATTGGTGCATCAAAACGAACTGCCATTGCAACAGCGTCGGAAGTTCTGGCATCAAGAATCAGTTCTTCGTCTGATAATGGATTCTTGAAATTGATATTTGAAAAGAAAACGCCGTCTTTTATCTGATAGATGATGACAGATTCGATCTTAAAGTTGGTGTTTTTCACGAATTGCGTGAACAGATCGTGCGTCAAAGGACGAGGCGGATTGATGTCTTTTTCTAATCCTAAAGAAATGGATTGAGCTTCAAAATTCCCAATAACAACAGGCAGTTTGACTGATGTTTCTTCATGTTCCAGCAACAGCGCATAAGCTCCCGATTGGGTTTGGCTGTATGAGATTCCTCTTATGATTAATTTTTTATAATCCATTTAGCAAATATAAAATTTTTTGTTAATTTTCATTGAGAAATTGTTGATTTTTACGTGGTTTGCATCGTATTTATATTGAAAGTAAGATGTAAAAAGTATTTATTTCAAAATGCTAAACTATTATAAAATATAAAACGTTGATTTTGAACACGAATTCTTGCAGCCCGGCCTGAGTGGAAATCCTTTTTTGCGAAGAATTCGATTTCTATTGAACTGGAAATCATCTGCAAAAAAGATTGGGAACGGAGGACGGATAAAGCTGCCATAAAAATTAAAAGATTAAATAATTAAAGGATTAAAATAATAAACAAAAAAACCTGAGCCAATGACTCAGGTTTTGATTTTATTTTGAGGAATATTAAGCTCCTTTCAAAGCTTTGATTTTCTCAGTCAGTGCAGGAATGATTTGGAAAGCGTCGCCCACTACGCCATAATCCGCAGATTTGAAGAATGGTGCTTCCGCATCGTTATTAATCACAACAATTGTCTTGGAACTGTTGACACCCGCCAAATGCTGAATTGCTCCGGAAATACCAACTGCGATGTAAAGATTCGGAGAAATTGCTTTTCCAGTTTGTCCAACGTGCTCTGTGTGTGGTCTCCAGCCGATATCGGAAACCGGTTTGGAACAAGCTGTTGCTGCGCCCAAAACGTTTGCCAAATCTTCGATCATTCCCCAGTTTTCAGGACCTTTCAGACCTCTACCAGCGGAAACTACAACTTCTGCTTCTTTAAGATCCAATTTTCCTGAAGACTGCTCGTGATTGATCACCTTAGTATCTTCATTTGCGATGCTTAATTCTTTCACTTCTTCTGAACCAGGCGCTGCATTTTCTTTAACACCATAAGCATTTTGAGAAACTGTTACGATAACACCCGCTGCATCAGCTTTTGCGTGCATAAAGCCTTTCCCCGAGAAAGCTCTTCTTTTCACTTGGAAAGGAGAAGTACTTTCAGGAACATCAATCGCATTAGTAATCAAAGAATAATTTTTCTGAATTGCCAACATTGGTGCAATTGAAGATGCGTCTGTAGTATGAGGAAAAACGATAACGTTGCCATCAAAAACCTCGCTCACCGCCTGTGCATAAGCTTTTGAACTGAAGTTTTTGAGACCTTCATCTTTTACATTAATGACTTTATCTGCGCCATACTTGTAAAGTAAATCTGAAGAATCTGTAGGATTAATGGAAATCGCAGTCACTGAATCTCCAGTTTTTGCTGCAATTGCTTTTGCATAAGAAACGGCTTCAAATGCTGCTTTTTTATAAATTCCGTTTATATTTTCTGCGTATACGAATACTGCCATTTTGTTTGATTTAAAGATTAAAAAATTAAATGATTAAAAGATTAGATCACTTTCGCTTCTTCGTGAAGTAATCTTACCAATTCGTCCAGGTTATCTGCAGAAACCAATTTCACGGCCGCTCTTGGTGCAACACTGTCGAAAGAAACTGCCTCAACTTTCACTTCTGAATTTGAAGGTTCTACTACAACTAATGCTTTAGTTCTTGCAGACATAATTCCTCTCATATTCGGGATGATCAGATCTTTTTCGTCTACCAAACCTTTTTGACCTGCAACAACAGCCGGTAATTTTACAGAAATCGTTTCTTTTCCACCTTCGATTTCTCTTACAGCCGTGGCTTCCGAACCATTAACTTCCAATCCAACAGATGCATTCACGAAAGGGAAATTAAGCAATTGAGCCACCATTCCTGGAACCGCACCACCATTATAATCGATAGATTCTTTTCCCATTAGGATCAATTCGTAACCGCCATCCTGAGCAACTTTTGCGATTTCTTTAGCTACAGAGAAACTGTCTTTAGCTTCAGTATTAACTCTGATGGCGTCATTGGCTCCGATTGCTAAAGCTTTTCTGATAACCGCTTCTGTTCCCGCGTCTCCAACATTTACAACTGTTACGGTTGCGCCTTGAGATTCTTGTAATTTTATAGCTTTTGTCAAAGCAAATTCGTCCAAAGGATTGATGACCCATTGGATTCCATTTTTGTCGAATGCAGACTTGTCTGCCGTAAAGTTAATTTTACTTGTAGTGTCTGGTACACTACTAATACAAACTAATATTTTCATTTTATTGTGATATATTTTGTTATATGAATTTGGCTAATTTATATAAAAAATGCTATGCATGCATAATTTATTGTTATTTATTAAATAGGATTCTGTAAGCCTTTATTAATCGGGTATTTAGAATACTTACAAATAACAAACCCGATGAACATTGACTAATTTGGTAAAAAATCAATCACATTTTTATAACTAATTAAGGTGGGAATTTAATTTTAAATAAATTATTTCTTAACCTGACTTGCTCTAAATTCAATTTTACTTGGCAAAACTCTTGGATTCATATTCAGCATATCTAGGACGAGATTTCCCATATCTTCCGGCTGAATTTTCCATTCATCTTTTTCCGAAGGAACATTTCCGTTGAAATATGTGGCTACAGAACCTGGCATTATTACAGAAACCTTAATGTTATATTTTCTAAGATCAATCATTGCTGCTTGTGTGAAACCTACAACTCCAAACTTCGAAGCGTTGTAGCCAGCGCCATTTTCGAAGAAATTAGTTCCTGCAAGACTTGCGATAGTGATGTAGTAACCTTCAGATTTTTTCAGTTCCTCTACCGAAGCTTTTAGTGAATAGAAACAGCCTGTCAGATTGGTTTCTTGCATAGTATTCCAATCTTCGATACTTAATTCATCAACTGGTTTGAAAACTCCTAAACCTGCATTGGCGATCACAACATCTAAACTTCCGAATCTCTCTGTGATTTTGGATATGGCATTCTCTTCATCTGCAAAATTCCTAACATCTGAGCTTACTCCGAAAATACTTTCTGAAATGATTTTAAGTTCCGAAACAGCTTTGTCGACATCTTCCTGTTTTCTTCCGCTGATGGCAACTTTGTGACCGTTTTTCAATAAGACTTCTGCAATTCCAAAACCGATTCCTTTGGTTCCGCCTGTGATGTATATTACTTTTGACATAATTTTTATTTTTTAATATTAACAAAAAAGACAGCCTAAACTGTCTTTAATTTTTTATCCTTTTGCGTAAAACTCAAAGAAATAAGGGATGCTTTCTATTCCTTTGTAGTAGTTGTAAAGTCCGTAATGCTCGTTCGGTGAATGGATAGCGTCGGAATCCAAACCGAATCCCATCAATACAGATTTTGCGCCCAAGACTTTCTCGAACAAAGATGTAATTGGAATACTTCCGCCACTTCTGTACGGCAATACTTCTTTCCCGAAGGCTTTTTCCATTGCATTTTTTGCAGCCTGAAATTCTTTGGTATTGCTTTCCAAAACGTAAGGCATTCCGCCGTGGTGAGGTGTTACTTTTACTTTTACGCTTTTCGGCGCAATCTTTTCGAAATATTTTGTGAATTTTTCTGTGATTTCTTCTGGTGTTTGGTTTGGAACGAGTCTCATTGAAATTTTAGCAAAAGCTTTGGAAGCAATCACTGTTTTGGCACCTTCACCTGTATAACCACCCCAGATTCCATTAACATCTAAAGTTGGTCTGATCGATGCTCTTTCCAAAGTCGTGTAACCTTCCTCTCCCTGAATATCATTAAGACCAATCGATTTTTTGTAACCTTCCTGATCATCTTTCAGTTTGTTCATTTCTGCTCTGTCTTCATTGGAAACAATCAAAACATTGTCATAAAAACCATCAATTGTTATGTGTCCTTTCTCATCAATCAAATCCCCAATCAACTTTGATAAAACATTGATTGGATTCGGAACTGCACCACCGTAAAGTCCTGAATGCAGGTCACGATTCGGGCCTTCTACCTCAACTTCCACATAACTTAACCCACGCAAACCTGTTGTAACAGTCGGCTGCTCGTTAGAATAAATATGTGTATCAGAAATCAAAATGACATCACAACTCAACTTGTCTTTATTATCTTCTAAGAAATCTGCCAAACTTGCAGAGCCAACTTCTTCTTCTCCTTCAATCAAAAACTTGACATTACAAGGCAGAGAATCTGTTTTCATCATCGCTTCAAAAGCTTTGACGTGCATAAAGAATTGTCCTTTGTCATCCGCGGAACCTCTTGCAAAGATGGCACCTTCCGGATGAAGCTCTGTTGTTTTCACAACTGGCTCAAATGGATCGCTTGTCCATAATTCCAAAGGATCGGCCGGCTGAACATCGTAATGTCCGTAAACCAAAACTGTTGGTAAGTTGGCATCAATAATTTTTTCTCCAAAAACGATTGGATAGCCTTTGGTTTGAAGAATTTCTACATTGTCTGCTCCGGCAACTTCAAGATGTCTTGCTACTTCGTCAGCACATTTCAGAACTTCTGATTTGTAAGCTGGATCCGCGCTGATGGAAGCGATTCTAAGAATGTCGAAAAGTTCGTCGAGAAAACGTTGTTTGTTTTCGTTGATGTATGTTTGTGTTGTACTCATTTTTAATTATAATTATTTTTTGAACGCAAAGTGCGCAAATATTTTTTTAATTATTGAAAATATTTTAAGTTTTGCAAAGGCACGTCGACAGCCTCAGCATAAATTTCAAACTCATCAAAGAAAACAATAACCACATTGATATATTTTTTTCTTTATATGAGGTTCGTAAAAATAAAAAATGTCCTGCAAACGCAAGACATTTTTATTATAATATTTTTATAAAATTCTGATTAATGATCAGCCTCTACAGCTATTGGTGCAGTAACTTTGGAATCGTGACCAGCAGTTTTTGCTGTATCTGCCACAACGTGAGTCGTTGTTTTAGCTGAATCCTCAGCTGGCTTGTAAGTTCCGTGAGGCGCATTTGGGTCATCGTATCTTACGACCTCATCTGTTTTTACAATACGTCCTTTGTTCCCTCCAGCAGGAAGATCACAAGAAACAACTAGAATAGCGGAAGCCAACAATATCACTGATTTTTTCATATGTATATCTTATATTATTAATAGGTCATATGCAATCGCCATCTTTAATATTACTAGGTTTTAATTAAATTTTGACATATGGCGATGTCATTCTTATAATTTTGATGCGTCAAAAGTAGTGAAATTGAGATTTTCTGCAAAATGTTTTTTTGTAAAATGTTCGCTGTACAATGTATTATATAATAAGTCTAATTAATTCGCCTCAATTTTATAACAAATCTGAAATCAAAGGACAAATGGTGCAACTCTGCGAAGCGCAGCCCGGCTTGTAGGGCATTGATAATAAAAAGTCAAAATTAATAAAAAGCAAAAAAGGGTGAAAACCTTTATTAATAGGCTTTTACAACGATAAAATCAAAAATATTTAATTTTCAAAAAGTAAAATTAACTACATTTTACTACCTTTTAATTACTACTCTCTATTGCTTTAAATACCTTTATTTAAGATAAAATTACTTATATAACACACAAACGCCCAAAAACTACTATCAAAGAGGTTTTTGGGCGTTTTTATTGTGTTTAAAAACCTGTTTAAAGACCTTTTAAAGATTGTAGGAATTCTTTTTTGCAAGATATAATCTATTATGTAAAAATAACTGATGCGGTTATCGTTGGGGTTAGTTTTGGGGTTATAAAAAATAGAAAATAATTCTGTCAGATAGTGTAATTTATATCATTATATCAGACGAAAAAGCAATTTAATTATGTGAGTTGACAGGGTAATGATAATAAAAAAACAGCAGTTATTTATGTTAAATGACTGAAAAACAGCGTCTTAAGACATAGTATTGTATCTTACGCTTGCTTTTATCATGGCTATGGCTGTTATATGCTTGATATTTATGTCTTTCGATTGATGATGTTGATTTTGGCTTACTAATTTCACGAAATCCTCCCCTTTTTCAGATTTCTGAACAAATTTCACGGTCACATACTCTTCCCAATCGCCAATTTTTACGCTTAATAGATACATTTCTCCGTAAAAGATATTATCAACCGATGTTTGTTTATATAGTATGATATCTCCAGATTTTAATAATGGATACATACTGTCCCCGGTTACGGATATGGCACCATCGCACTTCGGTAAATTCGGTATTTTGATTGTATCTAGTACTCTATGAGGTTTTCCAGTGTCAAATAGTTCTTGAAGTCCTGCGGTTGCCTCCAGATCATAAAAGGGAACTTCTTGCATTCCTACTATAGCATCTTTGGTCTTTCTTCCTTTATATAATTGTAAAGATTCGTTTACCTCTCCGAGGTTGAGCTTCTTTAGCATATTAGGAGAATCATCTAGTACCCACAATGGATTAATATCACTGTAGGTAAATAGAAACTTTTCTAGTGTATCTGTTTTGATAGTTGTATTTGCATTAAATGGTTTGCTCAAACTACCATTAGACAGCCCTATCTCCCTTTCAGCGGTCGTTGGCTTGATATTCTTAAAATCAAGATATTCCTTGAGTTTTCCAACAATATTTGTCATAGTTTAAAAATAATTAGAAAGTTTTCTCTAAAATATTTGGTCAATAGAAAACTTTCTATTTATATTTGTCGAGATATTGAGACAAAAATAAGACAAAATGAAAATACAAAGTGTACGGGAAACCGTAAAACCAGAAAAAAAACCAAAAATTTATTTTGATCCGTCAACTCCGGAAGAGGTAGAACACTTGGAAGTATTGCAAGGACTATTGTCTGATAAAAGGCGTGGAGATTGGGATTTAGCTGCTGAAATCGTAGGGATTTCAAGATTCTCAGTCGAAAAAGCATTTTTAAGAGTGTATTCTAAGAATCACACTGAAGCTGTTGCCGCCTTAAAAGCTGTCATCGAAAATCGTAGAAAACTCCTAAAACAATAGATATGAAAAAGCTAATCACATTTATTCCTTACAGAAAGCACACCGCCAAAGTGATAAAATCTTATTTCCACATCATTTTTTTGAATTGGCATTTCGACTGGCATTACAAAACTGATTTTAATAGTGCAGGAACGCCGAGGATAGCACAATAAAAAAGACTGTGGCGGACAGCTTGGAAAGACAAGCATTCGGGGAGTATAGCTTAGTTAGGTTAGAGCAAGGGTTGCAACACAAAACAGTGCCTAAGGTCGGCGGTTCGATTCCGTCACTCTCCACATAATTAACAACCATTTAAACACCGTTTAAATCTATGTTTGAGTATTACAATAACACTTTATGCGTTCAAGCGAACTGGCTCAATGAGACGGGCGTTATTTCCTTTAATAACTTGAAGCAATTGGCAAGCAAAGGTAAAATAAAAAAAGCCCGCAATGGCGGTGGTCTTGGCAATCCTGCCCTTTACGTTTACAACTCCTTCCCGGAGCGGTTCAAAAATGTGATTGAACATGATATGGGTATCAATCCACACGAACAAAAAAGCACTATTCATTTTTCTGAGTTTCTAGCCTCGGATGAAAACGCTTCCGCCTATTTCGCTAATTATGAACTTGAGGACGGACGATATCTATCAGAAGCCAACAGCGATGCAGTTGAGCAATACACAGCTAACGTTGTAGTTTTCAATGCGATCAATAAAGTGATAGTCAAAGTGACGAACGCCAATCCGAAAATAAACAAAGCGGAGCTTTGGCAGAACATTGCGACATCTGTTCATAATATCAGCGATGATTTGAGATTCAGATATCCGTTTGATCTTCCTGAAAATCCCCAGGCACTTCGTGCAAAGTTCGAATCTTGTATTTTGAAAAAAGGAAATAAGAGATATCCAAGAACTGGACTCGAAGGATTGATTCATAATAACTATTGTAACAATCACTCTTTGAAGATCTCGCAGGAAGTTGGCGAATGGCTGATTGCTTATTATTCTTTACCGATAAAATGTTCTATTCCGGAGCTTTTCATCGCTTACGAAAGAAACCGTTCAAAAACGGGATTTCCAAGGCTTTCCGAAAGTGGAATTCAGAATTTCATTATGAAACCGGAAAACGAAAGGATCTGGCTTCGACCTCGTGACGGCAAAGATGCTTACATCAATCGATTTGGTCACAGTATCAAGAAAAACAAAGAGACCTTATTCCCGAATGCACATTGGGCGATTGATGGAACCAAGCTCGACACCATCCATATCAAGGATAACAAAAACAAAATGGGTGCTGATATGAATATCGATGTAGTAATCGATGTTTACTCAGAAAAAATTCTCGGTTGGAGTCTTTCAGAATCTGAGACACACGTGGATCACTTCAAGGCTTTGAAGATGGCAGTTAACACAGCTTGTGCAAAACCTTACTTATTCACTTATGATGCACAGTCGGGTCACAAAACGAAGAAAATGCAGGAACTGTACAGCAAAGTAGCAAATTCACATTATCATCATAAGGTTGGCAGGAAATCAAATCCAATTGAGCAGGTTTTTAACCGCTTTCAACAGCAGGTCATCGGAAAGCGTTGGTTTTCTGATAAACAGTCGATAAAAGCCAAGCAAAGCCGCTCACAAGTGAATGTTGATTTCATTAAAGAGTTCAAAGATGCGCTACCGACCAAAGATGAACTTTACAAACACTTTATCGTAATGGTCAACGAGTGGAATGCAATGAAACATCCACGTTTCAACAAATCCAGAAACGAAGTTTATGCAACTGAATCAGAACACACGCAAGAACTGGACGCATTCGAACAAATCTCGATGTTCTGGCTGGAAGAATCCAAACCAAAAGCATATAAAAAAGGCGGAATGCTTATAACGGTTTCCGGAAAAGACTATGAGTTCGAGGTTTACGACAAAGACAATCAAGTTGATGAAATTTTTAGAGAAAAATATGTCAATACAAAGCTGATAATGTCTTACGACCCAGAATATCTGGATCAGTACGTCAAACTCTACGAACTTAATGAGAAAGGACAAAAAGTATTTGTCGCCTATGCTCAGAAAAAGCGAGAACACAGCCAGATGATGAAATTCTCGACAGAAGACAGCAAAGCGCAATTACTGAAGGATATGGCGGTCAGAGACAGAGAAATGATGCGAGACTGGACAAAGTATCAGGAAATCGCAGAACGCACAGGTATCACACGAGAATCGCTAGTTGATGAACAAAACGCAATGATTGTCGATAATTTGGAATTAGACATGAAAATGCTAGCCTACGGTACTAAAGAAGAGCAAATCAAGACAAACAAAAGATCCTTATTCGATCAAATAACAAGTAACTAGATATGAATCAAAAAGAGAAAATCGCAATCGTAGACCTTCTAAGAAACTACGTTGAACAAAAAGGAAGTCAAAATAAAGCATCAGCATCATTGAAAGGAGTTTCTACAGCTGTTGTTTCACATTTATTAAGTGGAAACTGGGAACCATATTCAGATGATATGTTTCGCCGTGTCGGCGCACAGGTTGGTCATAATGCTAATGAATGGCAGTTTGTAGAAACTACCAATTCAAAGACAATTCTTACCAGAATTGCTGATGCTAAAGACAATCATTTGGTTTTAAGTTTTATTGGTAATGCAGGTGCTGGAAAGTCTGAAACTACCAAAAAATTTACATCCGAAAATAAAAATGTTTTCCGTGTAGAATGTGGACAGTATTGGGACAGAAGTTTTTTCCTTTCAGAAATCCTTATGCAGATGGGATCTAAGGATTTTACTCCCAAAATATCCAATATGATGAGAGACTTAGTAAGAAAATTAAAGGATCTGGAAAATCCACAACTGATACTTGATGAAATTGACAAAGTCCCTGATGATGTTTTTCTTTTCCTTATCACACTGTATAACGAACTTTTCAAACATTGCTCAATTATCATCCTAGGAACTCATTTTCTTAAGAAAAGAATCGAGGACGGTATCAGACTGAGAAAAAAAGGTTATGAGGAAATAAAGAGCCGATACGCTTCTTTCATCGAACTGGAAGATACTTCTGCAAGTGATGTAAAACTTGTTTGTGTCGGAAACGGTTTGAACAACGAAAAAAATATCAATGTGGTTTCTGTTACATCAAAAGGCGATCTCAGAAAAGTGTATAACGCTGTAATTGCTTCAAGAATTGACGAAAAAGACAAACTTATAGGATAATGAAAGGATATAGATATCACCCAGAAATAGACGGTCTAAAAGTGAATGAGGACGGCTCTGTGATTTATAGAAATGAAGAGGAAGTAACATTGAAGGAACGAAATAATGGCAGCCATATTTCCAAATATTTCTACTTCAAAGGAAAACAAATTGGTCTCGCAAAATTGGTCTTAGAATGTTGGAAAGGACTTGCGCCAGAACCTAGCCAAAGAGCAATCCATATCAATAATGACCAAACAGATTATCATCACGAAAATCTGAAATGGGGTCCGAAAGCCGGAAACACAAAATTTCCTCCGAAACTGACCAAAGAGCAAAAAGTGGAGATCTTGGAAAAGTTGAACGCCGGACAATCCGGGAACTCACTAGCAATTGAATACGGCGTCACACGAAACGCAATTTATCAACTTAAAAACAAACAAGCGGAATAATATGGCAAAAGACTTCTTTTCTGTTAACGAGCTTGAAAGTACAAATTTTAAAGTGATGCCTTTCACAGGAAAATGGCTGGCAAGTTTTGGAAGACCAGAAGCAAGAGGTGTTTGGTTGATTTACGGAGAAAGCTTTCATGGTAAATCCACACTAACAGGTCAGATGACACATTACTTGACAGATTTTGTAAAACATAAAATTTTATTGAATTCTTTAGAAGAGGGCAAGTCCGAATCACTGAAATTGAATATACAAAGAGCATCGCTCTCCACAGTTTCAAACAAAATTCTTTTAGGTGACAAAGTTCCAATGAGTCGAGTGAAAGAACGATTGAATGCACAACGTAGTCCGGAGATTATCATCACAGATAGTATACAGTACACAGATTTAGACAAAAAAAGCTACAACCAACTGCGTGAAGATTTTGATAAAAAACTGTGGATTTTCGTATCGCAGGCTGATGGCAAAGTGCCACGAGGTGCACTCGCAAAACACGTTCGTTTTGATGCCGATGTGAAAATACGAGTTGAAGGTTACAAAGCCTTCGTACAATCGAGATACGGCGGCGGCGAAGAATTTATAATAGACCCGGAAAGAGCTGCCAAATATTGGGGCAAAATAGAATAATTAAAAATCAACAATAACAATGCAAGAAATATATTTAGAAATCCTCGCCCTTGATAGCCTTTACGGTGTTCTGAGCTGGTATGAGCGGTGTTGGCTTCACATGGTTAGTATCGGAAAAGAGTCTGGACAACCAAGCCTTAGAATAATGAGCCTTTATAAAGTCCTTGTCAACATAGAATGGGATGCACCAAAAAGGCGACCCGGTCAAGACAGATGCGGACAATATTTTGAGGACGGGAAATGGCTCGAAATCGAACATTACCCAAAAAATCATCCTGAAATTACTAACCAAATTAGAAAATATTTAGAATGAGTGAAATGTTTCCACCAACAGAAAAAGAGCTAGAAGATATCATCGCAGGTCTCAAGGCTAGATTGGAAGATGACAGCTATCAGGAAGAGTGGGTAAAAATCCACGATGAGCTGATGTTTAGAGAAAATCAACTTAGAAAATTAATAATTACAAATAATACAATATGACACCAGAAACAAACACAATCGACATTAAAAAGCTTTCTCCAGAGCAATTGAAAGAAATAGCTCAGCAGATAAAAGACAACGAGAAAGCGGAAAAAGAAAAAACTGCAAATGATAAAAAAGTCCTCAAAGGACTCAAAAACGACTTTGTTCTTGCAAACGTAGATTTCTTCATTGACAAAAGAAATGATGTAGAAGATCGTGTCGTAAAAATGTTTCAAGACCTAAAAACCGTCATCGAACTGGATTCCGCATTGTATGGAGAAAAAAAAGCAGAACAGGACAGCTACTCTCACACCTTGGAAGATGGATCTGCATATATGCAGATTGGCTGGAATGTAAGTCCAACTTTCAACGGTACGGAATCGCACGGCATCAATCAGCTGAAAGAGTTCATGTCTTCATTGGCTGGCAATACAGATAATGAAAAATTGCTGATGAAATTCTTAAACATCGCTTTGAAAACTGATAATAAAGGCGATTACAATCCAAAAGCGGTGAGAGCATTGGATGCACTAAGATCAGAAGCAAACAGCGAGGTTTTCAGTTCGGCAATGGACATTATCAACGAAGCGATGATCGACATCAGGACATCACGATACGTGCGAGGTTACAAGATGGTGGACTTTGGAGATAACATTATCAAGCGAGTTAATTTCAAATTTTCAATCGATTAAAATGGAAGAGCTTGTATTGATAGCAGTTGGTGTAGTCTGCTTTTTTGGAGGTGTTTTATTAGGCGTAATACTGACACCATCCGCACCGCACCTAGTTGAACACGACGACTCATATAACCCACCAAAATAAATCAAAATGAAAATAATTGCACACAAAGTAGGAAACAAAGTTTTAGGCGAAACGCTGCAACTTTATCCGGAATTAGTACTTGATGAAAATACAATTGAGCTTTTACAAAATTACTTTTTAGGAAGTTTTAAAACAGAAGAAACATTTCAATTTTACAGCGATTCGTATTTGTCAAATAATCCAATTTTTAACGCTTCTGAAGGCATATTTAATGATCAAAGCATTTTTGATGAATGGTCTAAAGATATTGCAAAACATCTGTTCGAAGCTGCCGAAAATCCGAGAGTTCAAGGCGGCGAATTATTCGTTGTTTTTTTTCCAAAACTCGATGAAACAGATTTCGATAAGGTTGGAATTTTCAAAACTGAAAAAAGAGAATCATTCTTAAAAATCCATCCTAACTCTGAATATAGATCTTTAGATCTGGAACAGGACAAAGGCATTAGCCTAGCAAAAATCGATAAAGCTGCATTGATTTACAACAATGATAAAGAAAACGGTTATATCCTCTCAGTTGTAGATAATAATAAAAACGGCGATATGTATTATTGGTTCGAGGACTTCTTGAAAGTGAAGCAACGCCAAGACGACTATTTCCATACACAAGAAACTTTATCTGTTTTTAAAACTTACATCAAAGATCAGCTACCTACAGAATTTGAAGTTTCAACAGTTGATCAAGCAGATTTTATGAACAAATCTTTAACCTTTTTCAAGGAAAAAGAAGAATTCAAGTTTGAAGAGTTCACAGCTGAAGTCTTGGAAGATAAAGCGGTGATCGAAAGTTTTGAAATTTTCAAGAGTTGCTATGAACAGGATATGCAGATCTCAATCTCCGAGGATTTTCCGATCAGCGCAGCTGCTGTGAAAAAACAGCAAAGCAAGTTCAAAAGCATCATCAAACTTGATACTAATTTTCACATCTACATCCACGGTGATAGAAATAAAATTGAAGACGGACAGGACGAAAAAGGAAAGTTTTACAAACTCTATTTCGAAGAGCAAAAATAACATCCCATACGGTTTTTCGGAGCGGTTCGATTCCGCTCTTGGGAACAAAACAAACATCACTAATATGGCAACTATTAAAAAATTAATGACACTTCTATCAAAAGAAGGTCTGGTGGATGAGAGAGCCGGAATTATCTCTCAATTTACAAACGGTAGAAAGTTTTCTGCCAGAGATTTAAACTCATTTGAGTTGGACAGCCTTTGTACTTTTTTAGAAAATGAACAGAAAAAAAAGCAGAACGAACTTGACAAAAAACGCAAACGTGTGATCGCTGCCATTTTTGGAGTTCATAAAAAAGCTAACAAGGAAGTATCAATGGAATATGTCAAAGGAATAGCCTGTAGAGCTGCCAAAGTTGACAATTTTAACCAGATACAACCAAACCGACTAGACAGCCTTTATAATGCATTTCTGAATGCTCAAAAGGATTTGACTTTTGCAAAGCGATTGGTAGAAGGTTTTATTAATGAGCAAATATCTTACAACTGATGGCTCTGAAAAAAAGAAAATCAAAATTGTCTGAGCTTTTCCCAGAACGTGAAGCAATCCGAGTGAAACCAATAACAAAAAAACCAACCGTGTCATCTAGCACCAATATATCTAGATATAATAGTGCTAAATGACACCAACAAAATGATTTTAACAAGACTAGGAAATAAAAGAAGAATGAAACCAGAACTATTAAAACATTTTCCCGATCACAGAATGCGAATAGAATTATTTTTCGGAGCTGGTGGAAGTTTCTTTTATCTACCAAAACCAAAATATGCGATTCTCAATGATCTGGATGACGATGTAATTAATTTGTATCTGGTGGTTCAAAATAATCTGGAGCAATTCAGAAGAGAAATCGAACTCGTACCGCTTACATCATCTCTAATAACTTATTGGAAGCAAAATGTCGAAACTGACCCAATAAAAAAGGCATTGAGATTTATTTTTCTTTCAAATTTCTCATATATGGGAAAAGGTGACACTTTAAGGTTAGGACTTGACAATGCTAAACAATCCATTCTAAAAAATCTAAACAAAACATTTGAATTATTGCAGGATGTCAAAATCACAAATAGAGATTTCAGAGATGTACTTCCGAAAATTTCTTTCACAAAAGGTCTAAATGATAAGGACAAATGTTTTGTTTATCTCGACCCTGTCTATTTGGATACAGAACACTATTACCGGGTTCCGAACTGGAAAAAGGACGATTCTATTGATTGTCTTGATATTGTGAAAAATTGTGGAATAAGGTCGGCAATGTCTGAATTTAATCATCCATTCATTGTACAGGAAGCAAAGGCGAGAGGTTTAAATGTTATTGGACTAAAAGACAGAGCAAACATTAAAAACAGAAAATTAGAAATTTTAATAACAAACTACTCAAACAGTTTATTTGATGAATGAAGAAATCATAACACCAGAAATTGAAATCCTGACTTATCTAAACCAATTGGCAGATAAAAATTGCAGGATGATCAAAAGCAACCTTTCGCCAATTAGAGCGAGGTTAAAAGACGGCTACACTGTAGAAGAGCTTAAAGAAATTATACAAGTGAAAACGTTGGAGTGGAAAAACAACGAAGTGATGAATACCCATCTGCATCCAACGACATTGTTTCAGCCTTCCAAAGTTGATAAATATCTCAATCAATTATCATCAATCAAAGCAAACCCGGAGAAATATGCAAAGTACTTCGCAGACCTTAACAAAATCCAAAGAAGCGCAGCCGACGACGCTGGCGACCTTGCAGAAATGTTCGGAGAATAAAGATGTTTTCAATAAAATTGCCAAGATGGAGCAATCCATTAGTATCAAGGAAAGTATCATTCACACACCAATTATTTCTACTCAAGGAAAAAAATTGGATCTGATAAAAGAGATTATCAAAATTGTAGAGTTCTATGTAAATATTACTGGTAAAAAATTTGAAAACTATCAGATCCACGTTCTTGCAGGTGACTTATATTTTCGGTTTAAAAATGACACGCTTGATGACATCATTATGATGTTCAAAATGATCAGAACAGGCGAACTTGATAAGGTTGGATATACTGATAGTTTCAATGAAAAAATAATGCTGTATGTGGATCTCTATATGAATTACAAATCCGGCATCCGGGAAAAGATTATCAATGATGAAAAGCGAGAACGAAAAAAAGCGGATGCAAAAATTGAAATGTCGGACGAAGCTTTTGCAAAGTTCACAGAGCTGCAGAACATGATCAAAGTGCCGATATTGAAAAAAGCAGAAACTTTCAGCATAAAAAAAGCACTTGGAAGCCTTGATACATATCTCGAAACTCTTCCGGAAACCTGCAAAAAATTAAGCGACTCAGATCTTACCTATGAAATCAAAAGGACGCAATATTCTAACAAAACCGCTTGGGAAATATTACTATCAGAACAATTAAAAAGAAAAGAATTAAAAAATGGAAACTGAAATTATTGTAAAATTTTTAAAAGAAATAGCTCCTTCTTTTGGAGATCTCACAATCGATGCAATTATCGAAACTCAAAAAGCTTTCCCGGAAGTAGTGGAAGTTTTACAACAGGAAAAACGGAGACGACAAAGAGCAATTCTGATTGATATGATCCGCAATGCAGCAACCGGAACCGTGATTGGTATTTGTAATGGAAATTTTATAAAAATTCATCCGGTTGAACCTGATGAAATTAAAATTACTCAAGACGATATCCTGAGATATAAATTAAAATATGATCTGTCAGATTTGCAAAAGGAGTTTGATAAACTTGGAGCGATGGCGAATGATTTGAAATTTTCGGAAGTCAATGTAGTAAATGTAAAACCTTCTGTAAATCCATTTGACAGGCAATATAAGAGACATAGAAGATGATCCAACTAACAGAAAAACCACCAGACTTAATCCAAATGGAAATTAAACTTCATATACCACAAACCGAAATCTTTGAATTTCTAAAAAACAGAGGTTACGAGATAAAAGGCTTTCCAATCCATTATCCTGCTGTCGAAGAAATGCTGGTCAGCGAACCCGCTCACACCTGGCACACTTTCACAGCAACAAAAGGCGATGAAGAGCAAAACACTGATAACCAATTTTTGGAAGTCTACAAAAGAGAAATCACAGAATCTTTAAAATTATCATAGGTTACGGATTTCCGTAACCTTTTTTTATTTAACATACTTAATTTTACATTATGGAAGAATTTAAAATCAATGCACAAGACTATATTATTGATGATATTCTATCACACATCAAAAACGGTCACATGGGAATAGCCTTTGCAAACGATTGGAACGTTGAAAGAAAAGGCGACACTTTACATTTCAAACTCAAAGAGTTCGGAAAAATAGACCTTTCTGTAATTTTTTGGTTTGGCTATCTTACAAATTCTTAATTTAGCAATATGATACGTTTTATTAACCTCGGAGATCAGATCACCGACAAAAACAGATTTGCGTTTTATGACACCATTACAGACAAGTTTTGTGAGTTCAATGGTTCTCAGTCCTGGGACAATGTTGCTGATTTCAAAAAAGACTTTGAAGGTGATGATATTGATAGATATCAACGCCTGATTAATCATAATTTTATAATAGTTGATGATATTGATGATGTGAAGTATAATTTCAGTTTGTTTGCTGATAGATATTTTCAGCCATTTCCAATTGATCCTTGGCTAAAAAGAAATCGTACAATTCTAATAGAAAAATCTGCTGAAGAGAAAATCAAATTTTTAGAACCTCTTCTCAAGCAAGCTTTAGAATTTGAAGATTACTTAAAGGCTGACCAATTGAAATTACAAATCGAAGCTTTGAAAAATGGATTACAAAGCAATAGTTAACGAATTACAAACAATCGTTGATAATAAACCGGATCGTCATTTTTATAGGAACTTACAACTGTTAGTTGCTAAACTTGAACAGTCTGACGACGTAAAAGTTTTAAAAGTAGTTATCAGATACAAAAAACTGCTTTCAGATTTTGAAGATCCTTTCGACTGGCGAAAATTTGAATTTAGAGACCCTAACTTTATCAAGGATATTACAGAACTAACAATAAAATTAATCGACTATCTGAATGACTATTTCGGACTTTTAAAACCTTTTAAATAACTATGAAAAAACTATTATTATTTTTACTTATTTCCGGCTTTACTTTCGGACAAAACACTGCAAAAGATACATTATTGGTCAACGGCACTCAACCAGCATCAATCCTAAAAATCAATAATAATAAAATCTACATTGCACAAAATAAAGAACTGCAAACTTCTTACAAGCTAGAAAAAGATGGCTCATTAGTTTCTGCTGGTGTTCCTTACATTTCTGTAAAAGTAGATAAAAATCCACTGAAACAGAATGTGAGTCTTTTTATTACAAAAGCATTTGACCAGGTAAAAATAACAGATCTTGAAAGTAAAGAGATTGTGCAATCTGGAGATAAAAGTGTATTTATTAAAACCTCAACAAAACCTCAACAGAAAAAACAATTTATGACAGCATTATATCCGTTGTCAGATCGGTTAATAACATTAGATTTTGCTTTCGATTATAAAGATGAAGATGATAAGTCTAATAAATATTATGCAGTCCGGGATATAATAGAAAACGGCTTTATGGTATTGGAAAATTACTATACCGTTCACAAGCAGTAAAGCCAACTTGCAAGAATGAAAACTACTTTTTATTTTTGCTGTATGACCAGAAAAGACCGAATTAAAACAAGAAATGAGAAAGTAAGGGATTACTTTTCCAATTTAGAAAAAAAATATCCGCAATGGAAACTATCTGCTTTACTTGAAGAAACTGCTAACCAGTTCCTGCCAATCTCTCCAGCAACCGTTTCTGCGATACTTAAAGAGTCTGGATGTTATTCAGAATAAACCATTTAAAAAGCGTTTAAAAATCATTTAAACGCTTTTCTTATTAAAAAAAGTTATAACTTTGTACGATCATGACACTTGAAGAGTTTTATACCAAAAAATCAAACTTAAAAGCACCTGAAGGATTAGATTTCCTTCAGAGACGTAATTGGTATATTACAGAAAAACAAAAACTTCAGGAACAATTATCATCAGATGATTTGAAAATTGTTCTTGAAAACCAGAAAGAATGGCAAAATAAAGTAGATTCGTCCATTCTTTAGATCTCTTCCATTTCGATGTGGACGATTCCGTCATCATATTCTGTGAAATTTGTCACTCTAAATTCCTGTCCAGCTTTAAACAAAATTTCTTTTTCGCTGCTACTTGCAGATAAATTTTCCACATTTGTTCCTGTTTTCGATTTTATAGAAAATGATACATTACCTCCAAATGCTTCTGATTCATCGTATGATGAGGAAAGAAAAGTTTTTTCAATGTGTGGTTTTCCGCTTTCAAATGACTTTTTATATACATTTAAGATTTCTGAATCTTTAACATAGGTACCTCGGTACACCATACCTTCAAATTTATCCGGCATTTCATCCAGACCTTTATTAATAGTTCTTGTGAGAGCTTCATAATATTGTTTTGTAAATCCGTCTTTTTTATCAAAATCTATTTTGATACCTCTATTGAATTTATTAATGTCTTCATAATATGATTTTGTGTATAATCTCACAGAACTAATTTTTTCGGGATCTATGTCCGGGTATTTGCTGTGATATTCTTCATCCAGATTCTTTAATGCATTAGAAAATTTTCTGTTTTTATGTAGAATTTTGTAATCTTCTTTGTCCGTAAACTTCTCCAAATTTTCTATCGCTTCCTTCTTACCCGCTTTTGTGAGTTTTTCTTCATACGCAGAACCTCCAAAAATTTCTCCAGTCTTACCAGGATTATTCTGGAACTCAATTTTCATTTGCAAACCGCCTTTTATCTCGGTTGGCTCTTCGTCAGTTTGCTCAATATTGCATCTGCATCCCCAATCAAGAGGCGGCGTGTTTGAATCCCAAAACGGATCATTAAAAGGTCTGATTGTTCCATCAAGAACTTTATGCTCAGGACGCACACGTGCATCGTGTACGGAGACTAATTTCACATTAGGATAAAGATCTACATCTTGTTCGAATTCTTTCCATTTCTGAGCCATATTGGCGTTTGCAATGGTCTGATGTCTTTCAGTTTCTAACCAACGATAATTATAATCATCGGATATTTTCAGAGCTCCTTTTTTAAATTCTGATTTCGGAGTTAATTTACCATCTGTTGTTAAAAGATTTTCTAAGTCATTTTTGAATGATGTCTCTTTGAAGGCTGAAAACTTACCAATACTAGTTTTTAAAGAGTCTGCAAGTTCTTTATCATAGTGTTCTACTTTCGGACTGTAACCGACATCAACACTAGCTGATAATTTCTCATTATAATAGTTCCAAAGTTTTTGACGGTTGACAAAAGAAACATTCTTTTCATTGAACATTTCCTCTATGTACTTTTCTATAAGCCCGCTCAAACCAAAATCAGCAGTAAGTTTCACTGCTTCGTGACCAGCGTTGCATTTCGAACGATAGTTAAGTTGGAGCAGGCTTAATCCTTTTTTGGTGGTTCTGGTTGCTTTTCCGTTGCAGTGGCTGGCATACTTTCGATTTCAGTTCCATACACTTCTTCGATGTAAGATTGTTTCAAAATATAGCCTGCTTTCAAAAACACATCATCAATTTTAATTTGTGATGTGGTATCCTTTGTTTGCGCTACTGCAAATTTATAACCGTCCGGAATCTTATAACCGAAAAATCTCATTGCTGGAAGTAGCTGATCATTTAAGATGGAAAGCATTTTCTTTTCATCTGCAAAAATAAGTTCTCCCAAAGTGTTTTCGTGAACCGTTCCTTGTGCTTTTGATCCACCGTTTTCGGTCGTCATTGTCTGATGTAGAACTAACATTGATAATTCTTCACGCAATGCTTTAATCTTCTGATAAAAGACATTAAAAGCATCACCTTTGCTGTTTTCCTTGATTTCGATTTCCGTACCGATTGGAAAAACGCCATACGGTGCCGATCCCATTTCTTCCAACCAACCTGCAACCTCAGTTTTTACCGATTCAGATTGTGATGCGATTTTTGCGATACGAATAGGAACTCCAAAAAGTTCCTCGAACTCATCCCAAGATCCCCATGAGTGACGTTTTAATATTGTGTATGGTGCCGCCTTTTCCAAAAGTCCTACCGAATCGTACATTTGTACCTCAATTAAGTAAAACGGAACGTCACGATATGGGATTCCTTTGTTGCTGTTTGTGTCCGGAACAAACAAACCAAGTTCCGGAATGATATTGGATTTTTCCAGATCTTTGATTTTCAATATTTCACCGGGCTTAATGTCTTTCATCCATATCACACCAGTGCCGAAATAGGTTGTTTCGTGAGTGCTTTGGATAAAGCTTTCAAACCACGATTTTTCTTTTATAAACTTGGTGCAATTATCATCTTTTTTACCTTCAGCATCAACAATAATATATTCTTTATTGGTGGTTCTGAAAGTTCTATTTTGCGTTATTCCTGTTAACTGACCATCTAATAAAATATCTGCGTAGACCTCCTGTAGTAAATAATTTTGTGGATTCTCAGAACTGTATCGCATTTGTCTTGCACGCTGCCAGTCGCTGATTTCTTTTCGCCAAAGTCTTTTATTATGACGAATGACGTCAAGCATTAGATTTGTGACCTTTTTGACATCATTTACATCTTTGCCAGCAAGCTTCAAAGGTTTGTATAATAAGTTACCGGATATATCGGTTGTATTTTGTGTATAGTTCATTGGAATAATTGATCTAATGTTCTTTTAATTTTGTCTGCTATTTTGCCATCCAGATAAGCGGATTTTCCTATAAATTGTCGTTTTGGCAAATGCTCGCCACCTTCATTGTGAAATTCTCCATACTCTTTATAAGTCGTAAAAATAACTTGCAGTTTTTCCCGTCTGGTGTGGAAAGAATTTCGCAGTTTATCACCACCAGTATTGTGACCCGTTAGAATCGCTCTGCCTTGATTTTCTCTACCAAACTTTGTGAGATCTCCGGCATTTCCTTTTCTGTTAGTTCTGTACCTTGTCAGATCTCTGCCTTTTCTATCAGTGGTTTTACGTTCATCCCATTTTTTAAAACTTGTGTCTGTAAATCCTTGATCTTGAAAGTTTTTAGTAATAAAGTTTTTACCTTCAACTTCAATAATTCTCAATGCTTTATCAGGAATTTTTTCGGCAGCTTGATTGAGTAAATTTTGCAGATCTCCTAAACTACCAGCCATTTGTATAAGATTTTCTACTACCTAATTTCATAAACGGGACGGCTTCATCTTCGATGCCATCGCCATCACTATCTTGTAGTTTTGGTGGTAAATCTGCTTTGCGTTTTCCGGTAGAAAGTTCTTCCAGCCATTTCATTGCTTCATCATAATCAGAAGCATCTAAAACGCCGGGCTTTCTGCGTTTCATCACTTTGTAAAAAACCAGATCTTTGAGATAATTGAGGACAGTTCTCGAACGGCTTTCACCTTCTTTGCTGAATATCGAATTTATATCATAATAAGAACCTAGATTGGTTTTCATTATATCAATCTGATCTTTGATGATTTCGTCGATTACTTGATCTTCTGTTCCTTTTAAAATATCAATGAAGGATTTTGGAGCTTCTGTAGAAAGTTCGTCGATAGTTAGAAATGGCATATCGTTATTTTTTAGAATGAGCTTTAAAATATCTGCCATCGCAAATGACAGCTGTGGTAATGGAATGATTATGAAAAACCGGAAATCCGAGAATATCAACTCCGATTTGAAAAGCGATCGTTTTTATAATTTTTTTCATTGCAGACTTATTTTTTTTGTTTGATATCGTGGTGCAATTTTTCTGTAAATTCTTGTGCTGAAGCTCTGACGATAAGAAAAAATACCGTTCATTGATTGATCCTGTGTTTCATCTTCTGTCTGTTCTAGTGGCTTAAATTGATCGCCTGAAAGAAATTGTAATTTTTCAGCGATCTCATCCAGCAAATCAATTTCGTTCAAACCATGTTCACCGTCCTCGGTTCCGTTGTGTTGATTCATCCAGCCGTCACGGCAATACAACACCACATCAACGGACGTCGTGCCTTCTTGGTTTTGCTCTGTCATCGTCTCATAAGAGATTTTATTGATTTTGATGAGAGCTGAAACAAACAGATCCGGAAACTTATCGCTTTGCATTTGCTGACGTTCCAAATCCACCAACTCCAATTCTGAAATCGTCATTAAAGCCTCTTTAATTTTTATAAAAAGTTCCTTTCTTGGTGTCATATTCTGCGTGCTTTTTTCTTTCCAAAAGATGGTTTGTGGCTCCCTTCCTCTTTGGAGTAACCGAAATATGTCTGTGATAATGTGATTGCACGTTCTAATGTATCAGCCGGATCATCTCCGGTTGCCATACCTTTTTCAAATGCTAGAATCCACTTCATAAATAGCTCGAAATCTTTTTTCGAACGTTCTTTTAAAGATTCGTCCCAGAATAGAATTTTTCTAAATAGGGCATTACCAACACCTGCTGCAATTCTGTTATGTTTGTCTCCTTCTTGTGTCAGTCCGATAGGAATATTGGGACAATTATTATCTTCAGCAGACTGCATTATAATTGGTGTATAGACAACTTTTTGTGCTGCTGTTGCATCAAAAAATCCCATTATATTGTAACCTTTAAGCAAGTATTTTTTAACCCATTCTGCTCTGACTTCCATAGCTGAATTAATCTCACATTTCTGACAAAATACTTCTAGTACAAAAAGCTTTATTCCTTTGATTCCGAGAAGCACACCAGCTTTTAAATCACCAGGTCCGCTATATGATAAATCCCAATGATCTAATATTCCATCCCATTGTTCATTTTCTGCAACTCTAGTATAGATTATAGTTTCAGCTTTAAATAATTTTCCTTCCTCAATCGGATTGTTAAAATCTTCTCTTTGGGATGTAAAATGATCATCATCTTCAACAATATCGATTACGTCAGCTCTAGTGTATCTTTCTGGCCAAGAAGGTTCCCAATCTGTTCTTGTTCTGCAATCTTCAGCAGTAATATTTTTTGTGGCCAGATCAATTCTGCTAATGTCTAAATGTTTACTATCCTTAAATTTTTCTTTTACAAAATCCATCAGACCATCTTTCACGATGTAATTATTAGGAAGTATCAATCTGCCTCGTTCTTTGTGAAATGCTTTTTTAAGATCTCCAGTAATTTTTTCACCGTACTTTCTAACCATTTCCGGGCGTTTTGCTCTGTCACGATCTTCACAGTCATCGACACTCGCAAAATCTGGACGGTATTGACCAAATCTTAAACCTCTAAAAGGTTGGTTTAATCCTAGCGATTTGAAAAACCTTCCATCCTTTGTTTGAAATTCTCCATCAGCCCAATTTCCGTAACTCAATTGCTCTCCAAAATCCTTGATTAGCCTTTCATTGCTTTCCAGGTGCATTTGTAAATCACTAAGCAATATTTTTGAAAGACCTTCATTAGCTCCAATTAAAACAGCGAAAAATAACTCGTCGTTTTCTTTGAGGTGCAAAATATTTCCTACGTTGGTGTGAATAGATTTTGCGGCTCCACGGTACCATTCTCGGAATTGACGGATTTTATTATCATTAAAAACTTTCTCGTAACTTTTTTGATGAAACTGAGAACTCGGAGCATCAGCCAAAGGAAGTCCGGAATTAACACCAAAATAATAATCGAAGAATTCTATATAATTCTGCGGTTTTAAAAGGCGTTTAATTCGTTCTTGCTGTTGATCGGTACTTTCATTTTCCAAGGATTGGGATGTTGCATCCTTAATCATTTTTGAAAGCATAAAGTACCGTTCCTTTGCTTCTTTCAGTTCGGTTTTAGTCATTTTGCAAAAGTTCTGTTACATAGCTGTCAAAATGTGGTCTCATCTCTTTCAATAATTCTAATAGTGCATCCCGTTTTTTGCCGATATTTTTTCCCGCTTTTTCAAGCATATAGGAAGAAAAACCGTCGATACTTTCCATTGTGTATAAAGCAATCTTTTTGCTGTCAGTAATCCGGTCAAACGCTGCTACAACTTTCGAAACGTCATCAGCCTTGTAAGGCAATTTTTCACCTTTCTCAATCGCTAATGCCATTTTTAGAGTTAATTTTCTAATGTTGGAAGGCTTCAAAGAGGCTAATTCTTTTTCATCTTCCCAGTTACCTTCATCTCTCCATTTCGCTAAAGTTTTTACACCAATCCCAATGATTTCAGAAATGTTTGTAACTGTAAATCCTTTGACAAAAAGTTCTTTGCCTTGAGATCTTTTATAGTCTGCATCAGCAGATGTAAGTCTTGCCATTATTTGATATATTTTGCATCTACGCTGATGGTTCCCTGTTCTGTGAATGAAATATTGTTGACTTTCAAACCGTCATATTCCAGATTCTTTTTTGCTTCAATCAAAAACTCCATAGGTTCTTCTGTATTGAGCATTCGTTCTAAGCCTACTCCAAGTTCCGGACGTTCTTTGTATTCTCCTTTACTGGAAAGCAGGATGTGTTGAACGTGCTGATTATCGCTTTCGCCGATTGCAAAATCCCCGTTTTTTATTTCGAGATCGTCATTAAACAAAAAGTCTTTCATTGTATTATTTATATCGCAAATTTCCTTTTAATAAGGTGTAATAAAAATTTGATGTTTAGAGAGTTGGAGAAAATCTTGATACAATCGAAAAATATTTCGATTCCTTAAACGGTGATTTTTTTCGGGGCGGTTAATGCGCCAATTTTGTCTCCACGATCAGGAACAAAATGGAATATAAATTCATTGTAAACACAGAAAATGTAAACTCATACGGATACAGAATTATCACGGAGGGCATAAATGTTACTCAGTACGAAATCAATCCGGTTGTACTGTTTATGCACAATAGATCTAATGGATACCCAGCGACTGGTGATGAAGTGATAGGACGTGCAAGATTAGCTAAAGAAGGAAATCAGTTGATAGCTTACATCACTTTCGATACAGAAAATGATTTCGCATCTAAAATTGAAAAAAAAGTCAAAGGCGATTTTATCAGAATGTGTTCTATGTATGCTGACATTATCGAAGCCAGTTCAGACGAATCCTTAGTCTTACCAGGTCAGAAATATGAGACCATTACCAAATGTAAACTAATAGAAATTTCAATTGTTGATATCGGAGGTAACGATGATGCAATCAGATTATCTGCTTCCGGAACTGCTCCAAAGATCAAGTTACTCAATCAAAAATCAGAAAATAAAATGTCAGAATTTAAAACAATCGCTTTGGCACTTGGAAAACCTGCTGATGCCAGCGAAACGGATCTATTAAAAACCGTTGATGAGTTGAAATTGGCTAAAACTACAGCCGAAAGTAAAACGCAGGAATGGAAGGACAAATATGTCTTACTGCAAAAAACAGAAGCCGAAAAAATGGTTAATAAAGCCGTGAGTTTAGGTTTAATCCCAGAAGACTTAAAAGATGTTCAAGTGAATGCTTTTACATCAGATTTTGACGGTCAAAGTGTAAAGCTTTCAAAACTCATTGAAGCAAAAGAAGCAGAAAATGAGCAAAACGGAATTCAAAATGTGATTGGTGCTGCTGTGTCATTATCTGGTGGAAATAAACCAACAAATAAAAATTCGGATTCAGATCAGTCCTTTGACTATCTCCAAAGACACAATGTTGTGGAACTAAGTAGACTTCGAAAAGAAGAGCCGCAAAAATATGCACAGCTTGCCAAAGAATATGCAGCAGGTGCGAGATATTCCGCTAAGTAATTATTAACAAAAATCAAAATTATAAAAATGAAAAAGAGACTTTCATTAATTGCATTGACAATTAACTTCATTATGGCTTTGACGGCATCTTTCGTATTTGCTCAAGCCTTTCCGACCTACCAATTTAATCCGGTAGTTTCCGCAACCGTTATTACAGTTGGATATGCTGCCATCACATATTTTGTGACAATGCCAAAAGGTGTCTTGCAAGAAGGTTTGCAAACTGAGGTCTGGGTAGCTGGCATTCAAGAAAATCCCGTTCCCGATACAAGTTTTGTCTATGCATCAACTGATCTGTCAGAGCATGTAGAAAACAATAAATTACATTTAGCTGAAGCCGGAATTGAACCCGCTGTTTTCGAAGACTATTTTTCTGGAAATGAAAATCCTTTGCCATTAGCAAACATTCAAGATATTCCTAACGAAGTTGTTCTTAAAACTTATTCTACTGAACAAACCAGACACAGACAGTTGCAGGAAATCGAATTGCAATACAATAAAAGAGATAGTGTTATCAAAAGACACAAAACATCTCTAGGTAAAAACATCGGTAAAAGAGCTGCTTATATGTGGTCGCCTGCTGTACAAAATCAATTCAACAAAATTTTAAATACAGGTGCTACAGACAGTATTATTGATGCTGTGATCGATGCTGAAGCATTTATGAATGAATTGGACATGTTCGAGAATTTGAACATCTGTTTCAACGCTGAACACATGGCAAGAATCAAAAAAGAGGACAAAAAACTGTATAAGGAAATTCTTAACGATAAAGTTCTATACGGTTTCAAAGTGTTCAGATATTCTCAAAATCCTGTTTATACAAGTGCTGGAGTTAAAAAAGCTTTCGGCGCAACAAAAGACGCAGGAGACAAAAGAAGTTCTATCGTATGGTCCTCTGACGAAGTTTTCAGAGCGTTCGGAGACACAGAAATGTATGCTAATTTGAGAGATTCAGGTTTACAGGCTGATACGCTTTCATTTGCTCAAAGAGCATTGGTTGGAAATATTAGAGCTGCTAATCCAAAGTATTTGGCTGCTATCCTTTAACCTTAAATCAATCAAAAATGCTTAAAGAGAAATTAAAATATTTTTTCGCAAACAACTTTGACAACAAAGTGTTTTCAACATCAGATGAAACTCTTTTCCTTCACAAACAGGATGCAAAAGTTCACAGTTCAACTTTAGAAGATAATGATGTTTTAGAACACCTTAGATCTGATTCTAAAGAATCAATAGAGCCAGGAAAAAAACTTTCTTTATCTGAATACAAAGAGTTGAAGGCTAACGCAACAGCTGAATATAAAGAACTTTTTGGAAATGATCCAGATTCTAAACTTTCAGGTAAAGAGCTTCAGAAGTTGAACGATGCTAAAAAAGCAGAAATAGCAAACCAACAAAATCCGGAATAATGTTATTAACCAATTTTGGTGTACAACTAATTGTTGAAGGAGAAAAACAGAAGATGTTTGACATCTCAGGACAAAACTTTTTAAGTGGTGTCGAAGGTGTCAAATATAAAGCATACAAAGATACAGGGGGCGTTTGGACGATTGGACGAGGTATCACATACTACGAAGACGGAACTAAGGTGAGAGCTGGTGACACGATCACCAAAGAACGTGAACAAAAACTGTTCATGAATACTCTGAACTTTTACGTAAACAACGTCAATAAAAATGTCAAAAAAAACCTTACGCAAAATCAGTTCAACGCCTTAGTATCTTTCTGCTACAACATCGGAGTCAATGGTTTTAACGGATCTACTCTCTTGAAGAGAGTGAATGTGAACCCAAATGATCCAGATATCAGAATCCAGTTTATGAAATGGGTTAAAGACGATGGAAAGGTTGTTCAGGGTCTTATCAATAGAAGAAAGCAAGAAGCGGATCTATACTTCTCAAAAGTTACAAGATGAAAATATTTAATACGATACTTTTTCTAGTGGTGTTGTTTGTTTTGGGAGCCTGTCGTGCTAATCGGCAGGTAACTCAAACAAAAGAAACAATTATTGGGTCTAGTTCAGTAAGATTCACAAAATATAGAGATACTATTCTCCATGCTCCGGGATCTTCAACAGGTTTTCAACTGCCATTAAGCGCACTTGCAAAATGTCCTAATGGTTCTGCTCCCAAAAGTGCAGATAAAACCTACACTCAGAAAAATGGTAACGCCACTGCTAAAGTGGTAATAAAGCACGATACTATTACCGTGACTGCTGAATGTGATTCTGTTGCTTTGGCTGCTAAGATCAGACAGGATTTTGAAAAGAACGATTTCAGTTCTGTAAAGAATTCTGATAGATCGGAAACTGTAACAAAAACAAATTTCTGGGATGGATTAGTAAGTATTCTCATTGCGTTGGCTGTAGGATTTGTACTAGGAAAAATTATTAAAATTTAAAACTCAATTCAAAAATGGGACTACCAAAAATAACCTTTATCATCGCTACAACTGGACTCGGTCTATTGACAGCGGATATACAAAAAATTCCCGGACTGGTTATCACAGGAAATACCGTTGCTGCTAAAATTACTATAGGAGAAAGCAAACAGTTTTTTTCTTTGGAAGATGCAGAAAACAGCGGAATCACAGAAACCGACAATCCTTTTGCTCATAAGCACATCAAGGCTTTTTACGACTATGCAGGAACAAATGCAGAGCTTTGGGTTATGCTGGCAAGCGATGCGACCACAATGTCTGCAATGGCGGATAAAACGGGTGTTATAGCTAAAAAATTATTGAATGATGCTGGAGGCAGAATCAGGGTTTTAGGTTTGATCAAGAAATCAACAGGGAACGAAGCTGCTGCAAATGGCTTGGATGCAAATGTAGATTTAGCAGCGACCAACCTTCAAGCGTTAGCTGATGAATTCACAGGTAAATATTTTCCTTTCAGAGGTCTTCTTTCTGGGAACAATTTCTCCGGGATAACAGGAGATTTGAAAGATTATTCTACAACGGATAAGAATAGAGTTTCCATCGTTATTGCCAATACAGATGCACAGAAAGAAGCATCAATGGGATTGGCTTTGGGTAGATTATCATCTATTCCGGTTCAAAGAAAAATCCACCGGGTTAAAGATGGTCCTGTAGATGATTTTGCAGGCTATTTCACGAACGGGGCAAAAGTAGAATCCCTTTCAACTTCCTGGGATGCTATCGCAGATAAAAATTACATTTTCTTAAGAAATTTTGTTGGTAATGCTGGATTCTATTTTTCATCAGATCCAACTTTAACAAAAGACTCTGACGATTTCAATAATCTGTCTAATGGTTTTGTGATGGATAAAGCAATGATAATCGCTTATAATGTCCTAGTGGAAAATCTTGGTGATGAGATCCCTGTAACAGCAAATGGAAATATCCATCCTGCAATTATCAAAAGTTGGCAAACAGACGTTGAAAGCAACATCAATGGTCAAATGGTCAGAAATGGAGAGTTGAGTGCTTGTAAGTGTTATATCGACGAAACTCAAGCAGTTTTAACTACAGGAAATGTAGAGATAGAAATCAGATTACAGCCTGTTGGCTATTCTGAATTTATCACAGTAAAAATAGGTTTCACAACTAATATAGAATCATAATGCCAGATACATTCAGTTCAAAACAGTACAGCTGGAAAGACCTTAGTGTCGCTTACGGCGGAAGAATTATCGAAGGAATTACCGAAAACGAATATGAGATTGAGCAAGATGACGATTTCTTATATGGTAGAGGCAATGAACCACACGATATTATCGAAGGTAATATTTCCTACAAAGGCAAATTAACCTTATGGCAATCAGAATTAGAAGCAATGATTCGCGATGCACCTGGAAAAAAACTCAGTAATCTGAGACCGGATATTGTCAATACTTATGCTTCAGAAGAGGGCGGACAAATCACCACAGATATTTGCGGAAACGTAAAGTTTGGAGGTTACAAAAAATCTTTCAAACAGGGCGATAAAAATATGCTCGTAGAACTTCCTTACAAGTTTACAAGGTACAAACCTCAAGAATAATTTTTTCATAACTAAATTTTTTAATTGTAAGAAAGCCCGCTCAATTGGGCGGGCTTTCTTTTTTAATCCAAAACAAAACGATGTCAACAAAACAACTAGAACAAAAAATTAAAGAGTGGAAAGAAATCCACGGCGGTGTTTACGAACTTCCTGTAGATGATAAGATTTGTTATCTACGTGAACCAAACATCGAAGATTACAAACGTGCCTTTATCGCTATGCAGAATGACGGCGATACAGCCTTTGGTGAAACTATGATTAATTCTCTATGGCTAGATGGCGATACCGAAATCAAAACTGATAACGATTATTTCACGCCTGCAAAAAAAGAGATCACAAAAATGCTGAATTACGAAGAGGCAGAAATTACAGCATTGGAAAATCGCCAGAACGAAATCAAGATCGGCGATGCAAGAACCGTCATCAGAGTTATAACAAAAGAAGATCTAAAAGCGGCTGAAAAACGCAATCCATCTGGAAAACCATTTGTAACGCAGGCAGCACTTTATGAACTTGTAAAAGTTTCGGCAGATGAAGCTTTTGCCGACACCAAAGATGCATCGATTAGATTTCCACTTTATCAAGCGATAGAAAAGGTACAAAACAAAAAAATTGCTCAGTTAAAAAAGCTTTAGACGATGCTATCATTGACACAAATGATGCATCGGCTTACTTATATGCTGAACATTTAAACATTAGAATTTTAGATGGTTATTTAAGATACTACATGCACCAAGACCCTCAGAAATTAGATGATGAGGAATGGGCTGAACAATTACAAACATTGCATTTCATCAGAAGTCAGGAAAAAGAATACACACAGAATTAATGAACGCTTACGAATTTATCATCAAAATGAAAAACTATGCTAGTTCTGAGCTACGAAAAGTAGCTCAAGAACTTGGTGTGGCTGATAATAAATCCAAGCAGTTTACAAATGATCTCAAAAAAAATGAGGCTGCTTCTAAAAGTTTAGGTTCTGCATTAGGTGGATTAAAAGGAAAATTGATTGGCTTATTTGCAGGCGTATCGTTAATGGCTTTCACTAGTCAAGTCGTTACAGCCCGGGCAGAATATGAGAAATTTGATGCCGTCCTCTCCAATACTTTTCAGAGCAAAGATGTAGGACAAGGCGCACTCGCAATGCTTACGGATTTCGCCGCTAAAACACCCTACCAACTCAATGAGTTGACAGGTGGTTTTATCAAATTAGTCAACCGTGGAATTTTACCAACGGTTGAAGAAATGACCAAAATGGGAGATCTTGCCAGCTCGCAAGGAAAATCATTTGACCAGTTGGTCGAAGCTATTATGGACGGTCAGACTGGTGAATTTGAAAGGTTGAAGGAGTTTGGTATCAAAGCTTCCAAAAATGGCGACCTGGTAAAGCTTTCTTTCAAAGGAGTTACCAAAGAAGTTGCAAATAATGAAAATGCTATTAAGGATGCAATCATCGCTTATGGAGCAATGAAAGGCGTTGCAGGATCTATGGAAGTTGTTTCTAAAACACTAGGCGGACAGCTTTCTAATCTTGAAGATCAATGGTGGGGATTCCTCGTTGCAGTAGGTGGTTATGGCGGTGGGGTTTTCGGTGAGGCTTTGAGCATCGCTGGAGACGGATTGGCATTTTTACAGGTTCATCTTCCGGAAATCGCACACTGGTTTGACTTGCTTTGGCAATATATATCGCCATTGGTTAATACTTTAAAAGCATTCTTCAATGAAGCTATAGCAGGCGTTTTCGGTATTTCTGATACCAAAACAGCAATGGAAGGTTTCTTAAATGTGATGAGTTCTGTATTGCTTGTTGTTGATTGGCTTTCAACGGGTCTTTCTACATTTTTAGGATGGATTCAACCTTTGGCGCCTTATATAATGGATGCAGCAATTGCTTGGGGAATATTTAATGCAGTCATTGCTATTTCTCCTATCGGTTGGATAATCATTGGTATAATGGCGGTTATGACTTTGATCGGAATGGTTATGAAATATACTGATGGTTGGGGCAAATCTTGGATAGCCTTAAAAACTATTTTTAAAGCCGTTTGGAATCAGATAGCAATCACTTTCGATTATTATGTAGAGAAGTTTAAATACAACTTTGATATGATTATTCTGAAGGCTAAACAAGTAGCTGAATCGGTTTCAAATTTTTTCAGTTCCGGTGATCAGGCAAGTAATGTTGTAGATGGTCAAATTGAAAAAAGACAAAAAGAATGGGCTGATAAGCAAAAGCAACTGTTGAAAGATACTGGTGGGAATATTAAAACAATTCAAAATGCATCGAAGGATATTGGAATCACTGTAGATAAAAAAGGAATTTCCGATGATTTTGAAAAAATAAAAAAATCATTCTCCGGAATTACTGGAGACAAAAAAGGAAATGTAGATGATTATAATGATTATCTAAATAAAAACAAAGGTTTGAAAGCTCCGGGACAGGATGCCGGAAAAGATAAGAAAGACAAAAAAGATAAAGATGGTATCGTGTCGGGCGGTTCTAAACAAACCAATATTACTATTAATATTGAAAAAATAGGGACTGACACAAAAATATATGTGTCGTCTGTCGAAAAAGGTCTGAACAATTTAGGCGAAAAAGTACAGGAAGAGCTTCTTAGAGCCGTTAACAGTGTTAATCAAATGCAAACAGGCTAATGGAATTCGATTTTAAAGAACTTGTAGCGAAAGCGCATTTTGATTATGTAGGACCTGCTTTTCCGTCTTGGTGGATGAAGAATAAAACAAAGTTTATTCTCCCATCGCTTCTGGGTATTAATAGAGAATTGATCTTAGGTGGCAAATACTTTCAAACATTGAAAGTAGCTTATAAAGGTCAGCAATTCGTTTTCCCAAATGAACCGCTAATCTCAATGAGTCAACCTAAAACCATCGTAGAAACGGGAACTGTTGGAGAAGAAAGAATCGGTAATGTAAAGGAATATATCTGCACAGAAGATTATCAGATTGTCATTCGGGGTGTTTGTGTAAAAGAAGATCCGGAAGAAAGAGATCAGTATCCAGCTGAACAGGTTTTAGAATTGCGAAACATGTACGCTATTAATGATAGTTTGGAAGTGATGAATAATTCATTTCTCACATTATTTGACATCAAAAATATAGTGCTTAAAAATCTGGAATTTGAAGAAATGGCAGGACAACAGGGCTTGCAAAAATATACAATAACGGCGGTGTCTGATCAGGATTTTTATGCGGATCTGGCTGAAAAACAAAAAGTGAATCTACCATAATGTTTATTCTAAAAGGTAAAATACAGATTGGTGATCTGACTTTTCGTTCAATTCACGAAGTCGAGATTACAAAGAGTGTAGAAGATCTTATGGATACTGCTATTATCCGGATGCCTGCAAAATTCAAAATTCGCCAGAATGGTGAGCAGAAATTTACAGAAGAGGCAATCAAGTCCGGTGATAAGGTTGTAATCACATTAGGATACAGAGACAGATATGAAGGTGTTGAATTTACCGGATTTGTAACCAGTGTTGGAAGTAAAATTCCTTTAGAAATTAAATGTGAAGATGCAATGTGGCTTTTGCGCCGCAAAAATATTACGAAGGCTTTTGGTAAAACTACCTTAAAAGATATTTTAAAAGAAGTTGTAAACGGTACTGAGGTAAAATTATCCGATAAAATCCCGGGAATGGTCATTGATAAATTTATTATCAAAAATGCTAACGGTACACAGGTTTTACAAAAATTGAAAGAAGATTATTCTCTTAGCGTTTATCTGGATGATGATGGGAAATTATATGCCGGGCTGGAACAATTGAATAATGTAGGACAGGAAGTAATGTATGATCTCAATTATAACCTTGTCGAAAATAATCTGGAATATAAAACAGAAGATGAAAAGCGTCTGAAGATAAAGTACACCTACATTGATAAAAAAAATCATAAAAAAAGTGTCGAGGTCGGTGATGATGATGGAGAAACAAGAACCTTTCATACTTCTGTTATATCTGATGAAAACCAGTTGATGGCAATGGCTAAAGCCGAACTAAAAAAAAACAAATATGCAGGTTTTGAAGGTTCTGTAAAATCATTTTTGATTCCGTTTGCCACTCGTGGAATGGCTGCGAGAATTATTGATAAAAAACACAAAAACAGAGAAGGAAAATATTTTATTAAAAAAGTGGTCACAACTTTTGGAATGGATGGAGCCAGAAGAGATGCAACAATTAGCAATAAGTTATGAGTAATGATTTACAGAATGCTTTTAACCAGCTCAAGAAACGTGATGTTGATACCTTCCCTGCAAAAGTAATTTCTGTTGATAAAACAGCCGGAACTTGTGTTGTAGATGACGGAGAATTACAATATACAGATGTTGCACTTTCTGCAACAGTTGAAGATAATGGAAAGCGTTTTTACTTGTTTCCAGCAGTTGAAAGTTATGTTTTAGTATCTCCAATAAATGAAGATCTGCATAGATTGTATGTTGAGTTTTTCAGTGAGATAGAAGATTTTGATTTGAAAATTGAAAATACCAGGTTAAAAATTGATAAAGATGGTTTCTTGCTCAGAAAACAAAACGAAACGCTGGCAAAATTGATGAGCGATTTGTTAAAAGAAATTCAAAATATGAAGTTCACAACAAACACAGGAAGTACAATTTTGCTAGTCAATAAACCAAAGTTTTTAGCAATTGAAAACCGATTTAAAGACCTTTTAAAAGAAGATTAATGCCAACATCTGAAGAAAGATTAGAGAATAAAATTATCCAAGTAATGGATGAATGTGGTTTGGAAGAAAGTAGTCCTGAAGAATCAAAAACAAAATTTGCTAAAGCAATAGCACAAGCCGTGATTTTCGAAATAAAAAACATGACCATAACGGCAACTACTCCAAATGGAGCTGTAACAATAATAAGTATTATATAATGAAAGAGTTATCAGTTTACAAACATCATGTCATCGCAATATTAACAGCGGTCAAAAAACCGACAATTATTATTCCAGCAGTTGGATTAATGTCTTTCTCAAGTTGCCAATTGGCGATGTTTCTTTTGCTTGTTTTGATGGCTATTGACTTTGCAACAGGCGTACTGGCTAGTTGGAATATTTGGCATAATTCAAAAATTGAAAGCAATTTCTGGAAGTATGGTTTTTCGAGTTCGAGAGTTAGATTGTCTTTGGTAAAAAGTGTTACTTATTTTCTTTTCATAATCTGTTCTTATGGCATTGAGATAATTTTCAGAGTTAAAAGTTTTGGAGTCAGTTCTTACAGTGATCACGAAATAACTCTGACTTTAATTGCGATTGCTTTATCGTGTGCTATTGAGGTTTATTCAATTTTCTTTGAAAATCTCCCAAAGGCTGGATTTGACATCTGGGATAAATTAAAAATGATTGCAATTAAAATAAAGGATGGAGTAACCACAGTAAAAGATATTACAAATGTCAATAACGATAACAGTCCTACATAATCAGTCTTTGATGGATGTTGCTATACAACGCACTGGGAATGCTTTAAACGCCTTTGAAATCGCTAAGGCTAACAATATTGGAATCACAGACATTCTGACGGCAGGAAGTACGATTGTGATTCCGGATTCAATTATTGCTGATGTTGATATCAAAAATTATTATCAATCAAAAGCAATACAACCAGCAACCGACATCACACAAACTGGAGAGCCAGGAGAAACACCGGAAGGAATTTCTTACTGGATATTAAACAAAAACTTTATAGTTCAATAAAATGGCAAGATCAGTCGAAACAATATATCAAGACCTGTTGGCAAAAAAGGAAGCCGACGAGAATTTGAACGCTCTGAGTTCTACATCAAAAGTAGCAATTTGGAGGCTTTGGCTGTATGTGATTGCTTATGCCTGTTATGTGATGGAAGTTCTTTTTGACACTCACAGATCGGAAGTTTCAGGTATTCTTACGGAATTGAAACCACACACGTTGCGTTGGTATCGCAACAAAGTGAAAGATTTTCAATACGGTTTCGATCTGATAGAAGACACAGACGTTTTTAATAATGGTGACGCAACTGATGAAGCGATCGCAGCCAGTAAGATCATCAAATATGCAGCGGTTACCGAATCGACACAAGAATCCCGGTTGATTATAAAAGTCGCTACAGAAGATGAAAATGGTGTTCTTTCGCCTATTCCACAAACTGTGTTGGATGCCTTGATCGCATATTTGGAAGAAATCAAAGATGCAGGTGTGAAAATTACTGTTATCAATTACCTTCCGGATATTCTCAAATTACAGCTTCAAATCTATTACGACGCTTTGGTTTTGGACGAAAATGGCGTATCAAGATTAACCGGAAAAAAACCTGTTGATGACACATTAAAAGCCTTTATGAAAGAACTTCCTTTTAATGGTGAATTGATCTTACAATCAATGATTGACAGGTTACAATTAACTGAAGGTGTGAAGATCATAAATATTGTGAATGCTCAATCAAAATGGATTGCAAACAATGGCGTCACGTACGGAAATTACGAAAATATTGCAGTTAAGAAAATAGCGATATCCGGTTATTTCCAAATAGAAAACTTTGATAATATTTCTTATGTGGTTTAATGTTAATTGGGTTCGTTTGATCACACTTCTGATACCGACCTTTCTCAGATCAGAATTTATGATTGCGTGGCTTACGCTTTTGGTTGATGGTATTGACGTGTTGCATTATCAATGGTTGCAGGTTCGTAGATCAAACATTTATGACCTTGCACATAACAGCCAAATCTGTTATCTGCGATCGGCTCTTAATGATCGGTTTGATCCGCAATTAAGACGAATTACAATAACATCCGGAAACGCCTTCACGAGACAATACATATACACTGACGGTGAACAGAAACCAAAGTTTTTAGGCGTGATGTATATCTATGACGATGCCGATTATGAAGATACAGGAGTAGATTTTATTGTCAGAGTTCCGATGGATATATATTTCTCAATCTATGCTATGACTGCATTAATTGATTATTACAAACTCGCATCAAAGCGATATAAAATTATAAGATTCTAAAATGAATAAAGTAGATTACAATCAGCCCGGCGGTTTTCCATTTTCCACACAGATTTTGGATGCAGCGCAGGAAGCTTATAAGACTTTTAATGCCTACGGAAACTATGCAGGTGATTTGGCAATCATTGCAGGTTGTGAATTGGGAGGCGGCGGAAATGTTAATTCCGGCTTTGTTTCCATTTATGGCGAATTATTGCCGTTTGTAGGAGGTAATATATCATCAGATGTTGCGATAGTTGAAACAACCGATCAGCGAGGTTTTGAGGACGGTTCTGTTAAGCCGGTGATCTATACACGGTACGCTACATTTGGTGCTGCAACTGTCTCTTATCCGTGGTCAAGCTTCAGAAGACCTTTAACGCTTTTCCAGTTAGAAGATCGGTTATTACAAGTTGAGAAAGCCGTTCCGATTGGTTTGGTTGCACTTTGGGATCTTCCGGCAGAAGGAATTCCGATTGGCTGGGTCGAGCATATTCCAATGCGAGGTGTGACCGCAGTGGGTCATAATTCCGGTGATGTAAATTTCGGATCATTAGGGAATACTATTGGTACGGCTCAGGTTTCATTAACAGCCGATCAAAACGCACCACACACCCACACAAGCGAAATTAACTCATCCGGTGATGATGTCGACAGTGATGGTTTCGGATCAGCGGTTGTAACATCTAACCGTGAAATCTCCGGAATCAATCGACAAAATGTAATTAGAATTAAAAGTCAGGGTCTTGGAAGTCCTCACACAAATATCCAACCTTCAAGAATTGTAAAATATATCCGATTTGTCGGGTTTTAGAAATTAAAAAAATGGCTGTAGTTGATATTAACATCATCAAAGAATGGTTTAAGAACCTTAAAAAACCTACTCAGGAACAATTTTGGACGTGGCTTGATTCTTTTTATCACAAGTTGGACGGCGTTCCAATGGCTGACGTAAACGGATTAAATGAAGCTTTACAAAAGAAAGCTGATTTGGTTAATGGAATGGTTCCGGAAAGCCAATTGCCTTTTACTGTAAATACGAATGAAGTCATTTCAATTGGAGCAATAACTGTCACAGCTAATAACGTTCATATCGGTGTTCACGAATCCGGATCGAATAAAGTCAGAATCAATGGTCAGATTTTAGAAAGGTCTTTTCCGGATGATCTGCCATACACGCCAGTAACTGACGGAAACAAATTTTTAAGAATCGTTGCAAGAAATCAACCCGGTCTTTTTTTCCTGAAGCAAAGTGCTGAATCTGATGAACCACAGGAACCGTCATTGGATGCAGGCGAAATTCACGTCCGATTAGTTTTGATCACACCGGACGGTTCTTACATCGATCCGGAACTTTTGAACGGTTTTAAAACTAAGGCTGAAGATACTTGGAAAACAGAATTTCCCAACAAACTTGGAAATTTCAGTCTAAATTACACAGATGAAAGGACTTGTTTTTCTCTTGAAACAGCAACGCCATCTACAACAACTAAAACGCTTCAATTGATATATTTTGCAGAAGAAACGACACGGGATGTAGAGTTTACTATCAAAAATAATACTTTGGGATCGGTTGTGATTCCGAGCATTGCAACGGATGGACTTTATAAAGGTTTTGCCGATAATACACCATTTACATTACCAAGCAAGGGAACTGTTTTCGCAAAATATAAACACGTCAGAAATGTTGTTGAAATTCTGAAGGTTGGAACATCAGAAATCGTTTCAACTGATGCGACTTTAAAAGGTTCCGGTACTGTAGCTGATCCGGTTGGTTTGTCAGTTTCTAAAAACGCCGAAATATCTGCGAAATTAGATAAAACAACACCAACGGCTCAAACCGTTGCAAGTGATGTAACATTTGCCGGAAAAGTGAATGCAACGTCTTATTATTTTGTTTCGGATACGTCAATAGGAACAGCCGGAAAAATGCAATATGATGGATCATATTGGTATGGAACCAATGCTCTTGGACAAAAGAGACAATTTCTACAGCTTGGAACGACCTACGAAAATAATATCAGAGGCAAACGAGTTGAGTTGACCGGGTCTGCAACTGCCGGAAGTACATTAACAATAGATTTGACAGCAGGTAATCATTTTGCCGTGACTCTTATGTCTGCAACAACATTGGCATTTTCTAATATGATCACATCAACCGAAACTGCTGTCATTACAATTTATATCACAGGAGCGTTTCTAGAAACATTAATGACTGCAACAGCTGATCCGTATAATGATTTGCCAGATTTGGCAAAAAAGAGAAAATATACTTTTCATATAGAACGTGGCGGAACATCACCAATAATCAGTTACACACTTGTAAACGTATAATAAATGAGAAGGATATTATTAAGTGCCGGGACTGGAAACTATCCAATTAATACTATTATTAAAGGCGTTTCAACTACTGTTACAACAAAGGAAAACTTAGCATCGATGTTAAGTATTGATGTGAGAAGGATAAGAAGGTTTGATTTATTTCCGGATAGACTGGAGGTTAGTATACGTGGTAATTACGTAATGACAACAGCTTTTAGAAACAATACATTGCTTACTGATTATTTAGATGTTGGTGGATTAATTAACAGCATACCTTCAGGAGCGTTTTCCGGTTGCACGAACTTAATCAACTTACAAATCAATAATGCATCCCTTTCAAACGGGGCGTTGAGTGGTATGATAAATCTTACAAATCCAGCATTTGGCGGAACATTGAGAATTAGAAGATTTGCGAGTATCAGCGGTCTGTATGGTGCAGGATTAAAAAAAGTCATTGTTGATACAGATAGTTTTCAGTCCGGTGTAATGCGTGATATGCCAAACTTGGAAGAAGTCGTACAGCCAAATGTTGAATGGATAGATTCAGACTGTTTTAATGGTTGTAGTAAGCTCGCTTCTCTTACAACTGGAAATGTCACAACCTTGGGAAATAGAGCCTTTAACGCTACAGGTTTCGTTAATTTGGATTTCCCAAAGTTAACAACCTTAGGAGGCGTTTCTCCTTTCACTGGGTTGGTAAACTTGAAGACTATAAAATTTGGTTCTTTAGTCAATGTTACAACCTCGGAAAGTTTTTTATCCAGTAATTCTCTTCTTGAATTGATTGATATGAAAAAAGTAAAGAATTATGGAGGTACAACTATCGCAACAACGCCGGGATTATCAGCGAGGTTTTATGGTTTCAATAATGTGAAATTAGGATGTGTAATCGAAGCCAATATAAGTTTAGCAACTGCCAACACTAACGATGGTACGGCTCATGAGGCTTTGAAATGGGCAAAAACAGCGAGACAGGCTGTAGTTAAATTCTATGATGATAACGGAAACTATGTTTCAACTTTATAAATAATATGGAAAATTTTATACAAGAAATCCCAAATATGAAGCCGCCGATGGATGATGTGGCTCAACGGGTGCATTTGGATGGTCTTAATTTAATCCCAATAGCAAAGGAAATTGTCCTCACTTGTAGTGTTTTATACTCGAAAAATGGTATTGATATCACAAAGGAGTTTAACAAAGCGCCAAAAGTGATCAACATTAATAATGAAATGACCGTCTATCAGCGCAACATAGCCGATTTCTCTTTAATCAATAACCCTAACTATGTAGATCAAGAAACTACACCGGATGAGCTGATTTACTTGGAAGCACCAGGTTACGATTATATCTCAGGATTGATGCTTCAACATCCAGAACTAATCTGGATCATCTTAGAAAAGTACATTCTTGAAAACTATAATGATGGATATTTTGACAATATATAGCAATATTTTGCAGATCGTCTAAGCCAGCCACATGCGTTGGTGCTGCACGATAAAAGAAATCATTTAAAAAGCCTTTAATTATTATTTAAAGGCTTTTGTTTTTTTTGGACGTTTTGTTTTATTATTTTTGACATTCTGATTTGGCGATTATACTTGAGCGGAAATCCTTTTTTGTGGTTGGAAAAGCGAAGGCAAAAAGATTGGGAGCGGAAGACGGAAATAGCTGCCCAAAAAATTGTAATTAGTACGATGTATAAAATAAAATGTACAAAAAAAACCTGACTCACATTGAATCAGGTTTTGTGTTATTAATTGTTGCCGATTAAGCTTTTCTTTCCAGAACTTCGTCTACCATTCCGTATTCTTTGGCTTCGGTAGAGGTCATCCAGTAGTCTCTGTCAGATGCTTTTTCTACCCATTCGTAAGTTTGTCCGGAGTGGTCGGAAATGATATCATAAAGTTCTTTTTTCAACTTCAGCATCTCTCTCAGGTTGATCTCCATATCGGAAGCTACACCTTGTGCGCCGCCGCTTGGCTGGTGAATCATCACTCTTGAGTGTTTCAAAGCAGAACGTTTTCCTTTTTCGCCTGCTACCAAAAGCACTGCACCCATTGATGCTGCGATTCCTGTACAGATTGTTGCTACGTTTGGCTTGATGATCTGCATCGTGTCATAGATTCCCAATCCTGCGTAAACGCTTCCTCCAGGGGAATTGATGTAGATTTGAATATCTTTTGCCGAGTCCGAACTTTCCAAGAACAATAACTGCGCTGTCACGATATTCGCAACTTGATCATCGATGCCTGTTCCAAGGAAAATGATCCTGTCCATCATCAATCGGGAGAAAACGTCCATCTGTGCAACGTTCATTCTACGCTCCTCCATAATGTAAGGCGTGAGGTTGGTCGGGTTAAACATTCCCATATATTGATCTGTTACCAGACCGTTGTTTCCCAAATGTTTTACTGAGAAATCTCTGAATTCTTTTTTAATGTCCATATTATCTGTGGTTGTTTTTTAAATCTTTTATTGAGTTTGCAATTTCTATTCCTTTGCTAAAGTAGGACTTTCTGTCACAAAATCCGAAATAATTCTTTGTCTAAATTGTTCTTTAATTGTGTGAGAAGAATAATCTGTTGGTAGATCGGCGTTCCATCTTCCTCTGTATTCAGCGAATGTTTGAGGTCATTGATGATCTTCACCACATATTCCCTTTTATGTCTTAAAACAATATCAGAAACCATTTTTGGAACAACTTCTTCCTCTGAACTGAAGTAGATATTATATTGATTCCAATTGCTGGTCTGGTAATTATCGATGAGTGCATTTGCCAGTTTGCCGGAAACTTCCTCATCCATAAAATTGAAGAAGAATTTACCAGAACGTAATTCTTTTTGCTCGATTCCTTCTTTGATCTCAGAAATTATTTTTTGATTGATGTTCAGTTGGATTTCACATTCGTCTTCCTCTAGGTGATTGAGGATTTCTTCGATGACCGTGATTTGATATTCGTTGCCTTCGTGGTCTTTTCTGTTGAGAATGAGATCGCCATATTTCAACATCAGATCCACCAACTTTTCCTCAAGCATCAAAAGCGGATTTACCGAAGCCAAAGCTTCCTGAACGACTTCTAATTTCTGCGGTGCCTGTTTTTCCTGAAATGCTGAAGGTTTCCTCTCCTGCTCTGCCGAATTTTTATGGATCTGAAGTTCATTGAACAAACTCTGCTCGCTGAGACCAAATTTATTTGAAACTTCCTTCAAATAAACTTCACGCTTCAAATCATTTTTGACAAAAGCTACCGACTTTACAATATCGCGAATAGCTTCTGCCTTCTTGATTGGATCATCGTTGGCTTCCTTTAAAAGAATCTCAGCCTTAAAATCGATAAAGTCTTTGGCTTCTTTGTCTATGAAATTCTCAACGTAATCTTGCGAATGCTTTCTTGCAAAGGAATCTGGGTCATCGCCGTCTGGGAACAACAAAACACGGATGTTCATTCCTTCCGAAAGCAACATATCAATGCTTCGGAAGCTGGCTTTGATTCCTGCATTATCGCCATCGAAAAGAATGGTTACGTTTTCGGTAAGGCGTTTTATTAATTTAATTTGCTCAGTTGTCAAAGACGTTCCGGAACTTGCCACGACGTTTTCAATTCCACTTTGATGAAGTGAAACCACATCCATATAACCTTCTACCAAAAGGCAGAGATTCTTTCTGGAAATGGCTTGCTTGCCTTGATTTAAACCATAAAGAACGTTGGATTTATGATAAATTTCGGTTTCGGGAGAATTGAGGTATTTTGCGGTTTTGACATTATTCTTGAGAATCCTCGCTCCAAAACCTAAAACCCGACCTGAGAAACTGTGAATTGGAAAAACCACGCGGTCACGGAATCTATCAATTCCGGAAGGTGTGTTTTCGGGAAAGATTGAAAGTCCTGATTTCTCTAAGATTTCTTTGGAATAAGCTTTTTCTAAAGCAAATTCGGTAAAGGCATTTTTCTTTTCAGGAGAATATCCAAGCTGGAATTTCTTGATGATATCATCCCGAAGTTCTCTTTCCTTAAAGTAGGAATAGGCAATCATTTGACCTTCTTCAGATTCCCAAAGTTGCGTTTGAAAAAAATCGTTGGCAATCTCGTGAATCTTGTAGAGAATATCACGTTCTGTTTGCGCTTGGATTTGCTCTTCGGAATATTCTTTTACGTCTTCCTTAATCTCGATTCCGTACTTTTTCGCAGCGTGACGAAGCGCTTCCGGATAAGTGAAATTCTCGATTTCCATCAAGAAAGAAATGGCAGTACCACCTTTTCCTGTTGAGAAATCTTTCCAAATTTGCTTGCTTGGAGAAACTACAAAACTCGGTGATTTTTCTTCATGAAAAGGACTCAAACCCTTGAAGTTGGAGCCTGCTCTTTTTAATTGAACATATTCACCAATTATTTCTTCAACTCTGATTGTTGAAAAAATCTGATCTATTGTCTCTTTTGTAATCACAATGTAAATTTAGAATTTTTAAATCTGTAAACAAAAAAAATCCCCGAATTGGGGATTTTCAATTATTTAATCGAGAATGATTATTTCCAAAAATTCCAGTATGCGCCATCAAAAACTGCTATTGTATTACTATTGGTATCATAGCAAATCATTCCTGGATATGGTGATTTTACATTTAAGTGAGGGCTTGCGACTTTAGGTAAAGTTAATGCAAGTGAAGAAGATTCCAATACCAGGACACCAGATGCTGTACTAGTAGCAGCGCCCATTACAACACCGTTTCCTACCTCTGCACTTGTGTTACTTATAAGTGCTGTAGTACTTCCATTCCCTTCTGTCAAAGGAACCCAAACATTGTTTTGGTACATATAAACTATTGCATCTGTACGATAGAATCCTAAAGTTCCATTTGTTGGAACTGTAGGCGCAGTAGTCAATGCCGGTAAAATGATTCCTTTTGTTGTACTAGCCTGAAAATCTAATATAGATGAACCATCAACTGATGTTTTCCCAATAGCAACCTGCGCATTTATACTAAAGCTAAAAAATGCAAATATTAGAATTATTAATAAATTAAAATGTTTCATAATTAAAATCATTATTCGTTACAAGTTTGAGAAATACAATGCCAAGTTGTCCCATTATACAAACTGAAACAGTTATTTGCTGTGTCATAAATCAACATACCTCTTATTGGTGATGTTATGCTAGCTGTTGTAGTTCTTGTAATTACGAATCCTTTGTTAGTAGATTCCATCGCAATGAATCCGTTTGCGACATTTTCCGGCCATGTGGAAGTTTTAGTAGCCTGCGTAGAAATACCAACTTTAGTGTAGCCATCAGGAGTTCCTGGTGTAGGACTTTTTCTACATTTGCAATCCTGTACTATGATATTAACTTTTGCAGAAGCAGGACTATAACAATTACCTGCTGAATCATAATAAAAAGCATAAAAACTGCCTGAAGTTGTTATAAATGTATTTGTAAGCGCAGTTCCTGTATGGGTAGCATTGTTGAACCAAACTAAAGTAGAGCCTGGCGGAACATTACCAGAATGCAGATCATTAAGCTGAACACCTTTCGGAGGAACTACATCTATATCTGGCGTTGGACAAATATTAGTCGCTGTGAATTCAGGCATTACTGCTGGTGTTACCTTTACAAAAGCCGTGTTATTGTTATAATTGGTTTCAAAGTTTACTGTACTAATATTTGCTACATTTGTATAATGCGTATCTGCTTTTACTGTGGCTGTAATCGTTGCTGAACGCGGCGTTCCATTTACCAGGTTTCCAATATTCCAAGTCATATTTGGTGGTGTCCCAGTAATAGTTCCTACAGAAGGTACAGAAGAAACATAAGTAAATCCTGCGGGAATAATATCATTTACAGTTACTGTAGTTGCTGTAGATCCTGAAACTGTGTTAGTCGCAGTAATTGTAAAAATAACATTATTTCCAATTGTTGGTGTTGCATTGTTAACAGTCTTTGAAACAGTTAAGTCTGCACATAAAAGATTGGAAGTAGCTGTAAATGTTTGATAATATAAATATCCCCATGTATTAATTGTACGAGCATTACCATAATAAGTCCAATAATCTGTACCAGTACCAACTGTCCAAGTATGTGCAGGGGAAGCCGTTCCAATCGTAGAGTTATTGGTTCCCGCTGTTGTATTATTACCATCTGCTGTTCCCGTACTAAAAGGACTTAAACCTGTATCATCCCAGAATAAATTAGAGACTTGCATCCCTGCCGGAGCAATGGTAGTTACTTTTGTCCCTCCTGTATTAAGCTCAACATCAAATATCGGTACGTTGAAACGGTCAGAAAATGCAGTAAGCTCAAAAGTAAGTGTATTAGCGGTAGGAAATAAAACTCCTGCACCATCTCTACCATCCCACTCCATACTAAAACTTCCCGCTGGCAAATTATAAAAATATAAAACCCTATCGGTATAACCAGTTCCTTTTATTATAACCCTGTAATCTCCATATTCTTGAGTAATAAAATTAATATAATAAGGAGCTGTATTACAAGTATTAACAGGAGTTACCACAGACGTATTAAATGATGGAGGTCCTCCCGCAACAACACCATAAGGAAAGACATTAGGATCCGGAGCATTCAAAAAGACATTAAAACCTCCAGGAAGTGATGGTGCATTAGCGCCACTATTAATAGATCTTCTGTCTGAAGTAAAAGTATTAGTATCAGTAATACCATAATTATTAGCTCCAATCACATATCTTAAAGGTTGAAGACCAGGGAATTCTAGCTTCAAAACATTATTCGTATCAGTATATACAAAAAATGAAGGTGTACCTGCGGCACTAATATTAGTTGCATACTGTCCGCTACCGTTATTAATAGTTGTTGCTAAACCCCATTTGGTTGCAAAAACCCTTCCGGGGATCAAAGTATATGTTGATGCTGTAGAAGTAGCAACAGTAAAATCAAATAATGGAGATATAGCCTCTGTATTTACCATTGTAGAATTTGTAGCAGAAGTTCCCCTCCAATATTCTATCGTAAAAGTATCATTTTTTGTTGGCACATAAGAGATTGGCAGATATCCGGAAGGATTCAAAGTTCCAATTCTAGGACCATTTACAGCTTCTGCATAGGTTAAGATTTGTCCTGGTGCATTAGTAGCTAATCTGGACATCAATGTAGGAGTAACCATAACATTTCCTCCAGAATCTAAAATCCTGTAATAGAAAAAACTATTTCTTGTACTATAATTTAGTGCCGTATTTGCAGCTGCTGTATTTGCATATTCTGCCCAGCTGAATCCAAAATAAAATCTCTCAGTAGAAAAATTATTAATCGTAAAATGTATCTCATTATCTTCTGGTGCATTGAAATACGATCCATATAAAATACTTGGATTATAATCTAACCCCGAAAGTTTTGTAGCATCTGGGGAAATTTGCTTTGTCCCTTCTTGCCCATAGAATAAAATTGGAAATATCAATAAAAAACCGAATATCCATTTATTCAAAATTAATATATTTTTTTTCATCTTTATCATTGTTTTACTTGTGGCGCCGTTGCCCCGCCTTTACAAACAGTTACAGTTGCGGTTGCAGTATTATTAGTAGAATTATCATCAGGCATTGTATCTGAACTTATAGATGCAGTATTATTATAAACCCCTGAATCATTTACTAAAGCAGAAATTGTCAATACCGTTGATGCTGTTGCAGCTAAATTCCCAATATTCCAAATACCCGTGGATTTATTATATTCTGCTTGATTGGCAGATATAAAAGTATAACCCGAAGGCAGAAGATCTGTTAAAATAACATTCGATGCACCCAATGTTGCATTATTATTTTTAGCAGTAATTGTAAATGTAATGACATCTCCAGCAAGAGGATTAGACGGAGAAACTATTTTAGTCACACCTAGATCCACATAATTAATCGTATAGGTAACAACAACTCTTCCAGCTCCCCCAGCTCCTCCAGATGCAGCAGCCAAGTTAGATCCTTTACCACCACCACCAGCGCCGGGAATATTTCCTGCGTTGGCACCATTTGTACCTCTAACACCTCCAGTACCACCAACAGCACCTGGATTAAATCCAGTTGCCGTAATACCTGCGGCTCCCCCTGTTCCACCAGCACCAGTTGTACCAGCACCAGCGCCTCCAGTACCTCCTGCACCTCCAGCGCCTCCAGAACCACCGCCACCGCCACCGGCTCTGTTTGTACTTCCAGTTCCTCCAGCTCCTCCAGAAAATCTAAAAGTTCCTATACCTGATGTTCCCACACCAGCTGTACCAGCTGCTGTACCGTTTCCACCTGTTCCACCAAGTGCCTGTGCATAAACTGTTGCTCCTAAGTAAAAATTGGAAGTTCCTCCTGTTCCCCCAGGATTGGAAGTTCCGATACCGCCTTGTCCAACAACAAGATTATAAACAGATCCAGAAGTTACAGTAATTGGAGTCCTAGCGTAAGCACCACCACCACCACCACCACGAGCAGTGGTAACGTTTCCGCCACCGCCACCGCCACCGCCACCCCACACTTCGACAGTGATAGAAGTAACACCAAATGGAACGGTGAAATTTTGGATAGCCCCATTACTAGTAAAGTTGAAAGTTTGGGATGTTGTTGTTTGTGAAAAAAGAAAAGTAGAACATAGAAATAAACTAAATAAAAACAATTTTTTATTTAGTTTTTCAGGGTAATTATTTTTCATACATTTTTTACTATATTTTTGTATCATATTTTTTGCAAATTTATATTTTTTTTCAATTATTTAAAGAAAATATTTATTAATATTATTTTACAATTAAACATTAATAAAATATAAAACACTATTCCTTACAAATTTCAAATTATTAAAACCAATAAATACCTATCAAATAAAAATAGATTCAAAATATAATCAGTGAAATCTCTTTTAGATATTTTAATTTTGTAAAAAAAAAAAAAAAATGAAATTTTCTATCAGTACACTTGCTGAATGGAATAATGTTGTGAATCAAATTATTCCCGATATAAAAC
>JASCOV010000015.1 GCA_029960045.1 Flavobacteriaceae bacterium PS02293
TTTTATCTCAAATATAACCCAGATAACAGGTGGTCATTTTGAACCGGAAAGTGGTGGTCACTTTGCTCCGAAATCAGTGGTCAATTTACTCCGAAATTAGGTGGTCAATTTGACCGTCTTTTCCAATCTGACCTATTTAACCATTAAGGATTTTAGAAATGAAACTGCCGATTACCTTATTTTAAATTCCACTGCAATGTTCTTCAAAGTTGAAAACGAGTTGAAGAATTATCATAAAATTTCTCTTTTTCTGGATAATGATTCTAATGGGAAAACTACGAAAGAAAATATTCAAAAAAGTTATAAGAATGTAGAAGATTGTTCTTTGCCGTACGCGGGTTTCAAGGATTTGAACGAATGGTTTTGTAATCAGTAAGAAAATTATGAGTTGAGATATTTTTTGACAGCCTCTTCAATATCTTCTTTAATAAATTCCCAGTACTTTCCGTGTAAGCAGATAGGGTCGAAATCATCGTCCGCAACGCTGAAGTCAACGAAATTTTTCAAGATCAAATATTTGTCGTGAGAGTAAGGATAACGTTCTTCGTGGAGTTTCAACATTTTGCTGATGTCATAGTTGAGTAAACACTCGTGAAGATCCCAAAAGTCTTTTTTACGTCCACCTCTTTGTACGACATCTATTTTCATAGCAATGATCTCTTCGATAGTTGCAAATCTGATTTCATCTTCTGTCTTTGCCGATCTGATAAACGTATCTGTGTAGTAAATATCAATTTTTACGGTATTGTCCTTGTCGGTTCCAATCAGATATGATTTTCCCATTGCAGGCTGTAGATCGGAAAAGCTGTCAACATAGGCAAAAGTAGCTTTAAGAAAACTTTCAATTTCTGGAAAATTGATACTGCCATAAGGAACATCGCTGAACAGATCAATATCAACAGACATCCGGTGTCCGATCTGAAGGCTTAATGAAGTGCCTCCTACAAGTCTGAAATCCGCAAAAACTTCTGAAGCCATTAGGATTTGCAAAGTGTTTTTCAGTAGATCATTGACGGTATTATAATACATATAATGTTATGATTTTTTGTGCAACTTCATCGGTAACGTTGTTTTTGTCTTTAACGCTGTCTCTACCTTTATTTTACCATAAAAACGAATGGTCTCGTTTTTTTCCTCATCATTTCCGCGCTCAAATATTCGTCTTATAACAGCTTTATGCTGTCTGTTCCAATCGATCCTGTTTATATCAGTATCCCAAAATAAAGATTTTCGAAGTAGTGAAAGCTTCGGTGTTTCCTTTATTTTTTCCTTTTCAAGCTTGATGTCATAATAACTTTGCAGGATAACGATGCTCCCTTCTTCAAGCTCAAGTTCTTTTTCTATTTTTAATGCCAGCGGAACAGGAATCTTTCTTTTTCCTTTGGTTATATTATTGATTGCCTGTGCAGATTCACCGATAGACAAAGCAAAAGGGCGCTTTTTAAGCGAACGTTTTTCAAGCTCCCGCTCAAGAACGATTCCCGGATGGATTCCTTTGTATTTTAACAGTGATTTCATAAAACAAATATAAACAAATTTGTTTATATATTATTAAGGATTTTATTTTTTAAACTCTCCATAAAAGCATCTGTTCTGATGTTGAATTTTTGAGATTTCCGAAATGTCAATTTATCTGTTTTAGTCAATTCGAACTGATGTCTTGCTTTTTACTAATGCAAATGTAGGACAGCATCATTCACTCAAAAAAATATTTTTGGGTTTCTAAAAAAATTCTTTCCACAAGCTCCAATAATTTTTTCAGACACTCCTGAATCCTTCGGACAAAAATATTTCTAGCCCCAACGCTCAAGAACTTTGAAGCGTTGGGGTTTTGTGTGTATGATACTTTCCTATGATCATCGGCAAAGAAAAAGCCGTAACCTCAGTTATACGAATCAATTAAATAACAGACTCTCTTTGACATCAACGAAAAAACAAATAAAATAAAACAAATAAAAATTATGCTTTGCCAATTGGATATAAGCAAAAAAAGAAAAAAACCGAGTGTCCTCGAAACCAAATCAATCAAATCGAAAATTTATCAATCAACAAAAAATAATTATTAATATTTAAAATCAAACATTATGAACATCGTAGGCAGAATTACAAAAAACGCAGAGATCAACACTTTGAAAGGTGACAAAAAAGTAGTGAATTTCTCAGTAGCAATCAATGAAAGCTATAGGAACAAACAAGGTGAACGTGTAGAACAGGCGACCTACTATAATTGTTCCTATTGGATAAGTCCAAAAGTGGCGAACATCCTTACCAAAGGAACATTGGTTGAATTGACAGGGAGAGTAAGTTCCAATGCGTGGATCGGAAAAGACGGAGAAATTAAGTCGGGTCTAAATTTCCATACGTCAAACATCAAATTGCACGGTGGTGGTCAAAAAACAGAAGCTGTTGTAACAAATGATCCGAAACAAAAGAAAGCAATTGTTACAGAGGGAGAAAATGATGATGACCTGCCATTTTAATAACTAACCTAAAATATCAACAGAATGAAAATATCAAGCACACCAACTGATTACCTTTTAATAAAGGCTTTCAATGAATCTGAACTTTGTGATTTTGCGATCATTCACACAACCGAGCAATGGCGTGTCACACAAAAAGAAAGGATGATTGCAGTGACCACATTTAAAAATGATGATTCCTTTAAATGGCTCAATTACAAAGATGAATCAGTCGATTTTTTTCGCTATTCCGATGAAGATCATCCCGAAATTCAACAATGGCTTTCAGAGAGCAATTTGCTTTTTATTGAAACTAATGCAGAAGAATTGAAACTGCTGAAAGGCATTGATTTTAAAATGTCCAGTTATCAGATGCAGGTTTTCAGTAATGGTAATGCCGTTTACAGTTGCTTTGAAAAGAATTTAGGGGATGAATTCTGGACTTGCGAATTTTCATTGAATGAACTGACTTGATAATCATAAAAAACAAAATTATGCAGACCAATTTTTTCAGGCAGATTGCTAAACTTAATCTCAAAGGGGATTTACAGATTATCCTCCGAGAAAGTACAGATAACAGTTTCGTTCTTTCCGTATTGCTCAATAATGAGCAATGCGGTGATGAAGCAAGAAAGACAATTCCCCCTCTTAATCTCAGAGGAACAGCAGAAGAATTAGACAATGGCTTTTTTGAAACAGTAACAACACCATTACAAACCGTTTCGGGACTAATGGTGGATATGGAAGCTTTTATGAAACAACTTGAAGAAGCTAAAAAGAAATCGGCTATGGAAAAAGAAAAAGCCGAGAAAGTGAAAAAGGAGAAGGATGCCAAGGATAAGAAGTATATAGATGCTTTGCTAAAAGCTGAGGAATTTGAAAAAGAGGAAAAATTTAAAGAGGCTTGGACGGCACTTCCGAAAGCTTCTGAATTTCCGGAATATGCTGAAATTATTCAAAAGAAACAGGACGAGTATGAAAAACATTTTGCCCCAAGCCTTTTTTCCGGAGATCATTCTCAAACTTAACTTTAAAAATGTATATCAATGTTACTGGCAACAAAATTAGAGAGAGTCTTTATCATCAACGATAAGGGACAGGAAATACAATTAACCGACCCCGAACCTAAATGGAGTGTTGAAGCTGTAATGAATTTTTACAGCAATTCTTACCCGATTTTAACTACCTCAAAAGTATCAGCACCTAAAATAGTAAAGGATTTCATCCAATATCATTTTGAAAGTGTGATGGGTACAAAAGGGTAGGATTAACACTTAAATAAACAAAATGAATAATGTCAAAAGAAATTATTTCGGGAAAATTAAAATCATCCGAAGACAGAGAACAAAAAAAACTGTTTCAACAGTTAGGAGCATTTTCAGAATGGATGAAGCAGGAAAAAGACAGTTCCGAGATTCGGAAGGACAAACGGCAGTCAATTCCGATAGCACATCTTCCAATGGTTTTTTGAAAATAAGATTTTTACCAAAAATAATGGATAATGAGAATATAGAGCTTTGTGAGAATAGTAAGAATGCTAAAAAGACTGAAAGGGATTTTTTTAAATCCCTTAATCAGCTAACAAAGCACTACAACATTGATACGTTACCTGTTGGTAATTTTACATATCCTTATAATATCGCACTTTCCATATGGCATACCGCTAAAATGTTGAGAGAAAACATACCTCATTTCAATAGCCTTCAATTGGTGCAGGATGATGATGAAACATACTTGATCAGCGAAGAACGGTACAATACTTCGACCACGCTTTTCTATATTCCTGTAATTCCACTGTATCAATTATTGAAAAACAAAAGAAGAAAAAAATCAGCACAACTACTTTTATCAGTTTGTTGCTACCTCTACAGAAATGCCGACATCCCTTATTACCGACAACAGGGTTCTTACTTATATTGGAATTATGAAATGCTTTCCGATTGGCTTAATGAAGATGAGGAAATAGATGAAAATCATAATACCCAAAAAGAATTACTGCAAGCTGAAATGATAGGTAATTATATGGAGCAGAAAATTTCGAATAATAAAAATTTAGAAATTTTTAAGGAGAGAATAAACAGGTTCAAGCCAACAGATGATTTTGACAGAAAATGTTTTCAGATTGCAGAAAGCACGTACGAAATTTACTCTGATTATCCCAATGAAAGCATTTTCAGAAATGCCCATTTTAATAATTTGTCAAAGAAAGAAACCTTTTATGATAGTGAGGATGATGAAGAGAAAGTCATTACAATGGACAAGTACATTTCTTTTTTTGCCAATGATTACGGTTCGGTCTATCAAAACCTTGTTGATGGTGTCAATAACGAATTTAATGAATATGCCGAACTGCAGGAACCCATTATCATTAAAACCTTTAATGGAAAATCTCTCGATAATGTCAATCTTGATTTTGAAGATCGTCTTTTTAAAATAGTAACAGATCTGATAAATATTTTGGGATAAACAAATGAATTAGAAAAATGGAAAATATGAAAAAATCTAATGATATTACAGGCAATTTTGGAATTCTTTACCATCCAAAATCAGCACTTGTATTTTATCAGGCAGATAATTCTACTTCTGATATGTATGTAGAAAGTTTCGATATGGATAAGAATGGAAATTTTTCCAATGCACATCCATTATCAGTGAGGGAAGCAAATAGACTTTCTAAAATGCTAACGATAAGAAGTAATGAGGAAAGAAGCTTTTTGAAACCCAAAAAAATCTTGTCCTCTAACATTCTTTATATAGATTCCTCTGATAAAGGTAAGGTGGTGTGGTTTACCAAGGCACAGCAAAAAGAACTATCTTTCGTAGAAAATTTAGAAATTCCAAACGGTAAAGCAAATGTTCCGCCTTTGCTTTGGATTGCTGATAAACAGGGTCTCAAAATATTTGCTTTGATGTCAGATGAAAGACCCGATGAAGCCACCAATGTTTTTTATGCGCCATTTTTCAATGTCTATCAAAATGGAAATGTCTGTATGGGGTCGGTAGATGTCAAAATAAAAAATTCAGCCTCGTTGGAAGAATTTATTGAGAATTGGGAGAACTGCTTTTTTAATTCTTATTTCAGCCATCTGATGCTGAATCATAACCCTGTTAAAGGAAATTGCGTCAATCTCTGGAAGAAGCTCATTGAATCAAACGAACCTTTTCCCATCAATGTTTTAGTTGATGCCAATCTAACTTTAAAAAATATCCTGTAATGATCAATATACAAAAACCAAAAGTTCATTTTATCGATAACCAATTACTTGATCCACCTAATCCTGTGACCGTAAATCTGATTGGTGCTGGTGGAACGGGTTCTCAGGTTCTGATTGCGTTGGCAAGAATGAATCACGCTTTGACAGAACTCGGTCATCCTGGTCTTTGGGTAAGATTATGGGATAATGATGTGGTAACAGCCGCTAATTTCGGGAGACAGTTATTCGCAGAAAGTGAATCTGGATTGTATAAATCAACCGCCTTGATCAATAGGACTAATAGATTTTTTGGCACTAATTGGAAGGCTGAAGCACGCAATTTTGAAAAAGACATTTTAGGAGGTTTTGATAGAAATAAACAGTCAACCATCTATATTTCGTGTGTTGATAGTGTACAGTCACGCTTCAACATTGCTGAAATCCTTAACGAACTGAAACAGATTGGAGGCTACTATAGAAGTAAAGGCAGATATTGGATAGACTTCGGAAACAGTCAACAGTCGGGACAGGTTTTGCTTTCTACAATTGGTAAAATAAAACAACCTGATTCAGAAAAATTTGACACTGTAGAAAGTCTTCCGTTTATAACGGATGAATTCGGGGATTTACTGAAAATTTCAGAATCTCAGGATGATACACCAAGCTGCAGTCTTGCGGAAGCTTTGGAAAAACAGGATCTGTACATCAATTCAACGTTAGCCCAAATGGGAACATCTTTGCTGTGGAGTTTATTTCGTAATGGATTTATCGAAAACAAAGGTTTTTTTCTCAATTTAAAAACATTTCAATCCCAACCGATCAAAGTCGCCTGACAAAAATCGGGCGGCAAAAATGCAATTTCTCCCTGTGGTCGAAATCGCATTTTTGCCAAAGCGGAGCAAGCACATTTCAAAATCCAATGCCTTGTCAATTCCCTGTATGTTTCTGAAAAGAGCTTGCGGATTTATTTTTTATTGGTCTTTTTAATTTCAAAATATTTTTTAGAAATTCCTATCAAAGAATTACTTCGTTGTTTTAACGAAGAACAATTTCTACATCATCGATCAAAACCTGTGTAAATCTACCGTATTAATTTGCTAAGGTGTGTAATATAACTACAAGTAATCAGAAGACCTGTGTAAAATAAATACAAGTTACAATGACATATAGGATACTCCTACATTCGAATGATGAGTAAAATAGCTACAAGTATATGGTTGCAGCTGTGCAATATGTTACACCTATCATTATAACCTGTGTAAAATAGATACAACTACGAGAATTTGTCCGACTGTTTTGCTTTTTTCTTTTAAAGCATCTTTTTTTATGCAATAAATGTTACTCAATAGACATTTTCAAACTTGTGAAATTTGAATTTTTTATTTTGCAAGATGTGTCTTTGTATATACAAACTTTTCAAGTTTGATATCCAAAGACGATCTTGCCTTTTTTGCAAAAAGGGAATAACTTCGGAACTCAGTTATTTTGCTTTAGCGGTGATCAGATTTAAAAAACCGAATTTATCAATTTTGATTGAAAAAGTTTAAATTCTTAAAATAAAGATAGTCTCAGTATCTATCAAATTACAATTCAATATTTTAGGTAACCAAACTTTTAGTTATTTTTGTTTTAAAACTAAAACACATGCACATATCTAAACTTTCACTAAGGAACTTCAGAAACTTTTTCAACTCATCACTGACATTTAAAAAAGGTGTAAATACAATAATCGGAGAAAATGGAGCAGGAAAGTCAAATCTTTTTCAGGCTTTGAGAATTCTGATCGATGATAGTATGCCAAGATCAATTAGATTTAATGAAAATGACTTTAATCGTTCAATTGGTAATTGGGCAGGACATTGGATTGTTATTCAAATAGAATTTGATGAGCTTGACACAGGCGAAGAAGCACAATCAATAGCCATGCATAAGATTGGAGATGCAGGAAGCCTTGATAGTAAGATTGGTTCTTATTCATTATTTTTTAGACCAAGAATTGATATTAGGAGAAAACTTTATGAACTTTCTGAATACGATGGTAAAACTTCAGATAAGCTCTCCGAAGTTTTAAATGTTATTACTTTAAATGATTATGAAGTAGTTTTTACAGGGAGGGGAAACGTTGATTTTTCTGTTGATTCAAATTATTTATCTTATGTAGGAGATTTTGATGACATCAATTTTCCAGATCCAGATGAAGAAAGGAGCGATGTTTACGGAATTAAAATGCATGGAATTTCAATACCAAATGAATTTGCCTGCACTTTTGCAAAAGCATTAAGGGACGTAGAAGCAGATTTGAAAGCGTATAGAGATAACCCACTTATTAATCTCTTAAGAGATAAGGAAAAAAATATTCCAATTGAAAAAAAGAGTGAAATAGAAAATAAGGTTAATGAACTTAATACCGCAATTGCAGGTTTAGAAGAGGTCAAAACGGTGTCTACAGGAATTTCCCAAACAATGACTGAAACGGTCGGTGCAACCTATGCACCCAACGTAAATATTAAATCCGAACTTCCTGCCAATATGGAAAGGTTACTCCAATCTCTAAAATTATGGGTTGGAGATCCTGATGAAGAAGATTATGAAGGGAAACTTGGAGAATTGAGTCTTGGAGGGGCAAATTTAATTTATATATCCCTTAAATTGTTGGAATTTGAAAAAATCAAAAAAAACGAAAAGATTGCTAATTTTATTTTAATTGAAGAACCTGAAGCACATATCCATAACCACATTCAAAAGACTCTTTTTCAAAAATTGGATAAGGAGAGCACACAGGTATTTATATCGACGCATTCTACTCATATCTCTTCTGTTTCAGCAATCAGTTCAGTTAATATTCTTGCCCGAGGTCTCAAAAAAGCAAATGTTTTTAATCCTTCTAAAAATCTTGATAATAATGAGATTGTAAGATTAGAAAGATATTTAGATGCAAACAGGACAAATTTACTATTTGCTAAAGGAGTTATTTTAGTTGAAGGAGATGCAGAACATATTTTAGTTCCTGTGTTGATAAAAAAAGTTTTAGGTGTTAGTTTAGATGAACTTGGAATTTCTATCATTAATATCGGAAGTACTGGATTTGTAAATATAGCTCAGCTTTTTCACGAAGATAGGGTGAAGCGAAATTGCAGCATTTTGACTGATAACGATATTTCAATCGTTCCCTTACCGGAAAATGAAGCAGATGATACAAAATATGATAGAGACTGCCGTAATTCTCAGATTTCTGGTATGAACAGGAAAGAACTTTTGGCAGAGTTTAGTGAAGAAAACGAATTTGTTAAACCTTTCTATGCAAAACATACTTTTGAAGTAGACTTTATAATGGCGAATAACTCACTTGAAATTAAAAAGACTGTTGAAAAGGCTTACGCAAATAAGACATCAATTGACCGAATAGGTCTACTTCTTGATGATGAGGCTGTTTCTGTTTCAGGAAAGGAGGTTTTGCGACTAGCTGAAAAATTCGGAAAAGGTTGGTTCGCAATTATGATTGCAGAAAATATTGATCATTGTACTTTTGTTCCAGAGTATATATTGAAAGCACTAGTTTTTGCGAGTCCCAAAATAAAAGCCTCAATTTTGAGTTTTATAGCAAAATTTAGACTAGTTAATTTAATTAAGTTGAATTTTGATCAAGACGAAATTAATTATACAGAGATTTTTGCAACGTTTAATTCTTTAAATCCAGACGAAGCGTTGTCGTACTACAAAAAAGAATTACCAAACGATGTTTTATCAATTATACTAAACCTAAAAGATGCTTAGAGGATTAAACGCAGAGCAAGTAGAAGCGGTTATACATGAGGGTAATATTTTACTAACCGCATGTCCAGGCAGTGGTAAAACAAGAACACTCACTCATAAAATTGCATATGAACTTGAAAAAAATGTTGATTCAAAAAAAATTATAATTGCAGTAACATTTACAAATAGAGCAGCAGATGAGATTGAGAAAAGGATTAGGAATTTCAGCATGGACAATTCAAATTTGTGGGCCGGTACAATTCATTCATTTTGCTTGGAATGGATCATTAGACCTTACAGATGTTATCTGGATGAATTAAAAAATGGTTTTTCCATATCTGATGAGTACAATTCCGAACGCATTATTAATGAATTAAAGAAAGATTATGGTGTAGGTTTTTTCGATAATGTATCTACAAGATATTTACTATCTGGAGAAAAAGAGGAAATTATTTTTAGAGAATTGGTTGATGAATATCATGAGATACTTTCTAAAGATAAGCTTATCGATTTTGATCAAATATTACACTATTCATACAAGTTACTGTCAACATATCCGAAAATTGCTAATATCTTACAAAATCTGTTTCAACTGATCTGTGTTGATGAATATCAGGATACACAGCAGCTACAATATTCAATTTTAAGTTCAATAATGAAAGCGAAAGGGAATTGCAAAATGTTTATTGTTGGAGATTCTGATCAAGCAATTTATGGTTCTTTAGGTGGAGTCGCAAAAAGCCATGAAGAAATAGAATTAGAATTTGAGGCTGTTTTTGAAAATAAAGAGTTGACAGGGAATTATCGTTCTAATCAAAAAATAATTAATTACAACAAGAATTTCCAAACAACTCAAATAGAGATAAAAGCTTTGGGATTGAATGTTAATGACGAGGCAATTATAAAATACGATACCGATATTCATAAAGATAAAATCATTGAAGAGATTGCCAAAATAATAAAAGAAAAAATTAATGAGGGAATTCCTGAGAATGAGATTTGCGTGCTTGCTCCTAATTGGTATTTAGTTATTCCTATGGGTAGAAGATTGAAAGCTTTATTACCAGATGTCAAATTTGACGCGGTTGGTTTATCACCATTGCTAAAGAATAAGGAAAATATCTGGTTTAGAATAGCAAGATTATTTTTAGTTTCTCCATCACCAGCTTCTTTTATTATAAGAAAAAGGTGGAGTACTGAACTTTTGTCAGATTTAGAAGGTTATGGAATTACTCTTTTTGAACATTTTGACTTGAAATCAAAAAAACTATTAAAAATTATCAATTCAATTTCATCAGACGAAGAAGATGGCTTAAAATATCTGGAACATTGCTTTAATCAGTTATTTGAAAAGTTAGAGGTTGTTATTACTGAAAATATTCAATTAAATGAACAGCTGAATTCATTTATTGAAGGAGCAGAAAAAAGACTTGAAAATTCTGATTTTGATCTATCAAGAGACATAGAAAGTTTTAGAAAGATGTTCAAACATGAAGAAGGGGTAGTTGTAAATACTTGTCATGGTATTAAAGGTGAAGAATTTGATACGGTTATCGCTTTTGGACTCTTAGAAGGAAAGCTTCCTCACTGGAATGAAAGAAGTGCACTAGTTGCACAAAAACTTTTATATGTTATCTGTTCCAGATCTAAAAGAGTATTATACTTGTTTTCAGAAAAGGGTAGAACTACTCAGTCAGGCAGACCTTACAGCGCAACTAATCGATTAGCTAGAGTAGTTCATGATTATGATTGAGAAAAAAGTATTTTGCAAATACATCACTTTTATACGTCCAAAAAAAGCAACGTGAGAACATTTTATTTTGCAAAAACCTAAGATTTTTCCGATATTCATTTGGTTTTAACAATTATCGAACAACCAGGTGTCTCAAATAATCAGAACAAGGAGATCTTTATCAAATATTTGCTGCAAATAATTTTGGAACCATTGTGATTTCCAAAATAGAATGCACATTAGATTTGCTGGGGTTATCAAATGGTGTTTATACTTTAAAGGTTTTAAAAGATATTGAAACCTTAGTAAATCAAATTATTATAAAAATTAGATCTAAATACATATATCATATATATATAAGAAAAAAGCAGTAAGTCTTTCCTGCTTTTTTTTTGTAAAGTGAAAAGTTGGTTATTATCCCAAAATTTCTCTTAAACATCTAGTTATGTGAAATTTTTCTATATTCCCAAGGTGGAAAGACATTGTCGTCTTCAATACCTATTTTTTTAGCTTAGCTTCCTGCTATTTATCATCCGAAAATTATTTTTTAAAAGTTGTAATATCTATAATATAACCTTAAAAAAAATGATGGCATTAATTTGTTTAATCTCATTATTTTTCATTATTTTTTTTCTTGAATCTTAGCTCATCTACAAACAAAATTCCAAAGTAATCCAGATCATTCTTTTTTATCCACGGAAGTTTCAAGAATAATCCAAATTATTCTTATTCAATCCAACCCCCTTGGATACTATTGTTTTAGAAGGTTTTAACGCTCAATTTTGTCCCAGAATTATTAATCAAATTACTAATGAAAAAATTGAGTCAACTTTTATTTGCAATAATAATAGTATCAACCCAAGGACAGGTGGGCATCAATACCCAAACTCCTGAAGTTACTTTTGATGTTGTAGGAAAACCTACTGATGTCAATCATTATGACGGCATTATTCCTCCTCGGATTACAGGAGACCAACTCGCCGCAAAGACATATGTATCATCAAAGAAAGGAGCGGTTGTTTATGTGACATCTCCGGCAACGACTTTTTCGGGACAAGTCCTGAATGTTAAAGAAGCAGGCCTTTATTATTTTGATGGTGCTCTTTGGAAATCAGTCGCAAAAGCTGACCCTCTTAATACAATTGCTCTTCGAGGGAATACTTCCAGTGTTGAACTTATTGTTAAAAATAATCTGCACCTGAATTTTGATGAAAAAGAAAATTACATTCTTGGTATTTCCAGAAGTCCGATCACCGGTGACTACAATTCTATTTTCGCGACAGATTCTAATATAACTTCAGGAAAAGGAAATTCAGCCAACGCTTATGCAATGTCTCAGGGCGAAGTAACGGGTAAGCTCAATTATGGTGCTGGAGTCTCGGCATTGAATGGTATTGCAAACGGGGTGATTTCAGGAAGCAGAAATGTTGGAATTGGTCCCGGAGCTATGTCCTACATTACTTCGGGAAATGATAACATATCAATTGGCTATCTGTCCGGGACAGGAAACCGAACAGGGTCTAACAATGTTTTCATTGGTATTGGTGCAGGCAGTCCAGCCACAGGAAACAGAAGTGTCAGTAATAAATTGGCTATACATTCAACCCCCGTCACAACAAGTTCAACCAACTTTTGGGATAGTATCACGAATAATTATACGGATTACAAATTTGCTTTGATTTCGGGGGATTTTGCTGAGAGATGGTTAAATATCAATGGCAAACTAAGCGTTACTCCTTCCCAAATGCCCAACGCAGACGGAGATTCATCCTATACGAAAAAAGTGGTTGCCAAAGCTGATGGTTCATTTGGTTTTGCAACAGAAACAGTTCCGAATCCGCCCGCTACCGGGACTTATATTCTGAAAAGTGTGAATGGTGTAACAAGTTGGGTAGCACCATAATCATAAAAACTATGAAAAAGTTTTTCAAATTTTTATGCCTATTGCTTACTGTTTCACTAACGTCTTGTAAGTCTATTGTTTCGAATCCGGGCAAGCCATTAGAAGATAATTCTTTAGAACTAAATCAGAAATACGAAATTCAAGATTTCACTGCAAAAATTAATAAAATAAAAATTACATCAGTTGATGGTAAAAATATTTATGGCATTTCCAAAAAAGGAGATTTTATATCAATTGATAAACAACAAATCAGGGAAGTGAAAAAAGTAAAAGTCGTCAGTTCCATTGTTGTGGGTATTATGGCAATTGCAGCGGTCATATTTGTTCCAATATAAAAAACAACATTTAGAAAATCAAATTTGAATTTGAAAGATGAATACTGATGAAGCAAAAGATGAAGTGATTTTGTTCAGGATCAAGAGTCAAAAAAAGAAATATTGGAAAATGATATGTTCCAAAAAACGAATTTCATTGACCAGTTTAATAATCGATTCTGTTGAGAACAGGATTTTAAATGATGAGAGGAGAGAAATATTGGAGTTCATGGAAAAGCAGGATAACATCTTTGGGAAAATTGAAAATAATATCAATCAGGTTGCAAAAATAGCAAATGGTCAGAAGTTTATCAGCGAAAGTGAACTCAGCAATTTTTCAGATAAGTTATCAGAGATCATCATTCTGAAAAAAGAACAGAACGAAATCTTTACAAAAATCTATGCAAGGCTATCAAGATGATTGTTAAGATTATGAATCCGGCAGGTGTCAGTTTTCACGCAGTTAATTATAACGACAAGAAAATAGATTACGGAACCGGAGAATTAATGCTGATGAAAAATTTTCCTTCATTTATCAACGAATCAAGCAGTAAAGTAGAAGTAAAAAATTATTTGAGAGCTATTTCGATCGGGAATAAAAAAATATTGAAGCCTCAATTTCACGCGATGCTCTCTACAAAATTTCAAGGACATTCGAAGGAAGAACTGACTAAGATTGCGGATAGTTTTATGGACAAGATGAAATATGGCGAACAGCCATTCATTGTGGTTTTTCATAAGGATACAGATAATAATCACGTACACATAGTTTCTACCAGGGTTGATAAACAGACAGGCAAGAAGATCAATGACAGTTATGAAAAGCTTAAAGCACAAAAAGCATTAAGCGTAACAATGGAAAAATTGTATGGCCAGAAACCGGAAGAAGAACTGGAAAGACTGCTGAACTACAAAATAAGTTCGCTCAGTCAGTTGGAAACTTTACTAGGCAGAAATGGTTACAAGATAGGCAAAAACACAAGTGATGAAAATTTTTTAAACATTTTAAAAAACGGAGTACCCCAAAAATCTATTAGAGGGGATCAGATTGTTTTTGATAACAGCAAAAATGATAAAAGGGCAAAACAGATCAAAGCAATAATAAGCAAATACAAAGAATTGTATTCTTCCAAGGTTTTTAAAGTTGTAGATGATAGAAAAAATGAATCAATGCTTCCAAAAGAAAAATCGGAAAGAAAAAGAGGTAAGGATTCTGAAGTAAAAATCACCTATGAAAGTGAAATTCAAAAAAAGCTGAGGGATGTTTTCGGGATCGATATGGTTTTTCATCATAAAGAAGATAAAAATCCTTTTGGGTACACTTTAATCGACCACAAAACAGGAAAAGTATATAAAGGAAGTGACATTCTGAAAATGAATGAAGTATTTGAATTTACTTCTTACAAGCTAGATAAGAAGACTTTTGAAATACTCAAGGATTATAATATTCGCAGCCAAGAAACAAAAAAGCTCCTGATTGAATTTTTTAATAAGAATAATCCGGAAACAAAAATCAAGGACTTTATGCTTTTTGAAAACAGAGGGAAGAAAGATTTGGAAACCTATCGAAAAGTTCAGTTTGAAGTCAAGGATTTCATTAAAAATAAAAAAAACACAAATGATGAAAAAAATATTTCAATTACCAAAGGCGAGGACAGAAAGCTGTATGCGGTTCATACGCGGTTCCATTATATCGGAGAGCTACAATCATTAATTGGAGAAAAGGAATATCAAAAATTGCAGAATCCGATACAAGCAAATGAAAACCGAACTGAAAATAATGAAAGGAACGAACTAAGCAAAGCTGTAAACGAACTGTTATTTGAATTATTGAAAAGTTCAGGAACGGCAAAAGACCCTGCCGAAAATGAACTCAAGAAAAGACGCAAAAAAAGACGATAATATTGATGGTTGCCGGTTGATGGAAAAATCATCTTCAGTCCAACAACAATCAGATAAAAAAATCAACTAAGCCCAATGATCATAACGTTTGCCACACAAAAAGGAGGAACCGGAAAAACGACATTAGCCATCGCTTTTGCCAATTACATTTCGGCAATTTCGGAAAGAAAACTGAATGTTTTCGATTTTGATTATCAGAAATCATTTTACTACAAATGGAAAGATGATGAATTATCGGAAAGTCCGAAGTTGTATGAGGTAGAAATTATTGGCGATGATGACCAACAGCCATTTGCAGACTTTGAGACACTCATTAATTTAAAAGATAGCGATGAGATAAACCTGTTCGACTTGGCGGGAACACTCGATGCAAAATACAGCGATCTGTTAATATACAGCGATTTTATCGTGATCCCGTTTGAATATTCAGATGTTTCAGTCAAGTCCACCTTGGTCTTTATCAATATGCTGGGACTATTGGAAAGTGAGGCTGAAAGAGTATTTATCCGTTCCAAATATGATAAAGGCTACAAGTATCTGAATCAGGAAGGAATGGACGTTGAGCTGAAAAAATTCGGAATGCTATTGGAAAATCCGGTATTCAAAAAGAATTGCCTGCAAAAGATTGATACCAGAAAGCTGACCTATGAACAAAAATACGGGGTAAGAAGATCTTTCGATGAATTTATAGAATATATTAATCAAACATTGAGGATTACCCTTTGAAATAAAAAATAGACCTAAGTATTAATCTCTATAATTTCTGAAAATATGATAAAAATATCACTTTGCATACTGGCTGTTTATCTGATTTATTATGCAGGTAATATCTTATATGACCTGTTTCTCAAAAAAGAAAGAGAAACTTATAAAGAAGAGACGGAGGAATTTTCATTGTCCGAAATTTCCGAACAGTATGAAGCTTCTGCTATGAATATTGGGATTGAAGATGTAGAAAATCTCAACACTCCCAAATCCTTTAATAAAAATCCAATTCGTTTCGATAAAATTGAAGGAAAAAATGAAAGACCAGATTTGGAGTATCTAAGGGAAAAATTTGAATCTGAGCAAGATCTGGATGAACCTGTGGAAAATAAAACTGAAAATACAAAAGATTTTCCTTCAAAGAACGAAGATATTCAAAGTTCTGTTCAAATGGAATCTGCTTCCTCCATTCAGAAATCAAATAAAGACAAATGGCATCAAATGCTTAATCTGGCAGAAACCAGTGTGCAGCTCATTGCCAACAATGATGGATACAAAACGTACCAATCCACTATGTAGTCCTAAATTACTGAAATAATTTAATGTACTTATAAACAACGATTTAAAATTTCGATACAGCCTAAGCTATGTCTAAAATTCAACAACCAATCCATTTTTTCACCTATTAAAATCTTTTTATTTATGAATCAAAAATTCAAAAAACAACGTGTGATGAAAAAAGCTATAACTGCTTTTCTCATAGTCCTGGCAGTAACTCCTGCTTTTGCCCAGGGAGGTGCCACAGCAATCTCCAACGCAGCAAGTGATATCACGGATTATTGGGATCCGGTCAAGCTGATCCTGAAAGCAGTGGGAGGATTGGTAGGTTTCATTGGAGGTCTTCGAGTGTATAACAAATGGACGAATGGCGACCAGGATGTCAATAAAGAGATTCTTGGTTATGGAGGTGCAATGATCTTCCTGCTTGTAGTTCCGGAATTCGTAACAGCATTCTTTGCCTAATATGGGATTTTATCTTTACAAGGGGCTTAAAAAACCCCTTGTGTTTTTCGGACTAAAAGGGAAATACATCTTGTACGCCGTCGGAGTCATCGGAGGTGGAGTCATTGCATCATTAATACTTTCAAAGTTCGGTCTCTTAGGTTCTTTACTAGGTCTTGCAATCACTGCGGGAGGTGTTTATTTCATCTTCAAAAGACAGGACAAATATGGTCTGTATGACAAAACCAAAAACTTCGATCAGATTTTAATTTTTCCAAAAAGGTTAGACAGTAATAAACTTTTAAAGAATGGCAACAACAAAGAAACAGGCATTTAGCATTCCTTTTATCGGCTATGATTATGGAAAGGATTTCAATTGGGATTTTGATGTTCTTTTCGGACAGTATGGGAATCCTATTATCGGGATCAAGATAAAAAATATTGTAGAACAGTATTCTGCAGACCCGGATAGCTATCTCAACTTCCACACGGTTTTAAATCAGGTGGTATCGATAATTGGAGAGGGGAGAATTGTTCAGAAGCTTGATATTTTCTCCAAGAAAAAATACAGTGCAGAGCAATCCAACCAGTTTCTGCAACAGAAATATTCGGAACATTTTGACGGCAGGCTTTTCAAAACCATTGAAACAGTTCTGTTTTTTACCGATATCATCGATGATAAGCTGAAAAGGAAAATGAAGCATTATCATTTTTCGGATAAAAGCTATAAGGAATTAAGGGACAAATGCCAGAAAGTATTGATGCTTTTGAAACAGAATAATTGTGAACCTGAGTTTTTATTTGAGAAAGATTTCGAATACTACATTTCCGGAGTTTTGTCGATGCAGTTTACCGAATCTCCAACATTTGATAATATAAAAAGCAACAACGAATTTTTGCAAATAGGAAACAGGTTTGTTAAAAACATCTCTTACGTGGATGTAGAAAACATTGATCTGCCTTCAGAAATAGAACCGTATTCCTTTCTGGGAGGTAATGGTGCAGCTGCTGAAACAGCAGTTGATAATTTTAGCTTCATCAATGAACTGGAAGACTACGAAACTATTGTCTACAATCAGATCATTTCCATTCCGCTTCAGGCACAACAGCAAAGGGAACTTGACAAAAAAAAGAAGAAACACGAAGGTGCAGCTAATAATTCTCCGTCCAACGCCATTATAGCAGATGAAATTCAGACACTGCTTCACAACATTGCAACCGATGGACAGCTCGTCGTCAATGCTCATTTTTCCATCCTTTTTTCAGCAGAAACTCTGGAGAAAATGGAAAATATTCAGTCGATGATAGAAAATAAACTGTTCACAAAAGGAATCATTGTTTCTAAAAATGCCTACAACCAATTGGAACTTTGGCGATCAGCCATTCCTGGAAATGGAACAGAACTCAGGGAATACGATTTATTTATGACGACAAGCGAAGCGGCCTTGTGTTTTTTTTTTAAAGAAAGTTACCCCGTCAATGAAGAATCCAATTTCTACCTGAGATTTACGGATAGACAAGGCGTTCCGCTAAAAGTAGATCCTTCGGATTTACCGATGAAAACAGGAAGAATTAATAACAGAAATAAGTTTGTTTTAGGACCCAGCGGATCAGGCAAGTCATTCCTGATGAACAATATTATCGAGCAGTATTTGACTTACAATTATGATGTAGTGATTGTTGATACCGGGGATTCCTACTCAGGAACGTGCAAATATAAGGAAGGAAGATACATCCAATACACAGAAGAGAAACCAATCACGATGAATCCCTTTTTGATGGATAAGAAAGAATTTAATATTGAAAAAATAGAATTTTTAACCAACCTGATTTTCCTGATCTGGCAAGGTCCGGATTCTTCAATGTCTTCCGCACAAAAATCCATTTTAGATAATGTGTTGATGTCATATTACCATCAGTATTTCAACTCGGGAAAGCCGTGGTACGAAAATAAAACTTCTGAAGAACTCATTTTATATCTGGGTAAGTATAACATTCACGAAGATGATCTTTTTTCTGAATATGAAAACGAAGCCAAAGGACAGCATACTTACTATGATATTTTGGGAATTACTTTCGATGCCAGTTCCGATGAAATAAAAGAAGCGGGAAGAAAATTGTTGAAATTTTATCATCCCGATAAGAATATCAATAATCCGGAATATGAAAGTGAGAATTTCTATAAAGTGTATGAAGCGTATGACACGCTGAACGATGAAGAAAGAAGAAAAATATACAATGAGACACAGGTGATTCTTATAAAATCCAATGACATCATCAGGCAACCAAGATCAGCTGCAGACTGGAATGAATCCTTTAGAAAAGCCATTATCAGAAAAATAAAAGAACTAGAAGAAAAGCTGGTGGTAACAGAACTTTCGTTCAATGGCTTTTATGATTATTGCGATCAATTTCTTCCGATTTACCTGAATAATAAAAAACACAATATCAAAGAAAAGGAATTCAATCTGCGTACTTTTTTGTTTGTCCTGAAAGATTTTTACAAAGGCGGAAGGTACGGAACGACTTTAAATGAAAGCGCAGACAATACGCTATTCGACGAATCATTCATCGTCTTTGAAATTGATAATGTAAAGGACAATCCGAAACTGTTTCCGATTGTCACACTCATTATTATGGACACTTTTATTCAGAAAATGCGCCTTAGAAAAGACCGTAGAAAAGCCTTAATAATTGAAGAGGCTTGGAAGGCTATCGCAAGTAAACTGATGGGAGGCTACATCCTTTATTTATATAAAACGGTGAGGAAATTTTGGGGAGAAGCAGTAGTGGTAACGCAGGAACTGGATGATATTATTGGCAATGCTGTCGTAAAAGACAGTATCATCAACAACTCGGATACATTCATTTTGCTTGACCAAACCAAATTCAAAGACAACTTTGATAAAATCGCATCATTGCTTTCTCTCAATAAAGTAGAGCAAAACAAGATTTTTACCATCAACAATCTCAACAACAAATTCGGGCGCAGCCGATTCAAAGAATTTTACTTAAAACGAGGTTCAAAAGGAGAGGTGTATGGAAATGAGGTTTCATTGGAGCAATATCTAACCTATACCACAGAAAAACCAGAAAAGTCAGCAGTGGAGTATTACGTACATCAATATGGCGACTATGATGAAGCATTGCGCAGAATAGTTGGTGATCTCAAAACCTTCGGAGACAGTCTGGAAAACTTGGTATCACTGGTGAACCTATATCAAAATCCATTGGATGATAAAATCAATTCTTTCTACAGAAGAATGAAAAAAGAACACAAAGGGAAGAATGTTTTTAAAATCATCTCACAGGAATTAGAAGACCGAAATATCAGTTTTTCAGAATTAATCAATAAGCAACAATATGAAAAAGTATAGCATTTTATTTTTATTTTTTGGAAGTTTTCTTTATTCGCAAAACACTTACATTGATCCAACGGTAACGGCTGCGATGATTTTTTATTCTGAAAATCTAAAAGCTAAACAGAATGAAGTCATTGAGGAAACTTCAAAATTAAAGGACGCACAGACCTGGGTGGGAACTCAAATGGTAGCAGCCAATGACATCCAAAATAAAATTCTGAAGGGTTTAAAAGAGGTTTCCGGCACATTGCAAAATGGAATTCAGGCACAGGAGATCTACACTGAACTTAATAAATGCTACAATTATTCATCACAAGTGGTACAACTAGCATCAGAACATCCTGAGTATGCCATTTTTGGGGTGAAAGCTTCACAAAAAACGTATGAGCAAAGTCTGAAAATAGTGACCGACGTTTCTGATATTCTAGCCTCCGGAGAGCTGAATCTGGCTACTGCAGGAGACCGATATAAAATTTTGCATAATATTTCCGGTAATGTGAAAAATCTGAAGCTTTGGCTTTTAGCAATCAAACTGCGATTAGAAAAAGCAAACCGATTAGGATTCTGGAATTCTATTAATCCATTTGCAGGGTACATCAATACCGATAAAGGGATTGTTGAAAACATAATGAACAGGTACAAACGGAATTTTTAATTTTTTCTATTATGAAAAAAAGAATTCTTTTCAGCCTATTTATTCCCGCTGTTTATTTTGTGTTGACATCCTCCGGTGGTGGCTCTACACCAGCTTGGCAACAGGAAAATGTTTCCTTTCCGATGATGGATATAGAGATCAATGCCACGATGAAAGAACACGACAGGCAAAAAGAAATGCGACAAAAACAAACAGCAAATGCTACCGTAGAAACTGCCAACAGAGCCCAATGGAACCAGTTCAAAGATAAGATTACCAAAGTTCAGGACAGATTGCGAATTGTTTCATTTGCCATTCAAGCTATACCAACCGGAATTGCAATGAGCAGGGAAATAACTAAGATAACCAACAATCAGACTGCTATTATCAATGAAATAAACAATGCTCCCTATTCCATTATAGCCGTTTTGCCTTCTCAGGTTCAGTTCGTTGATGATCTGCAAATGGTAACACGGCTGGTAACCGGGATCATTTTGTCTTACGGAGCCATTAACCAAATGGAAAAATCAGAACGTAAAGTATTATTAGAATATGCTTTAGGCGAAGTAAAAACATTGAGCAGGAATTCCACGCATATGCTTTTGAAGATAAGGGATATTAAAGCCAAAGTAAAACGTAACAAAAGAGCCTTCGAATATTATGTCAACAGAGATAAGCAAGTAGTTGAAAACATAATGAGTCACATCAAATCCTTTTAGAAATGAAGAAATTAATGACCATTGGAATTGTGGTATTTTCAGGAATCACTGTTAATAGCCAGCAGATAGTTATCAACGACAAACTTCTGTCACAAATTACCGTAAACCACGGCGTCCGATTAGGAAGTGAGCAAACTTTTCTGGATTCATATGAAAAGCAAAAAGAACTGTATGATGATATCAATAATAAAATCACGCAGATCATTGCTATTCAGGAGTATATCTATCAGCAGTTGAAGAATGTGAATTCAGCCCTGACCCAGAGTAAAAAACTCATTTATCTCTATCAGTATTTGGGTAAAATAGTGACGAACTCCAATAAGATGCTGGATCTATCCACACAGCATCCTGAATATTCTGTACTCATTTCAAAATATTATGTTGAAATCGGGAAGCAGACGATGAAGCTTCAACAAGAAGTTACCCAGGACATTCTCAATGAAGACAAAGATTTTTTGATGGATGCAATGGATAGGGAAATGCTTATTGAAAAGATATTTACCCGTGTCAGAAACATCAACGGAAATATTCTTTACATCAATCTACGATTGGAGAATGCCAAGAAAATCCCTTATCTGTATCAGGTTCCGGTTCTCCGTAATTACATCAATATTGACAGAGCCATTGTCGGAGACATTATCACAAAATACCACTACATCTTTAATTAAAAATTATGGAAAATCTACTGAGGAAAATAAGCTTATTTCAGTTCCTCTTGCTTGCAACCACTGTGTTTGGACAAGTCAGCGTCAAGAGATTAAATGACCCTTCCATTGTTGCCCAGCATAAAAGAATGGTTTTTCAAGATTGGGGAGATTGGCGTCCTTATCCGAAATACTTTTTAGGAATCCAGACAAATTTTGCTTACGCCACAGTTTGGGGTATGTGGGCTCCGAAAATTAACAGGGATTATAAAGATGGTGAGGACATTCGACCATTAAAACCTACAGGGGTGCAAAATCAAAGATTTGCCCAGTTGAAATTTCAGGAGGAAGAAACACAAAGAATAAAAGCAGCTTCAGACACTATTCATAAAAGAAGTGTTCAGGATTTTGCCCATTGGACTTCTGCTACTATTGATGCAGACCCTCTCTGGCTTTTGTATTACAAACGAATGCTAAAACCAATTACCGAATTCCCCGATACACCGCAAAATTTTATAGAATGGAGGCTGAAAGACCAGCAAACGTTTGAAACACTTAGCACTACAGGCACCATAAGAAGACTTCAGGAAGAATTGGATCTCATCAAAGAAAAATATTCAATGTCGAGAAGTATGGATATGCCAAGGGGAAAACGATTCATTATGTACCACGAAACCCTTATCAAATGGAGAAAATTTGTAACGGAATTAAGGAAGCACAATAATAAGACAACACTTCTTACAGATTATAAAAATATTTTGAAAAACCATTCAAATTATGCCTTACCACCGGGATGGATACCTGCTTCAGACCAGCAGATCGTTCACAATGTGATGAGCCAATATAAACACCGATATTAAAAATGAATAAAACGATAACCGTAACTTTTTGCGTATTCGCAATTCTACTGCCTGTCATGGGTTTCGCCCAAACAGACGACGATTACAGTAATCTACTCCAATTTTTAAAAGGAGATGGCGCCTTTGAAAAATGGTTTATGGAGGTTTTTACCAAATTAGATAATAGTGTACAAGATAGCGCAGCAGGATCTGCTTTGATAGGAAAAGCGATAGGCGGATTAGGCGCTCTTATGTACCTCGGATATATGGGTTGGCAAATGGCAGCAGGAGATAGAGAATGGGAAATCACCCCAATGCTTAAGCCAATTCTTATCGGATTTACACTTGTTTATTGGAGCGGATTTGTCAGTATGATTCAAGCGCCATTTGAAGCCATCGCCGAGCCTGGAATCTCAATTTTCAGCGAGATAGAGTCTGAAGTCAATGATTTGCGGGTCGAGAGATTTAAAAAGCAACAGCAATTATTAGATGCCGTTATAAAGCTGAAAGCGGAAGAAGATGCCAAACAGGAAGTTATTGAAAATACTACTGAAGATGCAGATGATTCATGGTTTGATATCAGTGAGGGATTGGATAAACTCATTCAGCCCATAAAAGAATGGCAGATAAGAATGGAATTCCAAATGCAGAAATTAGTGGCAGAACTCATTGAGTTTGTTTGTCTTTCCGTTCTGAGGATTTGTGTTTATCTCATTTTCTTCATTCAAAAAATATGGGCTTACATCCTGATTATTTTAGGCCCGATAGCCGTTGGGATGGCTCTTGTACCTGGATTTGAAAGCTCTTTATATAGCTGGGTGTCTAAGTTCATCAATATTAACTTGTACACTTTTGTTGCCTACACCATCATCAACATTGGTCAGCAATTAATTGCTTCAGGGTATACAATGGAGATAGAAAGGTACGATACGCTTTTATCCAACGGAACCATTACCAACTTAGACGCTTTGATGGTCTATGTGAGTAATTCGGGAATGATCTACAATCAGCTGTTTACGTGTGTTGCCTATGTGGTTACAGGAATCGGAGTTTTAATGACTCCAACTATTGCAGACAGTATTGTTTCTGCGGGAGGAGCAGGATCAATGACCAAAATGAAAAATGCAGCAGGAAAAATAGCAAGCAGTGCCAAAACAGCAATATTGGCGGCTAAAACAGGAGGAGCTTCTGTCGCAGCGAGTGCAGCAGCAGGCTCAGCTTCGGGAAGAGTTAAGGAAGCGATGAAAAACGGAAAATAATCTCAAAAATTACCATAAATGCTTATTAAAAACATAGAACAAAGAATTAAAATCAACAAGGTCATTTCAATCTCAACCATTGCCTTTGCTGTTTTCATTGTCATTGCAGGATTTTTCTTTGCGTACAGAATGATCGAGGATTCCAGAAGATCCATTTACATTTTAGATAATGGGGTTCCGGTTCTTGCCAAGCAAACGGACGTACTTCTCAACCGACCTGTTGAATACAAAGCGCAGATAGAACTTTTCCACAGACTGTTTTTCACACTCGCTCCAGATGATACCTATATCAAGGATAATATTCAAAAGTCATTATATCTCATTGATGACAGCGGGAAAAAAGAATATACCAACTTAAAGGAAAAAGGTTTTTACAATCAGATCATCGCGTCCAGTTCGATGGTCAGTATCCATACCGATTCTATTGCACTCAATATGGAACAGAAGAAATTTAGCTTTTTCGGAAAACAGATGATCACAAGAAAATCTTCTGTCATTACCAGAATGCTCATCACCGAAGGTTTCTTTGAAGACATCATTCGGAGCCCTAATAATCCTCACGGCGTGATTCTTAAAAACTGGCGAATCATCAATAACGAAGAACTATCCAATCAAAATAAAAACTCTTACTAAAAATGGAAACTACATTTAAAAAAAAAGGTCAGAAATGGCTGCAGTGGGCAGTTCAAAATCCGAAGAAATTCTTCACGTATTCAATGATTCTACTGTCGGTTTCATTTATAGGGTCTCTCATTCAAGGTATCTTTTTCCCTTCCGAAACGGCTTTCAAAATAAGGCCTCCGGTTCTCTATTCTAAGAGTAAGATGAGTCAAAATCCACCTGTGAACAATGATAAAGAGATGGAGAAAATTGTGAACGAACTGAAAACTTTAAAAGAAAAAAGAGACCAAAACGCTCTTGAAAAAGAAGACAGCTTACGAATTGACTATCTGTTCAACCAATACCAAAAATTAAAAAATGGCCGGTAGCACCGGAGGCAGTTTATACAAAAATCAAAAATAAATGAAAAAAATAAATTTTAAAGAAAAAAAATATGTTTTGCCACTATTGGCTTTGCCATTTCTTTTTCTTTTCGGCTATGTAGGAGCGCAGTTTGTCAAAGAGGACACTTCTGAAAAAGACAAGCCAAAAGAATTATCTCTTTCACTGGGTGATACGCAGGATTCTATTATGAGCAAAAATGATGCTTATGATGCTTTCTTCAAAAAAGAGGATAACAGAACAATGCTCGGTGGATTGGACAAAGAAGAGGATAGTTTATTGAACTATGATGACCAGTTGTCATTAGCGCAAAAAAGAAAAATAGATTCACTAAAAGCAGTCAATAGCAGACAAAACGGATACCAGGCAAAAGGAAATCAATCCTCCTATTACAAACCAAATCAATCACAAAGGGACGATAAAGATTACAACAGGTCTTCGGAAATCATCAAAATGCTAAATGACAAATCCTACGGAAACCAGGAAGATAAATACGCTGATACACCTAAAGAAAAGACACAAAGTGTCCAACCAGACCCTGTAAAATATCTGAAAGAACAAATGCTCGTGATGGATTCTTTAGAAAAATCCCGTGATCCTGAGTACCAAAGTAAACTCGCAGCAGAACAAAAACTGAAGTCCAATAAAGAGAAAATGGAAGATTTTCTTAATTCAACTTTCAATGTGAGCAAATCCGGAATCAATAGTGGTTTCAATGCTTTCTATAAGGAGAAAGAAAACAGCTTTATCAAAGCGGTCATTGACGAAAACAACAAAGGCTTTCTTGGAAGCAGGATCAGATTTCGATTGTTGGAAGACATCTTTGTTGGAAACAAAAAGATTGGCAAAGGTTCTATACTATATGGTCAAATTTCGGGATTTTCAATGCAAAGAGTCAATCTCAATATTGTTTCGGTCTTTACAAAAGGAGAGATCTATCCGGTCAATCTATCCATTTACGATGTTGACGGGATGAAAGGATTGTACGTTCCACAAAGTGTTTTTAGAGATATGATGCGGGAAATGGGTAGCAACTCAGTTCAAGGAACACAGATGGATATGGGCGGAAAAGGATTTTTTTCAAGTATTGGAAGCAGCCTTTTTACATCAACATCTAAATCAATCGCCAACCTGATCAAAGAGAACAAAGCAAAATTGAAGTACAATTCTTATGTCTTTTTAATCGACGAAAAACAACTGAAAGATGCAAAAAACCAACAAAAAAAATAAAACAATGAGAACTTTATTATACACCCTTTTACTTTTCGCAGCAAACTTACTGATTGCACAAACGGCAACCAAAGAACAGATTATTTCCGATTTACCGGAGATTGAAATTACGGACGGGATCAACCTGCATATTATCTCACCGGAGCCCATTCAATACGTCGATTTATCAACCGAACAATTAACCGGGGATTTACCGGCTACCAATATTGCCAGGATAAAAATAACCGACCATCCTGATTCTGACGAGAAGGGAAAAATAAAAATACCATCGGTTCTTTTTAATGGAGATAAAATCGGAGTGATAACCGTTGTTGCTCAATCTTTCGTCGCACAGTACAAAGTTGTGTACAAAAACCAGGACAACTTAAATATAATTACCAATATCCATATTCAACCCGAAGCGATGCAACCTGTAGAGTTTGAAAAAATGACATTTTCAAATCTTGAGTTGAGAAAATTTGCAATGGATATTATTCAAAAAAAATCTGAGAAAAATCCAATAAGGGAAGAGAAGAATCTAAAACTCAGTTTTCAGCTGAACAATGTATATGTCATCAGTGACTACATCTTTCTTGATATGACGATTAAAAATAATTCTAATCTAAGCTACGATATTGAGGATTTGAAATTTTCCTTAGAAGACAAGAAAATCCATAAGGCCACCAACAACCAAAGTGTAGATATGACCCCGCTTTTTCAACTGAATCCTCAAACACATTTCAGGAAAAATTTCAGAAATATTTATGTTTTCAAAAAATTCACTTATCCAAGCAGCAAAGTAATGATGATTCGTCTCATTGAAGAACAACTTTCTGGACGAACCATCGAAATGAAAGTCAATTATTCAGATATTCTGAAAGCAGATACTTTCTAAGCCGAAATCCGGCCTTCATCTTAAATAAAAATCAGAACAAAATGCAAGAACAACAACATCAAATCAAGATCTACGGCTTTCTACAAAAAGCTGTATATGCAATCGTCGCATTGGACTGTGCTTCGCTTTTTTATCTGAATGCTGATGTTCCGGTGGTTTCCAATTTGCTAAAAAATTTTTCAAAGCTGAGTTTTATCTATCCACCTATCAATGCCAAATTTGCAACCTTGATTTTGATAGGATTAGTTGCGATTGGAACAAAAGCCAAGAAAAAGAAAGACCTCAATATTGCCACAGAAATTGTTATCCCAATAATTTTAGGATTACTGATGATTTTTTCATCGTTGGTTTGGCAAAATGAAGCAGGAAATACAAAGCTTCCAAAAGTATTTCCCGGTCTTAATCTCTATCAAGTAATTTATGCCGTACTATCTTTCTTAGGAGCCGTAATTCTACAAATAGGAGCAGACAGCATTTCAAAACTGATGCAGCAGAAAATGGGAAAAGACCGATGGAATGTAGAGGAAGAATCTTTCGATCAAAATCAAGAACTGATAACTTCAGACGTCACAATCAACATCCCATACCTGTTCCGTTTCAAAAACAAAAGCAATAAAGGTTGGATGAACATCAATCCTTTTAGAGGAACGATGGTCATCGGAACACCGGGCAGTGGAAAATCGTTCGGAGTCATCAATCCTGCCATAAGACAAATGATTGCAAAAGGTTTCTGTCTCTGCATCTACGATTTTAAATTCCCCGACTTAGCGCAGATTGCATACTATCATTATTTGTTGAAAAAAAGTAAAGAATCTGACTACGATTACGATTTTCACGTCATCAACCTGAATGAAGTTGAAAAATCAAAACGAGTAAATCCGTTTCATAAAAAGTACATCCAAACTTTGGCAGAAGCCCAGGAAATGGCAGAATCAATGGTATCCTCTTTACAAAAAGGAGGTTCAAGTTCAGGAGGAGGCTCTGAAGCTTTCTTTACCCAATCTGCCATCAATTTCCTTTCGTCCTGCATTTACTTTTTTGCAACATTCGAAAATGGTAAATATTCTGATCTGCCACACATTCTTTCCTTCATGAACCGCAGCTACAAAGAGATTTTCGATATTCTTTTTACAAATGAAGAAATTTTCTCTTTGCTTTCGCCCTTCAAAACAGCTTATGATAACAAAGCTTTTGATCAGCTGGAAGGACAGATTGGAACTTTAAAAATATTCCTTTCCCGATTGGCAACTAAAGAAAGTTTTTGGGTGTTTTCGGGAGACGAAGTGGAATTAAAGATAACCGACAGAGATAATCCTTCCATTATTGTTCTGGCTTCAGACCCGGGAACACAGGATATTAATTCTGCATTGTATTCTTCGGTATTAAACAGGACTTTAAGATTGATCAATTCCAAACACAATTTACCGGGAGGAATTATTGCAGACGAATTTCCTACGATTTATATTCATAAAATTGATAACATCGTAGCAACTGCAAGGAGCAATAGGATTGCTGTTTTATTGGGGCTTCAGGAACTTCCACAACTTCGACAATTTTATAAAAAAGAAGTGGCGGACACCATTTCTGCAATTGTTGGAAATATTCTTTCCGGTTCTGCTAGAGACAAAAATACGCTCGATTGGTTAGAGAAACTATTCGGAAAAATCAAACAAAAATCATACTCCCAATCTATTTCACAGCAGGGAACGACCACAAGTATCAATGAAAAAATGGATAATATGATTCCTGCAGGAAAAATCGCAGCCTTGAAAACCGGAGAAATGGTGGGAATGATTGCGCAAGGCGAAGAAAACGATGCTGAGGAATATAAAACGTCCGCAGTGAACGGTAAGATCAATTTGGATATGAAAGCTATTCAAGAGGAAGAAAAAAATTATGTAAAAATACCTTCGTATTACTCTTTTGTTGACAAAAAAGGAAACAACCGCAAAGAAGAAGTACTGATGACCAATTTTAGAAGGATCAATAAAGAAGTAGAACTTATTGTGAATGAAAATATAAAAACTGCATGAAATGAAAAAACGAAAATACACAGTTACTTTGATAGTGCTGTTTTACAGTTGCTTATCATTTGCACAATTCAATACGCTTAGACCAACAGTACCGAAAAAGTCTGAAAATCCAAAAGTATCAGAAAAATCCACTATGGTACAACCGGTAGAACAAAAAAAGAATAAAAGATCGTGGAAAGAAGTTTTAAAAATCACCAAAAAATCAGATTTAAAAAATGAAACAGAGGGTTCGACGAAGTGGTTAACGAGTCAGATCGATTCTTTGAAAATGTTGATTAAAGAATATAGCAGTGTAAAAGAATTACGAAGAAATGAGTTTGAAAAACTGAAAGATTCTTTGATGCTTCAAGCAGAGAATAGAGTAGAAGTCACAAAGCAAACATCAAAAAAACAGGAACTTTCTACAACGTATGATTTTGTAGATGAACCGAAAGATTTTTTTTCAAAAATTGTAATGCCGGTTAAAAACAAAATTACAGTTACATCTTCCTATGGGACTAGAACGCATCCTATTTTCGGAACGAGAAAAACACACAATGGTATCGATTTAAAAGCCAGCTTCGAAAATGTGTATTCCGTTTTGGACGGAATTGTTACTGCAACAGGTTGGGACTCAAAGGGGGGTGGAAACTTTATAAAAGTAAAACATTTTGACCGTTTCGAAACCTCGTACCTACATCTCTCAGAGATATATTATCGGGCAGGAGAAAAAGTAAAAGCAGGCTTTATCATTGGGAAAAGCGGAAATTCAGGAAACTCTACAGGTCCACATCTGCATTTTTCTGTAAAAGAATTTGGACAAAACATCAATCCATCTCATTTTTTAAATGACCTCATAAAAGTAAACAATTTAATAGCAAACCATTATGAACACTAATACTTTACCAACAGACGAACTGAAAAAATACGGAATTATCAATGAAGATCTGTCATTCTCTAAGAAACTTAATGCAGATGATATTCAGAAATTTCTGAAGGGATACACCATCGTCGCGGACAACGACAAAAACAGAGCCACTTTTCAGCTTACGGATAATAACACCCAACTGAAGGTCATCTTTTTGGAACGGGATAAAAACCTATCGGAAATAATTAAAAACAGTATGGTCAGAGTTGAGTATGCCAATGTTCAAAAGCTTTTACACAAGCTGTTACCGGTTTTTTCGACTCTTGAAAAGAAAGCTTTCATTTTCGACAAAGAAACCAGCAAAGTTGTTGAGTTTGACTTCATTAAAAATGCAAAGGAAATCACCGCAATTATTGCTGATAAAAAGGATACGGAAGAACTGAATCGTTACAGAACTGAATTGCTAAAAATGAAAAGTTTTCTTTTGGACATGATAAACCAGTATCCTGAAGCAGACAAAGTGATAACGAAAAATCTCACCATCGTTTCCAGAGAGATCAATACCGTGGACAGCATAGCTACGAACCAAAAACAAATTTTCAAAGCAGGTGATTCCGATATTCAGCTGAATGGGAATGCCCCGGACTTGTATCAGAATGCCAATCAAAGAAGAGACGATGACCTGGAGCAAGATGAAGAAGTGGATAAATTAAGAAATTTTAGAAGGTAAATGAAATGGATTATAATCTCACCTGGTTTGATAAGAATATAGTTCCTAGGACTAAGGGTTATAAAGATTTTGTAAACGAAATGAAAAATAGTTCATCTGAACATTTTTTCAGAGATGGTGAAAGAATTTTCACAGACAAAGAAAATTATTACATGAGGATTCTTGAGCACAGAAATGATAAAAGCAAAATAAATACTTCCGTACTGAACATAGAAAAATCCACGGAAAGCGAGATTAATCAAGAACAGTTGAATGATGTTAAAAAACTGATTTCTGAAAAAGAATTATCTGTTGCCGGTGGCAATCGTCATATTGAAACCACAATTGAGGGTTATAGTGCAAAGGAATTAATAAACTTATCGACTGAGGGATTAAAACATTTATTAAACCTAAAGAAAGAAGAGCTTCAAATCCAAAAAGAAAATGATGATCTGAGTAAGATGAGTTTCATTTTTAATGAAATAAAAGAACTTGAATCTATCATTCAAAATAAATCAATTATAAACAATAAAAATCCACAAATTATGGAAAACAACAAAACATTTGACCAAGTAGAATACTTGAAAAACCAATTAAAATATCTTGGTTTTGGTGAAGCGGAAAAACTTCACAATGATTTAGAAAAAGGTATTAATTCCAAAAGACAACAATTCGAAATTAAAACAACCTCAGACAAAACTTTACCAGAAAACAAAGTAGATTTTACCTTGAAATTCAATAAATCTGAAGGCGGTGGTGTTTTTCTCAATTCTTACAACGCAAATTTGACTAGTGAAAAGAATGAAGAAATTTCACATAATTTTCCTATCAGTAAAGAAAACACTTTTACTGCAAAAGAAGCAGTGAATCTTTTGGAAGGCAGAACGGTAAAAATAGAATTTAATAATCCGAAAACCGAACAGCTGGAACCCGCTTTTGTCAAACTCAATTTCGACGAGCCAAAAACCGAAAAAGGAAATTACAACTTCCAGAATTTCTACAAAAATTATGGAGTGGACGCAGCTCAAATTGTAGAAAAATCGAATCTGATCTTTGATAAACCTGAATGGAAGGAAAACACCATAAAATCTTTGGAAAAAGGAAATATTGTCAAGGTGAAATTTGAATTGGATGATAAAGTGATAGAAGGTAAAGCGGTGCTAAATCCTCAGTATAAAAATCTAAGTCTTTACGATCAGGATATGAACAGAATCAATACCAATAAACCTTTGGAAGGCTTGGAACAGGATAACAAGCAAGAAAAAAATAATGTCAAAGAACAGAGCATTAAAAGATAGATAAGACTTACAACCCACCATTTATTTCCTAGCGGCAAGTCAAATTAATAAGGCTGCCGCTTTTTTTTAAATCTCCCAAAATGAAAAAACTTATAATACTTCCTTGTTTATTTTTACTATTTGTCATTATTTCGTGCCACAAAGAGATTAAGTCGGAGAAAGGCGGAATCGATATTATCTCCAATGTTTACTTTGACGCATCCAAAGGACTGGATAAGATGCAGAATTTCCATTTGTCAAAGATGAATTATTCAGGAAATCAGCTGTTAGAATTAGTTCCCGATCTTGCATTTCCCGAAATCAATAAGCAGCTCTATTATATTAAAGATTCACTCTGCTATTCATTAGATTCAGAGAGCAGCAACATCATCCTTTCCGATATTTTTGCTAAGCAAAATCCTTTATCGATCTGGAGTAAAAAAGAAGGTGCGATTTTTTCAAAAGAATGGATTCCGAACTATAAAAACAGGAAAAACTTATCAGACACCATTTTATTCAATAAAAAATACAAACGATTTGAGATCAATTCCCCTTGGCATTATAGCCGATTTTACATTTATCCGTCGGATACCATCTTGCCGTATTCTCTTTATAGACACGCGGAAAAAGACTATCACGGAAGGCTTGAAAGGATTGATTCGTACAATAAAAAGAATGACATATTTGTTACACTCCAACTAATACCGAGAAAAAATTGGGACAGTGAAGCTCAAGAGATTTTTGAATATAATCACTTCATAAAAAAAAGAAAAAAGTGAACGATCAAGAATTTTTTAATGAAATAATTGATGACATTTCTGTAACTGAGGGAAATAAGAAAGAACTAATTGTTTTCGCAGACAGTAATGATCAATTTTCATTTTTGGAGCTTCTTCAATTGAATAAGCAAATCAATAATAGAACACTTGTTACACTTAATTCCGTTTCAAATACTAAAAAGTTCCTCAATAGATACCAGAATTATGATGGCAAAATGTTTCTTTGTCTGAGCGGTGACAGGACAGGAAATGAGATAACCAGGAAAATTCTTACGGAATTTGATGGTAAAAACATCAAAGACGTTCGACCTTTGTATGAAATTTCTGAAAGCAAGAATCAAAACCTGAGCGAATATTTAGAGAACAAATTAAATCGTCAAAATCAAAATACTAATTTAGTTGAACCAAAAATTTCTGAAAATGAAAACGATGCAATTGAATCCGGAAGAACATCCAATTCTCAGCAATTGGGAAAAGGAACACCTGAAGAAAACACTGGAGAACTTGGTTCAAAAATCAAATCCGAACAAAACGGAAATTACGGAAGCGGACAAACAGTGGGCAGCAACAATGCTGGAAATGGACTTGCAGGCACAGAGCGGAGTAATTTGGGAAACCGATACCGAGGAAGAGGATCCTATGACGACTCACAACAGAATAATGTTGGAGAGACTCAAGGACGCTCCGTGGGCGGAATCGTACCCGGGAGAACTGTATCCGATAGAAGAAGACCTGATGGAGGACTTTCCGAGATAAGTGAGGAGTCAACAAATAATTTAGAGTTAGATGCTCTTATTTCAAAATATAAAGGGCAAAAACTGAATAGTGATCAAGTTGCGGAAGTAGTTTCTGCGGCTTGTTTTGTTTCCGAGAATCACAAGGTTATTCTCAAAGAAAATCTGAAAGTCACGGATGATTTAAAAGAAATCTGCAATCAATTCCAAAGTGGCGGAACCTCAAAAGAAGGCAGAGGAATTTTAGACGAATATTACACACACGATAAAATTGTCGATGCAGTCCGTAATTTAATCAAAGACCATTTCAAAACTCAAAAAGAAATTTCGGTTTTAGAACCAAGTGTTGGAACTGGAAATTTCATTTATGCTACTCACGAATTATCTGTAAATTCTAAAATTACAGGATTTGAAATCAACGAGACCACCGCGAAAATTGCCAAAATTCTGCATCCCGAAGCTGACATCAATCTTCGTTCGTTTGAAACTGAATTCATCGACGAGAAAGGCAACAAAAAAGGCTTTTCACAGCAATACAATTTGGTCATCGGGAATCCACCTTATGGTGAACATCGTGGGCTTTATAAAGGATTGGGAGAAGAACCAAAAATTTCTAAATATGAAGATTATTTTGTAAAAAGGTCTTTAGATTCCTTAAAAACCGACGGCGTTTTGGCGATGGTTCTTCCATCAGCTTGGCTGAGCAGGCAAAAAAAATTGCAAAACGCCAATATTTTGGATGGATTTCGTTTGCCCAACGGAGCTTTTGCAGGAACACAGATCGGAACCGATATTATCATTCTAAGAAAAAATAATCAAAATATTTCAAAGGATATTTCCCATTATTTTGAAAATAATCCAACAAGAATTTTGGGAGAAACCCGCGAAAAAACCAACCGTTTTGGTCGATTAGAAAAATATATTTACGGAAATTTAGATGAAGCTTTATTTAAGATTGAACAGTTTAAAAATAGGAAAGAAACCCAACGGATCGGAAATCTATTTGAAGATTTGTTTTTAGACGAAGAATATAAAGCTCCTGTAGACAAAGAAAACATAGCATTCGAAGATTCTGCGAGAATTGAAAACCAAAATAAAAATAAAGTACATGTAACAGAAACTCAAGAAAAAATTGAATTGGTACTTTTTAACCTCAATAACATCAAGTTTAAATCTCCCACAATTACGACTGAAATTAGCAAGTATGAAAAACTGCGCGAAGATCTAATCACAAAGCCGACATCGTTTTCTGATGAAAAATTAAAAGAATTGATTGAAAAAAGTGATAGAATAATTTCTATTCACAATACGAGGGTCGAGAAGGAATATCAACTTCAAATAAAACCGGAACTAAAGAAAGGTGTTTTAAAATATCAATTCTCCAAACAGGATGAAATTGTAAATACTTCCTTGCAAAATAGTTCTGATATTACCAAAGAGCAAATTGAAGCATTCAGAGATACATCTTACGATGGAACGCTCAACAATCACGAACAACATTCCAAATTTTCAAATTATTCTGATGGAGTTTGGATTCACGATTTTTATTATGCAGAAGGAAATATTTATGCGAAGGTAGAGCAGTTAGATAAAGATTTTGCTAATAAAAATGATGCTAATGGAACACAAAACCAGTATGAAAAACAAAAAGCATTATTAGAAAGTGTTCTACCAAAAGAGAAATCGCTGGATGAGATTTATATCAGTCCGAACCACGAGTTCGTACACAAGTTTGAGTTAGGTCAAGTAGAAAAAGACCAATATAATCATATTACAAAGCGTACCGAATCTGTCATAATAGATTACAACCTTGCCGAAAAGTTCAAAGATTTTGTAGGCACTTTGTCAAGTGAAGCTTTTGCTGGTTCTTCAGCTTGGGAAGTGCGAAGCTTTGTAGATAACGAGACGGTTACAGGAAGCGATAAAGAGAGAAATGCGTTAGTCAGAGAAAGACGAAAAACTGCTGCGAATGATCTGTTTTACAAGTTTGTTCGTGAAGAACTTTCCGATGATATTAGAAATCGTTTTGTAAAAGAATTTAATAGGAATTACAATAACATTCACGTTCCGGATTACTCTAAATTTCCATTGTTTTCCAGAATCTATCTGCATTTCAAAGGTCAGGAATTGCGTTTGACCGAAGTTCAGAAAGCAGGAATCGGAAGACAGACCACAAAAGGAGTAGGGCTCTTAGCGCACGAAGTGGGTTTTGGAAAAACGCTTTCCGGAATCCTTTCTATGCACGAAGCAATGGAGCGAGGAAATGCGAAAAGACCAATCATCGTAGTTCCAAATGACAGTATTTTGAAACAATGGGTGGAAACTATTTTTGAAACGATTCCCAGTGCGAAAGTTAATGTTTTAGGGAATTTGGGGAAAGATTATGATCTCTCAAAATTTGACAACAAAGACGGAGAAATTACCATCGTTACTTATGAGGGCTTTAATAATATCGGGTTTTCATCAGGAATTACCGAAGAACTTTCTTCAAAATTCAGCTACATCTCTACAAGCGAAATGAAAGGCGTTACCAATA
>JASCOV010000016.1 GCA_029960045.1 Flavobacteriaceae bacterium PS02293
GTTTTTATCTCAAATATAACCCAGATAACAGGTGGTCATTTTGAACCGGAAAGTGGTGGTCACTTTGCTCCGAAATCAGTGGTCAATTTACTCCGAAATTAGGTGGTCAATTTGACCGTCTTTTCCAGTATGGATATTGTAATGAATTTCAATAAAAGCTCTAATAAAGTACCCTTTAGCAATAGCATTTTTATTTATAATCATTTATTTTTCCCAAACAACTTCACAACCCCACAATTCATCAATAACAATTCTAACCATAATCTTACCCATATCATCAATTGTTATGTATCGATATTTATCTTCTTGCACATCTATCCAATCGTTTATAATCATATTAATATTTTCACCATGTTCACTGACAAGCGTTGTAACTGAAAATCGTTGCATTGATCTTGATCCAACTTCTCCAACATTTTGTTGAAAATGTACAGAATTAAAATCTATCTTATTTTCATCGGGCAAAGAACTCAATAAGTCAAACCAAAAAAACTGGGGGTCATTAAGATGTAAAAGGCTTAATTCGAATGCTATATGTCCTTTTACCAATTTTAAAAGAACATTCTTTAGACGTTCAACCTCAGGATAAAATTTAGTGTTACCATTTTCTATTTTTGTGGCATTCTCAATTCTTTTTCTTAAAGACGGTGATTTTCTAAGAATATCTTTTATAAATTCCCGTTCAATATCTTCAAGATTGGTTGAGCCCGATTTAACACATTCAATAAAGCAAGCGAAATATTGTTCATCACTAGAAAAACTTTGATTGCAATTATCACAACATCCTACAACAGGTAAATTCTCAGGATAAGGTTTATCCAATAAGCATTTAGATGGGACATGATCCCTAGTTTCAGCTAAGCCTCCACAATAAATACATGAGCCAATCAATCTACTATCTGAAAATGGTTTTATTTGAAGCATATTTTGAATTATTTAGGGTCATTTTCAAATATACTAAACATGAGCACAATCTTCTTACGGTTTTCCGTAAACTATAAAAAATTATTATAAAATCTCATTCAGAATTTTCACTTGTTTTTTAGTCTTTATCTAAATTCATTCATATTCTAATGAAAAACCCCAACTCTCGTCAGGATTTTCTCTTATTTTGATTTTTGAATTTTTCTTCCAAAAGTATTATCTCGCTTATAATTGAATCAAGTTGGCTCTGATTTAATTTCGAAACAACTTGAATTATATCAATTTCTAAAAAATTACAAATACTGATAATAATTTCAATGGTTGGATTGGTTTTTCCTCTTTCTATTCTACCAATGTAATCTTTAGAAAGATCTACCTCATTTGCCAGTTGAAATTGTGATAACCCTTTTCGTAATCGGTATAGTTTAAAAATAATTCCGATTTGATTTTTTATTTCTTCTGAGTTCCATTTATACATTTAGTAAATTTTGGGAATAATTATATTTTTCATAGAGACTTATAAAGCGTTTAGTTATTTTTTATTATATTTGCTAAATAAGTTACTGTAAAGTAACTTTGCGATACTTCAAAGAAATATAGAAGCTATTGCTTAGAATCTTGTTACTGGAAACTGGTAATTTTTATACACACAAGAGGATAAGCAGAAAGCTCACGACCGCGCGGGCTCTCTTATCTGTAGCAAGGTATGCCAATACCCCTACTAAGTAGGGCTTCCACACTGTTTTATTTCCAATGCTGTTCGCTGTTTCTGCATTTTAAGCCACTTCTACAAAGTACAGTTTTGCTCGAAACAAAATAGTGGAAAAATGTGTTTTCCAAGTGAATATTGATTATTATTAATCAACAGCAGAGAAAAACCTTAATCATTTCGGGTGATTTTGTTCTTAACAATTTCTAATAGATCCTTTCTTGCTGCTTCCAATTGTCTTTCAAACATTTCAATAGTTTCCTTTAATGGGTTGTTTATAGTTTCTACATTGGCTACTATGTTTGATGCAGTAACACCACAATTTTCGTAGAAATTATTTGTATTGTATAGCACTTTATCTTCTGTAAAATCACGTAAACCTTCAAAAGTAACACCAAGAGCCATTGCAACATCACTTAATTTCTCATCCCCAATATTTTCTGCCTGCTCTAGTTTTGAAATAGCTTGTTTTGAAACACCAAGCTTTTCCGCTAAGTCGGATTGTGTCCAACCTCTTAATTTTCTAACGCGTTCGATTTTTCGGCCTCTACTCAGGCTAACTTTATTTGTAAAAATTTCAGGCATGTGGGAGTTATTTAATTGTTATTTTTGGTTTTTAAGTATTTCAATCTTTTCTTTTTCACTGGCTAACAACCGTTCATACAGTTCGACAACTTTTTCAATAGGACTAAAGACTTGGTGGATTCCATGTGCCTGTTCATTTATTGTAGTGTTATCCACCTTATTTTCAATACTGTAAAAGGCTTGATTCTCGTTGAATTCCTTTATCACCTCTGCTGTAACATTGAATATTTTAGCAATCTGAAAAATAATTTCATCATCAACAGCATCAGAATTTTCTATCAACGAATATTCAGCTTGGCTTATTCCAAGTTCTATTGCAACTGTTTCTTGCTTAAAACCTTTTAGATTTCTAAGAAATTTAATATTGGGGCCTATTCTAACTGTTTTTTCCATAATTGAGAATATTTTGTTGTAGCAAATATATTAATAAAAGTCAACCTAAAGCAAATAAAAATCAACCTATTTTTTTCTTTCTCAAGAATATTAATTCATTTCTTTGTATTACTACTAAAACAATGCGTTTGCAGGATACAATGGGGTGTACAATCCATTGCGGCTTTACAGCTTTCACGAGAAGTTAATTTTCATTCATATTAATTTTTGACCTGTATAGGCAGGAAGTTTTCTGCACTGGTAAGGCTTCCGCCAATACGGTCTTTAAAAAACCATTACATCTAAGAAACAGAACTACAAATTAATCAACCGCAAAAAACCAACAAAAAAGCCCTTGCTGCACAATAGTATTTTGGAATTTACACAATGCAGCCAAGAGCCAAGTTTAACGAATTAAACCCTATTCAAAGGTATGAAAAAAAACTTTTGCAGGATAAGTTGTCTTCAATTTACAGCTGCTTTAACCCTGCTTGTCTCGGGAATGGCCATCGGACAGATGAGAACCATCTCGGGCACAGTCACTCAAAATGGGCAACCATTAAATAATGTCTCGGTATTTCAGGAAGGTACTTCCGAAGTAACCGTTACCAATTCTTCTGGAAAATATCAAATTCAAATCTCCGGCGAAAACCCGGTTCTTATTTTCAAACATCCTGATTACTCCGAAGAAAGATCAGAGATTGGAGCTCAATCTATTGTAAATATTATGCTAAGCAACCGGGTAAAGGAAATCGAGGAAGTCGTATTGAATGCCGGATATTACACGGTAAAGGAAAGAGAAAGTACAGGTAGCATAGCCAAAGTCACGGCAAAGGACATCGAGAACCAACCGGTTACTAATGTCCTTTCTGCAATACAGGGAAGAGTTCCCGGTGTGAATATCACTCAGAACTCGGGTGTTCCGGGCGGTGGCTACAGCATCCAGATCCGTGGACGTAACAGTCTCCGTACTTATGCCAACAGTGAGATCGATGGTAGCCAGCCGTTATATATAGTAGATGGTGTTCCCATAGGAAGCGGAATGACAGCCACCTATGGTGCCAACATCCTGTCAGATGCCAACCTCAATCCACTTAGCAACATAAGTCCCATTGATATCGAAAGCATTGAAATATTAAAAGATGCGGATGCGACAGCCATTTATGGTTCCAGAGGTGCTAATGGAGTAGTGCTGGTCACTACAAAAAGGGCTAAAAGAGGAACGCTCGGCCTCACCTTCAATTCATCATATGCTTTGAGTAACAGCTTATCCAACCTAAAGATGATGAACACCGATCAGTACATCGATATGCGCAAACAGGCTTATGCCAATGACGGGATCTCTACCTATCCTGCCACAGCTTATGATATCAATGGAAAATGGGATCAGAGCCGTTATACCGATTGGAACAAGGTATTACTGGGAAACACAGCAGTGACATCGAATATTCAGCTGTCCCTGTCAGGAGGCAGAGAGAAAACATCATTCCTCCTAAGTTATGGACATAATGAACAGACGACCGTATTTGCAAAAGATTTCCGGTATAAGACCAATACACTCCTAGGTAATATTGCACATCGTTCTGTCGACAACCGCTTCAACTTCAATATGTCAACATTATTTTCCAAGCTGGAACACGATATTATCAATCTTGATAATACCAGCACTGCATTGTTCCTTCCACCCAATGCACCAGCGCTATATGGCGCAGCAGGTAATATCAACTGGGAAAATAATACGTTCGATAATCCTTTGGCTGCGTACAACAGTACTTACTCCAATAACAATATCCAGTTTATGAATAACTTTACTGCAGGATATGAGTTGCTAAAAAATGTGCAGGTCAAACTTAACGGCGGGATCAATTATCAGACCTTTGATGAGCTGTCATTGTCACCAAGTACCATCTACAATCCGTCTTTAGGCGTCGGCCCTGCCAATTCCAGAGCCTTCCAGAGCAATAAGAGCCGCTTCTCCTATACGTTGGAACCCCAAGTGAACTGGAGCCTTAAGAAGGACCGCCATCAACTGGATGTATTGGCAGGAGGAACTTACCAAAGCGACCTCAATACCCAAGGGGCTATCCAGGGATATGGCTTCACTAACAATGCCTTTATTCAGAACATATCTGCGGCGACCACCAAGCTGATATCGGACCAGATCAGTACCGAATATAGATACACCGCAGTTTTCGCACGTCTGAATTACCAGTTCGATCAACGTTACATCATTAACATTACGGGCAGAAGGGATGGAAGCAGCCGTTTCGGAAGCAATCGCAAGTTTGCCAATTTCGGGGCTGTAGGTGCCGCATGGCTGTTTTCAAATGAAAACTTCCTGAAAGATATTCCGTGGCTTTCATTTGGTAAGCTAAGAGCAAGCTATGGTTCTTCAGGAACCGATAATATTGGTAATTACCAATACAATGACACTTACATCACGTCCACCCTGGGCTATAACAATGTAACAGGTCTGGTGCCGTCCAAACTGTTCAATCCGAATTTCAGTTGGGAAAAGACCATTAAACTGGAATCAGCCTTAGAACTTGGTTTTTTTAAAGAAAGACTGAATTTGACCGCCTCATTTTACCGCAACCGGTCTTCCAATCAGCTGGTAGGCTACCAGTTGCCCTCGGTAACGGGATTTACTTCTGTTCTGGCCAACCTTGATGCGACAATACAGAACACAGGCTGGGAATTAGAAGTGACAGGACGACCGTTGACCAGCAATTTTAAGTGGGAAACTTCCCTGAACCTCAGTGTTCCTAGGAATAAGCTGATATCATTTCCCGGCCTTGAAGGATCGACCTATGCCAACTCCTATGTGATCGGCGAATCGGTCAACATCGTGAAATTGTATCATTTGGAAGGCATTAACCCTCAGAATGGTCAGTATGTCTTTACTGACTATAATGGGGACGGTAAAATAAGCTCACCCGACGACCGTCAAACGGTAAAGAATCTAGGTGTGGATTATTTTGGAGGATGGAACAACAGCTTCAGTTACAAGAACTGGTCATTTTCATTCCTCGTGCAGTTTGTCAAGCAGCAGAGTAGGAACTTCAATTATCTGATCTCCGCACCTGGTCTAATGAGGAACCTTCCGGTCGAAGCCCTGAATGTCTGGTCGCCTGACAATCCTGATGGACTTTATATGCCATACCATGCAACGGCATCACCACTACACAGCTTATTTCAGATGAGCGACGCTTCTGTTTCCGATGGTTCATTTATCCGCTTGAAAAACATTCAGCTGACCTACAGGATTCCGCTACAGGGCAAATTGATCAGGGAAGCCAAGGTTTATTTTCAGGGACAGAACCTTTACACTTGGACCAAGTATTTCGGATTGGATCCCGAGTTTTCTTCGATCGGGTTCCTGCCGCCTTTAAAGACCTATTCTTTTGGAATGCAAATTAATTTTTAAAATTGAAACTAATGAAACACTATAAACAACTCTATATTATAACCATAATGCTGCTTTTGAACAGTGTGACCTCCTGTGAAAAATTGATCGAGATCGATTTGCCTTCCAACCAGATCGCCTCCGATCAGGTATTTGTCGATGTGGCAACTGCTGATGCAGTTATGGCAGGTTTGTACTCAGGATTACGTGACAGTTCCCCATTTGCAGGAGACCAATCAGGTAAATTATTTGGGCTATATACCGATGACCTGGACTTTTATTCAACAACAGCGACCAATGGCCTGCCTGAAATAGCCCAGAACCTCCAGAATGATTCCAATGCTAGCATTTATACGGACTGGTCAACTGTATACAATCAGATCTATGTTGCCAATGCCATTATTGAAGGTGTGGAGCATTCACAATCTTTGGCGCAGGCAGACCGCAACAGGATCAGAGGTGAGGCCTTGATGGTACGGTCAATGTTGCTGCTATATCTTCAGCAGGTCTACGGAGATATACCTTTTCCCTCGACCACTGATTACCAGATCAATCAGAATATTTCAAAAACCAACTCAACTCAGGTTTTAACGCAGCTTGTTACAGACCTTAAAGAATCGACAGACCTGCTTTCCGATGCCTACAGAAATGCGGAGCGGATCTTCCCGAACCGAAAGATGGCTGAACTTCTTTTGGCAAAGGTGTATATGCTTCAGGAACAGTGGATAGAAGCAGAAATACTCTTAAAAGGTATCATTCAAAACCCACTATACCAGTTTGAAACAGATATTACTAAGGTCTTTTTAAAATCCGGAACACATATTCTGTGGCAGCTTAAGCCTAAAAATTCGGGCGATGCCACAAAAGAATCAGGAACGTATTACTTTACCAATTCGGCACCCACTACTATGGCATTGAGTATGGGGCTGGTCAATGCATTTTCGACAGGAGATCTCCGAAAACAAAACTGGATGGCAGCGGTAACTGTAGGCAGTACGACCTGGTATAGGGCCGATAAATATAAGAACAGGAGTACCAATACCACTGAATATTCGATCATTGCCCGTCTGGAAGAGGTTTATCTGCTCCTTGCGGAAACATTGGCGTATCAGGATAAAGTGGATGAAGCACTGCCGTACCTGAACAAGACAAGACAGCGTGCAGGTCTGACAGCCTTCACAATGCCAATGACCAAGGAAGATGCTCTAAATGAAATAATTTCAGAAGACCGCAAAGAATTTTTTACGGAGATGGGACACCGTTTTTTAGACCTTAAAAGAATGGGAAAGCTGGATGCTGCTTTACAGAACAAACCTAACTGGAAAACCTATCATAGGCTTTGGCCGATTCCCCAGCAGGATATTTTGTTGAATCCGAATTTAAAACCTCAGAATGAGGGCTATTAGGATCAGCCAGCTGCTATTTGTGATCATTACTATTTTGTCGTGTCAAAAACTTGCAGGACAGCGTAATGTAGATTCGGTCAGGCAACGGTATTCTAAGTTCTACTCTTTGGCTCATCTGAAAGTTTCCGGCGACAGCAAATGGATATCGTTCAGTAAGATCTACAAGAAAAATACAGATACCACAGTTGTTACAAAGACCGATAAGGAACATGCAGAGGTCGCTAATTTTGTTGGAGTTTCCCAGAGCTACTTTTTGAATGGCAACCGGTTCCTATGGACTGGAAATGGTACGACCCAACTAATAGACCTGCGAACCAAAAAGAAAAAAGACTTCATGGAAGTAAGCAAAATAGAGACATTGTCCTCTCCCGCATATTACATCATTTTGTACAAAAACAATTTTCTCGAAATCTATGATATGAAAAATGATCTGGTCACATCGTTTCATGATGTCGTACAGTTTATCAGTAATGGTAAGGAACTGCTATATATCGTTTCTAAAAGTGAAGAAACTTCCACTATTTGGATACTAGGATCCAATAAGTTTAAAAAGGTTTACACTTCGCAACATCGTATCAAAAAAATAGAGTTAATGCCATCACAGAAATATATAGCAGTAACAGAGCAGGACAATAAATCTAAAAAATTGCAGCTTCTGTTACTTAATACAAGTTCCGGGCAGGTTTCCATAATTCATTCTGGCTTTATTACAGCCGATTATATCAAGGTCGGTGAAATTAATAATGGTAAGGATTATTTTTTAGATTTTGACTATAGGCTTCCACCAGCTTCTGATCAACAGCCTGAGATCTGGTATGGCGGCGATGAATATTTATGGTTGAAGAAAATTGGTAATGAGAATCATCAGTATTGGTTTTATGACATACAAAAGGAGAAATCCGAAAAGATCGATCAGGTTCTTCCCTTTATGGTCAGTATAGATAATGAAAGATTTTTGTTGAGCTTTGATAGGAAAGACAGAAACGGCTATGTAAGTTCTGTTTCGTGGTTTGATATTTATTTGTACGATAGATATTCCAAATCATCCAGGTTGATATTCGATCAGGTTTCTGCCATTGTTACAGGCCAGGGTGGAAAATACATCTTAGGATTTAGTGAAAAGAAAAAACAATGGATATTGTATGATACTTTATTGGCCGAGTCACTGAAAATTGAAGATCCAGCATTGCGAAGACCAGTTTTCAGCAGTGATAACCGTTACGTTCTTTTTGAAAGTGATGAAGGTCTTTACAGTTTCAATTTGAATAACAGAAAACTTGAGCGCACAGCTTTATCACTGGGTCAAAAAGTATCTGTTATAAATCCTATGGAAGATCGTATTTATGGGGTGTTAGGTGCTGATTTTACCATCCGGACAATCGATTTAAAACAGCCGGTAATTTTGGAAATACGGAATCAAAACAATAATGAGACATCTTATGCAGAATGGTACAAAGCTAAAGTTAGAACGCTGCTACAACCGACCTGTAACAAGGTTAGTGATATCCACCTAAACAACCAAAAGGATCAACTATTCAGTATAGAAGAGAACTTTAATCAACCCCAAAGCATATTCATATATAGAGATAACATGAAAAAAGAGGTCTATCGAAGTAATCTTCATGATAAGCAGATCCGTTCTGCCAGACAGGAAATCCTTTCTTACAAAAACAGTTTAGGGACACCTGTCAAAGGCGTACTTTATTATCCGCTTAACTTCAGTGCGGACCGCACGTACCCGCTAGTGGTATCGATCTATGAGGTTCAAAGTAAGAACGCTTCAGTATATCCTTATCCCTATTTTTCCGAGATCGGGATCAATATAAGATCACTTGTTGACAATGGCTACTTTGTCTTTCTTCCTGATGTGGTACTTGATGCAAGAGGACCGGGATATGCTGTTTTAGACTGTGTTCATTCCGGGCTGGATGCACTGAATGGAAATGTCAATATTGATATTTCCAGGATAGGCTTGATGGGGCATTCGTTCGGTGGATTTGGAACCAATTTTATTGCAACACATTCCGATCGCTTTGCGGCCTATATATCAGGCGCTTCTGTCAGTGATCTGGTCAAATTCTATTTTTCCTTCAGTGATCTGAGAAAGCTTCCTAATTATCCTCGGTTTGAGAACGGACAATTTGATATAAAGCTTCCATTTTCAGAAAATAAAAAGCTCTATTATGATAATAGTCCTATTGTCGATGTTGAAAAAGTGAAGAAGCCTATACTTCTTTGGACGGGGCTAAAAGACACGAATGTACCTAATGACCAAACAGTAGGTTTCTATGCGGGTTTACTGAGGAATCAGAAAAAAGCGGTTGCTCTATATTACAGGGACCAAGATCATGACCTGACCAAAAACAGTGATGAAAGTATTGATCTGCATCTCCGGATACTGGATTGGTGGGACTATTTTCTTAAAGATAAAAAGAATATCCTGTGGATAGAAAAAGAAATGAAAAAGGATGCCTTGTAAGGCATCCTCTTTTAATTAAGGAATCTCTCGCAAGAAATTATCGCAAAACGTTTCTGAAACCTGCTCTTGCAGCTGGGTTCCGTCTGACAGCTGACAGATAGGACCTGTCGGAATATCACTGCAATTTTTACCTGCGGCGACACATGCAAAGTCACCGTGATCGTCCAATACCATTCGGTAGCCTGGTACGGTTGCTCTCTCAGTCTTGTTTGCCATTTTAGTGGCAAATGCTGTTCCTGTTCCTAGTACAACTAGTAAAGCAGGGAAAAGGATTTTTTTCATAGGTATGAAAATTTAGTGTAGCCTACTCTGTTGATCGGTTTTCGGCTTCCCCGATATCATGTGCTTAGACAATATCTCAGTAATTTTATGCTGTGTGAGCTGATTATTGTGGAGCGCATAAATGTATTTTTCAGTGACAATGAAATCAGACAGTTTATTATTCTCCTTTTTAAAAAGATACAAACTGCCAACATAACTTTTTGAATAGACATCATAAACATCGATCACATCGGATTTTCTCCACGCCTTACGGGACTCATGTCTGCCCATTAAATTAGACTGGACGAATAGCAGGTTCCTGAAAACTACTGTCCTGATATTCACTTTCTGAGCAGGGGCTGTCATCTTATAGGTCCCGTCTGACAGCTGTGTAGTCTTAATTTTTGCCGTTTTTATCGTATCAATGGTTTTTAAATGATTTTGGACAACCATTTTATTGTCCATTACAATGACCTGATTTCGATAAGTGTAAGTATAAAGCAAGAGCTTACGATGATTATCGTACGCAAGACTGCCGTCAGAATCGAATAAGCCATCGATCTGTTTTTGTAAAATATCAGATTTTAACTTCAATTTTTGTTCACTGCCAAGATCAAGCAGGCCTAAAACCAGATGATTGCCGGGTCTGACCTGTGTTCTAATTGCAAAATGCAATGAATCAATGACCTTAAGATCATTAAAATACGCGTCCTTGTAACTGATACGTTTAGTAGATTCTTTTCCAAGTGTACCCTTAAAGATCACAGGCACCGATCCGTCAAACAAGTAGAAATTCCTGTCATGTACAATTTGTCTTATGTTCCTATAGGGATAATTAGTTTCGATGCGGGAAGTTGTAGCTGCTGTCTGATTCATGGAGGAATCAATAGTGATCAATTGCTGTGGATACTGCTGGTTGGAGAGGTAGACATTACCGTTATCGAAACCTGCAAAGTAATAGAAATCATTGTCCATTTTTAATGAACGGTTTTCGATAATAGCATGTTTGATAAAGCGTCTTGTAAAATTATTTTCTTTTTTGATCACATATTCTGAAGAAAGGAACAAGACAATGATCAACACGACACTTAAGACCACTGGTAAGAAAACGGAGATTACAGTTTTTCTAAGCTGGTAATTACTTTTTTTATCTCCAATCACAATACTGGCAATTGCCAGACCTACACAGCCAATATTAAAGATCAGGTGTTCCGTCCAACCCAGTTTTTCCAAAATGCCGCCACATGAACAGGGTACAAAATCACTGTAGTTCAGAATAATGAATATGTATGCAGTGAAGCTCGCCATCAATGAGAGCGAAACGTACAAACCAATACGCCTGAAGGCAGGAAGTATTAATAGGATCGATGTTAACCATTCTACTATAATGACAGAATAAGAGACGATTCCTGCATACGCACTTAGCAGCGGTGACTGTGCCAGCTGAACCTGAAATTTTTCAAATTCCATTATTTTACTGATGCTGGCGTAACAAAACAGCAGTATGAAAAAGCAGCTTGTAAATTCTACAATTCTTGTTTTTACTTTTTTCATAATGATTAGTAGTTATTTAAATTTTTCTATCGGTTGATTTGCTGTGAATTCTGATGTCTAAATTACAGTGATTGAAAGGCTGAGGAAAGCAATAGCGGGAAAGATGTATCATTTGACTCGGTACAAATGATACATCTTTCCCGCTAAATTAATTTTTAAAAATTTGAAAATCAATTATTTAAAGTTAAACAACGATAAACAACAAATACTTAGATTGTTGATTTACATCTTATTATAGATTTTTCCGGTAAATTTGAGTATATCTTATTTTTATGAATTATCATCATAAGATTCTACTATTACTTTTCAATTTGTTTTCCTTTTTTCTTACTGCTCAGGAATTACAAAACTTATCATACAAGAAGATTTCAGACTTGTATGCGGGTTATCCTGAAAATGATTCAAGAGCAATGGTTTTTGTGAACAGGTATATTGAAAAAGCTAAAAAAGAATATTCTCTGAAGAAACAAATTAACGGTTATGAAGAAGCCATCTATTACACCGAATCTGTAAACCAAAAATTATCTTATGCCGATAGTGCTATTTCAGTAGCATCCAAAACTAATGACCCAGATGTCATATCAAGAGCTTATCTCGGAAAAGGTATTATTTACTATTATAACAAGAGACAATACAAAAATGCTTTAGAGTTATACCTCAAAGCTTACAAATTTTCTCAAAATTCAAAGGACGATCATCTGAAAAATAAAATTATCTATCATCTTGGGATTGTAAAAAGCTATTTGGGTTATTATCAAGAAGCATCTGAACATTTTAATAACACATCAGGATATTTTGAGAAACAGCTGAAAGGAAAGTCTCCTACAAATATCAGATTGAATAATGAAGATGGATATTTTAATAGCATTTACGGACTAAGTAATTGTTATAAAAATCTTGGCTTATACGAAAAGGAAGATTCATTGATAAATATTGGTTTACAAAAAATTCAAAATATCAATGAGCATTTATTGGAATATGGCTATTTCCAGAAAGGAAAAGGTATTCAGCTTTTGAGAAAAGGAAAACCAGATGAAGCGCTTAAATATTTGGAACTTTCACGTGATATTTTGCTCAATAGCCATGATTATGGGTCATTGACTATTGTTTATTTTTATATTGGAAAACTGTATTGGCTAAAGGAAAATAGAGCGGAATCACTGCGTTACCTAAATAAAGTGGATTCTATGATTAATAAATTCAGCTTTATGACTCCTGAAATACGTTCAAATTATTTTTACCTCATTGCAGATGCTGAACAGAATGGCAATACAGATAGGTATTTATATTTTGCCCATCAGCTGTTAAAAGTTGGCTCAACCAGAAATGTTGAGTTGCCAATGATGTCATCAAAAATTCTTCGGGAATACGATAATAAAGAGTGGTTAAAAGAAAGTTTACTATTAAATAATGAAAATGAAGATGATTTCTATTTATTCCTACTTATTGCCTTTGGACTTATTTTATCCATTTATTTACTGTTTTTTTGGCGACGGGTAAAAGAGAGGAAGATTACTAAAAAATATAATGAAATACTGGAAAAGTTCCACGAGCGGGAGACTATTTTAAAAACCGCCCCAATTCTTGACAATAAGAAAGAACCATACAGTCTCGAAATTATAGAGGATATCAAAACAAAACTTAAAAAATTTGAAGAAGATAAACTGTTTCTTACCAAAAACCTGACCTTACCGAAGGTTGCCAAAAAGTTGGGTAGAAACCATTCCCAACTATCTTATGTTCTCAATGAACATCTGGGTATATCTTTCACACATTATCTGAAGACTTTACGAATTGGATATATTACCAACCTTCTAATGGAAAATAAATTGTATCTGCAGTACAAAGTTGAAAACCTGGCTCACGAATGTGGAATATCCAGCCGACAATTATTCTCGACCCATTTTTACGAAATTAACGGAATAAGGCCGATAGAATTTATAAAGAAGAGATTGAAGGAAATTGAAGAAAACTAATTTTTTTGAAAATTACTAATTAAAAGGAATTTCACTTTGTTAATCAGTTATTTGGAAGAAATTTTCATCGGAGTAAAATAGATACAACTTAATTCCAAACCTGCGCAAAATAGATACAGGTTGTCCGTCAACCTGCGTAAAATAGTTACAGGTCATTTGAGAACCTGCGTAAAATAGACACAGCCTAATCCCAAACCTGCTTAAAAAAGATACAGGTTAAAAATCTGTTCCCTTTTAACATTTTTTATTTTCAAAGCAAAATTTGAAAACATACTCATAATCAGTGTTTTAAATTATTATTTCAGAGCTCTGAAAAATCGGAGCTTTTGTACGGCAAGATGTGTCTTTGTATATACAAACTTTTCAAGTTTTACATCCAAAGACTCTCTTGCCTTTTTTGCAAAAAGGGGAAAAAACCGCGGAACTTGTTTTTTGTTTTTCTTGAAATCAGATTTAAGGTTCCAAAATAATCCAATTTATTCTTTTTTAATCTCCACGTATTTCCAAATTATTCCAGATTGTTCTTATTCAATCCAACTCCCTTTAACACTCTTGTTTTAACGATTTTGATGTTCCAATTTTGCAAAATAAATTTTATCAAAAACAAAAATGAAGAAACTATGAGAGTAAACCTTGTTACCAAAGAAGACCTTCAGGAGTTCAAAACCGAATTGCTAGAAGACATTAAAAACCTGTTTAATATCAAAATTTCAGAGCAGAAATTATGGCTGCGCTCATCAGAGGTCAAAGAACTTCTGAAAATTTCTACCGGAACATTACAAAACCTTCGTGTCAGTGGAACCTTATCATACACTCGTGTTGGAGGCACAATATATTACAATTACAAAGACATCGAGAAAATGTTAAATGGCAAAGGATAATTTATTATTAACAAAATGAATTACATAAAACATCTTACAGGCTTTTATGAAAAGGTGGCTCTGGATAATACACTTAATCCCACACACATCAGCCTCTACTTAGCATTATTCCAATTCTGGAATTTCAACCGTTTCCGAAATCCGGTCAGTATTTCACGGGATGAAGTGATGCGAATCAGTAAAATCCACTCAAGAGCCACCTACCACAAATGCCTGAAGAATCTGCATTCTTCGGGCTATATTGATTATCAGCCGTCTTATAATCCGTTTAAGGGAAGTCAGGTTTTTATGCTAGATTTTGCGGGGGAATTGAAGCCGACTCCTAAGCAAATAAAAATCAAAAATTAAATTTCTTCTGAATTTCCCAAGTCCTAGTTAATGGCAGAGGTTATTTTGCGACATTTTGATGGACTATAATATGCATTATGACAATTATTTTTCAATATCAATTTTATTATTTTTAGCTATTTTAGCATTGTATGCATCTAACATTTTTTATCTTTGAGGATTAACATTAATGATACTAAATGTCAGAAGAACAAAGACGTCAGTTGCAGCAGCAACTTTGGAATATTGCCAATACTTTAAGAGGGAAAATGGATGCCGACGAATTTCGGGATTATATTTTAGGATTTATTTTCTATAAATATCTTTCTGAAAAGATTCATTTTACAGCCAACAAAATTTTATTAGATTCTGGAGAAGACATCGACTATAATGACGTTGATGAAAATACTGAAGAAGGAAAAGAAATCGTTCAGGCAATTTATGAAGAGGTTGTTGAAGATTTAGGATATTTTTTAAAACCATCAGAACTTTTCAGTAATATTGCTAAAAAAGGTCATCAAAAAGAAGAAGGTAAATCAAATTTTATCCTTGCAGAACTTTCAAAGATTCTTACTAATATTGAGCAGTCCACTTTAGGTACTGATAGTGAAGACGATTTTGATAATCTTTTTGAAGATTTGGATTTAACATCTTCTAAATTAGGAAAAACCGAAGACGAGAAAAATACTCTTATTTCCAAAGTATTGTATCATCTGGATGATATAGATTTCAATCTTTCTGATACCAATGCCGATGTTCTAGGAGACGCTTACGAATATCTGATTTCACAATTTGCCAGTGGTGCAGGTAAGAAAGCGGGGGAATTCTACACACCTCAACAAGTGTCTACCATTTTGGCTAGAATCGTTACCAGCAGAAAATCCCAGTTGAGATCCGTATATGATCCGACTTGCGGAAGTGGTTCTTTGCTACTTCGTGTTGCCCGTGAAGCAAAAGTAAGTGATTTCTATGGTCAGGAAATGAACCGAACCACTTATAACTTGGCGCGAATGAATATGATTCTACACGGTGTCAATTACAGTAATTTCGATATCAAGCAGGAAGATACGCTTGAGAAACCCCAACACCTTGATAAAACTTTTGATGCTATTGTTGCTAATCCTCCCTTTTCTGCGAATTGGAGCAGCAATGAACTTTTATTGTTAGATGAGCGTTTCTCACAATATGGAAAATTAGCTCCGGCTTCCAAAGCTGATTTTGCTTTTATCCAACATATGATTCATCATTTGGATGAGAACGGAATTATGGCAGTTGTGATGCCACACGGTGTTTTGTTCCGTGGTGCAGCGGAATTGGTTATTCGTAAATATCTTATTAAAGAGAAAAATTATCTGGATGCTGTAATCGGTTTACCTGCCAATATTTTCTTTGGTACAAGCATTCCTACTTGTATATTGGTTTTCAAGAAATGCAGAGAACAGGATGAGGATGTTCTGTTTGTGGATGCAAGTAAAGAATTTGAAAAACAAAAAAATCAAAATGTATTGCTTCCAAAACATATCAATAAAATTGTCGATATGTACCAGGAAAGAAAAGCAGAAGAAAAATTTTCCCATCTCGCCACTCTGCAGGAAATTGCAGACAATGATTACAACCTAAATATTCCCCGTTATGTCGATACTTTTGAGGAAGAAGAAGAAATCGACATCCAAGCGGTAATGGCGGAAATTAAACAATTAGAAGCCAAACGGGTCGAACTCGACAGTCAAATTGAAGTTTATTTAAAAGAATTAGGATTAGTAAGTTAATTTTTTTTTTGACTTTAGAATATCCTTAATTTTTATAGCAGTAACAATAAATTATCAAGATGACAGAAAAAAATAAAAGTATCAGAAATTTTCCAAATTTACGATTTCCGGAATTTGAAGAGGAGTGGAAAACTTTTAAGTTAGGAAACATTATGGATTTTAAAGTAACTAATTCTTTTTCTAGAGAAAACCTAAATTATGAAAAGGGAGAGGTCAAAAATATCCATTACGGCGATATTCATACGAAATTTCAAACTCTTTTTGATTTACAGAAGGAAGCTGTTCCATACATTAATGAAGAAATTTCTTTAAACCGAATTTCAGATGATTTTTATTGTCAAGAGGGTGATGTTATTTTTGCAGATGCTTCGGAAGATTTAAATGACGTAGGTAAAAGTATTGAAATTGTTAATTTGAATAATGAAAAATTGCTTTCAGGTTTACATACACTTTTGGCAAGACCTAATAAAAAATATTTTCACAAAGGATTTAATGGATACTTACTTAAATCAAAGAATGTTAGAAATCAAATTAAGAAAGAAGCACAAGGTTCAAAGGTTTTAAGTATTAATGTTGGAAGAATTTCAAATGTTGAATTATCGTTTCCCTGTTTAATAGAACAAGAAAGAATAACCACCTTGTTAAGTTTGCTGAGTCAACGAATTCAAACCCAAAACAAAATAATTAAGGAACTTAATGTAATAAAAACTACTGCTACTAAAAAAATATTTTCACGAGAATTATTGTTTAAAGATAGTTATGGTAAATCTTTTGTGGATTGGGAAGAAAAAAAAATGAAGTCGCTATTTTCTTTTAAAACCACAAATTCTCTAAGCCGAGAATATCTTAATTATCAAAAAGGAAATGTAAAAAATATTCATTATGGAGATATTCATACAAAATTTAAAACCTTACTGAACATTGAAAATGAAATTGTTCCATTTATAAATTGTTCAGTAAATATTAGTAAAATTGATAAAGAATGCTATTGTAATATTGGAGATGTCATATTTGCTGATGCTTCGGAAGATTTAAATGATGTAGGTAAAAGTATTGAGATTGTTAATTTGAATAATCAAAAACTATTAGCTGGGTTGCATACAATTTTAGCGAGACCAGCGAACAACATTTTTTCAAGTGGATTTTGTGGATATTTATTTAATTCTAAATGGGTTAGAACCCAAATCCAAAAAGAATCCCAAGGGTCTAAAGTTTTGAGTATTTCAGCAAATAGATTATCTAATATTTCCCTTTATATCCCTTGCCTAGAAGAGCAAAATAAAATTGTTAATTTCCTTTCATCAATTGATAAAAAAATTGATATCGAACACCTACTATTACAGAAATTAGAAGAACAAAAAAAGTTTTTAATGCAAAATATGTTTAAATAAACATTTGCTGTAATAAATATTTTTTTTGTTTTTCAAGTTGTTTTAAAATTAATTTTTCAGTTTGGATTTTTTGATCTACTGCTGAAAGAATCGAAGAGATTTTTTTTTGTTCATTTAGAGAAGGAATCGGAATAGATATATCGGAAAAATAGCTGTAGCTGATCATTTTTCCATCTCGTATCCCTTCAAGTTTTTTATTAAGTAATTTTATATAGTTTGGTGTTTTGAAATAATACTTGTAGAAAGTGGTGATAATCTCAACTTTGTTTCTTAGGACAATATACGCTGGACTACAAATGCCTTTATAATTAGAATATTCAATACCTCCTTGAAAGCTTCTCAAACTAATAATAAAATCACCAATTTCTACCACCTTATAACTTTTAACACTCCTGTCAGTCACTGTAATTTGAAAATCAATTAAATCTCTAGGAATCGCACCTTGTTCCTGAGTAATCGCCAATATTGGTAAATCAGAATTATGATTTCTATTGGAAATACTTTCAAATAATTCTCCTCCTTTCTTTTCTTCCCACAATGGAAACTCATTCTCGTTGTCATTTTTTAACTTTACTTTTTGTCTGAAAATATTTTCTTGCAGACCCAGCATTTGGGTTTTACTAGCTTCAATTATTTTGTTTTGGGTTTGAATTCTATTATCTATTAGGTTTAGAAAAATTGATATTTTATCTTGTTCAAATTTTGTAGGAATTTTAAATAAGTAGCTAGAATATTCTTGCGAATTAATTCCAGGTTGCCCCGACCGCATAGACATTAACTTAACCCATCTATTATATTTTTTTGTCTGGGTTTGTAAAAAGATAAAATGAGAATTATAAATATTTTTAATTCTAGCTCTTATTAAAAAGCCTGCAAAATAAAGCTTTCCATCATTTGAATCATAAATATATGATTTGCCAGTACTTGCTCCTGTTCTGGCAAACAAGATATCATTTTCTTTAACTAAAAATTTATCTATTAAATCTTTTGCTGGAGAAACTGGAAATTCAGGTTTATATTTTGAAGAGCTTTCATCAATATCAGTAATTCTTATATATCTATTTTCTCCATCGAATTTAATTGCAGAAGAATTCATTCCATAATCAATTGACTCTGAGCAATTACCTAATGTTGTTTCTTTCCATTCATCCGTAAACTCCACAAACCTTAACTTAGGTTCATTTCCCGAATTTGGAAAACCAAAGATTAATGATTTCCAATTTTAGATTTCACAGAGTTTTCTTCTCAAATCCTTTATTCATACCTTTTTTGATTTTTAATAATAATTTAAAATCAAAAAGAAAATTATGACGACACAAAAAACATTTGCACAAATCGTAGAACTATGGAAAAAAGACAAACAACTTTATGTGAAAAAATCAAGTTTTTCGGCTTATGTGCTTTTGCTGGAGAACCATTTGCTACCCAAATTTGCAGAAGTGAATAGCATAGAAGAAGAGGAAGTTCAGCAATTTGTTTTTCAAAAATTGGAACATGGATTGAGCCAGAAAAGCATCAAAGATGTTCTTATCGTTTTGAAAATGGTAATGAAATTTGGGGCAAAGTATAAGTGGATTCAATATACACCATTTGACATCCAATATCCAACAGTTCGGGAAAATCAGAGTATTGAAGTTCTGACCAGAACCCATCAGAAAAAAGTGATGAATTATATTCAGGAGCATTTTACATTTCGGAATCTGGGGGTTTATATTTGTCTTTGTTCTGGAATGCGGATTGGGGAAATCTGCGCACTCACTTGGGAAGATATTGATACAGACAATGGGATTATCAACATCAGAAAAACCATTCAGCGAATCTATATTATCGAAGATGGCAAACGCAGAACAGAATTGCTTCTCGATACACCAAAAACCAAGAACTCAATACGGGAAGTTCCAATGAGCAGAGACCTTTTGCGAATGTTGAAGCCCTTTAAAAAAATTGTAAATCCGTTGTTTTTTGTTTTAACAAATGATGCTAAACCAACTGAGCCAAGAACTTACCGGAGCTATTATAAAAATCTGATGAAACAACTGGAAATCCCGGAAATTAAATTTCACGGATTGCGTCATAGTTTTGCTACCCGATGTATTGAAAGCAAATGTGATTATAAAACTGTGAGTGTCCTGCTGGGTCATTCCAATATCAGTACAACATTGAATCTTTATGTGCATCCAAATCTAGAACAGAAGAAAAAAGCAATAGATCAAATGTTTAAAGCACTTAAATAGTTTTAGTTATGATATTTTTTGTTAGATTTGATAAAACTATTAACAACATTGTCAGAGTTTCAAACTCTGACAATGTTTTTTAACCATAAAACTCGTAAACGCAAAATGTCCAGCCAGCCCGAATATATTCTTGAACAGAAATTAGTAGAACAATTACAGCAGTTAGGTCATAAGCCAGTCAGGATTTGCAATGAAGCAGATTTGATTATCAACCTGAAAACCCAGCTCGAAATTCATAATAAAAAACAATTTTCCAATAAAGAATTTGAGAAGATTCTAAATCATCTTGCCAAAGGAAATGTTTTTGAAAAAGCTAAAATATTGCGTGACCGATTTCAGTTTACCAAAGACGACGGGAATTCGGAATGGATTGAATTCATCAATCAGGAAAGCTGGTGTCAGAATCAATTCCAAGTCACAAATCAAATTGCTCAGGAAGGAGATTATAAAAACCGTTACGATGTCACGATTCTAATCAACGGTTTGCCTTTGGTTCAGATAGAGCTCAAACGCCGTGGTCTGGAAATGAAAGAAGCTTTCAACCAAATCAACCGCTATCATCATCAGTCATTTAATTCGGGAAAAGGTTTATTCAATTACGTTCAGTTGTTTGTTATCAGTAATGGTGTCAATACAAAGTATTATTCCAATAACGCAAAACAGGAATTTAAACAGACTTTTTATTGGTCTGATGAGCACAACAATAATATCACACAGCTTGAAGATTTTGCCCAGGCATTTTTAGAGCCTTGTCATATTGCCAAGATGATTACGAAATATATTGTACTGAATCAAACATACAAAATCTTGATGGTGCTTCGACCATACCAATATTATGCGGTAGAAAAAATTATTGACAGAGTAAGGAATACCGATAATAACGGATTTATCTGGCATACAACAGGGTCCGGGAAAACGTTAACTTCTTTCAAAGCAAGTCAGATTTTGAAAGAAATTCCTAAAGTTGAAAAGGTTGTTTTTGTGGTAGATAGAAAAGATTTAGATTATCAAACACAGAAAGAATTTGATGCGTTTGAAAAAGATAGCGTAGATGCTACGGAAAATACCGTACATCTTGTAAAACAACTTTCTGATAATACAAAACTCATTGTAACAACTTTACAAAAGCTGAATACCGCCATTACCAAAGAAAAACACGGTAGAAAAATAGACCGTTTAAAAGACAAAAAAGTCGTATTCATTTTTGATGAGTGCCATAGAAGTCAGTTCGGAGAAACGCATCAAAATATTAAGAAATATTTCCAAAAAGCACAAATGATTGGCTTTACTGGAACTCCAATTTCGGAAGTGAATTCGGTTGGAAAAATAAATGGAATTTCTGCCACTACAAATATGCTTTTCAAAGAATGTTTGCATAAATACGTCATTACAGATGCTATCAGAGATGAAAATGTTTTGAAATTCTCTGTAGAATATGTCGGCAGATACAAAGAAAAGGAAGGTAGTAATACTTACATAGATATGGAAGTTGAAGCTATTGATACTCAAGAATTACTAGCAAGTCCAAAGCGTCTGGATAAAATCACCGATTACATTATAACGGAACACGATAGAAAAACTCATCAGAAAACATTTAATGCAATGTTCTGTGTCAGTAGCATAGATGTTTTGCAGAAATATTATGACCTTTTCCAAAAGAAAAAAGAAGAGGGAAAACACAATCTGAAAATTGCAACCATATTCAGTTATGGAACTAATGAAGAGAATAATGATGCAGACGGAAATTATCAGGAAGAAGATGTTTTGTCGATGGTTGCGGAGCCACCTGCAAAATATGGTGATTCACATAGCAGAACTGTTTTAGATAGATATATTGGTCATTACAACGAAATGTTCGGAACAAATTTTTCTACGAAAGACAGCCAGACTTTTTATAATTATTACAACGATATTGCGAAAAGAGTCAGAAACAAAGAAGTTGACTTGATTATTGTGGTCAATATGTTTTTGACAGGATTTGACAGTCCGCAATTGAATACTTTATTTGTAGATAAAAACCTGAAATATCACGGATTGATTCAGGCATTTTCAAGAACCAACAGAATTATCGGAGAGAAAAAATCGCAGGGCAATATTGTCTGTTTCCGCAATTTAAAATCTGCGACAGATGATGCCGTGACTTTATTTTCTAATAAAGAGGCCATACAGGAAATAATCATCCAACCCATTGAAAATTATATTGAACTTTTCAAAAATTCTTTGGAAAAACTGAAACTAGTTGCACCCGAAATTCAAAATGTAGACTCATATCAAACCGAACAGGAAAAGTTTGAATTTGTCACAGCATTCCGAGAATTGATGCGTATTCTAAATGTTTTAAAATCCTTTACAGATTTTAGTTTTGAGCAATTAGAGATGACAGAATTTGAATTTGATGGATATAAAAGTAAATATCTTGATATCTGGACTGGAATTAAGGGAAAGAAAGAAGGTGGTGACAAAGTCAGCATTTTAGATGATGTCGATTTTGAATTAGAGCTCATCCACCGTGATGAAATCAACGTGAGCTATATACTTTCACTATTAGCAAATATTGCAGATATAAAAGGAACTAAACGAGAAGCCAAAATAAAAGAAATTCGTGAAATCTTATCCGGCGACGCCCAATTAAGAAGCAAAAAAGAATTAATTGAAAAATTCATAGACGAGAACTTGCCACATATTCCGGACGGCGATGCTGTAAGTGATGAATTTGATAATTTCTGGAATAAAGAAAGAACTGATGCTTTTGAGAAAATTGCAGAAGAAGAATCTCTGAATAAAGAAAAATTCCAAGAAACGATTGACAGCTTTCTTTTCACTTCTAAAATACCCAAAATGAGTGATGCCTTAAAACTCTTAGAAATAAAACCAAAACTGACGGAACGAAATAATATCGGAAAAAGAATTATCCAAAAAGTTCAGGATTTTGTTGAGGTCTTTATTGATGGGGTGGCGTCTTAAATACCTATTTAAAAACTACTTCAAACTAAACTGATAACTAAAATAATACTAAAATGGGACTTACGGAATTCTATAAATTACGAAACAATTTTATACTAATTGGTTTAACAGGCAGAATGCGTGGTGGTGCTAATGAGATAGGGGATCTATTAATTAGTCCTGATAGTCCATTTGATCAAGAAGTGATTGATTACGAAATTAGAAATATTAGAGAAAAAAATATTAATGAGGGTTTAAAATATCAAAATCTCCAACAGTTCATTAAATATCCCGGTAACTGGAAACCTTTTCATATTATAAAATATAGAAATGTTGTATTACTTCATTTATTACATTCTTGTCAAAATGAGAGTATAGATAAATTTGCAGAGAATATTTTTAATTTTATTTTAGGAATTGGAAAACCTAATGGAGTTTTTGTACGTGAAAGATTTGGATCTACATCTGAAAATGCTAATTATTTGCAAGATAAATTATTACCATTTCTAAAAAATAGCGATTCAAAAGAATGTTTAGAATTATTTGATTTTACTTGTTCAACATTAAATGACTGTCTTGATGGAAAGGAGGAAAGCAGTGAAATTTATGACTTTTTCTTTGGTCAAAGTTTTGAGAAATTCTCTAACTCTTTTTTTGAAATTTTAGATCAATATAGTCATATTTTACGAATACGATTATTACATATTTTAGCTTTTTATCTTCGGGTATATGGCAATCTTAATTTTGTTGAAATTGATCATGCAGAAAAAAATGACTTGCAATTCGATAAGGATTTAAGTAAAATTTATACAGTAGCAAAAACTATAAAATTCATTTTAAAATCTTGTAAGTTAAACGAAGAAGACCAAAGATGTAATGTTGTAATTGATTCTTTGAAAAATTCATTTGAGATTAATTATTTCCGTGAAAGATTTGCGGGATTTTATTTAGTGTCGGTAAACAAAGATGAAAATGTTAGGCTGAAAGATTTAGAAAATAAAATAATAAATTTCGGTTTAATAGAAAAATTAAAAAAGGAAAAAGATGCTTGTTTAGAGTTAGATAAAATTGAATATGATGTTAATGATTTTAAAAATGGAGGATTTGCATCACCAGATATTGAAAACTGTATTCAAAAAAGTGACTATCATATTTATATAGATAAAGAATTTGATACCAAAAATATCTTACTTGAAAATAAACAAGATTTATCAATTAAAGTTGGAATTGCTTTAAAAGAGAAGAAAATAATTACAAAAATAGCTGAAGAAAATAAAAATAACTACGACTATAAATCCATGCATCTTCAGTTAATGAAGTTGATTTGTTTAATCAAACAACCAGGTATTGTAACACCATCCGCATTAGAAAGAACTATGCAAGTTGCTTACAATGCTAAATTAAATTCGGGATGTATTTCGAGACAAGTAGGTGCGGTCGTGACAGATGAATTTTATTCTGTGAAAGGGATTGGATGGAATGATGTTCCAGAAGGCCAAACTCCCTGTGGACTTCGAGAAATTAAAGATTACGAAAGTGGAGTTGTTGGATCAAGTCCTATTTATACAGGATTTGAAAAAACCGGTAGATACCAAGATGTTACATTTATTGATAAAGTAAAAGAATCTATTAATAATGTGCCTAAGACATACATAAAGGATGAAAATGGTAGAAACTGTCCATATTGTTTTAAAAGTTTTCATAATGCTTTCGAAGGAAAGGATAACCAAGTGCACACAAGGTCACTTCATGCAGAAGAAAATGCCATGCTGCAAATTACAAAATACGGTGGTCAATCCTTAAAGGGTGGAAATTTATTTACTACAGCAAGTCCGTGTGAACTATGCTCAAAAAAAGCCTTTCAACTGGGAATTAAAAACATTTTTTTTATAGATCCGTATCCCGGAATTTCAAGATTACAAATCTTAAAGGGTGGAAATTCGGATAAGAGTAATCCAAATTTATATATGTATCAAGGGGCAATAGGAAGAGGTTATAATAAATTGTATGAACCCATGATGTCTATAAAAGATGAAATCACTTTACGTACAGGGATAAAACCAAAAGAATCTGATGAAAATAAATTAAAATCGATAAAAACATTATTAGAAAATAAATTTAGTGAAGAGAAAGATATTAAGACTTCCTTAGATAAATTATTGAATGGAAAAAACGGTTTGGACGCTTTAGCCGAAATTATTAAACTTGGAGTTATAAGTAAAACAGAAAATGATATAGACTAATATACGTTAGAAGTAGAATTAAATCTTTGGATAAAGCATTACAATCACAGAAGGTAAAATTTATTACAGTCACTGAAATGTTCATTGATAACCAATAATTCGACAATTTCCAACTGGTACATATTTCGTTTTTCCTTATTAAATGTTTTCCATTATAACTTTGTAATATGTTTATTGAAATATGGAAAACACAGGCACACAAATACTCTTGGGCTCTATCATTTTAACAAGGTTGTCACAACTATATCACTTGTATGAAAGAGAAACATTTAAAACAATGTGTTCTAATATTCCAATTCGAAAATATTATTATATGTTTTTACATATAATTAATTAAATAATTTCAATATTATATGTTTTTGCATATAAATTTGTATTTTTGTTTAAATTCGTTTCAAAAGCATATAATTATGATAACATTGGCAGATTTTGTGAAAGAAAAAAGAAATGAAGTTAATCTGACACAGGAAGAATTTGCTGAACGTGCTGGAGTTGCACTTACAGTAATCCGAAAAATAGAACAAGGGAAAGAAAATCTGAATATGGAAAAAGTAAACCAAGTTCTTAAAATGTTTGGACATACACTAGCTCCAATAAATGCTAGAGAGTTATTAAAAACTAATAAGTAGAAATGAGACAAGCAGATATCTATTATAAAACTGAACTTGCAGGTAAGCTTACAGAGACAGATGATGGGGAATATATTTTTCAATATGAAGAAAAGTATTTTCAGGAATATCCGAAACAATTTTTGACTTTTACTATGCCCGTGAGAGCAAAGCCTTTTAAGGATAAACGCTTATTTCCTTTCTTTGAAGGATTGATTCCAGAAGGCTGGCTGTTAGATATTGCTTCCAAAAATTGGAAACTTAATCCAAATGATAGGATGGGATTGCTTCTAGCATGTTGTCAAAACTGCATAGGCGCAGTAAGTGTTCAACCAATAACTCAGGAAAATGAAGAATAAAAAGTGTTTGTACTGTTATAAAGAATTAAATATAAATACAGGAAGTGATTTTCACGAAAATTGTAGTCTGGAATTTTTTGGTACAACTCAGCAGCCTATATTTGAACATTCGTTAGAACAAATGGCGGAGCTGGCAAAAAACGTTGTAGAAAGAAGTGTGACAATACCCGGAGTTCAGCCAAAGCTATCTTTGTCATTGGTCAAAGATACACTTGATGACAAAGCAAAAGGACGTTTGACAATAGTTGGAGCTTTAGGAGGGAATTATATTTTTAAACCTCCTTCCCATTCTTATCCTGAGATGCCGGAAAATGAACACGTCACAATGCGAATTGCAGAAGCATTCGGAATCAATGTAGTGAAATCAAGTTTGATCAGAATGCTGTCCGGAGAGCTTGCTTATATCACCAAAAGAATTGACAGAACTGAAACTGGAGAGAAGATCCATATGTTAGATATGTTTCAGATTACAGAAGCTTTTGACAAATACAGAAGCTCGATGGAAAAAATAGGCAAGGCACTAGACGAGCATTCAGATAATACTTTGCTGGATAAAGTATATTTCTTGGAGTTGAGCGTTTTCAGTTTCTTAACAGGAAATAACGATATGCATCTAAAAAATTTCTCAATGATCGATGCTGGGGGAAGATGGACGTTATCTCCAGCTTACGATCTTTTAAATGTTGTCATACTAAACCCTGAAGACACAGAAGAATTAGCTCTAACACTTGAAGGTAAAAAGAAAAAACTAAAGTGGGTGCATTTTGAGCATTTAGGTCAAACGATGGGACTTAATGATAAACAGATCAACGGTATTGCCAAGCGTTTTCAAAAGAATAAAAAATTAACATTTAATTGGATTGATAATTCATTCTTATCAAAAGAGTATAAGCGTAAATATAAAGAATTAATTGAAAGTAGATATGCAAATCTTTTTAGTTAACGATCAGAATGCACTATTTCGTTTTTTTGGTATACGTAAAATTAACCTGTCATTTCTCGGTTAAAAAATTATAAATTGAACTTTAAGCCATCAGAATAAGTTCAAATACTGGTTCAAATTTTAGCATAAAAAAAGTTGCAAATCCGAATGAAAATTTCTACTTTTACTACGTAAAATTTTTATAATGAATTTTACCGCTTTTTGCAAATGTCCTATTTAAGGCCTTTCACAAGATGCTACAGCGAAAACGCTTATCAATAAAAGGACGAGAAGAAGTTACAAAATCCCTCTCTCTCCGCTAATATTAATAAAAACTCACTGTAATCCAGTGAGTTTTTTATTTTTATAGAATTTGATCCCCACCATTCCCTCACATTCGTTTTTGAGATATGTAGTTAATTAACCTAACCTCTTCTCCTACCAATAAGGCTTCTATCGTAAAGTTAATATGAAATAATAAGTAATTATTTGCTTATACTTTAGATATGTTCTCGCATATGAAATATTTTTCTCTCGATGGGAGAATTTTTTTGTTTTAAGAACTCCAATGTAAATTCCAGTGATATTGACCACCCAATTCCAATTCAAAGTGACCAGGTAATTTCGGTTTAAATTGACCACCCTTAATTTTGATAAAAACTCTTGTTTTTCATGTGTCAATTAGTATTCAAAT
>JASCOV010000017.1 GCA_029960045.1 Flavobacteriaceae bacterium PS02293
AAGGGGATTATTGGATCGTAAAGCTTGACAAGAACGGAGCAGTCCAATGGGAAAAGAATTTTGGAGGGAGTGAGGATGACCATATCCGGACAATGGCATTGACGGATTCAGGCTATATTATTGGAGGAGAGAGCAGATCGGAGACTTCGGGAAACAAGAGAGCCAAGCTGGAAGAAGGAACAGACCTTTGGATTTTGGCCTTGGATCTGGATGGAAATGAGGAGTGGCAGAAATCATACAACTTCAAGAACAGAGATGTTTTGATGTCATTAAACACAATTAAAAATCCATCAACCAACAACCAGCAGCCAACTACGAAAGGTTTTCTGATTGGCGGTTATACGCAGAGCGAAGGCAAAGTTCAGAGTAATGATGAAACATTTTGGATGCTGTATATCGACAGGAATGGTAAGGAAGTCTGGAGGAAATATGTTGAAGGGAAAGACAAGAAGAATGAAGAACGACTGGTGTCAGCTATTTTGAACAGAGACGGATCTTATGTCTTGGCAGGAACCAGCGCAGAGGAATTGGGCAAGGAGAATTGGAAGATTGTAAAACTATTAGACAGCGATGTTGAAGATCTGATGGAGAATAAGGATATACAGATCTACCCGAATCCTGTGAAGGAGTATTGTTATGTGGAGATTGGGCTGGACTTCGATCAGGCTGATATCTATCTTTATGATATGACGGGGAAGGTGATTCAGCAGCTGAATACAAGGAATAAAGTGACGAAGGTTAACACCTCAAAACTTCCACAGGGAGTTTACATTATCAAAGCCAGTATCCCAACACAGAAAGATAAAAAACTAACTACTAAAATCGTGAAAGAGTAATACAATGAGAAAGATTTTTCATTTAATTATTGTCTTTATGTCGGTAGGTAAGTTTTTCAGTCAAATTAATCAACCAGATCCGATTGTTCGTACGCTAGACATGTTTCCAAAAACGCCGGATGCAGCGGCCTTATCTAAGTTTGTGGACATTCCTCCCGGAAACTATACTGGTGTTGCAAATTTTACTATTCCAATTTATTCAATAAATGTAGATGGCATAAATGTGCCCATCAATTTGGCTTATACAACAACTGGTGTAAAAGTTGGAGAAATTGCCAGCCGTGTTGGTTTGGGATGGGCTTTGAATGCTGGGCCATCTTTATCACAACAAGTAATTGGTAGTCGTGATAAAACACTCCAAAAACCTCTACTTGTAAGTGCAGATAATATACCGGACAAATGTGCTTATGAATCATCTGTTGCTTCTTATGGATTTAATCATCCGTGTGGAATTGCGCTTAGTGCAATAGGATTATATCCATATGCAAATGAAGTGAATCCCGACTTACTACCGGATATTTTTTCTTACAGCTTGTTAAATGATAATGGACAATTTATATTTGATTATAATGGAGAAAAAGGTATACCCATGCCATTTAATATGATTAAGATAATTCCCAAAAAAAGTTATGGACTTCTAAGTGGTATGGAAATGATCGATGAAAAAGGAATTACTTATATATTTAAAGATAACATTGGTTCAAAAGAAATAGTAAACATCAATTCCTGCAACCCATTTAATGAAGATAACGATATTCCAAATTTTAAATTGGATACAATTATTACTATTAATAATAAAAAAATAATTTATCAATATAGAAAAAGAATATCTTCTAAATATATTACCTCAATAACGGAACAGAAAATTATTGACACAAAACTAATAGGATCACCAGGCGCTCAGATAAATCCATACGATTTACCAGCTGAGCGGTGTATTAACAAAACAGAATCTTCTGACTCAATTCTTTCGGAGATTAGTTTTGAAAATGGGAAAGTTCTTTTTTATTATAACAATGATCCAGAGGGTTTTACAGAAGTTTTACGCCAAGATCTAAGAGGAGATGTGTATTTAACCAGAGTTGTTGTTAAAGATAATAATAACAATACTATTAAAGATATATCTTTATCTTATAATTATTTTATTTCAAATGATTCTGCTCCAGGATTGTATGCAACTTATTTGGCTAATTCTCCTGAAATTTATTACAGACTAAAACTTACCAGTGTTAAGGATAATCTAACACCAAATGAGTATAAACTGTCATATTATGGAGATGAAGAAGGTATATCTCTTCCAAACAGAATGTCTTTTTCTCAGGACTATTGGGGTGCCTATAATGGCAGAGAAAATGACACTCCTATTCCTTCAGTTAAAACAAGTAGTCTCAAAAGTTCAAAGGAAAGAGTATATATGGGGGCGAATAAGCTACCGGATATTAATTATGGAGTTATAGGAAATTTAAAAACAATCATATATCCTACAGGTGGTACCACTAAGATAACATATGAAGGAGATGATTATTATAAGGACTTTAATCCGAAAATGTATGACTATAAAGAACGTCATTCAGAAGAAACAGATTTGCATAGTGATTACGTAGAATTTCAAATTGAAGGTGATAATTCAACTATTTTCAACCAAAGCATTATTTTATATGATTCAGAATGCCCTGAAAATCCAGAACATCAACCTATTTGGAGTACTCCTCAATGGGAATTATGGAAAAAAAACAGTTCAGGGACACAATTTACTTATTTAGATCAAGGACCTGTTTGCACTGCCATTGAACATCCTGTCAGTAGGAATGATGGGCCAGGTATTTACAGATTAAAAGTATATAGACGATCGGTTGATGGGCTTCCAATTCCAACACCTGCAAACAGCACTAGAATAATAACAGCTAGATACAGTTGGGTAAAAGAAATAAGAGTCAATAATTCTCCAGTTGATACAATAGGAACTATTAGGGTAAAACAAATAGAAAGTAACTCTGCTAATAATGGCAAAATTGTAAGAAAATACCAATATAAAAATCTTGCTACAAATCTTTCGAGTGGAAAGAACCAAGGAGAAGAGCTGTTTGTGCCATTATCATTTAAGGAAAAGAATTCAAGCTCTCACATAAACACAGGATTTGTTGGAAATATCCTGCAATATTTAGCACGAAATAATAATCCGGGATGGCAGATAAACACTGTAAGGGGAAAAGCGGTAGCTTATGAATATGTTCAGGAAATATATCAATCTTCTACTGATCCAAGCCAGAATTATAAAAAGGAATCTAAATTTTATCACGGAGAGAATATTATACCACAATATGAACCCTGGAAGTTAGTGAATGTGTCCTGGCCTCAGAAAAATTTAGATGCAGGTTTACTACTTGATGAAAAACTGTTTAAATCAAACGGAGACACTATCCGAGTTTCAAGAATGGAATATGAAAGTGACCCTTATTTTAATCAATATGCATCTATGAACCCTGATCCATCACCATTTAGTTATTTAATAGCAAAGGGATTGGAAATTAGTGTGAAAAAGATTGATTCTGATATTCTTGGTGGTCAGTATTATTACTTCAACAAAGAGGATTTTAATATAGGTAATACCTGGATCAAGAATATCAAGACAACGACAACGGATTACGTCAACAACCAGCCTACCTTGGTAACAGAGCAGACATCAGCTTATTCTACGAGTACACAGAACAGGCATACATTCCCTATACAGCAGAAGTCTGAAGTTATAGGCTCTGGTGTTTCCAGTTCCCAGCACTATCAGTATGCTTTGGAGAAGGGCAACGAGTATCTTCGAGGAAAAAATATGGTAAGTATTCCACTGGTTACAGAATCCAAAAAGACGGTTAATGGAGTGCCAAAGACCATTTCAAAGACAGAGACCAGGTATCCGGAAACAATAGAACAGGCTAGAACACGGATTGTAAATAATACAAATAACAAGGATATCCCATTACCATACGATGTTTTCAGTAGTGACATGAAAACGCCTTCTACAGTAACATTAGAAGTAACTTATGATAAATATGATACAGATGGTCACCTATTACAGTATACGAGCAAGTCAGGAATTAGTACAGTTATTATCTGGGGTTATAACAGTACGCAGCCTATAGCGAAGGTAGAAGGAGCCACCTATGCTCAGGCAAATAGTATTGCCTCCGCAATTATTACTGCATCAAATACAGATGCATCTCAAGCCCCAAATACGGATGAGTCGGCATTATTAACTGCTCTGGATACTTTCAGAAAAAACGGAGCAATGGCAAATTTCCAGATTACGACCTATACCTACGATCCGTTGATTGGAGTAAGGAGTATTACGCCACCAAGTGGAATCAGAGAAAATTATATTTATGACACAGCAAATCGCTTAAAAGAAGTCAGAGATATTAACGGTAGAATTTTAAAAGAAAATAAATATAATTATAAACAATAACTAAATTGTGAAAAGAATAAAATACTATGAATAAATTAATTAGCATACTGTTTATTTTTCTATCGTTAATTAAATTAGCGGCGCAAGGCGAATCATATGTTGCTCCGATTAATCGGACAATAGATATGTTTCCTAAGACACCGGAAGCGGCAGCATTATCAAAATTTGTGGACATTCCGCCTGGTGATTTTACAGGTGTCGCAAATTTTACAATTCCAATTTATTCAATAAATGTAGATGGCATCAATGTGCCTATCAATTTGACTTATACAACAACTGGTGTAAAAGTTGGAGAAATTGCCAGCCGTGTTGGTTTGGGATGGGCTTTGAATGTTGGGCCATCTTTATCACAACAGGTAATAGGCAGTCGGGATAGAACACTTGCAAAACCTGTACTAAAATTTGATGTGGATGCATCAGGACCTTGTCCATATGAAACTTGGGTAACTTATTCTTTTACCAACCCATCTCCTTGTGGGGTAGCACTAAGTTCAATTGGTTTAGAACCATTTGCTCAAGCTATAAAACCTGATCTGCAGCCAGATATTTTTTCTTATAGCTTATTAAATGCAAATGGTCACTTTATTTTAGATTATAATGGACAAAAAGGTATTCCAAGACCATATAATATGATCAAAATAATACCTAAGACACCGTATGGAATTCTTAGTGGTATGGAAATGACAGATGAAAAAGGAATAATTTACAATTTTAGTGACAATGTTGGAAAAGACGGTCAAATTGACCACCTAATTTCGGAGTAAATTGACCACTGATTTCGGAGCAAAGTGACCACCACTTTCCGGTTCAAAATGACCACCTGTTATCTGGGTTATATTTGAGATAAA
>JASCOV010000018.1 GCA_029960045.1 Flavobacteriaceae bacterium PS02293
GGAACAGTGCAGGTGGGATAGAAGTAACGGACAAGAATGATTATTATCCTTTTGGAATGAATCATCTCAGTAGTGATGCAGGGTCGTATTTTGGACAGAGTTCTTATAAGAATTACAAGTACAACGGTAAGGAACTCCAGGAGACCGGGATGTATGATTATGGTGCAAGGATGTATATGCCCGACATAGGTCGTTTTAATCGACCAGATAGGTTTGCAGAGAAGTATATTAATATATCGCCTTATAGTTATGCCGCAGGAAATCCTTTAAAATATGTAGATATAAGGGGAGATAGTCTTTGGGTTCAAAATAAAGGTAATAATATTCTTTTCCAAAATGGAAATTTATATAATAAGGATGGAACAGCTTATACAGGAGATGGAGTAAAAGTACGTAAAGATGGTTCGATAAAATTAACTGGTTTTTTAAAGAGTGCGGTTAATGCTTTAAATCAATTAAGATCAGGTGATGCTGGCGATTCTGCAGTAAATGAATTACAAAATTCTAACCAGAATTATACGGTAGTTAAGTCATCTACTGGAAATAGCTATGATGATTCAAACAATTTAATAAAATTTGACCCTACAAGTAGGGATGGTGGATTAAATGAGCGAGGAAGTACAACTCGCCCCACATTTGTAGGCTTAGGACACGAAATGGGACACGCCATAGATGATGATAGGGGCACTTTAAGCCGAACTGTAGATTCTTCCTTTGGCTATATGAATACCGAAAAATTTGCAACACATCTTGAAAACCAGATTCGGTCTGAAAATAATCTGCCTCTGAGAACTTATTATGGTCAAGATTCTTCAGGCAATTGGCAGGGTTCACTATTAAATGGAGGAATTGAAAGTAAATTTTATCCAGGTTCTTATTATGGTCCAACTCCAATTACTAGACCTGTTATCACAGCTGCGCCCATTGTCATTCCAAATATCACCCCACAAGTATTTACCCCATAGATTATGAAATTTATATTAATAATATCGCTATTTTTTAGTAATTTTTTCACAAATAGTAATCTGTATGATGGTTATTTAATGGATTTTAAATGTTATAAAGGATATGTATTTGATGAATCCAGAGAAATTAATTTTATACCCGGTATAGAAGGGAGATTTACACCATCACAGCAAGAGATTGAAGGCGTTGAAAAACTTATATTTGCATTAATGCCAAAGGAAAAAATAGCTATGGTTAACTTTGGTAAAAAATGTCCTAAAATAGTTAAAAATCTTAAAAATTATAATCGTCAATATGTAGGTTATATAGACTCTAATGGGAATAAAATAATATGGATAAACTTTATATGGAAAAAGGATTGTCCAGATAATTGGGAAAAAGATATAATTCTAAATACTGATGGTTGTAGTTATTTTTGGAGAGCTAAAATAAATCTCAAGCAAAATAGATTATTTGATTTTTATGTCAATGGTAATGCATAACTAAAACCGAATGCAAAATATAAAAATTACAAGTACAACGGGAAAGAGTTGCAGGAGACCGGGATGTACGATTATGGAGCAAGAATGTATATGCCGGATATTGGACGATGGGGTGTCGTAGATCCACTGGCGGAATTGAATACTCGTTGGTCAACTTACAATTATGCACTCAATAATCCAATAAGATTTATCGATCCAGATGGAAGGAATGCAGCTCCTGTAGTTGACACTGATGGTAACCTTTTAGGAACTGACAGTGAGGGCTGGAAAGGAGAAACTATAGTAATGGATAAAAAAGACTTTAAGCAAGGTATGGATCATAATGTTGCTTTAGACAAGGGAACAGAATTAAGCAAATATAGTGAGGGCATAAAAATATCGGATAGTACTTGGGATACAGTAGAAGCAAACGGTGGAACGGCAATGACCCCTTATGTGAAAAATGAAAGTTCTCAGACTATCTATTATAAACCGGAAGGCGTTAAAGACGGAGTTGATCATAACCCAGGTAAAGATGCAGGCCAAGCATACCCACTTGCCCCAGGTAAAGATTTATATGCCCGAGTGGATGGTGTTAATACATCAACAATACCTAAAGATATGGTTTTTAAAGCTCCAGATGAATTTCCTCGTATAACTGTTGATAAAAATGGAGTTCCTGATATTAAAGGAATAATTGAAAATTTTGTTCCTAAAATTGGAGTTGTTAAATCCCCGGATCCTACATGGAGTAATTTGAGAGACTCTATAAAGAACAAACCGAATCCTAGTGGAATTACTATTCCTAATGTTTCCCCTACAACACTAGCCCCAGTTCAATATAGAAGATAGTTTATAAAAAATTATGAAATAATGAAAAAATTGATTCTAATAATAAAAATTTTAAGCTTGATAAATTTAATCTTATTTATGGTAGTGACTTCAAGTTACTATCTGCTCGACAAAATTTTTTATAGCGTATTTATTGTATCTCTATTTATTAGTTACATAAACTTTATTTTACTAGTTATTTTGTTATTAAAAAGAAATAGAGTTATAATTTATTTAGTTTTGAATCTCGCAATAATTATTTTTTACTGGTGCGATTTATTTGGTTTTGTTAGTGCAATCTCAGAATAAGTTCTCACGGATTTAGAGTTATTATCACTATAAGTACAACGGTAAGGAGTTGCAGGAGACTGGGATGTACGATTATGGAGCAAGGATGTATATGCCAGATATTGGTCGTTGGGGCGTTCAAGATTTGTTAGATTCTTTTACTTTAGATCCCTATGGGTATGCTAATAACAATCCAATTTTCTTCAATGACGCCGGATATCGGGAGATGGGGTGTTATTGACCCGCTGGCTGAAACTTCTCGTCGTTGGAGTCCATACACGTATGCTTACAATAATCCAATTAGATTCATTGACCCTGATGGAATGCAGAACGAAGACAAGATTAAGATTTTTAATAATGGAGACATAAAACGTACGGCTGATGATAATGCCTATGATACGGTTACCAATGAAGATGAATCATCCTCTATTCAAATCGCACGAACCAATGTTTCTGACTCAAATCCAAAAGGAGATTCTCAAATAGGGGAAGCTAACTCTATGAAGTTTGAGTTATCAGGAGAGGGTAATACATTCAGTGATAAAATAACATATCTTAATATAACAGATGCTTCGGCTGCTGACCAGTTTTTCGAGTTTGCTGCAAAAAATACTACTGTGGAATTTTCACAAGATAAGCTTGATTTTTCTGATGGTTCGTCAACTAACTTGATTACGACCAATCATTTATCTAATGCAAGTGTCGGGATTCATAATGCATACCCAGACATAAGTATAGGAGGGCATACATTAAGTAGCGGAACTTGGTCTGAAAATACTCATAGTCATAATGGACCTGGCGATTATGCGCCTTCTGGTTTTGGAGTATTATTTTTAAATGGTAATGCTAGTTATGGGATAAATCCTTTACACGGAGCAGGAGGAGATAGAGGGAATAAAGAAATAAATGGACTCAAAAAATATATATTTAGCCCCAGTTTAGAGAAAAGAACAGGAGGAGGATATGTTGAATATAATAGTTCAAAAGCTACATACAAGGGAAAAACGAAATGAAAAAGATATTTATATTAATTTTTTGCACCATTTTTTTATTTTGTTGCAAATCCCAACATAAGATTGGCAAAAAAGAAGTAGAAAAGATTTTGGATAGAACCATAAGTGTCTTTAATGAAAAGAGAGGAGCTATTGGGGATAAGGATTTTCTAATATTATCTTCTGTGAAAATCAGAGATACGGCATTCTATAAAAATGGAAAATATGGTATCGGTATTACGGTTATGAGTAGTAAATTAACACAAGGTTTAAAGTATAAACAATTATATTCCTATAAAGGACATAAAGTTGTTTTACAAGATTCTTTGAATGTTTTTAAGCCCTTGCTTACTTCTATTGCTTATATAGATGTTAATAAAAGCAATTTAAAAGAATTAAATTATGACCCTTTTAATGCGACATTAATTTTTGATAAAAATTGGAAGATATTGTATGTTTTTCCGGAAGATTATAAAAATTATTACGGAGAAGATTAAACCCGATGTCTGGGATTTGCAATCCGTTACTTGTAAATAAACCAAAAGCCAACTCATTTGAGTTGGCTTTGTTGTTTTATGAGTACGCTTTTTTGGCTTTATAATCACGTATTGTAAGGTCTAGGAATCTGGTTACCATTGCCCTGTCCTCTTCGTTCATCCCCCCGCTACCGCACGAATCCTTTCGTGTGGCAATTTTGTAAACAATAATTTTAGTTGACTATCTCATTTGGGAAAGGACTTTTGGATGGTATTGTTGTTTTTAGGATGTTAGGTTTGTAATAATTAGATCACACGAAAGGATTCGTGCGGTAGCGGTGCTCCGGTAAAAGGAAATCCAGCAATAGCAGTATCTACCGATCAGATGGCACAAAATTGAAAAAGATATATACTTCGCAAGGTCCGGGAATATCTAATACCTGGGTCACTACCGTATCAACCACTGA
>JASCOV010000019.1 GCA_029960045.1 Flavobacteriaceae bacterium PS02293
AAAAAAACTGGCGGCGACCTACTCTCCCGCTTTCGCAGTACCATCGGCGCTAGAGGGCTTAACTTCTGTGTTCGGAATGGGAACAGGTGAGCCCCTCTGCTAAAACCACCCTAAAGGCTGTCTTGTACAAAAGGATGTACAGTATATTTATTAATTTAACAATGGCATTAAATATAACTGTGTAACAATTGTTAGACTGATACATTTACACATTGGTAAATTATTATCGATAAAAACGTTCACAAAGAGAGAACCTTGTTGTGCAATTGAGCACTATGCCAATTAGGCAATAAATCTACGGGTAATTAGTACTACTCGGCTATGACATTACTGTCTTTACACCTATAGCCTATCAACGTCGTCATCTCCAACGACCCTTAAAAGATGTCTCATCTTGAGGCGAGTTTCGCACTTATATGCTTTCAGTGCTTATCTCTTCCAAACGTAGCTACTCAGCGGTGCTCCTGGCGGAACAACTGATACACCAGAGGTTTGTTCAAATCGGTCCTCTCGTACTAGATTCAAGCCCTCTCAAACATCTAACGCCCGCAATAGATAGAGACCGAACTGTCTCACGACGTTCTGAACCCAGCTCGCGTGCCACTTTAATGGGCGAACAGCCCAACCCTTGGGACCTTCTCCAGCCCCAGGATGTGACGAGCCGACATCGAGGTGCCGAACCTCCCCGTCGATATGAGCTCTTGGGGGAGACTAGCCTGTTATCCCCGGAGTACCTTTTATCCTATGAGCGATGGCCCTTCCATACGGAACCACCGGATCACTATGTCCTGCTTTCGCACCTGATCGACTTGTAGGTCTCACAGTCAAGCACCCTTATGCCATTACACTCTACGCACGGTTACCAAGCGTGCTGAGGGTACCTTTGAAAGCCTCCGTTACTCTTTTGGAGGCGACCACCCCAGTCAAACTACCCACCACGCAATGTCCTTCTAAAAGAAGTTAGGCTCCAAGTAAGTAAAGGGTGGTATTTCAACGTTGACTCCACAAACACTAGCGTGCCTGCTTCAAAGTCTCCCACCTATCCTACACATTACTTACTCAAAGTCAATACGAAGTTATAGTAAAGGTTCACAGGGTCTTTTCGTCCCATTGCGGGTACTCGGCATCTTCACCGAGACTACAATTTCACAGAGCTCATGGTTGAGACAGTGCCCAGATCGTTACACCATTCGTGCAGGTCGGAACTTACCCGACAAGGAATTTCGCTACCTTAGGACCGTTATAGTTACGGCCGCCGTTTACTGGGGCTTCAGTCAAACGCTTCGCATTGCTGCTAACGCCCTTCCTTAACCTTCCAGCACCGGGCAGGTGTCAGACCCTATACAGCATCTTTCGATTTAGCAGAGTCCTGTGTTTTTGATAAACAGTCGCCTGGGCCTCTTCACTGCGGCCACCATTGCTGATGGCGTCTCTTCTTCCGAAGTTACGAGACTATTTTGCCTAGTTCCTTAACCATGATTCACTCTAGCACCTTAGGATTCTCTCCTCGACTACCTGTGTCGGTTTATGGTACGGGTTGCTTCACTTCGGCTTTTCTTGGAAGCACTTTCCTTACAGCAACTTCGCCCGAAGGCTAGGTCTTGACTATTCCGTCAGTCTCCAGTAAGTACGGCACTCCGTCCCCTTTTTAGTGTGAGCAAGTATGGGAATATTAACCCATTGTCCATCCACTACCCCTTTCGGGTTCGCGTTAGGTCCCGACTAACCCTCAGCTGATTAGCATGGCTGAGGAATCCTTAGTCTTTCGGTGAGCGGGTTTCTCGCCCGCTTTATCGTTACTTATGCCTACATTTTCTTTTCTATCCGCTCCACAATACCTCACGATACTGCTTCGGCGCAAATAGAATGCTCCCCTACCAGATGTAATAAATTACAAATCCATAGCTTCGGTAATATGCTTATGCCCGATTATTATCCATGCCGGACCGCTCGACTAGTGAGCTGTTACGCACTCTTTAAATGAATGGCTGCTTCCAAGCCAACATCCTAGCTGTCAATGCAGTCCAACCGCGTTATTTCAACTTAGCATATATTTTGGGACCTTAGCTGTTGGTCTGGGTTCTTTCCCTCTCGGACACGGACCTTAGCACCCGCGCCCTCACTGCTGAGAAACATTTATTAGCATTCGGAGTTTGTCAGGAATTGGTAGGATTTGACTCCCCCGCATCCAATCAGTAGCTCTACCTCTAATAAACTTGTCTCAACGCTGCACCTAAATGCATTTCGGGGAGTACGAGCTATCTCCCAGTTTGATTGGCCTTTCACCCCTACCCACAGGTCATCCGAAGACTTTTCAACGTCAACCGGTTCGGTCCTCCACTTTGTGTTACCAAAGCTTCAACCTGCCCATGGGTAGATCACAAGGTTTCGCGTCTAATCCTACTAACTAAGCGCCCTATTCAGACTCGCTTTCGCTCCGGCTCCGGACCTTAAGTCCTTAACCTCGCTAGTAAAATTAACTCGTAGGCTCATTATGCAAAAGGCACGCCGTCACCCAACTTGTGGGCTCCGACCGCTTGTAGGCGTACGGTTTCAGGTTCTATTTCACCCTTCTATTCGAAGTGCTTTTCACCTTTCCTTCACAGTACTAGTTCACTATCGGTCTTTCAGGAGTATTTAGCCTTGGAGGATGGTCCCCCCATATTCAGACAGGATTTCACGTGTCCCGCCCTACTCATTTATCATCCAAATATGCCTTTCATATACCGGGCTATCACCGTCTATGGCTGTTCTTTCCAGAACATTCTATTAAACATATAAAGACTTTTGGGCTAATCCGCTTTCGCTCGCCGCTACTTACGGAATCTCTTCGATTTCTTTTCCTCCGGGTACTTAGATGTTTCAGTTCTCCGGGTTTGCTCCTCTTGCGAGGTAATACATCTTCAATGTATTGGGTTGCCCCATTCGGACATCTCGGGATCAATTCGTGTGTGCCAATCCCCCGAGCTTTTCGCAGCTTACCACGTCCTTCTTCGCCTCTGAAAGCCTAGGCATCCGCCATACGCCCTTAACGATTTCTTTCCTAATTATTAATTAGTTCAGTATTTTTTGCTTAGCATTGCTGCTAAACGGTATTTTTATAAACTCAAGTGCTCAATTGCACTCGGTTTTCTCTTTGTGATGTTCTTATCGT
>JASCOV010000001.1 GCA_029960045.1 Flavobacteriaceae bacterium PS02293
CTGGAGCGACTGGCGCAATTGGAGTCACAGGCCCTACTGGTCCAGTAGGATTACAGGGAGCAACTGGGGCAACTGGAGCTGACGGTATTCAAGGTTTCCGAGGACCAACAGGTACTACAGGAGCAACGGGAATTGGTTTAACTGGAGCGACTGGCGCAATTGGAGTCACAGGCCCTACTGGTCCAGTAGGATTACAGGGAGCAACTGGGGCAACTGGAGCTGACGGTATTCAAGGTTTCCGAGGGCCAACAGGTACTACAGGAGCAACGGGAATTGGTGTAACTGGAGCAACCGGAGCACAGGGATTCACAGGCCCAACTGGAGCGCAAGGGTTCACGGGTCCAACTGGAGCACAGGGAGTTACTGGTCCACAAGGAATAACGGGAGCAACAGGTTCAGTAGGGGCAACCGGAGCACAAGGTAATGCAGGTGCAACAGGTGAGGGTTTTTCTAATGGTACAGGGGGTGGACAAATGTTTCTTACAATGTCTACAGCGCCGTTTGCACCTGGAGTTCCTATGAGTATGAGTGGGGATGCTTCCATTAACTCGAACGGAGTTCTGTCAATTTCAAACTCAAAAATAACTACAGACAAGATCAATGACGGCGCTGTTACAGTCGCAAAATTATCAGCAACAGGAACCAAAGACTCTACAACCTATTTAAGAGGAGACGGTACTTGGGCGACACCATCATCATCCGGTGGCGGAAACAGTCTTACAATGACTACTGTTAGTAGTGACAATACAACATTAACTAATAATAACCAGCTGGTTTACATTACAGGGAATTTTACAGTCAAGTTGCCGGCAAGTCCAAGTATTGGATTGACGATTTACGTCTTTTCCGATAACAAGAACACCAGTATAGATCCTAACGGTAAAATGTTCCGTGCGAATGCCAAGGATTATGGTATTTCAAAAATGTACGAGTTTGGTAAGGACGGCACTATTAGCTCTATTAGTAATACCACAGGAAATTCAGTAGGGGTAACATTAATCTATAATGGAAAATGGTTTGTTTTCTAGTCATAAAAAGAAGGCAGTAGATAAATAAAAAAGGTTAGCAATTTTGCTAACCTTTTGTTTAATATCAAAACTTCTCTATAGTATCATCGTCAGCTGAATCCTTTTCCTCGCCTCATCTACTTCAACAACTTTTACCTGAACGTGCTGATGTAATTTCACAACTTCATTCACATCCGATATAAAACCTTCTTTAAGTTGTGAAATATGAACCAATCCACTTTCTTTAATTCCCAAATCTACAAAGCATCCAAAAGCTGTAATGTTGTTTACAATGCCGGGAAGAATCATTCCTAGGTTGAGGTTCTTAATGCTTTTCACGTTTGGGTCAAACTCAAAGACTTTGGCTGCTTTTCTTGGATCCAGTCCTGGTTTTTCCAGTTCTTTTAAGATGTCTTTAATCCCCAGAATTCCGATTTCTGCAGTGATGTACTTTTCAGGATTAATCAATGAGATTTTTTCTTTGTTTGAAATTAATTCCTCTGTTTTAATTCCAAGATCCTTTGCCATTTTTTCAATCGTTTTGTAAGCTTCCGGATGTACTGCCGAATTATCCAAAGGATTTTTAGCATTTTTAATTCTTACAAAAGCAGCTGCCTGCTGATAAGCTTTTTCGCCAAGTCGAGGCACTTTTTTAAGTTCTTTTCTTTCTGTGAATGCGCCGTTTTCTGTTCGGTAATTCACGATATTCTCCGCCATTTTTTCTCCGATTCCGGAAACGTAGCTTAACAGAGATTTGCTGGCTGTATTTAGATTAATACCAACTGAATTCACAGAGCGGATCACGGTGTTGTCCAGTTCTTCTTTTAGTTTGGTTTGATCCACATCGTGCTGATATTGCCCTACGCCAATAGATTTTGCATCAATCTTTACGAGTTCTGCCAAAGGATCTGCTAAACGCCTTCCGATGGAAACTGCACCACGAACTGTAACGTCATAATTCGGGAACTCGTCTCTGGCGATTTTGCTTGCTGAATAGATGGATGCTCCGGCTTCTGAAACTACAAAAACCTGAATCGGTTTATCGAATGCTATTTTCTTAATAAAGAATTCAGTTTCTCGTCCGGCTGTTCCGTTCCCGATTGAAATTGCCTGGATGTTGTAGGCATTTACCATTGATCGGATTTTCTTCATCGCCATTCCGGTTTCATTTTGTGGGGCGTGAGGATAGATGGTTTCGTTGTTGAGTAGATCGCCTTTTTCGTCCAGACAAACCACTTTACAGCCAGTTCTGAATCCTGGATCAATAGCTAAAATTCTTTTTTCTCCTAAAGGCGATGCTAATAAAAGTTGCTGCAAGTTCTCCGAGAAAACTTCAATGGCTTTGATGTCTGCTTTTTCTTTGGCTTCCTGCAAAGCTTCATTAGAGATGGCTGGTTCCAGCAGGCGTTTATAGGAATCAGCTATGGCGAGTTCTATTTGTTTTGTTGTAGAATTATTACTTTTGATCACGGCGTTTTCCATCAGGTCAAGCGCTTCTTCTTTATCGATATCGACGGAAGTTTTCACAAAACCTTCATTCTCTGCACGCAGCATTGCCAGTAATCTGTGACTTGGAATTCTGTTCAGTGCTTCCTGCCATTCAAAATATTGAGAGAATTTTTGAGCGGCTTCATCTTCTTTTTTCGCTTTTACAACTTTGGAAGTGATAATTGCTTTTCTTTGGAAAAGTCTTCGCAGATTTTTACGGATATACAGATTTTCATTGATCCATTCTGCCATGATGTCTCTTGCGCCTTGCAAAGCTTCCGCTTCATCCACCACATCTTTGTTGAGGTATTTGGAAGCCAGATATTCTACATCATCAGCGCGTTGGCTCATAATAATCTTTGCTAATGGTTCAAGGCCTTTTTCTCTCGCTGTGTCGGCTTTGGTTTTCTTGCGTTTTTTATAAGGCAGATAGAGATCTTCCAGCTCCTGAAGATCAAAACTCTGTTCTATTTTTTGCTTAAGTTCAGGATTCAGAGTATTTTGTTCCTCAATGGATTTTAGGATGCTTTCTTTTCGTTTGGTAATCTCGTCAAACTGCTTATTTAGTTTGTAAATATTCTCAATGGCCACCTCATCAAGATTTCCTGTTCGATCTTTTCGGTAACGGGCAATGAACGGAATAGTACAGTCTTCCGAAAGAAGTTGAAGTGTACTGTCTATACTTTTAGAAGGAATATTGAGTTGTCTTTGGATAAATTCTGAAGAAGTCATTACTAAGTTTTGAAAAGCGAAAATAGTGTTTTGTAATGAAAGCATAGAATTGCTGAAGCTCTAAATTTACAAAACTGAAGTTCCAAAACATTTTCAGACACACTTTAGAATCACTCTTTAAGAAATGACAGTAGAATTAATCATCATCAATTTTCTTTTCCTTCTTCAATAAAACAATGAAAAGCATCGAAACTAAAAAGATGGGACCGAATAATTCTAATCCGAAATCCCCAAAAATTGCTAATACTAACATAGTCGATTATTTAAACCAAAGCTAAAATGATTTTACCATTCTACTTTAAGTATAAATACGGATTTTATAAATCTATGTTAATTTTTAAGGTGTTAAGGTAGTTTTTCATCATAGTAAGTCGGCAGTCCATTCTCTTCATCCAGTCCGATGATGATGATTCGGTATTGCTTTGCCGTGTCATTATTATAGAATTCTACTCTAGCTGACTGGTTTGTTTGAGCTTTCAATTTTGGATTCCAATACAGATTGCTACGATTGTCATTAATGCTGTTTTTCCGAGAAATATTGGTGTAATTTACATTTTTGAAGATATCCTGTTTATCATAACCATTTAGTGTGAAGAATTTAAGTCCTGTTAATGATTTGGGATCCTGCTTAGAAGCTGTATTTCCGTTTCGAGTATAGACGAGAATGGCACCGTTGGAATTGCCAAATCCACCAAAGAAATCATCCCTCACGACTTTTATCATGGCGATATTAGCCACATTGAGGCCTCTTAGAATTTCCAGATCTGTTTTGTTTTCATCCAGATACACATCCACTTTTTTGTTACGGATGAAGGCATCTATATCGGCGCCGTCTCTTTTGATCTGCAGTCCGGCAACTCTACCTTCCAGCCAAAGCAGGATGTCCGGTGAACCGGAAGAAAGTAGCTTGTCATTCACAAAATCAAAAATGGTTTCGGACGGACTTTGGAACATTGCGCTGCTTAGCTCGTTATTCAGTTTTTCTGTAGGCGATTGTTTCTTGCCTTTGAGTTTCACTTCTTCGATGGCTGTTACGTTTTCGTTTGCTTTCTTATCAAATTTACTGCCCTCGATCGCTTGTAAAGCTTCCAGTGAAAGTGCTTCATTGGGCATTCTTTTTACGAGACTGAAATCTGTTAAAGGCAATTCTTTTTTCAAAGGAACGAAAGCAACTTTAGGAAGAATTATGACATCAGTATTATCTGCCTTTAATTGGTAATAGATTTTCTGAGGCTCATCAAAAGCCATATTTTTCAAATTAAGATCGCCATTGTTGTCTGTTGTGACAGCAGTCAGTTTGGAACCGGACTTTTCTCCATCAAACATCAGACTGACAGCCGCATTCTGTGCAGGCTTCCCATTAGTTATCATCCGGATGGTATAGGAGAGGTAAGATTCAGGCTTATTTTTGATGACAGGGAATTTTCCTGCAATGATGTCCTGCCAGTTGAACCGCGTCCATTGTTCTGAAATTAATAAAGCGTCTAATGCATCGGTGTTTCTGTCGCTTGCAAAATATTGTGAAGGGTTGATGATCTTATCTGTGAAATCGCCTGTCAGCCAAAGTGAACTTAATAGATTATCGTTGTTCTTAAAAGTCGAAGCGTCATAAATTGCTACTGTGTAATGCGGAATACCGGCCTCTGATTTAATTTCAAAAGTGTTCAAACTTTTAGCCTGAGTACTGAAAGTCGAATTCTGAATTACAGGCTTCTGAACATTCAGTTGCTGTGGCTGTACGAAACATAACCTCTGCACCAGTACTTTCTCATTTTCGTCAAACAAAGTAAACTGCAGAATTCCATTAATTAACTGAGCTGTGGGAATAGAAAACGTTTCGCCCTGATTGTCCTTTTTGATGCGTGCTTTGTAAACCAGCTTGTTGCCTATCGTTGCAATCAGTTTGTAGTAACCCGAATTATCGGTCAGGTTATTAGATTTCAAACTATAATCAATGCTATTTAGGTTACTTTTGATTTGGAGATTGATACCATTTTCTGCTACATCTGGCAGATTTGCTGTTTGTTTTTTGCCTTTGTCATCAGTGACTGTAACTTGGTATTTTTTACTTTTCTCAGGAGTAATGGAAAAGAGACCCACGTTCTGATCAAGTCCTTTGAAGTCTGTTAAATGCACATCGGGTTTTTCTTTATCAGCTATAAATCCGCTCCAATTGGAAGGTGTATTTCCTTTTGATCGCACACGAACAGCTACTTTTGTATTAATACCAGCCACGAAACTGCCACTTTCCGGATAGGCAGAAACCGTCCAGTCAGATAAGGTATTCTGAACCAATTTCTCCGGTGAGTTTGGATTATAAACAGCAATCGGTTTTAAATACTGGAAATCCTCACTCAAGTTGGTCATCCAAGTGGTGTATGCTCTCAGGTAATAAGTGTTTTCTTTAAGATCTTCTGGAAGTGCAAAATTACCTTCTCCCTCACTGTTGTACAGCGGAATCAGTCTTTTATCGATGAGTTTTTTGCTGCTGTCCAGAAGTTCCACAAAAAGTGTCGTGGAAAGCGTGGATCGGCTGTAGGCATCAAAAACAAATGCTTTGAACCAGATGTTATCTCCAGCAGCATATTGATCTTTGTTGAGCAAAAGATAGACCTTCTCCTGTGGAAAATCCTGATCCAGCCGTTGAATTGCCTGTTCTGCCTTGTCCTGCGCAAAGCTTTGAACTGAGAATATCAGATACAAAAAAAATAAAATTCTATTAATCATAATGGGAGACAACTGAATTGATAAGATAAATCTACAAATGTTATCCCTTGAAAACGAAATGTTTGTCTAAGATTAACAGAAATTTATAACAGATTAAATGGGGCTTAAAATGTTCAAAAATTCATAAGTAATCCTATTATTTTAAATATTTTTCAATAATATCATATTATAATTATTTAAGATTTAATGTGTTGATTATTTGTTAGTTACTGATGTTTTGGTGTTGAAATTTTTATTAATTTAATACCATAAAAAACAACAATTATGAAAAACAAAAACAATTTTCAACTGGAACATCTAATGGTTATTTTGATTGATATGTTCACAGAAATCCGTGACCTGCTAAAAAACCGTTCGTCTACTCCCCAAGCCTCTAATGAAACCGACTATCGGGATGCGGCAGACACAAAACAAGAACTAAAGGTAAGTGACAGCACACTCTTTCGTTGGCGCAAAGAAGGCCTGATAGATTACAAAATAAAGAAAGGCAAGATTTATTATGACATCTTGTCTGTGCTGGGGAAGAAGTGAGTGTGGTTTCGGCTACGCTCAACCACCAGAGAGAGTGCGCTCAACCACCGTAATAGATTTAGGAGAAATATTCTAATATGGAGACTGAGCGTAGCCGAAGTCCCGCTCAATCACCGCAATTGCTTCGCTCAACCACCAAAAAGAGAAAGTACAACCGCCGAATTATACTCACAGAAACGGTGACTGAGCGTAGCCGAAGTCACAATAATTAAATTAATATTAATACACAAATTATGAAAGGCTGGATGTATATTCTACGATGCTCAGATGACAGCTATTATACTGGGAGTACCAATAATCTTGAGTTAAGACTTACGCAACATCAGAAAGGAGAAGGCGCTAATCATACCAAAAAAAGACTTCCCGTGGAATTGATTTATTTTGAAGAATATGAAAGAATTGATCTTGCATTCTACAGAGAAAAACAAGTGCAGGGCTGGAGCAGGAAAAAGAAAGAAGCCCTCATAAATGACTGGGAAGAAGAACTAAAAAAAGCAGCAGAATGTATGAATGACAGCCATTGGAAGCTATATGATAAATCCGATGACTGAGAATATTTATGATGATGACTAATTATATTTGAAACCTTGACTGATTGTATTCGGAACGTTGACTGAGCGTAGCCGAAGTCATAGTGATTGTGGTTTCGGCTACGCTCAACCACCAGAAAGAGTGTGCTCAACCACCGATAAGTTTACAAAGAACCACCATGATAGATTTAGGGAAAATATCCTAATAAGGAGACTGAGCGTAGCCGAAGTCCCACTCAACCACCGCAGAGAAATTCCTCAATCACAATAAATACTCTGCTAAATCACTATCGCAAATTACACAACTATAAAACCATATTTCACAAATCTCCGGTGGCTTCGGCTACGCTCAGCCACCAGATATTTCTTCGGATGATCTTCGGGTCTCCTTCGGATCGGCTTCGGAAAAAACATCTTTTTTCCGAAGAAGACCCGAAGAAAAAGGGTAGTTTATCCGAAGGAATATGAAATCATCCAGTCATTTTCTGTCAAGTCCAGTCAAAGTCGGTCAAAACCTGTCAGGGGTTTACGGGGTATGGTTTTGTGTTATAACTTCGTCTTACTAATCAACAAAAATTATTAATTATGGCAACATTTAACAAAGGAATCCTCGGTGGGTTCTCAGGCAAAGTAGGAACTGTAGTTGGTGCCAACTGGCGCGGTAAAGACATTATGCGAAGTCGTCCAAAACCATCACAAAAAGATCCCACCGAGAAACAACTTTTACAACAGGCGAAGTTCAAACTGGCGGTCAGTTTTCTACAGCCACTAAAAATAATTCAGTCTCAGTATTTTGGGTCGGGTAGTGGGGTGAAATCCAGAGTGAATATCGCAACTTCCTATACCATCAATGAGGCGATGCAAGTGGTAGCAGGTATTCCGGAACTGGTCTACAACAAGGTGCTGATTACAAAAGGCGAACTGACAGGATTCCAAAATGCCATACTTGCTACACAGACAGGTGGTGTTCTGGATCTGGAATGGGAAGACAATAGTTCGCAGGGCAACGCTTCGTCTTCAGATCAGGTCAGTCTGGTCTCCTATTGTAAGGAGCTGAATGATTTTCAAATTTTTGAAGGTATTGTAATGCGTTCCGACCTGATGGCGAGTGTCACGCTTCCAAATTTTTGCATTGGAAAATCGGTGGAGGTTTGGGCATTTCTCAACAATGAAAAGCAGACCTTTGCGAGTAACAGTTTTTATCTGGGTGAGCATACGGTGCTTTAGAATGAAGAATCCACTTGAGAGAGTGGATTTTTTTTGTTCTATTAAGTGAATGAAAAAAGGCGAGTTGCCCCGCCTTGAATGTTTTCACAACGGAATAATCCTTATTGTGAATTGCTTTCGGATACAAATGTAAATATTAATTATTTAATCGCTTTACGGTTTTCCGTATTTATATGAAATAATTTCTGTTTAATTTTAGGAATTTCAAATAAACTTGATAGCTATGTTAAAAAATATACTTGGATTGGACTTGGGAACCAACTCAATTGGTTGGGCATTGGTCAATCAGGATTTCGATAAAAAAGAAGGGAAGATTGTTGGGATGGGAAGTAGGATAATTCCAATGTCTCAGGATATTCTTGGAGAATTTGGGAAGGGAAATTCTGTTTCTCAAACAGCTTCACGTACAGGCTATAGAGGTGTAAGACGATTGCGTGAAAGATTTTTGCTAAGAAGAGAACGACTTCATCGGGTTTTGAACCTTTTGCTATTCTTACCACCTCATTATGCTTCTCAGATAGATTTTGAAAAGAGGTTTGGCAAATTCAAAGAAAAAACTGAACCAAAATTGGTATATGATGTCAATGAATTTATTTTTAAGAATTCATTTGAAGAGATGCTTTCTGATTTTAAGAAACATCAGCCTCAACTTTTGGAGAATGATAAAAAAGTCCCTTATGACTGGACAATATACTATCTGCGTAATAAAGCATTAACTCAAAAAATAGAGAAGGAGGAATTAGCTTGGATTCTTTTAAACTTTAATCAGAAACGTGGCTATTACCAATTGCGTGGTGAGGATTTTGAAGAAGAAAAGGAGAAAACTTTTGTAAGATTAAAAGTTGAAAAAATAATCGATTCCGGAGAGAAAATAAAAGGAAAAATTCTTTACGATGTTTATTTTGAGAATGGCTGGAAATACGATAAACAAGTTGTAAAAACTGAAGATTGGACTGAGCGTGTAAAAGAATTTATTGTAACTGAGTCTTTTTTGAAAAATGGCGATATTAAAAGAACTTTCAAAGCTGTTGATTCTGAAAAAGATTGGATTGCTATTAAGACTAAAACCGAACAAGAAATAGATAATTCGGACAAAACAGTCGGAACTTATATTTATAATGCACTTCTTCAAAATCCAAAACAGAAAATCAATGGAAAATTGGTTAGAACTATCGAGAGAAAATTTTACAAAGAAGAACTTAAAAAGATTTTAGAAACCCAAAAATCATTTCATTCAGAGTTGCAAAATGATGATTTGTACAATGATTGCGTTAGGGAATTATATAGAAATAACGAAGCGCATCAATTGACTTTGGGCAAAAAAGAATTTGTCCATCTTTTTATGGATGACATTATTTTTTATCAAAGACCTTTGAGAAGTCAGAAATTCTCTATTTCTAATTGTACATTGGAATTCAGAAAATACAAAGATGAAAATGGAATAGTGCATACTCAATATTTAAAAGCGATTCCAAAATCTAATCCATACTATCAGGAATTTCGCATTTGGCAATGGATTTTTAATCTTAATATTTATAGGAAAGATGATGATTCTAATGTTACAAAAGAGTTTTTAAATACCACTGAAGATTTTGAAAATCTGTTTGAATATTTAAATAATAGAAAAGAAGTTGAGCAAAAATCGTTGTTAAAACACTTTAAGCTAAATGAAAAAACGCATCGCTGGAATTATGTAGAGAACAAACCTTATCCTTGTAACGAAACCAAAACAATGATTTCATCAAGATTAAATAAAGTCGAAAATGTTTCTGCTGATTTCTTCACTAGAGAAATTGAGCAAAAGATTTGGCACATCATCTACTCTGTAAATGATAAAACTGAATACGAAAAAGCATTAAAGTCGTTTGCTGGGAAAAATAATTTGGATGAAAATTCTTTCTTCGAAGCTTTCAAAAAGTTCCCGCCATTCAAAAGTGAATACGGTTCTTTTTCGGAGAAAGCGATTAAGAAGTTGTTGCCTTTGATGCGATTGGGGAAATATTGGAATTATGATAATATTAGTGAACATTCAAAAGACAGAATTCAGAAAATCATTACAGGAGAATTCGACGAAAATATTAAAGATAAAGTAAGAGAAAAAGCCATTAATCTTACGACTGAAAGTCATTTCCAAGGTTTACAGTTGTGGTTGGCTCAATATATCGTTTATGGCAGACATTCTGAAGCTTCGTTGATTGGAAAATGGAATTCTGCAGATGATTTGGAAAAATTCTTAAAAGAGTTTAAACAACATTCACTTCGTAATCCGATTGTAGAACAAGTCATTACGGAAACGCTTCGTGTAGTTAAGGACATTTGGATAAAATATGGAAACGGAGCGAAAGATTTCTTCAATGAAATTCATATCGAGCTAGGTCGAGAAATGAAAAATACAGCAGATGACCGTAAGCAAATTACCAATATGGTCACTGAAAATGAAAACACGAATCTCCGTATCAAATCTTTGCTGGCTGAAATGATGAATGATAATGCGGTAGAAAATGTTCGTCCTTATTCTCCAATGCAACAAGAGATTTTAAAAATCTATGAGGATGGCATTCTGAAATCTGATATAGAAATTGAGGATGATATTCTGAAAATTAGCAAAACCGCACAACCTTCATCATCTGATTTAAAAAGATATAAACTTTGGCTGGAACAGAGATATAAATCGCCTTACACAGGGCAGATTATTCCTTTGAATAAACTCTTTACACCGGAATATGAAATTGAACACATTATTCCACAAAGTCGATTTTTTGATGATAGTTTTAGTAATAAGGTAATTTGTGAATCGGCAGTTAATAAACTGAAAGATAATTACATTGGTTTAGGTTTTATCAAACAATTTCACGGTTACAAAGTATCAGACAAAATCAAAATCTTTGAAGTAGAAGAATATGAAGATTTTGTAAAAAAGCATTATGCAAATAACCGAGGAAAAAGAAATAAACTTCTTTTGGAAGAAATACCTGAAAAGATGATTGAACGCCAGTTGAACGATACGCGTTATATCAGCAAGTATATTTCAGGTGTTCTTTCCAATATTGTTAGAGTTGATGAAGAGCAAGCTAAAAAAATAATTGGAGATGCTGAAATTTCAGTAAAGAAAGAGACAGATACAGAAGAGGTAAATAAAATTAGAAAAAGAGCTAAATCTGAAGCTACAGATGATGGTGTGAATTCTAAAAATATCGTCCCCGCAAACGGAAAAATTACAACCCAATTAAAGCAAGATTGGGGACTTAATGATGTTTGGAATGAATTAATTCTGCCACGTTTTGAAAGAATGAATCAATTGACTAATTCAACTGATTTTACAGCTTGGAATGAAAATCATCAGAAATTTTTACCAACCGTTCCAATTGAGTTTTCCAAAGGATTTTCTAAGAAAAGAATAGACCATCGTCATCACGCATTGGATGCTTTGGTAATTGCTTGTGCTACAAAAGACCACGTGAATTTACTTAATAATCAATCCGCCAAATCGGACACAAAACGTTACGATTTGAAGAAGAAACTGATGAAGTTTGAGAAAGCGGTTTACAATCATCCACAAACTGGTGATAGAATAGAAAGAGAAGTTCCAAAAGAATTCTTAAAACCTTGGGATAATTTCACTGTAGAAGCAAAAAATAGTTTAGAAACAATTATTGTAAGTTTTAAACAAAACCTTCGTGTCACCAACAAAGCTACTAACCATTATGAAAAGTGGGTTGAGAAAGATGGTGTGAAAATTAAAGAAAGAGTTGAGCAGACTGGAACAAATTGGGCGATTAGAAAGCCGATGCATAAAGAGTTTGTTTATGCTAAAGTAGATTTACCTTGGGTAAAGGTTGGGAAGAAAGATATATTAACTGCAATTAGAAAATCATTAGATACAAGTTTCGATGAGAAAAAAATTAAAAGTTCAGTAACAGATACTGGTATTCAAAAAATACTGTTGGCTCACTTAGAAAAATATAAAGGTTTTAAAGATGAGATGGGAAAAGATATTTCTCCAGAAATATTAGCATTTACGCCAGAGGCTATTGAAGAAATGAATGAAAATATTATTAATTTAAACAATGGTGTTTTTCATCAACCTATTCTCAAGGTAAGGGTCTTTGAGAAAGGTACAGGAAGATTCATTGTTGGGCAAAGTGGTAATAAAAAAAATAAATATGTAGAAGCAGCTAAAGGAACTAATTTATTTTTTGCTGTTTATGAAGATGAGAACGGAAAAAGGAGTTACGAAACGATTCCTCTAAATGTTGTAATAGAAAGACAGAAACAGAGCTTAAATTCTGTACCAGACAAAAATGAAAAAGGAGGTAAACTATTATTTGAATTATCTCCTAACGATTTAGTATATGTCCCAGAAGAAGATGAACTAATTAATGGTAATCTTAATTTGAACAACCTAAATGACGAACAAATTAAAAGGATATATAAAGTTGAAAAAACTTCAGGGGTAGAATGTTATTTCATTCGTCAAGATATTGCATATCTGATAAAGCAATATGACGCAAAAACAAAAATAGGAGAATTGGAAAGTCAGAATAAACTTCAAGTTACAATGACAGAAGATAGAATGAAAATAGCTGATGTTTGTATTAAGATTCAAGTTAGTAGACTAGGGATTATCAATAAAATATAGTCCAATGATAACCCGCTCCATCTACATCGGAAATCCTGCTTACCTCAAGCTCAAAGATGAGCAAATGTACATTATGGAACCTTCCTCCAATGAGATGAAAGGGAAAGTTCCAGTGGAAGATTTGGGATTGCTGATGTTGGACCATTTTCAGATTACTATTTCCCATCAGCTCATTCAGAAAATGATGGGAAATAATGTTGTTGTGGTCAGTTGTGACAGTCATCATTTGCCACACGGCATTATGTTGCCACTGTATGGACATACTGAACATTCTGACCGTGTAAAAGACCAATTGGAAGCGAGTGAGCCTCTCAAAAAACAACTCTGGAAACAAACCATAGAATGTAAAATTGAGAATCAAAAAGAGGTCTTGGTAAAATTAGGAAATTACTATGAGCCGATGCTGGAGTATCACAAGAATGTGAAATCGGGCGATATCACTAATATGGAAGGTATTGCGGCACAGCATTATTGGAGATATCTTATCAGTTTGGATTTCCTTAGAGGGCGGTTTGGAGATTCGCCCAATCAGTTTTTCAACTTCGGGTATGCGGTACTCAGAAGTATTGTGGCGAGAGCAATTGTAGAAACAGGTTTGCTTCCAGTACTTGGTGTTTTCCATAAAAATAAATATAATCCTTATTGTCTTGCAGATGATTTGATGGAGCCATACCGTCCGTTTGTAGATTTGCTGGTAATGGATTGGTTGACAAAGAATCCAAATGTTGAAGAACTGACAAAAGAATTCAAAGCCCACATTTTGCAAATCGCAACCAAGGATGTTTTGATAGACGGTAAAACAAGACCATTGTTGGTGGCGGTAAAAACAACTGCTACTTCGCTTTACAAATGCTACACAGGGGAAAAACGACTGATTTCTTATCCTGAGTTTACATAATTCCGAATTCTATATTCAAATTTTAGAATTTAGAATCTTGAAATAAAAATTATGAATGCCGAAAGGTTTAACGCTTACCGAATTATGTGGGTCTTAGTATTGTACGACTTGCCGACAGAGACCAAAGCCAATATGAAAGATGCCAATCGTTTTCGTAAGGCTTTGATGGATGATGGTTTTGCGCTATTTCAGTTTTCGATGTATATGAGGCATTGCCCTAGTAGGGAAAATGCCGAGGTGCACATCAAACGGGTGAAGTTTATGTTGCCAAAAGCAGGTAAAGTTGCCATTATGTGTATCACAGATAAACAATTTGGGGACATCGAAATCTTCTTTGCCAGAAATAAAGAAGAACCACCGCCGACTTTCCAACAACTCGAATTGTTCTAATTTTCAAATCCTAAATAAACAAAAAACCCACTGAAATTCAGTGGGTTAACTTTTGAGGTTGTGTTGTATCCCAAAGATACTCAAAAATGAAAGCAATTCACAACAGGGTTTAAAATTGTTTTTACTATTTAAGTGTTGTGTTGTATCCCAAAGATACTCAAAAATGAAAGCAATTCACAACATCTTTCGTCAGACTATCATATAAATCTTGGTTGTGTTGTATCCCAAAGATACTCAAAAATGAAAGCAATTCACAACTTTCCTAACTGAAAACAAAACCAATCAAATGTGATATTATATCTAAAGGTACTTAAAAATTAAAGTGATTAACAATCCTTCGCTTTAGTGTTTGCGTAAGTATATCACCACAGGAAAGTGATCACTCCACCCACCCATATACCGAGATCCCGAATAAGTCCTCATCGGATAAATACCATTTTTGCGGTCTTTATTTCGCAGCCGTGGACTATTAAAGATTTCAGAAGAAATAGTTTGGAAATTAAATTGTTCTATGAGCAAATCTTCGGTAAATAAAATCTGATCAAAGCCAACACCTTTCTTACCGTGGTAAGTAGAAAATTCATTGTTTAGGTACAAAGCTTCAAATGGATTACTAAGCATCTTATTGCCATTCCTCTCAAAAAGTAATTGCTGTAATTCTTCAGCATCCGGATTTTCATTGAAGTCACCCATCACAATGATTGGTTCTCCTTTCTTAAACAATTCACAGATAGTTTCGTGTAACTTCTGGATGATATAATTCCGTTGGTCTTTTTTGATGTCACGGTCTCTCTTGGATGGCAGATGACAAACAAGAATGTGGATCTTCTTTTCCTCAAACAAGAGTTCAGCGTGGAGAATATCACGGGTACCAAATTCTAAACTCTCGTCCAGCTGAAACTGTAAAGTTGTGAAAGCTATCAAAGAATATTTCGCTTTATCAAAAAGTAAAGCTACACTCAGTCCTCTGGAATCATTAGATGGTTGATAGACAATTTCGTAATTGTGAACAGGAGAATTTTCACTGATCAAATCCTCCAAAACAGATTTCGCACCAATCTCGGCCAAACCAATCAAAGACGGCAGCTGCCCGCAATCTTCTCCAATAAACAGAAAAACATTACTGAGTTTTCGGATTTTCAGATTGTACTTATAACTGTCCCAATTGCGAAATCCGGAGCTTTTTACGTCATCGTCCTCATTATCCGGTGGAAAAAGATTCTCGACGTTATAGAACATCATTATTTCTGAATTCATAGATGTTACCAACGCTTTCTGCGCATATAGATAAATGTAACAGCCACAATGGTCAGCATCAGTCCAATGGTAAAGAAATAACCGTTCTTATGATGCAGTTCCGGCATATTGTCGAAGTTCATCCCGTAAATTCCGGCAATAAAAGTGATCGGCAAAAAGTACACAGAATAGATCGCCAAAAGCTTCATTACCTGATTGGCTTTCTGGTCAGACAACGCCAAAAACATAGAGATTAAGTTGGTTGTTTGGACATTCAGATGGTCAAAATCTGCAATCACATCTTTTTGTTTATCAATAAGATCCATTACCTGCACATCTTCCAAATCCAAAGTTTTAAATTTGGAAATCCAATCCCCGGACATATTCAGGATTCTGGTATTGAGTCCGGATTTTCTTTTCAATTTATAAAGTCTTCGGATTTGGACAGAATCGTTGGTGTTTTTTAGGAATATTTCGTTTTCCATTACGTCCATCACTTCCAATAGACTCGCACTTTCATCATCAAAGCTCTTCATAATCTTCAATGCCAGTCTCAAAGCCAACTCGTCTCTTTTAACCGCATCGATGTCTTCTTTGTCCAATTCGGAACACAATTCATTGATGCTCTTGCTTTTGGTTCTATGGGTTGTGATGATGAGGTTTGGAAGCAGAAAAATACCTAGTTTACTGCTGATATCGCTGATGGTATTTAGCGTTCGCCTTTCCAGATCAGTAGCTTCTCGGGTCAGAAAGAACTTTACATCGCCCACTTCTTCATATTTCGGAAGGTGGTTTGGGTCTATCGTATCCTCCAAAAGCAGGTAATTGATGTGATAACGCTGATGCAAAAACTGCAGATCTTCCTCTGTCGGTGCAGTGATATCGATCCATTCCCAGTGCTTTGATTTATATTTCTGTTCTATAGGCATAGCACAAAACTAAATAAAATAACAATTACTTAATGAAAATCAATGATTCAAATTATTTGGGCAGCTTTATCCGTCTTCCACTCCCAATCTTTTTTGCAGAAGATTTCAGTCTAAATTGAACCTAAAGGTCACGCAAAAAAGGATTTCCGTTCAAGCCGGGCTGCAGATTCAGTGTGAAACAACATTTAACAAAAAAACACAATTTTGTCATTCCGTAGGAATCTCTACAATGTTTTAGTAGCTGTTTAGATCCTTTGAGGATGACAAAAAGGGGGTAAGAATTATTAAAAAAGATCATTTAAAAACACAATTTTGTCATTCCGGAGGAATTTCTACAATGTTTTAGTAGCTATTGAAATCCTTTCAGCATGACAAATTGGAAATGATAGTGATAAAGCTTTTTAATAATTTAAAATATTAAAAATCAATCTAATATCTAACATCTCAATTCTAACATCTAATAAAAAAACTTATGTAACAAATAAAATAATTATTTTTGCAGGTACTTTTAAAATGACAAAATGATCAAAAGTGTAATTTCAGGTGTAGGACACTACGTCCCTGAAAATATTGTAACAAACGATGATCTTTCCAAACTGATGACCACCAACGATGAGTGGATCACGGAAAGAACAGGAATCAAAGAAAGAAGACACCGCAAAAACCGTGTAGATTCCGAAGAAACCACATCTTTCTACGGTTTCAAAGCTTCAGAAATAGCACTCAAAAATGCAAACCTAACCGCACAAGATATCGATTATATTGTATTCGCCACATTATCTCCGGATTACTATTTCCCTGGTTCTGGTGTTCTTTTACAAGATTTGTTAGGCTGTGGAACTATTGGTGCCTTGGATGTTAGAAATCAATGTTCAGGCTTCGTTTATGCAATGAGCGTTGCAGATGCTTTCATCAAATCTGGATTGTACAAGAATGTTTTGGTAGTTGGTGCAGAGATCCATTCTTTCGGATTGGATTTTTCTGATGCTGGACGAGGTGTTTCCGTAATTTTCGGAGATGGGGCAGGAGCTGTAGTTTTATCTGCAAGCGAAGACGAAAATGCAAAAGGAATCTTATCCGTGAATATGCACTCCGAAGGAAAATATGCCGAAGAGTTAGCAGTGAAATTCCCTGGAACCAAATTAGGCTGGAGCGACAATCTTCTTAAAAATCCAGATTCTCTTACGGCAGAAGATATTTACCCTGTGATGAATGGAAATTTCGTTTTCAAACACGCTGTGACAAGATTTCCGGAAACCATTTTGGAAGCTCTTGAAAAAGCAGGGAAAAAGATTGAAGATTTAGATTTATTGATTCCTCACCAAGCCAATATCAGAATTGCACAATACGTACAGCAATTATTGCATTTACCGGACGAAAAAGTATTTGTTAATATTCAAAAATATGGAAATACAACCGCCGCTTCTATTCCGATTGCTTTGAGCGAAGCGATTCAGGAAGGCAGAATGAAACGCGGTGATTTGGTTTGTATGTCCGCTTTCGGAAGTGGTTTCACTTGGGGAAGTGTTCTTTTTGAATATTAATTAAATTCTATCAAAAATAAAAAAAGCGCTATTCGGATTTCCAAATAGCGCTTTTTTTTACTCATTGATTTGCTTGACGACTTTATCAGATAAAGCTTTCAGTTGCATCATTTCTTCGAAACTAAGATTCATTGCTTTTGCCAATTCAATCGGGATGCAAGTGGCTTTTTCTTTAAGGTTTCTGCCTTTTTCTGTGAGATGTATTTTCACTACACGTTCATCTTCTTTGCTTCGTTTCCGGCTGAGATAATCTTTAGATTCCAAACGTTTCAACAGAGGCGTTAAAGTTCCGTTATCGAGTTGCAAAAGTTCTCCAACTTGATTGACAGTCAAATCATCCTTTTCCCAAAGCGCCATCATTGCAATGTATTGTGGATAGGTCAACCCAATATTTTTAAGAATCGGACGATAGCATTGCATTATTTCGCGATGTAAAACATAAACGGAAAAACAAAGTTGCTTGTCAAGTTTTAATAAATCTTCCATATCGAGTTTTGGGTTGATTCCACAATTCAAAGATAGCGAATTAAGTTTTTCTTAATCGTTGCTTACAGTCAATTTCACGTCGATGTTTCCTCTGGTTGCATTAGAGTATGGACAGATTTGATGTGCTTTTTCAATCAATTCTTGAGCTTGTTCTAGTGAAACTCCCGGAATGTTGGCGTGCAATTCAGCTTCCAAACCAAATCCTCCATTTTCGATTTGCCCAATTCCAACTTTTGCAGTGACAGTAGTTTCACCAGTTTCGATTTTGCTTTGTTTGATAACCAAGTTTAATGCGCTGTCAAAACAAGCTGAGTAACCCGCCGCAAAAAGCATTTCAGGATTTGCATAATCGTCATTTGCACCACCCAAACCTTTTGGCATTCTTACTTCTAAATCCAGAATTCCGTTATCACTTTTCACGTTTCCGTTTCTTCCTCCTTTGGCTGTAGCGCCGATGCTGTACAATGTTTTCATTTTTTATGATTTAAATTAATTTGATGATGCAAATATATAGTGTAAAATTATATTTTGCACAATATAAAATAGAACTTTTATCAAAATCTGTTATTGATATAAACTATAAAGTGTTAAAAATTATATGAAATCATAGTAACCATTATCCTTTCCAAGGATTTTCTTATCATCAGAATTGAGCCATCTCTTAAGAACTGTGGCATAGACTTTCCTAAAATCTTCCGTATAAATCAAATCGCCGTCTTTCAGTTTTGTCAAATCGGGAAGTGGGTTTAAAAGTCCTTTTTTCTTAAGTCCGCCGCTGATGAAAAACATTTGATTGGCAGTTCCGTGGTCGGTTCCGTTACTGGCGTTTTGAGCAACTCTTCTACCAAATTCCGAGAAAGTCATAATCATTACATCATTGAATTTTCCATTCTCCTTCATATCCTTCGTGAAAACTTCTACAGCGTCATTGATATTTTTGAACAATTGATTCTGTTTCTGATTCTGATTGGAATGTGTATCAAAACTTCCGATGGAAAGATAATAGACTTGCGTATTGATATCAGATTTGATAAGCGAAGCAATCGTTTTGAAATCCTTACCGATTTGTGTCGCTGGATAAACTTTGTCAGTTGGTTTCGTTTTACTTTCCTCAAAAATATATCCTGAATTATTAATCGCATTTCCAAGCGTATTGTAAAGATACGAAGCCAAATCGTGTTCGTGGTCGTGATGCTCTTCGGACAGTTTTTTATAAAGCGTTTCCTGACTGTTATCGAATAGTTTTTTCGGGTCTTTGAAAGCAATTGCTTTGTTATTTTCGCCCTTCATTGCTAAACTTAACAAGTCATCAACTTCAATTGCCTGTGTTGGATTTTGACAATCGTGGCAGGCTTCATCCAAGTATCGTCCAAGCCAGCCAGAATTGATAAATTGATTGCTGTCACTCGCAGACTGCCAAATGTCCATACTGCGGAAGTGTGATTTGTTCGGTTCCGGATAGCCGACATTGTTCATCACTGCTAATTCTCCATTATCATAAAGTTCTTTGAAGAATTTCAAATTTGGATTAATTCCGGCTTCATCAGTCAATGACAAAGCATTTTCTTCTTTAATAGAAATTTGATTTCTGACTTTATAATAGATGTCATTTTTAACAGGAATAATTGTATTGAGACCGTCATTTCCACCAGATAATTGCAAAATGATAAGTGTTTTTCCATTCATTGCAAGAGCTTCAGGTAGAGTCAGAGCTTTTAGGAAATTTGGAAATAGAAAAGCAGAAACAGCTAAACTACTCGTTTTTATGAAGGTTTTTCTATTGATAATCATAACAGCTTATTTTAACAAAGTTGATATTCTGGTGTTGACATAATACTTATCATCAGATGTTTCTTACTTTTTTCGGTATTGAATTGAGTAATCATATTCTGAATTTTCTCATTAGGATTAGCCAATAATATTTCGAATAAATCTTGATTAAGAATATTATTGATGCTGTCCCAATGGATAGTAATCGTGTTTTGTTTTTTGTTGACAACCACTTTTTTCTCCTCTTTTCCCATATTGACATCATCATTGGATTTCGGTTCAATGTCCAAAGTTTTATAACCTGCCATTACAGATGGAATTTTCATCCTCAAAAGTAGAGTAGAGCTGTCTATCCAAGCCATTCCGGAAGGCCAGCCTGCAACATTCGGTGGCTGTAAAAGTTCCTGTCCAAGCAGTTTTTCGAAGTTGTAAATGGTGTCTTTATTTTGCAAATCCATTGGCATTATTCTACGGATTCCTACAATGAGTTCAACAGGAGATTTTATTTTTGCGCCGATGTTTTTTTCAGAATAAAACCAATCGGAAAGAAAGATTTCATCCATCAAAGTCATTATATCGTAATTCGATTTATAGAATTTTTGACTTATAGATTTTACAATTTTCTCATCAGGATTCTCATTCACAAAAAATTGATAGACTTTCCTTGTAATGAAATCTGCACATTCTGGTTTTTCAAGAATAATATTGATAATATCTGTTCCGTCAAAATTTCCTGTTTTCCCAAGGAATTCTTTTTCTCCCGTATCGTGATTTTTTTTATTGTCAATGAATTCTCCAATTTGATTATAACTCCAGCCTGTAAAAGCTCTTGCAGATTCTTTGATGTCTTTTTCGGTATATAGATTTCCTCTTCCCAATGTGAAAAGTTCCATCAGTTCTCTGGCGAAGTTTTCGTTGGGTTTGGCTTTTTTGTTTTGTTGATTATTAAGGAAATTCAACATTGCAGAAGATTTTGAAACTTCAAAAACCAGATTTCGAAAATTCCCCAATCCATCTTTCCTGAATATTTCGATAATCTCTTTATTGAAAAGCGCTTGCGGAATTCTGGTTGCAAAATGTCCGTGCCAGAAAAACGCCATTTTTTCCCGAAGTTGATTCGGCGTGTTTATCATTTGATTGTGCCAGGATTTTCTAACTGAATTATTATAATTTTTATTGAATTGATTGTAAGGTTTTCTGTCAGTAGCTTTGGACATTTCCTGATATTGTTCCGGAGTTACAGGCTGCATGTCGGTTGACAGAGGCTGGTAATCCGAATCGTTTTTAAGTTCCTGATATAATTTCTTTGGATTCAGGTTTTTAAATTTCTCAATATCGTTATGATGAATGCCGAAACCTGCTCTGGAAACTAAATGTTTATTTTTCAGAAAGTTGTTCATAGCAATGGATTTATTAGTTTGAGTTAATAAATTAGAATTAGTTAAAGCAAAAATTATGAAAACATCGGTTTGTGAATTAATTTTAATATTAAATTATGATTTTAAATAATTGAAAATTAGTTTGTTGATGACTGTATTGTTAGAGTTGTCAAACAAAAAATGGGTTTTGGCACGGAATTTACAAGTATCTATCTTGTAAAATTTAAAATTTAAGAATATGAAATCTTTAAAGCAGTTAATATTAGGCGCAGGAATTTTGGCAGGAGGATTAATGTCTGCACAAAGTTCTGATATGACCAATATGTTGAAAGTTGGTCTTAACGGAGGTATTTCAACTGGTGGTAATACCGCTGCAAATGTTGGAGTCGACTTATCTTATCAAAATCTGATAACGCCAGGATTTGGTTTGGGTATAGCAACTGGTTATAACAATTATTTCGGAAAAGATAGAACTATAAGTGGCGTGAACGTTAAGAATAATGACTTCGGTGTTATTCCGGTGGCTGCACTTTTCAGAGTTTATCCAAAACAAATGGGATTCTATTTCGGAGCTGATTTAGGTTACGGATTCATCGTTGGAGATGATAAAGTAGCTGAAAATGTTAACGTTGACAGACCAGACGGCGGTTTTTACATTAGACCAGAGATTGGTTATCACAACCGCGATTGGAACTTTTTTGCTCAGTATAACAAAACATTCACTGGAGACAAGGGCCAAATCGGAGACCAAAAATACAATGCAGGAGCAATCGGTGTAGGCTTTGCTTACAACATTCCTCTTGGTAAATAATACATTTTGCTTCGGTTTTAAATTGGAGTAATATTTAATCAAACTATGACACATTAATGCCTTCATTCTTATGAGGGCATTAATTCTTTAAAAACTTATCATACATCAATTCTTAATTTGAATCATTCTAATTAGATTTGCACTATTAAAATTATTAAAGAAATGAAAAAAGTATTATTACTAGCTGTATTGGTAAGCGGATTAGCTTTCGGACAAACTAAAAAAGTAACAAGTTCAGACGTACACTGGTGGGGTTATAAAATCGCAAAAACAGAAGCATCTTCTCACGATGGAACTGTGAATGTAAAATCTGGAAACTTGGTTCTTAAAAATGGAGCAGTTGTAGGTGGAGATTTCGTATTGGATATGACTTCTATCAATTCTACAGACCTTTCCGGAGAATACCAAGGAAAATTGAACGGTCACTTGAAAAACGGTGATTTCTTCGAAGTTGAAAAATTCCCGACTGCAACTTACAAAATCACTTCTGTAAAGAAAAACTCTAACAAAGATTACAACTTTGTAGTAAACGGAAACTTGACTGTAAAAGGTAAAACTAACCCAGTTTCTTTCCCTGCAAAAATCACTTCTGCAAACGGAGTTGTGACTTTGGAATCTGACAAATTCTCTTTCGACAGACAGAAATTTGATGTAGCTTACAAATCTACAATGCAGGATGTTTTGGTAAAAGACGATGTTGATTTGAAAGTTAAAATCAGCGTAAAATAATTTTTCACAAAATATATATTTTCAAGGGCAGAATTTTTTCTGCTCTTTTTTTTGTTGTTATATTTGAGCAAAACACAAAAGAAAATTGTCAAATGAAATTATACACCATTAGCGGACTCGGCGCAGACGAAAAAGTTCTGGAAAAACTGACCTTCAATAAAGAAATAGAACTCATTCATATTCCGTGGCTGATTCCAAATGTCAATGAAGAATTTTCGGATTATGTTTTAAGAATGTCAGAATCCATAGACGATTCCGAAGAATTTTATTTGTTAGGTTATTCTTTCGGTGGAATTCTCGTTCAGGAAATTCATAAATTGAAGCCTGCAAAAAAAATCGTCATTATGGCAAGTATTCGTTGTGATTCTGAGAAGTCAAAATTAATTATTGCAGGACAAAAAACAAATGCGGTAAAATATATTCCACTTCGGATTTTCAACGACAAAAGTACTTTTTTCTATACTTTTTTCAGAAAATTATTTGATCCAAAAAATCCAAAACTCACACAATATTTCCGAGTAAAAGACCCATATTATCTGAAGTGGTCTATGGATAAAGTCGCCCATTGGAAGTTTGAAAAGATTCCAAATGTCATTCAGATTTTAGGTGATAAAGACATAGTTTTTCCGATTAAAAATTCTCAACCCGATTTTGTGATTAAAAACGCCACACATCTTTTCCCAGTTACCAAACCGAAAGAGGTTTCTGAAATTTTGAAGACTATTTTTGTTTAGAATTATTTGATTTATTTGTGACAGAATTTTTTTGCGATCGGTATTATATTTTGAATAGTTTCAACGCATTCTCAGTTGTAATTCTATCGATTTCTTGGAAAGAAGTTCCGTAAATATCTACCAACTTTCCAGCAACCAATTCTACATAAGCACTTTCATTTCGTTTTCCTCGGAAAGGAATTGGTGCAAGATAAGGTGAATCTGTTTCCAGAACGATTTTATCTAAAGGAATTTTATTCAAAAATTGGTCTATTTTTCCATTTTTGAAGGTCACTACGCCGCCGATTCCTAGGACAAAATTGAGATCGATCGCGTGATTAGCTTGTTCAAGATCTCCTGAAAAACAATGGAAGATTCCACGCAATTTCGGATGTTTCTTCCGTTCCAAAACTTCGAAAGTCTCATCAAAACTTTCTCTGGAATGGATAACGATCGGAATATCTTTTTCTATTGCCCAATCTATTTGCTTTTCAAAAGCTTTTACCTGAATATCCAAAGTTGACTTGTCCCAATAAAGATCAATCCCAATTTCTCCGATTGCTACAAAATCTCTTTGATTCAGATAATTCTGAACCAACTGCAATTCGTTTTCCCAACTTTCTGGTTGAACGGAACAAGGATGCAATCCCATCATCGAGAAGATTTTGTCCGGATATTCAGACTCCAAAAGAAGCATCTTTTCGTGTGTTTCAGAATCTATTGCAGGAAGAAAGAATTTCTCCACGCCTTTGTCCAAAGCACGTTGAATCATTTCGTGACGGTCTTCGTCAAATTGATCGGAATATAAATGTGTGTGAGTGTCTATCATTAATTATGAATAGTTAATTATTAATGATTAATTAAATTTTCAACTAACCATTTACAATTAATAATTATTAGAATATTTTGTGTTTGACCTTGTTTTGTTGTTCAAGAATCTTTTGATTAATCTTTTCTAGAAATTCTTGATATTTTGGATTTTTATTGTCGCTGGTTTTGTGGCTCAGAGCTGTAATGATCTTATTATTTTCATTAATGAAAACCTTGGTTTCATCAGAAAAATAAGCATTCCCAAATTTTTCCCAAATGTACTGAACAGCCTGAGAATTGGGATGAATCATATCTTCTTTGTAAAATCTATAATCACGGAGATCATCCATCATTAACTCATAAATAGGTAAATAATGACAATTTTTCTTTTCCGAAATAGATTCGTGAATAGCATTAATCAACTTTGATTTGCTTAACTGATTTTCAACAATTCCATCTTTTGTATGACGAACTGGTGAAGCTGTAAACAGGATCTGAACATCACTTTTGCAGATATCTTTCAGAATCTCAATAGTTTTATTAATAGATTCTGTAAGTTCTTGATGTGATAAAAATCGTTTTTCAAAGAATTTTTGCGGAATTTTATGACAATTGGCAACCAATCTATTTTTCGGAAGAAATTCATAAATATAAGAAGTTCCAAATGTGATAATCACAAAACTCGTATTCTGCAAAAACTGATTGGCTTCTTCGATATTTTTATTGATCTTATCAAGTGACTGGTGCGCAAACCTGGAATCAAAAGATGAATGGTGATTCAGGCTGATGTAATTTTCATTAGCCAAAATCAAATCATTTTCCTGATATTCCTTAGCATCATAAATCTGTTGAATAGCCTGAAAAATAGAATACGGATTGAAAATCGTCCCAAAAGGATTGTTCAAAGATTGAATCTGACCTTCGGAAAACTTTTCGTGCATCTCTGTCGCAAAACAAGAACCAATCGAGAATATACAATCCTCAATCCCTATCTTTTTTTCATTTACATTAATATCTACTTCTGTACGGAATTTCATTATTTTAAAATGTAACAATTTATCAATGTAGAAATTTACCAATATCTGAAATCATTGCTAGATTGGTAAATCGATACATTGTTATATTAAGATTCTCTTCTCAAAAGGTAATTTGCCAATTCTCTGAATGGTAATTTACTTTCGTCCGGAAGATTAATTTTATCAAGATAAGATTGTCCAATCTCGTTATGTTTCTGGATCAGTCTTAGAACTTTGTCATCCACTTTTGTTCTTCGGAAAATCTTTTCTACACTGTAAACTTTATCAACGTTATCCGTTTTTTTTGAATACCAATAATTAAGCTCAGATAGTTCCGCTTCGTTAGCGTGTTCAAGTGCTAAAAGGTAAAGGATGGTTTTCTTGTTTTCGTAAATATCTCCTGCGTGTTTCTTCCCAAATTGTTCCTGATTTCCGAAAACATCCATGTAATCATCCATAATTTGGAAAGCAATACCAATATGTTTACCAAAGTTGTACATCGCTTCTGCATCTTCTTCTGACGCTCCTGCAATCAAAGCACCGATTTGGAAAGATGAAGCACTCAGAACACCAGTTTTGAAGGTAATCATCTGAATATAATCATCATAACTTACGTCCGACCTGTTTTCAAAATTGATATCAAATTGCTGACCTTCACAAAGAACAGCTCCTGTTTCAGAAAATATCTTGATACATTTTTTGAATAATTCAGGCTCCAAATCTTCAAAAAATTGATAAGCTTTAATCAGTAATGCATCTCCGGAAAGTATCCCAACATTGATTCCGTGAAGTGTATGGATTGTCGGTTTGTTTCTTCTCAACGGCGCTTCATCCATAATATCATCGTGAATCAAAGTGAAATTGTGGAAAAATTCTATCGCTAAAGAAGGTTTCAATGCTTTGTCCAAATCGCCTTTGAAAAGGTCGCAAGCCATTAATAACATAATCGGGCGAAGCCTCTTCCCACCGTGAGAAATGATGTAATTCATCGGGTGATACAACTCGTCTGGTTTGTTGGTAAAAGTATGTTTTTCGATAGCGTCTGCTACAATTTTCTGATACTGGTCTAAGAATTCCATTTAAAAACTTGTTTGAGGCAAAAATACGATTTTTAAACACTTTTCAAATAAAATACTCCGACAAACTGCCAGAGTACTTCTTGAATAATGAATTTGATATTTATTCAACAACAATCAATTAATAATCTGAATTTTTTTTGAAACCGAGTTTTGATTTTGCTTCAAATTGATAATATACAATCCGCTTTTAAGGCCTTCATTGGCAAGTAAAACTGTGTACATTCCTTTTCTGTCGGCAATTTTTGACTCTTTTCTCATTTTTCGGCCTTGCATATCCCAGATTGTAAGATGCGTTTCTCCGTTTTGTGACAAACAAAAATTCAATGCCGGACGAGTTCCGCTTATGGTTTTTATATTTTTAAGCTGACAAGATTTATCATCGGAAACGGATAAGTTTTCCTGAGAATAGATTTCAGTTTTTTTCAAATATTGCTGTTCAAATCCTCCGGAACAAATCAGTTTCCAACTTCCATCAAGAAAAATAGAAGCTGCATTTCCCGTATTCCAAGCTGTTGGTTTGTTAGTTAATTGAGTCCAAGTATTATTATTGACATCAAAAAAGTAATTTTCATTGGTATAAGTATCAAAAGTATTGTCTGTTGTTCCACCTATAAGAATCAATCCATTATTCCAAGGTTGAAGTTCGAAGAAAGTGCGTGTCTGACCCGGAAAAGGAGTTCCTTGAGTCCAATTGACAACTGAACGATTATTTTGGTCAATCTCTCCAATCCAGACGTTGTTCCAATAAGTTGTGGAAAAAGTTCCGTTGGAGCCGCCAACATAAACCAATTTATTTCCAGAAACTGAAAGCGCGCCATAAGAAAGAGAGCTTCCCGGCGAAGGAGCAGCGTTGCATTCACGCCATTTATTTTTATTGATATTATAAACAAAAGTTTTTTCGGAATTGTAACTACCAACGACATAAATCAGACTGTCCTGATAAGGAATAGCGTCGCCGTCCGTAAATGCTCTCGGAAAATCTGCCACGTTACTCCAGATATCATTTTCAATATTGTATTTATAAACTTTCCGTGTAACAGTTCCCGGCGTTGTAACCATTCCTCCGATGATGAAAATATTGTCACCAATTCTTGCGCTTGCAGCTCCTAAAATTGGTGTGGGAACATTCTGTTTTGTATCCCAAGTATTGGTTTTGATGTTGTAACGATAGGTTTTGTTTGAGATAATTTCCTGGTCGTTTCTACCGCCAATAACGTACATATAAGCATTGTTGCTTGCATCAGAATAAGAAATTGAATTCCCTGCTCTTATTCCTTCCGGCGTATCTGCTCCTGTTGTCCATTGTCCAAAGAACATTTCGCAAAAGACAAACGACAAAATAAATAGTAATGATTTTTTCATTTTTTTATTAAAATTAATCTGTAAAAAGATTGAAAAAAGCCATTCACAATACAAAGCTTATCAGGAATTACACACAGCCATTTTAAGTCGTTCAACAACATCGCAACGGTTTATGTCAAAAAGAGAATCATTGGTTTATTAAAAACTGTAGTTCGTGACAATCTTGACAATCTGAAAGCTAAAAAACGTAGTTTTACTTTATGAAAAAACGATTCGCAAGGCATTTCATTTTTTGGTTCTTCTATTTGATTTTGGAAGTTTATACGGAATATTATTGGATGGAAATTCAGTATAAGCAGTCTGTATATTCAACTTTTGTTCACGCTTTCTGGGAGGAATTTCTGACAATATTGCTTATCAAAATGCCGATGGGTTATTTGATGTTATATTTCATTTCAAGGTTCAGACATAAGAAAAGTAATATCAAATTAATTCTATCATTAGCGGTTACATTAATATTATTTTCGGTTCTTGGCTATGTTTTTCTGGTTCATTTTATTGTGCCTTATATTTATCCGCATCTTGAGATTGTCGGAATTTATGGTTACGGTGGAATTTTAAATTCGTTTATGGACAAGATTTTTCTGGCTTGTGTGATGATTGCACTTTATGAATATTCTGCCAGTCAAAAATTGAAACAACGGGAAATATTATTAATGAAAGAAAAAACCGAAGCAGAACTCAACTTCCTCAAATCCCAAATCAATCCGCATTTTTTGTTCAATACATTGAATAATATCTATTCTCTCGCAAGGGAAAAATCAGATAAAACGGCTGATGTTATTTTAAAATTATCGAGTCTTCTAAGGTTTATGTTATATGAAACTAAGGAAAAATTCATTCCGATATCGAAGGAAATTCAGTTTATGAATACTTATCTGGAAATTCAGAAAATACGTTTTGATGAACGTTTGAAAATTGAATTTCAGAATTCGGTCACAAATAATCAGGAATTGGTTTTACCTCTAATATTACTTCCATTTTTAGAAAATGCCTTCAAACACGGTGCAAGTGAAAGTACAGATAAGAAATTCATTAATATTAATCTTGAACTCAATAATGATATTTTAAATTACAGGGTCATTAATTCTTTTGAAAAAAATGATAATGAAGACAATAAAGGCATTGGTTTGATTAATTTTGAAAGACAGCTGAAACTGGTTTACAATGAGTTCCGTTTGCAAACCGAAGCAGAAAATAATATATTCACAGCCACACTTTACATCAATCTGAAGTCCTATGAACCTGAAATGTATAATAGTTGAGGATGAGCCACTGGCCGTCAATATAATGAAAGATTACATTCAGCAGATTCCTTTTTTGGAATTAATTGCCGTTTGCAATGATGCGATTAGTGCAATGCAAAAACTCAATGAAAACAAAATCGATTTGATGTTTCTGGATTTGCATTTGCCAAAAATAAAAGGCCTGGATTTTTTATCGACAATCAAGAATCCGCCAAAAGTAATCATTACAACGGCTTATCACGAATTCGCTGTAGAAAGTTATCAGTATCAGGTTTTGGATTATTTGCTGAAACCTATTGCGTTTGAAAGATTTGTATCAGCGGTTCAAAAAGCTTTACCAACAGCGAAAACAGAAAATCAAATAAAAAATGAACCTGAATTTTTGTTCTTTACTGTTAATAAGAAAAGAGCAAAAATTCAGGTTCAAGAAATTCTTTATATCGAAAGTCAAAAGGAGAATGTCAAAATTGTTTTAAAAGAAAGAACAATCATAACCCGACATTCTATTAGTGAATTGGAAAAAATACTGTCGTCAGACTTTATCCGTATTCACCGTTCTTTTATCATTTCAAAATCCAAAATAGACTTTTTTGATTCACAATCTGTAGAAATCCAAGGAAATCAAATTCCTATCGGAAGGAACTACAAAGATTATATTAAGAGTTTATTAGAATATTAATACAAAAAGCAAATAGGTAATTCCTGCAACGATGGCGCTGATAGGAATTGTAAGAATCCAGGCCCAAAGTAAACTAACAGTAATTCCCCATCTTACAGCTGAAACTCTCTTAGTCAATCCAACTCCGATAATTGCACCTGTAACAGTGTGTGTCGTAGAAACCGGAATCCTTAATTGTTCTGTAATGAAAAGCGTGATAGCACCCGCTGTTTCCGCCGCAACACCTTCTAATGGCGTTACTTTTGTGATTCTGGTTCCCATCGTCTTAATGATCTTCCAACCACCACTCATCGTCCCCAAAGCGATTGCTAGGAACGAAACCACTGGTACCCAAAGGTAATGTTCTGCAAAGAAATTAAAACGGTCAGCTTCCGGGATATTCAGGTATAGCGGATCTTTCATCATATTCACGTGGAAATAGATCATCGCTGCTCCAATGATTCCCATTACTTTCTGAGCATCATTGGTCCCGTGTCCAAGACTGAATAATGCAGAAGAAACTAACTGTAATTTTTTGAAAACACGTTCAGCTTTATGTGGATTCGCTCTTTTGCAGATATTAACGATGATCAAAGTAATGATAATTGAGATCGCCATACCGATAAGCGGCGCCATAAAGATGAATAGGAAAATAGGAATCACCACTTTATACTTCACAACGTTCTGTGAGAAAAGCTGTACAAATGACTGATAAGCCGTTTCGAAGAAAGAATATTCAGGATGTGTAATTGCAATCAAATGATAGTCAGTGATCAAAGCGTGCATCAATGCTGCCCCGATAAATCCACCAATCAAAGTATGAGATGATGAGGAAGGAATCCCAAACCACCAAGTTAATAGATTCCAGGCAATTGCAGCAATAAGTCCGGAAAAAATAACTTCAAGTGTAATGAAATTTTCATCCACCGTTTTGGCAATCGTATTACCAATTTTGAATTCGCCTACAACGTAAGCTGCAATGAAAAACGCTGCAAAATTCCAGAATGCTGCCCAAAGAACAGCCTGAAAAGGCGTCAGTACTTTTGTAGAAACAATGGTTGCGATAGAGTTAGCTGCATCGTGAAAACCATTGATATAATCAAATATTAGCGCTAAAGCGATAATGATAATTAGTAGAATTGGAAATTCCATTCGTTTATTTTTTGATACTGCTTTTTATGCGTATTTGATAACTATGCTTTCCATTGTGTTGGCAACATCTTCTGCTTTGTCCGTTACGATCTCAAGATAATCCAAGATTGATTTCTGTTTGATAATCAACAATGCATCATTAGTTTCAAATAACTTCACAATAGCCTGGCTCAATACGTCGTCAGCAATATTCTCGTAAGAATTGATTTTGATACAAGATTCTCTTACTTCGTCCGGATTTTTGAAATCTTTCAGGTTTTCCAAAGCCTTCTTGATCTCGATACAACATTTGTGGATCAATAATGAAAACTCTGTATAAACTTTGTTCTCAGGACTTTTGTAAAGGTAAATATATTTTGCAGAGGCATAGATGTAATCCGCAATATCATCCAAACCGGAAGCAAGATAGTTGATATCTTCCCTGTCAAACGGTGTGATGAAGTTCTCGCCTAATTGTACGAAGATCTCGTGCGTAAGATCATCCAATTTGTGTTCGTAATCACTCATTTGATTCAACAATGTTTCATCATTGATATCAAACTCCAATAAACCATCGTGAAATGTTTTTGACATCTCTACTAAGTTATCTGCTACACGAAGAAACAGATCAAAAAAGATTTTATCTTTCGGCTGAAATGCTCTGAAAATATTACCTATTCCCATTATTTTGCTTTATATTTCTGCAAATATGAAACAAAAAAACCTTTCCTAAAAACTTTTATATTAATTTTTCATTAAGATTAAAACACATAAAAACCTGCTGATTAGCAGGTTTTTATGTAAAATATTTTATTTTATTTTCGGGTTTTGTTCTTATTGGGCAACTTCTGCTCTCATTTCTTTTCCCCGAAACTTCATACTAGTTAATCCATCCATCACTTCATTCTTGTATGACTTTTCAATTTCAAAGAAACTGAACTTATCCAAGATTTCGATTTCACCGATATCGGCTCTCTTTTTAGATTTAGATGTTGCTTTATTAATGATCTCCAGCATATCAACTTTCTTCAATTGGTCTCTTTTTCCAAGGTTGAAGAAGAATCTTACCATATCCTCATTGTTACGTTTTGGCTTACGGTCTCTACCGCCATTTCTGTCACCACCACGATCTCCTCTGTTATCTCTGTCTCGGAAAGAACCTCCATCTCTGGATCCTCTGCTGTCTCTGTCTCTTCCGTCTCTGTCTCTTCTTCCTGGCTTGTCATCTCTGCTGTTACCAAATTTCTGATCAGCAAGATCATTGCTATTCTGATAGTAAAGTGCCATTTCTTTCAATTGGAATTGAAGTAATTGACTTACTAATTGCTCTTTTGTGAAAGCTGAAAGATCCGGGATTAAGCTTTCGTCAAAATCAATAACATCAACGTGTTCTGTCAATAATTTTTCGAAAACACCGCCAACCTGAGCTTTGATAATTTCTTTTCCTGTAGGAATTTTTTTCTCAATGATTTCAATCTTGGTTTCTGCCTTGATTTGCTTCATTTTTCTGCTTTCTTCAGGTTTTGCCAACGTCATAGAGATTCCATCTTTACCTGCACGTCCTGTTCTTCCACTTCTGTGAACGAAAACTTCCGGATCATCTGGTAAAGAGAAATGGATAACGTGCGTCAAAGAATCAACATCCAATCCTCTGGCCGCAACGTCTGTTGCTACCAAAATATCGATATTTTTCAGTCTGAATTTCTTCATTACTGTATCTCTCTGAGCTTGAGAAAGATCACCGTGAAGTGCATCTGCAGCATATCCATTTTGCATCAAGAAGTCTGCAACCTCCTGAGTTTCCATTCTTGTTCTACAGAAAATAATTGAATATTGGTTTGGATTCGCGTCAATAAGTCTCTTGAGAGCTTCTTTCTTCTGTCTGTAACCAACTACATAAAATTCGTGTTTGATGTTTTTCTTAACCTCATTGACTGACCCTACAGTAATTCTGTGAGGCGTTGTCAAATAATTTTTAGAAATACGTTCCACCTCTTTGCTCATTGTGGCAGAGAAAAGGAAAGTTTGTTTTGTATCTGGCGTTTCTCTTAATATAGTTTCCAAATCATCTTTGAAACCCATAGAAAGCATTTCGTCAGCTTCGTCTAAAACTACCCATTGAGTTTCAGAAAAGTCCAATGCTTTTCTGTTGATCATGTCTATCACACGTCCCGGAGTTCCCACGATGATCTGTGGTTTTTCTCTAAGGGATTTGATCTGATCCATAATACTGCTTCCACCATAGACTGCTGTAGTCTTGATGTCTCTCAGGTATTTAGTATAGTTTTTGATGTCTTTGGTAATCTGGAGGCAAAGTTCTCTAGTAGGGCAAAGGACCAAAAATTGGATTTTACGACTCTTGTCGTCTATCATATCCAAAATCGGAAGCGAAAACGCTGCTGTTTTGCCTGTTCCTGTTGCCGCAAGTGCGATAAGATCGCGAGTATCTGTGGAGATAAAAGGAATAGTCTGTTTTTGGATTTCTGTCGGCTCTACGAAGCCGAGGTCGCCAATCGCCTGAAGAACTTCAGAGCTAAGATTGGATTCCGTAAATAAATTCATTTAAAAAGATCGTCTAATAATTGGTGCAAAGATACACTTTTTATTTTTGATAACAAAGTGACTTCTTTTTTAACGATTCCTTATTACAGAAAATTAATATTGGGAGATAGATATTAGAAGTTAAGGTTTTAGAAATTAGATAACCATAAAAAAGAAATCCCTCTCAGAATTTCGAAATCTGAAAGGGATTTAATTTTAGTATGCAAATAAGATTATTCCTTAATCATTTTTTCAATTTGCAAACCTTTATCTGTTTTGATTTTGATAATGTAATTACCTTTTGACAATTCGGAAACATCGATTTCTTTGAGTAAAGAAGTTTTTAGCAATTGTCCATTAATTGTATAAATTTCTGCTTTTTGGAATTGATCCTTTGTTTGAATATTTAGTTTATTGTTTAGCGGATTTGGATAGATTTTTAAAGTTGGTTTGTTGAAACTATTAGTACCCAATGTGTAACTACAATTTGTGTTGTAATTCGCCCAAGCATCTTTCTTAATCCATTTAGTTGTAGAATAAGCTGCATCATCTACTTGGATACAATTTAGATCTGGATTTTCCATAAATTCTTGAAAAGTAATGAGTGTGTTTTTTGTGTTTTTTAAATTTAGACTTTTCAATTGATTATTGGCACACCTAATAAGGGTTAACAAAATATTTTTACTCAAATCCAAACTGGCGAGTTTATTACCACTACAACTAAAAAGTTTTAACGAAATATTTTTACTTAAATCTAAACTATTTAACTGGTTAACATCGCAAGCTAAATTAGATAAAGCTGTATTTTTGCTTAAATCTAAGCTAGTAAGCAGATTTCTAGTACAGTTCAGAATATTTAAAGCTAAATTTTTGCTTGTATCCAGATTGACTAACTCATTATCAGAAAAATTCAGTTGAACCAAAGCGATATTTTTACTTATATCTAAAGTAGTTAATTGGTTATCATTACAACCTATATCTTTTAATTTTACATTTTTAGTTACATCTAAAGTCTTTAATGGATTACCACCACAATATAAAGAGACTAAATTTATATTTTTACTTAAATCTAAATTGTTGAATTGATTATTATAACAATCAAGAAAAGTTAATGCTGTATTTTTGCTGACATCAATATTGACTAATAGGTTATTATGGCAAATTAAATTAGTTAAAATTGTGTTTTTAGTAACATCTATTGAAGTTAATAGATTTCTTGTACAATCGACATAATACAGTAAAACATTTGCATTCAAACTCAAGGTTTGTAGTTGATTATCATTGCATTGTAATGTTGTTAAAGCCGTATTCATACTCACATTCAAGCTAACTAATTCGTTTTCACTACAATTTAGTTGCTTAATCTTCGTAAACGACTCTATACCTTTCAAATCTTTTATTTGTCTTTTATAACAATCCAGCATCCCTGTAAAACTATTAGCTTCAGAAATCTGAATTTCATTATCTCCGTTAGTATTGATAGCCGAATTACCAATCAGATATGCTTTGAAATTAGCATCAGGAATATTAACATTTTGGGCGTAGGCAAAAGAGCAGGACAGAAATCCTGCGATAATGAGTAATTGTTTTATCATGGTTTTAGTTTCTAAGATTTTCGGCAAAGATATTTCAATTAATAATATGTGAAATCTTAAATAAGGGTTAAATTACAGATTTAACATTCCGCCACATTCACCGCAACAGCCAAACCGCCTTCAGAAGTTTCCTTGTATTTTGAATTCATATCCAATGCGGTTTCCCACATAGATTTGATGACACTATCCAAGGAGACTTTTGCTTTTGTCGGGTCACCATCCAAAGCAAGAGAAGCTGCGGTAATAGCTTTCATAGCTCCCATAGAATTTCTTTCGATACAAGGAATTTGAACAAGTCCGCCGATTGGGTCACAAGTCAATCCCAGATGATGTTCCATTGCAATTTCTGCCGCCATCAAAACCTGACCTGGCGTTCCACCCGAAATCTCCGTAAGTCCAGCTGCCGCCATTGCGGACGAGACACCAACTTCTGCCTGACAGCCTCCCATAGCTGCGGAAATGGTTGCGTTTTTTTTGAATAAAGTTCCAATCTCTCCTGCAACCAAAAGAAATCTGATAATATCTTCCTCAGAATTGAATTCTGTGAAAACTTGTGAATACATCAAAACTGCAGGAATTACACCGCTTGCGCCATTTGTTGGGGCTGTAATAATTCGTCCAAAAGAAGCATTTTCTTCGTTGACAGCAAGAGCAAAACAAGAAACCCATTTCGTGACGGAACTAAAGGTTTTCTGGTCATTTTTCACCATATCAAACCACTCATTTTTGTTTTTATAAATCTGAGTTCCGAGAAGTTTTTCGTTCATTTCAGAAGCTCGTCTTGTTACATTGAGTCCACCTGGAAGAATTCCTTTTTTATTAATGCTTTTATAAACACAGTCTTTGATATTATCCCAAATTTCAAGAGCTTTTTGACGAGTTTCTTCCTGAGTTCTCCAAGATTCTTCATTAAGGAAAACCAAATCTGAAATTTTATTGAGATTCAGTTTTTCACAATATTTCAGAATGTCGCTGCCGTGATGACAAGGATATAATGTTCTCACACATTTTTCCTCAATCGAATTATCTTCTTTCGTAGCCACAAAACCTCCTCCAACTGAATAATAATCCTGACTTAATTCTTCTCCATTCTTGAAAACAACTTTAAAAATCATTCCGTTTGGATGAAAATCGAGTGACTTTTCTTTATTAAGAATAAGATGATGTCCGTAAATAAATGGTAACCAAATTTCTCCACCTAGATTGATTCTTTGTTCTGATTTTATTTTATTAATTTTTTCATCAATTTTGTTGGTATCAATGGTTCGGAAATTTTCGCCGCTTAAACCAAGCATTCCTGCAATATCAGTTCCGTGTCCAACACCTGTTTTTGCCAATGAACCGAAGAATTCTACAAAAACTTCTTTTACTTCTTGTAAAGAATGATTTCGTTTGACCAAATCCAGAAACATTTGTGCAGCATTCCAAGGCCCCATTGTATGCGACGAAGAAGGTCCGATTCCGATTTTTATGATATCAAAAACACTGATAGATTCCATTAAGACAAATTGATTGCGGTAAAAGTAATTGATTTTATTGATTCTATTCAATTACCTAGTCAAAATTTTTGAATGTAAAATCTACAAAGATATTATTGTTATTGAAAATATGTGGTTTACAAAAATGTAGCATTCATCCAAAGAATAATCAATTTTTAATATTTGTTGAAATAAAACACAAAAACCGGAAATAGATTCCGGTTTTGTTTTATTTTTTTCTGTAGAAATTGCTTTTATTCTTAGGCTTTTCAGAGCGTTGACCGTTTGGTTTTGGTCTTGGCGTGAAAGGCTTGTTGTTGCTGTCTCTTTTCTGTTCCACAAGATTGTCCGTGTGGAAAGGATGATCGGTAACAACAGGGATTTTCTTTCCAATCAGTTTTTCTGTATTTCTAAGATTTGCTAGATCCAAAGCATCTACGAACGAGAAAGAAGTTCCTTCTGATCCAGCTCTTCCCGTTCTTCCGATTCTATGAACATAAGTTTCAGAAACGTCTGAAAGTTCGTAATTCACAACATATTTCAACTCATCGATATCGATTCCTCTTGCAGCAATATCTGTTGCAACCAGGATTCTTGTTCTTTTTGATTTGAAGTTGGAAAGTGCATTCTGCCTTGCATTCTGAGATTTGTTCCCGTGGATCGCTTCTGCAGAAATGTCGAATTGACGTAATTTTTTTACAATCTTATCTGCACCGTGTTTCGTTCTGGAGAAAACTAAAACCTGATCGAATTTCGGATCTTGTAAAAGGTGGATCAAAAGATCGGTCTTGTTGTTGTTATCAACAAAATAAATACTTTGCTGAATCGTATCTGCAGTCGAAGAAACCGGAGCAACTTCAACTCGTACCGGACTTACCAATATCTCAGAAGCTAATTTTGCAATTTCTTTAGGCATTGTTGCAGAGAAGAAAAGATTTTGTCTTTTTGCAGGAATTAATTTCAGGATTTTCTTTACATCGTGTACAAATCCCATATCCAGCATTCTGTCCGCTTCATCCAGAACAAAAATTTCTAAATGATGAAGTTTCACAATGCCTTGAGATATAAAATCCAATAATCTTCCTGGTGTAGCAATCAGAATATCAACACCTCTTCTGAGTTGCTGCTCTTGTGCGTGCTGTTTTACACCACCAAAAACCACAAGGGATCTTAGTTTCAAATGTTTTCCGTAATCCTGGAAATTCTCTTCAATTTGTATTGCTAATTCACGTGTTGGTGTCAGAATCAAAGCTTTGATCTGATTTCTGTGTTGTTCTTTAGCAGAAGAAAGATTTTGTAAAATAGGGATGGCAAATGCCGCGGTTTTTCCTGTTCCTGTCTGTGCGCTTCCCAAAAGATCTCTGCCTTGCAGGATAGATGGAATTGCTTTTTCTTGTATTGGTGTCGGCTGCTCGTAGCCTTGTGCTTTTAATGCGTCTAATATTGGCTTGATCAAGCCTAATTCGTCAAAATTCAAATGGAATATTTTTTTAATTTAAAAAAAAGTAAAAAATTCCTCCGTATATTAGGAGGAATTAATATTGTGCAAAGATAACCTATTTAAAATAAAGTCGGGATTAAGTTATTACTTTACCTTTTCCCACTTTTGATTTTTCTTTAGTTCATTAATAAAAGTATATAGCGCAACGAGTTTTTCAGGTTTTTCTCCAGCAGAAAGGGCAATGTCTTTTTTTGTTCCATCTGAGAAGAATACTCGTAGATTACTTTTGGAAGCATCCATTATTCTCTTATCAATATAACTGTCTTTCAGGGTTTTTACATCGGCAGCATCTGTCAAAGTTGTCAATTTTTGATAATCTTCTTTACTAATAACAGATTTGAAAGTGCCTTCTCTTGGTTTATCCAGATCGCTTTTTCCTTCTCCTTGTGAAAAATTGTAATGTTCTGCTTCCAAAACTGCATTTCTGCCGGAGTCTATTGTAATTTTAAAAATTGGACAAAATCCAAAACAAGGTCCAACTTCATATTCGATCTTGGAATATTTTGAAACTTGGGAAGTGGTGCAGGACATTAATCCTAGAAAAACCATAAGGCTGAATAGATATTTCATTATTGTTAAATTTAATTTTTGACAATGGCAAAAAGTGTACCTCGTTATTAAGTTATCTGTTTTTCACGATGATCCAGCCACTTTTTTTTGTGCCGTTTTCGTATGTAAATATATAATAATAAGTTCCGGTTATGAAATTTTTGTAATCCTGATACGGGGTTTTGTTGTTTAGGCTGAGCATTTTTTTTCCATATCTGTCATAGATATCCAAACTCGAATTGATTGCTTTAGTAAAAAATGATAAATTTAACTGGTCATTTATTCCGTCACCATTAGGCGTGATAATATTCGGAAGTTTCAGAAAAATAAAATCGTAAACCGAAGTGCAAGTTGTATTTTCTGTCTTCACATGGATCTGATAATAATTGGTAATCAAATTGGTGAAAATACTGCTGCTCTGCCAAGGTGTAACAATATTTCCGTTTTCGTCTAATAATTGATATTCATATTTTGGTGTTCCGCCAAGAACAATTGCGTTGATCGAGTTGTTGCCAATCTCTTCTATCTGAATATTAGAATTATTAATGATTTTAATTTCCGAAGTAATGTTTGTCATTTCATCACAGATAAGGTTTGAGAATTGCTTTATTTTAAGAATTTGATTTTTGGTGGCTTTTAGAATTTTAATTTCAAATTTGCCTGTATTGTCAATCGTTGTTGTCTGATCTGCTTCGCCGTTTAAACTATAAATAATTATATCATTTGGTGTACCTTTTATTGTGAATGTAACATCATCTTCAAAACAATTTGGAGAAGTATTTTCTATTATTGGTACTGTACAAGATGCACCACAGACACTAATTTTTGGCGTCGTGATGAAGTCAAAAGTGTCTTCAAAAACACTATCTGCGGTGCCATCTCCCATAGATCCGTGGATTCTGTGACCAACATATCCATAGCGCAAAGCACCTTTTTTTATTGCAGCGGAACAGTGTCCACCCACTTCAAAAGTTGTAATGACATCAGCAGCTGATATGCCATTGGGTATTTTAAAATAATGTGTTCCATTGTCAATATCTTGTCCAATGGTGTAACCAAAATTTTCGCCTGCAGTATAGACTGTTCCATTATTATTGATAATAGCAAAATTTGGGGTTGCGGAATCATGTTCGTTTGCAGAAATCCAACTGATGTCACTTGTAGGGCTTCCATCCGGATATTGTGATGTAGTCCAGGTTTTTAGTACCGGATACGTTTTTGATCCAAATACTCCATTGTTATTATATCCTAAACAATATAAAGTATTCTTATTATCCAAGAGAAAATATGAATGGTAATTACTTGAGCTTTGCGCTGTGACTTGTATCATTTTTATACCTGTAATGCTCGATGGGAGGATCATTTTTGTAGCAAATTGAAATTCCTCATCACGACTATCAGTGCTTTTACCGGAGAAGACATTTTGTCCCCAGGTCCACAGTGTGCCATCTCGTTTAAGAGCAAATCCCATGTTTTTTTGTCCCCTTGCAACTATAATGTCTGATAATGGTGTTGTTGGGTTTTCCATTACTTTTGCCCATTCTGCATCGCTTCCTGTACTTCCATTGCCACGGGCAATTGGGGTTTCAGTTAAAATATAAACTTCACCTAAGCATGTTGTGATTATTAAAGAGCCGGTTGTAGCGAACATCATTTTAACATTGTCGGGATTTACACCTAACGGAAGACCATCAGATTTTCCATTTACAGTTATTCTTTCAAAATTTTTGGTTGATTTTATACTTTTAGGAATTACAGTTCCCGGAAAGCCCGAGACAAATAATCCATCGTCTGTTAAAACTATTAATTGTATATCACCGAAATATGATCCTAATGCTACTTTTTTGATATTGCCGGTTAAATTAGGATAGTTTTCTGAGTTGATATATTGTGGAGACAAGACATTTTCTGTTCCAGTGCTGTCAGCTAGTGCGCCCCAGATCTTGTAATTGTTAAAGGCATCTTTAGTTACACTTGCGTGGAAAACTGTTATGATATTATCATACTCTATTTTTTCCGGATCATTGCCAGAGTATAATCCAGTGTTTGGATTACAGCCAGAAAAACTATTACATTGAGCGTAACAGTAGGGCAAAATGAAAAATATGAAAAAGGATAAAATTTTCTTCATACGAAATTAGTTTTGAGTAAATATCATACTATTTTTTTTAAAAAGAAAATTTTTCAAAATAATATAATTAATAGTTCAAATTTTTTAAACATAAAAAAACCACATCTAAAAGTGTGGTTTAATATAATTTATAAAAAAATGCAATTTTTATCCGTGCAATTTCTTCCATATTGCATCTTTCAATTCCTGAAGACCTTCGCCCGTAACACCGGAAAAGAATAATGGTTGTCTGTTTTCCGGAAACTCTGCTGAAATTTCTTTTTTCAATTCATCATCCAAAAGGTCGGCTTTCGAAACGGATAAAAGGAAATCTTTATCCAAAAGTTCTGGATTGTATTCCTTAAGCTCATTTTCCAAAATTTTAAATTCCTGAAAATGATCTTCAGAATCAGCCGGAATTAAGAATAATAAAATTGAGTTTCTTTCGATATGTCTTAGGAATCTGTGTCCAAGACCTTTACCTTCCGCTGCACCTTCGATAATTCCTGGGATGTCTGCCATGACGAAAGATTTGTAATTTCTCCATTCCACGATTCCAAGATTTGGTTTGAGAGTGGTAAAAGCGTAATCTGCAATCTTTGGTCTTGCTGCTGAAACTGATGATAAAAGCGTTGATTTTCCTGCATTAGGGAATCCTACCAGACCAACATCCGCAAGCAATTTCAGTTCAAAAGTAATGAATCCCTCTTGTCCGTCCATTCCCGGTTGTGCAAATCTTGGCGTTTGGTTGGTTGAGGATTTGAAATGTTCATTTCCTTTTCCGCCTTTTCCGCCTTCCATCAGGATGATTTCCTGTCCGTCTTCCAGGATTTCGCCAACGATTTCGCCTTCTTCATTTCTTGCAATCGTTCCCATTGGAACATCAATATAAACATCATCACCGTAAGCACCAGTCAGCTGGTTTTTCGCACCATTTTGTCCACGGTCAGCCTTGATGTGACGTGTGTATCTAAGTGGTAAAAGTGTCCATTCGTGAGCATTTCCTCTCATGATTACGTGACCACCACGTCCGCCATCGCCACCATCCGGACCACCTTTCGGGATGTATTTTTCTCTACGAAGGTGAGCCGATCCAGCACCGCCGTGACCGCTTTTACAATGGATTTTTACGTAATCTACGAAATTTGACATTTTTTTTAATTATGAATTATGAGTTATGAATTATGAGAATGAATTGTAAAAACTTATAACTCATCGCTCATTACTAATAACTATTTTATTTTTTCTACTTCAGCAAATAGTTTTTCCGAGATTTCGGAGATGTTTCCAACGCCGACTACTTCTGCATATTTGCCCTGTTTTTTATATAATTCTGCAACTTCTGCAGTTTTTGAATAATATTCTGTGATTCTATCTCGGATGATTGCTTCATTAGAATCGTCTGTTCTGCCACTGGTTTCTCCTCTTTTCAGAAGTCTTTCCACAAGAACTTCATCATCAACAATTAATGAAAGACAAACACTGATTTCGGAATTTAATTCTTCTTTTACAATGGTTTCCAAAGCTTCAGTCTGAACTGCAGTTCTAGGAAATCCGTCAAAAATAAATCCACTCGTTTCTGTTGGTTTTCTCAGCTCGTCAATTAGCATATCAATCGTAACTTGATCCGGAACTAGTTGTCCTTTGTCGATGTATGATTTAGCTAATTTTCCAAGCTCTGTATCATTTTTCATATTATAACGAAAAAGATCGCCTGTCGAAATTTGTTTCAGATTATACTTCTCAATCAAATGCTGAGCCTGGGTTCCTTTTCCACTTCCCGGAGGACCAAAGAGAACAATATTGATCATATTTCTTTAATTTATTTAGATTTATTTCTTTTTCTTGAGTGGGAATTAGTGATTGATTCTACCTTCTTCTAATTGATATAAGTCCGGTAAGTTTCTTCCTAATTCATCATAATCCAATCCGTAACCTAATACAAATTTGTTCGGAATTTCTTTCGCAACATAATCTACTGTGAAATCTTTTTTGAAAACATCAGGTTTCAAAAGCAGAGAAGCAACTTTCAGAGATTTCGGACGTTGTGTGTTTTTGAAATATTCGAATAGATTTTCTAACGTGTTTCCTGTATCCACAATATCTTCCATAAGGATAATATGACGATCCATAACATCTTTTGTAAGTTCCATTTTTTTATAAACGATTCCGGTAGATTGTGTTCCGGAATATGAACTTACTTGTAAAAAGGCAATTTCGCATTTACCAGGATAATATTTTAAAAAATCTGAGAAAAACATAATTACACCATTTAGTACACCAATGAAAATTGGGGTTTCATCTTTGTAATCTTCGTAAACTTTTTCTGCTAATTCTTTAATAATTGCCTGAATTTCATCGTGTTTCAGGTATGGTACGAAACTTTTGTCGTGAACTTGTATAGACTCCATATGTATTTCAAAGTGCAAAAATAAGATTTTTAAACCAAACCGCCCATTTTCTTTTTTTTAACAGCTTTTTCAAGTTGATAGAAAAGAGTAATACAATTTAATTATCTATATTTGCGTTACGTTTCTGAAAAAGAATAATTATGTTCAAATCGCTTTTCCACTGGAAAGTATTACTTAATATCGTATTGGCAATGGCGTTTTTCGCCGGTTTGGTTTGGCTTACATTCCGTTGGTTGGAGTTTCATACCAATCATGGAGATGAAGTTCCTGTGCCAAATGTTATGAATATGAAAGTACACGATGCTATCAAAATTCTTGATGATTCCGGTTTGGAATATGAAGTGGATAGTTTCAAATATGATCCAAAATTCCGTCCGTTTCAGGTTTTGGCAGTTTTCCCTTCACCGGGTGCGAATGTGAAAAACGGAAGAGCAATTGTTTTAAAAGTTAATCCAAGAACTTGGGCAAAAGTAGCTGTCCCTGATATTATTGATCGATATAAAGGTTTGGCTTTTAATCAATTAAATTTAGTTGGTTTAAAGGTTGGTGACACCCTTTTTGAACCAAGTATTCAAAGAGATGCAGTGCTTAGAATCATTTTTAATGGCTCAAGTATAAAACCTGGAACTTTATTACCAAAATTCTCTACTGTTGATCTGGTGATAGGATCTGGTCCTTTGAGAAATGTTGCTATCCCTAATGTTGTTGGAAGAACGGTACAAGAAGCAAAACAAATTATAGCCCAGGCTTTATTTGAAGTTGGAATCGTAGATCACGAAGACGGCGGAAAAGATGATTCTGATATTGTTTATTATCAGGATCCGGAATTTGGTTCGCAAAGAGATCAGGGAATGCAGATCGATCTCTGGGCAAGTAAAAAAACACCTGCTGAATTACAAAGCAAAATAAAACAGCTGGATGATATGTACCGTCCGAAGATTGATACGACATTAGCTCCAATTCAATATAACGAAGTTCCGCCACCTACAATTGAGCAGAAACCAGCAGTTGTAAAACCTCCGGTTTCTACCACTCCTTCAACTTCCGGAACAGCGCAAACTACTGTTACCAAACCAAAACCGACAACTACACAGCCAACGAATACTTCTGCTGCTGTGAAACAAAATACAACATCACCACAATCTACAAAACCTGTAGATAAGCCAAAGCCTAAAAAAGTGGTAGTTGAATAAAAAAACAAAAGGCTTCGACAAAATGTTGAAGCCTTTTAAAATTAATATATGCTGGACGAGACCGAAGAATTTTTAGAAGACGAATTAATTAATCAAGATATTTCTGCTGATGACGAAAACAGTGGACTATATGAACACGTCAATATCACGGTTGATAAGAAGCAAGAACCACTTAGAATAGACAAGTTTTTACTGCTTTTTCGTCAGAATTCTTCCAGAAACAAAATTTCTCAAACTTGTAAAGCAGGCAACGTTATTGTCAACGGAAATCCCGTAAAACAAAACTACAGAGTAAAACCAGGAGATGAAGTAAGTGTTCTACTAGCACATCCGCCAAGAGAAAATGTCATCATTCCACAAGATATTCCAATTAATATCGTTTATGAGGATAGTGACTTAATTATTGTTGATAAAGATCCAGGAATGGTTGTTCATCCGGGATTTGGAAATTGGGATAAAACGTTGGTAAATGCATTGGCATTTCATTTTGCAAAAGATCCTAATTATAATTCGGATTTAGATAGAGTGGGCTTGGTTCATAGAATTGATAAAGATACTTCCGGTCTGTTGGTGATTGCAAAAACAGAATATGCACTTAGCTTTTTAGCGAAGCAGTTTTTTGACAGGACAACGAAGCGTCTCTATTGGGCATTTGTCTGGGGAAATGTTAAAGATGACTCTGGAACTGTAACCGGACACATCGGACGACATCCAAAAAACAGAATGCAGATGTACACTTACGAAGATGGAAGTCACGGTAAGCACGCAGTAACTCATTACAAAGTTTTGGAAAGATTCCGTTATATGACTTGGATAGAATGTAAGCTGGAAACTGGAAGAACGCATCAGATCCGAGCTCACCTGAAACATATAGGACATACTTTGTTCAATGATGCGAGATATGAAGGAAATATCGTAATGAGAGGAGTTGATATGCCGAAGTATAGAAAATTTGTACAAAATGTTTTTGAAGTTTTACCAAGACACGCTTTGCACGCTCATACATTAGGATTTATCCACCCAACAACGAAGAAAGAAATGTATTTTGAAAGTCCAATGCCAAAAGATATGCAAGATGCGTCTGAACGTTGGAGAAAATATTTAGATAATAACTAGAGTTTTATATATTTGCATTGTGAAGAAAAATTACCAATTCTATAAAATATTAATACTGTTTGTAACAGTTTCTTTTATTAATGTCAAAGCTCAGGAGACTTTGCCTTTTTATCAGCAATATCTTGTTGATGGAGATTTCTTGTTCAATCCCGCATTATTGGGGAAAACCGATGATGTTGCTTTGAACCTGAATTACCAAAAACAATTCTCTCAACTGGACGAATCTCCAAATGTACAATCTATTGGTATTCATGCTAATATATTTGACAGAGTAGGAGCAGGAGTTGCATTTTTCAGAGATCAGAACGGGCCGATCTCGTCAAATGGATTGATGCTGGGTGCTTCATATTTTGTTCCTCTTTCTGATGAGGAAGATCGTCAGGATCAGTTCTCATTTGGTGTTGGTACCAATCTTTATAATATGAACATTGATTATACAAAGATCAATGCAGAACAAGTAGGAGATCCTGTTTTAGGAGAAAATACCAATGATATTTTTATGGCTTATGCCAATCTTGGAGCTGCGGTTAAGTACCGTTATTTCTTTGCCGGGATTTCCGTAATGGATATTCCAATCAGTAATGATATTCCAATCGTCAATGGAATAGAACCTTCTCCAACCAAGTTTTATGCGAACTTAGGTTACGACTGGCATTTTACAGATGGTATATTTTTGACGCCGTCTTTTATGATGAACCTTAATACAAATTCCTCGAGAATAGTTGATTATAACTTAATGGCAACTGCTTTTGGAGAGACTAATAATATCTCAGCCGGAATTAGTTTCAGAAGTGCGAAAAGTGCCGTTGGAAGCCAGAATCTCGGAATGTCACCAATTATCAAAGGAAGAGTTGGCGGGATTACATTCGGAGCAGTTTATAACTTCGGTGTGTCAGAATTGACAGAGAATTTCGGTAATAGCTTTATGCTGTCATTAGGATTTAATATCGATAATTTCATCAATACAAGAGGTTTCCGATATAGATAAGATTAATTTAATTTAAATACCTTTGAGCTCTGATTTTTTCAGGGCTTTTTTTAATGATTTATCTTCACATTCCTTTCTGCAAGCAAAAATGCAGTTACTGCAATTTCCATTTTTCAACTTCTTTTAGTTTGAAGGATGAGATGTTATCCGCTATCAAAAAAGAAATTGGATTAAGACATAATGAATTAGAAAATAAAACCTTAAAATCACTCTATTTCGGTGGAGGAACACCTTCTGTTTTAAGTGTTGACGAGATTAAATCCTTGATAGATGAATTTCAAAAATATTTCAGTTTTGATGAAAATATTGAAATCACTTTAGAATCAAATCCAGACGATTTAAATAAAAATTTCCTCAAAGAATTATCAGCGACAGAAGTCAATCGATTGTCTATTGGAACTCAAAGTTTTTTTGATGAAGATTTGAAATTGATGAATCGTGCACACAACGCTTCCGAAGCAGAAAGTTCTATTAAAAGAGCTCAGGATTACGGATTGCAAAATATCAGCATCGATTTGATTTATGGTTCTCCCACTTCAAACTTCGAAATCTGGAAAAAAAATCTCAATAAAACTATCGAACTTCAAGTTCCACACGTTTCATCTTATGCTTTGACTGTTGAGCCAAAAACAGCTCTGGAAAAATGGATTGAGAACGGAAAGGTAAGTTCACCTGAAGAAGCAGAACAAAATCAGGAGTTCTATTATATGTCCGATTTTCTGAAACATAATGGGTTTGACCATTATGAAATTTCAAATTTTGGAAAACCAAACTTCCATTCAAAACACAATTCAGCTTATTGGAAATCTGAACCATATCTGGGAATTGGTCCATCTGCACATTCTTACAATGGAAACTTAGAAAGAAGTTGGAATGTCGCCAATAATTCACTTTACATCAAGAATATCAATCAAAATATAATTCCAAAAGAAACCGAAATCCTTTCAGAAAAAGACCGTTTCAACGAGATGATGATGATTGGACTTAGGACAATTTGGGGCGTAGACTTTTATAAAATTAATCAAAATTTTTCTTCAGAAATAATAGATTATCTTAATAACGAAATCAAACCAAAATTAGAATCCGGAATTCTAAAAATCGAAAATAATCATCTTTTAATTCCTGAAAAACATTGGTTCTTAGCAGACGGAATTGCAAGTGATTTGTTTATGGTTTAAAAGATATTTTGAAGATAGAAATCTAAAATCTATTCACTATTTTTGTAAAAACATTTTTTCAAATTGAAAAAGAAAAAAGCCGACTATACTCATCTTTCAGCCAATCAACCAATCGGAATTTTTGATTCCGGAGTTGGTGGATTGACGGTTGCAAAAGAAATCAAAAGACTGTTACCAAATGAAGATTTAATTTATTTTGGCGATACAAAACATCTTCCTTACGGTGAGAAATCTCGTGAAGCGATTGTCGGTTATTCAACAAAAATCACAAATTTTTTATTGGAGAAAAACTGTAAAGCTATCGTAATTGCCTGCAATTCTGCGACTGCAAACGCTCTTCAGGAAGTTGTAGAACTTGTTGCTGACAGAGTTCCGGTTATTGATGTCATCAATCCTGTTGCGGAAAAAGTATCATACGAAATTCATAACAACGTTGGCGTGATTGCGACTAAAGCAACGGTAAATTCTGGGCTTTACAAAAAATCAATCCGAAAGCATAATAAATTTATCAAGGTTGATGAATTAGCGACTCCGCTTTTGGTTCCTGCAATTGAAGAAGGTTTTAAAAATCATCCAATTACTCATTCAATTATTTATAATTATTTGAGTAATAGTAAATTAAAAAATATTGAAACCTTGATTCTCGGTTGTACCCATTATCCACTTTTGATAGACGAAATAAAACAATACTACGGAAACCGCGTTCGAGTTATAGACTCTCCGAATATCGTTGCAAACCAATTGAAAATGATTTTGGACAAGCATAATCTTCTCAACGAAGAGAATCACAATCCAATTTATCAATTTTTCTTGTCGGATATTACCAAAAACTTCGAAAAAATCTCAAAAAAATTCTTCGGAAAATCTATTGATTTGGAGCATAAAGTTCTCTAGAAATTCTCATTTCGGAATATCTCTTTGATTTTATCAATTTCGTTTTGAACGTTATTTTTCACACGTTCGCCAAAATAAAGTGTGTTTTCGATTTTGTTATTTCCTTCCCAAGTAATCTCGATTCCGCCGCTTGCAATTTCTTTTTTACAGAGAAAATCCGGAATGATTGAGAATCCTGAATTTCCACTTAAACAACGGACAATCGAGCAGATATTTGGGACAATGTAATTTGGTTTGAAATCTGGATGGCGGTTGAAATTAGCTTTCCAAAAGTTATTCAAATGTTCCATATCGGCCGCTGTGCTGTACCATATTTGCTGTTTCAGCCAAGCTTCAGCTTCCTCAATTTTATTCTTCTTGATGAGATTTTTGAATCCTGAGGTATCTGTTCCGGTTCCATTAATCAAAACAATTTTTTCTTTGGAAAACGAGTCGAAATTCAGATTTTTCAAACCAGCTTTTCTTGGCGTGATAATCAAATCCAGCAAGCCATTATCCAAATCCGAAAACATCTGCTCATACAATCCAAATCGAATAATGACATTAAAATCAAAATTTGGAATGTGCTTTTCCAAAGTGAATTGAAAGGTTTCGAAACACATTCCAATACTTACAGTTGAACGTTCAGTTTTTGTCGTTTTATGGAAAGTTTGTTCCGCAGTTTCAAGTTTCAAAAGTGGTTCTAGCGTAAAGTTGTAAAGGATTTTTGCTTTCTCTGTCGGAATCAATTTCTTAGAAATTCTTTCGAATAAAGTGTAACCAACATACGCCTCCAAAGAACCAATATGAAGACTTACGCCAGGTTGTGAAATGTACAATTCTTTCGCTGCTTTCGTAAAAGATTGGGTTTCGTAAACACTTTTAAAAGTTCTGAGCCATTCTAGATTTATCATTTTATCATCATAATTATAATGCAAATGTATGATTTAAATTATTTTTATAATTCATTTTTCTGTAGGAAATTTGCAGTATTAATAATTTAAATAATCAATCAATGAAAAATATATTTGTAATCAATGGCGGACAAACCTTCGCTCACTCTGGCGGAAGCTTTAATAAAACAATTACCAACTGGACAAAAGAAGTTCTTGAAAACGAGAATTTTGAAATCAGAATTACTAATGTTAATGATGATTTTGACCCTGTGGAGGAAGCTGAAAATTTTAAATGGGCAGATATTGTAGTTTATCATTTTCCGGTTTGGTGGTTTCAGGTTCCGAATCGTTTGAAACTTTATATTGACGAAGTTTTCACGGCTGGTCACAACAACGGACTTTACAAAAGCGACGGACGTTCCAGAGTGAATCCTGCCATCAATTACGGAACTGGCGGTTTGATGCACGGCAAACATTATTTCGTGACGACAAGCTGGAACGCACCCGAAACGGCGTTCACTTTGGAAGGCGAGTTTTTCAACCAACATTCTGTTGACGAAGGTGTGTTGTTCGGTTTTCACAGGATGAACGCGTTTACAGGAATGAAGCATTTGGGAAGTTTCCATTTCCACGATATGGAAAAAGCAGCGACTCAGGAACGTGTTGATAATTACGAAATTGAGTACAAAAATTATCTAAAAAATGCTTTGGAAACTGAGAATCTAAAAGTGTTGAATTAATTAAATAAAATTAAAATGTCAATCTATTTAACAGCGATTTTAAAATCGAAAACAGACAAAATTCAGGAATTAAAATCCATCCTGGATAATATGGTTCTGAACACCAGAAAAGAAGAAGCCTGCGAAAAGTACGAGTTACAGCAAGGTCTGGAGGACGACACGGTTTTCATTTTTCACGAGATTTGGAAAAGCAAAGATGGTCTGGATGCTCACAACCAACAATCTTACATCAAAGAATTTGTGGAAAAAGCGCCGGCATTATTGGACAAACCTGCGGAGATTTATCTTGCAAAATTAGTTTAATGAAAACGCCTCGAAATTACTCGAGGCGTTTTTTTATAGATTTACATTTTTGTTTATTTTAATGTCTTCCAAAAACTGGTTATCGTGCGAAACCACAATCAAAGTTCCCTCATAATCATTGATGGCGGATGTCAGAATTTCGATATTCTGAATATCCAGATTGTTCGTTGGTTCGTCCAAAATTATCATATCCGGAGAAAGATTTTGAATGGAAAGACAGCAGAGTAGAAGTTTCAGCTTTTCGCCGCCACTCAGGAATTCACACTTTTTGTCCCAGTCATTTTTAAAAAAAAGAAAACGGGCTAAAATAGTTTTGACCTCGTGTTCCTCAAGATTTCTCAGGTTAAATTTCTGCGCTTGTTCCTCAACCGAAAGTGAGTTGTCAATCAAAGAATATTCTTGGTCGATGTAAACAGTTTTCTTTTCGGCTAAATAAAGACTACCAAAAGTTGGATGGATTTCACCTAAAATCATTTTTATTAAGGTCGTTTTTCCGGAACCATTATCACCTTTTATTGCAATTCTTTCTCCACTAACAATTTGAAAATCGAGATTATCTTTCCAAAGATTTTCTTGATGATAATTGAAATTAATTTGTTCCGCTTTGACCAAAATTTTCCCTTTATGAAGATGAGAATTATCGAGATTAATCTTCATTTTGTCGATTCCCGAAAGATTATCTTTCAAACTGTGAAGATTTTCTCTGATGTTATCGATTTTTTCAGAATGAACGGATTTCAGTTTTGAGGTGCTGTTTTCTGCTTTGTTGCGAAGCGTGTTCATCATAATTCTGGAAACGCCCGATTTTTCCTGCTTTCCTTTTCCTCGAGAATCCAATTTGTTTTGCCTTTCAATCGTTTCGCGTTCTTTTTCTTTGGCTTTTTTCAATTCCTTTTCTCGGTTTTGAATGTTCTGTTCCAGCGAATTTTGTTCGATTTTTTTCTGTTCAGAATAGAAATCATAGTTTCCACCATAAACCGAAATTCCATTTTTATTGAGTTCACAAGTTTTATCTAAAAGATTGAGCAAAACTCTGTCGTGACTTACAATCAAAAGACTTTTCGAGGTTGATTTAATAAATTCATAAAGCAGATTTCTACTTGCCGAATCCAGATGATTCGTCGGTTCATCCATTAGAATCAAATCCGGCTGATGAATCATCATTCCTGCGAGAAATAATTTGGTTTTTTGTCCGCCACTTAGATTTTCCAATTTCAGATTTAAATCAAAATCTGGAAGATTCCAATATGTGAAAGCTTCTTTGATTCTGTCTTCGATTGTCCAATCATCGTTTAAGATTTCCATATTGTCCTCGGTTACAAAGCCATTTAGAATTTCCCTTAGAGCGCCCAATTTTTTATCGATTCTTAAAGCTTCTGAAATACTCAAATGATTATATTGACCGAAAATCTGCGGAATGTAATAGACGTTAGAATTTGATTTAATCGTTCCTGATTTTGGTTGTAATTCGCCTGCAATTATTTTAAGCAAAGTCGATTTTCCGGAACCATTATTTCCGATTAAAGCTATTTTTTCCTGAGAATTAAGTGTAAAATTGATGTCCGAAAAAAGAACATCTTTATTGGGATGTTGATAAGATATATCTTGTAAAATTAGCATAATTTCTTTTTTAAGATGAACAATAGCAGACGAGATTGTCCGCAGAAGATTGCCTGAAAAGAAATTGAATTTTACATTATAACCTTTAGAATTTTATTTCTGCAAAGTTAGAAATTATTTTTAAATAGATTTTTAACCACAAAAGCTACAAAAGTTTTGATTGTTAGATTGTTTTTGATAAAGTTTAAATAAGCTTTGAAAAGTCAACTTATTTAAACTTTGATTATCAAATTATTGTCTTTTGTGACTTTTGTGGTTTTGAAAAAGAATTTAAATCACATCCAGAATTTCTTCAAAATTCAATCTAGATTTGGCTTTGAGTTTCGGTTGATTGAAATCATTTTCATCTCTCACACCAATTGCGACAGCGAACAACGTTGTGTATTTTTCATTACCCAGAATAGCATCATATTTTGCGATTTCAATTCCTTCCATTGGCGTAGAATCGATTTCCATTTGCGCACAAGCGCTCAACAAAACGCCTAAAGCAAGATAAACCTGATGTGACATCCAGCTTTTTGTATAAACTTCGCCGTTTGGTTTTATCATTTTGTTGTAATATTCTATAGAACCTTCGGGTAAATTTCCCTCGATTTGCTTTTCAAAATCTTCTGCTTTTTTCAAAACCTGAAAAACTACCAAAAGCTGACTGTCATTGATTTTTTCTTTGTTGAAATAAGAAACTTCAGCAAATTCTGATTTAGCTTTTGAATCTTCCACAAAAGTAAATTTCCACGGCTGACTGTTGATTGAAGAAGGACTCAGATGTAGAATCGATTTCAATTGTTCTTTAATTTCATTGCTAAGTTTTCCTTCAGAATTATACTTTTTTACAGTGTATCTTTTCTGCATTTTGGTAAGAAATGTTTCCATAATTTTGTACTATCAATTTTATAGTTGCAAAAATAAGTAGTGTTTATTAACTTTGCAATAACGGTCAATAATGATAGTATATGTTTTTAATCGATAATAAAAAATTTCCTTGCGGAACAAGCGTTACAATGCGTTTTATAGGAGGAAAATGGAAAGCTGTGATTCTCATTCATCTTGCAATGGGAACAAAACGTTATAATGAAATCAGAAAAGAAATCCCGACAATCACGGAAAGAACTTTGAGTCTGCAGTTGAAACAACTGGAAGATGACGGAATTATCGAGAGGAAAGTTTACACGCAAAAACCACCGCTAATGGTAGAATATTCTTTGACTGGTTTTGGAAAAACTTTGATTCCTGTCTTGCGTTCGATTTGTGATTGGGGAAATGAAGCGATAAAAGATTCAGATAAAATTTTGGTTCAGAACTAATTATAATCCGAATTTTTTTATGACTGTATTGATTTTCTGCTTCCATTCTGTTGGTTTTCCGGCGTATCCAGCAGAAGCAATCGCATTCAGCCATTCAGAATAGTCAAGATTTCCTTTCATTTTTTGATAGTACTTTTTTCGGGAAATCATTTCACAAAAAGCACGGAAAGATTCCTTAGGACTTTCAAAACTTTTGAATTTGGAACTGTTCACCGTGTTTTTCCCGACCATTCCAAAATGATTGTTCAAAGTCTGAGCGTGTTTGCTATTTCCACCGCCAGTTTCTACATAAGCTATGGAAAGAATAATCGCAGACGGAATCCCAAATTCCTTGGAAAGTTCCGTCGCAATTGGTTTGTATTGATTGATGTAAGAATTTTGTGCAGAGATTTTCAAGCTGAAAAGTAAAATAATTAAGCTTAAAAATTTGATATTGAAAATCCTCATATTCATTTCAAATTTTATTCAGAAATAGGTTGTGCCTCAAACATAGAAAAATTAATATTTCCATATTTTCGACTGTCTTTCAAATTCGGGTGTGGATATTTTTGTCTGCTTTGATGTTCCAAAATGAAAAGTCCGTTTGGTTTCAATAATTCATTAGATAAAACCAAATCAATCAATTCGTTATATTTTTTTTCGTCCGTTTCAAATGGTGCATCAGCAAAGATAATATCGTATTTTTTTTCGTGATTTTTCTTTCTTTTCAACCAGTCGAAAACATCGAATCGCAGTGTGTTCACCTGCAATCCCATTCCCAATTCCTGCGCAGTTGTGTTGATAAATCCAGCGTGTTTTGGATTCAGTTCAACGGAAGTAATATCTTGGCAATCTCTGGAAGCAAATTCCAAAGTGATGGAACCAATTCCTGCAAAAAGGTCCAAAACCGAGCAGAATTCCAAGTCAAAACGATGCTCCAAAATGCTGAACAGCGCTTCCTTTGCAAAGTCTGTGGTTGGTCTTACTTCGAAGTTTTTTGGAGCCGCAATTTTCTTCGCTTTCCATTTTCCGGATATGATTCGATACATTATTTTAGCTGGGTGTTAGATGTTTGGTGATGGGTGTTTTTCGTATTAAGTCAATTTATTTCTAAATGCTATTATCTGATTCATTTAGTTTATAAGCACTTTGATAATTTTCTTCAAAAATTCTTTGGTCGATATAATTTCTGTTTTTTGCTTTGTATAGACAAGTAACAACTTCTGCAATTGACCTTATCGAGTAACCTAAGAATCTCTTGAACTCTGGATTACTTTGCAATATACTTCCTTCTGAAATATTTAATGCTATGGAATCAACTGCTCTCCTAATTTGAGAAGTCAAATTATATAGCTCGTCTTTTGGGAAAATAGTGGACATTTTAAAAATTACGTCAGCAAAATCCATAGAACTTTGCCAAATAATCAATTTTTCAAATTTAAAACTCATATTTTACACAATATAATAAACATCCAACATCTGACATCCCGCATCAAACCATTATAAAATTCTTCTTGTGCAAATTATCGAAAACGATTTTCATATTCGGGACAAATTTCTGCATTTCCGAGATGAAAGTTTCATTTTCCGTTGTTTCTCCATAGATATAAAAATAAGTTTCAGAGATTCCAAAATCAATTTTACTAAGAGTAAACATTATGAAATAAAGAAAATCAACTTCCGAAGTCGCATCCAGATTATTGTAAAGAACCACTTTTTTATTTTCGATGGCAAAAAACTCTGCTTGCTGATGATAAAGATTCACGTGGATTTCCTTTCTGTTTTTCACATTCAAAGAATTCAAGAATTTTTCTCCTGAAAAATTAAAATGAACCGGAACTTCCAACTGCTTGATTTTTTGATAATAATCTTTCGGAAAACTGTAGTAGAACTGAACGCCAAATTTCTTATTCACAGACAGCATCAATTCCTCAGAATCCTTTTTCACATCTGCATTGTAAGAAATCAAATCGTAACCCAAATCGTGCTGGTCAAAACCTTCTTCTACAACAGAAAAATGATTGATAGCCGAGATGACAGAGATTTCAGAAAACTTTTCCGAAGTCAAAATCTCATTCAATTTTTCTTCTACCAAATTTTTGGGCGTTTCTTCATCCTTCAGCCAAATTTTTTCTTCCAAGACCTTTTTGGATTTAGAAATCTGCCATTGCAAACCATCTTTCGTAAAAAGCAAGGATAATTTCCTCATATTTTTTTATTCTGATATTTAATAGTTTTCAGTAAAATCTGAAAAACTGAGATTTGCAAAGTTAAAAAATTAAAACTTTACTATTTCACTCTCGGTCAATTCTTATATTATGGTTATCTTCGCAGTTAATTCGATTTATTCTAAGGATGAACAAGATATCATTTTTCTTAATATTATTAGTTTCTCAATTGAGTTTTTCTCAACAGACCATCAAATTTGAAGATTCTGACTTTGCAACAATCCTAGCAAAAGCCAAAGCTGAGAAAAAAATAGTTTTTCTAGATGCTTACGCTGCTTGGTGTGGACCTTGTAAGTTAATGGAGAAAAACGTTTTCACAGACAAAAATGTTGCAGATTATTACAACAAAAACTTCATCAATGCCCATTTTGATATGGAAAAAGGCGAAGGTCCAAGTCTGGCTTCAAAGTATGGAATCAGAAGTTATCCAACTTTATTGTTTTTAAATGGAGAAGGCGAAATTGTTGGAAAAGAATTGGGCTATATCAAAACGGAAGAATTTTTGGAATTAGGTAAAAAAAATAATAACCCGAGTCTGGTTAACACAAATCTGAAAGATGAATTTCTGAAAGGAAAATTAGATCAACCGGCTTTGCTTAATTTCATCAATCTTTATGCAAGTAAAGACCCGATTTTAGCAAAACAGGCTTCGGAAAAATATTTCACAAACAAAAAAGATAAAACTTTCTCAGGTGAAGAAGTTAATGCACTTCTTAATTTCACTCAGTCTGTAGATGACGCTAATTATAAAGTTTTTGCAGCAAATAAAGCTGAGATTACAAAACTTCTTCCTGAGCAAAATTATACTCAGTTTGATAATTATCTTAAGCTGATGAAATTGGTAACGTCTGCAACAGACGAAAAAACCAAAACGATTGATGATGCAAAAGTGTTGAAAGAAGGCGAAGGTTTACTTCCAAAAGAAGACCTAGTAAAAAGCCTGAATATCTATAAACTGAACTATTACATTTCTCACGAAAATTATTCTGCTTACGAGAAAACTGCTTTGGAATATTACAAAAATCCAGACGAATTTAATACTTCAGAATTGCTAGCTGCAGCAAGTGTTTTTGCAGATAAAGTTTCCACAAAAACCTCTTTGCAAAGCGCGGCAAGATGGGCGGAGAAAGTAGTAATGTCATCAGAAAATTATGATTCTACAAGTATTCTGGCAACTTTGTATGATAAGTTAGGAAAAAAAGACGAAGCAAAGATGTTCGCCGGAATGGCAGCAAACTTTGCAAAAGATGAGAACAAAGATGCTACAAGAATGAATGAAATCCTGAATAAAAAATAACGATGAAGAAACTAATAATTTTAGGTTTAATGTCTCTTTCAATCTTTTGTTTTTCGCAAAAAAATGAAACATACATAAAAGGAAACGCATTGTTTCTTCCCGTTGGAATGCTAAATGTAGGTGTAGAACACGGTTTCTCAGAACATATTACAGGACAGGCGGATTTATTTATTTCTCCTTGGAAATCATTTGCAGGAAAACACGCACAAGTTTATATGCTGGGATTTAATGGAAGATATTATTTTAATGAAGCTTTTAAGAAGTTCTATGTAGGCGTTGATTTCTCTTTAGCAAGATTTAATATTCAAAAGTGGGCATATTGGAATGATGGTTTTTATACTCACAAAAATGGAGAAGTAACTCCTTACATTAGTTCAAATCTTTATCAAAGAGGATATTCGTTTATAATAGGAGGAATTGCTGGCTACCAATTCAAACTGAGTGACAGATTGAATATGGATGTTTATCTTGGCCTTGGAACAATGCAAAGTTTTTATAAAGGCTACGACAAGTTGAGCGGAGACCGTTATGATACAGAAGGAGATTCTATGGGAAGAGAAACCAACAGAAGTGGAGAATTGCTTCCTTACAAAGGCGGAATTATGATTTCTTATAAATTGTAATTAATGAAACTGACTTTAACAAAATATATCCTCATTGGTATTATCACATTTGTGATTATATTTTTAATGAACTATATCGGGAGTGATTACCCGGATAAATTATATAGAGCCTCTTTAACGGCCTCAGTATCTGTTGTAGGTTTAGGAATAGGACTTTGGATCTACAGCAAAAGAGACCAAAATGACGAACGTAATAATTTTGATTAATTCATAATCTATTTCAATATCATTTTATGAAGATTAATCTTGATCCAAATAAAAAAATATACTTCGCTTCCGATCAGCATTTCGGAGTTCCGGATTTGCAGCAAAGCAGAATTCGTGAAGAGAAGTTTATCCGCTGGCTGGATATTATCAAAAAAGACGCACAGATACTTTTCCTGATGGGCGATCTCTTTGATTTCTGGCACGAGTGGAAATATGTAGTTCCTAAAGGTTATATCAGAGTTTTAGGGAAAATTGCAGAACTGAAAGATTCCGGAATCGATATCTATTTTTTCGTAGGAAATCACGATTTGTGGATGAAAAATTATTTCGAAGAAGAATTGGGAATCCCGGTTTACTTTGAAAAAAGATATTACGACATCAACGATAAAAAATTTCTTTTAGCGCACGGAGACGGTCTTGGACCGGGCGACAAAGGCTACAAAAGAATGAAGAAAATCTTCACAAATCCTTTTGCTCAATGGGCTTTCCGATGGCTTCATCCAGATATTGCGATGAAGATTGCCAATTATATGTCTCAAAAGAATAAATTAATTTCCGGAGATGAGGACAAAGAATTTCTTGGCGAAGACAAAGAATTTCTTATTCAATATTCCAAAGAAAAACTTAAGACAGAAGACATTGATTATTTCGTTTTTGGACATCGCCATCTTCCTCTCATTTTTGATTTGGAAAGAGGCGCAAAATATATCAACCTTGGCGATTGGATCGTCTATTTCACTTATGGCGTTTACGATGGACAATCATTTGATGTGAAAAAATTTGAAGATTAAATTTCAAAATTTAATTTAAAAACAATGAAGCAGAATATTTTCGATATAAAATCCGAATCCGATTTCCAGACAGCCTGTTTGGAAAATTTTCGTTATCAATATGAGAATGTGGAGGTTTACAGAAAATTTGTTGATTATTTAAACATTGATATTTCATCAATAAACCAAGTTAATGATATTCCATTTCTACCAATTGAAATGTTCAAAAATCATTTGGTTTTAGACAAAAATTTTCAAACTGAGAACTATTTTCAAAGTTCCGGAACAACTCAAATGAACCGTTCCAAGCATTATATCGCAGATTTTTCACTTTACGAAGAAAGCATTTATAAAAGTTTTGAAGAATTCATAGGAAAGCCGGAAGATTATATTTTCTTAGGTTTGCTACCCAATTATTCCGAAAACACCCATTCTTCTTTGATTTATATGGTTGATTTTCTGATGAAAAAATCCGCCAAACCAGAAAATGATTATTTCCTCTACAATCATCAGGAATTATTTGACTTGCTTCAAACTTTGATGGATAAAAAAGTCATTCTTTTCGGTGTATCATTCGCGTTATTAGATTTTCTTGATACTTTGGAATCTCAAAATTTCTCAATTTCTAAATCTGAAAATCTGACCATTATCGAAACAGGTGGAATGAAAGGCAGAAAAGAAGAAATGACAAAAGATGAACTGTTAAAAATATTCCAAGAAGGTTTCAAAACCGATAAAATATTTTCAGAATATTCGATGACAGAATTGCTTTCTCAGGCTTATTCTCTGGGAGAAAATATTTATAAAAGTCCAAACTGGATGCGAATCCTGATCAGAAATACAGAAGACCCATTTTCTTACGTTGATGATGGAAGAACTGGCGCAATTAATATTATAGATTTGGCTAACAAGCATTCCTGTTCATTCATTGCCACGCAGGATTTGGGACGATTGGAAAACGAAACTTTTCAGGTTTTAGGAAGGATTGATCATTCTGATATTCGCGGTTGCAGTCTTTTGGTTTCTTAAAATTTTAATTAAATTTATTTTCTAAAACACAATTGATTTATCTAAGTCTAATTTAATATCCATTTAATGAGGTTTTTATCATTAATTTTTCTGATGTGTTTTTCTATTTTCAAATCTCAGAAATGTTATGATCTGAAAGAAGTTTTGAAAGTGGAACCAACTGTTTTATACAAACCACATTTATTGGCTGCCCAAAACTTTGGTGTTGATATTTTAGAAAGTACCAAATCAGTTGATAAGTACATTGCAAAAGGAAAATTCGTCAAAGTCAAAAAGAAATCGCGTGGTTACCGTTTGCAGGCGTTGGAATACAGCCGTCCTTATTTGGTTAAAAAAGCCAGAACCACTTTGGAAAATATGGCCAATAAATTCGCATCGGAAACTAAAAGCTTTTTTGTTGTGTCATCTGTAACAAGAACTTTGGAAGACCAATGTCGGTTGAGAAAAGTCAATTCCAATGCATCGCTAGGGATTAGTTCGCATAATTACGGTGCAGCTTTCGATATCTCGTATGTTCGGTTTGATCACAAATTAAAAGTCAATACAAAACTCGAAAAAGAATTGGAAAAAGTCCTTGAAGAATATAAAAATTTAGGCCGTATTTTTTATATCAAAGAAAAGCAGCAAAGTTGTTACCACGTTACAGTTCGCAGATATTAGATCAATTGAATGATGCTGAAAATAGAAGAACTTATTCATAGCTTTATCAATACCAATTGCGATTTCGATAAAGAAATTGTGCTGACCAATTTTTTTCATTCCGATTGGGAAGCCGATATTTTATTGATCAATAATGAAGGTTTCAGTCACGAAATTGAAATTAAACTATCTAAACCAGATTTTAAAAACGATTTCAAAAAGAAATATACCAATCAGAAAACCGGAGAAAAATTCCTGAAACACGAAAAAATTGGATGTGGCGATTATATCTGTAATTCATTCAGTTTTCTTTTACCAATGGGAATGATAGATCATCAGACAATTCCGAAACATTGTGGCATCATCGAGTTTTATCATGACGAAGACAATTGGGAAACTACTTTCTATAAAATCCGAGATCCAAAAACAATTCACACGGATTCTTACTGGAAACTCTGCGACAAAGATCAGTTTATTAGAAATCTTGCCCGAAGTCTTCTTTTCAAAAAGTTCGAATTAAAAGGTAAAAGAGAAGAATTAATCTTCAAAAATTTCTTCGAAGCAAAAAATAAAAAATAAATCCTGCCAATAAAACTTGACAGGATTTTTAATTTTTTATTAATGAAATTAGTTTAAGCTATTTCCTTTTTCTCAATCAAAAGATTATAAACAAAAGCTGCAAAAACGCCACCTAAAACTGGAGCTGCAATAAATAACCAAATCTGGGAAAGCGCTTCGCCTCCAGCAAAAATTGCAGGACCAATACTTCTCGCAGGATTCACAGAAACACCTGTAATTTTGATTCCTACAATATGAATCAGAACAAGCGATAATCCAATCGCTAAACCTGCAAAACCACCGTGAATGTTCTTTGTAGAAGTAGATCCAAGGATGACCAATAAAAAGATAAATGTGAAAACAAACTCTGCAACAAAAGCTGCCAAAGTATTGTATTCATCCAGATAACCAGTTCCCCAACCATTAGAACCTAAAGCCCACGGTCCTAATTCCGCCCCCGGATGATTGGTGAAAATAATGTAGAGAATTCCTGCGCCGATAATTGCACCAATAATCTGAGCAACAATATAATACACTGCTTCTCCAATTTTCATTCTACCTGCTGCAACCATTGCAATAGAAATCGCAGGATTAATATGACAGCCGGAAATATGACCGATTGCATAAGCCATTGCGACCACACTGAGTCCGAAAGCAAAAGAAATTCCTAAGAGTCCAACGCCTGTGGTTCCATCAGCGCCGGCAATGACTGCACTTCCGCAACCCATTAATACTAGAACCATTGTGCCAATTAACTCGGCAACAAATTTTGATGTTGTAGATACCATTTGTAATGTTTTTTATAGTTTATTGTAGCAAATGTAATAAATATTTCTTTTGATTATTATTTAGTGGAAAAAATATTTCAAATCCTGCCAAAATTTCTCATATTTCTCTTTATTTACAGGTGGTTTGTTTTTTGAATTAAACATTTGTATAAATTTTAAAATATGTCAATTAAATATTCAATTCTGGACCTTGCAACTATTGTCAAAGGCGATGATATCAATAAAACTTTTCAGAAATCTGTGAAATCTGCTCAGCACGCAGAAAAACTTGGATTTACCAGATATTGGTTTTCAGAACACCATAATTTCCCGAATGTTGCGAGTGCGTCAACATCTATTCTGATTGGTCACATTGCAGGTCAGACCAATACTTTACGAGTTGGTTCCGGTGGAATTATGCTTCCAAATCATTCAACATTATCCGTTGCAGAGCAGTTTGGGACTTTGGATGGATTATATCCTGGAAGAATAGATCTTGGTTTGGGAAGAGCGCCGGGAACAGATGGACTTACGGCAAGTGCTTTGAGAGGAAATAATTTCACTCCCAATTATAATTTCGAATTCCATATCAAAGAACTTCAGAAATATATGTCTGATCAAAATTCTGATGCTAAAGTAAGAGCTATTCCTGGTGAAGGTGCTGACGTTCCACTTTATATTCTTGGAAGTTCTACTGATTCCGCTTTTTTGGCTGCTAAATTAGGTTTGCCGTACGCATTTGCTGCACATTTTGCACCTTCACAGTTGGAGGTTGCATTGGAAATTTACCGAGAACATTTTCAGCCTTCCGAGTTTTTGGATGAGCCTTATGTGATGATTTGTATTAATATTATTGGAGCTGATTCTGTGGATGAAGCGCATTATTTGTCGACATCTCATTTTCAGGTTTTTGTTAATATATTGACGGATCAGAGACAGCCGCTTTTACCACCAGATGAGACGGATCTTGCTAATATTTCTGATGACGTTGCATTACACCTTAACAGAATGGCAGCCAAAACATTTGTTGGAGACAGAGAAACGCTAAAAGAAAAACTATCAAAGTTTGTGAAAGATTTCCGACCAAACGAGATCATCGTTTCGGGAAATATTTATGATTTTGAAGCTAAACAGAAATCTTACGGAATCGCAGCAGATATCATCAAATCATTATAACTGAAAAAGCACAAAATGGGGTTTGTGCTTTTCTTTTTTTATTTCAAAATATCAAATTCTATTGTACTTCCGCTGGAAACTTTGATCTCAGCTTTTTCATAATCATCTTTCGTGGCTTTGTAAGGATTTTCCAAAAACTTCTGAGGATTAATCGCCATCAAAGGAAACCAAGTACTCTGAACCTGAATCTGGATTTTGTGTCCTTTCTTAAACGTGTGGAAAACGTCCTGTAATTTTACATCAACGCTTGCGCCTTTGTTCGGAATAAGTGGTGCCGGCTGTTCAAAACTATTGCGGAATCTTGCCGGCATTATTTCGCTTCTTACCATTTGGTGATAATTGGCGTAAACAACATTTGGTTTATCAACGTTTGCTTTTTCATCTGCTGGATAAACATCAATTAATTTGACAATAAAATCAGCATCTGTGGAAGAACAGGTAATCTTTAATTTGGTTAAAATTTCTCCTGCTAATGTCAAATCATTTTCCAAAACGTCAGTTGTGTAACTTAGCACATCTGATCTATAGCTTGCGAAACGCTGATCTTCACTCATATAATTTTTCGGAGTGAAACCATTCATATCTTTATAGTTTTCGCTGCTCAAAACTGGTTTGTTAGGATCTGAAACGTAGTATGCGAAAGTTTTCGGATTTTCTCCGATTTCAGAAAGAGATCCAGAACTGTTCAAATGAAAGCTTTGTTTTGTAGCTTGTTTTGGTGGCCAGTTTTCAAATTGTTTCCATTCTTTTTTTCCGGTATCAAACATATAAGCTTCCGGAAGTTTGACTGTAGTTTTAGAATCTTCTTTTAAATAATGATGGAAGAAAGGCTGCTCAATATTTTTTTGATAATAAGTGGCGATGCTGTCACCGAAATAAATATCATTATGATAATGCTTCCCACTGTCGTAGTTCCAGCCGCCGTGAGAAAAAGGTCCCATTACGATGGTATTTTTAGCTTTCGGGCTGGATTTTTCTATGGTTTTGTAAATTTCTAATGGACCTCTTAAATCTTCAGAATCAAACCAACCACCAACAGTCATTACCGCGTGATTGATGTTTTTAAGATGAGGAAGTAGATTTCTTTTCTGCCAGTATTCATCGTAGTTTGGATGTTCTACGACTTCCTGCATAAAGAAATTGTCTTTGTAATATTTGTCAACGCCATCTTTCAGCGTTCCCATATTTTTATAGAAAAGATAACCGTCGTCGGAAGTTGGTTTTATCATTTTATCTGCAAACCAGGATTCTTTCTCAGGCTTAGTTTTATTAACACCGAAGACTGGGAAAGTCTTAAAATAACTCATCAGGAATGCACCGTTGTGATGGAAATCATCATACCAAAAATCAGAAATTGGAGCTTGCGGAGAAGAGGCTACTAAAGCAGGATGATTAGCCAAAGTACCAACTGCTGTATAAAATCCGGGATATGAAGTTCCATATTGACCTACTTTTCCATTGTTGTATTGTACATTTTTTACCAACCAATCTACGGTGTCGTAAGTATCAGTACTTTCGTCCACATCTTTTTTAGTTTTATGATCTACTTGTGGTGTCATATTCGTAAAAGTGCCTTCGCTCATATATCTGCCGCGAACGTCCTGGAAAACGAAGATATATTTTTCTTTCTGAAGAAATTTATTAGGACTCACTACTTTTCTGAAATTCGTTTCTCCGTAAGGAGCGATGCCGTAACAGGTTCTGTTCATTATCACTGGATATTTGTTGCTTTTCGAAATATCTTTTGGCGTGTAAATGATGGTAAATAATTTTGTTCCGTCTCGCATTGGGATGTAAACTTCTCTCTTGGTGAAGTTTTCTTCAACAGAATTTGTCTGAGAAAATCCAATTGTGAACGTACAAATACAGATTAATAAAAGTAATTTATTCATTGAAACAAAAATTTTAATAAAGATAGAAGTTTGAGGACAAAAATCAAATTTAGGACTGATTAATTTTCCTTATTTAATCATTACAATGTAAGTTTATCTACCATATTTCTCCACCCATTCCAAAGATTTTGAATAAATTAATTCTCTGTCATTATCCCTTAATAAAATATTATGGCTTGCTCCCGGAAGCGTGATAAGTTGATGAGGATATTTTTTCTGATGCAAAATTTTTGATAACTGTGTAGCTTGAGAATAAGGAACCATTTCATCCTGATCGCCATGAAATATCAATGTGGGAATATTTTTCACATGATTGACAGGACTTACATTGATATAAGCTTCAGGTATTTTTTCGATATCAACTTCTTCTTTGTTACCAGACATTTTATTGATTGCTCCCACTACATCATTTTTATTCGCATATTTTAGGTTTTCGATATCACCGAAATTCGTTGGTGCACACCTTGTCATAATTGCTTTGATGTTTTGAGGATATTGGTAGGCATAACTTAATGCCATATGCGCTCCGGCACTTTCTCCGGTTATGGAGTAACCATTATTTCGAACATTCCACTCTTTGGAATGTTGCTGAATATATTTTATAACATTATTAATGTCGTCTAAAAGCAGAGGAAGATGCGTTGCGTTATCATCCGCAAATCTATAATTCATATTAATAACTGCGACATTATGATTATAAAGGTATTCTGAAATACCGGCTCCCCAGACTTTATCACCCAAAGTCCAGGCACCGCCATGAAGATTGATGACAAAAGGAATATTTTTGTTCCGGCCTTTAGGCAGATAGACGTCCATAATATTTCTTTCGTATGCGCCATATTTTACATTTATCAGTTTGATTTCATTTAATTGAGATTCAGTATCTGATTGTTTTGTATGACAAGACGATAAAAAAATCATCACAAAGAATAGCAGAATGAATTTCATAAGGCATAAATATTTTGACGAAGTTACTTTTTTTCAAAATTATAAAATTTCATTTCCAATCTCAAAAGTCATTATTTGATTCCGTCCGGATTTGTGCTCTCACGATACGCCCGCAATTTTTATAAAAATCTAGCATGAAAAAACCTGACTCGGTGTGAATCAGGTTTGTATTTTATTTTTAATGAATTCTTACAATCCGAATATTTTAGCAAAAAGATCCGGAACAATTCCCATCGAAACCAAAGCTAAAATAATCACTACAGAAACGATATTGTAAGTGATACTCGCTCTTTCGGTATTGTGAAAGTTCTCTTCTTTGTAGAAGAACATTGCGATGATTAGTTTTAAATAATAAGCAATACTTAATGCTGATCCTAAAACGGCAATCAAAACCAAGAACTCATAATGTCCACCAATTACTTGATTGAAGATTCCTAATTTCCCGATGAAACCAGCAGTCAAAGGAATCCCAGCCATTGACAACATAGAAACTGTGGAAACAACTGCCAAAACTGGCTCTCTTTTCCCAAGTCCGTTGAAGGCTGCAAATGATGTTTCTTTTTTAACTTTCTCAACCCAAAGTAAACTGATGAAAACACCAACTGTTGCCAATGAATAAGCGAACAAATAATAACCTAAAATATAAGTAGAAAAATTATTGATTCCAAAGAATATCAAAGCGATATAACCAGCGTGGGAAACGGAAGAGTAGGCGAGCATTCTTTTCGCATTGGTCTGAACCAATCCCATCACGTTTGCAAGCAATAATGTCAAAATAATGAAAACGCCTAATACATTAATCCAATCTCCAGCGATTCCGTTGAATGCGATTGTCATTAACTTAAATAAAGCAAAGAACCCAGAAATCTTAACCACTGAAGCCATAAAAGCAGTAATCAATGATGGCGAACCTTGATAAACATCAGGACTCCACATATGAAAAGGTGCCAATGAAACTTTGAAAGCTAATGCACACAACATTAAAATAGCTCCCATGATTAGCATTAAATTCTTAGGATTGTTGATGGCGAACTCGTGGATCGTGTAAAGGTCAAAACTTCCTGCGCTTCCGTAAACCAAAGCAACTCCGAATAGTAAGAAACCAGTTGCAAATGCTCCCAAAAGGAAATATTTCATAGAAGCTTCTGTAGAACGTAAATCAGTTTTATCTGCTCCAGCCATTACGTATAATGGAATTGATAAGATTTCGATTCCTAAGAATAAGGTTACCAAGTTTTGGAATCCGAATAATACAACGCCGCCACAAAGCGCGAACAACATCAAAGCATATAATTCAGATTGATGACTTCTGTGATTGCTGAATGCAAATCCGCCCAAAAAGAACAACAGCAAAGTCACAAGCAATGAAATCTTAGTAAACAAAGCTGCATTGCTTCCGTATTCGTACATCGATTTGTACTGATCGAAGAACTCACATTCTGGAAGAAAACTAACATATAAACCAACGATCAATCCTGCGATCCCGATATATCTTGCGTATTTTCCTTTCTCGAAAACACCCGAGAATAATACAAGAACAGCCGTAAGGAATAAAATTATTAAAACACTCATTTCTTTTTAGATTTTAGATATTAGATTTAGATATTAGATTTTCATCTTCTGTCTTAATCTTTTAATCTTTTAATTTTTTAATCTTTTTATTAATTGATCATTGATGAATAAATAAAGCTGACAGAGCTTGTCACCATTTCTATAACCGGTTGAGGATAAACTCCCAAAACAATTACGAAAACAGATAAGCTTGCTAATACTGTAAATTCTACATTGCTAACATCTTTCGTAGTTGCCAAAACTGAATCATCGCCTTTACCGAACATTGCTTTTCCGTAGAATCTCAACATATAAGCTGCACAGAGAATGATTGTCAATCCAGCCATTACAGCCATAATATGGTTGTAAGAATAAACAGATTTCAAAAGGATAAATTCTCCGATGAATCCGTTGGTTAATGGAACTCCGGTTGCGCCAAGTAAAATGATCATAAACAAGATCGCGAACTTAGGAGCGACTTTCGCCAAGCCTCCCATTTTTCTGATGTCTCTTGTTTTGAATCTTTTATAAAGAATATCTGCACAGTAGAACAATCCAACAACGTTGATCCCGTGAGCGAAACTCTGAATCATTGCACCTTGTCCACCTTCGAAAGTCAATCCTGTTCTCATTGTTACAACTGCGGAGGCAAAAATACCTGCTACAATCAATCCAACGTGAGAAAGAGATGAGAAAGCAATCAATCGTTTGCTGTCTGTGGAAATCATTGCGATCAAAGCACCGTAGATAATTCCGATTACTGAAAGGATGATTACAATTTCTCCAGAAATTCCGCCGATAGCTAATGGTGTGATTGGTAAAAGATATCTTAATACGCCGTAAACTGCCATCTTTAGCATAATTCCTGAAAGCAACATCGATCCTTGAGTAGGAGAGTAGGTGTACGTGTCAGGCTGCCAAGTATGGAAAGGGAATACTGGTAACTTCACAGCAAATGCAAAGAAGATGAACCAGAAAATTACCGTTTGTTCGTTGATATTAAGGTCAGCATTGTAAAGATCTGTCAAAGCGAAAGATGCTGCGTGGTTATAAACGTAGATCAAACCGATCAACATAAACAACGATCCTACGAATGTGTAAACAAAGAATTTCGTTGTGAATTTGATTCTCTTATCTTCCTGTCCCCAGATTCCTGCGATCAACCAGATCGGGATCAAAGTAACTTCCCAGAAGATGTAGAAAAGTAATCCGTCCAAAGAAGTGAAAACACCTAACAATCCGAATTGCATTAATAAAATCAATGCGTAGAAAGAATTTGGATAGCCTTTCGCTTCGTTATAAGAAGACAAAACGATTAATGGAACCAAGATGTTCGTTAATAAAACCATCAGCATACTCATTCCGTCAATCCCGAAATTCAGACTACTTTTGATGTAGCTGGACCAAGGATATGTGATTTCGTATTGCAATGGCGCATCAACAGTTGGATTGAAATCGAAACTTCCCAACATATAAAATGCTAAAAACATCTGTGCAAGAGCAAAAGCCAATGCGATATATTTACTGGAAGCATTTTTCCAGAAAAAGAGTAAACCCGAACCTACAAGAGGTAACAGTAATAATGTTAATAGTAAATAAGACATTATCTATTTATTTCAATAAAAAGTTAACAATTAATACGATACCTACCGCCAACGACATAATCAGCACATAGTTTTCTACATTTCCGTTCTGAAGGCGTTTTGCTGCTCTTCCAGAATCTGCCGCGCCAAGTCCTATGAAATTCACAATAGGATCCAGAACTGCTTTGTCAAACATCGCTGCAGCTTTACCGGCTTCCTCAAAAGGTCTTACGATGCAGGCATTGTAGATTTCATCAACGAATAATTTCTTAGCCGATAATTTTTCCCATCCTGTATATTGTTCTTCCGGAAGTGCTCTTTTTTGTTTTTTCACATAAGTGTTTTTAACAAAGAACCAAACGGTGAAGAACATTAATATTGTTGCTCCAAGAAGAATCATTTCTGTATTGAAATCAACTCCGGAAAGTGTGTTTTCCATTTGTTTGAAACTTTCTTCTGTCAAAACAGGTTTCAGCCATTCCATTAATTTAGCATAATGACCGTGACCAATGAAGTGAGGAAGATTGATAAAACCTCCAACAACAGAAAGGATAGCCAAAACTATTAATGGTAAAGTCATACTTGTCGGACTTTCGTGCAAATGGTGTTTTTGATCTTCCGTACCTCTGAATTCTCCGTGGAAAGTCAAATAGTACAATCTGAACATATAAGTTGCTGTGATAGCCGCTAAAACGAATAACATTACCCAATAAATTGGATTTTTAGCATAAGCTGCTACCAAAATTTCGTCTTTTGAAATCATCCCTGATAACAATGGGAATCCTGAAATTGCTAATGTTCCTATCAAAAATGTAATGTGAGTAATTGGAATATATTTTTTCAAACCGCCCATAAAACGCATATCCTGCTCGTTGCTCATAGCGTGAATCACAGAACCAGCTCCTAAGAATAACAAAGCTTTGAAGAAAGCGTGCGTCATTACGTGGAACATTGCTGTTGAATAAGCGCCCAGACCTAAAGCGATGAACATAAATCCAAGTTGAGAAACTGTAGAATATGCCAATACTTTTTTGATATCGTTTTGACGAAGTGCGTAGAAACCTGCTAAAGCTGCGGTCAGGAATCCAATTAATAAAATTCCGTCCTGAACTGTAGGTGCAAGAACAAATAAGAAATTAGATCTTACTACCAAATAAACACCCGCTGTAACCATCGTTGCTGCGTGAATCAAAGCAGAAACCGGTGTCGGTCCAGCCATTGCGTCTGGCAACCAAGTGTACAAAGGAACCTGAGCAGATTTACCTGTTGCTCCAATGAATAAACAAGCTGTGATAAAGATAATCGGTGTTCCATCTAATTCAAAGCTTGAAGCGTTTTGTGCTACAGAAAGATAATCGATAGCATTAACGTGTGCTGCAATAGCGAAAATCCCGATCAACAATCCAAGGTCACCAATACGGTTCATTATGAAAGCTTTTCTTGCCGCTTTTCCATATTCTTCGTTGGTGTACCAAAATCCAATTAGTAAATAAGAACAAAGTCCAACACCTTCCCAACCGATAAACAGAATCAGATAATTGCTTCCTAAAACCAAAAGCAACATCGAGAAAATGAAGAGATTAAGGTAAGTGAAGAATTTGTAAAAACCTTTGTCGTGGCTCATATAGCCAATGGAGTAGAGGTGGATCAATGAACCAATTCCTGTGATAATCATTACCATCATTAATGATAATTGATCTACTTGAAATCCGAAATTAACCTGAATTCCATTCACTCTGAACCATTCGAAAGCTTTTACAACAACAGGTGCGCTGTTATCATTAAAACTAAAAAATATACTTGTCGTGATAACAAACGAAGCGAAAACTACCAATGTTGCCAGACTACCAACAACTATCTTCGGAAGTTTTTTCCCGAAAAGTCCGTTGATGATGAATCCAACTAAAGGTAAAAGTATAATCGCGTAAACTAAATTTTCCATTCCTTTTATTATCCTCTTAATTTATTAAAAATACTCACGTCCACAGATTTGGTATTTCTGTACATCATTGCGATAATTGCCAATCCTACAGCTACTTCCGCTGCGGCAACCACCATTATGAAGAATACCAAAAGCTGACCGTTGCCATCGCCACTGTAAGCTGAAAATGCTGCCAGTAAAAGATTCACGGAATTAAGCATCAATTCTACACATCCTAATATCACGATGGCATTTTTACGAAGCAAAACTCCCAAAACACCAAGACAAAACAGAAGCGTGCACAGAATAATGAAATATTCCAAAGGCACTTGCTGTATAAATGTATTTACGTCTCCTCCCATAATCTTATAAATCTTTTTTACCAATAAGAACAGCACCTACGATCCCTGCTAAAATAAGGATTGAAGCCAGTTCGAATGGCAATACATATTCGTTAAACAATAATCTTCCAAGATTTTTCGTCAATCCGACAGAATAATCGATGTTGCTTTCTGCTACTGTTTTTCCGCTAAGTCCTTTGTAAGCACCCAACATTCCAACAAACAAAATACAAACTGAGAAAATCCCGATGAACTTCGGAAGGTTTTCCTTTTTACTTTCGTCTTCTTTATTAAGATTCAACATCATTAATATATAAAGGAACAATACCATGATCGCACCTGTATAAACGATTATCTGAACTATACCTAAAAACTGAGCATTAAGAAGAATGTACATTCCTGCGATGGAGAACATCGTCACAATCAGTGAAAGGATCGCGTACATTGGATTTTTTGCAAATACGAAGTAAACCGCACTTGCGATGGCTAAAAACGCTACGATAAAAAATAAAATCTGATCCATTATTTTACTGCATTTTTTTGTTTCTCAGACTGTCTTTCTGTGATGTCAATCCTTGCATTAATTTTCTCAACCAATTTATCTTTTCCGTAGATGAAAGAATTTCTGTTTTGCTCTACATCTACCAATCTATCAGTTAAGTAGATTGCAGATTTTGGACAAGCCTCTTCACACATACCGCAGAAGATGCATCTCAGCATATTGATCTCATAGATCTCAGCATATTTTTCTTCTCTGTAAAGGTCTTTCTCCTCTTTTTTTCTTTCGCCAGCTGTCATTGTGATGGCTTCTGCAGGACAGGCCACGGCACAAAGTCCACAAGCGGTACATCTTTCTCTGCCTTCCTCGTCTCTTTTCAAAACGTGTTGGCCTCTCCAGATTTCTGCTCTTGGTTTTTGAACTTCAGGATACGAATATACCGCAGGCGCACCCTTCAACACGGTTCTTACAGCGTGCTTGAAAGTGATTCCCATACCTTTGAAAATCGCAGGTAAGTAGATCTTTTCGCCCAAGGTCATTTCTTTATTCGAAACAACTTTTGATCTGTTAGTAAGTTTCATTTAATTATAGATGTTAGATGTTAGACATTAGATCTTAGACCATTCTTGTCTTATATCTTTAATTATTATTCAATTTTAATTTCCAAATGCTAAAATTACAGCACCTGTTATCATTAGGTTTACCAATGCCAATGGAATCAAAGTTTTCCATCCAAGGTGCATCAATTGGTCATATCTGAATCTCGGAAGTGTCCATCTGATCCACATAAAAATCAAAATTCCGATGATTGTTTTAGTTAAGAAAGCAACGATACTTAATATTCCCGCCGTATTTTCTCCCCAATGTTGAGTTACCCAATCAATACAAGGATAATTGTAACCTCCGAAGAAAAGAACGACGATGAATGCATTCGAAATAAACATATTCACATATTCTCCAAACATATACAATCCTAATTTCATTGAGGAATATTCGGTGGAATAACCAGTTACCAATTCAGATTCACATTCAGGTAGATCAAAAGGATGACGGTTGGTCTCTGCCAAAGCTGCAACAAAAAATATTAAGAATGCTAATGGTTGATAAAGAATATTCCAGTTGATCCCTGAAATTGCAGGAATGAATCCCCAAATTTTTCCAGTGGCTTGAGCTTCAGAAATTGCTTTCAAATCGAGACTTCCTGTCATCATAATGATTGAAAGAAGTGCTAATCCCATTGCTAATTCATAAGAAATCATCTGAGACGAAGCTCTAATTGCTCCTAACAATGAATATTTATTATTGGAAGCCCAACCTCCGATCATAATTCCATAAACTCCGATGGAAGCCATTCCTATTATGAACAAAACACCAACATCGATATTAGCAACCTGAAGATCGTAGGAAACACCTCCAAAATTCAATGTTTTACCCCAAGGAATTACTGCGCCAGTAATTAATGAAATAAACATTACTAAAGAAGGTCCTAAAATGAATAGGAACTTTTCAGCGTGTTGTGGCGTAAAATCCTCTTTGAAGAAAAATTTACCACCATCTGCCAATGGTTGCAATAATCCAAATGGTCCAGCTCTGTTTGGTCCGATACGATCTTGCATTATCGAAGCCACTTTTCTCTCTGCCCAAGTAGAATAGGCAGCAACAGTAAGTGCCAGAAGGAACAGCGCAAGTACTAATATGATTTTAAAAGTCAGTAATTCCATATCAATTTATTTGAGTTTTGATTCTTGAAAATTATCAGAATCAAATTTTCTCATTATCTAATTTTTCAATTTCTTTTTCGTCTGAAACACCAATTTCTTTGGCTTCAAAGTTTTCTAAAACATTGTAACTATCTGTTTTTTTCTCGTAATGGTTAAGAGAAATTACAGAATGTCTGTCGATATGTCTTGGTCCTTCGATGTTCCAAAGTGCAGTATCTTTCTTGTGGAAACGACACTCGTCACAGATCCATTCTTCAACTTCTCCGTATTGGTCTTTTCTAGCAGTTACTCTTACCACTTCATCACCTTTCATCCAAACTACAGCTTTTCCACTGCATTTTGTACAGGTACAGGTTGCGTTGTAAGGTTTTGTGAACCAAACTCTGCTTGTGAATCTTGCAGTTCTGTCCGTCAATGCTCCAACTGGACAAACATCGATGACGTTTCCAATGAAATCGTTGTCCAAAGCTTTGTTCAACATTGTAGAGATCTCTGCGTGGTCACCTCTGTAAAGGATTCCGTGCTCCCTTTTCTCCGTCAATTGATTCGCTGCCAATACGCATCTTGCGCAAAGGATGCAACGGTTCATATTCAATTTGATGTTTGGACCGATGTCGTCTGCATCATACGTATTTCTTTCGAACTCAGTTCTGGTCTCAAGATTTCCGTGTTCGTAACCAAGATCCTGAAGATGACATTCTCCAGCTTGATCACATACAGGACAATCCAAAGGGTGATTTACCAAAAGGAATTCGGTCACCGCTTTTCTACCTTCCTGTGCTTTTTCGGAACTAAGGTTTTTCACTTCCATTCCGTCCATCACGCCAGTTCTGCAACTTGCGACTAACTTAGGCATTGGTCTCGGGTCTGCTTCAGAACCTTTGGAAACTTCTACCAGACAGGTTCTGCATCTTCCTCCGCTGGTTTCCAGTTTGCTATAATAACACATAGCTGGCGGAACAGATTTCCCGCCGATTTGTCTTGCAGCTTCTAAAATAGAAGTACCAGGCAAAACTTCGGTCGTTTGTCCATCTATGGTAACTTTAAATTTTTTGACTTCTTCGCTCATATTTCAAGGTTTTAGATCTTCGGATTTTAGATTTTGATAAACCTTAGTCCTAAATCTTTTGTCAATTCTATTTATTTGAAAATATATCTAAATGTATATTTTACTTCTTTACTTTTTTACTTTTCTATTAAATACGTATCCAATTCCAAAATTTACTTGGTAGAATACGAAATCCTGACTCGCTTTATCAGGTTTATTATTTAGAGTAGTTTTAATATCGGGCATATTGATATAACCAAATTTCCCTTCTACTCTTGCCATCCAATGATTCCAGAAAACCGCATTAATACTAGTTCTTGCGTCCAATCCGAATCCTGCTAAATGGTATCTGTCACTTCTTTCATTTCCAAAAAGCTTAACATTACTTTTAGGCATCAAAGCACCAATTCCGCCTCCGTAAGCCCAAAACATATTAAAATCTTTTTTGGATAATACGTTTTTATATTTTTCGAGACCTAGATTGATATAATTAAGTCCATCCGTATGTTCAAATGTCAAAAATTGTTCATCCAATAAATTAACCTGACCATTGTTTACCATTCCTGCATAAGTTGGGTCTGAAATATGACCATCAATATTTACAGTCTGATTCTGATCCATCACATATTTCATATGGTCCTGAGCAATTACAACAGCCAAATTATCCTTAATAAAATATGCTAATCTAAAATTGAACTGCGGAATCGAAAGTCTCGTTGGGTCAATATAAGCCATACTCAATCCAGAAGGTCTGTCTTTTGCCGTTACATTCTGTAAAGTAAAGTCATATCCATTTCCTTTAAATCTGATATCAGACTTACTGAATCCAGCTCTATTCCAGCCCCAATAAACAAACATTGTTCCTTTGGAAAACTTAGATTGGTTATATCCGGAATTATCAACTGTGTCTTGATTTTGTCCGAATACTGTTGTTATCCCGACAAAAAATACAAAAACTAATTCAAAGAACTTCTTCATTATTTCTAGTGAATTTGAAAATACAAATTCTATTAAATCTTTATTTAACTGTTACTAACAGCCGGAATAGGGTCTGCGTAGTTTGCTATTCCGTAATTCTGAGTCTGGCTCAATTCAGGGTTGTTAACGTGCCATTCAAATTCATCTCTGAAGTGTCTGATAGCAGCAGCAACCGGCCAGGCAGCAGCGTCTCCCAAAGGACAGATAGTGTTTCCTTCGATTTTTCTCTGGATGTCCCAAAGCAAATCGATATCTGCCATTTTACCTTCTCCTTTTTCTATTTTTTTCAAGATTTTGTACATCCAGCCCGTCCCTTCACGGCAAGGCGTACATTGTCCACAACTCTCGTGGTTGTAGAATCTTGCTAATGTCATCGTATGATTTACCACACATTGGTCTTCATCCAAAACAATAAATCCTCCTGAACCCATCATCGTTCCGGTAGCAAAACCACCGTCAGCCAAAGATTCATAATTCATATATCTTGGTTCGCCGTTGATTGTTTTCAATAATAAGTTTGCCGGAACAATCGGAACAGAACTTCCGCCAGGAATACAAGCTTTCAGCTTTTTACCATTCGGGATTCCGCCACAGTATTCATCAGAATAAATGAATTCTTCAACTGTAATCGTCATATCGATTTCATAAACGCCTGGTTTGTTGATGTTTCCACAAGCAGAAATCAATTTAGTTCCTGTTGACCTTCCAACGCCTATTTTAGCATATTCAGCACCAGTGATATCGATAATTGGAACAACCGCAGCAATGGTCTCAACATTGTTTACCACCGTTGGTCTTTCCCAAAGTCCTTTGATAGCTGGGAAAGGTGGTTTCAATCTTGGGTTTCCTCTTTTACCTTCAAGAGATTCCAGCAAAGCTGTTTCTTCACCACAAATGTAAGCTCCGGCACCTCTCTGAACATAGATTTCGCAATCGAAACCAGTTCCTAAGATATTTTTTCCAAGAAATCCAGCAGCTTTCGCTTCTTCAATCGCTTCTTCCAAAATATCCGGAATCCAGGAATATTCTCCTCTTATATATATGTATGAAACATTGGAACCTAGAACGAAAGAGGAAATCAACATTCCTTCGATTAATAAATGAGGAAGAAACTCCATCAAATATCTGTCTTTGAAAGTTCCTGGCTCAGACTCATCGGCATTTACGACCAAGTGTCTTGGAACGCCTTCTGGTTTTGCAAGGAAACTCCACTTCATTCCAGTAGGGAAACCAGCGCCACCACGACCACGAAGTCCGGAAGTCTTCACTTCTTCAAGAACTTCTTCAGGTTTCATTTTAAGAGCTTTCTCTGCTGCTTCGTAACCACCATTTTTACGGTAAGTTTCGAAGTAACGGATTCCCTCAATATGTGCGTTTTTAAGTAAAAGTTTTTTACTCATTATATTTATAAGCTTATAGCAATTGGCTTTTGGCTTTTTGCTTAATTATTTATCTAAATTAATTCTTAACCTAAATCGATGGCACCTTGTCTGCAAAGGTCAATGATTTCGTCCACTTTTTCTATGGTCAAATGCTCGTGGTAGAATTTCCCCAACTGCATCATCGGTGCATATCCGCAAGCGCCAAGACATTCTCCAGGTTTTAAAGTGAAAAGTCCGTCTGCTGTGGTTTCGCCGTCTTTAATATTTAATTTTGTCCTGATGTGGTCCAGAATATTATCACTTCCATTCAGCATACAAGGTCCCGTTCTGCAAACTTCCAAAACATATTTCCCAACCGGCTTCATATTGAACATTGTATAAAAAGTGGCAACTTCATATACTTCAATTGGCGTGATGCTCAATAATTCTGCAACATAATCCATTACTGGAACAGCCAGCCAACCATCAAATTCTTTCTGTGCAATGTGCAAGACAGGAATTAACGCAGATTTTTGTCTGCCTTCCGGATATCTTGCGATAATTTTATGAACCTGCGCTAAGCTTTCAGGTTTAAAAGCAATTGTTTCGCTCATATTTAAAAGATTTTAGATTTTAGATTTTAGATTTTAGATGAAAATCGTGGTTCTAAAAATCTTATCATTTTTGATATTAATTTATATTTAAAGAGTGTAGATTAATTTAAAATTTATAATCCAAAATCTGTAATTTCATTTATGCGTCTAATTCTCCCGCAATGATATTCATACTACACATCGTTACAATTGCGTCAGATATTACAGCACCGGTGATCATTTCCGGATAAGCTTGGTAATAAATGAAACAAGGTCTTCTGAAGTGTAATCTGTAAGGCGTTCTTCCGCCGTCGCTCACAAGATAAAATCCTAATTCTCCGTTTCCACCTTCTACAGCGTGGTAAACTTCGCCTTTAGGAACATCGGTTTCTCCCATTACGATTTTGAAATGGTAAATCAAGGCTTCCATTTTGTTGTAAACATCTGCCTTTTCAGGAAGATAGAAATCTGGAACATCCGCGTGGAATGGTCCTTCTGGAAGGTTGTCGTAAGCTTGGTTGATGATTTTAAGTGATTCCCAAATCTCCTGTTGACGAACCATAAAACGGTCGTAAGTATCGCCCGCAGTTCCAACCGGAATGATGAAATCGAAATCTTCATAAGAAGAATAAGGCTGTGCCACTCTCACGTCATAATCAACGCCAGCTGCACGAAGGTTCGGACCTGTGAAACCGTAGCTCAAAGCTCTCTCAGCTGAGATTGCGCCTGCGCCAATGGTTCTGTCCATAAAGATTCGGTTTCTTTCTAATAATTGACCGAATTCTGCAAATCTTGCCGGGAAAGTTTTCAGGAAGTCTTTCAACAACTCGTGGAACTTTGGTGTGAAGTCTCTCTCGAAACCGCCAATTCTTCCCATATTGGTCGTCATCCTTGCGCCACAAATCTGCTCGTACATATCGTAAATACGTTCTCTTTCGATGAACATATAAGTCAATCCTGTAATTGCGCCGGCGTCCATTCCTGTTACACCGTTGCAAATCAAGTGGTCACCAATTCTCGCCAACTCCATCAAAATGACACGCATATAATCTACACGTTTTGGAACTTTGATTCCAATTAATTTTTCAACTGTCATATGCCAACCCAAATTATTGATTGGTGCGGAACAGTAGTTCATTCTGTCGGTAAGTGTTGTGATTTGAGAAAAGTTTCGTCTCTCAGAGATTTTTTCAAATGCTCTGTGAATGTAACCTACAGTTTGCTCAGCGTGAAGAATCCTTTCGCCGTCCATTGTAAGAACGTTCTGGAAAATCCCGTGAGTCGCAGGGTGCGTAGGTCCAAGATTCAGGGTGTATAATTGCCCGTCGATTTGTTCCTTGCTGTCGTATTGGTTAAGTATATTAGATAATGAGTTATCTTTCATAATATTTGCTTTTAGCTATTTGCTTCTGGTATTGGCTAAGTGCCATTCGCCATTGGCTATACTATCTTCCGAACATACTATCGTTCTTGTCAGTTCTGGTTCCATCTTCCAGGCGATATTCTTTCAACATTGGATGGTAACCGAGGTCTTCCATATTAAGGATTGGTCTCAAGTCTGGGTGGCCTTTGAATTTAATTCCATAGAAATCAAAAGTTTCTCTTTCCATCCAGTTGGCACCGGCATATAATTCTGTCAAAGAATCAACTTCAACATTTTCTCTCGTCATAAAAACTTTGAGACGGATTCTGAAATTGGTCATCATATTATGCAAATGATAAATAACGCCGATTTCTTTTTCAGGTGTTTCAGGATAATGAATCCCACAAACATCCGTCAAAAAATTAATTTCTAAAGTTGAATCTTTCAAATAATGAATCACCTTTTTTATATCGTCTTTTTTGATTTCAACCGTCAGCATCCCGTAAGGTTCTGAACTTGAAATCACAGACTCAGGAAATTCTCTCGTGATAGCTTCTAATACAAATTCGTTCGTCATCTTCCTTAGTTGCTAATATTGTAAGAATCCAATAAATGCTGATATTCCGGCATATCTCTTCTTCTGATGCTTTCGCTTTCTGCCAAAGCCTGCACCTGCATTACACCTTCGATAATTTGTTCTGGTCTTGGCGGACATCCTGGAACGTAAACGTCAACAGGAATAATTTTATCAATCCCCTGAAGCACCGAATAAGTATCAAAAATACCACCGCTGGAAGCACAAGCACCAACAGCAACTACCCATTTTGGCTCAGCCATTTGGGTGTAAACTTCTTTCAAAACGGGACCTAATTTTTTAGAAATAGTTCCGCAAACCATCAACATATCTGCTTGTCTTGGAGAGAAAGAGTTTCTTTCCATTCCAAATCTTGACGCATCGTAAGTTGGATTCAATGTCGCCATAAATTCGATTCCACAGCAAGATGTTGCAAAAGGTAGAGGCCAAAGTGAAAACTTTCTTGCCATCCCAATCACGCTGCTCAATTGCGTTGCAAAAAATCCTTCTCCTTCAAATCCTGGAGGAGCGGGCGCATCTGTTATAATTACTGGTTTATTATCTGACATTTTTTTTTAGATTTTAAATTTTAGACTTTAATTGATTCAATTTTAAATCCAAAACGTAATTAATTTAATTTATTTGTCCCAATCCAAAGCGCCTCTTTTCCACACGTAGAAAAAAGCGACAAAGAAAATAGCAACAAACGTAAGTACGGCTACAAAGCCTTCCATTCCAAATTCTCTAAAGTTAACCGCATAAGGGTAGAAGAATACAATCTCGATATCGAACAATACAAACAAAACTGCAGTCAGGAAATATTTGATGGAAAATGGTGTTCTAGCGTTACCTTCACTCGGGATACCACATTCCCAGGCTTGGTTTTTTACAGAATTCCCTTTTTTCTGCTGAGGACCCAAGAAATGAGCACCTAACAAAGAAATAGCTACGAATCCAAGACCGACTGCGGCCTGAATAAGTATTGGAATATAATTTTCGGGTAAATTCATAAGGTCAAATTTAACTATGCAAAAATACTAAATAAAGATTTAATATAGTAAATTATGAGGCTTATGTAAACAAGAGAAAAGTCTGTTTTGGTAAATTTAGAACTGTTATAAATAAGAGTTTATTTGTCTTTTTTGCCCATATTCCTTAGAACAAGATACGCGATGTAAGCAATGTAAAGAAACAACACGCTGGCAAACAGAATGTTGATAATCGCATCCAGTCTATCGTTCTTGATAGGTTTAAAGAAATTATAAGCCACAAACAGGATTATCAGGCCAACGTAAATGTAGAGTTGCTTTTTCACTAGGAAATGATTTTTAAAAGATTATTGGCTTATTCAAATTTATATTTTGTTAAACAATTGTTTAAATTAGATGTAATTACTTAATCTCCAATGAATAAGTTCTTCTGCTCTTATGATGCACCGGATGATAATCTTGCCAAAGAACCTGCACGCTCTTGTTTTCCTCTAATTCCGGATTGGTTTCAAGATATTTGATGCCTTTATTTTTAAGGTTCATTTGAATCGCTTTAAAAATCATTGATGTAACACCTCTTCTTTGGTATTCTGGATGGATGCCTATCAAATAGAAATTAGCGCGCTCATTTTTCTTTCCAGCCTGTAAAAAATGCCACCAACCGAATGGGAAAAGTTTTCCGTTTGATTTTTGTAAAGCTTTGGAGTACGACGGCATTGTAATCGCAAACGCAACCAGTTGATTGTTCTCGTCAGCCACGCAAGTGATGTAATCTTTGTCTATAAATCCGAAGTATTTTTCCTTGTAAGTTTTGATTTGCTCGTCAGAAATCGGCGTGTAGGTTGAAAGATGTTTGTAAGTCTCATCCAGCAATTTGAACATCGATTCTACATAAGGCAGAATCTCTTTTTTATGTTTGAATTGTAAAGTTTTCAATTTATATTTCTGCGCAATCAGCGAACTGAATTTCTCAACTTTCTCAGGCAAAATCTCAGGAAATTGCAGCTCAAATTCTACCCATTCTTTTTCCTTAACCAAACCAAGGTTTTCAAGATGTTTTGGGTAATAATCACTATTGTAAAGTCCAATCATTGTTGCCAATTTGTCAAATCCGAAAGTCAACATTCCAGCCTTATCAAGATTCGTAAATCCCATCGGACCTTCGATTTTATCGATTTGATTTTCCTTGGCATAATTGATGGCGATATCAATCAAAGCTTTAGAAACTTCTGCATCATCAACAAAATCAAACCAGCCGAATCTAACTTTCTTGATGCCAAGTTCTTTCTCTTCTTTTCTATTAATCAAAACAGCAATTCTACCAACGATTTTATCATTTTTATAAGCTAAAAACTGCTTTGCTTCAGAATAATTGAGGGCGGGATTTTCTTCCTTTTTCCAGATATTTCTTTCTTCATTAATCAATGGCGGAACGTAATTCGGGTTGTTCTTATAAAGTTCCATCGGGAATTTGATGAAATCCATTTGGTCTTTTTCCGTAACTACTTGCTTTATATTGATATTTCCCATATTCTTGTTTATAGATTAGACAAAGATAGTTTTTAAGGAAAAAAAAGCAAGGCTTTGGTATGATTTTTACATCAAAAGTTGTAATTTATTTTAATATAAATTGAAAATATAATGACAGGTTACTATTTAATTATTGGGATTTCTATGCTGTTGAGTTGGATTGTTTCATCAAGACTGAAATCCAAATTCGAACATTACTCCAAAGTTCATCTCAGAAATGGACTTTCCGGAAAAGAAATCGCCGAAAAAATGCTGAGAGATAATGGGATTAATGATGTTCAGGTTGTGTCCGTTCCAGGACAATTGACGGACCATTACAATCCAGAAACTAAAACTGTTAATCTTTCCGAAGCTGTTTATATGCAAAGAAATGCGGCGGCTGCTGCAGTTGCAGCTCACGAATGTGGTCACGCCGTCCAACACGCTGTTGGCTATTCTATGCTGCAATTGAGGTCCAAAATGGTTCCGATTGTGAACATTAGTTCGAATCTTTTACAATTCGTTTTGATGGGTGGAATTGTGCTAATGGCGATGAGCGGTAGTAAAATTGTATTAGCGATTGGCGTTGTGCTTTTTGCAATCACCACTTTGTTTGCATTCATCACATTACCAGTTGAATATGATGCGAGTAATCGTGCTTTGAAATGGCTGGAAACTACAGGAACAGTTTCTCGAGAAGAATACGCAGGCGCAGAAGATTCTCTGAAATGGGCGGCGAGAACTTATGTTGTAGCTGCGTTAGGTTCTCTTGCTCAATTGATGTATTTCGCATCATTGCTAATGGGAAATAGAAGATAAAAGTTATGAAATATTAAATTCCAAAAGCATCTCGGACAGCTCGTCTGAGATGCTTTCTTTTTTTGAGGTTTTGAAGTTGGCTTCAATTATGCAAATATCTTCAGCTTCGAAGGAAATTATTTTTGCATCATATTTATTCAGTAGGGTGAAAATGATATTTTGCTGAGAGAATTTGAATTTCAATTCGATTTTCGATTCTAATTCTTTCGTGATGATTTTTGCTTCTTCTAAAGTAAATTTTGCGGATTCTTTATACGCTTTTACCAATCCGCCAACACCTAATTTTGTTCCGCCGTAATATCTGATAACTACGACCAAAACATTCGTTATTTGATGCGCTAAAAGCTGATTGTAGATTGGTAAGCCTGCACTTCCGGACGGTTCGCCGTCGTCATTGGCGCGGTAGTTTTCTCCATTAATTCCTAATCGGTAGGCGTAACAATGATGAGTCGCTTTCGGATGAATGGTTTGAAGATGATTCAGTCTTGATTTAACATCAGATTCAGAATTAACGGGATAAGCAAAACCTATGAATTTGCTTCCTTTTTCTTTCATCAAAACATCCTCGATTTCTTTATCTATGGTTTGGAATTCAAACATTTTTCAAAAATAGAAATTCTATCATAAAAAATTCAAATATCAAATAAGAAAAGTATAATCTATTGTCTATAATTCACATTTACAACTGATTAATTATAAGAGTCTTAAAAAATCACAAAATAAAAATTTCAACTATTAATTTTTATGTAATTTTGCATATTAAAATTTATTAATATCAATGCCTAATACACTGATCATTGGCTCCGGATGTTACATTCCGGAAAACATAATAGAAGGTTCCCACTTCAAGGATTCTGTTTTCTATGATGATAATAATCAACTGATTGAGAAACCAACAGAAGAGATTATTCAAAAATTTGTGGATATCACTGAGATTGAAAGAAGAAGATATTTGAGTCCTGAAGATTTTAATTCGGATTTGGGTTTGAGAGCTTCTTTGGAGGCTATTGAAGACGCAGGTATTGATAAGGAAGAAATCGATTATATCATCTACGCTACCAATTTTGGAGAAGTAGATGTGGATGGGATTCCTAACTTTATGCCTTCTCTATCAGCTAGATTGAAGAACAAATTGGATATTAAAAACAGATCTTGTGTCAATTATGATATGATTTTCGGATGTCCAGGTTGGGTAGAATCTCTGATTCTTGCAGATACATTGATTAAAGCTAAAAAGGCAAAAACAATCCTTGTTGTCGGTGGAGAAACTTTGAGCAGAGTTACTGACGAATTTGACAGAAATAAAATGATCTTCGCAGATGGCGCTGGTGCGGTTGTTGTGACAGCAACGGAAGATACAACAGTTGGGGTTTTGGCAGACAGTACACTTTGTGACAACGGCGAGGAGCTTAATTATCTTGCAAACGGACCAAGTTTGAATCTTGAATCTAAGGAAGCTAGACAATATATCCAGATGAAAGGCCGTAAAATTTATGAATATGCTTTGAAAAACGTTCCGGATGCCATCAAGAAAACAATTGAAAAGGCAAATCTTGATATTTCTGACATCACGAAAATATTGATCCATCAAGCTAATGCAAAAATGGATTATGCAATGATCGGCAGACTTTTCAAATTGTACGGACAAAAGGATTATGATCACGCAATCTCTCCTATGACGATCCAAGAATTTGGGAATTCTTCTGTAGCAACGGTTCCGACTTTGTTCGATCTTATCAGAAAAGGGAAAATGGAAGGTCAGGCATTCATTCCGGGTTCTCACATTCTTTTCACATCGGTTGGAGCGGGAATGAATATCAATTGTGTGATCTACAAATTTCCAGAAGGGAAGATTTAAAGTAAAATCGAATTTTAAACGTTTATATAACAAAAGGAATAAATTTTTATTCCTTTTGTTTTTTTTTAATAATACTATGCAAAAGAATATCTTATTTCTTCTGGGTGTTTTTTTAATGCTGGAAGTTTATGTTTACCAGGCCTTTAAAACGGTTTATTCTAATCAGAATGCGAAATTCATATACTGGATTCCTACGGTTCTGATTTATGGATTTTTACTCTATTCTGTTTTTACTTTCAATAGAGCTTCACACGAATATCTTAGATTTCAGATTGTTTTTTCAACGATTTTGATTTTTGTATTACCAAAGATTTTGGTTGCAGTTTTCCTTTTGGTGGAAGATATTTTTAGATTATTCGATTTCGGATACCATTATGTGGCGACAGAAAACCATAATTATCCATCAAGGCGAAAGTTTGTTAGTTTGGTTGGTTTAGGTTCGGCTGCGGTTTTGGCTGGTTTGGTTTTAGACGGAATTGTTTTCGGGAAATACCGTCACAGAGCGAGAATCGTAAGATTGAAACTTAAAAACTTACCTGCAGCTTTCAAAGGTTATAAGATTGTTCAAATCTCTGATGTACACAGTGGTAGTTTTCAAAACCCAAAACATTTGCAGCACGCAATTGATTTGATTAACAAGCAAGATGCAGATTTGATTCTATTTACCGGTGATATGGTCAATAATTATGCGGATGAATTCGTTCCTTTTATTGATCTGTTTTCTCAGATTAAAAGCAGAGACGGGAAATTTGCTGTTCTTGGGAATCACGATTATGGAGATTACGGCGATTTTAAATCTAAAGAAGAAAAAGCACAAAACATTCCTCAATTAATTGAATATGAGAAAAGAGCAGGATTTGAAATGCTTCGAAATGAACACCGTATCATTGAAAAAAATGGAGAGAAGCTGTATATTCTTGGAGTAGAGAACTGGGGTATTGCACCGTTTCCGCAGTTTGGAGATCTTGATAAGGCAAGCCAGAATGTGCCTGTAAATGCGGCTAAAATATTAATGTCTCACGATCCGTCACATTTTGATGCTGTGGTTAAGAATCATCCTAGTAATGTCCAATTGACAATCTCAGGACATACACACGGAATGCAGTTCGGAATCGATCTTAAGAACTTCAAATGGTCGCCTGTAAAGTACAAGTATCCAAAATGGGCAGATCTCTATGAAAGCGAAGATAAATATCTTTATGTTAACCGTGGTTTCGGCGTGATAGGTTATCCTGGTAGAGTAGGGGTGTTGCCGGAGATTACAGTTTTTGAATTGAGCTAATAAAATTTATCACTTTAATAATAATAAAGTCTGTTTATCAAACAAATGATAACAGGCTTTTCTATATGGTTTCTATAAGGTCGCTATACCGTTTCTTTATGCTAACTCTATTCTTTAGAGATTACGATTAATTAAATAAAATGAACTTATTTTTGATTAATTTAAAATCTGTAATTGTTGTGGAAATATAGCTTAACGTCTGATTTTTAAATGATTTCTATTACATTATAAAAGTCCAATTAAGGTTTTAAAACAAATAATCCTTCATTCTAGAGACTGCAATTTCGTGCTCATCTATGAACTGAAATAAGCTTTCTAATCTGTCTTCAAAACTTCTACCGAGATTTATCTTTTTATAAAATGGCAAAACAAATGGCAACTTATCTTTGCTGAAAAGCTGCCATGCATTTGCGTAGATCATCACATATTCGTCCGACTTCAGACTTTCCAAAAGCATACTCTCGTAATATCTCATAGGAGTCACTTGGAGTACATAATCATTGAACGGAAGTTGCGAATATGGTGACTGACTTTCCGGAATAACCGTTAACTCATTTTCGGTATAGATTTCTGTTTTTTCTGTCAGCTTTCGCCATAGAAAATCGATCTTGGATTCCTCGATATTTGAGACGTAAATGAAGTCCATTTTCTTGATCTCGGAGTAGGGAAGGCGATGCGATTTTTGTCTCAATCCCTTGATTGGTTTTTGTAGGATTTGTTCCAGATTTCGTTTCGTTTTTGCAATGGTTTCTGCATCGGAATTGACGTTGTAGAGCCCGATTTCGTGACCGGAAAGTGATAAGCTTTTTAGTAGTTTTTGAAGTGGTTCTGCGAGAGATATTTCTACAAAAAAAGTAGCGTGATATTCATGCAGTTCCAATAAAAGTAAAATAATTTTCGTATTTTCTTCGATAGATGATATCAATTCTGTTGCTGAGAATTTATTGTTACTTTCTCTACTTTTTTCCGTAATTGATATGTTGAATGTCAATAAAATCACTTAAACTTAAATTTATATTTTGTTTGTAAATAATTAAAAATCAAATGTTAAAAATAATTTAACTTAAATTGATAATTTAAATTTTACTCTTTGTCTAACTTTTTCTTAAGGTTATTTATCATATCTATTGACATTGAAGAAATGTTGAACTTATAATCCAGTCCCCAATCTTCTTTTGCAGCTGAGTCATCAATACTCGCCGGCCAAGAATCTGCAATCTGCTGACGGAAATCCGGCTCGTATTTTATCTCAAAATCAGGGATTGTTTTTTTGATCTCATCAGCCAATTCTTTTGGTGTAAATCTCATCCCGCCAAGGTTATAAGAATAGCGAATTTTTACCTGTTCTTTTGGAGCAGTCATTAGCTTGATTGTAGCATCAATTGCATCATCCATGTAGAGCATTGGCATCGCTGTATCTTCCTTGATGAAGCTTGTGTATTTTGCATTTTCTACAGCCTCATAAAAAATCTCTACCGCATAATCTGTAGTGCCTCCACCTGCTGGAGCTTTCCATGAAATCAAACCAGGATAACGGATACTTCTGATATCAACGCCGTATTTTTCAAAGTAATATTCACACCATTTTTCGCCTGCCATTTTGGAGATTCCGTAAACAGTTGTCGGATTCAGAACCACTTCTTGTCCCACGTTTTCTTTCGGAATTCCTTTCCCAAATACTGCAATCGAGCTCGGCCAGAATATCTTTTTAAGTGTTCCTGCTTTCGCCAATTCGCAAAGATGGATCAGCGGATCAAGATTCAGTTTCCACGCAAAAAGTGGTTGTTTCTCGGATGTTCCTGATAATAGTGATGCTAAATGATATACAGTCGTGATGTTGTGTTCTGTGATGACCTCTGTAACTGCTTGGAAATTAGTAACATCAAGTCTTTCGTAATAACCAGCTTCCGTGATGCCTTCTTTCCATTTGTCAAGTCCGGATGCGATAACGTTTTCTTTACCGTACATTTCACAGAGTCTTACGGTAAGTTCCGTTCCGATCTGTCCAAGTGCGCCGGTAATGAGAATTTTTTCTTTAGGTGTTTCCATTTTTATTTTTATTGATTCGCAAATCTAATTAATTTAAATATTTGGCTAAAATTTTTCAACTGCAAAAGATTTCTATTTTAACAGCGCCAGAATAAAACAGCTGAAATAGTTTGTGAGATTGTGGTATTCATGTAATTTTATCATTCTAAGCTTTACAATTTCAGTTCCAATTTATATCAAATCTTATGAAAACGAATTCTATAATAAATGTCGATGAACTTTTTCAAATTTCAAATCACTCTGATCTCAGAATGTATGATGTAAGAACAGGACAAAATGCCAAAGAATTATATCTGGAAAAACATTTGAAGAATGCAGTATTCGTTGATTTGAATATTGATTTGGCGGAAATTGATAATCCTGAAAATGGAGGAAGACATCCGCTTCCGAAGTTTTCAAATTTCATTAAAACCTTAGGAGAGTTAGGAATTGATAAAGATTCAAAGGTTGTTATCTATGATGACAAAAACGGTGCAAATGCAGGCGCAAGATTTTGGTGGATGCTAAAAGCGGTTGGTCACAAAAATGTACAAGTCTTGAATGGCGGTTTGCAATTTGCAGAAAGTCAAGGTTATGAATTGAATTCCAGAAATGAAACTTATCCAAAAACCAAATATGTTTCTGAATTTGAAAATTGGCAATTACCACAAGTTTGGATTGATGATGTAAAAGATGCAACTGAAAATCCTGAATTTCTGATTGTTGATGTAAGAGAATCGCAACGTTATAATGGAATTACTGAACCCATCGACTTGATTGCCGGACATATTCCTAATGCTGAAAATTTTCCTTTCTCCGAAAATTTAGAGGAAAACGGATTATTCAAATCGCCGGAAGTTCTTAATGAAAAATATACAGAGTTCTTCAAAAATAAAGATTCAAAACAAATCATTTTCCATTGCGGAAGCGGTGTTACGGCTTGTCATTCATTGTTAGCTTTGGATTATGCTGGTTTCGAAATTCCAAATCTTTATGTCGGAAGCTGGAGCGAGTGGAGTAGAAACGAAGTTTGAGTTATGAATTATAAGTTATGAATTTCTGAAACTCATAATTCATAACTTATAATTCATAACTATTTAAAAGCTTGCTCGTATTTGCATACTTCCAATGTGAATCGTTCTTTCTCCGGAGTTTCTGCCTTCATAATTGACATTTAATTGGATGAAAGAATTGATGGCTTGCTGAATGAATAACGACCAAACCTGATTTTTTCCAACCTTTAAACCTTCCAGCATCTGATTTCCAACGATGCTGTAATTGTTGCCTGTAAAATCATTATTAATGAAAGAAAAATTCGCTCTGATGGAGGTTTTCGTCTTTTCCCACTGAAGCGTTCCGGATAATTCGTAAGTTTTCAATAACTCTTCGCCGTCTGTTCTTTTCTTTTGACGAAGTGCACCAAAAATCTCTGTCTGAAGTGTTTCCGTAAGTTTATAAGTCGCTTTTGGTTTTGTTTCCCAGTTTTGAAGAAGATAATTTCGGGAATCGTAAACTTGTGAACTGTTCGTTACCTTTTGCAAAGAATTTTCCCAATCTGTTCGGAACGATTTTGTGAAAGAATAGCCAACGTTCAGGAAGTGCGATTTTTGTCCGTGCGCTTCATTACTGAAATTAGCATTGACCAAATTATCATTGTCGGTGTAGCGATAACTACCATTCCATCCGGATTTGTCACTTGAATTGAATATAGCTGATGCTAAAATATTCTGTGTTCTCAGCAGTTGGTCGCTTTCTTTTTTGAAAGGATTCCAAACCAAGACCTGATCGTTTTTAAGATAAGAATTCTGCGAAAGTAAAGACAGATTGAAATTCCATCGTTTCAGAAATTCGTTTTGAGAACTGATGATGACAGACGGATTTACAAATAAAGCCAATTGAAGCTTATTTTTATTCGAAGCGAGATAATTGACGCTGTTTGTGTAAACTCTGATGTATTGCGCCAAATCTGCGTATTCTGCGGCTTCAAATTCGTCTAATTGCTGCACGCCGTCATTGTTGTAATCTGTCCATTTGTAAACACCTTGTCCATCTGTCACTTTGATGTACTGGAATTCTCTTTGTGCTTCCTGACCGTTTCCAAGTTCGTAGAAAAACTGCAGTCGCATTCCGTTTTTGAAAAGCTGTTGGTTGTACAAAATATTCCCTACTACAAAATCCTGATTCTGATCATTTGCCAGACTTTGATTTTCGTAAAAGAACTTTCTATAATGTACTAATGTTGATAATTGTGTTTTCTCTGTTTTGATGATTTGGCTTTCTGCTTGTATCCCAAGAATGTTGTTCATTTTTTGCAAACGGTTGTCTTGCACCGAGTCATTGCTTCGCCAATAGACTTTTGTCAATAATTTGGTTCTCGCAGAATCTGCAATTTTTTTCTGAACGAATAATTCTTTCCAGCTATAACTTGTTACATCAAGATTTTGGGTTACATTATATTTTTTTTCGTTTTTTTCCATAGATCCGCCCAACATCCAGCTTCCTTTTTTACCAGCCAATTCTGTAGAAACCGCACCTCGGATGAAGCTGGTGTTGAGATCTGTAGATTTGGTATCAAGATATGAAACAGCTGCAAGATTATTAAATTTTCCAATTTTCCAAACCGCATCAATATCATTTTTAATACCTTTATAAGTATCTGTTTCCTCTAGATAATTGAGCTTATAATTGATCTTTGAAGTTTTATTAAAATCATTTAGGAAAGAGAAAATGAAACGATTCTGAGTAATCTGGCTAAACTCATTAGTTAAATTAAAATCTCTCCAGAAATCAACATTATTAATACGGTCCAAAATGTGGAAATTCTTTTGGATGACTTGATATTCCAGCATTGGAGTTCCAGTCCAAGTATTTTTTCGGAAAGTTTTGTTGGCATAGATTCTTGCGGCGTAACCAATATTTTGATCATTATTTTTTGAAGAAAAAGCATTGAGGTCATAATTGCTCAATGAAACATCGGTTCCGATTACACCTTCGTTCAATGCGTATTCTACGTTTGCGGAGTAAACCTGAGATTTTTCTGGGGCTGGTAATTTACGAACAGAAAGATAATCGCCTAATCCAGTTCCTACATATTGAAAAACCCGACCGTTGTTGGTAGTTTGCTGTAATTGGTAATCGCCTTTTCCACTTCCAAAATAAGTGAAAGAAACCTGATAAAGCACTTGAGTCTGATCTGTTGAAAACTCATAATAGTAAGAACTTCCCGAAAATATTCTTTTGTAGAGGATTTTATTAACGTCATATTCTGTTTCCACACCGGATTGGGAATACATCAGGTTCGGGTCATTTCCGGCATTCACAAGCTGAAGCTGATCTTCTTCACTAAGATTGAGGGAAAGTGGTGCGTTCTTGTTATCATTTTCCATAAACCAGCTGAATCCGGCTTTCAGTTTTTCCCGTTGATGTTTTATGTTTCCTGTGATGAGAAATCTTGTGTAATTTCGATTCGTATAATTATAGGAAACGTTGATGAAGTTCTGCTTATAGATCGGTCGGAAACTTGTGAATGTGATTTCGCCGGTATTATAATTAATGACATAATCCTGATTTTCGCCACGTTTCATTAATATACCATCAATGAAAACCTGTTCCGAACCTGAGATGATTGTGATGAAGAGTTCTCCGTTTTTTCCGGTTAATCTATAAGGTCCTTGATTTCCTTCGATACCCTGGAAACGCATTCTAAAGAATTCACTTCTTGCGACACCTCCGGAGACATCTACTGAAGTTTTGTTCCCGTTCTTTTCCCAGCTGGTAAGGAATTGCAATCCCATACTTCGTCTTTGATAACGTCCGAAATAAGTGGTTTCGTCATTAAGGTCAAGATGTCCAGCTCTTATAATGCTGTGATTTTTTATATTAAGCTGAAGGTATATTTTATCAAATTCCTGTAAAGTCTGCGTGTAACCATCCGCCTGCACAGGAAGATTATGATCTGAAATGGAGGCTAGGATAGAAACATCAGGACTTAATTTTCCAGAGATTTGCATATCCATCGAACTTTGAACCGATGATCCTTGATTATTACCAAACGTAATTCCTCTGATGATAGAACCTTTGGAATTGAGTTCGCCAAGGATTCTTTTTTTGTCATTTTTTACGAGCACTTCTTCATCATAAATCACACGATTCTGTTTTTTGATGAAGTCAAGCGTGTCTTTGGTGAAAAAATCCTGGTTAATTTTTGAAATGTAGATACTGTCCTTTTTAAGGGAGTCTTGGGGGATATTTGGATTTTTCCAACTGAATATCTGTGCATTAGTTGGGATTAATGCAAGGAATATGACAATTAACAGAAAAATTTTGTTTATCTTAGACACCCTTTAGTTGTGATAAGCAAATGTAGTTATAATAGGCTTTGGTACGAATTAACAATTATTTAAAACGGGAAAGGGGCTTGTAAAATTGTAGTTAGATATAAAATTTTATATTTGCCACAGACAAGATTAACAAAAAAACAATAACAATTTTAAATTTTATATTATGACAAAATTTTATTCTTTATTAGCAGCAGTTGCTTTAACTGCAACAGTAAGCGCACAAACAACGGTAGTGACGGATGCATTTACTTATACAGGAGCGTTAAATGCAAATGGATGGGCAACACATAGTGGAACTGCAGGTCAATTGCTATCTGATGGCTCAAAAGTAAGCTTAATAGCTGGAAATTCTGAAGATGTAAATAAAGCATTTTCTGCATCATATGCATTAACAAATAAAGCTGATTATTCTGCAACAATTAACGTAGCAAATGCTACTGGATTGGCAACAGGTGGTGAATATTTCTTGATGTTTGGAGGTACAGCTGGAGCAAATGTTACAACACTTTACGGAAGATTGTACATCAAAGGTTCAGCAACAGGTTATACTTTGGGTATTTTGAATAATAGTGGCGGAACTGCAAATCCAACATATGGAACAGAAATTGCCTATGGAACACCAGCTAACATTGTAGTCACTTATACTGCTGCAAATACTGCAACTTTACAAATCAATACTCAAACATTGTTAACCAATTCAACTGGTACTGGTGCAGTTCCTGCAAATTTGGCTTCTATAGCTATCAGACAGGCTGGAAGTGCTACTAGTGGTACCGGGAACGTATCTATTGCTAATTTAGTTGTCAGAACATATTCTGGAACTCTAGCTATTGGTGATGTAAATGCCACTAAAGCAACTTTGGTGAAAAATACAATCGTTTCTAACGAGATTATCTTTGGAGCTGCTGCAAAAGTTTCAGTTTACAACACTGCTGGTCAACTTGTAAAAACTGCTGAGGTTACTGATAACTCAAAATTGAATGTTTCTGCTTTACCAAAAGGAACTTATGTAGTTACAGGTCTTGTAAACGGACAAGCTGTTTCTCAAAAAGTAATCAAAAAATAAATCTAAAATCTTCTTAGATAATTAGAACGCTACCAATTTTGGTAGCGTTTTTTTATTAATGTAATATTAAGTAAAATGAACTCAATTAAAACTGTATGTTATTGATTATTATGATTTTATTGATGATTTGTAAATGTGTAAAAGCGATAAATAAGAATAAATTTGTCATAACAAAATCATTAATAAAAAGTAATTATGAAAAAAATCTTTTCTTTATTAGCCGCAGTTGCTATATCTGCAACAATGACTTCACAACTTTATTCTACAGGATTTGAATCCAGTGAGGGGTTTACTTCTAATACAGTTTACAACAACTCTGACTTGCTAGTTAGTGGTCCTAGTGGAAAGCAATGGAGTACATTTTTTGGAACACCATCTGCAACATCTCCTTTGGTAGGCAACCAATCTATGCAGATGAGATGGTATACGTCTTCTGCATCAAGTAAGGGGTATACAATGACTAACTTTACTACAAGCGGAGTCAGTAATGTTACTTTTAATGCAGCAAATACTACGGGGATCAACGTCATTGTGTCTTGCTCTACAAATGGGACAACTTGGCTTAGTCCACAGACTTTTACATTGACTACAACTAGTACAAGTTATACTTATAATGTACCATCATCTGCAACAGGTGCTCTTAGATTTAAATTTGAATTAACTTACACAACAGCTCCATCAGGTACTTCAAGACTTTATATTGATAATGTAAAATTCAATGCACCTACAATGGCTGTCGTAGATGCTACAAAGACCAGAGCTAACCTTGTTAAAAATACAATAGTTGTTAATGATCTTATTTTTGGAACTTCTGCAAAAGTATCAGTTTACAATCTTGCGGGGCAGGTTGTGAAGTCTGCGGATGTCACAGAAAATACAAAACTTGATGTTTCTGCATTACCAAAAGGAAATTATGTAGTTACAGGTATTGTAAATGGACAAACAGTTTCTCAGAAGATCATTAAAAAATAATAATTTACCTAAAACAAAATCTAATAACGCATCTGTAAAATGGTGCGTTATTTTTTTATGATTTAAAATAGACTTAACATACGGTCTTATTAATATGTTTATTTTTGTGGCAAGAAAACGGGACGCATTTTTAAGATGTAAAAATGTTAATTTTTTTAGAATATAATTTTCTATCATTGATTAAATCTAAACTTAGCAATGCGTAAATGTTAAAAAATAAACAAAATTTTGCGGAATACATTTTTTTATTAACTTAGCATCCCTTTAATATTTATAATAAAACAATTTTTAAACTTTAATAAAATGAAAAAAATCTTTACTATTTTAAGTATTGCAGCAGTATCTTTAGTATCTGCTCAAAATCTAACCGTTAATTCTGGCTTCGAAGCAGGATTAGCTCCTTGGGCTGCTGGAACCGTAACAACTTATACGGCACCGACTATTGCTACAACAGGCGCTCACACAGGAAATAATAGTGCTACTTACACAGCAACTGCTACAACTGGGTTTTATCAAAACGTTCCTGTAACAGCAGGAAAAACTTATGTTATCTCTTTCTGGTATAAGTCTACAGGTAATGCTAGAATTTGGAGTGTTTATAAAAATGCTTCTAATGCTGCTGTTTACACTACTGCAGATGCTTCAACCGATCCATTTAGAACTAACAATACATATTTAGAACCGGCTTCAGCATGGACTCAATATACTGCAGAGATGCCTGCAGGAACTGCTGTTACTAATTTAGATGTTGCTTTCAGAGTATATGGAGGTGTAACTGCTTCTTTTGATGATGTTTTAGCTTACGAAAAAGGAACTATGTCTGTTTCTGACGCTGCAGGTTTTGACAAAACAGTTCAATTCAACACAGTTGTGAAAGATCAAATTACTTTCAAACTTCCTGCTAAAGCTACTGTGAATATTTATTCTACTGATGGTAGATTGGTATCTTCTAACAGAGTTGAAAACGGCGGATCTGTAAGTACTCAATCTTTAGTAAAAGGTGCTTATATCGTAACTGTTGACAACGGTGCTGATAAAATCAGCAGAAAAGTTATCAAAAACTAATTTAAGTTTTTCTTAAAAATAGAAGGCTTCCTAATTTGGGAAGCCTTTCTTTTTTTATTACGGGTAACATCTGTTTTTGTCGTATGTATTTGGATTCGTTGGAAGCATCAGCTTGGAGTGTTGGGTATTTATTTTTCAATTCAATCTTTCAGACCAATTGATTTCATTAGGCAATTCCATATTGGAAAACTCGATGTGGATGACTCTGCGTTTTTGATTGTTGGTCGTTCTGTTTGAACCGTGTAAAATCAATGGTTTCATAATCATAATTCCGCCTTTGTTCACCGAGCAGATTTCTTCGGTTTCAACATTCCAATCAATCGTTTCGGGACGATATATTTCTTTGCTATGAGAATTCGGGATCACTTTCAAAGCACCGTTATTTTCATCCGTATCATCCAAATGGATTCTGATTGTAAAAATATTTTTCAAATAATCAATCGGTGGCTGAACAGCAAATTGATCCTGCTTTGTCGTCCAAGGTCCGAAACCATTTAAATCTAATTTCTTATCAACCGAAATGGTCAAATCCTGATGATAAGAAACGTACCAATTTGATTTTTCTGGTTTATCAAAATAGATGCTTTTGACTGCGAAATAATCATTACCAAAAACTTCATTAATGATTTTCTTAATGTTATCATTGAAGATAAATTGATGACTTTCCGGAACTTCTTTCAGAAATTGTCTTATCGCAAAAAGGTCTTCAGATTTTCTAAAATTTTCTTTTGAAGTATCAATGGATTCAATCACATCAATGATTTGATTAATTTCTTTATCGGAAAAAACATCATTGATGATTGTGAATCCTTTTTCGGAGGTTTCTGTTTTATGGTTTTGTAATTCTTGCATTTAAAGAACTCATTTTTGTTTTTCTATGATTGGAATTTGGAAAGGATTAGGGTCATTCTTATTTCGGTACAGGGCGATAAAACCTTTGTTTTTATCAATTTTCCCATAAATGAAATTGAACTTGCTTTTGTCATAATTGTTGAAATAAATAATTCTATCAATTATCTTGTAAGTTCCTTTTGTTTTCTCAATTCCAAAACAAATGCTTTCATAACTAAATTTGTTATTATCTTTTTTTATCTTCAATGTTGATGTACAATTTGCAGCACCTTCTGTTTGAGCAAATAATAAATTTTCTCCTTCAAGTTTATCGAAATTAATAATACCTGTTGGTTTTATCATAATTAATGTCAAACATAAAATCATAAATCCGATTAAATAAATTCTCGGCTTTTCAGTAAAATCATTTTTTGACGCAATATAAAGTTGTCTTATTAATTCTATTGACAATATAAAAAAGCAAATAAAAAGAATAATAAATATTAGGAATGTAAAAATTCCAAATTCGCCTTCCCAGTAATAAGATGTATTTATTAGTATAAATAAAATTAAAATTGAAATAAATTGTATTGGGAATTTTTTTGCCATTCTAATGAGATTAATGATGAATTCTAATTAATCTTCTTCAAATCCAAATCCTCAAAATCAAAACTAAAATCCGTCACGTCAGAAATCGGTTTCATTTTCGCAGAAACAGCTTTCCCATTTTCATCAAAATTCAAAGTAAAAAATGTATCTGCATCATAACTTCTGTCGTCCCATTTTACTACAAATGAATTTGCAGAATACGGAATTAATTCACCTTTCAGTCTTGGTGAAGATTTGCTAAGAATTCTGTAGCCTTTTCCAACTTTGGAAACCTCAACAATCCCGAACCATTCGTCTTTGTACCAGCCAATGAACTGGTCATCTTTCAAATCAGATTTGAACTTCGAAGCTTTGTCGTAAACTTCTTTCTTTTGTTTTGCATAAAATTCTTCATTTTTCTTATTTCTATCGCCATAGATTTTCAACCAATCCCGATTTTCAACTTTCAGATAAGCATCTTTCACAGAATTTGTAATTGTAGAAAAAGCAGCTCCAGATTGTTGATTCGTCAAAACCACAATTCCTAATTTCATATCTGGAATCAAGGTAAAATGCGTTACAGTTCCAATCAAACCTCCTGAATGCTGGACTTGCAGATGACCTTTAACATCACTTAAAAACCAACCTAATCCATAACCATAGAAATGAGTATCATAAGGAGAGGTAATTCCCACTTTATCCGGAATCTGAAGACTCCAAAGTTCGTGTGCGTTTTTCTCAGAAACCAAACGTTTTCCATCTTTGGTTACGAAACCATTCAGGAGGAAATCTGCCCAAGTCGTCATATCTTTAATATTACTTAAGATTCCACCAGCAGCATTTGCAGTATCATTCCAATCATGTAGAACTGCGATGGTTTTTCCATCAACCGGAGCGTGCGCATCGATGATATTTTGAGAATTGACCGCAACTGCTTTTTTATAACTTCCGAAACTCGCCGTCATTCCGACAGGTTTCATAATTCTTTGCTCGATAAAATCTGCCCATTGTAATCCGGAAACTCTATGAATCACTTCGCCGGCAACGATGAACATAATATTGTTATAATCTAAAGTGGTTCTGAAAGGATTTTCAGGTTTCAGATAACGAACATTATGAACGATATCATTCACAGTCAAATTGCCGCCTTCCGGAAAAAACATCAAATCACCTTGACCTAAACCAAGCCCAGCTCTGTGCGTAATCAAATCCTTAATGGTCACATTTTGAGAAACGTAAGCGTCCGCCATTTGAAATTCAGGAATATATTTACTGACTTTATCGTCCCAGTTAATTTTGCCTTCGTCAGCCAAAATCGCCAAAGCTGTACAAGTAAAACCTTTGCTATTAGAAGCAATTCCGACCAACGTATTCTCATCCATCGGCTGATTATTATTAAGCGAACGAACACCGAATCCTTTGGCATAAATCAATTTTCCGTCTTTCACAATCCCAACAGACATTCCCGGAACGTCGAAGGTTTTAAGTGAGTTTTGAATCAGTTCGTCGAGTTTTTTTTCTTCGATTTGAGCATTGAAAAAGACAAAAGAGAAAAGGAAAAAGGAAAAAGTTAATGTTTTGTTCATTTTAAAAAAGCTTTTGACGAAGATAAGGATTTTGATAAAAAGGAACTTATTTACACCAATTTACTTTGTATTTTTGTTTTAAATAAATATAAAAATGGCAGTTGAAAACTTTGACGAAATCATAGAACGCTCAATTAAAATCCGAAAATTATACCACGAATTGGAACTCAAACAAAACGGAAAAGTATGGACAATAGAACAAGATGCCTTGGGATTTTTGTCTGATGCAGGATTGGTTGGGAGAAATACGATGTCCCACGAGAAAACTTGGTCTAAGACAAACTCCGATTCAGATTTGGAACATAAACTTGCTGAGTCGATTTGGTGGATTATTAATCTTTCCGACAGAATGGACATCGATATCAAAGTGGCGATGGAGAAATTCCTTACAAAAACTGAAAATTTATTTTAATCTAATACCCAAAACCTAACTTCTAACACCTATTCACAAATGTCATATTGCGCAGCCATAGAAACAATGCAACCCGAAGAAAGAAAAGCATTGCACAAAAATTACCACGACAACCATTACGGTTTTCCTATTCATAATGATGATGAACTTTTCGGAAGATTAATTATGGAAATCAACCAAGCTGGACTCAGTTGGGAAACGATTTTGAAAAAAGAAGATTCTTTCCGAAAAGCTTACAGTAATTTCAGTATTGAGAAAATTGCAGCTTACACAGAAAAAGACCGTGAAAGATTATTGGCTGACGCAGGAATCATTAGAAATAAATTAAAAGTAAATGCAGCAATAGAAAATGCTAAAACCATTTTGGAACTAAAGAAAGAATTTGGGTCGTTCGAAAAATGGCTGGAACATCATCATCCTAAAACTAAAGAAGAATGGGTGAAACTTTTTAAGAAAACGTTCAAATTCACAGGTGGTGAAATTGTTGGAGAATTTTTGATGAGTATTGGCTTTCTGAAAGGTGCGCATTCTGAAAATTGTAAAATCAATGAAAAGATTTTTGCAGCAAATCCTAAGTGGAAGGAGAATAAATAAATTAAAAACACTTCGACTCCGCTCAGTGTGACATCTCATACCAACTGAAAAGTTAAGCATTGTCAGTCTGAGCGGAGTCGAAGACTTTTTCAACATTGTCAGTCTGATGCTCTCGAAGAGTTTCTTATTTCTCATTTTTTCAGTCTGAAAAATTCGCCTTAAATTTGTAGAAATCTAAGAAAAGTAAATGGAAAGTAAAAAAGAATTCTTCCTCGAGTGTTACAAGCTCGGGATTATCAAATTTGGACGTTTCACACTGAAAAGCGGAATTGAAAGTCCGTTCTATGTAGACCTTCGTCCGCTCGCTTCTGACCCAAAAATCCTGAAAAAACTTGCCAATTATCTTCTGGAAATGCTTCCGTTGGATAACTTTGATATTATCTGCGGTGTTCCTTACGCGGCACTTCCGATGGCGACTGCAATGTCTTTGGAAAGCTTTATTCCATTGATTATCAAAAGAAAAGAAGCCAAATCTTACGGCACGAAAAAACTTATCGAAGGGATTTACGAAAAAGGACAGAACTGTCTTTTGGTAGAAGATGTTATTACATCCGGAAAATCTCTTGTGGAGACGATTGATGAAGTAGAAAATGAAGGCATCAAAGTTTCTGACATCGTTGTGGTTTTGGATAGACAGCAAGGTGGAAAAGAGAAACTGGAAGCAAAAGGTTACAAAGTTCATTCGCTTTTCAACATTTCTGAAGTGGTTGAAATCTTGAGAGAAGTGAATTATATCGATGAAGATGAAGTGGCGAGAATTCAGGATTTTGTAAACGGAAATCAGGTTGTTTTCGAAGAGAAAAAACGATTGTCTTACGAGCAGAAATTAGAATCAGCGGAACATTCGTTTGCAAAGAAAATCCTTGAAATCGCTATTGAAAAAAGGTCAAACCTCATCGCTTCTGCAGATTTTATCACCACAAAAGAGTTATTAGATTTTGCTGATTTTGTAGGACCTCATATTGTTGCACTCAAAACTCATATTGATATTCTTAACGATTTTGATGCAGATGAAACCATTCTTCCATTAAAAGATTTGGCTACGAAACATAACTTCCTATTGATGGAAGACCGGAAATTTGCTGACATTGGAAACACGCAGGAATTACAATTTTCTTACGGAACTTATAAGATTTCAAACTGGGCAGATCTTGTGACATCTCACGTAATTGGTGGAAGTAAAAGTCTGGACTGTTTTATGAATGTTGGCGTTGTTGCAATCTTGGGAATGTCTTCTCAAGGAACTTTAACAGATTCTCATTACCGTGAAGAAGCGATGAAAGTGATAGAAAGTCATCCAAATATCATCGGTTGTGTGGCTCAAAACAAAATATCAGACCAACTTCTACTTTTCACACCTGGCGTGAATCTGGGAGAAACTGGTGACGACAAAGGTCAACAATACAATTCTCCGGAACACGTTATCAAAAATTATGGAACCGATTTCATTATTGTTGGGCGAGGTATTTATAAGTCCGAAGAACCGGAACAAGAGGCTTTGCGCTACAAAACCGAAGGCTGGAAAGCATATCAGGATTCTTTGTAGATTAAAAAAAATATACTATTGAAGCCCCTTTATAGTTTGAAACTCTAAAGGGGTTTAACGTTCACTGTCAGTCTGAGGCTCTCGAAGACATATAAAAACTCAAAAATCTTAAGATTTTTTCCTTATAAATTACCGGTTCGGAAACTTTCTCTTGGATAGATTTGGTAATTTTTCCCATTCATTATTGATCACAGCTTCTTTTTTCTTTCTGCTCCAACCTTTTAGTTGCTTTTCAAAAGCAATTGCTTGATTAATATCATTAAATTCTGTATAAAACATAACCTCAACCGGACGTCTTGTATAGGTATAGGAATTCGGGTTTTGTCCATTTTGATGATATAGAAACCTTGCTTCCAGATCGTTCGTCACACCTGTATAATAGGTATTATCAGTACATAGCAAGATGTAAACGTAGTATCTTTTCATCATTTTGTTTTATCCAAAGTTAATTAAAATTGGAAAAAGCAAAGCTTTTGAGTTTTTATATGTCTTCGAGAACCTCAGACTGACAACGTTTATCATCAGAAAAAAACTTTAGTAATTATAAATCACTATTCATCAGAAAAAATTAGTAGTTTTGATAAGTACTGATTGTTCCCGATGAAGCGTTTTTTTTGTGTTTTAGTTTTGTTATTTCTTAATTTCTTGGCAAACGCTCAGCAAGACAGTATTCGTCTGAACGTAAAACTGAATGATGATCAGAAATCTATCTCAGTAAATCAGACTTTGGTTTATCATAATCCCCATCAGAAATCAATCAACCAAATTAAGCTTCTGAATTGGGTTTCAGCTTATCAAAAACGCAAAACACCACTTCTGAAAAGAAAGATTGAAGACCGAAAGAATGATCTTTACTTTGCAAAAGGCGATCAATTGGGGAAATTGGAAAGCCTGCAATATTCTCACAACAACATCTCTTCCGAAATACTGAATACAAAACAGGAAAATATCTTCATTCCACTTTCTGAAGCCTTGAAGCCAGGCGAAAGTATCACAATCAATTTAAAGTATAAGATCAAACTTCCCGATGCTCGTTTTACTGGATATGGAATCAACACCAATCATATTATTCTAAAGTACTTTTTCCTTGTTCCGGAAACTTATGAAAATGAAATTCAAAGTAATTCTTTCTATCGTGACACAGAAGAGACTGCAAATGCTGGTTCATTTTGGAAAGTGAATTTCGAAATTCCCCAATATTGGAAAATCTATTCTAATCTTACTCAAAATAATGATTATCAATTTGAAGGAGTTTCTCTTAATGATCCGGAATTTCAAATTTCAAAAGAAATCTATCCTGAATTTGCTCTCAATATTGACGGGCAAAACGTGAAAGTTGAATTAGGCTATCAAATTTCTGAATACCAACGACAGATATTAAATTCGGTTCTTACAAAACACCTTACTTTCATAAAAACAAGAACCGGAAATATTCCAGAAAAGCTCTTCATCACAGAAAAATTTATGAAAAAAGAAGAGTTTATTGGCATTGATGATATCAAATTCTGGAAGTTCAAATATCAAATGTTTACGGATTATGAAAAGACAGATTTGGATTATTTCAGTACCATTTCCAAGAAAGTGATGGATGAGTATTTCATAACCAATAAAATGCACGATCATTGGCTGAAAAATGGTTTGAAGTCTTATCTTGAAATCCAGTATCTGAAGCAAAATTATCCAAATCATAAATTAATTGGAAATCTGGCAGACAATGCAAGCTTCTTTGGAATCAAACCTTTGAAAATTTTCCACGCTTCAAAACTTAAATTGTCAGAGCGTTACGGATTGGCATACCATTACATTTACACCCAGAATCTGGATCAAAAGATCACAACACCTTTTGATAAATTGAGTAATTTCAATACGACGACGATCAGCCAATTTGAAACGGGAAGCCTTCTCAATTATATTTCGGAGTATCAAGGAACAGATTCATTTGACAACTTTCTGAAGCAATATCTCTCTAAGAATTATAAGAATAAAGTGACCGGAGATAATTTCTTGAAAAGTCTGGAAAATCAAACCAATGGAAAATCAGATTTTCTGAGACAAATGATGTCTGAGAAGCACCGAATCAATTTTGATCTTAAAAACTTCAAAGAAAATAAAGAGGATTATGTGATCAATATTCATAAAAATAACAACCGCATCATTCCTTTAAAGATAGAAACAGAAAACAAAACGACTGATAAATCGACATACTGGAAAGAAGGAAATAATCAGAAAAAAGATACAATCTCTATATCCACAGACAATGTTAGCAAGATCGTCTTGAATGATGATTATGTTTTTCCGGAAACCAATTTCAGAGATAATTATCTGTACACTAAAGGAATCTTTTCTAATATGAAGAAGATAAGATTCAAACTGATCAAAGACATTCAGAATCCTGAGTATAATGAGATTTTCCTCACGCCAAGGGTTACTTTCAATGCTTATGACAAAGTTCTTTTTGGGATGAACTTCAAGAATCAAGGTATTTTTGATCAGAAATTTGATTACTCTGCGACTCCATATTACAGTTCGGGAACTGGTAAATTGACTGGTTCTGCAGCTTTAGGCTACTCTATTCTTCCACCAGATAGTTTCTTCAGAAGCTGGAATTTTTGGGTTTCGGGCTCCTATTTTCATTATGATAATGATTTGGCTTATAAACGTTTTGGCGCGTCAACCTCACTAAACTTCAATAAGAATCCGAGAAGTGCGATTGGCAGAAGTCTTTATTTTTCTTATAATTATTATGAAAGAGAACTTTCGCCGTTAAGAATTCTCAATAATGAATATTCCAAATACAACCTATGGAATGTGGGATACGCGTACTCTGACAACCGATTGATCCACGAACAATACATCAGTACCAACCTGCAATGGATGGAAGATTTCCAAAAAATTTCTGCAGAAGCTTTTTACCGTTGGGAATTTGCAAAAGACAAAAAAGTAAGTTTCCGTTGGTTTGCCGGTTACTTTATAAAGAATGATACAAAGAATAGCTTATTTAATTATGGAATATCACGCGTTTCCAACTATTCTTTTTCTTACGGATTATTAGGACAGAGTGCAACTTCTGGCATTCTTTCACAACAATTTATTTTGGCTGAGGGTGGTTTCAAATCCTTCTTTAATACATCGGTAAATCAGTTTATCACGAGTCTTAATGTAGATACTCACGTTTGGAAATGGTTCAATCTCTATGCAGATGCAGGTGTTTATAAGAACAAAAACAGAGCAGCACAGTTCATTTGGGATTCTGGAATCAAAGTCAAAGTGATCCCTGATTTCTTGGAAGTTTATTTCCCTGTTGCCTCCAGTTTGGGCTTTGAACCTTCGTTTAATAATTATGCTTACAGGATTCGGTATACCTTGGTTCTGAATCTCGGGGCATTGATTAGTAATCTTAGACGAGGTGTTTTCTGAGCAATGCTTTTTTTAATTATATATCAATAGATATTTAGTAAGATTTGATTTACAATGATTGTTTTATTTTTATTTACTTGTTTTGAGTATAGTTGATGTATTATTTATAATAATTTGAAGTTTTAGGTATAGATGGTTTAATAATATGTTCTCATTTTCTATTTTAAAGTAATTTATTTTATTTTTTTTTTGGCTAAATGCTTAATTGAAATTTAACCTGAGATTACTGATAAGGTAATATTCCAATGTTAGTTTTACGGCAAATCTATAAAAGAAATGAAACGATTATTACTAATTTGCCTGATGCTGATTTACTCAACATCCTCGGCACAGGAATTATTTCCTTACTTACAGGCACCTTCGCCTACATCTATTTATGTCAATTGGAAAACTGCAGGAAACGCAGAAACCATTGTAGAGTATGGGCTATCACAGAATCAATTAAATTCTACAAAAACAGGAACAAACAAAATCCTATCAGATACTGGTTATCCTGCCAATTATTACTATCATTCCGTGAAAATCGATGGTCTTGAAGCTAATACTAAATATTATTACAGAATCAAAACTGGTAATAGCATTTCTCAGGTTTATTCTTTCAGAACATTGCCTTTGCCGGGACAAGCTGCAACGGCTGATGGTCATCTTAGATTTTTGGTTTTAGGAGACAATCAGATGAAAAGTGTACCTAGATTCGATTCTTTGGTATCTGCAGCAAAGCGTCAAATCGCAAAGAAATGGGGTTATGACAAAGATCCGTCAGATAACATTGCTATGACGGTGATGGTTGGAGATCAGGTAGATGTTGGAACACTAGATCATTATGAAAATGTCCACTTCTCAAAAAATAAAAAACTTTCGGGTTTCTTGCCCATCCAAACACTTGTAGGCAATCACGAAACTTACGGAACGTTAGGAATGCAGGCTTACTACGACCATTATATTTTGGATGATGTAAGCTATAAAGATATTTCTTCAGGGTCGGAAGCTTACTATGCGAGACAAGTCGGAAACACATTATTTATCGCTTTCGATACAGAGCATCCATCAAATGATCAGATTATTTGGCTTAATAAAATTTTGCCACTTGCCAATCAGGATAGCACCGTTGAGTGGATTGTCTCTTTAGGACACAGACCTTATCAGGCGGAGCAATATGTTGGAGATATCTCAACCTGGATCAGAAATACAGTAATGCCAATTATGAATACCAGTTCCAAGCATATTCTGCATATTGGTGCTCATCATCATTTGTATCACAGAGGTCAGTTGAAGAATTTCCCTACGTATCAGATTATTTCTGGTGGTGTTGCTTGGGATCAATATTGGGGAATGTCGTCTGAGCAGGATTTTGATGATGTTCAGAAAACGCTTTCCAATTGGATCTATCAGATCATCGATGTAGATACGGTTAATAATACATTTGATGTTGAAGCTTATTCGATAGGAAGTGCATTCGAATGGAAAGACAATGTCTTGATGGACAGTTTTCACCACGCCAAAGGTAAAGCAGCGCCGCAAAAACCAACGATTTTGAATAATTATTCTGGGCAGGAATTAGAATTACCAATTACTATAGAAAGTTCTCCTTATCAATCGACTTCAAACGAGCTGTTGAACACGACAGAATTTTTACTTTCAAAAACACAGGATTTCAGTGTGGTAGAAAAAGATATCTACAGAGATTATGAAAACCTATATGGTAAATTAGGTACCAGAACAGACGAGTCCAAAGATATTAATGCTGGCGTAGATATTACGAAAGCAACGATTGCGGTAGCGGGTTTGACCAATGGTGTTTATTATGTCAAAGTAAGACACCGAGACAGAAACCTGCAATGGTCTGTCTGGAGTGATGTAAAAACTTTCAAGATTATCAACAGCACCGTTCTGAATACTCAGATTATCCCTGATGCTACAGAATACGAACAGAACAAACCAATCAAAATAAGCTTTACAGACACACCTGGAAATGCAAAAGACTGGATAGGAATTTATAAAAAAGGACAAAATCCGGGCTCAGCAAATCCTTCTCAGATCTGGAAATATACCAACGGACAAGTGAGCGGAAGTATGACCTTTACAACTGGTTTGGCTACAAAAGGACAGTATTATGCCACATTAATGGTCAATGATGGTTACACTGAGATTGGAACTAGAAAACCATTCTATGTTGGACCTCCTGTAGCACTATCAACAGACCAAAATACCTATCCTGTAGCAGGAACCGTGAAATTAACTTATTCCAATGCACCGGCATTAACAAAAGATTGGGTAGGCGTTTACAAAGTAGGAACTACACCATCTGCTGTTACATCGCCGAAATGGGCTTACGTTACAGGAGCCGATGGAACTTACACTTTCAGTGGATTGCCAAAAGGATATTATTATGCTCAATATTTTCTTGAAGATGGTTACACTGCAGTTGGTAACAAGATATTCTTCCAGATCGGAGATGATATTACTCAATTGATGATCAATAAAACGATCTATAATCTGAATGAAAATATCATGGCAACCTGGACAGATTCTCCGGGAATTGTAAAAGACTGGTTGGGAATATACCATAAAAATGATAACCCGAATATTGATCCATTGGTAAGCTATACTTATTTCAATGGAGTTGCCAATGGAAATACGGAAATTCCGGATGATAAATTGCCAACAGAACCAGGAAGTTATTTTATCGTTATGTTTACGGATGATTCTTACAATGAAGTTTCAAACAGAGTAGAATTTGAAGTAGTCGGAGAAACACTTGGAGCAAATGAAAATTCTTCAGAAAATGGTATTCAGGTTTATCCAAACCCTGTTAACAGCGGTGAGAGAACTTATATTAAAGCTAAATATCCGATAGAGAAGATCGATGTTTATGATATGACCGGAAGCTTATTTTACACTTCAAAAAATATCAATAACAATGCTACTTCTATTATCAATCAGAGTTTGCCAAAAGGTGTTTATGTTTTGAAAATATTCTCCAATAAACTTTACACAGTCAAAATGATCGTGAAGTAAAAATTAAAATCATCTTCAACATAAAAAAAAACTCCTGAACAATTAAGTTCGGGAGTTTTTTATATTTATCAAAAACTAAATTTAAATCTCTTTAAATTGCAAATTCTGCTCTTTAATTTGTTGAGCTTCCAACTCTTTATAATAACCAGTTTCCAGTTTTTTATAAATCCCTTCGAAAGCTTCTAGCGTTTCGTTGATCTCAGCATCTGTGTGAGAAGCAGTAGGAATCAATCTTAAAAGAATCATTCCTTTTGGAATTACCGGATAAGAAACTACTGAGGTAAAAATGCCATAATTTTCTCTAAGGTCTCTCGCCAAAAGCATTGCTTCAACAGGATTTCCCTGGATAAAAACCGGCGTTACACAAGTGTTTGTGTCTCCAAGATTATAACCAATCTTTTTAAGTCCGCCTTGAAGTTTTTCAACATTTTCCCAAAGTTTAGCTTTGATTTCTGGTCTTGACCTCAATAGTTCCAATCTCTTCAAACCGCCGATTACCATTGGCATTGTCAAAGATTTAGCGAAAATTTGAGACCTTAGATTGAATTTCAGATAACGGATAATTTCTTTGTTTCCAGCAAGGAAAGCTCCAAAACCAGCCATAGATTTTGCAAATGTTGAGAAGTAAACATCAATCTCATCCTGACATCCTTGCTCTTCTCCAGCACCAGCACCAGTTGCTCCAAGTGTCCCGAATCCGTGAGCATCATCCACCAAAATTCTGAAACCATATTTTTCTTTAAGCGCAATGATCTCTTTCAATTTTCCTTGCTGACCTCTCATTCCAAAAACTCCTTCTGTGATAACTAAGATTCCACCTCCGGTTTCCGCAGTAACTTTCTGAGCTCTTTGCAGGTTTTTTTCAAGACTTGCGATATCGTTGTGTCTGTAAGTAAAACGTTTGCCTGAGTGCAATCTAACGCCATCTACGATACAAGCATGAGAATCAACGTCGTAAACGATCACATCATTTCTGGAAACCAAAGCATCGATGCAAGACACCATTCCCTGATAACCGAAATTCAATAGATAAGCGGATTCTTTTTGAACAAATTCTGCCAATTCTCTCTCTAGCTGCAAATGCTGATCGGTCTCGCCAGACATTGCTCTTGCGCCCATTGGATAAAACATTCCGTATTCTGCAGCCGCTTTTGCATCTGCTTCCAAAACTTCAGGATGGTTGCAAAGTCCCAAATAATCGTTGGCACTCCAGAAGATTACCTCTTTCCCTTGGAATTTCATTCTCGGACCAATCGGACCTTCCAATCTTGGGAAAATATAATAGCCTTCTGCGTAATCTGCAAATTGTCCTAGTGGGCCTGGATTCTGTTTTATTCTTTCAAAAATGTCCATTTTTCTAACTGATATTTTTTGATTTACTGAAAAAACCTTTTGTCTTTCCAAAAGGTTTATTAATATTTTGAATTGTTATTTGATAATTTCTGTTTTGAAAATCTCATCATAATTGTGAAAACAATTGTTGATAAAACCTTGCTCTTCCATCCATTTGTCGCTGTAAACTTTGGTAATGTAGCGTGAACCGTGATCTGGGAAAATCAACACGATCAGATCATCACTTTTAAACTCATGAGAATTAGCATATTGGATTAAAGCTTGAGTGACAGCTCCTGTGGTGTAACCGCCCATTATTGCTTCTTTTAGTGCAATTTCTCGGGTTCTGTAAGCTGACATTTCGTCATTAACTCTTACATATTCATCGATTTTATCGAATAGAAGTGCACCTGGAATCAGGTTTTTCCCAAGACCTTCGATCTGATAAGGATGGATTTCTGTTTTATTGATGGTTCCTGTTTCGTGGTAAGTTTTCAGGATAGATCCGTCTGCATCTACACCAATAACTTTGATGTCAGGATTTTGTTCTTTCAAATATTTTGCAGTTCCGGAAAGCGTTCCTCCAGTTCCTGTACAAGCGAAAACGTGCGTAATCTTTCCGTCAGTCTGATTCCAAAGCTCAGGACCAGTTGTCTGGTAATGCGCATCAATGTTCAATTCATTGAAATATTGATTGATGTAAACCGAGTTAGGTGTTTCTCTTGCAATTCTTTTTGCAACTTCGTAATAAGATTTAGGATCATCCGCAGGAACAGAAGCAGGGCAAACATAAACTGTTGCGCCAAGAGCTTTTAAGTAAGCGATTTTTTCTGCTTTGGTTTTATCACTTACGGCAAGGATGCATTTGTAACCTTTTACGATGCAAACCATTGCTATAGAAAATCCGGTGTTCCCGGACGTCGTTTCAACTATTACAGAATCAGGTTGTATCAAACCTTTTTTTTCTGCATTTTCTATGATGTGAAGGGCGATTCTGTCTTTCGTAGAATGGCCTGGATTATAAGATTCCAACTTAGCGTATACTGTCGCAGGAATGTCCTTGGTAACGTGATTCAATTTGACCAACGGCGTGTTGCCAATCAAACCAAGAATATTATCGTATACATTCGTCATTTTATATCATTTTTCTCTCAAAAACTGTCTGCAAAAATAAAAAAAAAATCGCAATGTTTTTAAGTTTTGAGACATTAATATGTTACTTGACTGATACATTGTAAATTATTCCAACAATTTTCTGCATTTTATATGAATTGATAAAGTTTAATTTTTGTTAAAAACACCGATAACTAAATCAAAAATGTTAATTTCGCCGATATTTCTTGTTACAATATGAAGAACTGGACTTTTAAACAATGGAACACCATTCTCGGATGGGGCGTTTTTGCAATTGCATTCATTACTTATTTATCAACTATAGAACCTAATTTCAGTTTTTGGGATTGTGGAGAATATATTTCTTCAGCCGTAAAACTGGAGGTAACTCACGCACCCGGAGCTGCGCTTTTCCAGTTGGTTGGTGCTGTTGTAGCATTGTTTGCATTTGGTGACGGACAAAATTATTCTTTGGTAATCAATGCAATGTCGGCATTGTGCAGTGCATTTACCATTTTGTTTTTGTTCTGGACAATTACGCATCTTGTAAGAAGATTATTAAACAGAGAATTCGAAAATATTACAATAGCGGAAGAAATTGCCACATTGTTTGCCGGAGGAGTTGGTGCTTTATGTTTCACATTCTCAGATTCATTCTGGTTTTCTGCTGTTGAGGGCGAAGTTTATGCGATGGCAAGTATGTTCATTGCATTAATTGTTTGGCTGATTACTAAATGGGAAAACGAATATCTGGAAAAAGATAATGAACGTTGGATTATACTTTTATTCTTCATCATCGGACTTTCTGTGGGAGTTCACATGATGTGTATGTTGGCTTTACCGGCAGTTTGTTTGATTTATTACACAAGAAATTACAAGTTCACTTGGAAGTCATTTTTGATTGCTAATGCAGTGACTTTATTAATATTAATCATTGTTTTCAAAATTATTTTCCCAGTCATTATGACCTTGTTCGGGAAGTCTGAAGTGTTCTTTGTGAACGGATTAGGGTTGCCTTTCCATTCAGGGACAGTTTTCGCTTTTGTTATTTTGATTGTACTTTGTTATTTATTAATTACTTATACAAGAAAAACCGGAAAATCACTTTATCAGACTATTGCTTTATCAATAGTTTATATGATGATCGGATTCTCTTGCTGGCTGGTAATCCCGATCAGGGCGATAGCAAATCCTCCAATGAACCTTAATGATCCGGATAACGCTTTGGGAATGTTGGATTATTACAACCGTGAGCAATACGGTGATTGGCCAACCTTATACGGACAAAACTACACCGCTTATCTTGATCCAAACGGAATTCTGAAAAATGAAGATGGAAGTTATAAAACTGAAAAAACGGGTGATACTTACGAAAAAGATCCTGTAACAGGACGTTACCGTTTGGTAGGAGAGAAATTTAATTATGTCTTCAATCCTGAGCAAGTGAGTTTGTTTCCAAGGATGTTCAGCGAAGATAAATCTGTGATGCCGAATTACATTTCAATGTACGGAGCACCGGATTTCACCTTCAATTATGGGAACGAACAAGTTTCTGAAAGTCCGGAAGCCAAACAATTCTTTGATGAGCTCCGTCAGAAATATGAGAATGGAACCATCAAAATGGACGATTATCTGAAGGCAAAACAATTTGGATTGATCAATGTTCAACGTCCTACTTTGGCTCAGAATCTTGATTATTTCATAACATTTCAGAATTACTTTTATTTCGTAAGATATCTGCTTTGGAACTATTCCGGAAGACAGAATGATGTAGAAGGTCATATGGAAAATACGAATGGAAATTTCATTACCGGAATTCCTTTCATCGATAATAATCTTTGGGGTGATCAGAACGCAATGCCGGAAAAATTCCAGAATGAAAGCACGGTTAAATTCTTTATGTTACCATTAATATTAGGATTACTTGGATTTTTCTTTCAACTCAACAGAGACTTCGGAAGATTCTATGCGATATTATCATTATTTATTTTAACAAGTGTGATGATTGTATTTTACACAGGGATGAAACCTTTCGAACCTCGTGAAAGAGATTATGCAATGGTCGGTTCCTTCTATGCATTTGCAATCTGGATTGGATTAGGTGTTGCGGCAATCTATTGGTTGCTTCAGAAAAAAGTAAAAAGCAAAGGTGCTCAGATTTTAGTTGGTGCTATTTTGCTAGGTGTTCCATTGATGATGGGCTTCCAAAATTACAATGTTCACGATAGAAGCGAGAGATATGCCGCTTACGATTACGCATATTCAAGTTTGAAATCACTTCCAAAAGACGGCATTATGTTCGTTTATGGTGATAATGACACTTATCCGGTTTGGGCAATTCAGGAAACTGAGGAGTTCCGCAGAGATGTAAAAGTGGTGAATTTTACACTACTTTCCACACCTTGGAACATCGATCAAGTTAAAAGAAGAACTTATGACTCCATGCCGGTTCCGTCAACTTTGACGCACGAAGATTACCGCGAAGGCAGCAACGATCAGGTTTATATGATGTCAAAAGATGACTGGTCCAATATCTTTGCTAACTTGAAAGATCAAGGTGCGCCTGATACAGAATTGGCTCAGTTCAGAAAATATTTGACTCAGGATTCTATCACTTTGAAAGAAGCAGTAAGTTTCCTTAAAATGAAATCGCCTGAGAAAGACGAGATTGTAAAAATGATTTTTGGAGACGAGCGCTACGAAAAATTCAATTTCCTTCCCGTTTCGAAATTTGTACTTCCCGTAAATGTGAATAACGCGGTAAAAGCCGGAATCATTACACCAGCCGAAGCTCAGAAAGCAGAAAAGCAAATCGTCATCGATTATAAAGGATCCAGTATGTTTAAGAATAATATGCTGATGATGGATATTTTGGCAAACTTTGATTGGAAACGCACAATCAACTTTTCAAGTGGCGGAATCTACGACCCAAGCAACCTGTTTTTCCTTTCTAATTATCTGAAATTTGACGGTTTCAGCTACAGATTGGTTCCAATCAAAACTGAAGAATCTGTAGATGGAGAATTAGGAATGGTAAATGCAGACGAACTTTACACTACAGTTAAAAACTACAGATGGGGTAATTTCAAACATCTGAGAACCCATTTTGATGAAACTTGTACACAGAATATTGTGGGCTACAGATCATCCGCAAGTCGTGCTGCAGAAGCATTGGTATTGAAAGGTGAGAAGAAAAAAGCCATCGAAATATTAGACTTGGCAAGCCGCGAAATTCCGGTTTCAAAATATAATGATCCGAGATCCCTGAGTTCAATTGTTTACGCTTACATTGTTGCAGGACAGGAACAAAAAGGTCTGAAACTGGCAGAAGATCTCAAGAAAGGAATCTTCGAAGAATACGATTATTACACAAGATTATCTCCGAAATTCCAAGTTTACGCAGGTCGTCAGATGAAGACCAAACCGATGGAATATTCCCTTGTTGTAGGTGCAGTTGCTGATGCTTACAGCAAAATAGGACAGAAAGAAAAAGGTTATGCATATCTCGTAAACTCACTGAATGTCATCGATAAGAGGTTCAATGTATTCATCAAAGATCTTCAGGAAATGGGTAAAGAGAAAGCTTTCAAAAAGGCGGATGATGTACAACAAGTCACTTCTTTCTACTCCTATCTCTTCGATATCATGAAAGATTACGATACCACTTACGAAGCCGAAAAGATGGATCAAATCACAAAACAGCTGATGAAAGTCACACAATAAATAAATCAGGCGTCTCAATATCGGGACGCTTTTATTTTATACTTTTATAAAGATTTTTTTAGGAGCTTAATCCCGCTTTCCGCTATATCTTTTTTGTCATTGTGAATGACGTTGGGACTTTAATTCACTATTCCGGCACAATGACAAAAAAGGATGCCGCTGCAATCGGGGCTATGAGCGATTCATCGAAAAGAAATACTTTATACTTACTAAATCATATTTATGACAACAATGAAAAAGTTCTGTGCTTTTCTCCGAGGTGTGAATGTCAAAGGAACCAATATGAAGATGGTGGATGTCTGCAAAGTCTTTTCAGACGCAGGAATGAATAATGTTTCTTCGGTTTTGGCATCGGGAAATATTTTATTTCAATCAGATAAAGATCCTTTAGACTTAAAGAATATTCTTGAAAAAGCAATGTCAGATCATTTCAGTTACGAGGCATTTCTCTTCATCAAAAGTGAAGAAGAGATTAATGAAATTTTCAAGAACGATCCGTTTCCTGCGATAGAAAATTTTCACAATTACGTCTTTCTCGGCAGCGAAAAAGTGGAAGAAACCTTATTGGAAGAATTCGAAAAAGCAAAGAAAGAAGAAGGCGAGCAAGGAAAGATTGTCAATAATATATTCTATTGGCAAGTTCCAAAAGGTCAAACCTTGGATTCAACTTTCGGGAAAGTTCTTGGTAGAAAAAGCCTGAAAGATAAAATGACCAGCCGAAATGTCAATACTTTTGAAAAGATAATAAAGAAGTTTTGATAGTGTCAGTTTTGTCATTCCGCAGGAATCTCGACAGTTGTGTTTAGATTCCTGCGGAATGACAAAAGAGTGTTAGATCTTGTAATAATTAGAGCTTTTTACGATACAAAACTATGGAAAGAATTCTTCTAAAATCCGTATATTTGTATTCATATTTCAGAACAATTTTTCCTCTGAAATTCACAATTTAAAATCAAAAAATAATGATACAATATCTTGATAACATTCATCACAAAGATTCCAAAAATTTCTTCCTAATCGCCGGACCTTGCGCTATTGAAGACGAAACAATGGCTTTGCAGATTGCAGAACACATCGTGAAGCTTTCTGACAAATATAATATTCCTTACATCTTCAAAGGGTCTTTCAGAAAAGCCAATAGAAGCCGTGTTGATTCTTTCACAGGAATCGGCGATGAGAAGGCATTGAAGATCCTTAGAAAAGTAGGAGAGACGTTCAATGTTCCTACAACTACAGATATTCACGAGAATGCTCACGCAGCTTTGGCGGCAGAATATGTGGATGTTTTGCAGATTCCGGCATTCCTTGTAAGACAGACCGATCTTTTGATCGCTGCTGCGGAAACAGGAAAGGCGGTGAGTCTTAAAAAAGGACAGTTCCTTTCACCGGAAGCTATGAAATTTGCAGTTCAGAAAGTGAGAGATTCCGGAAACGATAAAACAGCAATCATCGAAAGAGGAAATACATTTGGCTACAGTGATCTTGTGGTGGATTTCCGTGGAATCCCGACAATGCGAGAGTATTCACCGGTTATTTTGGACGTGACACATTCACTTCAACAGCCAAATCAGAATTCAGGAATTACAGGTGGACGTCCGGAATTAATCGAAACTATTGCCAAAGCTGGAATCGCAGTTGGTGCAGATGGTTTGTTCATCGAAACCCATCCTGATCCCTCCATTGCAAAATCAGACGGTGCCAATATGCTGAAACTTGATCTGCTTGATGATTTGCTTGGTAAGCTGACGAGAATCAGAGAAGCGATATTATAAAATTAAAGTCCGGTAATGCCGGACTTTTTTCTTGACAATTGTGCTTAATAATTTTAAATAATTACTTAAATATTCATAATTGACAAAGGAATATTCTGAAACTAATCACTTTTCTGCATAACAATTATAAATATTCTTTCGTTCTTTAGATTAATTGTTATTTTTGCCTTTCCCAAGATTCAATTTTTAAAAATATAAATCGAAAAAAAATTACAACTTTGAAAAATTATATTCTCTTAATTCTTTTCTTCCTGCCACTTGCGGCATTTTCTCAAATTAATCTAAGAGTTCTGAACGAAGAAGACGGGAAACCGGTTTCGGAAGCTGAAGTTTCTTATAACAACCAAACTTATCAGACTGATAAAAATGGTTACGTAAAAGTGCCTCTTTCAGATTCTGAACAGACTTTAACCGTTCAGAAAGAGAACTTCAAAGGTTTTTCCAAAGTCATCAAAACAACCCCGAAAACTCAGAATGTAAACGTTCTTTTTTTACAGGCAGCGACTGCTACAGAGATTCAAGAAGTTGTTTTTCAGAAAAGAGCACGATTCAAAACCAACGATCTTACTTCTGTAGAGATTTCTGCAAAAGAAGCGAAAGAAGTAGCGTCTTTGGCTGGAGGTGTAGAAGGGCTTTTGAAAAGTTTACCTTCCGTAAACTCCAATGCAGAGCTTAGTTCGCAATATATGGTAAGAGGTGGAAGTTATGATGAGAACTTAATTTATATTAATGATATCGAGCTTTATCGTCCATTCTTAATCAGAAATTCTTTGCAGGAAGGAATGAGTATTGTAAATCCGGATATGGTTTCTTCAATTAATTTCTCTGCCGGTGGTTTTGAACCAAGATATGGCGATAAAATGTCCTCTGCACTGAACATCTATTACAGACAACCAGAGAAATTCGAACTTTCCGGAGAAGCAAGTTTGATTGGCGGAAGACTGACGACAGGCTTTGCATCAAAGGATAAAAAATTCACAGGATTAATTTCCGGCCGTTACAGAAATACGAATCTTGTTCTTAATACACTGAATGAAGATACAGATTTCAATCCGAGATATATGGATCTTCAGACTTACTTGAATTATCAGTTTAATGAAAAATGGTCATTGTCATTCTTAGGTTACTATGCAAAGAACGATTATCAGATGTATCCGAAGCAGAAAGAAGTGGATTTCGGAAGTCTTTTGCAACCGTTGAAACTGACAGTTTTCTATAACGGACAGGAGGATGACCAGTACAAAAATATGATGGGAACGGTAAGTGTTAACTTCAAACCAAGTAAGAAATGGCATTTTTCACTCGATAATTTTGCTTATCAGAACAGAGAAAGAGAATATTATTCTATCGCATCGGGTTATATTTTGGAAGCGTTTGACGAGGAAGGAAATCCTGTTGCAGGTTATGATGCCGGAGGTCAAATTGATCACGCCAGAAATGATTTATTAGTTAGAGTAGCTGGTTCACAATTTAGAACCAAATTCTCTCCTGACGTAAATACTGATATCGAAGTTGGTGTTAAATACGAAAGAGAAACCATCAAGGATTTCACAAATGAATGGCAGTTTGTAGATTCTATCGGTTACAGTACGCCAAGAGATTTTGTAATTCCTGGTAATCTGGATACTTCTGCTCTTAATCTTAAATATTATATCGCTGGACAAAATGATATTAATCCAACAAGGATTTCTGCTTATGCTCAGTTTTCAAAAAAGTTCTTCTGGGGAACCAATAAGATATTTATAAACGGAGGTGCAAGGGTTCAAAACTGGAGTTTTAATAAAGAAACATTATTCAGTCCGAGATTACAATTTGCAATCAAACCTGAATGGGCAAATACCGATATGTTATTCAGAATTGCTGGAGGTGTTTATTACCAAGCACCATTTTATAAAGAAATTAAGGATTTGACAGGTGCTTTCAATTCAGATATCAAGGCTCAGAAATCTTATCAGATCATCCTTGCCAACGATTATGAATTCAAAGTTAAAGAACGAAATTTCAAATTAACAACCGAGGCTTACTACAAGAAAATGGAAAACTTAATTCCATATTATCTGGATAATGTGAGAGTAAGATATGCCGGAAAAAATAATTCCGAAGGTTATGCTTACGGTTTGGATGCGAGATTATTTGGACAATTTGTTCCTGGAATTGATTCTTGGGTTTCTGCGAGTTACGCACGAGTTTACGAAAATATAGAAGGAATGGGTTACATCCCGAGACCTACGGATCAGCGTTTCAGATTCTCAATGTTCTATCAGGATTATATGCCGAAATTCCCAAGTATGAGAGTGAATTTGACATTGACTTATGCAAGTGGATTACCTTCCGGAACGCCAGTTTTATTTGATTCTGCTGGATTGCCAGATTATTTAGCGGCTTATCGCTATCAAAAAACTTTGCCTGCTTACAAGAGAGTTGATATCGGTTTGACTAAGGTTTTTATCGATCAGAAAGACAATAAAGCAAGTGGCAATTTCTGGGGTAAATTCAAGGAATTGACTTTGGGTGTTCAGATCTTCAACGCATTTAATATTAATAATACAATCGCCAACCAATGGATCAGCGATGTGAATTCTTCGCCACAATTATATTATCCGGTTCCGGTAAGATTGACAGGAAGATTCTTCAATGTAAAGCTTGAATTCAAATTATAAAACCAGTTTAAAATTAATAAAAAATGAAAGATTCAGAAAGCTTATCTCATTTGAGTGATGAACAACTTATCAAAAGTTACAACACGGCAAAAGGGATTTTTATTGGTTTTATTGTCGTTTTTGTTTTATTAATTGGAACTGCGATTTTTATTACAGTCAAAAAAGGTTTTGGCGTTTTTTCAGTCTTACCAATTGTTTTTATTACAATCCTGATTGCAAATTTGACAAACTTCAATAAGCTAAAAACCGAAATGAAAAGTAGGAATCTACTTAGTTGATTTTCTCTTAATAAATAAAGAAAGCTTCCAAATTTGGAAGCTTTCTTTATTTCTTTCTTTATAATATAATATCTGATTGTTGATGCTTAAAAGTAAGATCTTATAAACCTCAATTTATGCGTATGTTTATTCTGATCTTTATTAAAAATCCCAGAAGAATCCAGACTGTCAATTCTTACTTTCCCGTGTGCATGAATGATTTTTTGGTCTGCCAAGATAATTCCAACGTGAATGATTCTCCCTTCTGAGTTTTCAAAAAACGCCAGATCGCCAGGTTTTGCTTCCTCGATGAAAGTCAAAACTTCACCGATTTCTGCCTGTTGGTAAGTGTCTCTCGGGATTTTAATTCCGTGAATTTTATAAATAATCTGCGTAAAACCACTGCAATCGATTCCGAAAAAACTTTTTCCGCCCCACAAGTAAGGAACATTCAAGAATTCTTTTGCGCAGTTCACAATGCTTTCGCTGAGGTCGTGTCCACGCGTTGGTGAGCTGGTTTCAAAAGTCACTTCTGATCCCATAGATAGCAATGTTCTTCCACTTTCCGTCATAGTCGATTGGAAAGGCTCTTTGATCAAATTGATTTTTCTGGATACTAAATATTCGTCTGAAACGGGTGTGATTTGTTTTGTGTCCATCCACGCTTCATAATTATCGTAATGTGTTCGGATCCTTGTCCAATTATTGGAAACATCAATGATTTCGGCAGATTCGCCGTACAAAAGTTGAGATACGATTTCACTTTTATCAGAGCAGTCAGCTCTCAATGGAGCGATGGAAACATTGCAAATTCCTTTGTTCATTTTCTATGGATTACGAATTTAAAAGTACGAATTTTATTTCTTTCTGATGAGATGCAATCCGTCTCGCAAAGGTAAGATTAGATTTTCGAAATCGGGATCTTCTGCTACGATTTTGTTCACGAGCTTGATCTGTTCTGTCTGTTTGTCTTTCGGATTGTTTTCTAGAACTTTTCCATACCACAAAACGTTATCAATAAGGATGATGCTTCCGGAACGCAGGTTTAGTTTGATGAGTTTCAAATATTCCAGATAGCTTTCTTTGTCCGCATCTATGAAAATGAGATCCCAAATTTTATCCAGTTTTTTGATTTCTTCTTTCGCATCACCGATGATAAATTCGATTTGATCTTTATAATCACTTTCTGCAAAATATTTTTTTGGAATGTAGGCTAGATCTTCATTCTTATCGATGGTGTATATTTTTCCGTCTTTTGGCAAACCTTCTGCAATACTAAGCGCAGCATAGCCTGTGAAAGTTCCAATTTCTAAAACATTTTTCGGACTGATGATGTGAGATAAAATACTCAGTAATCTGCCTTGCAAATAGCCGGAGATCATGTGAGGTTGTGTTGTCTTTTGGTAAGTTTCTTTTCTTAATTTTTTTAGAATCGCTGGTTCTTCGGAAGCGTTGTCTTCCAGGTAGCGGTCCATTTCTTTGTCTAATTCTTCGAAATAACTCATTTTAATTTTAGAGTTTTTGGTTTAAAGTCCAAAGTTAATCTAATTTGAAATTAACTACAATTTTACCTAACATTTGACTTTTTGAATTCCTATAATTATAAAAAACACTTCGACTCCGCTCAGTGTGACAATTTCTAATATCAAACTTGCTATTTGGATGTCAGTCTGAGCGGAGTCGAAGACTTTTTAAATTGAAAACCATTCTACTTAATTACAAAGCATTTTAGATTGAATGACGAATCCGCAGCCCGACTTGAGTGGAAATCCTTTTTTGTAGTTGGAAAAGCGAGGGCAAAAAGATTGGGAACGGAAGGCGGAAAAAGCTGCCCAAATAATTACACAAAAAAACCTCGCCATTTCTGACAAGGTTTTAAAATATAATTCAAAGAATCGTTTATTTTTTCACTGGAGCGATGTCCATCAATTTCATAAACTCATCCAGTTTCGGCATAATGATAATCTCCGTTCTACGGTTTTCACCTCTTCCGGAAACTGATGCATTTGTAGTTTTAGGATTGTACTCCGATCTACCACCAGCAGTGATTCTGTTAGGATTCACACCAAATTGGTTTTGTAAAACTTTCGCAACAGCAGTCGCTCTAAGAGCAGAAAGATCCCAGTTGTCTCTTGGTGCGTTGGCGCTTGTAAGTGGCGTGTTATCTGTATTACCTTCTATCAATACGCTGTAGGTATCATAGTCGTTGATCACTTTCGCAACCTTTGCTAAAACATCTGCTGCAGCTGGCTGAATCTCATATTTACCAACTTGATAAAGCATTTTGTCTGATAATGAGATCAATACAACACCTTTTAAAACTTTCACGTCTACATCCTGATCTGCAATATTGTCAAGAGAACGTTTCAGTTTGTTAGACAAAGCCATATTCAAACTGTCATTTTTGCTTTTTCCAGAGATCAGTTGTTTAATGTAAGCATTGGAAGCGTTGATCTCTCCGACCAATTTATCAATGTTAGTTGAACCTTTTCCTGCATTAGCAAGACAAGCGTCAAGACTGGATTTCAATGCGTTGTTTTGTCCAACCAATAGATCATTCTGACCTTTAAGTGAACCATTTTCGCCTTTCAAGTCTTGGATTTGGCGCATTCTTTCGCCAGCGTCTTCAATACATTGTTTGTAATTCAGATTGAGGGCATCGAATTGTTTTTTGCTGACACAAGAGGTTAGGGAAAGTCCCATTACGGCAATTGTCAGAATCTTGAATAATCTCATATGTAAATAATTTATTTGTTTTTAATATAGTTCTGGATGGTAATTTTAACATTTCAAAAGTAAGAATTAATAAACGTATATTTGTGTCTATAACTTAATATTTCGTTATAAAATTGTGTTAAGTCTCTTAAAATTTCAAAATGCTCTCGAGCAATTACTAATTCAGTCACAACAAAAAACATACCTTTTAGCCGTAAGTGGAGGCGTGGACTCTATGGTTTTGGCTGATTTGTTTCAGGTTTTAGGTTTTAATTTTCAAGTTGCGCACATTAATTATCATCTTCGTAATGAGGATTCTAACCTCGATCAGAAGCTGGTTTCAGACTTTTGTGATAAGCACAATATACCATTCCATTTATATGAAGTTTCGGAGAAAGATAACAAGCCGGAAAATTCTATTCAGAATTGGGCGAGAGAATTGCGTTATCAGTTTTTTCGAAAAATCCAAACCGAACAAAATCTCGAATATATTGTAACGGCTCATCATCTGAACGACCAGTTGGAAACTTTTATCATCAACCTTTCAAAAGCTTCCGGAATAAAAGGCTTGAGTGGAATTCCTGCAAACGAGAATAATATTATTCGTCCTCTTCTTAATTTTTCTAAGGATGAAATTTATGAGCTTGCACAACAAAACAAGATTGAGTTTCGAGAAGATGTTTCTAATCAGAAAACGGATTATCTAAGGAATAAAATTCGACATAATGTTGTTCCGGAATTAGAAAAGATCAATGATAATTTCCTTCAGAATTTTTCAAAAAGCATTGAGATTCTTAATCAGACAAAAGATGTTCTGAATGATTTGATTAATGAAAAAATCAATGGTTTCAAATCTAATGAAGAAACAGGACAAACTATTATTGATAAGGAAAAATTCGGAAAAGAATCAGATTTAATTCAGTTTGAGGTTTTGAAAAGATTTGGTTTTACAGATGAAAATGAAATGAAAAAAATCTTTATAGCACAAACAGGAAGTTCATTTTACAATCCAGAATATCAATTAATCATTAATAGAAATGAATTGATTGTCAGTAAGAAGTTAGAAGTTAGAAGTGAGAATTTAGAAGAAATAGAACTTGAAATTAAGGAGCGCAAAATTTTAATTCCAGAAAATATTCAAGACGAAATCAGAGAATTCGGAAATTGTGATTGGAAAATCGATAAAAATAAAATCAAATTACCTTTGAAATTGAGAAAGAAACAAAAAGGCGATGTGTTTTTCCCTATCGGAATGATTGGCAAAAAGAAAGTCTCCAAGTTTTTTAAGGACGAAAAAATCTCTATTTTAGCCAAGCAAAAAATCTGGCTTCTTTGCGATGCTAATGATCAGATTGTCGGTGTTTTACCTTTTCGGCAAGATGGACGGTTTGTTTCTAGCGATAATTTGATCAGTAAATTAATAATAAAATTGTAAACATATTTTTGTCATTCCGTAGGAATCTAAACAATGCTGAGATTCCTACGAATGACAAAATAGCGTTTAAAAATATATCTAAAATGAAAGATCTAAAACTAGTGTTATCCACACTTTTTATATTTATAATCACAATCTTCAACGCGCAAATCAAAAATCCGGTCAAGTTCAAATTTGATGTGGTTTCTGTGGGAAAGGACGAATATGAAGCAGTTTTAACTGGAACGATTGAAGATAAATGGCACGTCTATTCAAAAGACCTTCCGCCAGATTCCGGAATTCCTACTGAATTTAAAATCACATCAAAAGATGGAATTCAATTAATCGGAAAAGTGACTGAAGTTGGTAAAAAGCACGATGAATTTTCGGAAGCTTTCGGAGCTCAAATCGTTTATTACTCGGATAAAGTACTTTTTAAACAAAAATTCAAGCCAAAAGATGCTTCCAAACCTGCAACAATTACAGCGGAAATAATGTATCAGACTTGTAACGACAGGGTTTGTCTAGCTCCAAATACTTTAGAATTTGAAAAACAAATCGCTGGAAATGTGCCTGCTGCTCAAGAGAATATTGGAAAAACAAAAGATAAAGTTTATGAAGTTGCGCCTGCCGGAAAAGTAGGAACTATTTTGAAACCTGTAAATATTGAAACTTCAACCGTTACAAAACAGGATGGCTTAAAAATAAACTCTTTGGATTTCAAGAATCCATTGACGAATTGTGGAACTGTTCAGCAAAAACCAAATGATGATAACTGGTTGGTTCTAGGACTTGGTTTCTTAGGTGGTTTGATTGCATTGCTCACACCGTGCGTTTTCCCAATGATTCCATTGACGGTTTCGTTCTTTACAAAAGGTAACAAAGACAAGTCGAAAGGTAAACGTGATGCTTTTATTTATGGATTTTTCATCCTTTTGATTTTCGTTTTATTGAGTATTCCGTTTCATATTATTGATGGAATTTCGGGAAATATTTTCAATCAGATTTCAACTAATATTTGGCTGAATTTATTCTTCTTTGCTATATTCCTATTCTTTGCACTAAGCTTTTTTGGCTATTACGAAATTACTTTGCCGAGCTCAATTGCCAATAAATCTTCCAAAGCAGAGGAAGCTGGCGGAATGATTGGTATTTTCTTTATGGCTTTGACTTTGGTCATTGTTTCATTCTCCTGTACAGGTCCGATTTTAGGAAGTTTATTGGGTGGAGTTGTAGCCGGAGCTACAAATGTTCCAACTCTTTTAACCTTCGCTTTAGGTGGTTTTGGATTAGCTTGGGCATTGGTTTTCGGTTTGTTGGCTTTGTTTCCTCAAGCGCTTCAAAGTTTGCCAAAATCTGGCGGTTGGATGAATACCGTGAAAGTTGTTCTTGGTTTCATTGAATTAGCTTTAGCTTTAAAATTCCTTTCAAAAGCGGATTTGGTTTCCAAAACGTTCTTATTGAAAAGAGAATTGTTTATCGCGATCTGGATCATCATTGCAATTGGATTGGTCATTTATTTATTCGGAAAAATCAGATTTCCTCACGATGATAAGAAACCGAAAATTAGTTTAGGAAGAAGGATTATTGGTGTGTTCGGAATTGTATTTGTTGGATATTTGATTCAAGGATTGATTCCTTCAGAAAAACCCAAACTGCAGTTGTTAAGCGGGATTTTACCTCCGTTGAATGTCAGCTATTTCCACGACGAAAAAGACGGAATTCTTGGTTTGAAACCTTATCATAATTATTTCGAAGCGATAGAAGCTGCGAAGAAAGAGAACAAGCCTGTCTTAATAGATTTCACTGGTTACGGTTGTGAAAATTGCCGAAAAATGGAAGAATTTGTCTGGAGTCAGGATGATGTTTTACCGATTCTTCAAAATGATTTGATTATCGCGTCTGTTTATGTTGATGATAAAGAAGAGCTACCAGAAAATGAGCAGATCAAAATTGATATGGGCGAAGGTCAAATGAAGAAAATCAAAACGATTGGCGATAAATGGAGCTTGTTCCAACAGGTTAATTTTAATAATAATTCCCAGCCGCATTATGTTTTGGTAACACCGGATCAGAAAGTAATTAATTCCCCAGTTTCCGGATATATGCCGAAAGAAGATTTTAAAAAATTCCTGAAATGTGGAATTGAGTTTTATAAGAATAAATAAAAATGATTTTCAGGGAAGCTAAAATTGATGACATTTCGCAGATACAAGTTGTTCGCAATTCTGTAAAAGAAAATATGCTGTCAAATCCAAATCTGGTAACCGATGAAGATTGCAAGGTCTATCTTACTGAAAGAGGAAAAGGTTGGGTTTGTGAAATCAAAAACGAAATCGTTGGTTTTGCGATTGTTGATATGATTGAAAATAATATTTGGGCTTTATTTGTTAATCCAGAATTTGAAAATCAAGGCATCGGAAAACAATTACACAATATGATGCTGAATTGGTATTTTCAACAAACACAAACTCCTGTTTGGTTAGGAACTGCACCAAATACAAGAGCTGAAGAATTTTACAAATTATCTGGCTGGAAAGAGATTGGAACGCACGGGAAAGAAGTTAAATTTCAAATGACATCAGTTGATTGGGAAAATTTATAATTTAATAAATAGTAATTTTGTAATTAATTAAAATATTGGGTACAAAATTTGTATTAAAAAATCCATAATGATGATAAATCGTTATGGATTTTCTATTTTAAATACTAACTTATAAATTTTAAAGCTATGGCCGAAGTTCAAATTAAAGAGCAATCTAATGTAAGTAATGGAAGAAAAAGAAGTTCTAGAAATGCAATCAAAGTTGATATGACACCAATGGTGGATTTGGGATTTCTATTGATTACTTTTTTCTTGTTTACCGCAAATTTTTCGAAACCTAATGTCATTAATTTTGCTAATCCACCGAAAAATACAGGAGAAATAACAGAAATTGATTACAGAAATCAAATCACTTTCATTCTTGGTAAAGACGGAAAAGTGTTTTACTATCAGGCAGATAAAAACGATCTGACTGATAAAATTCTGAAAGAAACTACCTTCGATAAAGCTCAAGTTGCAAAAACAATTGAAGCTGCCAAAGCAAGAGCTCCGAAAAAAGATTTTTTCACAGTTATCATAAAACCTACAGACGATTCCCAGTACAAATCTATGGTAGATATGCTGGATGAATTAACCATCACCAAATCTGAACGCTACGGAATTTCTAAATTGAACGACAAAGAAAAAGAATTATACGAGAGTAGAATTCAGTAAAAAAATATTAAATTAATCTAAAGAGTGTCTGTCAGACGCTCTTTTTTATTTATTTTAGTGGGAAAAATTTTAAACTATGCGAAAACTTTTCCCAATCCTAATTTTACTTTCAATTATTTCCTGTAACAAATCTGCAGAGACGAAGGTTTCTAAAGTAGACAGTACAAAAATTATCGATTCCATTAATATTGCGAGAACAAAAATTAATGATAGCATTCTCGCCAGCCGTAGTTTCAAAAATCTGGAAGGAACACACCGTTTGACGCACGATATGCTGGCAGGAACTGGGAAAATTACTTTTAAGAAAATTGGTCAGGATGAATATAAAATTTCCGGCAAACAGTCCGATGGCAACCAATATCTGACGATTGACGGAACCGCAAGAATGACTTCTCCAAAAAATCTTAAATTCGAAGGAAATATCAAACAAAGTATTTCCGATAATGACAACGGAAAACTGGATGTAAGAAGTGGGAAGAGAAACTTTTCTACAAATGACGGAGGAAAAACTTTTAAGCTTCACGAATCTGTGAATAATTCAGGATTTGCGGACAAAATTATAATCAAATTGTAAATTATGCTCAATTACGAAGTACAAGGAAATGGCTCAGAAAGCTTAGTTTTGCTTCACGGTTTTATGGAAAATCTGTCGATTTGGGATGATATGATTCCGTTTCTGTCAGAGAAATTCCGACTGATAAAAATCGATTTGCCTGGCTTCGGAAAATCAGAAGTTGTTGCTGAAGTCCAAACCTCAGAAATAATGGCGGATGAGGTCAAAAAAGTCACGGATGAATTAGGTTTGACAGAATTTCATTTATTGGGACATTCGATGGGTGGTTATATTTCTTTGGCTTTTGCAGAAAAGTATCCGGAATCTTTGAAATCTTTTACGTTGTTTTTCTCAACTTATTTTGCGGATGACGATGCAAAGAAAGAAATGCGAAGAAAAACTTTAAGACTCATCAAAGAAAATTTCAGAGCTTATGCCAACGCTGGCGTTCCTAATTTTTTCAATCCAAATGAGCACGATATTCTGGAATCAAAAATAAAACTAGCCAAAGAAATCGCTCACACATCTTCTGTTGATGGAGTTTTGGCATCTCAAAAAGGAATGATAGAACGCCCCGATAGAACCTCAGTTTTGGAAAACTTTCAAGGAAAAATCCTCCTTTTGTTAGGTAAGCACGATTCTGCAGTCAACACCGAGAAAACCATCAAAAATCTTCCCGATAATACCAACATCAAATCCTACGTGTTGGATTGCGGACACAACGGACATTGGGAAAAACCGGAGATTTGCGCTGCAATTATCAATACAGAATTACTGCATCATTTACCAAAAAAATTCGTTCTCTAAAATGGAAATATTATCAAAAATCTTCATCGCAATTATTGCATTAGAACATCTTTACATCTTGTATATGGAAATGTTTGCTTGGGAAACTTTGGGAAAAAAAACCTTCAAAGGTTCACTTTCAGATGAATTATTCAAACCAACAAAAAAACTCGCAGCCAATCAAGGTTTGTACAACGGTTTTCTTTCTGCAGGACTTATTTGGAGTTTCTTTATTTGCGACCAAGTTTGGGCAAAAAACGTTGCAATATTTTTTCTTGGATGTGTTATTATTGCAGGAGTTTACGGCGCACTTTCAGCTTCGAAGAAAATATTTTTTGTTCAGGCGTTGCCGGCAATTATCGCTTTGATTTTCGTTTTGTTGAGATAGATTTTTAGGAGCTTAATCCCGCTATCCGCTATATCTTTTTTGCCAAAGCTTTTCCCATGCAAAAAAGGATGCCGCTACTATCGGGGCTATAGATTTGTCAACAAAAGAAATATTTACAATCATTTTGAAGATTAGAAATCCTCAGCTTCTATCTTCTCTTTAAAATCCTCAATCGTTTCCTCCATAGATTTAAAATATTTCCCACCAGAAGCATTGATGTGTCCGCCACCATTGAAATGTTTTCTCGCAAACTGGTTGGTGTCCACAGAATCTTTGGATCGGAAAGAAATTTTGATGAAATCCTCGTAAAGATCTTCCATAAAGAAAACCGCCATTTTAGTTCCCAAAACACTCAATCCATAATTCACAAAACCTTCCGTGTCACCTTTATCAAAGCCGTATTCTTTAAGTTCAGCACGTTTTAGCCAGAGGATTGCAGCTTTACCTTCCTTCGTCAATTCAATTCTGCTGAGAACAAGGGAAAGTAGATGCAAACGGGAAATTGTATTTGTATCCCAAGTGTTGGAAGTGATGATTGCTGGATCTGCTCCTTTTTCAATCAAATCAGCAACTATTCTGTGCGTGCTTGCACTTGTAGATCTGAATCGGAATCCGCCTGTATCAGTCATAATTCCGGTGTAAAGACATTGTGCAATATCAAGATTCACAGATTTCTCATCATTGTTAGCTTGAATAAAATGATAAATCATCTGGCAAGTCGCCGGAATTGTAGTATCGGAATACACGTAATCAAACTGCTCAGGCATTTGATGATGATCAATCAGTATTTTTTTGGCTTTTGCTTTTGTTACCCAATCACCGAGAATTCCAATTCTTGTTGGCGAATTAAAATCCAGACAGAAGACTACGTCAGCATTGTAAATTGCTTCACCAGCTACTTTTCTTTTGTATTCGCTTATCACGATTTTTTTTGCTTCCGGCATCCATTTTAAAAATTTCGGAAAGTCATTAGGAACAAGTATGGTTGCTTCGATTCCTTTTGTTTTCAGATAATGTTTCAGACCAAGAGATGAGCCGATTGCGTCTCCGTCTGGATTGTGGTGCGTTACAATGACGATATTATTTTCCGGAACGAGAAGCGCATTGATCTCTGAAATTTCTTTGGCTGTAAACATAAATGATGATTGAAAAAGTGAAGCTTCAAAGGTAAAACTTTAAATAAAAAAATCGGCTCAAATTTGAACCGATTTTTTTAGTATGAATTAGTAATTATTTCTTAATGATTTTTTGAACAGATTGTCCGTCGACTTTAAGATAATATATTCCTGAAGCTAAGTTTTTAATATTAATTTCAGTTTTTGAAGTTTTACTAGAAATTGATTTTACCAATTTTCCGGAATTGTCAATTAATTCTAATGAAGAATTTGGTTTCAGATTTTCAACAATTACGATATCTGTTGCCGGATTTGGGTAAACTGTGATTTTTGATTTTAAGATTTCTGTTGTCCCAAGAAGAAGATTAGAATAGAAAATTTTATTTCCTGCAGGATTTGTAACAACCAGGTTTCTTCCGGACATTATTTCTTCGTAGTTAAAATAAAAATTTCCAGATTGTTGAAAACCACCGTTCCAACCATTATAGAAGTCAGTATTCATTTCGTCAAAACGCTGCACCGCCTGTTGATTTTCACCGCCATAATCTGCCAAAGTAGTTCCCATTCCTTGGGGAACATTAAAATAATTCTGATTATTAGGAGCAAAAACAATGGTAGCGAATCCTGTATCGAAAAAAGTGGTAGTAAGGTTATTTCCGTTCGAGAAACTAGCTGTCGGCGTATTTAATGGCGGTGGCGGATAATAATCAACATTATTCCACTGGATTTTCACAACTTTCCATTGAACGTTTGATAGTAAAACAGAATAGGTTTGCGCAAATCCTGAAACGTACAAAAAGATAAAGATTAAAATGTAAAGTTTTTTCATAGGTTATAAATTTTATTTGACCATAAAGTTAAAAAAAACTTCGAAATCTCACATAATGTATTGATAGATTTAATGTTACAATTTTGAAAATCTTACTTTAAAAATTCCGTAACTTTGCAAACTGTTAATCGATTAATTAACAACTTAAAATCATTATTTAAGATTTAATCTTTTAATTTTTTAAACATTTAATTCAAGTTAATGCACAAAGCAGGATTCGTAAATATCGTTGGGAAACCAAACGCCGGAAAATCAACACTTCTCAATCAATTGATGGGTGAGAAGCTGGCAATTGTCACTCAAAAAGCACAGACTACCCGTCACAGGATTTTCGGGATATATAATGAAGAAGATCTTCAAATCGTTTTTTCTGACACGCCAGGTGTTTTGGATCCAAAGTACGGTTTGCAGGAAAAAATGATGGACGTTGTGAAAGATTCTTTACAGGATGCAGACGTTTTCTTGTTTATAGTAGATGTGACAGATAAAGCTGAACAATCAGAATTTTTGATTGATAAACTTAACAAAATTCCTGTTCCTGTTTTATTGTTATTAAATAAAATTGACCAAACCAATCAACAGGATCTTGAAAAAATCGCAACAGATTGGCACGAGAAAATTCCTAAGGCTGAAATTCTACCTATTTCTGCACTTAATTCGTTCAATATAGACATTATCCTTCCAAAACTGAAAGATATGTTGCCGGAAAATCCACCTTATTACGATAAGGAAATGTACACGGACAGACCAGAACGTTTCTTTGTGAATGAGGCAATCCGTGAGAAAATCTTACTGAATTACGAGAAAGAAATTCCTTACGCTGTAGAAGTGGTAACGGAGCAGTTTAAGGAAAAAGAAGGTGCTATCGTTATTGATTCTATAATCTACGTGGAACGTGATACACAAAAAGGAATCATCATTGGACACAAAGGCGAAATGATCAAAAAAGTAGGTACAGAAGCACGTATTGACCTGGAAAAATTCTTTGGTAAAAAAATACATCTTAGCCTTTTTGTAAAAGTCAAAAAAGACTGGCGAAAAAATGACAGAGATCTCAAAAACTTCGGTTATCGTTAAAAACCCCATAAATCCTTTTCTATAAAGGATTTTTTTGTTAAATTTGAATTGAAATATTTTTTTAAAAACACACAATGAAAAATATAAATTCAAGTAAACCCAATTCCAATTTATTAGATGTATTAATATTAATAATAAGATTATTCGTTGGTATATCAATGTTGACCCACGCTTTACCAAAACTGGAAAAACTGATTGCGAATGACAAGATAGAATTTATGAATTTTCTTGGGTTGGGATCCGCAATTTCTTTGGTTCTTGTTGTCTTTGCAGAATTTCTTTGTTCAGTTTTTATAATTTTTGGATTCCTTACAAGATTAGCTACTATTCCTTTGATGATAACAATGCTTGTCGCTTTCTTTGTTGTTCACGGCGCAGACGCGTACGCTCAAAAAGAGTTAAGTATTGTGTACTTTTTCTTTTACTTTGTGATATTAATTTTAGGTTCAGGAAAGTTTTCTCTGGATTGGTTGTTCTCTAAAAAAGAAGCACTTTATTAAATTAATCAAACCATTGGGTTACATAGTCTCGTATGATGATCCAGAAATTCTTACCAAGAAAATAGATTAGAGTAGAGGTTATAATGCCTTTTACCGTAAAAAAAATAATTCCACCAATCCCAAACTTTTTCAACAGACTTTTCCACTTAGGCAATTTCTTTTCTTCCGTTGTCTGTAACTGATCTTCCATTTTTATTTTTTTCAAAAATAAGAAAAATTCCGCAGTTTAGATTCTTTCAAAATAGTTAAAAATTATAAATTAATACCTGAAATAAAGCACTTAACTCAAAAAAGATCCAATTCGAAAACATATTTACTAACGATTGTTAGTTTTTGATTTTGCTGGTCAAAATATATTTTTATCTTTAGAGACTTCAAAAATAAAAAAATATATGTCCTTAATTTCAATATCAGAAAGTCTAAAAAGATTAGGTGTTTCAACAGAAAACAACGGAACTTCAACTGGATTAGAATTCTTCTCATCTGGTCAAAATATAGATAGCTTTTCTCCAGTAGATGGAAATCAGATTGCTTCAATCAAAACTTCGGATGCCAACGACTACGAAAAAGTGTTATCGAAAGCACAAGAAGCTTACAAAGAATTCAGACAAATTCCTTCCCCGAAACGTGGCGATTTGGTTCGTCAGTTTGGAAACAAATTGAGAGAATATAAAGACGATTTAGGTAAACTCGTTTCTTACGAAATGGGAAAATCTTTGCAGGAAGGCCTTGGCGAAGTTCAGGAAATGATCGATATCTGCGATTTTGCAGTGGGATTATCAAGACAGCTTCACGGTTATACAATGCATTCCGAAAGACCAGGTCACAGAATGTACGAGCAGTATCATCCGCTGGGAATTGTAGGAGTGATTTCTGCGTTTAATTTTCCGGTTGCAGTATGGGCTTGGAACGCTTCGTTAGCTTGGATTTGCGGAAATGTTGTCGTTTGGAAACCATCAGAAAAAACACCACTTTGTGCTATTGCTTGTCAAAATATATTTGCAGAAGTTGCCAGAGAAAATGGTTTGCCAGAAGGAATTTCAAGTTTGGTAATTGCAGACCACGAGATTGGCGATAAATTGGTAAATGATAAGAGGATTTCGCTTGTTTCTTTCACTGGTTCTACAAGAGTTGGTAGAATAGTAGGGCAAAATGTGGCAAAACGTTTCGGAAAATCAATTCTTGAATTAGGTGGCAATAATGCGATCATTATCACAGAAAATGCTGATATCAATATGAGTATTATTGGTGCAGTTTTCGGAGCGGTTGGAACGGCTGGACAAAGATGTACTTCTACAAGACGTCTGATTATTCACGAATCTGTTTATAACGAGGTTAGAGATAGATTGGTAAAAGCTTACGGACAGCTTAAAATCGGAAATCCTTTGGACGAATCTAATCACGTTGGTCCATTGATTGACAAATCTGCTGTAGAACAATATCAGGATTCCATAGAGAAATGTAAATCTGAAGGCGGAAAATTTGTAGTTGAAGGTGGCGTTTTGGAAGGCGAAAATTATACTTCGGGTTGTTACGTAAAACCTTGTATCGCCGAAGTTGAAAACAGTTATGAAATCGTTCAGCACGAGACTTTTGCACCAATTCTTTATTTAATAAAATATAAAACTTTGGACGAAGCAATTGCTTTACAGAATGATGTTCCGCAAGGTTTAAGTTCTGCAATTATGACTCAAAATCTTCGTGAAGCAGAATTGTTCCTTTCAAATGGAGGTTCAGATTGTGGAATTGCGAATGTTAATATTGGAACTTCCGGAGCTGAAATCGGAGGTGCTTTTGGAGGCGAAAAAGAAACTGGTGGCGGAAGAGAATCCGGTTCCGATGTTTGGAAATATTATATGAGAAGACAAACGAATACAATTAATTATACTACTAGTTTGCCTTTGGCTCAGGGAATTAAATTTGATTTGTAAAATTTTGATTATTCATGAAATTTGTTGAACATCTTGAAATAGAAACGACAAAAAATCTAGCAGAAAGTTTGGCTGAATTAAGAAAAATTACAAATAAAAATTATTTTTCTTTTTTTGGCTTTAATGAAAAAACAACATTTCGTGGGATAATTTCTAATAAAACATTTAAAGTCACAAAGATTTCCAATGCTAGAGGGGTTTTAGAAGCTGTTTCTACAGGGAATATTTCTGAAAAAGATGGTAAATTCATTGTTAAAATATCAATTAGACCCGCAATACATAGTATTGTTTTCTCAGGAATAATGATAGTTTTTATAATATTTTTAGTCATATTTTTAAATGTAATAGGATTGTTAAACATAACAATGAACATCGTGTTTCTCTTCTTTGTCTTGGCTTTTACAATGATTCCTATTTTTTCTTATGACGAAGAAAAAGAAAAATCAAAAAGGAAACTTATAGAAATTTTTAAATAATAAATTCATAAATGATAACAACTACAGAAAATAAAGTAAAAGAAACCCTTGGAAAACACATCCTTGCCGACGGTTTCGATTTTGTAATGGATTTTGAAAAGTCCCACGGTTCTAACATTGTTGACCGATTGACGGGCAAAGAATATCTCGATATGTTCTCGATGTTTGCATCGGCAGCTGTTGGTTACAATCATCCTTACATTTTGGAAAAAGCAAATTGGCTCGGAAAAATGGCGATTTACAAACCTACTTTGAGCGATGTTTATTTGCAGGAATATGCAGATTTTATGGATGTCTTTTCAAGAGTTGCAATCCCAAAAGAATTACCATATTGCTTTTTCGTAGAAGGTGGCGCTTTGGCAGTTGAGAATGCTTTGAAAACAGCATTTGACTGGAAAACCAGAAAAAACTGGCAAAAAAATATTGATAAAGAAGCCAATTTGGTGATTCATTTCAAACAGTCTTTCCACGGAAGAAGTGGTTATACATTATCATTGACAAATACTTCCGATCCAAGAAAGCATCAGTATTTCCCAAAATTTGATTGGCCAAGAATTACCAACCCAAAACTTAATTTTCCAATTACTGAGGAGAATCTTGAGGAAACTATAAAGCACGAGCAAATGGCTTTGCTTCATATTCAGGAAGCGATTTTGGCGAATCCGAATGAAGTTGCTTGTATCATCATAGAGCCAATCCAGGCAGAAGGTGGAGATAATCATTTCAGAAACGAATTCTTTGCTGAATTAAGAAAAATCTGTGACGAAAACGAAATTCTTCTAATCCTAGACGAAGTACAGACAGGAATTGCAATGACAGGAAAAATGTGGGCTTATCAAGATTTAGGAATTATTCCGGATGTAATTTCTTTCGGAAAGAAAACTCAGGTTTGCGGCATTTTGGCTAACAAAGAAAAATTGGATGAGGTGGAACATCACGTTTTCCAAGAAAGTTCCAGAATTAATTCTACTTTTGGTGGAAATTTTATTGATATGCTTCGTTTTCAATTGGTTTTAGAAATTATTGAAAATGAAAATCTGGTAGAAAATTCCAAAGTTGTAGGAGAATTTCTTTTAGACGGATTATTAAAATTAGAACAAAAATATCCAGAACAGATCTTCGCTTCAAGAGGAAAAGGGCTGATGTGTGCTTTCGATTTGAAAGATCACGACACAAGAAACTGGTTGTACAAAAGACTTTATGAAGAAGGTGTACTTGTACTAACTTGTGGGGATAAGTCCATCAGATTCCGTCCGCATCTCAATGTAACAAAAGAAGAAATACAGATTGTTTTAGATAAAATAAATTCAATATTTGAGAATTTAATATAAAGAATTTTAGATTTTGATATTTTTTTTATAAATTGCTATTCCTTAATAAAATCAAAATCTGAATTATGGATGCAACAACAAGAGTTTCTGTTTACGAAAGCAGCAGCCCACAGGAGATCCAGCTGATGAAGTCTAAGCTGGAAGATGCAGGAATAAAATGTGATGTTGAAAACTCTTATCTTAGTTTTCTTTCAACTCCTACTGCAACCAACACTTTTATTAAAGTTGATATCAAAGACGAAAAAAGAGCTTTTGAGATCATCGATGAGTATTTAAAATCAAATCAAAATTGATTTCATATTTTTAAATTTTACGTTTTACAGGAATCGGGTTCAAATTTATTTGAGCCCGATTTTTTTATGATTAATTTGAATTTAATTTTGCGGGTAATCTTCAAAATCATTATCATTGCAGTACAAATGGGGAATTAGCTCATCTGGCTAGAGCGTTAGACTGGCAGTCTAAAGGTGACGGGTTCGATCCCCGTATTCTCCACTTTATCCTTACAATTATTTTGTAAGGATTTTTTGTTTTATCTTCATTCAAAATTTCTTCTAAATTCAAACTGTAAATTAGCAACTTAATTTATACTTATGAAAATTCTAATCATTGAGGACGAAACAGAATTGGCGAAAAGCATTGCAGAATATCTTTCGGAAGAGAGTTATCTGTGTGAGTTTGCATCAACTTTTGCCGAAGCCATTCATAAAATTGAGATGTTCCAATACGATTGCATTCTCCTTGATATTATGCTTCCGGACGGAAACGGACTCAAAATATTAGAAGAACTAAAGTCTCAAAATAAACAAGATGGTGTGATCATTATTTCTGCAAAAAATGCCCTTGACGATAAGATTAAAGGCTTACAATTAGGTGCTGATGATTATCTCACAAAGCCTTTCCATTTGTCTGAATTGATGGCAAGAATCTACTCAATTATCCGAAGAAAACAGTTTAATAATTCTAATGTTGTCAAGCAAAACGAATTGCAAATAGATCTTCTTTCAAAGTCAGTTTCTATTAATGATGTGACGATTTCTCTTACCAAAAAAGAATTTGATCTTTTGATTTATTTTATCGGAAACAAAAACAAAGTGATTTCCAAAAGTACCTTAGCAGAACATCTTTCTGGTGATTTTGCTGATATGCTGGATAACCACGATTTCGTTTATGCGCACGTAAAAAACCTTAAAAAGAAACTCAATGATGCTGGATGTGAACAATATCTAAAAACGGTTTATGGAACTGGCTACAAATGGGAAATTTCTTAAATTACAATTGATTTGAAACCGTTATTAAGTAAAACCACAAAACCCTTCATCATTTATGTCCTCATTATTTTGGTCATCAGTGTTCCTGTGTATTATTTTGTGGTGGATGCGATTTGGAAACACGAGTTGGATGAGCATAACGAGATTGTTGCAGGAAAAACTTCTTCCCAGCTTAATAGTTTAAAATTGTCGGATCAAAAACTGTTAGAAACTATCAAATTTTGGAATGAAATTCAACCAACGACGAATATTCAGCATCTAGATCCAACTGACAGCCTGAAAGACAGTATCTACATCGTAGAAAAACCTCACGATTTTCTTCATTTCGAAGATATTGACAGATTCCGAGTACTTTCAAAAGTTATTTATGTAAATAAGAAACCTTTTCGTTTTCATGTAGAAACCAATATTGAAGAATCTCAGGAAACCATTTTTTTTATTTCTGCGACTACCGTTTTTCTTTTTATTTTAATTGTTGGAGGCTTGTTGTTTCTGAACAGGAGATTGTCAAAATCTGTTTGGAAACCATTCCGAAAAACATTGGACAAACTCAAAACCTTTAATCTTAATCAGCAGACTAAAATCGAATTTGATGAAGCCGATGTGTCTGAATTTGATGAATTAAATCAATCATTAAGCAAATTAATAGACCAAAATATTTCTGTTTATAAATCGCAAAAAGAGTTCACAGAAAATGCTTCTCACGAATTGCAGACGCCTTTGGCAATTCTCAAAAATAAGCTTGATATTCTTCTTCAGAACGAAGATCTGACTGAAAAACAATACGAGATCGCCGAAGAAATGAACAAGGCTCTGACAAGAAGCTCCAGGATCAACAGGAATCTTCTACTTTTAGCAAAAATCGATAATAGCCAGTTTGATAATTCGGAGATCATTCGTTTTGATGAATTACTGAATCAAAGTCTTGAGATCTTGCAAGAACATTTTGAACAGAAGAATATTACAGTTAATTCAGAGATTTCTTCTAATGTTGAAGTCAAGGGAAATAGCAGTCTGATGGAAGTTCTGATTAATAATTTAATTCTCAACGCTATTCGTCATACGCCTTCAGATGGGATAATTAATATCAAATTGACAAAATCAGTATTTGAAGTTTCAAATTCCGGAACAGAAAAACTAAATGAAGATTTGCTTTTCAAAAGGTTTTCCAAATTGTCAACAGATAATCGTGGAAGCGGTTTAGGACTAGCTATTATTCAACAAATTTGTAAACTTCAGAATTGGAATATCAATTATAGATTTGAGAATAGTCTTCACATTTTTTCCATAGATTTTTAAATTCAAAATTTCTTCAAAATCAGGTTGCACTTTTGTATCAGTAAATATGATGATGTGTAACTTTTTGTTAGAAAAATGATTTTAAAAATTGTCCTTTTATTTTCCGGAACCATCTTCGCTTTTTGGATCAGTGCAATTTGCGGAGGCGGAGCAAGTTTGATTTTAATTCCGATTCTTAATCTGTTGCTTCCAAGTTCTGTTGTTCCATTTTCTTTGACGATTGGAACATTTACGAGTTCGGTTTCGAGAATTGCGGTTTTCAAAAAGCATATCAATTGGAAAATCTTCTTTTGGTTTGTTCCGTTTTCAATTCCTGCGGTTTTATTAGGCGCATTTCTTATTAAATATGTCAATCCGAATTATCTGCAATTAGTAGTCGCATTATTTCTTTTGGCAAATCTTCCACAATTATTCAAAACTCAAAAAACAGAAGAAAAAGAAGAAAAACCTTATCCGAAATTTTTATTAGCATTGATTGGCTTTTCGGCTGGATTTGTTTCCGGAATTACTGGAGCAATTGGGCTTCTGTTCAATCGGTTTTATTTAAAATTTGGTCTCAAAAAAGAAGAAATTGTTGCTACAAGAGCTGCAAACGAAGTGTTTCTACATTTGATAAAATTGGTAATCTATATTTCTCTTGGACTTTATTCCAATATGGCTTTATGGCTTGGACTTACGATTGCAGTTGCGACAATCATTTCGTCTTACACAGTAAAATACATTCTGCCATATCTAAGTGAAAATCTCTTCCGAAAAATTGGTTACGGTGCAATGGTTCTTTCCGGAATAATCCTGATGATAGGAACATCTGATAAAATAATTCAGGAAGACAGGATTGGAGTTGCAAGAGTTAATCACGAATCCATAATCGCCTGGAGAAACACAGATCTTGTGATAGAATTTGCCTTCGATGACGGTCTGGAAATCGAACGTTCAATTCATCACACAGAGTTACCAGCCCATCTCAAAGCAAAATATGACACCTTGAAAGATCATTATGATGTGATCCATCTCGAAAAGGTTTTTACATTCAGAAAAGAACCTTCCTATGAATTCTATTGTTATAAAGACAACCAGCTCACAAAATTTGAAAGTTAATTTTAATCCAAAATCTCAGATGAAAATTTTATTCACAAGCTTATTATTTATTTTATTAAGTGTTCAAAATGTTTTTGCTCAGGATAGTTTGACAATTAATAAAGAACGTGATTCAATTGTTTCGATACCAAAACTTGAAGACAAAACCCATCAGTTCAATTATAAAAAATTGATTATTCCAGCCGTGTTTATTTCTTATGGTGTTGCCACTTTGAAAATAGATGGACTGAAACAACTCAATTTCTCAACCCGTAATGAAATCAACGAACATAAACCGGATCATATCAGACTAGATAATTATACACTATTTGCACCTGCTGTTTTGGTTTATGGATTAAATGCTTTTGGAGTCCAAGGAAAGCATAACCTCAGAGATAGAAGTATTATTTACGGAACTTCATTGTTGTTGGCTTCTGCAATTATGCTTCCTTTGAAACATATTACGAAAGAGGAAAGACCGGACCAATCCAATAATCTTTCTTTTCCGTCCGGACATACTACATTCGCTTTTGCATCCGCTCAGTTTATGTACAGAGAATACAAAGATTCCAATTTTCTGTTGGGAATTTCGGGTTATTCTTTTGCTGTTTTCACAGGTGTTTACAGAATGTTGAATGACAAACATTGGTTCAGTGATGTAGTCGCAGGTGCAGGTTTTGGAATTTTATCAACTGAAATGGCATATTGGCTTTATCCAAAAATCAATCAACTTTTAGGTGGCAAAAATCAACATTCACAGACAATGGTAATGCCTTTTTATCAGAATAAAAATGTAGGAATTGGTTTGGTGAAGAATTTCTAAATACTTAATTTGGTAAGAAGTTTTAATTCAAACTCTTGTTTAATTTGGATAACTGTCCTATTTTTGTGATAGAATCTAAAATAAACCTATCGAAAAAAAATTACTGTTTAAAATCTACTCAATGAAAAGATCTGTACTGGTAATTCTATTTTCAATAATTCTGGTGTCTTGTGGTGCTTCAAAATCCACGAAAAAATATTCCTATAAAAAGCCAACCACCACAAAATCTGCCAATCTCAAAAAACTGAGTTCAACTTATTCAGGAAACGTTTCGGGAACAAGAGCTTCGATTATCAATGATGCAGAAAATTATCTCGGCACGCCCTACAAATACGCAGGAAATACAAAATCCGGCTTCGATTGTTCGGGGTTGGTATGCAAAGTATTTGACGAAAACAGAATCCAAATGCCAAGACGTTCCCAGGATCAGGGAAAATCTGGATCTTCTATCAGTATTTCTGAAGCAAAACCTGGCGATCTACTTTTCTTCGCAACAGCCGGCGGATCATCTGTAACACATGTTGGAATAGTTCACGATGTTATGAACAGCGGCGAAGTCACTTTCATTCACGCATCTACTTCCAAAGGCGTTATCATCTCTTCACTCAACGAAGCTTATTGGAACAAAGCATTTCTTTTTGCGAGAAGTGTGCTTTAGTTTTATTATTTTTGCGACACTTTTATTTGAATAATTAATCTAATAATTTATAAAATGTCTTTACAGGAAAAAATCGAAAAAGCTTGGGATAACCGTGAACTTTTGAAAGAAGAAGAATACCAGAATGCTGTAAGAGAAGTGGTCGCAAAACTTGATGCAGGCGAATTGCGTACGGCTGAACCAACTGAAAACGGATGGCAAATCAACGAGTGGGTAAAGAAAGGTGTGGTAATGTACTTCCCAATCCAGACTATGGAAACCATAGAAGTTGGTCCATTTGAGTTTCACGATAAAATTCCTCTGAAGAAGAATTACGCAGCAAAAGGTGTCAGAGTAGTGCCTCACGCTATCGCAAGACACGGAAGTTTTGTGGCAAGCGGTGTGATTTTGATGCCATCTTATGTTAATATCGGAGCTTATGTAGATTCCGGAACTATGGTGGATACTTGGGCTACAGTTGGTAGTTGTGCTCAGATTGGTAAAAATGTTCACTTGAGTGGTGGTGTTGGAATCGGTGGTGTTTTGGAACCATTGCAAGCGGCGCCGGTAATTATTGAAGATGACGCATTTATTGGTTCAAGATGTATTGTTGTAGAAGGAGTTCGTGTGGGTAAAGAAGCGGTTTTGGGAGCAAATGTTTGCTTGACAATGTCAACTAAAATCATTGATGTTACAGGCCCAGAACCAATCGAAACAAAAGGTTATGTTCCAGAAAGATCTGTGGTAATTCCTGGAAGTTATACAAAGAAGTTTCCTGCAGGAGAATTTCAAGTTCCTTGCGCTTTAATCATCGGAAAAAGAAAAGAATCTACGGACAAAAAAACCTCTCTTAATGATGCTTTGAGAGAAAATAATGTAGCGGTTTAGTAGATATTAATTTTAAACTTATATTTGTCATTCTAATGGAAGTCTAACTTCTTATTAGAATGACATTTTTTTTGAAAACTAATCAACCTACGAAAACATTGTGAAACAGAAGTTCTTAAAATTGATCTCAGATTATCGGATCATCTTTGTAATATATATTATTGTTTCAGCGGTAACAGCTTACAGCAAATACAAAAGAGGAACTGGCGGTTACAACAATTATCTGATTTTCAAAGGTGTTTTTTACAATACTTTGCAAGAGAGAAATATTTTTCTCCAATATCCAGATTTGTTTTTTGACAGCAATCATTACGGTGTGTTTTTCAGCCTTTTGATTGCACCTTTTGCAATGATGCCAGATGGTTTTGGTGCTGTTTTGTGGAACGTCGCCAGTACTTTGGTTTTTCTATATGCCATTTATAAACTTCCTTTTTCCAATGCGAAAAAATCTTTTTTTGCCTGGCTTTGTCTTCAGGAATTTATCACGGCAGCGACTTATTTTCAGTTTAATATTATATTGACGGGATTATTAATTTTATCCGCAGTTTATATTTATGAAAGAAAAGAAGCACAGTCAGCCTTTGCAATTCTCATCGGAACTTTTGTGAAAGTTTATGGAATTGTTGGATTGTCCGCATTTTTCTTTATCAAGAATAAGACTAAATTCATTATTTCATTAATTGTAATAGGGGTTTTATTTTTTGTTTTACCAATGTTGATTTCAAGTCCGAAATTTGGAGTTCAGTCTTATTTTGACTGGTACAGTTCCTTGTCAGGGAAAAATCTTGAAAACCAAGCTTTGGGAACACGTCAGGATTATTCATTGATGGGTGTTGTCAGAAGAGTTTTGGGTAATGCAGATATTTCGAATTTAATATTTCTCGTTCCGGGATTTATTTTGTTTATGTTGCCTTATATCAGAATAAAACAATTCAAATTCTTACCATTTCAAATGATGATATTGGCTTCGACATTATTGTTTGTGGTACTTTTCAGTTCAGGTTCAGAAAGCCCGACTTATATTATTGCTGTAGCTGGAGTTATGATTTGGTTTTTGATGCAGAAAAATATTTCAAAAATTGATATTGGGTTATTGATTGTTGTGATGATTTTCACTTGTTTTGCATTTTCGGATCTGTTTCCAAAATTTATTAAAGAAGAGGTTTTTATTAAATATTCTACCAAAGCAATTCCTTGTATATTAATTTGGTTCAGAGTGATGTATGAACTGTTGACAAGAGATTTTGAGAAGGATTATAAATTAGACTGATGAAAAAAATATCGATAGTCATACCAGCTTACAATGAAGAAGGAAATCTGACCTTAATTCATTCAGAAATTAAGAAGGTTTTTCTTTCTCTTCCAAATTATGAATACGAAATTATATTCGTGAATGACGGAAGCCGGGATTCTACTCAGCAAACTTTAGAAGAGATTTCTAAGAATTGTTCAAAACTAAAATACCTGGAATTCTCACGAAATTTTGGACATCAAAACGCTGTAAAAGCAGGAATGGATTTTTCCGACGGTAACGCTGTAATATCTATGGATGCCGATATGCAACATCCTCCGGCAATGATTCCTGAGATGATCAAGAAATGGGAAGAGGGATTTGATGTGGTTTACACAGTCAGAAAATATGCTAAAAATATTTCTTTTTTCAAAAGAAAGACTTCTGATTTTTTTTATCATTTATTATCCAGTCTGTCCGATGTGGAATTGGAAAAAGGCAGTTCGGATTTCAGACTTTTGGATGCATCTGTCATTGATGCTATCCGAAAAACCGGCGAAACTGATATTTTCCTTCGAGGCCTTGTAAAATGGGTTGGCTTTAAACAATGTTCAATTGATTTTGTAGCTGCTGACAGGTTTTCTGGAAGTAGTAAGTACAGCCTGGGCAAAATGATAAAATTTGCATTTACAGGAATTACGGCTTTCAGTGTAAAACCACTTTATTTAGCCGCTTATCTTGGATTTTTCTTTTCGTTTTTGTCATTGCTTTACATTCCTTATGTGATTTATGCTTTTCTGAATCATACAGAGATTTCCGGTTGGGCATCGATATTGATGACTGTGGTTTTCTTTGGTGGAATACAGTTGATAATACTTGGGATTTTAGGAATTTATATGGGGAAAATATTCAAACAGATCAAAGACAGACCAAATTATATCATCCGTTCGAAAAATTTTTAATTAATGATTTTACTAAGTTTCGACATCGAAGAATTTGATATGCCTTTGGAATATAATGGCGAGATTCCTTTGGAAGAGCAATTGGCGGTTTCCAGAAAAGGCTTGCAGAATATTCTTAGAATTTTGAAAGAGAATCAAGTCAAAGCAACTTTTTTTTCAACAGTTGTTTTTGCTGAGAATAATAAAGATTTAGTTCAGCAATTACTTTCCGAAGGTCACGAATTGGCTTCTCACACTTGGTTTCATTCAGCTTTCGAGGAAAAACATTTATTGGATTCGAGACAAGAGTTAGAAAGACTATTCGATACAAAAGTCGTTGGCCTTAGAATGCCGAGAATGAGTCCGGTCTCGGAAGATGCCGTTTCTGATGCAGGATATTTTTATAATTCATCCATCAATCCAACTTATTTACCAGGAAGATATAATAACTTCAATGTCAGTAGAAAACCCTTTTGGCAAAAAACAGTTTTACAGTTTCCGGCTTCCGTTTCTACGATGTTTAGAATTCCGTTGTTTTGGTTAAGTTTTCATAACTTTCCACTTTGGATTTATAAATTTTTGTCCAAATTATCATTAAATTCAACAGGTTTTTTGAATATTTACTTTCATCCTTGGGAATTTGCAGATATTTCAAATCCAAAATATAAGTTGCCTAATTTCACTTTCAAAAATACTAGTGAATCAATGATAAATCGTTTTGATGATTTTATAAAATGGGCAAAGAAAAACAATTATCAGTTTTCTACAACCAGAGATTTTTTGGGAAATTGGAAAGAAAAAAATAAAAATTAATGAAGATTGCTTACGATGCCAAACGTGCTTTTTCCAGTGGATCGGGATTAGGAAACTATTCCCGCGATCTTGTCCGGATTCTTTCAAAAATTTATCCTGAGAATCAATATATTCTCATCAGTAAAAAAACATCCGAAAAAGGAAAGGCGGTATTAGAACTTCCAAATGTTTCTCACGTCAAAACGTCCAAAGGAACTTTGTCCCGTCAATTCCAAATGGGGAAAGATGCACAGAATATAGATGCAGATATTTTCCACGGATTGTCAGGCGAATTACCCCTAAAATGGAATAAAAAGCCAATTAAAAAAGTAGTCACTATTCACGATTTAATCTTCGAAAGATTTCCTGAATATTACACTTGGCTGGATTGTAAAATTCATTTTTGGAAATTCAAAAAAGCTGCGATTTCTTCGGATAAAATTATTGCGATATCGGAACAAACCAAAATAGATATTATTCATTATTTAAAAGTTCCGGAAAGCAAAATAGAAATTGTTTATCAAGGTTGTCATCAGAGTTTTAAAGAAAAACAATCTCAGAAATTTCTTAATGAAATCAAAGAAAAATTCCAACTTCCTGAAAAATTTATTCTAAATGTCGGAACGATTGAACCGCGAAAAAACCTTCTTAATATTATAAAATCATTGAAGGGAACCGATATTCCTTTGGTAGTTGTTGGTGGCAAAAAAAAGAAATATTTTAAATTAATAGAAAAAGAAATACAAAAAAGCCAAGTCAAAGTTCAGTTTTTGCAAGGTGTTTCTATGGAAGAATTGGCTGCGATTTACAAACTTGCTGAGATTTTCATTTACCCAAGTTTTTTCGAAGGTTTTGGGATTCCAATCATAGAAGCTTTGTTTTCCGAAACGGTTGTCATTACAAGTAATACAAGCTGTCTTCCCGAAGCTGGAGGGCCAGATTCTGTTTACATCAATCCAGAAAATGTGGATGATATCCGTTCAAAAATAATCTTCCTTTGGGAAAACGAATCCGAGAGAAAACGCCGTTCGGAAAAAGGTTTGGAGTTTGTTCAGAAATTCAATGATGATGTGATTGCGAAAGATATGATGAGGGTTTACGAAAGTTTGTTTTGATTAATAATTTCTTTCTCCAAAAATTGCTGACCCAACTCTCACAGAATTTGAGCCACATTCAATGGCCAAAGGAAAATCACCACTCATTCCCATTGACAGAGTTTCTAATGGTTTTAATTCCGAAAGTTCATCAAAAAGTTGTTTCAAGATTCCAAATTCCTCACGAATATGAGTTTCATCTTCTACAAAACTTGCCATTCCCATCAAGCCTTTGATCTCGATATTTGGAAAATTTCCGTTTAAGAATTTATTGAAAATATCTTTTGCTTCATCAACTGTCAATCCAAATTTAGTCTCTTCTTTTGCGATTTTTACTTGAAGCAAAACATTTATTTTTCTATTGTTTTTCAACGCTTCTTTATCAACTTCTTTCAAAATTTTTTCGCTGTCAATACTTTCTATCATTGAGATAAATCCCGCAACAAATTTTACTTTGTTGGTTTGAAGATGTCCAATCAAATGCCATTCGATATCGTTTGGAAGAGCAGGTTGCTTTTCCAATAATTCCTGAACTTTATTTTCACCAAACGCTTTTTGTCCGAAGTCATAAACTTCTTTAATTTTCTCAGCCGGATTGGTTTTGGAAACCGTTACCAATTTTACATTTTCGGGAAGTTGGGAAAGGACATTTTGATAATTTGTTTTGATTGACATTTTTACAGGATTTTAAAATCTGGTGCAAAAATAAACATTAATTATCTTAACAAAAATCAGTTCCGAAATTCGTCTAAAATTAGTAAATTTGATGAAATTTTTATTCGAATAATAATCAAAATAATATGAGTCAATTTGATGTAACCGTTATCGGTTCTGGTCCTGGTGGATATGTTGCGGCAATCCGTGCTGCCCAATTGGGTTTCAAAACAGCAATTATTGAAAAATATTCAACCTTAGGCGGAACTTGCCTTAACGTTGGATGTATTCCTTCAAAAGCTTTGCTTGATAGTTCTGAACATTTCGAAAAAGCAAAACACGACTTTGCAAATCACGGAATCCTCATCAATGAGCCGACTGCTGACATCGCAAGAATGATTGCCCGCAAAAACGAAGTGGTGGATCAAACCACAAAAGGAATCAACTTTTTGATGGATAAAAATAAAATCACTGTTTTCGAAGGTCTTGGAAGTTTCGAATCTGCAACTCAGATCAAAGTTTCCAAAAACGACGGTTCTTCTGAAGTGATCGAATCAAAATATACAATCATTGCAACTGGTTCCAAACCATCCAGTTTACCTTTCATCAATCTTGATAAAGAAAGAATCATTACTTCAACTGAGGCTTTGAATCTTAAAGAAATTCCTAAACACTTGGTTGTAATTGGTGGTGGCGTTATTGGTCTTGAGCTTGGTTCAGTTTATTTGAGATTAGGTTCTCAGGTTACTGTGGTTGAGTTTATGGATAAAATTATTCCTGGAATGGACGGAAGTTTGTCTAAGGAATTACAAAAAGTTCTTAGAAAACAAGGAATGAAATTTGAACTTTCTACAGCTGTTTCCGCAGTTGAGAGAAATGGAGATTCTGTAAAAGTAACAGCTAAAAATAAAAAAGGAGAAGAAGTTAACTTTGAAGGTGATTACGTTCTGGTTTCTGTAGGAAGAAAACCTTACACAGATGGACTTGGACTGGAAAAAGCAGGCGTAGAACTTGACGAAAGAGGAAGAGTGAAAACTAATGATCATTTGCAGACAAACGTTTCTAACATTTATGCAATTGGTGACGTTATCAAAGGTGCAATGTTGGCACACAAAGCAGAAGAGGAAGGAACTTTGGTTGCTGAGATCTTGGCTGGACAGAAACCTCACATCAATTATAACTTGATTCCAGGCGTTGTTTATACTTGGCCAGAAGTTGCCGGAGTTGGTAAAACTGAGGAGCAGTTGAAAGAAGAAGGTGTAGCTTACAAAGTGGGAAGTTTCCCAATGAGAGCATTAGGAAGAAGCCGTGCAAGCGGTGATACAGATGGTTTTGTTAAAATCATCGCTGATGAAAAAACAGACGAAGTTCTTGGTTTCCACATGATTGGTGCCAGAGCGGCAGATTTGGTTGCAGAAGGTGTTATCGCAATGGAGTTTCGTGCAAGTGCAGAAGACATCGCAAGAAGTTCTCACGCACATCCAACTTACGCAGAAGCTGTGAAAGAAGCTGCTTTGGATGCGACCGGAAAGAGGTCAATTCATATGTAAATAAAATTAAAAAAAATCAGAGGTTTATAATCTCTGATTTTTTTTGTCTAAAAACTAATAATTACTTTTCAATAAAAAACTAATTTCTATGCAAAAAAAACTATTTTTTTTATTTCTCTTATTGATGTCATTTTCAAAAACTTTCTCCCAAGGGATATTTTACTATGTCTGTAATGAGTGTTACGACTCTGTGGAAGGTGGCGTTTCAGTTTTAATTCCGGAAAAATTAAATCCAGGAGTTTTTATCCAGTATAATACAAGTCTGCCAATTGTTGATGATCTTTTTGAAATTAAATCAAGTTTAAGCTACAGTCATTTTTTTTCAAAATTTCAAAGCAATAGTTATTTCGATGACAAATCTTACAGCCTAAATAGATTAGCATTGATGGTAAATTTTGATTTTCTGATAAAAAAGAAATTTATACTGTCGCCCGGTGCTGATCTTTCAACTTATTTTTCGGCAGCTGATCAATTTGATTTTAGAGCTGGAGCATCGCTTACAGGTGGATATAAAATAAGTGACAAGCTGATCATTAATCTGAAATATATAAAAGCATTCGAACCATTATATTTCTATGGGAATAAACAGGGTATTGATATTATTAATCTTGGTCTCAATTACAGATTCAAATAATTTAAAATGTTAAAGAGAAGCAAAATTGGCTTCTCTTTTTTTGTAACTTAGTTGAAAATAAACTAACTATGAAACAAAACTACTTCCTTTTTCTCCTTTTCTGTTCGCAATTCTTCTTTAGTCAAATCATTAATTTTCCAGATGCAAACTTCAAAGCAAGATTGCTGCAATCCAGTTCTAATAATTATATTGCTGCAGATTTAGCGGGAAATCCTACAAAAATCGATCAGAATAATGATGCACAAATAGATGTTTCAGAAGCCCTGAACATAAGCAAGATTTCTATTTCCGGACAAACGCATCCAATAAGTTATTATCAAAATTATCTTGGTACTAATAATAATATCAGTTCACTGGAAGGTATTAATTTTTTTAAAAATCTAACAATTCTGGAATGTAAAGGCAATAACCTAACGTTTTTGGATTTCAAAGATCTTATCAACTTAGAACAACTTTACTGTCAAAATAATAAGATTACACAGTTCCTAAACTTTAATGATGTCAATAAACTGTACATCATAAATTGTAATGATAATTTATTAACACATTTAGACTTCAGCCAGTCTGCAAGAAATATTGAATTTGATTCACCCTATTATGACAATAGAGGTTCGGTGTGGTATCGTTATGCCAGTAATCCATTAATCAGTGTTAATATGCAAAATGGTAAAAACACTATCTGGATTTTTTTATCTGAAGCGGGGAATTGCGCATTCGGTAATTTGTTTTGGATTATATTTAATTCCTGCGGAAATGAACCATCTAAAATACCGACCTTGATTGATCTAAAAGTGAATTGTTTTGAAGTTCCCAATTATCAACATTATCTGAGTAGCAATAATATGTCTGTAAATCTAACAGATAATTGTCTCATTGCAACAGAGGAAACTAGTAAAGTTAAACTAATTATTTCTCCAAATCCAGCCAAGGATTTTCTAAAATTGGATGCGACTGAAAAGATTGATAAAGTTATTGGAATTTATGACGCATCCGGAAGATTGGTTTTGTATCCAAAAATTAATCAAAACAGAATTGATATTTCTACTTTAAAATCAGGCGTTTATTATTTAAGTGTTTTGATTAGCGGACAATCTTCAAAAGTAAAATTTGTAAAGGAATAATTGAAAATTTGATTCGTGAAAAATCTAGAGAGAAGCGATAAGTTTCTCTTTTTTTATTTTATAATTATAATATTGTCAATTAATTATAATTTTAGTGGTTTAATTTTTAGAATATTTCAATAATAATTGAAAATTTGGCATATTTGTAGGATTGTAATAAAAACTATAAAATAAAACTATTAGCCATGAAAAAAATATTTACCATCTGTATTTTATTATTAAGTATAAGCACTTTTGCACAAGAAGCCGGAAAAACAGGCGAGCTTTTGAAAAATGAAGCTTCTAAAAGTGAAATGCAAACCAAAAGAACTGAACCTTCTGGAAGAAGAGGCAACACTTTGGATAATTCAAATTACAGAAATCAAGGTCAGAATAATACCAATTCCGGAAACAGAACAATTCCGAGTTATGACTGGAATCAAAACTACGGTTTTGGCTATGCTGAGGTTTTTCTTAGAATTCCGGAACGTGGATTTTATACGGTGGAAGTTGGTGATCAAATGGCATCAAACACTTCCGGAAAATACAGATTTTTTGATTTAATTCCAGGATCTGTTCCAATTTCTATTTATGGAAACGGCTATCTGATCTACAGAACGAGAATCAACGTTCGCAATAATTCCCGGTTGGTTTTGGATTTCTTTAATAATCAAGGATTATACTTGTTGGCGACTTATCCGCTTCAGAGTCAGGCTTACGGTAATTACGGCGATGTTTGGAACGATGTATGGAATTCTCCATATAATGGCAATTCTGGGCAATGGGATCCAAATTATGGAACAGGTAATCAAGGTGGTTACAACGGAAATAACCAAGGAAATTCTTATGGGAATGTAATGAATAATTCAACTTTCAACTCATTTTTACAAGTCGTGAAAAGTACTAAGTTTGGGGATGACAAAGTTTCTGTAATCAAACAACAATTAAAAAACTCTATGGTAACTTCTGAACAGGTGAAAGCGCTGATCGAAGCTTTGCCTTATGATAAAGACAGATTAGATATTGCCAAATTTGCCTACAAAAAAACAATAGATCCGAATAATTATTTTGTGATTTATCCATCATTTCAGTTTCAAAATTCTGCACAGGAATTACGGGATTATATTTCGAAATTATAAATTTAAAGAGAAGCAATTTTGCTTCTCTTTTTTTTGATTAATTTAACCTTATGAAAAAGTGTATTGTACTATTTATTTTGAGTATTTCAACTATTGGTTTCGGTCAAAATCTTAATTTGATCAAAAGACAAGTTGAGGTCATCAATACTTTCAAAAATTATGCTGTAAAAAAAGTCCCTAACGATTATTTTGTAGATGTTAAAAATGAAATGACAGACAACGGACAAGAGCTTGCAGGCTATTTTAAAAATAATGAATTGAAGAAAATAGTTCATTCTTTAGGATTATCAAATGCGATGACTACGACACAGTTTTATTTTGATAAAGGAAACTTAATCTTTGTACTTAGGAAAAAATACCAAACTATTGATGAAAATGGAAATCTCCGTGAACCAAAATTAATGTCCGAATCAAGATTTTATTTTGCGAATGGAAAGCTCATTAATAACATTAAAAAAAGTAATTACGATGAAGTTGCATACTTGAAACAGCACTCGTTAACTTATCAAAACGATTTAAAAATTTATAAATAGTAATGATTTGATTTGAAGTTAAAATATTCTCATTGAAATTAATCCTCAAATAATTAAAATGCTAATTAATTTGTTTTTATTTTTGTTAAAATTTGAGTTATGATAAAGGAACTTGATAAAGATTTCAGCAGTCTTAATGAATATATAGACATTCTTGCGCCAAGTAAGATTTTTATTCTCGTAGATGAAAATACGCACGACCATTGTCTGCCAATTTTATTGCCAAATCTGGAAACAGATGCACCTTTCGAAATTATCGAAATAGAAGCTGGCGAAGAAAATAAAAATATTGGAACCGCAACCCAACTTTGGGAAATATTCTCCGAAATGGAAGCTGACAGAAAATCATTATTGATCAATCTTGGCGGTGGAGTAGTGACGGATATGGGTGGTTTTGTGGCTTCAACTTATAAAAGAGGTTTTAAATTTATCAACATTCCTACGACTTTGCTTGCGATGTGTGATGCTTCAATTGGTGGAAAAACAGGAATAGATCATCAATATCTTAAAAATATCATCGGAACTTTCGCATTGCCGGAAGGGATTTTCTTCTATCCAAAATTCCTTGAAACTTTGAAATTTGAAGAACTCAGAAGTGGTTTTGCAGAAATGCTGAAACACGGTTTGATTGCAGATATTCAACATTGGAATGAACTTAGTTCTTTGTTCAAAATTACGCCGCAGGATGTTGCGCCTTTCATCAGCCGAAGTATGGAAATCAAGAATGAGGTGGTTACTCAAGACTTCAAAGAAGAAAATGTTCGTAAAATTCTCAACTTCGGTCATACAATAGGTCACGCGGTAGAAAGTCTTTTCCTTAAAAAAGGAGAGTTGATACCTCACGGAGAAGCAGTCGCACTTGGGATGATCTGCGAAACACATTTGGCTTTGCTCGCTGGATTGATTGATGTAGAAGTTTCATCTGTCATTATTACAAAGATTCAAAGGTTTTTTCCTTACATTGATATATCCGAATTTAAGAACGAAGATATTCTTAATTTGATGTTCAATGACAAAAAAAATCAGGACGGAGATATCAATTTTTCATTAATCAATGGTGTAGGAACTTGTGCTTTTGATCAGAAATTACATGCAGATCAGATTAATTTGACCTTGGATTTCTATAAAAACATCAATATTAATTAATGATACTATTCAGTGAATAGGTTTTTTAATTCATTGATAATTAATTATTTGGGTGTGATTTTAAAATAAATATCAATTATTTTTAATTTTTTGGCAAAGTATTTGGAAGTATGCTTTCCGTAAAACAAAATTAAAATTTGATATTATGAAAAAGTTATTTTTAGGATTAGGTTTGGTAGCAGGAACTTTTGCATTCGCTCAAACAAGTCCAACATTCGGTATTAAAGCAGGAGTTAACGTTGCATCTATTTCTGATGATGGCTATGAAGATTCTAAAGCAAAAGTAGGTTTCGCTGGTGGTCTGTTTTTAAACGCTCCAATTTCTGAGCAATTCAGTATCCAGCCAGAGGTTATGTACAGCCAACTTGGATCTAAAGTCACTAGCAGATATACTGGGACGATTGCTGGAAATACCTATGATTACAAAAGTGATGCAAAACTAAATTTGGATTATATTACAGTTCCAATTATGTTTCAATTTAGAGCAACGCCACAATTTTACTTAGAAGCTGGTCCAGAGTTTGGATTTTTGGTAAGTGCAAAAGCTAAAGATATTAAAACAACTCAAATCAATGGCTCTACAACAAATCAAAATGAAAATACATCAGAAGATATCAAAGATTCTTTCAGTGGATTCAATATGGGAGCTGGTTTAGGTTTAGGATATGACATCACTCCAAACTTCGGTATTAATGCTAGATATGTTGCAGGATTTACTGATATCAACAAAAAAAATAATAACGAAGATGGTAATACTTCATTGCAAAATGATGGAAACAAAAACAGAAATAATAATTTCCAAGCTGGAGTTTACTTCAAATTCTAATATTACAAAATCATAAATATTACAGAAGACCGATTAATTCGGTCTTTTTTTGTTTGATAATCTTTATTTTTGTTTTTAATAAAAAGAAGATTTATGAAGAAAGTTTTTGGATTTTTAGCAATTGCTACGATGTCAATTGTTCAGGCACAATCATTTGGAGTGAAAGGTGGTGCTAATATTTCAACCATTAGTAAAGAAAGATCCTGGGATGATACCAATGCAAAGATTGGATACTATGTAGGCGTTTACATGCACGCCCCAGTTAATAGCATTTTTAGTATTCAGCCGGAAGTTCTATATAATAGTGTAGGTGTAAAATATGAGAATGCTAATAGATCTCATACTTTGGGTTTAGATTATATTTCAGCTCCTATTATGTTTCAGTTTGAACCAATTCCGAAATTGTATGTAGAAGCTGGCCCTCAGTTTTCCTTTTTGATTGGAAATAGTGATCGTGACAAAACTGATGATGTGGTAACGATCAAAAAATACAGAAATAATTCCAATTATAACAGCTTCGATCTAAGTGGAGCAGTAGGAGTTGGTTTTAGAATTAATAATATTACAATTGGTGCTAGATATTTGTTAGGTTTTACTGATATTAAAAAATCTGGTTCTACAACCTGGAGTAATGATGATAAACAACTTCGAAATAATGCTTTGCAAATAGGCTTACAATACGGATTTTAAAATCGTCAACATTTGAAAATAAAAAAGACCAACTGTGAAGTTGGTCTTTTCCTTTTAGTTTATTGTGATTAATTACTTAACGATAAGATTTTTACTCGTTGTTTCTCCGTTGTTAGAAATTACGATTCTGTAGTTTCCTGTTTTAAGAGTAGAGATATTTACTTTTGTTTTTTCATTTTCCAAAGTTCCGTTAGAAACTAATTTTCCTGATAGATCTACGATTTGATAAGTAGCACCTTTCACAGAGTTAGTCAAAGAGATATTAACTTCTCCTTTTGCAGGGTTTGGATAGATTGCAAAACCTTTGTTGAAAGCAGCTTCATTCACTGCAAGATTTTTATTAATATTAAATCTAGTAGAGTTTACTGCAAAATAGATATTATTGATAGCTTTTACCATAATTCTTGCATTCCCATTATCTTCGTTTGGAAGAGTTACAGTTGCGCTACCAGTATTAGGTGCATCTGCTAAAATTGTTGGATAAGTAAGACCATTGTCAGAAGATAATAGAATCTGAACATTTTGAGTATTGATAGGTGCTGCATTAGTTCCTGCAACATCCCAAGTTACTTCAATTGTGTTTCCTCCAACATAGTTAGCTGCTGCAGTTTGAGAAGTCACTTTGAAAGGACCAGTTGCTGCAACTGTAACTGTCATATTTGCTCTTGCGGCTTGATTTCCTGTTGCTTTGTTGTCATTAGCAAAAAGAGAGAAAGCCAATGATCTTGCTACAGTTGGAATTACTTCCCAAGTCGGCGCAAGATTTCCTGCCGCAACTGCAGTCATTACTGGAAAATAACGCTCAGTAGTAGTTTTTGGTGCATAAGATCTGAAAACTGCTCCTGTTGTTTGCGTAGAAGAAGGTACTGTAGAAGTTGTTGTTGTTCTGGTGCTTGTCTGCTCCCAAAGATATGTCAAAGCATCTCCATCAGGATCAGTTGCAGTTCCAGATAAAACAAATGCAGTTCCATTAGGAATTGTATAGTTAGACAAAGCCTGGATTACCGGAACTTGATTGTTATTAGCTGTTTGTACACCACAACTTGCTCCAACTCCTGTTGTGATGTTGTTGTACATTTGGTTCACACTTACTACGTGGAAATATGCATCACTATTATTTTGGATATTTGGTGCACAGATTCCTGCGTATGCCATAATTGTACTACCACTTCCTGGTTCTACAGAAGTAGATGCTGTTCTATTGTTGCTACAAGAATTGTCAAATGTATGAGTTGCACCCCATTGATGTCCCATCTCGTGAGCTACATAATCAATATCAAATGCATCTGTTCTAGGAGCAGTACGTCCTGTTACACCACGCGCTTTTCCACTACTATTACAAGGAGAGTTTAATTGCGCAATACCACCACCACCAGTACTGAAGATGTGTCCGATGTCATAAGCAGAATTTCCTATAGTTGCATCTATAAAAGCTTGATTTTCATTTAGTAAAGTAGGTCCGTCATCGTTAGTAAATCCTGGCCCGTAAGCATCAACGTCGATTGATAATAAAAGATCATTATTAGCAATCATTGTCATTGTAAGAGAAATAGTCTTTTCATATATACCATTTACTCTTGTCATAGTGGTGTTCATTGCTGCAAGTACAGCTTCTTTCTTTTGAGCTACCGTTCCAGTACTTAGACCGGCTCTATTGATGTGATATCTGGAATATTCCATCGTTGATGATAATGCAAGTCGGTAATTTCTGAATTTTCCGTCTTGTACCAAAGATTGTGGAATTGGATCTGTGATATTTCCATTTTCAGGATTTTTGAAATCACAAGCGAATCCTTGAGTATCTGCACCTAAATCTTCACGGTTATAAACCATGTAAGTCGATTTATCTTGCGTGTAAGTATCCAAATATGCAGTTTTTCCACCATTGAAATACATCACATTTACACCATCATAAGGCGATACACTGAAACGAATTGAATTTCCAGAATTACCTTTCTCATAACCTACATAAGATCTGATGTTAGGATATTTTACCTGTAAAACGGGATCCATTACAGATGCTTCTTGGATTACATAATCCACTAATTTCCCTTCTGCAGTTGGGAATTTTAGAACTAATGATTCATTATTGGAAAAACGCTTAGGAGCGTTTGCAAGATCTGCTTTTATTTCTTCTGTATTTAATTTATACAGTTTGTACTTCAATGGGGTTGAGGTTTTGTCATAAACCGCAGCTTTGTTATCAACACCAGCTACCGGTTTCCAGTAATTTTTCTGCGAGAAAAGCATTCCCGAGAACATTACGCCTACTGTAAATAGTAATTTTTTGTTCATTGTTAAAATATTTTAATTTTTCTTATTTATTAAATTCTACATTTTTATAATTGCCCTTTTTATTAAGCTTAATAATACTTATCGGATATTTTTTGTCTTTGAATTCAGGATTGTCATATTGCTGAATTTTTACTTTCAAAGTTTGATTATTTTCTGATATTTCTTCTACCGTAAAATCTGATTGTTCAATTTTAGGCTGTAAGACAACATAAGTTTCATTCTCGTTGTATGAAGGAATTGGATTTTTCCTTGGAGAAGGATTATTGTCGTTTATTTTTTTGTAAACCACGTTAATTTCTTCTTGAGATTTAATAATTTGATAATCAGAATCAATAAGCTTCAGATTGACGTGATTGATTTCTTCAAATTCAACTGCCTTTAGCTCCATTTCAACACCTTTGATTTTTGCATTCTGACAAGAAAATAAGTGAATCAATAAAGAAAAGTACAAAAGATACCTTAATTTCATACTTTTTTTTGCTAAAATAAGAAAAATAATGCAAAGCGCTTCACAATTATTGTGCTCATTTTGCTATTTGATTTGTTTTTCAAAATTAAGAAGTTCATTTTTCTCCCAATAAAAAAAAGAGGCTTCAAATATTTGAAACCTCTTTATACTATCAAAATTTATTCTATTCAGAAATCAAAACTTTCGTTCCCTGAGTATGTGCACTCATTTGCGGAGCATAATAATTTTGTAAAGTTGTAATTCCGTTTGAGAATTTTCCGCTCGCATTCGCAACGTAATCGTATTCGAAAATATACTTTCCTTTCGACATATATTCGATGTAGAAGTTGGTGGAGGCATCTTTTGTAGATTGATAATAACCCAAATTATTTTTCCACTGATAACCAGAAATCACATCCAATGGCTCAAAACCTGCCGCTCGCATATCTTTCAGGTGAATGAATTCCATATTTCTGTCGGTGTTCAGAATCATTCTCACTGTGATTTTATCTCCAACTTTGATTGGTGAATTTTCATTGATTTTAATTAATTGTTCTCCATTTTCAGTTTTCACTTTCTTATACAATTCTTTAGAAATCGAAATATAACTTTCCGAGGATTTTATTTTATCAAGGTCTTCATAATATTGCCAGAACAGACCACCTTGAACAATTCCTGCAGTTTCTTTTTTGATTGTAACTGTTGAAAGGTTTTTATCCAAATTATCAGATTTAATCGATTGTTTAACATAACCTGTTGCTTGCGTTTGTGGATTCAGTGGTTTTCCACCCCAAGTGATTTCAGCTTTATCAGATTCTGCAGAAGTCCAAGATTTCCCTGAATTCAAAATCGTAAAAATAACTTCTGCTGTTCCCCTAGAATTGCCCCAAGAATTCACTTCTTTTTGAGTAATCAGCCAGATTTTCATTTCTTCGATAAAGTTTTCATCATTAGGTGTTAATTTTTGGAAAACTTCAATTGCTCCTGCGTGATTCACTGTTTTGGAAGAATACCAACCCCAGTCGTTCAGATTTTGTTTCCAATAAACACCTTGAGTTTCTGATTGTGTCGAAGTTTCTTTCAAGTAAGTCATCAGTTTTTTCGAAATATCTTTCAATCCATAATTATTGAATAATAAAGCCGAACGATGCAATCCAAAGAAAGTGAAATCGGTGATTTTTGCCGTTTTCGCTTTTGCAATTACTGTCGTTTTCAAAGTTGCTCCTTTTGCCTTCAAAGCATATTCTTTTTCCCAATAATGTCTTGTGTCCAGATAATCGAGAACAAAATTATTCCAAACATTGTGTTTTTTTGTCACACTGAGCGGAGTCGAAGTGTCATAATATTTATTCACTTCATTATCTACATAAGAAACCAGTTTTTTGACCATTTCTTTTTGTTCGGAACTTTGATAATCAGAAAGATTTCCTTTCAGCCATTCATTAATTCTTCCTAGATTTTTTAAAATATAAAGCGAAGTATAATATGAACTTGGATAACCTTGATACCAACTGAATCCACCATCGGGATTTTGTAATTTTACTAATTCTGACCAATCATTTTGAATCGAATTTCGCATCGTATTCGCATCGAATAATCTTGCTAATTTCTGCATTTGTTCTGTCTCATTTTTCGATTCTAAAACCCAAGGCGTTTCATCCAATAACAATTGTTTCAGTTCTTGATTTTTTTCAAGATTCGAAGTCAATAAACCTTTGGATTGATATTCATCAAAAACAGTTTTCATTTTTCGATTTGCTTTGAAAATTTCTGAAGCTAGAACATCTGCAAACCATTTGTTGAAAACAACATCTGCTGAATTATAAGTATCATCTTTCAAACTTGGAAGTGCAAACATAATTTCCCAAATCGGATTGGTTGTCAGTTCCAGAGTATTGGAAACATTCGTCAAAGTTTTGGAATCGGAATTTTTCAGATTTTCCAAAGTGAAAGTTTTTGTTTGTCCTTCTTTTACAAAAATCGGAAGTGCATCGGTTACCAACATTCTGTTTGGAAGAACTGCAATTGCTTTTTGTTCGCCATCAGAAAAATTGCCAGCTTTTGCAACGATTTTAATAATGATAGAAGCAACATTATTAGGAACTTTCAGTTTCCAAGTTGCGGATGTATTTCCATTTTCACCTAATGAAAAAGATTGTTCTTTATTATATCCGGAAACTGCAGTCAATTGACTGATTCCAAATTTCTCAGTAATATCTTCATTTGTGAACGCATCCAAAATCTGCAATTGTGCAAAACCATTTAATTTTTGATTGACCAAACTTGAGATTTTAGTCTGAAGATTCAATTCGTCACCTTCTCGTAAAAATCTTGGATAATTAGGCGTGATAGAAAATTCTTTTTGCGTTACCACTGATTTTTCCAAAATTGCACTTCTCGCATCTTTTGTATGTGCCAAAAACATTACTTTCCATTGTGTCAAAGCTTCCGGAGATGTGAACTCGAATGAAACATTTCCATCTTTGTCTGTTAGAAGATTTGGGTAGAAATAGGCTGTTTCGTTGAGGTTTTGACGAACTGGGATTTTGTTTAATGCATCCTTTTCTATCGTTGTAGTCATTTCAGCATTTGAGTTGACACTTGGTAAGCTTTTTATTTGACTTTCAACAGAATCAGCAACTTGAACTCCGGCAACTTTTCCGCTAAGTTGTTCTGCAGCTGGAGAAGAAGCATAGCCTAATGATTTTTTTTGTTTTTCTAGCTTCATTGCGGTTACGACCACTCCTTCAATTGTGTTTTTATCTGAATAACTTTGATAGATATTACCATCAAACCAATTGAAATGAGGCGAATTGATATTGTATTCTCCTATGAAATCAAATCTTCTATTGTAGTATTGTTGCTGAAGATTATTTCGAATGTCATAGAAAGTTTGATAAAATGGAGCATAGAACTTCTGCCAATTCCAAGAATTAGACGCAAATTGGTCAAGCGATTTATCATACATATTTGCCAAAACTTCAGCATTGATTTTTTCTTTATCAGCGCCAGAGATTTTTATTGTCCATTTTTCTTTTTGGGCTGGCTGTAATTTGTCTCGGAAAGTAACAGTTTCGATTTTCAAATCATCTTTACTTTCTGCAATTTTCAAATCAACAGATTTGGTTTTTACATCATTAAATGCAACCAATTGGAATTGCAAATTAATTCTTGAAATACTTTCATCTTTCGGAATCACGGTTTCGTATTCCAAAATTCCATTTTTGAAAGATTTGGTTTCGGTAACAGTTTCTCCTTTTCCATTTTGAATGAAAATATTGACCAAAGCATCTGGAATCGCAGAATAAACAAACACTTTTGCTTTTTCTCCTCGTTTGTATTCTTGCTTAGGTTGTACAATATCTATAAAAGGTTTTTGACCGATTTCTAATCCGTTTTTGTTGTAAACACTAAAAACTTTTTCTACTCTTATGGTATCTTTATTTTCAATGTTGTATATCTCCAAATTGTAATTTCCTGCAGTGAGCTTTCCAAGATTGAGACTTTTTGAATCAGAGTTTTTTTCAAAAATTATTTTTTCAATATTTTTTTCTAATGAATTGTCAGAAATACTATATAAATCGTGCGGAAATTTTTTATCAAATTCTTCTTTAGAATATAATGGTAAATCTTGAATATTTCCGAAAAATGTACTCCTTAATATCTTTGATTTATCTTTGACCTTCGTAAGTTTTATTTGGTAATTTTTTTTGATTTCTTGTTCATTATAGTTTTTAACACTAATGTTTTCAATGATATCTTCATCGCTGAAATAATTTGAAATATCTGGTTCAGAACTATTGTCAATTTGAAGGTAATGAGAAACAGAAGCTACTTTTACATTAGTATTGGCAGATTGTGTTTCACCATTGATGTCCGTCACAGAAGCATTGATGGCATAATTATCAATCTGAATTCCTTCCAACGTTTCATCTTTTTTCAACTCAATTTTGATGGTAAACTCTCCTTTTTCGTTGGTTTTTACATCACCAAGAATCGAGTTTTCATTATCGTTTCCGCGAGGATACCACCAGAAATATCTCCAACGGATATTCTGTTTTTTGATTTCGCAATTTACTGTAGAATTGCTCAAAGGAACGCCGGAAAACATCATCGCTTTTCCCTTTAATTCAATAGTTTGACCGTATTTGTATTCGTCTTTTATCGGTTCAAAAGTCACTTCAAATTTAGGACGTTTGTATTCTTCAACATTGAAATCCGTGTAACCTGAAATATGATAATCAGATTTATCATCCTCATTATTAACTTCAATATTGAAATTTCCATTCAGTTTATTTTTAGGAAGTGTGAAACTTCCATTAACAGAACCAAATTCATTGGTTGTCAGTTTCAAAGTTTGTAATTCTTCACCATTAGCATCGTTCAAAGTAATATTTAACGGAACTTTTTCCAATGTTTTTACTTTTTGAGTTTCGCCATTAATTCCTGTTGCAATGACTTTGAAATAAACGATTTGTCCAGGTCTGTAGATTTTTCTGTCAAGGAAAATTTGTGCAGATTCTTGATTCTCAGATTTGTTTCGATTTCCGTTGTCATAACCGTAAACATTTATCATCGAATAATTACTTCCGTTTTTCACAAGGAAATTTCTGTAATATTCTTTGTTCTCACAATTTGGAATTTGGAAATTTCCAGAAGTATCAGTTTTTACTGAATGTTTTATGATTTGTTTTCCTCTTACATATTCAATAATTTCAAGATTTTCATTCGTGAAAGCTTTTCCTTTCTCATTATTTACCAACTTAAGAATATTAGCTTTTGGATTAGAATCATCTTTTTTAGAATAGATAATTTTCGAATCAGAAACAATAAAATAAAAACTTTTCTGAACCGAATTTTCTACAACATATTCCGCTAAATAAATTCCTGCAGGAAGTGCTTTTAGTTCCAAAGACGTTTTGTCTGTTTTGAAATCAAAAGATTCCGGAAGCGTGAATTGGTCTTTTCTTACCAATGATTTTTTGACTTTTGCAAAAGGTGTTTTGTAAGAATCAAAAACGTAATTCAGAAATCCTTGTGTATCATCTTTGACTTCATAAATATTTAAAGAAAATTGCTGAACATTTTTTCCTTCTGCAACGATGTGAATCGGTTTGTTGGATTGAGTTTCGTTCTCATAAAAGATGTTCAGCTGAGGGTTTTTAATCTGATTTTCTTTGTTTGTGATGTTGCTTAGAAACTTAGATTTTGGAAACATTTCTTTTGCGTCATTTATCCAAATCAAAGCCAGTTTATAATCCTGTTTTTGCTGAAGAATCTCAATCATATCATCAATAATCAAGACTTTGTAATCGCCTTTTACAGATTCGTCTTCAACCAGTTTTTCAAGTTGTTCAAATTTGTCTTTGCAATTATTGAATTCACAATTATAATTGATTTTCTGATGTTTGAAATACAATTGAGAATTTCCAGATAGTGAAGTAATTTCTGAATCAAAAATTGAATTGATTTTTGTCGAATTTACTTTCAATTCATTAGGAGTGAAGAGATTTTGATTTCTTAAGAACTCAATATAATTATAATTGTACCAATCTGAAAGTGTTGGAAAATATTCAAGATTATAAGAATCATCAAAGATTTCCTTGTATTTCTGCATCGATATTTTCTTCAAAACAGAATTTTCTTTTTCTAATTCCGAGTAATTCTTTGATAAATAATTCTTGAAATCCAATTTGCTCCAAGTTTCGATTTGAGATAAATCTGCATTATCAATATTGGTTTTTTGATTGATTTTCCAGGAATTATTCTGATAATAATCTTTTATGAATTCCAAAGTCAGAAGATGAAACAATTGCTTTTCATCGCTTTTCAATTTAGTTTCCGTATTTTGAAGTTTTGCAAAGAATTTAGAATTTTCATCATTCTTCGTATCATCATAAGTCTGTTTTGTAATACTGAATTCGGCCTTCAAAGATTTGATGATTTGAATGGCATTGTTGTCTTTCAAAGCTTGATTTTGTATTTCCAGAATAATCGGAAGATTGGATTTGTAAGTTCCTTTTTTATAATTGTCTTCGATTTTTTTCCATTGCTGGTCGTAGTAGTTTTGTGCGGAAAAATTCATAGTAGCAAATATCAATAAGAATACTAATAAGGATTTTAGGATTTTCATATGTGACTTTTATTTTTTTAAATGAGTGAACGAATCACTTTATAAAGATGCGTTATTTTATCGTAAGGTTGGAAAGTGAAATAATTTTTTTAAAATTTTACGTTTTGAAGATTTTATTTATTTAGAACAATTTTTCCGACATTTGTTAAAGTAAAATGTCGATTTTAAATTTAGCAAAAAAATATCTCATTGACAGTCAGATTTATGTTTCATTAATGGGAACTTTTCTGGCTGGATTTTTTATGCTGGAGCAAAAGATATTCCGTTGGCCGACTTTGTTGTTGATTTTTATCACTTATTTCAGCGGTTATCTTTATACCAAATATCAGTACGACAAAAAGAAATTTTTCAAGATTCTGATTTTCAATTGTATCTGCGGGGTTGTCAGTGTCATTCTCATTCTCAAAAATCACAATGAATATAGGCTTTTGAAGTGGGCAATTATTGTGGTTTTAGGATTGCTTTATAATTCTTTTTTTTTAGAGAAATTTATACGAAAAATCCCTTTGTTAAAGGTTTTTTATGTTGGATTGACTTGGGCTTTGATTAATTCCTGGCTGATTCTTCCGGAATTTAACTGTTCCATTTTTTTGATTTCTTGGTTATTTATTTCGGCTTTAGTTTTACCTTTTGATATCCGAGATATGAAAAACGATGATGTTGTGACTTTTCCGATTTTGATTGGCGTTCAGAAAACTAAAATTCTGGCTTATTTGCTGATTTTTATTTCTGGTTTGTTGGGCATTTTTTATCTGGATTTTAGATTTTCAGCTTGTTTTTTAATGACTGTAATTATCTCATTTATATTGATTTATTTTTCAAAAAATGATAATCGAGAATCCTACTTTTCCTTTTGGGTAGAATCTTGTAGCGGATTGCCTTTGCTGATGTTTTGCTTTATTGGCTTGTAAATTGATAATAGGATTTTATTAATTAATTTTTTGAAGTATTTATAATTTGATGAATAAATCGATTCTCTCACTTTTTTTCTTTTTGTGCTGTTTTTCTTTTGCAAATGCTCAGGAAAAGAAAGATTCTATCTATTATAAAATCGAAGAATTTTCGGACAAAAGAAAGGTAACAAGATTCCTTCATCGTTTCATATTTCGTCGTGAAGCGGATTCGGCTTCTGTAAAAACAAGAACTGAAAAGCAAACTCAGGAATCTTACGACGGAAAATACATCCGGAATATCAGAATAGAAACGATTGACCCATTTGGTTACGGTTCCAAAGACAAAAAGGAAAAATCCCGCTGGTACGATTGGTTTACAAATCATCTTCATTCCAATACAAGAGTTTCAACAGTCAATAATTATCTCCTTTTTCAAAAAGGCGAAGAATATAACGCCCAAAAATTATATGAATCCGAACGTTTGCTAAGAGCGATGCCGTTTGTAAACAGAGTTAATATAAGTGTTTCAGACAGTACCTCTACCAAAGATTCTATAGATGTTGTCGTGAAAGTTCTAGATTCCTGGAGTTTGAAACCACGAGCCAGTTATTCCGGAAGCAAAATTGGAATGGGTGTGACGGAGGAGAATTTTCTAGGTCTTGGACACGAGGCAGATTTCCTTTACAGAAATGATTCCAAACAAAAACAGGATTATCTTTTGGGAAGTTATACGGCTTACAATCTTTTTGGTTCTTACATCAATGCTCAGGTTTTAGGAGAACGTGATTTTTCGAAAAATGAAAGAATCAATTTCAATGTCAAAAGAGATTTTTTCTCGCCTTTGACAAAATGGGCAGGTGGTTTCACTTTTGAATATTTTATGAGAAATGTCTTACTTCCGATAGAAACTGAGACTACTTTTCCGGATGTTCAAATCAAAGTTTACAGTCAGGATTTGTGGGGTGGATATCAGGTTCCTGTTTCTGCAAATCCGGAAGAGAAAATTTCCAGTAACCTTGTATTCATAGGACGTTTTCAGAATTACCAATACAAAGATACGCCAGGAATTGAGGATTATAATTACTTCCAGTCCTACAACAGTTTTTTGATGTCTGCAGGATTTGTTCAAAGGAAATTTGCTGTTGAAAAAAACATTTTCCAATACGATTTGCCGGAAGATATTTCTTACGGTAATTCTTTGAATTTAACAGGCGGATTTTTATCAAGAAGCAAAGAAGTGATGCCATATTTGGGAATTTCAGGAGCTTACGGCGATTTTACGAAAATTGGATATTTCAGTTTGAAAGCTCAGTTTGGAAGATTCTTCAATGAAGACAGCCAGAATCGTGAATCTTTCCGGTTTGATGGAACTTATTTTACCAATATAATGGATTGGAAGTTTGCGAAAGTGCGACATTTCTTCTCTCCAACTTTAGCTTTGGGAAATCCTCAGCATAATTATTCGTATAGAGACAGGATTAATCTTTCCGGTTCTGATGAGTTTCCTGTCTATGATGTAGATTATATCGGAACAAAGAAGTTGGTTTTGCGTTATCAGCTTCAGCTTTTTGTGAACAAGACCTGGAAGAATTTTCACTTCAGCCCGTATCTTACAACAGCAGTTGGTTGGCTGGGAATGCCTGATGATAAACTGATGAAAACGAATATGAATACCAAAATTGGTATCGGTGTTTTAATCAATAATCCATATCTGGTCTTTAACAGAATCCAAATTTCGTTTACTTATTATCCACGAGTTCCGTTTGATAACAATTCTGTTTTTGATTTTAACAGCAATCGAAATAATGTTTTACCACTGAATGGTTTTGGGGCAGATGTTCCGCATTTTGTGAATTTTGGAAACTAAATCTTTATCTTTGCCTTAGCTTTTTACTTATTAAAAATTGAAAGCGTAAGATTTTCAGAACTATGACCATCAACAAACTTTCACTCATCAATTTCAAAAGTCATTCTGAACAATCTTTCGATTTTTCGCCACAAATCAATTGCTTTGTTGGGAACAATGGCGTAGGGAAAACCAACATTCTGGATGCGCTTCATTATCTGTCTGTTGGGAAAAGTTTTCTTGGGAATTCTGACCTTAATAACATAAAGACTGATGAGGATTTCTTTACCATTGAATCCGAAATCCAAAACGAAGAGAAGGAAGATATTATCAGAATTCTTCAGCCGAAAGAATCCAAAAAACTTATCAAAAAAAACGATAAAGCTTACGATAGATTGGCTGACCACATTGGTTATTTGCCGAGTGTGATGATTTCGCCATATGATTCCAATTTGATTTCGGATTCCGGGGAAAGTCGCAGGAAGTTTTTGGATGCAATGATTTCTCAGACAGATTCAGCTTATCTTTTTGATTTGATTCAGTATCAGAAAACCATTCAGCAGAGAAATGCTTTGCTTAAATATTTTGCTAAAAACAGAACGTTTGACAAAGATTCTTTGGAGATTTATGATGACCCGATTTCAAACTTCGGAACAAGGATTTTCGAGAAAAGAAAAGAGTTTGTAGAGAAACTGAATCCAATTGTTCAGCATTATTACGACATCATTTCTGGAGGAAAAGAAAAGGTTTCCGTTCTTTATGAATCTCATCTTTCAAACAATACTTTCTCGGAACTTTTATCCAGTTCAATCGATAAAGACCGAGTTCTGACTTATACTTCCAAAGGAACTCACAAAGATGATTTACTTTTCGAAATGAACGGCAATTCAATCAAAAAAATCGGTTCGCAAGGTCAACAGAAATCGTTTTTGGTTTCTTTAAAATTGGCTCAAATCAACAGAATCAAAGAATTGACAGGAAAATCTCCGATTCTTTTGCTTGATGATATTTTTGATAAGTTGGATGATACAAGAGTTTCTCAACTGATTGAGTTGGTAAATAAAGAAAACTTCGGGCAGATTTTCATTACTGATACGCATAAAGACAGAACTGAAAATGTCGTGAGAAGAATTCACGAAGAAAGTAAAATATTCGAAATTTCATAATCCCAATTTTCTGAACCGAAGTTAATTTCCTAAAAAACAAGATAAATATCATATTCCAAAATCCTTTTTGGTAGGGCTTCTTGTATATTTTTGCAGAGTAATTTTTAATTATTCTAAATAAAAATATTATGAAAAAGTTTTACATTCCTATTTTCGCTTTATCGGCAATCATAATCAAAGCACAGAGTTTTGAAGAGATTTCTCAGCCAAACTTGAAGAGTTATTTCTATTCTGCAGCTGCGGTTGCAGATTTTAATAACGACGGATTTCAGGATATATTTTTCACTGGTGCAATAGATTCTGACGGCGATACCAATGTGGATGCAACTTCCAATAGTCTTTATAAGAACACAAATGGGACTTTCTCATCCATTCAGGATTTTGGAGAAAATTCGGTGCATTTGAGCGCAGTTAAATTCATTGATTTTGATAACGATGGACTTTTGGACATTATTACAACAGGATTGAGTTACAACGATATCGTAAATTATCAGCAATACAGATACAAAAATACAGGTTCAGGTTTCATTTTGGTACATAATACAGCCGGGAAAATCTATGGTGGATTGGATGTTTTCGATTTCAACCACGATGGAAAACAGGATTATGCGATTAACGGAACTCAGTATGTTGAAGGTGTTGGATTTACTCATAATTTGGACTTGTATCTTAATAATTCTAATGGTTTTCAGAAAACTGAAGCGTGGATTCCGGGAACTCAAAATGGAAATTTTAAAGTGATTGACATCAATAATGATAACGAACTGGACTTGGTTGTAAATGGTTATGATGCGGATTACAACGGAACTTTCAGTGTTTATATTAATGAAAACGGGACCTTGGTAAAAAAATCAGAACTTCCACCGGTGAGTGACAGCAAGATGTCTTTTGCGGATTTCAATGGTGACGGATTTATTGATTTTGTAGTTGCTGCGCAGGATGATAATTATGACCCATATTTGGCTGTTTTTATTAATGATGGACAAGGGAACTTTACAGAAAGTAAAATCGAGGACGAAGGTTTGTCTGGTGGTGGAGTAGAAGTTGGTGACTTTAATAATGATGGCTATTACGATTTTGTGGCCATTGGAGATAATGATTATGAATCATATTCTAAGATTTTCCTTTACAATCCTCAGCTTCAGAAATTTGAAAAAGACGAAACAGCGAATCTCTACAATCTTGGAAGTCAGGGAACTTTGGCTGTTTTTGATTATAATAATGACGGAAATCTGGATATTTTGGCTAACGGTTTTGATTGGTCTGATGAAGATTTGATGCCTTATACCAAATTGTTCAAAAATACAACGACAGTTACCAATCAAAAACCAAATGCACCAACGATTCTGACAGCAACAGAAAATGATAACAAAATCAAGTTTATTTGGTCTGGAGCGAGTGATGATAAAACGCCGGAAAATTCTCTTCAATACGAATTGAACGTTGGTTCGGAAGCTGGAAAAGCTGACATTGCAAAATATATTGTGACAACCAAAAACTGGTATCTGGACAAAACCGATTTACCTTCAAAGCTTTATTGGAGCGTGAGAGCTATTGATGCAGCGAAGAAATATTCGGATAAATCTCAGGAGAAAGAACTGGCAGTTTTAGGAGTTGCTGATGTTAAAAATACAACGGTTTCTATCTATCCAAATCCTGTAAAAGATATGTTGAATGTAAAAACTACAAGCAAAATCAAAACTTATAAAGTTTATAATCTTGCTGGACAAAGTGTGAATACAAAACTGATATCAGATTCTACAATTGATTTTTCTCGTCTTGAGAAAGGAGTTTATGTTGTGGAAATCCAATTGGAAAATGGTAAGAGAACTACTCAAAAAATAATTAAAAACTAATAACCAAATTTCATATCCATATCTACATTTTAAAAAGAAAATCCCATTCACTTGCTGAATGGGATTTTCGATTTTATTAATCGTTGAAAAGAAGTACAAAACTTCAATCTAGCCCTGATGGGAACGGCATCCTTTTTCTTTTCCGTTAACTTCGGCTACGCTCAGGCAACGGAAAAGAAAAGATATAGTGGACAGCAGGTTGGAAATGTCAATCGACAGACCAATCGTCTTGCTCCTAAAACTTATAAAAAGCTTCCGTCAAAGGAAAAAGGCAACAAATCTCTTACAGATTTTGTCTTGATGATTTCTCCGTTTGGCGATGCAAAATAGATTTCGATGACTTCTTTTTGTTTGGCTTCGTATTCCAGAATGGATTGTCTGCAGCCGCCACAAGGTGGAATTGGTGTGGAACTTAAGACATCTTTTGGCCCGCCAATCACAAATATTTTTTTGATTTTTACGTTTGGATAATTGGCAGAAGTCCAGAATATGGTGGTTCTTTCTGCACATAATCCCGACGGATAAGCTGCGTTTTCCTGATTGGAGCCGGTGATTATTTCGCCGTTTTCCAGGAGAAGCGCGCATCCGACAAAGAAGTTGGAGTAGGGCGCATAGGCCTGCTCACGAATGGTTTTGGCTTTGTTGAAAAGGGTTTTTTCTATATCGTTGAGCTGTTCGTAACTCGGAATTACTTCAAAATTGATTTTTATTTCTTTTTCCATCTTTTAAAAATGCAGGGAGGTAAAAATACAAGTTTTATGGTAACAAATTAACATTTGAAGAAAAAAATCATCTAATCGTTATGATAAAACAATTTTTGCTGCTTGGTTTCATCTTTTTCTTAGGATTTGCGAAGGCTCAGGACAAAATATTTTGGAATGAAAATGAGAAATTGGTCTGGGAAAATTTTCAGTCTCAAACAAAGCCAAATACTTCTCAAGCGGCTGCTACAACGTATTGTGGAATCTCTTATTTGCTTAATAGTCCGACGAAAAAATTCACGGATAAACAAGTGAAGATTGAATCGTTTTTTATTCCGTCCAAATCCTGGGCGCATCCTGAGCATAAAACAGAAATAGTTTTGATGCACGAGCAAAGTCATTTTGATATTGCGGAGTTGTTTGCGCGACGATTTAGAAAAATAATCAGTGATAAAACTTTGGATGTCAAATCTTTGCAGAAGTATTATGAAAGGATTTATGATGATTACAAAGATTATCAAAAGGATTATGAAACTGTGACGAATCACGGAAGAATTCGCGATAAGCAACTTGAATATTCTCAGAAAATAGATGACGAAATAGCAGAATTATCGGACTTTAAAATTTAAATTTCCGGTTGTCTTTCTTCTCAGAGATTTTCTTTTTGTTGTCGATTCGCTTTTGAACTTGGCGTTTGGAAGGTTTGGTCTTAACTCTGTATTTTGGAATGAAAAGTGATTTTTCTACCATTTCCAGCATCTTTTCGGTCACGATTTTTTTGTTTGCTAGTTGCGTTCTGCTTTCTGATGAAGTCATTTGGAGAAGGCCTTCAGAATTGATTCGGTTTTTGAGTTTTTCGGAGATTCTTAACTTTTCTTCATCTGAGAAGTAATAACTTTCCGAAACATTCCAAATCGCTGTGACAGCAGTTTCTACTTTGTTCACGTTTTGTCCGCCAGCGCCGGAAGAGCGGGAAGTTTTGTAACTGATTTCGGACGTGAAGTTTTTCATTTCTCAATTAATTTTTTCAACTCCAGTCGGTTTACTTTTCCGTTTGGCGTTCTTGGGATTTGTTTTACAAAAATAATGTCTTTTGGCTTATGAAAGGATTTTTGAAATTCTAAATTTTGAATTTTAGATTTTAGATTCTCATCACTTTCGCCTTCGATTATGAGAATTAATTTTTGTCCTAATTTTTCATCCTCAATTCCGAGGAATACAACTTCATTCGAAATATTTTGTTTGACTAATTTTTCTAATTCTTCGGGAAAAATCTTTGCGCCTCCGGAATTGATAACATTGTCTAATCTTCCGAGGAATCTGAATTGATTACCATTTTTGATTTCAACTAAATCATTTGTTTGCAAAACTTCGGAATTCAATTTTGGAGCAAATATTTTTAGGCAATCTCTTTCGTCCAAATAAATTTCAACGCCTTCAAAAACAGAGAACCAATCTTCTTGGTTCGGGAAAATCTGTCTTAAAGCAATGTGGGAAAGCGTTTCGCTCATTCCATAAGTCTCGAAGATTTTGGTTTGAGAGTTTGAGGGTTTGAGAGCTTGAGTGATTTTATTTTTTAAAGTTTCCGAAACTGCTGCGCCACCGATAATCAAATTTTTGATGAGATAAAGTTTGTTTAATGAATTTTCAACCTGCAAAGGTGTCATTGCGCAGAAATCGATTTCTTCATTAATGTTTTGAAGTGGATTTGTGGAAGCTTCAGCGATTTTCAGTTTTAATTTTCTCAGAATACTTCTTACGACCATCATTTTTCCCGAGATGTATTCTGTCGGAAGACAAATTAATGCGGTATTTCCTTCTTTTAATTCCAAAAAGTTACAAGTCATCACAGCCGAATTCAACATTTTTGATTTTTCTACCTCAAAAATTTTAGGAATTCCGGTAGAACCAGAACTCTGGATTTTGACTGTTTTGGAGTCCGAAAACCATTCTTTGATGAAGTCTAAAACTTTGGTTTCAAATTCGTTAGATAGTGTTCCTTGATTGGATAAAGGTTTGGAAAGGTCGATTAACATTAGGCTGAGCGAAAATTTATTTTATAAAATTATGCAATTTTTTTTAAAAATAATTTGGAAGTTCAGAAAAAAGCTCTAAATTTGCACCACAATAAAGGACAGACCTATGGTGTAGCGGTAACACTACTGTTTTTGGTGCAGTCATCTGGGGTTCGAATCCCTGTGGGTCTACTTATTTACTAATAACCATCTGAATTTCAGATGGTTATTTTTTTTTGTCTGACTTTAAAAAAAATAATAAAAAAGAGAGTTTTAAAATATTTTAAAACTCTCTTTACATATAATTAGTTTGTGTTTTAATTACTTAGAATCCTGAAAATGATTATTTCATTCTTTCTTTTGCTTCTACCTGCTCATTATACCAAAATTTCTGAGTGACAAAATCTAAAGGCCAATCCTTTTGTGCTTTTGATTTTATAGAATTTTCCTCTATTGTCAACATATAATCATAAGCTTCCAATTGTTCTTTAATCCAAAATTCCTGAGTTGTATAATCATTTGGCCAGTCTTGTTTTGCTTTTTCTTTTAGCTTTTCAAAGATTTTACTTTTTTCCGGACTCATTTCGGTCTCTGTATTTCCTCCGGAAATTATAGAAGTGTCAGATTTTAATTTTGAATTTTTATCATCATCCATACTTCCAAAAGCAAGGAAAATGAAAAGAGAAAATGCGATTGCGGAAATAAAATGTTTAGTTTTTTTCATAGTTTTTTATTAAAATTGAAGTTGAAAATTTGTTGTAAAATAATAAAGGTAAGGTTGCACCAATGATGTAAAATAAAAGGTCAAGAAAGTCAAATGTTCCTTTTATTAATCCAAAATATTGAAAAAACTCTGACAGAATTGCAATGGCTGGAATAATTAAAGTCCAAAATAAATTATGAATTGTTATTTTATTATTCCATATTTTATTCATTATCAAAACATAAGATAAAATCCAAAGTCCATCTGGTAAACTGTATCGGAGCCAATTAGGAAAAGAATCAGACGTATTGAAATGTCTTATTTTCGAAATAAAATGATCGATATTCAGAAACTGAAACCACTTAAACATCAGCAAATTTTCTGATCGGAATATGATGTAAATAAGTCCGCCAATCATAAGTGGTACGAAAAGGAAGCTTATTTTTAAGAACTTCATTATTTCACATTTTTAATGTAAACATAACCTTCATTTCCGGAATCATAAACGCGTACTTTGTACCATTCTCCTTTTTCATAAAGTAAAATTAATTTTGAATTTAATTTTAATGTCTCAACAATGGGAAAGTCCTTTCCGGCACCACTTCTGAGATTTGTCGTTTTGGAAATTGTGTAGAGCAAATTCTCTTCTTTTAAAGCTTGATTACCCTCATAATGGTAAACAGGAGTTTTCTTTTTAGAAGAAGAATATAATCCTAAAGACGAATTATTGTTGCTTATATCCGAGTCAGAATAAGAACGTTTTTTCTTTTTATGTGATGACTGTCCAGAGTTATTAGAAATCCTTTCCGACGAACTTCCACCACTACAAACTCCGCAAGTTCCGCCAGATCCACAATGCCCGCATCTGGAACAATTGGAACAAGCGCTGCAATAAGAGGAGCCAGTACATTTTCCGTTGTGTCCACCGTTTTCTGGTTTTGAAAAAGAGAATAGTGAAAATATCAGTAAACCGTTTGCGAAAATTGAAATGATTATCGTTTTCATTTAACTGTAATTTTCTATAGTTAGATGAAGTTCTTTTCTGTGATTATAAATCTCGTCAAGAGAATTCAGAATGATTTTTTCTCCGGAATCTTTTCCGTTATGGAACAGTTCGATCAGATTTCTTGTTGCTCCGAAATGGAATCTGCAAATTGGTTTCCTGTTGTTATCATCCAGCAAAATTCCAAAATAGGATTGTGTGTCTCTGTAAGCAATTCTTTCAGTTGTGATCTTTTCTCTCAGGATGGCTTTCACAACTTGATAAGCTTCTAACTCTTCTTCAGTTGTGACAACTTTGGAAGCGTCGTTGTTTACATCAATATTAACTGTAGAAACTGATGCTTTATCTACTTCAATATTATCATTGATAACCAATGCAGATTTCAGTCTGGAACTTATAGATTCTGATATAGAGAGACTTAGCGCTCTTTTGGTGTATTCTTTAAAAGCAATCATTCTATTTGCAGTTAGAGGTCTTTCAAAGAATCTGTTTACCAATAATTTTACAATTTCGTCTGAAGGATTTTCTATTTCTTTTTCGAATTCTTTTCTGATGGCTTTAATATATTTCAACGCTTCGGCAGAGTCGAGAATGGATTCCAGATTATATCCTGATTTGGTAAAACTTTCCAAAACTTTGATAGAATTATCTTTGATGTCATCAAGATTTAAAGTGAAAAAAGGTTTTTCGTCCATTATATTCGGTTTCTCTAGATCTGTGTAGAAATTATAGATAATTCCGTTGGTCAAAACTCCGAATCTTGCTTTGGAAACGTGATAATAGCGATGAAGCTGAGAGTTATGCGCATCCACATTTTCTCTCCAGCTTTTACATTCGATGATAAAAATTGGCTCATTATCTTTCTTGATGACAAAATCTACTTTTTCTCCTTTCTTCGTTCCAATATCAGCAATGAATTCCGGAATTACTTCTGTAGGATTGAAAATGTCATATCCTAAGATTTGGATAAATGGCATTACAAAAGCGGTTTTTGTAGCTTCTTCGGTTTGTATTTGTTCCTTGAGCCCGTTCACTCTTTGGTGCAATTGTTCCAGTTTTAATTTAATATCCATTGTTGTGAATTAAATTGTTTCGTCAATGATTTCGGCTTGCGATGCATTTTCTTTTACGGACGCAATTCCGTTTTCCATTCCTTGTCTTGTTGAGTATAATTGGCTTTTACCGATTATCTCGCCATTTCCGGCTTTTAAAACAAAAAATAATTTGTCGTTGGTTGCCGTTTTTCTTTCAAATCTGGAATCAATTTGAGAATTGGTTCTCACGGACTCTATTCCGTTTTTGCATCCGGCTTTTGTTGTGTAGCCTTCGCTTGTCAGGATGATTTCTCCGTTTCCGGCTTTCAGATTGAATTGATATTCTCCGTCTTTTCTTTTGGTAATGATGAATTTTCCCATAGTATTATTTTTGTTAAATTATAGATTGATTATATATTATATTTTGCATTAAAATTATTATCAGACATAAAGATCAAAATCAAAAAATCTACGAATGCTAAAATTGCAGGAATTAATGTCCAGCAAAACAGTAAATAAAGAATTCCTGCTGTTGTTTTTCCAAGATAGAATTTGTGTATTCCAAGACCTCCTAAAAAAAACGCTAATAATGCTGCGAGAGTCTTGTTTTTTATGCTTTTATTAATAACAGGTTGTTGTAATGGCTTACTTTTCAAATTTTGAATCCCGTCATCAGATAAAGTCATTAGTTTTGACAGATAATCATACATTTTGAACATATGATTGTTCGCATTTGTAACTTCATGAGATTCATTGAAGGTGCCTAATTTTCTTCTTATTTCTATCGCTATTTCTGTCTTCGTATTTGTGATAGAATTGATGTGTATATCAATATAAACTCCTAAACTCAGGAATTCATAAGATTCATAAGTGTATTGATTAAAGATCTCATTGGAAGAGAAAATTTTATATTTGGGATCTAATAAAGAAATGTTTTTAACACTATTTCTTACTTTTTCCAAAGAGAAATCGACTTGAATCGTTTTTTTTGGATTTGGAATTGCAAAGACAGCCATAATTATTTTATTTGATTCCAAAATTACTTCTGCCTCAATTCATTTCTTTACGGAAATCCGTAAAAGCAAAAAAACTTCCAAAAGATTTGAAAGTTTTTTGATAATAATTTTATGGATGCAACTTTATATTACCCCAAAGTCTTTGCAAAATGCAATCAGTTGTTCGTTGCTATTAATATTTAATGCGTCTTTGATGTCTTTCAATCTTTTTTCTACGGCACTCATACTGGATCGTTTTATTTCGTTTTCCTTTAGATAATTGGGAATGTCTTTTAGAAGTATTCCGTTGGCTAAGAGAGAGACGAGTAAAGTATCATATTCGGAAAATTCGAAGGCGCTTTTTTCTTTCCCTTTAAGATCGTAGGAAATATACTTTTCGCTATTATAAACAGATTTTATGGCTTTCTTCAGATCTTTCACGTCTTCTCTTGCTTTTCTTACATAACCATTGATTTGTTGCTTTTCGAAAAGATCTTCTGTAATACTTTGTTTTTTGTTGACAGAGAATACAATAATTTTTAGATCTGGTTGTAGAGCTTTTGCTGCATTTATAAGTTGCTGACCATTTTTTATAACTTGTTCTCTATGATCTTCTTCAAAAGAAAGATCAGTGATTAGTAATTCAAAAGGATCATTTTCATCAGCTTTCTTTTTGATCCAGCTGATTGCGTCATCGCAATAGCTGACATATTTGGGATTTGGGATCTTCAGATCTTCTAATGCCTTTTGGACGGAGATATTGGAACTTTCGAAATCTTCTGCTATAAGAACTTTTGTGAACATATGTATTTTTTTTAAATTGGAAATGAAATATTGATTTTCAGTAAATTCTTTGTTTCTGTGTCAAAATTAATTTTTCCATTTATAGTATTAATACGGTTTTCCACATTCTGAAGTCCATTTTTTGGTAAATGACTTTTTATTCCTATGCCATTGTCTGTATATGAGATATTTACGTTGTTGTTTTCTTTTTCGAATTTCACAAAAACAATGTTTGCCTGACTGTGTTTTTTCATATTAGTCATCAATTCCTGAAGGACCAAATAGACTTCAGTTTTGTTTTGAAAACTAATGCCTTCCCATAATTTTTCATTATTTCCATTAAAAATTACCTTTACAGAATTTGATGAATAAGAGTCCAGCATATTGTGAAGTTGTTCGGAGAAATTTTGATTTTCATTAATGTCTTTATTGTCGTAAGAGATATCGCGGGATATTTCATAAACATTTTCCAAACCAAATAGAAGGGAATCTCTGTCGATTACAGCTGTATTTTCTACTTGTGATAGTATTTGATAGATTCTGTTAGCAACACGGTCGTGCACTTTTTTAGAATATTTTAGTTCCGTGTTTTGTATTTCTAATAATTTTTCTTGTCTAAGTCTTTTCTGATGCTTTATAAATAGTAAAGTTGATATAATTAATACTGAAATTATAACTCCGATTATAAAATATTGCTTTATAATGTAATTTTGTCTTTCTGTACTTTCTGCTTTAGCTTTGAGAAAATCTGCTTTATTTTTTTCGGTTTCGTAGCGGATGAGTGCAAATTGATTCTTTGCTTTGTTTCTGGCAGTTTGCAAGCTGTCATTAAGTTTTTGATAGGTTTTGAAATATTGCCTCGAATTTTCAGGATTTTCAAGCGAAATTAATTTATGAAGGGCTTCGATTTTATCATCTGGACTTTTGATCTCATTTGCGGAAGCGTACATTTTTCGGGCAAAGAATAATGCAGAATCGGTTTTTTTTTCGGCGTAATAATCTGCAAGATGTGAGTAGCTCGAATTGAGTCCCCAAATATCTTTTTCCTTAAGTCTTATATTTAAAGCCTTTTGAAATTCGGGAATCGGATTGTAAATTGAATTTTGTAACCATTTTGTTTTTGCAAAATTTGTCAATGTTCTGGAATAGTTTATACCATCTTTATTATCAATTTTTAAGGCAGTTCTAAATATTTTTAAAGCTTGTCCATAATTTTTATCCTTTGTGTAACTATTGGCTAAGTTGTTTTGATAAATCAATTTATCCTGCAAATCTCTCGAAAAATTTAAAGCATTCTGATAGAATTGGATTGCTTTTGCATAATTTTCTAATTTACTGGAAGCAATGCCTAGAGTATTGTAGTTGATAGATAGATATTTATATTGTAAACTGTCTTTATTGTCAAAATAATTCAAAGCGGATAATCCTGTTTCCAGACTCCCAAAAAAATCGCCTTTTGTCTCTTGAATTATAGCAAGGTTTGTTAAGCATTTTCCTACACCGAAATTATCTTTTTGTTGTACAAAAATATCTTTTGCTTTGTAGAAATATAAGAACGCACTGTCTGTTTTGCCAATATCTTTATAGTCAAATGCCTTTTCGTAAAGGGGATTGATAAGTTTTTGGTTATTATTTTTTTTATCGTTACAGGAATAAACAGATATAAGTAGGAAAAAGATAAAATATTTCAAGTTTATTAGTTTCTACCGAAATTAAAAAAAAATAGCGAAAGAATCACCTTTCGCTATTATTAATTAATGATAGCTGTTTAGCCACCAATAATTCTTGGAGGAACTGGATGTCCTTCATCTCCTCCTGTTGGCGGTGTAGGATTTGGTTGAGCAATAGAAGGCGTAGAGCCATCGCCACCACAGTTTGAAGTATTTGAATTAGGGTTTGAGATCAGTCCCAATAGTATTAAGATTAAGTTTAACATTGTTTTAAAAATTTAAAAATTGACATTTGTGTTCTTCCTCGCGACACAGGTCACGAGCAGGTTTACACAGTTGTTGAAAAAAGAAGCGCTTCTTAAATTTTTTGGGAAGTCAACCTTCAAAAACGGAAGAGAAACATCCGCTTCCCAAGCCAGAGATTTACCTCCGTTTTATCTGGTTGTTTTTTGAGATCAGTTTTGTAACTTTGTTTTTGTAATGTTTTGTTTATCACTGATTTCTGAGGCAAAGATGCAGCGGAAACACAAGTGAGGGTTAGAAAGTTTTTGGAAAGTTTTTGGAAAGTTTTCTGACCGAAATACGGAAATCCGTAAAATAGATTTTCGAAAACATTATAAATTTCCCGCTAATAACCACCAGTATGTCAAAATTTTTACCCGAGAAAAAGAAATTAATAGAAGATGTCTTTGAAAAAGCTTCGAATGAAACTACAGAGAAATCATTCAGTGGAATTTTAAAATCGCTTGAATTAAAATTATCCGAAGATTTTGGAATAGGATTAAGCTATAAAACCTTTGAAACCTATTATGTTCAACTTGTTCAAAATGAGCAAGATTATAATGTCAAGCCTTTGATTTTAGAAAAATTAAGTAACTACTTAGGTTATAATAATTTTAATGAATATTGTGCAGAATGGAAAACGGTAGAATACTCTGTAACAGAATCTATCTCCAAAGTTGTCATCAATATTATCAACAAACCATTACTGAAAATGCCCGAATTTTTAGCCAAACACAGTAATTTGGGCATCATTGGAGTTGTGCTCTGTGGAAGTCTAATGGTGGGAAATAAAATGTACAAAGCAGATGAACCTATTCTTGAAAAAAATAAAATTCAAGATTCAGTATTTCAAAACCAAATTCCCGTTGTAGAGAATTCAACTGCTCAAACTGTGGTATATGTGCCTCAGTTGATTGCTAATCTTCCCAATAAAAATGGGAAAATATCAGAAATATCATTGAAACAATGTATGTATTGGGATGGGAAAGAATATATCCCGGAAGATTGCAATGATAGTAAAAAAGGACTTATCGCTATTGATATGAAACTGGTAGATAATTTCAAAAAAATTACGAGACCAGATACAATCAAATCAATTAAAAATATATGGTATTCTAAATATCAAAATGTTGTAGAATTTTTTACAGAAAACGGGATCAATCCAGATAATGGAAGGGATTTGAGACCTCTCACAAATCATATGTTGGAGAAGTATGCAAAAGGAGAATAATGTTCTACTAACAATTTTGTAAGTTCTTTGATTCAGAAAACTTGTTGTATAGCTTTGTTCAAAAGTTTACAGTATGAATTTACAAGATAACATCATAGGTTTCCACCATTATTCCTTGAAAGCTGAAGATATTGATAAGACAATTAAGTTTTACGAAACTCTTGGTTTTGAGATTCTTCATTCCTGGTCATTGCCGGATTTTCAACTTGAAAAATGTGTGATGATGCACAACCAAAAAATCAATTCGTACATAGAAATCTGTGACAGAAATGCAAATATGCCATCGCAAGGAAGAAAGAGAAATGATGATGAAGAATTTGTCGAAAACTCAATTCTTCATATTTGTTTTATGGTAAAAGATGCCGAAAAGGCTAGAGTAGAAGCGTTGAAAAATGGAGCTCACGATTTGAGTGAAGGTGCTTTTGAAATTGATCTAATTAATGAAAATAAATCTGTGAATGTCCGGAACAGTTTGGTCTACAGCCCAAATGGTGAAGTAATAGAATTTTTGGAATCGGTTTCTTTTGAATAATTACTAAAATCTATTTTGTTAAGATTATCCAGATATTCCAAAACCATTTTTCCTTTATTGGTTAAGGAATAAGTCGACTGTATTTTATCTTTTGAATTAATGATAATCTCATCAGCTTCCAATTCTTTCAATTGTTTTGTCAAAATTCTGTCTGTAATATTTGCAAGTACCACTTTGAATTCAGAATATTTTACATTGTCAGTTTTTAAGATGAAAATCAAAGAAATCTTCCATCTTCCACTGATTTGGGAAAGGATTTTGTGAGCATTGCAGTATTGCTCGAGTATTTTTTCGTTGATGGAATTGGTGGAGTTTTCTTTGCGCATTTACTTTTCAAATATACAAACATCCAAAACTTCAAAACAAAAAAACTCCGCCTAAAAGCAGAGTTTTAATTTTATATAAAAATGTAATTTTACATTCTATTCACAACATTGATTCCAAGCATTGATAATGCTTTCTTAATCGTCTTCCCAGCCAGATCAGAAACCTGAAGACGGAATTGTTTCGCATCCAGATCTTCCTGTTTTACAATCGGATTATTCTGATAGAAAGAATTGTAAGATTTTACCAACTCATAAACATAATTAGCTACCAAAGCTGGACTTAGAGATTCTGCAGCTTTGCTTACAACATCTTTAAATTCTGCCAAAAGCATGATTACTTCTTTTTCACTTTCATTCGGAACGTAAGCTCCAAAATTTCCTTTTCCAGCATATTGTGCCTTAGCCAAAAGCGATTGGATTCTAGCATAAGTATATTGAATGAACGGTCCCGTATTTCCATTAAAATCAATACTTTCCGCAGGATTGAAGAGCATTTTTTTTCTTGGATCAACTTTCAAAATAAAATATTTCAAAGCACCCAATCCAACCGTTTCGTAAGATTTAACTTTATCTTCGTCGGAAAGCGTTTCCAATTTCCCCAATTCCTCAGATTTTTCTTTCGCAGTGGAGATCATTTCTTCGACTAATTCGTCTGCGTCAACCACGGTTCCTTCTCGGGATTTCATTTTTCCTTCCGGCAATTCCACCATGCCGTAAGACAAGTGGTAAAGCTGATCGGCCCATTCATAACCCAATTTTTTCAAGATTTTGAATAGAACCTGGAAGTGATAATCCTGCTCATTTCCAACCGTATAGATCAATTTCTGAATATTATTTTCCTTAAAACGCTCAACCGCAGTTCCAAGATCCTGCGTCATATAAACCGAAGTTCCATCCGAACGTAAAAGTAATTTCTGATCCAAACCTTCATCCGTCAGATCACACCAGACAGAACCGTCTTCTTTTTTGTAAAGAATCCCGCTGTCAAGACCTTTTTGAATCAGATCTTTCCCCAGAATATAAGTATTACTCTCATATTGAACCTGATCAAAATTAACACCTAATTTGAAGTAAGTTTCATTAAATCCAGCGTAAACCCAAGCGTTCATCATTGCCCAAAGTTCACGAACTTCAGGATCGTTTTGTTCCCATTTCAAAAGCATTTCCTGAGCTTGGATTATGCTTGGTGCTTGCTTTTTCGCTGTTTCCTCATCTATGCCATCCGCAACCATTGCTTTGATCTCGGATTTATATAACTTATCGAATTCCACATAATAGTTTCCAACCAGTTTATCACCCTTCAAACCAGTAGATTCAGGTGTTTCTCCGTTCCCAAATTTCTCCCACGCCAACATCGATTTGCAAATATGGATGCCACGGTCATTGATGATCTGAGATTTGATGACATTGTAACCGTCAGCTTTCAAGATCTCAGCAACCGAAAAACCTAACAAGTTATTTCTAACGTGTCCAAGGTGCAAAGGTTTGTTGGTGTTTGGCGAAGAATATTCCACCATCACCGTTGAATTTTTCGGCGTTACGTTATCAAAATCATCTTGAAGTTCTGACAATTGATTCGCAAAAACCTCGTCTTTCAATTTAAGATTCAAAAAACCTTTCACGATGTTGAAGCTCTCAATGAAATCGATTTCGTTTTTGATGGCTTCTCCAAGTTCGTTTCCAATAGCGTCCGGACTTTTCTTAGCCAGTTTTACCAATGGAAAAATAACGATGGTAAAATCACCTTCGAACTCGGTTTTATTTTTTTGAACATCCAGATTTACACCTTCCACATTGTAAAGTTTCGGGATGATCTCGGATATTTTTGATTGTATATGTTGTATGATATTCATTTCAGAATTTTGTGTTGCAAATTTAAAAATTTAAAATATGTTTTTGAAGCAAAGTCGTAAATTATAATTGTGAGATAATTTGGGCAGCTTTATCCGCCTTCCGTTCCCGCTTTTTTTGTCATTGCGAAGAACGTTAAGCAATCAGTTGAACCTTTCAGCAATCGCAATGACAAAAAAGAGCTCCACTCAAGTCGGGCTGCGAGCAATTCCCTGTTTCAAAAAATCTTGATATAAACACTTCGATTCCGCTCAGTGTGACATCTCTAATAATAAAATGTTTTTCTCGCAATGTCAGTCTGAGCGGAGTCGAAGACTTTCACAGATTCCAACTTGGCGACTTTTAAACTTTATTGATATAAAAAAACCCTTTTTGCTATTGGAGAGTTAGTTGATTACAGCCAAAGCTTTCCTCTTACTCAATCTCAAAAACCTTATGACCAAAAGAATGGCAGAAATCGTCAATCCAATTCCCAAAGCAATCCACATCCCAAATGCGCCCATTTTCATCGTCACACAAAGGAAATAACCAACCGGAATTGTGAAAACCCAATATGCCAAAAACGTAATCACACTTGGGATTTTTACATCTTGAATTCCTCTTAGACAACCAAGAGCCGTAACCTGAATTCCGTCAGACAATTGGAAAAGGGCTGCAATAATCATTAATTTTGAAGCCAATTCAATTACCAAGACATCACTTTCTTTGGTAAAAAAATGAGGAAGAACATTTCGAAACAGAATGAACATTATGCCGCAGAATCCCATATAGATTAGCGTTAATTTAAAATTATTAATCCCGATTTTTCTCAATCCAACATAATCGCCAACTCCCATTTTGTTCCCAATCATAACAGTTGATGCCACACTGAAACCAATACAAAGATTAAAAGTAAAAGATGCCATCGACAAAGCAATCTGGTGCGATGCGATATCCTTAGAGCTTACCAATCCGCAAATAAAAGCCGCAGCCGCAAAAGCAGTCACTTCAAAGAACATTTGTAAAGCTGTTGGCAATCCAAGTTTGAACATTTTTGTAAACATTTCCTTACTGAATTCTGCAATTTTTAAAGAAAATTCTTTAATGTATCTTCTCGTTTTTGGTTCTTTAACTAAAACAAAGTATAGAAAAACTACCATAAATATTCTTGCAATTAATGTTGCCAAAGCAGAACCCTGAACGCCCATTTGCGGCAATCCGAAAAGGCCTTTGATGAAAACGTAGTTCAAAGCGATATTGATTATGTTTGCAATAATTGTAGCTTTCGTTACTCCAATCGTAAAAGACAATCCTTCCGAAACTTCTCTCAAAGTCTGGAACATCATAAATGGAATCATCGTAAATGCCATAATGCTGAGAAAACTGATCGTATCCGGAATAATTTCAACTGGCTGATCCATATGAGTAATAAGTGGAAGTCCTGCTAATAATATGATCATCAATAATATTCCAACGCCAAGATTAATCACAAATCCGTGTCTGAAAACTGAATTGATTGTCTCGTGTTTTCCCTGAGAATTAGCCTCAGAAACCAATGGTGGAATGGCGAAAGAAAATCCTAATGCCAATACGAAAATGGAAAAGAATAGTGCATTTCCCAAAGACACAGAAGCCAAAGCCTGCGCGCCCAAAAGTTTCCCAACGATGATATTGTCGAAGAGATTCACGGACACTTGTCCGACTTGTGTCAACATCACAGGAAGCGCCAGTTTCAGCCCTTGCTGTGTGTATTGTTTATCTAAAAATTTCATTTCTTGTCTAATTTATTTTTTTAAATGAGGAATTGTACCGCAATGAGCCTCACTTTTTTCCAAAAAAAAACCGCAGAATAAACTGCGGTTAAATATAATATTTAATTAAGTTTATTTCTTTACAAAACTAGCAACATCATCAGCAGTTACAGGATCAGCACCTAAGATGATCAGCCTTTCTACAACGTTTCTAAGTTCACGGATGTTTCCAGTCCAGTCATATTGCTGTAAAGCCTTGATGGATTTGTCATCAAATTTCTTAGGCGCAGAACCGTTTTCTGAAGCAATAAGGTTGGTGAAATGTTCGACCAACAAAGGAATATCTTCAGCTCTGTCATTAAGAGAAGGTACACTGATCTCGATCACAGAAAGCCTGTGGTACAAATCCTCACGGAATTTTCCTTGCTCAATTTCTTTAGCCAGATTTTTGTTGGTTGCAGCGATAACGCGGACATCCACTTTGATCTCTTTGTCGCTACCTACTGGGGAAACTTTACTTTCCTGCAATGCCCTAAGCACTTTTGCCTGAGCAACCAAACTCATATCACCGATCTCATCAAGAAAAATAGTTCCGCCAGTTGCCTGCTCGAATTTTCCCGATTTGTCTTTGATGGCACCTGTAAAAGAACCTTTTACGTGGCCAAATAATTCACTTTCAATCAATTCTGATGGGATTGCAGCACAGTTTACCTCTATCATTGGGCCTCTTGATCTTTCACTTTGAGAATGGATCGCGTGTGCTACCAATTCTTTACCAGCACCATTTGGTCCTGTTACAAGAACTCTTGCGTCGGAAACTGCTACTTTGTCGATGATCTCCTGGATCTTCTTAAGTGCAGGCGATTGCCCGATCATTTGGTATTTTTTGTTGACTTTTTTCTTCAGCTGAGAATTTTCCTGCTTCAGATTTGAGTTTGCTTTTTGAAGATTGCCTTTGTCCAAAGCATTTTTCACACTTGTGATCAATCTGTTGATATCGATTGGTTTTGAGATGAAGTCATAAGCGCCTTCTCTCAAACAGCCAACTGCTGTATCAATATCTGCGTGTCCGGAGATCATAATGAATGTGCTCTCAGGTTTTAGGGCAAGACTTTGTTTCAAAAGTTCTGTTCCGGAGATTTTTGGCATTTTGATATCAGAAATTACCAAAGCAAAATCTTCTTTCTCTATAAATTTGAAACCCTCAAGACCATCTTCGGCTATTTCGAATTGGTAATCAGGAAGTTCGTCCGATAAAATACTGTGTAGAACGCCGGATATTGCTTTTTCGTCCTCTACGATTAAGATTTTTTGCATAGGTGCAAAGATACAAATTTTTGATTTCGTAATACGAAATTATTATGATTGTTTATTCCGAAAAATAAAATGTGGAAATATTCTAAAAAAGAAAAATGTTATTTTGTACCAAAAGCTCCCTGCAATAGCGATAGTAACGGTTATCCTTTTTCTATGCGAAGGGGTTTAAGCCTTGGCAGAAAAAGATAATAGTGGATAGCGCGACCCGAGCGGCTGGAAATGCAGAGGCGGGGGGATTGCCCAAATTATCAGCTTGTTATTCTACAATAATTTTCTTGGTAATCACTTGATCTCCCACTTTCAAGGTGCCTAAGTAAACGCCTTTTGAAATTGAGGAAATATCAATCCTTGTTTGATTTTCTGTTTGAATAATTGTTTTTCCCTCCAGACTTGTAAGGATGAAACTGAATTTTTGATTTTTGCTGTTAGAAAATTCTAACTGGAGATAATCTTTTGCAGGATTTGGATAGATTGAAAAACTTGCAGATAAATCTTTTGATTCTCCGACACTTAAAGCCTGACTAGCCACGGCGAAATGCTGAACTGCTCCTGTTGTTGCTTTTGCTATCTTGTAGATATAAACGGGATCCAAGTTGGAATAGGTATCATTTGCAGTGTGAGCATAAGGTGTTTCATTATATTCAAACAAGCCTGTGATGATTTCTCCATTGGCTTGGAACGGCATATAATCTGAGGCGTAGGCATAACTAAGATTTGTAGTCAAAGTAGAATAAAGAGTAACGCAATTCATCAATTGTTGCGTAAAAGTATTAGATGCTGCGTTGTTTGCACTTGGCGTATTCGACTCATCTCTTTCGCAAGTGATTGTGTTGTTTGTTTGTCCTTTGATTCCGCCTACTTCATCGATGTTTAGAACGAGACGAATGTTCATTTTCGGATTTGTAGCATTTACAACACTTGTTACATAATGCTGAGAACCTAGCAAACCTTGTTCTTCGCCGGAAAAATTGATGAATTTGATTGAGTATTCAGTTGGAACATTTTTCAGAAGCCTTGCGACTTCCAGAATTACAGAAACTCCGCTTCCGTTATCATTAGTTCCCGTTCCTGTGATTGTGTCGTAATGGCCACAAACGATGAGGTAAGTATTCGGATATTTAGTTCCGGTTTTTGTAATAATGATGTTGGATGTTGTGTTTCCATTGTAAGTGAAATTGTCCCTTGTGATTTCAGCTTCGGAATATCCGAAAGATAAATACTTATTTTTCAACCAAGTGTAAGCATTGTTGTTGGCAGTAGAACCCGTAGTTTTGACTCCTAAAGCTTCGAATTCCTGCAGATAAGTATTGATGTTTGTCTGAGAAACAAGATTGCTGACATTCGCATAATCTTGATTGAATGTTTGAGAATTTGCAAAAAATCCTAAAAATAAAACCGAAAATAATAAGTTCTTCATCTTCATTGATAATAATTTTGCAAATATAAATAAAAAAGGAGAAGACTTGATAAATGTCTTCTCCTTTCGTTTTGAAAAACTATTACTAACTTAAAACTAATTCGTTGCTTTTCTGACTTCTGCTTTTACATCTTCGCTAGCATCCTTGGTTTTTTCCCAAGCGTCAGATGCGGTATCTTTTGTGCTTTCCCAAGCTTTTTCTGCGAAGTCTTTTGTGTCTTCCCAAGCTTCTGCAGCATTTGATTTTAGATTTTCAAAGAATCCCTCTTTTGTAGATTCTGTGTTGTTTCTTTTTTGTTCATCAATGTAGTTTCTTGCTTTGTCAGCATATTCATTGATTGTGTTTTTTGCTTTATCAGCTGCGTTTTCTAATGAGTTTTCAGTTTTATCAACCGCTCTTTCTGCATCATTGTAATTTTGTTCTTGAGTGCTCATAATATTTTATTTTGTGGTTAAATTGAAAAATTTGATTTGATACTAACAATTATTCAATTAGAATGCCGTAAAGTCTTAATGAACGTTAAAGTAATTATAAATAAAACCAAACACGAAAAAAGCAACATTCAGAAATGAATGTTGCTTTTGTAAGATATTAGAAGTTAGATTTTAGAAATTAGACTCGAAACAAATCTAACATCTAAATTCTAAGCTCTAACTTCTATTTAATAATTCTTTCCAGAACCCACTCAATCATCATTTTTTCTGATGCGTGATGGTCGCTTGCAAATTCGCCACGTCTTCTGTTAGCAATAACGCAATTTACGGTCAAGGCTTTGTGGCCTAATAATTTTGATAAAGCATAGATTGCAGAAGTTTCCATTTCAAAGTTGGAAACGCCAAGGTCATTCAAAGTTTCAAGGAATTGATCATCTAATGCTTTCAGTCTCAATTGGCGACCTTGTGGTGCGTAAAATCCAGGGAAAGTTGCTGTATTTCCTTTGTACTTTGCATCGGCATAATAATCAGAAATATCCTTTGCCCAATCTGAGAAATATAGCATCGGCTTGATTTTATTATATGGGAATTTCTCCATAAAATTCTTGCTGAACTCATTCTCAAATACGTAATCCTGATAGAAATGCATTAGTCCATCAAGACCAACTACATTTTCCGTAACCAACATATTATTGACCTCGATGTCAGGATTCACACTTCCGCAAGTTCCCATTCGGAAAAGTTCGAGTGTTTTATGTTGTGTTTTGAATTCCTTTTCTTTCAGATCAATATTGACCAAAGCATCCAGCTCGTTCATCACAATATCGATATTCTCTGTTCCGATTCCTGTTGACATTACCGTGATTCTTTCGCCACGTAAAGTTCCGGTGTGCGTGTAGAATTCTCTTTTGTTTTTTTTGACATCAATAGTGTCAAAGTATTTCGAGACTTTTGGAACTCTGTCCGGATCGCCTACCAATAATACTTTGTCTGCGAGGTCTTCAGGAAGAAGATTAAGGTGGTAAACACTTCCGTCGTCGTTTAGAACCAGTTCGGAAGCTGCTAATTTGTTGATCATATTGTTGATTTAATATTTAAAAGATTAAAAAATTAATGATTAAAAGATGCACTAATTTTTGAAATTAAAAAGGTTTTAAAGTTAACAAAATTCTACATCCGCAAAAGGATTGAAGCTTTTTTATTTTGAAAATAATTAAAATTCTAAGAATTTGAAATCTGATTTGCTACCCAATTTCCTGTACTGAAACAAGCTTGCAAAAGATAACCGCCAGTTGGTGCTTCCCAATCTATCATTTCGCCGGCGCAGAAAATATTTGGGAATTTTTTTAATTCAAGTTTGTCATCTAATTCTGAGAATGAAACTCCGCCCGAAGTCGAAATCACTTCATCAATCGGTCTGAAACTCAGAATTTCTATCGGGAATTTCTTTATTAATTTTGAAAGAATTTCAATGTTTGTATAACTTTCTTTATCTAATGTTTTCACAAGATTGAGCGCAGTTGTTGAGAGTTTTAGTTTCTTTTTCAAAACAGGACTTATTTTTTCAGTTCCGTTCAATGCTTCGAAGATTTCTGTTTCTGAGAGATTCGGTTTTAAATCGATGTTAATGATTAAAGGAAAATTATGTTTTCTCGTAAACCGATTTAGATAATAAATTGGACTTCCTTCGATTCCATATTTTGTGAAAACTACTTCTCCGATTTTATCATTTGCCTCAAAAGAAACTTTGATGTTTTTAAGATATTGACCTTGTAATTGATGGAATTTAGAATCTGTATCGTAACCAGAATTTGCAGATTCCAAAGGTGTGATTCCAATGTTTTTTGATTTTAAAATCTCAATCCATTTCGCATCAGAACCTGTTTTTTTCCAGGAACCGCCACCCATCGCCAATATTAATTTTGAATATTCAACTTGAAGTTCTTTTTCTTTATTTTTAAGAGTCACAGAATTTTTATTGAAATCAATGAAAGTATGTTCATAATGAATGACAACGCCCAATTGTTCCAATCTATCCAGCCAAGCTTTCAAAACCTGAATCGGCTTGAAATTCTTCGTAGGAAAAATCTTCCCAGAACTTCCGACATAAGTTGTGATTCCCAAATCAGAAAGCCAATCGATAACTTTTTTATTATCAAAATTCTTTACAATATTTCGGATTTCCGGCGCATCATATTTTTCGATAAAAGATTCTAATTCTTCACTGTGCGTCAGATTGAAACCTCCATTTCCAGCCACTAAGAATTTTCTTCCAGAAGCTTTATTTTGTTCGAATATTTGAACTTTGAAGCCTTTCTCAGCAAGGATTTGTGCTGCCATCAATCCAGCTGGACCAGCGCCAATGATGATTGTCTGATTATCAGTCATTTATTTAGAAAATATTTCTGTTATTTCCTGAGAAACCAGAAGTTAAATCATTCATTAATTATAATTCATCATTCAGATTTATCCTCCAACACGTTTTGTTTTGTAGCCCATTTCTTTTAGAATGGTCATTATTTTGTCGCGGTTGTCGCCTTGGATGATGATGACGCCGTCTTTTTCCGAGCCACCGATGCCGAGTTTTGTTTTGATTTTTTTTGAGATTTCTTTCAGGCCTTCGTCGTCGCCTTCCCAGCCTTCTATGATGGTGACAGGTTTTCCGTTTCTGCCTTTCTTCTCGAATTTGCAAACGAGCGGTTCTTTCTGTTTGAAGTTTTCTTTTTCCTCATTTGGCATTTCAAAATCCTGCTCATCGTGTTGCGGAAAAAGGTTTTTCAGTTGGTCTCTCAAGTCCATTTTATCTGTTTAAAAAGAGTTTAAAGATACTTATATTTATTATTCTGTGAAAAATGATTTTGCTTTGGAAGCTAAGTGATTGGATTTTCTATCATCTTCAGATTGTTTCCAAGATATTCAAATAGGTATTGTAGTACCTATGTTCGATTAAAGTGCGTGGTAAGTCTATTACAGAATGATTACAATTCTAATATTTTATTGGACTTTTATTGGAGATGTATCGGAGTTGTATTGGATTAGCTAAGAATTAGCTTATGAATTTTGTTTGGTAAAGATAATGGAATTCTGTTGGATTTTTGAATTAAGAATGTTTGGTTTGGAATTAAGTTCTTTCTGTTTGAAGTTTTCTTTTTCTTCATCTGCTATTTTATTTTATATATTCTAATCAAATTTAATAGAACCTGTTTTGGATTAATACAAATACCTATATTTGAATAATAACAGATTTTATGAAAAATATATACTTAATATTTTTATTGTTTTTTAGTTTGAAATTTTATTCTCAAAATAATATTTCATCTGATAGTATTTATTTAAATATTGATGAATTCAAATTCGAAAATTTCAAAGATGTTTATATTCAAGGTTTTTCTTTTCAAAATCCAGCTATTGATGTTGAGATGTCTATGAGTTTCCAGCCGACAATAGGTCATGTTTTCGATGGAAATAAAAAGATAAAAGGTAAAGTAAAGAAAATTTCAGAGTATGTTAAACGTTCTTACGATAAAGAAAAAAAACTGGACACCTATACATTATATAATGAAAATGGGCAGGCGACTTTAAAAAATGAATCAGGATATATTAATACTTATTTTTCTTATGATTCGAACAAACGGTTATCAAAAAAAATAAGAGTTGTAAGGAATGATACTATTTCTAAACAAATTTATGAGTACAATGATAAAAATCAAATTGTAAAATATTCTGAATATATTTTTGAGTATGATAATGAAAAAAAAATTATTGTAGCAAAAAATATAAATCCAAATAGTAAGTATAAACGTAAGTACATTTATAATGACAATAATGTTGTAAGAATGGAAGATTGGGATAATGATAAAATTATTGGAAGCAGAGAAAATGTTTATTCTGAAAATAATAATTTAATAAAAGAAGTCTTTGGCGACTACATTGTTTTTAATAGCTATAATAAGCATAACCAAAAAATCAAAAGCGTTACTTTCATTAATAAAAAGTTGAATAATATTAGGGAATTTGATTATGATGAAAAAGGTAACATAATCCTAGACAAATTTCAATTTGCTATTGACAAGAAAAACGGGACAAAGTCAGAAGTTACCCATCAATACAAATATGATGTAGTCGGAAATAAAATATATGACCTTAATTCTGGAGAGAATGCAAAAAGTCCTACTGAATATTTTTATGAAATAGAATATTATTAAACGGCTATTACGAGAATTATACTTGAAAATACGTTTTGAAAATAGATAGAATTATCTTATATTCTCAAAAAACACCCATCAAAATTCCCCATTCCCCATTCCATTTCGTAAATTTGTATAAACAAAATAAGAAATCAAAATGTCAAAAAAAGCAATCCTTGCAATATTAGACGGCTGGGGAATCGGTCTTAATGATTCTGTTTCCGCTCTTAAACAAGCCAAAACGCCTTTTATAGATTACGCTCTTCAAACTTTTCCTAACACTACACTTGAAGCAAGTGGTTTGGCCGTTGGTCTTCCCGCCGGGCAAATGGGAAATTCTGAAGTTGGACATATGAATCTTGGCGCTGGTAGGGTAGTTTACCAAAATCTCGTAAGACTGAATATGGCGGTGGAAACTGGAAGTCTCGGAAGAGAACAAGTCATTCAAGATGCTTTCGAATATGCAAAAGAAAACAACAAAAAAGTACATTTCATCGGTTTGGTTTCCAATGGTGGTGTGCATTCTCACATCAATCACTTAAAAGGATTATTGACCGCCGCTCACGAGTTTGGACTGAATGACAATGTCTTCGTTCACGCTTTCACAGACGGTAGAGATTGCGACCCAAAATCGGGAAAAGGTTTCATCGAGGAACTTTTGGCGCATATGAAATCCACCACGGGAAAACTGGCTTCTTTGATTGGTCGTTATTACGCGATGGACAGAGACAGACGTTGGGAACGTGTGAAGTTGGCTTATGACCTGATGGTAAACGGCGTTGGAAAGGAGTCTAAAGATTTCGTACAATCGATTCAGGATTCTTATAATGAAGATGTGACGGATGAATTTATCCAGCCAATTGTTGCGATTCAGAATCATTTCCCAATTGCAAAAATCGAAGACCACGACGTTGTGATTTCTTTCAATTTCCGTACAGACAGAGGACGTGAAATTACAGAAGTGCTTTCTCAGCAGGACTTTCCGGAATACGGAATGAAAAAGCTGGACTTGTATTATGTGACTTTGACCAATTACGATAAATCTTTCCATAATGTAAAAGTTGTTTTTGATGAAAATGTTATTCAGAAAACAATGGGGGAAGTTTTGGAATCTGCAGGGAAATCTCAAATCAGAATTGCTGAAACAGAAAAATATCCACACGTGACGTTCTTCTTCTCAGGCGGTCGTGAAGCTGAATATGTACAGGAAAGAAGATTGCTTTGCCCAAGTCCGAAAGATGTTGCAACCTACGATTTGAAACCGGAAATGTCTGCTTATGATATTACAAACGCCATCGTTCCGGAATTGGAAAAAGAAAGCGCAGATTTCATCGTTTTGAACTTTGCTAATACAGATATGGTTGGTCATACAGGTGTTTTCTCAGCAGCAGTTAAGGCAGCTGAAGTGGTAGATTCTTGTATCAAGAAAGTGGCGGAAACGGCTTATGAGCACGGATATGCAGTTTTCATTTTGGCAGACCACGGAAACTCGGATGTAATGATCAATCCGGATGGTTCTCCAAATACGCAACACTCTACGAATTTGGTTCCGTTCATCGTGATGGATAAAGATCACACTTGGAATTTGACTTCTGGAAAATTGGGCGATGTTGCTCCAACAATCCTGAAAGTAATGGGCGTGGATATTCCTGAGGAAATGACTGGGAATATTATTGCCAATTAAAATTAAAACATAGAATTAAAATAGAAAGTCGGTTTTTGAAACCGGCTTTTTTTGTGAATTTAAGTGGCAATTAATTGCTTAATTTTGTTTGTGATTAATCTCAAACATTTTAAGTTACAATCGATGCGCAAGCTTTTTATCATATTCATTATTCTCTTTTTTGTGCAAAATTCCGCTCAGAATAATACAGATCGTGTAGAAACTGAAAAGGAAAAAGAAAGTAAAGCACTCGCTGAATTGGCTGTTGATTATTTTAAAAAAAATGATTTCAAAAAATCAACTCAACTTTTGTTTCGTGCAAAAGATCTGGCTGAGGAAAGTAACAATTATGGATTGACCGCCAAGATTTATGGTTCACTCGCTCATCAATATATGCAGCTCAATCTGGATGACAGCGCCAAAAAATATCTCGACAAAGCTATTGAACAAATCAACAAAATGCCGGAAGGCGACGATAAAAAACTCTTCAAAGGTTTGTCTTATCTGGATTTGGGGAATATCACTTTTGATGAGAAAAAGTTTGTTGAAGCCAATCTTTATTATAAAAAATCGCTGAAGGAATTTGAATCCGTTAAATTGGAGAAAAATATTCTGGTTTATCACTTCAGACGTTCTTTGTACAACATCGGCAACTCTTTTATTTATATTAACAAAACAGATTCTGCGGAACAATTTCTGAATAAAGCTTTAGTCATAAAAGATGATGAGAACAAAGAGCTTAATTTTTTTATAACCAATGCATTGTCCCAGATTTATACTCAAAAAGGTCAATATCAGCGTTCTATCGATTCTTTGACGAATATTATTAATAACAAAAATCTCAATAATGTCCGATTGGAATCTGACATTTATTACGCACTTTCTCAGAATTATAAAAAGATTGGAAACTATGATCAATCGATTTTATACAATGAGAAATATGTAAAGCTTGACAATGCCAACAAAGAGAAAGAATTCAAAGCGATCAATTCTGCAATGAATGAGGAACAGAAGGATTACAAAGACGAAATTTCTAATGCCGATAGTAATACGAAAACCATTGCTGTCATAAGTATTCTGTTTATCACAGGATTTTTATTTTTTATCATTTATCTGTTATACAAACGGAAAAAGGAAAGGTCAGCTTTTGAATTGGTCATTAATAATTTAAAAAATGATCAAACAACCATTATTACAGATGTTGTAGAAGAAAAACAAGAATTGAAATCAGAAAGAATTGCAGTTCCGGAATTGGCAGAAAAAGAATTGCTCATTAAACTTTCGAAATTCGAAGAGTCGGGGAAGTTTACCAATCCGAAGCTCAATATTTCCAACCTTGCCGTTTCCCTGAAAACGAATACAAGTTATCTTTCTGATGTCATCAATCATCATAAAGGAAAGAACTTTAACAGTTATATTAATGAACTCAGAATTTCTTACATCTGCGAAAAGATTTATAATAATAAGGAATATCTGAACTATAAGATTAGCTATTTGGCAGAAGAAAGCGGCTTCACTTCTCACAGTGCTTTTGCTACAGTTTTCAAAAATATTACGGGTATTTCTCCTTCTGCCTTCCTGCGCGAGGCTTCTAAGAATTTCAATCAAAAAAACCATTAAATAAGTTTTAATAATCTGATTATTAAGTATTTGTTATTATATCTTGTCTTTCGAAATTGAGGATTTTGAAAGACATTTCCTTTGATTTGATGAATCTTCCCGATACTTTAGCTTCAAATAAAATTTAATAGAATTGATATGAGAAAAAACTTATTATTTGGATTTGTGTTATCTGGCTTTGTTGGATTTGCACAAACTAACTGTAATTACAGTGCAGGATCAGAACGCACATCCAATGGTGAAAATATCACAACAGGTGGCGGTTTTGAATACAGTGCTGCTACGGATTTTGATGTTCAAGCCAGAAAGATTCTTACAGCACAAAAATTAACCTTCAATGTTCTGAAAAGTTCAGCTAATGTAAGCTCTGTAAACGTCAACATTCTCAAAGAATTCCAAGGAATGCCTGGCGAAGTCATTCATACGTTTTCGAATTTGACGCCAACCTCCGAGACACTTGATTATGAAACGAATGAAGAGAATCTGGATGCTTACAAAATCACAGTCACTTTCCCTGAAAGTTTTAACCTTCCAAAAGGTAAATATTTTATTCAGATCCAGGCAAAAAATGCAGATTCCTCGCCTGTATTTTGGGAAATTACGAAAGAGACAACAAGCAAAGTAGGAAGATTCGATTTTACAAAGATGAATACAGAGCCTTGGTTTGGCGGTTTCTCTTACTACGATCACGTTTTTGAAATATTAGGAAACTGTAATGATACTGGCGAATCAGAACCAGATTTTGGAACAGCATTTACTCAAGGCAATGTGGGAAATAATCACGAAACTGGAGGAACTTTAGTTGCGAGAAGCTTGGCGGATGATTTCATCGTTCCTGACAATCAGAAATTTACTTTTACCAAATTCAAAATGTCCACTTTACAACTTGGAAATGTTAAAAGCGCGACCATCAATATCAGATCTTCTGTAGATGATGCACCAGGAGAAGTTCTTCATACTTTTGAAAATATAGGTCCTAAAACGGAAAATTTCTATGGCTATCATAATGTACAAGGTTATCCTTTAGATGTCGTAGCAGCAGATTTGGAATTCGAATGGAATCAGCCTGTAGAATTATTACCGGGTAAATATTTCATCGAGGTTGTTGCAACTCCGCAACCTTTTACAGATTATCAGCGTTGGGAAGCGACTTCTCTGCCAGGCATAGGTTCGGATTCTTACACATCTTATGATGGTGGAGAAACTTGGGAAATGAATGAGGGTTATAATTTTGTCTTTGATGTTTATGGATTTACAAAAGCATATTTAGCTGTTAATGATGTTAAAAACAATGCAATCTCAGTTTATCCAAATCCGGTTTCTGATGTATTAGGTATTGATTCAGCTAAAAACATCAAAAAAGTTGTTATTTACAATTCAGTAGGACAGATTGTTAAAACTTCTGATAAGCTTCAGGATTCTAAACTTAATGTTTCAGATTTGTCTCAAGGTGCTTACTTTGTAAATATTGTTCTTGAAAATGCCGAGACTAAAACCTTCAAGGTTATTAAAAAATAATTATAGTTAGTTTATATTATTAATTAAACCTGATCTCATCTTTGGATCAGGTTTTGTTTGTATTAAAGTTCAAATACGGGAAAACCAATCATTGGTATTTGTCGTATATTTGAAGACTTATAAATAATTTAATTAATGCACGAAAAAGAGTTACAAATAGAAGTAATGAGGTCGATGGAAGGTAATATGGACGAGTTTATTGCGTCATATCTTACACCGATTGAAAAAATTTGGCAGCCTTCGGATTTCCTTCCTGACAGTTCCAGCGAGAATTTCAAATACGAAATTGAGGAATTGCAGACGTTTGCCAGAGAAATGCCTTATGACCTTTTTGTAACGTTAATTGGAGATTGCATTACAGAAGAAGCCTTACCAACTTACGAATCTTGGTTGATGAATTTGGATGGCGTAAATCAAGAAAAAAATACAGGCTGGACCAAATGGATCAGAGCCTGGACAGCTGAAGAAAACCGTCACGGTGATCTTTTAGGAAAATATCTTTATCTCTGCGGTCGCGTGAATATGCGCGAAATGGAAATCACAACGCAGCATTTGATTAGCGATGGTTTTGATATCGGAACAAGCTCTGACCCTTATAAAAATTTTGTTTACACCAGTTTTCAGGAAACTGCAACCAATATTTCGCACAGACGAGTTGGAACTTTAGCAAAACAATCTGGAAACAAAAAACTGGCACAGATGTGTGGCGTCATTGCAGCAGACGAAGCAAGACATGCCAAAGCTTACAAAGATTTCTCAGCAAGAATTTTTGAAATGGATGCCAGCGGAATGATGCTCGCCTTCGAAGATATGATGAGAAGAAAAATTGTTATGCCGGCACATTTATTAAGAGAATCAGGGCAAAAAGCTGGTGAACTTTGGGAACATTTTTCTGATGCAGCACAAAGAGCAATGGTTTACACGGCACAGGATTACATTAATATTTTATCTGATCTTTTGGACGAATGGAAAATCGACAGTATGAAAAATCTGAATGACAAAGCGGAAAGAGCTAGAGACTATCTAATGAAATTACCCAACAGACTACAGAGTATATCGGACAGAATCAAAACTCCGGAACTTCCTTACAGTTTTAAATGGGTTAAAAGTTAAATATAGATGCGCTGATAGAGCGCATTTTTTATGAATTATATTATGGAGATGAATTGAAAGTCTTTTATCTTTGCTCTATTTTCTTTACTCTACATAATTCGTATATTTGCACACTTATTTATATAAAAATACATAATGATAAAAAGTAACAAAAAGCTGGCGATCGATTTTGACGGGACTATTGTTGATGATGCTTATCCGGGAATAGGGAAGACAAAAACATTTGCTTTTGAAACGCTTAAAAAACTTCAGGGAGAAGGTTACCGTCTGATTCTTTGGACATACAGACACGGAAAAGCTTTGGAAGAAGCTGTGGAATTTTGCAAGAAAAACGGATTGGAATTCTATGCAGTAAATTCAAGTTTTGAAGGTGAAATTTTTGACCACGAAACTCAATCCAGAAAAATAGACGCAGATCTTTTCATAGATGACAGAAATCTTGGTGGATTCCCAGGTTGGGGAGAAATCTATCAGATCATCAATGAAAGAATTGAATTCCAAATGGCTGGAGGAGAAGTTCATGCTTACTCCAAAATGAAAAAAGAAAAGAAAAAAGGCCTTTTTTGGTAAAAAGCAAGACAAAAGGATAAAGGCAAAAGATTCAAGTGAAACAACACAGATTTTGAAATGAGAGAAAATGATTTGCTTCAGCGAACTTTTATTTTCGGAGTTAATTGTTTGAAATTTCTAAAAACTTTGCCAAGTTCTTATGAAATTAATGTTATAAAAGTTCAGCTTTCAAAGGCTTCAACATCTATAGGAGCCAATTATGAAGAATCTCAAGCGGGATCTTCGAAAGCAGATTTTAGAAATAAGATTAGAATCTCTTTAAGGGAGGCAAGAGAGTCAAATTATTGGCTCAGAATTATCAAAGCTTTAGAAATCTCGGACAATCCAGAACTTCCAAAACTTTTGCAGGAAAGTCTTGAACTTAAAAATATCTTAGGCGCAATTTTAAATAAAAAAAAACAGATAATTAAAAAATAACTATAGTAAGAATATTTGGGAAGTAAATTATTGATTCTTTTTACTTTTATCTTAATTCTTAAAATTTTTATCTTTTTACTTTTATCTTGATTCTTAATAGTATGATTCAACTCAAAACAATAGAGGAGCTTCGCCTGATGAAGCAAAGTGCAAGATTGGTTTCCCAAACTCTGGGTATGCTGGCAAAAGAAATTAAGCCAGGAATTAATACATTGTCACTTGATAAATTAGCACATGAATTTATAAAAGATCACGGCGCTGAACCTGCATTTTTAGGTTACGGCGGATTTCCGGCTTCACTTTGTATCTCTCCGAATGACCAAGTCGTTCACGGATTTCCAAACACCGATATTCTGAAAGAAGGTGATGTTTTATCAGTAGATTGTGGCGTTTTCTGGAACGGATTTGTTGGCGACCACGCCTACACTTTTGAAGTTGGAGAAGTTTCTGCTGAGAACAAAAAGTTGCTGAGAGTTGCAAAAGAATCACTTTATAAAGGAATAGAGCAGTGTATCAGAGGAAAGCGTGTTGGTGATATTTCCAACGCTATCCAAAAACACTGTGAAAAAGAAGGTTATGGCGTTGTTCGCGAATTGGTTGGACACGGTGTTGGTAGAAAAATGCACGAAGATCCACAAGTTCCAAACTACGGAAAACCTGGAAGTGGTAAAGTATTGAAAGACGGAATTTGCCTTGCAATTGAGCCAATGATCAACCTTGGAACCGAAAAAGTGAAATTCCATAATGATGGCTGGACAGTGACAACTTTGGACAACAAAACATCGGCACATTTTGAACACGATGTTTGTATCATCAATGGAAAACCTGTTTTGCTTTCTACTTACGATTATATTTACGAAGCTTTGGGAATTAAATCTGATGAGGAAAAAGCTTTTCAGCTGGATTTTTAATTGATGAAAAAATTCACTAAATTTTTACTGAATAAGATCCCGAGACCAATGCTTATTAATTTGAGCATTTTTTTGCGTCCGTTGATTGTACTGTTTTTCAAAGGAGATAATTTCACCGATCCTATCGATGGAAAATCCTATCGTAAATTCTTACCATACGGTTACGGAAAACAACGTGCAAATGCACTTTCTCCTGGAACTTTATCACTGGAAAGACACCGCCAAATGTGGCTTTATCTCCAAAACGAAACTAATTTCTTTACTGAGAAATTAAAAGTTCTTCATATCGCACCAGAGCAGGAATTTCTCAGAAAATTCAAAAAAATGAAGAATTTGGATTACACTTCTGCCGATCTTTTTTCGCCTATTGTAGATGTGAAAGCAGATATTTTGGATTTACCTTTTGAAGATAATAGTTATGATGTGATTATCTGCAACCACGTTTTGGAACACATTGTTGACGACAGAAAAGCGATGTCCGAACTTTACCGCGTGATGAAACCGAATGGTTGGGGAATTGTACAAGTTCCGATGAAAAATTCTCTTGAAATAACTTACGAGGATTTCACAATCACTGACCCAAAAGAACGTCAGAAACATTTTGGACAGTATGACCACGTTCGCTGGTACGGAATGGATTATTTTGACCGTCTGAAAAGTGTTGGTTTTGAAGCCGATGCTAATTTTTATTCTCAGAAATACTCAGACGCAGAGATCAAGCGATTTGGACTTAATAAAAATGAAATTCTTCCTGTCGTAAGGAAATAATTATTATGATTCTTCCTATTTTTCTGTAAGGAATTTATATTTATTGATGAAATAATCAAATATTCCAACGCATAGATAATAGATTCCGCCGAATAGCATATTCATCAAGATATCACGGTTATCAAATAAAAAATAAGATAGTGATATGATTAAAAGGAAAAACCACAAAAGCAATTTTCCAGCGTAAATACCTGCAAATCTTGCTACCATTTCTTCGTCTTTTATAGTTTGAGACTGAATCAAACATTGGATTAGCATCACAAGATATCCGCACATTAATTCCTCTTGTTTGAACAAATCAAAGGAATAAAAATACAAAACAGGACCCGACAAAACCAATCCGAAAATCAAAAACTTGAGAAGCATATTAGCTTTTGTCATTTTCGAAAAAATCAGAATCGAGAAGATAAACAGTGGATAAACCAGAAAAACCGAATACAACATATATTTGTAAATCAATAGTACGTGGGTTTCTTCTCCATCCGAAATCCAAATAACCTAAAGTACAAAAGCGATAAGTAAAGCGAATTGAAACTGAATAGAATAGGAAGCGTTTGAGGTTTCATAGCATTTTATTTTGCAAGACTATTTTAATCCCAAATGTCTCTTAAGTAGACCTCTGTACTATCATTTGAACTGTAGATTTCTTGTCCATTTCCTTTTGTATCATAATATTTGAAAACCAAAATACTATCTCCCATTTTTTCCGGTTTAAACCAATTTTCATCACTGGTTTGTTCGGATGTTTTTATTTTTTCAAATTCAAATTCTTTTTGGGCTAATATTCTTTTTAGTTCTTTTGGACAAGTTTTGAAATGTAGCAAAATTGCAGGATCCAGTCGAGGAACTGTTTGGTCTTGATAATTCAAAATATCGACGCAATCAGTTTCCGGTTTTCCTAACAAACTTTCATAAATCTCAATGCCAGTTCTTGGTTTGCTAAGTTCAGAAACATCGTTATAAACCTTTTTTGTGATATGATAAGTTTTATTTGTAATTGTGAAAATTCCTATCGCTGCTACAGTTATTGAAATGGATAAAATGACGATTGAAGTGATGATTAGATTTTTCTTCTTTTTTATTAATCCAAAAATTAGAATTACCAAAAAAATCATAAATGAGATTCCGGCAATTAGGAGTTCGAAAATTATTTCTTTCATAAGTGTGTTTTTATTTTCAAAGATATAATTCTATAATAATCTAACCGGAATTCTTAGCTTTTAAAATCCATTATTATATTATATAACTTTTTATTATGTCGATTATTAGATAATTTACTGGTTGTTATCCAGTAAAAAAATATTCCAAAAAATATTGTCAAAACAATTGGAATCCAATGAAATTTTAAAAACACGTATAAAATTATTAAAATAAATAAAAAAATAAATTCTAAATAGAAATTATCCTTTTGTGCTATTCGCTGTTTTATAATTATAATATTTCCTTTTCTTTTATTAAGTCTTTCCTGAACTTTTTTAGTCAAACTATCAATTGAATAATAAGGGTTATCTAAATCAGAAAGTGTGAAGCAAATTCCAAATTCCAATTCGACAGAATCTAAAAATCGATGAAATTTTCTGACTCCAACAAACGAATTTTTAATTTGACCTTTTTCTTTTTGTGGATAGGTTAAATAATCCAAAAATGTGATTCATCAAACTTAGGATTTGGTTTGTCTCTTTTAAGATTAAATATTTCTAAAATTTTGTTTTTTGATTTCAGATTCTGTCATTTTTATAATCATTGTAGTATTTCAAATATCCAAAAATAAATTCTGATTTTCAATCATTAATTAAAAGTAAAATTGGTAAATGATTCCGTAATTCTGGTAATCGTTTTTTAATAAGTAGAAATTACTTTTGTTTCATTAAATCTATTAATGAAAATTAATCATCAAAAAGCGGTGGGAAATCCAACTAAACATCAATTGTTAACTTTTTGTTCAAACATTTGTTTGATAATAATGTGTTAAATATTCATTAAAATTATTTTTTAACTTATTGGATTTCAGTAATAATAGTTTTTGTTGATTATATTTGATAGATTTTATTATTGAATACATAAGGTGTAATTTGTATTTAATCAATAAATTTGAACGTTTGTTTGAAAACACATCTAAAAAATTAGTATTTATGAGGAATATCGCGCTTAGCTTTTTTGTTGTTTTAGGTCTTTTGACATCTTGTTCGAAGTCTGAAAATAAGGACGACAAAAAAGAATTGCCGCCACAACCATATCAATATATCGTTGCGAAAAGTGGTCCGGCTGAGAATCTTACCCAATATCCAGCAAGACTGGAAGGTGTAGAAAATGTAGAAATTCGTCCAAAGATTGACGGTTTCGTGGAAAGAATTTATGTAGATGAAGGCAGTCAGGTTAGCAAAGGTCAACTTTTATTCCTTATCAGAAATCCGCAGTATGAGCAATCTGTATTAGCGGCTCAGGCAACGGTTAATAGTGCAAGAGCGCAAGTTGCAACAGCTCAAATGCAAGTAACAAAAACCAAACCTTTAGTTGATAAAAAAATCATTTCAGCTTATGAGTTACAATCTGCGGAATTGGCACTTCAGTCCGCAAAAGCAGCTTTGGCAGAGACTCAGGCTCAATTGACCAACGCTCAGGTTAATCAAGGTTATACAAAATTATTCAGTCCTGTAAGCGGTGTTGTTGGAACATTGCCTTACAAAGCTGGAAGCTATATTAGCGCAAGTACAGCACAACCTTTGACAACAGTTTCGAATGTTTCAAAGATATTCGCATATTTTTCTATTAATGAGAAACAACAGCTGGAATTTTTCAAACACGCTGCTGGAGCTACAATTCAGGAAAAAATTAAGAATTCTCCTTTGGTAGATTTAGTTCTTTCTGATGGAAGCAAATACGATGAAAAAGGAAAAATAGAATCCATTAGCGGTTTGGTTGACCCAAATACTGGTTCATTTTCTATGAGAGCAACTTTCCCAAATAGTAAAGGTCTTTTGAGAAGTGGTTACAGCGCAACGGTTCAGATGCCTAATAGCTTGGAAAGTGTGATTGTCATTCCACAAGCTGCGACGTATGAGATGCAGGGCAAAGTTTTGGTTTATCTGATTGGAGCTGATAACAAAGTGAAATCCACCGAAATTAAAGTAGAAAGTCTTCCAGATGGAGTAACTTATGCTGTGACATCAGGATTAAAAGCTGGTAACAAAGTTGTGGTAGAAGGTATCGGACTTCTAAAAGATGATGCGCAGGTAGTTCCAAAAGAAACGACTTTGCAAAACGTAATCGATAGAAAATAGTCTTTCAAATTATTTTATTAATGTCAAAAGTGAGAATTTGAAAGCTTTCGATTTTGAGAGACTTTTATCATTTATCTTTTTTCCTTTAGTCTAAAAAAATATGTTTAAAAAATTTATAGAACGTCCGGTATTGTCCACCGTAATTTCCATTATCATCGTTATTCTCGGTGTTTTGGGAATTGTGACTTTACCGATTTCACAATATCCGGATATTGCCCCACCAACGGTAGTTGTAAGTGCAAGTTATCAAGGTGCGAATGCCGATGTAATTCTTAAGAGTGTAATTGTTCCTCTTGAAGAACAAATCAATGGGGTAGAAGGGATGACCTATATGACTTCTACTGCTACTAATGATGGTTCTGGTTCGGTAACGATTTACTTCAAGCAAGGCGTTGACCCAGATATTGCTGCGGTAAACGTACAAAACAGGGTTTCCAGAGCGACGCCTTTGTTACCTGCTGAGGTTACCAGAGCCGGAGTTACAACAACTAAAAGGCAAAGTTCCAACGTGTTGATTTTCTCGCTTTATAGTGAGAATCCCAATTACGATATGACTTTCCTTCAAAACTATACCAACATCAACATCGTTCCTCAAATCAAAAGGGTAACGGGCGTTGGTGATGTAACGGTTTTTGGTACGAAAGATTACTCGATAAGAATTTGGTTAGACCCGAATAAAATGGCGTCTTACGGATTAGTTCCTTCTGATATCAATACGGTTTTAGCTGAACAAAATATCGAAGCCGCGCCAGGAAGTTTAGGCGATGAAAGTAACGAAAGTTTCCGTTATACCTTAAAATATAAAGGACGTTTAACAGAAATCCCTGAGTTTGATAATATCATTCTAAAAGCTACAGCCAACGGTCAAACACTTAAATTGAAAGATGTTGCCAGAGTAGAATTAGGAGCACAGGATTACACTGGAACCAGTGTTACAGACGGTCATCCATCGATTGGTATGGCGGTCGCACAAACTGCGGGTTCCAATGCTCAGGATGTAATTAATCAATCAATTGCAGTTTTAGATAAGGCTCAAGAATCTTTTCCGAAAGGTGTAAAATATGTGGCGTTGGTTAATGCTAATGACTTTTTGGATGCATCAATTGAGAAAGTAATCCATACATTGTTTGAGGCATTTATTCTTGTATTTATTGTCGTTTTCTTATTCTTACAAGATTGGCGCTCAACAATGATTCCGGCGATTTCGGTTCCGGTAGCGATTGTTGGAACATTTTTCTTCCTGAGTATTTTCGGATTTACCATTAATTTGTTGACGCTTTTCGCATTGATTTTAGCAGTGGGAATTGTGGTCGATGATGCAATTGTAGTTGTAGAAGCGGTTCATACCAAATTGGAACAAGGCGAAAAATCTCCACTAAGAGCTTCTATTAATGCAATGGACGAAATCAGTGGTGCGATTATCAGTATTACCTTGGTAATGGCGGCGGTTTTCATTCCGGTGAGTTTTATCTCGGGTTCAGCTGGGGTATTTTATAAACAATTTGGTTTAACATTAGCGATTTCAATTATATTATCTGCTGTAAATGCCTTAACATTAAGTCCAGCTTTATGTGCGATTTTCCTTAAACCTCATTCTCACGAAGAAAAGAAAAAGAATTTCCTACAGAGATTTTTTACCAATTTCAACATCATTTTTGATGCGATGGTCAAAAGATATTCGAGAGGGATTTTATTTTTATTAAGGAAAAAATGGATGGCATTTGGTGGTCTTGTAATCTTTGCAGGAATATTTGTTTGGTTAATGAATACAACACCAAAATCCTTTGTTCCAAGTGAAGATATGGGAGGGATTTTTATGGATATTTCGCTTCCGATTGGTTCCAATGAAAACAGAACGAGAGAAGTGCTTGCAAAAGTTGAAAAAATTGTTGAAAAACAGCCAGAGGTTCTTCACATCTTCAAAGTTTCTGGTAGAGGTATGATTAGTGGAAGTGGTTCTAACAACGGAATGCTAATCGTAAAATTGAAAGACTGGAAAGACAGAACCAAAAAAGGCGAAGATTTGCAGTCGTTTGTTGCGAAAATGTACAAATTGACTGCCGATATCAAAGATGCAAAAATGACCTTCTTCGGAAGACCAACTTTGCAAGGTTTTGGTAATGCTGCAGGTTTCGAGATGCAGATTCAGGACCAGAAAGGTGGAAGCATTGCTGATTTGACGAAGGTTACGAATGATTTCATTGATAAAATGAATCAGCAGCCTGACATCCAAAGAACGTTTACGTCTTTTAATCCAAACTATCCACAATATATGATTGATATTGATATTCCTGCTGCAAAAGCGGCTGGATTCTCGGTTTCAGATATTTTGGGAACAATGCAGGGTTATTATGGAGGTGTTTATTCTTCGAATGTCAACTTGTTTGGAAAACAATACCGCGTGATTTATCAAGCACCTTTTGACCAAAGAGAAAATCTGGAAAGTTTCAATATGATCCAGATTAGAAATTCTAATGGAGAAATGGCACCATTGAATAGATTTATCACTGCGAAAAGAGTTTACGGACCTCAAGCTATTGGACGTTTCAACTTGTTTACAGCAATCTCTTTGAATGGAACACCAAATCCAGGTTTCTCTTCAGGAGATGCTATTGCTACAGTGGAAAAAGTGGCGAAAGAAACATTACCACAAGGTTACGGTTACGAATTTTCTGGCTTAACGAGAGAAGAAGTTACAGCTGGAGGACAGACGGTTTACATCTTCATTTTATGTTGTGTATTCGTTTATTTCCTTTTGGCGGCACAGTATGAGAGTTACATTTTGCCGTTCGCAGTAATGTTGTCATTGCCTGTTGGTTTGGCTGGTGTAATGATGTTCAGTGCGTGGATTGGAGGTTCTAATAATATTTATACTCAGATTTCCCTCATTATGTTGATTGGACTTTTGGCTAAGAATGCAATTTTGATTGTAGAATTTGCCCTCGATGCAAGAAAGAAAGGTTATACAATTGCACACGCAGCAATCAGTGGAGCAAAACAAAGATTGAGACCGATTTTGATGACATCTTTTGCCTTCATTTTTGGATTGATTCCATTAGCGATTTCAACAGGAGCAGGAGCTGTCGGTAACCAATCGATTGGAATTGGAGCAATTGGAGGAATGTTATTCGGAACGATTTTCGGAGTGTTCTTTATCCCTATTTTATTTGCAGTATTTATGTATCTGCAGGAAAAAGTGAGTGGCAAAAAAGACCTTGAAAAATATGAAGGAGAACTTAGCGAATAACCAATAAAAGTTAGAAAGAGATGAAAATTAAAATCATAAATTTAGTTCTATTGGCTGGTATCGCTGGTTTCTTTTACTCTTGTAAAGTGACGGATACTTACAAAGACCCAGAAATAGAACAAAGCAGGCAGGATAATTTGTTCCGTCAGAAAACAAGTAACGATACGATATCGGTTGCGAATGTAGCGTGGAACCAAATTTTTACTGATGAAAAGCTTCAAAATATTATTAATAAAACCATTCAGAATAATCTTGATTTAAAAGTTGCTGTTGCAAGAATTCAAGAAGCTAGTGCGGTTTTCAAACAATCGAAATTACAAAATCTTCCGAGCTTGGATGTTGCAGCTTCGACTACTGAGACAAAAAACAGTGCTGCAGCACAAGGCGGTAATTTTGTAATACCAGACTTGTTGGTTTACAGATTAGGACTTTCCACAGGTTGGGAAGTGGATATCTGGGGAAGAATCAAGTCTGTGAAAAGGTCTGCTTATGCAGGATTACTTCAGACCGATGCCGCGAAACGTGCAGTTCAGACTCAGATGGTAGCACAAGCTGCAACGCTATATTATCAGTTGATTTCTTTGGATAAGCAGTTAGAGATTACAAAACAAACGATAGAGCTTCGCAAGAAAGATGTTGAAACGGTTCAGTTGCTGATGGATGCGGCTTATCTTACTGGCGCAGATTTGGAGCAAAGTAAGGCTAATCTTTATTCTGCTCAATTATCGGTTCCGGATTTGGAGTTACAGATTCAGCAGGCGGAAAATTCCTTAAGTATTTTAATGAATGACAATCCAGAATCTATCGAGAGAAATTCTATTGATTCTCAAGTGATTTATACAGATTTGAAAACTGGCGTTCCTGTTTCATTATTGAAAAACCGCCCAGATGTTCAAGCTGCTGAATTGACTTTCCGTCAGGCATTTGAGAACAAAAATATGGCGATGGCGCAGGTTTATCCTACATTGAGTATTACTGGAACTTTGGGATTGTCATCCAGAACTTTGGAGAACTTTTTCACTAATTCTTTATTTTACACAGCAGCAGGAACTTTGACACAGAATATCTTCCAAATGGGAACCAGAAAGGCGCAAGTCAGAATAATGGAAGCTCGTAAAATGCAGGCTTACTATACATTCGAAAAGACTTTACTGACAGCTGGTTCCGAGGTTTCGAATTCATTATTGTCTTATCAAAAAGCAAAAGAAAAAGAAACGACAAGACAACTTCAAATCCAGTCTTTGGAAAAAGCGGTTGAGTTCAATAAAGAATTGTTAACCTATTCATCCAATACCAATTACGTGAATGTCTTGACATCTGAACAATCATTGTTAGCTGCGAAATTAGCTGGAGTCAATGATAAATTGCAACAGTTACAAGCCGTTACAGAGTTTTACCGTGCACTTGGCGGCGGACAATTTTAGACACTAAATTTTTTTTACTATACTTGTAAGCCCAGCAATCTTTGTTGGGTTTTTTATTTTAGTTTTATCAAAAAAAATCTTAGTTTGGTAATCTTAAAAAAATGCAAATTATGAGCAAATTTTCTATCGAATCTTTTGTGAATGAAACAAAAGAAAATCCACAAGAAAAAGACTATTTCGAACTGGAAAAACCGGAACTTCTTGAAATAAATCTTAACAATCAAGCCGTTTGGACAAAGGCCGGAAGTATGGTCGGTTATGTTGGAAACATCAATTTTGAAAGACAAGGAATGCTGTCTGGCGGATTGGGTAATCTTCTGAAAAAAGCAATTTCTGGCGAAGGAACCAAACTGATGAAGGCCGAAGGTTCAGGCAGATTGTACGTTGCAGACAACGGCAAAAAAGTAAGAATATTACATCTTAACAACGAGTCTATTTCTGTCAATGGAAACGATGTTCTCGCGCACGACCAAAGCATCAAAAGCGACATCAAAATGCTAAAAAGTATCGCAGGAGTTATGGCAGGCGGACTTTTCCAAGTTAAACTAAGTGGAACAGGTCACATCGCAATCACAACCCACGGACATCCATTGACGCTATTGGTAACGCCAGAAAATCCAGTTTTCACAGACCCAAATGCAACCGTAGCTTGGTCCGGAAATTTAACGCCAGAATTGAAAACCAATGTCTCTTTGAAAAGTCTTATCGGCAGAGGAAGCGGCGAAGAATTCCAAATGAAATTCTCTGGCAACGGTTGGGTTTTAATCCAGCCTTACGAAGAAGTTTATGTTGTTGCTAGCAAATAATTCAAGACAGTAAAAATATATAGGAGCTTAATCCCGCTATCCGCTATATCTTTTTCTTTTTTTATAAAAAAAGAAAAAGGATGCCGTTACTATCGGGGCTAAAAATAAAAAAACCTATGAGAATTTTCTCAGAGGTTTTTTGTGATTTTAACATTTTATTTGTGGTTTTAATATTTATTTCTAAATGATATTAAAGTAATTTTAAAAAAATATTCATAATTAGTCTATATTTACAAATAAAGAAATTTAATAATTATGAAATCAAAAATTTTTCTGATATCTTTTGTTTTGATTTTAGCATCGATGTCTGTCAATGGACAAAAACATGATAATAGTCAGGGCACGTGCAGGTTATTTAAAAATTCTGCCAGAGGCGAAGCTGATACTTGCCCTGCGTGTTTGGTCATTATAAAGAAGGAGCAAGATGCAAGGGACGCCGAAAACAAAAGGAGAAACGATGCCATTACTAAAAAAGCTGAGGCCGAAAGATTAGTTAAAGATGCGGCTTATAAGAAAGAAATGGCTCTACGGGAGAAAAATAGGAAAGTGACAGGAGTGAAGGTTGTTATGCCAAAAACTACAGGAAAGTCTAGTTCTTTAGAATCTGAAAGCGATCAGTTGAAATATTATAAAGTGGAGAATGAGCTTAAGTTATTGGAAAGAATGAGTGAACAGAAAGCTTATAATACCAAAATTCTCTATAAAGATAAAATTGTATTTGATTCTAATGAATTTCTTTATTTAAAAGCTGTTTGGGGGACGCTTCTGTTTGTTGCAAATTATCCGAAAAATAGTGATTCTTGTAAGGAGTCTGAATCGAACAGATCCGTCCTTTTAGATAAAAATGGAAAGAAAGTAATTTTAGATAGTATTGATAGATTTGGTTATTATAGTAAAAATGATGACAATGACAACTATTTTGATATCGTTGTCTATACAGGAGAATGTACCTCGGTAGAAAATGACAGATATGCTAATGCGGATTGGCATACTACAATTTATACTTTTGATTACAGTACTAAAAAACTGATAAGTTCAAAACCTTCTTGGCAACATAGTAGCTGTCATTGTAATTAAAAAAAATGGATATGAAAAAAATATATTTCTTTATTTTGATTATGATTTTCTTTGCGATAAAGGCGCAAAATATCTCTTATGAAAAGTTAGACTCTATATCGGTAGATATCAGCAGGTATCAACTCAAATCAGAAAATTTGATTTATAATACTGGTGAAAATGAATATGAGCTTGGATTTCCTGAGAATAATTTTCAGATTTTTTACAGCACTAATACGGCTACAAGAGTTGTGAATAAAAAAAATGGTGACAAGGAGTTTGTCTTTATTACAGAAAATATAGATTTGTCCAAAGTGGATGAGATTTCTCAAGCTCAATCTTATGGTAAACTTGGTATTGTGAGAATGAATTTCCCAAAAGGTATAGATACTCAGATCTACACCAACGGAGTTTATACCAATACAATAAAAGAATATTCTCTTGAGTTTTTCTATAATCGAAATGAGGAAGGTTCCCGAAATAAATTGCTGACTCAATTAGATAAAACCTTTAGAATATTAAATCTCGGAAATAAAATATCTAAAGACGAGTTTTTAGTAGAAGAAAAAATAGAACTAGATAAACCAGAGGAAACTTCAGCAAAGATACTGACTGTAGATGAGATTGTAGAAAAGTATGTAAAAACATTAGGTGGAGAAGAGAAAATCAGGTCTATTCGGACGCTCACAATAGAAGGTACTCTTGAAACGCAGGGAATGAAAATTCCTGTTAGAAGTTGGATGTTGCACAATCAGGCAATGCGTATGGATATGGAGATACAAGGTAAAGCAAATACCACAGTTGTTACCAATAATTCTGCTTGGACTCTTTTTCCTATGCAAAATCAGAGAAATGCTGTTAATGCTGATTTTGTCGTTGCAAAAGAAGGTATGGAGGAATTGGATCTTACCGGCGATCTTTTTGATTATAAGACGAAGGGCAATACTGTGGAACTAATTGGCAAAGAATCTATAGATGGTAGTGATCTCTACAAAATAAAACTAATCCGAAAAAGCGGGACTGTTGTAATGCTTTTCATTGATGCAAATACTTATTTTTTGACAAAAAGGATAATGAATAAAAATATGCAGGGGAAAATTGTTGAGGTAACAGAAACTATTGGCGATTACAGAATAAATGATGATGGATTTGTCTATGCCTCTTTTTATCAATATTCTCCTGCAGGAACTAGCGTGAATTATAATAGTTTTCAGGTAAATAAAAATATTAATCCACAGTTGTTTGAAAAGCCATAGTTTAAGATTTGCATTGGGAATTATTAAATTTGCCAAATGACAGCCTTAGAACAATTCGGAGTTGATGTTTTTACGCAACACAATATTTTCGAGAGAATCTCTGCGGATAAACCTTTCCGCCCTGAAAATCCGGCTTTTATCTTTATCAAAAGTGGTTCTATAAAGCTTCGTCAGCATTTCAGCGACCTCGAGCTTTCGGCGAATATGTTTATGGTAACCGATCCACAAACGGTTTATGAACTCATTTCCGTGAGCGACGATTTCCAGTCGAGGATGGTTTCTTACAAAAGAGAATTTATTTCAGCTTTGTCTTTGAAATTCAATCGGTTGATAACCTATCGTTATTTTCGCCAGCAGATGAATGTGGGCGTTCCTTTTCATCAGGATGATATGGATGTAGTTTGGAAAAGCGTCAATTTTTTAAAATATATTCTCGATTCTCAGACAGAAATGACTTACAAAAAGGAAATGGTGGAGCATCTTTTCTCCGTTTTCTGTTATCAAATGGCAGGAATCATTGGTAGTGAAGACAATAATGCGATGAGTCAAATGTCCAGACAGGAAGAGATTGTTTTTATTTTTCTCAATGATTTGGCTTCTCATCATCATAATGACAGAACGGTAGAATTCTACGCCGAACGCCAGTCGATTACAACCAGACATCTTTCTTCAGTGGTGAAAACGATTACAGGAAAGTCTGCAAGTCAGATTATTGCTTTGATAGTAATCAATGAAGCTAAGGTGTTATTAAACTCTTCTAAAAAGCCTGTTTCAGAGATTTCTACAATCCTTGGTTTCAGTGATCAATATTCATTTTCGCATTTTTTCAAAAAGCATTTAGAGGTAAGTCCTTCACAATACAGACATCAGTTCGAAGGTTAGAATACTACATATGAACATCTTTTTCCAAGTCTCAAGCATTTCATAGAGATTGTGGTTGCCGTAATTTTGTATCTGAAAACAAGGTACAATGACAAAGAACATAAAAACAGCACTATCATTCGTGATGGCTATCTTTCCTGCGCTGTTTTTTTCACAAGAAATAAAACAGATGACAGCTAATGAAGTGGCCGAACTGGCACTTCAGAATCATTATCAGCTAAAACTTTCTGCACAGAATATCAATATTGCCAAACAGCAGACTGATATTACCAAACTTCAGAAACTTCCTTCGATAACAGCTTCTACCACTCAATTTTACTTGGGGGATGTATTGGCTATCGACAAAGATTTTTCGAATTCTACAACCATTCCGATGCCTCATTACGGAAGCACATACGGCGTTCAGGCAACTCAATTGATTTTCAAAGGCGGATTGGTGAATAAGTCCGTCGAATTAGCTGGACTTCGTGAACAGCTTTCTGAACTCGATTTAGAAAAGAATCAACAGGACGTAAAATTTTTAGTGATTTCAAATTATTTAGATGTCTATAAAATAATCAACCAGCAATTAGTTTTTGAGAACAATAAAAAACTGGCTCAACAACGATTAAAGAATATCAATGATTTTTATAAACAAGGAATGGTAACCAGAAACGAAGTGATTCGTGGAGAATTAGCGATTAAAAATCTTGACCAAAGCATTCTGACTTTAGCCAACAACAGAAAAATCCTTAATTATAATTTAAATATTGGTTTAGGATTGCCAGCTGATACAGAAATTATTCCTGTGGAAAATTTAGGCAATAAAGAATCTGGAATCGGGATGGATTATTATTTAAATCTCGCTCACGACAGCAATCCACTACTGAAATCTGCACAAACTAACATTGGTGTGGCCAACAAAAATATTGAAATTATTAAAACCGATAGGATGCCCACGCTTTCAGGTTTTGGAGGTTACACTGTTCAAAGGCCGATTACAAACAGAAGCCCCGTTGTAGATATGTATGCAAACGGTTGGCAGACTGGAATTTCTTTAAGCTACAATATTGATAACCTTTATAAGACGAAAGAAAAAGTGAAATTGGGCGAATTGCAGAAAACTCAGGCAAACGACGCTTTAACTTTAACGCAACAGAACATTGACATGAATGTCAATGCGTCTTATGTAAAATATCAGGAATCAATTCAGCAAGCCGATATTTTAAATGACGCAAAACGATTGGCTGAAGAAAACTATAAAATCACTGAAGCAAAATACCTCAATCAATTGGCTGTGCAGGCTGAAATGATTGATGCGCAAAATCAGAAACTTCAATCTGAACTGGATTTTGCCAATGCAGAAATCAATGTGCTGTACCAATATTACAATCTGTTGAAATCTACAGGAACGCTTTAATTACTTAAAACTGAAAATCAAAAACAATGGAAAACAAGGAACCAAATACTCAAGATACACAACCGCAAGCACCTGTAAAGCCTGTGGTTTCAAGTGCTGAAGCTAAGAAAAAGCAAAATAGAAAGAATAAAATAAGAGCCATCATTTCAAACATTATTGTTTTTGCATTGATAGGTTTCGGATTGTTTTGGCTGATTCGTCAATACTTTCATATCGGTGACAAAACTTACACGGAAGCAGCTCAGGTGGAGGAATTCATCAATCCAATCAACACGAGAGTTTCGGCTTACATTAAAGAAATAAAATTCATCGAACATCAGCAGGTAAAGAAAGGAGATACTTTGGCGATTCTTGATGACCGTGAAATCATCACACAGCTAGGTCAGGCAGAAGCTGCCTATCAAAATGCATTAGCCCAACGTTCAGCAACAGGTACTTCAATTAATACAGTTTCGAATAACGTCAGTGTAATGGAGTCCAATATCGCAGGAGCAAAAGCAAGATTGTGGAATGCTGAACAGAATTTAGGCCGATACAAAAACCTTTTGGCGGCAGAAGCAGTGACGAGACAGCAATTTGACCAAGCCAAAACAGAATATGATGCTCAAAAAGCAGCATATGAAACTTTGGTGAATCAGAAACAGTCAGCCAACCTTTCTACAACAGAAGTCAAAAGTAAATTAGGAATCAACGATGCCGAAATTAAAAGAACAAAAGCCGCTTTGGATATGGCGAAAATCAATCTTTCTTATACTGTAATCACTGCTCCTTATGATGGTGTGATGGGAAGAAGAACGATTTCTGAAGGACAGTTAATTCAGCCCGGACAACAAGTAGCCACCATTGTTTTAAACAATCAAAAATGGGTAACCGCTAATTTCCTTGAAAGTCAAATGCCGAATATTAAAATCGGTGAAAAATTAATGATGACCGCCGACGCTTTGGGTGGAAAACAGTTTGAAGGCGTGGTAACAGCAGTTTCCGCAGCAACGGGTTCGAGATATTCAAGCGTTCCGACGGACAACTCTACTGGTAACTTTATCAAAGTGCAACAGAGAATTCCCGTAAGAATCGAGTTCACAGATTCCAACAAAAAAGAAGATGTGGCAAAACTGAGCGCAGGGATGAATATGAATGTTTCTATTAAATAAATGGCTGGATGTTGGGTGCTGGATGTTAGAAGAAAAACATCCCGCATCCAATACCCCGCATCCAACAATATTATGTACAACAAAGGTCTTTTCAACGATTGGGTTCCGAAATCTGTGCAACTTCTTATGATGGTTTTACTGCTAACAGTTGTAATGCCATTGGGTGGAGTTTACACCGGAAACATCAGTTTTATGGTAAGCGGAACCGGTGTGATGCAGGAGTATTTCATGTGGGCAAACTATGCTACAACGATTGGGATGGGAGCGTGTATGCCTGTGGTTCTTCGAATGAAAATGCGCTTCAAAGTGCGTGATAAAGTTGTGATTTTATTGATTCTTTTAGGTTTGTTAAGTTATATCAATGGAACCACTTTTGAACCGATGATTATCGTGATGACTTCTGTGGTTATCGGTTTTTTGAAAATGATGATTACCATCGAATTATTTCTGCCTTTGATGGCAATGCTTGGCGGACGAGGGGTTTTTTACGGTTTTTTCTACACATTTGTATTAATCTTAAATCAAGTTTCAGCCTATTACACAGTTGAAGTTTCTGTGCTTTACAACTTTCAGCAGTTTTTTATTTTGGCTGCCGTTTTATGTTTTGTGATGGCGCTTCTTTGCTGGGTTTTGATGCACGATAAATATTTTGCCTTAAAAGTTCCGCTTCATTATATTGATTGGCTGAGCATCATATTATTTGTATCAACCTTTATGTTTTCTGCTTACGTTTTATCATTTGGGAAACAGCAGGATTGGTTCAATTCAAAAAATATCATCAACGCCAGTATTGCTGCTTTTGTGAGTTTTGCTTTATTGGCGATTCGTCAGATGACTTTGAAAAGACCATATATTTCCTTTCATATTTTTACAAAAAGTAATGTTCAGAATGGTCTGTTTATGCTGTTTTGTCTGGGAATGTTTTTAGGAACTACCTCGGTTCAAAACATTTTTTCAGTCGGCGTTTTAGGTTATGATCAACTGACGAATGCTAAACTGAACGTTATGATGACACCGGGAATATTACTTGCTGGAATCATTGCTGTATTTTGGTTTAAAAAAGAAAGACCGCTCAAGATGTTTATCTTTTCAGGTTTCGCTTCCATGACGGCTTATGCAATCATAATGTATTTTTCGATGGTATTGGAATTCAATTATGAAAATTGGTACTTACCAATGTTTCTGAAAGGTTTCGGAATGTGTTCGCTCTTCATTTCGGTCTGGTATTACACCTTAGACAAATTGGAACTAAATGAAATGCTGGCAGCTATCGGATTGGTTTTGGTATGGCGGACTTTCCTTGCGGTAGGGTTTTTCTCAGCTTTGTATTCCTGGTTTCAGTATCAGTTTCAAATCGTCAGTTTAGGGGATTTGGCAGTTTATATGGACGGGATGACCATCACACCACAAACCGTTGCCGCCAATATGAAAACCATTCAGCTCAACGCCATTATATCAGCCAACAAAAAGATATTCGGTTATATCATCGTTGCCGGTTTCGGAATAATGCTTTACGTGATTACCCATCATTTCGGAAAACGCACAGAATATTTAAGAGTGATAAGAATTCTCAACGGAAAATCGGTCATCGCCAGACGAAGAGCCCGTGAAAGAAAAAAATTAGAAGAAGACATCAGAGGTGCGGCTGGTTCCGCCTTATAAAGAAACCTTGTTTTTACCCGTAAAGTCTCGTTTTGTTTTCAAAGCGGGGCTTTACTTTTATAGAATTTGATTATTAAATTTCAAATAGTTAAATTATTGTTTAAATTGTTATAAAGAGTTTATATTGTTGTATTATCTTATTTTCAGTATTATTTGTGGTTAATTATTATTTAAATTTAATTTATTTTAAATATTAGATAATTAATGTTATATTTACTTCAAACTACAAACTTGGAGAAGAATTTAAATAGTATAGAGAAACTGCACGAAGTGTGGTCTGTGAGCCGACCTACGCATTTGATCACATTTGATCAGATTAATTTTGATGATTTGGTAAACTCTATCATCAGTTCTGGGCCGTTTTATTATTACATCATAGATTTCTTTGACCTTTCATTATCCAATATCAGTTCTAATATTTATAATATTCATGGCTTAAAACCTGAAACAGTTGCGCTAAATCATATCCTGGAAACGATTCATCCCGATGATATGGAATTTGTAATCAAAGCAGAAGCGCTTATTACAAAATTTTTCCAAGAAATAATAGGAAAGGATAAAATCCTTAATTATAAAATGAATTACAGTTTCCGCAGCAAAGGGAAGAATGGAGAATATATGCTTCTTAATCATCAGGCATTATTGCTCTCTTTGGATGAGCACGGCAATTCTGCAAAATCACTTAACATCCATACGCAGATTGATCATTTGAGTAATCACAATACTTACAAAATTTCTCTTATTGGTCTCAATGGTGAACCTTCATACATGAATTTAAGTTTAGACGATGATGGTAAAAATAAGATCGAGTTTTCTAAACGGGAAATAGATATTATCCGACTTATAAGTGATGGTGAGAGTAATGAACAGATAGGTCATAAATTGGCAATCAGTCCACTCACCGTAAAGAAACACAGGAGTAATATTCTTGATAAATCAGAATGTATCAACACGGCGCAACTCATTAAAAATTGTATGCAACAAGGGATTATATAAAATCATTTTTCAACTTCATATTTTTCAAAAAATACTCCTTTTGGAGTATTTTTTTTTGCTCGAAAACAATATAGCTTTGTGTTAACTAAACTAATAACCATGAGAACTACAATTAATCTAATGATGGTTTTTCTTAATTAGTGTTTGATTTTTGGAAAAGATATGAGGAAGGCTTTTACAACCTGTTGTATTATATAAACGATAAAAAGAAACCATTAAAAATAAAGCTATGAGAAAATTTTTATTCCTAACTGCACTTGGCATTTCTATATTTGCTTGGGCGCAAAAAACTACAATTTCCGCATCGGAGAATGATGCCAGAATTGTGGTCAACGGACAACTCGTTGGAACAGGAAGTTACGTATTGAAAACAGACAAGAATGAGTGTTATAATGTCAAAGTACAAAAAGTAAGTTTCCTGAAATACGAAGCTACAGTTTGTGGAAAGAAAGCTGGTCCGGAACCACCAAAAACAATCTTCTTTGACATGAAAAAAGACGATTCCGAGGAAGCTTCTGTAAAAACGGATCAGGCTAATATTGACTTTGAAATCGAGGTTAATAAAAACCTTTCCCCAACCGAAGCTTGGAAACTGACAACCCAAATCGTAACCGACTACTTTGATGCAATCGAAGTCAGTGACAAAGAAACATCTTACCTTAGAACAGCTTGGAGCGTACAGTCTTTTTCACAAAATACAATCCGTACAAGATTGATTATCAAATTGTCAAAATCTGACCCATTAACTTTCAAAGTAAAACTGAACAGCGAGTTCTCCGGATCCAGCGGTTCTAGTGTGAAAGCAGACGAGCAATTTCACGAGTGGGACAGGATATTGAGAAAATATAAAAACGTGATCTCGGATTTCTCTACACGTTTGTCTGCTAAATAAAAACTAATACTCTTTAATTTAATTTTTCTTTCAAATCCGAAAAAGATCGCTGAGGTTATTTCCTTGGCGATTTTTTTTTGATTTTTATCTATGTTTTTGTGATGAATTTTATTTTTAATTAATGGTTTTATAATTAGAAAATACTAAATATTTAAAATTTATTCTATTGAAATTTTATGTATAAATAACCCGAAAAGGTTATTTTTTTTGGTTTACGGATGCTGTAGGTTTGTGATTATAAAACTAATAACTATGAAAACAAAATTATTATTGCTGCTGTTACTTGTTTGGTTAGGTGTGGTTTATGGTCAAAAAAAACCGAAAGTAGAAATTCCAAAAAAAGAAGAGGTTAAAAAGGTTTCTGATAAAAGTGTTTTTAGTATCATTTTTAAAAATGACACAATCAAAACAGAGAAAAGTTCAAAAGAAGCTTATATCAATATTCCTCTCCAGATAAATATTATAGACAGAAAAGAATGGGTGGGATATAAATTAAAGATTGAAATAGATTATTCAAAAACTACGTTGCCCAGAAGTGATTATAAGTTAATTGATTCTGTTTTTAATTTTACTGAGCTTAATAGTGAGAATATTGTTAATATAAGATTGAAGAAAGATACAATTGAAGATAGGGACCGATTTTTATTTTTAAGTCTCAAGACATATAACGATACAATTGATGTTGGAAAAAGAAACATCGGAGTCAACAAAAAAGTTGTCATATTAGTTAAATCCTCAAAGAATAAATCCACCAAATTGATAGATGATTATAAAATGCTTTCTTATTTGGGGACTAATTTCGACATTGTAGAGGGGAAATCAAAAGCTAATAATCTATTTTTTGCCACCAATACTTATCTTCCTCCTATTAAGGGTAAAAACAAAGTAGGATTTTATTTTAGTTTATACGGGAACAGGACTATGAGCGATGTAGATTCTACAGGGAATGTTCGCAGGACTTATAAAATAGAATCGATTAACGCAGATAGTCATATTATTTATACTTCACAAAATAAGTTAACCGTAACTAGAGTGTCAGATAATATAGGAGTGCATATTAGTCCCTTATTCAAATTTATAAAGTCATCTAATGAAAATCTTAATCTATTTTATGCGCCTTCATTAGAATTCATTTGGCGAAAATCTACATTAACAAGAGAATACACAAATCCAAGCAATCTATCTTCAGAAACAATTCCCAGCTCATTTCCAGGTACCCTTATCATGGATAATGTATCGAGAAGAATTCAAAATGAATACGTATTTAATGCAGGATTGATGGGTTTGTTTCTTGTTTATGAAACAAAAGATTTTAGTTTTAGAATCCAAGCTTCTACGGGTTATTCTTCATATTTCTATCCGAGCAATTCTGTCTTTTCTGATGAAGAAACCAATGTTGGAAGACGAAGTGATGTTTTCTTTTTGGGAAGAGCTTGGATAACTGAAGCTACAACAGGTTTAACCTTACAAACTGAAATTATGAATACTGCTATTATTCCAAGACCTTTTTTTGGTGTGACATTATCAAAAGCATTCAAATTGGATAAACTTGGAGCTATACTAAAACCTCTAACTGATAGATAAATCAAAACAAATCTTATGAAAACAAAAATTACAACTTTGCTTCTGTTGCTGACCATAGCAATACAAGCGCAAACTCTCACATCATGGGCAAAAATGGCACCTCTGGGCGATAATTTTTCCAACAGGCAAGATGCCAGTATGGTGGCTTATAATAATGAACTTTATATTTTCGGAGGTTATACTGGTATTGGTGGAGGGAAAGATTTTGTAAAGTATAATCTAAGTAGTGGAAAAATTACTAATCTAAAATCATTTGACTATAATGTAGCAAATCCTACCGAGCAAGGAATTTTTGAGGTGGGAGGGAAATTTTATCTTATATATGGTAGTTCTTTGAAAGTTTATGATCCTGTAACAGGAAATTGGACGACTACACCAATTGATAGTAGTTTTTTATCTACCAGGATTGGAGGTGGTTTTGTGATAGGAACTAATATCTATTTTATAAATGAGTCTTCTGGTATGATAGCTTACAATACATTGACCAAAACATTTTCTCAAAAAGCCAATAAACCTGTGGCGAATGTTCGAGGTTTTTTTACTTTCAGTATCGGAAATAAGGGTTATTTGGGAGGCGGAACTGCATATCCTACTAACGGAAGTGTATCTCGAGCTGATTTTTATGAATATGATTCCGTAAATAATAATTGGACGATAAAAGCTCAATTGCCTACTGGTGCAGAGTTTGGTACTGGTGTTTCTGTGAATGGAAAAGGCTATGCGGGCTTTGGTAATACCTATGGTAACAATGTAACTACTGGTAGTCTAAAGTGGTACGAGTATAATCCTGTAACTAATTTATGGGTTGAAAAAGCAGATGGTAGCAATGGCGGATACCGTTCTGTGACAACAAGTGTAGGAACAGATATCTACCGTTATGGTGGAGCAGGTATCCCAGCTACAGGAAATTATTTTAATCCTTTTAATGGTATCTTAAGAAAATATAATACAGTTAACAACCAATGGACAATTGTTGGAAAGTTGGGGCATAACCGTGAGCAAACTGCTGGAACGTACTCTAATGGGAAAATATATGTAGTAGGGGGTATGGATGGCTACGGTATTTTACCAAATGATATTTTTGAGTATAATATTTCTGCCAATAACTGGCAAAAAAAAGCAGATTACATGCCCGCACAAAATCAATATAATGCTAGGAACCTCGCAGTTTTAAACAACAAATTATATCTTGTAGGCGGTTACGATCCTCACAAGGGAAGTGGGGATTTATACAGTAATGCTGTTTTTGAGTATGATCTTATTACCAGTACTTGGGCAAGAAAAAATAATTATCCCTTAATTGCCGGAAATATTTTCACAACAGTTTATAATAATGAACTATTTGCTTTTGGTGGTATGTTTAATGGGGCAGATTTTTATTCTAACACATATAAATATAATCAGACTTCCGATTCTTGGACATCTCTGGCTTCTGCTCCAATAGGTATATCACAATATAATGGGAGTTTTTGCGCTATTGGCGATTATGTATATAATTTTTCTTATAGAAATAGCTATATCAATATTTATCGTTATTCCTTTTCTAATAATAGTTGGGTTAATCTAACATTTAATAATTCCAATGTAGGAGCTGGCGGTGCAAGTGCAATCAGTTCTAAAATATTTACTTACAATAATAAAATTTATATACTAACAGATTCTGTTATCAAAGAATTTAATACGACAACAAATCAGTTCACAGATGTAGATTCTTTTCTTAACGTACCTTTTAGTGCAAATTATCAAACGGTAGTTTCTGCACCAGATGGTGTCTATTTTGGATTCGGGAATAGAATAGAATATCCTTCAAGAGGGATATCCAATAGTTTTACGAAATTAAGATTCAATGCAGGAGTTGCTACGGATTATGGTATTTATAAAACTGGATTTTATGATGATGAATTGGGAGACGAGAATTATAACCCTGTTTGTAATTTAGGAAGTAATTTGGTTGGACTAAACTCAAACGGAAGTCTCTATGATTTTAAAGGGAATTTGTTTTCAAGTATTATCAATGCTCAATCTGGTCAAGTGGAGGGTGTTTGTATGAATGTAGAGTCTCGTGATTTAGCTGCTGCTTATTACACAAACGTAGAAAATAACAAACGCAAAACTTATCTCAACAAAAGTTTTAGTATAAGTACTAAAACTAGCAATGCTAAAGTACGATTCTATTTCACGGCTCAGGAGTTACAAACATTTGTCAATCAATATAATACTTTGTATGGGGTTTCAAAAACAATCAACGATATCAAGATTGTGAGTTTCAGCAATTATCCTTCTATGGGAGATTTTAATCCATTAAATAATACAGGTATTAATAATAAAAATATCACTTTTACAATACACGATTACGGAACTGATAAATATTTTGAGACAACCGATGCATTGAATCACGGAGAATTACATTTGTATTTGGAATCAGACGTTTTAGCTGTAGATGAAGCTAAAAACAAATCGCTTAATATCTATCCAAATCCTGTAAAAGATATTCTGTATATCCAAACTAACGGAGAAAATGTAAAAACGATTACGGTTTACGATGTTAGCGGTAAACAAATTTTCACTAGTAAAGCTGCTAAAGAAATCAATGTAAGTAAACTGCAGAAAGGTGCTTATATAGTGACTTTGGAAACAGATAAAGAAGTGAAAACTTTCAAAATGATTAAAAATTAAATTTCCGATTTTTCAATAGAAAAAAGACCTCAGAGAAAATTTCCCCCGAGGTCTTTTATTTTTTATTCTTTAGACTTTATTCTTCGCTTTCTCCATTTTCTAAAGATGATGATCAGAATTGGGATGATTAATAAAAATGGCCAATAAGAAATCAATCCAAGAACAAATCCAATAAAATTATTCCATCCAGCAGCAATCGAATCTGCAAACTGACTTCCGAATCCAATCTTTGAAGTCACGGAATCTCTTGGTTTGTTTTTTATTAAAGAAAGTTCAATTGTGCTGTATTTTACCTTATCGTCTATGAATTTTAATCTACCTTTTGATGATTCTATTTCCTCTTCCAATGCACGGATGTTTTCCTGGATTTCGAGAATGTCTTTTGTGGAATTACTCTTTTTCAGAAGGTCACGGTATTTTTCTAAATAAGTTAATTTGTTTTGAAGTCTGATAGAAACATCGGTGTATTCTTCTGTAACATCGTCTGTACTTATATTTTTTGAAATAACATTTCCAAGACCTTGATCCATAGATTGCAAAAGGTTATCAAAATTCTGATTAGGAACTCTAATTGTCATTTTCAGCGTTTCCTGATCTTCGTTGTTGCTGAAAAATTCGCCTTGTTTGTAAGCATTATTTTTTTTAAGATTTTCAGTGATAATTTTTTGTGACTTTGTAATGTCGCCAACTTCTATTTCGATCCTTCCGTTTTTGATGATTTTGCTTGATATTTTTTGTGGTTCAGAAGGAGAAGCTACTTTTTCTGAAATTCGATTCGGAGGCGGAGGCGATTTTTCCACTTCTGTTTCATCCATTACAGATACCAGAGCAGCATCCATAGAAACTGCCTCATTATGATGATCTTGTTTTCCGCAAGAAATAAAGAAAACTATAATTAATAAATATAAATTTCGCATAGATTGTTTTGAATTTGTGAATCGATAGCAATAATTGTGCGAAAAAAAAGATTTTTTAGTAATTCTAAAAGATCTTTTTAATTTATTCAGTAAAAATTTAATTTTATCCTATTTCAATTCCGTTTCCTACAGTCTCGTCAGGAGTTACAAAAGTTAATTTTCCGTCTGATTTTGTTGTTAAAAGGAACATTCCTTGAGATTCTATTCCTCTGATTTTTCTTGGAGCAAGATTTAATAAAATCATCACTTGTTTTCCGATCAATTCTTCTGGTTTAAAGCTTTCTGCCACACCGGAAACTACAGTTCTTACATCAACGCCAGTATCAACTGTAAATTTCAGAAGCTTGTCCGCTTTTTCTACTTTTTCTGCTGTCAAAATAGTTGCAGTTCTCAAATCGATTTTAGTAAAATCATCGAATTGAATTTGATCTTTTTCCGGCAACAAAATTTTAGGAATCTGAGCTTCTGCTTCTGCACCTTCAGATTGTGAAACCGTTTGAAGAGCGATTGCTTTTTTGTTCTCCTCTTTAGTATTCTCTAATTTTTGAATTTGGAACTCTATTGTAGCATCTTCAATTTTTGAGAAAAGAAGAGAAGCTTCATTGATTTTGTGTCCGGTTTCGATTAGGATATTTTTAGTTTCGATATCACTCCAGTTCAGTTTTTCAACATTGAACATTGTTAGTAATTTCTCAGAACTGAAAGGCATAAATGGCTCTGATAACTGAGCTAAAGCTACTGCTATCTGAGCGCCAACAAATAAAGAATGAGCCGCTTTTTCTGGATCGGTTTTGATCGTTTTCCAAGGTTCTTCAACTTGCAAATATTGATTTCCAAATCTCGCCAGATTCATCAACGCTGTCAATGAATTTCGGAATTCAAACTTTTCTAAAGATTGAGCTATTTCTGCTGCTGATCTTTTGATTTCAACCAATTCTTCTGCATCTGCATTTCCTGCTGGAATTACGCCGTCGTAATATTTATGAATCAAAACTGCAACTCTATTGATAAAGTTCCCGAAGATTCCCACCAATTCTGAATTATTTTTGGTCTGAAAATCTTTCCACGTAAAGTTATTATCCTTAGTTTCCGGAGCTGAAGAAAGTAATGCGTAACGCAAAACATCCTGTTGTCCCGGGAATTCTTCTACATATTCGTGAGCCCAAACTGCCCAGTTTCTTGATGTTGAAATTTTTTCATTTTCAAGATTAAGAAATTCGAAAGCCGGAACATTAGTTGGCATAATGTAATCGCCGTGAGCCTTCATCATCGCAGGGAAAATGATGCAATGGAAAACAATATTGTCCTTCCCAATGAAATGAATCAAATCAGATTCTGGATTTTGCCAGTAATCTTTCCAGTTTTTACCGGTTTTTTCTGCCCATTCCTGAGTGAAAGAAATGTAACCAATTGGTGCATCGAACCAAACGTAAAGTACTTTTCCATCTGCATTTGGTAATGGAACAGGAACACCCCAGTTGAGGTCGCGCGTTATTGCTCTTGGTTTCAAACCGTCGTTCAGCCAGGATTTTACCTGTCCGTAAACATTGGTTTTCCAGTCGTCTTTATGACCTTCGATGATCCATTCGTTTAGGAAAGTTTCATAGTCATTTAAGGGTAAATACCAGTTTTTGGTTTCCTTCAAGATTGGAACATTTCCACTCAACATAGAATGTGGATTGATTAATTCTGAAGGAGAAAGGGTAGAACCGCAATTTTCACATTGATCTCCGTAAGCGTTTACGTTGCCACAATTTGGACAAGTTCCTACAATATATCTGTCAGCCAAAAATTCGTTTGCCTGCTCATCAAAATATTGTTCGGAAACTTCCTCAGTAAATTTCTCCTTATTATATAATGTCTTGAAAAAATCCTGACTTACATCATAATGTTTTGGAGACGTAGTTCTGGAATATTCATCAAAAGAAATCCCAAGATCTGCAAAAGATTGTTTGATAATTCCGTGATATTTGTCCACGATATCCTGAGGCGTTACACCTTCTTTTTTTGCACGAATAGTGATCGGGATGCCGTGTTCATCGCTTCCGCAAATAAAAGCAACATCTTTTCCCAATCTTCTCTGGAATCTTGCATAGACGTCTGCCGGAATGTAAACTCCCGCCAAATGCCCTATATGAACCGGTCCGTTTGCGTAAGGCAACGCTGCCGTAATCAATTTTCTGTCTGACATTATAATCTGAAATTAGATTTGCAAAAATACAATTTTCCGTGTAAAAACTGGTGTGGTTTGCATATTATTAATTTGATGATGAATGTTAAAAAGTGTTCGAATATCGATAATCAAAATTTTAACATTTGTTGATTTAGATTTCATTTTTCATTAATATAGGATTAATATTGGTTAATTTAGGAGAAAAAAACGTTAAACAATCGTTTAAAAATATGTTAAAATTTCACATTTGGTAAAAAAACGTTAATAGTTTTAAGTATTTGATTTTTAGTTTTTTAGATATGATTTTTAAGTTATTTACTGTAATTTTTTGTCCTGAAAACAACAATTTTAAAAATATTTTAACAGAATGTTGTTTTTTTTATAAATTGCGAAACAGGATCAGGTATGATTCTGAAACAAATTTGAAAATAATATAAACCTTAAAAATTTATTTTTTGTGAGAAACTATAATGTATTAAAAATTGCTCCCGCATTCTTATTGCTCGGATCAATGTTACATGCACAACAAAAGGATACGGTAAAAAAAGAAACCGAGATCGAGCAGGTTGTGCTGATTGGTTATGGTAAGCAGAAGAAGTCTGATCTTACAGGGTCTATCACTTCTATTACCTCAAAAGATTTTAATGGAGGAGCAAATAATCCGGCTCAACTTATTCAAGGGAAAACACCTGGTGTTTCTATTGTGAATAATAGTGGTGCTCCTGGTGCGGGGGCTTCCATTAGAATTAGAGGGATCGGCTCTTTACAAGGATCTCAAGCTCCATTGATCGTTATTGATGGTGTTCCTCAGGATTTTAGCGGAATTAGTGGAGCTTCGGATCCGCTTTCTTTAATTAATCCAAATGATATACAAACATTTGATATTCTTAAAGATGCTTCTGCTACAGCAATTTATGGTAATAGAGCTTCTAACGGGGTTATTTTGATTACCACAAAACAAGGTACGGCCGGTAAACTTAAAGTTAATTTTTCAACAATGATGTCGGTTTCTACAAAGATGGGAAATGTACCTACTCTTAATGGAAATCAATATCGTGATTTTGTGAATAGTTTTGCAAATGATACTTATAAGGCCTATTTGGGAAAAGCTGATACAAATTGGCAGAATCAAATTTACCAAGAAGCTTGGGGTACAGATAATAATTTGGCTTTATCAGGAGGTATAAAAGGATTGCCATACAGATTATCTATCGGTTATAATGATCAAAATGGTATTGTTAAAACCAATTCTTTTAAAAGAACCTCTGTTGGATTAAACTTAAATCCTAAGTTTTTTGATAATCATTTATCAATTAACTTAAATGCAAAAGGTACTTTTAATGATAACCGTTTTCCAGCGGGAGGCGTCATTGGAAGTGCAACTTATTTTGATCCTACACAAAATATATACTCTGGAAATTCTAATTATGGGGGATATTACGAGTGGTTACTTAATAATAGTTTAAATGTTAACTCAAATGCTAATCCATTAGCTCAATTGGAAGCTGTAAGAGATATGTCTTCTGTATGGAGAGGTTTAGGTAACATTCAGATTGATTATAAATTCCATTTTCTTCCAGATTTACATTTTAATGTGAATGCTGGTTATGATTATTCAAAAGGAGAAGGTTTCACAAGAATAAGCCCGATTTACAAGTCAGGATTTAATATTTTAGGTTCAAACAGAGAGTATTCTGTTGAAAAGAAAAACAAATTACTAGAAACTTACCTTAGTTACACAAAAAATATATCTGCAATAGATACTAATGTAGATTTGACAGCTGGATATTCTTATCAAGATTTTGAAACTCAAAGTCCTTTTATCCAAACTCTTCAGGGTAACGGAGATATTGGAGCTACCACGCCACAAGTAGATAAAAAAATGGTTTTGTTATCTTTCTATGGTAGAGGTATTTTTACAATTGCTAATAAGTATATTGTATCTGCTTCCATCAGAAGGGATGGTTCTTCAAGATTTTTTAACGGAACCAGAGACAATGTATGGGGTAACTTTCCAGGGGTTTCTTTAGCGTGGAAAGTTAATGAAGAAAATTTCTTAAAAGATACTGGACTTAATACTTTAAAGGTAAGAGCGGGTTGGGGTAAAACTGGAAATCAAGAATTAGGAGATAATTATTATCCTGCTTATGCAATCTATTCTCCAAGTGTTTTAGGTGCTGAATATATTTTTGGTTCTCAAACATACTATATGTTAAGACCGGATATCTATAATCCATTATTGACTTGGGAAACCACAACGACAAAAAATGCGGGTATCGATTTTGGGTTTGCTAAAAACAGAGTTTATGGATCTATTGATGTTTATCAAAAGAAAGCGGAAGATCTATTAGTAAGAGCTGATATTGCTGCAGGAGATTTGAGTAATTCAAATATTGTAAATGCTGGTAATATGGATACAAAAGGTATAGAAGGATCTATTACATTTGTCCCTATTAAAAGTGAAAATGCTACTTGGGAAGTTTCCTTTAATGCTACTCATTATAAATCCGAAGTTACAAATCTTGTAAGGGGAGCAGATGAGTCTTACTTCATCGCAACTGGAGATATAGCTGGAGGGGTAGGTAATAAAATTCAAGCTCATGTCGTAGGTTATAATCCTTATTCATTCAGAGTGTTCCAACAAGTATATGGTTCAGATGGTAAACCGTTGGATGGTGTATATGTTGATAGAAACGGTGATGGAAAGATCAATGCGGATGATATGTATTATTACAAATCCAACCAGCCTGATGTGACTCTTGGTTTCAATACAAAGTTCTCATACAAAAATTGGGATGCTAGCTTAAGTGCAAGAGCTGTGATTGGAAATTATGTTTATAACAATGCTGCTTCTAACAGTTCATTGCAGTCTTCTGCTACTAATAACTATCTTCAGAATGTATATTATACAGCTGCAGAGTACAGATTTAGTACGCCTCAATTATTCTCTGATATTTTTGTAGAAAATGCTTCTTTCTTTAGGTTGGATAATGTGAACGTAGGTTATAGCTTTAAAGATATCTTTTCAAAAGGAAGTTCTTTAAGAGTTTATGGAATGGCTCAAAATGTATTTGTCATTTCAGATTATACAGGAGTAGATCCTGAAGTTTTTGGAGGAATTGATAATGGTTATTATCAAATGCCCAAAATTTATTCTTTAGGGTTTAATTATAATTTTTAATAAGAAAGAAAAATGATACACAAAAAATTTAAGATATTAACATTAATAGGAGTTTTAGGATTATTCTCTACCACGTCTTGTGTGAAAGATTTGGAACAAGAGCCACGTATAGGATTAACATCTGCAAGTATTTTTAGTGATTTTAATAATTATCCAAATGCTTTGGCAAAGGTTTATGGTGGGTTTGCAAATGGCGGACAAGAAGCTAATGGAGGAAACTCTGATATTAATGGTATTGATGGTAACTTCTCTCAGTATACCAGAATGTTATTTACATTGCAGGAACTACCTACAGACGAAGCAGTAATTGCTTGGAACGATGGTAATCTTCATACTATGCATAAAATGACTTGGGATTCTTCAAACGAGTTTATTGCAGGTGCATATTACAGAATATACACACAAATTGCAACTTCCAACGAATTCTTGAGAAATGTAACAGATGAAAAATTAGCTTCTAATAATATAACAGGAGATAATTTGGCAGAAGCAAAATACATGCGGGCTGAAGCAAGGTTTTTACGTGCATTATCATATTATTATGCGTTAGATCTTTTTGGGAATGTTCCTTTTGCTGATGAGTCTTATTTGCCAGGATCTACTAATCCTCCAAAAAGAATTGTTCGTGCAGAATTATTTAGTTTTGTAGAAGCAGAGTTGTTAGCAGTTTCTAATGAATTGAGAGCACCAAAAACAGGTCAGTATGGTCGTGCAGATCAAGCCGCTGCATGGGCACTTTTAGCAAAGTTGTATCTAAATTCAAAAATTTATAACGGAAGTGAGCATAATAATGATGTTATCACTTACTGCAACAAAGTAATAGAAGCATCATATACTCTAAAGTCTAAATATGCAGATCTTTTCTTAGCAGATAACGACCAAAACAACCCGGAAGTAATTTTCCCAATTATATTCGATGGTAAAAGAGTTCAAACATCTGGTGGTACAACTTATTTGGTTCATGCGGCCGTCGGAGGAACAATGCCTGCTGAATCTATGTTTGGTATCAATGGTGGTTGGGGTGGTTTAAGAACTACTAAATCATTTGTTGGACTATTCACCAGTGCTAATGACCAAAGAGGTAATTTTTATAAAGAAGGTCAAAGCTTGGAAATTAATGATTTAGGAAATTTTAATGATGGGTATGCTTTCATTAAATATAAAAATCTAACAAGTGCAGGAGAATTTGGAAGTGACACAGCAAAGAATTTTTGTGACGCTGATATTCCTGTCTTTAGGCTTGCTGATGTGTATTTAATGTATGCAGAGGCAACTTTGCGAGGAGGTAACGGTAACTTGGTTACAGCGCTTAAGTATGTGAATGACATCAGAACTAGAGCTGGATATACTTCTACATTGTCTTCTATTAATTTAGATACTATTCTAGACGAAAGAGGAAGAGAATTAGGTTGGGAAATGACCAGAAGAACAGATTTAATCCGTTATGGTAAATTTACAACAGCTGCTTATCTATGGCCTTGGAAAGGCAATATCAAAGATGGAGCTGCAGTAGCAGAATACAGAAATCTTTATCCTATTCCTGCAAAAGATATTATTGCAAACCCAAATCTAGTCCAAAATACGGGCTATTAAGAAATAACTTGATTTTAAGATGAAAACAAATATTTTAAGTAAAATACTCCTAGGTTTTTTGACTATTATTAGTCTTACAGCCTGCGCCGATAGAGAATTAGTTACAGTGGAGAATTCAACTGCACCCATAGTAGTAGATTTATCTTCAAGTAATCTATTTCTTGATCAGAATTTTCCAGATAATCCAGCATTAACTATTTCTTGGTCTAATGCAAGTTATTCTGTTCCAGTATCTACAAATTACAAAGTAGAGGTTTCTGCAGATGAAGCGTTTACTGCGCCACAACTTGTGAGCAATGTTACAGAATCAAACAGAACAGTAACCTACACTGCAAGTCAAATCAATACTGTTGCTCAGGCAATCGGTTTGAAAGAGAATATTTCCGGGAAAATGTATGTAAGGATAACTTCCTATTTGGGTGCTGATGATTTGCAATCTAAATCAAATGTTACATCCTTAATGGTAACACCATACAAATTGGTTTATCCTGATTTCTATCTTGTTGGTGCTGCTTCATATGTGGGATGGACAGCAGCCTCCGCTCAGATTCTGCATAAAGATGATAAGTTTTCATACATCTATACGTATTTAGAAAAAGATCAGAATTTTAGATTTTTAGGTCAGAAAGATTGGAGCCCTATAAATTATAGTCTTGATGACAGTGGAACTGATTTGGCAAATAGATATTTCAAACAAGCAACACCGAACATTTCTTTAGCAGATCATGAGAATATGAAATTTACAGGAGAAACAGGGATTTACAAAATAACAATCAATGCTGATAAAAATACTAAATCTTTGGATGCGGTAATTTCTAAAATCCCTGTATTTGATATTCCTCAAGTTTACTTGGTTGGTAATGTTGCAGGTGTTAACTGGGTTGCGGAAAATGCAGCAACTATGACAAAAACCGGAGCAGGTGTATTTGAATTTACAACAACACTACCGGCAGACGCAGAGTTCAAATTCTTAGGTCAGAAATCTTTTGGAGATTTAGACTGGGGTAACATTACAGCAGATGGCAATACTGGGTTTTTAGGTCCAAAAGATGATAATGGAAATATCAAATTTACTGGAGACGGAGGCTCTTATAAAATTACAGTTAACATAAAAGCAGGTACTTATACTATCGCTAAATAAATATCTAAAAGAATGAAAAATATTATAAAATTATTATTTGCATCTTTATTTGTAGCTTTTGCTGTTATGGCTTGTACAGATGATGCAGATAGAGAGTGGACTACGCCAGAGGCTAGTTTCAAATTATATGATACGACTCTAGGAAGCAATGTATTATATGAATCGATGAAAAATAATCCTTTTGCTTTGACATGGGATAAAACAGGTTCTTCAAATTATACTGTTGTATTTTCTACAACTGCAGATTTTGCAGCGAAAGTAACTTTAGGAACAGCTACAACTAATACTTTTAATACTACAATTGGAGATATCAACAGTAAATTTCTTCAAGCTGGATTATCTCCTTATTCTCCTTCTTCGGTTTATGTAAGAGTAGAGTCGGGGTCAGAAGTTTCTAATAGTATTAGTTTTTCTGTAACACCTTACCCTATTGCTGGTCCAATTATTACTGCACCAACTGCTGGTAATGAGTTTATTTTGGATATCAATAATCAAAATGCTCTTGCTTCCACTATCAAATGGAATGATTACACTTCTTATGGAGTTAGCGTAAGTTACAAAGTGGAGATTGCTGCAAAAGGTGGAGCTGTGTTTCAGGAACTTGGAACTGTCAAAGATTTGAAAACTTTAGAACTTACAAACAAAACACTGAACGATGCAGTTCTTAAAACTGGTGCTCAGCCAAACGTTTCTGGACAATTTGATGTTAGGGTAACGGCTACTACAGAGTCTACAGGAGGAACAATCAATCTTTCTTCTAATGTAGTTACTATCAAAGTAACACCATTTACAAACAATGTAACATTGTACCTAATTGGTGATGCTACAGCAGGAGAATGGAACAATAGTGCAACAAACGATAATATGTATCCGCTTTTGGGAAGTCATGCAGTAAGTACATCTTACACTTATACAGGATATTTTAAAGTTGGTGGCTTCAAGATCATCAAAGATAAAGGTAGTTGGACTGCTCAGTATGGAGCAGGTTCTACAGCAGGAACTCTAAGTACAGATGGTAATACTTCAGGTAATATCAATGTTACTACTGCAGGATATTATAAACTTACGATTGATGTTTCTGCACTTACTTATACATTAGTTGCAGTTCCAAATCCTACAGTTTCTTACCCTACAGTTGGAATTATTGGAGATTCTACTGCTAATGGTTGGGGTTCAAGCACTGCATTGACTCAATCTACATTTGATTCCCATGTTTGGTACCTTACAAATGTTACTCTTACAACAGGAGAATTGAAATTCCGAGCAAACAATGCCTGGGATGTAAGCTGGGGAAGTGCCGATGAAAATTTTGGTACTGGCAACTTAGGAGGTGCAAATATTCCTGTGAAAGCAGGCACTTATAATATTTATTTTAATGACAACTCAGGAGCTTATGTTCTCATTAAACAATAATTATATTTTATAAATACCTAAATAACCGATTGTAAAATCGGTTATTTTTTTATTGCATAATAGCAACACTTTTTTTATATTGTAGAACATATATAAACCTTAGAAAAAATGAAAAAAATCACCATTGGAGCAGCTTTGCTCTCTATGATGTTTACAGGAATCAATGCTCAAAGTTTGAAGTCTCCGGACGGCAAATTTGAAGCAAATTTTCAACTGAAGAACGGCGTTCCATTTTATAATTTAAAGTACAATGGAAATGTTGTTGTAGAAGATTCCAAATTAGGATTGAGACTTTTTAAAGACTCTTCCATCAAATTCGCTTCCGAGATTGCAAAACCGGAAGATGCAAGTTTTGACCTCAATAACGGCTTCACAAAAACTGCTGAAAAAAGAGATTCCAAAAACGAAACCTGGCAGCCAATTCTCGGTGAGAAAAAGAATTATATCAATGATTACAATGAGCTTGCTGTAACACTTAACCAAACTTCTTCTGACAGAAGCATTGTCATCAAATTCAGATTGTTCAACGACGGATTAGGATTCAGATACGAGTTTCCTCAACAGAAAAATCTCAATTATTTCGTCATCCGCGAAGAAGATTCAGAAATCGATTTCCCGACAGATATGAAGGCTTGGTGGATCGTTGCAGATTACGATTCCCAGGAATATCAATACCAAACCACAAAAATTTCCGAAATCCCAACCCAATGGCCAAAAGCTTTTGACTCAAACGCATCTCAGACTTTAATCAAAAATGCAGTTCAGTCTCCTTTGATGTTAAAAAAAGAAGGGAAAGAACCACTTTATGTGAACGTTGGTGAAGCAGCAGTTCTGGATTATCCGGCTTCTCATTTGGAGGTTGACGCTCAGAATTTCAAATTCAAAACACACTTGACAGCCGATAGACAAGGGGCAAAAGGTTATATCCAAACACCGTCAACTACGCCTTGGAGAACCATCATCGTTTCACCAAAAGCGGAAGTGGTAATGGATTCCAAAATGATGTTCAACCTAAACGAACCTACAAAATACAAGGACACATCTTACATCAAACCGACCAAATATATGGGTGTTTGGTGGGAAATGATTATCGGAAAATCCCAGTGGGCATATTCTACTGCAGAAAATGTTCACATCGGAAAAACCGATTTCTCAAAATTGACACCCAACGGAAAACACGCAGCCAACAACACAAAAGTTAAGGAATATATCGATTTTGCTTCTGCAAACGGTTTCCAAGGCTTGTTGATTGAGGGCTGGAACACAGGCTGGGAAGATTGGTTCGGACATTCCAAAGAATTCGTTTTCGATTTCATCACGCCTTATCCGGATTTCGATTTGAAGATGTTGAACGACTACGCACATTCCAAAAACGTAGATTTGATTATGCACCACGAGACTTCCGGTTCCGCTTCAAACTACGAAAGATGGTCTGACAAAGCATTCGAAACGATGAACAAATACGGTTACAAATCCGTGAAAACAGGTTACGTGGGCGACATCATCCCAAGAGGCGAGCACCATTATTCGCAATGGACGATTAACCATTATTACAGAATCGTAGAAAAAGCGAACGACTACAAAATTATGGTCAACTCACACGAATCCGTTCGTCCAGGTGGAGAAAGCCGTACTTACCCGAATTATATTTCAGCAGAAGCCGCGCGTGGAACAGAGTATGAAGCATTCGGCGGAAACAAGCCGGACCATCAAACAATTCTTCCATTTACAAGATGGATGGGCGGTTCTATGGACTACACACCAGGGATTTTCCAAACCAAATTGGACTACTATTTCCCAGGCGACAAACGTTTCGTTCAGACGACTTTGGCTAAACAATTGGCGCTTTATGTCGTGATGTATATGCCTCTTCAAATGGCAGCAGATTTGCCAGAAAACTACGCAAAACATATGGACGCATTCCAGTTCATCAAGGATGTTGCGGCAGATTGGGACGACACCAAAATCCTTTCCGCGGAACCTGGCGACTACATCCACACGGCGCGTAAAGCAAAAGGAACCGAAAACTGGTTCGTAGGCGGCGTTACCGACGAAAATCCAAGAGATTACACCGTAGATTTCTCCTTCCTCGACAAAGGCAAAAAATACGAAGCGACAGTTTACGAAGACGGTAAAGATGCCGATTACATCAACAATCCGCAGAGTTACAAAATCTACAAAAAGACAGTGGACAGCAAAACCAAACTTCCAATCCATTTGGTAAGAAGCGGTGGTTACGCCATTTCCTTAAAACCGATAAAATAATAAAAAATTCCCCTTCCCTGAAGGGGAGGTTTTCGAACTTGTTCGGAAATCGGGGGTAGTTTTTTCAGAAGCTATTTCCCGCTTTCCGCTATTACTCCTCGCGCCAAAGCTTTTCCCAAGACGTGCTGTGGGGTAACCGCTACAATCGGGGCTATGGGTTTCTACTCCAATCAAAACTTTGTCAAGGTTTAACGCTTTGACAAAGTTTTTCTTAATTTTTTTTTCAAAATCCTCTGATATGAATTGGATTTCCAAACTTTTCAACAAACAAAATATCTTTCTTTTCCTACTGATAGGAATGGTCATTTTGGCGAAAGTCATTCCCTTCCACGAATCTTACAACCAGTATTTCAATCTGGCCGGATTTATAGATTGGGGAATTGCAGGGATTTTTCTATTGTATGGGCTGAAACTCAATCTCAAAGAAGTCGTAAAAGATGTGTCCAACTGGAAACTTCATTTGCTGATTCAATCAGGAACTTTCATTATTTTTCCATTATTGGCATTGATGTTTTATCCGTTTTTAAAAGACACATCATATTACAGCATCTGGCTGTCAGTTTTCTTTTTGGCAAGTTTGCCTTCCACGGTTTCATCATCGGTCGTAATGGTTTCAATTGCAAAAGGAAACGTCACTTCAGCGATTTTTAATGCGTCAATTTCAGGAATCATCGGCATTGTAATGACGCCGCTTTTGATGAGTTTTTTCCTGACATCCAATGGAGAAGGCGGAAATCAATCCGAAATCATCCAGCAATTATTACTCAAAGTTTTATTGCCAATTATCTTGGGGGTTTTGCTCAATCCAATCTTCAAAAAATGGATAACCAAATATGCGAATGTCATTTCAGAGTTTGACAGACTAATTATTTTACTAATTGTTTACGAAAGTTTTTCGACGGCATTTATAGAAAATATCTTCGTTTCTGTGCCTTCATTTGTGTTCGTCGCTTTGGCTTTGAGCGTTGTCTTTTTGTTTTTCGCAACCTATTATATTTTGAAATTCATCGCCGAAAAACTGAACTTCAAACCAAAAGATGTCATCACAACAACATTTTGTGGTTCAAAGAAATCCTTGGTTCACGGAAGTCTATTTCTCTTGGTTTTAGGAATTCCCGACGAGCAGAAAGTTTTGTTTTTGCTGCCCGTAATGATTTACCACAGTTTCCAATTATTCTACGTAAGTTGGCTAGCCAATAAGATTGCAAAAAGAGCAGAAATTATTGAGATTTAAATTAATATTTTAAAATAATTATTCACTTTTAATAATTTAGAATGAACAATAATCTTTGATAAGTTTTACGCCTTTGTGAACCTTAAAACAGTCAGATAAATGAAAAAACCTTAGTGCACTTTGTGTTCAAAATTCAATGAAACAAAATTTTGCTTAAATTTAATACAGACCTTAAAAAAATATTTTATGAAAAAAATAATCACATTTTCTTCAATCATACTTTCCTCCATTTTCTATTCTCAGGTTCAGAAAGTAGAACCTGCATTCTGGTGGAGCGGAATGAAAAATCCGGAACTTCAACTCTTGGTTTACGGAAAAGACATCAACAATCTTCAACCCGAATTCTCCAACGGAATCAAAATCAAAGAAGTCAAAAAAGTTGAAAACCCAAACTACCTTTTCGTAACCATCGACACCAATGGAATTCAGCCCGGAAAAACAAAACTGAATTTCAAAAACGGAAACAAAACCGTCAAAACCATCGATTACGAATTCAAACAAAGACAACAGAATTCTGCCAACAGAGATTCTTACACTTCATCAGACGTGATGTATCTGGTAATGCCGGACCGTTTCGCCAACGGAAATCCGAAAAATGACAACACACCGGACACAGCCGAGAAATCCGACAGAACAAAAACAGGCGGTCGTCACGGCGGCGATATTGCCGGAATCGTAAAAAACCTAGATTATCTAAGTGAATTGGGCGTTACCACACTTTGGAACACGCCATTGTTGGAAGATAACGAACCAAGTTATTCCTACCACGGCTACGCACAAAGCGATTATTACAAAATCGATCCGCGCTACGGAACCAATGACGATTACAAGAATTTGGCTGACGAACTTCACAAACGAAAAATGAAACTAGTGATGGATTATGTTACCAATCATTGGGGTTCAAAAAGTTGGATTATTCAGGATTTGCCTGCAAAAGACTGGATTCATTATTGGGAAGAAGGCAAAAATGGTTTCCAGAGAAGCAATTACAGAATGACCACACAGTTCGATACCAACGCTGCGAAAGTAGACGAAGCCGCTTGTATGGATGGCTGGTTTGATACCACAATGCCGGATATGAATCAAGGTAATCCAATGGTTGTCAATTATATGGCGCAGAACGCGATTTGGTGGATTGAATACGCTGGACTGGACGGACTTCGTGTGGACACTTATTCTTACAACGACAAAAAAGGAATTGCAGAATGGACAAAACGCATCACAGACGAATACCCGAAATTCAACATCGTTGGCGAAGTTTGGATGCAGGACCAGGCGCAGATGGCGTATTGGCAGAAGGATTCCAAAATCGCAGCGATAGAAGGTTATAATTCTCATTTGCCGTCGGTAATGGATTTTACATTGTTTGATGCAGTTGGTCAGGCTTTCAAAGAAGAGCCAGGCTGGGATGCAGGAATGCAAAGAGTTTATGGGAATTTCACCAATGATTTCCTTTATCCGGACATCAATAATATCCTGGTATTTGCAGAAAATCACGATACGAACAGATTGAATCAAACCTATCCAAATGTTGCAGATTACAAATTGGCGATGAGTTTAATACTGACCGTTCGTGGCATTCCACAATTGTACTACGGCTCCGAAATCGGAATGGCGGGCGACAAAGGAAAAGGCGGCGACGGCGAGATTCGTCAGGATTTCCCTGGAGGTTGGGCTGGCGACAAAAACAACGCTTTCACAAAATCAGGAAGAACAGCTTCTCAAAACGACTATTTCGATTACACCAAAAAAATCCTGAACTGGAGAAAAGGAAACGAAGCGATTCACAAGGGAAAAACCCTGCATTACATTCCGAACAACAACGTTTATGTTTACTTCCGTTACACTGATAACAAAAGAGTAATGGTGGTCATCAATAATAACAAGGAAACTCAAAACTTAGATTTGAAGCGTTTTTCAGAAGGTCTTAATAATTTGACAAAAGGAAAAGACATTCTTTCTGATAAAGATTTCGATTTGAAAACAAATTTGTCTGTCGCTGGAAAATCTTCATTAATTTTAGAACTTAAATAAAATTAAAATGAAAAAAATAGTTTCACTTTTCATCTTGACATTCTTAATATTTTCAGGTTCACTTTCTGCCCAAAAAAAAGGCTTTTACGAAAATGTTCAGAAAAAGAATATCAGTAAATTGTTAGACGACTTCAACACGCTTGCCGCCAATGCAGATTTCGATAAATACTTTGATTGCTTTGCAGAAGAATCAACTTTTATCGGAACAGACGCAACCGAGGTCTGGAGCAAAAAAGAATTCAAAGAATGGGCAAAACCATTTTTCGATAAAAAAACAACCTGGAATTTCAAATCTTTAAAACGAAATATCTATTTCAGCAAAGACGGAAATTACGCTTGGTTCGATGAAATCCTTGACACGCAAATGAAAATCTGCCGAGGTTCCGGCGTCGTCGAAAAAATCGGTGGCAAATGGAAAATGAAACAATACGTCCTCTCTATAACGGTTCCAAATGAAGTAGTGGACGAAGTGACAAAAATCAAAGCACCAATTGAAGATGCTTTAATTCAAAAATTAAAAATCACAAAATGATATCAAAACAAAGTAATACGATATTTACAAAACGTATAAAACCAAATCTTTCCATCGCTCAGATTATCAATATGAGTATGGGATTTTTGGGAATCCAGATGGCATTTGGATTACAAAACGGAAATGCGAGCCGTATTCTTGCAAACCTTGGAGCTGACGTTCACGAGTTATCGTGGTTTTGGTTGGTTGCGCCGGTCACAGGCTTGGTCGTTCAGCCAATCATCGGTCATATGGGCGACAACACTTGGAGTCCGCTAGGCCGTAGAAAACCATACTTTTTGATTGGTGCCGTTTTGTGCGCCATCGGATTGGTTCTCCTTCCAAATGCAGCTTCAGTAACACATATGATTGCGGCGAATGTTTTATTATTGGCAGTAATTTTCCTAGCGATGATGGACTTTTCAGTGAACATTGCAATGGAACCTTTCCGAGCTTTGGTAGGTGATATGTTGCCGAAACATCAGGGAACTTTAGGTTTTTCAATCCAAACCATTTTGATTGGAATTGGAGCGGTGATTGGTTCAGAAATGCCAAATTGGTTGACGAAATTAGGAATCTCGAATGTTGCACCGGAAGGTTATGTGGCTGATAATGTAATTTATGCATTTTATGTCGGCGCTACAGTTTTGATTGTCTCAATTCTCTATACGATTTTCACAACCAAAGAATATTCTCCAAAAGAATTTGCAGAATTTGAAGGTGGAAAAGAAGTAGTGGAAGAGCATTCGAAGTTCTCTGATATGTTCAAGGATTTTGCGAATATTCCAAACCTGATGAAGAAATTAGGAATCGTTCAGTTCTTCTCTTGGTTTGCACTCTTCACGATGTGGGTTTTCACGACAAGTGCTTTGGCAACGCATCATTTTGGATTATCACCGACAGATACGAAATCAATTGAGTTCAACAAAGCCGGAGATTTAACGGGACATTTATTCGGTTTATATAATCTCTTCGCAATTCCATTTGCTTTCTTATTAACTCCGATTGCGAAAGCTATTGGAAAAAAACAAACGCACGCATTAGCTTTGGCGAGTGGTGGTTTGGGATTGATTTCGATGTATTTCATCAAGGATACTTCGATGCTTTGGATATCGATGATAGGATTGGGATTTGCGTGGGCAAGTATTTTGGCAATGCCTTATGCAATGTTGATTGATGCAATTCCACAGAGAAAAATGGGCGTTTACATGGGGATTTTCAATTTCTTCATTGTAGTTCCACAAATAATCAACGGTGTTTTCGGAGGACCTATAGTTTCAAAACTTTTCGGAAATATGGCGATTGATTACGTTGTGGTTGGCGGTGCTTGTATGTTGTTGGGCGCTTTGATTACTTTGATTTTCATCAAATCTCAGGAAGAAACACCTAAAGAAATTGAAGGAGAAATCCAACAGGTTCATTTTTAATAATGATTTATAAAAAGTTTTTAATATCAAGCATCTTGATTATAATTCTTTCTGTAATAATGTTTACAGTTGGAGTTGGTCTGTTTGCTTATAGAGGCGAACAGCTAAATCCATTAATTATTAAAATTGGAGAAATAAATTTTGCTTTTTGGTTACCAGTTTTGATTTTGGGAATTATTCTTTTCTTTATTTCTGTAGTTTTAGCCCTAATAAAGAAATCAAAATAACCTTGGAATCAGTTTATTTCCAAATACTAAATCCACCAATTCGGTGGATTTTTCGTTTTTACTGAATAAAATTTCACCAAAAATTAAAATCCAAAAGCAAAAAATAAGATTCAAAGTAAAATTTTAGACATCGTAATTTATTAAACTTCCACAAATTGAAAATCAATACTTTATGGGTGTTTTTTGTTTTGATGAATGTCGTATAAAAATCAATATTCTATGTGTTTTCAATACTGTTAAAAAGAATTTTTTGTGAAAACATCAATGTTTATTGAAATTAGTTTATACATTTGTACCGTTGAAAACAAACAGATGAATAGCACAATCATTATTCTTGTCATTCTTGTCATTATCGGATTCCGGTGGTGAGCGATGGCTTGTGATAATTATTGAATTGAAATAATACAAACCATTCTCACTGCGAGGATGGTTTTTTATTTTCCTAAATCTAACAAACAAATATAAATCGATACAAAATGTATTACAATGACGACAGTGTTCTCTTTTTTGATGGGGAATATGTAAAAGCAAAAGAAGCCAAGACCGACTTGTACGGTCAATCGTTACACTACGGATATGCTGTTTTCGAAGGGATTAAATCTTACAAAACAGCTAATGGGACCAAAATTTTCAAAGCTGAGGAACATTATGACAGACTTCGTAAATCTGCCGAAACAATGATGATGCCTTTCGATTATTCTACCGAAGAAATGGTGGAAGCAACTTGTAAATTACTCGAAATTAATAATCTAAGTAACGCATACATTCGCCCATTGGTCATTTGTTCTCCAAATATGGCTTTGTCAAAAGGGAAAAAAAGTTATCTCGTAATAGAAGTTTGGAATTGGGATAATGGTTATATGGCCAACCAAATGAGAATTATGACTTCATCATTTGAACGTCCAAATCCTAAAGCTTTCAAGGTAGAAGCAAAAGTAAGTGGTCACTATGTAAACTCGATTTTAGCTTGTCAGGAAGCAAAAGACAAAGGTTTTGATGAAGCTCTGGTTCTGGACGCTGACGGAAACGTGGCAGAAAGTTCAGGCGCCAATATCTTCTTCGAGAAAGACGGAAAACTTTTCACACCAGCAAAAGGCAGCATTCTTCCCGGAATCACAAGAGCAACAGTTTTCGAAATCTGTGACCAACTGGGAATTCCTTACGAAGAAAAATTCTTCAAACCAGAAGAAATGAAAGGTACTGACGCTGGTTTTTTCTGTGGAACAGCCGCCGAAATCGTAGCATTGGGTTCTCTTGATGATGTTCCATTCAAACTAAATTGGGAAGAGAGTTTAGCATCGAAGGTTCAGACAGCTTACCGTCATTTGGTGTTAGAAGAAGATTATTCATACTTGAAATCAAACTTGCAATATGTGTAACGTAGAACTTAATAAATTTTCCAAAACTCTAACAAAAGACCCGACACAACCTGCAACGCAGGCGATGTTTTACGGAATTGGTTTTGAAGAAGAGGATTTTGACAAAGCACAGATTGGAATCGCAAGTATGGGCTACGACGGCAACACTTGTAATATGCACCTGAATGGATTGGCGGAAATTGTAAAAAAAGGAGTCAAAGAACAAAACTTAGTCGGACTAATGTTCCACACCATCGGAATCAGCGACGGAATGACCAATGGAACAGACGGAATGCGTTACTCTCTTGTAAGTCGCGACATCATTGCAGATTCTATTGAAGCGGTTTGCGCAGGTCAATATTACGACGGATTGATTACCGTTCCGGGTTGCGACAAAAACATGCCGGGTTCTCTTATGGCGATGGCTCGTCTCGACCGTCCTTCGATAATGGTTTATGGCGGAAGTATTGCGCCCGGACATTACAAAGGTCAGGATTTGAACATCGTTTCAGCTTTTGAAGCATTGGGAAACAAAATCGCAGGTAAAATTTCTGATGAAGATTTCAAAGGTGTGATAAAAAATTCCTGTCCAAGCGCCGGTGCTTGCGGCGGAATGTATACTGCTAATACAATGGCTTCAGCAATCGAAGCGCTCGGAATGAGTTTGCCATATTCGTCATCTTATCCAGCTCTTAGCAAAGAGAAAAAAGAAGAATGCCAGTTCGCTGGACATTATGTGAAAATCCTTTTGGAAAAAGATATCAAACCATCTGATATTATGACGCCGAAAGCGTTTGAAAATGCTTTGAGGTTAATTATGATTTTAGGTGGAAGTACCAATGCAGTTCTCCATTTTATTGCCATCGCAAAATCCATCGGATATGATTTGACTTTGGACGACTTCCAAAAAATTAGTGATGAAACCCCATTTTTAGCTGACCTCAAACCAAGCGGAAAATACCTGATGGAAGACCTTCACAATGTTGGTGGCGTTCCAGCGGTGATGAAATATCTATTGGATTTAGGCTTGCTTCACGGCGATTGTCTGACAGTAACTGGAAAAACGATTGCTGAAAATCTGGAGCACGTCACATCAATTATTGATAGAGAACAGAATATCATTCACGATATCAAAGACCCAATCAAAGCGACAGGACATATCAGAATTCTGTACGGAAATCTTGCCGAGAAAGGTTCTGTTGCAAAAATTACAGGCAAAGAAGGCGATTATTTCAAAGGAACAGCCATCGTTTTTGACGGCGAAAAAGAATTCATTAAAGGTATTGAAGATAAAAAAATCAAAGAAGGAAATGTCGTCGTTATCAAAAATGAAGGACCAAAAGGTGCACCCGGAATGCCGGAAATGCTGAAACCAACTTCCGCTTTGATGGGTTCTGGTTTAGGTAAAAATGTTGCATTGATTACAGACGGAAGATTTTCCGGAGGAACGCACGGTTTCGTCGTCGGTCACATCACACCAGAAGCTTTTGCCGGCGGTCTGATTGGCTTAATAAAAGATGGCGACATGATAGAATTGGATGCAGAGAAAAATACCATCAATGCACTTCTTTCAGAAGATGAAATTGCCAGAAGAAAAGCCGAGTTCCAACAACCAGATTATAAAGTGAAAAGTGGCGTGCTGTACAAATATGCCAAATCTGTCGCTGATGCATCACAAGGTTGTGTAACCGATTTATAATTAAAAAGTAAAATTGAAAAAATATGAGTACGCTTGAAGTAAAGGAAAATAAAGATGCTGAACAGCAAAAAGCAATAGAAATCTCCGGTTCAAAAGCCGTTTTAGAAGCTTTGTTGCAAGAGAATGTTGATACGGTTTTCGGTTATCCTGGAGGTGCAATTATGCCAATTTATGATGCTTTATACGACTATTCCGAAAAACTGAAACATATTTTGGTTCGTCACGAGCAAGGCGCAATTCACGCGGCTCAGGGATTTGCAAGAACTTCTGGGAAAACAGGCGTTGTCTTTGCAACAAGCGGTCCAGGAGCAACCAATTTGGTGACAGGTTTGGCGGATGCAATGATTGATAGTAATCCAATTGTTTGCATTACAGGACAGGTTTTCGCCTCACTTTTGGGAACGGATGCTTTTCAGGAAACCGATGTCATAAACATCACAACGCCAGTCACCAAATGGAATTATCAGGTAACAGACGCAACAGAAATTCCGGAAGCAATTGCTAAAGCTTTTCATATCGCGAGCACAGGTCGTCCGGGTCCGGTTTTGATTGATATTACCAAAAATGCTCAAATCCAATTATTCGAATATTTGGGTTATAAAAAATGCAATCATATTAGAAGTTATCGTCCCGAACCAGAAATTCGAAACGAGTATATCGAACGAGCTGCTGAACTCATTAATCAAGCTAAAAAACCATTTGTAGTTTTTGGTCAAGGTGTGATTTTAGGGAAAGCGGAAGAGGAATTCAAAGCTTTTATTGAAAAGGCAAATCTTCCCGCAGCAGCTACTGTTATGGGATTAAGTGCCTTGGAAACCAACCATCCATTACACGTCGGAATGTTGGGTATGCACGGCAATTATGCACCAAATGTTATGACCAACGAATGCGATGTTTTGATTGCAGTCGGAATGCGTTTCGATGACAGAGTGACCGGTCGTTTAGATAAATATGCGAAACAAGCGAAAATCATCCACCTCGATATCGACCCAGCCGAAATCGATAAAAATGTGAAAACGACAGTCCCAGTTTGGGGAAATTGCAAAAAGACTTTACCAATGTTGACGGCTCTTCTCAAAGAAAATGACCATTCAGCTTGGTTGAATGAATTCCGTGAGTTGGAAAAAGAAGAAATTAAAGAAGTCATTCAAAATGAACTTAATCCAACAACTGAAGTTCTGACAATGGGAGAAGTCATCAAAGTTTTGAATGATTTAACGAATGGCGATGCAATCATCACAACAGACGTTGGTCAGCATCAAATGGTGACTTGTCGATATGCGAAATTCAATAATTCTAAATCCAGTGTAACATCAGGCGGTTTGGGAACAATGGGCTTTGGTTTGCCGGCAGCGATTGGCGCTTGGTATGGCGCACCTGAAAAAACCGTTGTTGCGATTATTGGTGACGGAGGATTTCAGATGACGTTACAGGAATTAGGAACGATTATGCAGTTCGGAGCGAAAGTCAAAATTATAATTCTTAATAATGAGTTTCTTGGAATGGTAAGACAATGGCAGCAATTGTTCAATGACAGACGCTATTCTTTCGTAAACATCACAAGTCCGGATTTCGTGGCGGTTGCCAAAGCTTATTATATCGATGGACAAAGGATTTCTGATAGAGAAAATTTGAAATCTGCTTTGGAAACAATGCTAAATCACGATGACGCCTATCTTCTGGAAATAATGGTTGGAAAAGAAAACAACGTATTCCCAATGGTAACGCAGGGTTCATCGGTTTCCGAAATCAGACTTAAATAAAATACAAATGGAAAAACAAGAATTTACCATCACATTATACACCGAAAATTCGGTTGGATTAATCGGCAGAATATCAGGGATTTTCTCACGAAGAAAAATCAATATCGAGAGTCTGAACACTTCGCCTTCGGAGGTGGACGGCATTCACAGATTCACGATTCTCATTAATGAAACAGAAGAAGTTGTCAGAAAACTTTGCAGACAATTAGAAAAACAGATTGATGTTCTCAAAGCTTATTTCAATACCGATGACGAGATTGTTTGGCAAGAACAGGCATTGTATAAAGTTCCCGCAAATGTTGTGACAGAAAAGGTTTACGTAGAAAGATTGCTTCGTCAATATGGAGCTTCCACGGTTGTAATTCGTCAGGATTATATCGTTTTCGAAACAGCAGGACATCGTGAAGAAATCGACCGATTAACAGAAGAACTTAACAAGTACGGACTCATTGAATTCGTTCGTGGAGCAAGAATCGCAATCATCAAAAACAGTGCAGGAATTCACGAAAAAGTCCTCGAATTCGAAAAAAGAGAACCTTCCGCCGAAATCGTTGAAAACGAATTTTTAGACAAAAGAGACGACGTTTTCACGATGTAAATAATCAAACTTTGTTGAGCGTAAGCGCCTTTGTGAACTTAAAAACATTCAATTGTTAAAAAAATCTTTGTGCGCTTTGTGTTCAATTTTCAATACATATTCAAAACAAAATTTAATAAAATCAAGACAAAATAAAAATGGCAAATTATTTCAATACCTTATCACTCAGAGACCAGTTGCATCAGTTAGCACAGGCAGATTTTATGGACAGTTCAGAGTTTTCTGATGGCGTTTCTGCATTGAAAGGAAAGAAAATCGTGGTTGTAGGATGCGGAGCTCAAGGTCTGAATCAAGGTCTGAATCTCAGAGACAGCGGACTGGATGTTTCTTACGCCTTACGTCAGGAAGCAATCGACCAAAAGAGAGATTCTTGGAAAAACGCAACCGAAAATAATTTCAAAGTAGGAACTTATGAAGAACTGATTCCGACTGCGGATTTGGTCATCAATTTGACTCCGGATAAACAACATACTTCCGTGATTAATGCGGTTCAACCATTAATGAAACAAGGCGCAACTTTATCTTATTCTCACGGTTTCAATATCGTGGAAGAAGGAATGCAGATTCGTAAAGACTTAACCGTAATTATGGTTGCTCCAAAATGTCCTGGTTCTGAAGTTCGTGCCGAATATTTGCGTGGTTTCGGCGTTCCAACTTTGATTGCCGTTCACCCAGAAAATGACCCTCAAGGAAAAGGTTGGGCTGAAGCAAAAGCCTATTGCGTAGGAACTGGCGGTCATAAAGCCGGCGTTTTGAAATCGTCTTTCGTAGCAGAAGTGAAGTCCGATTTGATGGGCGAACAAACCATTTTGTGTGGACTTTTACAAACCGGTTCTATCCTTTCGTTTGATAAAATGGTGGAAAAAGGTGTTGATGCAGGTTACGCTTCCAAATTGGTTCAATACGGCGTTGAGGTCATTACAGAAGCTTTGAAACACGGCGGTGTGAGCGGAATGTTAGACAGACTTTCGAACCCTGCAAAACTCAAAGCTTTCGAATTGTCCGAAGAACTGAAAGACATTATGCGTCCACTTTTCCAAAAACATCAGGACGATATCATCTCCGGTGAGTTCTCCAAAACAATGATGGAAGACTGGGCAAACGGCGACAAAAATCTCTTGAAATGGCGCGCAGAAACTGGAGAAACCGCTTTCGAGAAAACACTTGCAGGCGATGTGAAAATTGATGAGCAGGAATATTTTGACAATTATCTTTTGATGTCGGCGTTCATCAGAGCTGGCGTTGAGTTGGCTTTCGAAACAATGGTTGAAGCCGGAATCAAGCCCGAGTCTGCTTATTACGAGTCACTTCACGAAACCCCTTTGATTGCCAACACCATTGCACGAAAAAAACTCTTTGAGATGAATCGTGTGATTTCCGACACCGCAGAGTACGGCTGTTACCTTTTCGACCAAGCTTGCAAACCTTTGCTGGCGGATTTTATGAAATCGGTGGATACAGATTTGGTCGGAAAAGATTTCAATGAAGGCAAAAAAGCTTCGGTTGATAACGCACAATTGGTTCACGTAAACGATATTTTGAGAAACCACCCTGTAGAAATTGTCGGCAGAAAACTGCGTCAGGCAATGACTGCAATGAAGTCTATTAAAACAGTTTAAAAATAGGAGCTAATCCCGCTTTCCACTATATCTTTTGCTCTTCGTTCCTCATCACAAAAGGATGCCGTTGCAATCGGGGCTAAGGGATTTGTCATAAAAATAAAAATCCAACATCATATTTGTCATTCCGTAGAAATCTACGCAGACTTTGTAGAGATTCCTACGGAATGACAAATTATACGCAAAACCTTTTCTAAGCGAAGCGGCTTTGTGAACTTAAAGCAGTTAGTTAATAAAAAATCTTTGTGCACTTTGTGTTCAAAATTGATTCAGAAAATAAAATGCCAAATCCAATCATCCAAATTTCAAATCTAAACTTTCAGTATGGCAATCAAGTCGTACTTAAAGATTTCGACTGGGAAATATCTTTAGGAGAATGTTGGATGTTAGGCGGATTAAGTGGAAGTGGAAAAACAACTTTAGCCAAAATCATTTCAGGAGAAATCAAGAATTTCGAAGGAAAAGTTGAGGTCAATTTTGATGAAAATTTAAAGTTGCCAAAGAAAGTTTTGTATGTTTCCAATTGGTTTCAGTTCAGTAATTTGGAAGGCGACCGCAATTTTTATTACCAACAGCGCTATAATCAAATTGCTAAAAATGAAACGTTAACTGTTTTTGTAGAACTGAATCATTTCGGAAAAGAAGAAAGTCTGGATTTCGGAACATTAGAATTATATTTAAAACCTTTTGGATTTGAGAATTTCAAAAATCAACAATTAATAGAATTGTCAAGTGGTGAACACAAGAAATTACAATTACTGAAAGCGCTTTGGTTAAAGCCTCAAGTTTTGATTATAGACCAGCCTTACACAGGTTTGGATGTCAATTCAAGACAGTTTTTGAATCAGGCTTTTGATGATTTAATTAAAGAAAATGTCACGTTGATTTTAATTAATAATGATGATGAATTTCCGGAAAATGTTCAATATTTTGTAGAGATAGAAAATGGAAAATTAACTCACAGAAATTCACCAAAAGAATTTTCCAAAGGCGAAGAAAGAATACCAAAATCGCTTCCATTTTTCCTTCAGAATAATCAGGGAAACGAACACGAAAGTCTCATCAAACTAGAAAATGTCAATATTTCTTACGGCGAAAAACAAGTCCTGAAAAACGTCGATTGGGAAGTCAATTCAGATGAACAATGGCTGTTGCAAGGTCATAACGGTTCTGGAAAATCAACATTATTAAGTCTACTGAATGGCGATCATCCGCAAGCTTATGCCAATGAAATTCATCTTTTCGGACAAAAGCGGGGAAGTGGTGAAAGTATTTGGGATATCAAAGAAAAAATCGGAATGATTTCTCCCGAGTTACATTGGTATTTTGATATGAATGCGAATGTCGGGCAAACCATTGCTTCCGGTTTTTTTGATTCGATGAGCTTGTATCAAAAACTGAGTTTTGACCAGCAACAACAGTTGGAGCAGATTCTTTATTTCTTCGATTTGAAAGATGATAAAAATAAAAAACTAAAAACGCTTCCTCTTGGAAAACAACGTTTGGCTTTGCTCGCAAGAACATTAATTAAAAAACCAAAACTTCTGATTCTGGATGAACCTTGTCAGGGAATGGACAACGAGCAGACGCAATATTTCAATCAGGTTATTGATGATTTGGCAAGTCAGGGACAATCGTTGATTTATGTTGGTCATTTTGAATCGCAATTACCAAAAAAACTCAGCCATAAACTTGTTCTGGAAAATGGAACAACAAAAATTAAAACTAAAATCAAAGAATCTGTAATATAAATGAAGATGAACGAAACGCTAATATTTCCAACCTTGGAAGCGGTAAAAGAAGCCCGGAAAAGTATAGAAAATGTCGTGAATTACACATCATTGCAATACAACGCAAGATTATCAGAAAAATTTGGCGCAAATATTTTCCTTAAAAGAGAAGACTTACAACCTGTGAGGTCGTACAAATTACGAGGTGCTTACAATAAAATCAAAACTCTTTTTAATGAAGGCAAAGTTTCACAAGGAATTGTTTGCGCCAGTGCGGGAAATCACGCTCAAGGTGTCGCTTTTTCGTGTAAACAACTTCAAATCAAAGGAACGATTTTCATGCCGGTCACAACGCCGAAACAAAAGCTGGAACAAGTCGAAATGTTTGGTGGAAACTTTGCCGAAATCAAATTAGTAGGCGATACTTTCGATGCTTCAAAAACTGCGGCTATTGAATTTGCGGAAACTTCTGGAGCGGCTTTTATTCATCCATTTGATGATGTTCAGATTATCGAAGGTCAGGCAACTTTGGCTTTAGAAATTTTGGAACAGCAAAAAGAAAATATTGATTTTGTTTTCATTCCGATTGGCGGCGGCGGTTTGGCTTCTGGAATTGCAACTGTTTTCAAAGAATTATCGAAAGAAACAAAATTGATTGGAGTTGAGCCAAAAGGAGCGCCTTCTATGAGAACTTCCATCGATAATAATATTAATACAGAATTGTCGGAAGTTGACGGTTTTGTTGACGGCGCAGCGGTAAAAAGAGTAGGAGATTTGACTTTTGAGATTTGTAAAAATGCACTTGCTGATTGTATTCCTGTTGATGAAGGGAAGATTTGTGATACGATTCTTCAACTTTATAACAAAGATGCAATTGTTTTAGAACCGGCCGGAGCATTGTCTATTTCGGCTTTGGAACAATATAAAAATCAAATCAAAGGGAAAAATGTGGTTTGCATTGTCAGTGGAAGTAACAACGACATTACGAGAATGGAGGAAATCAAGGAACGTGCTTTGCTTTACAATGGTTTGAAACATTATTTTATGGTCAAATTTCCGCAACGTCCAGGTTCTCTGAAAGATTTCGTTCTGAATGTTCTGGGCTCAAACGATGACATTACGCATTTCGAATATACCAAGAAAAATTCACGAGAAACTGCCTTGGCAATTGTTGGAATTGAACTTTCTAATCCTTCGGACTTTGAAGGTTTGAAACAAAGAATGCACAAACTCGGTTACTTCGAATCTTACCTTAATGATAATCTCGATGTGCTTAATATGCTTGTTTAATCGTCAATCCAAATAAATAAAATTCCGGCAATCGTCGGAATTTTTCGTTCTTATCGTACATCAATGTGCAAGGATTTGTAAAACTGGAAATTTGTATTAACAAAAAAGCCAAACATTTAAAATCAATCAAAATGAAAACAGTTTATCATAAATCAGACAGCAGAGGTTACGCCAATCACGGTTGGTTGAAAAGTCATCATTCATTTAGTTTTGCCAATTATCAGAATCCTGAGAGAACACATTTCGGTGTTTTGCGTGTTTTGAATGATGATTTTGTTCAGGGTGGAATGGGTTTCGGCAGACATCCACATCGTGATATGGAAATCATTTCAATTCCATTGGAAGGCGAATTGCGTCACGGCGACAATATGGGCAACTCAGGAATCATCAAAAAAGGCGATATTCAAGTAATGTCTGCCGGAACTGGAATTATGCACAGCGAAGAAAACGCGACAGAGCAACCTGTAAAATTTCTTCAAATCTGGATTATCCCAAACAAAACCGACGTAACGCCAAGATATGACCAAGTCAGCATCGAAGAAAATGCTATTCAAAATGATTTTCAGCAAATCTTGTCTCCCAATGCCGATGATGCAGGTGTTTGGATTCATCAGGATGCTTGGTTCAATTTGGCAAAATTTGATAAAGGTTTTTCTAAAGAATATAAAATCAACAAATCTGGAAACGGCATTTATGCTTTTGTTATCAAAGGTTCTGCAAAAATCGGAGGCCAAATCCTTGATGAGAGAGATGGATTAGGAATTTGGGATACAGAAAGTTTTGTTCTGGAAGCAGAGAAAGATTCCGAAATACTATTGATAGAGGTTCCAATGGAATTACCGAACTAAATTAAAAATTTATTAATTTTTTAAGAAATTACTGTAAAAAGGGTACAGGATTTGTCCTCAAAAAATCTTAAATTTGGCACTTTAAAAAGTCAAACTGAAAACTGAGTGAAATGTGCAATATCAGAATTTCTTTAACCATAAGAATATGATTTTGAATATTTCATTTAACAAAAAAAGATTTAAATATTAACAAATGAGATTACTTATCGTAGGAAATGGCGGTCGTGCTTCTGCCCTAGCTTTGAAACTAAGCGAAGACAGTAGGATTACAAAAATGTATTTCGCACCAGGAAACGCTACTACCGAAAAATTAGGAGAAAACATCAACGAAACTGATATTTTAGCATTGAGGGATTTTGCTATTCAGCACAAGGTAGATCTTACGATTGTTGGTCCGGAAGCACCTCTTGTAGAAGGCATCGTGGACGAATTCAAAAAAGTAGATCTTAAAGTTTTTGGTCCTTCAAAAAAGGCAGCTTCTTTGGAAGGCAGCAAATCTTTTTCTAAGAAATTTATGCAGAACTACGGAATCAAAACCGCGAAAGCAGTTATTTTTGATTCTTATATAGAAGCTAAAGAATATTTACAGACTCAGGAATTTCCATTGGTAATCAAAGCAAGCGGACTTGCTGGTGGAAAAGGTGTTGTGATTGCTGAGGATTTGGAAGAAGCAGAAGGAACGATTCACGATTTTATGATTAAAAGAATCTTCGGAGATGCCGGAATCCAGATTGTGATCGAGGAATTTCTTCAAGGTTTTGAAGCTTCAATTATCGGGGTTTCAAATGGCGAAAAATTATTCCCTTTCGTTGCTGCAAAAGATTATAAAAAAGCAGGAAACGGCGACAAAGGTCCAAACACTGGCGGAATGGGTTCAGTTGCGCCAAGTCCTGAATATACAGAAGCACACAATGAGGATTTCATTCAGAATATTATGAATCCAACTGTGGAAGGTCTTAAAAAAGAAGGTCTTAGCTTCAAAGGATTTATTTTCTTCGGATTGATGGTTACTAAAAACGGGACTTATCTTTTGGAATACAATATGAGATTAGGAGATCCGGAAACTCAGGTTCTTTTACCGCTTTTGGAAAACAATTTGGTAGATGTGATCGAGGATTGTCTTCACGGCAGAGAATTGGATCTTAAATTCAAAAATCAGAAAGCTGTTTGTCTTGTAGTTTGTTCCGGTGGATATCCAAAAAACCACGAGACAGGTTACGAGATCACAGGAGTAGAAAAAGTAAAAAACAGTAAAGTGCTTTATGCCGGCGCAGATTTGAGAGGCAATAGAGTGGTTTCCACAGGCGGACGTGTTTTGAACATCGTTGCTTTGGGTGACACTTATGACGAAGCTCGCAAGAAAGTTTACGAGGATGCCATTCCAGTACACTTCGACTACGCCTTTTACCGAGACGATATTGCGAAATTTTAAAATACAAAGAGATGTTGGGCAACTAACGTCTCTTTTTTTTAGGAGCTTAATCCCGCTTTCCACTATATCTTTTTTTGTTTATCAGGTTTTGTCATCAAAATGAAATTTAGTCAAAAACAAAAAAAGGATGCCGTTGCAATCGGGGCTAGTTAGCGATTCGGAAATTGAATATGGAATTTAAATTTAATATAAAGGCTTCGAGAGCCTCAGCCTGACATCGCTGAAAAATAATTGTTTAGTATTAGATTTGTCACACTGAGCCTGTCGAAGTGTATAACTCATAATTAATAACTTATAATTCATAACTATCAAGATGCCTTGGAATCCAGAAATATATGATCAGTTCAAACAGGAACGCTCAGCGCCTTATTTTGATTTGCTCAAATTGGTGGAGATAGAATCCAATATGTCTGTGATTGATTTAGGTTGTGGAACAGGCGAACTCACTTCGGGACTTTTGGACTTTATTCCAAATTCAAATATCATAGGAATTGATTCTTCTGCAGAAATGCTTCAGAAAGCTGAATCATTTGAATCCAAAAGATTACAGTTTCTTCAAAGAAGCGTAGAAGAACAGGTTGAATTGGATGAGAAATTTGATTTAATCATCGCCAACGCATCTTTGCAATGGTGTGCAAACCATCAGGAATTGTTCCCAAAGTTGATTTCAAAACTAAATCCAGAAGGACAATTGGCAGTTCAGGTTCCATCGAATCATAACTTCATTGTTCATCAATTATTATCAGTAGTTGCAGAACACGAAGTTTATAAGAAACATTTCAATGGTTGGAAAAGAGAATATTCGGTTCTTAATATAGAAGATTACGCCAAGATTTTATCCGACAACAACGGAAGGAAAATCAACGTCTTCGAAAAAGTTTATCCTCACATTATGAAGGATGCAGACGCAATTTTTGATTGGGCTTCAGGAACAGCAATGATTCCGTTTGTGGAAAAGCTTCCAGACGATTTGAAAGGGCAATACAAGCAGGATTATAAAGAAGAATTGAGGAAAGTTTTCATTGGTTCGCCGGTTTTTTATCCATTCAAAAGAACATTTATTTACGCAAAATTTTAAAAATATTACATCAACATATGCAAAACGGAATTATCATTTTAGACTTCGGTTCACAGTATAACCAGCTTATCGGAAGAAGAATCCGTGAGATGGAAGTCTATTCAGAAATATTACCATTCAACACGCCGTTATCAGAAATCTTGGAGAAAAACCCAAGAGGAATCATCCTTTCCGGCGGACCAAGTTCTGTGAATGCAGAAAACGCCCATTTGGTAGAAAAAGAACTTTACGAACAAGGAATTCCTGTCCTTGGAATCTGCTACGGAATGCAATTGACAGCTCATCTTCTGGGCGGAAAAGTAGCGAAAGGTGAAAAAGGCGAGTATGGAAAAGCACATTTGGACATCGTAAAAGAAAACGAATTACTGAAAGGTGTTTATCAAAATTCCATCGTTTGGATGAGCCACTTTGATGAGGTTTCAGAATTGCCAGTTGGTTTTGAGCTTAATGCAAAATCCGGAGTTATCGCTTCCATTTCAAATCCTGAAAAGAAAATCTATGGTGTACAATTCCATCCGGAAGTTTCGCATTCTGAAGAAGGTGGAAAGATGATTGAGAATTTTGTTTTCGGAATCTGTAAAGCAGACAAAAACTGGAAACTGACCAATTATATTGAGAAAACAGTTGCCGAAATCAAAGAAAAAGTAGGTGACAACAAAGTGATTCTTGGACTTTCCGGAGGCGTAGATTCTTCTGTTGCTGCAGTTTTGATTCATAAAGCAATTGGAGATCAATTGAACTGTATCTTCGTGGATACTGGACTTTTGAGAAAAGACGAGGACAAAAAAGTAATGGAAAATTACGGTAAGCATTTCAAAATGAACATCAAACTGGTTGAAGCTTCCGAAAGATTTTTATCAAAATTAGCCGGCGTTGGCGATCCTGAACAAAAAAGAAAAATCATCGGAAACGAGTTCGTTCACGTTTTCGACGAAGAATCCAAAAAAATTGAAGGTGCGAAATTCCTAGCGCAAGGAACAATTTATCCGGACGTCATAGAATCTCAGTCTGTAAAAGGACCTTCGGCTGTTATTAAATCTCATCACAACGTTGGTGGATTACCAGAAGAAATGGAATTCGAATTGCTGGAACCATTGAGAGAATTGTTCAAAGATGAAGTGAGAAAAGTAGGAGAGGAATTAGGCATTCCGCACGAGTTGGTTTACAGACATCCGTTTCCAGGACCAGGTTTAGGAATTCGAGTTTTGGGAGAAGTGGATGCAGAGAAAGTAAAAATTCTACAAGAAGCCGACGATATTTTCATTGAGGAATTGTACAAAAATGACCTTTACGAAAAAGTGTCTCAGGCATTCGTAGTTTTGCTTCCAGTGAAATCTGTCGGTGTAATGGGCGACGAGAGAACTTATGAATATACAGCTGTCGTTCGTTCTGCAAACACGATTGATTTTATGACTGCAACTTGGAGCAGATTGCCTTACGAGTTTTTGGATACGGTTTCTAGTAGGATTATTAACGAAGTGAGAGGAATAAATAGAGTTGCTTATGATATTAGTTCAAAACCGCCTGCAACGATTGAGTGGGAGTGATATATGAATGATAAATCATAATTGATAAATTAAAAAACCAGCAATAATTTTGCTGGTTTTTTAATTATATATGTTTTTGATGTTGATTAAATTCTTATATTTGATATTGTACTAGGATTTTTTATAGTACAACAAAAACACACACAATAAATGATGAAATTTTCTATTCCTTCCAATCTATTGGAATGGAGATATTATTCCTACTCTTTTCAAAAAGATAAAACAAAATTGAGTTTTGATTTCAGAATGAAATATGAATATCATTCTGAAAAAAGGCTTGTCAAAATTATTCGAGATAATTTGTTGATTAACAACGAAAAAGCTGATGAAACTTTAATAGGGGATTTGGTATTTCAATCATCTGATGCATTATTTCCTTTGGTTTTGCAAATCAATTCTTATGGTTATTCTATCGGGATTTACAATCAACCGGAGATTCTCGAACGCTGGAAAAGCTTCATCCCGAGATTTCAGGAATATTATGACAATCCTCTTTCTATAAAGCTATTGAACAGAATCGGAAAACTCTATAAAAATCCTCAAAAACTGCTTGCTGGTTTACAAAATGATTGGTTTTTCTCCGGTTTTTTCTTTCCTGTATATGGAGAATACAGAGATAACGAAGCTGTTACAATTGATTATCCTTTTCCTTCTGTTGTTGGAACTACAATTTACAAAACAGAATTGTTGATGAATGAGGAGAAAACGGATAAAGGAAAAACAGATATTTATATTGCTGGCTATTCTTCAAATAATGAAAAAAATATAGTAAAAGGAAATTTTCTGCTGAATTCTGATAGAAGCATCCACGAAATCAGGCTGGATTTCTCTTTTGAAGATATTAGACAAAATATAGCTATTCATATCAAAGAAACAAAAGAAATCCTTGAGAGAAAAACTGCAATGACTGTATATGATGAGAAAGAAGAGCAGGAAAAACTGAGAAATAATAAAGGTTTCTTTGTTGAAGAAATAGAAAGTAAAGACCTGCCAAAACACAAATAGAATATAAAAGATGAAAAAAGGAATTATTTACAAAGTAAAGAAAGGCGAAACCTTGGAAAGCCTTGCCGATGATTTCGGAGTTTCTGTATATGAATTAAGATGTTTTCACAATAATTGGTGCGAAGATATCAGAGACCAAATCGGCTATGACATTTGGGAAGGGAAAGAATTATCCGTTGCCAAAGAAAAACTTTCTAAAGAAGAAGTTCAGCAAAATAAAGAGGAAAAATACCAAGAAGAAAAACAACAAAAACAGGAGCAAAAAGAAAAGGAAGAAGAAGCAAAACGCACAGAACAGGACAATAAATATTATGTTGTAGATAGCGCCAAATGCTTATGCGACAAAGGTGCAATGCCGGCAACCTTAAAAGTGACTTCCCATACAAAAGTCGTTTTCAATAGCCGAGATGAAAATAAATGGGCAGCAACTGTGGAAGATTTACAGTTCAAAGAAGGCGCTTCCTGTTTTGGAAGCTGTAAAGTGAAAAATAATAATCCTTGTGCATTTGCACCTGCGGGGAAATGGCAAAAACCTTATGAGAAAATGAAAATAATGGAAAAGTCTGCTCTTTTGGAAACTTCTTATCTGATGTGTTCCGTCGGTGGAAAAATCACGATAAAACATCACGGGCAAAGTGTAAAAATCGGAAACAGCAACCTGCAAAGAGCCGATGCGGAAGTGATGAATCAAATTTTACCTGGTCTGGATTTACAGGAGTTTCAGGCGGATTATGATGAAAACCAATATTACGAATAGATTATGGGAAAGATATTAAGTGGAATAAAAGGAGAACGTTTTCCGATCATCAATAATGAGCCAGAAAAATATGGCGTTATATTGAATGAAAACGCAGATGTTGCATCTGTAAAAGAAGATGAGATTCTTTGGCAATTATATTGGGCGAACGAATACAGCGAATACGAAAAAGTACCTTTTTCTGGACAGAAAAAAGGAAAAGAAATAACGATAACCTTTAAGCAGGCGCTTTTAGACAAAAACCTACAATTGAAAGCCACCTACAAAGGAGAAACGGTGGAATTGCATATCACACCACAAAGCAATGGAGAAGAAAAAATAATAGATGTTTTCTTTCTGGATGTAGAATACAAAGCACAAGATAAAGACAATCTGAAGTATCTGAATAGTCTGAACCTGCAAATCTACACGTTGAATATGTTAGGTAAATATGTAGAATTTAAGATTTATGATACTGTAAACGGACAGGATGTAGAAGTGGCAAAAAATACTGAGCCTATTCATGTTATTCAGAAAAACGGTATTGTAAAAACTAAAAAATCAATACTGTTAAGCCCGGGGATGTATATGCAGACGCAGAAGGATATGTCCGCGAGCGAACATCATTACAAAATAAAGGTTTGGGAAAGAGGTAATGAATCTAATTTCTACGAAGAAGAGCTGAAAGTGAAAAATGAAATGGGAATTTTTTCTGTTGCCCAAGATTCTCAGGTTCCTGTAAAAACAGGGACTAGCGAGCCACCGAAACCAAAAGAGGATAAAAAAGATGAAAAATGTTTTTGTGATAGAGATTTTACGGTAGATGAAATGATAGGAATCATTTATAATCTTCGTGATAAACAAAAAATGATTTCTAAAAGAGATGTGTTTTTTAATATGGGAGGAGAATATATTTCTTCTTTAAGAGTTTCAACAGGAAAATTAACAGATGATGTAAATAAAGCGAAAATTAAATTATTTACAGACGAACTGAATTCTATGTTTAAAAAGTTCAGTATTAATACTTGTAAAAGAAAAATACATTTTATAGGTCAAATGTATCTGGAAACAATTTACTTTAGATATACTTATGAAAGTAGGTCGTCCGTTCCTAGCAATTATGGAGGAGGAGTTCCGTTTCAGGGTCGTGGTATGAAACAAATTACTCACGATTATAATTATTTGAGTTATTATGATTATGTAAATAATACAAAAATGTATGATAAATATGATAAGTATCGTAATCGCCCAAAGGATAAGATAGAAAGTGTTGGAGATTGTATTAAACGCAGTTCGGAAGCTAGAAAAGATGGGTTAGATGTTGCTTTTTATGAAAAATTAAAAATTTTCGCTAAAAATTTGTCCCAAAATTTATTTCACTCTTTTAATTCTGCAGGATGGTATTCTACAGTCAGACAAAGAAGAACTATTGACGCAATGGATGAAGGATTTGCTGATGAGATTATTAAAAAAGTAACCAAAGCTATTAATGGCGGTGATAATGGATTGGTTGAAAGAATTAACTTTACTAATTGGACTAAAGAATATCTAAAATATGATTCAAAATGTATAAACAAGTAATTTTTATTTTATTGAGTTTATTCTCATTACATACTTTTTCTCAAATTCCTGTTTTTGAAGGTAATAAAGCTGTCGGTTTTTTAGATGAACAAACAAATTATAATTGTGAAAATTGTTATTATAATGATACTATTTCTATTTTCAATAAAAAAATAATAATCAAAGAGCCAATTCTTGTAGAAAGTAAAAATATTCCAGACGTTGGGTTTCAGGATTTTTTATCTAGCCAATATTATAAAGAAATTAAAAAAATAAATAAAAATAATTACATTTTTAAATTTAATAATGATTTAGATGGAAACAGTAATTGGCTTTATATTTCTTTAATTAAAAATAAGATGTATATCATTAAATCTTTATCATATTCAAATAGTATTAAGAAAATAGAATTAGCCAAAGGTGACTTTGATTATATGCCTTCAACTCTAATTTGTAAAAGAAATTTCAATATAGAAATCAATAAAGAAGTTTCTTTTTTTGATTTTTTTGGATTAGATAAAAATGAAAAAATCTGTTATCAATGTCCTAGAAATATAAGTGTAGAAGATTGTTTAAAATCAGAAAGGAAAATATTTAAATGGAAATAGTTAACAATTAATATAATATTCATTGTGATTATGTGGCTGAAAATATTTAAATAATATGTTAGAAAAATCTGTAGATTTCAAAATCTATGACACCGTAAACGGAGAAGAAAAAGAAGTCTATAAAAGCGAAAATCTTTGCAAATTATCCAGAAAAACGGCATTGTAAAAACCAAACAGACCATTGCACTCACACCTTTTATGCCAATGAAAGCCCAAAAAGATATGTCTGCAAGTGAGCATCATTACAAAATAAAGGTTTGGGAAAAAGGTAATGAATCTAATTTTTACGAAGAAACGCTGAAAGTGAAAAATGAGATGGGGCAAATGACTGTTCCGCAGGATAGTCAAGTTCTGATAAAAACTGGGACTAGTGAGCCACCAAAACCAAAAGAGGAGGAAAAAAAAGAAACTTGTGGAATCCAATATAGAAATAGTATAACGTGTGTGAGATATGGTAAACAATATGGTCCATTATATAGTGGTAGTGTTAGTATAACTAGCTATAAAGGATGGGATAAATTATTATTAGATAATAGATTATCTAAAGAAGAAAAAGATATTATTTGTGGAATGTCAGTTAATGAAGGTAATTTAGATGCAGTACAATCATACGATTCAGAATTAATTACAATGGGTGCAATGCAAAAAACAACTAAAACGACTGGAAATGGAGAGCTAAGTACCCAAATAGGTGAATTTAAAGAAGAATTTAAGGAAAAATATAAAGAATTATTTGAAAATTGTGGTTGGGATTTTAAAAAAGAAAATAACAAATGGAAGGCATACTATAAAACAATAACAAGAGATACATTGAAAAGCAAAATAAGAAGTGGATTTGAAGAAAAGAACAATAAAAAGAAAGTAATTTGTGTTCCTTTAGAACCATTGATTAATGCAGGAAAAGATGAAGATTTTCAGACAAAACAAATAAATGATTTTATTGATAGATTAAGGAAGTGTTTGGATGAAAAACCTGTGAAAAAATATCACAAGAATAAAGAAGGTCTTAGAATTCCCGATGAGGAATATAGCTTTAAAGCTAAAGAAGTTATGAAAAGTAAATTGGGTAGAGCATTAGTGCTTGACCAAAGTGTTAATAGACCTTCTCTAACTAGATTTAATTTAGGAGACTCTCTTAATCGTTTTTTTATAAATAATCCAAAAGTTTCCAAAAATCCTTCTGATTGGAAAGAAAATCATTCTAAATATGAAACAGAAATTATTGTAGATTATGGAAAAAAAAGAGAAGGAACAGATATGCTTCTTAGATATAATAATATTAACACTAATCCAATATTGAAGTAATGAAAACAATTTTTACAACTTTTAGCTTATTTTTCATTGTTTTTCTCCCAAGTGTTGTGAAATCACAAGTGTTAAAATGTGGAAATTTTCTTTTTTATAATAAAGTTGAAAAAGAGAAAAATATTTGGAGGAAAATAAAATTTAATAATAAAGAATTACTATCAATTAATAAAGGAAATAATTTATTATTAGTTTTTGATTGCAATAGTATAAATGTAAGTAAGGACAAAAGAATCTTATTGGTAAGACAAATAATAACTGATAGCATACCCCCAAAAGATTCTATTGCATTTATGAGTACTTATGAAGCTCCGTATGTTATGATTGATACTAAAAATGATTCTTATACTTCTGATTTTGTTACATTAGAAGACGATAGAATATATTTTTATTCTAATAGCAAAGGAAATGCTGAATTTGTAGACAATCATAATCTCCTTTATGAGGGTAAAATTTTTTTTCTAGTTGATGATTTTATGAAAAAAATCATCAACCTAATTCGTGAAAAAAAACTTAAACTGGACATAGATAATATTGAAGAATTATTGGCCAATAATCCTATAGATAAACAAAATAATAATAATTATAATAATATTGCTTATACCCTATCAATAAATGGAAATCAAACGGGTGCAATTCATCTTTTACACAAAATCCTTCAAAAATTCCCCGACCGAGTTGTCGCCTATCTCAATCTCGCAGACAGTTACTGGACAATCGGTAACGAAGACCTAGCAAAAGAAAACTACAAAAAGTATGTAGAATTAATGAAATCCCAGAACAAGGATTTGAAGAAGATTCCTAAAGAAGTTTGGGAGAGAATAAAGTAATTAAAAACCAAACAAACATTACGCTTACACCTTTTATGCCTATGAATACTCAAAAAGATATGTCTGCAAGTGAGCACAGTTACAAAATAAAGGTTTGGGAAGGCCGACATCTAATTTTTACGAAGAAGTGGAGGGTAATAAACGATACAGATAGGGCAGGTGTAGTGCAAGGTTATGCCGAAAAAATAAAAAAATGCAAAGATTAAATATAATACTAATGTTTTTTTTGTTACAATCGTGTAACGGAAACGCTCAAACGAAAGAGATACGAAAAAAAGAGAAAACTGATTAGCAGTACTCCATTCGGCTGATTGATGAAAAATTAATGGTTAAATCTGCAGATTCAATAATAGTTTATAATAATAGTAATTTAATTAGAAATGCAGATTTATTAAACACTGATTTTTATAGAGGGAATGATAAAAATGATTTTTTTCTCGTTTATCAAAACAATGCAAGTACTACTAAAACACAGAGTACCTATCATTTATTTGTTAATAAAAATGATTTATTTTTAATAAGTAAAGAACAGGTTGATTTAAAGGAGACGGAATCTTTATTGCTAAAAATTATATTGTACCTATTAAAGTTACAAATATGGATTATAAAACAATGGACGGAAAAATTGTTTTTGCAAATAGGAAAAACTCTATCATTTTAAAGAATAAACTAAAAAACAGTATTTTTTTTAATAATATAAAAGCTTTTGAAATAATATTCAGTTACAAATCAGATGATTTTTTTATTGATTATCCTATAAATACTTTTAAAATAGGGACTCTTAATTTATTGGATATAAAGAATAGTAACGATATAGCATATTACCTAGAAGAAGCTCAAATTTACGACGAAGCTATCTTTATTTTGAAAAGTATAATAAAAAAAGAACCAACTCGAGTTGTCGCCTATCTCAATCTCGCCGACAGTTATTGGGCCATAGGTAATCAAGAATTAGCCAAAGAAAACTACAAAAAGTACATAGAGCTAATGAAATCCCAGAAAAAGGATTTGAAGAAAATTCCGAAAGAAGTTTGGGAAAGGACGAAATAAAAAACAACGATACATAATTCATCTTAAAAAAATAGAATAAATTTTTTCCTAAACAAAAGACTCATTCAATCAGAATGAGTCTTTTGTTTTATCGTTTCCTTACATTCTCCAAAATATCGGGAAAGTACGTGTCCGAAAGATGTTCGAACTCGTCCCCTCGCATAAACATAGAAGCGTCTACTTGGTCATAGGATTCTCTTCCTGCAGCAGCAATCAGTTCGTTGCAAGTATGCAAAGTATTTTTATGAAACTGATAAACACGTTCTGTTTTATCGTTTGTGTCAAGACCTTTTATGAGCATTTTATCTTGTGTTGCAACGCCTGTTGGACAAGTATTCGTATTACATCTTAATGCTTGAATACAACCTAAAGAAAACATAAATCCTCGGGCATTATTACAAAGGTCTGCACCCATCGCAACAGCTCTCAAAATATCAAGTGATGTTAAAACTTTTCCACTGGCAATCACTCTTAATTTATTTCTGACTTCATAATTAATCAAAGTTCTGTTCACGAAAATAAGTGCAGGTTCCAGAGGCATTCCAACGCCATCTGAAAATTCTGGTGGAGCAGCTCCGGTTCCGCCTTCTGCACCATCTACGGTGATGAAGTCTGGATAAATATTCAGAATGTTCATCTGTTCGCAAATCTCTTCAAACTCTTTCGTGTCGCCAATGCAAAGTTTGAAACCGGTTGGTTTTCCACCAGATAAATCTCGAAGTTGTTTTACGAAATTTAATAAGCCAGCTGCATCAGAAAATGCACTGTGCGATGGCGGAGAAAGAATAGTAACACCTGGTTTTACGTGACGGATTTTTGCAATTTCAGGTGTGTTTTTTACGCCTGGTAAAACACCACCGTGACCTGGTTTTGCTCCTTGAGATAATTTGATTTCAATCATTTTTACATTCTCAAGATTGGCATATTTTGTAAACAATTCCGGATTGAAATTTCCATTCTCATCACGGCATCCAAAATATCCCGTTCCGATTTGCCAGCAAAGATCGCCGCCTTCCAAATGGTGTGGAGAGATTCCGCCTTCTCCTGTATTGTGATAGAAATTTCCTTTTTTTGCACCTCGGTTCAAAGCCATCTGAGCACGGTCACTCAATGCGCCGAAACTCATTGCGGAAATATTAAAAAGTGATGCATTGTAAGGTTGTTTGCAATCCTGCCCGCCAACAGTTACTCTCGGAAGTTCTTCTTTCGGATGTTTGGCGTAGATGGAATGTTTGATACCCTCATATTTTCTGTGATTGATTTCCAGCTGGGTTCCGAAAGGTACTGTGTCACCAATGTTTTTTGAACGTCGGTAAGCAGCAGATCTTTGATGTCTTGGAAATGGTTTCCCATCGGTTTCTCTTTCAATAAAATATTGCTGAATTTCAGGTGATATTTCTTCAAAAATGTAACGGAAATAACCCAAAACAGGGAAGTTTCTTAGAATAGCGTGTTTTGTCTGATAAGTATTGTAAATTCCTAGTAGATACAAAAACGTCAATAAAATAGGAATCCAGTAATGAGCCTTAATCAACAAAGCTGTTGTCCATGTAACTATCAAGACAACTATTCCCCAGAAAATGAATTTATTCCTCATAATGTTTTTTTGAATTTTAAAATCGTATTAAATATAAAACCATTCCAAAGATATTTGAAATGGTTTTAATAAAAATTTTATTTGTAATAAATTACTTGCTATAATTGATATAATAGTTTTTATCGAATTCAACTGGTTTGTCAGATTTCAAAGTTACAGTCTGTGATTTTTCTGTTGGTTTCAATTCTTGCCCGCCTAGTAATCTAATTGGCAAATTTAGGTTAGGAACAACATTGGTCCATTTGTAAGTTAATTGGTTTCCAGTCTGCTTATATTCCAAAGTCGGAATTTTTACGGTTCTCAAATATTGATTAAAAATTGAAGACAAATCAATACCAGATTTCTCAGAAAAATACTTTTCGATTTGTTCAGTTGTTACTGTTTGGTGATAGAAATCTTTGTTTAAACCTCTTAATATCTGACGAAATTTCTCATCATTATTGATCACCTGACGAATCGTGTGAATCATATTTGCTCCTTTTGGATACATATCGCCACTGCCTTCGTTTCGGATGCCGTATTTTCCGATGATAGGTTTGTCATTGGAAATCACCTGACGAACACCTTGTATATACTTTTCAGCCGAAGCTTTATCCATATATCTTTCTACAAACAACGGTTCAGAATACATTGTAAAACTCTCGTGGATCCACATATCAGCTTGATCTTTTGCAGTGATATTGTTCGCAAACCATTCGTGTCCGGACTCGTGAACGATGATGTAATCCCACTTCAAACCAACTCCTGTTCCTGATAAGTCTCTTCCAAGATAGCCGTTTCCATAATTGTTTCCATAAGCCACGTTACTCTGATGTTCCATTCCAAGATGTGGAGATTCCACAATTTTGTAAGAATCTTCATAGAAAGGATAAGGGCCAAACCAATATTCGAAAGCGCTCAACATCGGTTTTACTTGTTCAAATTGTTTCTTCGCTTTATCAAGATTATAATCCAAAACCCAATAATCAAGGTCGAGTTTTCCTTTTTCGCCGTCAAAAGTATCTTTAAAATTCACATATTTTCCAATTGAAGGAATAATAGAATAATCATTGATTGGGTTTTTAACTTCCCAAAGCCAAGACTTTTTATCGCCGACATTTTCTTGTTTGATTAATCTTCCGTTTGCAACGCCAACAAGATCTTTTGGGGTAATGATTTTGAAAGTAACTCCGTTATCAGGTTCATCACTCCAAATATCTTTTACAGGCAACCAAATACTTGCTCCGATTCCTTCATCCGCAGCTGTCATCCACGGGTTTCCGTTTTTATCTTTGGTGAAAACCCATCCGCCGTCCCAAGGCGCACGTTTTGCAATCGTTGGATTTCCGGAATAATCAATATCAATCGTATATTTTTCTCCTTTTTTGAAATTCTTTTTTGTGGTCAGAAAAATAAAATCCCCATCTACTTTTTTCTCAACAATAGGAAAATTGGCTGTGATTTTGTCAGCTTTCATCGGTTTTTGCAAATCGATTTGGAAAGTTGGATTTTTGACATCTTTCTCAATTGTTAAGCTTATCTTATTACTTCCTTTAATACTTTTAGCATCGAAGTTAGTTTCCAGAACGATGTCGTATTTTTTGACATCCCAAAAGTTCCGGAATTCTGTATTAGAACCTTTTAGCGTATCTATTTTTGTAGGTTTTGCATCCTCAAAAAACTGAGCTTGTGAAACTCCAGAGATTAATATGGAGAGAATTAGTAATTTTTTCATTTTTAATTTTTCTTTAGAATTAGTTCCATCGATGAAATGAAACGTTACAAAATTAAATAAAAGTATTTTACAAAACCATTATTAGGAGCTTAATCCCGCTTTCCACTATATCTTTTTTGCCAAAGCTTTTCCCCAAGCAAAAAAAGGATGCCGTTGCAATCGGGGCTATGGGTTTTGTCGTTCAATCAACCTTTGTACTTCAATATTAAAATGAAAAACCCTTTCAGCACTTTAAAGCTCTGAAAGGGTTTGTTTTTTTATTATGAATGATTATCTAAATCACATTTTCTTGATAAAAATGCTTCGTTTCTTCGATGATTTCGTCAATTTGTTCAAGAGTTAAAGCCTGAAGAAACTTAGTTTTAAATTCTTTAAAATGCGGAATTCCACGGAAATAATTGCTGTAATGCTGTCTCATTTCCACGATTCCGGGACGTTCACCTTTCCACTCTACAGACCAAAGAGCGTGGTTTTTCACAGCGTCTAATCTTTCAGAAATGGTTGGTTCTGGTAAAATTTCTCCTGTTTCAAAAAAATGTTTGATTTCGTTGAAAATCCAAGGATAACCAATTGCACCACGACCAATCATTATTCCGTCGCAGTTATATTTGTTTTTATATTCTAAGGCTTTTTCTGGAGAATCAATATCCCCATTTCCAAAAATCGGAATTTCGATATTCGGATTGTTTTTAATTCTGGAAATATGTTCCCAATCTGCTTCGCCTTTGTACATTTGAGCACGAGTTCTTGCGTGGATTGTCAATGCTTTTATTCCAACATCCTGCAATCTTTCGGCAACTTCATCAATATTAATAGAGTCATTATCCCAGCCTAATCTGGTTTTGACGGTAACAGGTAAATGTGTAGAGTTCACAACGGCTTTTGTCAAACGAACCATTAAATCGATGTCTTTCAAAACGCCAGCTCCAGCTCCTTTACAAACAACTTTTTTTACAGGACAGCCGTAATTGATGTCCACAATATCTGGCTGAACTGTTTCCACAATCCTTGCTGACATTGCCATCGCTTCCTCATCACCACCAAAAATCTGAATCCCGACAGGTCGCTCATAATCGAAAATATCCAATTTTTTACGACTCTTAATCGCATCACGAATCAATCCTTCAGAAGAAATAAATTCCGAATACATCAAGTCTGCGCCGTGCATTTTACATAATTTTCTGAACGGTGGATCGCTCACATCTTCCATTGGAGCCAATAAAAGTGGAAAATCCGGAAGTTCTATGTTGCCAATTTTTACCATTCTGCAAAGATAATGATTCATTTTTTGTTTGAAAATTTTGTTATTTGTTCTATTTATTACGCAGTTAAAAGTTAAATTTATTATGTTTTTTGTAATTTTTTGATGGATTGTGAATTTATTATCCATTAAATAACTAAATTAGTAGCTTGTTTAATAAAAATAGTATATATGAAGAAGATCAACTCTCTTAACCGCGGAATTACAATTGCCGCTTTTTTTGCGTTTTCTTTTATTCAGGCTCAGAATTATGAGGCGGTTGTTAAAAATTATATTTCTGCAAATAAGAAATATGACAAGACAGCTGCAAGCGGAATAAAAATTATGAATTCTGATAAATCAGAAAGTTTGAAAGGAACTGTTGTCAATGTACAGCAGACTTATGAAGGCATTCCTATTTTTAATGCTGTTTCTTCAGCTTTGATTAGGGATAATGTGGTGTCTCATTTGTCAGATAATTTTTCGGATGTTTCATCTGTAACTGTAACTGCAAAAAAAGCTGGGATTACAAGTAAAGCAGCTTTTGATTCAGTTCTTAAAAATCTTAACCTTAAAAGCAATAACAAATATACCTTCGAAACTGGAAAAGAAAACAGTGTTTTGACTAATACGGTTTATTATCAGCAAGCGAATCAATTAATCTTAGCTTACGAAGTTAATTTTGAAGAAGCTGACAGTAGTAATTACTGGAATGTTTTGGTAAATGCTGCGACTGGCGAAATTCTTGAGAAAAATAACCTTTTGATTTCTTGTAAATTTGATACGCATTCTTACACAAGCCCGGAAAGAATTGCTAATATAAAAGCAGAGGAAATTGCTGCCAAATCTTTAGCTTCAAGCAAAATTTTGGCACCAGATAATGCTTCTTACAGAGTTTTTGCGTTACCAATTGAGGCTCCAACATTTGGAGACAGAACTTTGGTTGCAAATCCTTGGTTTTTAGATGCATCTCCGGAAGGCTGGCATTCTGATGGAACTAATCACTATACTTATACAAGAGGTAATAATGCTTATGCTTACACAGATTACACCAATACAAATGCCGTCGGTGATGTTGCAGAAGGTGGAGCTAACAGAGTATTTGATTTCCCTTTGGATGTTAATACGCCGCCAGCACAATATACTAATGCGGCAATTACCCAGTTGTTCTATATGAATAACAAAATGCACGATATCTTTTACAAATTCGGATTTACAGAATCTGCAAGAAATTTCCAGATTAATAATTTTGGGAAAGGTGGTGCAGGTAATGATGCAGTAAGAGCAGAAGCACGTGATGGGGGAGGTACGGATAATGCAAATTTTTCTACACCTGCAGATGGAGGTATTCCAAGAATGCAAATGTATCTTTGGGGACCAAAAACTCAGAATTTTCTATCATATAATGCACCATCAGATTTAGTTGGCAGACTTCCGGTTGTTGGGGTCAATACCGAATTTGGTCCGGCTATCGCAACGAATCCTGTGACTGCTGATGTAGCACTTGTTTCTCCAATAAAAGGTTGTACAACTTTAAGTAATACCAATCTTACCGGAAAAATCGCTTTGATAGAAAGAGGAGATTGTAACTTTACCGTTAAATTCAAAAATGCACAGGACAAAGGCGCTTTAGGTGTTATTGTCTATAATGCTACAGATTCTCCGGCAGTAGGAAATATGGGTGGGACGGATGCAAGTGTAACAATTCCTGGAGTTCTTACAGAAAATGCAGAAGGAGAATTGATTAAAACTAAATTAACAGCAAACACAGTAGTGAATGCAAATATCAAAGACGAAAGTATCTGGATAGATGGTAGTTTGGATAATGGTATTGTTGCTCACGAATATGGCCACGGAATCTCAAACAGAAATACAGGTACAGGATCTTCTTGTCTTAATACAAGTTCTGATAATGAGCAAATGGGCGAAGGATGGTCAGATTTCTTCGCTTTGATGTTGACAAACCGTCCGGGTGATAATGCATCTGTACCTAGAGGAATTGGCACTTTTGCAATTGATGAAACAACTGATGGGCTTGGTATCAGACCAGCTCAATATACGCCGGATACAAATATCAATGCTTACACTTATGGCAGTACAAATGGTATGACTTATGTATCAAGTGGTGTTACTTATGTCAATGTTCACTCAGTAGGATTTGTATGGGCGACAATGCTTTGGGATTTACACTGGAAAATGGTGGAAAAATATGGTTATGCATCTGATGTGGTTGCTGCTCCAAGCTCAGGAAGCGGAAGAGTTCTTCAATTGGTAATGGATGGTCTTAAATTGCAAGGCTGTAATCCAACATTTGTGAAAGGTAGAAATGCAATCATTGCTGCAGATCAGGCTACAACAGGAGGTGCAGATAAATGTTTGATCTGGAATGTTTTTGCAAAAAGAGGTTTAGGAGTGAGTGCTTCTGCAGGTTCAATTATTGGAACCGGAACCGGGATGAATGATCAGGTTGAAGACTATTCAGTTCCAGCAGAATGTAATCTTGCAGTTGCTGATGTTCAGAAAGATAAATTTGTACTTTATCCAAATCCGGCTAAAAATGAGATTCATATCAAGAGTGGATCTGCTACTTTAGGAAAAACTTTGGTTAAGATTTATGATGCTTCTGGGAAATTAGTTTTAGAAGATAATCTGGATCTTTCTGATAATGCTGCAATCAATGTTAGTTCTTTGCCAAACGGTGTTTACGTTGTAAAAGGAACTGGTATTGGTGTAACTTTTAATGAGAAAGTGATTATCAAAAAATAATTAAATTTTAATAATTATCATATGAAGACATCCTGCTAAGGATGTCTTTTTTATTTATATTTGGGCAAAATCTGAAAATGAAAAGAATAATTATCGCAACAATTTTAATGACAGTATTTTCCTGTTCCAAAAATGAAAACTCAGGAAATAAAGATGTTCTCGTTGAAGAAGAAGCTCCAGCACCAAAAGTTGTTACCGACCCAATCGCAGAAGGGAAATCTTTGATAGAAGGATCTGATTGTTTGGGTTGCCACAAACTGGATGAAAGAATGATCGGTCCATCTTACAAAGAAGTAGCCGCAAAATATGAAAATACGCCGGAGAATGTAGAAATGCTGGCAGATAAGATTATCAAAGGAAGTTCCGGAGTTTGGGGCGATGTTCCAATGCCGGCGCACGGATTCAGTAAAGAGAATGCGAAATTTATGGCGCAATATATTTTATCTTCAAAATAAAATTTAAAATCAATAATGAATATTAAGACAGTTTTCCGCTGTCTTTTTTTTATGTCCCATTTAGAGAATTTGATTAACTTTCAGAAATTTGAATTTTATGAAAATCCTTTTTAAATCTCTAATTTTTATTTCCGCTTCTTTTTTCGCTCAGGAATATCAATACGATTATACTTTGTTCACAAACAGTCTGATGAAAGATAATTTCTTTTACGGAAATGTGAAATCTTCAGGTTCATCGTCTGTGAAAAATCAGAATAATAAATTGTTGGTGGATAAAAATGAATTCCATTCTCCGGGAAATTCTCTTTTGCTGGATTACAAAAATGCAAAAAACGGAAAATGGGAAGCCTCAATAGAATATGAAGAAGTCAGAGGAAAGGATTTTTTTAACAAAGCCAATTTTCTGAGTTTTTGGATTAAATCTGAAAAAAATGATTCCAATGTTTTGCCAACTGTAAAACTTCAAAAAGAAGACGGCACTTTTTCGAAATCAGTTAATATTAAATTGACTAAAAAGAGTCAATGGGAAAATATTCTAATTGATATTTCAAACCTTGATGCTTCTGTTAAAGATAATCCGAAATTAATAAAAGCCCTCATTTTTTCTCAATCCGAAAATTCTGATTCAAATAATAAAATCTGGCTGGACGATATTGCTTTCATCGATTCAAAAGAAAAGAAAACCATTTCTGAAACGCCAAAGATTTCATCAGCAAAAGGTTATATGAAACACGTGGATTTGAAATGGAGCCCAATCACAGATAACAATATCAGATATGTTAAGATTTATCGTGCTGAAAATGGAAAAGATTTTAAACCGGTCGGAATCCAAGATGCCTACATTGATAGATTTGCAGATTTTATTAATGAAACCGGAAAGAAATATTCTTATAAAATAAGTTTCCTCGACAAGCTTTTCAATGAATCAAGCTTATCAGAAGTCGTCTCCGCTGAAACCAAAAATATGACCGATGAAGAATTGATGTCAATGGTTCAGGAAGCCTCATTTAATTATTATTGGGACGGCGCGGAAACAGGAAGTGGACTTTCAAAAGAAAATACCAACGGAAGACAGAATATGATTGCAACCGGAGCTTCAGGTTTCGGAGTGATGGCTTTGATTGCAGGAACGGAAAGAGGATTTATCACAAGAAAAGAATCAGTTGAACGCTTTACTAAAATTGTCAATTTCATCGATAAAGCAGACAAATACCACGGTGCAGTTGCGCATTTCATCGATGGAAAAACAGGGAAAACAGAAGCGTTTTTCGGAACAAAGGACAATGGAGCAGACTTAGTGGAAACGTCATTCTTTGTTCAGGGATTATTGGCAGCGCATCAATATTTTAATAAAGATAATGCTGAAGAAAAAAATATCCGTCAAAAAATCGACAAATTCTGGAAAGGAATAGAGTGGGATTGGTTCAAGCAAACACCAGATAGCAAATATCTGTATTGGCATTGGTCGCCGGACCAAGGCTGGGTTATCAATCATAATCTCATAGGCTGGAACGAAACGATGGTTACTTATCTAATGGCAATTGCGTCGCCAACGCATTCCGTTCCGGCGAGTATGTATTATTCGGGCTGGGCAAGTCAGGAAAAACGTGCGCAGGATTATCGTAAAGATTGGGGAAATTCAGACGAAGGTGCAATGTACACAAACGGAAATTCATATTACGGAATCAAATTGGATGTCGGCGTCAACAAAGGTGGGCCTCTATTTTTTGCTCATTATTCGTTTATGGGTTACGACCCGCACGGTTTGACGGACAGATACACCAACTATTTCAAAAACAATCAGAACATTGCCAAAATTAATTATCTATATTGCGTCGAAAATCCGAAAAAACAAAAAGGTTACGGCAAAGATGGCTGGGGTTTAACGGCTTCCGACGGACCAAATGGCTACAATCCTGACGAACCAGTAGAAAGAGAAGATACAGGAAAACTGACACCAACCGGAGCAATCGCATCTTTTCCGTACACACCAACCGAATCTATGGCAGTTTTGAAGAATTTCTATCTCAATTACGGCGATTTCCTTTGGGGAGAATATGGTTTCCGGGATTCTTTTGACCTTAATAACAATTGGTGTTCGCCAATCTTTATGGGGCTGAATCAAGCGCCAATGACCGTAATGATAGAAAACCACAGAACCGGATTGATTTGGAACTTATTTATGAGTCATCCAGATGTGAAAACCGGAATCCAAAAATTAGAGAAAGAAAAATAATGACCGAAAAATCCAGCCTTCATACTAGAAATATCCACCGAACTTCCTACGATTTCGAAGAATTGATTGTATCAGTTCCCGAACTCAAACATTACGTTTTCAAAAACGATTACGACACTTTAACGATTAATTTCAGTCTTCCACAAGCTGTGAAATTGCTCAACAAAGCCTTACTTTTGAAATATTACAATGTCAAAGATTGGGATATTCCGGAAGGCAATCTTTGTCCACCGATTCCTGGTCGTGCGGATTACGTTCACTATTTGGCGGATTTGTTAGCGGAAGAAAATGGCGAGATTCCAACTGGAAATTCAGTCAAAGGATTAGACATTGGGACTGGTGCCAATTTAGTTTATCCGCTAATTGCGAATAGTTCTTATAGCTGGAATATTTTTGGAACCGATATTAATAAAGATTCCTTGGACAACGCTCAGAAGATTTTAGACAGCAATCCTGATTTGTCAGAAAATATTCACTTGAAGTTCCAGCCGGATTCTGATTTTATCTTCAAAAAAATATTGTCACCCGAAGACAAATTTACATTTTCGATGTGCAATCCGCCTTTCCACGAATCTGCAGAAGATGCTTTGCAAGGCAATCGCAGAAAAACCAAGAATCTGAGAAACAACAAAGTTCAAAAACCAATTCTCAATTTCGGTGGAAACCAGTCCGAACTTTGGTGCGAAGGTGGCGAGGAAGCTTTCATCAAGAAAATGATAAACGAAAGTGTCCAGTTCAAGTCCCAAGTTTTGTGGTTCACAACGTTGGTTTCCAAAAAAGACAATCTCCACCAGCTCACGACTTTATTGAAAAACCTGAATGTCCCAGAATTCAAAACCATCGATATGGCACAAGGTCAAAAAATCAGCCGGATTTTGGCGTGGACGTTTGTCCCGAAGGAAAGCAGGAAAAGTTGGTTTTAGATTGATAAAAATTTGGGCAGCTATTTCCACCTTCCGTTCCCAATCTTTTTGCCCTCGCTTTTCCAGCCACAAAAAAGGATTTCCACTCAAGTCGGGCTGCGCTTCGCAATGTTGTAGATTTGTTTTCTATCCAATTTTGTCATTCTGGAGGAATCTAAACCGCTGAGATTCCTCCGGAATGACAAATAATATGTTTATAGTAAATCTGTAAAATTTGCTAAATCTGCGAGAAACTTAAAATCTTTGATGAGTTTTACGTCTTTGTGAACCTTAAAAATATTTTCAATAATTTAAAAAAAATCTTCGCGCTCTTTGCGTTCAAATTCACAGCAAAAAATTTAAGTTTCATAAACATTTTAAAATCACTATTTTTGCAATTCCAAAAAATTGAATTAAAATGTCATTATCAGAACAGGAAATTATCCGTCGCGAAAAATTGCAAAAACTGACCGACTTGGGAATCGATGCATTCCCGGCCGCTGAATACAAAATCACCGATTCCACAAAATCTATAAAACAGGATTTTGAAGAAGGGAAGAAGGTGGTAATTGCTGGAAGATTGATGTCCAGAAGAATTCAGGGTAAGGCAAGTTTTGCTGAATTGCAGGATTCTGAAGGTAAGATTCAGGTTTACTTTAACCGTGACGAAATCTGTACTGGTGAAGACAAAGCTTTATACAACGAGGTTTACAAACATCTTCTTGACATCGGTGATATCATCGGAATCGAAGGTGAATTGTTCAACACGCAAGTTGGCGAGATGACTGTGAAGGTGACGAATTTTCAAATCTTAACCAAAACCTTACGTCCGCTTCCTCAACCAAGAACTGACGAAAATGGAGTCGTTCACGATGCTTTCAACGATGCAGAATTGCGTTACAGACAGCGTTATGTAGATTTAATTGTGAATCCTAACGTTAAGGAAACTTTCGTTAAGAGAACAAAAATGTACACGGCAATGCGTCAGTTTTTCAATGATGCTGGTTATATTGAAGTGGAAACTCCTGTTTTACAGGCTATTCCTGGTGGAGCTGCAGCAAGACCATTCATTACGCATCACAACGCTTTGGATATTCCTTTATACCTAAGAATTGCTAACGAATTATATCTGAAAAGACTGATTGTCGGAGGATTTGACGGTGTTTACGAATTCTCAAAAAACTTCAGAAATGAGGGGATGGACAGAACACATAACCCGGAATTTACAGTAATGGAAATCTATGTGGCTTACAAAGATTATTACTGGATGATGGATTTCACCGAAAGAATGATAGAGCATTGCGCAATTGCAGTGAACGGAACTACGAAAGCCAAATTTGGTGACCAGGAAATTGATTTCAAAGCGCCTTATGCAAGAGTTTCTATGACGGAAGCTATTCAAAAATATACAGGTTTTGATATCACTGGGAAGTCTGAGCAGGAATTGTTCGATTTTGCAAAATCTATCGGAATTGAAGTTGATGAAACAATGGGTAAAGGGAAATTGATCGATGAGATTTTCGGAGAGAAATGTGAAGGAAACTTCATCCAGCCGACTTTCATCACAGATTATCCTGTTGAGATGTCGCCTTTGACCAAAAAACACAGAACGCAGGAAGGCTTGACGGAACGTTTCGAATTAATGGTTTGTGGTAAAGAAATTGCGAACGCGTACTCAGAACTTAATGACCCAATCGACCAAAGAGCACGTTTCGAAGACCAATTGAAATTAGCTGAAAAAGGAGACGATGAAGCGGGACAATTTATTGATGAAGATTTCTTGAGAGCTCTTGAATACGGAATGCCGCCAACATCTGGAATGGGAATCGGAATGGACAGATTGATTATGTTCCTAACCAATAATGCATCTATTCAGGAAGTTCTTTTCTTCCCACAGATGAGACCTGAAAAAGTAGTTCCTAAAGTAGAATTGGGAGAAGATGAAAAAGTAATCCTTGAGGTTCTTGGTTCTCAAGAAGAGCCATTTGAACTTAACGAAGTGAAAACCCGTTCTCAACTTTCCGGTAAAAAATGGGACAAGGCTTCTAAAACTTTGACAAAGAATAATTTGGTGAAAGTTGATAAAATCGATGAGGTTTTGTGGATGAAATTAGTTTAAGAATTACTTAAATATATTAATGACCTCGCTTGAAAAAGTGAGGTTTTTTATTGAATTGATATTCAGGTGTTTTAAAGTGTGATAATTTGATAATTCATTACGTAATTGTTGCGTTTTTTATTTTTATTATAGTTTTTGTTTATTTTAAATATAACCCTATTTTTATTGACGTTGAATTTAAAATAAATTAGTTTTATTAAATATTGTTCCTATTTTGTATATGGGTAGTTTGTGATATATGTTGTTTTAGGATAATTGTCATTTAATCGTGGTTTTATGTCATTGTTATTCTGCAGTTTTTAATTGTATTTATTTAATTTGTTGAATGATAGTTTTTTATAAATTGTTAATATTAATTTAATTTTAACAAATATTAATACAATATTAATTTATTGTAAATTATCGATAAAAAATTGATTTATTTATTGATTTTAATTTGTATTATGTTTTATATAATTGTTGATTCGGTAATTTAAAATCATTTTTTCTTTTCTTTTTATTAAATTTGTTAATATTCAAAAGAATGAAGATGAGAAAAGCCAAGAGAATTTCAAAAAATACTAATTCCAAAAACCAAGGACTTTATTTACCCGAAACGGAATTTGACTCCTGTGGAGTTGGTTTTGTCGCCAATATAAAAGGTGTCAAAAGTTTCAAAATTGTCAGCGATGCTATTACAATGCTGGAAAATATGGAACATCGCGGCGCAACAGGTTACGAAAGTAATACTGGTGATGGTGCTGGAATCCAACTTCAAATTCCACACGAATTGCTTTACGATGAAGCTCTCAATTACGGAATCGACCTTCCCGATCCAGGTCATTATGGACTTGGAATGCTTTTTTTTCCAAAGAACAATTTCATCAGGCAAGAATGTAAAGAGATTATCGAGCAATCTGCTGAGAAATTAGGATTGAAAATTTTAGGATATCGTCCGGTTCCTGTTAATAATTTGGATCTTGGTAATCTTGCGAAAAGTGTAGAGCCTGTGATGGAAATGCTTTTCATAGAACGTCCTTATGATACCGAAACGGAAAAAGACTTTGAAAGAAAATTATTTGTTTTCAAAAACTATATTTCACATCAAATCACGAGTGTCACCAGCAATGATCCTATCGGTTTTTATGTGGCCTCATTTTCCTGTAAAAAATTAATATATAAAGGGCAATTGCGCTCTGTCCAGATCAGAAATTATTTCAAAGATCTTACCGATCCGAGACTTCGTTCCGCTTTTGGAATGGTGCACTCTCGTTTTGCTACCAATACCAGTCCAACTTGGAGTCTTGCTCAGCCATTTCGTTTTTTAGCGCATAATGGCGAAATCAATACGATCGGTGGAAACCTCAACTGGCTTCGTTCTTCCGAAAAAACATTCGAAAGTCCCAATTTCACAGCGCAGGAAATGGATATGATTTTACCGATCACAAAACCCGGGCAGTCGGACTCTTCGTATCTGGATAATATGGTCGAGTTGCTTTATCACTCAGGAAGGTCGCTTCCACATACAATGATGATGTTGATTCCCGAAGCTTGGGACGGTCACGACCAGATGGATTCTTATAAAAAAGATTTCTATGAATTCCATGCTTGTATGATGGAACCTTGGGATGGTCCGGCTTCCATTTCGTTTACTGATGGCGATATTATCGGCGCAACTCTCGACAGAAATGGACTTCGCCCTTCAAGATATTGTGTGACTTCGGATGACCGCGTGATTATGGCTTCGGAATCTGGCGCTTTGCCTGTCGATTCGCAAAAAGTCATTAAAAGAGGTCGTCTTCAGCCTGGAAAAATGTTCTTGGTCGATATGAAAAAAGGCGAAATTATCAGCGATGAAGAACTGAAGAAAGATATTTGTACTTCTCAGCCTTACCGAGATTGGCTTGATAAAATGAATATCAATATCAATGAATTACCAAGTCCGAAAATCCGTTTCAATAGTTTACAGTCCGAAGATATTTTCAGATATCAGAAAGCGTTCGGATATTCCAGAGAAGATTTGGATGTTGTGATTAAGGAAATGGCAGAATACGGAAAAGAGCCGATTGGTTCAATGGGTTTCGATGCGCCTTTAGCAGTTTTGAGTGAAAAGCCACAACATCTCAGTTCTTATTTCAAACAATTATTCGCCCAGGTTACGAATCCGCCAATTGACCCAATCCGTGAAAAATTGGTAATGTCTCTCACGACGATTATCGGCGGAAGTGGAAATCTTTTGCAGGAAGATAAAAATTTTGCCCATTCTATCAAATTGGATAATCCGATTCTGAACAATGAACAATTAGAAAAACTTCGAAGTGTTGATACGGGGAAATTTCAGTCCAAAACGATTTACACTTATTTCAAAGCTGACGGAAAAGATGGTAATCTGAGAAAAGCGATTGATAGGATTTGCCGTTACGCAACAGATGCAGTGGACGACGGTTTTGAAGTAATTGTACTTTCCGACCGTTCGATGGATTCTGGTCACGCGACGATTCCCTCGCTTTTAGCTTGTTCGGCTGTTCATCACCATTTGATTCGGAAAGGTGTTCGCAGAAAAGTTGGTTTGGTGATGGAGGTTGGCGATGTTTGGGAAGTTCATCATTTTGCGGCTTTACTGGGATTCGGAGCGACGGCTATCAATCCTTATCTGGCTTTGGCAAGTATCAGAGAGATGTTTCATAAGAATGAATTTGGTCAAGAAACTGACCTTGACCAATTAAAATACAACTATAAAAAAGCGGTCGGCGATGGATTGTTGAAGATATTCTCCAAAATGGGAATTTCGACATTGCAATCTTACCACGGCGCACAAATTTTCGAGATTATTGGTCTTGACAAAGCAGTTGTCAATACTTGTTTTACAGGAGCAATTTCTAGAATCAACGGCGTTGGTTTTGATGAAATCGCCAAAGAAGCTTTAGTAAAACATTTCAACGCTTTCGGAACTAGGCTTCCTCAAAAAGTATTAGAATCTGGAGGAATTTACCAATGGAAGCCTGAAAATGAATATCATCAATTCAATCCACAATCTGTTCATCTTTTGCAACAGGCAACTTGGAATGACCGTTATGATTTGTTTAAAAAATATTCAAGAACTGTAAATCAGCTTTCTGAAAAGGCTTCATTGTTAAGAGGTTTGATGGATTTCAAAAATGACCGACAAGCAATTTCTATTGATGAAGTTGAGCCTTTGGAAAATATTCTGAAACGTTTTGCAACAGGCGCAATGTCTTTCGGTTCGATTTCGTGGGAAGCGCACACAACGCTCGCAATTGCAATGAACAGAATCGGAGCAAAAAGCAATACTGGCGAAGGTGGCGAAGATGAAAACCGTTACACAATTAATGAAAACGGCGATGATATGCGTTCGGCAATCAAGCAGGTAGCTTCAGGAAGATTTGGTGTGACTGCAAGATATTTAGCCGAGGCTGAGGAGATTCAAATCAAAATGGCGCAGGGTGCAAAACCGGGTGAAGGTGGACAATTGCCAGGATTCAAGGTGGATGAATGGATTGGAAAAACCCGTCATTCTACGCCAGGCGTTGGTTTGATTTCGCCACCACCGCATCACGATATTTACTCGATTGAAGATTTGGCACAATTGATTTTTGATTTAAAAAATGCCAATCGCCACGCAAGAATTTCAGTCAAATTAGTTTCAAAAGCTGGTGTCGGAACAATTGCTTCCGGCGTTGCAAAAGCAAAAGCCGACCATATTTTGATTTCCGGATATGACGGCGGAACTGGCGCTTCTCCTTTGAGTTCAACACGTCATACCGGTTTGCCGTGGGAATTAGGATTGGCGGAAACGCAACAGACTTTAATTAAAAATAAACTTCGCCAACGTGTGACTGTGCAAGTGGATGGTCAGGTGAAAACTGGGCGAGATATTGTCATCGCCACTTTACTTGGTGCGGAAGAATGGGGGATTTCCACGTCTGCTCTGATTGTTGAAGGTTGTATTCTGATGAGAAAATGTCATCTCAATACTTGTCCGGTTGGTATTGCAACACAAAATGAAGAACTTCGAAAAAAGTTCAAAGGGAAGCCTGAGCATTTGGTCAGTTATTTTACATTTCTGGCGATGGAAGTTAGAGAAATAATGGCAAGTTTGGGATTTAAATCGATTGATGAAATGGTTGGGCAATCGCAATGTCTGACAACGAAAAAAGATATATCGTTCTGGAAACATAAAAATATTGATTTGAGTCCGATTCTCTTCAAACCAGAAACGGATTTACCAATTATTAAAAATGAAACTCAAGACCACGGAATCGATGATTCACTTTCCTGGAAAATGCTCGAAGTTTCGAAGTTAGCAATCGAAGAAAATGGAACTGCTGAAGCTGATTTTAGTATTAAAAATACAGACAGAACGGTCGGAACCATTCTATCTCACGAATTGACCAAAAAATATCATTCAGAAGGAATGTCTGATGATTCCCTGAAATTTAATTTTAAAGGAACGGCCGGGCAAAGTTTTGGAGCGTTTTGTAATAAAGGAATCACGATGATTCTTGAAGGCGATGCTAACGATTATTTTGGGAAAGGACTTTCAGGAGCCAAATTAGCGATTTATCACGATAAGGAATCCGTGATTAAAGCGCACGAAAATAGCATCATCGGAAATGTTGCTTTGTACGGTGCAACTTCTGGAAAAATATTTGTTTCCGGAATGGCGGGTGAACGTTTTGCGGTTCGGAATTCCGGTGCGACTGCGGTAGTAGAGGGCGTTGGTGACCACGGCTGCGAATATATGACGGGCGGAACAGTTCTGATTCTTGGTGGCGTCGGAAGGAATTTCGGAGCGGGAATGAGTGGTGGAATCGCCTATGTTTGGGATATTGAGCGTTCGTTGGAAGAGAATTTCAATCCTGATATGGCAAATCTGGAAGAGATTACGGAAGATGATAAATTGATTATCAATGATTTGATTAAAGAACATTTCGAAATGACTAATAGTGAACTGGCTTCATACTTATTAAGTGACTTCGAAAATAATTTGAAACATATTATTAAAGTCTATCCGAGAGATTACAAAAAAGCTATTGAAAATAAAATAAATGAATTGAAATAATGGGAAAAGCAGACGGATTTTTATTACACGATAGAGAGTTGCCGAAGAAACTTCCTGTGGAAGAAAGGATTCAGCATTATAAAGAATTTTACAAACCGATTTCCGAAGATTATCTTCACAAACAATCGTCGCGGTGTATGAGTTGTGGCGTTCCGTTTTGCCAAAGTGGCTGTCCGCTTGGGAATATGATTCCGGAATTCAATGAAGCGGTTTACAAGGAACAATGGGAAAAGGCTTATCAATTATTGATTTCAACCAATAATTTTCCTGAATTTACTGGTCGAATTTGTCCTGCACCTTGCGAAGGAGCGTGTGTTTTGGGAATTAACAGTTTACCGGTTGCGATAGAAGAAGTTGAAAAAAACATCATCGAGATTGCCTTCGAAAAAGGATTTGCGAAACCCATTATTCCCAAATTCAGAACAGATAAGAAAGTGGCGGTTGTAGGTTCCGGACCAGCAGGTTTGGCATCGGCTTACCAATTAAATCAAATGGGACATCAAGTCACGGTTTTTGAACGTGACCCTGAAATTGGCGGACTATTGAGGTTTGGAATTCCTGATTTTAAGCTTGATAAAAATATCGTGGAACGCCGAGTTCAGTGGATGAAAGAAGAGGGTATTGAATTTAAAACCAATATAAATGTTGGTGTCAATTATTCTGTGGAAGAGCTCAATCGGAATTTTGATGCGGTTGTTTTGGCTTTGGGAAGTACAGTTCCAAGAGAACTGATGATTCCGAATCGTGATGCGAAAGGTGTTCATTTTGCAATGGATTATCTTTCTCAAAGCAATAAAAAAGTCAGTGGAATTCAGTTTAATGAAAAAGATATTGATGCGAAAGGGAAAAAAGTTGTGGTAATTGGCGGTGGTGATACGGGTTCGGATTGTATCGGAACTTCAAACCGTCAAGGTGCGGAAGTTGTTTATCAAATCTATTACAAACCGATGCAACCAACCGAGCGCGACGCAACAATGCCGTGGCCGACGATGCCGATGACTTTGCATATTACGTCGTCCCACGAGGAAGGTGTTGACAGGAAATGGTCTGTCAATTCCAAAGAATTTGTGAAAGATGAAAACGGAAATCTGACCGGAATCCGATTAGTAGAGGCGGAATGGACAAAAGATGCCGACGGAAAATGGAATCTCTACACAGAAAAACCAAATTCAGAATTTGTCATTGATTGTGATTTGGCTTTCATTGCTTTGGGTTACACGCACGTTGAGCACAAAGGTTTGGTGGAAGATTTAGATATCAATCTTGACCCGAAAGGAAATCTCATCGGAAATGATAAAGAATTCAAAACCAATCAGACGAAATATTTCTCTTGCGGGGATGCGAGAAAAGGGCAGAGTCTTGTGGTTTGGGCAATTGCGGAAGGAAGGAAGTGTGCTCAGAAAGTAGATAGTTTTTTGGGTGAGTAAAATACAAAAGTCTGGCAGTTTTTTCTATCAGACTTTTATTTGTCTTCATAATGTCCCATTGCTGAGATTACAAAAACGATAACTTTATCTTCATCAACACGATAGATTATTCTGTCTTTTTGGTTGATTTTTCTTGACCAATAACCAGCAAGCTGATGTTTAAGTTGCTCTGGCTGACCAGTTCCTGAATGTGGAGTTTCGGAAAGTTCAAAAAGTTTTTTTTTCGATTTTCTTTATGTTTCCTTGATTTCCGGATTTGTAAATTTTTTTGATATGGTTTTTTTCAGCCAATTCCTCTATTTTAAGCCTAAACTTCCCCATACATCTTTTGGATTTACTTCAACGAATTTCCCCCTTTTATCTGCTTCTAATATTTTTGTGACAAATTCTGGATTGTAAGGACTTTTCTCTTCCACAATTTCAACACCTTTATTCTCTTTTGAAAATAATTCAATCAAATTTTTCAAGGTTTTACCAGCTTTTGTGCGTTCGTTTATTTTTATGGTAATTGTCGTCATTTCATTTTATTATAAAGCAAATATACAAAATCTTTAATCTCAAATTATTGGATGATATCGTAAGTTATTATTTTGTGCCTCTAAATTAGATAATTGTGTCTCGCAATTTTGTCTGCTTCATTATAGAATTTCTAAAAAATTTAATCAAGAAAATTCTGTTTCTCATTTGAAAACCGAATTTAATTCCCAAGCTTCCCTGTTAAAAACTTATCCTTTTCACCTCAATTTAATCCTTTCATATCTCGAAAAAAATCACGATATTTGTAAGCATTTTAACAAAATAATTTAACAAATTAAAAAGAAATATTCTCAAGCTAACTATTTGAAAGATTGAGTCTTATGTCTTTAATATAAAAAATATGAGTCAAAAAGAATATACAGCGAGTAGCATCCAGGCCCTGGAAGGAATGGAACACGTGAGATTGAGACCATCAATGTACATTGGTGACGTTGGTGTGAGAGGTCTTCACCATTTGGTTTATGAAGTAGTGGATAACTCTATTGATGAGGCGCTTGCAGGCTATTGTGATACGATTAAGGTGACTATTCACGAAGGTGAGAGCATTTCTGTAAAAGATAACGGTCGTGGGATTCCGGTTGATTTCCACGAGAAAGAACAGAAATCTGCGCTTGAGGTTGTAATGACCAAAATTGGAGCTGGAGGTAAATTTGATAAAGATTCTTACAAAGTTTCCGGTGGTCTTCACGGGGTTGGGGTTTCTTGTGTGAATGCACTTTCTACTTTATTGGTTGCTACTGTTAGTCTTAATGGGAAACTATATCAACAAAAATATTCTGAAGGAAAAGCTTTGGCAGATGTTGCCGAAATCGGAACAACTTCAGAAAGAGGAACTGAGGTTTTCTTTCAGCCGGACGGAACTATTTTCCAGGAATTGGTTTACAACTATGATACTTTGGCGAACAGACTTAGAGAGTTGTCTTTTCTTAACAAAGGGATTACGATTACTTTAATTGACGAAAGAAATCCGGAAGAAGATGGAAGTTTCCGTTCAGAAGTTTTCCATTCAGAAGGTGGTCTTAAGGAATTCGTAGAGTATATCGACGGAAACCGTGAGTCTATTATGGAACACGTTATCTTTATGGAAAGCGAAAGAGAAGGAATTCCTGTAGAAGTGGCGATGCGTTACAACACGTCGTTTACAGAGAATCTGCACTCTTATGTTAATAATATCAATACCCACGAAGGTGGAACGCACTTGGCAGGTTTCAGAAGAGCTTTGACAAGAACGCTTAAAAAATATGCGGATGACCTTGGGATTCCTGCAAAAGAAAAAGTTGAGATTACAGGAGATGATTTCCGTGAAGGATTGACTGCTGTAGTTTCTGTAAAAGTAATGGAACCTCAGTTTGAAGGTCAAACCAAAACGAAATTAGGTAACTCAGAAGTTTCTGGCGCGGTTGACAAAATCGTGGGCGAAATGCTAACTAACTTCCTTGAAGAAAATCCAAACGAAGCAAAAATCATCGTTCAAAAAGTTGTTTTGGCAGCGAAAGCAAGACAAGCAGCGAAGAAAGCGAGAGAAATGGTTCAGAGAAAATCGCCAATGGGTGGTTCTGGATTGCCAGGAAAATTATCCGATTGTTCTTCCAAAGATCCGGCTGAATCAGAATTGTTCCTTGTCGAGGGAGATTCTGCAGGGGGAACGGCTAAGCAAGGTCGTGACCGTCATTTCCAAGCAATTTTGCCTTTGAGAGGTAAGATTTTGAATGTTGAGAAATCAATGCTTCATAAAGTTTATGACAACGAGGAGATTAAAAATATCTACACAGCTCTTGGTGTTTCTGTAGGAACAGAAGAAGATTCCAAAGCATTGAATATGAGTAAGCTAAGATATCATAAAATCGTAATTATGACCGATGCGGATATCGATGGTTCTCACATTTCGACTTTGATTTTGACATTCTTCTTCCGTTTTATGAACGAGTTGATTGAGAATGGATACATTTATATTGCACAACCGCCTTTGTATCTTCTTAAAAAAGGTAATAAAAAAGTTTATGCTTACAACGAAAAAGAGCGTGAACAATTTACTTTGGAATTAGCTCCGGACGGAAAAGGTGTTGAAGTTCAGCGTTATAAAGGTCTGGGGGAAATGAATCCTGAGCAACTTTGGGAAACAACTCTTAATCCTGAAAACAGAATTTTGAAACAAGTAACAATTGATAATGCTGTAGAAGCAGATTCAACTTTCTCAATGTTGATGGGCGATGAAGTTCCACCGAGAAGAGAATTTATTGAGAAGAATGCGGTTTACGCAAGAATTGATGTTTAAATGATTTAATTCAATAATAAAAACGCTCTTATTTTGTAATAAGAGCGTTTTTTTATAATTGTATTTGGTTTTTTAATATATTTGAGAAACTTAAAAACAAATTATTTATGATGACTCTTTTACAAGCTTCAAGTCCTTACGGAGACTTAAGCGGCGACCAAGCAGCTGGTTTAATGGCCGTTAGTGGCGGAATGTTTATTTTCGGATTGATAGCCTATTTATTTTACGGTTTTTGTCTTTACAAAGTATTTCAGAAAGCGGGAAGAGAAGATGCTTGGGCAGCTTTTATTCCAATTTATAATACTTTCGTAGAGATTGACATTGTGAAAAAACCTTGGTGGTGGCTGTTATTAATGTTTATTCCAATTGTTAATATTGTCATAGCAATTATGATATTGGATAGATTGTCAAAGTTTTTCGGACACGGGACGGGCTTCACATTAGGCTTGCTTTTCTTTTCTTTTATCTTCTTGCCGGTATTGGCTTTTGGAGATTCGAAATATAATCCGAATGCTTTATCTGACGACAGAAGTTAATTTTAAAATATAATTCAAGCCTTCCAATTTTGGAAGGTTTTTTTTATATTGCAGATAAAAATTAATACGATGAAAAAAACAATTTTACTCTGCTGTGTATTGTTCTCAGGCTTTGGTTTGATGAAAGCACAAAAATCCATTATTATAAAATTCAAAGACAATCAATATAAATCTCAAAGCGGAAAATACATTTCAGGAAATCAGGCTTTCGATAAATTAATTAATGAGAATCATCACACACTATCACAGATTGGGAAATTTGATAAAACCCAGACTTTATTGATTACGTTGAGGAAAAATGATGATTTGAATAATTATATTAGTCAATACAAAGAATTACCAAATGTAGAGTTTGTAGAAGAAGATTTTGAATCAGAAGGTGGCGGGAAATCAAATACCCAGTCAGGAAATTTCTCAACTTTTCCCAGCGATACTTACTTTAATCGACAATGGGGTTTGTATAATAATGGAACGATGTCAGGAATTGGAACTGTAAAAACCAATGCAGATACAGATATGGAATTGGCTTGGGATATAGAAACTGGCGATCCAAATTTGACCGTAGCAGTAATTGATAGTGGTTTCAGAACGACTCATCCAGAATTAGCTGGCAGAATATGGAACAATCCAAATGACCCGATTGATGGTGTTGATAATGATGGTAATGGTTTGATAGACGATTATCAAGGTTGGGATTTTACAAATAATGATAATAATCCAATGGATGACCACGGTCACGGAACCAACTGTTCAGGCATTGTTTTGGCTGGTGCAAACAACGGGATCGGATATGCAGGGGTAAACTGGAATAGCAAATTGATGGTTCTTAAAGCATTGAATGCTAATAACTCCGGAACTTATTCTGCAATGACTAATTCCATTTATTACGCTGTGGATAATGGTGCAAAAGTGATTAGTATGTCAATTGGAGGTTCTTCAAATTCTACTACATTGAAAAATGCCATAGATTATGCTTATGATCATAATGTGGTTGTAGTAGTCTGTATGATGAATTATAATAATGAAGTCTTGTATTATCCTGCAGCTTTTGATAATGTAATTGCCGTTGGATCTACTAATCCTGATGATACCAGAACATCTCCTTTCTTTTGGGATGAGAATTCTGGTAGCAATTTTGGTAATCATATAGATGTTGTAGCACCGGGAAATTTCATTTACGGATTATCTTACTCAAGCAATACAAACTATAACAGTTATTGGGGAGGCACTTCTCAGGCAACTCCTTTGGTTGCTGGTATTGCGTCGTTATTACTGTCCAAAAATCCAAATTTAACTGTAGATCAGATTAAAAATATTATTTATTCCTCGGCGGACGATTTGGTAGGGATTCCGGATGAAGATACAGCAGGATTCGATATCTATATGGGACACGGCAGAGTCAATGCTTTCAAGGCTTTGCAGCAGACTTTAAGCGTTTCTGATGTCGATAAAGTTAAAGGCATTTCTATTACAAATCCTATTAAAGAAAATTTAATTTTAAAATCAGAAATAGTTTTGAATGATGCGGAAATTTCAATCTATAATTTTGAAGGAAAATTAATATTAAACAAGAATATCAATATTGCTAAAGGATTGAACCAGATTGTCTTACCTGTTTCAAAAGGGAATTATATTTTGGAAGTTAGCAATAATAATTACAAAAAGAATTTTAAGATCATTAAAAATTAATAATTCAACCGTTCAGTTTATGGACGGTTTTTTGTTATCAAATCAAAAATTAAATTTATGAAAAATCTAATCACAATTTTATCTTTTGGAGTTCTGTTTTTCTCTTGTAACAAAACAGAAAATAAAAATGTTTCCGAATCTCCCAAATCTGACAGTCTCGTAACAAAAAATGAATTCGCTGTGGATTCTATCCAAGTTCTGGATTCTTTACAGGTTGCGAAAACTTTAACTTTATCTTTCGAAAAGCAAGTTTTAGTATTTCCCAATATCTCTAACAAAACGATTTTAGACAGCATCTACAAACCTGCTAACATCACTTCTTCAGATTATTCCAAGAAAGCTTTGACGGATGTTCTTGAAAAGTTGAAAAAAGAATCTTTGAAACAAGATGATTCAAATGATTATTTGCCAGAATTCAAACAGACTTGGGATGAGGTTTCAGGAATGAAGTTGATTTCTCATCAAAATGATGTCTTGACTTTACAATATTCCGGAAGTGGATATTCTGGTGGTGCGCACGGTTATTATTTTGAAAATTATAAAGCTTTCGATTTGAAAAATAATAAAGTGATTTCTCAAACCGACATTTTCAAAAATCCAACTGATGCTAATTGGGACAAAATTTTGAAAAGTCATTTCGACGAACCTGAACAAAAAGAAATGCTTTTGGTCGATAAAGTAGAACTGAATGACAATTTCTATTTTGATAAAGATAAAATAACTTTTGTTTATAATCAATACGAGATTACGGCCTATGCGGCGGGTGTTGTTTACATCACTTTAAATTTCAAAGACATCAAAGACCAGTTGAAACCTGAGTTTGTAAGTCAATTTAATATCAAATAAAATGAGTGCTCAAAATCTAAAGAATTACCGTAAATATTATCCTTTACACCATTTTGTTTTTTATCCTTTATCATTAGTTTTGCTGATATTTTCAGTTTTTAAAATCTTTACTTTTATTAATGTTAATGAAAACCTAGTTTGGGTTTGGGCGGCTATTTCTGCGGTTATTATTTTGATGATTGTTTTGTCATTTATGCTTCGTCAGCATTATGCTCTCGGATTGCAGGATAGATTGATTCTTAATGAATTTAAGTTTCGATATTTCACTTTATCTGGAAGTAGATTGGAAAATCAAACTTATCATTTCTCGGATTCACAGATTTTTGCATTGAGATTTTCTGAGGATGAAGATTTATTAAAATTAATGAATAAAACCATCGAAAATGATTGGTCATCTTCCCAAATCAAACAAAATATCAAAAACTGGAAAGCTGATAATAAAAGGATATAATGTCTTAAAGGAAAAAGTTTGAAGTAATGTCAGGCTGAGGCTCTCGAAGCCATATAAAAAATAAATTCCATATAAAAAATAACCTAAAAAAATACTCTGAAATCCTCAGAGTATTTTTACTTTTGGAAAATGAAATTTGCTTTCATCATCAATCCGTATTCGGCGAAGAAAAACTATCAGCCTTTTTTGGACAGCCTTTCCAAAAGAGTTGAAAATCCGCTTTACATCGTTTCCAAATCTCTGGAAGATACAGACGAGTTTATCCGACGGGTTTGGAATGATGTCGATATTTTCGTAGCAGTTGGTGGGGATGGAACTATTTCTGTTGTGGCGCAAAAGCTTATCAATACGAACAAAATTCTCGCAGTTTTTCCTGCAGGTTCTGGGAATGGATTTTCCAACGAGACCAATTTCAACAAAAATATTTCCCGACTTTTAGAAAAAATAGAAGAGAAAAAATTTCGTGAAATTGATACGTTTATGGTCAATGAGCATTTTTCCATCAATGTTTCCGGAACTGGGTTTGATGGAAAAGTGGTTAAAGAATTTGAAAAGACTAACCGAGGTTTCAAAAATTATATCAAAGTTTCTATCAAAACTTTTTTCAATTACAAGCCAATCAAAATCAAATTTTTAGAAGAAGATTACAAACAATACAACGGCAAATATCTGATGTTGAACATTGCCAATACACGCCAATTTGGAAACAACGCTTACATTGCACCGATGGCGAGCAAAAGTGATGGTTTGGTGGATTTGGTTTTGGTTAAGAAATTTCCGCTGACTTATTCGCCCTTTTTTGCTTTCAGGATGTTTACAAAACGTTTGAAAGATGATGATTATGTCACTTATCTTCCGGTTTCAGAAATCGAGTTCAAAGTGAATACAAAAACGTGGCACATCGATGGGGAATTCAAGAAAATCAAATCTCCGATTCATATTAAAGTATTGCCAAAGAGTTTGAGGATTTTGGTTTGAAAATTACAATTCCTTCTCAGCTTTTTTCAAAATTTTAATCAAATCTTTCATTTCATCCTTGCTGAATTCACTCACGCTGTGGCTGTAATATTCTGTAGGGAAGATGAAATAATTGACCCAGTTTTTCTGATTTTCTTTATAAACTGCACCAATTTCAATATTATTTGTTAAAGTGAATTTGTATTTCTTACTAGATTCTCCAATTTTCTCATTCTCCTTTTGTTCAAGAGTTTCTAAAGATTGAATCAATGTTGAAAGTTCATTTTTCTCAATGGTTAAAGTCTTTTTTGAAATACGGTCAAAAGTTTCATATTCCATCATAATTCCTATCGAAGTTTCTGTTGTGTTATCAGCAACATCTTTCATTATGATTTTTTGAATATTCAAATCTTTGAATTTCGATAGATTAATAATTTCTTTTTCTAAAAGTGTACTTTTTTTGGAATTGGATTTTATTCCTGATGTTGTAATAGATGAAGTTTTGAATGTTGGTGGAGTAATTTGTGCGTTTGCGAAAATGCAAAACAATGTAGAGAAGAGATATAGACTTTTTTTCATTTTTGTTTGATTGATAATTTTAAAACTTATTTTCTATGGAAATATTGTATATTTATAAGAATGCAAAAAAAAAATCAATAAATTCCATTAGATTGTTTCCGAAAAGTTTGAAAATATTTATTTAATGAAAATACTTAAAGTTATAGAAGTTTATAAAAGAGATAAAATAAATCCTTTAAAAACTTATAATATAGAATTTGTAAAGGAATTTGATATTTCAATAATTGATATTAATGAATTAAAAAATATTATTGTTCCCTTAGACAATGACGACAATTTATATTTGTCATATTCTTTAGGTAAATCTCAGATTATAGAAATTGAAAAACTATCTAAATTAAATTTTGATGTAGATTATGAGAATTACGTTTATTTGTTTTGCCAAGTGAAAGTTTAATTTTCCATTCTATTATTTATTACATAAAACCATTTTAATTTCCTTATTTTTGTATCAATCATCAACTATAAAAGGTGCAGAATAAACTCAAGATTATCAACGACCCGGTTCACGGTTTTATCAAAATTCCTCACGAGATTTTGTTCGATATTATAGAACATCCTTATTTTCAAAGACTCAGAAGGATTTCCCAAACCGGACTTCTTTCCCTTATTTTTCCCGGCGCAAAACATACGAGATTTCATCACGCTCTTGGTGCAATGAATCTAATGTTCAAAGCTTTGGAAACTTTAAAGTTAAAAGGTGTAAAAGTTTCAAGAGAAGAGGAAAAATCTGCGATGTTGGCAATTTTGCTTCACGATATTGGTCACGGTCCGTTTTCGCACGCTTTGGAAAATATGCTGATGGATGATTGGCATCACGAGAAAATCTCAATTTTGCTGATGAATCGTTTGAATAAAGAATTCAAAGGGAAACTGGATTTGGCAATCGAAATGTTTCAGGGGAAATATCACAGACCATTTTTCAATCAGTTGATTTCATCTCAATTGGACGTTGACAGAATGGATTATTTGAAACGAGACAGCTTTTATACAGGCGTTTCCGAAGGAAGCGTCAATGTAGAAAGAATCATCTCAATGATGAATGTAAGCGATGAAAAACTCGTCATCGATGCGAAAGGAATTTACTCGATAGAAAATTATCTGACTGCGAGGATGTTTATGTATTGGCAGGTTTATTACCACAAAACTGCTGCGCTTGGAGAACATATATTGGTTCAGATTCTTAATAGAGCCAAATATTTGGTTTCTCAAAATTTGGAATTAGACGCACCTTCAAACCTGAAATATTTTTTGATTAAAAATAAATTTGATGAGGCGACTGAAGAAGATATCAGAAGATTCACAATGTTGGATGATATGGATGTTTTTCAGGCAATAAAAGAATGGACAGAGAATCCTGATTTTATATTGTCCAGACTTTGCAGAATTGTCATTTATAGAGAATTTCCGAAGAGTATTATTTCATCAAAACCATTTTCTGAAGATTTTTTGAAACAAAAGGTAGAAAAAGTCAACCAATACTTTAATATTAATAACGGAGAAGAATTAGTTGGTCAGATTTCGAGGACTCTTTTGCCTTATGATACTGAGAAACAGCCAATTTATCTAATGGATAAGACAGGAAATAAATTCAAATTGGAAGAGTCAGAAAATCAGATATTATTCGGTTGTATGGAGAATGCTACGAAAAAATATATCGCTTATTTTCCAAGAGAAATTTTATAAGTAAAGTAAAAGTAACCTTGATTCGTCATAAAAAGTTAATGGATAATTAATAAAATATTTATCTTTGCAAACTATGGAATTTAGCGCAGAACAAATTGCAGAATTAATAAACGGAAAAATCATTGGAGACGGAAAGACCGTCATCTCTGGAGTTTCGCCTATAGAAAATGGTCAGCAGGGACATTTGTCTTTCGTTGGTCAAAGTCGTTTTTCACATTATATCGATACCACAGACTGTGCGGTTTTGATAGTTTCTGAAAATCTTGTAGAAGATAGAGATTATAAACCTACGATTATTGCAGTTGAAGACGCATATCTTTCTTTTCAGGTTTTGATGAATCTTTATCAGGAAATGCAAGGCAGAAAAACAGGAATAGAGGCTGGTTCTCATTTCCACGACACTGCAAAAGTGGGAGAGAATGTTTACATCGGTGCATTTACTTATGTTTCGGAAAAAGCTACTGTTGGTGATGGAACACAAATTTTCCCACACGTCTATATTGGAAAAGGTGTGAAAATCGGTAAAAATTGCAAGATTGACAGCGGCGCAAGAATTTATGATTATTGTATCGTTGGTGATAACTGCGTGATTCATTCCAATACAGTTGTTGGTGGAGACGGATTTGGTTTTCAGCCGACAGCAGAAGGTTTTAAAAAAATTCCTCAATTAGGAAATGTCATTATAGAAGATGATGTAGAAATTGGTTCAAATTGCAGTATCGACCGCGCAACTATTGGTTCTACAGTTATTGGGAAAGGAACTAAGATTGATAATTTGATTCAGATTGCTCATAATGTAAAGATTGGTCAGAATAATGTGATTGCCGCTCAGGCAGGAATTGCAGGTTCTACAATCATCGGAGACTGGAATCAGATTGGAGGTCAAGTAGGGATTGTGGGGCATATCAAAATAGGAAATCAAGTGAAGATTCAAGCGCAAAGTGGCGTAAACCACGCAGCCAAAGATGGAGAAACACTTTATGGTTCGCCTGCAATCAATTACAGCGATTACAGAAGAAATTACGTACATTTCCGTAATTTTACAGACATAGTCAAGAGAATAAACGATTTAGAAAATAAAAAATCAGAGTAAAGGTATCAGGAGCCAAGACACAGTTCTTCCCGCCTCAAAACTATTACAATGAGTGATAAACAAAAAACAATCAAAGAAGAGATCAAACTTTCGGGTATTGGTCTTCACACAGGTAGAGAAGTTAACCTTACTATCAAACCGGCTAAGGAAAACACCGGATTTGTATTTGTAAGAACAGATCTGGAAGGTCATCCTCAGGTAGAGGCTGACGTCAATTATGTAACCACTACAGAAAGAGGAACTACTCTTGAAAAGTTAGGTGTCAAAATCCATACTTGCGAGCATCTTCTAGCTGCTTTGGTAGGAATGGATGTTGATAATGTCTTTCTTGAGATGAATAGTGCAGAACCGCCAATTCTGGATGGTTCTTCCAAATATTTTGTAGAAGCTATAGAAAAAGTTGGTGTTGCAGAACAGGAATTGGCAAGAGAATATCTTGTAGTGAAAGAAGTGATGAATTACATTGATCCTTCTACAGGTTCTGAAATCACAGTCATTCCTGCAGACGATTACGAAATTACAACAATGGTAGATTTTGGAACCAAAGTTCTTGGAACTCAAAATGCCAGTATGAAGAATATTTCAGAATTCAAAGAAGAAATTGCACCAGCTAGAACATTCAGTTTCTTGCACGAATTGGAGCAACTTCTGGATGCAAATCTTATCAAAGGTGGTGATATCAGCAATGCTATCGTGTATGTTGATAAAGAATTGACACCTGAAACAACGGAAAAACTGAAATTAGCTTTCGGTAAAGACGAAGTTTCCATCCGTCCAAACGGAATTCTTGATAATCTTACCCTTAATTTTCCTAATGAAGCAGCACGTCACAAACTATTGGATGTGATTGGAGATTTGGCTTTAGTCGGTGTAAGAATAAAAGGTCGTGTTATTGCTAACAAACCTGGACACTTCGTAAATACACAGTTCGCAAAAAAACTTAACAGACAATACAAATTGCAAAAGAAGAAAAATGTTCCTGATTTTGATCTCAAAGCAGAACCTGTTTTTGATATCAATGGCATTATGAAATTATTGCCTCACAGACCGCCGTTTCTTTTAGTTGATAAGATTTTACAATTGTCAGAAACTCATGTGGTTGGACTGAAGAATGTTTCTATGAACGAGCCGTTTTTCGTGGGTCACTTCCCGAAAGAACCAGTTATGCCAGGCGTTTTGCAAATCGAAGCGATGGCTCAGGTTGGTGGGATTTTGGTTTTGGCAAATGTTCCGGATCCAGAGAATTATTCAACTTATTTTGTTAAAATGGATAATGTGAAATTTAAGAAAAAAGTAGTTCCGGGAGATCAACTGATATTCAAAATTGAATTGATAGAGCCGATCAGAAGAGGGATTGTACATATGCAGGGTTATGGATACGTTGGAGACAGCGTGGTTGTAGAAGCCGAATTGATGGCCCAAGTTGCAAAAACTAAAAATTAATCTATGATTCATCAGCTTACAGCAGTAGATCCTCGCGCAAAAATTGGCAAAAACGTAACGATAGAACCGTTTACAACCATTGGTGCTAATGTAACTGTCGGTTCCGACACTTGGATCGGTCCTAATGTGACCATCATGGAAAATGTAAAAATAGGTAAAAATTGCAAGATTTTTCCCGGAACTGTAATTGGAGCAGTTCCTCAGGATCTTAAATTTGATGGCGAAGATACTCAGGTTATTATCGGAGATGGAACTACGCTTAGAGAATGTGTTACTATTAACAGAGGGACAAAAGCTTTAGGATATACAAAAATTGGAAATAATTGCCTGATTATGGCAACTTCTCACGTTGCTCATGACTGCATCGTAGGCGATAATGTGATTATTGCAAACGGTTGTGGAATTGCGGGACACGTAGAGATTGGAGATTTTGTTGTAATGGGCGGACTTTCTGCCATTCAGCAATTTGGTAAAATCGGGAAGCACGTGATGATTTCAGGAGGTTCTTTGATCAGAAAAGATATTCCACCTTATGTAAAAGTAGCAAGAGAACCAATATCTTACGCCGGAATTAATTCTGTAGGATTGAGGAGAAGAGGTTTTACAAATGATAAAATCTTCGAAATCCAGAAAATATACAGAGCTGTTTTCCAAATGAAGATGAATACAACTCAAGCGATAGAATTCATCGAAAAAGAAATGCTTCCAACGGTGGAAAGAGATGAGATTATCCAATTTATCCAAAATTCTCCAAGAGGTATTGTGAAAGGTTACGGATCCAACAAAGAATAAAAATAATATAAGTTTATATATAACTAATGGCAACAAGCAACGATATTAGAAAAGGACTTTGCATAGAATTCAGCAATGATATTTTCAAAGTGATAGAATTTATGCACGTAAAACCGGGTAAAGGTCCTGCTTTCGTAAGAACAAAATTAAAATCTGTAACCAACGGAAAAGTTTTAGATAACACTTTCTCTGCAGGTCACAAAATTGACGAAGTAAAGGTAATCACAAGAAAATTCCAATATCTTTATGATGATGAGAATGGTTTTCACTTTATGAATAACGACGATTTCTCTCAACTTTATCTTGACAAAGAAATGATTGAAAATTCTCAGTTTATGAAAGCTGGAGAAGAGGTGACGATCATCTTGAAAGAAGTTGACGAAACGCCACTTTCTGCAGAATTGCCACAGTCTGTTTACTTAGAAGTAATCGAAGCTGATCCGGGAATCAAAGGAAATACAGCTACGAATGCACTGAAAAATGCAATTGTAGAAACCGGAGCTAGAATAAACGTTCCATTGTTCATCGAACCAGGCGACAAGATTAAAGTCAATACCGAGGACGGATCTTACCTTGAAAGAGTAAAATAAATTATATCAGAAAGCTGGAAGCGTGAAGTTTTCAGCTTTCTTTTTATGGCAGCTATTTCCGCCTTCCGCTCCCAATCTTTTTTGCAGACGATTTTAATATAAATAGAATTTGAAGTTTACGCAAAAAAGGATTTCCGCTCAAGTCGGGCTGCAAGGTTCGCATCCATAAATACGAAGCTACCTAAAATCAAATGTCTAAATTCTAACAACAAACTATGACATTCAATCAGCCACAACAACTTAAAACAATTGCTGATATCATCAATGCAAAATATATCGGCGCAGAAGATTTCCCAGTTCTTGGAACTAATGAAATTCATATGGTGAAAACAGGAGAAATTGTCTTTGTAAACCATCCAAAATATTACGACAAAGCGCTCAATTCTGCCGCTACAATTATTTTAATCGATAAAGAGGTAGAATGTCCGGAAGGAAAAGCACTTTTGGTTTCGGATGATCCTTTTAGAGACTTTAATAAAATCAATACCCATTTTACAAGAATTTCAAACTTCAGAGAAGAACTTCATGATCTTGAAGTTGGAGATGGTACATTCATTCATCCTTCAGTAACAATCGGGAATGAAGTGAGAATAGGAAAAAATTGCCACATTTTTCCAAATGTTGTGATCGGAGACAGAACAGTTATCGGTGATAATGTAATCATTCAAGCCAACACAGTTTTAGGCGGCGATGCTTTTTATTACAGAAAACTCAATGGAAACTTTGACAGATTAATTTCAGTAGGAAACGTTATCATCGAAAATAATGTAGAAATCGGAAACGGTTGTACAATCGACAGAGGTGTTACAGATCCAACAATCATTGGAGAAGGCAGTATTTTGGATAATCAAATTCAGATTGGTCACGACACAATTATTGGCAAAAGATGCTTGATTGCTTCACAAACCGGAATCGCAGGATGTTGTATTATCGAAGATGAAGTGACGATTTGGGGACAAGTAGGAATGGCTTCCGGCGTGAGAATCGAAAAAGGAACCGTTCTTCTTGCAAAAACAGGTATCAACAGAGATTTGAAAAAAGGAACTTACTTTGGACCAATTGCAGAAGAATTCCGTGAGTATCTAAGAAAAGAAGTCAGAATCAAAAATCTGAAGTAAATCATATTTTATTAATCCAAAAAATTATTGATTACAAGAAATTTTTGGATTATTATCGTTAATTTTGCGAATAACAAAGTTTTATAAAATCAATAAATTACAATAAAAAATGTCAGTATTAGTAAACAAAGATTCTAAAGTTATCGTACAAGGATTTACAGGTAACGAAGGTACTTTCCACGCAGGTCAAATGATCGATTACGGAACCAACGTTGTTGGAGGTGTAACTCCAGGAAAAGGAGGTTCTGAGCACCTTGGTAAGCCGGTTTTCAATTCTGTGGCAGAAGCTGTGGAGAAAGCAGGAGCTAATGTGAGTATTATTTTCGTTCCGCCTGCATTTGCTGCAGATGCTGTAATGGAAGCTGCTGAGGCAGGTATCAAAGTTATTGTATGTATCACAGAAGGGATTCCTGTTGCTGATATGGTAAAAGTTAAGGATTATATCCAAGACAGAGACGTTCGTTTGATCGGTCCAAACTGTCCTGGTATCATCACTTCAGACGAAGCTAAAATCGGTATTATGCCAGGTTTCGTTTTCAAAAAAGGAAAAGTGGGGATTGTTTCAAAATCTGGAACTTTAACTTACGAAGCTGCTGATCAGGTAGTGAAAGCTGGTTTCGGAGTTTCTACAGCTATCGGAATTGGTGGAGATCCAATCATCGGAACGACTACTAAAGAAGCTTTGGAATTGTTCATCAACGATCCGGAAACTGAAGCGGTTGTAATGATCGGAGAAATCGGTGGATCTTTGGAAGCTGAAGCTGCAAGATGGTACAAAGCTAGTGGTTCTACAAAACCAGTTGTAGGATTTATCGCTGGACAGACTGCGCCTAAAGGAAGAACAATGGGTCACGCAGGTGCAATCGTAGGTGGAGATGATGATACTGCACAGGCAAAAATGGCTATTATGGCAGAAAACGGAATTCACGTTGTAGATTCTCCGGCAGAAATTGGAGTAACTGTAGCGAAGGTTCTTGCATAATATAATTGATTAAAATCTTTTATTAAATATATTTTGAGAAGCTCAAATGGAGCTTCTCAATTTTTTTATTTAAATTTGAAAAGAAAAATATTTATAAAAACACAAGTATGAAAAAAGTACTTTTTGCATCTTTAATTTTATCTTCCTTTTTGTCGCAAGCACAAATCGATTTCAGGTCAACTGAATTTGGTATTGTTGCAGGAGGAACATATTCAAGAGTTAGAAATGCACACAATCCTTCGGGGGCAAGAATTTCTCTTTTAGGGGGAATTACTGCTCAAGCACCTATGGGTACTGCCGAACAATATTATCTTCAAATGGAGGCTTTATATTTTGGAGCAGGAGAATCGGGAAAAGCAAAAGATTCAAAAGGCGCACCGGGATATGATGCTATTTATGGTAATAATTATCTAAGTGTCCCTATTAACTTGAAAGTTTATTTTTCTGAAGCTGAATCTGAGTTTTATGGATTGATTGGCCCGAGATTGAACTTTTTAATTAATCAAAAAATTAAAAACCCTAGCAGACCTGTTTATACAGAAGAAGGAGATCCTGCTCATCCGGGATTTAACGGTAAAGCTAATCCTTTTAATCTAGGAGTAGGTGCGGGTGTTGGTTTCAGTTACAAACGTCAGTTGGAGATTGCTTTGAAATTCGATATAGGTCTATCAAATGCATATCCAAATATGGTGGAATCATGGACCTCTGATCCCAATACTGAAAAGAAAAAATCAGAACAAGTTTTAAGTTTAGGTTTGACTTATTTCTTCAAATAAAAAAACAAAGGCTGTGAAATTTTCACAGCCTTTGTTTTTTTATTTATTTTTAATAATTTCTCTGATCTTACCTTCTATTTCCTCGGATAGTTCAGGGTTATCTTTCAAGAGGTCTTTTACAGCATCACGACCTTGTCCAAGCTTTGTTTCTTCATAACTGAACCAAGATCCGCTTTTCTTAACTACAGCAAGATCTACTGCCGTATCAAGAATTTCGCCAGATTTAGAAATTCCTTCTCCGTACATAATATCAAATTCGGCCATTTTGAAAGGTGGAGCAACTTTGTTTTTCACAATTTTCACTTTCACACGGCTTCCAACAGCTTCATCACCATTTTTTATAGGAGCACTTGCTTTTCTGATGTCAATTCTTACAGATGCATAGAATTTAAGAGCATTTCCTCCTGTAGTAGTTTCTGGATTTCCAAACATAACTCCGATTTTTTCACGAAGCTGATTGATGAAGATTACTGTACATTTTGTTCTTGAGATTGATCCTGTCAATTTTCTCAGAGCCTGAGACATCAATCTTGCGTGAAGACCCATTTTGGAATCTCCCATTTCGCCTTCTATTTCGGCTTTCGGCGTCAATGCAGCTACAGAATCGATTACTACAATATCAATTGCACCCGATCTGATCAAGTTATCGGCAATTTCCAAAGCCTGTTCCCCATTATCCGGTTGAGAGATAATTAAGTTTTCCAAATCAACACCCAATTTTGCTGCGTAACCTCTGTCAAATGCGTGCTCGGCATCTATGAAAGCGGCGATGCCTCCCGTTTTTTGTGCTTCAGCAATAGCGTGTAAAGTAAGTGTTGTTTTACCGGAAGATTCAGGCCCGTAGATTTCTATTACTCTTCCTCTTGGATACCCGCCAACGCCTAAAGCCAAGTCAATTCCTAATGATCCGGAAGGAATTACTTCTATTGTGTGGTCCACAGAATCCTCGCCCAAAGTCATTACGGTGCCTTTTCCGTAGGTTTTATCTAGTTTTTCCAGCACCAGTTGTAGTGCTTTTTTCTTATCGTCTATAGTGCTCATTGTTTCAAAAAATTATTCTCAAAAATACGGAATTTTAAAATCAAAATCCAATATTATTTTGACATGAGATTTTAATTTATTAATCGAATTTTAATGAAAATTTGAATTTTTTGTGATGTTCAAATAATCTTTCAAAACTTTTAATTGATCCTTATTTCCCTTCTTTATTTGTGTCTCTCTGCTTATTGTTTTTTCATAGATTTTATTGAAAATCTTCTTGGACAAAGGGAATAAATTTCTGCTTTTAACTTTAGGAATCTCTAATCTTTCACAAACCTCATCGTCCAACAAAAACCAAGTACAGCAGATATGCAAATAGCGAAGGTTTTTTCTTTGAAAATTAAATTTAAGAATAGGATTTTCCAAAGATTCATTTAATAAAGAATGAGCTAATAAAACTGAATCTTTGTCCGCAGGCGGTTGTACAGCTGACCATAGATAAAAATATTCTGTTGCTTGCTTTTTGTTATCAGGTAAAAGTTTCTCAGGAATTCCTAACAGGTAGCCTACGTATTTCCAAAGGTGAAAAAGTCCCTTTTCCTCTTTTTCTGAAAATGTATTTCCTAATTTGTGTAAACTGTATAAAAATACCAAGCTGAAACCGATATAAGTTGCCATCATATCCCAGGAATTGATGGGTTCTCCCCAGTTTTTAGTATCCCAATTTTTATAATGTTTCTTGATGGAAAGTCTTGCGTAGGAATGGATGAGTCTTGTTTTAATAGCAAATTCGTAACCTTTTTGATGCGTGAAAAGTGAATTGGTTCTTGTAACATTAACCCAGAAATCTAAAGTTTCTGATAAGCGTTTGACAGCACCTTTTTTCAAAGCTTCTGTTACTATAAGAGGTTTGTTGAGATAGGCATAATCATATCCGCCAATCAAACAGTAATCTCTTAAAGAAATCAAAGAATCTACGTTGCAACGCATACAAAGTTCGGCGCCACTTTTTATTAATTCAAAATCCACCCATTCCGGAACAGATTGAGTTTGTCCGAAGAGTATTTTTACGCTTTTAGGAGTTTCGTCGTTTTCTGAAATTCCATTTTGTATATAATTTTCAATTTGTTTTGAAGCTGCAGGAAATGACTGTGTAAAATAAACTTCTTTTACAACTTCATCTCCAATTTCATCGACCTCATAAAAGAAATGAGAGAATTTTTCAAAATCTTCAAAGTTGACTTTAGCTCCAGAAAATTCTATAAGTTGTTTACCATTTCCGGTTTCCCAAAAGTTTTTGAAATGAGCTGAATTTTTGAATTGAGGTTGTAAAATTATTTTTTCCATCTTAGATAAAGTTACAATTATTACTCCATAATTTGATTGTGAGTTTTATCATTAATGAACATAAAAAAACCTTTCAAAATGAATTTGAAAGGTTTAATTTTATCAAAAAGCTTCAGATTACAAAGAAGCTGAATGTACCAAAAGGTCTGTTAATTTGTTAGAATAACCCCATTCGTTGTCATACCAAGAAACCAATTTAACGAAAGTTGGAGAAAGCATAATTCCAGCTTCTTTATCGAAGATAGAAGTTCTTGGATCGCTTACGAAATCCTGAGAAACCACAGCATCTTCTGTGTAACCAAGAATTCCTTTCAACTCACCTTCAGATGCAGCTTTGATAGCAGCAGCGATCTCATCGTAAGAAGTTGGCTTTTCCAATCTTACAGTAAGGTCAACCACAGAAACGTCAGCAGTTGGAACTCTGAAAGACATACCTGTTAATTTCCCGTTAAGAGAAGGGATTACTTTTCCTACTGCTTTTGCAGCACCTGTAGAAGAAGGGATAATGTTGTTAAGCGCAGATCTGCCACCTCTCCAGTCTTTTGCAGATGGTCCATCTACAGTTTTCTGAGTTGCGGTTGTAGCGTGTACAGTTGTCATAAGACCTTCAGCAATTCCAAAATTATCGTGGATCACTTTTGCTAATGGTGCAAGGCAGTTTGTAGTACAAGAAGCGTTTGAGAATACAGTTACATCATTTGTAAGTTCTTTGTGGTTTACACCCATTACGAACATTGGCGTATCATCTTTAGAAGGAGCAGAAAGAATTACTTTCTTAGCACCAGCGTTGATGTGAGCCTGAGCAGTATCTTTAGAAAGGAATAATCCTGTGGATTCTACGATGTATTCTGCACCTACTTCATTCCATTTTAGGTTGTTAGGATCTCTTTCAGCAGTTACACGGATGGTTTTTCCGTTTACAACAAGGTTGTTTCCTTGTACTGATACTTCTCCTTTGAACGTTCCGTGAACTGAATCGTACTTTAGCATGTAAGCCATGTATTCTGCATCGATAAGGTCATTAATCCCTACAACTTCGATGTTTTCTCTTTCAGTCATTGCTCTGAATACTAAACGTCCGATTCTTCCGAATCCGTTGATTCCTACTTTAATTGTTGACATATTATTTAAAATATTAAGGTTTTTTTGTTACTATAAATTTACGAAAAAATAAGGAATTACATAGCAAGAATCTCTGCTATTTTAAGTAAGTCTTTATCTATTTCGTTATGTTTTTTGATTGCTTCCTCGATTGTTGTATAAGTAATTTTGTTGGATTGCATTCCTACCATCACTTTGTTTTTTCCTTCCATTAATCCAATGACAGCGCCGTATCCAAGGTGACTTGCCAAAACTCTGTCTGCACAGCTTGGAGATCCTCCTCTTTGGATGTGACCAAGAATTGCTACACGAATGTCATAACTAGGAAATTCTTCTTTGGTAGCTTTTGCTAAGTCATAGATACTTGCTAATTCTTCACCTTCCGCAACTACTACAATGCTGGATGATTTACCTACTTTCTCAGCAGTTTTAAAAGTGTTGAAAAGATCTTCCAAACTATCTTTTCTTTCAGGAATCAAGATGTCAAGAGCACCGGTTGCAATTCCACTGTTTAATGCAATGAAACCCGCATCACGACCCATTACTTCCACAAAGAAAACTCTGTTATGAGAAGTTGCTGTATCACGGATTTTATCAATAGCGTCCATTGCTGTGTTAAGGGCGGTATCGTAACCAATGGTTTTATCTGTCCCGAAGATATCGTTATCAATAGTCCCTGGAACACCAATTACTTTGACACCATATTCTTCATTGAAGACTTTAGCTCCGGTAAAACTTCCGTCCCCACCGATGCAAACTAAAGCATCAATACCTAATTTTACACACTGATCGTAAGCTTTTTTTCGGCCTTCTGGTGTCATAAATTCTTTAGATCTTGCAGATTTCAGAATCGTTCCACCTTGATTAATAATATTTTTGACGGAACGTGGTCCCATCTTTATAACATCACCAGCGATCAAACCATTGTAACCTTCTCGGATTCCGTAACAGTCTATGTCGTAGTGATTTGCTGTTCTTACAACAGCTCTAAGTGCAGCATTCATCCCAGGAGCATCACCTCCAGAAGTCAAAACCGCAATAGATTTTATGTTGTTTTCTGACATATTTTCAATTTTTTTCAGAGCAAATTTACGAAATAGGAATCATATTAAAGAATGACTTTAATATTATGATATAAATTGTATCATATGTTAAGTTTCATTGCTTCCAAATGTAGCATTTACACTTTCAAAATTGGACTTAATTAAAATATGACAAATGTTAGAATTAAATTTCTTCTGCGCTTTGTAACTTTTATTATATTTACAACAATACAAAATAAAATTTCAAACTAATATAAAAAATACATTATCATTATGAAAGTTACCGTAGTTGGCGCAGGCGCAGTAGGAGCTAGTTGTGCAGAATACATCGCAATGAAAGACTTCGCAGCAGAAGTTGTTTTGGTAGACATCAAAGAAGGTTTCGCAGAAGGAAAAGCAATGGATTTGATGCAGACAGCGTCTTTAAATGGATTTGATACTAAAATTACTGGAACTACTGGAGATTATTCAAAAACTGCAGGTTCAAAAGTAGCGGTGATTACTTCAGGAATCCCAAGGAAGCCAGGAATGACAAGAGAAGAATTAATTGGTATCAACGCTGGAATTGTAAAAGAAGTAACTCAAAACTTAGTAAAACATTCTCCTGATGTGATTATTATTGTGGTTTCTAACCCGATGGATACAATGGCATATTTGGTACATAAAACTTCTGGACTTCCAAAGGAAAGAATCATTGGAATGGGTGGTGCTTTGGATTCTGCAAGATTCAAATACAGATTGGCTGAAGCTTTAGAAGCGCCAATTTCTGATGTTGACGGAATGGTAATTGCTGCACACTCTGATACTGGAATGTTGCCACTTTACAGCAAAGCAACCAGAAATGGTGTTCCAGTTTCAGAATTCTTGAGCGATGAGCAAAAAGCTAACGTAATCGAAGAAACTAAAGTTGGCGGTGCAACCTTGACCAAATTATTAGGAACTTCAGCTTGGTACGCGCCAGGTGCGGCTGTTTCTGTAATGGTTCAGGCAATTCTTTGCGACCACAAAAAAATGATTCCTTGTTCATTGATGCTTGAAGGTGAATATGGGCAAAATGATATCTGTCTTGGCGTTCCTGCAATCATTGGGAAAAATGGTGTTGAAAAAATCGTAAACATCACTTTGACTGTTGATGAGCAACTGAAGTTTGCTGAAGCAGCACAAGCTGTAAGAGAAGTTAACGGAGACCTTAAGTTTTAGTTTAAGCTTTGATATAAGATTATAACGCGCTGTGAAGCGCGTTTTTTTATGTATTAAATAAATAAAATTGTAATAAATGGTAATTTGCATTGCATAGTTCTATTATATTTGTAATTTTATAAAAAATTAGTTATGAAAACAGTCAATTTTTTATTTCTATTCTTATTCTTGCAAATAGAAGCACAGACCCATAGATTTATTTATAAAGTGGATGCCAGGAAAGATTCTACACAAAATATCATAACCAGTGATTTTTTTCATCTGGATATCAATCCTGATATGGTTTTGTATTATGGTAGAGATTTTTTTATTTCAGATTCTATAAAAAATCTCAATCTTCCTAATGGCTTTCCGGCTCCTAAACTTACTGACTTTTTTGTCCATAATATGAATAGTAAGGTCTATGATGGATACGAATTTCTTGGTTGGGATATTATAAAACGGAACTCTGAGCCTGTGCAAGTTTGGAAATTGTTTCCCGAAAATAAAATGTTTCAAAACTATGTTCTCCAAAAAGCAACGACCACTTTTGGTGGTAGAAACTGGATAGCTTGGTTTACTAATGAGATTCCCTTTCAGGAAGGCCCTCACAAATTCCACGGTTTGCCTGGTTTAATTGTAGAATTATCAGATGACGGGAATAATTTCAGTTTCAAATTAGTAAAATCTGAAAATTATATCACTACGAATGAAATTACTCTCTTAAAAAGAATGTTCAAAAAAAACCTTTACATGGATGACGAAAGGTATAAAAAGTATAAACTTGCCCATTATGAAGATCCATTTGCCTATTTGAAGAATGGAAGAGTAGACTGGTCTCAGACAGAGGAAATTCTTCTGGATGATGGATCTAAGCTGACAAAAGAAAATTTAAGGTCTTCAACCGAGATCCAAAGAAAATTAATTGAGAAATATAATAATCCTGTTGAACTTGATAAGGTAATTAATTATCCAAAATAATAGGCAAATTTTTTAATACAGTTGTCTTATAATTAAAAACCTTCATTCGTCAATTCCATATTAACCATTGCTCCCGTCAAACTACCTGTGTAAACTGCATTAGCAACGGCTCGCATCGGACTTGAATTATCGCCACAAGCAAATAATCCTACAACATTTGTTTTCTGAAATTGGTCAATTTTAATATGACCCATTTCTGTCATTTCACAACCCAACAATTCTGGAATATCAGAATGTTGTTTAAAAGGAAACGCTCCATAAATAGCTTCGAAATTCATAATTGTTCCATCTGATAAAATCAGACTTTCAACATTTCCGTTTTGATGCTTCAATTCGTCAATTTCAGTTTCGATAATTTTGATATTATTTTTTTCTAATTTCTGAAATTGTTCTTCTGTAAAATCGGCTTTACCTCTTGTGAAAATGGTAATGTCTTTTGTAAGATTATTGACCAATGATGAAATATGAAAACCACGTTCGCCATTCGCAATGATTCCTGTTTTTTTATTTTTAAATTCATAACCGTGGCAATACGGACAATGAATTAATGAAATTCCCCAGCATTCTTGGAAACCTTTGATATTTGGAACTTCATCGATAATTCCTGTTGCAATAATTAATTTTTTTGAATTAAATTTTTCTCCATTTTCTGTGATAACTTCAAAACCATTTTCAATCTTTTTAGCTTCAATTGCTTTTCCTTGATGAGATTCTACCGTTTTATATTCTAAAACCTGGCTCTTCGATAATTCAGTAATTTCTTTTGGCGTTTTTCCGTCCTGCGTCAAAAAATTATGAGAATGTGGCGTTTGCTCATTGCAGGGTTTTCCGCTGTCTATGATTAATGCTTTTCTCAAAGAACGCCCCAAAGACATTCCTGCCGAAAGACCCGCATAACTTCCTCCAATTATAATAACATCAAATTGATTTTGTCTTGTCATTTTAAATTATTTATGTCGTTTTATTTGTCAAAGTTAGGATTAATTTTTATTATTGCAACATAATCGCATTAATAAAAATGATAAGAAGAAATACGCCAGCAAAAGAAGCCGTTTTGAATTTGTTAACTCATAAAGCTAAAGCGATGAGTCAGGATTCTATCGAGAAAAATATCAATATTGATATTGACAGAGCCACGATTTATCGAGTATTAAATAGATTTTGCGAAGACGGAATTCTCCACAGAATTGTTGCCGAAGACGGAAAACAATATTTCGCTGTCTGCATCAAATGTGATGAAAAAAAACTGACAGACCATCATTTTCATTTCAGATGTACAAAATGCGAAACGATAGAATGTCTGCCAATTGAGGTTCAGTTTTCTTTGGACAAAGGATATTCTGTGGAAAGTGTGAATTGTATTTTGACTGGAGTTTGTAAGGATTGTGCTTGATGAAAATTTAATTAATTTTTTCTATTTGTCCTACACTCAATAATGTTGATTTGCTTATTGTTTCATTATCAACTCCATATTTTTTTAGATTACTTACAATTTGTTTAATGCTAATTTTATTTGCTGATTGATTATAATAACTAGAACCATATTGAACGAATATTTGGTCAATTGTTATGACTTTCATCTTGGCAATTTTGGCAATTTGTTCAACCGCTTTTATTACATTTATATCAGATAAATTTGATATTCCAAATTCATAATCCAAAATTTCTTTAACTCTTTGGTCAGGTTTTATAGTGTCAGCACCATAAACCATTCTTAAATGTTGAAAAGTTGCAATAGCAATATTAGGAATAGAACCAATAAAATCTTTTTTGTAATTGAAAATATCGGCATTTTTTGCCCATTGTTTCATTAAATCAAAATCGTCCTTGTAGCTAGGAATTATTTCTTTTAGGTTATTAATTTTTAAAAGAACATTTTTTAAAGTATTGTATTTTTTTTCATCTTTATGTCCCCAAAATAAATAGAACTCTTGCTTTGTTTGTGAGTTTATAATTTTATTAAGCTCGTCAAAATTCTTTAAGTCAGGATACTCTTCCTGTATTCTGTTAATATTAGGTTCTACAACTTTGTTGTAATTTCTATTGGCTGCCAAAATAACATCAATCAATGCTATTGCAGGTTTTACAGAAGACCTATTGGAATAATTCAAAGTTGATTTTTGTGCTGATTCCAAAATTGGAATATTGCTAAATGTTTTATAACCGTGTCCAGTTATGGTCAGTTCTCTACTTCCTAAATATTTTAGCTTTTCGAGGATTTCATATTCAGAAATATGATTTAAAATATCAAATTCTTTTTTCATCAATTTTTACTTTCAAACTTTTAAAACCCCACGAAAACCTCTCGCTGCATAATAAGATTCCGCGCCGTTGTGATAGAGGAAAATCGTGTTATAACGATTATCACAGAAAACAGCACCGCCTAATTTTCTGATTTCGTCAGGAGTTTTTATCCAGCTCGAAGTTTTCAAATCAAAGTTTCCAAGCGTTTGTAATTCTCTGTACTGTTTTTCATTCAAAATCTCAATTCCGATTTCATTAGCTAAATCAATGGCGCTGTTCGCAGGTTTATTTTCCTTTCTGGAGTCCAATGCTTTTCGGTCATAGCAAAGACTTCTTCTGCCTTTTGGACTTTCTGCGGAACAATCTATGAAAAAATATTCATTTGTTTTTTTATCGTGGCCAACAACATCTGGTTCGCCTTCTGTTCTTTCCATCTCGTTGAGTGACCAAAGGTTTTCGGGACTTGATTCTAGTTTTTTCTGAACATCTTCCCATTTGATATTTTCGTGACGTTTCGGATTTTTTTCGAAGCGGGTTTTGAGGATTTGGATTAACTCTTCCTGTTGTTCTGTTGAAAGTTGAAGTTTATTTTTCATATTGATTAGTTGCTTTTGGATAAAAATATTTCTCTCACAGATTTAGCAAATTACGCAAATCTACTTTATTGTATTAATCTGCAAGATTTGCAAAATCAGCGAGAGCTTAAATCTTTTTAATCGTTCATTCCTTTTCCGTCAAGAATACTTGGGATAGATTTTTCGATTCTGGATTCTCTGGTTTTGGATTGTTTTGGTGCAGAAAAATGAAACAGATAAGCGCGCTGTCTTCCTGGAGTTAAAGATTCGAAAGCAGATTTTAATTCGGGATTTTCATTTAGTTTAATTTGAAATTCTTCTGGAATTGGCGTTGCTTCTCTTTTGATTTCTACTTTTTCTCCTCGTTCTTCTATTTCAATAGCATCAAAAATATAATCTTTGATAACTGATTTTTTACCCAAAATATCCTGAACATTTTCAAATCGCATTTGTCTTCCGGCTTGTGTATTTTCTCCCATTTTGACAAGAAGATGCTCGGAATCTTTCATAATTCCACCTTTGAAAAACAAGAGCGCAAAATATTCTTTAAAACCCTGAATAATCACAATATTCTTGCCTTGAAAAGAATAACACGGTTTCCCCCATTTGAAATCTTCTGCCAATTGACAATCCAGAATAATGGTTCTCAAAGCATTCATCTCGTCTTTCCATTGTTTAGATTCGTTTATATGTTCATCAACTTTTGGATTCATTGCAAGTTTATATTTTCCCAAATTTAATTAAAATTCGATTTTATCAATAAAAATTAATTTTGGATGTAACATTAATGTTATTTCGGTTGTCTTATAAGCAAAACAAATAACAATGAGGTCAGCATTAACCTTGCTAGGATTACTTTCTATTACAATCGCATTTGCCCAAACCAAAGACACTTTAAAATCCAAAGAAATAGAGTCGGTTACAATCATCGCTAAAAAACCAACAGTCGAAAGCAAAGCCGACAGAACGGTTTTCAATGTCGCAAACAGTTCTATTTTGGCAGGAAATACAACTTGGGATATCGTGAGAATGACGCCTTTGGTAAGCATCGATAACAATGATAATGTAAAAGCAGAAGGAGAATCGGTAACGGTTTACATCAACGATAGAAAATCGGTTTTTACAGGAAAAGAACTTAAAGAATATCTCAAAACAATTCCCGCTGATAACCTAATGAAAATTGAGGTCATCACAAGTCCATCTTCTCGTTACGAAGCGACTGGAGCGGTTATTAATATCGTTCTGAAAAAGCGTGATGATGAAGGTTTGAAAGGAAGTGTTTCCCTTACTAACACGCAAAATACTAAGAATAATCAATACGGAAGTTTGAATCTGAATTATCATAAAAAGAACTTTACACAAACGTTTACAGGAAGTTATAGTGACAATGTTTTCGTATCAAAAAGCTCTAACGATTATTCTTATTACGCTAACAAAGACAGACAGTTAATTGATTCGGAAACGCCTTACAAGAGCAAAAATCCATCTTTTTCATCTACTTCAGAATTTGAACTGAATGATAAAAATAATGTTGGTCTTGTTCTGGAATATTTCCGTGGAGACAACAGTTATGATTCCAATTCGTACACAAAAATTTATGATGATGGAAATTTCAAAATAGCGAATTATCAAAATATGCTTGGTAAGAATCTTAATAATACATTAGGAACCAATTTGTTCTACAAATATTATGATAAAGAAAAGAACAAGATTCTGGATGTCAATCTTGGAATTAATTACGACACAGGAGACGCCTCAACCGATAGGTTACTTAAAAGTTCCAATGTTTCAAATATAAAACCGGAAGAATGGGAAAAAATTCCAGCGACTGAACAAACATTGATTAATTCTGATACTCAAAACAGAAATTATTATATAAAAGTAGATTTCACAACACCCCTTGGTAAAGGTGGAACTCTCGAAGTTGGTGGAAAAGCGAATTTCAATAATAATGTGATTCCGAATATGTATCAAGATTTGATTCAAAATACCAGACTGACAAGTGATTTCCATTACACAGATAATATCAATTCACTTTATTTCAATTACAGCAAAACGTTTTTTGAAAAATTGGAAACAAGAGTTGGTTTGCGTTATGAACATATCGATTATAAAATCAGAGAAAATGTAGGAAACCAAGGAAGAAAGGATTCTTATGGAACATTTTTACCAAATCTATTAGTGAAATATGCTTTCTCTCCGAATTACGATTTGAGTTTAACTTACAATCACAATCTTTGGAGACCTTGGTTTTCGGAATTCAATCCTTTTGAAGTGCCAAACAACAACGGAATCTTTTACCGAGGAAATATGGAACTTCTTCCAAATCCAAGTGACAGAGTGGTTTTGAAATTTGGTTTGTTCAAAAAGTATTTCATCTCAGCGAGATATATGTTTACCGACCAGGATTATTGGGAGAATTATTCACAAGAAACTGACGCAAATGGAAATTTAAAAACGATTGTTTTCCCGGATAACTTCAAAGGGAAAGTCGAGAAGTTCTATTTGTTTGCCAATACTAATCAGAATCTTTTCAAGAATAAACTGAATGTCAACTTCGGAATCGGCTGGTATTATATTGATAACAGCGATTTCAATACAAGAAATAATTTGAATTCCGAGAATAATTATATCAGTTATGTTGGTGGTTCAACCAATCTTTCTTATACCAATTTATTCAATAAAAATATTAATTTGAGTGCTTGGATGAGTGTTGATAATCAAAATAATGGAAACTCTGTAGCGAATAAATATAACTATTTCCATAATTTTTCTGTGACCAAAATTTTCCAGGGAGCACAGATAGAAACCAGCTTACAGTTTATGAATATCTTCAAAAGACCAAGTATGACCACGACAACTTACAGTCAAATTGGGACTTTCAAAAACTATAACAGATGGGACTGGTACGGCGTTTCTCTGACATTTGTGAAGCGTTTCGGAAACCAAAAAGTAAAAGAAAATACCAAAACCGATGTCGAGAAAAATTCCGGCGGAGGTAAATAGAATTGTTAAATTTTATATTGAAGAGAACGGGCTTTTTGCTCGTTCTTTTTGTTTAATAAATATCCTTCGACTCCGCTCAGGATGACAATGTTTATATTGGACGTTGAATTATTAGCAGTGTCAGACTGAGCGGAGTCGAAGTCTTTTGCGCCTTTAAATATTGAATTGAATCATTTCTTGTGCCTTTGTGTTAAAAAGTTCTTCCAAACTTTAATATAAATTTCACACCTCAAAACTTTTGAAAGCCGTAAATTTGGGCTCAATAAAAAGTAAAATTCAATGTTCAGAAAAATTCAAATATTTTTAGTTGCAACTATTGCGATTGGAAATGTAGATGCACAAAAGATAAAACTTAAAAGTGAAACTCCTGAGGTTCAGAAAACAAAATTAAATTCGATAGCAAGACCAAAGTTGGTTGTTGGTTTGGTAATAGACCAGATGAGATGGGATTATCTTTATCGTTATTATAACAAATTCGGGAACGATGGTTTTAAAAGACTTTTGAACACTGGGTATTCTCTTAACAATGTCAATATTCCTTATGTTCCAACGGTAACGGCTCTTGGACACACTTCCATTTATACAGGTTCGGTTCCTGCGATTCACGGGATTGCTGGAAACGATTGGACGGACAAAGAAACTGGAAAAAATGTCTATTGTACAACGGACGAAAGTGTACAACCTGTCGGAACTACTAATGTAAAGGTTGGAAGTCATTCTCCCAAAAATCTTTGGTCGACAACTGTTACAGACGAATTGAGATTAGCAACCAATTTTCAAGGAAAAGTGATTGGAGTTTCATTGAAAGATAGAGCTTCCATTTTACCAGCTGGTCACACGCCAAACGGTGCTTTTTGGTTTGATGATTCTACAGGAGATTTCATCACGAGTACTTATTATATGAATGAACTTCCCGAATGGATTAAGGCTTTCAATTCTCAGAATCTTCCTGATAAATTGGTGGCGAATGGTTGGAATACCTTGTTGCCAATCAATCAATATACAGAAAGTTCTCCAGACAATTCAGCTTGGGAAGGTCTTTTGGGAAGTGCAAAGACACCCACATTTCCTTACAGCAATTTACCTGCAGATTACCAATCGAGAAAAGATAATATCAGATATACACCTTTCGGAAATACTTTGACTTTGAAGTTGGCAGAAGCTTCTGTAGAAGGAGAAAATTTGGGAAGTGATGATATTACGGATATTTTGGCAATTAATATCGCTTCAACAGATTATGCAGGTCATAAATTTGGTCCAAATTCCATAGAGGTAGAAGATGTTTATTTAAGACTTGACCAGGATTTAGGCGAATTTTTCAAATATCTTGATAAGAAAGTTGGTAAAGGACAGTATACAGTTTTCCTTTCTGCAGACCACGGAGGCGCACATTCTGTTGATTTTTTGAAAGAACATAAAATTGCTACAGGTTTCTTTGGCGAAGGAATGGAAAAAAATATCACTGCAAAATTGAAGGATAAATTCGGAGTTGATAAATTGATTAATGGAGTTGATAATTATCAAGTTTATTTTGACAGAAAACTGATTGCTGACAACAAATTAGACCTTGAAACCATCAAAGCTTTTGCAATTAGCGAACTTGAAAAAGACCCGACAGTTTTGTACGCAGTTTCTACAATCAAAGTTCAGGAAGCTACAATTCCAGAACCAATTAAACAAAGAATCATCAACGGAATCAATAGAGAAAGAAGTGGAGATATCCAATTGATTTCTCACGATTCTATGTTGCCAACTTATGCGAAAAAAGGAACAACTCACAGTGTTTGGAATTCTTATGATGCGCATATTCCTTTGATTTTTATGGGTTGGGGAATCAATCAAGGAGAAAGTAACAAACCGTATTTTATGACGGATATTGCACCAACCGTTTCTGCATTGTTGCATATTCAGTTTCCAAGTGGAAATGTTGGAAATCCTATTACGGAAGTGATTGGAAGATAGTTTTAATAAAATATAAACATCATATTTGTCATTCTAAAAGAATCTATGCATCGAGATTTTTTCAGAGTGACAATTTTTTTATAAATGATAATAGTAAGCTTTTATAAGTTTTACGCCTTTGTGAACTTAATTGCGTAAAGAATTCAAATAAACTTTGTGCGCTTTGTGTTCAAAAAACGATTAATGGAATTATGAATTTAAAAGAAAAAGACATCTTCGATTTGCTGAACGAAAAAGCAGAACTCTACAATTCTCCAGATTTTATTACCGATGACCCAATTCAGATTCCGCATCGTTTTTATTTGAAACAAGATATTGAAATTGCTGGTTTTCTGTCTGCAAGTATCGCTTGGGGAAACCGAAAATCTATCATCAATGACGCAAACAAAATGATGGAATTAATGGGTAATTCACCGTACGATTTTGTAATGAATTTTACTGATTCTGATTTGGGCAGAGTTCCACAAAAAGCTATTCACAGAACTTTCAATCACGAAGATTTTATTTTCTTTTTAAAGAATTTCAGACGGATTTATACTCAATTTGAAAGTCTGGAAGATGCTTTTCTAATCAATGAAAATGAAACTAATTTCTCTCATTCGATTGAGCGTTTCCGAAATCATTTCATCTCTGAAAAACATCGAGGACAAAAACACGTGAGTTCGCCTTACAAAAATTCGGCGTCGAAAAGATTGATTATGTTTCTGCGTTGGATGGTTCGGAAAGATAAGAAAGGTGTTGATTTTGGAATTTGGGAAAAGATTGAACCGAAGTTTTTATCTGTTCCTTTGGATGTTCATACGGCTAATATTTCCAGAAAATTAGGAATCTTAACCAGAAAACAAAACGATTGGAAAGCTGATGACCCAGCAGTTTATGACTTTGCTTTGTTTGGATTAGGTGTTTCTAAAGAATTTGAATAGAATAAAATGTTTCAGAAAAAAAGTCTTAGACTCCGCTCAGATTGACATCGCTAAAATTCTAACATTTAGTATTAGATGTCACACTGAGCGGAGTCGAAGTGTTTTGTGGTTTTAAAAAAATTACTTCAAAATATCATTAATCTTAGGATAATCAGATATTTTTCTGAACTCGAAACGGTTGCTGTTCTGCAAACCGGAAATAAACAAATCCAATTCCCGAACAGAATCATCATCCTGAAGATATTGGTCGTGAGTCAGGAAAACCAAGTGTCGCGAAGTCTTTTCCAAATCATTGAAAAAAATACTGTCAATTCGTTTTGCCATATCTTTATGAGTTCCTTTCAGTTTCATTTTGTTATCAGGTTTCCATTCCAAATCCCAACCAACCAAAACATAACCAGCTTTTTGTAATTCATCTGCGGCAATTTTTGAAGTTTTGATGTCGGTATTATTGATATTCGCTGTTCTCCAAATGTTTCGTCCTGGCGTTCTGGCGTATTTGTTTTTGAATTTCAGGCTGTCTCTTGCTCTGTCAAAATCGTGGATTACGTTTTCAGGATTTTTATAGAATTCGGAATATCGGTTCAAGGCGTGCGTATAGCTGTGATTGGCAATTTCAACAAGTTTGTGATTTTCCAGTTCTTTCAATTCTTTTGATTGAGTTTTGCTGTCGTAAGCGTGTTTTCCAACCACAAAAGCCGTGATGGGAATTTGATATTTGTTGGTGATTTCCAAGAGGTTTTTCGTTCCTTTGTTTGGTCCGTCATCGAAGGTTAAATAAATATAGCGCTTATTCGGGTCGTCGGGAACGTCAGGTTTTGCTGAAATTACTTTTGCTGAGTTGGGGACGATTTTGTCTGAATTATTTTCCTTTGAAAGTTGTTCCTGTTCTTTTTCTGATTTTTTGTTGCAGGATTTCAAAAAAAATACCGCTGTAGTGATTAAAGCAGCAGTCCCAAGAAAAACCAAAAGATTTGATTTTTCAGCAAAAGTTTTTTTCATTGGAAATAAAAGATTTTAGATTGTTAAAAAATGTTAATTAAGTTAAATTTTAGAATCAAATTTAATGCCGATTTTTGATGTTTATTAATTTTTATTAAAATATTTTAGTATTGATAATCAAGTATTTGTGGTTTTATTTTATATTGTATTATTTGAAAATATTATGTTAAATTTAAACGTTGAATTGCTCGCAGCCCGACTTATCTCAAATTTGTTTATTTTTATTTGAATCGATGAATCTCGTTCCTCGATTTGAGCGGAAATCCTTTTTTGCCAACCTTAAAGTTCTATTTAGTGTGAAATCGTCTGCAAAAAAGATTGACTTCGTCGAACCACTCCGTTAGGTTTGGGAGCGGAAGGCGGATTAAGCTGCCCAAATAATTTTGATGATTTACTTTCTTGATGTACATCAATGTGGAGACAAGATTTAAGGTCTTATTTTTGCTGCAAGAAAAACAATATTAATTTAAAATATTATCTATGAAAAAATTAACAGTATTAGCATTCGTAGGAGCAGCTTTGTTGTTCACAGCTTGTAACGACAAAAAGGAAACTGTAACTGCAGAGAAAGAAGTTGCAGCAAAAACAGGTGAAGCTTACAACGTAGATTTGGCAACATCCAAAGTAGATTGGAAAGCGTTCCACAAAGGTGGATTTGCGCCAAGATGGGGAACTCTTAACTTGAAATCTGGAGAAATTACGGTTGCAAATGATGCGGTAACTTCTGGAGATTTCGTAATCGATATGACAACTTTGAAAGTTGACCCTGCTTCTGTAACTGAGGCTGACAAAAAACCAGCTGACCTAGAAGCACACCTTAAAAATGCTGACTTCTTTGACGTTGCGAAACAACCAACTTCTGATTTCAAAATCACTGCTGTAGCTGATTTGGCTGGAGAACTTCCAAAAGATGCGGTTGCTGGAGCTAACAAAACTGTAAGCGGAAACTTGACTTTGCTTGGAAAAACACTTAATGTTTCTTTCCCTGCTAAAGTAACTGTTGCTGAAGGAAAAGCTAGTGTTGAAGCTAAATTTACTGTGAACAGAACAGATTGGGGAATTAAATTTGGGACAGACGAAACCGACCCGGCTGAATGGATGATTAGCAAAGACATCGAAATTGGCATCAACGTAAATGCTGCTAAATAGTAGAATTTAAAAGTGAAAAGGAGAAGACTGTTTTGAAAAAGACAGTCTTTTTTTATTGCTAAAAGCACTTCGACTCCGCTCAGTGTGACATCTCTTAAAATTTGTCAGGCTGAGCGGAGTCGAAGCCTTTTGAAGTCGAATTGTTTTGAAATAAAAGAACCGACCCTTTAGGAGCCGGTTCAATAGATAAATACATCTCATTTTTTTAGTTAAACAACAACAAAAAAGGATAGCCGACAATGCTATCCTTTGATTTTTATATCAAATTTAGTTTGATTGATTCTGATTGAAAATAAGTAAGTTACCACAGTATTTTTCTAAATCTTATAATGTAAATTTAGAAAGAAAAACAATACGAAATGTAAACTGAATGTTAAAGTTTCGTAGTTATCCACATTTTTTTGTGGATAAGTCTTTTGTTTTACAATTTCTCCGCAACATACTTCGCCGTAGCAGAACCTTTCACTTTCACCAGATCCTCCGGCGTTCCGGCAAAAACAACTTCTCCACCGTATTTTCCGGCATTTGGACCTACGTCGATGATGTAATCTGCCGTTTTCATAATGTCCGGCTGATGCTCTATCACGACAACCGAATGTCCTAATTCAATCAAGGCCTGAAGTGATTTCAATAATTTTTTGATGTCGTGGAAATGCAATCCTGTTGAAGGTTCATCGAAGACGAAAAGCGTTTTATCGGTCGTCACACCTTTTACAAGGAATGATGCCAGTTTCACTCTCTGCGCCTCACCGCCGGAAAGGGTAGAAGAGGATTGTCCGAGTTGAAGATAGCCCAAACCAACGTCCTGCAAAGGTTTTATTTTGGTCGCGATTTTTTCTTCGTGATTTTCTGAAAAGAATTCCAATGCTTCATCAACTGTCATATGGAGAATGTCAGAAATATTTTTCTCGTCGTATTTGATTTCCAAAATTTCTTTCTTGAAACGCGTTCCGTGGCAATGTTCACATTCAAGTTCGATGTCCGCCATAAACTGCATTGATACAGTGATAACGCCATCACCTTTACACTCGTCGCAACGTCCGCCGTCTACATTGAAGGAGAAATGTTTTGGTTTCAGACCTTGAACTTTCGCTGATTTTTGTTTCGCAAAAAGGTCACGGATGTCGTCATAAGCTTTCAAGTAAGTGACTGGATTGGAACGTGACGATTTTCCAATCGGATTTTGGTCGATCAATTCGATATTTTGAATCAATCTTGAAGGAAATTCCACAGAGTCATAATCCGCTTTTTTTCCACCCATTCCAAGTTGAATTTGGATTGCGTTTGTCATCACTTCTTTCATCAAAGTCGATTTACCACTTCCGGAAACGCCCGTGATGACGGTCAAACATTCCAATGGAACATTCACGTCGATGTTCTTCAAATTGTTTTGACGAGCGCCTTTGATTGCGATGTATTCTTTCGTTTTTCTGCGTTTTTTAGGAACTTCGATTTCCATTTCGCCACTCAGATATTTTGCGGTCAGCGTATCGGATTTCATCATTTCCTCATAGTTTCCATTGAAAACCAAATCGCCTCCAAGATAACCAGCTTCCGGACCAATATCGATGATGTGGTCCGCGGATTTCATCACGTCTTCATCGTGTTCTACAACGATTACTGTATTTCCAAGGTCTCGAAGCTGCTTCAAAACGCCAATCAGATTTTCCGTATCTCTGGAGTGTAGACCAATACTTGGCTCATCCAAAATATAAATCGAACCAACTAGCGAACTTCCCAAACTGGTCGCCAGATTGATTCTCTGACTTTCTCCACCGGAAAGTGTATTCGAAGTTCTGTTTAATGTTAAATAACCGAGGCCAACTTTCGTCAAAAATTCCAATCGGGTTTCGATTTCGTAGGTCAATCGTTTGGCGATTTCTCTGTCGTGTTCGTTGAGTTTTAAAGTTTTGATTAAGGGGAGAAATTCATCCAAAGGCAATTCGATAAACGACTGGATATTGTGTCCATCGATTTTCACCCAGCTCGTTTCTTCTCTTAATCTTAATCCTTCACAAGTCGGACAAAGTGTTTTCCCACGGTAGCGGGAAAGCATCACGCGGTACTGGATTTTATAAAGATTTTCCTCCAGCATTTTGAAAAAATTATCAATGCTCGGGAAGGTTTTCGTTTTGTCGCCTCTCCAAAGTAACTGTTTCTGTTCTTTGGTCAACTGATGGTAAGGCTTATGAATAGGAAAGTCTTTGTTCTTTTTGATGAAATCTTTTTTCCATTCACTCATACTTTCGCCACGCCAAGACGCCACAGCATCTTCGTGAAGCGATAGATTTTTGTTTGGAATTACCAAATCTTCATCAATTCCAATCACTTTTCCGTAACCTTCGCAGGTCGGACAAGCACCGTAAGGATTATTGAAACTGAAATAATGAACGGTTGGCTCATTAAAAACAATGCCGTCCAATTCAAATTTATTCGAGAAATCCCGTACTTTTTCGTTTTCTGTATTTTTCAAAGAACAATAGCCGTGACCTTCGTAGAAAGCCATTTGGATAGAGTCCGCCAATCTCTGAAGAAAACTCTCATCTTCCTCATAACTGAATCTGTCGATGACTAAATTGATTGTCATATCTTTCTCAGGCACAAATCCGAAGCTTTCCAAATCCTCAATCCCAGCCACATTTCCGTTAACTTCCAATCTTGTGAAACCGGAAACTTTCAGGGTTTTCAGTTGCTCTGCAAAATTTTCAGCATCAAATGCCAAAGGAGCCAAAAGCAAAAACGTCGAATCTTTCTTTGAATTTTTAATGAAATCAATCACATCCGTTACGCTGTCTTTCTTCACTTCTTCGCCGGAAATCGGGGAATAAGTTCGACCAACTCTCGCAAAGAACAATTTCATATAATCGTAAATCTCCGTAGAAGTTCCGACCGTAGAACGCGGATTGGAAGAAATCACCTTTTGCTGAATCGCAATAGACGGCGCCAAACCTTTGATATCATCAATTTTTGGTTTTTCTAATTTACCTAAAAACTGACGTGCATAGGAACTCAGACTTTCCACATAACGCCTCTGTCCTTCGGCATAAATGGTGTCGAAAGCCAGCGAGGATTTTCCACTTCCCGAGACGCCTGTAATCACAATCAGTTTGTTCTTCGGGATGAGAACATCTATGTGTTTCAGGTTGTTGAGGTGTGCGTTTTTAACGAAAAGAAATTTCTTGATATCGATGTCGGTTGTTGTAGCCATAGTAAAAATGAGACCTACAAAATTACGGAAAAATATTAGATTTTTCTTGTTTTGAAAGTTATTTAAAAGCTAAGAAAATGATACTTTTAAATTATTAATTTATCAAAAAAAGATGACATTTCTAAAGGCTAATACTCACGTTTATTTTTGTTCCGGAAGAATCTGAAATAATGGAGAAATCGCCGCCCATATTTTCTGTTCTCGACTGCATGGTTGTGAGACCATATCCTTTTGAATCTGTTTTTTCAAATCCTGATCCGTTATCTTTAATTTCTAATTTTAACAGATTGGATTGCTGAAATATTGAAATTGAAACTTCTGACGCAGAACTGTGTTTTATAATGTTGTGACTGGCTTCTTTTATAATTAAGAGAAGGTTTCTTCGCAGTTCTGTTTTTACAATAGCATCTTTGTTTTCTGAAACAGATGAGAACGTTAATTGGATATTAGTTTTAGAAAAATAATTCTCGACATAATTTCTACAATAGTCAGAAAAATCCGGAAAAGAATCATTGGTACCATTAAGTGACCAAAGCATTTCTCTCATAGAATTGTTCATATCATTGGAAATTCTGATAAGTTCATCAATTTCTATGGTATTGATTTTATCATTGTTGATCTGTAATTTTAATATTTCGGATTGCAATTTTATAGCGGAAATTCCTGCGCCTATTTCGTCGTGCATATCATGTGAAATGCGGAGGCGTTCGTTTTCCAGGGATTTTTGTTTTTCTAGTTCTTTTTGTAATAATTGATTTTCATATTCCGAATCTTTTAGCTGCTTTTCTTTGATGTAAAGGAGTTGTTTTCGATTGTAGATCAGAATTATGAAAACAATGAATATTAGGAAAAGAATCATCACAATAATTACAATGATATAGGTAAGTTTAATTTCGTAAGGCAATTTTTTCATATTTTACAAAATAAACTTCTTAATAATAAAATGTAGGACATTATATTGACTGTTTGAAAAATCATATCAATTGTAATGAGAAATTCTTTGTCGTGTAAATCCAAGAAGTACAGCGGAATCATTTTAAAAATAAAAAAAATAATCCACATTAATAGACTAAAACTTACCCAAAAGGTTTGTTTAGAGGTAACTGGGTTCTCGTCTGCATTGATAATCTGATTAACCATCCAAATAAGTGGAAGTGTAATGTAAACAAATGCCATTAAAATGATAAGCTTCAAATCATAAATTTCTCTGCTTGTCAATATAATGGAACTACTTATAATTAAAATAAATAGAAAAAAGTAATTGTAATTCTTCTTTTTAGTGGATGAATTTTTATAATAATTAATGAAAAATAAAGTATAAAAAGCGATAGCTTCCGGATGAATATTAATATTTGTCTTCGGATAGAGCAGTAGCATATAAATATCTACCAATACAACCACAGCAAAATAGACCCAGATTTTGCTGCGATGGTTTTGTTTTAAAAATATTGAAACTATCAGGCAGGCAATAACAACTGTAAGATAGGTGTAATAAAAATAGTTCAATTTTATACAAATTTATCTTGGTGGATAAGTTGGAGAAACATCGTCATAGACTGGTAGTATTTTTTCTTTGTTGTCAAATTGAGTAAATAATGTAAGTTGATTCATGTTGTAAATGTTTAGCAAAGACTCTTCTCGGAACAAATCTTCTAAGTCAAAACTTACGGTGCCAGTGCATAAATATAATTTATTTTGTAAAGGATTTTCTACAACTTTTTTGCAAAATTCCGCAAAATTATCACTGTACTCAATAAATATTCTTCGTGTGTTTTTGTTGACCGATGAAAAGATGTTTCCTTTGAATGATTGGTCATGTTCTATTGCAATTCCTTCTTCAAATCTATTTTGCGCTTTTGAAAATTCGTCATCATTAACTTCAATTATGGTATTAATTTCAGATAATAAGTATTTTTTATGATTAGGGAAAATAACAACAAAATCCAAAGTATTTGTCGAAAAAGAAACCATTTCAAAAATCAACTCCTTAGAGTTATTGGGTTTTTTAATGGATTGTAGCGGAGGAAATGACGTGAAATAATCACTAATTAGCAATGCAAATGTAGGTTGAACCTGATAATTTTTGTTAAATATACTTTTTTCTCCAAAAGTATTTATCAAATTACTTTTTAATTTGAGCGCTCTATAGCCAGTAATTGGTATTGTTGTAATATCTTTAATTACTGATGGTTCACTGTGTCCGTCTGTCAGTTCTTGAAACTTTTTTAATCGATCAGTTTTAGATAAATTGCATCGGTTTAGGGAGTCTTCCTCTTTTATGGAATCTACATAATCCATAAATGCGGATCTTAATTTTTCTAAAGGTGTTGACATAGTTTTAATTTTATTTTTGGTTAAACTTGTTTATAGCTTCTATTTTGTTGTTGACACCCAGTTTTTTGTAAATGTTAGCAACGTGTTTTTTTACAGTTTCAGGAGAGATGTTTTTCTTAAAAGCAATTTCTTTGTATTGATAACCTTCAGATAATTGTAGGATCACATCTTTTTCAGTTTGCGTGAGCGTTTCCATTTGGATTTTGCTGGTGTGCTGATTTTGGAAATACTTCAGGATTTTTCTGGCAATGGAATCGCTCATTGGAGAAGCACCCTTGTAAGCATCTGTAATAGAGTTGATTATTTTCTCCATACTTTCTCCTTTTATGAGGTAACCAATTGCACCGGCTCGCAAAGAATCTACAATTTTATCATCGTCCTCGTGATTGGAACAGACTATGAAATTGGTTTTTTGGAGCTTGGGTTTCAAAGCAGAAATAATTTGAAATCCCATATAATCTCTCAGCTGAAGATCCATCAAAACAATGTCAGGTGACAAGTTTGGTAATTCTTCTAATGCAGATCTGCCGGAATAAAACTGCCCGACACAAGACAATTCTGCTTGATAATCCAAAACTTTTTTCAGAGTATCATTATATAATTTGTCATCTTCTACAATCGCAACAGAAATCATCTCGTTTTTTTTCTTTTTACAAAGATTATGCTTCTAAAGTTAATTTAAAATACCGAATATGGGTTATATTTTTACAAATAATTTTAAAATTTAATATAATGTTTAAATTATTCTAAAACTTGATATGATTTTAAAATTCTATACTTTCGCCGGAAATTTTGATAAGAAGTAAACTATGAAAAAAATTATAACGGCTTTATCAATCATCGTTTTCACAATTAATGCATTTGGGCAGAATCAGGAAAAAGAGATTGATGAAGTTAATTTGCAAGGGCGATTTTTATCAACGCCTTATAACGATGTCAACGAAAATGTAGTGGTTATTACCAAACAACAAATCCAAAATAGTCCGGCAACCAGCATTGATGAATTGTTGCAATTTCACTCCGGTTTGGATATTAAAAGACGAGGTTCTAATGGGGTTCAGAGTGATATTACGATTCGGGGAAGTTCGTTTGAGCAGGTTTTAATTTTGGTGAACGGAATTAGAATGAATGATTCTCAGACTGGACATAATACATTCAATATTCCGTTTGATATTTCGACGGTTGAACGGATTGAGATTATCAAAGGTTCATCGGCAAAACTTTACGGGCAGAATGTCTATGCAGGTGTCATTAATATCGTTACAAAATCTTCTTCCGAAGAACAAGTCACGATAAAAGCACAAGGTGGCGATTTCAAAACTTATGATTTGTCGGCTTCAGCAACGTTTGGTTCAGAAAAATTCACAAATCTTTTCTCAATCAGCAACGGCGCTTCGGACGGTTACCGATTCAATACAGATTATCAAATCAGAAACTTTTTCTATCAAAATAAATTAAAATTGAATGAAGGAAGCCTAAGCTTGCAAGCTGGTTTTTCTGAGAAGAAATTTGGAGCGAACGGTTTTTATGCTTCACCGTCGGCAATCAATCAATATGAAGAAACTCAAGCTTCTGTGGTGAGTTTGCAATATCAGCAGAAGTTCAATAACTTATCAATTAATTCGAGTGTTTATTGGAGAAGAGGACAGGATATGTATCTCTACACGCGCTCAAATCCAGCTGGTTACAGAAATATGCACATTGGAAATAATGTCGGTGGAACTGTGAATGCATCTTATGAATCTTCGCTTGGGACAACAAGTGTTGGTGTGGATTACAGAAAAGAATATTTGGTAAGTAGTAATCTCGGCGATAGGGAAAGAGATGTAACGCAGGTGTTTTTTGACCATCAATTCCGATTCTTTAATCAGAAATTAGAAATCAATCCTGGAGTGAGTTGGGCAAATTATTCGGGTGATAGTTTTCTTTATCCCGGAGTGGATGTTGGTTTTATCTTTAATTCTAATCATAAGGTTTTTGGAGCGATTTCCAAAGGTTTTAGGATTCCAACTTTTACCGATTTATACTATACGAGCCCGACAGAAATAGGAAATCCTAATTTGGTTCCGGAAAGTGCAATTTCATCAGAATTAGGTTATCGATTCCAGAATGAGAAAATCTTGGCGAAAGCGAGTGGTTTCATTAGAAATACAAACAATGGCATCGATTGGCTGAAGCCAACAGAAGAAAGTCCTTGGACAGCAGAAAACGTTGGGAAGATTCATCTCAAAGGTTTTGAGACCGAATTCAAACATCAGATATTCCCGTTTCTGAATTATCGATTGGGTTACACTTATCTTGATAATCAATATAAAAATGAGGAACTTTCCAGATATGCTTTGCAAAATCTGAGACATCAGTTTGTGGCACAAGTGGATGTTAAGTTTTTGAAATTTTTCAGCAATCAATTGATTTATAAATATTCGGAACGTGTGAATCTTGGAAGTTATAATATCCTTGATGAACAGCTTAATTTCCGAATCAAAGACCTTAATTTTTATGTCTTAATCAATAATTTGACGAATACAAAATATATAGAAACTAATTTGGTTCCGATGCCTGGAAGATGGTTTCACGTAGGATTTACTTATCAGATTAAAATGAACTAAATTTGCAAAAAATCAAAAATGGCACTTTACTTAGAATTCAATTTTAAAATAAAACCCTTACAACCCTGGAACGAAATATTGATGGCAGAACTGATAGAAATCGGTTTTGACAGCTTCACGGAAGAATATGACGGGATTTTGGGATATATTCAAAAAGATATTTTTAATGAAGATGAGTTGAAAAATATTTATCTCTTGCAGAATGATGAGGTTGAAATTTCTTACACTTACGAAGAAATGCCAAATATCAACTGGAACGAGGAGTGGGAAAAGAATTTTTCGCCAATCAATGTTGAAGATAAAGTTTTAATCCGGGCAGAATTCCACGAGCCAAATCCGCAAATGCACGAGATTGTGATTCAGCCAAAAATGTCTTTTGGAACTGGGCATCATCCAACGACACATTTGATGATTCAACAGATGCTGGATATGGATTTGGAGAACAAAAAAGTGCTTGATATGGGTTGTGGGACTTCGGTTTTGGCAATCTTCGCAAAACAAAAAGGAGCGGGTAGAACGGTTGCAATCGATATCGATGAATGGTCTGTAGAAAACTCCAAAGAAAATGCAGTAAGAAATGGAGTAGAGTTGCATATCGAATTGGGAACTGCAGATAATCTTGGAAAAGAAAAATTCGAAATTATCTTAGCAAACATCAACAGAAATATTCTGATTTCCGATATTCCGACTTACGTTTCAGTTTTGGAAGACGGCGGAAAACTGTTGTTGTCAGGTCTTTGTTTCTTTGATGTGGATGATATTCTGGAAGTTTGTACGGAACAAAACCTCAAACTCGAAAAGAAAATCCAAAGAGAAGAGTGGGTTTCTCTTTTGTTGAGTAAGTAATAAATAAAAAAGCCTCGAAAATTGGTTTTCGAGGCTTTTTGTTTAAGTATTTTGAATGTAATAACATAAAGTTTTGCTTTCTGGTTCTATAAATACATATAGACTTCCATCGCACCAAAAATTCATATGTTCAAAATATTGTTGCATATATTTATCCTTACATTCTACATTTGTGAATTCGGTTTCAATATCGTTGAAAGTTAAAAATTGACACAGGAATCTCATTTTCTTTCCACTTTTAGGACAAATAGGAATGTCTTTGTGTTGTAAGAAATTTGCTTTTCCAGCAACGCCTAATATGTCAAATTCGTTATCATCTGTAATCCCTTCGAATTTTCTAATTGAGAGTTTTGTTTCTTTAAATTCAATTATAGAATCTTTTTCTAATTCATCAAAAGCTGAAGTTATTTCGTTTGAATTTTTAGGTTCAATAATTATCGGAGCAAAAGGATTTGAATAATCTAAAAATACATTTTCTATATCTAAATAAATTGGACAAATAAGATGAATATCGAAAGGAATCCAATCAAAATAATTATCGCCTTTATTTATAAAACCTACATATTGAAACCCGCTTAGGAAATCATTTTTTGGAATAATAAAGTTAGATGGGAATTTCCCTCCTAGTTTATGTAATCCATTTTCGCTTTGATAAAATTCTAAATTCAGTTCTTTTTGTGAGGTAAATAATTTTTTCAGAAAATTCATTTTGTTATTAGTTTTTAAATCTTACAGTATTTATTTCCTCTCATCAGTAGATAAAATCGCATATCCATAATTATCAGACCAGCCGGATTTTAATGGTAATAATTTTCTCGTATGAGCTTCTCGCATCATTCCCACTTTTTCTAACACACTGAATGAACCAATATTCTCAACCGCACAACCAGCTTCAATCCTATGAAGCTTCAGTTTTTTAAAACCAAAATCAATTATTTTTCTTAAGCTTTCTGTTGCATAACCTTTGTTCCAAAATCTGTAATCAAATTGAAACCAAACTTCAGCATTTCTATAATGCTCTTTTCCTAAATTAATTCCAATCAAACCAATGAATTTCTCGTCCTCAATGAGTTTAATAACAAAAGTAAGGTGCTTGATGTTTTCTCTATTATTTTCATCTATCCATTTTTCAACATTAATTTTGGTTTCATTAATATTGGATGGAGGTTTGGATGTATTAAATTCGGAGGTTTGTTCCAAAGATTGTAGTTTAAACACATTTTCAATATCATTTTCCGAAATAGGTTTTAAGCTTAATCTTTCAGTTTTTAAAATAATATTCATTTACTTCTGCGGATATTTCTGAATCAAAGCCTGCAAAATGGCCCAAGTTTCCGCATCAATAGCTCCATTGTAGTTGGTTGGTCGGAAATGGAATTGAAATGCCTCAATCGTTTGTTTAGTAGGTTTGTCCCAAGTTCCATTCACAGTCAATGCGTAACCAAATTGAACCAATTGTTGCTGAATTTTTGTGATGAATTCAGGCGTATTATATTTTAATGCAATATCTCCTGGAAGTATTTGGTTGTAGAACGATTGTTTTGTTGCTTCATCATACCACATCCCGATTTGATATTCATCATACAATCTTTTCCAAGGAAAAAGTGGGCCTGGGTCTTGTTTTCTCGTTGGCGCAATATCAGAATGTGCCAAAATATTAGTTGCAGGAATATTATATCTCGTCACAAGGTCTTTTACCAAAGCAGCTACTTTTTTGATTTGTTCTTCTGGATATGGCGTGAAAACCCTGTAACCTGTAGAATCTACTTTATAGCCCATATTCACAATCTCTATCCCGATGGATGTGTCGTTCAGTTGTTGGTCTTTTCTCCAAAAACTAACTCCTGCGTGATACGCTCTTTTGTTTTCATCTACAATCTGATAAATCTCTTTATCAGGAAGTGTGTTAACAAGGTAATGGGCACTTACAGATTGTTGAGTTAATGTTGATATAGATTTTTCATCATTAAGTACAGTATAATGTAAAATCACATATCTCTGACGGAAATTTTGCCCGATAGCAGGGAAATAATTTTTTGTCACTTTGTAACCCACAGGATTTGCGCTTACGATAGAACCATAGCTGGCAGTGTTGTCATTCTTGGTAATGTCCGCAATATTTACTCTGTAATATTCGCCTTCGTCTTCTTTTATTTCTGGTTTTTTTTCTGTGATGACAGGTTTTGGAACATTGGATAGAGAAGAAGTTTTGCTTTTTGCATTTTTTTGTTGAGAACCACAGGAAATAATTAATGAACCTAAGGTTATGAGATATAATGAATTACGCATTCGTGTCTGTTTTGGGTTATATTTAATGATTCAAAAATATGAAAAAAAATAAATAAATTTTTTTGGTAGTTACGCAAAAGTCTTCTATATTTGCACTCGCAATAACGGGATAGAATATATCACTGAAACTGCAAGGAGAGTTGCCTGAGAGGCCGAAAGGACTTGTTTGCTAAACAAGCGAACTGGAAACGGTTCCAAGGGTTCGAATCCCTTACTCTCCGCAGCAAAAGATGACTTATCGGGGCGTAGCGTAGTCCGGTCATCGCGCCTGGTTTGGGACCAGGAGGTCGCAGGTTCGAATCCTGCCGCCCCGACAGTTTTTAGTAATTTTTATAAAAATTACAAATGGGTGCGTAGCTCAGCTGGATAGAGCATCTGCCTTCTAAGCAGACGGTCTCAGGTTCGAATCCTGACGCGCTCACAAAAGAGAGATCATTCTTGGTCTCTTTTTTTTATATCACAAAATTAGATATTTATTTTTCGATTTGAATATAAATATTTCTTAATTTAATTTACGGGGCGTAGCGTAGTCCGGTCATCGCGCCTGGTTTGGGACCAGGAGGTCGCAGGTTCGAATCCTGCCGCCCCGACAATTTTTAGTAATTTTCAAAAAATTACAAATGGGTGCGTAGCTCAGCTGGATAGAGCATCTGCCTTCTAAGCAGACGGTCTCAGGTTCGAATCCTGACGCGCTCACTTTAAAACTCACAATTTATATTGTGAGTTTTTTTTATTTTCCAAAACTATTCTTTTTAGCTGTTTCTCTCTTACTTCATACATTAATTATTTTGTAATTATTCTTTAATTATCGATGGTTGTTTGTAAAGCTATATTAATTTTAGATATTATTTATTTAAAAGTATTTCATTATTGATATTTTTATTTAATATTTGCATCCTTCAAAATGATAAACTAGAATATTAGAATCAATTACTTCTGATTGTATTATGGATGATAATAAATATGTTGAAAACTCAAAACCTGTGAGAAGACAGGAATTAGAAAGACGGCATAGACAAACCCAAAAAAATAGAGTGATTGCTGAGTCTAATGAATTTAGTTTCGATGATTTTGTTTTACTCTTAATTATTATGATCTCTTTGCTTCTTTGTGATGTCTTAGGTTCTGCCTTCTGATAACTTTCTTTATTTTTATGATTCATTATTTCTAACAAAAATTTGATACAAAAAATATTTTTTTGTTTTATTTTCGCTAAAATTTTTGTTGCAATATGTGGAAATTTATCAAAAGATTGATCTTTATTATCGTTATCGCCAATATACTTTTTGTAATTTTTGGTATATTTTTCAATCCGCCTATTACCTGGACGCAATTGGGAAGTGTTTTCAAATACGGAAAAATGCAGCGTGATTATATCTCGTATGATGAGATGGGCTCTAATATCAAAAAGGCGGTGCTGGCTTCAGAAGATCAGGCGTTTTTCAATCATAATGGATTTGATTACAAGGCTATTGAAAAAGCGATGAAGAAGAATGATAAAAAAGGTAAAGTTGTACGAGGCGGAAGTACAATCTCTCAGCAGACTGCAAAAAATGTTTTTCTTTGGCAGGGAAGAAGCTGGCTCAGAAAAGGCTTTGAAGTAGTCTATACATTCATCATCGAAAAAATTTGGGGAAAAGATATTATTCTGGAAAGATATCTTAACGTCATAGAAATGGGGCAAGGTGTATTCGGAATAGAGGCTGCATCTCAATATTATTACAACAAACCTGCAAAAGACCTTACGAAAAGTGAAGCGGCGTGGATTGCTTCTGTTTTGCCAAATCCTAAAAAATACGACCCGAAAAATCCAAGTGCTTATCTTAGCAAAAAACACAACTGGATCATGAGACAGATGAATAACATTGTTCTGAAATGATTACTTTTGTGCTAAGATGGCGATTAGATTAATTAGAAAAGACAGTTTCAGTACTATTTTAAAGAATTATTTCAGTGACAGAAATGATACTTTGTCTTTGCAGCCTTTATCGGAAATTATTACTAGTCTGAAGAAGGAAGATTTGGGCGTTTTTACAGCTTATCTCAAAGATAATGATGTTATTAAGGACAATCTTGTATTTTATATTCATAATATTTTTCTTGATAAACCATTCAATCTTTCTTTAACGGAAGCTGATATTCTATCGGAAAATGCATTCTATCCGGAATTTAAAAAAAGAATTCTTAACAAAGTTTTGCCACCGATAGAAAACGAAAATACGATTTGGTATTTGGTGGACAATGTTTTGGTGACACCAAAGAAAGATCTTCAATTTTTCCAGAATTCGTCGGAAGAAAAAATGGATGAACTTTTTCAATTGTTAAAAATTGATAGATTCATCAGTAATCCACACGTTAAAAAAGAACTTTTATTTTCACTTAATATCTTGGCTTGGCGCGTTATCGGAAATGCATTGGATGTAGATGTTGTTAAAATGGCTCCTGAATATCGAAATTTTGATAATCCTTTTCTGGCATTGCAAAATGAATTGGATGTTATTAATGCAGATTTTAATCAGAATCCAGACTTTAAATTTTCATCTACAGACGAGATTTATAAACAGGCCAAAATCTATATGGATCAATGTCTGGAATTTGTCAACCTTGCTTTTAAAAACTCTTCTAAATACGGAATTTCCAGCAAGACTAATCAGTCGCTTCTCAAAATCAGACAACAACTCAACAGAATGTCTGATATCATCAAATTATTTGTGATAGATGAAGAACGTGACTATTTGATTAATTCTAAGCAGTTATTTTTTAATATTTTAAAGTACAAATCGCACAAGAACAACCTTCGGGATTTGGTTTCGGATAGCACAAGACTGATGTCGCATTTGATCACCAATCATACTGCGGAAACAGGAACGCATTATATTACTTCCACACTGAAAGCGTACATGAAAATGTTTTGGAAAGCGTCTGGAGGCGGTGTGATTGTAGGCGCTCTTTGTGTTCTGAAAATGCTTTATAGTTACATTCCGGCGAGTGATTTTGCGCACGCATTTTTATTTTCAATGAATTATGCGATGGGTTTTGTGATGATTTACCTGATGAATTTTACTTTGGCGACAAAACAACCGGCAATGACGGCTGCAACGATGGCAAAAGTACTTTCGGAAGGTAGTAGTAGAAATACTTATATAGAATTTGCGCACGTTGTTTCGCAGTTGTTCAGATCGCAGTTTATCGCTTTTGTTGGGAATGTATTATTGTCATTTCCTGTTTCCCTAGTCATTATTTACGGATTAGAAATTCTCTTCAAACAAAATTTTGCTTTTGAAAAATCTACAAGATTACTCCACGATTTGAATCCTTTTGATTCTAAAGCTATTTTACACGCAAGTATTGCAGGTGTTTTTCTTTTCATTTCAGGCGTTATTTCAGGTAATATCAGCAATAATTCTGTGTTTTTCCAGATTCCGAAAAGAATTGCTAAGAATCCTTTCATCAATTATTTCTTTGGACAGCGTTTTGCCAAGCAACTATCGATCTATTATTCTAAAAATTGGGCTGGGATTGTTTCTAATTTCTGGTTTGGAGTTTTCCTTGGAGCAACTGCGCCCATTGGACTTTTCTTGGGATTAGATTTGGATATTCGTCACATTACGTTTGCTGCTGGTAACTTTGCGTTGGGACTTTACGGGAAAGATTTTGTAGTCACTTCTTACACGTTTTGGATTTCCTTTGTGACGGTTTTCGTGATTGGATTTTTCAATTTCATTGTCAGTTTTGGATTGTCTATGTTGTTGGCATTCCGTTCCAGAAAAGTAGAAATGAGTGAAGCAAGTGAGATTTTCCGAGAGATTTTCCGATATTTTGTCAGAAACCCATTCCGATTTTTCTTTCCGATTAAATCTAGACTGGACGAGAGAAGCAAAAAAATGATAGACGAGATTACTACAGGATCAACAGATCATTAATCAGAGATTCGTCTTTCAAAACTTCACGAAATTTTTTCAGAAAAAATGTTTTTCTCAATCGGAAATCATTCTTCAATAATGGCGATTTTATTCTGATTATTAAGACTTGTTCTTTGAGATTAACGCTTACGATTTCGGAAAAAAGATCATTAGAAAGATAATCTTCCAGAAAATCCTTGATCTCAAAAGCTTTCAATTTATCTTCAAAACCATAGATTCTGGCGAAGGAATTTACAAGTTCTGATGATTGATATTCGCGTTTTTTTCTGGCCATTTTGAATTGAATTCCTGATCTTAATTAAGATTGTAAAAGTAGAAAATTCAAACGCAAAAATCAGTATATTTGCGCACTTAATATTTATAATGCGAAAAGCAATAAGCTAATCGCCAAAAGCAAATAGCAACTTATGAAATGTGGAATCGTAGGTCTTCCGAATGTAGGAAAATCAACCCTTTTTAATTGTCTTAGCAACGCAAAAGCACAATCTGCAAACTATCCGTTTTGTACCATAGAACCAAATCTTGGAACTGTTTCTGTTCCTGATACTAGACTTTTTGAATTAGAAAAAATCGTAAATCCAGAGCGTGTTTTGCCTGCAGTTGTAGAGATTGTTGACATTGCAGGATTGGTAAAAGGTGCGAGCAAAGGTGAAGGATTGGGAAATCAGTTCTTGGCAAATATCCGCGAATGTGAAGCAATTATTCACGTTTTGAGATGTTTCGATAATGGAAATATCATCCACGTTGAAGGTTCTGTAGATCCAATCAGAGATAAAGAAATCATTGATATCGAACTTCAGTTGAAAGACCTTGAAGCGATTGGAAAAGCGGTAGATAAAGCTAAAAAATTCCTAAAATCTGGTAAGAAAGAAGATCTTCTGACTTACGATGTTTTGCAAAACCTTCAAACTTTTGTAGAAGAAGGGAAAAATGCAAGAGAATTTCCTGCAGATGATTTTGCAAAATCAATTCTTCAAGAAGTTCAATTATTGACAAATAAACCAGTTTTGTACGTTTGCAATGTAGACGAAAATTCTATCAAAAACGGAAACGACTGGATTGCAAAAATCGAAGAAATGGCAAAATCTGAAAATGCAGAAGTTGTGGTTTTAGCCGCACAAATCGAAGCTGATATTAATGAATTGGAGACTTTTGAAGAAAGACAAATGTTCCTGGAAGAACTTGGTTTGGAAGAACCTGGTGTAAACAGATTGATCAGAAAAGCTTACGATCTTTTGAAATTACAGACATATTTCACTGCTGGTGTTAAGGAAGTTAGAGCTTGGACAATTGGTCAAGGTTGGACAGCTCCTCAAGCGGCTGGTGTAATCCACACAGATTTTGAAAAAGGATTTATCCGTGCAGAAGTAATTAAGTATAATGATTATATGAATTACGGTTCCGAAGCAAAAGTGAAAGAAGCTGGAAAACTATCTGTAGAAGGTAAAGAATATGTTGTTCAGGATGGTGATATTATGCACTTCAGATTTAATGTTTAAAAAAAACATTTCAAAATAATAAAAAAACGCTTTCAGAAATGGAAGCGTTTTTTTATTGGAAATAGAATTTCATTTACATAATATTCACATTAACAATAGATTAAAAAATGCTATATTTATTGAAAAAATAACTTTAAACTATTAACTATGAAAAAAAATCTATTAATTTTATTATTATTCGCATTCTTTAATGTGTTTTCGCAAACTTATACACCGCTTCTAAAAGAAGGGAATAAGTGGTGGGTATACTATCGTGAGGGATATTGTGATTTTTGTAATGCTCAATATAGAGCTCATTATATTTTTATAAATGGCGAAACAGTAGTTGGTAATGTTGTATATAAGAGAATCTATTCTAATCTGTATTTCAATTGTCCTTATATGGGGAATTGTACTAATACTACTAATCCCGACGTGTTTGAATGCCTTATGCGTGAAGATATCATTACAAAAAAAGTGTATTTCCTCGATCCTATTACCAATACTGAGAAGTTAATGTATGATTTTTCTGTGCAGGCAGGTGATGTTCTTGATAGTACATGGAGATGGAGCGGTGGTGATTATCCTATTACTATGCATAGTGTTGTATATGGTTCTGTGTTTGGGAAAGATAATGTAAAAACTTTTCAAACAGATGAGGGTTCCATTTATGAGGGAATAGGTTCACAGTCAGGATTGTTTTCTAAACCAGCGATGAGACCTTTCGAAATTGGGGCTTTTTGGCTTGATTGCTTCGAAGATACTTCTGGAAAATCTTGTATCAGTCAGTTTGTACTGGGAACTTCTGAGAATTCTATTGAGAAAAGCTTAACATTGTATTACTCAAAAGAGAATGGTGATTTTAGAATCTTAGGAAATCTATCACAAGATTATAAAATCAGTTTTTATGAAGCTACAGGCCGATTATCAGAAGAAGTTAATACAAAAGGAAAACAAAGTTTTTATCTGAAAAATACAGTCAAAAACAGGATTCTTTTCTATACAATTACAAGTCAAGGTAAGTCTTGGAAAGGGAAAGTTCTTGTTCCATAATGCTTTTTATTTAATAATATTACTAAATGCTTCCAATGTTGGAAGTATTTTTGCTTGTAACTTTGGCAAAATTTAAAATCAAAAATTATGATTAAAAGATTACTATTTTCTTCTCTATTAATGACAAGTTTAGCTGCGTCTGCTCAAACTGTGATTTTCAGTGAGGATTTCGAAACTGAAGCCGGCAGAAATTCCTGGATTAATACAGATCGAGACGGAGACGGCGAAAAATGGGAGTTTGATAATAGTTCTGTAGAAGCTTTCACAGGATATTACGCAACTTCTTGGTCTTGGTTTTTTGAAGCTTTTACACCAGATAATACTTTGACGAGTCCGGTAATTACTATGCCAAATAATTCCGGAAAAAAATTAAACTTGAAGTTTGATGTTGGAGCTTATGATGATGAAGTTTTTCAAGAGCATTACGCAGTTTACGTGATTCCAGCTACATCTACTTTTACAGGAACGGAAACTCCTGTTTTTGAAGAAACTTTGGATGCAGGTTACATGGCGGAAGCAAAACACGTGACAGTGGATATTTCCAGTTACAAAGGTCAAAATGTGAAAGTCGTTTTCAGACATTATAATTGTACTGATCTTTTGGTTTTAATGATTGATAATATTCAGGTTTTAGAAGTGGAAACATTGGCGGTTTCGGATTTTAATAAAGCTAATCTTCAGGTTTATCCAAATCCAAGTTCAGATTTTATCAAAATAACAGGTGTTGATAATATTCAGAAAATCAGATTGTATGACGTTTCCGGGAAAATGGTTTTGGAAACTCAATCTTCAGAAGCAGATATTAGAAAACTGCCAGTTGGACAATATATTCTTAATGTTCACTCAGGATCAGAAATTATTTCTAAGAAAATTATTAAGAAATAAAATGGTATTTTAAAATTTCAATATTCAAAGCCAGGCAATTCGTCTGGCTTTTTTTGTAGATAAATTTATAATAATCGATTAAAATTAATTCTCAAAACTTTCAAATTAAATTTCATTTCGTTAAATTTGTAAGTTACCGAGTTTCAACACCAGCCAAGCACAAGTTATATGAGCGAAATTAATCCTGTAAATTATTCCGAAGACAATATACGAACCCTCGAACCACGGGAACACGTCCGACTAAGGCCTGGGATGTATATCGGGAAACTGGGAGATGGCTCATCGGTGGATGATGGAATTTATATTTTGCTGAAAGAAGTTCTGGATAATTCCATCGACGAATTCAGGATGAAAGCAGGAAAAAGAATTGATGTAAAAATCAAGGAAGGCAGTGTAACTATAAGGGATTATGGCCGTGGTATTCCTTTGGGTAAAATTGTGGATGTTGTCTCTATAATGAACACAGGAGGAAAATATGATGATGGTGCTTTCAAAAAATCTATCGGACTGAATGGTGTTGGTACAAAGGCTGTTAACTTTTTATCAAATTATTTTAAAGTAAAATCTGTTCGGGAAGGCAAAATGAAAATTGCCGAATTCCGAGAAGGTAGGTTGGATGTTTTGCACGACGAAACCGAAACTACTGAGAGAAATGGTACAGAAATTACCTTCCTTCCTGATGATAGTATTTTTATAAACTTCAAGTTCAGAAACGAGTATGTGGAGAAGATGCTCCGTAATTATACTTATCTTAATTTAGGTTTAAAGATTTATTTTAACGGAGAAGTTTTCGAATCTCAAAATGGGTTGAAAGACTTGTTGGAAGAAGAAATAGACGGCGAAATCGTTTATCCAATTATTCATATCAAAGATGAAGATATGGAATTGGCAATTACTCATTCTGATAAATCCCAGTCTGAAACTTATTTTTCCTTTGTTAACGGACAATATACCTCGCAAGGTGGTACGCATTTGAGTGCTTTTAAAGAAGCTTATGTAAAAACCATTCGGGAATTTTTCAATAAAAATTTTGAGGCAACAGATATTAGAAAAGCAATTATTGGTGCAGTTTATATCAATGTCGGTAATCCTGTTTTTGAATCCCAAACCAAAACCAAACTGGGTTCTTCAACAATGGGACAAGATAAGGATGGGAAAGAGCTGGAGACTATCAAGACCTTCGTTATCAATTATCTGAAGAATAAATTAGATAACTTTCTCCATAAAAACCCTGAAATTGCAGAAGCTATTCAGCGTAAAATTTTAATTTCTGAAAGAGAGAGAAAAGAACTTTCCGGAATACAAAAACTAGCAAGAGAAAGAGCGAAAAAAGTGTCGCTTCACAATAAAAAACTGAGAGACTGCCGTCATCATTACAACGATCAAAAAGCCACAAGGAAATCGGAAACAATGATTTTCATTACCGAGGGAGATTCAGCTTCAGGTTCTATCACAAAGTCCAGAGATGTGGAAACACAGGCTGTTTTTTCTTTAAAAGGTAAACCCCTTAACTGTTATGGATTGACCAAAAAAGTGGTTTATGAGAATGAAGAATTCAATCTTTTACAAGCCGCTCTTAATATCGAAGAAAGTTTAGAGGATTTACGATACAATCACGTTGTCATTGCAACTGATGCCGATGTCGATGGGATGCACATTCGTCTTTTGATGATTACATTTTTCCTTCAATTTTTCCCGGATTTGATTAAGAATGGACATTTATATATTCTTCAAACGCCACTTTTCCGTGTTAGAAATAAAAAAGAAACCAGATATTGCTATTCTGATGCTGAAAGATTGAAAGCTTTGAATGAATTAGGTAAAAATCCGGAAATTACACGATTCAAAGGTCTTGGAGAGATCTCACCGGACGAGTTCAAGCATTTTATCGGAAAAGATATTAGATTAGAACCTGTTGTTCTTGGAAAAGACCAAACTATTGCTCAGATTCTGGAATTTTATATGGGCAAAAATACACCGGACAGACAATTGTTTATTTTAGATAATCTGGTTGTCGAAGAAGGTGATATTGATAAAAAAGAAAACTTAGAAACAGTTTAGTATGCGGTTAAGTAATAGGAATAAAGCACCGGTTTACAGTTTTATATATTCACTTGCCGGTATAGTGTTCATATTAGGGATTATTGCTTTCATTCTGGAAATCAATAAGTTTGATATTTTTGGTAAAAAGGCCTGGGTTTTACTTTTGATTCCAACATTATTATTTGTTTTTCTCTATTGGTTAGGAAGGCCAATTTTTGAATATGATAGTGATGGCGAAGCGCTTAACTTTAGGAATAATCATATCCTTTACATTCTAGCCAAGAAAAATGCAAAAGATGAATTCCCTAAATACAAGTTAATAAAATTCAATATTGTTAATGCATTAATATTCAGAAAATTGTATGTTTATATTTCCAGTAAAAAATCCCACGTACTGATACTAAAATATGATATTTCTTTTCTAAGTAAAAAACAAGTAAAGGATCTCAAATTTTCTCTGAATAAAGTAATGAAACTGAATAAGGAAAACGTGCACCAAGATAATACAGAAACAGATTAATGGAAGAAAGTACACATCACGAGGAAAGCCTGAAAAAAGTTTCGGGTCTGTATAAAGACTGGTTTTTGGATTATGCGTCTTATGTAATTCTGGATCGTGCGATTCCCTCTATTTTTGATGGATTCAAGCCGGTTCAGCGTAGGATTATGCACTCAATGCGTGAGTTAGAGGACGGACGTTATAATAAAGTGGCAAACGTTGTCGGAAATACGATGAAATATCACCCTCACGGTGATGCTTCTATTACCGATGCAATGGTGCAAATTGGACAAAAAGAATTATTAATTGATACTCAGGGAAACTGGGGAAATATTTATACAGGAGATTCTGCAGCGGCGGCAAGATATATTGAAGCTAGACTGACACCTTTTGCCTTAGATGTAGTTTTCAATCCGAAAACAACACATTGGACAAAATCCTATGATGGCAGAAATAATGAACCAGTTGATCTTCCTGTAAAATTCCCGTTGCTTTTGGCTTCAGGAGTAGAAGGTATTGGAGTAGGACTTTCTACGAAGATAATGCCTCACAACTTCAACGAATTAATTACGGCTTCTATCCTTTATCTTAAAGGCAAAAAATTTGAATTATTTCCGGATTTTTTAACCGAAGGAATGCTGGATGTTACCAATTACAACGACGGAAAACGTGGTGGAAAAATAAGAGCCAGAGCCAGAATTACCCAAAAAGATAAGCATACGCTTACCATTACAGAATTGCCTTTTTCCAAAAATACGGGCGATTTGATTGATAGCATTATCAAAGCTAATGAACGTGGGAAGATTAAAATCAAAAAGATAGAAGATAACACATCTGATTTAGTTGAGATTAATATCCATCTTCATCCAGATGTTTCGCCGGATAAAACGATTGATGCACTTTACGCCTTCACAGATTGCGAGGTTCCGATTTCTCCAAATGCCTGCGTAATTGTTGGTGACAAACCAATGTTTCTCTCAGTTTCTGATATTCTGAAACATAATACAGATCACACCGTTTCTCTTCTTAAAAAAGAATTGGAAATCGAACTTCATGAGTTGCAGGAAAGCTGGCATTTTTCTTCATTGGAAAGAATTTTTATCGAGAACAGAATTTACCACGATATTGAGGAAGTGAAGTCTTGGGAAGATGTGATTTCTACAATTGATGAAGGTTTGAAGCCTCATACAAAACATTTGTTGAGAGCTGTTACGGAAGATGATATTTTGAGATTAACCGAAATCCGAATCAAAAGAATTTCCCGTTTTGACCTTGATAAATTCAAAGAAAACATTCTCGCATTAGAAGGAAAAATTGAACAGGTAAAACATCATTTGGCAAACTTAATTGTTTATGCAATAGATTATTATACCAATATTCAGAAAAAATACGGAAAAGGAAAAGAAAGAAAAACGGAACTTAGAATTTTTGACACAATTGATGCAAGCAAAGTTGCTGTTGCGAATGAAAAATTCTACGTCAATTGGGAAGAAGGCTTCATTGGAACTTCCCTCAAAAAAGACGAATTCTTGTTCGATTGTTCCGATATTGATGACATCATCACGTTCCAAAAAGATGGAACAATGAAAGTCGTAAAAGTTGAAAGCAAAACCTTTATTGGAAAAAATATCGTCCACGTTGCGATTTGGAAAAAGAACGATAAGCGGACAGTTTATAACTCAATCTACCGTGAAGGTCGCGAAGGTCCTTATTATATGAAGCGTTTTTCCGTAACAGGTGTTACGAGGAATACGGATTATAAATTAGCTTCGGATAAAAAAGGTTCGGAAATGCTTTATTTCTCAGCCAATCCGAATGGTGAAGCAGAGGTTGTTTCTGTCTTGTTGAAGCCAAATGCAAGAGTCAGAAAGAATAAAATTGATATCGATTTCTCAGATGTGATGATTAAAGGTCGTGATTCCAAAGGGAATTTGGTGACAAAATATGCCGTTAAAAAAGTCGATTTGAAAGAAGAAGGCGTTTCCACCTTGGCACCAAGAAAAATTTGGTTTGATGATTCCGTACGTCGTCTGAATGCTGATGGACGTGGAACTTTATTAGGGAGTTTCAAAGGTGATGATAAGATTTTGATTATCAATTCTCAAGGCGAAGCCAAACTAATTACTTTCGATCTGATGAACCGTTTCGACGACGAATATTTGATTCTCGAAAAATGGAAACCGGAACAGCCAATCACTTGCATCTATTTCGATGGCGAAAAGGATAAGTATTTCGTGAAACGTTTCTTGTTGGAAAACACGAATAATATTCAATCGTTCTTTAGCAACGAACATCCCAAGTCGTTCTTAGAATTTGTAACAACAGAAATTGGCGCCATTGCAGAACTTGTTTATCCAAAAATAAAAGACAAGCAAAAAGATCCCGAAACTGTAGAATTAGACGAATTTATCACTGTCAAAGGAATCAAAGCAATTGGAAATCAGTTGACAAGAGATAAGGTTAAAAACATTAATATTACCATTCCGGAACCACCGGAAATCATAGAAGAAGAACCGGAAATAGAAGAAACGTCGGATGAAGATCTGGATGATGACGGCGGCACTATCGGAAGTCTTTTCGACGAAGAAACTAATTAGAATACAATCAAAAATGAATATCGTTTTACTCATCATAATCGTAATTACCTGCGTTATCAGTTACGTTGGATTCCAGCAACCAGAATTTTTTCAGAAATATAAATTTGAAGTTGGAAGTATCCAAAGACGTAAAGAATATCTAAGGCTTTTATCAGCTGGATTTCTGCACGCAGATTTTATTCATTTGCTCCTGAATATGTACGTTTTGTACGCATTTGGCCCGTTTGTAATACAAGTTTTTGGAGTTGTTAGCTTTTTAATTATTTATTTAGGCTCAATTCTTTTAGGGAATTTGTTCTGTTTATATCATTATAGAAACGTTCCATTCTATTCTGCGATTGGAGCTAGTGGAGGGGTTTCTGGGCTTATTTTTGCGGCAGTTATTTTAGATCCTGTCAATATAAAATTAGGTATTCTTTTTATTCCCATAGCTATTCCTGGGTTTATCTTCGGAGCGTTGTATTTCGGTTATTCAGTTTATATGATGCTGAATCCAAGAATGAATGATAATATTGGTCACGCTGCCCATTTAGGAGGTGCTTTTTTTGGATTAGTTTATGGTGTTGCGATGTTTCCCGAACTTGCTATGCAAAATGCTCTTTATATAGTAATAATGGCCTTGCCACTTATTTATTTGGCTTATGAGATTTTCATTAAGAAGAGAATAGGATAAGATTAAAATACAAACTAATGAATGCATCAGAGTTAAATAACTTAGTTGTTGTCCTTATTTATGGTTCATTGGTTTTTTTATCATTACTGAAATTTTCAAACCCCTTAAAAGTTAATAGAAAAGCCAATCTGTGGTTTGGATTTTTCTTATTGCTCTGGTCAACATTTTGGCTGGATGAGGTATTTTCTTTTACCAAAGTTTCAGAAATAGAAATTGGCTCATTGCCTTTTCTTCAATTTTTTCAGTTTTTGACGCCTGTTGTTTTTTACTTTAGCGTCTTGTTTTTTACAAATCCAACATTTAGGTTTAAAATTTCGGATTCAAAATACCTTGTACTTCCACTCATATTCACAATTAATCTTTTATTGATGAATTTTGGAGATAACCGGAATCAGGAGATTTTTAAAATTATTTTTATAGGTTTGATTTTATTTCAGGCGATGTTTTATACCGCATTTTCTTATTTTACAATTCGCAAACATCAGATAAAAATTCAGCAATTCTCTGCTAATACAGAAGGCATTAATCTTAATTGGCTGGAGTACATTATTCTAATTATTTTTATCGTTAATCTGATTTATGTAATTTATAATTTATCCTATAATTCTCATTCTCTGAATATTTTCATTAATATCGCTTTTTTACTGGTAATCTATTTTGTAGGATATTACTCTCTAAAACAGAAGGAAATCTATCCTATTGAAGAAAAACAACGTGAAGAGTTGATGGCTATAAGTGAAGAAACTGAAGAAGAAATTAAGAAAAAACTAATTTCTGATGAAGAACTTTCCAAAATTAAAAACCAGCTTCAGGAACTGATGGAAGTTCAAAAACCTTATCTCGACAGTGAGCTGAATCTTATAAAATTAGCAGAATTACTTTCGGTTTCTACCCATCATTTGTCTTATGTAATTAATAACGGATTTCAGAAGAATTTTTTCCAATATGTGAATGAATATCGAATTGATTATGCCAAAAATCTTTTAAAAGATGACCGAAACAATCATCTTTCCATTCTTGGAATTGCATATGAATTCGGATTCAATTCAAAAACTTCTTTCAACACCACTTTCAAAAAACTGACGAACCAAACACCTTCCGAATTCAAAAAATAGGTTCGTATTTATAAACTTTTACTTTTTTATTATTTAAGTATTTGATTTTAAAATATTTATGCTTTCGGTGTGACTTTGTTCACTCAGATAAAGCCGAACAATTCAGTCCCTTTGTAAAGCGACTTTTGCTTCATAAAATATATTTATGAATACCAAAGAATCATACGCAGTTGTTACAGGGGCAAGTCAAGGATTAGGAAAAGCATTTGCTGAGAACCTTGCTGAGAAGAAAATAAACCTCATTTTAATTAGTCTTGCCAATCAGAATCTGAGAGAATTAAGCCTTCAAATTTCTGAAACTTATGATGTGAAAGTTCATTATTATGAAGTCGATTTGTCCATACACGAAAATGTTTTGAAGTTAACAGATTTGCTGAATGTATCATTCGATATTCATATTCTGATTAATAATGCGGGATTGGGAGGAACCGGGAAATTTGTAGATGCCAGTTCAAATTATATCAATAATATTTTACAAGTGAATGTAATGGCAACGTCCGTCATTACGCATCAATTATTGCCTAATTTATTAAAACAGCCCAAAGCTTATATTTTGAATGTTTCCAGTATGGCGGCATTTTCTCCTATAGGTTTCAAAACGGTTTATCCTGCTTCCAAAAGTTTTATACATTCATTTTCAATAGGTCTTCGTGAAGAGCTGAAGGATACTAATGTCTCTGTAAGTGTTGTAAATCCCGGAGCTATGAAAACCAATCTGAATGTTTCTAAAAGAATAGAAAAACAAGGTTTTCTGGGTAGATTAACACTTCTTGACCCCAACAAAGTAGCAAATGCCAGTGTTGATAAACTTTTTAAAAAGGATTCTGTTATTTTGGTAAACCCAATCAGTTGGATGATAATGAATATTTTACCGGTTTGGATTAAGCTTCCTCTGATTACCAATGCTGTTAAACGAGAAATGAATTTATGAAAAAAGTTTTCGTCACAGGAATTACAGGATTTCTTGGAACTAATGTCTTACTCAAATTATTAAAAGATGATTATTTTGTTATTGCTTTGGTGCGCCAGAAAAACAGTTGTTATTTTGAAGAAAATAAAAATCTCCAACTGATTGAAGGCGACCTTTTTACTGATATTTCTATGTGTCTTAAAGAAGTAGATTATTTCATTCATATTGCTGCAGAAACCAGTCAGGGTTTATTGTCTTACAACTATTATAAAAAAGTCAATTGTGATGCTACAATACATTTATACTCGCAATGTATAAAATTCAATGTCAAAAAGTTTCTGTTTGTAAGTACTGCAAATACTTTGGGATTCGGAAATTCGAAAGAATTGGGAGATGAAAAAACGCCTCAAAAATTTCCTTTCACTCAATCTTTTTATGCTAAAAGTAAATCGGAAGCAGAAAATTATCTTTTGCAAAATAATTCTGAAACAGAAGTTGTGATTCTGAATCCAACTTTTATGCTTGGCGCATATGACCGCAAACCGAGTTCAGGCAAAATTATCTTTTGGGGCTGGAAAAAGAAAATTGTTTTCTATCCAAAAGGAGGTAAAAATTTTGTTCACGTAGAAGATGTTACTGATGGGATTTTAAACGCTATTGAAAATGCTAAAAATGGCGAAAAATATATTTTAGCCAATGAAAATTTGAAATATAAAGACTTTTTTCAAAAATTGAATTTGATAACAGGTCAAAAACCAATAATGATTCCTATTCCTAATTTCATTTTGATTCTGTTAGGATTCATTGGTAACTTTTTACGCTTTTTTAAAATCGAAACTAATTTAAGTTCAACCAATATGAAAGCACTTAGGATTTATAATTTTTATTCTAATAAGAAATCAATCAAAGAATTGGGAACGACTTATTTTCCAACAGAAAAAGCAATTTCAGACGCCGTTGAGTTTTTTAAAAATGAAAACTTATTATGAAATGAATTTGTGTCTCTATAATTATTTTACAGCAAAAATCATCCGGTCATTTCCAGAAATATCTTTCAAAAGAACAGATTTGGTGAAATTCTGAAACAATTCCAAAGTTTCATTTCCTAGTTTTTGATTAATTTCAAGAAAAACCATTCCGTTTTCGGAAAGATGATTTTCAGAATCTTCTGCAATTTTTCTATAGAAAATCAAAGCATCAGAAGTAGGAGAGAAGAGCGCAATATTGGGTTCAAAACCTTTGACTGAATCTTCAATTTCCAGATTTTCTTCAATTCCAATATAAGGCGGATTGCTGATAATGACATCAAAAACTTCGTTGTCAGTCTGAGCGGAGTCGAAGATTTCATTCAGATAATCTTTGTTGATGAAATTGATTTCAACTTTATGGAATTCAGCATTTTTTTTCGCAATTTTCAAAGCATCTTTAGAAATATCAATAGAACTGACTTCAGCTTCAGGAAAATACTTTTTCAAAACAATCGGAATAATTCCGCTTCCTGTTCCAATATCAAGAATCTTAAGACCTTGCTTCTTTTTACTTTTCTCTTGTATCTTATTTATTGCTAATTCCAGCAATTCTTCTGTTTCCGGTCTTGGAATCAAAACGTGTTCGTTAACGAAGAATTTCATTCCATAAAATTCTGTTTCTCCAAGGATTTGCTGAAATGGTTTCCCGGTTTTCAATTCCGAAATAGCTTCTAAAAAATTTTTGGAATCGATTTCAGATAAATCTTTATTCAGATTATGTCGCAATTCAATCTTATTCAGTTCTAAAAATGATTCACAGAAAATCGAGAACAATTCCTCAATCTCAGATTTTGAATAGAGCTCAGAAAGTTCGGTTTGGAAAAGAATTTTTATTTCGGAAAGCTTCATAGTTATCTTGTGAAAACTAAATTAGTTTCAGTCGAAAGCTTCTCATCAAATAAATAATTCTCATAGTTAAAAGCCTTGATGTCATTCAATGTTTTAGCTTGATTTTCTGCACAAAAACGCAAAACCAATCCACGGGCGTGTTTTGTATAAACGACAATCGTTTTTAGTTTTCCATCTGGTTGTATTTGTTTGAATTCAAAATCAATGACTTTCGCTTTCAGGACTTTTTTATCAATCACTTTGAAATATTCTGTGCTCGCAAGATTGATGACTAATTCTCCTTTTTTAAGTTCGGAATTCAGTTGTTCTGTCACTTTTTCTGTCCAGAATTCGTAGATATTTTTGTAAGAATCAAATTTGAAAGGTCGTCCCATTTCCAATCTGTAAAGCATCACTTTGTCTGATGGTTTCAGCAATCCGTAAAGTCCGGATAATATTCTGTAGTTTTTTTGAAGATAATCTACTGCATTTTTATCCAATGTTTTGGCATCCAAGCCTCTGTAAACTTCGCCTGTGAAAGCAAACATTGCTGGTGCTGAATTTTTCGAAGTTGGTTTTGCAATCCATTTCTGATTTCTTTCCCAGTTTTCATCCGCTAATTTTGCAGATATCTCCATTAACTCAGAAAGATATTTTGGCGATTTTTCTTTTAAAAATGAATGGATGAATTCAGAATCCTTGATGAATTTCGGTGTTGTACTTTTCAAAAACTCTGTCGAATTTTCTACGTTCATCAATTTTGCTGGAGATGTTATGAATTTCATTTAGTTGTCAGTTGTTTCCTGTTGATGTCAGTTATTGGTTGTCAGTCTGAGGCTCTCGAAGACTTTTATAATATTGATTCGTTTTCCTTGATTCTTGTCTCTTTACAAAATCCCTTTTCCTTGTCGAAGAATTTCTGGTTCGCCAGAAGTCAGGTCGACAATTGTGGAAGCTGTGTTATCGCCATAACCCGCATCAATCACCAGGTCAACCAATTTGTCATATTTCTCAGCAATCAATTCCGGGTCTGTAGAGTATTCCAGAATATCATCATCAGAATGAATGGTTGTGGAGACAATCGGATGACCAAGTTTCTCTACAATAAGTTGTGGAACAATATGGTCTGGAACACGGATTCCAACGGTTTTATGACCTTTATAAGATGTCGGTAAATTTCTGTTGGCTTCCAAAATAAAGGTAAAAGGCCCGGGTAAGTGGGCTTTCAAAAACCTGAAAGTAGCAGTTTCTATCGGTTTTGTAAACTCGGAAAGATGACTTAAATCGTTACAGATGATGGAGAATTTATGCTTGTCAAGTTTGATTCCTTTGATCAGAGCGAGTCTTTCCATTGCTTTGTGGTTGTAAATATCACAACCAATCGTATAAATTGTGTCCGAGGGATAAATGATAACGCCACCGTTTTCCAAAACTTTAACGGCTTCATTAATAAGGTTTTCCTGTGGATTTTCCGGATATATTTTAATAATTTTTGCCATAATCAAATTTACTAATTTTAAATAAAAAAAGAGAATCAAAAAATTGATTCTCTTAAATTGGTTGCGAGGACACGACTCGAACGTGCGACCTCCGGGTTATGAGCCCGACGAGCTACCTACTGCTCTACCTCGCGGTGCAAAGATACATCTTTTTCTTTACGAGGCAAGCGAATAGGAGTTTTTATTTTTTTGAGAGTAGTTATTAAAAAATAATTAGACAGATTTTTTTATAAAAAAATAAATTTATAAAAACTTTAAATGAAATTTTAGGAAACAAAATCAAGCTTTTTGTCTACCAAAATTGGAAGCGGTAGACGAAAAATATTGAAAAGTAAAATAAAAAAAGAGAACCACATTGTGATTCTCTTGATTTGGTTGCGAGGACACGACTCGAACGTGCGACCTCCGGGTTATGAGCCCGACGAGCTACCTACTGCTCTACCTCGCGGTGCAAAGATACAGCTATTTCTTTATTAGGCAAAGATTATTTCTTCAATTAATATAAAATTTAAATTTCCGAGTTTTTATCGTTGAAAATCAAATGATTAAATTTTTTAACGTCTTTTAACTATAAAAATAGTTGTAAGATTGAATTTTAATTCTAAATTTGTATTACTAAGTTTTTAGTGATATAAGATTGATTGTTTTTAAAAGTAAAGATTATGAATAAGTTAACCAAAGCAGAAGAGCAAGTAATGCAATATCTTTGGCAGATAGAGAAAGGATTTCTGAAAGACGTTTTAGAATTATTTCCGGAGCCAAAACCGCACACCAATACCATTTCTACAATTCTTAAGATTCTGATGGAAAAAGGCTTTGTAAGTCACAAGACCTTTGGCAGACAACACGAATATTTTCCCATTATAAGTAAGGAAAATTACAGTGGGAAGTCTATAAGAAGTCTGGTTAAGAATTATTTCGAAGGTTCTTACACCAATGCTGTTTCGTTTTTGGTGGAAGAAAACGAAATCAGTGTGAAAGATCTGGAACTTTTGTTGGACGAACTTAAAAATAAGGACTAATGGAAGCATTTATGTTTTATTTGGGCAAAATGATCCTGTGCTCAGGGGTTATGTTTGCTTACTACTTACTATTCTTAAAGGATAAAACATTTCACCATTACAATCGTTTTTACCTTTTGTTGACAGTTATTATCAGCTTGGTTCTGCCACTGATAAAGGTTTCATATTTTACGATAGAGACCAACCAGAATTTTTACTTGTTGCTAAGTCAACTCAATCAAAATCAATTACAAAACTCAACCAATGATCTCACTATTTATCAAGTTTTTTATGCAGTTATTGGAGTGGTTTCAATCATTCTTTTAATTAGATTAATATTAGGAATTACAAGAATCCAATCCATCAAAAATCAGTTTCCAAATGAGACGATTGAAGGGATTAAATTCTATCAGACAAACTTAAATAATGCACCTTTCTCATTTTTTAGAAATCTCTTCTGGAAACAGACGATTCAATTGGATTCGCCTGTCGGACAGCAGATTTTGAAGCACGAGATGGTTCATATCCAACAAAAACACAGCTGGGACAAACTCTTGATGCAGACCGTAAAATCTGTTTTCTGGTTCAATCCTGTGTTTTATTTTATAAACAAAGAAATCAATCTTATTCACGAATACTTGGCGGACAACAAAGCAGTGAAAAAGTCCGACACCAGAGCATTTGCGCAGATGCTTCTCGAGAGTCATTTCTCGGGGTCGGTAATTCCTGTTACGAGTCCTTTTTTATCATCTAACCTCAAAAAAAGACTTACAATGCTTACAAAAAACCAAACCAAGTACAGCTACGCACGCAAACTTTTTGCGCTACCAATTTTATTTTTTATGGTATTTGCCTATATGGTAAACGCAAAAAATAAAGAAATCACAGAAACAAACAAAGCTATAGAAATAGCTGTAAACGAACTGAAAAATGACACGATTAAGCCTAGTGCTTCTGATCTTGACAGTACATTGACGGATCATCAAAGGCAAACACGGATCTATTCCGATGCTTTGCAGGAAGATCACTTGAAAATGTCGGCAATCAGTACGAAAATGGCTGATAAAAGCACGCAATTATCAGCACTTAAAAAAGCTAAAAAAGAGGAAACACCCGAATACAAGGCTTTAGAGAATGATATGGATCTGCTCTCCAGCCAAATGGAGAAAATTGTAAGTTCTGATAATTATCAAAAAAATCTGAAAGGTCTGGAAGAAAGTTCAGAAGCTATCGCAAAACTTTGTGATTCTCCGGAATTCAAAAAGAAAATAGCAGATGCCGAAAAAAGTGCTGCAGAAGCAGACAAATTAGTCAATTCTCCAGCCTTCAAAAAAAGAATAGCTGACGCAGAGAAGCGTGCAGCAGCAGCTGATAAATTAGTCAACTCACCAGCGTTCAAAAAGAGAATAGCTGATGCGGAAAAAAGAGCTGCTGAAGCTGACAAAATGGTCAATTCGCCGGAGTTTAAAAAAAGAATTGCTGAAGCTGAAAAAAGTGCTAATGAAGCAGTAGCAAAAGTTTACGATTCTCCTGAATTCAAAAAAAGACTCGAGTTTGCTGAAAAATTAGCCAAAGAAACTTCTGATAATATTGGGAAAATCTATAGTGAAGCAGACTTTCAGAAAATGATTAAAGATAGTTTTGGAAAAAATGCTTTCACCGATGGTAGCGTGGCTTATGGATTTGATGCTTCTGATCTTCCTGATTTTAAAGACCTTTCTAAAAGCTTTAATTTCAATTTTAATGATGATGTATTTTATAATACTGCAAAAACCACATTGACACCTAAAGAGCTGAAAAAATTAGAGAAAAAAAGAAAAGAACTCCAGAAAAAACAACAGGAATTACAGGAAGAACAGAAAAAACTTCAGAAGAAACAACAAGATCTGAACAAAGAAATCCGCCGAAACAATCCTTTGAAAATCAGTTTTAACACAAGTTCTGATAATCCAAAATTGATCATTCTTGATAAGGATATGATCGCTTCAAATTCTGATAAAACTACTGTATATATTAATGGAAAAAAAGTTGAGAGATCAGAAATGCAGAAGATTGATCCGAAAGATATTTCATCTATGAATGTAATCAGAAATGATGAGAATGGATCTATAAGAATTATTACAAAGTAATTACAATTCAAATTCAATAACACTATAGCCGGTTCGCCGGCTTTTTTAATCTTAAAATATGAAAAAATTACTTTTACTTTTTATTCTTTTTGGAACTTTAGCAATTGCTCAGAATAAGCGTTTCATCTACGAATACAAATTCATTGCAGATTCTAAAAATGCTTCGGATGTCAAAACAGAAATGATGTTTCTGGATACTTCAAAAGACGGTTCCAGGTATTACAGTTACACAGTTTTTAATTCGGATTCTTTGTTAAAAGCTGATACGGAAAAACAATTGAGGGTAAGTGATTCTGCCTTCGTCAATCCTGTTTTTCAAAAAGGAGCAGTAAGATATTCTGTCACAAAAACTTATCCTGATTATAAAACTAATATCCACCACAGAATGGGAGTGTATTCTTATAAAATTCCAGAAGATCGAAAAATTAACTGGAAAATCTCATCGGAAAAAGAAAAAATAGGAGAGTGGAACACTCAGAAAGCAGAAGCGGATTTTGCTGGCAGACATTGGATTGCATGGTTTTCTACAGAGATTCCAATTCAGGACGGACCTTACAAATTTTATGGATTACCAGGATTAATTATAAAAATTGAAAATGAAACCAATTCTCATAAACTTGAACTGAAAGGTATCAAAAATATAGATGAAAAAATCAATGTCAGTATTGTTCAGCCTAAGGAAATTGCGATTAATTCAAAGAAGTTTCAAAAATTAGTAAAAGATCAGGAAAGCCGACAGAACAATCAAATCAAAATAAATGATGACCAAATTGAATTGGATATTCTTAAGTAATTTTAAATCATAATTTCTTATTTTAATTAAAATACAACAAAATGAAACAGCTTCTAACCATTTTATTATCATTAACTTTTGCTTTCGTTTTTTCACAAAACAAACGTTTTATTTATGAATACAAATTCATTTCAGACTCTACGAATTTAGGCGATGTTAAAACAGAAATGATGTTTTTGGACACCACAAAAGATGGCTCAAAATATTACAGCTACACCGTTTTCAATTCTGATTCCTTGATGAAAGCGGAGTTTGAAAAACAAATAGCAGCAACCGGTTCTATGAATGTAAAACCCGGGATGCAAAAAGGGGCAGTTAGATATTCCGTAACCAAGACTTATCCGGATTACAAAACTTATATTCACAGAAGGCTGTCAATGGATGCTTACAAAATCTCCGAAGACCGAAAAATCAATTGGAAAATATCATCAGAAAAAGAAAAAATAGGCGAGTGGAACGCTCAAAAAGCAGAAGCTGATTTTGCAGGAAGACATTGGATTGCCTGGTTTTCTACAGATATTCCGATTCAGGATGGACCTTACAAATTTCAAGGTTTACCAGGATTGATTGTCAAAATCGAAGATAAAACTGGTTCTCACAAAATGGAACTGAAAGGAATCAAAAATATACAAGGAGATTTAGATATCAATGTTTTCGAAGCTAAAGAAATCGCTATTAATTCAAAACAATTCCAAAAAGTAATTAAGGAATACGAAAACGATCCTACAAAAGGAATCAAACAATTGCAAATGGGCGGCGCAACAATTATTATGACAGGAAAAGATGCCAGCAGTACAAAATTTGCAAAGGAGCAGGAAGAACGTTTGAAAGCTCAAATCAAAAAAGATAATAACAGAATTGAACTTGATATCGTGAAGTGAAAATAATTCAAACTAAAAACTAAACTATGAAACAACTTTTATTATTAACCTTTGTTTTTCTTTTTATTTTTATTTTTTCTCAGAATCAAAGATTTTATTACAATTATCAATTTCAAAGTGATTCTACAGATCTGGCGACTAAAAAATCTGAATTAATGGTTCTTGATATTGATAAAAATGGTTCCAAATATTATAGTGAGTCTGTCTATCAGTCAGATTCGATAATGAATGCTCAGTTCAAAAGGCAACAGACTACAAAAGACTTTGAAACTCCAATCAGCGCTGGAGACAATTATAGAGGAACAATACATTATAAAGTTTTCAAAACCTATCCAAATTACTCTATGGTCTTTTACACAAATCTTGCTCAACAGAATTATAAAGTAGATGACACAAGAAAAATAAAATGGGATGTTCTTCAGGACAAAGAAAAAATTGGCATCTGGAATGCTCAAAAAGCAACTACTGAATTTGCAGGTAGAAAATGGACAGCTTGGTTTTCCACAGATATTCCGGTTCAAGATGGACCTTATAAATTTTTTGGATTACCGGGATTGATCATAAAGATGCAAGATGCTAGCAAAACACATACAATTGAACTGAAGGGTGTCAAAAAAAATATTCAAGAAAGGAATTTTGACACGATTGATTTAGGACAACAATTCGTGAAAATAGATTACAAAAAACTCAAATCAATTTATAAATCCTACTGGAACGATCCTGTTTCGGGTATGCGAAAAGCATCCTCTGAAGGGAAATGGGAAATGAGAGATGATGCAGGGAACAAAATAGATATGACCCAATATCTCAAAGACACGGAGAAGGACATTAAAGAAAAATTAAAAAAAGTCAATAATATTCTGGAATTAGATCTATTGCCATAAAAAAACGCCACTGGAAAGTGGCGTTTTACATTTATAGAAAATTTTATTTTTTCTTCAGTTCATCACGGATTTCAGCAAGCAAAACATCTGTAGAAGATGGTCCGGAAGGTGCGGCTTCTGGCTTTTTATTTACTTTGTTTGCAACTTTAATTAGCCAGAACAAAACAAATGCAATTACCAAGAAACTAATAACAGAGGAAAGGAAATTCCCATACGTTACACCATTCCAAGCGAGATCTTTGATGTTTTCTGCACCGGCAGCTTTCAAAGCTGGCGTTAATAAAAGTGGTGTAATGACATCGTCAACCAATGATTTTACGATTGCTCCGAATGCACCACCAATGATCACACCGACAGCAAGATCTACCACATTACCTTTGAATGCAAATTCTTTAAATTCTTTTACAAATCCCATAGTTGTATTTTTTTTAGTTAGTTGTATAACAAAAATATAAATTTTTTATTTAAATCGATTTATTTATTGCTATTCATAAGACAATATTATTGATTAAATTTGAATTCGGTTCAATTGACAATTATATTAATTATGAAAATTCTTACTGCTGATCAAATCAAAACCTGCGATTCTGCAACCATCCAAAAGGGGATTTCTTCAATTAATTTAATGGAAAGAGCAGCAAAAGCTTGTGTAGATTGGATCAAAAATACTTTTGATTCTGCTGAGAAATTTCTGATTTTCTGTGGCAATGGTAATAATGGTGGCGATGGATTTGCGATTGCAAGAATACTTTATGAAAAAGGTTTTGATGTCGAAATTTTTATTGATAAAAACAAAAAGGAATTTTCATCTGATGCCAATATTAATTTCAAAAAAGTAAAGCAGATCAGCGGAATTGATATCAGGTTTTTTTCTGACTTTTCAATTATTAAAAATGATAAAACAGTCATCATTGATTCGATCTTTGGTTATGGCTTGAACAGAGAATTATCTGAAGAAATAAAGGATATTATTGAAGATTTAAACCAAGTTAATGTTCCAAAGATCTCAATTGATATCCCAACTGGATTATTTGCTGATAAGATTATTGAAGTAAGTTCAACGGTTTTTAAAGCTGATTATACTTTGACTTTTCAATTTTATAAAAGAAGTTTTCTTCATCCCGAAACTGGGAAATTCTGTGGAAAGTTAACAGTTTTAGATATTGATTTGGATAAAGATTTTATTGATGAAATTGAAACGGATTATTTTGTTATTGATGATGAATTAGTAAAAGAAATCTACAAACCACGAAACGATTTTAGTCACAAAGGAACTTATGGAAAGAGTATTTTAGTCGGTGGAAGTTATGGTAAGATGGGTGCTGTTTTGATGGCAACTTTGTCAGCTTTGAAGACTGGAAGCGGCTTGACTTTTACAATTGCTCCTGAGTGTGGAAATTTTATTCTTCAATCTCAAGCTCCTGAAGCAATGTTTATTAATTCAGGAGAAAAATATATTGAGAAAATTGATATTCAGGAAAAAGCTATTTATGGAATCGGACCAGGTTTGGGAAAAGAAAAACAAACCCAAAAAGCTTTATTTGAATTTTTAAAATCTTACGAAAATCCAATTCTTCTGGATGCAGATGCACTTAATATTCTGGCGGGAAATGATAAAGTTAATCTGATTCCAAAAAATTCCGTTATCACACCACATCCTTTGGAATTTGAAAGGTTGTTTGGTAAAACTGAAAACTCTTTTGAAAGAATAGAATTAGCAAAAAAGAAAGCGGAAGAATTACAAATTTTCATTGTTCTGAAAGACCATCATACAGCCGTAATCACTCCTGATAAAAAGGTTTTCTACAACGTAACGGGAAATTCCGGAATGGCAAAAGGTGGAAGCGGAGATGTTTTAACTGGGATTTTAACGTCATTGATTTCCCGAAAATATGATATCGAAAAAGCCTGCATTTTCGGTGTTTGGCTTCACGGAAAAGCAGGCGATTTTGCGGCGGAAGAATTTTCAAAAGAGTCAATGTTGCCTACAGATTTGATTAATAAAATCGGAAAGGTTTTCAAATATTTATCAAGCTGAAATTCTCGGAACTCGCTTCGAAATAGTTTTTGAAGTTTTCATTTTTGATTTCAGCATATACAAAACTCCAACTTCAGTTTCCGACAAATTTTCGTTTTTCTTCAAAAGTTTTTTGATTTCTTTTTGAAAATAATGAACAGTATGACCATTTTTATAATGTTCAAAAATTCTTGGATCAATGTAAGAATCTCTAGCAACAGAAGGTGTATTTCCTAATTTTTCTGATACGCCAACAATTGCATTTCTGATTCGTTTTTTGAGTTCTTTCTGTTGTTTTTCTTCACAGATTCCTAATTCGTCCAGAATTCCTGCTGCGATCATTGTTCCAGCCCAGGTTCGGAAATCTTTTGCGGAAAACTCAGCACCCATTATTTCTCGAATATAATCATTTAGATCCTGACTTTCAACCGTTATTAAGTTATTATCTTTATCAAAATATTTGAAAAGTCTGTAACCAGGTAATTCTCCGATCTCAGAAATTACTTTTGTCAATTTTGAATTGATAATATGTTTTTCCTGAAATTTTCCCGATTTTCCTTTGTAAGAAAATATCATTTCGTCGCCGTCTATGTTCAAATGTTTTTTACGGATTGTTGTCAATCCATAGCTTTGATTTTGTTGCGTATATTTAGGACTTCCCGGACGGAAATAGGCCGAATCTAAAAGTCTTACCATTGCAGCCAAAACTTTCTCTCGGGTCATTTTTTTCTTTCTGAGATGTTGTCCTGTGACACGTCTCATATGTTCCAGATTTTCAGCAAAATGTAGTATTCTGTCAAACTTATCAGCATCCTTTTTTGCTCGGAATTTTGGATTGTAGATATACTGTTTTCTGCCTTTTTGATCTCTCCCGATAGCAAGGATTTTTGCACTTTTATTAGTTGTGATTTCCACATCTGTCCACGCTGGCGGAATTACCAGAGATTTGATATAGTTGATTTTTTCTTTATCTTTTAATTTTTCTTTGTTATTAAAGTAAGAAAAATTTTTTCCGGAAATCTGTCGTGTTAATTTCATGATTTTTATTTGGTAATCTTGCTAAACAATAAAAATGCCGATAATAATTAATGATCTTCATCTATTTCAAAAAAGTGCACTAATATGTTGTTTTATGATTTTATTAACAAAGCTTAGAATCGCTTTCTAAAGGAAAATTTCTATTTTAGCAAAAATTTTATTGATGCCAAAGACAGTTGACGATTTTAATAAAAGCAGACTCAGATCCAGTAATATTACTGTGGTCATCAGTATTTCACTGGTTTTATTCCTTGTAGGATTATTTGGATTAATATTGATCAATGCTCAGAAATATTCCGATTATATCAAGGAACAATTGGTTGTAGAAGCCTACTTCGATGAATATCTAGATCCTAGAGATTCTGCGAAAACTTTGAAATTCCAGGAAGAAACTTTTGCCAAAATTAAAGAGCAAAATTACGTTAAACAAGCAAGGTATATTTCCAAGCAACAGGCAACTGTACTTGCGAAAAAACAATTGGGTATAGACGCTGATGCACTTTTTGAAGAAGATATCTTCCCTGCATCTGTAGAAGTTACTTTGAAGCCTGAGTTTGTAGATCCTGCAAAAATCGATGGTGTTGTAACGCAACTGAAAGCTATCAACGGCGTGAAAGATGTTGCAAATGATAACAAGCTGACAATCGATGTTTATAATAATCTCAACAGGATTTTGACTTGGATTTTAGCTTTCTCAATTTTATTCTTGATTGTAGCAATTGTATTAATTAATAATTCAATTAGACTTAAAATATTTTCTAAGCGATTCATTATCAAGACAATGCAGTTGGTTGGTGCGAAAAGAAGATTTATTCTTATGCCTTTTATCAAAGAAGCTTTAATTCTCGGAATAATTGGCTCTTTCATTGGACTTCTCGCTTTGGGCGGACTTTGGTATTATTTTACAAACCAGATCGGAACGCCTTTCGTACAAGATACAAACCAATATGTTATTCTGGTTATCATCGTTTTATTCGTAGGTATTTTCATTACCGTTGCAAGTACTATCTTTGCAACCTGGAGATTCTTACGAAGCAACGTGGATGATCTTTATTATTCTTAAAAAATGGCAAAAAAAGTAAATAAATATTCCGCAGATCAGTACGGTAAAACCACTGAAACTGTAGAAAAAAAAGCATTCTATTTCGGCAGCAAAAATTTCAAATTGATGTTGATTGGCTTAGGTTTGATATTATTAGGATTTATTCTAATGATGGGAGCAGATGCAAACACTACACCTGATGGGAAATTCGACCCTAATTATTGGAATGAAGATATTTTCTCTTTCCGAAGAATCAGATTAGCACCTTTATTAGTCATTGCAGGATTTGTGATTCAAATCGTTGCGATACTTAAAAGAAATAAATAATTTTTACACTCAAAGATTAAATGATTAAAAGATTTGAATATTAATTTGAATCTTTTAATTTTTTAGTCTTTTAATTTTTTAATCAATAAAATGGATTTAATCAAAGCAATTATCATTGCGATCATAGAAGGTCTTACCGAATATTTACCAATCTCTTCAACCGCACATATGGGCTTCGCAGCAAGTCTCATGGGTTTAGAAGAAACCGAATTTCTAAAAATGTTTCAGGTTTCTATTCAATTTGGAGCAATACTTTCTGTGGTTGTGGCTTATGGTAAAAAGTTCTTTGATTTTAGTAATCTTCAGTTCTATTATAAATTAGCTTTTGCAGTAATGCCAGCTTTGATAATCGGCTTCTTCCTTGATGATACCATAGAATCGGTTTTAGGAAATCAAATCGCCATTTCATCTGTTTTGGTTCTTGGAGGTGTTGTTTTGCTGTTTGCAGACAGTTGGTTCAAGAATCCTATCGTTCACGATGAGAAAGAAATTACTATTAAAAAAGCTGTGACCATCGGTTTTTGGCAATGTCTAGCAATGATGCCTGGGACGAGCAGAAGTGCAGCTTCCATCATTGGTGGAATGGCGCAGGGATTATCCAGAAAAGCAGCAGCAGAATTTTCATTTTTTCTGGCAGTTCCTACCATGCTGGCTGTTACATTATATTCTGTTTTTGTAAAAACCTGGGGTAAGGAAACGCTTCATCCACAGAAAGGTTACGAGATGATTCTGGAATCTCAGGATCATATTTTGATTTTCATTGTTGGAAATATTGTGGCTTTTGTTGTGGCTTGGATCGCAATCAAATCATTCATAAGTTTACTTAATAAATACGGTTTCAAACCTTGGGGTTGGTACAGAATTGTTGTTGGGATAGCTTTGTTGGTTTATTTTTATTGGTTTAAATAAGATAATTTGGGTAGCTATTTCCGTCTTCCGTTCCCAATCTTTTTGCCTTCGCTTTTCCCCTCAGCAAAAAGGATTTCCACTCAAGCCGGGCTACAAAAGATTCTCGATTAAAAATGAGAACTGATTTCTGAAAAACTAAAAAACTGAAAACTAAATAAAATGACAGCAGAAGACCTACAATCCGGACACATATTTCTATTGGACAAACCTTTGGATTGGACCTCTTTTCAGGCTGTCAATAAGTTGAAATATAAACTCAAAAGAGAATTTCAGGAATTACCGAAGAAATTCAAAATCGGTCACGCAGGAACTTTGGATCCAAGGGCAACAGGTTTATTAATTGTTTGCACTGGAAAATTCACAAAGAGAATTCCGGAAATTCAGGATGCTCCAAAAGAATACTGGACAGAAATAAAAATTGGCGTCCAAACCGAATCTTACGACACCGAAAAGCCTGAAATACTACAGACAGATTTTTCTCACATCACAGAAGAGAATATTCACGAAACTTTAGCAAAATTCATTGGCGAAATAGATCAGAAACCACCAGTTTTTTCAGCATTAAAGATTGAGGGAAAAAGAGCCTATGATCTGGCAAGAGCAGGAACAGAAGTGGAAATGAAATCCAGAAAAACTACGATTCTTTATCTCAATAATATAGAAATTAATTTGCCTTTTGTTTCCTTCACAGTTGGTTGCAGTAAGGGAACTTACATCAGAAGTTTGGCTCACGATATTGGTCAGGAATTACAAGTCGGCGCTTATCTTACACAATTGAGAAGAACAAAAATCGGAGAATATTCTGTAGAAAATGCAAGCTCTGGTTTTATTAATGATGATTTTAAAATCTCAGAATAGCACAAAATTGAATGAAGAAAAATTTACTTATTTTAACTTTGGTGTTTTCTGTTTTGGCTTTCGGACAGTCAGAAGAGAGTAAAAGCAAAACAATGGGTTTTTACATCAGCCCGAATGTTCAGATTGGGTATAATCTGGGAAACTCTATAAAAAATAATCAAAATCAAGATTCACAATATTATCAGCAAAATATTGCTCCTAATTTGCCTAATAAATATACCTACGGCGTTGGTTTCGTAGGAGGCTATCATATTTTACCATTTTTCGCATTGGGAACTGGAGTTAAATATAATTACGTTACCGATAATCTTCATCTTTTGAATTGGACGGTTCAGCCAAAATTTATCTTCGGAAAAGACGAAGGGAAATTTATAGTTGAATTTGAATATGGAAAACAATTTAACCAGTCTAATATTAATAATACACATTACTTTGGAGGGAAATTAGGCTATCAAGATTCTTTCTCCAAAAACTTATTACAAGAAGGTGGATTATTTATCTACAAATACAACTCAGGTGTTTCTGATGCATTTTTCATTGGAATCTCAGTTAGTGCTACAATCTTCAGTAACAAAAAATATACAGTTTACGGACAAGATTAAAATTAATCTTTCAATAGTGTAAATGTTTACATTTCTATAATTAATAAAGATTTTCTTAAAATAGTCGTGAAATTTCTGTCATAATTATTTTTAAATACTTTTAATTGAATTTTGTTTAAATGTTAAAGTTTAAATTAATGTTTGATTCTCTTGTGGTATTCAATGCTATAGGCTAATTTAGCTCTCCTTTTAAAATAAACGTTTAATTTAATTTTAAATATTATGAGAAAAATTTTATTTTCTTTAATTGCTACTTCAGCAATTTTTTATTCTGTAAATGCACAGACAAAAATATCTTTTGAAGCCTCTGAAGGATTTACTTCAGGTAATCTAAACAGTCAAAATGGCTGGGACGCTGCAACTTCTTCTTTCAAAGTATCTAATAATAGAGCTACAGATGGGGTAAATTCTTTATATATTCAAGATGATGGTAGCGAAGAGTGGACTAATGCTTATGCAACAATCCCAAGTTATAGCAAGACAGAAGTGTCCGCAGATGTTTATCTTGACGGTTTTGATTCTGATTATGCCGTAGGATTGTATAATACCGCAGGTGATATAGTAGCAGATTTTTGGTTAACGTATCAAAGTTGGAATGTAGTAGTTTATGACCCAGCTCAAGAAACTTATGTAGAAACTGATTTGGAGTGGGATTCTACCACTTGGTACAACTTTAAAACAGTAATTGATAAAGTAAATAATACGCTTGTATATTATGTAAATGGGGATGTTATTTATTCAACCACTTTAGGTGCTACAGACTTTTCTCTTCTGGATGTTTCTATTGAGAATTATGGTTCTGATTTTAATGTTGATAATATCCAAGTTAAAGATACCACCTTATCAACATCCGAAGTTTCTAAAAAAGATATCTTCCGAGTATATCCGAATCCAACTGTAGATGTTGTAAACTTTGATGTTGCTGGAAAAATTAATTCTGTAGAAGTTTATGATGCTGCTGGTAAATTGGTTAAAACAGCTAAAGATGGTGCTAAATCATTAAACGTATCCGAACTTAACAAAGGAAATTATGTTGTAAAAGTAAAAACAGAAAATGCTTCTTACACGAAAAAAGTAATCAAAAAATAAGCAATTTATTTTTGAAATGATTCAAAGGCCTTACTTCTAAAGTGAGGCTTTTTTGTTGTATTAAGTTTTTATAAAGCCTATTTTTGCAAAAGATTTAGAAGAAATTGGAAAAGATTAGAATCAATAAATATTTGTCAGAAGTTGGATTTTGCTCCAGAAGAGCAGCGGACAAACTTTTGGAGGAAGGCAGAATCACAATCAATGGAGTAGTGCCGGAAATGGGAACAAAAGTTTCTGATGAAGACGAAATCTTCGTAGATGGTAAAACAATCAGAAAACCAAAAGATCAGGACTTTGTTTACATTGCTTTCAATAAACCTGTGGGAATTGTTTGTACAACCGATACCAAGCGCGAACTCAATAATATTATTGAATATATCAACCATCCAAAACGTATTTTCCCAATCGGAAGATTAGACAAACCAAGTGAAGGTCTAATTCTATTAACTTCTGACGGCGATATTGTCAACAAAATCCTGAGAGCAAGAAATAACCACGAGAAAGAATACTACGTAAGAGTCAACAAACCGATTACGGAAAAATTTCTTGAAAAAATGAGAAACGGTGTTCCGATTCTTGACACAGTTACAAAAAAATGTGAAGTAGAAAAAATCGATACCATGAATTTTCGAATCGTTCTCACACAAGGTCTCAACCGCCAAATCCGAAGAATGTGCGAACATTTGGATTACGAAGTAAAGAAGCTGAAAAGAGTCCGAATAATGAACATCAAACTTGATTTGCCAGTCGGAAAATGGCGAGACTTGACGAGTGACGAAATGAATGAACTGAATGGATTATTAGAAGATTCCAGCAAGACTTTTGAATAAAATTTTATTATTTTTCATTAATATAAAGTCTCATTTTTTCCTCATATTCTGGTTTTAATTTCAGGAATTTCCAGATCTTTTTGTCATCAGGATTTGTAATTCTATAATAGATGATTCTGTCTGCAGAATATCGGAAATAAGGATGTTTTTTCAGCCAATCTTCCGGAGCATTTTCCAAAGTATATTTTGCAACATTTGAATTGTCAAGCTTTGCAACGTAAATTAATTTGTCGCCCAAAGCTCTATCAATTTCGTAAGTTTCAAGCAATTGATTTTTATTGATAAAACCACCAAGTTTCTTTCTGAAAGCTAAAATTCCCGCCGAATCTTTTTCAGTAAATCCAAATTCCTGTAATTGTTTGAAGGTGATTTGATTAAGATTGATTTTAGAGAAATCTGTTTTCTCAGAAACTATTGGTTTTTCTTCGGTTTGTTTAGGTTTATCAACCACAGAAAGTTTAATCCAAGGTTTCATTTCCTCAAATTTCTCATCAGAAATTACAAAACACTTTTGAATATCTTCTATAGATTTGAAACTTCCTCGTAGGTTTCTATCACGATAATTGACGATGACGTTCGCCTGTTTTTCAGAAAATCCTAACGCTTGCCATTGCTCTTGATTCAACTCATTCGGGTCAAAGTATTGATTGATTTTTACTGCTTCTTTTTCTTTCTTTTTCTCAAATTTATTAGCAAAATTTTCCGGAGTTTTGTTTTGTAAAATAAGGAAAGGAGACATTTGAACAAATTGTTCATCATTTATCATAAAACATTCTTTCAGCTTTTCTTTGCTGATGAAACTTCCACCGAGATAGTTTTTATATTTCAAAATAGCAACAGCTTGTTTCTCAGAAAAACCCAGATTTTCCCAATCTTTCTGAGAATACAAATCTGGATTGAACTTTCCTCTGATGTTCAGCTTCTTCTTCTCGTAAGGTTTGTAAGTAAACGTATTATTTTTGAAATCAGAATTACTTTCAGGAAGAAGAATGTATTTCTCTAAAGATCGATATTTCTCTTTAGAAACCGCATAGCATTTTTTGAATTGTGCTTTTGACTTGAAAATGCCACCAACAATTTCTTTATATTTCAGAATCGTTTTAACTTGTTTTTCACTGAAACCAATATTTTTCCATTGACTTTCATCCAGCTCATTCGGATTAAACTCAGATAGAATAATTTCCGGTTTTGTTTCCGAAATAAAATTAATGACAGGCTTTTCGTATTGTTGGTTTTTCTTGTAAATTGAAAATCCAACTTGTGCCAATATAATGAGAACTCCGAATATAGCGAGACTGAAAAGCTGCCTCTTCCGGATCTGGAAAGGTAATTTTGAATTCATTTGTGTTTTAACCAAAGTTAAATAAAATGAACCAAATTGTAATTAATAATTAAAAATATTTTTTAATCAGTCGTTTAGTGAATTTTTAAGCTTTAGAAGTTCAGCTTTTATGAATTCTAATCTATCAATGATAGTGATGGTTTCCGATATTTTTGTATTGGTCGTCAAGGCAACTCGCGCACCATCCAAAGTGTAACCTTTCTCTTTTACAAGGTGATAGATGATCTTCAGATTCTCTATGTCGGAAGGTGTAAAATAACGGTTTCCTTTCTTGTTTTTCTTCGGTTTGATGATAGGAAATTCCTGCTCCCAATAGCGGATGAGAGATGTGTTAACATCAAAAGCTTTGGCAACTTCGCCAATAGAATAATAGAGTTTGTCCGGAAGATTGAGTTTCATTGATTTAATCGAATTTTCAAAGATAATTATTTTTAATTCTTTTACACAAATTGTACCTTGCAACTTTAGAAATTACATTATGAAATCGCCATTATTGGGAATCACAAACGCCGATGAAGATACAGCGATTGCATATGGCAAATAAAAACAATAAATATTTACATATGAAAAGTTTTTGGAAATCTGGTTACGTTGCTTTTTTGCTGATTCTGATAAATTGCAAAGTTCAAAATACAACTGAAAAATTGTTTGAAGTTCCACCAACATTACTTTCGAGCCAATTTACTTTTACAGAAGGTCCGGCTTCTGATAAAGAGGGAAATGTCTATTTCACAGATCAACCGAATGACAAGATCTACTTTTGGGATTGGAAAACAAATAAAATCGAATTGTTTCTTGATAAAACAGGGAGAGCAAACGGAACTTATTTCGATAAAAATGATAACCTGATTACTTGTTCCGATGACAATGGCGAAATCTGGAAAATCTCAAAAGATAAAAATATAGAAGTTTTGTCGAAAGGTTTTGAAGGTAAAAGAATGAATGGTCCCAATGATCTTTGGATTGATAAATTTGGCGGTATCTATTTTACAGATCCTTTGTACGAAAGAGATTATTGGAAAAATTTCAAAGTGGAGATTCCTGAGAAAAATCTGTATTACCAAAATCAAAACGGGACGATTTCAAAATTAGAAACATTTGTCCAACCAAACGGAATTGTTGGTTCTGAAAAACTCAAAAAACTTTACGTTTCTGATATCAATGCTGGTAAAACTTATGTTTATAATATCTTAGGAGAAGGCAAACTTTCGGAGAAGAAACTATTCTGCGAATTGGGCTCAGACGGAATGACGCTTGATAACCAAGGAAATCTTTATCTGACAGGAAAAGGCGTGACAATCTTCAATAAAAACGGTCAAAAAATAACCAATATTCCAATCGAGGAAGAATGGACTTCCAACGTAACTTTTAGTGGAAAAGATAATTCGACTTTGTTTATCACGGCTTCCCACTCTGTTTATATTTTACCAATGAACGTTTCCGGAATCAAATAAAAAAATCGCTTTTAATAAGCGATTTCTATTTTTACTTTCTTGCCTTTCAGTTTTTCGTTGGCTAGTTTTTTCAGCAGTTCGATCGTTTTTTTACGATTTACTGCGACGTATGAAGTGGTATCCTTAACTTCGATTAAACCAATGTCATCTTTTTCAAGTTCTCCTTTTTTGATGAGATATCCAACAATATCTACTTTGTTGACTTTGTCTTTTTTTCCGGCGCTAATGTAAATTGTTTGGTTGGGTGTTCTTTCCGGAACTCGATTGCTTTCGGAAACATTTTCTTCTGGTGTATTGTTTTTGATGAAAGGAAAATTTTCGTCTTCGGTCATTATTAAATAAGCAAAACCTTTCGCATTCATTCTTGCAGTTCTTCCATTTCTGTGGATGAAAGCATCTTCTTTTGGAGGAAGTTGGTAATGAACAATAGATTCCACTTCAGGAACGTCCAAACCTCTGGAAGCCAAATCTGTCGTGATTAATATTCTTGCAGAATCATTTCTAAATTTTAGAAGTGCACGTTCACGCTCGTCCTGTTCCATTCCGCCGTGGAAAGTTTCTCGCTGAATTCCTTTTTCTCTTAATAATTCTGAGATTCTGTCAACTGCATCACGGTGATTACAGAAAATCAACGTTCTTTTGTTTCCGATTTTGCAAATCAATTGGAATACAGTATTCAACTTATCTTCAGAAGTAGTCATCACTTTTCGAAGTTGGATATTCGGTTTTGATTCGTTTTCTTTAAGGAAATTGATTTTCTTTTCGTTGTCCAGTTCTACAAATCTCGGGATATTGTCCATCACGGTTGCGGAAGTCAGGATTCTTTGAGAAAGACCAGTCATTGAACCGATGATATATTCCATATCTTCCTGGAAGCCTAATTCCAAAGCTTTATCAAACTCATCCAAAACCAAAGTCTTGATTGTTTCCGGATCGAAATTTTCGTTTTTCAAATGGTAAGCAATTCTTCCCGGCGTTCCAATCAGAATTGCTGGAGCTTCTATCAGATTATTGACCTCAATTTTTTTATCGTGACCGCCGTAAGCGATAGAAACTTTAAAATCTGTTCCCATCGATTTGAAAACCTGTTCGATTTGTAAAGCCAATTCTCTAGCAGGAACTAATATTAAAGCCTGAATTCCTTTTACATCAGATTTTAAATTTCGAAGGACTGGAAACAGGAAAGCCAAAGTTTTTCCGGAACCTGTCGGCGACAGTAGAATGATGTCAGTTTCGTTTTCAGAAGCTGTATAGGTAGATTTCTGCATTTGATTCATATCCTGAATCTGCAGTTTTTCGAAGATTGGTTGTAATTCCATTTTGCAAAGGTAAGTGATTTTGTTTTTTGCGGAAATTCTATTCATAGTTATTTGATTTATGGAAATCCGTAATTCTGTGGTGATTTTTGATAATAGATTTGTCATAATTAATTATCAATAAATAAAAAATAATAACTAGAAATGAAACTTTACCAAACCCTTGAATCCCAACTCAAGAAAGAACCCAATTATGTTTCTGATAATGACGATCTCAAAAAATGGGTTGTTCTCAATAAAGCTCAAAATTTTGACGAGGAATTGATTGAGTTGTTATTAGATGATTCCGATTTGAAAGAAAATTTTTTCATCAAGATGTTACCCCCACAGCAAGCAATGGGCTTAGCTTTGGCGCGAGGAGTAATAGTGGATATTGGGAAATAGCTCCTGAGAATTTTATAATTCTTAACTGATTATCAATTGATTATAATTAATTTCAAGTTCTTTGAAAATATTGTTGGTTTCAATTATTTTTCTTAATTTTGCACCACTTTTGTGAACGCACTTTCGGCGGAGTAAAACATTAACAATTAACATCTTCCATATTTTTCAGGATTCACAGCAAAGCCAAAGTCTGAAGTAATTAGGAATACAAATTTTATTAGAAAATGTCAAAAGAGACAAATTCAGCAGAGGTTCTATTGAACCAAAACGTAACACCAGAACAATTTGATTGGGATTCTTTCGAGTCAGGTCTTAACGCAGAAGACAGAAGCGAGAAGAAAGAATTGGAAGAAATCTACAACGGTTCTCTTAACAATCTTGCAGACAACGATGTAATCATCGGGAAAGTTGTAAGATTGACAGATAAAGAAGCGATCGTAGATATCAACTTCAAATCTGAAGGTGTTATTTCTCTTAACGAATTCCGTTACAACCAAGGTCTTAAAGTAGGCGATGAAGTTGAAGTAATGGTTGACAGAAGAGAAGACAAAACAGGACAATTACAGTTATCTCACAGAAAAGCTAGAACGCTTAAAGCTTGGGATAGAGTAAACGAACTTCACGAAACTGGAGAAATCGTTAACGGTTTTGTAAAATCTAGAACTAAAGGAGGTATGATCGTTGATGTTCACGGAATCGAGGCATTCTTGCCAGGTTCTCAAATCGATGTGAAACCAATCAAAGATTACGATCAGTTCGTAGGTAAAACTATGGAGTTCAAAGTTGTGAAAATCAACCCTGAGTTCAAAAACGTAGTTGTATCTCACAAAGCGCTTATCGAAGCGGATCTTGAAGGACAAAAAAGAGAGATCATCGGTCAATTAGAAAAAGGACAAGTTCTTGAAGGAACTGTTAAGAATATTACTTCTTACGGTGTATTCGTAGACCTTGGAGGTGTTGACGGATTGATCCACATTACAGATCTTTCTTGGTCTAGAGTTAATCACCCATCTGAAATCCTAGAGGACGGACAAACTGTAAAAGTTGTTATCCTTGATTTTGATGATGAGAAAACTAGAATCCAATTGGGTATGAAGCAATTAGAAGCTCATCCTTGGGATGCTCTTTCTGCTGACCTTAAAGTTGGAGACAAAGTAAAAGGAAAAGTTGTAGTTCTTGCTGACTATGGTGCATTCGTAGAGATCGCTCCAGGTGTAGAAGGATTGATCCACGTTTCTGAAATGTCTTGGTCTACTCACTTGAGAAGTGCAGGAGATTTCGTAAAAGTAGGTGATGAGGTAGAAGCAGAAGTATTGACTTTGGATAGAGAAGACAGAAAAATCTCTTTAGGTATCAAGCAATTGAACAAAGATCCTTGGGAAAATATCGAAGCTAAATATCCAGTAGGTTCTCAACACGTTGGAACTGTAAGAAACTTCACAAACTTTGGAGTATTCGTAGAATTGGAAGAAGGAATCGATGGATTGATCTACATCTCTGATCTTTCTTGGACTAAGAAAATCAAGCACCCATCTGAGTTCTGTGCAGTTGGAGATAAATTAGATGTTGTAGTATTAGAATTGGATACTCAAGCAAGAAGATTATCTCTAGGTCACAAACAATTGACTGAGAATCCTTGGGATAAATTTGAAACTAAATACGCTGAAGGAACTGTACACGCTGGAAAAGCTACTGAAGTACACGACAAAGGTGCATCTATCCAGTTCGAAGACGTAGAAGTTGAAGCTTTCTGCCCATCAAGATTATTAGAGAAGGAAGACGGATCTAAAATCAAAAAAGGTGAAGAGGCTCAATTCAAAGTGATCGAGTTCAACAAAGAATTCAAAAGAGTAGTGGTTTCTCACACAGGTATCTTCCGTGACGAAGAGAAAAAGAATGTAAGAGAATCTAACAATAACAGATCAAACAATAACAACAATACATCATCTTCTTCTAACAACGAAGAAAAATCAACTCTTGGTGATATCGACGTATTGGCAGAATTGAAAAGAAAAATGGAAGAAGGAAACTAATCCAAAATTCTTTTTCAAATAATATTGAAGCCACTCTTTGGAGTGGCTTTTTTGTTTGACCTTATGAAAAATATGTTTGTGAAAATTGGTTAAAAATATTTTGTTTTTCACGATATCGTTTTTAATTAAGAAAAATAATTTAACTAATATATTTTAAAATATTTATAAATTTCGCTTTTTATTTGTTTTTGTTTTAATAAAATGTATTTTTTAATGTTAATTATGTGTTAAATAATATTAAAAATATATTTTATTGCAAATTTTGTTTTATAAATTTGATTATTAAATTTTTAAAATAACATAATATGAACAAAAAATTATTCTTTGCAATGTTGCTATCTGGAGTGTTAGGTGCTCAAACTTTTAGCAATACCACTCTCACTCCGATTCCTGATAATAGCACGACAGGTGTTTCATCTATTATTCCTGTGAGTTTAGTCAAGACAATCATTGATCCTTCAAAAGTAACTATTAAGTTAGATCTTACTCACACTTGGGCTGGCGATCTTACTATTGCATTGGTTCCGCCAGGAGGTTCAGAAACAGGAGCTATCGCTTTATTAAAAAGGATGAATAATGCAACAGGTACAACAACTGGATCAAGTGCTAATTTTATAGCTGGGAATGTGATTTCGTTTAATTCCAATGCAACTGCTAAACTTATAGGTCTTTCTGGCTGGACTACTAGTACAAACATTCCAGCGGGAACTTATCTTCCATCTGCAGGAGTCATAGCGGCACCAACTGATTATGCTGAGGCCAATTTATCGACATTGTTTACCAATCTGTCGATAAGTGGAGATTGGAAACTTAAATTGTTTGATGCGGCCGCTAGTGACACTGGTTCTCTTAACAACTGGCAAATTGTCTTTGACGAGGGAACTTTCCTAGGAGTGAATACTGCGATAGTAAGCAATCCTGGTTTGTCTGTTTTAGGAAATCCATTCAAAGAAACTCTTAATCTGAAGCTAAATGCGTCTGCAAAAGATGTGAAATTTGATATATTTTCTGTAGATGGCAAAAAGGTTTATTCTTATACTTCAAATTCTAAAGATAAGTCTGACGATTTAAAAATTCCAACAGAAAAATGGAGCTCTGGCGTTTATATTCTAATTCCTGTTGTGGATGGACAAAAGCTAATGTCTGTAAAACTGATTAAAAAATAATAAAAACTACCTAAACTATAATTTTAAATAATGCCGTTTCGAGAAATCGAAGCGGTTTTTTTTATGTCTTTAAATCATAATTAACTATCTAAAATGTTTTAGTATTAATGATTTACAGATTTTTTTTTATTTTAAATTTTAAAATGTATAATTCTCTGCGAATAATTTAGCGATATCACTTCTTAGATAGATTCTGTACATATTTAATTTAAAATTTTAAATCGTAATTTCGCCGGCTCAAAAATAGTTATGGAGAAAAAAAACATATTAAAAGGCGTCCTGTTTGTCGGAATCGGAGCGAGTATCTACGGAATGCTGGCAACATTTGTAAAGATGTCTTACAAAGATGGATTTACCACTTCTGAGGTGACAACAGCGCAGTTTGTCTTAGGATTTATAGGATTAATGATATTAAATCTGATCCAAACCAAAACCTCAAAAAAACAATTATCAAAACCAAGTCCTAAAGAAATCAAAATGCTGATGTTGGCGGGAACTTCTATGGGATTCACTAGTTTGTTTTATTACATCGCCGTTCAATATATCAATGTTTCAATAGCAATAGTTTTATTGATGCAATCTGTTTGGTTCAGTGTTGTTGTCGAAAGTTTTATTGCGAAGAAATTCCCGAATGCAAGAAAAATAATTGCAGTGATCATCGTTTTGGCCGGAACGGTTTTAGCAACCAACATAATAAATATGAAAGTCGAGATTGACTGGCACGGAATCTTCTGGGGAATTCTAGCTGCAGCATCATTTACGATGACAATGTTCACATCCAATACTCTAGCAACGCATTTACCAGTTTTAAGAAAAAGTATGACGATGCTTTCCGGCGGTTTAGTTGTCGTGCTTTTGTTTTTATTCTTTGCGCAAATTGGACCGTTATATTTTGAAGGACTGAGGTCTTTCTATCTCAATTTCACAGAAAATACAGAACACATTCGTCCATTCGATTATTCAATTTTCTGGACTTATGGATTTGTATTGGCGTTGTTTGGAACCATCATTCCACCAATTTTATTTAACATTGGTTTCCCGAAAGCAGGTTTAGGCTTAGGAAGTATCATCTCATCTTTGGAACTTCCAGTTTCTGTCACGATGGCTTTTATGCTATTGGGAGAAGAGGTGATTCTCATCCAATGGCTCGGAATTATACTAATATTATTCGCCATTGTTTTGATGAATCTACCTTCCAAAAATGATAATCCCGAAGCAATAGCTTATCACTAAATAAACAAAAACCGCCTCATTTTACTGTGACGGTTTTTTTATTTATTCTGCAGCTTGCTGTGCATCATTTTTTAGCTCTTCAGCTTTTGCTTTCAATTGCTCTGCTGTTTGATTTGCTTTATCTTTAAGATCGTTCCCGAATTTCGTCAGATTATCTTTTGCAGTATTGATGGTATCTTTTACTTTTTGCTGATCTTCTGGAGAAGATTTTTTGTATTTCCACCAAGCCAAAGCTCCTAATCCTAACAATGCCAACAGGCCATTTGTTTTATTTCCCATGATATAATTTTTTATGATTAAAATTGATTCTTAAAGTTAGTAGAAAAATTTGTGCCAACAATACAATATTAACATAATTTTGGCGTGCCCCTCGCCAAATCTTTCCCAACGCTAGGGTCGCGCTGTCCACTATTATCTTTTTGTTTTTTAGAAGTTTTGTTATCAATATGAAACTTGGAACAAAAAAACAAAAAGGATAACCGTTACCATCGCTCACGCGCTGCGCAGAGTTGAACCTTTTGACAAAATTATATTATTTCAGATCCGATAGAAGCTCAGCCAATTTCTTAGTCAATTCCTTTCTGCTAAATTCATTAATGTTTGCAGAATTCTGAATCGATTTCCCACTTTTCCAATCTTCATAAAGCGAAAATATAAATTCCTGAATTTCCACATTTTCAGCGTAGTCAAAATGTTTTCCAGCCTTAGTTTTAATAAGGATAGTTTCAACATCCGCATCTTTCGGACCAAATGAAATAATCTGTTTTCCAGTCGCAAGATATTCAAATAACTTTCCAGGAATAATGCCTTTCGAACTTTCATTTGGAAAATTAGTAATCAAAAGCAAATCCGACGTTTCCATTTCCTCCACAGATTCATCGTGAGCCTTATAACCAAGATTTCGGATATTGTTTTTCAGAACAGAATTTTCAATTTCATTCAGAATTTTATCATCAACTCGTCCAACAAATTTCAATTCAAAATCCTCAGCAAAATCCTGATGCTTTTCAGAAAGTTCCTTCAATGCTTTCCAAAGATTCTCTGGATTTCTCAATTGTTCCAAAACACCAACATAACTCAAAGTGAATTTTACTTTCTCATCCGTCACACTTAGCGGAGTCGAAGTGTTTTCTTTATCGAACCCATTCGTCACACAAAAAGCATTAGCTCCATTTTTCCTGAAATTCTCAGCATCCGTATAACTTGTCGCCAAAGTCAAATCTGCATTTTCAAAAACCGATTTTTCAAGTTGCCTGTGTTTTTTATCAGAACCAGAAGTCAGTTTTAAATGTTTATAATAAGAAATCTCTGTCCACGGATCACGGAAATCGGCTATCCATTTTAGATTTGGCGATTCCTTTTTCAATCCAAGTCCAATCAGGTGCAAACTATGCGGAGGACCAGTCGTGACAATCGTATCGATATGATTGTTTGTCAGATATTCTTTCAGGAATTTGATAGAAGGCTTTACCCAAAATTTACGAGCGTCAGGAATGAAAAAATTTCCTCGTATAAAAATCGAAAGCTTCGAAACAAAAGATTGATTCTTCCCAACATCAAACTGGCCACCTTTGAACTTCTTATTGCTCTTACTGAATTTCTCTGCAATCTGATAAGGTTCCCAAATGTTGGTTTTTACAATTTTCAAATTCTCAGGAACTTCCTTTGTCAAAGTCTCATCAACCAAAGGATAACTTGGGTTTTCCGGTGTGTAGATGATTGGTTCCCATCCAAATTCGGGAAGGTATTTAGCAAACTTCAACCAACGCTGAACGCCTGGTCCACCAGCGGGCGGCCAGTAATAAGTGATAATTAAAATTTTTTTAGAATTTTCCATTTAAGAATTTCGGCTTCATCAAACTATTCAGTAAATTTATCTGTTTTTTGAAAGGTCTAAAATAGGACTTTTTATAATTTATTTTACCATGATCATTAGAGAAAGAACCAATTGGTTGAAAATGCTGTTCGTCTGGAAAGGTTCTGTTCTTCGGAAGATCATTCCGCAGTTGTTGATTATCACGATTTTCTCAATAATCGTACTTTATTTTAAAGGCAATATCTATGATTACAAAGTTCATCTCAATCCAGCGATTTTTACTTTGCTTGGTTTGTCACTTGCCTTTTTTATGGGATTTTGCAATTCTGCCAGCTATGACCGTTTCTGGGAAGGACGCAAAATTTGGGGTTTACTGGTCATCGAAACCAGGTCTTTGACACGTCAGGTTTTAACTTTAATTAATGATGATTCTCAGGATTCGAAAATTAAAAAACAGGAATTCATTAAAATGATTTCTGCAATTTGCTGGGCGCTCAATTTCCAATTGAGAAACAAAAACGCAAATGAAAAACTTCAAGAATTATTGTCTTCAGAAAATTTTGAAAAAGTAAAAGATAAAAAATTCAAACCAATTATCATTTTAGATTTGATGGGCGAATGGATCAATACTCAGAATCAAAAAAAGAATATAGACACCATTGTTCTGACTTCCATAGATTATCAACTCAATCAATTGTCTAATATCATCGGTGGCTGCGAAAGGATTTCGAATACGCCTTTGCCTTTTGCTTATAGCGTTTTGCTTCATCGAACGGTTTATATGTATTGTTTTTGGCTGCCGTTTGGATTGGTGGACGCAGTTGGGTGGATGATGCCAATTATCGTTTTATTGATTAGCTATACATTTATTGCGTTGGATGCTATAATCAATGAAATTCAAGATCCGTTTGATGAGGAAGAGAATGATCTCGCCCTCAATACAATTTGCAAAACGATACAATTTTCGATATTTGAACAGGCGCAGATTCCTCAGCCAGAACTAGAAGTTTCCAATTCTTATTTTTTAGATTAAATGAATTATTTCTCCGAACAAAAATTTACGAAAACCAATTTCAACGAACTTGAAAAAGCAGATTACGACAATTGTGTTTTCTCAGAGATTAATTTTTCTGGTCAGAATCTGTCCGATTTCAAATTCTCGGATTGCGATTTTAAAGATTGTGATCTCAGCAATGCGAAAATCAATCAGACAGCTATTCGTGATGTCGTTTTCAAAAATTGCAAAATGATCGGACTCAATTTTGAGCATGCACATTCCTTTAATATTTCTTTTAAATTTGAAGATTGTATTTTGGATCATTCATCATTTTATCAATTGGATATTAGAAAAACAACATTCAAAAATTCCAGTTTGAAAGAAGCTGATTTTACAGAGACCAACCTATCAAATTCATTTTTTGACCATTCAAATTTAACCAATGCAGTTTTTGACAGAACGATATTGGATAACGCCAATCTCAAAAACGCTATCAATTACTCCATCGATCCTACTAAAAATCAACTCAAAAAAACCAAATTTGCAAAAGATAATCTCGCGGGATTATTGGACAGACTTCAAATAATTATAGAATAAGTTACACCAGTCAAAAATTCCCCTCCTCTGAAGGGGTGGTAAAAATTCGAAGAATTTTTGCCGGGGTGGTTAATAAAAAAAATATCAATATGAAAAAAATACTATACGCAAGTTTCCTTCTCTCCATACCAGTTTCTGCACAATATACAGACTTCAATCTCATTAAAGAAGTCAAAGTTAAGAACAAAGGCGTCGTAGTTTCGGCACATCCATTGGCGAGTGAGGCAGGTTCCAGGATTATGAAAGAAGGCGGAAATGCCTTCGATGCAGCTATTGTGACACAACTGGCTCTGGCTGTCGTTTATCCTCAAGCTGGAAATATCGGTGGAGGTGGATTTATGGTTGCTGTAACTTCTGAGGGGAAAAAGCTGGCTTTAGATTATCGTGAAACGGCACCTTCCAAAGCAAGTTTTGATATGTACTGGGACAAAAAGGGAAATGCTGATACGGATTTGTCGCAATACGGAAGATTGTCCGTAGGTGTTCCGGGAAGTATCTCAGGAATGTTTGAAACCTTGAAATATGCCAAACTGCCTTTTTCAAAATTAATAGAACCTGCAATTGATCTGGCTCAAAAAGGATTCTCTATTACAGAGCAGGAAGCGGATCTTCTGAATCGCCATCAATCCGATTTTAAGAAACATAACAAAAACAGAATTGTCTTTATTAATGACAAAGGTTGGAAAGCAGGAGATTTGTTGATTCAGCCGGAGTTGGCGGAAACTTTGAAAAGAATTCAGAAATCCGGAGAAAAAGAATTCTATGAAGGAAAAACCGCAGAATTAATTCTTGCTGAAATGAAACTTGGAAACGGAATTATCCAGGCGAAAGACCTTAAAACATATAAAACAAAAGAAAGAAAAACCCTAACTTTTGATTACAAAGGCAATCAGATTGTGTCTATGCCAATGCCGTCCAGCGGTGGAACTTTGTTGGCTCAAATGCTGAAAATGGCTTCCTATGAAGACCTTTCTAAATACCAGCAGAATTCGGCAGAAGCTGTTCAGATAATGATAGAAGCTGAAAGGAGAGCTTATGCTGATAGGGCGGAATATATGGGCGATCCGGATTTTACGGCAGATAAAACCCAAATGTTGATTTCTGACGATTATCTTAAAAACCGTTGGAAATCTTTTGACCCAAACTTAGCAACGCCAAGTAAAGATGTTGGAAAGATCGTCAATCAGCCGAAAGAAAGTACGGAAACCACGCATATTTCTATTCTGGATAAGTTTGGAAATGCAGTTTCTATCACAACAACACTTAATGGCTATTACGGAAGCAAAACGGTTGTTTCCGGCGCTGGATTTTTTCTGAATAACGAAATGGACGATTTCTCCATAAAGCCAGGCGTTCCGAATATGTTCGGTGCAGTTGGAGGAGAAGCGAATAAGATTGAGCCTGGAAAAAGAATGTTGTCTTCTATGACACCAACCATAGTTCTGAAGGATGGAAAAGTAAGGATTGTTGTAGGAACGCCTGGTGGAACTACGATTCCAACGTCGGTTTTTCAGGCAATTGTTGGTGTGATTGATTTTAATCAAAATGCCAATTTCTCCATCAACACCCCAAAGTTTCATCATCAATGGTTACCAGAAGTTGTAAAAATAGAATATAACTTCCCAGAAACGACTATCAAAGCTCTTGAAAAAAAGAATTACAAATTCGAAAAAATCAAACAAATCGGAAAGACAGAAATGATTCTTGTAGATGATAATAAAAATATCCACGCTGTTGCGGATGGGAGAGGAGATGATTCTGTTGGAGTGGAGTGATTATGAAAGAAGAAAAATTCATATTCAGAAGAATCGTTGCAGGTCTTATAGATTATTCAATTGTTTTTGTATTCATTTTTATCTATGTTTCCATTTTTGGAAAAATAAATGATGATGGAACAAAGTCGGTTGATGGAATCAAAACACTTCCGGCATTACTTCTCTGGTTTATTTACATCTGTGTTATTGAAATGACATTTGGATCAACATTTGGAAATTTTGTAGTAAGATTGAAGCCTGTAGATTTAGAAACGAGAAAAGAAATCACTTTGAAACAATCGTTTTTAAGACACATCGTGGATCCTATTGATATGTTTTTCTTTGGGATTGTTGGGATTATCTTAATCAAAAATTCAGAGAACAATCAAAGATTGGGAGATATTTTAGCAAAGACATCAGTTATTATAGGATTTAAGAGGTTTAAACTCAATTAAATTTAAGCTAAAAATATTATAAATGAACTTGGTGGTGATTCTGTTGAAGTGGAATAGGTGTCTAAATTAATTATATTAGAAATGCTCCACGTGTCGTTTTGTAATCAACCAACTTTTACTTTTGTTTAAAATAGAGGGTTTTATATCAAAACAAGTTTGACGGAAGTCTCAAAACGACACTTTTTTAACCAAATGACTTTTACTTTGGTCTCAAATCAAGGGTTTTGTACCTAAACAAACGACTTTTTAATTTATTGATAAACAGAAAAAACAAAAGGCTTCCAAATCTGAAAGCCTTTTATTGTTATATTAAAATCTGGATTACCTCGCGATATTCACAGATCTAGTTTCTCTAATCACAGTTACTCTTACTTGCCCCGGATAAGTCAACTCATTCTGGATTTTTTCAGAAATGTCATAAGACAATTGATGAGCATTCTCGTCATTAACTTTTCCACTTTCCACCATTACTCTAAGCTCTCTACCAGCTTGGATCGCGTAAGCACTGGAAACACCTTCAAAACTAAGGGCTGCAGCTTCCAAATCTTTTAACCTTTGGATATAAGATTCCAAAACCTGTCTTCTTGCGCCTGGTCTTGCTCCTGAGATTGCATCGGCAACCTGAATGATAGGTGATAGAAGAGAAGTCATTTCGATCTCGTCGTGGTGAGCACCAATAGCATTGATCACTTCAGCATTTTCGCCATATTTCTCTGCCCATTGCATCCCAAGAAGTGCGTGTGGCAATTCTGATTCCTGCTCTGGAACTTTCCCTATATCGTGAAGTAATCCAGCACGTTTAGCTAGTTTTACATTTAATCCTAATTCTGCAGCCATAGTTGCTGCGATGTTTGCAACTTCTCTGGAGTGTTGTAGTAAGTTTTGTCCATAAGAAGAACGGAATTTCATTCTACCAACTACTTTTACCAATTCTGGATGAAGACCGTGGATTCCAAGATCGATAATGGTTCTTTTCCCAACTTCGATGATTTCTTCTTCGATTTGTTTTCTTGTTTTTTCAACAACTTCTTCAATTCTCGCAGGGTGGATTCTACCATCTGTAACCAACCTGTGAAGGGATAATCTCGCAATCTCTCTTCTCACAGGATCGAAACAAGAAAGAAGAATAGCTTCTGGTGTATCATCTACAATGATTTCAACTCCAGTCGCAGCTTCCAAAGCACGGATATTTCTACCTTCACGCCCGATGATTCTACCTTTGATCTCGTCAGATTCTATATTAAATACAGAAACCGAGTTTTCAACTGCCTGCTCAGTTCCAATTCTTTGAATGGTCTGGATGATGATTTTTCTCGCCTCGTTTTTAGCATTTAATTGAGCTTCCTCCATAATGCTTTGAACGTGCGCTGATGCTTTGGTTTTAGCTTCGGCTTTCAAAGATTCTACCAGTTCTGTTTTAGCTTCTTCTGCAGAATAGTTGGATATTTTTTCCAACATTTCTACTTTTTGAGCAGTTGCAACCTCTAGATCTTGTTGTTTCTTCTGAACAACTTCCAGTTTTTTGTTGTAGTCGCTAACTTGTCTTTCAAGGTCTTTTTCTAATTTTCCAGCTTTGCTAAGCTCGTCATTCAGTTTGTTTTCTTTATCCTTTGTACGTTTTTCAGTTTCCTGCATTTTTCTCTCGCGGGACTGGATGTCAGCGTCGTGCTGAGATTTCAGTTCCAGAAATTTTTCTTTTGCCTGAAGGTGTTTTTCTTTTCTCACAGCTTCGGCTTGTACATTGGCTTTTTCTATAATGTTTTCGGCTGTCTTTTTAGCATCTTCTACAACGTACTGCGCTTTTGTATTCAAAGAACTTTTTCCGAAGAAAAGTCCTGCAACCGCCCCGACGATAAGTGCAACGACACCGATAATAATGGTAATTGTGTCCATAAATTTATATATATGTTGAGTTTTGTTTTTAATTTAAAGTACAAGGCAATTCTTACATTGTACGGCGACTTTTTAGGTCTTATTTTTTAATTATTAGTTTTTTATCAATTAATACATTTTTCCAATGTACTTTTCACAAATAAAAAAAACCTACAACAGTTCAGATATAGAGTAAACTCCATAAAAACACGATTTGAACTGATTTTCATCCTCTGTAATCTGCGCAAGGCAGCACGCCATCGAATGAACTTTCGTCCGGTAATTTTTAATTGTTGAGTTTACTTCTTTGTGTTAGAACTATTGTAGGTAGCTTGAAAACTTGAAAATTTTTATTTTTCCAGTTGTTCCAAGAGTGCGTTGATTTTGCTCACGCGCTCGTTTGTATTTTTTATATTTTTCTCATTATTTAAAGAATATACTTCCGCATTCGTCCCGAGTTTCAAAACACACATTGCGAGTGCATCCTGTTTATCTCTCACATCGAAACTAGCTTCGAAGTCCTTAATCATCGTTTCTATCTGCTTACCAACTTTCCGAAGGGTTTCTTCCTCGGCTGCTGGTACATTCAGTGGATAGTTTCTTCCGGCAATATTTATAGTTATTCTTCTGAAATCCATAGTTATAAGCCGGTGTTTTGTAATTCAGAAACGCACATATCTATTTCTTTTACCAATCTGTTGATGTGATTTTTCATCAGTCGGTTGTGTTCTGCGTTTCCGGATATTGCTGAATAAAGTTTTAATTCTTTGTTTTCTTCTACTAAGATCTGGTTTCTGCGTTTCTCCTCCATGTATTCCTCCTTCACTTTTTGTAGCTCCTCAGACGTTTCTGCGTGTTTGTCCGAAAGATTCTTAAACTTCTTATAAAGATTGAGAATCTTTTTCTCTAAAACAGAAAAGTTGTTTTCTAATTCACTTAACATAACCAGAATTAAATTCTAACTTTTACAAAAATAGGAAAAATTAATGATGATTTAACACGATATTTCTCTTTTGTTAAATCGGGTTTGCTTCTGTTTGATTTATAATGATTTAACTTTAATTAGATTTATCAAAATCATTAATAACGAAAGTTTTGTGAATGTATTAATCGAAAATATAATGCAAAAAAAAAGAGCCTTAAGAAAAGCTCAATTTATATTTATTCAAATTTCAAAACCAGCATAAATGCTCGGGTCTGCATTGTGGAAATCGCTGGTGTCCAATAGGGTTGAGTTGTCGCATTATCCGAAACCAGTTCGTTATTGCTAAAGAAAGTTCCCCTGATAGCTGGTGTCAGCTTAAATCTGCTGAAATATAACTGAATTCCAATCTCTGCGCTCCAACCGAAATTATGTGTTGTAGTACGGAATGTATTCAAAAGATTGTCTTCTGTTGAAGTTTGATTGGATTGTAGATTTACCAAATAATTAATCCCCGCCGCAGCATAAGGACGCGAGTTGTACCAACGGTCACCGTGAACTTCCAACAAAATCGGGATATCGACATATGTGGATTTTACCACTTTTTTTATTTGCTCTTCGGTTGGGTCTGTAATCGGATCAAAAGGTAGGTTGTAATTTGTTCCTCCAGAATATTGGCTATTATGATCAAATGTATTGAAAGTCAAATCTCTCTGTACAAAATGTAAACCAGGTTCTATTCGAAGATCAAGAAATTCATTCAGTCTCATTTTTCCAATCAATCCGGCCCCGAAACTGTAAGTTGCTTTGGATTCAACAAGATTCTGATTACCATCCATCCCAAAAATAGGACTCAAAACCATTTTGTAATCAAAATTATTGGCAGCTAAATAAAATCCATAACTGAATTTCTTCAAATCAAAATCTTCCAGATTATCCTGTCTGTCTTTGGTTCTGAAAAGATTGTTGAAAGTCTGAGCATGAAAATTACTGCTCAAAAGTACTGCAAATGATAAAATCTTGATAAATCGCTGCTTCATTCTATTTCGTGGCTTTGTATATAGTCGCTATTCCTAAACTTAGTTTTGTATATTCTACTTTTTTGAAACCAGTATTCAAAAGTATAGTTTTCATTTTTTCTCCAAAAGGAAAAGCATTCACAGAATCAGGAAGATATGTGTAAGCACGATTGTCTTTGGAAACCAAACGCCCAATTGCAGGCAATATATTTTTGAAATAAAACATATAGAATGGTCCAAGAAATCCTTCTACTTTTGAAAACTCTAATATATAAATACTTTTGTTATCTTTTACAACTCTTCTTAATTCTGACAAGCCTTTTTCCAGATTTTCAAAATTTCTTACTCCAAATGCAACGGTAACACCATCAAATTTATTGTCCTCAAACGGAAGTTGTTCTGCATCGCCTTTCTGCATAGAGATTTTGCCATCAAGATTCTGTTTTCTGATTTTTTCGATTCCAACGTTCAGCATTTGTTGAGAAAGATCCAAACCAACAACGTCAGCTCCAGTTCCTTTTTGTACTGTAATTGCCAAATCTCCAGTTCCTGTGGCAACATCCAAAACCAATTCGGGTTTGTCTTTTGCCAACATTTTAACCAATTTGTTTCTCCAAAGCACATCAATTTTCATTGAGAGAACGTGGTTCAAAAGGTCATATTTCGGAGCAATATTGTCAAACATATCTTCTACCTGACTTTTTTTGCTGTATTCGGAGTTGTATGGTGTTACGTTGTTGTGTTCCATTTTATAATTGATAGTTGATAAATGATAGTCAATTAAATACCTAATTTTTTAATCATTTAATTATTTAATCTACTTAAATTGATAGTAGTTGTTGTAATAATTGATGAAGTCCTGCTTTCTGAAGATCTTAGATCGGCTTTCTACTTTCGCAATGTTTTTTACAATTCGGTCATATTCTTCATCCAAATTATAATAAAAATCTTCTGTGTAAAGCTTATTTATTTTCCTTACGTCACCAAGATATTGCTTTTGATCGATCTCTATTCCTGGTTTTGTTGCTATCAGCGAATCTTTATTTAAGCCATATCCATAATATTGATTATTTACGTAATAGTCTTTATTAGTGATGTTTAGTAAGCCTCGGACTTTATTAACTGTAAAAGCTGAATCGTAAATCAACTTTTTATTCTGATCAAAAACTGCGATCTTATTTTTACCTTTATTAAGGTCAACTTTCAAATATTGACCGGCTGAAAGAATCTTTTCTGAACCGTTATTGATTTTAAAATAAAATGTTTCCGGCGTAGGATTATCAACCAAATAATAATTCTTTTTTGCTAAAAACAAAAAGTAAATAGCAAATGCAAATCCCATTGCCAGCAAAGAAAAAATCAAGCCTTTTGTAGAGGCGCTTAGATTTTTCATATTATTCAAAATCAAATTAAAGATGCGAATTTACGGAATTTTTTCCGAGCGTTGATTTTTATAATTCTGATATTAATCAAGAGCTGTATTCTTGAAAAATAAAACCTGATTATCTCGTATATTTTCGGTTTTTTCCGGACTAAAATCAAAATTCGGAGCTTTTGTTCCGTTTTCTAAAAGTAGATTTGGGTTTTTGAAAATAACTGCTTCATCCCAAAGATTCTGATCAATGAATTGCTGTAAAGTAAATCTTCCACCTTCAATTATTACAGACTGAATTTGCAATTCGTACAACTTTTCTAAAATCTGATTTAATGAATTTTCTTTCGCTACTTTAATGAATTTCAAATGTTTGTCTTCAAAATCTTTAACTGAATTAAAAATGATCGTTTCCGCTTCTTCATTGTAAATATTAGAATTTTCTGAAACATCAAGATTAAAATCAATCAAAATTCTAATGGGATTCCGTCCTTCTATTTCTCTTACTGTCAGACTCGGATTATCGTGAAGTGCTGTGTTTTTTCCCACCAAAATTGCGTGTTCTTCACTTCTCATCTGATGAACAAATTGCTTTGAAAGGGAATTGCTGATCTGAGTTGGCTCGAAATTTTTATCCATAAATTCATCCGCAGATTGCGCCCATTTCAGAATAATAAACGGACGTTTTCTCTCGTGAAAAGTAAAAAACCGTTTGTTGAGTTCTCTGCATTTATCTTCCAAGATTCCAGAAACGACTTCAATTCCTTTATCAGTAATTATTTTTTTGCCTTTTCCGTTCACTTTATCGTGGCTGTCCATTGCGCCAATAACTACTTTTTTAAAGCCAAGTTCCACAATCTTCAAAGCGCAAGGCGGTGTTTTCCCAAAATGTGCACAAGGTTCCAGAGAAACATAAATTGTAGATTCCGGAATCAGATGTTTGTCTTCCTCTTTTACAGAATTAATGGCGTTGATTTCAGCGTGAGGTTCGCCTGCTTTTTTGTGAAAACCTTCGCCGATAATTCTATCGTTATTAACAATTACAGATCCAACTAAGGGATTTGGGTAAGTTTTCCCTAAAGCTTTTTGAGCTAATTCAATACAACGATTTATGTAAAATTCTTCCTTCATTATTATCTACTTCTAGCAAATCTTATTTCTGATGAAATTATTTCTTTTTGGGTTCAACAGCGGTTGGTTTGTATGTTACAGGTGGAATTGCTGTTGTAATAATAGCTTCCATAAGTCGGCTTCTTTCTTTGGATAAAGCTTTTGAAGCATATTTCAAATCACCCACAATTCTTTTTGAATAAGAAAATATGACAAAAGATTTTTTATCACCAGCTTCATAATTTTTGAAACGATCGAGATTGTATTCTGCATACGACTCGCCTTCTTTTGGAACAACTGTTACGAGATAATCTACCACGATCTCTTTTCCATCAGGGCTTTCTGTTACATTCACAAAAGAATATTTGTCCTGAGATCTTTCTTTTCGTTTTTCAACATATTCTACTTTTTGTTTTACGGCAGTATCAATATCAATCTCTTTATCGAAGTAAGAAATGTTGATCAGTTCTTTATAATTTTTGAAATCATCATCTCGCAAAATGTATTGTTGTTGCGCCCAAGTTGGGGAATTTTGCTTGCTCCAAGATAGAAAATATTCACTTTCACGGAATGTTAAAGGTCCGGGAATGCTTAGCCGGTCAATAACTTCAACAAGAGCTGAAGGTGTTGTTTCTTCCGTGGCAGGTTTTTCTTGAGAATAAAAAGTTGATGTGAATGACAGACCAATTGTGATAAAAAGTAGATTTTTTATTTTCATATTATATTTGAGTTTTAGTTAATAATCAATATTATATTCTGTAATCATTAATTCAGGTTTAGTTTTTGAATATTTTAATATTATACTATCGCCTTCTTTAAAATTATATTTTTCTTCAAAGCCATCTGACTCTTCGAAAATTTTATTGTTTATAAGATACCTTACACTAATAGAATTGCCTTTATGAGTACTTTTTTTTGTTATAATACCTTTTGTATATCCAAAGTTCTCCTTAGTAAAATCGACTTCTTTCAATCTTTGATTTCTCAAAAATGAAGCTACGAAATAAATAACTAAAGGACCAATAATTATACAGACGACCAATTTGAATTTATTTACAATGTTTGAATTCATCTTCCAGAATATTTCTGAAAACTAATTTTTCAACTCTAATGGAATCTCACAAACAGGAATCGGATTCATCTTATGCTGCGTTGCTTTATGGAATCTCAAATAGATCTCCATCACTTCTTTATCTCTGCCATCAAAATCTTCTGTTATTTTTCCAGCTTGTTGCTGTTCCATCGCCCATTCCAGTTCAGGATAAGTTGCGCCAATTTGGTCTTCGTCCGTTCTTTCAACTTCCCAAAGTCCGTCTGTTGGTTTAGCAATCTGAATACTTTCAAGAATACCTAATTCTTTAGCAATCGCATAAACCTGAGTTTTGTAAAGATCAGCAATAGGAGAGATGTCCACACCGCCGTCGCCATATTTTGTGAAAAATCCTACGCCAAAATCCTCTACTTTATTTCCAGTTCCGGTTACCAAAAGTCCGTTGATCTGACCATAATAATAAAGTGTTACCATTCTCAATCTTGATCTTGTATTAGCTTCCGCAAGATTTTTGCTTGGCGAATCATCTTTATAACCTTCAGTGGTTTTTTCGAAACTTTCAAAAGTTGGCGTAAGGTCAACTCGGAAACCATCAACATTAGGGAAATTAGCTTTCAGAAAATCAATGTGATCCTGAGCTCTGTCCACTTGATCTGCCTTTTGACGGATCGGCATTTCTAAAACCAAGGTTTGTAATCCCGTTTTCGCTGCTAAAGTGGATACAACGGCAGAATCAATTCCTCCCGAAACACCTACTACAAAACCTTTTGAGTTTGCTTTGGTTGCATAATCTTTTAGCCAGTTTACAATATGATCGATTACTTTCTGTGTCTGCATAAGTTTTATTTTCTATTGATTTTTTCTAATTCGTACCAGTTGCAATTATCGCCTTTATCGACAAAAGTTCCTTTATTTTCGAAACCTAATTTTGCGAGAATATAATTGGAAGATTGATTTTCTACATCGGCATAAGCATAGATTTTATCAGCATTAAGCTGATTAAAACCTAAATCTAATGAAGCTTTTCCAGATTCTGTCGCATAACCTTTTCCCCAGAATTCGGGAAGGAATCTGTAACCTAATTCGTAAATATTTTTGAATCCGTTGACTTCGTCTGTCAAAAGTTTGATGCCGCTCCAGCCAATAAATTTGTTAGATTCTTTTTCGATAACAGCAAGTCTTCCTGTTCCGTTCTTTTCGTATTGATTAATAAGGCTTTCAATCAATTTTAAGGTTTCTTCTTTCTTTGTAAAAGGTTTGATTCCAACATATTTTACGACTTCAGGATTGCTGTCCAACAGAAAGAGATCGTCCACATCTTCTGCTGTTATTTTTCTTAAAATCAATCTTTCGGTAATAATTGGAAGCTTCATCCTTTAAAATTCTTATTTTTGCTTTTCGAAAATCTTAATGTAAAAATAATGAAGTTTTTCCGATATATCTCTTTTTCAGCAATAATTGTTTTCAGTTTATCAGCCTGCAAAAAGGAAAATGAAAACCAATGGGATGTTGAAATCAAGAATCCTGTCAAAAAAGTAAACGTCACAGATCTTTCCGGAGAATTCTATGATTCCAAAGTCAGTTTGGATGACTTCAAAAAGAAATATCCTTGGTTCCAAGGCTCTGTTCCTGATGCTGATTACGGTAACAGAAGAACGGATACAATGGAAGTTCGTGTTTATAAAGAAGCAATTTCCAAGATTGATAAAAAGAAACTAGACAAAGAACTTATTGATCTTTTTTCTCATATCAAGAACTATTTTCCGAAATTCCAAGCACCTCATATTTATCTTTATTCATCGGTTATTGACCCACAAAATGTGACAGATCCGATTTTCCTTAGAGAAGATAAAAATATGCTTTTCGTAGATATTACAGGATTTATGGGCGATGGAAATAAGAATTATAAAGGTCTGGATCTATATTTTCAAAAATCGATGAATCCCGATAATTTAGTTCCTAAGATTTCGGCATTTTTTGCAGCAAGATTAGTTCCGGCTCAGTTGGAACAACAAAAATTTATCGATTTGATGGTTTATCAGGGGAAAATTCAGATTCTACAAGATGCTTTTCTACCGAGTGTACCAGATCATTTGAAAATGAATTATTCCAAAGAACAATACGACTGGGCAATAGCAAATGAAGCTAATATCTGGAATTATTTTGTGGAAAATGATTTGCTTTTCAGTGCAAATGCAGATCTTTCCGAGCGATTTATTACGCCTGGGCCATTTTCAAAATTCTATACCGAAGTTGATAGAGAAAGTTCTCCACAGATTGCGATCTGGACAGGTTGGCAAATATGTAAACATTATCTTAAAGCTCATCCGGAAGAAAAATTGCCTGTGTTTTTAAAGAAAAATGCGACAGAAATTTTCAACGCTTCAGATTACAGACCAAAATAATATTAGTTATAAGTTATTAATTATGAGTTTCAAATTCTGAATCTCTTAATTTCGAAATATTTAAATTTTTATAAGAATAAAATCAATGAAAAAATCAAAAATAGTTATAGATATAGAGCTGGACGATAATCACGTTCCGGAAAAAATGTTTTGGAAAGCCGAAGATGGCGGCATCAAAAGACAGGAAACTAAAGCAGCGATGATTTCAGTTTGGGACAGCAAAGCAATGGAGGCTTTGAGAATTGACCTTTGGACAAAAGATATGCCCGTTGACGAAATGAAAAGATTCTTTCATCAGATTCTGGTTTCAATCGGACATACTTACGAAAGAGCAACCAGCGAAGATGATGTTGCACAATGGTTGCAAGAAGTAGCTGAAGAGTTTGCTGTGAAATCGGCGATTAAAATGTAAAAAATAATGTATCAATGTTAAAAGTATAATAATGTAACAATCTTAAAGCATTGGTAAACTGATACATTGTTATATTGCTAAATTATTATAATATGAAATTCAATACAAAAGTTATACACGGTGGACAACACCACGAACCAGCAACTGGAGCAGTCAATGTTCCAGTTTTCTTAACATCAACATTTGCACAAAAAAGCCCGGGACAATTGATTTCTGGTTACGAATATTCCAGAGGAGCAAATCCTACGAGACAAGCTTTGGAAGATTCTTTAGCAAGCATCGAAAACGGAGCAAGAGGTTTGGCTTTCGGTTCTGGTTTGGCGGCAATTGATTGTGTTTTGAAATTATTAAATCCCGGCGACGAAGTGATTGCTGTCGATGACCTTTACGGTGGTTCTTACAGAATGTTCACAAGATTATTCGAGAAATATCAGTTGAAATTTACATTCATCGGTTTTGATAATGTTGAAGAATTGGAAAATGTTATTACTGATAAAACAAAATTAATCTGGTTAGAAACGCCAACCAATCCTTTGATGAAATTGGTAGATATCAAAATGGTTTCTGATGCTGTAAAAGGTAAAGATATTTTGGTAGCTGTTGATAACACATTTGCAACGCCTTATATTCAGAAACCTTTGGATTTGGGAGCTGATATTGTGATGCATTCTGCGACTAAATATTTAGGCGGACATTCTGATGTGATTGCCGGTGCTTTGATTGCAAAAGATGCGGAATTGGGAGAGAAATTACATTTTATCCAGTTTGCGAGTGGTGGAATTTTAGGCCCTCACGATTCTTATTTGGTTTTGAGAGGAATCAAAACTTTGGCGCTTAGAATGCAAAGACATTCTGACAACGGTTTCGAGATTGCTAAATATCTTGAGAATCATTCTTTGGTAGAAAAAATCTATTATCCGGGATTATCGTCTCATCCACAATACGATTTGGCGACAAGACAAATGACGGAATTTGGTGGAATGGTTTCTTTCACTTTCAAATCCGGAAAAAAAGAAGACGCGATTAAATTCTTGGAAAATATCAAAGTTTTCACTTTGGCAGAATCTTTGGGTGGAGTAGAATCGTTGGCGAATCTTCCTGCGATGATGACGCACGCTTCAATTCCTGAAGACAAAAGAGCGGTTCTTGGAATCACTGATGATTTGGTGAGACTAAGTGTCGGAATAGAAGATGCAGAAGATTTGATTGCTGATTTGGAACAAGCATTTAATACATTGAATTAAGAAATTAAAAATTAAGAGATTTAGAAATTTCTGAATCTCTTAATCTCAAAATTAATAAATATGACTTTTCGTGATGCGACTTTAGATGACCTTCCTAAGATTGTGGAAATTTACAATTCTACGGTTGCATCACGCTTAGTTACCGCTGATTTGGAACCTGTTTCTGTGGAGAGCAAAATCAATTGGTTTCATCAGCATAGTTCCGAATTCCGTCCGCTTTGGATAGTTTCGGATTCGGAGAAAAATATAGTTGGCTGGGTAAGTTTTCAGGATTTCTACGGAAGGCCAGCTTATCAGAAAACCGCTGAAATCAGTATTTATATTGATGAAAAATATCGAGGAAAAGGTTTAGGCAGATTGATTCTGGAATATGCCATCGAAAAATCCCAAGACCTCGGAATCGAAAATCTTCTGGCTTTCATTTTTGCACATAACCTTCCGAGTTTGACTTTGTTCGAGAAATTCGGTTTTGAATTATGGGCCAATCTCAAAAATATTGCAGAATTGGACGGCGAAAAACGCAGTCTGATTATTCTCGGAAAGACTATCAAAGACTCAAAACATTAAATGGAAAACATCGCTTCTTGTTGTTATTGGATTATTTCAGCTCTGGCGATTTTGTCGGTATTGATTCCTGCTATCAAAAACACTTATTGGACTTTTAGGGTTTTCGATTATCCTCGATTTCAGAAATTCATTATTCTATTAATTCTAATATTTGCTTGGTTTTTTACCTTCGAAAATCCAAATATTTATGAATATTTAATTCTCATCATTGAAGTAATTTCTGCAGGATATTTGTTTTATATCATCCTTCCTTACACAGATTACGGGAAAACGATGATTGATAAAACTCAACCCAATCCTGATGAAAAAGTTTTAGATATTTTAGTTTGTAATGTTTATCAGCATAACAGGAATTATCAGAAATTAATTGATTTAGTAAAAGAAGAAAATCCATCGGTTTTGTTTTTCCTTGAAACTGATGAAGAGTGGCAAAACGCTTTAAAATCAGTTACAAAACATTACGAATATAAAATTGAAGTTCCTCTCGCTAACACTTACGGGCTTTTGTTTTACAGCCATTTTCCGGTTAAGAATTATGAAATCAATTATTTGATTGATGACGATATTCCGTCGATTGTTGCTGATTTGGAATACAATAATCAAACGGTCAGATTATTTGGAATTCATCCAACACCGCCGGTTCCACAGGAAAATCCTGAAAGTACGGAACGTGATGCAGAGATTCTTTTGGTTGGCGAAAAAGCAAAAAACTATGGCAAACCTTCCATCGTTTTTGGAGATTTGAATGATGTCGCTTGGTCCAGAACGACTAAATTATTTCTAAAATCTAGCGGAATGCTCGACCCGCGACGTGGACGAGGAATGTTCAATACTTTTCACGTTAAATATTGGTTTTTACGGTGGCCTCTTGACCACTTTTTCGTAAGTCCGCACTTCCGATTGGTCGATATGAAGGTGATGAAATCTGTTGATTCTGACCATTTTCCGATTTGGATTTCGTTGGTTGTAAGAAATGAGGATAAAGAAGACCAATTCGATATTTCTAATGAGGAACAAGAGGAGGTTTTTGAAAAAATCGAAGAAGGCATTGAGAAAGGCGACGCCAATTAAAATCATTAACTTAGCTATTCAAATCAAAAATTTATGAAAAAGCTGATTCTTGCTTTCGCAGTTTTCTTTTGTTTCCAATTTTCTTTTGCTCAGAAATCTGAAGCGAATCCAATTTATATTGTTGATAACGTCATTGTTTCTAATGTGTTGCTTCATAGCTTCAATCCGAATGATATAGAAAGTGTTCAGGTTTACAAATCTCCGTCTTCGCAAATCGAGCAATACGACGACCTTGTGAAAAATGGTTTGATTAATATTATAATGAAAAAGCCTCAGGCTATTGAAAAAGTAACAATTGCTGAAGCTAAAACGAAATTGAATCTCACATCAGAATCAAGATTTTTTCTGAATGATATCGAAGTTCACAACGAATCAATTTTGATTTCGGAAGACCTTTTGAAAAGAGCCAGAATTCTACAACCTGACAAGAAATTCAATAATTATAAAGTTCCTGCAATCAGCATAGAAACTAATTAAAGTCATTTGCTTTTGCCTTTCTGAATCCCTATTTTTGCTGAAATCGATAACAATTCAATATGGTTTTCACTAAAGCAAAATTATTCTTTAGCGCATTATTTTTAGTTTTAATTTCAAATTCATTTTCCGCACAAAACCGAATCAGCAACCACAACAATATTGGCTGGTACGCTTACAACGGAACTTTTAAATTAGATTCCAAATTTTCAATCCACACCGAATATCAGTGGAGAAGAAATGATTATGTCACGACTTGGCAACAAAGTCTTTTACGTTTGGGAATCAATTATCAGGCGAATCCAAACTTGCAATTACGCTTAGGTTACGCTTGGGCAGAGACTTTTCCTTATGGAGAAATTCCATTGAACGGAATGGGAAAAGATTTCACAGAACATAGGATTTACGAAATGGCAACGGTGACGGACAAGATTGGAAAAATCGATTTGTCGCATCGTTTTATGCTAGAACAGCGCTGGGTTGGGAGATATTCTAATGCCAATCTGACCTCGGAAGACCAATATCCTTTTATGAACAGAGCGCGGTATATGATTCGTTTGCAGATGCCTTTGAAAGGAACTTCGATTGCAGAGAAAACGCCGTATGTTGCAGTTTATGATGAGGTAATGATTGGATTCGGGAAAAATGTTGGCGAGAATATTTTTGACCAAAACCGAATCGGAGTTTTGTTAGGTTATAAATTCAATGATTTGGTGAGAGTAGAAGGCGGTTATCTGAATCAGATTGTGCAGTTGGGAAGGGAAGTGGAAGGTAAAAATGTGTTCCAATACAACAATGGTTTTATTGTAAGTGCCAATTTTAATTTCGATTTTTCTAAGAAAACTGATTAACCACAAAAGGCACAAAAGTTTTAATTCAAATTTTCTATCTTTTTGTTGATAAAGGCTTCGACTCCGCTCAGCCTGACATTTATTGTATTAGTATTAGAATTGTCATCCTGAGCGGAGTCGAAGGATTTTCTCTTGATGAATAAATCTTCTTTTGTAGTTCAAATAAAGAATAATCTTTAATTTCGCAGTATGAAAATAGCATTCTTAGGACCCGAAGCCTCTTTTACGCAGTTGACCGCGACTCAATTATTCCCAAACGAAGAATTGATTCCAAAAGCAAATATTTTGGATTGCTTTCTGGCGGTTCAGAATAATGAAGTTGATAAAGCGGTTGTTCCTTTGGAAAACTCGATAGAAGGAACGGTTTCTATGACTTTGGATTATCTTTATCAGACACCGGAAATCCGAGTTGAGGCTGAAGCGGTAATGCCGATTGCGCATCATTTGATGATTCATCCAAATCAAGAAAATGACACTTCAATTGAGAAAATCTATTCTCATCCGCAGGCTCTTGCGCAAAGTTTTCATTCTTTGAATAAAAATTATCCGGACGTTCCAAAACAGGAATTCGCTTCTACAGCAGCCGCTGCAAAACGTGTTTCTGAAAATCCGGATAGAAAGATTGCAGCTGTTGCTAACAAATTTGCAGCAGAATTATACGGTCTGAAAATCATTAATGACAACATTCACGATGTTGAAGAGAATCATACGAGATTTATCGTAATCTCAAAAAGCGAAGAAAATTTTGACAGCGATTTGAACAGTTCCGGAAAGAAAACCGGACTTTTGATTACGCTTCCTCAAGACCACGCTGGTGGACTTCATCAGGTTTTATCGGTTTTTGCGTGGCGCAATATGAACCTTAGCAAAATCGAATCCCGAACTTTGAAAACCAAACTCGGTAACTATTTCTTTTTTGTAACCGTTGTCGGAGATTGGAACAATGTGCTTTACATCAATTCGATTGATGAATTGAGAGCGATTGGCGCTGATGTTAAATTTTTGGGGAATTATAAGGAGTTTTTGTTGGAGAGTTAAATGATTTCTAATTCTCTTTGAATATTTTCTCTCGCTTTTTCTTCATACTTTTCTTTGAAGTGATCAGTTTTGAAAATCTCTTCAAATTCTAGAAAATGAATCAATACTTTTTTGCGTCCAGGCTTATACATAAAGTCCGGATAAATTGAATATTCTTTTCGGATTTGTTGGGTGTAATTTTCATAGATTTTCCAATCCTGACCGAGAATTGCTAAGTCTGCATCAAGGAGAAAATTGGTGTCAGAATCTTCACTTTTTTTGTGAGATTTTGTTGCAAGAATTTGATTGTAAATGTTAGATATTTTCTCATTCGAAATATTAAGCTTTTCAAGTCTGATTTTTGCCTTTTCAGCGCTTTTTTCTTCGTTGTCTTTTGATGTCGCTTTATAAATAATATCGTGATAGAAAATGGAGAAAAGTATAGAGTCATAATCTGAAATTTTATCTTTCACTTCTTCCAATTCAAGAATCATATTTTCAAGATGAATGAGATTGTGATATTGTCTGCTTTTCTGAGAATAAGATTTTTCTATTTCTTTCCAATAATCAGTTTTTAATATTTGATTATCGGAATATTTTGAAATTAAATTTGAAAAAATTGAATTAATATTCATCTATAAGGATATGATTATTTCTTTTTTAAAATTATAGTTGGGCGAAATTCAATCTTTTTACAAGCTCTACATTTATCATTGTATTCCTTGAGTTCTCCGAATTTTGTTCTATATGTTTTGAATCCATCTTTTCTAATCTGTAAATCTGAATAGCACCAAACTATCGGTAAGTCTAAAGGAGTGTGAAACCAATCTATTCTTGATTTTTCCGATAATTCAAAATTACCATTTATGTCAGTTTTAACGGTTTGAGAAATGTAATCTTCATATTCATAATATCCGTATTCTTTATTTTTAGTTTCATTTTCTTGAATACTGCTTACAGTAGCATTTGAAATTGGCTTTTTGTTTTCATCAATGATTTTTCCAATTACTTTAGGCTCATAAATAATTTTTTGAGGATGTATAAATAACCCAATTATAAAAACTAAGATTATTATTAAAATAATTTTGTTTTTTCTTTTCATAAAAATTGAAAATTATTTCCTCTTATTAATAAAAAAATAAACAGGCAATCCAAGCAGAATCAATCCCAATCCAGGCCAAGTATATTGAGGTTTATAAATAAATAACAAAATACAAAATCCGGTTCCAATCAAAAGATAAAGAATAGGTGTGAAAGGATAAAGAAAAGTTTTGTAACCTCTTTCTAGTTCCGGTTTTTTGATTCTCAGATAGATGACACCAAAAACGGTAATCATATAAAATAAAACAATCACAAACGAAATCATATCCAGCAAATCGCCGTATTGCCCGCTCAGGCAAAGCAAACTCGCCCAAATTCCTTGCATCCAAAGTGATTTTTCAGGAACGCCGTTTTTGTTATTTTCAACGGCAGATTTTAGGAATAATCCGTCTTTTGCCATTGTCTGGAAAACTCTTGCACCAGCGAGAACAATTCCGTTCACGCAACCAAAAGTCGAAATCATCACAAGAACTGCAATGATAATAGTTCCCGCATTTCCGAACATTTTTTCGGCAGCAGCAACAGCAACTCTGTCATTCGCTGCAAAAGCGATAGAATCTCTGTCAAGTGCATTCAAGTAAACGAAATTCACTAAAAGATAAAGAATCATCACAGCTGAAGTCCCCAGAATCATTGCTTTTACGACATTCTTTTTTGGATTTTCGATTTCTCCGGAAATGAAAGTCACATTTTCCCAAGCCACAGAACTGAAAACCGAACCAACCATTGCAGCGGCAATTCCACCCAAAACAGTTGCGCCGGAAATACTTTTCCATTCGGTTTGTTTCAGATTTTGAAATGCATCCCAGCCGAAACTCATATTAGAGCTCCAATTGGATTGAGAAATCAAAACAAAACCAAGAACAATCAAACCAAGAAGTGCAATGATTTTGGAAGAAGTGAAAACATTTTGGAGGATTTTACCAAACTGAACGCCTTTCGTATTCACAAATGTCAGAAACAGAATCACTAAAATAGCCAGAATCTGAATCCAGGTAATTTTAAATTCACCACTTTGAAAAATAGGAGCAGCGTCATTGAGACTTGGAACGAGATAAGCGGTAAACTTTCCGAACGCTACAGCAACGGCAGCAATGGTTCCCGTTTGGATCACAGTGAACATTCCCCAGCCATAAAGAAATCCCATTGGTTTCCCAAAAATCTCGGTAATGTAAGTGTATTGTCCGCCTGCTTTTGGAAATAAAGCTGATAATTCACCGTAACTGATTGCTGCAGCAACCGTCATTACTGTTGTTATCATCCAAACCACGATTAACCAATAACCAGAACCGAGATTTCGCATAATGTCTGCGCTCACGATAAAAATTCCGCTCCCGATCATCGAGCCCATTACGATCATCACAGCGTCCCAAAGTTTGAGTTTCTTTTCCATAGTTTTATTAATAATCAAATATATAAAAATGATACACAGGGAAATGCGAAAATTAAAATTTATATCAATTACAATTCATTTAATAATAATGAATAAAATAAAACTTATTATATTTAAACTTCAAAAAATCATCTAATATCTATGGAAATCAGTTTATGTCTTATTGTTAAAAATGAGGAAGAGGTTTTAGCAAGGTGTTTGGAAAGCGCAAGTGCTTTTGCTGACGAAATCATTATTGTAGATACTGGTTCTGTAGATAAAACCAAAGAAATTGCTCAGATATATACAGATAAAATATATGATTTTAAATGGATTAATGATTTTTCGGCAGCCCGTAATTTTGCATTTTCCAAAGCGACTTTGGATTATCAGATGTGGTTGGATGCAGATGATGTTGTACCTGAAAAATCGGTTAAAGAAATCAATGAATTGAAGAAAAATTTGAGTAATGATGTTGAAATTGTGACAATGAAATACGTCCTTTCATTTGATCAAAATAATAATCCGACTTTTCATTCGACCCGCGAAAGATTGTTTAAAAGAAGTAAAAATTATCAATGGATTGAGCCGGTTCACGAATGTATTCCTTTGATTGGTAATATTCAATATACGGACATTGAAATTTGGCATAAAAAAACAAAATTTGAAGAGCTTTCTACAAGAAATATTGATATATATAAATCTCTTGAGAATAGCGGGAAAGAGTTTTCAGCTAGACAATTATATTATTATGCCAGAGAATTGAGAGATCACGGCAAAACCGATGATGCTATAAACTATTATGAAAAATTTTTAAAATCTGGATTAGGTTGGTTTGAGGACATCATCACTTGTTCTTTTGATTTAGCAATTCTTTATAAAAATAAAGGGCAAAGAGATAAGATTCTCCCAACTTTACTTAAAAGTTTTGAATACGATATTCCACGAGCGCAAATCTGCTGTGAACTAGGATATTATTATAAAGAAGAGAATGATTATAATCAGGCATTTAAATGGTTTGATTTAGCAACAAGACTTCCGTTGTCTAATTCGGTTGGATTTGTATTTGCAGATTATAACGGATATATACCAAATATTGAAGCTTGTGTATGTCTTTCACTTTTGGGCGATTATCAAAATGCAAAAGAGTATAATGAAAAAGCTTCCCTTTATAGACCAAATTGTCCTTCTGTACAACAAAACAGAGACTACTTAGAATCAATGTTAGAAAATAGATTTTAAAAATTTTTTAGTGCTTTCCTAATTTAACTTTAGTTTTAGAAATGTATTCTCTTAGCATTTCTAATGTTCTGTTTATCCGAATTTTATATTTTTTTTGACCGGTTTGTTTTAATTGTCGAATCTGATAATGCCTTTATATTAAATATTTTATTGTATTAAGAATATTTTATAAATAATCAATTATTTATTGTGATAATTTTATAATTTAGCAACAATTAACCGTGAATCAAGTACCATAAAAAATTAATATAATGAAATCAATAATTATGTTGTCTTGTTGCGTGTTTTCAGGAAGTTCTCTAATTTTTGCGCAATCCTCACAAAACAGCGGAGGAAACAATATTTCTACATCTTCTGGGAATGTTAGTTACTCTATCGGACAGACTTTTTATGAACCTAGCGCTTCGACCAGTGCGAGTATTACTCCTGGAGTTCAGCAATCTTATGAAATCTCAGAAACACTTGGACAAGAAATTGCTGAGATTGGACTCAGTCTTAAGGTTTATCCAAATCCTACTACTGATATTCTGAACCTTAGAATCGACCTGAATGATTATCAGAGATACAATTATGAACTTTATGATCTTGGAGGCAGATTCCTTCTAAAAAAATCTGTATCAGGAAAAACTACAGAAATATCAATGTCTAAATACCCTTCAGGAACTTATCTCATTAAAGTTTCAAAGGGCAATAGTTCTGTAAAGATCTTCAAAATAATAAAAACTGATAAATAAAATACTAATAAATAAAAATTACAAACTATGAAAAAGCTTTCTTTTTTAGCTGCTTCTCTGGTTTCGGTTTGTGCATTTTCTCAGGTGCAGGATGCAATGAGTTATCAGGCCGTAATAAGAAACTCAAGTAATGAACTCGTTAAGAATCAAAATGTAGGAATGAGATTTTCTATATTAAAAGGTTCTGCAACAGGAACTGTGGTCTATTCAGAAACTCAGACACAGACCACCAACGCCAATGGTTTGATCACCGTAAAAATAGGTGCGGGAAATTTAGTAAGTGGATCTTACGCCACCATCAATTGGGGTGCTGACACTTATTTTATTAAAATAGAAACAGATCCCAATGGTTCAACTAACTATACTGTAACCGGAACATCACAACTATTAAGTGTGCCCTATGCATTATATGCAAAAAATTCAGGAAGTTCAACACCTGGTCCTACCGGAGCAACAGGTGCAACAGGCGCCACAGGATTTGGGGTAACGGGAGCGACTGGTGCCACTGGTCCAACAGGAGCTACAGGAATTGGCGTAACCGGAGCAACAGGTGCCATAGGATTTGGGGTAACGGGAGCTACTGGTGCCACTGGGCCAACAGGAGCTACAGGAATTGGAGTTACTGGACCCACAGGAGCAACCGGAGCCATAGGATTTGGGGTAACGGGAGCTACAGGTGCCACTGGGCCAACAGGAGCTACAGGAATCGGAGTAACCGGAGCAACAGGTGCCATAGGATTTGGGGTAACGGGAGCGACTGGAGCAACAGGAGCAACAGGAATCGGAGTTACTGGAGCAACCGGCGCAACTGGTTCGACAGGGGCAACCGGCGCACAAGGTGATACAGGAAACACAGGAGCTGGTTTTGCTAATGGTACAGGAGCAGCACAAATCTATTTGACTGCTTCTTCAGCACCTTATGCTGCACAAAATCCTGTGAGTGTAAATGGAGATGTAACGATAAATACTTCAGGAACGGCTTCAATTGGGAATTCTAAAGTAACCACAGATAAGATCAATGACGGCGCTGTTTCGATTGCAAAATTATCAGCAACAGGAACCAAAGATTCTACAACTTATCTTAGAGGGGACGGAACTTGGTCTGCGCCAAGTAGTAGCGGAGCGGTTCTGGCTGTAAGCGCAACAAATACGGCTTCACAAATTTTGCCTCCAGGAAGTACTACTGCGCCAGCAGAAACTGCTGTTTCTTTTAATGCATACGGAACACCCGGAACAGGATCTTTCAACGGAACTACCTTTACTGTTACAGTGGCTGGAGTGTATTTAATTACGGCTCACACTCTGGTGCCTACAAGTGCTCAAAATATTAATGCACGTCCTATTGTATATATAAACGGTTCAGCAACAGTGTATGGTGTGGTTGCAGGTGGTACCGTTAACTGGGCTGCCAGTACTAATAATACAGGGATGATCAGCTATGCAAATTATTTTCCAGCAGGAACAACTATTGCTATTTATGCCAGCAATCAGAATACTGGCACATCATCACTTTCTACAAATGGTACTACCAGATTGACTATAATAAAACTTTAATTCATGTCTTTAATACTTCTGGACAAAGAAGTATTTTAAGTTGAGTCTGAAAATTTTTAATCAAAAAATATTTAAGAGAGACCGTGCGGATAAGCTGGTCTCTTTTTCTGCTTTTAGAATATTGAATAAAATACTTTTGAAATACAATTTGGATAAAACTAAAAGGAAATTTTTCTTTAAAATATTCTATAAAATTAAGATTCTATTAAGCATTCGATAATAGTTTGTTAGTTTACAAGGAAATGCCTAATTTCGCAACTTCAATTTTACACAGAATATGGAACTAGAATACATAGAACATCTGAGCCCAATGCTGAAAGGCGATATCAAGAATTACCTGATCGATATCGATGGAACTATTACGGAAGATGTGCCTAATGAAGAACCTGAGAGAATGGTAACTTGTGAACCTTTTCCAGATGCTTTGGTAACGATCAACAAATGGTATGACGAAGGTCATCAGATTTGCTTCTTCACTTCCAGAACAGAGGATCTAAGAGAAGTGACGGAAACTTGGCTAAACAAGCACGGCTTCAAATACCACAGCGTATTACTAGGAAAACCAAGAGGCGGAAACTACCACTGGATAGACAACCACCTTGTAAAAGCAACAAGATACAAAGGGAAATTTACTGATATGGTTGAGAAACAAGTGACCATACAAGTTTTCCGTGACTAAAAATATTTTCAAATCAAAAATTCCCGCGTTCAATTCTCGGGAATTTTTGATTTGATGACAAAACCCATAGCCCTGATAGTAGCGGCATCCTTTTTTGTTTTTGTCCTTAACTTTGATTTTGGAAAAAATGTTCTGAAAACAAAAAAGATACAGCGGATAGCAGGATTTAGCTCCTTAAAATTAAAAATATTAAACTACAATGAAAGTACTTGCAAATGACGGATTGACACAATCTGGAATAGATGCTCTAAAAGAAAATGGATTCGAAGTGATCACAGATAAAGTGGCTCAGGAAGATCTCATAACATATATCAATGAAAATCAAGTCTCGGTTTTGCTTGTAAGAAGTGCAACGAAAGTGACTAAAGAAATGGTGGATAGCTGTCCTTCTATGCAAATCATCGGTAGAGGTGGAGTGGGAATGGACAACATCGAGGTTGCTTATGCGAGAGAAAAAGGAAAACACGTGATCAACACACCGGCGGCTTCATCAGAATCTGTTGCGGAATTGGTTTTTGCTCATTTGTTTTCTGGTTGTAGATTCTTGCAGGATGCAAACCGACAAATGCCTGTAAAAGGAAATACTGAGTTTGCAAAACTTAAGAAAAAATATGAAGCAGGAATCGAACTAAGAGGTAAAACCATCGGAATCGTTGGAATCGGCAGAATCGGACAGGAAGTTGCAAGAATTGCTCTAGGATTGGGAATGAAAGTGATTGCTTCTGATACAAGAATCGGGAAAGCAAGTGTACGTGTAGATTTTTATAACCAACAGTATATCAATGTTGAGATAGAAACTGAACCATTGGAAGAATTGATTCAGCATTCGGATTTTATCACGCTTCACGTTCCTGCTCAGAATGGACCTATCATCGGGAAAGCTGAATTGGATAAAATGAAAACCGGCGCAGCCATCGTAAACTGTGCAAGAGGTGGTGTAATTGATGAAAATGCTTTGATCGAAGCTTTGGACTCAGGAAAGTTAGCTTTTGCAGGTCTTGATGTTTTCGAAAATGAACCAACACCTTCAGAGAAAATATTGACACATCCAAAGATTTCTTTGACGCCTCACACAGGTGCGGCTACAGAAGAAGCTCAGGACAGAATCGGAACTGAGTTGGCAAATCAGATTGCCAGCATCCTTTTGGTTAAATAATTTAACTTAAATATAAATAAAATGCTCGTTTTTTAACGGGCATTTTTTATTTTACCGATTCGGATTAAAATTTTACTTTTGTTGAGGATTTATGGCAGCTTAATCCGTCTTCCGCTCCCAATCTTTTTGCCCGCGCTTTTCCAGCCACAAAAAAGGATTTCCGCTCAAGCCGGGCTGCAGTTTTTACATTTGAAACAAATTTTTGTCAATTATTAGGCATTTAACTATGAAAAGAAAAGTACTTCTTATTTATACTGGCGGAACAATTGGGATGGAAAAAGATTATGAAACAGGAAGTCTTGTTCCGTTTGATTTCTCCACAATTTTTAAAAGAATTCCGGAAATGAATCTTCTGGAATGTGAAGTTTCTGTGCATCCATTTGAAAAACCAGTAGATTCTTCTGATATGGGTCCGCAGGAATGGCGAATGATTGCTGACTGGATCTATAAGAATTATGACAATTTTGATGGCTTTTTGATTCTGCACGGAACAGATACAATGTCTTATACAGCTTCTGCACTTAGTTTTATGCTGAAGAATCTTGGTAAGCCAGTAATTCTCACAGGTTCTCAGCTTCCAATTGGAGATCTAAGAACTGATGCAAAGGAAAATCTTCTCACAAGTCTTTATTATGCCAGCCTTTATGAAAATGATGAAGCTGTTATAAAAGAAGTTGCCGTTTATTTTGAATATAAATTATTAAGAGGAAATCGAAGTCTGAAATATTCTGCGGAATTTTTCGATGCTTATCAAAGTCCAAATTATCCTATCCTTGGTCAATCTGGCGTTCATCTGAATGTTGATAAGAATGTATTGTGGAAACCAAAAGGCAAATTTGAACTCGATAATTATCTGAATGAGAATGTTTTGTTCTGCAGGATTTTCCCTGGAATGAACTTTGAATCTTTGCTGGAAATCAAAACGGCTGAAGCTATTATCTTACAGGTTTTTGGCTCTGGAACAATCTTTAATAATGAGAATACTCAGAATGTTTTACAAGAGCTCAGAAACAGAGGTGTTGAGGTTGTTGTCATTAGTCAATGTATTTCGGGAGGAATTAGTTTTGGGAAATACAGTAACAGTAACATTTTTGCTAAGATTGGCGCAATCAGTGGAAAAGATATGACGGCTGAATCTGCAATCACAAAAACAATGCATATTCTTAAGAATCCAAGATATACAAGAAGCTTTTCAGAATTATTTATTGAAAATATTTGTGGAGAAATTACAGAAGGCTTTTAATTGAATTAAGTTGGATTCAAATTCAAATTAAAATTTCGAAAATTAATCTTTAGAAGTACACAAACAAAAAAAGCGTTGAAAAACAACGCTTTTAAATTGTAGAGAAGATGGGATTCGAACCCACGGTACAGTTACCCGCACACTAGCTTTCCAGGCTAGCTCCTTCAACCACTCGGACACCTCTCTATTTGAGGTTGCAAATATAAGGAAATATCTGAATCTTCAAAAAATAAAATCCCTGAAATAGAATTTTTTGTTAGTTTCTAGAAAAGAAGTCAGCGTGAAAAGGCGTGTAAATCGCAAATCAAGATTATTAATGAGAACGAGAATTGACTTATCATCTAAAATGATTACCGCTATTTAAACTATCATTTAAAATAGAATAAGAAATTTTACGAAAAATTAAGATTTTTAATTGTTTTTTACAATACAATTAACATCAATGATTAGTGTAAACTGAATTCAGTTTTCATACTTTTGTAACGGAAATTCTTTTAAAGGTTTTCATGGTTATTAGTTTTTATCCCCAATTCATTTGGGGATTTTTTTTGATCATTTTTTGATAATAAAAACTCTTTGATTTTTAAATTTGAATAGTATCATTTATGTAGATTAGAATTAAAATATTTCTGATCAATTATAAAAATAGAAAAGCGACTTACTATAAATAAGTCGCTTTTTATTCTCAATTTTGTAATAATTAATAAAGAACACCTAAACTCTCAGCTGAAAAGTCTGAAATTTCTTCTAATTTTCCTTCTTTTACTTTTTTTACCCATTCGTGATCACTTAATAAAGCTCTTCCTACAGCAACAAGATCAAAATCTTCACGGTCTAGTCTTTTCAATAATTCTGAAAGATCACTCTTCTCAGAACCTTGCCCTGCGAATGCGCCCATAAAATCACCTTTCAATCCTACAGATCCTACAGTAATTGTTGGCTGACCGGTCAATTTCTTTGCCCAGCCAGCAAAATTAAGATCAGAATCTTCAAATTCCGGTTCCCAGAAACGTCGTTGCGAGCAATGGAAAATGTCAACACCAGCTTCTTTCATTGGTAAAAGCCAATCTTCCATTTCTTCTGGAGTTGTTGCCAATCTGCTTTTGTAATCCTGTTGTTTCCACTGAGAAAGTCTGATGATAATCGGGAAATCTGGACCAACGGCAGCTCTCATTGATTTAATAATGTCGACAGCAAACTTGCTTCTTTCTTTCAAAGTTTTACCACCATATTCATCAGTTCTTGTGTTGGTCACTTCCCAAAAGAATTGATCTATCAAATATCCGTGCGCACCATGAATTTCCAGAACATCAAAACCAAGATCTTTAGCAGATTTGGCAGACGCAGCGAATTGTGCAATTGTATCTTGTATATCTTCCAAAGTCATTGTAGAAGCTTTTTCCATCTCAACAGTTGGATAATCAGGAGAGCTTCTGGTGTCACCAACGTGCCAGATTTGTGGACCCATTTTTCCACCATTTTGGTGTACAGAATCGATGACATTTTTCCACCCTTTTAAAGCCTCGGCACCATAAAAATCAGGAATATTCTGAATGTTTTTTGATCCTGGTCTGTTTATGACTGTTCCTTCTGACAAAATCAATCCAACCTCTGAAACTGCTCTTCTTGCATAATAATCTGCAATTTGCTGAGTAGGAACTCCATTGTCAGATTGTGCTCTCGTCATTGGAGCCATTACGATTCTGTTTTTAAGATTCAGATTTTTGTATGTAAATGGTGTGAATAATGTGTCTAAACTCATTTTTAATTTTGTTATTTGATTAATTGTTACACAAAGTAACTAATAATAGTTAGTATTTGTATCTTTCAAATAAAAAAAGTGGTAACTTGGCGGTAACAATTGAAGGTAAATAAGCCGTAACAGATATGAGACAACAAAAAATAATTAATTGCAGCTGCCCTTTAGGAAAAGCAATGTCAGCTTTGGGAAGCAAATGGAAGCCTATTATTGTTATGGTCATCAATAACAGAAAACTTCGTTTCGGAGAAATTGATGCCCGCATTTCTTCAATCTCCAGAAAAGTGCTTACAGATCAGTTGCGGGAAATGGAAACCGATAATCTATTGACCAGACAGGAATTCAGAGAAATCCCTCCAAGAGTAGAGTATTGCCTTACAGAAAAGGGTTTAGCGCTGTTACCAATTCTCAACTTATTGGAGAAATGGGAAGCGGAATTTGATATAAAAACAGAAAATGTTTTAAATTAATAGCAATTTACCAGCTAATTAAGCCGTTCTCCAAAGCTTTATTATAAATTTCTTCATCAAATGAATACAAATCCGGTGCTTTGTGAGCGCCACCTTTTCTTTGCTCGTCCAGTTTTTTGAGTATTCCCAGATTTTTTATTTTTCTATAGAAATTGCCTCTGTTAAGTTCCTTTCCAAGAATAGATTCATATAGTTTTTGAATTTCAGAAAGTGTGAATTTTTCCGGTAACAAATTGATACCGATAGGTTTAATTGATATTTTTTCTCTCAACGTTTGCAAAGCTTTTTCCACAATTTCCTTATGGTCCATTGCCATGTCAATATCAGGAAGTTGGCTGAGGTAGATCCACTCGCAGCTCTCACTATATTCATCCACCGTCAAATCAATCTTTGAAGGATTATATAAGGCATAATAACCTATTGTAATGAATCTTTGTTTATGGAATAAGGTTTCGTCAAAGTCTTCAAAATAAGCTTCACTTCTGTTCTTTTTTCCAAAAACACCAAACTCCTCAAGATAAGAAACAGCATTTACGCCTGCTCTGTCTTTCAAAATTCTTACAACTGCATCATCCAGATCCTCATCCCTTCTTACATAACCGCCCGGCAGAAACCATTGTTTTCTGTAGTTCATTTTCAATAGAAGAACTTTCAATTCATTTTGATCAAATCCAAAGATCACCGGATCTGCAGAAAGGTTGGGAAGGAATATCTCTTTTGCTTCGTTCGATCTTTGTAAAATTAATTCTTTAGAGTCCATTTCATTAGTTTCTGATGTCAATGTTACAAAAATATTAATAAAAAAATTGAACAAAAGCAAATTTTAAGAAATTGAACGTTTTTTTGGAGATTTTTTAACATAATATTTTCATTGATTCTATTAGAATCAATGAAAAATTAAACATTGATTTAATTATAAAATGCTTTAAATCAATTACTTAAATTCAATATTAAGTTTTATTAATATTTATTTGTTCAATTAAAATAAAGAATGTACTATTGTAATGCTTCCAAGTGAAGCAATCGTTTTTGTTCTGATTTATGATTGAAATTTTAGGATGATGTGGATTTTACAAGTCAGATATTGGCAACAATTATAACAGAATTACCTTTTGTCAAAACTGATTATGGTTTGAAATTTTGATTGGAAGACGTCAATAAAAGCTAAAGAAAATTAAAATATATATAACTGGAAATGAGAAAAACTACACTTAAAATTTCGGCGCTGGGACTGATGCTATCTTTTGCAACAGCTTTCGGACAAGAAAAAACTGATACTCTTGCAGTAAAAAATGCCGTAAATGCGGCAACTAAAACTGAAGAAGGCGTAAAAACTGTCACTACATCTTCCAAAGAAGACAACAACAGAAACGTAATGTTGAATGCAGCCAATAACACAAGTCCGAGAGACGTGAACATCGGTTTGCCATCAACAGTTGGTGGAATTACAATTCTTGAAAACGATTTGCCTGCAGTTTACTTTTTCTGGCCAGAACTTCCCAACAAAACGTGGAGACAAAGTGTAGGTTTGGAAAAAACAGGATTATTGAAAATGGACCAGCTGGCAAATACAATGGGCGACCTTGGTTTTGCTGTAAATTCTTATTCCCAAATCGGAACTAAAGATTTAAAAGTGAAAGGAAAATTCACAACAAGTACTTTTGGTTGGTTGCAAGGCGACGTGAATGTTTCCGGACCGATTTCTAAAAATGGCTGGACGTACACCGTTGGAGCTTTTGCCAACTTCGACCCGAGTACTTACAAGCTTGGCTTCACAAGAAATGTTGACGAAACTAAAATCTTCCGTGCAGGTGTTACCAAATATTTTAACGATGACAAAGGAAAGATTTCAATCCAATACAAATATGCAGATTCTTATAGCATTACCAATTATGCAGTTTTCCAATATGGAGAAAATGGAAAGGTTTCCGAGCTTGACAACTTCAGAATCGGTAGAGATTCTTACGTGGTAAGAGACGGGCAAATCAAAATGAAAGATATTCTTTCCGGAAATACCTATTGGGCAAATATGGACGGAAATGACAGTAGAAATACATCTCATAACATCGATATCTTCGGAAATTACCGTTTGAATAACGGTTGGGATTTTAAATTCTCAACCAGAGCGCACTTTGCAACGGCGAAATCTTCTAATATTATTCCTTTAAGTATTTTCAATGCTGATGCGGCTTCAGGTTACACGATTGCTTCAACAGGTCAGGCTTATACCGGAGCAGTTGGAACTCAGTTGGCAATGCACACGCCGGCGACTCCGATTACCAATATCGCAGGACGTTTTTCTTTGAACAAACAATTGGGAAATCATAATGTAACGGTTGGTGTTTTAGAACAATATTATCACATTGATAAATTCACTTCAAACAGGTCGTTCTTCTTCCAGACTGTAGAACCGCAGCCTCAAAGATTGATTGGTCCAACTACTGATGCAGATGGTTTCTACAATTATAATGCAGGCGGCGAATTCCACAGCGGGTCAGAAAACAAAGTTTCAGTTTACGGAACCGATGAGTGGAAAGTTTCTGATGACTTTAATTTAAGCTATGGTTTGCATTTGAAGAATCACAGTATCGATGGAGAATATTCTTTGACACCAAGAACTGTAGGTTTCAATTTCACAGACCCTGCTCAATTCAACCAAATCAATCAAAGTTTTTTCCAGATTGCAGGTAGTTTGAATGCTACTTATAACATCAGCAAGAACTTCGGAGTTATCGCCAACTTGCTTTATACTGAAGAAAACAGAAGATTGGAAAGTTATTCTCAGGCCTTCGAACCAAATACAAATAAGATAAAAAGTCCACTTGGAGCATTTGGAGTTTTCTGGAATACAGATTTTATCCAATTGATTTCTCAGGCGACTTACCTTAAAAAGAACAACAACCTGAACAGATATAATTTAGTAAATCCAGCAAATACGACTCAGGCTCAAAACGTTACAGTTTACTATGATATTCAGACAATTGGATGGACAACTGATTTTGTTTTGAAGCCTTTCAAAGGATTTAATTTACATTATTTATTGACTTTCCAAAATCCGGTTTACAAGAAATTCAATTTCAATGCTTTCGGAACAGATTATAATTACAGTGATAATAATGTTTTGGGAGTTGCTAAAACTTTGATGGAAATTGACCCGAGTTATTCTATTAATAAATTTAGATTCTGGGCAAGTTTCAGATATTTCTCAAAACAATACGCCAACCTTACGAATGCACTTTACTTCGCACCTAGATGGGAAACTTTCGGAGGTGTAAGTTATACAGTTAATAAAAATATTAATATCGGAGCAACGGTTATCAACTTCCTGAATCAAAGAGGAGCAAGTGGAACAATCAACGGTGCCGAATTGATTACCGATGCAAGTCCATACTACGGAAAATTACTGACAGGAACTTACATTATGCCATTGACAGGTCAGTTTTCTGTAAGCTTTAACTTCTAAAATTTAAAAATGAAAAAATCAGTATTCAATATAGCCGCATTATTTCTGGGTGTAACTGCTTTTTCTCAAAATATCCAAACCGTGACCAATTCCAAAGGTCCGGTTTTGGGGTATTCTGCAGATTCTGGTGTGAAAATCCTGACAGTTGGCGGAAATAAATTCAAGGATTTAAACAAAAACGGAAAACTCGACAAATACGAGGACTGGAGACTTCCTGTTGATGAAAGAGCCAAAGATTTAGCTTCAAAAATGTCGGTTGAGCAGATTGCAGGATTGATGCTATACAGCAGTCATCAATCTGTTCCGGCTCCTGCAGAAGGTTTCAGAGCAGGAAAATACAACGGAATGTTCTACAAAGAAAGCGGTGCAAAAGCTTTTGATTTAACAGACCAGCAAAAAAAATTCCTGAAAGACGATAATCTTCGCCACGTTTTGGTAACAACTGTAGAATCTCCAGAAATTGCCGCAAAATGGAGCAATAATATCCAAGCTTACATCGAAGGTTTAGGATTGGGAATTCCCGCCAACAACAGTACGGATCCGAGACATTCAGCAACGGTAACCGCAGAATTTAATGAAGGAGCAGGTGGACAGATTTCTCTTTGGCCGGATGGTTTGGCAATGGGCGCAACTTTCGACCCTGAATTAGTGAAGAAGTTCGGAAACATTGCTGCTCAGGAATACAGAGCATTGGGAATTTCAACAGCTCTTTCTCCTCAAATCGATTTGGGAACAGAACCTCGCTGGTATAGAATCGCTTATGTGTTTAGCGAAAGTCCTGAACTTACCGCAGATTTAGGAAGAGGTTACATCGACGGTTTCCAAACGACAATCGGAAGCAAAAACGGTTGGGGAAACAAAAGCGTTAACGCAATGGTAAAACATTGGCCAGGAGGCGGACCTGAAGAAGGAGGTCGCGACGGTCACTGGGCGATGGGAAAATACGCAGTTTATCCGGGAAATAATTTCCAGAACCACGTAAAACCCTTTACTGAAGGTGCTTTTAAACTTAATGGAGGAACTAAAGAAGCTTCTGCGGTAATGCCTTATTACACGATAAGTTTTAATCAGGACACGAAAAATGGCGAAAACGTCGGAAACGGTTACAGCAAATATTTAATCACAGATTTACTTCGTGGAAAATACAAATACGATGGCGTAGTCTGCACGGATTGGTTAATCACAGCAGACGAACCAAAATCTCCGGGAGGATTTGCTGGAAAACCTTGGGGAGCGGAAAAATTATCAATTTCTCAACGTCATTACAAAGTTTTGGAAGCAGGCGTTGACCAATTTGGAGGAAATAACGACAAAGTTCCTGTTTTGGAAGCTTATCAAATGGGCGTGAAAGAACATGGCGAAAAAGCATATCGTGCAAAATTTGAGCAGTCAGCTGTTCGTTTGCTGAGAAATTTCTTTAGAACCGGATTGTTTGAAAACCCTTATGTAGACACAGAAGAAACCAAGAAGATCGTTGGTAATCCTGAATTTATGAAAGCAGGTTATGAAGCTCAGGTAAAATCTATCGTGATGCTGAAAAACAAAGCCAATATTCTTCCGATTAAAGAAAGAAAAACAGCTTACATTCCGAAGAGATATTCTCCGGCAACGTTCAACTGGTGGGGAATTTACACAGGACCATCTTTGGAATATCCTGTGGATATCGAAAAAGTGAAAAAACATTTTAACGTAACCGATGACCCCGCAAAAGCTGATTTCGCATTGGTTTTCGTGAAAAGTCCGCACAGTGAAGAAGGCGGTTACAGTGACATCGACGCCAAAGAAGGCGGAAACGGTTATGTCCCGATTTCTCTTCAATATCAGACTTATACAGCAACCGAAGCCCGTGAAAAAAGTATCGCAGCAGGCGACCCTGTTGTTGCACCAAATGTTCACGACAGAACGTTCAAAAACAAAACTTCTACAGCCACCAATTTCACAGATTTGTTGGCCATAGAAAATGCTTACAAAGCAATGAACGGAAAGCCTGTCATCGTTTCTATCACAGCTTCCAAGCCGATGATTTTTAATGAATTTGAAAAACACGCAGACGCAATTCTGATGAATTTCAATGTATCAAATCAGGCAGTTGTGGATATCGTGAACGGAAAATATGAACCTTCAGGATTGCTTCCGCTTCAGATGCCTGCGAATATGACAACGGTTGAAAAGCAGAAAGAAGACGTGCCTTACGATATGGAAACGCACAAAGATTCCGAAGGTCACAACTACGATTTCGGATACGGAATGAACTGGTCTGGCGTGATTAAAGATGCGAGAACTCAAAAATATACAAAGTAAGATTCATCATAAAATTGATTAAGTTGGTGTCTTGAGGCCGGACATCTTGTTCGGTCTCATTTTTTTATCACACAAAAAAAATTAAGAATGAAAATCAAATACACAATCTATTCATTGATGCTTGGTTCATTGATGTTTGCACAGGAAAGTCTCGATTTCAGCAGAAAGAAAAACTTAATTTCTCCCGATATTTCTGGTCAGAATGTTACTTTTCGTTTGCTCGCTCCCAGTGCGAACAGCGTAAAACTTCAGGGAAACTGGTTTCCGTCAAAAGGAATGGAAGCGGGTTCTCTGGATTTACAAAAAGATAAAGACGGCGTTTGGAGTTTTTCTAAAAATGATTTCAATCCGGATTTATACACTTATTCGTTTATCATTGATGGCGTAAAAGCCAATGACCCAAACAATTCATATCAGGTTCGTGATGTTTCGTCTGTGATGAGTATGATTTTAATTGATGGAAAACAATCCGAAAATTATAAAGTTCAGAACGTACCACACGGAACGGTTTCCAAAAGATGGTACAAATCAAACGGACTGAAAGAAGACCGTAGATTAACCGTTTATACACCTCCGAATTATGAAAATTCAAAAGAAAAATTCCCAGTTTTATACTTATTGCACGGAATGGGCGGCGACGAGGAAGCTTGGATGACTTTGGGAAGAGCTTCGCAGATTTTGGATAATTTAATCGCTCAGAGAAAAGCAAAACCGATGATTGTCGTAATGCCAAACGGTCACACCAGCAATTCCGCAGCGCCGGGCGAATCTTCAAAAGGTTTATATAAAATCGATATGAGAACGCCGGATATTTTCTCAGGCGATATGGAAACGTATTTCAAAGAAATTATGGATTTCACAGAATCAAATTACCGAGTAAAAGCCGATGCCAAAAACCGTGCAGTTGCCGGACTTTCGATGGGCGGTTTTCATTCGTTGTACATCTCTGCCAATCAGCCGAAAATGTTCGATTATGTAGGTTTATTTTCTCCCGCAATTCTTCCGCCTGACGAAAAGAAAAGTCCGATTTATCAGAATCTCGACCAAAAACTGAAAACACAGCAGACCAATTCCTACAAATTGTACTGGATTGCCATTGGAAAGACAGATTTCCTGTACAAAAATGTAGAAGAGTACCGTCAGAAACTCGACAAAATGAACTTCAAATATCAATACGTAGAATCCGAAGGTGGTCACACGTGGAGCAATTGGAGAACATATCTTAATGAGTTTGTTCCGCAATTATTTAAGTAAAATAATAATTATTTGGGCAGCTTAATCCGCCTTCCGCTCCCAATCTTTTTTGCAGACGATTTCAGTTTAAATAGAACTCGAAGTACAAGCAAAAAAGGATTTCCGCTCAAGTCGGGCTGCGAGAGATTCGCTGTTTAATAATTAGCAGAATGTTTGTCATTCAGAGCATAAACTGAAAGTTTACGAACGAAGTTCTGAAGTGAAGCGTGGAATCTAAATATTCAATTCTTGTAGAGATTCCTACTGAATGACAAACAAACTGTCAATTTATTGCGGTCTTTGCTGAGTGAAACGCCTTTGCGAACTTAAAAACAGTTTAATAATCAAAAAAAATCTTTGCGCTCTTTGCGTTAAAAAATTTAAAATAAAAATGAAAAAAATAATCATAGCAAGTGTTTTCCTTTTCGGCTTAAACACCATTAATGCTCAAAAATCAATTCCATTATATCAAGGCAAGGCGCCAGGTTCAGAAGCTTGGACATATTCCGAAAAAGAAATGGATTCCGATTTATTCAAAACCCATTTGGTGTACAACGTTGCAGCTCCGGCAATAGAAATCTACGAAGCTCCAAAAGCTAAAGCCAACGGAACGGTTATCGTAATAGCTCCAGGAGGTGGATTTCAAAGTCTTTCTATCAATAAAGAAGGGAGAGATTTAGCAAAAATTCTTCAGGAAAAAGGAATTACGGCGGTCGTTTTAAAATACCGATTGCTGGAAACCAAAACTGGTGACCCAGCTCGCGAAATGATGGAAAACATCAAAGACAGACCTGCTTTTGATGCCAAAACAGCACCGATAAAAGTAATGGCTGGAAACGATATCAAAACTGCTATTTCATACATCCGGAAAAATGCAGAAAAACTCAATGTAAATCCAGAAAAACTAGGTGTTATCGGGTTTTCAGCTGGTGCAAGTGTGATTCTGGAAAGCGTACTTCACAGTGATGATGCTTCTACAATTCCAAATTTTGCAGCTTCCATCTACGGTGGTCCGAGTGATGCCGTTTTAGGTTACAAAATCCCTGAGCAAAAATTGCCTTTATTTATTTGTGCAGCAGATGATGACCAACTGAAATTGGCTCCGAAATCAATTTTATTATACACCAAATGGCACGATGCAAAACAGCCTGTCGAACTTCATATCTATGAAAAAGGTGGTCACGGTTTCGGAATGGGAAAACAGGATAGTCCGGTTGATAACTGGTCGAACGTTTACTTGGATTGGCTGAAGTTTCATAAGTTTTTATAACAAGAATTCTCTTTATGAAAACAATATTTACAAGTATTTTATCGGTATTTGCAGTAGCTTCATTGATTGCGCAGACAACTTCTGTGCTTCCTGAAATGAACCAGTTTGTAAAACCACGTTATCGTGTCATCGTCGATAATGATTTCGGTGGAGACCCAGATGGTTTATTCCAACTCGTTCATCAGATTCTTTCGCCTTCTGCGGAAATTAAGGGAATTATCGGTTCACACTTAAAACCCAATGACCCTTTTGATAAATCGAATATCACGGCTGAAAACGCTGTAAAAAAAGTCAACGAAACTTTGGAAGTGATGAATCTGAAAAACAAATTCAATGTTTTTCAAGGTTCTAATGAGCAATTGAAAGATACCAAAACGCCCAACATTTCTGAAGGAGCAAAAGCTATTGTTGCCGAAGCAATGAAAGCTGATGAGAAAAATCCTTTGTTCGTGGTTTGCGGTGCAGGTTTAACTGAAGTTGCAAGTGCTTATCTGATGGAACCAAAAATCGCTGACAAAATCGTTGTCGTTTGGATTGGTGGTCCCGAATATCTGGATTTATCAACGCCTCCTCCCGGATTTACACCTTTAGAATACAATCTCGGAATCGATATCAAAGCTGGACAAGTCGTTTTCAATGAATCCAATTTAAATATTTGGCAAATCCCGAGAAATGCTTACAGACAGACTTTGATGTCTTATGGAGAATTGATTACCAAAGTAAAACCTGAAGGAAAAACAGGAGCTTATTTAACCAAGAAAATCGAGGATTTAATGGAAAGAGTTCAGAAACTGAATTTTCATATCGGTGAAACTTACATTATGGGAGATTCGCCTTTGGTTTTGGTGACGGCTTTACAGTCTTCATTTGAAGCAGATTCTTCATCAAGTTCTTACGTTTTGAAAAACGCTCCGAAAATCGATGATAATGGCTTGTATCAATACAATTCGAAAGGCCGAAACATCAGAGTTTATACACAATTGGACACTCGACTGATGTTCGATGATTTCTACACAAAACTAAAATTATTCAACAAAAAAAATTAAAAATATAGTATTATGAACAAGAACGAAACTACCTTGCTGATGCTTTCAAAAAAAGTAAAGTTCGCAGGATTGTTCCTTGCATTATTAGCAGCTTCGCCTTTTGCAAAGGCTCAAAATAATCCGACAGTTACCGTTGGCGGAAAGACCTTCAAAGACCTCAACAATAATGGAAAACTGGATGTTTGGGAAGACACAAGACTTTCGGTGGACAAGAGAATTGATGCGATTATCAAGCAAATGACCAACGAAGAAAAAGTAAATCTTCTCATCGGAACGGGAATGCCCGGAATTGAAGTTCTGACAGGTCCTGTTGGAGATTCAAAACAAGGTTTGGTTCCCGGAGCTGCTGGTGGAACGGATTCTTTTGACAGATTCGGAATTCCTGCGACGATTGTTGCGGACGGACCAGCAGGTTTGAGAATTCAACCAACAAGAGAAAATGATTCAAAAACGTATTATGCAACGGCATTTCCAGTAGGAACAGCTTTAGCTTCAACTTGGAACAAAAATTTATTGGAACAAGTTGGAAAAGCAATGGGAAATGAAGTTAAGGAATATGGTGTTGATGTACTTTTAGCTCCGGCTTTAAATATTCAGAGAAATCCATTAAATGGTAGAAACTTCGAATATTATTCTGAAGACCCATTAATTTCAGGAAAAACAGCGGCTGCGGTTGTAAACGGAATTCAGTCTCAAGGTGTGGGAACTTCAATTAAACATTTTGCTGCGAACAATGAAGAAACCAATCGTTTAACCATCAACGCTCACGTTTCAGAAAGAGCGATGAGAGAATTATATCTGAGAAATTTCGAAATCACAGTTAAAGAATCTCAACCTTGGACAGTGATGTCTTCTTACAACAAAGTAAACGGTGTTTATACATCAGATTCAAAAGATTTACTGACTCAGGTTTTGAGAAAAGAATGGGGTTTCAAAGGAATTGTAATGACCGACTGGTTCGGAGGTTTTCCAGAATTTGAATCGATAAGAGACGGCGGAATTTCTGATGTTGTAAAGCAGATGAATGCCGGAAATGACCTTTTGATGCCGGGAATTCCTGCGCAGAAAAAAGTGTTGTTGGAAGCTTTAAATTCAGGGAAATTATCTCAGGAAGTAGCAAATCTTAATGCAAAAAGAATCTTGGAATATATTTTCAAGACACCAACTTTCGCACAATATAAATACAGCAACAATCCGAATTCTGTTCAAAATGCAGAAACGACAAGAAATGCAGCAGCAGAAGGAATGGTTTTGCTTAAAAACGAACAAAATGCTTTACCTTTCGCCAACAAACAGAAAGAAGTTTCTTTATTTGGTGTGACTTCTTACGCTTGGATTACAGGCGGAACAGGAAGTGGAAGTGTGAACAACAAACATACGGTTTCTCTTTTGGAAGGTCTGAATTCTGCGGGTTACAAATTAGACAAAGAATTGGTTGATTTATACAAGCCTCACGCAGAAAAAGAAGCAGCCGCAGAATTAGTCGAAAGAAAGAAAAAGGGAATTCTCGGACTTCCGGGAAGATTGTCTGAAATGAAAATGGACGATGCTTTCTTGGATAAAAAAGCAGAAACTTCGGAAATTGCTTTTGTAACTTTAGGCAGAAATTCCGGAGAAGGCGGTGATAGAGTAGTGAATGAAGATTTCAATCTGGCAACAGAAGAAATCGAAATGCTGGATAAAATCTCCAAAGCTTTCCACGCAAAAGGGAAAAAAGTGGTTGTGATTTTGAATATCGGAGGCGTTATCGAAACGGCTTCTTGGAAAGATAAAGTAGATGGTATTCTTTTGGCTTGGCAACCAGGACAGGAAGGAGGACATTCTGTTGCAGATGTGATTTCTGGAAAAGTAAATCCTTCTGGAAAACTGACGATGACTTTCCCAGTGAATTACGCAGACCACGCTTCAGCGAAGAACTTCCCTGGAATTCCTGCGGATAATCCGAAAGATGTGACGTATCAGGAAGGTGTTTATGTTGGATACCGTTATTTCAATACGTTTGATGTGAAACCTTCTTACGAATTTGGTTATGGTAAATCTTATACAGATTTTGCTTATTCAAATATTAAAACCAATTCAACAACTTTTAATAATAAATTAGAAGTTACTGTTGATGTTAAAAATACAGGAAAAGTTGCCGGAAAAGAAGTTGTAGAACTTTACGTTTCAGCTCCGGGAAAAAGTATCGACAAACCAAAATCTGAGTTGAAAGCTTATGCTAAAACCAAAGATTTGAAACCGGGAGAATCTCAAACCATTACTTTGACTTTGAATCCAAAAGATTTAGCATCATTTGAAACGGCAAAATCAGCGTGGATTGCAGAAGCAGGAAATTATAAAGTTTCTATCGGAGCATCTTCTTTAGACATCAAACAAACCTCGGAATTCTCTGTTCCAAAAGAATTGGTGGTGGAGAAAGTTCAGCATATTTTGCCTGCGGATGAAAAGTTTGAGGATTTGAAACCATAGAAATAAAACACTTCGACTTCGCTCAGTGTGACATCTCTAATACTAAGTTTTTTAGCAATGTAAGTCTGAGCATTTCGACTTCGCTCAATATAAACTATGTCGAAGACTTTTGAAACAGATTATTAAAGTCATTTTTTACTGACAAATTTAATGTCTCAAAATAATATATTATCAACAAAAGGGGCTATCTTTAGCCTCTTTTAAAATTAAAAATATATGATAAATAATGAAGTAGGAACCAAAAGGAGTTACACCGTTCCGCTGATTACGATTACCCTTTTGTTCTTTATGTGGGGATTCATTACGTGTATGAATGACATTCTTATTCCTTACCTGAAACAGCTGTTCAATCTGACGTTTTTCCAATCGATGTTGGTTCAGTTTTGTTTCTTTGGAGCGTATTTTATTGGCTCATTAATTTACTTTTTAATTTCTACCACACAAGGCGACCCAATTGATAAAGTCGGTTATAAGAAAGGAATTCTTTTCGGAATTTTCTTGGCGGCATTTGGGTGTGTTTTATTTTTTCCTGCGGCGAGTTTGTCGTCTTATCCTTTGTTTTTAGGCGCTTTATTTATCTTAGGATTGGGATTCACAGTATTGCAAATCACAGCGAATGCTTACGTTTCACTTTTGGGACCAGAAGATTCTGCATCCAGCCGACTGAATATGACTCAGGCTTTCAATGCTTTCGGAACAACGATTGCTCCGGTTTTGGGAGGACATCTGATTTTCGAATTGTTCTCTGAGGTAGATGGCTCTTTCTCTGCAGCAGCGACTAAAATTCCTTATTTGATTTTTGCAGGGATTCTTTTATTAGTGGCTTTGATTATATCAAGAGTTAAGCTTCCAGATTTCAAAGTAGCTGGAGAAGAAGTGGTAAAAGGTTTCGGTGCTTTGAAACACAATCATTTGAAGTTCGGCGTTTTGGCGATGTTCTGCTATGTAGGCGGGGAAGTTGCGGTTGGAAGTTTTATCATCAGTTTTCTGGAACAGCCACAAGTAATGAACCTTACCGAATCTGTAAGTAAAAACTACCTGTCTCTATATTGGGGTGGTGCGATGATTGGTCGTTTCCTTGGAGCAATCTCTCTGAATCATTCTATTAGTCAAAGTAAAAAAGCTATCTATATGTTGGGAGCAGCGATTGCTGTTTTCTTGGTGATTTATGGTATTGTAGATTTGACGTTTGCACAGATTAGTTTCTTCCTTGTATTTATTGCTTTGAATTTCATTGCGTTCTTCATCGGGAAATCTGCTCCGGCAAGAACACTGTCTATCTTTGCAGGAATCAACGTTTTGTTATTAATCTCAACAATGCTGAACCACGGCGAACTGGCAATGTACAGCGTTTTAGGCATCGGGATTTTCAACTCTATTATGTTCTCTAATATCTATACATTAGCGATTTCTGGTTTAGGAAAATACACAAGCCAAGGTTCTTCTTTGGTCGTAATGGCCATCTTAGGAGGTGCTATTGTTCCGATTTTCCAAGGTTATTTGGCGGATACTTTTGGAGTTCAACATTCTTTTGTAATTCCTGTGTTCTGTTATCTTGTGATTTTGGTTTTTGGGGCTTATTGTACTAAGTATCTTAGCCACGTAAAACAAGATGCGGATGCTAAGTCCGGACATTAAGATTTTTACTTGATATAAATGACAAACCTGCTGTTGAGCAGGTTTTTTTTGTTTAGTTTATTGAGGTAAGTTTAACTGTAATCTTGATTTAGGAAATGCTCCTTCAATATAAATTAAATCTAACCAACCATTAGCTTCCTCAAGACCTAAAATAAAAGCTCTTAATTCTTTTTCTGTTTCAAATGAATAAAATTTGACATAGTCATTAATCTCAGTTTCATTAAAAATCTCAGCATTATAGAATTTTCTAACTTGGTCTGAACCATATAAAACTGAAACACAAAATTTTCCAATCATTTCTTAAATATATTTTGATAATGATAATCTAAAAAATCTTTTGACGGAAGAAATCTATCTGGGAGTTTAATTGAGAGATTATCGTACTTTAGAAAGAAATCTGAAATTGAACTCTCATTTTTGACGTCCTCAAGATACTTAGAGATTTTTATTTTGTAATTGGGTGTTATTGTCAAAAAACCTTTATCAAAAGCTTTATCGTGAATAGAATTTAAGCATAATCCATTGTGTGGATTTAAACGATTTTTCTCATCAGCTTTCCAAGGCTTTATATGACTTGCAACTAAGAAATCTGGAATTGCAAGTCCTGTGATACAACATTTTGAATTGTAGGATGAAAGAATTGTAGAGCGAAAAAAACTTTGATTGACTCGTTGTTTTATTAAAGTCTCTTTCTCCAATCCTATTGGAAAATCTAAAACTTCAGTATCAATAATATCTTCAATTCTTTTATTTTGAAACTCAGCAATTAGTAATTCACTTTCATATGCTAACTTTTCCCAATTTCCATTGAATTCATTCCAAACAACTTCATCTAATTTACTTCCATTTCCTAATCCAACAATACCTTGCTTTTTCAATTCTGGGTCAAGTCTTCCAAAGTTTCCTACTTTCATATTTAGAGCAGAAGGACTTCTCCCAATTATATTGGCATATTTTATAATTGTAGGATTAGTTTTACTGCTATTTTTAAATGGAACCTTACAATAAACATTAAATGCAATTATAGTTTCTTCTTTTGTCCAATTGTTACTCTTCGCCATTTGTAAGTATTTCTATTTTGTCTTCGAGAATTAATTGATAAAAATTTTTGTATGCGCGCATTGTCAAATCATCTTCGACTTTATTAATTTCCATTTTTATTTCTTTTTTTGTTTTTGAACCACCAATGTATTCAACAAAATTTAGCATATCTTCTTCATCTTCAAACTCATCATCATAAAGTTTATATAAATCATCTAAAAAAGCAACTGTATCATCAGTTTGATAACAAGGTAAAAACTGAAGTAAAAAAGCATCTAGCTCTTTCTCTGGATTAGGAAGTTCTTTAATTAAAGTTCCACGTAATAAATCTCCAGGATGCTCTCTAAAACGAAAATTAATTTTTTTCATCGATGTCATTTGTATTTTATAATTTGACTAGCAATTTAATAAATCTTTCTCGATTTCTTTGCCCCAAAATCGTAAGATAGTCCAACCTTGTTTTGTTGATTCTTCATTAACTTCAATGTCTCGTTGAATGTTTCTTTCAATTTTATTATTCCAAAATTCTTGGTTGGTTTTATGATCGTTTTTTCTTTCTTTCCAATCTTTTCCGTGCCAGAATTCCCCATCAACAAAGATTGCTAATTTGATTTTTTTGAAAGTGAGATCAGGTTTTCCAAAGACAGATTTATTATTTTTTCTATACCTATGACCACGTGCGAAAAGTGTCTTTGCCAACAAAAGTTCAGGCTTTGTACCTGTCGATTTGTTGGCTTGCATATTCTTTCTTCTCTGTTCTTTGGTCAATTTGTCCATATAACAAAGTTAGAATTATAATCAAAAACTATCAAACCCCAAACACCCCAATTAAACAAAACCACAACTGTCATTTTCTCCAAACAACTCAATTAAACTAAAACACAAAGTGTTTTTTGCCAAAACAACTCGATTAAACAAAACCACAACTTGTTTTTTCTCTAAGCAAGTTGTTTAGACTAAACCACAAAATGTTTTTAGTCTAAACAGATTGTTTTGCCAGAAATCAAAAAAATAATATATTTAAAAACGGAATTCATTAAATAAATTATTAACAAAAACACATTTGATTTATGAAAATCACTTTAAGAAAGCTAAGCACAAAAGACTTAGCTACTCTCGCGCAGCGAACAATCAACACATCTGAGTCAGGCAATTATCCCGTAATCGCTGGTCATCCACTTCTGGCAGAACTTAAACTAAAGTATGCAGATTATGATGCGGTTTATACAAAAATGACATTCAGTGGAAAAGGAAATGATGTTGCAAACAGCGACAATGAAAGAGACCTTGCTTTCACAACTCTGAAAGCCTTCCTCAACACATATCGCAAAATGCTAACATTACCAAACTACCAATCCGCAGAAGACCTCTATGGGATTTTCAAACAATTCGGACTCAATCTCGACAGAATGAGCTATTCCTCCCAAACTGCTCAAATGAAAAAACTCATCGAGGAATTGGAAAAACCGGAGAACAACCAAAAGCTCAAAGACTTGAAAGTAGAAACAGCCTTCAATGAGATGAAAGGCAAGCAAACTGCTTTCGAAACGATCTTTGCAGAACAGGCTGGTGCTAATGCTGATCTTCGAAACCAGAAAAGTGCCTCGGGAATCCGAAAAGATCTGGAGAAAACCCTGAAATCTTTCTTCGGACTCCTCACAGCTATGAAAGATGTAACAGACTGGAAACTTTTTTACAACGATGTGAACGAACTGGTAAAGGCCGCAAAGAACTCAAATTTACCACCCACAGAGAATAAAGGAGAGAATATCGCTCAATAAAATCAAAAAAGCAGCCTCGGTTCAGATTGCTTTTGTTTTGTCTTTTGTTGATTAATGAATTAAAATAAATTATCTTTGATTTTTTTCTTGACGGTAATTCTAAAATATGAGTGCAATCATAAGAATCTTATCTCTTAATTTTTAAATTCGTAACAAAGCTAAACTAATGAAATATACACTGGAACTCGATATCCGAGAGGCTGGTTCTAATATTGTTTTTAATAATATCTTATTGAATTCATTTAAAGTCAATATCGTTGAGAGATACTCCGAGGACAAAGCTGCAAAACTAAGACTACGTGAGGTTTTGTTTAAAGTAAGAACACTGGACGATCAAATTATAGAAAAAAAAGACGGGAATTTGAATACCTATATCAGAGGAGAAGGATTTCTGACGTATCAAAAATTCAAGAATGTCCTTTCTTCTCCGCATTACAAAAAAAAACTGATTAATAAAAAGGAAGCAGAACAGAATCTTGTTCATTTTATTCTGAGTATGGTAGTTTCCAATTATGAACTAAACTGATTTTTAGTTTCTGTTTTTATATTCAGTAAAATAAAAAAGCAACCTAAGTTTGGTTGCTTTTGTCTATTTAATTTTTTCCAGAAGATAGAGCTTACCGCCAGAAAAGGCTTGCTTAGGCATTAGGCTGCCTTCCAGAATCATTGTTTTATTATTGATATCAATGATGGAAATGTAGTTGCTGGAATTGAACTCGAGATAATTTTCTTTCTCTTTGGTCAATGGATTTTTCCCGAATTCGAAATCATATTTTTCCCAGCTTTCTTTTTCTGTATTGCAATGTACCGGCTTGTATTTGGATCTTTTGGAATTAAAAATGATCTGGTCAAATCCATCCACACATTCGCTGTTAAAAGAACTTTCCGGTGCAGGATCATTGGTGAAAGTTTCAAAAGAACCTTTGTAAATGCCAACAATTTTCCAAGTACCATCTATGCGGTCTTCATCTATTTTTCCTTTGGCTTTGCTCACTGCCCAGCTTACGCTTTTTACAGTGCCCTTTACCGCTTTGTAACTTAGTTTTGCAACGCCTTTCACTGCACTTGCAGCCGTAGAAACGATGCACGATTGCAGCAGTCCAACAATACAAATCGATACAATTATTTTTCTCATAACATCAGCTTTTGTGGTACGAATATAGGGTTTTAATTGTATTTTCAATAAAATCAGAACATTAAAAATCCCGACTTATCATTCGGCTTTCATATCCGTAACGATTTCTCAACTGGAGTCGTGTTCTTCCGATATGCTTTTGATATATTTGTAGAACATTCAATTTTGTAAAATGGGAACGGATGATTTTCATTTTACTGTCACAGAAATATACCAGCAGTGAAGATTCATAATAAAAAACGATTTCTCAGTTTTCTCAAATTCAAAAGGGATTTTCAGCAATATGGCCTAGAGAAAGCGCGTAGTTATGAATTGATTATCCATTGGCTTAATAATAAACTCAGCCGGAGCCAGTTTCTTTTGCTATCCGGGATTTTGGTTGGATGTACAGCTGGACTGGCGGGAGTTGTTTTGAAAACTATCGTTCATAATATCCATTTTTTCATTACTCACAAAGTCCATTTTGAATATCAGATTTTGTTCTATGTTATCTTTCCATTTCTTGGAATTGTATTGACAACGAGTATTGTATTGACGATTTTCAAAGGGCAGGACAGAAAAGGAATTGGTGCGATTTTGTATGAGATTGCACAGAACTCGAGCATTGTTTCTTCAGTTAAAACTTATTCCCAGATTGTACAAAGTGCGATCACAGTTGGTCTTGGAGGATCTGCCGGTCTGGAAAGTCCGATTGCTGTTACAGGTGCCGCAATAGGTTCTAATTTTGCGCAGACTTACCGCCTGAATTATAAAGAGCGGACACTTCTTTTGGCTGCTGGTGCAACAGCTGGGATTGCATCGGCTTTCAATGCTCCGATTGCCGGGATTATGTTTGCTTTTGAGATTCTTTTGACGGGTGTCGTTTTTACAGACTTCATTCCTCTCGTTGTCGCAGCAGTTTGTGGAAGTCTTCTTTCCAGAATTTTGCTTCAGGAAGATGTACTTTTCAGATTTTATACAAGAGAGGCTTTTAATTATAAGAATGTTCCTTACTATCTGATATTGGGAATTGTGACAGGTTTGTATGCTCGATATTTCCTGATTGTTTCTCAAAAAGTAGAGCATTTTCTCAAAAGACTCCAGATCTCCCGATTGAGAAAAGCGATGTTAGGAGGTGCGGTATTATCATTTTTGTGTGTACTTTTTCCGCCTCTGTTCGGAGAAGGTTATGATACGGTAAAAGCTTTTACCAACGGACACGCTAATGCGATTATTGAAAATAGTTTTTTTAGATATTTTGATCTTAAGCAATATACAATCATTATATTTTTGGTCCTTGTTTGTCTTTTAAAGGCCTTCGCTACATCATTTACTATTTTCAGTGGAGGTAATGGTGGTAACTTTGCGCCGTCACTGTTTGCTGGTGGGTCTGTCGGATTTTTATTTGCCGTGATTTGTCAGCAAATTGGATTCAAGGATGTTCCGGTGACCAATCTGGTTCTGGTAGGAATGGCAGGAGCGATGAGCGGTGTTCTTTATGCTCCATTGACAGCTATTTTTCTGATTGCCGAATCTAGTTTTGGTTATGACTTATTTATTCCGTTAATGATTGTTTCGGTCATTTCATATTTGATGGCAAAGTGGTTTTCGCCGATATCACCGGAATTAAAATCATTAGCAGATCAGGGAAAAATATTTACAAATGAACACGATAAAAATCTTTTGTTTTCTCTTCATACAGAAGATTTCATCGATAAAAATTCTCAGACAATCAACGAAAACGCTTCAATAAATGATCTTTTTGAATTGGTGAAAAATGGAAACAAGAATCTGTTTGCTGTTTTGAATAATGATAATCAATTAAAAGGAATTCTGACTTTGGATGATATCCGACCTTATCTTTTTAATCAGGAAAATAATGCTTCATTACCAGTAACCAAAATTATGAAAGCACCGCCTGCATTGATAAAACCGGAAGATAAACCTTTGGATATTCTTCAGATCTTTGATGATACTGGATCATGGAATCTGCCAGTGGTTGATCAGAATAATCTGTTTATTGGTTTTATCTCCAAATCATCAATCCTGATGAGCTACAGACAAGTACTGAAAGGATATTCTGAATAGATTAATTTTAATTAATAAAGCCGAACTATGAAAAAATAGTTCGGCTTTATTAAATATTACTGGTAACGCTCGTGTTCTTTAGGTTTGGAGAACTTATCGATGAGTGGTTTAAAGAGAGCTTTGTACTTCTCAATATCGAACAACTGAGAATCTGTCAACGCTTTGTAAGTAATCCAAACACTGAATGGAAACAGCAGCATATTCGGAACCCAGGCTGCGAGGTAAGGATTAAGAGTCCCTTTCCAGGAAAGGTTTTCTACCGTAAGATTTACAACGTAGAAAATGATGAAGATCACAATTGCGATAATCACAGGAAGTCCCATTCCGCCTTTTCTGATAATGGATCCAAGACTGGCACCAATCAAAAAGAAAATAATACACGTAAAGGAATAAGAGACAATACGCTGCTGATACATCACAATTTTGTTGTGGTTTTTGATTGTATCACGGATTCCGTTTTCATTGGAATCTACTGCAGATTTTAATGCTTCGATTTTGTTATAAGCTCCCCAAAGCACCTCCAGTTTTTTATCTTTTTTAAGCGTGTCGATTTTGTATTGTTCTTTGATGATTTTATCTTTCGGCTTCGTTTTGTCGATGTATTGAACGTAATTGTTGGTCTGAGAAATAACAGGTGATGCCATAGAACTCAAAGACACAATATTGCTTTTTCTGTTTTTTACAAGTGTTTCATTCACTTCCGTGTAAGTCTGGAAGCGGTAATCGTCTGTAATCTTTTCTTTTTCAATGGCATTATTAATAAGCTCACTGATATCAAAATGATAAACAAGCGTATCAAATTTTACAGACTGATTTGGTTGTTTTTTTCTTGCTTCGTAAGGTTTTCCGGAGATGTTATCTTCGTAAACGTATCCATCGTAAAGGATCAGTTTCAGGTAATTCCGATCTACAGCATTGGCAAATTTACCTTTTTTGGCAATGATGGTTTGTTGGTTGTCATAAGGACTTGCATTCTTGTGCAGGAAGACACCTTCCAGTTTTTCTCCTTTTTCGCCATAGATTTTATCAAATTTTACCGAATATCCCGAAATCTGATCTATGAAAACACCCGGCGTAAAATTAATTGCAGGCTTGGAAGACACAATATTAAATAACATATTCTTGGCCTTCCTCTGGAAATCCGGAATGATATTATTCGAAAACAGAAACAAAATTCCGGCGAGAAAAGAAACCGTAATCAGCAACGGCATCATCACACGAAGAAGTGAAATCCCCGCAGCTTTCATCGCCGCAAGCTCATACCGTTCCCCAAAATCTCCAAATGTCATAATGGAAGAGAGTAGGATAGTGAGCGGTAAAACCATACTCACAACACTCATTCCAAGGTAGAAAAGCAGTTTTGTAATTTCCCCATAAGTCAGTCCTTTTCCCGTTAGTTGAGACATCTGCGTCCAGATAATATTAACAATGAAGATGAAAAACAGGACACTGAAAATAAAAAGAAATGGTCCGAAAAAGGTTTTGACAATATATTGATCTAATTTTTTCAATTCAGAAATTTAAACCTCAAAAATACTGCAAAAAAAGCAATACTGAAATTGATTCAGGTATTTTAGGAAATATTTATAAAGTTGATTATTTGACTCCGTCGAACCTGAAGGTTTGGGCAGCTTTATCCGTCTTCCGTTCCCAATCTTTTTGCCCTTGCTTTTCCAGCCACAAAAAAGGATTTCCACTCAAGCCGGGCTGCGGATTTTCTATTCCAATCAAAATTCAACAAAAACCGAAATTTGTCATTCTGAAAGAATCTATACACACTGTCGAGATTCTTTCAGAATGACAATATTGTGTTTTATTGGGAAAGGTGTTTTTATACAAAAATCCGCAACGATAAATTGCGGATTGATTTATTAATAATATTAAAAGTCTAAGTTCTAATATCTCACTTCTAACCTCTAATTAAAAAATATAATCCGTACTCAAAAAGTTAGAATCGTGATCTCTTACAATAGAATTCAATAATGTCTTGTTAGATTCCGTGATTTTTGCAGCCACCAAAGATCTGATGGAGAAAGATCTCAAGGCATCAAAAACAGAAAGCGTTCCTTCTGCGCTGTCTTTTCTTCCTGTAAATGGGAAAACATCGGGGCCTCTTTGCGCCTGACAATTGATGTTTACACGGCTTACAAGATTTACAAATGCATCAATCAGAGTGGAAGTTTCCTGTGGATCTTCACTGAAAATACTCACTTGCATTCCGTGGTCTGCATTCACTTGGTAATCGATTGGCTCATCAATACTGTCAAACGGAACAACCGGAATTACTGGTCCGAATTGCTCTTCGTGGTACAATTTCATTTGGTCATTCACAGGATAGACTACTGCTGGAAATACGAAAGAAGCTTCGTTGTAACCACCGTTTTCGTTAAGGACTTTTGCACCTTTTGATATAGCATCCTGGATACATTCTTCAAGATAAGGAGGTTTATTAACTTCCGGAAGCGGTGTGATTTTCACATCCTTTTCCCAAGGTAAACCGGGCTTCAAAGCAGAAACGGCAACTGTTAATTTCTGAGTAAATTCCTCAGCTACATCTTTCTGAACGAAGATTAGCTTAAGAGCTGTACATCTTTGACCGTTGAAGGAAAGAGAGCCGAGAATAATTTCGCTTACTGCGATATCGAGGTTGGCGTGTTTTGTAACGATTGCGGCATTCTTTGCGTCAAGACTTAGAATTGCTCTTAATCTGTTGACTTTTGGATGAAGTTTTTTCAAGCCATTTGCAACTTTACTCGATCCTATGAAAGCTAATACATTCACTTTTCCACTTTCCATAATTGGGGTGATGATCTCTGCGCCTTTTCCATAAAGCGTGTTGACTGTTCCTTTTGGAAACGCTTCCTGAAATGCTTTTAATAATGGATAATGTGCAAGAACACCGTGTTTAGGAAGTTTGAACAAGATTGTATTTCCCATTATTAATGCTGGAATCAATGTGGTGAAGATCTCATTCAATGGGTAATTGAATGGTCCCATACTTAGGACTACGCCAAGGGGAGCTCTTCTGACTTGGGCAATAGTGCCTTCTGCCTGTTGGAATCTGGAAGATTCTCTGTCGAGATCTTTTAAAGCATCAATGGTTTGGTTGATGTAATCTACAGTTCTGTCGAATTCCTTGGTAGAATCTGGGAGGGTTTTTCCGATTTCCCACATTAATAGTTTGATGATCAGATCGCGTTCTTTGATCATTAAGTAAACGAACTTCTGCATACATTTGATTCTATCTTCTACTGACATTGTTGGCCATTCGCCGAGTCCGTTGTCATAGGCTTTTACTGATGCTTCCAGAACATCCATTGCGTCTTCCGGACTGATGTTTGGGATGCTTCCCAAAAGTTTTCTTTCCAGTCCGTTTTCTGTAGGGATGCAGATTGGGGAATAGATTTCTGTCACGTCACCGTTCCATTGTACCAGTTCGCCGTTTAGGAGATATTCTCTTTGGTGAATGACGGGCACTTTGAATTCTTCGGGGATTTCGTTTTCGCTTTTGAATATGTCTTTGAACGTTGGATTTTCTGAACTCATAGTTTGTTGATTGTTATTAATTGGGTTTTGATTTTTGATGACAATAAATTTAGAGATAAAGATTGATTCTGCGATGTTGTTAACATAGATTTATTCTATGCGGGAATAAAAAAAACTCAACTGAGAAGTTGAGTGGTGTTTGAATGTATTAGAGATGCTTCGACTCCGCTCAGCATGACAATTCTAATATGAGGTGTCAGTCTGAGCGGAGTCGAAGACTTTACAATTACTTATTATTAGTAGACTTCAATGCCCAAGCGATGAGAGCTGGCTGCATAAATAATCTTGCAAATCTTTTGTTGTCTGAGTCGAGTCCGAAAGCGTTTCTTCTTTCTTTGTACTGCGCATAATTTCCGGGGAAAACGGCGGTAAATAATCCGGCCACAATTTGACCTACGATTGATTCATATTTCCTGGGTGCGGCAATGATAGCTGCTCCCATTGCGATCTCTACGATTCCGGAATAAACAACGGTGTCATCTTTCTCAAGTGGAACCCACTCAGGAACTTGGGCTTGGAATTCTTTTCTTGCGAAGGTAAGGTGTCCGATTCCTGCTGTGATGAGCATTGCGCCTAAGCCGTATTTTGCGATGGTTTTGATTGTAGTTGCTTCCATAATTGGGGATTTTCCGAGAGTAGGTTCAAGAATGATTCCAAAAAATATTAATGTATTGTTAAATCATTTATCATTATAAATATTCAGAATTTAAACTTAAAATTATTTATTTAAGTCCTTAATAAAAGAGATAAATTTGTTTAAAATTAAAAATATGTTTTCAAAAATAGTTTTCAGTACAATGTTCTGTTTCTCAGCATTTATTTTTGCTCAAAATTCTAAAAAAAACAATACTGTTCTAATGGGTGGAAACCCTGTACACACCTATTCCAAATTGCCGACAGTTAATCAGCAGGCTCCAAAATTCATATTGACAGGAGTGGATATGAAAGATCAGAGTTTGGATTCTTATAAAGGGAAATATCTGATTCTGAACATTTTTCCAAGTGTAGATACGGGCGTTTGTTCCGCATCGGTACGTCATTTCAATGAAGATGCTGCAAGCCTTCCTAATACGGTTGTGCTTTGTATCTCAAAAGATCTTCCTTTTGCACAAAAGAGATTTTGTGGTGCAGAAGGTATTAAAAATGTTGTAATGCTGTCAGATTACCGATCCGATTTTGGAAAAACGTATGGAGTAGAACTTACAGATTCTCCTATGAAAGGACTTTTGAGCAGAGCGGTGGTGGTGATAGATCCTTCAGGAAAAATTGTTTATGAGGAACAAGTGAGCGACATTTCTCACGAACCAAATTATGAAGCTGCTATGAAGGCGGTTAAATTATAGAAATTACAACTTTCTGAAATTATAAAAAGCAGTCTAAATTTTTGGCTGCTTTTTGTTTCTGAGAATTTGAATTATTATGAAAGACTCAACTTGTAATCCTGTAAATATAGAGATTGACTTTTGAATTGGTCAACAATCCTAGATTCAAAAGCCCGTTGAGATTGACAGCAAATGTAACGGTGTCACCAGCTTCCAATGATACGATAGACTGGATACCAGATGAGGTAACGGGAACGGAGGCTAAAGTGATTCCCAGTAAGGATACACGCACGCCATCGAAGCTTTTTTCTTCCCAGATTTCATTGTTTCTTAATATTCCCAGTTTTTTACCACCAAGTGCTTCCAGATTAACGCCTGATTCCAATTGAAATTCATAACTGATCATATAGATTCCCGGCTTCTGAGCAGTATAAACGCCGTCTGTAAACAATTGCGGATTGCCGAGCTTGGTGTCAGAATTACCTGTGATGTTCAGTTTTTGCCAGCCTCCTCCGATGCTGAGATTCAGTAAAGACCAGTTTCCGTTTTTTGTGGCGTAGTATGCTGTGCTGCCGTGGAAAAGACGGTCGCTGTTTATTTCTTTGATTTCATGGTCTCCGGTTGTAGAATTATCTCTTACCAGAAAAGTGTAATCCGAGGTGACACTATCGACATTGGTAACGTTTCTTATAGTGAGATTACCATTGATATCAAGTGTGGATTTGGGATCAGATGTATTGATGCCGACTTGAGCGCGAAAGACAGTTGCCAATAAAATCAAACCGAAAAAATAGAATCGCTTTTTCATAATCTGTAGTTTTAGAATTAATATGAGCCCGATGGACGTTTGAATTATCTTGAATAAAAACAAATTTGTGCTTTCACTTTTCCAACCGAGATTGGTACTGTTTCTTAAAAACTTAGCCGTATAAGTTATTCCTGCAAGGCAAAGTTTGGAAAAAAAAGTCTGTAAAGATTCCGTATTAATACCGCATTTTAATTTTAAATGAAAATTTTGACACAAAAAAACCTGCTGATAAGCAGGTTTTTTATTTATAGAAGTTATGTTTTTAAATATGGAAATATCTGGGATCGGGATATTGAAATTCAAAATCCAAATCTGATATTAATTTTTCGGGAGAAATCGTTCTTCCAAAAGTTGCTCGTTCGCCGGAATAGGGAAGTCCTTTCTGGGCATTGATGACTTCTTCTTTGTTGGGGTGGATGGGTGCAACAATGTTGTAAACCTTGGATTGAGAATTATTATTCAGCATTTTCTCTACAGCAGAACAGATGTCAGCGTAATGAATGTGATTCACTAAAAGATCGAGATTGGAAATATTGTAATTCTTGAGAAGCCTTTGATCGCCCATCAATCCGGCTAATCTCAGAATATTAGTCTGCGGAAATTTCTCTAAGATGAAACTTTCACTTTCAACTTCCTGTGCTGGTTTGTCCGCTTCTTTAAATTCTTGCTCAATCTCTGGATAAACGCCTGTGGAGCTCAATAAGAAAAGTTGACCTTTGTAATCTCCGAGAAAATTGAGAAGGTTTTGCCGTTTGTCGTTGATCAGAATCTGTGCACCTCTTATTCCCGAAAAGGGAACGCTGATGATAATGGCATCCAGTTCTTGAGCGACTTCCCAAGGTTTTATTTCTGAATCTAATTCGTCAGGAAAACTTACCAGAGTAGAGTGGTATCCTTTTGCGTTGAGGTCTTCCACTTTCGACGGCGTGGTTGTTGTCGCAAAGATTTCGTATCGGTTTGATAGTTTTTTTGCGATGTGATTACCGAGCCAGCCGAAGCCGATGATTCCTAGTTTTTTGTTCATTTTTTTATATTTATTTTCAAAGGAATTCACGAATCTTCCGGTTTCATTTTAATATTCATAAACGTCAGTTAATTTAGTATTATCAGGAATTCTTAGAGATTCCATTTTCTTTTTAAAATCATTTAATTTTAAATTCTTTAAAACACAATTTTTATCGGTACTTAAAATCCAATAATCTTTTACATTTTCATCAGGAATTTCTTTGCATTTCCCTTTAGTTTAAAACAAACTCTCATCCACAAAATTCGACAATGCTATTTTCAAATTCGGTTGAGCTATCTTTCGATAGGAATTCCAAATAAATTGTGCATTTCTACAAACTGCATCAAGGGAGAATTTTCTTCGGAACATTTTAAATTATTCTTTGGAAGGTAAACCATTATGATTGTTTGTTTCTTATTTTGAGTAATCATTAAAAAATTTTCAGGTGCATCATCAACAAAACCTGTCGCACATATTTGATGGTTGTTTTGTGAATATTGAAAATTTGCTTGTATTAGTTTTGAAAAATTTTGAAAGAAATCTGATTGCATTACATTTTTAAGTTTAATTTCTTCTATTTCAGAAAGGTTAACATTTCTCTTTTTAAATTTCTTCCCTCTTTTAAAATAAATTTCTTCTTTATAATATTTTACTTTTCCGTTTTCTTTAAATATAAAATTATCAATATTTAAGTGATATCCCAATCCACCATTAGTGTAAAATGAAACTGCTATTTCATCATTTTTGAGTTTCAATAAATTTTTAACATCATTACTTTCTGAATCATTTTTAAAATCAATAGAATTCGGTAGATTCAAATTCGGAAGCATATTCTGTCCAAAAATTACTGTAGAAAACATCGTAAAAATTATAACAATAAACTTCATATTTATAGGCTTACAGAATTTAAAACAAACCCTCATCCACAAAATTCGGCAACGTCACTTTCAAATTCGGTTCAGCTTCCATTGCTCTTTTGATTGCAAAAACAGCACCTTCATTTCTTGCCCAGCTTCTTCGGGAAATACCGTTGTTGACGTCCCAGAAAAGCATCGATTTTAATCTTCTGTCGGCATCATCGCTTCCATCGAGCAACATCCCGAAACCACCGTTGATCACTTCGCCCCAGCCAACGCCACCACCATTGTGAATACTCACCCAAGTCGCCCCACGGAAACTGTCGCCAATCACATTGTGAATCGCCATATCTGCTGTAAATCTAGAGCCGTCATAAATATTGGAAGTCTCTCTGTACGGCGAATCCGTCCCCGAAACATCGTGATGATCTCTTCCCAAAACCACCGCTCCAATTTCTCCGTTGGCAATTGCTTTGTTGAAGGCTTCAGCGATTTTCATTCTTCCTTCTGCATCGGCGTACAGAATTCTCGCCTGCGAACCAACAACCAGATTGTTTTCCTGAGCGCCTTTAATCCACGTGATATTATCTTTCATCTGCTGTTGGATTTCTTCCGGCGACGTTTTAATCATTTCCTCTAAAATGGCACACGCAATATCATCTGTTTTCTGCAAATCTTCCGGTTTTCCGCTTGTACAAACCCAACGGAACGGCCCGAAACCATAATCAAAACACATCGGTCCCATAATATCCTGAACGTATGATGGGTATTTGAACTCCCTTCCAATCGTAGGATTTTCCGACATCACATCGGCTCCGGCTCTGGAAGCTTCAAGTAAAAACGCATTTCCGTAATCGAAGAAATAGGTTCCTTTTGCTGTATGTCTGTTGATGGCGGAAGTGTGTCTTCTCAAGGTTTCCTGAACTTTTTCTTTGAATAACTCAGGGTTTTCTGCCATCATCTTATTGGATTCTTCAAAGGTTTGCCCGACCGGATAATAACCGCCTGCCCAGGGATTGTGAAGTGAAGTCTGGTCTGAACCGATATCGATTCTTAGATTTTCTTCATCGAATTTTTCCCAAACATCCACAATATTTCCAAGATAAGCCAGAGAAACCGTTTCGTTATTTTCCTGAGCTTTTTTCACTCTTGCCACCAGTTCATTCAGATTTTCGTGGATTTCATTCACCCATTTCTGTTCGTGACGGATTTTGGTAATCTTTGGATTCACTTCTGCAATCACCGTGATGCAACCTGAGATATTTCCGGCTTTTGGCTGAGCGCCGGACATTCCGCCCAAACCTGAAGTGACGAATAATCCGCCTTTTGGTTCTTTATTGATTTTTCTGAAAGCATTTAAAACGGTAATCGTTGTTCCGTGCACAATTCCCTGCGGACCGATGTACATATAACTTCCGGCCGTCATTTGTCCGTATTGCGAAACACCCAGCGCATTGAATTTTTCCCAATCATCTGGTTTAGAATAATTTGGAATCATCATACCGTTCGTCACCACCACTCTCGGCGCATCTTTGTGCGATGGAAATAATCCCATCGGATGACCGGAATACATCGTCAACGTCTGTTCGTCTGTCATTTCAGACAGGTATTTCATCGTCAGAAGATATTGTGCCCAATTAGAGAAAACTGCGCCATTTCCTCCGTAAGTAATCAGTTCGTGAGGATGTTGCGCTACAGCATAATCCAGATTGTTTTGGATCATCAGCATAATCGCTTTAGCCTGCTCAGATTTTCCGGGATATTCCGCAATGTCTCTTGCTTTCATCTCGTAATCCGGACGGAAGCGGTACATATAAATCCTGCCATATTTCTCCAACTCTTCTTTGAATTCCGGTAACAGTTCTGCGTGAAATTTGGGTTCGAAATAGCGCAAAGCATTTTTCAGGGCGAGTTTTTTCTCTTCTTCAGATAAAATCTCTTTACGTTTCGGAGCGTGGTTGATGTGGGTTTCGTATGGTTTTGGCTGAGGTAATTCGGAGGGAATGCCTTGTTGGATCTGTTGTTGGAAAGTCATATTGTAGTTTCGATTTTCAAAGTTTTAAAGATATTCAATTTGAAAAATATATGGTAACGAAATAAGAAAAAATTCCCCTCCTTTGGAGGGGAGAAATCTGAAATTGTAAATTTCAGATTTCGGGGGTGGTCAATTATTCGGGAACCACCCCATATTCTCCCTTTGGTCGAATCCATCCCTCCAGAGGAGGGGAATTTTAGCATCCGTAATTTTCAATGATGTAATTTTCTAATTCTTTCATAACCAACGATAAGTTATGCTTCACATCAAAATCTGTAATTCTGAATATTTTCAAATTCAAAGATTCCAAATAAGTTTGTCTTATTCCATCATAAACTTCTTTTTCGTCGTGACTTGAACCATCGATTTCGATTATTAATCCAAGCGTTTTGACATAAAAATCGACAATATAGTTTCCGATAATTCTTTGTCTATCAAAATCGATATTATGGAATGTTCTTGCTCGAACTTGTTTCCAGAAAAGAACTTCGCTTAGGATTCCAGCTTTTCTTTTTCCAGGTAAAAGTTTTTTGAGGTGAGAATTGTAAGGTAGATTCTCTACGAAATTCCTGCGGATAGGAATTCCGTTGATTTGGGTTAGGATTTCATTCATTTGTTTGTGTTTTTGAGTGACCACCCCGTCAAAAATTCTGCGAATTTTAGTCGCCCCTCCAGAGGAGGGGAATTTATAATTCAATAAATTGAATTTTAGATTAGTGGGGTTTATCAGAATCTAATTTATGAAATTTCTTAGAACAGTTTCTATCACTTATATTTGCAGCTTCAAAAAACGATTCCAGTCCACAACTTTAAGCTATCAAGAAATGAATTACGAAGACAAAATTCAGCAATCGGAAACACGTGTTTTCAAAGTGGTTTTCCCGAATACAACCAATCATCACAACACGATGTTCGGCGGGAAAGTGATGGAAATGATGGATGAAGTTGCTTTTATGACCGCTACACGATTTGCCAGAAAGTCTTTCGTAACAGTAAGTTGTGACAGAATCGATTTCAAAAAACCAATTCCGGCTGATACGATTGTTGAACTTGTCGGACGTATAAAATATGTCGGAAACACCAGCGTGAAAGTGAATGTGGAGATTTTTGTGGAAGAGATGTACAATGATACGCGCGAAAAGGCTGTCTCGGGTGATTTTACTTTGGTAGCGATTGACGAAAATAAAAAGCCATCAAGAATATTTAAAGATTTGAATTAAAAATAAAAGCTTACCAATTTGGTAAGCTTTTATTTTTATTCTCTACTCGACAATATCGTCGTTTTCTTCTTCATGGTCATCTTCATTGTCGCTTTGACTGTAATAATTGTTTTCTTCGTCCGGAAGCTGGTTGGTAATTTGGTCGAAGTTATCATCATCCTCAGCGCCCGGAACGTCTAGTCCAAATGGCATTTCGTCATTCACCTGGCCTGGATTTCTGATTGGATTTCCATCGCCGTCGATTGGAATATGGTCTTCTCTGTTGAAAATGTCCTCACCGGGATTGTAGTCCAAATCTTCCAAATTTTTTTCAATGTTATCTTCTGGTGTCATAATATTTATTTTTGGTTGATTGAAGATAGACAAATATGAGTCCAAGCTTTATTTTTGAGAGATTTATTTTGATGAAATTTAATCTTCATAAACTTCAGGATTCACGCAAGTCGGCATTTTTTCACCTTTACTAAAAGCTACTACGTTTTCTGCTGCCAATCTTGCCATTCCGCTTCTTGCTTCCAAAGTTGCAGAACCGATGTGTGGCAGAACACAAACATTTGGAAGTTCTAATAAAGGACTGTCTTTCTGCATCGGTTCAGGATTCGTAACATCCAAACCTGCGCCCCAGATTTTGCCTGAAATCAAAGCCTCGAACAAATCTTTTTCATTGTGGAAACCACCTCTTGCTGTGTTGATGAAAATTACATTCTCCTTCATTTTTTCGAAAACCGATGTGTTGAAGAGGTCAGCCTGTTCTGGTATGTAATTGGCGTGGATGCTGATGATATCTGAGTTTTCCACTAATTCATTGAAAGAAACATATTTTGCGTCGAGTTCTTTTTCAGCTTCTTCGTTGTGGCTTCGGTTGTGGTAGATGATGTTCATTCCAAAAGCAGCTTTACATTTTTCAGCCATTTCAAATCCGATTCTTCCAAGTCCTAGAACGCCTAAAGTTTTTCCGTAGAGCTCCTGACCGAGTTCTTCCAAAGGGTCGAAGTCTTTCCAGTTGCCGGATTTTATTTTTGCGGTGTTATAGTTTACTTTTCTGGAAACCATTTGCATTAATAGAAATGCGACGTCTGAAGTGGCGCGGCTCAAAACGTCTGGCGTGTTTCCAACTGCGACTTTTCGTTTCGTAGCTTCCTCGATATCCACTTGGTCGAATCCAACTGAAAATAGAGCGATTGCTTTTACATTGGGGCAAGCGTCGAAGAAGTCTTTGTCATATTTGTTTTTTCCGCCGACACTTAGGATAATGTCTGATTGTTGGCAGCTTTCCAGCCATTCTTCGTGGGTTGGATGTTCTGTTTCCGGAAAAATGATATCTAAATTTCCGTCTTTCAAAATCTGAATCCCATTGTCCGGAATTCTTTTGTTTACAAATACTTTCATTTTATTTAGATTTTTAAATAATATTCTTAAGACCACCCCGTCAATTTACCTTTGGTAATTTGTCGCCCCTCCAGAGGAGGGGAATTTTTTAACAGCGAATCTGCAGCCCGACTTGAACGGAAATCCTTTTTTGCGTGTACTCACTTTCTGTTTAATGTGAAATCATCCTGCAAAAAAGATTGGGAGTGGAAGGCGGATAAAGCTGCCCAAATTATTAAATGCAAAAAACCGGAAATTGACTCCGGTTTTGTATGTTGTGCTGATATTTCAAGGTTTGATTAATCAATTTTCGTTGGTCTTTCTTTATCCTTTGTGAAAAAGAACTTGATAATGATAGGCAAAGTTGTGACCAAAACGATGACCAAAACGATGATTTCTAATTTTTTCTTCAAATCGATGCCGAACTGGTCCATAAATAATTTGTCCAGATAATGTCCCGCAAAAATCATTGTGAATGACCACGCAAACGCTCCGATGATGTTATAATAGAAGAATTTTTTCTTATCCATTTTCACAATTCCGGCAACAATTGGTGCAAATGTTCTTACAATTGGTAAAAATCTCGCCAAGATGACGGCCACTGTTCCGTGGTCTTCGAAGAAATCGTGTGCTTTGAAAAGGTATTTTTTCTTGAATAGGAAAGTGTCTTTTCGCTCGTACAACAATGGTCCGCTTTTGTAACCAAACCAATAACCAATCTCGTTTCCAATGATGGCTGCAACGGCAACGGCGGTCGCCAGAATCGTTGTATCCAGAAAATCTGAACCTGTGGTTCCGAAAGTGGTGTCGATGATTTTTACGGCGTAAATTCCTGAAATAAAGAGTAAGCTGTCGCCTGGCAAAAAGAAACCTACAAAAAGTCCTGTCTCTGCGAAAATGATAAATAAAATAAGCCAAAAACCACCCATTTTGATATAAAATTCGGGGTTGAGTAGGTCTTTCCAGCTTTCGAAATGTTCCATAGTTTTCTGTCTTGCGCAAAGATATTAAAAGGAATTTGAATTACTTAACATAAAATAAAAATTAGGAATAATTAACGGAATTGTAAATTACAAATCATATTTGCCTTTCCATTTATCCTTCAGTTGTTCACGGATTTTTTTCTCTGTCGAGTTGTTTGCAGGATTGTAGAAAGAGGTTCCTGTGATTTCGTCGGGCAGAAATTCCAAATCGACAAAATTGCCTTCGTAGGAATGCGCGTATTGATAATCTTTTCCGTAGTCCAGATTTTTCATTAGCTTGGTTGGCGCATTTCTGAGGTGGAGTGGAACTGGGAGATTTCCTGTCTTCTTCACAAAAGCCATTGCTTCATTGATGGCGTTGTAAGTGGAATTACTTTTTGGGGAAACGGCAAGATAAACGGCAGTTTCGCTTAAGATAATTCTGGCTTCTGGATTTCCAATGACATTGATAGCTTGGAAGCAGTTGTTTGCCATTATAAGTGCGTTTGGATTTGCTAATCCGATATCTTCTGCTGCCAAAATCATCATTCTTCGGGCTATAAATTTGATGTCTTCTCCGCCAACCAACATTCTCGCCAACCAATAAACGGCGCCGTTGGGGTCGGAGCCACGCATAGATTTGATGAAGGCTGAAATGATATCGTAATGCTGTTCTCCATTTTTGTCATACAAAGCCATATTTTCCTGAAGAACAGACAAAACATCTTTATTGGAGATTTTATTTTTCTTGGCTGATTTGAATTGATTGAGAACCAATTCTATTGAATTAATCAACTTTCTAGCGTCACCTCCGGAATATTGGATGAAGGCTTCTTTTTCCTCGAGTAAGAATTTGGTTTGATTAAGCTCATTATATTTTGCAACAGAAATTTCAGCGAGTTCTTCCAGCTTTTCAAACGTCAATGCTTTGAGAATATAAACCTGAGTTCTGGAAAGCAAAGCCGAAACCACTTCGAAACTCGGATTTTCGGTAGTTGCGCCAATCAGAATAATCCATCCTTTTTCAACGGCGTGAAGCAAAGAATCCTGTTGAGACTTATTAAATCGATGAATCTCATCAATAAATAGAATCGGACTTTTTCCAGAGAAAAGATTCTGCTTTTTAGCTTCGTCGATGATGTCTCTTACATCTTTTACACCGGCGGAAACGGCTGATAATTTGTAGAATTTTCTTCCTGAACTTTCGGATATGATTTCTGCCAAAGTTGTTTTTCCCGTTCCCGGCGGTCCCCAGAAAATGAGAGAATTAATGGTGTCATTATCCATCATTCTTTTGATAGTTCCATTTTTTCCTGTGAGATGTTCTTGTCCTAAAACATCATCCAAAGTTTTTGGACGCAGAATTTCGGCAAGTGGAGAATTGTTCATATTTCAAAATTACGGAATTAAAAGACTTTTCTGCAAATGATAACTTGAATGATTGTTTGATTTAATGAAAAAAGAAAAATATTTATTGTTTTTCAATAAATATTTTTTGATATTTGCATCATTAAAAACATTAGTTATGTCAAAAACAAACAACTTCGTATTTTGGGGCTTATATGTTATAGCTTGGATTATTTTTGTCGGCCTGTCTATTGAAGCAGGAGGTTTGATAGTGAATTTCTTTTTCCATCTATATAATCCCGAGATGGTTCAAAATCTTTATCAGAAGCTGGACTTGATTAAAATGTATCAAGATAATCAATTAGGTTTTTTTGGTATCTACAGTTTTATTTTAATTATTTCAATTTTAAAAGCAGTTCTATTTTATACTGTTATAAACTTGATGCACAAAATGAAATTAGAAAAACCTTTTAGTGCTTTTGTTGCGAAACAGATTTCACAACTTAGTTATTACACGCTTTCAATTGGATTTTTGAGCTACATTGCCAGACAGTTTGTTAAAAATATGGAACATCACGGTTTTGTTTCAGATAATTTAAACCAATTTTGGGCAGACAGTGAAGCATTTATTTTAATGGGAGCCGTCATTTACATTATTGCACAGATTTTCAAAAGAGGCGTAGAATTGCAGGAAGAAAATGATTTAACAGTTTAATTATGCCAATAATCGTAAACCTAGACGTGATGATGGCCAAACGAAAAATGTCATTGAATGAATTGTCCGAAAAAGTAGACTTAACGCTTTCCAATCTTTCCATTCTGAAAACCGGAAAAGCAAAAGCCGTTCGTTTCAGTACGTTGGAAGCGATTTGCAAAGCTTTGGATTGTCAGCCTGCGGATATTTTAGAATACAGAAAAGAAGATTAAAGTTTTCTGCTAATAACGTAATCCAACATCAATTTTAGTGATTCTTTAGCTTCGTTAGCAGGAAATTCAGCCAAAATATTCAGCGCTTTTTGTTGGTAATCTTTCATTGTTTTGATAGCGTAATCCATTCCGCCGGAAGATTTCACGAATTCTACCAATTCACGTACTTTTTTGGAATCGTTGTTATAACGCTTTATCGTTGCGAAATACTTTTTATAATTCTCAGGACTCGCATTCTTCAAAGTATAAATCAATGGCAAAGTCATCTTTTGTTCCTTTATGTCGATTCCTACAGGTTTTCCAATGATATTACTTGTTTGATAATCAAAAAGGTCATCTTTGATTTGAAAAGCCATTCCTGTGTAAGTCCCGAATTCCTGCATCTTTTTCGCAGTTGCTTCGTCTACATTGTTTGATAAAACACCAACTTCACAGCAAGCCGCAATCAAGGTTGCAGTTTTTTGGCGGATGATTTCGTAATAAACATCTTCCGTAATATCCAGTTTTCTGGCTTTTTCCAACTGAAGCAATTCGCCTTCAGACATTTCTCTGATGGTTCTGGAAATTACCGCAAGCAAATCAAAATCCTTATTATCTGTAGAAAGCAAAACCGATTTCGAAAGCAGATAATCGCCAACCAAAACAGCGATCTTATTCTTCCAAAGTGCATTGATAGAAAAGAAATTTCTGCGCTTGAAACTCTCATCCACAACATCATCGTGAACCAAAGTCGCTGTATGGATCAGTTCGATCATACTTGCACCACGGAACGTCTTTTCATTCACGTTTCCCACCAGTTTTGCACAGAGAAAAACAAACATCGGACGCATTTGTTTCCCTTTTGTGGTAACAATGAAACGCGTGACCTTATCCAGCAGAGCAACATTACTTTTCATCGATTCGTAAAACTTCTGTTCGAAAAGTTTCATTTCATCAGAAATCGGAGCTTTGATTAGTTCTACTGTATTGGCCACTGTTCGCGTTTAAAAATTATATTTTTGGAGCAAGACGATTGTATTTCTATTCACCTTTGTAACCCGCTTTCCGCTATATCTTTTTTCCAAAGAAAAAAGGATGTCGCTACAATCGGGGCTATGTTGAGGATTTGTCCTTCGTCTCACCGGAAAAACTGTTGTAAAAATATCAAGAATTCTGAAATATCAAAGCATCATATAAAGCTTAATATTCAAATTATGATATCTTACATCCAATTTTATTATTCTACAAATATAATTATTCTAAATCTTTAAACGGAATGAAATAAAGACTTTGAGGCACTTTTTTGATTTTAATACTGAATCGCTCTCCGGAAATGTAAATTCCCTTTTCTGTTGCCGTAATTCCTTCGATTTGTCCAACATTGTATGCTCTTCCGAGAGAATATTTTTTTAAAGGCTTATTAAAGAAAAGATTTCCAGTTTCGTCTTTTTCAAAAATCATCATATAAACCGACGCATTTTTAGTGTAACCAACAACGTATAATTTATTTTCAAAAACAGAAGCATCAGTCACAACAAAACCTGTATCAAAACTTTCGAGTTTTTGTGCAGGTTGATTTTCTGTCAGTTTTTTATCAATGACATAATGTGAAACCGTATTCGTGACCCATTCTTTTGTGAATAGATGAATATTTCCGTCCAAGAAAATCATTGCTTCTGCATCGAAATTATTATTGATGTTTTTCGGAGTAAAATCAGTTTGTTCAGGATAAAAAAACGGAATGGTTTTAATAGAATCAACAATCAGAGAATCGTTTCTGAAAGGAATTTGATAAATCTTCAAATCTTTTCTCGTTCCCAGATTATTCCCGAATTCACCAACGTAAAAGTTTTCTCCGTCATTCGTAATTGCTTCCCAATCGATGTTTTTTAAACCAGTTTGAAAAATCTTCTCGATGTAAGAACTTCCTGCTTTTATCTCAAAAATTTCGCTGGTATTTCCGCTGTCATTGAAGGAAAATAATCTTCCGTCAATATTTGTCAGTCCGGAAGATTCTCTTAAAGAATCACTTAAAACAGCAATCTTATATTTCTTGAGATTTAATGATTGAGTTTTCTGAGCAGAAATCTGAAGCCCAAATAGAAGAACTAAAAAATATAAAACCTGTTTTTTCATAATACGAACTTACAGAATATTCATAATATCATCCCACCCAGAAACTCTTGTCGAATTTTCAACAATGGAATTCGCATTATGAGGTTGTGAGAATAATATTCTTTGACCTGAGAAAAGATTCAGGTTTTTAGGATGGTCATCAATCATAATATCGCCGATGATAAAGTCTTTTCGTCCACAGAAAATGATCTGTTTCCAGCTGATAAAAGAAAAATGTTCCATCAGCCATTCCGCTTTTTCTGTCAAACTATTCGGGAATTCTGTTGCGGAAGAAACAATGAGAACATTATATTTTTCGTTTAAATATTTCAAAACTTTCACTGCTTTTTCTATAACCGGAACTGTCCTGAAAAATCCTTTTGAGTTCACATCTTCCAAAAAGTTCGGAAAAGCTTCTGCTTCTGAAAGTCCGGAGATGTTTTCCCAAAGAATTTGGTTTCCGTTTCTTTTGTATTCGTAATCAATGAAATGCTGGTTGGTATTGGCAAGAACGCCGTCCATATCTACTAAAATCGTCTTCATATTGTAAAAATAAGAATTGATTTTTGGAAGAAAAAATTGATTGGATTAAAAGATTGTTAAAGAATAGTTCTTCTTATTTATCATTGTAATGACCAAATGCTGAAATAACTTCTACTAAGATTTCATCTTCAAAAACTTCATAGATTAACCTGTGTTTTTGGTCAATTCTTCGTGACCATTTTCCTTGATTTTCATATTTCAAAGCTTCAGGTTTTCCAATTCCTTCAAAAGGATGAATTTCTAGCTCATTAATTATTTTTTCAATTTTCTTAAGGAGAATTTTTTGTCCGGATTTTTTGAAAAATCGAATGTGTTCTTCTGCTAACGGAGAAATTTCAATCTTGAAACTCATTATCCAAAAAGTTCTTTCTTCAAGTCTTGAGTTAGAGTTCTCCCTTTTCCTTCACGAAGTTGTTTTTCGCCAATTTTTATTAACTCCAAATTTTTGGGATTTTCAAACCATTTGTCCCCGCTTGGACTTGGGTTTTTAAATTCATCTTCTGAGAATTCAAAATCCAAAGCAGAAAGAACTTTCTTTAATGTAGAGAGTTGTTTTTTGTTGGCATATTTTACTTTGATTGTTCCCATCTTTGATTTGAATTACATTCAAAAATACGAATTATTTTGAGAAATTTTGAAAATTATTCAGCTGTTTTATTCGCCAATTGTCCACACGCCGCGTCGATGTCGCCACCGCGACTTTTTCTTACAACAATTGTAATTCCAGATTTTTCCAATTCACGGACGTATTTTTGTTCAGCTTCAATACTTCTGTGGTCAAATTTTCCCTCACCAATAGGATTATATTGGATGAGATTAACCTTGCTTGGAACTTGTCTGCAATATTTGATTAAAGCTTTGATGTCTTCATCTCCGTCGTTGATTCCTTTCCAAACACAATATTCAAAAGTGATTGGAGAACCGGTTTTCTGATACCAATATTGCAAAGAATCCATAATATCGGTTAAAGGAAACTTCTCAGAAAAAGGCATTATTTCATTACGTTTATGCTCGATTGCAGAATGGAGAGAAAGTGCCAGCTTTACTTTGATTTCTTCATCAGCCAACATTTTTATCATCTTCGGTATTCCGGATGTTGAAACTGTGATTCTTCTTGGCGACATTCCCAGACCGTCCGGTTTTGTGATTTTGTGAATCGCTTCGACAACGTTTTTATAATTCATCATCGGTTCGCCCATTCCCATAAACACGATGTTTGTGAGCGGTCTGTCGAAATATTCTCTGCTTTGACGGTCAATCAGAGCAACTTGGTCCACGATTTCTGCAACTTCCAGATTTCTCATTCTTTTGAGTTTGGCTGTTGCACAGAATTCGCAATTTAAAGAACATCCAACTTGAGAAGAAACGCAGGCTGTACTTCTGGATTCAGTAGGTATCAAAACGGATTCTACCATTAATCCGTCGTGAAGTTTTACTCCATTTTTTATCGTTCCGTCAGAAGATTTTTGTAATAGGTCGACAGCGATTGGATTGATGAAAAAATCACGAGAAAGATTATCGCGAAGATTTTTAGAAAGATTCGTCATTTCATCAAAAGAATGCAGATTCTTGCTCCAAAGCCAATCATAAACCTGCTTGGCACGAAACGGTTTGTCACCAATTGTGCTGAAGTAATCTTTGAGCTGGTCGAGGGAAAGTGTGCGGATATCTTTCAATGTATTCTGAAAATTTTTGCAAAGATACGCTTAATAGAGTAATTTTAAAATCTTCGAATATAATAATAGATTAAAGTTATAATTGCTAAATCTCAAAAAATATCAAAACAGTTTATTTTGTAAGTTTAACATTGATAATTTGTTACATTTTAATAGTCTTGATTTCTATTATCGTATTAAAGTATTATGAATTTTGATTCGTCTTTTTTAATAATTCGATATTACTTACATTTGCATTGATTTTTACCCTTATGGAATTCCAAGCCTTTTACGAAAGCCCGTTTGTTCTCAAGTTTTCTTTTGAAAAACTCATCCGAAAAATGGAAGCGGAAGCTTCTGAGAGTTCGGAATATGCGCTTTCGCATCAGAGGATTTTGGATAAAACCAAAGATTTTCCAGAGCTTTTGAATGGCATTGGTAATCTTGATTTCTTCAAAGACAACGAAACACTGATGAAGGAACTTCTACGTGACCTTTTTCCGCCAATGTTGACCGGAAATGAAATCAAAGCAATTGGTTTTCCTTTCTACAACTTCTTTTTCAATCCGTCAAAACGTTTTCAAAGTATTCTGAAAAATGCAGGAGAAAACTTTGATATGCTGATTAAAGGTCTTGACCCGCACCGCTTCTATGTGATGAGCTGTTGCATTATCCTGAGAGACTTTTATAAAGTTCCTCTTAATCTGTCGATGCCTTTTATTTTTGATATTCCTAATGAAGAAGGGATTGTCAATCATTATCGTTTTCTGAATAATGTTGATTTCATCGATGTTAATCCTTTGGAAGATTATAAAAAACTGACTGAGGAAGAAATAGGAGAGTTGCTGGACAATTTTGATGATTATGAACTTTGGAAAGAGAAATTTCCGCCGAAAAGCTGGGAACTGAAAGGTTTTGCAGTGATTAATTTCTTTGATGCAACCACAGAAATCGCAGTTTCGAATCTTAAAAGCAAACTCATCAATCTTGAAGATGATAAGAATCTGAAATCGGAAATGAACAAGATTTTCCGTTCTATTTTTCAGGTTCCTGATTTGGAATTAGGATTTACAGCTATTGATTTTGAAGAAAATAAATTTGTAAGAAATCCAATCAATGGAGTGATTGATAGTTTTATTTTGTCAGGTGGAATTCCGCAGGATTGTAAGAATGAACTGCTTTGCGAAAAGAACTTCAATACACTTGTAGAGACGCGGAAATTCTTCAGTATTTCTGATGTTGAACGAACTTATCACGAATTTCCGGAAAGCACCTTGGCAAAACAATTTTACGAGTCCGGAATCAAAAGTGCGATTTTTGCACCAATCATCAAAGACAAAAAACTTCTCGGAATTATTGAACTCGTTTCCAGAAAAAAAATGCTGAACAGCATCAATGCTACCAAAATGGAAATCGTGATGCCTTATTTGGAAGATACGATGGATAGGCTTTATGACGGTATCGAAACAAGAATTCAAGCAATAATTCAAAGAGAATATACATCGATACATCCGAGTGTTTATTGGAAATTCCGTCAGGAAGCGGAACGTCATATCGGTTTTTACAGAGAAGATTTTGACTTGCCTTACAGAAACATCAGTTTCCAAAATCTCACGCCACTTTTTGGACAAACCGATATTAGAAATTCTTCGGTTTCCAGAAATCTGGCGATTAAAAAAGATATGGAAATCAATCTGATGATGATTTCTGATGTATTCAAAAAACTGAGTTCTGATAATGATTTGGAAGCAATTAATCAGAAATTAATTCAATATCAAAAACTTCTGAATAACGATTTGAAAGCCGATACGGAAAGTCAGGTTCAGAATTTTATTTTGTTCGAAGTTCATCCTCTGCTGGAATCGATTAAACTTCAGAATATCAATTATAATCAAATCATTACAGATTATCACAAACAACTGGATTCTAAAACCGAGTTGGTTTACAATTTCCGTAAGAAATTTGATGATAGTTTGTCTTCAATTAATAAAAATCTAGCTGATATTCTGGACAAAAGACAGGAAGAGCAACAGCACAGATTTCCGTTTTATTACGAGCGTTTCAAGACTGACGGTGTAGAACATAATATGTACATTGGTTCTTCGATTGAGCCTGATTTGACTTACGACCCGATTTTCCTGAAAAACCTTCGTTTGTGGCAATTGCGAGTGCTTTGTGAAACAGAAATTGAATATGCAAAACACAAAGACCGATTGGCTTATCCACTAGATGTTGCATCTCTGATTTTGGTTTATAGTACGCCAATCAGTATCCGTTTCAGAATGGATGAAAAGCGTTTTGATGTGGACGGAAGCTACAATGCACGCTACGAAATGATTAAAAAACGTATCGATAAATCCTTAGTGAAAAACTCGGATGAACGTATCACACAATCTGGAAAAATTAGCATTATCTATTCTCAGGAAAGAGAACGTGAGGAATATCTGAAATTGATAAAAATCCTTCAAAACCAAAACATTCTGGAAGCTAATATTGAAGGATTGGACGTTGAAGATTTACAAGGAATTAATGGTTTGCGAGCGTTGCGTGTTGCTGTGAATTACGAAGCTGAGAAAGTGGAGTATGATTTTGTGGAAGTGCTATAAATTCTAAGCTAAGGCTTTCAAATAAGTTTCTGGGGTCATTATTGATAAATTGCTGGTTTTATAATCTTTGATATTTCTTGTTACGATTATTGTGATGTCTTTTTCCATTTGAGCTGAAAAATTTTGAAGTGCATCTTCAAAATCTTTGAAGTCAGAATTTAAAGCGTTCAAAACTGCTTGTTTATTGGTTGTTGTGATATCTATAATCTGAAGTAGAGATTTTATGCTTTCAATAACTTTCTCGTGTTTTGCTGATTTTCTTAACAGATAATAAATATTGCTAAGCATTATTGCTGTTACAAATCCTTTTATTTCTCCTTTTTCACAAAGGCTAAGCAATTTGGCACTATCTTCAGAAAATGGTTTTCTGTCAAAAAGAAAATCCAAAATAACATCGGTGTCAATTAGAATATGATGCATTATAGATGTTTTTCGGACAAACGATTGGTGAGCTCTTCTTTATAATCAAAATCTTTTGGAGCTTTGAAAGAACCCTTCAATGAGTTAACTATTGGCGTCATTTCTTTTGGTTCAGAAGGTTCTTCTTTTGTTAAAGCTTTTAGATAATTTTCAATCAAATCAGAAAGGCTTCTTTCTTTTTTGCGCGCATATTTCTTTGCTTTTTCAATAACAGATTGTTCTATGGTAAGTGTTAGTTTTGTATTCATTATTAATCAATTGGCTAAACAAATATACTAAAAAAAATACAATACGTGTTTTTAAATTTTTTATTACACGTGTTTGGTTCAAGAAAAAGTGGAGTATGATTTTGTGGAAAATTAGTTTAAGTATTAATTAAGATATTCTTAATCTCTCTTTTTGCAGTTCTTAAGCCTGTATTATTAATGAAAAAAAGATATAGAAGCAAAGGGTAAATTGATAATATAATTACTTTGTTTGAAGATACAAAAAAGAAAAGATATGATATAAAAGGTACTATTAAAAAAAGCAAAGCACCAAAAAAAATATTATTAGGGTAATGTATAATATAGATGTGAGAAGTATTTTGCTTACTAATTATTTTCAATTTCGTTTTAGTGTTGTGTCGAGAATCTCTGTCGTAGATTAAGTAATATTTAGCAGTGTTTTTATCATAGTCAAATTCATAAAAATAGTTGGATTTTTCCTTAATAACAACTTCTAAATCGGATAAAATTTGTTGAGGAGATTTATGAGATTTAATCTTTGAAAAACTAATTGGCAAAAGTAATATCATTTAACTAAACTAAAATTATCAAACCGTCACATTCCTAAAAGCAACCACAAAAGCCACCACAGAAGCGATAATTCCAATCGTGAAAACTGTGTAGGTCAATCGCAGTAATTTATATTTTCTGTTCAGAACAATTCCCAGATAATAAAGGTCTTTTATCATTGTATCGTACAGATATTGTCGGTCGCTCATCATTTCTTTCATTGCCCAGAGATATTCCTCCATTGGCATTTTGTAGAAATTTCCGAAGAAAAGGAGATTCACTTTTTTCTCTTCGATTTCCTTGCGGGTAAACGTTCCGCTGGACACTTTTGGCCTTGTTGACATTATTGCCAGAATAATACAGGCAACACTTGACATTATCATTATGAAAGTCGGAACAATCAAATGCGAATTACTCGGCGCATCCAGTTTTGGAATCAATGTCGATAACGCAACGGAAATAATAATTGCGTTTACAGAAAGCAGGATATTCGCTTTGCTATCAGCAATTTGACTCAATTTTGTGTGGTTATTCAGCGTCACACGGAACATTGTTTCTATACCACGTTCTGGTGATTCCAGTTTTTCCAGTTTCTTCTTATTTAGAAGTGCTTTGTCATTATCTTCAGCAGATTTTTTCTTTTTCTCCTCTTTCAGATTCTGGATATTAGAAAGGATTCTATCCACATTTTTCTCCTTGATTGGTTGCCAGTTTTCTTTGGCATATTTTGTATAAAACTGATGTTTCGAGAAGAAAACGATATTAAGCTCAGACCATTGTTGCTTACTAAATTTCTGATGATGAACCTCTTTGATTTCCTGTCTCAAATTCTCACAAATCCTGAAATAATCATCTGAAGCCAAATGATACAAATCTGCATCTTTTATCACTTCTTCCAGATGATTTTTTGGTTTGTAAAATTTGTCGGTTGCCAAAATCAATTCTCCGATTTTCGCAATCCTTTCTTCAGAAAACTGATGTTGTTTTAAAAAATCAGAAGCTATTTTTCGACTTTCCTCCTCGTGATTATCAGCGTCATCCACATAACCCAAATCGTGAAACCAGCCTGCCAAAAGCAGATTTTCTGTATCTTCAGGATTGATGTTTTCTTCCTTTGCAAGAATTTTTATTTTCTCAACAACCTGAATCGTGTGGTCAAGATTATGATAAGTATAGACAGAAGATAATTTATCTTTGAGCAAGTTTTTTGCGTAATCTTCCGAGATTTTCAAAATATCCATAAAGTCAATTTAAAACAAATTTAAGAAAGTATAATGGCTTTTAAATTTTTAATTTTGTTAAATATTGTTAGAGTTTCAGTAATTTTAAACTTTTAATTATAAAATGATAATTATGGCAGCTTAATCCGCCTGTAGTTTATCCTGAGCTTGTCGAAGGGCTCATCGCTCAAGTCGGGCTGCAGATTCTACATTACAACAACATTGATTATAAAAAAACAAATTTTGTCATTCCGTAGAAATCTAAACAGTTCTGAATTTCTTTAACAGAATAACAAACTGAATTTTTTTAGAAATATTTTATCAACCAGAACAATTATGAAATATATATACCAATTTTCTTTATCAATAATAATTTCATTAGCTACAATTTCCTGCGCAGTTCAACAAGCTGATTACGGAAAGAATGCCAAAAATTTTGAAAAGAATTCAACCATAAAAGATAGCATTATTCATACATTTTATCTGGTTGGTGATGCTGGAAATCTTGACCAAGACGAAGCTTTCCATAATATGAATATTCTGAAAGATTCATTGTCCAAAGCTCCTGAGAATAGTACGCTTATTTTTCTTGGCGATAACATTTATCCGTCAGGAATGCCAAAAAAGGAAGATAAAGAAAGAGGTTTAGCAGAGAAAAAAATCGATAACCAAATCTCATTGTCCAATCAATTCAAAGGAAAAACGATTTTCATTCCGGGGAATCACGATTGGTATAATAACGGGATTAAAGGACTAAAACGTGAAGAAGAATATGTGACAGAAAAATTCGGAGACAAAAATGCATTTGCACCAAGAAACGGCTGTCCAATCGAAACCAGAAAAATCAACAAAAAACTGACATTGATTTTAGTGGATACAGAATGGGTTTTAGCAGATTGGAATAAAAATCCAAATATCAATGAAAAATGCGACATCAAAACCCGAGAAGATTTTTATACAGAATTCGAAGACCAATTGAATAAAAATCAGAACAAAACAATTGTCGTTGCAACACATCATCCGCTGATTACACAAGGTTCTCACGGTGGATATTACTCTTGGGAAAAGCAGATTTTTCCTTTCGAGAATAGATTTCCGTTGCCGTTTTTAGCTTCTGTTATTAATCTTGCAAGAGCAACAGGAGGATTTTCTCATCAAGATATTTCCAATCAGAATTATAAAAACTTGTCCGATAGACTCAAAACATTGATTGGCGGACGAAAAAATGTAGTCGTAGTTTCCGGTCACGACCATAACTTGCAATACATCGAGCAAGGCGATGTCAGACAAATCATCAGCGGAGCAGGCTCCAAAACCGAATCTGCAAAAGCCGTTAAAGAAAATGATTTTTCATTTGGGAAAAATGGTTACGCTGAACTTAAAATTTCAAAATCCGGAAATGCAGAAGTAAGTTTTTATAATCTTAATCCGGAAAAATCGGAATTATTATTCAGAAAAACGGTTCTTGGAACTGAAGAAAAAACTTCCAAAGATTATCCGAAAAACTTCTCGGAATATACAAAGGCTTCAATCTACGATTCATCAATGACCAAGAAAAGTAAGCTCTACGAATTTCTTTGGGGAAAACATTACAGAGATTATTATTCTAAAAAAATCAATGTGAAAAATCTGGCTTTGGATACGCTTTTCGGAGGTGTGAAAACCGATAGAGCAGGAGGTGGACATCAAACCAAATCTCTCCGTCTGGAAACCAAAACAGGAAACGAATATGTTATCAGAGCGCTCAAAAAAAGTGGCGTGAGATTTTTACAGGCTGTTGCATTCAAAAATCAATACGTTGTAGACGATTTTGACGGAAGTTATGCTGATAAATTTCTACTGGATTTTTACACAACTTCTCATCCTTACACACCTTTAGCAGTTGGTGAAATGTCCGACAAATTGGGAATTCGTCATACAACACCCGAACTTTTTTATATTCCGAAACAGAAGACTTTGAAAAGCTTCAATGAAACTTTTGGTGACGAATTATATTATCTCGAAGACCGACCAATGGAAACCGACGAAAATCCAAACAAAGTTATCGGAACAGACGAAGTAATCCTGAATCTTGCCAAAGACGAAAAGTATAAAATAGATGAAAAAGCTTGGATAAAAGCGCGTTTGTTCGATATGTTGATTGGCGATTGGGACAGACATCACGACCAATGGAAATTCGAAGCGAAAAAAGAAAATGGAGATGTGATTTACAGTCCGATTCCGAAAGACAGGGACCAAGCGTTTTCGAAATATGACGGACTGATTTTGTCTTTGGTAATGAGAATTCCGGATTTGAGACATATGCAGGGATTTGGTGAAAAAATCAGAGATGTGAAATGGTTCAATCGCGAACCTTATCCTTTGGATTTGGCTTTCACAAAGAATTCTAGTGAGAAAGACTGGCTGGATGTTGCCGATTTTATTCAAAACAATTTAACTGAAAATGACATCAGAAAAGCATTTGAAAATCTGCCGAAAGAAACTCAAGATAAGGTTTCCGAAGATTTGATTCAGAAATTATTGATTCGTAAAGTCGATTTGAAAAAATATGCATCGGAATATTTTAAATTTTTGGAAAGAAAAGTAATGCTGACGGGAACAGACAAAAAAGATAAAATTGTTGTCACAAGATTGCCAAACAATGAAACCGAAGTTAAAATCTATCGTCTGAAAAAATCAGGCGAAGAATTGGAATCTTCCAAGATTTATTCTGGAAAAGAAACTAAAGAAGTCTGGATTTATGCGCTTTCTGATGATGATGAATTTGTTGTGGAAGGAAAATCAAAATCGAGTATCAAAGTTAGATTGTTAGGTGGTTTGGATGAAGATAAATACACCGTTTCTAATGCCAAAAACTTGAGAATCTACGATTACAAAAGCAAGAAAAATAACTTTGAAAACAAAGGAAACGCCAATGTAACCTTAACCGACGATTACGACATCAATCAATATAATTACAAAAAACCAAAGTATAACAGCACTTTGGTAATGCCAAATCTTGGTTTCAATCCTGATGATGCGCTTTCTTTTGGTGTTGTCGGAACTTATATTATGAACAATTTTGTACAAAATCCGTTTTCTCAGAAACATCAGTTAAAAGCCAATTATTTTACAGGAACCAAAGGTTACGAGTTGGCTTACCAAGGCGTTTTTCCACAATTGACAGGAGGTTGGTTTTATGGTTTGGATGCGAGAGTTACGAGTTCGCATTACATCCGAAATTTCTACGGAATAGGGAATGAAACAGTCAATTTGAATGAAGAATTTGGAAACCGATTTACTAATGTGAGAGCGAAAGAATTTGCATTTTCTCCATCTGTTAATTGGAACAAAAATGCATCAACATTCTCAGCGAAACTGAAATATGAAGTTCTGAAAATCGATAGAACAGCTGACCGTTATATTTCTTTGCCAAATGTTGTGAACGAAGATGTTTTCAATTCGAAACAGTTTGGTGGAGCGGATGTTTCCTTTAATTATGAAAATTATGACAACAAAGCCAATCCGAAACTGGGAATGAAATTCGATGTAAGAGCGGTTTACAATATGAATCTTGAAAATACCGACAGAAACTATACTTCGCTCGAAACAGGACTTGGATTTTTACATTATTTGACAACAAATAAAAGATTGGTTTGGTCTTCTTATGCAAAAGCAAAATGGCTTTTAGGAGACGGTTACGAGTTTTATCAGATGTCAACTTTGGGTGGAAATAATGATTTGAGAGGTTTCCGATTCAATCGTTTTTATGGGAAGAATTCATTCTTTCAAACCACAGACTTGAAGTATGAAGTCGGGAAAATCAAAAACTCGATTTTACCTTTGAGTTATGGCTTTTTCGGTGGATTTGATTTAGGAAGAGTTTGGAATCCGAACGAAAGTTCCAACAAATGGCACAATTCTTACGGTGGCGGATTTTGGTTGAATGCAGTTGACGCGATTTCTTTGAATGCTTCTTATTTCAATTCTTCTGATGGTGGAAGATTGGTTATTGGAATTGGCGGAACTTTTTAAAGTAATGTAATGATAGAAACCAAACGTCTTATTCTGAAACCTTATTCGTTGGATTTTGCGGAAGAATTTTATACTAAATTTCAAAACGATAAAACCTTTCTGGAAGGCTATTTTTCCAGAACTTTGAGTGTAACCAAAACTTTGGAAGAAACAAAATTATATTTCCAAAAGAAGTTTGAAAGTTGCCAAAAGAATGAAGGTTTTTATTTCGGGATTTTTCTGAAAGAATCAGATGAATTGATTGGGCATATTTCTATCAGAGAAATCGATTGGTCGGTTCCGAAAGGCGAGTTGGCATATTTTATCTTCAATGATTTTTCTGGAAACAAATATTCTTATGAAGCGTTGGAAGCATTTCGTGATTTCTGTATGAATGAAAAAGAAATGACTCGGATCTTTATGAAAATAGCACCAGAAAATATCGCCAGCAAAAAAGTAGCAGAATTCTGCAATTTTGAGTTTGAAGGTTTGCTGAAAAACGATTATAGAAAACGTCAGAAAGTTCTTACAGATATGTTGCTTTATTCATTTACGAAGTAGATTTATTGCTTCTATTTAGGCTTAAGTTCGGTGGTTTTTAACCAATCAATATATTTTTCAGTAAATATTTTTCTATTATCTTTATCAATAAAGGAAAAATAATATTCAATCAAGTTGGGATTATTTTTGCAGAATTCTAAAGTGCAATTTTGAATGCTGGTTAACTGAAAATAAGGCATTTTTTCAATTCTGTCTGCGATGATAATTGCAATTTCGCCTTGTGTTAAATTTCTTTTTAAACACTCGGATTTAATATTTGTCGAAGTGTTATTAGTGAAAAAATTGACAAGTATCGGTAGAGATTTTTCTTTGTAAGCAATTATTTTTTTTGCTTCATTAGTTTTAATAATATCGACCGAATTCTCTATCGAAATTTTATTAATCAATTGATGAAAATCTTCCTTAGTCTGAGCAAAAAATAAACTCAAATTTGAAATAAAAAACATCAATGTAAGTAAGCGTTTTTTCATTTCTAATGATAAATTCAAGTCAAATGAAATGTTATTTCAACTTCAATTGATAAAGATTTCCTGTGATTTTTTTGTCGCCTTCATCTGTCATTAGAATCGTATTTTCATCTTTGAAACAAAGTCCTTCTTTCTGAGTATGATGATTCAGCTCAATTTTTTCGATATCTCCAGAGAAGAAATTATTACTCTTCCAATTGGTGAAAATCCAGACTTTGTCAGAGCTTAAAATCGCCACTTTATCTTTGTTTGGACTTATGTCTGCGCTTGTTACAGCACAATGATTGAACTGGTCACAAGTCACAAAGCTTCCGATTTTTTTCGCAGGTAATTTTTGAGTGGAATTATTGTCAACTTCATAAAGAACTGTCGTTCCATCAAACTTCGAACTTCTGTTTTTCGTAAAAAGATAAAACTTGTTGTTATGAATAAAGAATGATTCTACATCAAATATTTTGTCTTTTTTCTTCGGTGGAAATTCGGTTTGTTCCGGATAATAGAATTGAACAATTGATTCCGCTTTTGCTTCATCTTTATTTAAATCTGAAGCGTTTATTTTATAGATTGCTAAGTTCTGCCTTTCGTTATCATTATTCCCAAAATCGCCGATGTAGATATTGCCTTCATCGTCAGAAGTCAGATCTTCCCAATCGTTATTTTCAACATTTGTGATTGTGATTTGCTTGATCAATTCTCCTTTTTCATTAAAACCAAAAAGGATATTATGATTGTGATTATCCTCAATTGTCCAGATTAATGGCGATGCTTTGGAAATCTCACAAGCTGATGCTTCTTTTATTTTTTTTGGTAATGAAGCGATGGTAGAAAAATTCTCCTGAGTCTGTGAACAGGAAAATGTAATCGATAATAATGCTAAAAAGGAAAATACTTTCATCTGATGAAATTAAATAAAATATAAGACATAAAAAAATGCGCAGCCAAAAAGCTACGCATTAGTATTTTAAAAATTAAAATTCTTAAAGAATCAACATTGCGTCTCCGTAAGAATAGAATTTGTATTTTTCTTTGATGGCTTCCTCATAAGCTCTCATTACAAAATCTTTGTTTGCAAATGCTGCAATCATCATAATCAACGTGGATTTTGGTGTATGGAAATTAGTAATCATTGCGTTTGCAACTCCAAAATCGTGTGGTGGATAGATGAATTTGTTGGTCCAACCTCTGTACGCAGAGATCTTCTTGTTAGAAGAAACAGATGTTTCCAAAGCTCTCATTGTAGTTGTACCAACGGCACAAACTCTGCGTCCTTCTTCAACAGCTCTGTTGATTTTCTCTGCATTTTTTTCATCAATAATAGCTTCCTCAGATTCCATTTTGTGTTTGGAAAGATCTTCAACTTCAATTGGATTGAAAGTTCCAAGACCAACGTGAAGCGTGATTTCAGCAAAATCAATTCCTTTGATCTCCAGTCTTTTCATCAAATGTTTTGAGAAGTGCAGACCTGCAGTTGGAGCCGCAACAGCACCTTCTACTTTTGCATAAATGGTCTGATATCTTTCAGCATCTTCCGGTTCAACGTCTCTTTTGATATATTTTGGAAGTGGTGTTTCACCAAGTTCTGTCAGTTTTGAACGGAATTCTTCATAAGAACCATCGAACAAGAATCTAAGTGTTCTTCCTCTTGATGTTGTATTGTCGATAACTTCTGCAACCAAAGATTCGTCTTCGGTAAAGAATAATTTGTTACCAATTCTGATTTTTCTTGCCGGATCAACCAATACGTCCCAAACTCTTGTTTCACGATCTAGTTCTCTTAATAAGAAAACCTCAATTTTTGCTCCAGTTTTTTCTTTGTTTCCGAACAATCTTGCAGGGAAAACCTTAGTATTATTGAAAATAAAAAGATCTTTCTCGTCAAAATATTCAATAACGTCTTTGAATAAACGGTGAGTGATGGTTTCGGTTTTTCTGTCAAGAACCATTAGTCTCGCTTCGTCGCGGTTTTCTGATGGGTGTTCAGCTAGTAATTCTTCTGGCAGATCAAAATTAAAATCGGATGTCTTCATAAAATTTACGGATTTTATTGTTTTAAATTTTTTGGAACTGCAAAGATACAACATTAGAAAGCCTTTGTCAAGTAAATCTCTCTTTTCGAAATTCGGATTGATGACATTATGAATTATTTGATATTTTTTTAGAAAATTAGTAATGTTATTTGGTGTTTTCTACAAAAAACATTTAATTTAGTGCATTTAAAAGTTGTTATCGCCAATTAATTCGCTTTGTTATGAGTATTGAAAACGAAAATCCTGAAATCGAAAAACCAAATTCTGAGGTCAATCCTGCTGAGAATCAATCAGTAGAAGAAGTGACACCAGAAGAAGTTTCGGAAAACGAAAAGCCAGAAGCTGAAGTAGCTTCTGCTGAAACTGAATCGGTAGAAGAAGTTACTGCAGAGGAAAATTCAGAAACTGAAGCTGAAACCGAACCAGAAGCTGAACATCAGGAAATCGAAATTGTTGAAGAAAATTATTCCAATCTTTCTCTAAAGGAAACTTTGGACGAAATGGAATCTATCGTAAATAAGGATGATTCTCATTCATTATCGAAAAAATTCAATGCACTTAGAGATCATGCCAATCATAAAATTACTGACGAAGTTGAAGATAAAAAGCACGAATTTTTGGAGCAAGGAAACGCAGAAGAGCATTTTGAATTCCATCATCCACAATCTTCAAAGCTAACTGCTCTTGTCAATATTTTCAGAGAAAAGCAGGACAAATTCCATAAATCTCAGGAAGCGGATCATCAGAAAAATTTGGACGAAAGACAAGGAATCATCGAAAGATTGAAAAACCTTTATTCCAATTCTGAACCTGGCGTTAATCTTTTCAAATCGATAAGAGAAATCAAGGAAGCTTGGGGAAATGCGGGTCAAGTTGCAAAATCCGAATTCAAAAATCTGAATAACAATTATTTCCATCATCTGAAAATGTTCAATGAGATGTTGGATCTGAATAAAGAATTTCTTCATCAGGAATTTGCCCACAATCTTGAAAAAAGACAACACATCATCTCAAGAGCCAAAGAATTACTTGACGAAAAAGTAGTTCAGAAAGCATTGAATGAATTGCAATATCTTCACAAACTTTGGAAAGAAGAAGCAGAACCGGTTGCTGAGGAATTCCGTGAGAAAACTTGGGACGAATTCAAAGAAGTTTCCAATAAAATTCACGAAAGAAAATCCGAATTGATCGCGGTAATCGAATCTGAGCAATTGGAAAATCTTGAGAAGAAAAACAAAATCATTGAGGAACTTAAAACGCTTGCAAAACCAGAGTCTATTAATCACACTTATTGGCAGCAAGCGATAAAAAGAGTAGAAGATCTGCGTGCTGAGTTCTTGAAATTGGGACCGGTTCCTAAGAAAGTTTCCAATCAGAACTGGACAGATTTCAAAGTGGTTTTGAGAGAATTCAATACCGGGAAAAATGATTTCTATAAAAATCTGAAAGGTTCTCAAATTCATAATCTTGAAGCAAAACAAGCCTTAATAAAAACGGCTCAGGACAATATGAATTCCGAAGATTGGGATGTTGTAGTTCCGCTTTTCAAAAAACTTCAGGAAGATTGGAAAACTATTGGCCATGTTCCTAGAAGTCAAGCGAATAAAGTTTGGGACGATTTCCGTGATGCTTGTAATACGTTCTTTAAAAATTACAGAGATAAGAATAATGCAACAGGCGACAACTGGAAAGAAAATTATAAAACCAAAAAAGCATTACTTGATGATCTGAAAGCTTTGACAGACGAAGAAGGTTCTGTTGAGAAAATTGAAAACATCAAAAACGCTTGGAATGCTATTGGCAAAGTGCCGAAAGACAAATTGTCTATTAATACGGAATTCAACAAAACGCTGAGAGAAAAACTGAAACTCAATAAAATCAATGAGTATGATCTGAAAGAAGAAAACCTTTCAGAAAGTCAGTTGACAGACAAAGCAAGAAAGATAAAAAATCAAATTGCTGATTTGGAATCCGAAGTTGTTCAATTGGAAAATAACTTGTCATTCTTTGGAACTGCAAAACGTGATAATCCGCTATTGAAAGATACTTACGAAAAATTAGACAGTAAAAAAGAGCAATTGGAAAGCTTGAAGGTAACACTTCATAATATTATTGCTGGAGAATAAAATTATTTTATTTTCAAACATATAAATCCCCTTTGATAGGGGATTTTTTTTATTTAATTATTGAATGTAAATTATTATTAATAATCAATTTCAAAATAATAAATGAAATCTTATAAAAAAATGATATTTTTATGACCCGTTATCAAAAACAATTTTTATGTTGAAAAAATACTTATTTATATTATCTGTTTTTCCGGTTTTAGCACTTTCTCAAGCTCCGGCAGGCTATTATTCTGGGACAGAAAGTTTGACAGGCTATGCATTGAAAACCAAACTTCATGATATTATTTCGGCAAAAGCATACAATTATCATTATGATGATTTGAAAACTTTGTATGGGCAAACTGATATTGATAAATATTATGATTACGGAACTGATAATACAACATATCTATTAGATATTTATTCCAATAATCCGACGGCGACAACAGCTTATCATTACACTCTTAGTAACATTATTGGAAGTGCAAATGCAGAAGGTCTTGGCTGGAATCGTGAACATATGATGCCACAAAGTTCTTTTAATAGCGCTTATCCAATGTATTCGGATTTGTTTTTCGTAGTTCCTACGGATGCGAGAATCAATCAGTTAAGAAGTAATTATCCTTACGGAAAAGCAGGCTCAACGGTTTATTATAATTTCACGAATGGCTCAAAACAAGCTTCCAACGGAACACCAAATGCGACTTATACAGGAAGAGTTTACGAACCAGTCGATAGATTCAAAGGTGATGTTGCAAGAACTCTTTTGTATTTCGCAGTAAGATATGAAGGGAAATTAGGAAGTTTCAATTATACAACTAACGCGGCAGATCCTACGAAAGATCAAAATCCTTTAGATGGTAGTGAGGAAAAGGCTTATGAGAATTGGTACATCGCAATGTTGCTTTCCTGGCATCAGCAAGATCCGGTTTCACAGAGAGAAATTGACAGAAACAATTCTGTTTTCAATATTCAGAAAAACAGAAATCCATTTATAGATCATCCGGAATGGGTAAATGCTATTTGGAGCCAAACACCAGATACCGTTGCCCCAACAGCGCCTTCATCATTGTTATTAGCAAGAAACTCAGCTTATTTTGTCAATCTTAATTGGCAAGCGAGTCCGGAATCTGATGTTATCGGTTACCGAATTTATCAGGACAATGTTTTGGTTGCTACTTCAAAAACCAATTCGGTTTCTATCGATCATTTGACTCCGGGGACAAGCTATAATTTTACCGTAAAAGCTTACGATAACGCTTACCTGGAAAGTCCACAAAGCAATACTTTAAATGTTACAACTCTCGCAACCGATGTTTTTGCGAAAGATTTACAGATAACTAAATATCTTGAAGGAACTGGAAATAACAAAGCCTTTGAAATTGCTAATAAAACTGGTCACAAAGTCAATCTTAATGGTTATAAATTATACATTCAATACAAAGGAACTGCTTACTATTTTGGTGAACCATTTGAATTGGAAGGGGAAATAGAAAACAACCAAAGTTTTGTAGCAATCAATCCAAACGCGAATTTCAGTTGCTTCAATATTGCTAATGCAAAATTCGTGACTGCTGCGCCTTCTCTCACTTTTACTGGAAGTAATTACGTTGATTTGTCTTATAAATCTGCAACAGTTGATGCTGTTGGAATCAAAGGACAAGATAACAGCAACGGAAACAAATCACTTTACAGAAAATCAAATATTACTGATCCAACAGCAACTTTTGATATCAATGAATGGACAACTTACGCTTCAGATTATTGTTTAAATCTTGGTTCATTAGCTGTTAATGACATTGCAAATAAAACGGCTGATTTCAACGTTTATCCGAATCCTGTAAAAGATGTTCTTAATATTAATGGTGATATCAGCAAAGCAAAATCAGTTAAGATTTATGACCTTTCTGGAAAATTGGTAAAAGAAGTTAATGCTCCATTTGCAAATCAAAATTCAATCAATGTTCAATCATTATTACCAAATACTTACATTTTGAACATCGACGGAAAGTCTGTTAAATTCATTAAAAATTAGAATTACATTTCCTCATAAAATCATTTGAAAAAGCCTTTGAAAATTGGCTTTTTTTTATTTCCATTCGTTCTTAACTTGTGATATTAATTTTATGTAAAAAATTCGTAAATTTGTGCGTAAATCTAATCAGTAAAAAAGTTTGAACGGAAATCGTAGTGAAAGCGAATTCTGTTTGAAAAAATGAAAGTCATTATGAGTCAAAAGAAAGAAATGCTTTACGAAGGTAAGGCTAAACAGGTTTTTGCTACAGACAAGCCTGACGAAGTTGTTGTACGTTACAAAGATGATGCTACAGCCTTCAATGCACAGAAACGTGGACAGTTCGATAGAAAAGGCGAACTGAACAATGCAATTTCTACACTTATTTTCGGATATCTTGCAGAAAAAGGAATTCCAACGCACTTCATCGCAAAGTTGGATGACAGAGAGCAATTGGTTAAAAAAGTGGACATTATTCCTTTGGAAATGGTAGTTCGTAACTATGTTGCGGGAAGTATGGCTCAAAGATTGGGTGTGGAAGAAGGATTGAAATCTCCAGTTACTATTTTTGATCTTTGCTACAAAAGAGATGATTTGGGAGATCCTTTGATCAACGATCATCACGCTGTTTTCCTTGGTGCAGCAACTTATGAAGAATTGAATGAAATGTACGCTTTGACAGATAAGATCAACCAACTTTTGATCGATCTTTTTGATAAGGCCAATGTGATTCTTGTAGATTTCAAAATCGAGTTAGGAAAGACTTCAGATGGTAAAATTGTTTTAGCTGACGAGATTTCTCCTGATACTTGCAGACTTTGGGACAAGGACACAATGAAAAAGCTGGATAAGGATAGATTCAGAAGAGATCTTGGCGAAATCACAGAAGCTTACGTTGAGATCTACGACAGACTACAAACCGCTTTAGCTAAATAATCCAAAAACCATAAAAATGGATTTAGAATTTCAAGAATATAGCACATTACCGAAATATGCTTTCCAAAACCGCTATCAGGAATTCGAAGAAACCAAACATCTTTCCAAAGAAGAAAAGGATGAACATTATCCTTTTGATAAAATGGAAGAAGAATGCGGCGTTTTTGGATTGCATTCAACAGAAAATCAGGATACATTTTCACTCTCGCAATTTGGACTTTTTGCTTTACAGCATCGTGGCCAGGAAGCTTGTGGTATAGCCGTTGGAAACAATGGGAAAATCCTTTCTGTAAAAGATGAAGGTCTGGTTTTGGATGTTTTTAAATCGATAGAAGACCCTCAGCAATATATGGGAAGTACTGTTATCGGTCACACCAGATATACGACTGCGGGAGACAAAAAGAAATATAACTTTCAGCCGTTCTTTGCAAAGAATGAGTATGACCAGATTATCCTTTCAATTGCTCACAACGGTAATCTTACCAATGCCAAACAACTTAGAAAAGAGCTGGAAGATGAAGGCGTGGTTTTTCGTGCAACATCAGATACTGAGGTTATTTTAAGATTAATCCAAAAAAACCTGGATCTTGGACTTCGTGGCGCGATCAAAGCAACGATGGAAAAAATCGAAGGCGCTTATTCTGTAGTTGGAATTACAAGAAACAAATTCTTTGCTTTCCGTGACTTCAACGGGATCAGACCTTTGGTTCTTGGTGCAATTGACGAGAATACATTTGTTGTAGCCTCAGAAAGTTGTGCTTTGGATGGAGTAGGAGCGCAATATGTGCGTGATATTTTGCCAGGCGAGATTATTTATACCAGCGACAACGAAAATGGTTTACAATCTTACATTGTAAAAGATGATTGTGTCAATAAAATTTGTGCATTCGAATATATTTATTTTGCAAGACCAGATTCTACTTTAGAAGGAATCAATGTTCACGAAGTGCGTGAAAAATCCGGAATGAAAATTTGGGAACAAGCGCCTGTAGATGCAGATATTGTAATTGGTGTTCCGGATTCCGGCGTTCCTGCTGCGATTGGTTTTTCCAAGGCTTCAGGCATTCCGTTCAGGCCGGTTTTGATCAAAAACAGATATATTGGACGTTCGTTCATTATTCCGTCTCAGGAGATGAGAGAACATTTGGTCAATTTAAAACTAAATCCAATTGTTTCTGAAATCAAAGGCAAAAGAGTTGTAATCATCGATGATTCTATCGTTCGTGGAACAACCTCAAAGCGATTGGTTAAGATTCTGAAAAATGCAGGTGTTAAGGAAATCCATTTTAGAAGTGTGTCTCCGCCTATTATTGCGCCTTGTTTCTTAGGAATTGATACGCCAACAAAAGACGATTTGATTTCGGCCAATATGAACAAAGAAGAATTGAGAAAATATCTGGATGTTGACAGTTTGGAATTCCTAAGCGTCGATAATTTGGTTAACATTTTAGGTTCGCCTGATCACTGTTTCGGATGTTTTACAGAAAAATATCCAGTGAAAAACCCAGATGAATTAGCATTTGTAGATCAAGGTGATTAACATTTGGGCAGCTTAATCCGCCTTCCGTTCCCAAACCTAACGAAGTGGTTCGACGGAGTCAATCTTTTTTGCAGAAGATTTCCAATTCGATAGAACTTGAAGATCAAGCAAAAAAGGATTCCCACTCAAACCTAACATAGTGGTTCATCGATTCAAATAAAAAATAGAAAAGATGAGATAAGTCGGGCTGCGAATTCGTATTCTATTGAATGTTAAGCAAAATATAAACAAGTCATTGACAACAAAAAGACCGCCAACGCAAATTAAATTGTGTTGGCGGTTTTTTTTGTTTGTAATCAGTCCTAAAAACAAAAAAACCCTGCCGAAGCAGGGTAAAAACTAATAACCATGAAAACTCAAATTAAACATGAGAATCAAATATTAAGTAGCAAATGTTATGCCAAAGAATAATGTTTCCCAGAAAAGAATTTCCGAGGACAAATGTAACAAAAAAATATTGTAAATTTGCAACTCTTTAAAAATAAAATTAAAATAATGTCAGGAAAAATCACATTTACCATGATCAAGCCGGATGCAGTAGCAGATGGACACATTGGTGCGATCCTTGGAAAAATCAGTGAAGCTGGTTTTAAAATCAAAGCTTTGAAATTGACACAGCTTACAGTTGCTGATGCAAAAAAATTCTACGAAGTACATTCTGAAAGACCTTTCTACGGAGAATTAGTAGATTTTATGTCTTCTGGACCAATCGTAGCAGCGGTTTTGGAAAAAGATAATGCTGTAGAAGATTTCAGGACTACAATTGGAGCTACAAATCCTGCTGAAGCAGCTGAAGGTACTATCAGAAAGCTTTTCGCTAGAAGTATTGGGGAAAATGCGGTTCACGGTTCTGATTCTGATGAGAACGCACTTATCGAGGCTCAGTTTCATTTTTCCGGAAGAGAGATTTTCTAATTTCTTCTGAAAATAAAATAAAAAATAGGCTGTCAAAACTGACAGCCTATTTTTTTGCGGTATTTGTCAATAGCCCCGATAGTAGCGGCATCCTTTTTTGCTGGGGAAAAGCCTTGGCAAAAAGATATAGCGGATAGCGGGAAATAGCTCCTTAATATTTAAAACTTCAAAAGTTCAATAGTTCTTTCAGGATCTCCTGAAGAGAAAACAGCGTTTCCGGCAACCAAAACATCTGCACCAGCTTCGAAAAGTTTAGAAGCGTTGTCCAGATTCACGCCGCCATCAATCTGAATCAGAGCAGTTGAATTATTACTCAAAATCAAATCTTTGGTTTCGCTGATCTTTTTATAGGTATTCTCAATAAACTTCTGTCCGCCAAATCCTGGATTGACGCTCATTAACAGAACCAAATCAACATCTGCAATAATATCTTCCAACATCAAAACAGGTGTTGCAGGATTAAGAACTACGCCAGCTTTTGCGCCTTTGCTTTGAATCAAGTTAATGGTTCTGTGAAGATGTACGCAAGCTTCGTAATGTACGGAAACCAAGTCGGCCCCAAGTTCTATGAATTCTTCCACATACTTTTCGGGCTCTACAATCATCAGATGAACGTCCACGAATTTCTTAGCGTGCTGCTGAACGGTTTTCATCACTGGAAATCCGAACGAAATGTTTGGGACAAATCGTCCGTCCATCACATCCACATGAAACCAATCTGCCTGGGAATTGTTTAGCATCTCGATATCTCTCTGGAGATTTCCAAAATCTGCGGAAAGAAGGGAAGGTGCAATAAGTTTTGTTTTCATTTTTACTTTATTAGATATTAGGATTTAAATATTGGGATTTAGGTGCATTAACTAAGACCTAATTCCTAAAACCTTAATGATATTTCAAATTCATTGTTGGTTCAATTTTCAGAAGACTTTCGTAGATCAATTTAATTACGTTTGAAACATCTTCTTTTGAAACCATTTCCACTGTTGTGTGCATATATCGCAAAGGCAAAGAGATCAATGCACTTGGAACACCGCCGTTGGAATGGGCGAATGCGTCTGTATCTGTACCTGTTGCTCTGCTAGCTGCTGCTCTTTGGAAAGGGATTTTTTTTGTTTTTGCAGTATCGATAATTAATTCACGAATGGTGTGATGTACGCTTGGTGCGAAGAAAACAACTGGTCCGTCGCCACATTTTTGATCGCCTTCTTTTTTCTTTTCGATCATTGGTGTTGTGGTGTCGTGTGTCACATCTGTCACAATGGCAATATTTGGTTTGATGGTGTCAGCGATCATATCTGCGCCATAAAGTCCAACTTCTTCCTGTACAGAATTAGTAATATAAAGTCCGAAAGGCAGTTTTTTCTTGTTTTCTTTCAATAATCTTGCAACTTCAGCAATCATAAATCCTCCGATTCTGTTGTCTAATGCACGGCAAACGAAATATCTGTCATTCAGTTCAAAAAACTCGTCCGGATAAGTAATCATACAACCTACGAAGATTCCTAATTCTTCAACTTCTTTTTTAGAAATTGCACCACAATCGATGAAGATATTTTCGATTTTTGGAACCGGTTCATTTGCATTGGCGCTTCTAGTATGAATTGCCGGCCATCCGAAAACACCTTTTACAATTCCTTTTTCTCCGTGAATGTTCACAACTTTGGAAGGTGCAATTGTTTGGTCTGATCCTCCATTTCTGATGACATAAATTAATCCGTCATCGGTGATGTAATTAACGTACCAAGAAATTTCATCTGCATGAGCTTCTATTACAACTTTGAAATCGGCTTCTGGATTAATAATTCCGTAAGCAGTTCCGTAATGATCGACTTCTATTTTGTCAACAAACGGTTTGATGTAATCCATCCAGACTTTTTGTCCTTTATGTTCGTAACCAGTTGGAGAAGCGGTGTTTAAATATTCTTCTAAAAATTTAATTGATTTCTTTTCGAATTTCATATCTAATGGGAATGATTTTTGATATTAATATTTGTTAATTTAGATGATGTAAAAGTAATGATTTTTCGTAAACTGATCCCGATCCTTTTCTTATTTACAGGCATATTTTGTTATTCACAGCAGGATACTTTGCAGGTAAAATCCTTTGATGACATACCTAAAAGTAAATTACAAAAAGACGAATTCGGTAATGAATTTTTTTATGATGAAGTTCAAAAAGCAAAGATTTATAAGATAAACGGAGAACAGGTCATTGTGATGGACGAATTGACTCTGAGAGCAAATCCTCATTTCAATAATCAATTAGATAGAAATTTTTATTTTTTCCTTAATAAAAAATTGAATCGTGTTTATCCATTATTTCTTGATGCACTAGAACAATATCGGGATATTCAAAAGGAAAGTGCCAATATGAAAGGCTCCGACAGAAGCCGGTATATGAAACAAAGACAAACAGCTTTGGCGGCCAGTTATGAAAAACAATTAAGACAGCTTACGACAACAGAAGGACAGGTTTTTGCAAAACTAATGAATCGAGCAACCGGAAAAACTGTTTATGAAATCATCAAAGAATTACGAGGTGGATGGAGTGCTTTTTGGTGGAATGTCAAAGGAAATATTGCAGATGTAAGTTTGAAAACGCCTTATGATCCGCACAAATTCCGAGATGATCTTTATATAGAATCTCTTTTGCAGTCCAATTGGAATCTCGGTTATTTGCAGCCTTATCCAGGGGCAAATGATTTTAAGATTCAAAAATAATCGAAAGTTTTTAGTTAGTTATATAGTTAGTTTAAATGAAAAATGCATTACAGGTTTTGTAATGCATTTTTTATGTTAAATGATGTTTTGTTTCTATAATTCGGTAATCAGATAGTTTTGATATTTTGATTTATCAAATGTAAAAGTTGATGGAGAAAGTGTTTGATTTTCTTTATAATTATTAATGGTAATCACAGCCAGATCATTATTCGTAGAAACTTGCTCAAGTTTTATCAATTTTTTCTGAGGTGTGTTAACGTAAAGAGTCACACTTTTCAAACCATTAGATTTTACAGGGGTCATTTTGATAATATCAACGGGAATTCCACTAATTGTTTTCTTTCCGGAATAAGTCACATTGTAATCTTTTTTATAAGAATCCAGATAGCTCAGTGGAGAAAAAGCAACTTGATTTTCGTTAGGTTTTGCGATGGTAATTTCTTTGTCTTCATCACTAATGCTGTAAACCTTATTTCCATCAAAAATCTGTTCCGTTCCCATTATTTTCAATTTGTATCTATTGTTGTCAGAATAGAAAATCCCAGTTTGACTAGATTCTCCTGATGTGTATAAAAATTTGAAATAAGAATTCTTTTTGCTTTTATAATTTTTAGTTACATCATCAAGAATTGTTTTAGATTTTGCGTCGATAGTTTGACCAAAAATCATCAGATTAATTCCTAATAAAGCTACAGCAGAAAAAGATTTTGTGATATAATTTTTCATTTAGTTTTTGCAATTTATTATTGTGCAAAGTTAAGTTTTCAAGATTGATGCCAATTATTATGAATGATAAAGTTTGTTAAGATTCTGAAAATAAAAAACCTTTCCAAATTACTTGGAAAGGTTTAATAAAATATATTTTTATTGATTATTCTACAATCAATTTTTCAGCGTTAGATTTACCATTCTCTGTAATTACTACAAGATAAACTCCTTTTACAAGTCCTTTTGTAGAAATAGATTCTGAGCTATTTTTCTTTCTGTCAAGCGACTTAACAAGTTTACCATTTAAATCTAAAATTTCAACTTTAACAGTTGCATTTCCAACCGTAGGTGCTGCTTTGATAAAGAATTCTCCTTTTGCTGGATTTGGATAGATCCCGAATGCTTTATTTTTAGCAATATCTTCTGTTGCAAGAACACATGCAGCAGGAACGTCAAAGCCATTTACTTGATCGGCAGCGTTAGTTGCGCTTCCGGCAGATGCACTTACACCTAAACCTCTTCTTGCGAATACATTCCAAATAAGGCAATTGTCTGTTCCTCCGGCTAATTGATCAGCTTGAAGAATAGCATCTCTACCAGATACGAAATCTGGATTACAAGGCTGAAGTTTTAGACCATCCATTACCAATTGTAATGTTTTTGCACTTCCAGAGTTAGGATCAGCAGCTACGTTGCTATTGTATCCGTATTTTTCTGCCATTTTCCAATGAAGATCCCAAAGCATTGTTGCCCAGATAGCTCCAATTGCGTGAGCGCCACTTACCAAGTTTGTAGTATTATACAAGTTTGGGTTAACATTCATATCAGGAGAATATCTGAAATTTCTTATTCCTGCTGCTGTTGTAGCTGTGTTTGTAGAATAAGTACCAATTCCTCTTGCTACAGCTGCTGTTGCGCCAGGAGAGTTTGTTAACATCAATGCAAAGAAATCTGACCAGCCTTCTCCCATTTGTTCTACACTTGTTAAACAGCTGTATCCTTGCCCAGTTAGTCTATTAGAGATTCCGTGGCCATATTCGTGAATCATAACCCCGTTATCAAAACTTGAATTTTTATAACCAGTTCCTATATCTTTTAAAGTTACATTAACTGTTCTTCCAGCAGTAAGTTCTGAAGTGATAAAAGTTCCCTCAGTATTTGCAATCATGATAGCAGGAATATTGATTCCAGTACCATTTTCAGTGTACATATCTACAGCAACATTAGAATTGCTTCTGTGTATAAGAACGCCAATTGCTCCAGCTGCCTGAGCATTTCTGATTTTTGTATCATAAGTACAACTAGGACTTGTAATAAGAGCGATTTTGCCGGTAAGACTTCCTGCGGTAATCGTTGTACATCCTGTAGCAACATTTGGGATAACTAAATCTCCCGTAACTCCGGTTTCCATTAAATACCTTCCTCCGGAACCATATGTTGCAGTTCCACTATTAACTGCTGGTCTAGTAGCTAAAGTTGGGTCTGTGTAAAATAATCTTTGTTTTAGAGGAACGCTATAGTTCCAAAGATACATTTGCATTCTTGGAGCTTGTACGGTGTAGTTTCCCGTAACTGTATTTAGTATTTCATATCCAGATGCAAAATTGGCATTGTTGTAGCCGCTACCATCAAAAGCTTCTGCTCTTACAGCATCACCTTGTCCGCCGCCTTTTCCAAAGTTATTGGTTTGGAAATTCTTCGTAGCTTCTGTAAATCCAAATTTATAGAAGATGTCGTGAACCATATTATTCGCATAGAAAAGATTGGTCACTGCAGAGCTTCTGTTGTCATAAGCACTTAATGTTGTGCTTTCTGCGAAAGGAAAATCAAATGTTAAGTTTCCTGTAGTTGTACTTTGCGGAGAAAAACCATTGGCATTGTTAGACGCATTGTTATCTACATAAGCCAAAACGTTGTTTCCGGAAGTATTAGTGAAACTTGTAGTTCCATTTGAGTGCCATCCTTCTGGCGAAGCATTTAGATCCCAAGGGTTATTTACGATACTTCTAGATCCAAAAGTTGGAGCTTCTATTGGAAAAGGGAATATATTATAAGAAGCATCTGTAGCAGCTTTCGAATGATTGCTTGAAGCTGTATTATTGTTCAAATGACTAATTAAATGTTCCGTAGTGTCAAAAGATTCTGATGAAGAAAAATCATCTGAACCAAAAGAACATTCATCTATCATTTTATTACTTTCCAAAATCTCACCAGTAGTAAGACTTACAAGAGTTCCAAAAAACTTATTCTCTTTACTCTGATTGATGAAGAATAACTGTGCCGGAATCAAGCTGTTGTTTTTTTCAAAATAGAAACGAACGTTTGCAACTTTGTTGTCAGAAGGATTTACAAGATTTGCACTTGTTTCATCTAGAAGTTCAAATCCACTATCCTTGATCTCCAAAAACCTTAAAGCATTAGATAATGCTTCAGTTTTACTAATTTTATCAGAAACAACATTGTTGTTCACTTTCTGAAAATTATTTTTAAAAGAAACTATTTTTCCTTCTTGGATTACAGCTTTTGCCAAAGATTTATATATTGGCGTATTTCCATAATATTGCTGAACATTCACAATATTGGATTTCAGACTTGCAGAATTATCTTCATTTAAGATTTTGAATTCAGCATTTGTGTTACTACGAAAGCTAACATCATTCTGGATGAAATTTTTGATTACTTTCTCACTAGACTGTGCATTCACATTGGCAAACAAAAAGAAAACGCCAATTCCTGCACACTTAGACAGTTGATTTATTTTCATATTATAATGTAATTTTTATATTAAAAAATTGATTAACAAAAATATTTAAATTTTTCTTTTTTTATGAATTAAATGTAAACAAATTTCAATTATTTAAATTATTAATAAAACTTTAACTCAAATTTTAATAATAATGTAATTAAAAAAGTTTGTTGCCAACATATACGATGTTAGGATTTTCTAATAGAGGAGAGATTCCGTCACGGAATTTCATCATATGATCAGAAACCTGATGGCTGTGAAGATCTTCGGCGGATTCCCAATTTTCGTGGATAAAAAATACACCTTTATTTCTATGGTCTTCGAAGAGATCATATTGGATACAGCCTTTTTCTTTACGGGTTTCTATTACTAATTTTTTAAGTAATTCAATAGCATCCATCATCGAATTTTCTTTGATATGAATGACCGCACTTAAGTAAATATTCATGATTTAATTCTAAAAATTTTGATTACCAAATGTATAAAAAAATGAGTCTCACAAATTTTAAAAAATAGAATTATATAATTAATAAAAAAAAATGTACTTTTGGAGAAATTCAAAAAAGAAACAATGGCAGAATACAAACTATTGCTCCCAAGTATGGGCGAAGGAGTTATGGAAGCAACAATTATCAGCTGGATGTTCAATGAAGGTGATTTTGTAAAGGAAGACGAATCTGTGGTGGAAATAGCAACAGATAAGGTTGATTCCGATGTTCCGACACCAGTTTCGGGAAAAATTATCAAGATACTGAAACACAAAGATGAGGTTGCAAAAATAGGAGAAGCCATTGCAATTTTGGAATTAGAAGGAGATTCTTCAAATACAGAAATTCCTGAAGCTAAATCTTACGAAGAGGTAAAAGACCAGATTCATCAACCTGAATCGGAAGTAATCAGTACTTTGGAACAGCCATTATCTAATGTATCTACTTCATTTAATAGTCAAAATTCAGATTTATATCTGTCGCCTTTGGTAAAGTCTGTTGTTCAGCAAGAGAATATCTCAGAATCTGAACTTAAAACAATTAAAGGAAGCGGACTAGAAGGTAGAATCACGAAAGAGGACATTCTAGATTTTGTGAAAAACAGAGGCAATAAAGTTGAAACTCCTGCTGCTCCAGCATCAAATGTTTCCCATACTCCAGTACCTCAAAAAGTTTCAGCTCCAGCCCAACCAATCAGCATCAACGACGGCGATGAAATTATCCAAATGGACAGAGTTCGTAAAATCATTGCGGAAGCGATGGTTAATAGCAAACATACTTCACCGCACGTCACTTCTTTCATCGAAACTGATGTGACGAATGTTGTAACTTGGAGAAACGCTAACAAGAATTCTTACCAAAAAAGAGATGGTGAAAAACTGACTTTTATGCCGATTTTCATTAGAGCAGTTGTAAAAGCAATTCAGGATTTTCCAATGATTAATGTTTCTGTGGATGGCGACAAAATTATCAAGAAAAAGAATATCAACATCGGAATGGCAACTGCTCTTCCAGATGGAAATCTGATTGTTCCTGTTATCAAAAATGCTGACCAATTAAGTTTGTCAGGATTGGCAAAAGCAATCAACGATTTAGCTTATAGAGCAAGAAATAAAAAACTGACTCCAGCAGATACGCAAGGTGCAACTTACACAATTTCTAATGTTGGAACTTTTGGAAACCTTATGGGAACACCGATTATTCCTCAGCCTCAGGTTGCGATTTTAGCAGTTGGAGCCATTGTGAAAAAACCAGCAGTTATCGAAACTGAGTTTGGAGATGTGATTGCCATCCGTCAGAAAATGTTTATGTCGCATTCTTACGACCATAGAGTAGTGGACGGCAGTTTAGGCGGAATGTTCCTGAAGCACGTCAATGATTATCTGGAAAATTGGGACCTCAATACCGAAATATAAAATCAAAGCCTCAGAATTTTCTGAGGCTTTTTTATGTTTTTCTCTTATCAGGAGATTGTCTGTTGGAGAAGAATGACAAAATTTCAATGTTCTCATTTTTTACACGATAATACATCGAATTGTATTTCAGTAAAACTGCTTTATGAATATTCCGATTTTCTGAAATTGGAAAAAGGTTTGGATTTTTAGAGATTAATGCAACTGTACTTTCAATTTTATCAGCCAACTTTTTTATTTCTTTTTCTGAAAAATTCCTTTCAAGATATTCTATGGTTTTCGTCAGCTCACTTAAAGCGTTTGGCGTCCAAACAATATTATAACCACTTTTCATAAAGTTTTTTTGCTTCAGAATGTGGTTTTAAATCATCATTATCAGCTTCAGAAATTCCTGTTTCAATAGATTTTTTTTCTTCATCAGAAATTGATTCCCACCAATCTTTCGTTTCTTCCTGTCGGAATTTTAAAAGTTTCTCGATAATGGACTTATCCTCCAAAGTTGATAGCCATTGGATTAATTCAAGTTTTTTATTGAGAATTTGGGTGTTCATTATTAGATACTTTACATCAAATTTAGAATTATTTTTTCAAACTAACTATAACTTTCTACAACTCATCCATCTCCCCGCTTCCAGCTTGTCCTTCATTCATCAGATAAGCTTTAAGGAAAGGCGTGATATTCCCGTTCATCACACTGTCTACGTCGGAAGTTTCGTGTCCGGAGCGGACATCTTTTACCAATTTATAGGGTTGCATTACATAATTTCGGATTTGAGAACCCCATTCGATTTTCATTTTTCCGGCTTCGATTTCATTTCTGGCCTTCAGACGTTCATCAAGTTCGATTTGGTAAAGTCTGGATTTCAGAAGTTGCATTGCTTTTTCCTTATTCTGAAGCTGAGAACGCGATTCTGAGTTTTCAATAATAATTCCTGTTGGTGCGTGGCGAAGACGAACTGCAGTTTCAACTTTATTTACGTTCTGTCCACCAGCGCCTGAACTTCGCATTGTTTCGAAACTGATGTCGGCTGGATTGATATTAATCTCAATCGTATCGTCTACCAAAGGATAAACATAAACCGAAACGAAACTCGTATGGCGTTTCGCATTGCTGTCAAAAGGCGAAATTCTCACCAATCTGTGAACACCATTTTCACCTTTCAAATATCCGAAAGCAAATTCACCATCTATTTCCAGAGTCACGGTTTTGATTCCTGCAACATCACCTTCCTGGAAGTTGAGTTCGCGGAGTTTGTAGCCTTGCTTGTCCGCCCACATTGTGTACATCCGCATCAGCATACTTGCCCAGTCGCAAGATTCTGTTCCGCCGGCTCCAGCTGTGATTTGAAGAACGGCAGAAAGTTCGTCGCCTTCGTTGGAAAGCATGTTTTTGAATTCCAGATTTTCGATTTTCTCTACCAATTTTGGAAAAGTCTCGTCCAGTTCTTTCTCAGATTCAGGGTCTTCTTTTGCGAATTCCATCAAAACCTGAAGGTCTTCAAATTCTGTTTTGATATCGTCATAACCTTCCACCCATTTTTTCTTGGAACGGAGTTGTTTTAGGAAAACTTCGGCTTCTTTGGAGTTGTTCCAAAATTCGGGTGCTGCGGTTTTCTCGTCGTCGTTGGAAATTTCGATTTTTTTCTTTTCGATTTGGAGGAACTTGTGCAGGTCTTCTATTCTGGATTGGATATCTTTTATTTGGTCTGTGTTTACCACGTTTGTTTTAATTTTTGCAAAAATAAGAAGAAATTGATGAATGTTGGGAAATGATTTTATTCTGTTGATTTAATGGGGGCTTTTGAACACAAAGTGCACTAAGATTTTTTTTTTAACATTTTGAAAATATTTTTAAGGTTCACTAAGGCGCTTCGCTCAGCAAAGAAACTTTTTTATACAATTTTGTCATTCCGTAGGAATCTCAGCAGTCTAGATTCCTACGGAATGACAAAATTATGGTTTAGCGTGTAATGGTTATTGAAAATTTCAATTGAAGACGAATCCTGCAATAGGGATAGTAGTGGAAATCCTTTTTTGTGGTTGGGAAATGTTGAATCAAAATGGGAAATGTCTTCTACAAAAAAGATTGTAGCGGATAGCCCGACCCGAGCGGTGGGATTTGGAAAGGCGAGGGGATTGCCCAAATATTGTAAAATGTCGGGAGTAAAATGTAAAAAGTATTTAAATTTATTTGACTGATAATCAATTGTTTGAGAATTAGTTTTGAATTGTTTTGAAAATTGAGGCAACCATTTTGGTATTTTGCCGTCTTATAGTCAGAAAGAGAAAATGAAAACAGATTTACAGCATATCTTTTCCAAGGCAAAGAAAAATGACCGACTGGCTCAGAAGAGTTTGTTTGAGATGTTTTCGGGGAAAATGTTGGCTGTTGCAAATTCTTACATAAATAATCGGGATGATGCGGAAGATGTGTTGATGAATGCTTTCTATAAAGCGTTTACGAAACTTGAAGATTGTAAAAATTATGAATCGTTTCCGTTTTGGCTAAGGAAAATTGTGGTGAATGATGCGATTAGTTTTATTCGGACAAACAAACATATTCTCTATGCTGAAACTGAATTTACAGATTCGATTGCAGATAAAACTGAAGATATTAATGAGTTTTCTCAAGACATCGATTTGGATGTGATTTTCAAAGAAATGCCGGTTGGTTATAAGTTGGTTTTCAATCTTTCAGTTTTTGAGGAAAAGAAACATCAGGAGATTGCCGAAATCCTTAACATCACGGAAGGCACCAGCAAAAGTCAGCTGAGCAAAGCAAAAAAATGGTTACAAGATTATTTTAATCAACAACAAAACACTAAACAAAATGCAGAATCTGAAATCTAAATACGAACAAAAGGAAATGAAAGTTTCCGACGGTCTTTGGGACAGATTGGAAGAGAAACTCGACCAAGTTCCTGCGAAAGAAGAAAAGCCGAAAATCGTTTGGTTGAGATATGCTGCAGTTGTTTTACTGATGATTGGTTTGGGTGGAAGTTTTTTGATGATTAATCATAAATCTGATATGAAGGAAAATCAGGAATTTGCAAATCATACTGGAAAGCAAAAAACAGTTCCGACAACAATTGAACAATCTGAAAATAATCAAGTTGAGAAATTAATTCCAACAAAAAATAATTTACAAACTGATAATCAAAGATTGGCTGTTGAAAATTCTAAAGATTCTTCGACTCCGCTCAGAATGACAAACTCAATCAAGAAAGAAAATTCAGTTTCAAATCCAATTTCTGAGAAAGAAAACATTATAAAAAAAGAAGAGCAACAAATCATTTCTCAGTCTGAGGAAAAACTGGCTCAAACCGAAATACAAAAACCAAGAGCAAAGTATGTGTCTTCATCGGACTTACTTTTCGGAGTGGAGATAGACAAAGCGAAAACTGAAACGCCAAAATCGGCAATGGGGATTAATGTTTCAAAACCTAAAAATGATTCTGATTTTCCCAACCCAAAACGTATTAAACTCTTCGGAATTACGCTTTACGACAAAGATTCTATAACAACTAAATAAACTATTATGAAAACCAAAATTCTACTTTTGGCAATGCTTTCCAGCTTTGCTACAGCACAAACTACGCTTGATAATCAGATGAAATCTTACACGGAGAAAGTCAATTCTATCGTTTCAACAGAGAAAGCGAATATGAAAAACGAAACTGATAAAATCGATGAGGCTTTCTCGTCCGGAAAAATCACAAAAGCGGAACAAATTGCTCAGAAAGAATCGGTTTCTAAAAAATATGAAACAATTATCAATGAAAAAATTGAAAACGAACGGAATCACTTAGATGAAATTACTAAAGAAACGGTTAAAGAGTCCATTTATGAAAAACCTTTCAATGGGAAAACCGCTTCACAAGCCGAATTATCTCTTGGCGGAAATGGATTATCTCTTTCGATAAAAAAGAAAGATAAATCGCCAAAGGAATATATCAATCAAAGTTCTTTAAGTGTTGGTTATGCTTTCGCAAATCTGACCAAGGACAAAGGCAGTTTTAATCCTTTTGAAAATGATTCTGAGATGCGAATCGGAAATTCTCACAGCCTTGAAGTTCAGTTCAGAAAAGACCGTCAGTTGGGAAGTTTCACAAGTCCGTGGGTTTTGAGATACGGTTTGGCTTACAGAACCGATACTTATATGCCAAAACGTCCACAGGTTTTCGCTCAGGAAAATTCGCAATTATTTCTTGAGGATTTTGAGGAAGGAAGATTGAAACGTTCAAAACTCAGAAATGTTTACCTGACTTTACCAATTGAATTTCAGCTTTATCTGAACCCGAAATACACAGAATATGACGGCAAACAATATCTGGACGTGCGAAAAAAAATGTGGAAAATTGGAGTAGGAGCTTATGCGGGAATAAACACGAGAAGTATCGTGAAAGTGAAATATTACAACGAAAATGACAACTTCAAAAAGTACGATTACACTTTGGATGATGGTGTGAATGCTTTCTTATTCGGAGGAAAATTCAGTCTAGGTTATGGAGGTGTTAATTTATTCATCAAAAAAGATTTCACACCAATTTTCAATAGCAAAGCCAACTTACCAAACAAAAACGGAATACAAATCGGAATCGAAATCGCCAATATTGATTTTTAATTGATAACATTTTCATAGAACATTCTTATACACTATTTTCTTATTAAAACTCATATCTCGAAAGGGATTTGAGTTTTTTGTTTTTAGATAACCCGTCGTTTTTGTCATTCCGGAGGAATCTCAATAGTTTAGATTCCTCCGGAATGACAAAGCCACGTTTGAAAAATCATCAAATTCATTTTTGCAGGACAAGAATTTTTATTTACATTGGCAAATAGGATTTAGAAATGAAAAATTTACAGTTAATCGGATTATTTTTGCTTGTGGCAGGCAGTTTTCTGCCGTTGGTTCATATTCCAATTGTTGGAAACTGGAACTATTGGAAAGTAGATAATACACTCGCTGCCATACTTTGGGGATTTTCTTTATTGACGCTGGTTTTCATCTTAATTGACAAAACTAAATTGGTGAGAATAATGGTATTTTTAATGATATTGCTTTTTGTTTTCACAATTATTGCCATTAAGTTAAAATCTTTAGATTATTTCAGTTTTTTACCCTTCAAGTCTTGGCAATCTACATTTGCCGGAATCGTGAAATTATCCTGGGGATGGTTCATCGAGTTTTTGGGCGCAGTTATTATTTTAATCGCATCGAGAAACAAAAATCAAATTAATTAAAATCAAAAAAATTAAAAATATTATGAAAGAAGTATTCATTGTATCAGCGGTCAGAACACCAATGGGAAGTTTTATGGGAAGTCTTTCGACAGTTCCTGCTACACAATTGGGCGTTGCTGCGGTAAAAGGAGCTTTAGACAAAATCAATCTTGACCCAACTTTGGTTCAGGAAATTTATATGGGGAATGTTTTGCAGGCTGGCGAAGGTCAAGCTCCAGCGAGACAAGTCGCTTTGGGTGCGGGTTTGTCAAATCATACTCCTTCTACAACCATCAACAAAGTTTGTGCTTCGGGAATGAAAGCCGTGACGATGGCAGCTCAGGCGGTAAAAGCCGGTGATGTTGACATTATAGTTGCCGGAGGGATGGAAAATATGTCAAGTGTTCCTCATTATTTGGATGGAAGAAATGGCGTGAAATTGGGCGAAATCAAAATGCAAGACGGACTTTTGAAAGATGGTTTGACCGATGTTTACAACAAACAACATATGGGTGTTTGCGCAGAATTGTGCGCCAAAGAAAATAACGTCACGAGAGAAGAGCAGGACGCTTTTGCAATCCAATCTTACCAAAGGTCGGCTGCAGCTTGGGAAGCTGGAAAATTTTCGGAAGAAGTTGTTCCTGTTTCTATTCCTCAAAGAAAAGGAGAACCAATTGTTTTCTCGGAGGATGAAGAATATAAAGCGGTTAAGTTTGATAAAATCCCAACTTTAGCAACTGTTTTTCAAAAAGAAAACGGAACAGTAACTGCGGCCAACGCTTCAACATTGAATGACGGCGCTTCTGCTTTGATTCTAATGTCAAAAGAGAAAATGGAAGAATTAGGATTGAAACCTTTGGCGAAAATAATTTCTTACGCTGATGCGGCCGTAGAACCGGAAAGATTCACAATGGCACCTTCGAAAGCTTTGCCAATCGCACTTAAGAAAGCGAATCTTACAAAAGAAGACATTGATTTCTTCGAATTGAACGAAGCATTTTCAGTAGTTGGTTTGGCTAATACCAAAGTTATGGGATTAGATGCTTCGAAAGTGAATGTCAATGGAGGTGCAGTTTCCATCGGTCATCCACTTGGAAGTTCTGGTTCCAGAATTATTGTCACTTTAATTAATGTTCTGAAACAAAACAACGGAAAATACGGCGCAGCAGCAATTTGCAACGGTGGCGGCGGTGCAACAGCTATTGTGATTGAGAATTTGCAATAATCTTTAATTAAAATAAAATTCAAAACCCTTTCAAATTTCAAAGTTCGAAAGGGTTTTTGTTATTAAATTTATGATACAAACGCATTTTTTTGTCAACTTGTAATTCCTTTTTTTACTTTTGTCTAAATAATTATTTCCAATGTCTGAAATAGAAAAAACAATTCCCGAAAACTCAATCAAGAATAATCCAAAAATTATGCGCGCTTGGGCGTTGTATGATTGGGCAAATTCGGTTTATTCATTAGTGATTACATCCACGATTTTTCCCATTTATTACGCCATTCTTACAACGGCTTACGAAAAGAAAGAATATGTTGCAGAATCTAAACAATGGATAGATGTTGCTGTGCCTCATATGATTAAGATTTTCGGAAAAGAATTTCATCCAGATACGGTTTATGGTTATTCTCTTACGCTTTCTTTTATTATTGTGGTTTTACTATCTCCAATTTTGTCATCTTTAGCTGATACAATTGGAAATAAGAAATCTTTCCTTCAGTTTTTCTGCTATCTTGGTGCAACTTCTTGTATGGGATTGGCGATGTTTACTGGGATGGGAACAGTTTGGCTGGGATTATTGTTCAGTGTAACGGCTAGTGTCGGATTCTGGGGGAGTTTGGTTTTCTATAATTCCTTTTTGCCGGATATTGCAACGCCGGACAAGCAGGATTCACTTTCTGCAAAAGGTTATGTTTACGGCTACATTGGTTCTGTTATTTTGGTTATTATTTGTTTGATTTTGATTCAGGTTTGTGCAGAAACACCTAAACAGGCGGCTATTTACACAAGGGTTAGTTTCCTTTTGACAGGCGCTTGGTGGTTTGGATTTTCACAATATACTTTCAAACATTTACCACAATTTGGTCAGGTTAAGGAACAATTGCCTAAAGATTTGGTTTTGCTTAATTATAAAAATATCTTCAAAAGTCACACGGAACAAGGCGGTTTTTTCGAAGTTTTAAAAGACAACATCAGTTTTTATATTGATATTATCAAACAGAGTTTCCGTGAATTATTCAAGGTTGGCGGTCATCTTTTTGCCGACAGAAATCTGAAATTCTTCCTTTCCAGTTTTTTCTTTTACAGTGTTGGGATGCAGACTATTTTCCTGATGGCAACTTTGTTCGGGAAGAGAGAAATCAATATGGCTCAGGATAAATTGATAATGACCTTATTATTAATCCAAATAGAAGCAATTATCGGCGCGTTATTCTTTTCTTGGCTATCGAAGAAAATCGGAAACAAAAATGTCATCAGTATTACCGTTGCAATGTGGATTGGCGCTTGTCTCGGAGCATATTATCTTAACAAAGAAAATCCTAATGTAGAATACCAATTCTACGGAATTGCGGCAGTTATCGGTTTGGTAATGGGCGGTTTACAGGCAATGTCTAGGTCCACTTATTCCAAATTGCTGCCACAAAATTCTATGGATAATACGACCTTTTTCAGTTTTTATGATGTTCTTGAAAAATTAGCAATTATTCTTGGTACATTAATATTTGCTACTTTGATTGAATATTTTAATAATATGCGTATTTCAGCATTGTCTATGACGATTTTCTTTGCCATAGGTTTAGTATTGATTCGTTTTCTAAAAGTGAAAAATAATACTAAATAATTGCTGTTTTGAAAGTATTAAGTTTCGCATTTTTATTCATATTTACGATTTTAAGTTCTCAAAGTCCTGTTGTTGAAGATTTGAAAATTGGAGAAAAAGTAACTTTGAATTCGAAGATTCTTAATGAAAAAAGAATTCTGAATATCTATCTTCCGCAGACTTATGATAAGACCAAAACTTATCCTGTAATTTATATCTTAGACGGAAGTATGAATGAAGATTTCCTTCATCTGGTTGGACTTCAGCATTTTTTTAATATGCAGTTCAAAATGCCGGATTTCATCATTGTTGGCATTGCAAACGTTGATAGAAAAAGGGATTTTACTTATCATACAGATTTGAAAGATTTGCAGAAAGATTATCCTACAACTGGACACTCGGACAAATTTATTGAGTTTGTTGAAAAAGAATTACAGCCTTTCATCAATAAAAACTATAAAACAGATAAGACAAAATATATCATTGGGCAATCGCTCGGCGGACTTTTAGCAACAGAAATTTTATTGAATAAGCCGGAACTTTTCACCCATTATTTCATCATCAGTCCAAGTCTTTGGTGGGATGATGAAAGTCTTTTGAATAAAGCAAATTCATTACTTTATGCTCAGAAAGATGATGAAAGATTCGTCTATGTTTCTGTCGGAAAAAATGAACATAAAACAATGGTAAAAGACGCAGATTCACTTTATCAGGTTTTCAAAAATTCCGGCAAAAAGAATTTGAAATTAGAATATAATCTGATGACCGACGATAATCACGCAACCATTTTGCACAAAAGTGTTTACGAAGGTTTTCTGAAATTATTTCCTTACAAAGAATAATTTCAATAATTAATAAAAATTTAAATTTTCGGTTCATTATTTGTTATTAATGGAATAGTTTATTTTTTGTAAATTTGCAATATCAAAACGCAATATGAATAACCCTTTATTTTACGCAAAAATAATTTTGTTCGGAGAATACGGAATGATAGAGAACTCGCAAGGGTTGGTTGTACCGTATAGTTTTTATAAAGGAACACTCAAGTTTTCTGATTTGGACAACGATTTTGAAAAAAAATCCAACCAATCTTTAGAAAAATACTCCAATTATTTAGCTGATTTAGAATTGCCTTTAGATTTTAAACTGAATGTAGATTCTTTCAAAAATGATATCGAGAAGGGCTTGTTCTTCGATTCTAATATTCCACAAGGATATGGCGTTGGAAGTTCTGGCGCTTTGGTCGCGGCGATTTTCGAAAAATATTCTTTCACAAAAAGAGACCCCGAAACCATTTCTAAAGACGAACTGAAAGATTTGAAAAAAGTTTTCGGTCAATTGGAAAGTTATTTCCACGGGACAAGTTCTGGAATGGACCCTTTGATTTGTTATATGAATCTTCCGATTCTTATCGAGAACAAAGAGAACGTTGGTAAAGTTTCTCTTCCAAAAGAAGAAGTAGGGAAAGGTGCCATTTTCTTGATTGATTCAGGAATAACCGGCGAAACCGGACCAATGATTCAGATTTTCTTCGAGAAATTGAAAAACGAAGGTTTCCGCAAGACTTTGAAAGAAGAGTTTATCCGTTACAACAATGCTTGCATCGAGGCTTTCCTGAAAAAAGATATGAATCCGTTTTTCCGCAATATGAAAAAATTGTCGGTTTGGGCTTACGAACATTTCCGTCCGATGATTCCGGAAAACATTTTCAATATTTGGAAAAAAGGTTTGGATTCTAATGCTTATTATCTAAAACTTTGTGGAAGTGGAGGCGGAGGTTACATTCTTGGTTTTACAAAAGATTACGAAAAAGCCGAGAAAATGTTAGATGGCTTCCAAAAAGAAGTGATTTACAGATTTTAAAATTAATATTTAAAGTAATATAAGCCTTTCATCGTCTATCTTTGAAAGGTTTTTTATAATAAGAAAAAAATGAACGACGAAGCAAAACCGACTTCACGAAATGCTCTTTACCGTATTTCTCAGTTGATGGGTTTTCTGTTGGGTGCTCGTTTTTTTGTAGCTGTTCTGCTCACTTTTGCGCTTTACGTTTCTACATTTTTCCTGTTCAATAGGGAAGAAAGTTTCAGAAATTTTGTTTTTGATTATAAGGTTCATTCTATCATCATTTGTTCCGTTTTCAGCATTTTGGCAGGCGGAATTATCAATCGGTTTTATGATAAGGAAAAAGACCAATTAACCCAGCCTTTCCGTTCAAGATTACAAAGTTTCCTCAAAGAAAAATACTTTCTCATAGCTTATGTTGTTCTCAATGCATTGTCGTTAGGATTAGCGATTTTTGTTTCACACAGAGTTTTCGTTTTCTTTCTGATTTATCAGTTTCTGATGTGGTTTTACAGTCACAAACTCAGCAAAATTATTGTCCTCAACAATTTCACTTTTGTTTCATTGACGTTGTATCCGTTCTTCGGAATGTTGATTTATTATCAGACGTTTTCGCTTAAGATTTTGTTTCTGGCAATCTTTCTTTTTCTAATGCTTTTCATCATCGATATTACAAAAGATACATTGACGAGAAATGCCGATAAAATGTTTGGTTACGAAACGATTGCGAACCGACTGGGATTTCAAAATACAAGGTCGATTTTATTAATTTTATTAATTATCACGTTAATTGTTTCGTTAATTCTAAGTGTTGGAATTGGATTCAAAAATATTATTGCGTGGTATTTTCTAGTAACAATTATAGTAATTCTGGGAACAATTTATATGCTGTTTAGAAATAAAAAAAATGATAAATTCAAAGCTTTAAATCTTCTAAGACTTTGGATTTTTTTTGGAATTCTGGCAATGCTTTTGGACGGAATCTATCACAAATATCCTTGGTTAATTTAAATTTTTTTTCACGAAAATGTCAGTAATTATAAGAGAAAATAAAGTTAACGATAACGAGATACTCGCAAAGATTATCAGAACTTCTTTTCACGATTTTGAAGTAAGTTGCACCGATGGGACAGTTTATTCTGACCCAACTACAGATGATTTATATTCATTATTTCAAACTGAGAAATCAGCTTTATTTGTTGCCGAAGAAGATGGTTTGATTCTAGGTTGTTGCGGGATTTTCCCAACTGATAATTTGCCTGATGATACAACTGAACTTGCCAAATTCTATCTTTCAAAAGAAGCGAGAGGAAAAGGAATTGGAAAACAATTACTTGAAAAATGTATTGAGAAAGCCAAAGATTTAGGTTATAAAAACGTCTATCTCGAAAGTATTCCAGAGTTCAGCAAAGCGGTTTCTATTTACGAAAAACAAGGATTTCAATATTTAGAAAAACCATTGGGTAATTCCGGACATTCTGGTTGTAATCTTTGGATGCTTAAAAAATTAGACTAAAATTTTATTATCTTTATTTGAAATGATTTTCGAATGAAGTTAAGACTCCTTTTTATATTACTCACCATTTCTTTCAATTTGAAATCTCAAAACCAGAGATTTCTATACGAATACAAATCTGTTACAGATTCTCTCAATCGTGATAAAATTGAATCAGAATTGATGACTTTGGATGTCTCCGACAAATTTTCAAAATTTTACAGCTACGATAATTTTAAATACGATTCCATCTCAAAATCAAATATTGATAAAGAAATTTCTGACTCAAATTTAAAAATTAAAAAGAGTAAAAATTCATCTATTGTAATTAAAGAATATCCTGACTTTTCCATTTTAATGATTTCAAGAATTGGTCAGGTAAAGTACAATGTCAAAGATGACAGAATTCTAAAGTGGAAAATTTTGCCTGAAAATGATACGTTAGGAAATTTTAAAATCCAAAAGGCCGAAACCGAATTTGCCGGCAGAAAATGGACAGCTTGGTTCACGACGGAAATTCCAATTCAGGAAGGTCCGTACAAATTCAGAGGTTTGGCGGGACTTATTTTAAAAATTTACGATTCAACTAATTCTCATATTTTTACGCTGGCTGGAATTCAGAAATTAAAAAGTGTCACTTCAAAAAATGATAATTTTGTATTCGATTTTGGAACCAACGAGAATGTAACTCAGGAAAAGTATAAACAGATTTTGAAAGAATTCAGAGACGACCCAAATAAGTCAATTCGACAAACTTTGAGTGAGATGGACGAGGTCAACGATAATGGTAAAATGGTCAACAAAAATGATTATCTCCGCGAAAGAGAAAAACGGTTGAAGGAGGAATAAAAAAGTCCAATAACCTTTTGGAATTGGACTTATTAAGGAATTGATTTTAAATTTTATTTACCCGAAAACATCATTCAGCACTTTCGCCAAACGCAATCCGCCATACAACAATTGTCTTTCAACAGTAGCTTCAAAACGGTAATTGTAATCGTAGCTCAATTTGGAATCTTTCGGCGTGTGAAAATAAATCGAGTTAGCAATTTTCTGACTGTCATATAACCAATCCTGCAAAGTTCCACCTTGAATTGTTTTCACTTCATCTTTCGATTTAATATCCAAAAGATTGGCAAATTCTGTGTAGGAATATTTCCTGTCTTCCACCATTTTAGAATCCCAAAGTGAGTGCAGATTGGTGTTTTGTCCAAAGTAAGTCACATTGATTTTATTGCCTCCTAAATCCTCATAACGTCCAACGTGTAGGGGTTGATGAAGGTCGCCTATCAAATGAACCAAGAAAACCAAAGCATTTTTCTTATCAGCTTCCGAAGTGTTTTTATCTTTAATTTTCTTTGCTAAATTTTCAATTTGCGTATAAAGATTCGGGCTTTTCTGAGCTTCCAAAGAATCTTTGAATTGCTGAAAATTCTTTTGTGCATTGATATTCACATAATGCCAAGACGAAGTTTCCTTCCAAACGCCAGTCGTATCAGATTTGATGAAATCCGGCCAATTCGCATAGTATGCCAATTTCTGATTTTGTAGCAATTTTTTGATGTTTCTTTCAGCTTTTGAACTCAAATGATGTTGAGCGATTTCTGCAATCACGCGATGACCTGTCAATCCCCAAGCGAAGCAATAGAACGATGAGAACATTAAAACAGCAAACGTGAATTTTGATAAAATACTTTTCATTTTTTTAATTTATTTCAGGCGACAAAGATAGGTCTATCAAAAATTTATTTAAGTCCAAAACTCTGTTAAATATTATTAAACTTGGATTGAGGTAAAGTGCAATCGTCAATTAAATTCCGTAAATTTGCGTTTTCCCAGAATTGGACTTTTCAATGAAATCGCTGTCATTAAAAAGTGAAGAAAATAATAAAAATTAGCGATTCCATTTGACCTTTAAAAAAGAAATGAATATCTATAAATGAAAGATAATCAGGAATTTATCGAAATATACGGCGCTCGAGAACACAACCTCAAGAACATTACCGTCAAAATCCCACGCAACGAATTGGTGGTCATCACAGGACTTTCCGGAAGCGGAAAATCTTCCCTCGCATTTGATACGATTTTTGCAGAAGGGCAAAGGCGTTACATCGAGACGTTTTCTGCGTATGCAAGGCAGTTTCTTGGCGGATTGGAACGTCCGGATGTGGACAAGATTGAAGGACTTTCTCCCGTAATTGCCATCGAACAAAAAACAACCAACAAAAATCCACGTTCAACCGTTGGAACCATTACCGAACTTTATGATTATCTGAGATTATTGTTCGCAAGGGTTTCCGATGCTTATTCAATGAGTTCCGGAAAGCGATTGGTAAGTTATACGGAAGACCAGATTCTGGATACGATCAAAGAAAACTTTAAAGGAAAAAAAGTCTATCTGATGGCGCCGGTTGTGCGTTCCAGAAAAGGACATTACCACGAATTGTTCATTCATCTTTCCAAAAAAGGTTATTCCCAAGCCAGAATCGACGGCGTTTTGCAAGACATCGAATACGATTTGAAACTCGACCGTTACAAAACCCACGATGTGGAAGTTGTTGTGGACAGATGGATTATCGGCGAATCGGCGACGGAACTTAGAATGCAGAAATCTTTGAAAACTGCTTCTGATATGGGCGAAGGATTGATTGCGATTCAGGAAATGGGAAGTGAAGAAATTCATTTTTTCTCTAAGAATTTGATGGACGACATCACGGGAGATTCGATGGCATTGCCGGAACCGAATACATTCTCCTTCAACTCTCCGAAAGGGAGTTGCGAAACTTGTAAAGGTCTTGGAACCATCAAGAAAGTGAACACCGACTATTTTGTCGAAAATGATAAATTATCAATCAATCAAGGTGCTTTATTACCTTTAGAACAAATCAAATCCAACAAATGGATTCTTTCTCAGATTAAATTAATCCTGGAAGTTTTCGATTTGAGTTTGACGACGCCGTTCAAAGATATTCCGAAAGAAGCTTTGGAATACATCTATTACGGTCATAATAAGGATATTACGAAAGAACTGAAACACGCCGGAATTTCGAAAAAGATTAAAATCAACTTCGAAGGTTTAGTTCATATTCTTGAAGAGATTGTGGACGAACGTGAAAATTACGACGCCGTTTTGGTGGAAAGAAATTTCACAACTGAAGAAGTTTGTCCGACTTGTAAAGGTGCGCGTCTTCGTCAGGAAAGTCTGAGTTTCAAGATTGATGGAAAAAATATTGCAGAAATCAACGGCCTATCATTATTAGATTTGAAAGAATGGCTGGCCGATGTGAAAGATAAATTCAGTGATAAAAATAAAATCATCGCTTACGAAATTCTTAGAGAAATCGAAACCAGACTGCAATTCCTTTTGGATGTCGGTTTGGATTATCTGAGTCTCAGCAGAAGCTCAAAAACCCTTTCCGGTGGCGAATCTCAGCGTATTCGTTTGGCGACACAAATTGGTTCTCAGCTCGTGAACGTTCTTTATATTTTGGATGAACCTTCAATTGGTCTTCACCAACGTGACAACGAAAGATTGATTAATTCCTTAAAACATCTTCGTGATATTGGGAATTCGGTTTTGGTGGTGGAGCACGATAAAGATATGATTTTGGAAGCCGACCACGTTTTGGATATTGGTCCGAGAGCGGGGAAATTCGGTGGAGAAATCCTTTGGCAAGGTCATCCGAAAGACATCAAAAAAGCCAATACAATCACAGCGGATTATCTGACTGGAAAACGAAAAATCGAAATTCCCGCAGAACGAAGAGCCGGAAACGGAAAATCAATTGTTCTGAAAGGCGCAACTGGAAACAACCTTAAAAATGTCAATCTCGAAATTCCATTAGGAAAATTGGTGGTCGTTTCGGGGATTTCCGGAAGTGGAAAATCTTCTTTGATAAACGGAACACTTTATCCAATTCTGAACCGTCATTTTTACAGAGCAATCCAAGAACCTTTGCCTTACAAAAGCATTGATGGGATTGATAATATCGACAAAATCGTAGATGTTGACCAAAGTCCAATTGGAAGAACGCCACGTTCAAATCCGGCGACTTATACGGGAATGTTCACCGATATTCGTAATCTTTTTGCCGAATTGCCGGAGAGTAAAATCCGTGGTTACAAAGCGGGAAGATTCTCTTTCAATGTGAAAGGCGGACGTTGCGAAACTTGTCAGGGAGGCGGTTTGAAGGTCATTGAAATGAATTTCTTACCAGACGTTTATGTTCATTGCGAAACCTGCCACGGAAAACGTTTCAACCGTGAAACTTTGGAAGTTCGTTACAAAGGAAAATCGATTTCTGATGTTCTGGAAATGACCATTAACGAAGCGGTAGAATTCTTCCAGCCAATCCCAAAAATCTACATCAGAGTTAAAACTTTGCAGGATGTTGGTTTGGGTTACATCACGATTGGTCAGCAATCCACAACTTTGAGTGGAGGAGAGGCACAACGTGTAAAACTGGCGACGGAACTTTCCAAAAGACAAACTGGAAATACATTATATATTCTTGATGAGCCAACAACCGGACTTCATTTTGAAGATGTAAAAGTCTTGATGGAAGCCATCAATCAATTGGTTGAATTAGGAAATTCCTTCATCATTATCGAGCATAATATGGACGTTATCAAACTCGCTGACCACATTATCGATGTTGGACCAGAAGGTGGAAAACACGGCGGACAAATCATCGCCGAAGGAACACCTGAGCAGATTATCAAATCAAAGAAAAGTTTGACGGCGAAGTTTTTGAAGAAGGAGATGTAATTATTTTAAATTAGAATAGAACACGATTTTTGTCACTCCGAAGGAATCTAAACTGTTGAGATTCCTTCGGAATGACAAATACATTGGTTAATTTTCAATATTAGAATTGATAATCATAATCTGTTTAATTTTTCTTAATTATAAATCCCATTCATTTCCGTCAAAATCATCGGTTTTCCATCAGTCACAACAATCGTATGTTCGTGTTGCGCCATAAAACCACCTTTGTTTCCCACCATTGTCCAGCCGTCTTTTTGAGTGTCAGCAATCGTGGAAGTTGTGGAAATAAAAGTTTCAATCGCCACCACAGAATTTTTCTTAAATCTCTGCGTATTGAATCGGTCGCGGTAATTTGCAATCTCGTGTGGTTCCTCGTGCAGACTTCTGCCAACGCCGTGACCAGTTAGGTTTTTGATGACTTTGTAACCTCGTTTTTTGGCTTCCGTTTCCATCAAATGACCGATATCCGAGATTCTTACGCCACCTTTTATATTGGCAATTGCTTTTTGCAGGATTTCTTTGGAAGCGTCAATCAGTTTTTGATGTTGGTTGATATCTTCGCCAATCACAAATGAACCGCCGTTGTCTGACCAAAATCCATCCAGTTCAGCAGAAACATCGATGTTGATTAAATCGCCTTCTTTCAGAATCGTTTTCTCGGACGGAATCCCGTGGCAGAACTCATTATTCACGCTGATGCAAGTGTAGCCTGGAAATCCATAAGTCAGATACGGAGCAGATTTTGCGCCCATTTCTTCAAGGATTTTTCCGCCGAAATCATCCAATTCCTTAGTCGAAATTCCCGCTTTGGCAAAGTTTCTCATTTCCTTTAAAGCGTAAGCTACAGCCTCGCTGGCCTTTTGCATTCCGATTAATTCTGACTCGTTGGTGATAGACATATTAATAAATTTAATTCTGTTGAAATCAAATTTATTGATTAAGAATCGGAAAAACAAATATTGTAGTATTTACTAGTGGTATCAATTTTGTCATTAATGAAAAAATGAATTATGAAATCAATTAAAATTTATGCATCAGTATTAGTTTTCTCAGTTGGACTAATTTCTTGTGAAGTTAGAACCACTAATGTGGGAAATGGAAATGCCAAAGTGAAAAAAATACCACCTGGACAAGCAAAAAAGATTTACGGAACCAAGTCTGCAAAACCATTCGCACCAGGACAAAATAAGTAAACACTAAAACTTCAGTAATTAAAAATTCCAAGATTTAAATAGTCTTGGAATTATTGTTTCTAATTCCAATATTAAATTTTCACTTTTAATGTTAATTTAATATGAACGGAATATTAAAATGTTGTAACTTTGTCTTTTAATTAGATAAATATTAACTTAAAATCAATTGATTATGAAACTGAATATAAAAATGATTGCGTTATCAATATTTGTATTTGCAGGACTTTTTTCTGTAACAAAAGCTCAAGACTCCGAAAAAAATATACAAGAAGTTGTCCTTAGTTCTGGTGACGGCTTTGGCGAACTGAGGAAACTGGTAAAAGATAATTTCGATTTCACAGCTTCGGAATATAAGGAAGGTGTCGTTAATTCTGATGTAAGATTCAGTATTGCGGAGAACGGAAAAATCACAAATATCCACGCAAACGGCGATTGCAAAAACGTAAGCAAGGAGCTGGAAAATGTCTTGGCAAGTCTTATCTACAAAGTAGATGTAAATAAGATGAACCAAAATATGATGGCCACAACTTATGTAATGCCGGTTAGCGTTACGATAGATAATAGATAAATGTTTAAAATTGTTAGTAAGAAAGCCACACATCTCATAATTGTGTGGCTTTCTTTTTTAGGGCGCCTTTATCCGTCCTCCGTTCCCGCTTTTTTTTGCCCAAGCTTTTTCCCCTGCTTACAAAAAGAGCTCCACTCAGGCCGGGGCGCGCTTCGCCAAGTTGAAACATTTATTAAGTATTGAAAATTCCCCTCCATTGGAGGGGTGGTAAAAATTCAAAGAATTTTTGACGGAGTGGTTAATTGTAAGAAGATGAATTGCAACTCTCTCATCTTTTCTCTATTTTATTTCCTCTACTCAAGCGGAATTTTTTATATTTATGAACTAAGAAACTGAAAGACAAAAACTCAATTTTATGATTGATAAAAGAGTGAAAAACGCCCAAGAAGCGGTAAAAGATATACAAAACGGAATGACGATAATGCTCGGCGGATTCGGACTTTGCGGAATTCCTGAGAATTGCATCACAGAATTGGTCAACAAAAACGTGACAGATTTGACTTGCATTTCCAACAATGCCGGCGTCGATGACTTCGGATTGGGATTGCTTTTGCAGAAAAAACAAATCAAAAAAATGATTTCTTCCTATGTTGGCGAAAATGCAGAATTCGAGCGCCAAATGCTTTCCGGAGAATTGGAAGTAGAACTCACGCCACAAGGCACACTTGCCGAAAAATGCAGAGCCGCACAAGCCGGAATTCCTGCATTCTACACGCCGGCAGGTTTCGGGACAGAAGTTGCGGAAGGCAAAGAAGTCAAAGATTTTGATGGGAAACCACACATTTTGGAACACGCCTACAAAGCAGAATTCTCCATCGTAAAAGCCTGGAAAGGCGACCACGCAGGAAATTTGACTTTCAAAGGTTCAGCCCGTAATTTTAATTTCCCAATGGCTGGTGCCGGAAAAATTACCATTGCAGAAGTAGAGGAATTAGTAGAACCTGGACAATTAGACCCGAACGAAATCCACATTCCAGGCATTATGGTTCAAAGGATTTTCCAAGGCGAGAATTATGAGAAGAGGATAGAGCAGAGGACGGTGAGGAAAAAAGTTTAAAATAAAAATACAAACTATCTGATCAAGATCTGCATTGGCGGAAAAGATGAAGATTGAAAAACAAAACAATGGTCGGAAAAAATTCCGACCATTGTTAGCTGTAAAAGTTTTTTATTTTATATATTAAATAAACTTCAGAACTAGACGAAAATTAATGGTAGATGATTTTACCACCGGCGATCTTCTTGTCATTCTTAGATTTTGGCTTTCCGTAGATATCGATGATTCCGCCTGCTCTTGTAGTTGCGTCAACAGATTCAACAGCGTTTACAGAAGCTTTTCCGCCGGCATTTGTAGTAATACTTGTGATTTGCGTTTGCAAGCTTTGTCCGTCATATTTTCCGCCGGTATTTACTACAACAGATTGAGAATCTGTGTTTCCTGATACCTTTAGCAATCCGCCTGTGTTCACTTTTCCTTCGATTACTTTTGCGTTGACATTCAGGTCGATTTGGGAACCTTCGTTGGACGTTAATCCTAATTTTGAAGATTTTACAATGTCAGCTGAAGATATTTTTGCACCTTGGCTCGCTTGTATGTCGCTGATGTCTTGATAATAAAGTAAAATCTTCACATCATCTCCTTGAAGGAGTTTTGTAGGTTTCATTCTGATTCTTAATTCGTTTCCGGAATTCACAAATTCTACATCATCTGCCATAGTACCACTGACTTCCGCTTTGTAAGAATCTGAAGAAACCAATTGCACAGGAATTTTATCAAATACTTTGAGGCTGGTGAAAGCTGTGATTTCTTTACTTTGAGCAAATGAAAACTGAGAGATCAGAAATACTGAGGTTGCAAGGATTATATTTTTCATAACAATTAATTTATCAATTTATAATAGCACAGCATTACAAATCTAAAACCACTTTTTGTTATTAAATGTTAAAGTTATGATTGGGATTGATTTTTTTTGATTTAAAAATCTTATTTTTATCGAGATACATAAAAACTAAATGAACTCAAAAGTTAAAAACTTCCTTGTTGTAATTTTAATTCCTACTATTTATGCCTTGATACTGAGGCTTATTTTTGGTGTTAAAGAATGGGATGACCTTTTTTCGGTAATGTCGATTACATTTCTGTTTTGCTTGCCTACTATCGTTGGTGCTTTAACGGTTTATCTTTCGAAAGTTGAAGATGCGAGAAGATCATCTTATAGAATTTTTATGCCTTGGGTTCCGATATTTATTTTTCTGATTGCAACAATGTTTATGCACATAGAAGGTTGGGCGTGTTGGATGATGATTCTTCCAGTATTTTTGGCAGCAGCTTCTATCGGAGGAGCTATTGGAGGTTATCTGAAAACGAGAAATAATAATAATAATAATAATAATAATAATAATAATGATAAGTTTAATATTTCTATTTTAGTTTTAATTCCATTTTTGATTGGACCATTAGAGACCTTACTTCACAAGATTCCTGCAACTTATACCGCTTATACTTCTATAGAAATTAATGCACCAGCAGAAACAATTTGGAATAATGTAACAGCTGTTCGGAAAATTGATGAAAAAGAAGATAAGGGTTATCTCAATGAGCTTTTGGGTTTTCCAAGGCCTGTAGAAGCTGTTTTGAATTATAAAGGTGTTGGTGCTTACCGTGAAGCCAGATTTACAAACGGATTGGTCTTTCACGAGACGGTAAAAGAATATCAGGAAAACAAGAAAATGGTTTTCAGTATTAAGGCTTTTCCTTACGAGATTCCATCTACTACTTTGGATGAGCATGTTGTGATTGGTGGCGATTATTTTGATGTTTTGGATGGTACTTATGAGCTGGAAAAGATTTCTGAAAACAAATACAAATTGATTCTGTACAGCCAATTCAAATTGAATACTACGTTTAACTTTTATGCAGGACTTTGGGCAAAATGGATTATGAAGGATATACAGAATAATATATTACAGGTAGAGAAGAAAAGGTCAGAATCAGGAACGTTGAATTTGTAGTCTTCATTTATGAAAAGTTCAATCTCTTTATTAATATTAATTATAATTTTCTCTTGTCAGTCTGTCAGGAAGAATAACCTCTTTTTGGAGAAGAAAATTCCTGTTGCAGAACTTAGAAACGACATTGATTATACTTATCATAAGCTTCAAAGATTTCATCCCAATCTGTATTGGTATATTTCTAAGGAAGATTTGGATCATAAATTTGATAGTCTTAAAACTAATATCAATCAGCCTTTGACGCCTAATCAGTTCTTCTTCAAGTTGGCGCCTGTCATTGCAAGCGTCAATGAAGGTCATCTGAGATTGAGGTCTGTTGGGAAAAGATATTCCAAAGCGGAACAAAAACTGTTCAAAACCAAGAAACCTCTTTTTGCATTGCTGGATTATAAGATTATTGATGACAGAATCTTCGTAAAAGAAAACCGAGAGAATGTAGCGCAGATCAAAGCTGGAACAGAGATCCTGAAAATTAATGATGAAAATGTTTCCGATCTGGTAAAAAAGTACAAGAAGTTGTACAGCTCAGATGGTGAAAACAAGACTTTTCAAAAGTATTTTATGAATCTTACGTTCTTCAATTATTACACTTTGGAGAATGGTTATCTTGATAGCGTAAAGCTGAAAACCGTTTGTGATAATACAGTACAAGACGTTCAACTCAAAAGACAAAAGAAGAACACCAAAGAAGTCACCGAAGAAAAGATATTACCAAAAGTAACAGCAGATCAAAAACTTCAGGATTATGATGCTTCTTCCAAAACGTATAACAGAAGTTTCAAATTCCTGAAATCCGATAGCAGTGTTGCTTACATCAAGATCAAATCCTTCTCGGCAACTTATGCCAAAAAGTTCTACGATAAGACCTTTAGAAAGATTAAAAATGCAAAGTCAGAATATTTGATTATAGATGTTCGTGACAATCTTGGAGGTTCGCTTTCCGAGATTAATACTTTGTATGCTTACCTTTCGGATAAGAAATTTACGCTGATAAAGTCGCCTGAAATGACTTCCAAAACTTCGGGAATGCATCAGAATTATTTCCGGGGACAATCCATTTTCACAGGCATTTTAAGTGCTCCGGGTTATCCGTTTTTTCTGGCGGGCAATTATTTTCTTTCTTCCAAAAAGGATAAGAAATATTACTTCCGTGAGTTTGCTTCCAAACCTACAAAACCAAAAGACAATGCTTTCAGAGGTAAGATTTATGTCCTTGTTAATGGGGCGAGTTTCTCGGCATCGTCCATCATTTCAGCCAAACTAAAGTATGAGAAAAGAGCGGTTATTGTAGGCGAAGAAACCGGAGGTGCGAATGACGGAACAGTTGCTGGCGTTAATAATACAGTCATTCTTCCAAATTCACATTTGGCACTTCCAATCGGTTTGTTTCTCATCCGCCCGAATATCGAATTTGAGAATAAGAGTAGAGGCGTAGTTCCAAATTTCTCAGTAGATCCAAACTATGATGATATCTTCGGAACAGACGACAAAATCCTTGAGTGGACTTTGGAAGACATCGATTTCCGGAATACTGTTACACATATGAAATAATAGATATGGTATTAGCCTTAGACGTTCATTACAGAAAAGTTTTAACCAAAGCTGTAGGCGTTTTGTTTGATTGGAAAGACACTGATCCTCAAGAAATTATTTGTGAATATATAGAAGGTGTTGAAGATTATATTCCCGGACAATTCTATAAAAGAGAATTACCTTGTTTAATGAAAATTATAGAACCATTGGATATTTCGACACTGGATGTCATCATCGTAGATGGTCATATTTATGTTGATAATAACGGTAATTATGGATTTGGCGGAAAACTTTACGAAGCTTTAGAAAATAAGATTCCAATCATTGGAGTTGCGAAAACACCATTTTATAATAATAAGGAAACCGTAACCGAAATAAGAAGAGGTAAAAGTGATAATCCTTTATATGTTTCTGCAATTGGAATTGATTTATTTACTGCCAGTGAAAATATATTGGATATGGCTGGTGATTTTAGAATTCCGAATATCCTTAAAACATTAGATCATATTACAAAAAACGATACTGATTCAAAATGATAATCCCATCACTCGGAATAAGCTACTTATCTCGCCCGAGATAGCCTGTCTGTTACGCCCGATATCGTTACTTTATCTCGCTCGAGATAAGCAAATGTTTCCAATAGAAAATTTATCATTCGTATTCCCAAACTCACAGACTCTCTACCTAATTTCTGCCTAATTGTCAAAAAACCACGATTGGCAAAAGAATTGAGAAATGTACTTTGTAAAATTACCATTATGGAAGAAAACAAAGATATACACGAGGAAAACCTTAATCAAGAAACGAATTCAGCAGAAAACCCTGAAACGGAAAACCAGGAAAATGTGTCACAAAAACCGACTGCAGAAGAACTTTTGGCAGACGAAAAGGACAGATACATCCGTCTCTACGCAGAATTCGAAAACTATAAAAAGAGAACTCAGAAAGAGAAAAACGATTTCTATTTGTATGCTTCTCAGGATCTAATGACGTCTATGTTAGGCGTTGTAGATGACTTCGAAAGAGCCATCAAAGAAATTTCAAAAAGTGGTAACGAATCCGAACTTAAGGGGATTGAATTAATTTACCAAAAGCTTAAAAGCAAATTGATAGACAAAGGCCTGAAACCAATCCACGTAGAGCAAGGTGATGCCTTCAATGTAGATCTTCACGAGGCTATCACATCTATTCCTTCGCCTTCAGAAGATCTTAAAGGAAAGATTATTGACGTTGTAGAAACAGGATATCAGCTTCACGAGAAAGTGATCCGTTTCGCAAAAGTAGTAACAGGAAATTAGAATTATTAATGATAAATTATAAATGATGAATGATTTTTAATCGCTTGTCAATTATAATTTATCAACTATCAATCATCAATTATGGCGAAGCGCGATTATTACGAAATATTAGAAATTACCAAGTCAGCAAGTGCTGAAGAAATAAAGAAAGCCTACCGAAAAATGGCGATCAAGTTTCACCCTGACAAAAACCCGGGTGATAAAGAAGCTGAGGAAAAATTCAAAGAAGCAGCAGAAGCTTATGAAGTCTTGAGTGACGACAACAAGAAAGCGAGATATGACCAATATGGTCACGCAGGCGTTGGCGGTGCAGCAGGCGGCGGATTCGGCGGTGGCGGATTCGGTGGCGGAATGAATATGGAGGATATCTTCAGTCAGTTTGGTGATATCTTTGGTGGTGGATTTGGTGGCGGTGGTCAACAAAGACAACAGCAATCCAGAGGTTCTAATCTTCGTGTCCGCATCAAACTGAACCTTGAAGAAATGATTGCCGGAACTCAGAAAACCATCAAGGTCAAAAAAATGAAGTTGGCAAAAGGTGTGACTTCAAAAACTTGTCCTACGTGTGGCGGAAGCGGTGTGCAGGTAAGAATGATGAACACAATGTTCGGACAAATGCAGACGCAGACTACTTGCGGTACTTGTCAAGGTGTTGGAAAAGTAGCGGACAAAATTCCTGCCGGAGCTAACGCACAAGGTCTTGTGAAAGAAGATGAAGAAATCACAATCAACATCCCTGCAGGAGCAAGAGACGGCATCCAACTGAATGTAAGAGGAAAAGGAAATGATGCACCACTTGGCGGAACACCTGGAGATCTTTTGGTTGTAGTAGAAGAGGAAGTGGACAAAACCATCAAACGTGAAGGTGACAATCTACATCAGGAACTTTATGTTTCGTTTGCGGAAGCAGCTTTGGGAACAACTAAGGAAATCAACGTGGTTGGTGGAAAAGTGAAAATCAAAGTGGATGAAGGAACACAATCTGGTAAAATTTTAAGATTAGCTGGAAAAGGTCTTCCAAACATCGAAGGTTACGGCGGAAAAGGCGATATGTTTGTTCATATCAATGTCTGGACACCACAAAAACTGACTAAAGAACAGAAAGAGTTCTTCCAAAAACAATTGGAAAACGGCGATATGAACGCCGAACCAACAGGAAAAGAAAAAACATTCTTTGAGAAAGTAAAAGATATGTTCAACTAAATATTAAAGAGACTCGGTTTGAGTCTCTTTTTTTTATTCAAAAATCAATCCGCTTTCCGAATCCATTTTTTTTCTTTCTTCTCCCGTTATTCTTCTTCTTAAGATGCGAGTTGTGTATGCGCCTTTTACGATGTTTTTGTCAACATACAACCAATCCGTAATATCTTTTGTTGGGATTTCGATAGTATCTCCAAGTTTTACCTCAGTAGTTGAATTTGGGAGATTATCAACTATTCCATAATATCTATTATCTTGATATTCAATATTGCTGATCCAGATATGTTCTCCACCTGATTCTCCAACTTTAAAACGTTTCTTTAAAGCAAAATTATAGTAATTGGGATTTTTACTAATGATTGCTTTGTTAAAATCAACAATAGTTCTTCTTGCATTTTCGATTGCAATATTCATTTCTGAATCTTCATTTTTCAAAATATGAACATTTGGTTGATCTTTTCTTTTAACTATTTTGTCCGATTTTGATTCAGTACAACTAATTAGTAATGAAGATATGATAATCAATAAAGTGCTTATGTAATTCATAATTATTTTACTAATAACCTTTCACAAACCGTCTTACTAAAATTCTCTTCCCGTCCATTATAAGCAATCAACATCGATTGGTCAAAACCTTCGATCTGTAAAATCTTTAAAGAAGTTCCAAGGCTTAGATCTCTTTTATTAAGGAAATTCAGAAATTCTTCTGATGAGGTTGTAACTGATGCCAATTCCACAGTTTGATTTTCCTTGCATTTGCTCAGTTTTTTATGGTCTGGCTGGATGACGTTTCCGTCTTTGTCGGGAATTGGTTCGCCGTGAGGATCCATTTTTGGATAGTTCAGTATCTCATCCATTTTATCAAAAAATTCATCGGAGTGAATATGTTCCAGCTGTTCTGCAATCTCGTGAACATTTTCCCATCCGAAACCCATGTTTTCAACCAAAAACATTTCTGTCAGACGGTGTTTTCTTACGATGAGTGACGCTTCTTTTTTGCCGGATTCTGTGAGTTTGATGGGTTTGTAAGATTCATATTTTACCCAGTTCTTCTCTGCAAATTTCTTTACCATACTATTGACGGATGGCATCTTGATATTCAGCTGTCGGCTTAAGTCGTTCACGGAAACTTCATCATTCTCGTTTACAAGATGATAAAGTGCTTTCAGGTAATTTTCTTCTGTCAGGGAATTCATACTTCAAAATTAATAAAAAGTTAGAAGTGAATCAATTTTTGGCTAACAATTTTATTGTGTTTTAATTTTAACTCATCCATCAAAATTAATACCTTTGATTCTTCAAAAAGTAGAAAGAAAAATGAAGAAATATTCCTTTAAAAACGATTACTCAGAAGGTTGTCATCCCAATATTTTAGAAGCATTAATCAAAACAAATCTCGATCAGCAAAATGGTTATGGCTACGATGAATATTCTGAAGAAGCCAAAGAATTAATCAAACGAGAAATAAACGATTCAAATGCAGATATTCATTTTGTAAGTGGTGGAACTCAAGCCAATTTATTAGTAATTTCTTCGATTCTTCGTCCGCATGAAAGTGTTGTTTCTGCAGAAACCGGACATATCTTTACCAATGAAACCGGAGCAATAGAAGGAACTGGACACAAAATCCACGGAATCGTAACAGAAGATGGAAAACTGAAACCAGAACATATCCAGTCGGTTTTGGATACGCATACCAACAAGCCACATCAATTAAAACAGAAATTGGTTTACATTTCAAATTCTACAGAAATTGGAACGATTTATCAAAAACAAGAGCTGAAGGAATTATACGAATTTTGCAAAGCCAATGATCTCTATCTTTTTTTGGATGGCGCAAGATTGGGACAAGCTCTGACTTCTGAGATCAACGATTTGACTTTGGAAGATATCGCAAACCTAACTGACGTTTTTTATCTCGGAGGAACAAAAAATGGTGCACTTCTTGGCGAAGCAATTGTTATTACTAATGACAAACTGAAAGAAGAATTTGGTTTTCATATCAAGCAAAAAGGAGCGATGTTGGCGAAAGGCAGATTATTGGGAATTCAATTTTTGGAATTGATGAAAGATGATTTGTACTTCGATTTAGCAAAACATTCCAATGTTCAGGCCATGAAAATCAAATCTGCTTTTCAGAATGAAGGTTTTGAGTTTTTGTCCGAAACTTTTACTAATCAGATTTTCCCAATCCTTAATAATTCTCAAATCGAAAAATTATCAGAACAGTTTGATTTTTACGTCTGGAAAAAGATTGATGACAAAAGATCAGCAATTAGAATCATAACTTCTTGGGCAACTTCTGACGAGGTTGTGGAAAAATTTGTGAAAGGGATTAGCAATATCTAATTATTTTCGAAATTTACTCTGATATTTTTCCATCACATTCCAAATATCGAAAAATGCTTTGTTTCCTGCTTTGTCAGAGAAATTAGTATTAAAGATCATAATTCTTCCGATATTAGTCTTTGGATCGAAGAACATAATAGACATTATTCCCGGATCGCCACCTGTATGTCCCATGAAACCGGTGTAGCCAAACCCCATAAAAATCCCGACATTATAAGATTCATTGTATGGGTTTTTTGTGTTTCGTTCCGTAAAATTAACTGCTGAAAGTTCTGGTTTGAAGTATTCTCTATAGCTTTCTTTTGCCAGGATTGTTCCGTTGCCATTATAACCTTTGATCAATTCTGTCAGATATTTGCTTAGATCCTTAGTATTCGTGATAAAACCTCCGTCTGGATAAGTCACCAACTGATAATAGGGAAGGGGCGTTGTTGGATTCTCGTAAAGTCTGGAAAATTTTGCGAAATCTAAATCGGCAAATTTCCAACCGGAGTTTTTCATCTTCAAAGGTTTGAGAATATATTTTTCAGTGAATTGATCATAAGACTCACCCGTTGCTTTCTCAACGACAAAAGCTGCAAGAGCCGTTGCAACATTGGAATATTCATAGATGGTTCCGGGTTTGTTGGATGAGAAACTATCCTCGCTCCATTTGCCATCTTTAGTCAAAACATTTTCCAGATAAGTTTTTAATGAAATGATAGAATCCGAAGGATTAAAAGACTGATCGTCTTCAAAAGTCATTTTAAGTCCTTGCAGATTTTGGTTGGACTTTAGGTAATAATTTTTCGAAGAGTAAAACTTATTGTCTGTAATAGATGACGTATGAGTTGCCAATTGTCGGATTGTAATTTTTGATTCGGGGAAGTTTGGATTTACAACTTTAAAAGGTAAATACTTTTCAATCGGGTCATCCAGTTTTAATTTTCCCATCTCTTGAGCTTTAAGAAGTGCAATTCCTGCAAAGGTTTTTGAAACAGATCCTATATTTTGAATAGTTTCTGTTGTGTATTTTTTGTTGGTCTCAAGATCCGAAAGCCCAAACCCATTTTCGTAAAGCGTTCCTTTTTCATCAACTATAGAAACAGAAAAACCATTGAATTTTTTTTGTTCATAGATTTGATTGATTTCTGCTGTAAGAAGATTCTTTGAATCATCAGCTTTTGAGATAGCAGTTGAACAGGAAATAACAGCCAGAGCTGACATTAATAAAATGGAAATATTTTTCATCCTTTATTTTTTTTAAACTAGACAATCAAAAATAGCTTTTTATTACATCATTATTAAAACAAAAAACTCCCATAATCTGGGAGTTTTTTTTATACTGTTTCTTCTTTTGGAAGTTTATATTTCTTAGAGATAATCATAATGACCGCTCCGGCAACCATAAACGGAATACTCAAAATTTGACCCGTATTAAGTCCTGCAAAATGAATGATCTCATCACCTTGTGGCTCTTTCAGGAATTCTACAAAGAATCTTACTGCCCAAAGTAAAATGAAGAATAATCCAAACAACCAACCTTGCTGATATTTTTTGTCAGTTTTTCTATACAAGAACCAAAGCAAAAAGAAGAGACAAACGTATCCAAATGCTTCAAACAATTGTGTAGGATATCTCGGGATTGTCAAGCCATACTCTGAACTTTGCTGTGGAAATAAAATCGCAAAAGGAGAAGAAGGATCAATTTGTTTTCCAATGATTTCTGAGTTGAAGAAATTTCCCATTCTAACAAACGCACCTCCGGAAGCCACCACAATTCCGATTCTGTCATAGACCCAAAGTGGATTTTTCTTGATGATTTTATAACTGTAATATAACGTTGTTACAATTACCATAATCGCTGCACCGTGACTTGCTAAACCGGAAAATCCTGTGAAATGCAATCCGCCTTTTGTACTGATTGGTAAAAATACACTCAAAAAATCTTCCTTGAAAAGCTCTGGCTGATAAAAAATAACGTGTCCTAATCTCGCTCCAAGAATAGTTCCCACCAATGTCCAAGTGAAAAACGGCTCGAGATATTTTTCGTCAACGCCATCAATCTTAAAGATTTTTGCCATAATAAAATAGCCTAAGCCAAAAGCAAAAATGAACATCAAACTGTAGAAATGAAGCATCACAGGTCCCAATTTAATTCCTTTTATTGGATCCCAAATTTTAAAAGTAGTTTCCAATTCTGCAGTGTCAGTTGGCTTCAAAACGGTATTAGATTTCAAAAGATATTTGAAATTCTCAATATTTTTCTGATCAAGATTTGCTTCCAGAGGTTTGAAATCTTTATCTAAAAACTGAAAATTATTACTTTTGAAAGATTCCAAAATATTTTGGATGCTGCTAAGATTTTCTGCGGATTCTGGAGTGATATTATCTTCATTCAGGATAATCAATTCATTATTAATGTTTTTGGAAGATTGGTTTCCCAAAGAATCTGCTCTCTGTGTAGCAAAGATTTTTACAGCTAACGTTTCTTTATTGTTGATTTTCAAAGTTCCGTCTGATAGACCATTATTAGAACTTTGGGAAGAAACCATCTGGAAAATTCCGGCAAAAAGAATTAGATAAAATCTAAGAAAAATATTGTTCATTGATAGATAATTTTAATGTTGTTTTGGTGGTACAGGATCATTGCCTTCACCTCCCCAAGGATGACAGCTCGCAATTCTTTTCATAGCCAACCAGCTTCCTTTCAGCAGTCCGTGTACCTTCAATGCTTCTATTGTATAATACGAGCACGTTGGATGATACCTGCAGTTACTTCCTAACCAAGGCGAAATGGCGAGTTGATAAAACCTTATCAAAACCAAAAGCGGAAAAGTGAGGATTTTATTAAGCATAATTTTGAGCTATGCAAAAATAGCAGAAAAATCACAACGGAATAGGAAATTAGTCTTCTTTTTGTTAACTCAATTTAAACAATAGTTTAATTTAATCTTACCATTAGACATTTTGAATCCCTAAAACTTGAATTTGAGTTTAAAATTGAGGACTTTTGCAAAATGGATAAGAGAATACTTCCGCTTACACTTGGCGGATTGGCAATTGGGACTACGGAATTTGTGATAATGGCACTTTTGCCGGATGTTGCCAAATCTTTAAATATTTCTATCCCACAAGCCGGACATTTTATTTCTTCTTATGCAGCAGGCGTGGTTGTTGGTGCGCCGATCTTGGTAGCTTACGCCGCAAAGTTCCCTCCCAAAAGAATCTTGATTTTCCTGATGATCGCTTTCACAATCTTCAACGGATTGTCAGCTTTATCTAATGATTATTACACGATGATGATTCTGAGATTCCTATCTGGATTACCTCACGGTGCATTTTTCGGTGTTGGGATTGTCGTTTCTTCAAGACTAGCAAAACCTGGAAAACAGGCTCAAAGTATCGCAATGATGTTCGCCGGATTAACGCTGGCAAATCTCGCAATGGTTCCATTTGTCACTTGGCTTGGACATCAGCTCTCGTGGCGATACGCTTTCGGCGTCGTTTCATTGATTGGATTGGTAACAATTCTTGCGCTTAAATTTCTGCTTCCTTATATGAATAGTCTGCGGACTGTAACATTGAAAGATGAATTGGAGTTTTTCAAAACCATCAAAGCCTGGCATATCATTTCGATTTCAGCGATTGGATTTGGAGGTTTGTTTGCCTGGTTCAGTTACATCACACCATTGATGACCAACGTTTCAAAGTTCCCAACAGATTCCATTGCATACATTATGGTTTTGGCAGGTTCTGGAATGGTCGTAGGAAATTTCTTAGGTGGAATAATGTCTGATAAAATGCGTCCTGCTTTGGCTGCGGCTATTCTTTTTACTGCAATGATTCTGGCTTTAATCTGTGTGTTTTTATTCTCAGAAAACAAAATTATTTCTCTTGTACTGACATTTATTTGCGGCATTTTATCGATGTCTGTTGGAACACCAATTAATATTATAATGTTGAGAACCGCTAAAAATTCTGAAATGATGGCAGCTGCTATTATGCAGGCGGCTTTCAATATTGCGAATTCTCTTGGTGCATTTTTCGGAGGTTTGCCTTTGGAATATGGCTTGACTTACAATTATCCGTCTTTGGTTGGCGCAGGATTATCAATTATAGGATTGCTACTTTGTCTTGGATTTATGAGGAAGTACAAACCTGTGATTTAGTTTGAATGTTGATTTTATTTAATACAATTGAATAAATGATTTTTTAAACGCTCCGAAGGAGTGAAATGTTTGTAGAAAAGAAATTGTGATGCGTTAAAAAGTGCGTAGGTACGAAACTCTACCAATTATTTGAAAATTATTTAGACTTATCAATCGTCCTAAAAGTCAGGCTAATTCTTGGTTTAATGATTCTCGTAGTTGTGGGCAATCTGTGAAGCCAGAACTTTTGGGTCGTATCTTTCATCATTAATAAACTTCCGTGTTCCAAGATTAATGAAACCAATTCTTTCGAAGTTTTATGTTTAAAATTAAATTTCCTTTCTGCCCCAAAACTTACAGAACTAATTGCGCCATTATCTTTCAAATCCTTTTCGCCATCACTGTGATAAGCCATTCCTTCCGAGCCGTCGTGATAGAGATTCAGTAAACAGGAATTAAAACTTTCTCCACTTACAGATTCAATTTTTTCTTTAATTTCCAAAAGTGTTTTGTTCCAAGGTAAAGCTGTTTTTGTTCTTCCGGAATAAGTGTAACTGAATTCTTCATTCCCGTACCAAGCGACTTTTCTTTTGGTTTCGATGAGTTTTCCGAAAATCACGGCTTCATCACTTTTCCATTCGATTTCGCTCATCAGTTTATGGAAATAATTATGGGCTTCCTCCTCGGAAAAAACTTTCCCATAGTAAGAAGTTGTTCCGTCGTAAGGCAGAATATTTTCTATTAATTCAAATTGGTCGTCAAAAAGGCTCATTATTTTGCTTCTTCAAAATTGTCGTAGTAAGTATAATCTTTAGTAATTTTTCCATTCTCGATGGTGAAAATGGTGGAAATTGGAAGTTCAAATTTTGATTGGTCCGGCGCAGTTCCAGTCGAAACAAATTCAACAATAATATTTTTGTCTCCAGAAGGATAAACCCGAATCACTTTGTCTTTTAAGTCAGGAAAAACCTGATTGAGCTCCGTATATTTTTTAACAAATTCTACTTTGGATTGTTTCACGATTCCGATTCCAAAAGATGGGTCTTTGAATTTTGCATTTTCAACATAAAGGTCAGAAAGTTCCTTCCATTTATGGTCATTGAAGAGTTTAAAATAATTCTCAATCAATTTTTCATTCTCAGCTTGAATCTTGTCATTTGAATTACTGCAAGAAATCAGTATTGAAAATAAAATTATTCCCGAAATCAGAATTTTTATGGCTTTCATTTGATCTGGTTTAAAGTTCTAAAATACAATTAAGTTTTTAATTAATGATTATTGATAAAGTTTCGTTGTCCAAATTTTCTGTCCTTATTCTATAATCCTTATTTTTGCAGTCGATTATCAATTATCAATCATCATTTATCTATTATAAAATGAAGCCGAGCTTAGCAAAAGGAACCAGAGATTTTACCGCAAAAGAAGTTTCCAGAAGAAAATATATCATAAATATTTTACAAAACAATTTCGAATTGTTTGGATTCCAACCTTTGGAAACCCCAAGTTTTGAGAATCTTTCTACTTTGACTGGTAAATACGGCGAAGAAGGCGACAGATTGATCTTCAAAATTTTAGAGTCAGGAGACTATATAAATTCAGTCAAGCAAAATTGGTTAGAAATAAATTTGCTTAATTCTCAAATCAAAAATTTATTTGATGCAATAAAACATTTCTCAAATAATAAGGATGTTTTTGATTATTTTAAATTCAAAGAACTTTTTGGAAATACTTTTAACGAAGCTTTTTCTGATTTAATAAGTAAAAATGAGTTAAGTTCAGATATTATTTTTTACAGTCGAGTATTAATTGATAATGGTGTTAACAGTAATGTTTTCGAAAATTTTCTTAGTAATAAAATAAAAAATACATATTTTACTAGTCTAATTGAAGGAATTGATTCTAAAGAACTAACCAAAGAAATTTCTGATAAAGCGCTTCGTTACGACCTTACAGTTCCATTCGCTCGTTTTGTGGCAATGAATCAAGGGCAATTGGCTTTTCCTTACAAACGGTATCAGATTCAGCCAGTTTGGCGCGCCGATCGTCCTCAGAAAGGTAGATTCAGAGAGTTTTACCAATGTGATGCAGATGTTGTAGGAAGTACAAGTCTTTGGCAGGAAGTGGAATTGTTGCAATTGTATTTTAAATCATTTAATAATCTTAATTTATCAGTTTCTGTTCATATTAATAATAGAAAAATCCTTTCCGGAATTGCAGAATATGCAGGAATTGCAGATCAATTAATTGATTTCACCGTTGCGCTTGATAAACTTGATAAAATAGGAAAAGATGGCGTGACGAAAGAAATGTTGGAAAAGGGAATTTCCGAAGAAGCGATTTCTAAACTGGATTTTCTTTTCACTCAAAGTTCCGATGCACTTGAAAATCTATCAAACTTAAAAGAAAAATTCACAGACAGCGAAACCGGACTGAAAGGTGTAGAAGAATTAGAATTCGTTATCAAAAATGCTTTGGAATTGGGGATTAATTCTGAAGATTTGGTTTTTGATATTACATTAGCCAGAGGTTTGGATTATTACACAGGCGCAATTTTCGAAGTGAAAGCCAAAGATGTTGCAATGGGATCCATCGGTGGAGGTGGACGTTACGATAACCTTACAGAAGTTTTTGGTGTGAAAGATGTTCCTGGAATTGGAATTTCTTTTGGATTGGACAGAATTTATCTTGTAATGGAGGAATTGAATATTTTCCCGGAAGATTCTGACATGAAAGTGAAATATCTTTTCGCAAACTACGGAGAAGCTGAATCTATTGAAGCTTTAAAATTAATTTCAAAATTGAGAAACCAAAACATCTCTGCAGAGCTCTATCCCGAAGCTTCAAAACTTAAAAAACAGTTCACTTACGCTGAGAAAAAAGGAATTGAAAATTTGGTTTTCCTTGGCGAACAGGAAATTAAAGACGGAAATGTTACAGTTAAAAATCTTATTTCCGGCGAACAACAAACTATAAAAATAGAAGCTTTTCCGGAGTAATTTAATTATCTGAAACTAAACTTGTAATGCTGCTTTTGATTGGCGAATAATCCATATCCTCTATTTCCTGTTTTCTTTTTCGGATAAAATCAGTTGGTCTGATACCATTGATTTCGAAAAATAAATCAGAGAAATTTTGGCGGGACGCAATTCCGCATTCTTTCGCCAGACTATCGATTGTATAATTCAGGTAGATACTCTTTTCGAATAACAAACAGGTGATGTGTCTGATTCTCAGGTCGCCAAGATATCTGTTGAAGTTCATGCCTTTTTGCTCGTTGATAACGTGCGAAAGGTAATTGGAATTGGTTTCAAACTGAATTGCCAATTTATGAATTGTAAGACCTTTTTGGTTAAACTGAGCTTTCTCTTCAAATTTTCTTAGTTTTTGAAGCAAATCTTTTCTTACTGTTTCCGTAATATGTGCTTTTTTCTCATCACCAATTTCTTGAAGAGAAGGTGTAAAAGAAGTTGGTTTTTCCAATCCAACATAACTGTGAGTTCGTAGTTTTTCTTGTAAAATAAGATATTTGTCTAATGCTATTTTTTCATTTTTATGTCTTTTAAACAAAACAAAAATTAGGATTCCTGCAGTAATCAAAAGACCGGAAATCGCATACGCGCCCCAAGTATTAGCTGTTTCTAATCTTCCTTTTTCTTCAATTAGCGTATTGGTGTCATATTCCCTGTGAACTTTTAGAGAGAGGTAGGCAAAATCTCTAGAAATAATGCTGTCAGCTTTTAGCAGTTGCGTCGTATAATATAACTGTTTTTCAGAGTCTTTTTTCTTTTTATAATGATTGATAAGGATTTCATAATTTTCACGTAGTTCCGGAAGAATAAATTCCTGTTTATTAAAAATCGAATCTATTTTTTTGAAATTTGAAATAGCAAGATCTTCTTTATTAAGTGCCAGATAACTTTTCCCAACATAAAAATAATCGACAGATGTCCATGCAAAATCATCTTTCATCAAATTAAGAGATTGATCAAAATTATCAATAGCTGTTTGATATTTGTTATTATTATATTCAGAGATTCCTTTTGATTTCAAAAAGTAACTTCTTTCTTGTACAAAATCTTTGTTATTAAATGTTTTTAATAACCCTATATCTGTAAGAGAATCTGCTTTTTTTGTGTCCTTCAGATATCTGTAAGATACGACCATCTGATGGATGCTATTTAGATAACCCTTTTGGTTGTTGTAGATCTCATTCCCAAAAGAAGAATTGGTTGTGTTCACTTCTGTTTCAAAATAACGGACACAAATTTTGAATAATTCAAGAGCTTCTTCGTGATAACCAAGATAGTTTTTGATAACACCTAAGTGGTAAGAAATCTTGTTTTTAAGATAGAGATCATTAGAGTTTTTGGCGTACTTATAAGCCATTAGATATTCATCCAATGCAGGCTTGTATTTTTTTTGTTTCGCATAATAAATACTTCCCCTTAAGACATACGATGATGAGATTCTGTCATCATTTTTTGACTTATAAGCAGCATCTATGCAGCTATCAGCATATTGAAGTTTGTTTTGGATTGATTTTGAATAAAATGAAGCGTCTTTATAGGCTTGAAATAGTTCGTCTTGCTTATTTTCTATTTTAGCCTTTTTGATATAAGGTTTGAGATACAAGAATGCGCGACTGTCACCTTCATCATAGGCTTCATACTTCGATCTGTAAAAATCGTAGGTTTTCGGATCGTTGTCTTTGGAAAAAACAAGACCAGAGAAAAGTAATAGTATGACAATGAAATAACCTTTCATGAAAAATTTTTAAAAGCTTATCATTTGTATTTGCAAAAATACGGAAATCTTAAATATGATTGATAACTATTTAACAGAAAAAGATTATGATTGAATAATTTGTAGTTGTAAGGTTATTTTGCTGATTTTCAACATCTTAAATATGTATCAATTTATGAATTAGGACGTCATTATTTCCTAATCAAGACCACAATTGCTTTCACGGGTCAAAATTAGGATCTAATTTCGTCACAGAATAAAAGCAAAATTATTTCTTTGCACCTCAATTTGAAATTTAAAATTATATCATAATGAAAAAAGTTTTTTCAATCTTAGCTATTGCATTTGTTTCTCTCAGCTTTGTTTCTTGTAGACAAGATGATGTGACTTCTGAAATGGAAGTTAATAATACTGCTCAAGAAAAGCTAGGTCTTAAGACAACAGATACAATTACTGTGGACTCCATTAAAGCTAACAGCGTTGCACAAAATGCTATAGATCCACCAAAAGATCCACCAAAAGATAGAACACACTGGTAACAGTTTTAGAAATAACATTCATTCCTAACACTAAATAAATAACCTCAATTCATTTTCATTATGATTTGAGGTTATATAAAAACTAAACTAATACCCATTATAACTAATTTTTTATAGTTATATATAATTTAATGATATTGTTTGAGGCTCAAAAACTCTTCAAATAAAGAAATATTCAATTTCTGATAGCCATTAAAACTAAGACTATGAAAATTATATACATCACTCTTTTTGCATTGATGTTCATTAATACCAATGCACAGGTGGGAATAAATACTTCCAATCCTTTATCAACACTTGAAGTTCATAAATCAGCTTCATTAACAGTTGCGGAAGGAATTATTCCACCAAGAATCACTGCAGATTCACTCAAATTAAAAGACAATCTCTACGGAGTAGCACAGCACGGAGCGTTTGTTCAGGTTACAAATCCTATAAGCACAACGTCTCTGAAGACCGAGAATATTACAAGTTCCGGGTATTATATTTATGATGCAAATTATACGCATTCAAACAATTCCAAAGGAGTTTGGAAAAAAATGTTCAGTGATCCCAATGCTTTTGCAGCAAAAGGAGCTTCTGGCATTTCCTTATTATCTTTAGGTCTTGATTTGTTCGGGTCAGACTTTAGAACAATTGTTTTTAATTCTGCGATGATAAAAGAGATTGGGCCAGAGTTTATTGTGGGGAATCAATATATAGTTCCTGAAACAGGATTATATTCCATCAGTTATTCTATTCGGTTTGGACAAGGACTTACGGCACAACTTTTATCAAATAATACACCTGGAGGTGTTATTGCGAAGACTTCAACAAGTGGTACAGTTTCACTTTTGGATTATGCACTATTTGGAGGTTTGAATTTATTAGCATTAGTCAATGTATCATTGTCACAGGCAAGTATAAATCATATTTATAATTTGAAAGTAGGAGAGAAGTTAAATTTCGGTGTTATTACTGGAGGTATTAATCTTAGTTTATTAGGAGATGCCTCAGCTGATATTGCCATTTATAAAATAAGATAATTATTATGTCAAAATTTAAAAATTTATTAGTATTAAAGTTAGCAGGAATCATTTTGGTGATCTTGAGATTGTTTTTTGGCGATGGGATATTCCGTAACAAATTAGATTAAAAAAAGTTTATCTATTTTTGTGTCAAATTAAATTCTATGAACCCCGGTCAAACCCAAACTCTTATCATCGCGGAGCAAATCTCTTCTGGATATATTCTTAAAGACGAATTAGGCGAAAAAGCATTCATCCAAAAAGTTTTTGCTGACGAATCTTGGGAAATTGGAGGCGAAGTAGAAGTTTTTGTTTATCAAGACGATGGAAATTTAAAAGCAACCACAGAAAAAGCAAATGCAGAAGTTGGACAATTTGCTGTCATGACTTGCGTGCAAAGCTTACCAACTGGAGCTTTTATGGATTGGGGAATTATTAAAGATCTTTTCATTCCATACAAACAGCAGAAATCCAAAATTCTGGAAGGAAAACGTTATATCGTCTATGTATATACCGATGACGCAACTGGTTTGACCACAGGAACTACTAAATTCAAGCGTAATCCGCAATATGAAGATCTATCTTTGAGACAAGGTGATAAAGTAGATTTGATTATGATGAATGAATCTGAACTGGGATGGAATGTTGTTATTAATAAAGAATACATCGGACTTATCTATACGACAGATGTTTTCAAAAAATTATATCCGCTTTCAGAAGAATCTGGCTACATCAAAACTATCCGTGAAGATGGGAAAATAGATGTTACACTTCAGCCTCAAGGTTTCGAAAACGTGGACGAATTCAAGCAAAAAATCATCGATAAACTTAACGATAATTACGGTTTACTCTACCTTTCTGACAAATCTACTCCGGACGAGATCAAAGACGAATTACAGATGAGTAAGAAAAATTTCAAAAAAGCCATTGGAAGCCTTTATAAAGATAAGGTAATCGAGATTACTGATGACAGAATCAAATTAGTCTGATTTTGATTTATGTTTATTATCAAGTTTAAAAAACTTAATGATAAATTGCCTTTACTTGGAATCGTTTTTGATTTGAAAAAGGAAATTCTCCAATGAAAAAGATTCTTATCAGTGGTGCAAGTGGGCTTGTTGGCAAAAAGCTTTCCAGAAAATTATACGAAAGAGGTTATCAGGTAGAAATTCTTGTTCGTTCAAAATCGGAAAAATCTGGTTTCAAATCCTACATTTGGAATTATGAAAATGGTTTTTTGGAAGAAGGAGCATTAGACAATACTTATATCTTCATTCATCTTGCAGGTGCACCTATCAGCAAACGCTGGACAGAATCTTACAAAAAAGAAGTTTACAATAGCCGTATCAATTCTGCACAATTCATCTATGATCAGATGAAGAAACAAAATATCCATCCAGAAGCTATGATTTCATCATCTGCAGTCGGGATCTATGGACAAATAACTTCCCAACAAATCTTTTCTGAAAACGATCCGCCAGCTGAAGACTTTTTAGGAAATGTCTGTGCAGATTGGGAACTGAAGGCCTTACAATTTGAAAAATTAGGAAGTAGAGTAGTAAGAATCAGAACTTCTACTGTATTATCTGAAAAAGGCGGTGCTCTGGAAGTCCTTAAAAAACCAATCGAATTAAATTTCGGCGCAGCGTTAGGAAGTGGAGATCAATATTTCCCCTGGATTCATATCGATGATTTGGTAAATATTTATTTGAAATCAGTAGAAGATGTCTCTATGAATGGAGCTTACAACGCTGTTGCTCCCGATTTTGTAAACAATAGAGAACTTACAAAAAAAATAGCTTCCCATCTTCATAAGAAAATCTGGTTACCCAATATCCCGAAATTTATCATTAAAACCGCTTTAGGCGAAATGTCTGTTTTAGCATTAGAAGGAAGCCGGATTTCTTCAAATAAAATCGAACATTCTGGTTTCAAATTCAAATACAACAGTTTGGATAAAGCTTTAACTGATGTGATTAATTAATTTCATCTTGATATATAATTAGTAATTTTGAAATTAAACTAATTGAATCGATGAAATATAAAACAACTTTAAAGAGCTTAGTATCATTAAGCTTTCTACTTTTCTTTCTCCCCTTTTTGAAAACATGTAATGGTGTTGACAAAGTAGAGACAATAGAAACTATCGCTGTTGATACTACAAATGTTGCTGTAAAAGAGGTAGATAACGCTTTAGAGTTAAAAACTAAATATGAACAATTATCAGTACAAGAAAATAATGAAAGGAAATTAAGTAACGTGGAATCTGAAGATTCTTCAGTATTTAGTTTTTATGGTCTTTTAATAAATACTTTTGGCAACGGTGAATTTGATAAAAATCTATTGCTAGACAAAACTTTTTATCCAATATTGGGATATTTATTAGTTTTGATATCAACAATAATAATGTTGGGTTTCTCATTTTTCAATAATATAAAAGCAACGAAATTTTTATCTTTAATTAATTTAATTTTGTTGTCAATTTCTGCTATTTTACTCTATTTTTGTGGAGTTTTGGAATCGATAAATCAAATTAAAATTGGTTATTACTTAATCTTTATTAATTTTATTTTAATTATTATAGTTTCTAGAAAAGTTTTGAAGGGAAGTCAAACAGTTTAAAAAAAATCAATGAAGCTTACAGAAGAAAATCAAAAAAAAGTTACAGTATTAGAAAAAATAGCCAACGGAATTATCTGGTGGGTAGGTTCTATTCCGTCGCTTATTTTTCATACGGTTTTCTTTATCGTCTGTTTTGCGTTACCAATTTTTCATATTGTGGAATTCGAACATATGTTGTTGGTTCTTACAACGGTTGTTTCTTTGGAAGCAATTTATCTGGCAATTTTTATTCAAATGTCGGTCAATAAAAGTACAGAGCATATCGAGGATCTGAAGGAAGATGTAAACGAGATCCAGGAAGACATTGATGAGATCCAGGAAGATATTGAGGAAATCCAGGAAGACGTAGAAGAGATCCAAGAAGATATTGATGAGATCCAGGAAGATGTGGAAGAAATCAACGAAGATGACGACGAAGATGACCACAGTGAACGCGCCAGAACCGTAATGTTGAAAAGCAAAGTTTCCAATAACAAAAATGACATCAAAAACCTGAAAGATAAGATCAAAGAACTTGAAGGTTTGATTGAAAGCCTTAAAAAAGAAGATTTATAATTCCAATTTCAGAATCTTCTCCATCTGTTTCTGATTAACACTTTCCGGCATATTCCTAAAAACAAAATTCCGAAGTCCAGTCAAGTTTTCCCATTGCGCCACTTTCCCAAGCATCCAACTGGTTTTCACAATGTGATTGACTTTTGATTTTCTGATTTTTTCAAATTGATGAAAAACTTGATTCCAGTCTTTCTCATTTTCTAATAACTTTCCGATGATGTAAGCGTCTTCAACCGCTTGGCAACCGCCTTGTCCCATATTTGGCGTTGTGGCGTGAGCAGAATCTCCAATCAAACAAAGGTTTTCTGCAGTCCATTTTCGCATCGGTTTTAGGTCGATGATGTCATTCAGAATGATATTTTCTTTTGATGTTTTGTCAATCATTTTCAAAACATCGGGATGAAATTCTTTGAATGTTTCTATTAAATCAATATCTTTTGAATAGAATTTCTCATTCACCAAAGCATACCAATACAACGTATTTTCCTTGATCTTCACGAAACCGAAACGTTTTCCTTTTCCCCATATTTCGTAGGCGTTGTGGCTGTATTTTTCTGGAATTTCTGTTTTTAGTATTCCGCGCCAGCATTTTTGTTTAGCTTCCCGGATTTGTCCGGATTTAAAAATTTGATTTCGAACCAAAGATTTCACACCATCGGCTCCGAAGATGATTTCGCTTTCTATTTCTGTTTTGTCTTCAAATGTCAAATGATAATTTTCTTTCTTCTCAATTTTTTCAAGACGTTTATTGAGAATGATATTATCTGAAATATTCTCGCTTAATACTTTTTGAAGTTCCGCTCTGTGAATGGCGATATTGCAAACATTATATTTGCTTTCTAGTTGAAGAACGTCGGTTTTTGAAATGGTTTTCAGATTTTTATCAGTGATAATTAATGCATGCATTTTTGTTCCCGCATTTTCAGTCTTTTCTTTCAAACCGAGTTTATCGAAGATCTGCATTGCATTTCCAGCCATTGCGATTCCTGCTCCAACGGGTTTTATTTCCGGCGCACCTTCATAGATTTTGAAATCGATGTTGTGTTGCTTAAGAACATTTCCCAAAGTTAAACCGCCAATTCCGCCACCGATGATTGAGATGTTCATATTATTTCATATTTTTCAATTGGTTCAGCAATTGATTCTGTTTATTAATAAACTGAGTTAGACTATCAGTTTTCAGAGGATGAGCTTTCTGATATTTTTCAATTTCAGGAATTGTTCTTCTGATTTTTAAAGCCTGATAAAAACTAAAAATTCTATTGTTATTAAGTCTGACTTGTTTTTTAAGTTCCTCGAGTTTATTTTTATTTACATTAAACTTGTCTGAACTATTTTCTACAAGTCCGAGAATTTGTTTTCTCAAAATAGAATCTTGAATTGATTTTGCACTATTCGTAGCTAGTAAGTAGTAATCATCTGAATTACTGACAACATCACTATTAATATTCTTTATTATTTTACCATCATTTTGTATTGAATTAACTTTTTCATCAAGTTTTTGAAGCTCAGCATCATTCTTTAGTAATTCCGAATAGATTCCATTTAAAATATCCTGGCTTTTGCTCATCCTTTTTATAGGAAAACTGGATTCTGTATTTTCTGCAGCCTTTTCAACAATTTCATTCTTGTCAGAATTATTTTCTTTGCAAGAATAAAACGCCAAAGTTATAGAAATGAATAAGAAAGTTTTTTTCATAGTTAATAACGTTTTTAACAAAGTTAATTATTAAAACAAAAAAAGCAAGACCAAAAAGTCTTGCTTAATTACATTCCGAAAAAGGAATTTTTATTTTCCAAGGTAAGATTTCAAGATCTTACTTCTTGTGTTGTGTTTCAATCTTTTGATCGCTTTTTCTTTGATCTGACGAACTCTTTCTCTCGTAAGGTCAAAAGTTTCACCAATTTCTTCAAGCGTCATTGGATGTTTTCCGTTCAATCCGAAATATAATCTTACCAAGTCAGCTTCTCTCGGAGTCAAAGTTTGAAGCGCTCTTTCAATCTCGATTTGAAGAGATTCAAGCATCAAATCCTTGTCTGGACTTGGAGATTCTCCCGAACGCAAAACGTCATAAAGGTTAGAATCTTCACCTTCCACAAGCGGCGCATCCATAGATAGGTGGCGACCACTGTTCTTCATAGATTCCTTGATGTCTTCCTCGCTCATATCCAGAACTTCCGCCAATTCTTCCGGAGAAGGTGGTCTTTCGTTCTCTTGCTCAAGGTGAGCGTAAGCTTTGTTGATCTTGTTGATAGATCCAATCTTATTCAATGGCAATCTCACAATTCTCGATTGCTCGGCCAAAGCCTGCAAAATCGACTGACGAATCCACCAAACAGCGTAGGAGATAAATTTGAAACCTCTCGTCTCATCATATCTTTTCGCCGCTTTCATTAGACCAAGATTTCCTTCGTTGATCAGATCGGGAAGAGAAAGTCCCTGATTCTGATACTGCTTGGAAACGGAAACCACGAAACGTAAGTTAGCTTTGATCAATTTTTCCAAGGCCGCTCTGTCACCAGCGCGGATTCTTTGTGCTAAATCTACCTCTTCATCGGCAGTGATCAATTCCACTTTCCCGATTTCTTGCAGATACTTGTCTAGTGATGCGGTTTCCCTGTTGGTAACCTGTTTTGTAATTTTTAATTGTCTCATATAAAAACCTCATTCTTTAGGTTGCAATATATTATACGATCAGAAACCCCAAAAGGTTACAAATATTTTATTTTCATCAGATTAAACTCCAATTTTAACGCTTTTTAAAACAGATTAAGATAATTTGGGCAGCTATTTCCGTCTTCCACTCCCAAACCTAACGAAGTGGTTCGACGTAGTCAATCTTTTTTGCAGACGATTTTCATTTCAATAGAATCCGAGTCCAAGCAAAAAAGGATTTCCGCTCAAGCCGGGCTGCAGATTCAGTATAAAAACAAAAGTCGACATATTAATATTGTTTTTGTCATTCTATTAAAAACACTTCGACTCCGCTCAGTGTGACAACTCTAATAACGAATTTCAAATTGTCACACGTGTCAGTCTGAGCGGAGTCGAAGACTTATGAAGTTTAAAGAAAACTAAATTGAACTTTTTTATCATTAGTTGACTCTCAAGTGACTTAAGTGTTCAAAAAGAAATCTGCAAAATTGCCAAATCTGCGAGAGTTCCAATTATTACTTAAATAAAAATCTACATTTCTCTGTAAATCAATTATTCTTAACAAAAATTAAGTATTCAAAATTCTCTGTATCGATTCTAATTGTTATTTTTGCCGAATGTTTAAAAATCTGATCAGAGTTTTCATCGGCTTATCACTTTTCTCCTGCGCCAAAGAACCGGTTCCAAAACCGAAAGGAGATCTGCGTCTGGAATATCCAGCCCCGAAATACCTGAGCTTTTCTGCACCTTGCGATTACTCATTTGACTACTCAGATTTTGCAAAGATCAAAGATGCAAAACAAGCCTGTTGGTATAACCTGTCTTATCCTGGGATGAAGGCCAACGTTTTTATAACCTATTTCCCAATCAAGAATGATTTCCAGCTTCACGTAAAAGAAGCGGAAAAAATGGTTTACGAACATACAATCAAGGCAAGCGCAATTGACACAAAATCATTCTCGTATCCGGAGAAAAATGTTTACGGAAATTTCTACGAACTGAAAGGACAAACCGCTTCAAACATTCAGTTTTATGTGACAGATAGCACGAGACATTTTGTAACCGGAAATTTATATTTCAACTCACGTCCGCGTCCGGATTCTTTGGCGCCGGCTGTGGATTATATTAAAAGAGACCTTTTGCATTTGATAGATTCTTTTGAATGGAAAGGGAAATAAGAAACAAGAATAAAGGCAAAAGATAACAAGAATAAAGAATAAAAAATAACAATATATATATAGGTGATTAGCAAAAAGCCAATTGCCATAAGCAAAAACTTAAATTATGAAATTACTAGCAGTAGGAACTGTAGCATTTGATGCCATCGAAACACCTTTTGGAAAAACAGATAAAATTCTTGGTGGTGCGGCCACATATATTGGATTAGCAGCAGCTTCTTTGGATACAGACGTAAGTTTGGTTTCCGTGATCGGCGGCGATTTTCCACAGGAATATCTTGATATGATGACTTCAAAAAACATCAATGTTGATGGCGTAGAAATGGTGAAAGACGGGAAAACTTTTTTCTGGAGTGGAAAATATCACAATGATCTTAACACAAGAGATACTTTGGTTACAGAGCTCAACGTTTTGGCAGATTTTGACCCGAAAGTTCCTGAGCATTCTTCGGAAGCTGAAGTTCTTTTGTTAGGAAATCTAGATCCTGTAGTTCAGCTTTCAGTTTTGGAAAGAATGAAAACTCAGCCAAAATTGGTCATCCTTGACACAATGAATTTCTGGATGGACATCGCTTGGGACAACTTGATGAAAGTAATTGCTAAAACAGACGTTATTACTATTAATGATGAAGAAGCAAGACAACTTTCCGGAGAATATTCTTTGGTAAAAGCAGCTAAGAAAATCCACACATTAGGACCAAAATATGTGATTATCAAAAAAGGAGAACACGGCGCCTTGCTTTTCCACGACGGAAAAATCTTTGCAATTCCTGCTTTACCTTTGGAAGAAGTGTTTGATCCAACCGGAGCTGGAGATACTTTTGCGGGAGGTTTTGCTTCTTATCTTACAAAGAAAGGCGATTTCAGTTTTGAAAGTATGAAAACTGCGATCATCGTTGGAAGTGCAATGGCTTCTTTCACAGTTGAGAAATTCGGGACAGAAAGAATCGAAAATGTAACTAAAGAAGAATTGAGCGACAGAATCAATCAGTTCAAAGAATTGACATCTTTCGAATCTGTAATCTAGATTTTAACCTTACACAAATTTATCACTCAAAAGGGTGTTACAAAATATAATAAATGAAGAAGATTTTTTTTCCTGCTGTTTTAGCATTTGTTTCTCAAATGACTTCTGCGCAATATCTGATTGTTGGTAAAGACAGCATCTCGGTAAAAGATTATATCAAAGAAAATAAATACGGATTGGAAACCAACGGTCCGGATAAATCTGTAAATGCAACTGTCGAATTTTTGCTTTTACAGCAATTGGCAAAAGAAAAAAAAGCCGATACGCTTAACTTTTTTGTCAATTCTATGAATCAGAAATTGTCAGAATTGAGAGAGCAAAAGTTTTATCCAAAATCTATTGTTGAGCCTGTTCTTCAGGATTATGTCAATTCCAATAAGACAGAAACACAGGTTTTACTTTTCATCAAAGAGAAAAAAGCAGACGATAAAACTGACTACAAAGCACTTTATAGTCAAGTAAAAGCCGGAAAAATGACGATGGAAGATTTCTTGGCAAAAAATGCAAACCCAGAAGCTGGAAAAGCATTTTATGTAAAACCAGGAATGCTGGATTATGAATTGTATCAGCAGATAAAAAACGCGCCAGCCAATTCTTACACTACTTTTATTGATAAACCAAATGTAGTTGCGTTTGCAAAAGTGGTAGCTACAAGACCTAGTTTAGGTTACATGATTTTTGGAGTGTTAACCATTCCGAATGATGCTAATTATGAAGCAAATAAAGCTAAAATCTACAAAGAATTAGAATCCGGAAAGAAATTTCAAACGGTTGTAAAAGAATTTGGAGCAACTGAAGATGAGAAAAATTCCGGTGGTGCAGTGATGGGTTCTCCGATTTTACCGGACGAAGTTTATAACGCCTTGAAAGGTCAATCGAAAGATTTCTACACAAAAACACCAATATTATTCGGGGATAAATATTTTATTTTTAACATTTATAACATTGAGCCTTATGCGCTTACAGATGCCAATAGGAAATTCTTCCAAAAAGAAATGTTGGCAACCAGTTATGGTGAAGAAGTAACTTCAAAGCTTGTTGATTGGTTGAAAACTCAGGATAAATTTGTTGAAACACCAGAATTTGCTGAGATCAAAAAATCTTATCAAAGTTATCTGAATCCAAAAAATCCTAAAGCCTTACTTTTCTCTTACGGAAAAAATAAAGTGACTTATGAGGATTTGAAGAAAGCAATAGATTCTCAGTATAAAAATTTAGAACAATTACCAACCAATCAATGGTCAGATCTTGTAAATTATCAGGCTCAGCAATATACGATTGGCGTTTATGCAAGGAATTTTGAAAATCTTCCGGATGTAAAGCCAGAAGTTGATGAGTTTAGAAAAAACCTTTTCTCGGAGTACATTTTTTCTGAATATTTAAAAGATGAAGTTAAAAATAATCCGAAACTTTATACAGATTATTACAACGAAAACAAATCGAAATTTGTTTGGGAAAAAAGAGCAGAATCCAGAGCTGCAGTTATTTCTGATCCGAAATTATTAAAAGATATCGAGAAAGAAACAAAAGATCCTAAAAAATGGGATGCGTTGAAGGAAAAATATAAAAATAAGGTTAACGATAAGAATCAGGTTTTAGTTCATTTCGAGCAAGGAAAAATTCAAGAATCTGCTGAGATCTTCAAGAAATATAATGTGCCTTTCAAAAAAGGAACTTTCGTAACAAAAATTGGAGAGCGTGATGTTGTGGTTGCAATAGACGAACTTTTACCGGAACAACAGATGACGCAAGCCGAAGCTGAACCGGAAATGACAGATGCGGTAACCGAAAAATTACTCCAAAAAACAATTTCTGATCAACGTGCAAAAACTAAAGTTGAAATTCAACCCGCTTTTATGGCAGAGCTGAATAAAAATTTTAAGAAATAATTATAACAAAAAATGAAGCAGAATTGGTTGATAATCTTAATTTTGCACCTTAATAAATAAAAATAATGTTAAAATACACGAAATGTCTTTTTTTATTGTCAGTAATGCTTTGCTTGTTTAGCGCAAATCTTTCTGCCCAATTAAAAAAAGGTCAGCTCATAGATGGTATTGCTGCTGTAATTGGTGACGAAATCATTTTGGAGTCTGACATAGAGGATCAAGCGAACTATGCTAAACAGCAAGGCGCCAATGTAGGAGATAAATGTGATTTTATGGAAAGTATCCTGAACAACAAGTTGCTGATTTTTGAAGCAAAAAAGGATACCTTGGTAGAAAACAGATCTGCAGCAATCAAAGAAATGGCTGGAACCAAGTACTCTCAGATTCTTTCTCAGTTTCCGGACGAGAAAGCAATGTTGGCAGCGTACAAATTCCGTACGTCTTACGAGATGAAAACGGCGATTGAGAAGATTGATGCTGATAACTATTACGGACAGGCAAAATACGGAAGAATTACTGAAAAAGCCGACGTAACGCCAACTGAAGTGACGGATTTTTATAATCAATTCAAATTTCAGTTACCGAATGTAAAAGATGAAGTTTTGCTTTCGAAAATAAGTATGTTTCCAAAAATTTCTCCGGCTCACAAGCAAGAAATTATTGCTAAACTGAATAAAATCAAAGAAGATATCAAAAAAGGCGAAAGCTTTGAAAGTCAGGCAAGAATTTATTCCGAGGACGAAGGTTCTGCTGCACTTGGTGGACTTTATAAGAATATCAACGTGGGACAGATGGTAAAACCATTTGAGGCAGCCGCTCTTAATCTTCAGGAAGGAGATATGTCAGATCCAGTGGAATCCGAATATGGCTACCACTTGATTCAACTGATTAAAAGAAACGGAAAGAAATATGATGCAAGACATATCTTAATAAAGAGTACTCCGAATGCAAGCGAAATAGCTGCTACAAAAAAAGAATTGGACAGCATCAGAACACTTATCATTGCTAATAAAATCAGTTTCAAAGACGCAGCTTATAAATATTCTGATGACAAGAGCAACAAATTCTCTGCTGGAATTATGACCAATAACCAAGATGGTTCTGATAAATTAGAGAAATTAGGATTAGATCCAACAATTTCTTATCAGATTGCAGGTCTTAAAAAGAATGATATTACTGAGCCTTTCCAACAGGAAGATCAACAAAAAAGAAAAATGCTAAGCATTATTCAGGTAAATGATATCATTGATGCGCATCAGTTGGAACTTTCTACAGATTACGAGAGAATCAAGGATATGGCGCTTAACAAGAAGAAAAACGAGATTGTTGAGAAATGGGTGAATGCAAAAATACCTTCCATTTTCATCTCTGTACATAACAAATACAAGGATTGCAAATTCCATAGCAACTGGCTGAAAGGTACTGTTGTTACAACTAAATAATCTTTCAGATTAATAAATAAAAAAGGATGAGTATTTTGCTCATCCTTTTTTGTTCTAAATATTTTCTAATTAAGATTTATTCTTTTTCTACAATCTTAAAATCTGTAAATTTTCCGTTCCATTTTTCATTATAAGTTGAAAATTCAATAGAAGTTATTTGTCCAAGTGTAATGTCAATTACATAATTTAAACCATCTTTCAAACCTTTGATATCAATGTTTTCTTCATTACTGAATAATGCATTAGTATCATCAAATTCGCCACTGAAATCTTTATATTCAAGATTGATATTCAGTCCGGTTCCTGTATTTTTTCTTTCAGTAACTTTTAGATGCGGAATGTGGGATTTGAGTTGTGGATATTTTGAGGTTAAACCTTCTAATAGAGTTAGTTCTAGTTCGTTTAATTCTTCCATAATTTGGATTTTAAAGTGAAATTCTAAATTTAAAAGAATAAATATAAATTAAATATTTAAAATGAATTCGATAGCTTTTTTTTAAGATTTCCACCATTCGCTAAAAGTTTGAGAATCGTCATCCAGATTCAATTTTGAACCAATAATTGGCGTCGAAATTTTAAAGTTTTTGCCTCTGCTGTTTTCAAAGACTTTTTGCAAAGGCTCATTCCAGGAATGTTGAGCTAAAGCAAATTTCGCAGAATGCACAGGCAGAACATTTTTTACATTAAGATCTTCCGCAACTTTGATGAATTCCTCCGGCAAAGTATGAATATACCGCCATTTTTCATTGTATTGTCCATTTTCAAGAATTGCCCAGTCAAATGGACCAAACTTCTCCCCAATTTCTTTAAAATGAAAATCATAACCACTATCGCCGCCAAGAAAAATTTTCTTATTTGGAGTTTCCAGAACGAAAGAAGACCAAAGCGTATTATTCCTTTTGAATCTTCGTCCAGAAAAATGTCTAGCTGGAGTAGAAGTGATCTTGAATCCATCAAACAAATTTTCGTCTTCATACCAATCCAATTCGAAGATCTTCTCTTCTTCGAAGCCCCACTTTTCAAAATGAGAGCCAACGCCTAATCCGCAAATAACTTTATTAATTTTAGATTTTAGACTTTTTACCGTTTTAAAGTCTAAATGATCATAATGATCGTGAGAAATAATCAGGAAATCAATCTCAGGAAAATCCTCAGTCGAATAAATATCTGTTCCTGCAAATGCTTTCGTAGTCCCAGGAATTGGAGAAGCATTCCCACTGAAAACCGGATCTACCAAAAACCGTTTCCCGTCAACCTGGAAATAATAAGACGAATGTCCCATCCAAATCAGAAAATTGTCCGTGATTGGTTGATTTTTTAGATCTATTTTTTGAGTTGGCAATTGTATTTTCGGAATCTTGTTTTCCGTTTTATCAGTTAGGAATTCCCACATTACCTTACGCATTGTAAAACCCTCTGCCAAAGCTAGTGTAAAGCTTAGATTCTGAAAAACACCATCTTTGTAATTAGGAGATTGCTTCATCCTGACCAATCGTTTTCCTGAGAATTCTCCACCAAAAACAGGAAGGTTGTAAAGATAAAAGGCTAAAACAAATAGCAGAATCAGATAAATAAAAATCATAGTTTAATCGGTCTTTTTTACAATGAGTACCCAATCGCTGTCGAGGATTTTGTAGCCTTGATCATAAACGAAAAAGTATTGAGAGCCGTTCTTGTAAGTCACAATTTGTGTGATGTGATCGAAATCAAAACCGGCGTTCTGTAGTTTAAGACGATTAACTTTTGTTTTTCCTTCAAAATTATTTTCAGAAAGTATGCGGTAATTTTTGCGAAGCCTGTTGTTCACATTCCGCATATAGTTTGTTGAATTTTTATTCTGCTTGTTGTTAAAAGCATTTCGGCAGGCATCGGAACAAAATTTCTTATCTGATCTTCCAATGATTTTGTCGCCGCATTCCGGGCAGTTTTGTGTTTCCATTTGTGTGTTTTTTTGTATTTTAATCTTTTTCTACAGAAGTTTCCCAACCATCATATTCCGCGTTGTAATTTTTAGCTAATTGCCATAAATACAAAGTATATTCATCAATGTTATTATAGTCAACGTAATCCACTCTTTTGATTTGAAGACCGAACGAAAGCTCAATATCTTTGTCATAGTTCTCTTCAACCACTTCAAAATTTTCTTTTAAAACTTCATCTATATATTTTTTTCTTTCAATTTCATTACTGAAATAAATCCAATGAAAAACTTCTCTGGCTTTGGACAAGTTGTCACCATTCTTCTCCAGATTTTCCAAAACACTTCTATTTGAAATACTTTGAAAATCGCGTTCATTAGGATAAGTATCATGATAAGAATCCCAATTCTTGTCTTCTTTTGAATGAACTAATATTTCATAATTGGAATAGCCTTTTGAAAATTTTTCCGCTTCAGTCTTAAAAACTTCTGTATTTTTCGAATAAAAATAAAAATTACGATAACCGTCAATCGTTAGTATTCCGATGTGCAATGCGTTTTTAGAACTTATTTTATCCAAAAGATTATCCTCGATTTTGAACAGAATTTCACTTTCTTCGTTCGATGTAAGTCCATTTTCGGTTGGTGAATTTAATTTGACAGAAACCCAAGATAAATTTGGCTTTTCTTTGATTGGAATTAATTTCTTTAAACCCAAATTCAATCTTATTGATGCTTTTTTACCATCAATTTCTGTTAAATAAAAATTCCAATCTTCCGGATATTTTTTCTGTCCAAGTAAGTTGTTAAAGAATCCCATAAGTATTAATGATTGTGGTTGATTTTTCATTTATCAATAACTAAAAGAGATATTTCTGATCTCAATTCAATTTTACTTTTTTCTTGATTAATTTTCCATTTGCATTGCTCATATCTTTCTGGAAATAGAAAATATTCTTGTTCTCTCGGAAAATCATTTTTTGCAAATCGTCATTATTTATTTTTTCACAACCAGTTGGAATCAAAAATGTATCAATGATTTTTTTCCAACTTCCATTGATTAAAGAATAGTTTGTAATTGAGTAAGTACAGCCATTCATTGGTGCTTGATAGATAGAGATTTCCTCCGTTCCATCTTTATTCAAATCGCCTTCGTTGATTAATATTATTTCACAACATCCAGCTTTTATGGGTTTTAATTTGTTGTCAGAAAACCGGATTTCATATTCGTCAGGAGTTCCTTCTTCAATTGGATTTCCTTTGCCTTCTTTTACTTTAATTACAGTTGCAGTTATATTTTTGCCATTTCCCAAGAAATTACCTTGGATTTTGTTTCCGGTTTTTTTGTTCTCTGAGACTTGTCCGGAAATCAAAACTCCGATTTTAAGAAATATTATTACTAATTTCATTTTGATAAATTTCCGTAAGTTGTCTTTAATATTTTCATATCCATTTCCACGGCTTCATTCTTTTTTGTTTTAGGATTTTTAATCGTCCTGTAAGGAAGAATGACATGAAAGTCAGGCTTAATTGCTGGTGTGATTTTCATAACGTCATTTCGTTGACAATCAATACTGCTACAGAGATCTAATATTCTAATAGTGTCATTCTCTTTCGTTTCTGCAATTGTAACAGAGGCCACGGCTATATTTCCACAAAGATTTGTAGTTGGCAAATGACTAATTATTTTAACATAAACAGGTTTGTCAAGATCAAAGTATTGCCAGTTTTTTTCAGAACTGAATTCTGTAATTTGTATTTCTTTTGAATATTTGGTGCTGCAAGAATCAAAAATTATGAATCCTAAAAGTATAATTGATGCTGATCTCATTTGTATTTAGTTTTGAATCAAAATTATAAAAACCTTTCCATTTACAAACGATTACAAACGGATATAAATGTTTTTCTACCGATTCAGATTTTCTTTTTGTTGAAAATTTGCAGCAAGGAAATCAGGAAAACAGACAATTAACGTCCTGATTTTAAAAGTTTAATTCAAAAAATAATATTATGTCTTTAAGAAACAAAGTGACATTAATTGGTCACACAGGAAAAGAAGTTGAAATTTTTAATTTCGAAAATGGTAACAAAAAAGCGTCAGTTAGTCTTGCTACTTCTGACTATTACATTAATGCAAATGGAGAAAAAGTAGATGAAACACAATGGCACAATTTGGTTGCCTATGGAAAAGTTGTGGATCTTCTGGAAAAGTATGTCCCAAAAGGAAAAGAAATTGCTATCGAAGGGAAATTGACTTACAGAACGTATGACGACAAAGACGGAACAAAACGTTTCTTGACGGAGATCAGAATAGAAGAAATTCTTCTTTTAGGATCTAAATAATCTATTTATCAAAACCTTGACAGGTTAGAAAACTTGTCGAGGTTTTTTTTTATATTAAATTAGAATAATATGAAAGTTAAAGTTTTTAAAATAAGAATTTCAGATGAATTTCTTTCTGCGGATCAGACTGAAATTAATAATTCCCTTGCGCATTATGATATATTGAATACAAATTCAAACTTCATTGAAGATGAAACTAGTTATTGGTCTGTATTAGTTTCTTACCAAGAAAAGAAAGTTAAGGAAAGCTCTAATAAAGCGCATCCAATCTTTGAAGAAGAACTTTCGCAAGAAGAAATGATCATCTATAATAAATTGAAAGACTGGAGATCAGAAAAAGCGAGAGAATCTCAACTACCTCCTTATATCATTTTTCATAACGCACATTTGATTTCTATTGCAAAATATAAACCGAGTAATCTGGAAGATTTGGAAAACGTAAATGGTTTAGGGAAATCTAAAATCGAAAAATTCGGTGCAGAAATCATTGAGGTTTTGGAAAATGCCTGATGCAAATTTATTATAGAATTTTAGGTTCAAAAAAAACAAATATTTTACAGATATTAAGATAAAAATAACATTTAGGAAGATTGATTTTACAATATATCTTTTATTTTTGTTAAATGCTAAACGATCAGAAAATTGAAAAATTCCGTCAGATTGTAGAAAATAAGTTTCAAATCTACAATTCACTCTTTATGAGTCTGCCGTATGATAAAATGACGAATATCGGGATGTTGCTCCCTTTCCTTGCCGAAGAAAGCAGAGAAGGTTACCAGCAAGGGAAATCTCCGGAAGAAATCGTAGAAGAGTTTTTCCAAAAACACACCGAGCTGGAAACTGAAGATCAGAAACTGGAACTTCTTTTCAAAATCATTCAATATATAGAAAGACAAGTTGTATTGTTTGATAGTATAGAAGATGCGGCTTTTCAGCAATTACATTCCGAGAGTGATTCCGGAACTGTAATGAATATGTATGACCGGGCTAATCAGGATCATCATCTCACGGCTATCAGAAAGAAAATGGATGATTTTGCCATCAAGATTGTTTTCACAGCGCATCCAACACAGTTTTATCCAAACGCAGTTCAGAGAATTATCCACGATTTAAGGGATGCAATTATTAATGATTCCGTGACGCAGATTGATACTTTGCTACAGCAACTTGGGAAAACGCCTTTCGTAAATAAAGAAAGACCAACGCCTTTGGATGAAGCTTTGAGTATCATTTATTACCTGAGATATGTCTATTATCAAAGTATCGGAGAACTTTACAGAAAAATAAAACAAGTTTACGGAACTTCCAACTTCACACCGAATCCGGATATTATTCAGTTAGGTTTCTGGCCGGGTGGAGATCGTGATGGAAATCCTTTCGTAACAGCTGATATAACAATGAAAGTAGCTGAGGAATTGAGAATATCGATTCTGAAAGATTATTACGGACACTTGAAAATAGTAAGAAGACGATTGAGTTTCCGTGGCGTTTCCGATGTTTTGAAAGCTGTGAGCAAAAGGATCTATGATTCTATTTTTCAGGAAAATGTTAGAATATCTGCAGAAGAGATCATTGCTGAACTTGATAAAGCTGAAAAGATTCTTAAAGAAGAACATAATGGACTTTTCTTCGATGTTCTGGATGATTTCAGAGATCGCGTGAAGATCTTTGGGACACATTTTGCGACGCTTGATATTCGTCAAGACAGTAGAATTCATCAAAATGTGATTGATGATATTTTTTCTAAAATCATTGACGGAAATATTGATTCGAGAACCAATGATGAGAAAATCGATCTTCTCTTAGAATCTGGAATTGTTTTAAATCCAGACGATTTTGAAGACGACATGACGAAGGAAACTTTGAAAAGTGTTTATAACATCAAAACTATTCAGGAGAATAACGGCGAACGAGGAATGCACCGTTACATCATTTCAAATTCTGATGAAGTGAAAGATGTGATGAATGTTTATGCAATGATGAAACTTTGTGGCTATGCTGACGAAGATATTCATATTGATATTGTTCCATTATTTGAAACGATGGAAGGCTTGGATAAATCCGAAAGTGTTATGAAAACATTGTACGACCATCCAGTTTACAAGAAACATCTTGCCAGAAGAAATAACAAACAGATCATTATGCTTGGTTTCTCCGATGGAACCAAAGATGGTGGTTACCTGAAAGCAAACTGGCAGATCTATACATCAAAAGAAAAGCTGACTAAAATTTCCGAAGAAAACGGAATGAAAGTCATATTCTTTGACGGAAGAGGTGGCCCACCAGCAAGAGGTGGTGGAAAAACCCACGATTTTTATGCGTCTCAAGGGAAAAGTATTGCAAACAATCAAATTGAATTGACAATACAAGGACAGACAATTACAAGCGTATTTGGAAATAAGGATCAGGCGAAGTTTAACTTTGAACAGTTATTAACAGCCGGAATTGAAAATGATGTTTTCAAAAGTACCAAGAAAGACCTTAATGATAAAGAAAGATCATTAATCTCAGAATTGGCTGACATTAGTTATAAAAAATATTCTGATCTCAAGGCGCATCCAATGTTTGTACCTTACTTGCAGGAAATGAGTACGCTGGAATATTATGGAAGAACCAATATAGGAAGCCGACCAAGCAAAAGAGGCGCAGGTTCTGAATTGAAGTTTGAAGATCTAAGAGCCATTCCTTTCGTTGGGTCTTGGGCACAATTGAAGCAGAATGTTCCGGGATTCTTTGGGTTTGGATTTGCTCTTAAAACTTTGATGGATGAAGGAAGATTTGAGGAGATTAAAGATTTGTATAAAGGTTCGGATTTCTTCAAGACTTTAGTTTTAAACTCAATGATGAGTATGAACAAGACTTATTTCCCACTGACTTATTATATGAGAAACAATACGAAGTTTGGAGAGTTTTGGAATATCCTTTTCACTGAATTTTCTCTTTCCAAAGAGATGATGCTGGAACTGACAGGTTACAAAATCCTGATGCAGGAAGAGCCTCTGAACCGTAAATCTGTGAAGATTCGTGAGAAAATTGTACTACCATTATTAAGTATTCAACAATATGCGTTGATTAAGATTCAGAAAGGAGAAGACAACCGTGAGAGCTATGAGAAACTCGTGATGCGATCTTTATTTGGTAATATTAATGCCAGCAGGAATTCTGCTTAATATATGATATAATAAAAAAGAGTCAAGTTTATGATTCTGTTATAAAAAGCCTCTCAAGTGATTGAGTGGTTTTTTTATAAAAATTTTAGAAAATAGGTTTAAAATTCCTTTTGTCCAATTTCATTGATTTCGTTATCATCTTCTTTTGGGTTGAAGCCATATTGATTTCTTCCCGGTGTTCCTTCTGTGCAAAATAAAATCAGTAACCAAATAGCACCAATCAAGGGGATGAAAATAAGAAGATAGTACCATCCACTTTTATCTACATCATGCAATCTTCTCACAGCAACTGCAATTCCAGGGATCACAGTAGCTAGAACATAAATTAAATAGATAAACCCATAGGAGGTGATTTCATTAGAAAAATTTAATCCCAGTACACGGTCCAAAACCATTGCAGCAAATGTAAATATGAGGTTGAACAATATAAACATCCAATACTCTGTCCTTCGTGCTCTGCCATTGAAGTCGGCGTACTGTTTCATAACTTTTAAATACCAATTCATAGTTGATTAATTTTTTATTGTTAAACTCAAAAATAAAGATTTTTATTAATTATATCTGTATATCATTATTATTTTTTGTGATCGATTGTATTAAAAATTAAACCTCTAAAGTGATTGGGAGGTTTCGTTATTAATAATTTAAAAGTTCACAAATTATCTGCTCTGAAAAAGATATAACTACAGCCTGTAAGAAGCCCCAACAAAATAATGCTTTGCTGCCGTGTGCTGTATTCCGAGATTCAGTCCTGCATCCAGTTTGAAATCTTTTGCTACTTCCATCTGTAATGCAGCGTTGATGTAATTGGAAAACTGGTGCGCTTTGAAATCGTAGGTGTAATAGGTTTCGGCAATGCCATCCAGACCTTTGATGATCGAATGACTGATAGTAAGGGTTTGCAGAAATTCTGTGTGCATCGTATTTTCATCCTGATCTTTGAGTCTATCTACTTCTACTTGAAATCCGAGATTCCATTCTCCGGGAAGTTTGTACTGCATTGGAACGATCAATCCGCCTTCGAAACGGCTGTCTTCATATTTGGAAGTGGGGAATTTCACGAAAGGAAGCAATGCTAATGCGAAGTTACCGCCATCGTTCCCGATCAGATTCTGCTTGATCCTGAATGTAAGGTCGCCGTGACCATCAATTATTGTTTTTTCACCAGAATCCAATTCCTTTTCGCTCTGTCTCCCATAAGTCTGGAAACCAATCTGAATGGCTGTAGAACCCGTGATTCCAATTTTAAGGTTCATCTGGTTGATGAGGAAGGTATTGGTTTGTGTGGTTTCGCTTTTTTCCCTAATTGTTCTTACTAAATCTGTTTCCAGCTGGAAATGTCCTGCATCTACTGTGAAAGGAGATTCGGTAACGTCGGGACGGTCTGTTTCCATTTCTCTCATCTGCGCACTTGGAACAGGATTGAAAAGGGAGAAATTCTTCTGTGCGTTCTGCTGAGCTGATCCTTTGAACGGTATTAATAATCCGCCAAGGATAACTGTGTAAAAGATGTAATTTTTATTCATACCGATTATTTTTAGCAATGAGATTTTCTAATATGCAATCAGTAGATTAAAAGCTGTGCCGTTTTTGACTTTTTTTAATTAAATGACTGACGAAATTCTGACGGAGATAAATTCGTCTTCGCTTTAAAGAATTTGCTGAAGGATTGCGGATGTTCAAACCCCAACAGATACGCGATCTCACTTATAGAGTTTTCTGTCGTGGATAATTTTTCCTTGGCCTTTTCAATCAATTTGTTGTGGATGTGGTTCTGTGTGTTTTGACCTGTAAGGGAACGAAGCATATCGCTGAGATAACTTGGAGATGTGTTCAGTTCTTCAGCAAGATATTGCACCGTAGGGAGTACTTTTCCCAGAGATTCTGTATTGTTAAAATATTCCTCTAAAGTTTCTTCCATCCTTGCCAGCAAATCATTACTGAGCGGTTTGCGTGTGATGAACTGGCGTTTATAGAAACGGTTGCAATAGTTCAGCAGCAGTTCAAGTTGGGAAATTACAACCTCGTGGCTGAGATCATCGATTCTGCTTTTCAGTTCCTCATCAATGATTTTGAACACAGACAGAATGGTTTCCTTTTCCTGATCGGACAAATGTAATGCTTCATTTGCAGCATAGGAAAAGAAGCCGTGTTGTTTTATTTTTTTGGCTAGGGGATAGGATAGTAAAAAATCGGGGTGTATAGACAGCACATAACCTGATTTTCCAGTGCTAGGTGGAGACTGGAAAATCTGACCAGGAGCAGAAAATATCAAACCGCCTTCTGCAAAGTCGTAGTGGCTTTGTCCATACCTTGCTTTCCCGGAGATATCGGGCTTGTAAATGATCTGATAAAAATCTGTGACAAATGAATTGAAGACTTCATCGGGATAAATGTTACTAAGGCTGATATCTATCAAACTGATCATCGGGTGAAAGGGTTTTGTCTGCCCAAACACACGATGAAAGTCTGACAAAGATGTAAATTTCCGAGGTAAGTTTTCCTTTTCCATCTTGTAAATTTAACTTAAACCTTTCATATTTACCAAGCTACAATACCTGTTTCGGGGTTCATTTCTTCCGATATGAATTTTCCTGTAGGACCATCTTCCCCAATCATTGCGTATTTTAAAATTCGTTTCCCGGCATCTTCCACACTTCCTGTACCACGATGGTTATTAAAATCCGTTGCCGTAAATCCAGGATCTACAGCGTTGACTTTGAGTGGTGTATCCCGTAATTCCAAAGCTAAGGCAATAGTGTACATATTGAGTGCTGCTTTTGACGGACTGTAAATACCACCTACATAATCCTTGTATTCAAATGTCGGATCGCTGCACAAAGTCAGTGATGCCATACCGGAAGATACATTCACAATTCGTGGCTGAGGAGATTTGGTCAGCAGATCGATAAATGCCTGTGTTGTTCTGACAGTTCCATAAAGATTGACATTGAAAACCTCCTGTAAAACCTCTACGCTTGCAGTTGTGGGTTTCTGTGGCATCCCGCCACTCATCCCGGCGTTGTTGATAAGAACATCCAAAACGTCTGTCTTTTTACCAATTTCTCTTCGTGCTGATTCTACTGATTCCTGGCTGGTAATGTCGATCTGTATGGCTTCGGCTTGTGTGAGTCCTTCCGATTTTAGTTTTTCTACTGCCTCTTGTCCATTTTCCAAACTGCGGCTTCCCAAATAAACATAATAACCTTCCTGAAGTAACTGTCTAGCTGTTTCGTAACCAATGCTTTTATTTGCTCCTGTGATAAATACCTTTTTCATTTTATTGATTTTAAATGTTGGTACAAATTTCCGCAGAACTTTTTCCCCCGACGTAGCCAGATTGAGGAATTGGTAAGCCAAAACCATCCGATTTAGGATGATCAGATATTTAAAATATTACTCATTAAGTCAGCCTTGCAACAATCTCTTCCAATTCATCTATATTAAAAGGTTTGGAGAGGTAACCATCTGCAGATGCCTTTGAGGATATTTGGGCAATGTCATTTTTGGCGGTCACGAATATCACGGGAATAGAGTGGTAGGTTTCGTGATTTTTGAGTAATCGGGTAGCTTCGATTCCACCGATCATTGGAATATTGATGTCCATTAGAATCAAATCGGGAGAGAAAACGCTGACAATTGATATAATATTATCTACTGTTTCCGCCAGCTCTACATCGTAGCCAATCTCTTTAAATATTATAGAAACAACCTCCAGAGTAGCAGTATCATCATCAAAGATCAAAATTTTCTTTTTATTCATATACGCTATATTTGGTTTGCTATTCCCTTTATTTTAGGATGAATATGCAGCATTTTAACAATTCTCAAAATTAAAAATAATGCTGGAGTTGGTTTATGATTACGATCATATTTGTTTTGAAGCTGGAAAAAGAATTTTAGAATGTTTGTGACCTGTATCATTTTAAAAACGTACAATTTTGTGTAAATTCGGTCTGTCAAACTATGAATTTCAAATTATGCTGATTCCAGAAACGCTCCTTCAGACTTACGGCGCTACAACAGAACATTTTAAAAAAGGCGATACCATTTTCAGTGAATTCGAAACACCAAAGCATTATTACCAGATTATTTCCGGAAGCATCAAACTCAATCATTACAATGAGCAAGGGAAAGAACTGATATTTGCCATCTTGGGTCCAGGATTAAGTGTCTGCGAAATGCTTTTGTTTATAGATCATACTTTTCCCGTGAATGCCATTGTTTTTGAAAATGTAACGGTATTAAAACTCTCTAAAGAAAAATTCATCCAAATGCTGGACGATCATCCCAAAGAAGCCAGAGTTGTGAATAATTTTCTGGCAGAAAGGCTGTATCAAAAGTATATTATGTTGGAAAACAATTCGTCTCTGTATGCGAATGTCAGAATCAAAGGTGTTTTGGATTATCATAAAAGCTTCAGTGCAGATCAAAGCCAATTCTCATATTATACGCCTTTGACACGTCAGCAGATTGCGGCTATGACTGGGTTGAGAGTCGAAACTGTCATTAGAAATATTAAAACCTTTGAAAAAGAAGGCATCTTAAAAATCATTAAGGGAAAAATATATTATTAAGATAATTTAGTAAAAAATCTTGCGATTTTTGATCTTCACAATATTGTCTTTTTCCATAATTTTCAAAGTGCGGATGGTTGTCTCAACCCGCAAGCCTGTAAGACTTGCCATCTGCTGTCTGGTAAGCGGAATCTGGAAAGAAAAAGCGGCGGTTTCGGATTGTGAACTTTTGAGATAATCCATTAATACTTTAAGTTTTGTTGCCGGATTTTTTATGGAGAGGATCTGGCGCATTACAAACTTTGAAAACAAGGTTTCTGCTAATTTTTTGATCATAGTGACTTTGAGTTCGGGATTATCTTCCAGCATTTTCAGGAATTTTATTTTCGAAATCCTCAATATTTTGCAAGGAGAAATAGCGACTGCATTGGCCGGATATTTTTTATTGATAAAAAGAAGAAACTCGCCGATGCTCTGTCCTTTTACGGCTATGCTTTGGATGGATTCTTTGCCATCTTCACTCAGATTATTGAGCTTGACTTCGCCCTCGATGATCTGATAATAATAGTTGGGTAAACTGCCTTCTGTGAAAATAAAATCGCCGGTGTTGTATTCTTTTGCTTTTCCACCGGATAATTTTAAAATGTATTCTTCGATATTCATTTTGCTGTCTGCACTTAAAATTGGTTACAATTTTATCCTTTTAAATTTCGGATAAATCGTATTTATGACTTAATAATCTGTTGCTTAAATTGAAGTTCAAGAAATTTCACATCATTATAAGTGATATTTAAAACAGACGTTAAAGGGCAGAATAAGAAAGTATGCATAGTTTAATTTGATAGGTCAAAATTAAATAGAACTTAATATTTACAGTATGATTTGGGTCATAATGCAACAATGAGAAATATTTTTCAAATTGTATTCTAACTTATAACATAAAAACCCCACTTAAAAGCGAGGTTTGTTTTATAATAAAAAATCAGATTAGGTTAAAACGGCTTTGGTTTCATTTTCTTTTCTGCAGCTTCTGCAATTTCCAGAATTCTTTTTTTTCTGGTTTCAGGTTTTTTGGCTAAGACAAGCCATTGAAGCATCATTTTCTTTACAGATTTGCTTAGGCTTAAAAAAAACTCGGTGGCATTTTCTCTTTTGGAAAGTTCAGTTGCCAGATCCTCAGGAATGATGAGTTCTTCTACGCTGTCAAGAATTTCCCAGGAGCCATTTTCTTTTGCAACAGTGATGATGTCTAATCCTGCTTGGATCATTCGGTTTTCGGAAATGAGTTTTTCTATTTTTTGTTTGTTGATTTTTGACCAAGTACTTTTTGGTTTTCTTTTTACGAAATACTGGATAGAGGATTCGTCGTTCAGCTTTTTCTTGAGGCTGTCTATCCATCCAAAACAAAGCGCTTCATCTACAGCATCGCTCCAGCTTACGGATGGTTTGCCTGATTTTTTGTTGTATTGGATCAGCCAAATTCCTTTATCACGGCTGTGATTCTCTATTAACCAATCGCGCCAATGCACAAGCGTTTCTGGATAGAAAGTTTCTAATGGTTCTGTAGGTTTGGCGAGCATTGTAAAAGTGTTTTGTCTTTATAAATTTAATTACAAAAATCTAATCTTGTTTTAATGTGTAGCTGATTTTGAAAATAAATTAATCACAAGAACACCAATGATGATAATCCCGATTCCCAAGAATGCAGGCAGATCTAATTTCTGTTTGAAAAAGAATACAGAAACCAAAGCTGTGAGCACAATTCCTAAACCTGCCCAAATAGCATAAGCAACACCCAACGGAATCTCTTTGATTGCGTGCGAGAAGAAATAAAAACAGGCCGTGAAAGAAATGACTGTCAGTAAGCTAGGCCATAGTTTAGTAAAGTTTTCCGATCTTGTCAAACAACTTGTTCCAAAGACTTCCAGACAAATTGCTAATCCTAAAAATAGATATTTCATTCTTCTAATTTAAATTAATTTTCAGAAAGAATTACAAATCTTGAAAATCAATTTAACAGTTCTGGATTCTCTAAATTGATGCGTCAGTAATAAAACTAAATAACTATTAATTAGAATCTCGTGCTGTGATTTCTGATTCTATCTGCTTCAGAATAACCGCACAAAGCAATAAGGCAAAGGAAAATCCGCCACAAAGTACAATGAAAGTATAATTTTCGCTTTTCATTGCAAAATAAATAAGTGCAGCTAAAGTCAACATTGTTAAAATACTAAGAACGCTGACAAAGGTGGTGTATTTTTTTTGTTGGGTTTTGAGTTCGTCGAATGATAACTCTTTCAGTTTTTTACTTTCTTTAATCATCTTTTTATTGTTTGTGTTTATTATTAGAATATCAATAATGATTTCTAATTATTTTTATTGAAGCTAAAATAGTAAAAAAAGCTGAAGTTTACACCTCAATTTTGGTAAAAATGTTAATCCTCATTATTTAAATCGAAAAGTTATTTAAAACTTTCATTGTTTTTATGACAAAACATATTATACTAGACTGATTTACAGTCTTATAGTTCTTAATAAAACCTCTAGATTTTTCTCTCCGGACATATTAATGAGTAACAGCTTTTAAACCAACAACAGACGCCACCAAAGTCGAAATAAAGAAAATCCTCCAAAAACTGACAGGATCTTTGAACACAATAATGCCAACCAAAACAGTTCCTACAGCGCCAATTCCTGTCCAGACAGCATAAGCAGTTCCGATGGGTAAAGTCTGAGTAACTTTGATGAGCAATAACATACTGACAGTAATACAAAGAAGAAAACCACCATACCAGACATACATTTCTGTGCCCGATGTTTCTTTTGCTTTTCCAAGACACGTTGCAAATGCCACTTCAAAAATTCCGGCAATTATCAATAAAATCCAATTCATTTTCTTTAATTTTTGACAAATTTCGGACATTGGATTTCAATTTCATTTTACCTATGATAAATAATAATTTTATTTGATCTCAGCCCGAATCCTGCTCAAACTGACTTGTGTAATGCCCAAGTATGATGCAATGTAACGCAGCTGAACACGCTGAACAAGATGTGGCGTTTTTTCCAGTAAATCTATATAACGTTCTGTAGCGGTTTTTGTTTGTCGGGAGATGAACAGTTGTTCAGTTTTTACCAGTTCTTTTTCAGCAAATTTTCTTCCCCAATTGGCAATATGAATATCTTTGTTAAATAGATTTTGTAAATCACTGGATTTGATTTGATACAATTCAGAATCTTCCAAAAGCTCAATGTCTTCGTATCCTTTTTCATTGGAAATATAACTCATCATAGAAAGAACCGTACTTCCTTCTCTGCCAAACCAAAACGTGATCTCATTGTCTCCGGAATTTGAAAATGCTCTTGCAATTCCTGTTTTAATGAAATAAATATCAGGTTCTACCTTATCAGCATTGATAATAATATGTCCTTTGGGATAAGTTTCTAAAGTGATGTATTCTTTGACCAAAGATTTGGACGAATCTGGAATAGAGTAGATGTTGTCTAGGATTTGGTCGATTGTCATTATTAGAAAACTTTAGAAAATAAATTAATGATTAAAAGTAATTAAAAAAGCTGAAGTTATTTGCTTCAGCTTTTTCATAATATTTTATTTAATCTATCAAAAATTCAGTTCTGAAGCTAAAATTACTTCTCTGTTTTCCAATAAAGGGATAATTTGTTTTACAGCAATATTCTGATAATGATCGGAGTTTTTGTGTGATTCTACGCTCGCCATATCTTTGTAGCTTTCATTTAATATCAGCGTATTGGGTTCAGAATTATCTTGATAGATTTTGTAGAATAAGTTGCTTTCTTCGTTTTTACTTTTCTCGATTAATGAAGGAAGCAAATCCAAAACTGTCTGTAATTCTCCATTTTTCACTTGCCATTTGGCAAAGATAAATACGGGTTTTGTCTGATTTTCCATGATTAATTATTCTGATTTAATAACGCTACTATTTTCTCTCCAACACTTTTTGCAGAAGCCGGATTTTGTCCTGTCACAAGATTTCCATCTGCAATGCTATGATCTGACCAAGGTGTTTCTGCGTGAAAAATTGCGCCTTGTTTTGATAGTTCGGTTTGAAGATCAAAAGGAACATCAGCTATAGCGTACATTGCTTCTTCTTCGGTAGTGAATGATGTGATATTTTTACCATTTACCAAATACTCGCCATTGCTCAGTTTTACATTTAATAATGAAACCGGACCGTGACAAACTGCGCCTACAATTGCACCTCGCTCATAAGTTTCTGCAATCACTTTTTTCAATGTTTGATGTTCCGGCATATCAACCATTGGAGCTAGACCGCCTGGCGTGAAAACAGCGTCGTAAACTGTAGTGTCCACATCACTTAGCTTGGTTGCTTTCTGCATTTCTGCCCAGCCATCGCCAGTTAAGAATTTCAAATTGTCAGGATCGCCGGCAAGGTCTAATCCGTCAAGATAAGGCGTATCTCCTGTTAATGAAGCAAAATCAGTCTGGAATCCTGCATTTTCAAATTCTGCATAAGGATGCGCAACTTCCGGCAAAAATGTTCCGGTTCTTCTGTTGTTTGGTCCAATTGAATTAGCGTTTGAAACGATAATTAAAACTTTCTTTTTCATGACTTAAAATTTAATTGTTATTAATGATTTCTTTTTAAATTGATAAGGCAAATGTACCGTCAACCGCTGTCTGAATCGTAGGAGGCAAGTCACAAAAAAAGTGTGATCGTAATCACACTTTTAATATTTTTATTTGGAATAAAGTCGGCTGAGCGTTTCCCTGCTGACACCAAGATATTCGGCAATCAGCTTTTTGGGAATCCGTTGCAATAAGTCAGGATAGAGTTTTGAAAATTCTTCATAACGTTGCTGAGGCGTGCTGGAGAGCAATAGTTTTACTCTTTGTTGTAACGCAATATAACCATTGGTCAATTTCATTCTGTAAAAATGTTCCATCTTATGAAGTTCGGATGAGATTTTTTCTCTTGCTTCCAAAGTTGAAATTAGAACTTCGCCCGCTTCTATACATTCTATAAAAACCGTTGATTTTTTGGATTGAAAAAATGCGGGATAGTCTGACATCCACCAATTTTCTTTGGCAAACTGAAGAATAAATTCTTTCCCTTGTTCGTCCAGATAGAAAACTTTGAAAATCCCTGATAAAACCAAAAATTCATATTTTACATCATCGCCTTCGTGAATCAGAAATTGGTTTTTCAAAGTTCGTTTTGAAGTGAAGTGTGGTTTTATTAAATCAAATTCCTCATCCGTTAAAGAGACTATTTCTTCTATATGCTGACGCAGTTTTTCCATTGAACCAATTGATTTTTTAAACTGTTTCTTTATTGATCCATTTTCCAACGGTTGGTGCAACGTAATTTTTCATTTTGTCCAGCAATTCGGGAATATTATCACTTACTATCAACATCTTTTGATTGACTTCTTTCAGGAAACCTTTATCAACTGTTGTCTGGATAAATGTAATTAATGAATCGTAAAAACCGTCAATATTCAGAATGGCGATTGGTTTTTTGTGAAGTCCCAATTGCGCCCAGGTCAGCATTTCAAAAAGCTCCTCCAAGGTTCCGAAACCGCCAGGCAAAGCAATCACGCCATCACAAAGTTCATTCATTTTGGTTTTCCTTTCGTGCATTGTTTCTACCAAAATCAATTCGGTCAAATGATCGTGAGCAATTTCTTTAGATTTTAAAAAGTTGGGTAAAACGCCAAATACTTCGCCTCCTTTTTCCAAAACGCCGTCTGCAACAGCGCCCATCAAACCGACGTTTGCGCCGCCATAAACCAACCCTATATTTTCTTCAGCCAATTTATTTCCTAATAAAATAGCTTGTGTTTTATAAATCTCATCCGTGCCAAAACTGGATCCACAGAATACGGTAACTCTTTTCATAATTCTTAAATTTTATTTGATCCAACCAACCAGTTTTTTCCAGTTTTCCATTTCAATTTTTCTCTGCTCAAGATCTTTTGGCGGCAAATGATTACCAAATAAAGCTGAAGTTCTTACTGCAGTTTTTCTTCAAAATGAAATTAGAAAATTTATTTCAGTAACTTTGTAACCAAAAGTAACAATAACATTAAAATAATAAAATATGGCTATGGAATGTGAAGCAGTAGATTTTCAAAAAGAATATAAAAAAGAAATGATGGCCGTTCAGGATTCTATGGATGTGCTGAATGGAAAATGGAAAATACCAATCATTTCATCTATTTGCTATTACAACAAAAGACGTTTTTCTGACATCTTAAACGATATAGAAGGAATTTCCAACAAAATGCTTAGCAAAGAATTAAAGGAATTAGAAATCAATAAGTTAATCAAAAGAACTGTTCTGGATACAAAACCAATTACTGTCCGTTATGAACTTACAGATCACGGATTAACATTAAAGAGTATCATTAATAATCTGACAGATTGGGGAAAGCAGCATCGTAAGAAGATTATCGAGGATTAATTATTTTATTTAGAATGTTTTTTAAAAAATTCTGCGATTTCCGGTAAAGATTGTTTCGGAAATTCGTGTCCAGCATCACTTTGCTGTAGTATCAATTCGGCTTTGTTTTTTCCTTCAAAGATTGTTTTGTCATTTTCCAATTTTCCGTCGGTTGTAATTCCGAGGTTGGTTTTTACAATTGGGATAGATTTTTCCTGACTTTCAAAAGAGACAATTTTGTCATTTTTTCCCATATACATCCAGACAGAAATCGGAACAGCTCCGGAAATCATATTGCCACCTTGCGCAGATGCAGAACAAATTGCTGTGATTTTGTCGCCTCTTTCTTTCCAAAGAACATTGGCGAATCTTGCGCCGTTGGAATGTCCAATAATGTAAATTCTGCTGTCATCTATATTATAATCTCTATGAATTTCTGAAAATACTTTGTCAAAAAATTTGATGTCTCGGCCTTCCAGATCATCTGTGAAAATCTGCCAGCCATTCATGGTTCCATTTGGATCCAAACCCGGAACTTTTCTTCCTGGTAAACCCTCCATAAACACAACGACTGCATCTTTATAATAATCCTGAATATTAATTCTTCGGCTTGCAAAATTCGCATTTCCACCGTGACCGTGGAAAACAAAAACTACTGGGAGATTGTCAGATTTAGTATTCGGTTTGTAGATAATCACTTTTCTGGAAATACCATTGATATTATAATTTTTTGTAATCTGTGAAAAAATAAAAATGCTGCAAATCAAAAATAGAATACTGATAGACCTTTTCATAATGTAATTTGAATGTTTGATTTGATAAGAAGCGTAAAGTTAAGCTTTGTATAAAACAAAAAAACCTTTCAAATATTGAAAGGCTTTAACAAAAACTAATAGATTGAACAAAGTACTATTTTCTATATTTTAAGATAAACTTTATTTCTGTCTCGGTTTTCCAAAAGGATTGTAAGAAACTCCGATATTAAAATAGAAAGAAGGTTTTGCCTTCGCGTCAAAAATATAATCTTTGAAAGTATCTTCTTTATTGAAAATTCTAGCATTGGGTGTAGCTCTCATTCCTGTTTTAAAAGTCCCGATGAAATTCCCGCCTAACTTATGTTCGTAAATAACGCCGGAATTAATTTCCACTTGTCGGAACTCATATCTTTTATCAGCATTATAAATATAAAACGAAGTATTATCCAACTCCGTTCCGATAGAAAATCTTCCGTTTTGGAAAACATTTTTCCTCATCAATATCTTACTCGGCAAAATGATGTCCGCAACCCAACCATTGTCGAAGCTGTGTTTGTAAGTAATGACAGGAAGTGGGAAAACAGGAATTTGTCCACTTGGATCGATCAATGCTGCTAAACCTAAAGTAAATGTTGTCTTGACATTAGCTGTCATCACTACAGATCCAGTCAGCATTCCTCTTATTCTTTCGAAATGCTGTTCACTTCCGTCAACTGATGCTGTTGCAGAATAGACTGCTGTTTTACCAAATAATTTTGAGAAACGCGTGAGACTCAAAGATTCTGTGTGGTAATGGAAATCACTTTTATTTCCTGTGTTTTCTGAGAAAAGCGATGTTGTATTTTCTGTATTAATGGAAGTGTATTTATAATTCAAGCTTGTGCTCAGCATCCATTTTGCATTTTTGATGAAATAGAAGTTGGCGTTTACTTTCACTTGCTGCAGACTTTTGACTTTGTTTTCTGGCAAATCTGAACCGTATAATTGTGATGAATATTTGTAAGGCGTCAGTTGAGTGAATTCTACATTAAGATCTCTTGATTGAGGGAATCTATCTGTCACGAAAGCCACTACTTTTTGTGGAATACTGTCTTTTTTCTGAGCCAGAACAAGATTGTTAATAGGAAAAATAGCCAAAGGAATAAAGATCTTTTTTAAGTTTTTCATAGTTTATTTTAAGGTATGGATTATGGATTGGAAAAAGTTGAACGTGAATATTCTGTTGAAAAAGAATTCGATGCTGTTCTCAACCAGAAAATCAATATGTTTATTGAATTTGCTGATGTGATCTTCCTCCACAAATACAAACCAAAGTTCCTGCAGCTGATGTTGATTCTTAAAAGCTTCAGACGTTGAAAGATCCAATGGTAAATCGTGTTTCAAATCATAGAAAAGGATTCCTTTTTTTACGCCATTATCTTCAATAATATTGATGGGATGATTGATGTAATCGATGACCTTCAGACTTTGATTATAAGATTCGATAAAATGATGAAGATCTATCAGTTGAATTGTTTTTTCTTCCAGCTGCGTTGGTGTCATATAAAAACATTCTAGGTCGATCTGTTCTGTCAATTCCTGAAAAACTTTAAGCTCCATATTGTTAAATTTTACAGGGCAAAGGAAGCGAGAATAAGCTCTGATAAATTGTTTTTTATACGAACTCCTCAATAATTTATACCAAATCCCGCTTCTTGAAAATTAGTATAAAAAACTGCGGTGTTTGTATAATATTATCGGGTTTATAAACGTTATTAGCTATTTTTGAACTTTCTAAAAATTATGCTGAAAAACAAATCCAAGGAATTAAAAGATAATTTGGTCATCGATTTTCTGGTTGAGAAACGATTCCGATGGTGGAGGCATTTTGCTTTTTTATCCTTCTTTTTCCTGTTGCTGTATAATGCAAGATTCTGGCACGAGTTTCAGGAAGGTTATGAATATTACATCTTGATTTTTGTGTATATTTCATTAATTATAATGACATACATCAACATCTATGTTCTAGTTCCCTTATTTTTCTTCAAAACACATTATGTCTTATATTTTATATTATTGACAATATTAGGCGTTGTTGGCCTTAATTCTATTGGTTTTTGTTTTAATACTGTTTTTTCAGAATACAGAATCAATGCGAGAATTGATGATAAAAGAGGAATGTATGAGGGCGTTTTGATGTGTCTGCCAATCATTCTCATCAGTACGACTGTAAGGCTGATTCAGAAATGGACCAGAGATAATATCAAATTGATTGAGCTAAGCAATCTCACACTGAATATGGAACTGAAGGAATTGCGCAACCAGATCAATCCGCATTTCCTTTTCAATATGTTGAATAATGTGAAGGCTTTGATAAGAACTGACCCTGAAAAAGCAACGACTGTCATTATCAAATTATCAGAATTTCTGCGCTATCAATTGTATGAAAATAATGAAGAGAAAACACTCTTAACATCGGAAATTGAGTTTCTATCAAATTTCATTAACTTGGAAAAAATAAGGCGTGAAAATTTCTCTGTTGAGATCAAAACGGAAACCGATAAAAAGATATTAAACACGATTTTTATTCCGCCAAATCTATTCACAACTTTTGTAGAAAATGCTATAAAACACAGCGTGGAAATCAATGATAATCAATCTTATGTGAATATTTATATTGAAATTAAAGATCAACATCTGCATTTCGTCTGTGCCAATTCTCGAAATCCAAATTACTCATTATCAAATGAAAAATTTGGTGGTTTAGGATTAGCTAATATCAAAAGACGTTTGGAGCTTTTGTATCAGGAAAGATTTGATTTGAATATTGATTCAACCGATCAAGAATATATTGTAAAACTAAGCATTCCTGTATGAATTGTATCATCATAGACGACGAACCATTGGCTAGAGCAGAGATGCAGTCATTGATTTTAGAAGTATCAAACCTTAAGATTCTTGGCGATTTTTCTAATGCGTTGACAGCTTTGGAATTTCTCAAAACCAATCAGGTTGACCTTATTTTTATGGATATAGAAATGCCTTTGGTTACAGGTTTGGAATTTGCTGAGATGCTTCCCAAACAGACTTTGATCATCTTTACAACAGCATATTCACAATACGCTTTGAAAAGCTATGAATTGGACGCAATCGATTATTTATTAAAACCAATCGAAAAAAACCGATTGGAAAAAGCTATTCAAAAAGCCGAATTATACGATCAGTTACTATCGCAGGAAACTATCAAAAATACGGTTGAATCCAATACAACTGACTTTCTTTTCATAAAAGCAGACAGAAGATTTTATAAACTTAATTTTGATGAAATTAAATTCATAGAAGGTCTTAAAGATTACGTTGTCATTCATACCAAAACTCAGAAGCTAATCACGGCAATGAATCTGAAAACCATTCATCAAAAAATTCCCAACGATAAATTTCTACGTGTCAGCAAATCTTATGTGGTTAATATCAATTTCATAGATTCTTTTGACAATCATAACATTTTCGTCGATGACTCGGAAATTCCTTTAGGCGAGGTTTTTCGTACGGAGTTTTTCAGAGTTTATTCTGGTGGTTCTTTGAATATGGATAATTAGGAATTAATTTAGTCAGGTTAGATTTCTTTATAAAATCTTTATACCTTAATAACTAAATTTGTTCAACTTTTTGATTACCGAATTGAAAATACCTGCAACAAAAAATATTTCCTTGACGAAGCAATATGTGATAAGTGTTTTAACTGTGCTTGTCGTTGCTTTTCTATGTTTTTCTCTGCAGGATTGGCTGAGTTACAGAACTTCTTCATTGATTTTACTGATGACGGTTTCTGTGATTGCAATGCTTTTCGATATTGTTCCTGTGATTATTTCAGCGGTTTTAAGTGCATTGATTTGGAACTTCTTTTTTATTCCTCCGATTTATAATTTTCATATCAATAACACGCAGGATCTGCTGATGTTTTTTCTGTACTTTTTCATTGCTTTGGTAAATGCAGTATTGACTTTCAAAATCCGAGAAGCAGAAAAAAAAGCGAGAGACAAGGAAGAAAAAGAAAATACCATCAAGTTATATAATACACTTCTTAATTCCCTTTCTCACGAGTTACGAACGCCGATTGCAACGATTCTTGGAGCGGTTGATACACTTAATGAAAACAAAGAAAAACTGTCAATTGATAATCAGAATATTTTACTTAATGAAATTGGAAAAGCGGGATTTCGATTAGACAGACAAGTTGAAAATCTATTGAATATTAGTCGCTTGGAAAATGGGATTTTACGACCAAAATTCGATTGGTGCGATATTAATGATTTGATTAATTCTGTTCTTCAGAAATTATCGGTTAATGAGAATCATAAGATTATTTTTCAGTCTGATGAGAACTTGCCTTTATTCAAAATTGATGATGGATTTACGGAACAGATTATTCACAATCTTCTGCATAATGCCATTCAATATACGTCTGAGAATTCAATCATTGAAATTGAAGTGAAGCATCAGTCAGAAAATTTAATTATTTTGATTTCTGACAATGGTAAAGGTTTTCCTGAGGATAAAATTAATTTGGTTTTTGAAAAGTTTTATCGACTTCCAAATTCGAAAACTGGTGGAAGCGGATTAGGATTATCGATTGTCAAAGGTTTTGTGGAAGCTCAAAATGGAAAAATTAAACTCAATAATAAAGAAAATGGCGGTGCTGTTTTTACAATAGAAATTCCTGCAGAAGCATCTTACATCAATAACCTTAAAAATGAATAAAGCCGAGATTCTCATCATAGACGATGAACCGCAAATCCGAAAACTGCTGGAAATCACTCTCGAAAGTAATGATTACAAAGTTTTGCAGGCTGAGACAGGAAAGCAAGGAATTATTATGGCAGCCAATCATCCACCAGAATTGATTTTATTAGATATTGGATTGCCTGACAAAAGCGGTCACGAGATTCTGAAAGAACTCCGAGAATGGTACAACAAAGCGATTATTATTCTGTCTGTCCAAAACAGCGAAAATGATATTGTTTCCGCATTAGACAATGGCGCGACAGATTATCTCACAAAACCTTTTCGAACCGCAGAATTAATGGCCCGTATCCGTTCAGCGATTCGCAGGAATCAGACTCAGGAAAATACTTCTGTAATTGAGATTGGAGATTTAGAGATTAATTTGGTCAATAGAACGATTAAAAAAAATGATGAATTGATTAAGTTAACTTCAACTGAATTTAATCTGATTTCGCTTTTCGCAAAACACGAAGGAAGCGTTTTGACGCATCAATACATTCTGAAAGAAATTTGGGGTGTTGGTTACCAAACCGAAACACAGTATCTGAGAGTTTTTGTCGGAACACTTCGTAAAAAAATTGAAGACAATCCCAATCAGCCGAAACATATCATTACCGAAAGCGGAGTAGGTTACAGATTCCAGTAATCTTTATATTTTCTTTATATAAACGTCAGTTCTTTTTATCTTTTACCGATAGGCTTTTGGGCACTTTTGCATCATCAATTATTAGATGAATGGAAAAGTTGAAAAATGGAATGAACAGCAAGATTACAGCTGCTTCTTTATTAGTCGCATTAGGAATTATTTATGGCGACATCGGTACAAGTCCGCTTTATGCTCTCCGAGCAGTTATTGGAGAAAGAGAAGTTACGGAGACATTAGTTTTAGGTGGGGTTTCGTGCATCTTTTGGACTTTGGTTTTGCAGACCACTATCAAATATGTCTGGCTGACTTTAAAAGCTGATAATGCTGGCGAAGGTGGTATTTTCTCATTGTATGCATTAGTTCGCCGTTACGGGAAATGGCTGGCAATTCCGACTATTCTCGGAGCGACAACATTGCTTGCAGACGGAATTATCACACCTCCGATTTCCGTAGCTTCAGCAGTTGAAGGTCTGGAAATGGTAAAAGGTCTGGAACACATCCCAACAGTTCCAATTGTGATTGTGATTCTTTCCTTGCTGTTCTTTTTTCAAAGATTTGGGACGCATAAGATAGGTCGTGTTTTCGGTCCTGTAATGGCGGTTTGGTTTGTGATGTTATTCGTTTTGGGAATTTCACAAATCATTCAATTTCCTTCGGTTATCAAAGCTTTAAGTCCGCATTACGCTTATGAATTATTGGTTAATTATCCTCACGGTTTCTGGCTTTTAGGAGCAGTTTTTCTCTGTACAACAGGAGCGGAAGCTTTGTATTCTGACCTTGGACATTGCGGTAAAAAGAATATTAGAATCACTTGGATGTTTGTGAAAATTTCTCTGGTTTCTTGTTATTTGGGGCAGGCTGCTTGGCTGATGAATAAAGGAGGGAAAGCACTTGACGGAAGAAATTTGTTTTACGAAATAATGCCTGATTGGTTTCTGATTCCGGGAATTATTATTGCAACTGCAGCAACTGTAATTGCTTCGCAGGCTTTGATAAGCGGAAGTTATACAATGGTAAGTGAAGCAATGAACCTGAATTTCTGGACTAGAGTAGCGGTAAGACAGCCTTCCAATATCAAAGGTCAGATTTACATCCCAAGTGTCAACAATATTCTGTGGGTAGGTTGTATTTTGATGATTGTCTATTTTCAGTCTTCAACGCATATGGAAGCGGCTTATGGTTTCAGTATTACGATTGCGATGATGATGACGACTATTTTACTTTGTTATTTCTTGATTTATAGATTGAAATGGAATAAATTTTTAGTTTTTGGATTGTTGATTTTATTCGCGACGGTCGAGATTTCATTTTTCATTGCTAATGTTGCTAAAATTAAGGAACGATGGATGTTCTTGTTTTTCGAATTGTTCATTTTTATGACAATGTATGTTTGGTTTTTTGCGAGAAAAATCAATAATAGATTTACGAAGTTTGTTGACCTTGGGCAATTTGTTCCTCAAATCAAAGAATTAAGTTCTGACCAGGATATTCCGAAGTTTGCGACGCATTTGGTTTATTTGACTAAGGCTAATCATCGTCATCAGATTGAAGATAAAATCATCAAATCTATCTTTTCGAAAAATCCTAAGAGAGCTGATGTCTATTGGTTTTTCCATATCAACAGAACCGAAGAACCTTACACTTTGTCTTACAATATTTCGGAATTGGTAGATGATAAAGTCATTAAAGTTAATATCAATATTGGATTCAGGATTCAGCCCAAAACCGAATTGTATTTTAAAAAAATAATGCAGGATTTGGTGAATTGTAAAGAGCTTAATCTTCACATTCGTCCCGATGGTTCTACGAAATACAACAACGAACCGGATTTCAAATTTGTCATCATTGAAAAATTCCTTTCCGTAGAAAACGAATTTACTTTAAGAGAAGGCGTTTTACTTAGTTCTTATTTCTTTTTGAAACGTCTCGGGCAGAGTGATGAAGCAGCGTTTGGATTGGACAAAAGTGATGTTGTGATAGAGCATACGCCTTTGGTCTATCAGCCTGTTTCAAAAATCGATTTGAAAAGAGAAATCAAAACCCAACCTATTTTATAAAACTAAATTTATCATTAATCCAATGAAAAAAAATATCATCATAGCTTTGTGCTTATGGTCATTGAACAGTAATGCTCAAACTTTAACAGAAACCGACAGAAAAAGCATCGTTCAGCAAGTTAAAAAAGAAATTTTTGATAGTTTAAAACTTCAAACTAATTCTGAAATTGACACAACTGATACTGAATTACCCAAAGTCAATAAGCAAATTGGAGAACCATTTGAAGGTCTCGATATGAGCTGGGCAAACGGAAACGACAGACGAACTAGAAATATTTGGAAAGATAGCCAATTCTTTGTTCCAAGTGTTTTGGTGGATGTCAATTACAATTATTCTTTCAACAATCCAATTGATAATACGGCGATTGGAAGTACAGCTATTGCAAGACATAATGAAATTCAAATTTCTGCTTTACATTTCGGTGGTGATTTCTATTATAAGAATGCAAGAGCAAGAATTATGACGCAGTTTGGAACACGTTCTATCGTCATTCCAAGGAACGATTACAGTCCTTACAGAGGACAATATAAACTGAATGATGTCTATCGATATCTGAGTGAAGCGAATGCCGGAATACACATTAACAAATGGTACGGAATCAACATCGATGCAGGTTTGTTTATGTCTTATATTGGTCTTAATTCTTTTTATCAGGCAGAGAATTGGGAATATCAGGCGTCGTTCACTTCGGATAATACACCTTGGTTTTTTAATGGATTGAAGATTCAGATATTTCCAACTAAGAATTTGAAAATCGAACCTTGGATTATTAATGGCTGGCAGAGTTACGGGAGATTCAATGCGATGCCAGGATTTGGAGCGAATGTGACTTATATTCCTAGCAGTAATTGGAAATTAATCACAAACAATTACTACGGTTCCGATGCCGCTTTGATTCCTGACAGAAAAAGATTTCATAGTGATAATAGTGTTTTGTTGCGCTACTACAACAGACCAAAATCTAACGGGATTACCAAAATGGCTTTTTCTCTTACAGGCGATTTTGGTTTTGAAAAAGGCGGTGGTGTGAATGGTTTTAGTAACAGTAATCCAGATAAACCCGCACAATATTTCTTGAGTGCGATGTTTTATAACAGAGTTTGGTTTGCGAAAGATAAAATGGCTTGGACAATTGGCGGTGGTTGGATGAAAAACCCAGGACGATATTTGGTACTTTATCCAACAGGACAAGCGAGTCCTCTGCCAAACCCCAATAATCCAACTCAAACCGAAGGTGCGTTTCCATTCTCAGCTAATACGGGAGATCAATTTGAAGGATGGGATTTTTCTACAAACTTAGATTATATGCCAAATCAAAGTATCACATTTCGATTGGAGTTTGTTCATCGCGAAGCCAATGTTCCTTATTTTGCTGGTCGCGGAGGGGTTACTTCACAGACTGGTTATACAGTTTCTACTTTAGACCCGAATTGGAGACCCGATTTGGTTAAAAGAGAAAACCGTTTGATTTTGGCGATTTTGTTTAGATTATAAACCACACCAAAAAAACCCTTGCTTAAATTTTTTTTAAGCAAGGGTTTTATTATTTAAAAATTGAAGGCAAAATAAAATCTTTTACAATTCTTTCAGCTTGCGGATGTCCGTAAGGCTTGTTGTAAGCTCTGGAAGTAATGATAACAACAATGGGCAAATCCTTGAAAATGATGAATTGGTTTCCGCCATTTCCTGAGCAATAATAGGTTTCGTAACTCTTCCCCTTGTACTCGAATGATCTGTTCCAAAAAAGATAACTATAAAATTCATTTTTTCTTTCCGGAATCTTAATTTGATGAGTGAAGGTTTTCTGAACCCAATCTTTTGATAATATCTGTTTGCCATTCCAGACACCATTATTTTTATACAGTTGCGCATACTTAGCATAGTCCAGAGATCTCATTTGCAGACTTCCAGCTGTATTTGCCACATTTTGAGGCGTATATTGCCATTTGTAATTTGTAATTCCTAGTGGTTTGAAGAGCTTCTCGTCGGCGTATTTATCCAATCCATTTGGAACACTTTTATCCAGAATGTCACCAAGGAGAATTGTACCAGCTGTGAAATAATCCCATTTTCCACCGTTGGTTTTTGATGCATCCATTGGGAGATCCAGCGTGAAATTTACCCAATTATCTGTAGGATACATATTTTCTTCGTTACCTGGGGATTCGCTGTGTGCATCAGAACCTTCGAATGCGGAACTCATTGTGAGGAGATCTTTTATTTTAACCTGATCTTTTTTGATATTATAATTTTCAAAGGATTTTAAATTGTAAAATTGATCTAAAGTTTGATTTTCATCTTTGATGTAACCATCATTTATAGCAATTCCCATCAAGGTAGAAGCAAAAGATTTTCCTGCGGAACGTGGATCGTGTAAAGTATTTCTGTCTGCACCGTTAAAGTATTCTTCCAGTAAAAGTTTTCCATCATTAATGACAATTATACTTGTTATCTCCTTCATCGTATAGTTGCCAATTTCAGTATTAAATGCCTCAATTTTCTTTTTATCAAATTTGAGATCCGAAATTTCCCAACCACTTTCAGGTTTGATGGGCTGAATTGCAATTTGTTCGGCTGTTAAAGTTGGAGTTTTAATAACAAGTTCAATCTGGCCTTCTGCTATTAATTTTCCAACTGCTGCATCGGTTTTTTCATCAGTTTTAACATAAGGTCTGATTTCTATTTTAAGTTTGTGCTTTCCCTCTTTCAAAACTTTTTCGCCACCATTGAGCTGGAATCTTTCCCAGAGATGCAATGCCCAAAGATTTTCTCCTTTGGTACTCGTTAACGGAATTCTGAACGTAGTCAAAGTATTTTTCAATTCATTGGCATTACCTAGCCAACATCCAGGACTGATATTCTCTTTGTAAATGAATTTTCCATCAATGAAAAATGAGAACTGCAGATTTCCTTTTTCAAGTAATTCTGAAGCCGACAATTCTGGTGAAAGTTGATGAAGATAATTGATGACAGAATTATCCATAAAAACCCGAATGTTAAGGTCAGATCGATAAGTCAAGGGGAAAGATTTCAGAAAATCGGATTCTTTATATTGGTCTAACGGAATGTTACCGTTCATAAAAGTAACTTTTCCGACATTGGTTTTGTGCAGGCTCGTGGTAATTCCGTCAGTTTTTACAAGATCTTTTGTCTGTCCGAAAATCATTAAACCAAACAAGCTAACAAAAATTACAATGAAAATCTTTCTCATAATTAATTCAAATATTTAACTGCAAAACTATAATTTAAGTTCGCTTAATAAATAGAACAGAATTAACATTCCGAAAATATCAACCGAAAAGAATCTTTCTGTATTGGGAAGGTGTAATGCCATTGATCTCTTTGAAACAACGGGTAAAATGACTCTGGTCAGAAAAACCACAATCCAAAGCAATTGTTGTCAGATTCAGTTTTTCTTGAGAAATCATTTGCAAAGATCTTTGAACCTTCAGCTTTCTGATATATTCTCCCAATCCGGAATGGAAGTATTTTGAAAAATCCCTTGATAGATGAACAGGATGAATGTCCAATGTCTTTGATAGATAATCCAAACTTAACTGATCGGAAAACTGGTCATTCAGAATCGAATTAATTTCGGAAACCCAAGTTGGCTTTTTATTGTTTTCGGATCGATTATCCCGAAGCATTTTTCCTAATGTTTCCAATAACAAGCTCTGGATAGAAACTAGAGTAGTGGCATCATCAGTTTTCGTTTCCCGGAAGATCTTGTAAAGTAAAAACTTCAGGTCAGGATTCGAAATATTAATACTTCCCTGCAGATTTTCTGTACTAAAATTTAAATCATCAAACCAATTTTTTTCAATCTCGATATGAAAACCTCTTGTAAAACCTTCTGGCTTTATGTTATAATGAGGTTCCTGCCAGTTGTGAAAAAGTAGGTCGCCAGCAGAACAATTGTAGATCTCTTTTTTGTTCCCTTCTATCACATTTCCCTGAAGGATAAACGTGAAATAAGCGTTCTCGTGGTAATGCCAATCCACTTTGTCGAGAGTGTAAACAGTATCGGTCAACGTGATCCCGTCCAGATTGATGGTTTTGTTGGTTTGTCCGTAGAATTCTCCTGTTTGGGATTGTTTCATTATTGTGAGAAAGTTAGGACAAATTTAAATCAATTATTGATAAATATTAGTTGAGGATTGAGAATTTTCAGTTTTTGGATGTTTCTTTTTTTTTCTTTAATTTATTATTTATTTCTTCGATTACCCGTTCGTAATATTCAGTTGGGAAATATATTTCCCGCTGTTCACTAAACATTTTTTTTGTTAAGATTTTATGTTCTTTTAAATCTAAGATATAGCTGCCAATTTTTGATAAAACCTCCCTTTTACCGAAAAAATATTTTGTTTGATATTCAACATATACTGGTTTTTCATCTTCAAAATAGATGACAGTAAAATCACCTTCGTTATCGGAAGAGTATTGGTTATATACAGCTTTGTAAATTTTATCTTTTTTCTGATAAATCGTAATTGTATTTCTTGAAGAAGAGCTTGTTTCAGGATTGTATTTTTCTTTGATGATTTTGGTTTTCAGTTTTTTATCTGCATCAATTTCCAAAATTAATTTGTCTGTTTTCTGAATTTGATAATCATCATACAGAATTACTCTTTTATATTCTTTATCAAATATTATATACCGGAATTCATTGTTTATTTTTATCAGATAAATTGTCTGCCAACGATTTTCTACAGGTTTGGAATATAAAATTTCAAAGTTTTTAATTTGATTTTCTGCTAAACAAGATATTACAGCCTCTTTCTCATCTGCTGATTTTGTTTGTATCCATCCGTATAAGTTTTGATAACTTGCAATTTCTTTATCTTTTGCAGTTAGCAGATTGCGGTAATAAACCACTTGTTTATCCCGTTCAAGATTACCATTGCTTTTAATAAAATTATATCCATTACCTTTTTTGTAGTAATAGTATTTCCCCCAATCTTTATTTATAAGTGTTTCTTGCTCTTCATGGCCTTTTTCCACAAAGAAACTAATGTAATTTTCATCAATAATTTTATAAGTACCAAAAAATGAAGGAGGATTTCTGTCTTGTCCGCAGCCAGGAATACGTCTGTTGTAAAATTTTCCGTCCGGATCAATATTGAGAAGATGACCAAATTCCCTGTTTCCAGTTATTGGCAAAAGTTCATACTCTTCCGGAGGATAATTGCTTCCGATCAAAAAATTGATATTCCACTTTCCTACAATAGTCTGTGGATAAAAATTATGAAATAATAAAAGTGATATCGTAAATGTCAGGATTTTTTTCATTTTTCTGCTTTTATACTATGATGCATAAAATAACATAAAGGTTGGAATTCTGAATCTCAATTTTTAAAATAATAATACATTCTCAAATATACATAAGATTAATTCACAAAAAACCTCGTTCCAAACGAATGAAACGAGGTTTATATTTTCTAAATACAGAAACCTAAACTTTTAAGATCTCTGCTTCTTTTACTTTGTAAGCGTCATCGGACTTCTTCACATAAGCATCTGTCAAGTCCTGAATATCTTTCTCTGCACCTTTGATAAGATCTTCTGCGATTCCTTCCAATCTTTTCAGTTCTTTGTTGCCTTCTTGTCTAGCATTTCTGATTACGATTTTGGTTTGATCGGTTTCCCCTTTTGCTTGTTTTGCAAGCTCACGTCTTCTTTCCTCTGTCAAAGGTGGAACATTGATGATGATTACATCGCCATTATTAGAAGGTGCAAATCCTAGATTAGAATTTACGATTCCTTTTGCGATAGCACCAATTGCAGTTCTGTCCCAAGGCTGGATAGAAAGCGTCATCGCATCTACTGCAGACACGTTGGCAACTTGGCTAAGAGGTGTTGGCGCTCCGTAATATTCTACCATTACGTCCTGAACCATAGATGTAGAAGCACGTCCGGCTCTGATTTTTTGAAAAGCGTGCTCCAAATGCTTGATTGCAGCATCCATCTCTTGCTTTGCGGAGGCTACAATGAGTTCTAATTCTTCCATTGTATATTTAAAATTTGATAATTGACACATATTTTATTAATGATGAGTTATAAATGATAAATGATTTTAATCAAATATCAAAAATCAATCCTCATTTAAACGTTGACTAATGTTCCGATAGTTTCGCCGTCGATCAATCTTTCCAAGTTACCTTCTTTGTTCATATCAAAAACGATGATTGGTAATTTGTTCTCGTGACTTAGTGTGAAAGCTGTCATATCCATCACTTTCAGGTTTTTTTCAAACACTTCGTCAAAAGACAAGCTGTTGAATTTTACGGCATCAGCATTTTTTTCAGGATCGCTGTCGTAGATTCCGTCCACTCTTGTACCTTTCAGGATAACGTCTGCATCAATTTCGATAGCTCTAAGTGTTGCAGCAGTATCAGTTGTAAAATATGGATTTCCAGTTCCAGCTCCAAATATGACAACTCTTCCTTTTTCAAGATGACGAACAGCTTTTCTTTTGATGAATGGTTCAGCTACTTTATCCATTTCGATAGCAGATTGTAATCTTGTGATGATTCCTGCATCTTCTAAAGCGCCTTGTAGAGCCATTCCGTTAATTACTGTTGCCAGCATTCCCATATAATCGCCCTGAACTCTGTCCATTCCTTTTGCAGCACCTGCCAATCCTCGGAAAATATTTCCACCACCAATTACGATCGCTACTTCACAGCCTTTTTCAACCACTTTTTTGATCTCAACAGCATATTCTTTCAATCTGTTGTTGTCGATTCCGTATTGGCGTTCTCCCATTAGTGCTTCTCCACTAAGTTTCAGAAGGATTCTTTTATATTTCATTTAGTTTGTAATTACTTTTTATTTGTCAAAAAGAACATCTATTATTAATGTTTCAAATTTATTTTAATTTTTGACTGTGCAAATATAATGAAAGGAAAAGAATTACGTTAATGAAAAAGATAGTCGTTCAAAAATTTTGATAAGCATCAAAATAGATTATTTTTGCAAAGCCAAAATACAGTGTTGAAGAAGTTTTACAATCTCTTTTTTATCGTAATTTCCAGTGTGGTTTTTTCTCAAACGGGAACCACGGTTTACCAGTTTCTTAATATTCCTATTTCTCCAAGACAAGCCGTTTTAGGCGATGCTGTTTCTGTTCGTGATTATGACGTCAATTTTACAGCGGCAAATCCTGCTCTTATGAATCTTGAGATGGACGATATGCTTTCTGTAAATTATGCTTCTTATCTCGCAGATACGAAAATAGGAAGTCTTAGTTATGTCCGCGATATGGAATATGGTCATCTGATATCATTCAATGCAAGATACATGGACTATGGATCGATGCCGAGAACGGATGAAAATTCTATAGTTAACGGCGATTTTTCTGCAATGGATGCTTCTGTTGGAATTGGTTACGCTTATCAATTCGAAGATAATTGGACGATTGGTGTGAATGGAAATTTTATCACTTCAAAGATTGATACTTATTCTTCTTCGGCGGTTACAGGAACGGCTGGTGTGACTTATTATTTTGATAAGACCAATGAAACTCTAGCTTTGGTTTTCAGGAATTTTGGATATCAGATCAAAGCTTATAATGGCGTTAAAGAAAAATTACCTTTTCGAGTAGATTTAGGTTATACAAAAATATTAGATGAATTTCCGGCAGCACTTACTATTACAGCCCACGATCTTCAGCAACTGAATATTTCTTCAACAACTGATATTAATGGACAACCGACTAAGTTTGGAAGGAAAATGTTGGATCACTTATCATTCGGTGCAGAATTATTTCCAGGACAGGCTTTCAATCTAAGATTTGGATATAATGTAAAGAGAGGCGGCGAGCTGGCGGTTCTTGATCAAAGAAGTTTTTCCGGATTGTCTGCAGGTTTGAGTATTAAGATTTCTTCTTTCCGTTTCGATTATTCTCATATGCGTTATCACAATTCTTCGAATGTCAACATGCTTGGTCTTACGATGGACTTAATTGAGCTAGGAGGAAACAGACGATAAACAAGTTTATATTTTATTTTAATCTTTCAATTTCTATACTGTCAAAATCTCAGAATTTTTTAATTTTGTGCTATGACAAAAAAACCGGTTATCGCGATCGACGGATTTTCATCCACAGGAAAAAGTTCCATTTCTAAAATCATTGCAAAGAATCTTGGTCTCATTCATATGGACACGGGTGCGCTCTACAGAGGCATCACTTATTTTGCACTTCAAAATTGTACTGATGAAACAGGCAATGTTGACATCAATAAATTATTAGAAAGTCTTCCAAAAATTAACCTTGAATTTCAAAACATTGATGGCGAACTGCAACTATTTCTGAACGGTAAAAACATTAATAAAGAAATCCGATTCCCACAGGTTTCTGATAATGTAAGTCAGGTTGCGAAAGAAGCCGATGTCCGAAATTTTCTATTAAAAACACAACGTGATATTGCTGAAAAAGGCGGAATCATTATGGATGGCAGAGATATCGGAACTGTTGTCCTTCCTAATGCGGATTACAAATTTTTTATGACAGCAAGTCAGGACGAACGCGCCAGAAGACGTTTTCTTGAATTAGAAGCAGCTGGCGAAAAGACCGATATCGAAACTGTAAAACATAATCTGACTTCACGCGACAAAATTGACAGCGAAAGAGAAGTTTCTCCTCTGAAACAAGCTGATGACGCTATTTTAATCGATAATACAAATATCAATAAAGAGGAAACGATTGACTTGATTTTATCTTACATCAAAAAGTTTTAACAAAATTTTAAGAAGTTGTTTCTGTCTTTGGCATTTTAGTTGTAAATTTAACAGGAACATTATCGATTTAAATTAACTCAAAAATAATAACAATGTCAAAAAAATCAAACTCAGCAGCGGTATTGGCTGCATTGTTAGCAGGTGCAGCAACAGGTGTAATTTTAGGTTTACTTTATGCTCCGGAAGAAGGTAAAGAAACAAGAAAGAAAATCAGAGACAAAGCTAACGACTTGAAAGATAAAGCAGTTGACGAATATGGGAAAACTTCTGAAGTTGTAAAGGATAAATATTCTGAAGTGTCTCACAACGTAAAGGATAAATATAACTCATTGTCTTCAACTTTTAAAGAAACAGCTCAAAATGTAGCATCTACAGTAAAAGATAGTTATGATAAATACAAAGATCAGATTGTTTCCAAAACTTCTGATGTTGTAAAAGACGTAGAAACTGAATTGGACGGTTTGAAATAAACCTTATGATTAGTTTTCTCGGAAAGGAATTTAGTCTCTAAATTCCTTTTTTTGTAAATAAAAGTGTAATTTTAAATTTAATAAGATTCTTATGATTGATATTATAAAAGATTATACGACCAAGCGTCTGGATCTGATCAAACTCCAATTCACGGAAAAATCTTCGCTCTCGGCTGGAATTATTGCATTTCTATCAATTGTATTGATTGCATTTTCATTCTTTATTATCCTTTTCAATTTTGGAATTGCATTTTTGATTGGACAATCTTTAGGAAATGCAGCTTATGGGTTTCTGATTGTTGCAGGATTTTACTTTGTAGTAATGATTGCAGTATTTCTTCTGAAGAAAAAGATTGTGACAATTATTGCAAATCAGGTAATTGAATTTCTTAAAAAATAATTTATGGCAACTAAATATACTAACCTTGATGAACTAAGAAGCGAGAAAAGACTTCTGAAACAGGAAATTGAAGGATTGGAAGATATTCTGACTTTCAAAAGTAAAAAAGACAGCCTAAGTGTAATGACAAATGGTTTGACAGATAAATTCCTAAAAGAAACCGAAGATGAAGATGGCGAAAAGTCACTTTCTTTGGATACTCAAAATATTATGAGAGAAATTTCATCCGGAATGAAAGAGACTGCATCCCGAAAAAATGTTCTAAATTTGGCAAATGATGGCGTGAAATCCGGATTGCTGGAAACTACAATCAAAATGGGAACAGTAGCGCTGGTAAGTAATTTTGCAAAAAAAAGTGTAATGAACAAAAATTGGAAAAGAAAAGCGTTAGGCCTTGCATTGGTGTATGTTGCCCCTTATGCTCTTAGATTTATCAGAAAAAAACTGGATGAATATCAGAAAAATAAAACCGCATCCAGTCTTGAAAAATTAATCTAAAATTTATTTTTTAGAAAAGATTTCGCCTAAGATAATTCCGGCAGACATAGAAACATTCAGACTTTCTGTCGATTGTGACTTGCCAAATCTTGGGATTGTAATCATAGTGGAAATAAGATCTTCCGTGGAAGGTCTTAATCCATTTCCTTCATTTCCAAAAACTAAAGAAAATTTCTCAGGAAATTTGGTTTCATAAATGTTTTCTCCATTCATATCTGTTCCGAAAATCGAATGTTGATATTCTTTAAGATATTCATCTAATTCAGTGTAAAAAATATTCACTCTAAGGAATGAACCCATTGTTGCCTGTATTACTTTCGGATTGTAAACGTCCACTGTATCATTACTGCAAATGATTTGCTCAATTCCAAACCAATCTGCAAGTCTGATAATTGTCCCTAAATTCCCGGGATCCTGAATTCCATCCAAAATTAATTGAATCGAAACATTCTTCAGATATTTGTTTTCCGGAATCTTACAAACTGCAACAGAATCTTTCGGATGCTGAAGAAAACTTATCTTTTTGAGGTCGTTGGGCAAGATTTTCTCAATCTCTATCGTTTTGAAAGTAATATTTTCCGGATCTACAGAATATAGGTTTTCGATTTCGTAGTCAGAGTTGGGCAGTTCTTTTATAATTTTATTACCCTCAACTAAAAACAAATTGTATTTTTGCCTGTATTTCTTTTTGTCCAGAGATTGTATAGTCTTTATAGTATGAGCCGTAAGCATAGTAACAAATATTTTCAAAAATATCATATATTTTATTACTCCGCAATTTTAAGTGTGATTTTGTACGCATGTAATGTGACCAAAAAAGTACCTGACGGAGATTTTCTTCTTACAAAAAACAAATTTGAGTACACAGATGGTAAGGTTTTAGGAGATGAACTTCCTGATCTGGTTGCTCAAAAACCAAATAAAAAAACACTGGTAGTAGTTCCATTAGGATTGATATTTTACAATGCTGCCAATCCAAAGTATGATACAATTCTTAAAGAATATATGACTTACCCGAGTGAGATGAGAAATCAAAAGCTTAGGGATTCTCTTTTTGTAAAGTACAATCATCCGGAATATGTTGGTAAAAATCTTTTCTGGAATCGTTTCTTTCATACTGTTGGAACTGCGCCAGTCATTCTAAGTGATGCGAAAACCAAACAAAGTGCGAAAAGTATTAATAATAGACTAATTAACCGTGGCTATTGGGATGCTGAAGTGAAAACTAATGTAAAAAAAGATTCTGCAGCAAAAAAAGCAGAAGTGGAATATGTCATTACGCATAAAGATCCAACTCATATCAAAGATTTTTTTTATAATATTCCAGATCAAAATATTCGAGCGATATACGAATCCAGATTAGATAAAAGTCTTGTAAGAAAAGGTCAGATTTTGGACGAGGGTGTTTTGGAAAAAGAAATTACCCGAATTAATGATTTGATGAAAGATTCAGGTTATTATAAATTTAATAATGACAGTCAGGATATTTATTTCGTAGCAGATTCTTTGAACAGCAGAAAAGATGTTCCATTGGTAATGAACATTCATAAAGATTCTCTTGATACACCTTACAGAAAGGCAACTATTGGAAAAATAAAAGTTTCTGTCGCAAGAAGTGTTAATACACTGAAAGATATTCCGCTAAAGGACAGCATTAGAGGTATAAATATCTACCGAAAAGATAGTGCTTACAAGGCTAATGCACTTTGGTTGCCAATTACATTAAGACCTGGTGAAGTTTACAAGCAATCAAATCTGGATCTCACGAGAAGAAATCTGATTGCGATGAATAATTTCACGATTCTAAAAGCTTCCGATGAGCTGCGTAAAGAAGGAACTGCTGCCGAAAGAGATAGTATTATAGATGTAGAATATGTTTTGAAACCATTACCAAAATATGAATTTAATTTTGGTACAGATATTCATTATTCTCAGATTCTGAATTTTGGTTTTTCTCCTTCAGTTGATCTTACAACCAGAAATGTTTTTGGCGGTGCAGAAAATTTGGTCACAAGTTTTTCAGGAATTATAGGGACAACAAAAGATCCGAAAAATCCAGATGCTTTTTTCAATGCTTATGAATTATCGGCACAGGCTTCACTTCAGTTTCCAAGATTATTAGTTCCTTTTAAAAATTATTATAAACTAGTCCCTAAAAGATACTCACCAACTACAAGCCTTAATTTAGGAGCGTCTGTCCAAAATAATATTGGTTTAGGTAGAATTAACTTTAATACAGGACTTTCTTTTAATGCAAATGTAAAAGATGGTTTGGTACAACATAGACTGACGTTGTTTAATACTCAATTAAGTCTTACCCAAAATAAAGACAGTTACTATTCATATTTCCCGGCTGATAATGAATACAGGGAAAATATTTTTAATTTATATGCTGTTAATCATCCGGAAATACTTACTTCGAATTATTCTTTTGACCAAATTTCTGCAATCATATTAGAAGATACAGGTTTCATTACCAATCTTCTTACTTCCGATAGTAGCTTGCTGTACAATTATATGCAGTCTTTATATAACAAAGAACGCCAAACGCAAGATGTTATCATTTCTTCTATGATTTACAATTTTTCTTATAATGAAATTGGTAAAAAAGACTATTCTAATCCAATATCTTTTACAGGAAAAGTTGAAATTGCTGGTAATTTTCTTAATCTAATTACTCAAAAAGAAGAGGATTATCTGGTGTATGGAGGTACGAAAACAATCTTCAAAATTCCGTTTTCTCAATTCATTAAGTTTGATTTTGATTTCCGTAAATATTTCACTTTTTTCAATGACCGGGCAAAACCGCATACTTTAGCATTTAGGCAATTTGTTGGAATAGGAATACCTTATGGCAATTCCAGTGAGATGCCTTTCGTGAGATCTTATTTCAACGGCGGTGCTTATGATATAAGGGCTTGGGTTGCTTTTGGTGGTTTGGGGCCTGCGGATTCTCAACTGGATAGGAGAGTGCGTTCTTATGCAATGGACAATGTGAAATTAACCACGAGTATAGAATATCGCCTTCCTCTTACAGATACTTTCGAAGCTGCACTTTTTACTGATGCGGGGAATATTTGGGGACTCAAGGATAATGGGTTTGGAGATCAGTTCAAATTTAGAAAATTCATTAGTCAAATGGGAGTTGGTAGCGGTTTTGGAATCAGAATGAATATTGCTTATGTGAATCTCAGATTGGATATGGCTTATAAAGTACATGATCCTAATCAACCGGAAGGCGAAAAATGGGTCATCGATCAGATTAAACCTTTGCAGCCAACAGTTAATTTCGCAATAGGTTATCCATTCTAAAATTTATTTTAAAAAAAATGCGTTTTCTTAAATTTATCATTATAATCATTTTCTGCCTTTTCGGAGTCTATTCAATTTCTATGAATTTTGTGGATGAAAGCAAGAGTTTCGTCCATCATTCCGAGATTGCTTATCCTGTAGATAAGGTTTTTCCTCAGTTTAATAATCTTCAAAATTTCACAGCTTGGAATGATTTTTTTAGTGGTAAAGATCATATCAGTTACAGTTTTTTTACACCTTATGAAGGTTTAGGAAGTTCGATGAAATTCTCTGATAAAAAGAATGATGATTTTGGAGATCTGTTCATCCGATATTCTAATGAAAACCGAACTTTACGTTATCAACTTTTTGAAGGAGAGAGTGAAAATCCTTACTTAATTGATATCAAATTCATTCCGGCAGGCAATAAAACCAAATTGGTCTGGAATATTCATACACCAAAAAGAAGTTATCTGGAAAGATCGCTTAATCTCGTTGCTGAAGATTTCTTTGTTGAGAATATCGATAAAAGTATGAAAAATCTATACTCACTTTTAGGAAATAAAGTGGATAAAGATCAACAATTAGCCTCTATTAAATATGACAGTATAATGGTCGAAAACCAGGAAGGAGGAATTCTCTTAGGTGTGAATGTAAGTACCAGAAATACAAAGGAAATCATTTTTAAAAACGTTTTGATGAATCATAATAAGGTTCTCAATTTCGTAAAATCAGATCTTGGAAAAAAAGATGATGAAATTGGAATTCCAGTTCTATTGACAAATCCATCGAATCTTAAAGATAAAGAAATCTCATATTTCTACGGCGTCCCGTTGTCAAAAAGAGTTTCTGTAAGCGACAATAATTTCAATTTCCAAACTCTGAATGCATCCAAAACGTATGTCATTTATTTTCAGGGAAATTATAATAACCGTATCAAAAACATTCAGGAACTGCTTAAAAAGGCGAAAAAAGACACGCTCAGAAATGGACAGCTTATGGAAGAGTTCCTTGAAGAACCAACTGACGTTCAGGATGTAAAACTGAAATTATCTCTGCCAGTTTACCGTTAGAAAATCTGATAAATATCATGTATATTTACGGTAATAAATAGCCACTTTATATGCCAATCCACAAAAATTTAGTAAATTTGTTGGCAATTATTTAATAATAAAATTTAACAGATAATCTGTAATAATGGATAAATTTTCATTTCTAAATGCTGTACATGCTCAATTAATTGATGACATGTATGCGCAATACCAAAAATACCCCGATTCTCTTGAACCTTCTTGGAAGTCTTTTTTTCAAGGTTTTGACTTCGCTTTAGAAAACTACGGCGACGATGATTCGGTTTCTGCAGCGCCATCTGGTTCTGCTCCAGTTCAATATGCTCAGCAAGCTGTAACTAATAATGCGGTTTCAGAAGATATTTCAAAGGAATTCAAGGTTGTAAACCTGATCGAAGCTTACAGGTCAAGAGGTCACCTTTTTACAAAAACAAATCCAGTTAGAGAAAGAAGATTTTATTTCCCGACTCTTGATATAGAAAATTTCGGATTGTCTAAGGAAGATCTGAATAAGAAATTCAATTCTGCAACACAAACCGGAATGCCGGCTCCCGCAACTTTGCAGGAAATTATTACGCACCTCCAGAATATCTATTGCGATTCCATAGGTGTGGAATATATGCATATCCAAAATGTTGAAGAGAAGAAGTGGATTATGGAATGGGTGAACGTAAACGAAAACCATCCAAACCTTTCTGCTCAGGAAAAAACCGAAATCCTTTTCAAATTAAACCAAGCGGTTGCATTTGAAAATTATCTTCATACAAAATTCGTAGGTCAAAAACGTTTCTCTCTTGAAGGAGGCGAATCTTTGATTCCGGCTTTAGATCAGTTAATTACAAGATCTTCTCAATTAGGCGTTGATGAGGTTGTTCTTGGGATGGCTCACAGAGGACGTCTGAATGTTTTGACAAATGTTTTCCAGAAATCATACAAGCAAATATTTTCTGAGTTTGAAGGAAAAGAATTTGAAGAAGATGTATTCTCCGGTGATGTTAAATACCACTTGGGTTCTTCTAAAAAAATCACGACTGCGAACGGAGAAGAAGTTAGAATCAATTTAACGCCGAATCCATCTCACTTGGAAACTGTAGCTGCCCTTGTAGAAGGAATCTGCAGAGCGAAAGTGGATAATGTTTACAAAGATGATTATTCCAAAGTTTTACCAATCGTGATCCACGGAGACGGTGCTATTGCTGGTCAAGGTATTGTTTATGAGATCGCTCAGATGATGAATCTTGAAGGTTACAAAACTGGTGGGACAGTTCATATCGTTGTTAATAATCAGGTTTCTTTCACAACCAATTATACGGATGCAAGATCTTCTGTTTACTGTACAGATATTGCAAAAGTGACAGATTCTCCGGTAATGCACATCAATGCTGATGATGTAGAAGCTGTAGTTCACGCAATTAGATTTGCTGCGGATTTCCGTGCGAAGTTTGGTAAAGATGTTTATATCGATCTTCTTGGTTATAGAAAATACGGACATAATGAAGGTGATGAGCCAAGATTCACTCAGCCAAATCTTTATAAATTAATTTCAAAACATCAGAATCCAAGAGAGATCTACAAAGATCTTCTGATTAAAGAAAATGTGGTTTCTGACGAAGTTCTGAGCAAAATGGAGAAGGAATTCAAAGCTTTACTGGATGAGAATTTTGATGCTTCCAAAGAGATTGAAAGAAATACAATGGATGTCTTTATGAAAGACGACTGGACAGATTTCCCTCTCGGAACTAAAGGTGCAGTTGCGAATTCGGACGTTGACACAACTTATGACCTTGAAAAATTGAAGGAACTTGCAGTTAAAATTTCAACACTTCCTGCAGATAAAAAATTCATTAATAAAATTACCCGTCTTTTCGAAAACAGAGTGAAGATGGTCGAAAATAATTCTTTGGATTGGGCAGCAGGAGAGCTTTTAGCTTACGCAACACTTCTTACTGAGGGTTACAATGTAAGACTTTCCGGAGAAGATGTGGAAAGAGGAACATTCTCTCACCGCCACGCAGTTGTAAAAACTGAAGATACAGAAGAAGAATATATCCCATTAAGACATATCAACGAACAAAGATTTGATGTTTATAATTCACATCTTTCAGAATACGGTGTTCTAGGATTTGATTATGGTTATGCAATGGCTGCTCCTAAAACATTGACGATCTGGGAAGCTCAGTTCGGAGATTTTACAAATGGTGCTCAGATCATTGTTGATCAATATCTGGTTGCTGCTGAAGAAAAATGGAAGATCCAGGACGGATTGGTAATGATGTTGCCTCACGGATCCGAAGGTCAAGGTGCGGAACATTCTTCTGCAAGACTTGAGAGATTCCTGACGCTCGCTGCAAATGAGAATATCATTGTTGCAAACATCACTTCTCCGGCTAACTATTTCCACTTGTTGAGAAGACAAATGAAATTCGGATTCAGAAAGCCATTGGTAATTATGACACCAAAATCATTGCTGAGACATCCAAAAGTAGTTTCTCCATTAGAAGATCTTGCAACAGGAAGCTTCCAACCAATTTTGGATGATCCAACGGCTGATCCTGCAAAAGTGGAAAGATTGGTTCTTTGTACCGGGAAATTATATTACGATCTATTAGCTAAGAAAGAAGAATTGAATGATGATAAAGTCGCTTTGGTAAGACTTGAGCAAGTTTATCCATTGAACTTTGAAAAGATCACAGCGATTTTCGATAAATATAATAATAAAAAAGATCTGATCTGGGCTCAGGAAGAACCAGAAAATATGGGTGCTTGGAGTTTCATCCTAAGAAACTTCCGTGATACAAATATCCAGTTGATTTCTCCAGTTGCCAGTGGAACGCCAGCGCCTGGAAGTCATAAGATGTTTGAGAAAAACCAGACGAAGATCATCAATTCTGTTTTTCAATGTACTGGTGAACCTATAAAAAGACCAGTTACAGCTTAATAAAATTAATAAACTATAAAGAATAACAGTCCTTACAAACTGTTCTGAAATTAAAAACAAAAAAGAGTATGTCAATATTAGAAATGAAAGTTCCTTCACCGGGAGAATCTATCACAGAAGTAGAAATTGCGACTTGGTTAGTACAAGACGGTGATTACGTAGAAAAAGATCAGCCAATTGCAGAAGTAGATTCTGATAAGGCAACTTTGGAACTTCCTGCTGAGCAAAGTGGAATTATCACTTTAAAGGCTGAAGAAGGTGAAGTGGTTCAGGTTGGTCAAGTAGTTTGTCTTATCGATATGGATGCAGCTAAACCAGCAGGAAGCGCTGCTCCTGCTGAAACTCCAAAAGAAGAGCCTAAAACTGAAGTGAAAAAAGAAGAACCGGCACCAGCTCCAAAAGCCGAAGCTCCAAAAACTGAAACTTATGCTGCTCAAACGCCTTCTCCTGCTGCTAAGAAAATCCTTGACGAAAAAGGAATTGCGCCTAGTCAGGTAAGTGGTTCTGGCAGAGATGGCAGAATTACAAAAGATGACGCTGTTACAGCTTCTGTTCCTGCAATGGGAAGTGCAAGTGGCGGAAATAGAGGAACATCGACTACAAAACTTTCAGTTCTTAGAAGAAAGATCGCTGCAAGATTGGTTTCAGTGAAAAACGAAACAGCGATGTTGACGACTTTCAACGAGGTTGATATGTCAGAAATCTTCAGAATCAGAAAACAATATAAAGAAGAATTCGCTGCAAAACACGGGATTGGTCTTGGATTTATGTCTTTCTTCACGAAAGCTGTAACCAGAGCATTGAAACTTTATCCAGATGTAAACGCTTCTATCGACGGAGATTTCAAAACTAATTATGACTTTGCTGATATTTCTATCGCGGTTTCAGGACCAAAAGGTTTGATGGTTCCGGTTCTTAGAAATGCAGAAAATATGTCTCTAAGAGGTGTTGAAGCTAACATCAAAGACCTTGCTTTAAAAGTAAGAGACGGTAAAATCAGCGTTGACGAAATGACTGGTGGAACTTTCACTATTACAAATGGTGGAACTTTTGGTTCTATGATGTCAACTCCGATTATCAATCCTCCTCAATCTGCAATTTTGGGAATGCACAACATTATCCAAAGACCAGTTGCTGTTGACGGACAAGTTGTTATCAGACCAATGATGTATGTTGCAATGTCATATGACCACAGAATCATCGATGGTAAAGAATCCGTAGGTTTCTTGGTTGCTGTAAAAGAAGCAATCGACAATCCGGTAGAATTCCTAATGGATGGCGACGAAAGAAAAGCTTTGGAATTGTAACAGATTTCATTGATATAAAATTAAAAGAGAGCAAGTTTTTTGCTCTCTTTTTTGTTCCTAATAATAATTATTTTGGGCAGCTTTTCCGCCTTCCGCTCCCAATCTTTTTTGCAGAGGATTTCCATTTCAATAGAAATTGATTTCACGCAAAAAAGGATTTCCGCTCAAGTCGGGCTGCAGCTTCGCAAAGTTGAACATTTGTCCTTTAGTCAATATTTTGCCCTAAAATACAATTTTTGTCATTCTGAAAGAATCTAAACTTAACTGGCGAGATTCCTAAGGAAAGACAAAGCACTTTTAAATTTTGAATGATGAATTCCGCCTTTGCTGAGTTTTACGCCTTTGCGAACCTTAAAAAATATTTTCAATAAATTTAAAGAAATCTTAGCGGACTTTGCGTTCAAAAAATTATCCCACAAAATCAAAAACCATTTCCAAAATTCACAATTAATCCTTACTTTTGAACAATGGAAAATTTCATCGTATCCGCACGTAAGTACCGTCCACAAGAGTTTGACACTGTTGTTGGACAATCGCACGTTACCGATACTTTGGAACACGCCATCGACGAAAGTCAACTCGCTCAGGCTCTGCTTTTTTGCGGACCAAGAGGTGTGGGTAAAACGACTTGCGCCAGAATTCTTGCCCGTAAGATAAATGAAAAATCAGGTGCCGCAGATGATGATGGATTTGCATTTAACATCTATGAATTAGATGCCGCTTCCAATAACTCTGTTGATGACATCCGAGAATTAATCGACCAAGTAAGATTTGCGCCTCAAGTCGGAAAGTATAAGGTTTATATTATTGATGAGGTTCATATGTTGTCTCAGGCTGCTTTCAACGCGTTTCTGAAAACTTTGGAAGAACCGCCAGCTCACGCTATTTTTATCTTAGCAACGACTGAGAAGCATAAAATCATTCCAACGATTCTTTCCAGATGTCAGATTTATGACTTCAAAAGAATTACGATTGAGGATATTCAGGAACATCTTAAAAAAATTGCAGAGAAGGAAAATATCACTTACGAAGATGATGCACTTTATCTGATTGCTCAGAAAGCTGATGGTGCCTTGAGAGATGCTTTGTCAATTTTTGACAGATTAAGTACATTTTCTCAGAAAAATATAACGCTCGAAAAAGCGGCGGAAGTTCTCAATATTCTGGATTACGACCAATATTTGAAAATCGCTGATTTGGCGAAAGAGAATGATATTCCAGGTGTTTTGACAGCATTTGATGAGATTGTGAAAAAAGGTTTTGACCCTCATATTTTCATTGCCGGATTGGGAAATCATTTCCGTGATTTGATGATGGCTCAGAATCCTAAAACTCTCAATTTAATCGAAGTTGGAGAGAAAACAAAAGCTAAATTTGCAGAACAATCTCAAAAATGGTCAGCTCAGCAATTGATTGACGGAATCGAGATTTGTAATTTTGCTGACATCAATTATAAAAATTCCAAGAATCCACGTTTGACTGTTGAGATTGCCTTGATGCAATTATCAAGTCTCACTGCAGGTTTGGAAGCTAAAAAAAAAAGTTCTTAATATTAGCACCGCTTCTTGAAGCTAATTTAATTTCCAAACCAAAACCAGTTTCTTCTGAACCGAAACCGCAAACAGAAGCCAAACCAGAACCTGCAAAATCAGTTTTCGACGAACCGAAAAAGGTGATTCAGAAAGCGTCTGAACCTATCGCCAGAAGTTCTTCTAATTCCAAATTCAGTATCAAAGCAGCTTTAGAAAAAAAGGAAGAAATTGTAAAAGATGAGTTTGCGGAAATTAAAGATGAAAATCTTCCATCCAATCATTTTTCACAAACCGATGTTGACAACGAATGGAATATATTTCTGAAAGATTTAGCAAGAACAAACACCTTCGTTTACAATGCTATCAGCAGTTTCAAATTAGAAAAGACTGACGAACATCAAATCACTGTAAAATATTCTTCAGAATTTGCAAAGTCAGAATTTGACAGACTGAGCATTGAGTTTTTTAATCATTTCAAACATAAAGTCAGTAATTTCAAAATTGAAATCGAATATCAGACAGATTTAACCATCAAGAAAGAAGTAATGACCAAAAGAAAAACATTCGAAAAATTTGTGGAAATCAATCCACTTTTGAAGGATTTGGATGATCTGATGAGATTCGATTTGACTTAATTTTGATTGTTTTTATAACTTTTATTTGACATCATTGGATAAGTTCAGCTTTTTAGAAATCACTGCTTGTATTGGAATTTTTGTCATTCTATTTCTTGCCGTGTTTTTGCTGACCGTGAAAACGAAGCATAAGTTAAGAAACCGACTTTTCGCTTTTTTTCTTATCGCAAATGCCTTAGATGCAAGTAAATATCTGATTCATCATACTCCTGAAAATTTTATCAACCTTGAGGTTTTTCGTTGGAGTATTGTCTATTTGGTTCCGGCCTCGTTTTACCTTTACACAATGTCGGTTTGCTATTCTAATTTCCGATTAAAACCGAAACATTTACTACACGCCATTCCATTTATTGCTTACAATTTGAATTTAGTTTCGGGTGTATATTTTGATAATATTGCAATGAAGTTGCATTTTATAAAGAATATGAATCAAATGCCGATTACCCATTTTTTTCAATTTCTTTTCGAGTTGCTGTTCCAGGTTTATTTTATTGCTTCTTTTTTTGTCATTAGAAAGTCCAGAACTGTTTATTTAGAAAATTACACGAATCCAAATATTTCTGTAATTAATGCACTTTACAAAATAACAATTCTATATTATCTCTTACATTTTTTGGTGCTTCTAAGATGGCTTGTTACTTTTTCAATCGGTTTTGGAGAGGTCAGACAATGGATTGTAACGCTTGATGGGTTTTCGTTTTTGTTCTGTACTTGTTGGTATTTATTTGTTGCACTAAATAACCCAGAATTTTTCCGAGGAGTAAATTCTCATCTGAAACCTATTACAGATGTTGTCCCGAAACAAAAACCTTCTCCTTCAATTGATGACGAAAAAAATAGACAGATAGAAGCTTTAAAAGATTTTATGATTTCAAATGGGCCTTATTTAGATTCTTCTCTTACAATTCAGGATTTAGCAGAGCAAGTGAAAATGCCAGTCAAAGATTTATCAGCTTTGATTAATTTATATATGAACAAACATTTTTTTGATTTCATTAATGAATATCGAATCGAAAAAGCCAAGGAAATATTGAAAGATTCTTCACAAAAAGATTTGACAATTCTGGAAATTCTTTACCAAGTTGGTTTCAATTCCAAATCATCCTTCAGCACTTCTTTTAAAAAACACACTGGGAAAACACCTACGGAATTTCGGAAAAGTTCATTTTAAGCATCGAATTTATTGAAAAATGAGTTCGACTTTTTTTAATCGGTCGTGTGTTCAGGTATTCTGGCGCATCTTTGCTCAAATTCAAAAAATTACTAATGAAAAATATAATTGTAATCTTTCTTTTTCTTTTTACAATAAATCTATTCTCTCAAAAAAGTGAGAAAAATGTTCAATTTACTAAGCCACAAAAAACAGAAATTAATGTTGATGAAACGAAAAAAAGACTCATTAATCAACTTGATTCTTTGATGGTGAAATCCTATGAGAGAGGTTTATTCAATGGGAATGTCCTTATTTCTAAAAACAATAAAATCATTTATCAAAAATCATTTGGATATACTGATGAAACCAGACAAACACCTTTAAATAACAAATCAATATTTAACATTGGCTCTATTGCAAAGGAATTTAATGCGGTTTCAATAATGATTTTAGTGGAGCGTGGTCTGCTTAATCTTGATGATAATATATCTAAATTTAATTTGGGACTGCCGAAATGGTCAGAAAAAGTAACCATAAGACAGCTTGTTAATTATGCCAGTGGTATTCCGCGAATCGACCCGTTGATTCCTAAAAATGATGAGGAGGCGTGGAAGATTTTGAGAAGCAACGATAATTTACTATTTGAACCAGGAACTAGTTACAGCTATGACAATAGCAACGTATTTTTGCAAAGAAGAATCATTGAAAAAGTGACCGGAATATCATTCCAAGAATTTGTCATTAAAAACATTGTTAAACCATTGAAAATGACAAATTCAGTTTTTGACCCAAAATTGGGTTATAAAAACCGAACGTCCTGTTATGATTTTGACAATGTAAAATGTCCAGAAATGGAATTTATCAGTGGATGGCTTTGGGTAGATATTAATGATTTTTATAAATGGATTGAAGCGATGAATTCTAATCGTTTAATTTCCAAAGAATCCTTTCAAACCTTGTTGAATAATCCATACGCAAAAGACGAAGGTGGTTCACTTGGCAGATACTTTGAAAAAGAGGAACTACAAAGACACAACGGCGTATCTTATAAATTTGAATCCATCTTTTTAAACGATTTTAAAAACAATGTTACCATCATTCTAGTGTCCAATAATTTGAATATTGTTTGGGATTTAGGGTATACTATTCACAATTTAATGTTAGGGAAAGAATACAAAATTCCTAAAAAATCTATTTATAAAGCGATGAGAAAAGAATCTTTAACAGACATCAATAAAGCTATAGAAACTTATCATTTACTCAAAAAAAATTCTGTAGAAGAATATAGTTTTGAAAATCCAAGTGAACTGAACAAATTGGGATATGAATTATTAAGAAGTGGCAAAAATAGGGAGTCAATAACAATATTTGAGTTGGCTACAAAAGAGTTTCCTAAAGATGCCAATCTATTCGATAGTTTAGGAGAAGCCTATTTTGCAAATAAGCAATACAATTTAGCATTAGATAGCTATAATAAAGCAATCAGTCTTGGTGGAACCAACGGTAATGCAGAAAAAATGATAGAAAAAATCGGGAATGAAATGGGTAAGTAAAACCTTCCCGAATGTAACAAACATTTTTCTGAGTTGTCTTATTAATTAGAAATCAATTATTCCAAATGAAAAAACTAAACCTAATCCTCCTTCTTTTTTTATTGCTCAACACTTTTGCACAAAATGTAAGTTCAAAAGTTGATGAAATTATCAATCGTGAAATGAAAGAAAGACGAATTCCCGGATTACAATTGGCTGTTGTTCAAAATGGAAAAATGGTATTAAGCAAATCGTACGGTTACGCAAATATTCAAGATAATATTTCTGTTAAAAGCACGACTATTTTCCCAATTAATTCTAATACAAAAATTTTCACTGGTGTTTCTGTAATGCAATTGGTAGAACAAGGAAAAATAGAACTCAATGCACCTATCAAAAAATATCTGAATGATTTGCCTTCAGAATGGCAAAGTATAACGGTTGACCAATTGTTGACACATATTTCAGGACTGCCTGAAATCCTTCAACTTATTGATCCTCTGACGGGTAACATTGGTCCGTTAAAAACCGAACAGGCGATTTGGGAAAAGCTGAAAACGTTTCCTTTAGAATTTAAAACAGGAGAACAATTCAGTTATAATCAAACCAATTATTATTTATTAGGAAAGATTATCGAAAAAGTTAGTCATCAATCATTTTCGGATAATTTCGAAAAGAAACAGTTTGAAGTTGTTGGGATGAAACACACATTATTTGGTGATTCAAGAGATTTGATACCGAATTTTGCGCCCACATATCGCTACAGAAATTTCTTTGATGGCAAAAGAACTGATGATAAATTGGTAAATAATTATACCGAATTTCCTGATTTTACAAGAACCGGAGCGGGAATCAACAGTACAGCTGAAGATATGGCAAACTGGGTAATTGCTTTGCAAAATGGTAAATTATTTCAAAAATCTGCAACATTAGATTTGATGTGGTCGCCAAGCAAATTCAACAATGGAAATCCGACCAACTGGACACGAGGTTGGGGAATTGCAAAATTCAGAAAAAGTCACAAAGCAATAGGTATGTCTGGTGGAAATAGATCGGGTTTGTTGATTTATCCTGATGATCAATTGGCAATAATTGTTTTGACCAATTTAGGTGGAAGTGCTCCTGAAGATTTTATGGAAGAGATTGCAGGATGTTACAATGCGGATATTTTAGAAGCAGATCCTTTAACTTTTTTGAGGAAAAACCTGCGAGAAATTGGATTTGATAAAGCGATTGATTTTACAGAAAAGACGAAAAATAAAAATCCCGAATTTGATCCACAAGAAGTAGAATTGAATAATTGGGCTTACCGAATGATGGCATATAATCAACAAACCGAAGCTTTGGAAATTTTCAAACTCAACGTCCATCTATTCCCTAAAAGCTGGAATGCTTATGACAGTTATGGAGAAGTATTGTTAAAAATGGGAGATAAAAATAAGTCAATCGAAATGTATAAAAAATCGATTGAACTAAATTCTAAAAACGAAAACGGAAAAGAAATGCTTTCGAAAATTGAGAAATAAATTTCCAAATAAAAATAATTAAATTAGAAAAATGAAAAAACTACTTTCCATCATCATATTAACATTCGGATTTTCAGCATTTGCTCAGAAAACTGTTACTGAAAAGCAAATTTTTGCAGCAATGGATGCGCAGGCAGAAGCATTCCTGAAAGAATCAAAAGCAAATTCTTTCTCCATCGGAATCATAAAAGACGGAAAAACATACACCAGACATTACGGTGAAATCGATAAAGGAAAAGGCAATAAAGCTAATAATTCAACCCTTTTTGAAGTTGCCTCGGTTACCAAATTATTTACCGGAACATTGGTGGCGAAAGCTGTTTTGGACGGAAAAATCAGTTTGGATGATGACATCAGAAAATATATCACAGGTTCTTATCCGAATCTTCAATTCAATGGTACGCCTGTTACGATTAAGGATTTGGTTTCTTTGAAATCTGGTTTCAATAAAGATTTGCCGGATAGAAGTGAATTGTTGAAAGTAAGGAATGACAGCACTGCTTTCAAAGTTGAAAAATTGGAAAAAGCTTATACGAGAGAGCAATTTTTCAAAGATTTGAAATCCATAAAAGTGGAGACTTTGCCTGGAACAGTTTATAATTACAATAACGGAACTTTACAACTGACAGCACATATTCTTGAAAATGTTTACGGTAAAAGCTATGAAACTTTATTGAAAGAAAATATTTTAATTCCTTTAAAATTAAATCGCACAAAACTTCACATCAACCAAAATGAAACAATTGCGAATGGCTACGATGGAAATGGCGTTTTGATGCCATTTTTGCCATATTCCCTTTGGGGCGCTCAAGGTTATTTGAAATCAACATTAACAGATTTGACCACGTTTTTGAAATTTGAATTGGATAAAAATAATCCACTCGTTCAGGAATCACAAAGAGATTTGCTGAATAATAAAAACTACTGGAACGCTTATTTTTGGGATGAAGTGACCGTGAATCACAATGGTCGAAATGCCAGAAAACACGGCGGCGCTTTTGGAACGCAGAATTTGTTTTGGATATTTTCGGATTATAATATCGGGATTTCTGTAGTTACCAATCAAGGTGGCGAAAATACTTATGGGAATTTGTACAACGCTGTCCAAAATCTGATTGATGATTTGAAACCGTTTGGTCAGAAATTAATTGGAAGAGAAATCGAGAAAAAATGCTTTGAAAACATCGATTCCGGAATTGCTTATTATAAAGAACTTAAGAAAAATAAACCGAATGATTACAATTTTTCTGACGAATCTGAACTGAATAATTTAGGTTATAAATTGATGAGAAGTGGAGCACTAGCATCTTCTATCAAACTATTTCAACTTTATGTTTCCGAATTTCCAAACTCAGGAAATCCTTATGATAGTTTAGCTGAAGCTTATTTTAATAACAAAGAATATGCGCTTTCCAAACAAAATTATCAAAAATCTCTGGAGCTAAATCCTGATAATTCTAATGCGAAGGATATGTTGAAGAGAATTGAAGAACTGAAATAATTTAACGACACAAAATCAAATAGTTCTTAAAACTGGAAAGCTTTTGCATCCTGTTGCTACATCTTTTTGTCTTTTTTTGATGAAATCAGTTGGTCGGATTCCGTTGATTTCCTGAAATAGATTTGAGAAATTGGTTCTGGAAGCAATACCGCACTTTTCAGCTAATGTTTCTATTTTATAGCTAAGAAATACTTTGTCGTTATAGAGTTTATTGGTGATGTAATTTATACGTAGCTCGCTCAGATACCGGTTGAACTTTACACCTTTGTATTCATTAATAACCTGAGATAGATAATTAGAATTTGTATTGAGTCTGTGTGCTAACTTATTTATAGTCAGTCCATTTTCAATGAATCCGCATTTTTCTTCAAAACATTTCAGTTTCCCCAAAATGGTATGGACAAGTTCTTGGTTCACAGTGCATTTTTCATCCACTTTCAGTTTCGAATCAAATTTTTGTACGAGAAGGTATTCGTTATTAATGATTTTATTTTCTAAAACGCTGTAATTTATTTTTACTTTTTGTTCAATTTTATATTTTCTGAAAATGATTACGATCAAAAAAATTGCTAAAAAAACTAATCCAAGTATGATCCACGTTCCCCAAGAGGTTTTTGCTTCTAGTTTTGCTTTTTCTTCCTGCAAAGTTCTTGTGTCATATTCCTTGTGAATTGTAGCTGACAAGTAAGAAAAATCTTTAGTGATGATTCTATCTGCTTTTAAAAGTTGTTTGGTGTAATAGAGTTCTTTCTGTTCGTTCTTTTCTGTTTTATAATGATTGATTAGCAACTCATAATTTTCCCGAAGTTCGGGAAGAATAAAGTTGTGTTTTTGAAAAACAGAATCTACTTTTTGAAAGTATATGATTGCTTTTTGAGAATTTTCTAACGCAAGATAAGATTTACCAATATAAAAAAAATCCACCGTTGCCCAGGTGAAATCCTTGATATGAGCGATCGGTTTTAGTGATTTCTGTAAATTTTGTAGAGCATTTGAGAACTGTTTTTTTCGAAGTTCTTCTATCCCCTTTTCTTTTAAAAAATAACCATATTCCTGTTCATAGTCAGGATCGTTTTGAGTTTGTGATAAGCCTGTATTTATTAAAGAATCTATGGATTTGTAATTATGAAGATTTCTGTAACAGACAATCATTCTGTGAAGGCTGTTGTAATATCCCTTTTTATTATTGAAGATTGTGTTTGGGTGTGCAGTTTCCTGAGTTTTTTTATAGAAAAAAATATTTGCTTTATGAAAATGATCCAAAGCAGAATCATTATAGCCTAAATAACTTTTGACAACACCCAGATGATAAAGGATTTCATTTTGCAAATATTCATCATTAGAACCTTGGGAATATTCGTAAGCATTTAAATACTCATCAAGAGCTGGCTTGTACTTTTTAAAATTAAAATAATAGATGATTCCTTTTCCTAAATATGCATCACTTATCAAATCATTGTTATTGGTAAGCAAAGCAGCCGTTATGGTGCTGTCAGCATATTTTAATTTATCATTTCCAGAAATAGAGTAGAACACTGCATCCTTGTATGCCTGTACAAGCTGTGTGTAATTTTTATTTGCTTTTGCAAGAAGAATATATTTGTTTAAATATGAAAAAGCTCGGCTGTCATTTTCAGGGAAATTCTCATAATTTTTCTTAAGATTATAATAATCGCTGAAAGTCTTCTGTTGGGAAGAGAAGATTGTAAAAAATGAAAATGCTATTAAGAAATAAATTTTTTTCATTCGCTTCAAAATAGAAAATCTAATTTTTCTAACTCAAAAGTAATCAAAAATCGTACTAAAAACACAATTGTTATTTTTTTTAATTTTTAAAATATTGCTGTTTTAATGATTTATTTATCTCTATATAAATCAATTGTTTAACAATATATAAACATAATTATTAATGTGTGCTTATTTCCAAATAAGCACCACGATTACTTTCAAACCTAAAATTTGTCTTATAAATTCGTTCTCAGAATTCTAATTAATCAACCGGCCGGGATAACTTTAAAATTAAGAAACTATGAAAAAGTTTATCTCAACAATTTCAATTTTGGCAATTGTATTTTTTACAAATTCTTGCAGATCGCAAGAAGAAGATTTAGAAACAGTAACTTTTGACAAAGAACAAACAAATAACATCTTTAAAAGAACTAGCGACAGTATCAGAATAGATAGTACGGGAATTGTTAATAATCCGTTACCAACTGATCCGCCTCCAAAAAACGGACATCAATGGTAATATAAAACCGACTATGAAAAAAAAGAAACTAATAACCAATGAAAACCTACGACCTAACTAAAAATAATAAAAAACTAATATGATAAGGAGCAATTTTTGAGGATTGATTAGAAGTGTGCAATGTGTGTGTTCAGTAGGAATTTAAAAAATAAAAGCATTATTAATAACGCTTTTGAAATTAATATTTAATACGAAACTCATGGAAAAAAACATCTTACTATTCGTTGTTTTTCTATTTACGAATATTTTAAACGCACAAGTTGGAATTAATACATCTGACCCCAAATCTACACTTGATATTAATGGAAATCTTAAAATAAGAACATTGCCTGTCGTATCAGTTTATCCTACAAGTGATCAGATAATTTTGCTTGTTGATAAGAATACGACTACCGGTGATTTCGAAGTCAAGCAGATAAGTACAGATGTGTTGTTTAACAATCATGCCTATTACGCATCCAAAACCGGTTCTTGGTCTCTGTTAAATCTTTCTTTAGGCGATTCCTGGTATAAATTAAATCTAACAGGCACTGCAGATACAAAAATAGGACAGCCATCACAGTTTACTGCTGGTGTTTATACAGCTCCACAGTCTGGTGTATATTCAGTTAATTATGAAATTCAATTGGCATCGGGTGTAGATATAGAACTTTTGGGAGGCAAAAGAATTGGTCTGATAAAAAACAATACTATAGTTTGGGACGAAAAACTTTTTGATGCAGTAAGAGTGGCTATTAATGTTCCATTGGTTCTGACACTTACTCTTGCCGCAATTCCTGTTAACTCTACATCACTCAACTCGATGGTACATCTCAATGCGGGAGATACCTTGACATTTGCTGTCAATACTGCTGGGCTTTTACCTATTAATCTAGGGGTTTTGACCAATGGAAAAGTTAATATCAATATTCATAAAATATCCAGTCAAACACAATAAATTATTAAAGAAGATTCTAATCAGAATTCAGATGATGATTTAATTTTTCAAAGAAAGCAGGTTTTTCCTGCTTTTATTTTTTTTATTAAATTATCACAGACATTTATCAGTTAATGAAAAATTAATTGCAAAATCATAGTTCTCATTTCCCATTAATTTATATATTTGTTCAAGATTTCAATGAAAATATTTGAAATCAATTAACCCAATCTAGCTAAAAAGTCTTCCAGTAAGGCGTTAAAAAATGGAATCAATTCAATTTCCATATCTTTCAACTTTTGCATCTGCCGAGTATTTTGGTGGATCATTTAGCTTTTTTGGATCTTATTATAGAAATTTTAGAAACTATTACCGATTTTATTGGTTTAGCTAACTAGATTTCTTTCTCAAAAATTCGCAGAATTACTCAACTTTCTGCAACTCATTTAAAGTTTTTAAACGTTATTTTTTGGAAAAGAATTATAAATCAACATTTATAACAGATATACTATTGCATTAATTTAAAATATATAAAATTAAAAATATGAACTTAAACGAATTAAAGAACGATTGGATCAATGACTTCGCAAATCCAATGATCATCGCAGGACCTTGTAGCGCAGAAAGTGAATCTCAAATGCTTGGCACCGCAAAAAGACTGAAAGAAAGTGGTGCGCAGATCTCCGCTTTCCGTGCAGGAATCTGGAAACCAAGAACAAAACCAAATGGTTTCGAAGGTGTAGGCGTAATTGGCCTTAACTGGCTGAAAAAAGTAAAAGAAGAATATGGTTTCAAAACAGCGACAGAAGTTGCAAATGCACATCACGTTTTCGCAGCGTTGGAAGCAGATGTTGACATCCTTTGGATTGGTGCTCGTTCTACAGTGAATCCTTTTACAGTTCAGGAAATCGCTCAGGCATTGAGAGGAACCAACAAACCAATTTTGGTGAAAAATCCGGTGAATCCAGATCTTGCACTTTGGATTGGCGCTTTGGAAAGATTATTAGGTCAAGGTATTGAAAATGTTGGTGCGATCCACAGAGGTTTTTCTACTTATCAAAAAACGAAATACAGAAACATCCCGAACTGGCAAATTGCTTTGGATTTCAAAAATCAGTTCCCAAATATCCCATTATTCATCGATCCATCTCACATTTGTGGGAACAGAACAGGTTTGGCTGGCGTGGCGCAGGAAGCTTTCAACGTAGGTTATCAAGGGGCGATCATAGAAAGCCACGAGGATCCGGACAACGCTTGGAGCGATGCTTCTCAGCAGATCACGCCAGAAGTTTTGGCAGAAATGATTAATAATCTTCAAATTCGTAATTCCGATATTTCCGGTTACGAGGACGAGATGGGAAAACATAGAACTTTGATAAGCGATATGGATTTCCAATTGATCGAGTTGTTGTCTCAAAGAATGAAGATTTCCGAAAAGATTGGAACTTTGAAAAAAGAAAACAACATTGCAATCTTCCAGCCTGAACGTTGGAAAGTGATCACAGAATACGCTAACCAAAAAGCAAGCGAAACAGGAATGTCTCAAGAATTCATCGAGAAAGTTTTCAAAGCAATCCATGAAGAAAGCATCGAGGTTCAGAACGGCATTATGATCAATAAATAATTGTCAGTCTGAGGATCTCAAAGACTTTTAATTATTTGGGCAGCTTAATCCGCCTTCCACTCCCAAACCTAACGAAGTGGTTCGACGAAGTCAATCTTTTTTGCCGAAGATTTGTCTTCAATAGAAACAAAGTATAAGCAAAAAAGGATTTCCGTTCAAGTCGGGCTGCAGATTCAGCGTAGAACACGTTTTGTCAACCAAATACAAACAACCCTTTCAGATTTCAAACTCTGAAAGGGTTTTTATTTGTCAACACGATAAAAGCTTTAACTTTGTAAAACATTAAAATCTATTTTTTGAAAGGAATCATCATCAAATCTACGGGAAGCTGGTATCAGGTTTTGGAATCAGAATCTAAAACTGTTTACGAAGCCAGAATCCGGGGCAAATTCAAACTGATTAAAACCAGACTTACAAATCCGCTTGCAGTAGGAGACGAAGTCGAATTTTCTTTGGAGCAGGATGATGTTGCGTGGATTACAAAGATTTTCCCAAGAAGAAATTATCTCATAAGAAAATCGGTCAACCTATCCAAAGAAGCACATATTATTGCTTCCAACGTAGATGTTGCGTGTTTTATTTACACTTTGAAATTCCCGGAAACTTCATTAGGGTTTTTGGATCGTTTTCTTGCTTGCTGCGAAGCTTATAATATTCAGACTTTGATATTATTCAATAAAATGGATACTTTGAATGATGAAGAAAAAGAAATCGTAGAAAATATAGAAGCTATGTATCAAAATATCGGTTATGACACTTTGAATATTTCTTCTTACACAAAACTTAATTTAAATTTCTTAATCGATAAAATTAAAGATAAAACGTCCGTATTTTTCGGACATTCCGGTTGTGGAAAATCAACTTTGGTAAATGCTATGCAACCTGATCTACATATCAGAACTGGAGAAATTTCAGAATCTCAGCTCAAAGGAAAACATACAACTACATTTGCTCAAATGCATTTTTGGGATTTTGGCGGATCTGTGATAGATACACCAGGTGTTCGGGAATTTGCTATGATTGATGTGCAGAAAGAAGAGATCCAGCATTATTTTCCGGAAATCTTCAAAGCGGGTAGGAGCTGTAAATATCACAACTGTATGCACATCAATGAACCAAAATGTGCTGTTCTGCAAGGATTAGAAATCGGCGAATTGGAAGAAACACGATACATAACTTATCTCAAACTGATGGAAGAAGCAGATGAGATGAATCAAAACTAAAAAAAATCCTGAATTTTTTTTCAAGACTTTTTATAATTAAAGTTAATTAAAACTCAACTCCAAACTTTTTCAATTCTTCTCCCAAATCGGTTTCAGGTTTTATATGAACAACTTCAAATCCCAACGATGTTGCAGTTTCTATATTTTTTGCGTTATCATCAATGAAAACAGATTCTTCGGATTTCAAATTATAACGTTTCAGTAAAACCTCAAAAATCTTTTTATCAGGTTTAATTAGTTTCTCTGTTCCTGAAACCACAATCTTATCTTCAAAAAGTTGAAAGAAATCATAATTTTCCAAAGCAATAGGAAATGTTTCTTCTGACCAATTGGTCAATCCGTAAAGATGGAATTTGCCTTCCAGTTTTCTTAAAACTTCTACATTTTTAGGTATGTCACTTTTCAGCATTATTGCCCAATTATCATAATAAGCACGGATTTCTTTTTCCCAATCCGGATGTTTTTCTACAAGGATTTCCGTTCCTTTTTTTAAGGATCTGCCTCTATCTTGCTCTGCATTCCATTCGTCAACTGCAATGTTTTTTAGGAACCATTCCATTTTCTCATCATCGTTGAAATAAGTTTTGAAAAAATATCTCGGATCCCAATCCATCAGAACACCTCCGAAGTCGAAGATTATATTTTTGATCATTTTATTAATTTATAATTTTAAAACATGAAGTTTGTCATTCCGTAGGAATCTAAATGTGCTGAGATTCCTAGGGAATGACAAATGTTGAGTTAAATATTATTTCTATTATTTAAAATTAGCGATTGCATCATCCACTTTATCAAGATAAGATTTCTTCTGTTCATCCGTTGCAAAAGAGTAGTTAAAAGAGTTTTTAACTAATGTGATGATGTCTTCTTTAGAAAGATCAAGAGCTTCTTGAACAGCCTCGAAATTAGCATTCATATAACCTCCAAAATAAGCTGGATCATCAGAATTAACTGTAGCTTTGATTCCTTTGTCTAAAAGCTTTTTTAATGGATGATTGGTCATTACATCTGTGTTTCTCAATTCAAGATTGGAAAGTGGACAAACCGTCAAAGCCAAATCTCTTTTCACAATTTCCTGAACCAGATTTTCATCTTCCAGACATCTATTTCCGTGATCGATTCTAGCAACTTTAAGAATATCAATAGCTTCCCAAATATATTCAGTCGGACCTTCCTCACCAGCATGAGCAACCGGAATGTAACCTTCTTTCACAGACGCTTCAAACACATTTTTGAATTTAACAGGCGGATTTCCCATTTCAGAAGAGTCAAGACCAACAGCTGTGATCAAATCTTTGTGCGGAAGCGACTGTTTCAAAGTTTCAAATGCCGATTCCTCGGACAAATGTCGCAGATAACTCATTATAAATAAAGAATTGATTCCCCATTTTTCCTTAGCGTCCAATCTTGCTTTTTGTAAACCATTGATCACAGTTTCCAAGGCAATTCCACGTTCTGTATGTGTTTGTGGGTCAAACATTATTTCGGTATGAATTACATTGTTTTCATAACATTTCTGATAATAAGCCATTGCCAAGTCATAAAAATCCTGTTCGTGAATCAGAACGCCGGCTCCGGCATAATAAATATCAAGAAAATCCTGAAGACAAGAGAATTGATAGGCTTTTTTAACTTCCTCGATTGTTTTGTAAGGAATTTCGATCTGGTTTCTTTGGGCAATTTCGAACATCAGTTCCGGTTCGAAACTTCCTTCGATATGTAAATGTAATTCAGCTTTTGGAAGAGCCGCAATAAAATCTTTCATAGTTTTTTGATTTATTCAAATTTAATAAAAAAGGCTTTAGAAAATGATTCTAAAGCCTTAATATAATATAAAAGTTAACTTCTATTTATCTATGGATCCCATTACCTTTTGAGCAAATGAGTTAAGCGCATCTTTTTCGCTCATTCCGTTGTTGACGTTTGCGTGAACTTCAAGCGCTCCGCAAATGTTCGTGATCAATTCTCCTGCAACGTTCAAATCTTCTTCAGAAACATTTCGGAATTCTGAAAAACTTTCCAAAACTTCCAAAGTTGCTTCCAGATTAGCCGGGGTTTGGTTTTGATAAAACTGTCTTATGATGGGTAATTTCATTATTTTAAATTTAAAGATTAAAAAATTAATTATTCTAAGCTTTTATTTCTGAAAATAATGTAGTCAAGCTATCAGCCTTGTTGGTTTGAACTTGGCTTTTCAAAGCTCCGCCTTCAAATGCTGCAAACGTTGGCAAGTTGTCAACTGTTGCTAACTTTCTGCTTTCCGGTAATTTTTCTGCATCAACGTAGTAGAAAGGAATCTCGTCATTTTCTGAAGCCAGTTTTTTGAATTTCGGTTTCATAATTCTGCAGTTTCCGCACCATGTTGCGCCATATTGAACCATCACCTTGTCATTTTCACTTACAATCTGTTGTAAGTTATCTTCTGTAAGTTCTATGTACATAATTTCAATTTTTATAATGTATCAGTGTAACAGTTTAACAATGATTTGAAAATATTGTTAAACTGATACATTGTTCAATTGTTAGATTAAAAAATATTAATTCTTGCTGAAGTATTCTGCAACGCCGGTTCTGTTAGCGTTCATTGCCTCTTTTCCTTCTTCCCAGTTTGCAGGACAAACTTCGCCGTGTTTTTGAACGTGAGAATAAGCATCGATTAATCTAAGATATTCTTTCACATTTCTTCCAAGTGGCATATCATTTACAGACTCGTGGAACACTTTTCCAGTTTCGTCGATCAAATAAGTGGCTCTGTAAGTTACGTTTGAACCTGTGTAAACTTCGTTTCCTTCTTCATCGTAATCCAAATCTTGATCAACGATTCCAAGGATGTTTGCCAATTGTCTGTGCGTATCAGCAAGGATCGGGTAAGTTACACCTTCGATTCCGCCATTGTCTTTTGGAGTGTTCAACCAAGCGAAATGTACTTCATTCGTATCGCAAGATGCACCAATTACAACTGTATTTCTTTTTTGAAATTCTGGTAAAGCTTCCTGAAAAGCGTGTAATTCTGTAGGGCAAACAAAAGTGAAATCTTTTGGATACCAGAACAAAATTACTTTTTGCTGATTGTTTAAAGCTTCTTCAAAAACATTGATCTTAAGATCGTCACCCATTTCGCTCATTGCATCAATCGCAACATTTGGGAATAATTTACCTACTAATGACATAATATTTAAGTTTAAATTGTTATTTTTTGATAGTGCAAAATTACAAAGATTTTGTGAATTGAATATTAAATATTGATTTATAAAATCTATCAATACGAAAGATCCGAAACTAACAGTGTTATTAATGGAAATCGCAGCTCAAACTCGTTTGATGTTGAATAATTAATATACTTCAATTAAAATTTGCTATCAAATTTCAAACAATTAATTAACTAATAAAATGAGCAAAGTCAGAAATTCTGAATATTTTAAATAAAAAAAACACCACTGAGAGTGATGTTTTATAATAATTTTTGTCTTCGGCTACGCTCAGACAACGATGTTATATTTTAAAATTGTTCAACACAATCCTTAATCCTTTTCATAGCTTCTCTCAAATCTTCTTCAGACGCTGCATAAGAAAAACGGATACATTCCGGGCTTCCGAAACTTACACCGCCAACGCAACCAACATGTGCTTTTTCTAACAAGAACATTGCGAAATCATCTGCATCTTTAATTTCAGTTCCGTTCAAATTTTTTCCAATGAAATAAGAAATGTCTGGGAAGAAATAGAATGCGCTTTTCGGAAGGTTACATTTAAAACCTTTGATGTCTTTCATCAGTTCAAAAACAAGATCACGTCTTTTGTGGAATTCTGTGATCATATATTGTAACTCTGATGGATTCATCTGCATCGCCGTGATAGAAGCTCTTTGGGCAACAGTATTTGCACCACTTGTCATTTGACCTTGTACTTTGTCACAAGCACTTGCTAACCAATCCGGGCAAGCAGAATATCCGATTCTCCAGCCTGTCATTGCAAACGCTTTACTCATCCCGTTTATAACTGCAGTCTGTTCATAAACCTGAGGAAAGCTTGCTATAGAAACGTGCTCGCCTCCATAATTAATGAATTCATAGATCTCGTCCGAAATGATCGTAACGTGGGGATATTTAGCAACCACATTAGCAATAGCTTCCAATTCTTCTTTTGTGTAATAACTTCCTGAAGGATTACAAGGCGAACTGTATAATAGGGCTTTTGTTTTTGGAGTAATTGCTTTTTCTAATTGTTCTGCTGTGAATTTAAATTCTGTATCAATGGAAGTTTCAATGAAAACAGAAGTTCCACCAACCAATTTTACCATCTCGTCATAACTTACCCAATATGGAGCAGGAAGAATCACTTCGTCGCCGTCATTTACAATGGCTAAAAGGACATTCATGATGGATTGTTTTGCACCATTGGCAACACAAATCTGATTTGGCTTGTAATCCAGACCGTTATCTCTTTTGAGTTTTGCTGCAATAGCTTGTCTTAATTCCAAAAATCCCGGAACAGGAGAGTAGTGGCTGTAATTTTCATTAATGGCATCAAAAGCAGCTTGTTTGATTTTTTGAGGAACATCGAAGTCCGGTTCTCCCAAAGTCAGGCTTATTACATCGATTCCTGCGGCTTTCATATCGCGCGCTTTGTTGCTCATCACGAAAGTCTGAGAATAACTCAGTCTGTTCAATCTGTCCGAAATTTTACTCATGAAACTATTTTATAAATTAGATTTAGTGACAAATATAATTTTTTAATCTAAAACTTTAGGTTTGTTTTCCCAACTTTATTTAGGAAATTTTATATAATCTGAACATTCTTTAGGAAATATAAGTGGGTAATGTGATTTTTTTCTGCAATAAGTGTAATTTATTAATAATTGATTATTTTTGCGAAGAAATTTTCCAATAAGATATTGTTTCAAGAAATTAATGGATATTAAGGAAAGTTTTGAACACACAAAAACATGAATAAAAAATTTACAAGTTATCTGGCAATATTTCTATTGCTGCTTTTCGGTTTTCTGAGTGCGAAAGATTTGAATATCAATGCTCTTGAGAGAGAGATTATAAAATATAATCGAGAAGGAAAACAAAAATTATCTCAAAAAAAACTTTCAGATCTGTTATTTTCAGGTGATCTTACAAAAGAACAAGAGGCGAATGTTCTTTACTATATGGCTGCAACCTATCGTGGTGTAAGTGATTATATGATGTGCATCGATTACCTTAATAAATCTTATGCTATCGCAAAAGAGCTTCCTAAAGAGAATATCTTGAGAATGAAGCTGGATTATGAATATGCTTTTGCTTATTTTGATAATAAAGAATTCGATAAATCCAGTAAAATGATGGATCGGATTGCTGCTCAAAACTACATTCATGCTATTCCTGAAGATCAATCCTATATCTTGATGCAGGAAGGTTATCTTTTTTTAAGAAATCAAAAATATGATAGAGCCGAGTTGAAATATGAAGAGGCATTGGGAATAATGAAACAGGCTAGTCATTGTAATGTTCCTATTGTACTTGTGAAAATGATGGATCTGTACAATCAGAAAAAAGATATAAAAAAGGTAGAAAGCTTGTATCGGCAAAGTATGGAAATATCAAAAAGCTGTGGTGTTTTGAAATATGAAACTTATACGGCGTCTGAAATGGAGAAAATCTACAAAGGAAATAATCTTTTAGAGAAAGCTTATGCCATAAGTATAAAAGTTGATTCTTTGAGGAAAAGAGAAAACCTTGAAAATAAAGTTTCTGAAATGCATGTGATCGAGAAGAAGTATATCGAGAAGAAGGATGAGCTTCAGGAAAGATCTATTTTTTGGGAAAAATTGGGGGCTGTATTCGTTACCACAATACTTCTTTCAATTATTGCTTATTCTGTTCTGAAAAGTAAAAATTTGAAAACAGAAAAGTTGAAGATGGAAGAAGAGATGGAACAGATAAAAGAAGACCTGAATTCTTATTCGGAAAGTTACTATTTCAATGAAAAATCGGAGATTGCAGAACCATCAATTTTAGATTCTGATAAGTTAACTGAACGTCAAAAAGATCTTCTTAAGCTCATGGCGGAAGGATTGTCAAATAAAGAAATTGGAGAAAAACTTTTCATTACAGAAAGCACGGTTAAGTATCATATCAAAAATATTTATAGCATACTTGAACTTAAAGACAGGAAAGATTTTTTCAAGAAAATCAACAATAATTAGTTTACAAGGCTACGACATCCTTTAAATAGAGACTATCCTTAGGGGTAGTTTTTTTGTTTTACGACTAAACTCAGTATTAATACTTAATGACTTTTATCGATTTTTAAATAATATTGCAATATAATTATTCAAAATACAAATGATTTCCTTTGATGCCAAATCTTATATTAAAGGAATATTTCCATAAAATTTTAAAGTTTAGTAAACAGTTTTCTTAACAAATGTCAAGATCTGTAAATTAAACAAGTGTTTAAATTTGCGGTGTTGATTTTTATAAATTAAACAAACGATGAAAAAAAATTTTTATGTTCTATTTGCAATATTCATTGCAAACATTTTATCTGCGCAGACTGATCTTGTAAAATGGGCGCTGACAGCAAACGGAAATACAACTTATACAGATAGTCGCATTACTGCTACTGCTGTTGGTACATCACAGAATCCTATTACTTATGATTCCCAAGGAATGAGAATTACTGGTTGGGGGAATAACACGATTGAACATTATCGGTATTTTGGTTTTTCTGTAGGCTCTTCTAACGGTACTGCTTTAAAAATATCCAACTTAGCTTTTGAACAAGAAAGAGTTACTACAAATCTTAATGATGGATATACCATAAGATATTATATTGCTCCAAATAATAGTAGCGTAGATGACTATGATTTTTTTTACAACAAATCAACTGTGTTGGTAAATAATGAATCAATAACCAGCAATACTATAAAGAATATAGCACTTAATTTTACAGTTTCCGGAACTCAAAGATTAATTGTCCGCTTTTACGCTTCGGGAAATGAATATAATGCTGCAGCTTGGAGAATTAAAGCTAACACTCTTAAATTAACCGAAGTTCAGGCTACTGTGCCAGTTGCAAATAATGATTCTTACTCAGTTTATAAAAATACAGCAACAGATCTTAATATCTTAGCTAATGATACATCTGGATCTGCGATCACTGGCATAACAATTACCCAACAACCATTGCATGGAACTCTAACTGTAAATGGTTCAACAAATGTAACTTACACACCAACAACAGGGTATGATGGCTCGGATACTTTCAAATACAAAGCTGTTAACACAACTGGAGCATCTAATGAAGCTACTGTAAGTGTCAATGTAATAGCTGCTGTACCGGTAGCTAATAATGATACATATAACAATGTTTATAATTATACAGATACCAATTTAAATATTTTAAGTAATGATACCTCTGTTTTAGCTATAACGGGTATAACTATCACACAACAACCTGTTCATGGAACTGTTACAGTGAATGGGACTACAAATGTAACATACAAATCCGTAGCAGGATATACAGGGTCAGATACTTTCAAATATAAATCAAGCAATGTTACAGGAGAATCTAATGAAGCTATTGTAAGCATCAACGTGATACAAGATCCAAATACAGCTGTACCAGTCGCAAACAATGATTCATATACTGCTTACAAAAACATTAGTTCCGACTTCAATGTATTAAGCAATGATACTTCTGTATTGACTATTAATGATGTGACTATTACACAACAGCCTATTCACGGAACTGTCACTGTGAATGGAACAACAAATGTAACTTACAAACCAACAACAGGATATACAGGAACTGATTCTTTCAAATATAAAGCAAGTAATGCTACGGGATTGTCTAATGAGGCAACTGCTTCTATTAATGTTATCGAGATGCCGCCATCTACGCTTGTCAGATGGAACAATTCCAGCATTACACCTACAACCTATAATAACAATGTAACTCCTGGAGTTATTGAATATTCGAAAGTCTCTATGGGCTACAATACTTGGTCTGGCCCTTTATACTCATTTGGTGGTTGGCCATCTCAAACTACAGTAGATACGTCTTACTATGTTCAATTTTCTATAAATCCAAAAAGTGGATATAAATTAAACTTATCCGAATTTACTTTTCAGTGTTTCTTGACTGGATCCGGAACAATGAAAATTGATTATTCTCTTAGTAGCAACTTTAGTAATCCTAAAAACCTTATTTCCGAAATTACGCCATCAACCAGTGAGGGTAATCCAACAACAATTTCTTTGAGTAATTTTAATACGCCTGTTGCTACAGATGGTCAGGTAGTTTATGTCAGAATCTATATTTATAATACCAATCAAACATTGCATATCAAATATGCAAATGGCGCAGATTCGATTGGTCCGGCTTTTAGAGGAACGGTGTCATCCAGTTCTGTAGCTCCTGTTGCGACAAATGATACGGCGGTAACTACAATTGATAACGATATTGATATCAATGTTTTAGAAAATGATGATTATAGTAATATTGCAAATTCTATTGCTTTATCACAACCTTCACATGGAACAGTAACTCTTAATTCTGATAAAACGGTTAATTATCTTCCAACTTCCGGTTATATAGGATCAGATTCTTTCACTTACAGTATTGCTAATAATTATGGAACATCTAATACGGCAACTGTTTCAGTTAATGTAAATCCAGCTACAACTACATCACTTATAAGATGGGATAGTGCAAGCGCAACTTATTATCCTACTTCTTATCAACAAAGTTTCATTTCTGCCAATGATGCACCAATTACGGCAGTTGGAGTTAATTTATCTACTGCAGCAGAGAGTTTGCCTGTGTATGTTGTTGGGAATATAGGCGATGCAAGTATTAATACATCTAAGTACATACAATTTAGATTAAATAATATCAGCACCACAAAAACAATAGAACCGAAAAGTTTCAGTTTTACTGGAAGAGGATATAATGCGGGAAATTATGAGATTAGATATTCTAAATCTTCCGATTTTTCCAGCTATCAAACGCTTTCTGCGGGGACTTTTTCAAATGGTTATGGAATGATAAGTGGTAATTTTAGTTCCGTTAAAGTTGAAGCAGGAGAAACATTATATATTAGAGCTTATTTTTACAATACGACTTCTAGTTATGTTATTCAGTATTATACAGGCTCTACAGGACCTGCAGTTACAGGGTTGTTTTATAATAAAGTATATTCTTCTACAGATACTATTTGGCAACCACTATGGAGCAATGGTTTACCAGATGCAACAAAAAGTGCAATCATAAATGCACCATATAGTACGGCAGTCAATGGTAACTTTGAGAGTAATAATTTGACGATTAATGCAGGGGCAAGCCTTAATGTCAATGCAGAAGGATATATCACTGTTAATGGTAAGATTACTAACAATGCAGGTGCAAGCAATTTTGTTGTAGAAAATGATGCTAATCTATTACAGAAAAGCAGAGTTCAGAATGTTGGAAATATCACGGTGCAAAAAAATACGCTTCTCCCGAAAATGGGTTATAATTATTGGTCTTCTCCGGTAATTGATCAAAAACTTTATGAGTTTTCTGAAGGCTATAATTCTGCAGGTGGAGCTATCGGCAACGGAACACCCTGGAACAGATTTTATGTTTATAATGAAGCTAATGACAAATTTGTTACAACTTTAGCAAATGATATAACATTAAGTGAAACATCAGTTTTCCAGCCATCAAGAGGATATGCCATCCGTGGGAAAAATAAATATAATAATGATATCGTTGCTGAAACTTTCCAGTTTACAGGTATTCCTCAGAATGGTGATGTTGCTTCTTACATCTTAAAATGGACCAACGATCAACACGGCTATAATATGGTTGGTAATCCTTATCCTTCCAATATCAGTTTTGATGATTTAGTTGCGGCAAATAGCTCAAATATTGAGGGTGTAGCTTACTTTTGGACCAATAATGACAGTTCTATTCAGGTGCAAATGGGAAGTACTTATACGCCAAATAACTATGCACTTCTTAACGTATCCGGAGGTGTTTCTGCAACTTTTTCCGGATATAACAACAAAACACCGAATGGACTTATTTCTGTAGGTCAAGGTTTCATAATTCAAGCTACGCAGGCAGGGAAAAATAAACCTTTAGTGTTTAATAATACAATGCGTAGATCAGGAGATGCTAATTATTATAATAAAAGTGAAGTTGCAAAAGATAGATTTTGGTTAGAATTCAAGTCACCTTCTGATATCAATAACGAAATTTTGATAGGATATCTTCCAGGCGCAACCGATAATTTTGATTCCAGTTTTGATTCAGAATTATTAGCTATCGGAAATGATTCTTTCTGGAGTATTTTTGACGGTAAAAAATTAGGAATCCAGGGGAAACAATATCCACTAAGTACAGAAGATAATGTAAAGCTAGGGATAAAAGCATCAGTCGCAGGAAATTATACCATTTTCATTAATGAGAAAAATGGAATATTCTCTTCAGATCAGTCTGTTTACTTGAAAGATAAATATCTTAGTAAAACTATAAATATTACTAGTCAATCTTATGTTTTCTATTCCAATGCAGGACAATTCGAGGACAGATTCGAAATCCTTTATAAAACTTCAGGAACTTTAGGAACAGACAATTCTGTGAAAAAAGGAATCCAGATCTATAAAGATATTCAGAATTTTATCATCAATTCACCTGATAATCTGGATGAGGTTAGTTTATATGATGCATTAGGAAGACTGGTTTTCGAATCCAAGAATTCTAAAAAAGAAATATTGATTAGTAAAAATAATCTGCCGGAAGGGATGTATATCATCAAAGCAAGATCTGGTAAAACTACTTTGACTAAAAAAGTTTTGAAATAATATTAAAAACACAAATAAACCATATATTTTCTCTAGCCATCAAAATTATTTTTGATGGTTTTTTGTTTATATCTTATTAAAATTCATAATTTCGCTATATGTCTTTAGAATTAATTTTAAAATACTTCCCCGATATCACCAGCGAGCAGAAAGATCAGTTCGCAGAATTAGAAATCCTGTACAAAGATTGGAATGAAAAAATCAACGTCATTTCCAGAAAAGATACAGACAGTCTCTACGAAAAACATATTTTGCATTCACTGGGAATTGCAAAAATTATAGAGTTTGCAGACAATACCAAAGTTCTTGATATTGGAACAGGAGGTGGTTTCCCGGGAATTCCGTTGGCTATTCTTTTTCCTCATGTACAATTCACTTTGGTGGATAGCATCGGAAAAAAGATTACAGTTGTAAAAGGTATTGCAGAAAGTTTGGGTCTCAAAAATGTTACAGCACATCATATGAGAGCAGAACAATTGAAAGAGAAATTCCATTTTGTAGTCAGCCGGGCAGTTACACAAATGCCGGTTTTCTTAACTTGGTTAAGAGGAAAATTCGAAAAAGACCAATTCAATCCAAAACACAATGGTGTTATCTATCTCAAAGGCGGAGATCTTGGCGAAGAATTAGCCGGTTTGAGATGTGAAATATTTCAATTGAAAAATTATTTCGAAGAAGAGTTTTTCGACACCAAAAAAGTCGTATATATATCAAAAGGTAATTTTAATAACTAAATAAAGAAACGATTATGAAGAAAGTATTTATTTTATCGATGTTGGCGGTAATTACAACGTCGATTGTATCTTGCAAAGACAATGATGATTATGTAGAGATTACGGATGTTTACGCTCAGAAGACTGATAGCGTAACTATTCCGCTTGATACGATGGTTTTAGGTGTAACACAAGATTTCAAAGTGTATTCTACATTTACCAGAACCTGCGAAGGGATCTATAGTTACGATTACCAGTACACCAATGACTCAGTAAGAACAATTGCCAACTTTGGATATAAAACCAACGAGGTTTGTTCAGACGGAACTTATGTGGATGGTAGCAGAATCAGCTTCAAACCTACAAAAACTGGTAACTATACATTCAAATTTTTCACAGGAAAAGATGCAGCAGGTGTTAGTACTTTTCTTGAGAAAAAGGTTGTCGTAGAGTAGATTTAGAATAATTTTTGGGAGCTTAATCCCGCTTTCCGTTGCAATCTTTTTTGCAGACGATTTCAGTTCAATAGAACTTGAAGCAGACGCAAAAAAGGATTTCCACTGCAATCGGGGCTAGGGATTTTGTCATCCAATCAAAGGTTAAAGAAAAATATAAGATTTGTCCATATCTAAATATTTTGTGCATTAAGAGGTAGTTTTCCATTTGTCGAATTTTACGCCTTTGCGAAACTCAAATATTTTCAATAATTTCAAAAAAAAACTTTGCGAACTTTGAGTTAATATATTTCCAGAATCAACAAAAAAATAATTAAATTGAGCCTTTACTACAAAAGGCTTTTTTTATGCAGTTTCTCCAAAGAATCATTTCGGAATTATTAGAAAATCATCAGGATCTTTCAGGTTTAGACATTGTTTTACCTGGAAAAAGACCAATGGTTTTTATCAAAAGGATTCTTCAGGAAAAAAAATACGAAGGACTTTTACCAAACTTCGTTACGATAGACGAACTTATCGCAGAACTTTCCGATGATCTCGAGATCAAAGGCATTGCTCTTTGGCTTTTCGCATTCAGAACTTATCAAAAAGTAGATTCCTCAGAAGACTTTTCTGGTTTCCTCAAATGGTTTCCCACGCTTCAGAAAGATTGGGACGATATGATGAAGTTTTCAGAAAACGATCAAAAAATCCTGGAATGGATGCTGGACGAAGAACGTATCAAAAACTGGGGCGAAGATCTTGGTGATGATGATAACGCAAGAAAAAGAAACCTCAATTTCTGGCGAAAAATGAACGAGTTTCTACCACTTCTGAAATCAGATCTAAAGAAAGAAAATCTCGCCACTTCCGGAATGATCTATCAGGAAGCTTTTCGCAAATTAGAAAGTTTTGCAAAGTCAACCAATAATTATTTCATTTTCTGTGGTTTCAATGCATTATCAAGAGTTGAGGAACAGCTCGTAAGAAAATTACTGCAATGGAACAGGGCAGAAACCTATTTCCAAGCCGATCAGTATTACATTAATGACGAAAGACAGGAGTCCGGAAAGTTCCTGAGAGAGACCATCAAATGGAAAGAATTTGATTTATACAGAAATTTTAATTGGATCGATGATCAATTTTCTCAACCAAAAGACATTAAAACCTACGAAGTTTCCGGAAACATTGTTCAGGCAAAAGTTCTCCCTGAAATTCTGAAAAAAATCCCGAAAGAAGAACTGTCAGAAACTGCTTTGGTTTTGCTGGATGAAAATCTTTTGCCAGCCGTTTTGGATAGTTTAACAGCTGTTGAAAGTGTGAACATTACGATGGGGTTTCCTTTGAAAAATCTATCCTTCAGTAACGCTATTAAAAAACTATTTTATCTTCAGAAACAACAGGGGAAAAAATCCTCAAGCTATTATTACGCCGATGTTTTACCAATTTTGGAAGAACTTCCGAATGATGAAATAGACAGCGCAATCATTCAGGAATTTATTGTAAAAATAGAAGAAAGAAACATTGTTTATATTTCAAAAAAATTATTGACAGAATTACTGGGAAAACTGAGTTATTTCCAGCTTCTTGAAAAACCTGAATCCAGCAACAGCTTTTTAGATTTATTGATTAAATTCTGTTATGAATTGAAATTCAAAGAATTGGATGATATTCAATATGAAAATATTGCACATTTCGAAAAGGTTTTCAAAATTATCAAAAACCAATTGCTTCCTTATAAAATCGAGATCGAAATCGAAACTCTAGAAGTCCTAATCAATCAATTGGTAAATACAGAAAGCATTGATTTTGTTGGAGAACCTTTGGCAGGATTTCAGATTATGGGATTGTTGGAAACTCGACTTTTGAACTTCAAAAATATCATTTTGCTTTCTGTAAACGAAGGGAAATTGCCATTAGGAAATACCCAAAACACTTATATTCCTTTTGATGTCCGTAAGAATTTCGGGCTCAATACTTTTCTTGAAAATGACAGTATTTATGCTTATCACTTTTACCGGTTGATTCAGAATTCTCAGAATGTTCATTTGCTTTATAATGCCTTGAGTTCTGGCGTAAACACAGGCGAAAAAAGCCGATTCATTACGCAACTCGAAATGGAAAGTCCACACCAGATCGATCATATCATCATCGAAAATGCATCAGAACCAATCTCTCAGGAATTGATGAAAATTGAAAAAAACGATGAGGTTATGAGACTTTTGATGGAATGGAAAAACCGCGTTTCCGCTTCTCATTTGGTAACATATCTTTATAATCCGATTGATTTTTATCTAAGCCATATTTTGAAAGTAAGAGAAACCAACGAAATTGAAGAGGAACTTTCACAAAGAAATTATGGGAATCTTGTGCATTATGCTTTACAGTTTTTGCACGAGCCAATTAAGAATAAAATATTAACTAAAAGCGATTTAGATAATTTGCTTTTAAAAGTAGATGAATCTATAGAGTCTGCAATTGAAAAGCTAAAACACCAGCCAGAATTTTATGACCGAGGAATGAATTTCATTCACAAAGAAATTGCCAAAAGAGTAGTGCGCAACATTGTAGAATATGATTTGGAGTTGGTTAACAAGGGATTTGCTTTGGAAATCATTGACCTCGAAAAAGAAATCAATTGTGATTTTCACCTTAATGAAAACAGAACAGACAAAATAAGTTTCTACGGTTTCATAGACAGAATCGACAAACTCGACGGTATTACAAGAGTTATTGATTATAAAACTGCTAAACCGAAAAATCTAACCATTAATCTGGGAAAAAACAAAGAAGAAAAACTTCCAGAGTTATTTTTCCGAGATGATTATAAACAAGCTTTGCAGTTGTCAATCTATAAATTCTGCATTACCAATTCTTTTAATATAAAACCGGAAAACGTGGAAACTGCGATCTGGTCTTTTGCAGAAGTCAATAATGGCCCTCAAAATCTTAATTTTATTGATATTGAAGATTCTGAAGTGGAAGATTCCATCAGAAATTTGATTTTTGAAATTCTGAATCCGGAAGTTCCGTTTGAAGAAAAAGAGAAAGTAAGTTGGTGAAAAATAAAGACTTTCCATAATTGGAAAGTCTTTTTGGGCATTATAAATTTATTTTATAATTTCATTATAGTAAAGAAGTTTGTCATTCTTATCAAAACTGATAATGATAATTTGTCGGTTTTTTGCTTCATCATTATTGAAGAATTTTGCTCTTGGAGCTAATCCGCCGTCTTCGGAGAGTGATGGATTCCAGTATAAAGTTTCACGAGTATCCTTAGTGATTTTTTTGTAAGCATCTCCCGTGGTATCAGGTAATTCAAATTCTAAGGATTTATCATAACCTTTAAGAACTAATTTATTAATTTTCTCTTTGTCTTTATCTTCCTCAGCAATCATATTTCCGCGACGTGTGTAGATTGCAACTGCGTTTCCTACTAAACCATCATTTTTCAAAACTTTTACCATAGCAATATTACTGATTGGTAGAGAGTTGATCATACTCGCATCTACAGGCATTTCATCAAGAAATAAGCTGGCCTGTGAACCACGAATACTTGGAATATAATTCCCGGAGCTGTCCATTGTAAAAGTAAGTCCTGCTGCTCTTCCTTGTAACCATTGCAAGATGTTTTGAGAAGTACGTGCATCTTGATTTTCATTCACTAAATCGAAGATTGTAGCATTCATACTACTAAATTTTCCGCTGGAAAGTTCTTTGTCTAATTCTGCTTTTTTATCTACTTTTTTGGCCGTTACTTTTACCTCTTCGATCAATGTTTCTTTATTGAAATCATCAATTCCTTTGTTGTTTTTTCTGTTTTGAAGTGCTTTTGCAATGGCAGGATCCTGCACAATATTTTTATCATTTACCAAACGATAATTAGTTGATGGCAAAGCTGATTTATAAGGAATGCTTTTTACCAAAGCTTCAAAACTAATATTCAGGTTGTCTGAATCTGACGATTGATTTTTGTCTTTATTAAGATAATAAGAAACTGTCAGAGGTTCATCAAAATAAATATTATCCAAATAAATAAAACCCTTATCATCCGTAACTGCCGGAACAAAACTTTTGTCAGAATTTTCTGTCTTTAATAATAGATTAATATTCTTATTAGGAATGAAGCGTCCGTTATTAGTTACTTTTCCTTTGAATGACAAGTTTTTCTGTGGTTTGTAATTGAATTCAGGAGTTTTTCCGGCTAATAAGGATTCCCAGTCAAATCGTTTCCATTTTTCGGATATCAATATAGCATCAAAAGCTTCCGGATTAGCATTCTTTTCAAAATATTGAGACGGATTAAAGATTGGCGATGTGAAATCTCCAGTCAGCCATTGTGCGCTTAGAAGTGTATTTTCGTTTTTAGTTTCTGATGGCGAAATTTCTTTTACCAAAACCGTATAATTAGTATGGTCATCATCTGGTTCAATATCAAAACTGTTGAAAGCTCTGGGTTCATTATTCATTGAGAAAGCAAGAGTTGGCTCGTCAAGATTCAGTTTTTTTGGATTGACGAAAAATAGTCGTTGCGCAACTGGATTTTGTTTCTCATCAAAAATAGTAATCTGTAAAACTGCTGTTTCATCATTGCTTACTTTTGTAGGAATTACACTTGAAGCTTCACTTGCTGTTGTTTTTATATTGGCTCTGTAAACCAATTGATTGTTGATGGTTCCAACAATACTGTAACCTTGTAAACCTTGTGCAAGATCATTTCCAGCCAGTTTATAATTAATGCCTTTTGCGTCATTTGTTAATTGAAGATTGATTCCGGAATTAACAACTGTCGGCAATGTTAACGTTTGCTTAGTTCCTTTATTATCTTCAATAATGGCTTTGTAGGTTTTACCAATTTTTGGAGTGATTGTGAAGACACTTACATTCTGGTCTAAGTTTTTGAAAGTTGCTAATTTTTCATTCGGCTTTTCTGAATCAATAATGTAACCGCTCCAGGAAGTTGGAGGGATTCCTTGTGAATACAATCTGACAGCAACTTTAGTTGGAATATTATCGATAAAAGTTCCACTTTCTGGAAAAACATTGGCTGTCCATTTTGTGTTTTTATCAAGGACTAATCTCTGTTCAGAATTCGGATTATAGATTGGTAATTCTTTGATGAAATTAAATTCCTCAGGAAAATTTGCCATCCAAGTCGTGTAAGCTCTTAAGTAGTAAACATCTTCTTTCAAAGCTTCGGTCAAAACAAAAGTCCCGTCACCTTCACCATTTTTGAGCGCAATGGTTCTCTTATCAACCAGATTTTTGCTGTGGTCATACAATTCAACAAAAAGTGTATTAGAAATCGTAGAACGATTGTAGCCGTTTAATACAAACGATTTGAAATAAATATTGTCTCCAACAACATATTTATCTTTATCAAGAAGAAGATAAACTTTTTCCTGAGTGTAATTCTGTTCCAGATTTTGGATTGCTTTATCTATTTTGTCTTGAGCTTTGAACTGCATCATTCCAACAACATAAAGAAAAAATATAAATGATTTTCTCATATCAAAAAGCTTAATTATAATTGATTGTTAATTCTTTCTGCAAATTAATTAAACAAAAGAAAACCCTCAACATTTGTCGAGGGTTTTATATAATTTTTAACATCGTTTTTCTATAAAATCATCCCACCATCCATCAGGATTTCTGTTCCGGTCATAAAACTCGCCATATTATTGTCTGACAAGTAAACAACGGCTTTTGCGACATCTTCTGGCGTTCCCATTTTTTTCAATGGAATTTCGTTGATTAACCATTCATTGATTCCTTTCAAGGTTTCTACGTCAAGTCCGGCTTTGGTCATTATTTCAGTTTTTGTTGGACCAGGGCTTACGATATTGACACGGATTTTCCTTGGAGCCAATTCTGCGGCTGCGGTTTTTGCAATAGAATTCAAAGCTGCTTTACTTGCTTGATAAACAGAACTATTCGGTTTGTAAGTTGAAGCTACATTTGAAGATAGAAAAACGACGGAAGCACCATCATTCAATAATGGAATAAATTTGCTTAAAGTGAAATAGGCACCTCGCAAATTAATGTTCATCACATTATCAAAATTTTCAGAGTTCATATTTTCAATGGAACCTAAAGTTCCTGTAATTCCTGCATTGATAAACAAAATATCAACCTTCCCGAATTGATTTTCAATCTCTGTTTTCAAAGTTTCAATATCTTCCAGGTTTCCCTGGTCGGCTACGAAAGGAATGGCACCCAGTTCGTCTGCCGCTTTTTCAATCGCATCTTTTCGTCTTCCTGTAATGATTACTTTTGCGCCTTCTGCAATCAATTCTTTTGCTGTTGCATAACCAATTCCGCTATTTCCGCCAGTTACGATGGCTACTTTGTGATTAAATTTACTCATTGTTTTAAAATTTTTGACAAAGTTATTTCAAATTGATATACTTTTGTAATCAGTATCACAGAGTATATCAATATCATTAGTTATATCAATTAATTTTGCAGCTATGGAAAGAGACCAAACCGAAGAACTTAGAGCATTGCAGGACACCTTATATTTCATTGGTGGAAAATGGAGAATTCCTGTTATCAATTCACTTTGCAATGGTAACAAGCGTTTTCGCGAAATTGAAAGAAGTATTCCTGGAATCACAACCAGAATGCTTTCAAAAGAACTGAAAGATATGGAACTGAATAAATTGGTAAAACGAACTGTTTTTCCTGACACGCCGGTTTTAATCGAATATGAACCAACAGGTTATTGCCGAACATTCGGGACAATTATCGGAGAAATGATTAATTGGGGAAGAGAACACAGAAAAGTGATTGTAGAAAATAAAATTTAAAAAGTATTGAAACAAAAAAAGCTCCTTAAAAAAAGGAGCTTTTATAATTTATTGATAAGAATTAAATTCCGTTTACAATCTCATTAAGAGTCGCAGAAGGTCTCATTGCATCATCAGTTTTTGTGAAATCTGGTCTGTAATAACCGTCGATTTCCTGAGCTTTACCTTGAGAACCAATTAATTCTTCATTGATTTTGCTTTCGTTTTCAGTCAATGCTTTAGCAACTGGAGCAAATTTAGAAGCGATATCAGCATCTTTAGTTTGATTGGCTAAAGCTTCAGCCCAATAAGTTGCCAAATAGAAATGAGAACCTCTGTTATCGATTGTTCCTAATTTTCTTCCTGGAGATTTATCTTCTGCTAAGAATTTAGCATTAGCTTCGTCCAAAGCATCAGCCAAAATCTGAGCTTTTGGATTATTCTGAGTTTGAGCCAAATGTTCCAAAGAAGCTTGTAAAGCTAAAAATTCACCTAAAGAATCCCATCTCAAATAACCTTCTTCGATAAATTGCTCGATGTGTTTAGGTGCAGAACCTCCAGCTCCAGTTTCGAACAATCCACCACCGTTCATCAATGGAACGATAGACAACATTTTTGCAGAAGTTCCTAGTTCCAAAATGGGGAATAAGTCAGTTAAATAATCTCTCAAAACGTTTCCAGAAACCGAGATTGTATCTTTACCTTCTCTTGCTCTTTTAAGCGTTTCTGTCATTGCATCTTTCACATCTAGTATTCTGATGTCAAGTCCAGTTGTATCGTAATCTTTAAGATATTTTTCAACTTTTTTGATGATTTCTCTATCGTGCGCTCTTGCTTTATCCAACCAGAAAATAGCAGGCGTATCAGACAATCTCGCTCTGTTTACTGCTAATTTTACCCAATCCTGGATTGGTGCATCTTTAGTCTGACACATTCTGAAGATATCAGATTTCTCCACTTTTTGTTCCAAAAGAACGTTTCCGTTTTCGTCAAGAACCTTTACAGTTCCGTCAGTTTCAGCCTGGAAAGTTTTGTCGTGAGAACCATATTCTTCAGCTTTTTGAGCCATTAGACCAACGTTAGGAACAGAACCCATAGTTTTTGGGTCAAGTGCTCCGTTTCTCTTCATATCGTCGATTGCAGCCTGGTAGAAACCTGCGTAAGAACGGTCTGGAATAATGGCAACTGTATCTTCTTCAGCACCAACCTTGTCCCACATTTTTCCTCCGTTTCTGATTAATGCAGCCATAGACGCATCAACAATAATGTCAGAAGGAACGTGGAAATTGGTGATTCCTTTGTCAGAATTTACCATTGCAACTCTAGGTCCGTTTTCAAGAACTTTATCAATGTCAGCTTTGATTTCAGCTTCTTGCGGAATTCCAGCAATTTTATCGTAAAGGTTTTGTAATCCGTTGTTTGGATTGATATCTAAAGACTTGAAAGTATCAGCATATTTAGTAAATACATCTTTGAAGAAAGTCTCAACAATTGCACCGAAAATAATTGGGTCAGAGATTTTCATCATCGTTGCTTTCAAGTGAGCAGAAAGAAGAACGCCTCTTTGTTTTGCTTCTTCAATCGCTTCTTGAACAAAAGCTTTCAACGAATTGATATTCAAAACAGAAGAGTCAACAACTTCTCCAGCTTTAAGGTTCGCAAAATCTTTCAAAACTTTTTCAGAACCATCATTTCCAAAGAACACGATTTTGAATTTAGAATCATTTTCAACTGTTGTAGAAGTTTCTGTTCCGTAGAAATCTCCGCTGGTCATATGAGCCACATCTGTTTTGCTGTCAGATGCCCAAGCTCCCATTTTGTGTGGATTAGCCTTAGCATAATTTTTAACAGCTTTTGGCGCACGTCTGTCAGAATTTCCTTCTCTAAGAACAGGATTTACGGCAGAACCTAGAACTTTAGCATATTTGGCTTTGATAGCTTTTTCTTCTTCAGTTTTTGGTTCAGCAGGATAATTTGGAACTGCGAAACCTTTAGCTTGTAATTCTGCAATTGCTTCTTCTAACTGAGGTGCAGAAGCAGAAATGTTTGGTAATTTAATAATGTTAGCTTCAGGAGTTGTAGCCAATTCTCCAAGTTCCGTCAAAGCATCTCCGATTTTTTGGTCATCCGTCAGGAACTCTGGAAAGTTAGCCAGGATTCTCCCTGAAAGTGAAATGTCTTTTGGAACAATGTTAACGTCTGCAACCGAAGTAAAAGCCTTAACGATAGGCAAAAAAGAATGTGTTGCAAGCATCGGAGCTTCATCCGTAAGCGTGTAGATAATTTTTGATTTTTCTGACATTATAGTAGTTGATTTTATTTACTGTTTTTTCAAAACATACAAATTTAGTGTTTTTATAATAATTTTCTAATATCAGAAATATGATTTTTGAGTGTTTTTTCTTGTTAATTAAAATAAAAAAAGAGGCGTTTGCCTCTTGGGATTGTATAAATATCTAAAATATATTTATTGAGCTGTTGAAATCCCTCCTTTGATTGGAGATGAAAAAGTTACATTAGACCCATTCCAACTTCCAGAATTGGTTGTATTAGGATTTAAGTAATAAGCTTTGGCTTCTGTATTAGAGTAAACTACTATACTGCCACCTGAAGCAAAACCTCCTTTTATAGACGAATTAAAAGTAACATTAGAACCGGTCCAGCTTCCAGAATTAGTGCCGTTAGGATTTAAGTAGTAACCTTTGGCTTCATTTTCAGAATAAACAACAATTGTATTATTAGAAGCAATTGCTCCTTTAACAGATGAATTGAAAGTAACATTAGACCCATTCCAACTTCCAGAATTAGTGCCATTAGGATTTAAGTAATATGCCTTGGCTTCATTATCGGAATAAACAATGATTGTATTGTTAGAAGCAATCGCTCCTTTTATAGATGAATTAAAAGTAACATTAGAACCGGTCCAGCTTCCAGAATTAGTGCCGTTAGGATTTAAGTAATAGCCTTTAGCTTCATTGTCAGAATAAACAACAATTGTATTATTAGAAGCAATCGCTCCTTTGATAGATGAATTGAAAGTAACATTAGACCCATTCCAACTTCCAGAATTAGTGCCATTAGGATTTAAGTAATAAGCTTTAGCTTCATTGTCGGAATAAACAATTATACATCCGTTTCCATTATTGTTTTTTAAAGAAACAGTATTGTTTGAAGAAATATTAGATATACTTCCAGCAACCAAAGCATAAGGCACACTCATCAACTGATTCACGCCAACATTAGTATAATTGCTTCCGCCAGCTGGGTCCATTTCTACTTTTATAAATTTGGAATTCGTTCCCCAATTGATTCCTCCAAAGTTTCCTGTAGTTGCAGTTCCTTGTCCGATATTAAGATTAACCAAACCTTTGGAATTGGTTGTTTTTGTATGAGTTTCAGTATATAAAACTGTTCCTGTTGCAGAATTATCCAAAATGCTGATTCTTAAATTGACATTTCCATTAGCAATTGGTGCACCTGTAGAATTGAAAGCAATTGTTTGATAACTAAAAGCTTGTGGAACTTGAGAATAAGCGAAAGACGCTAAAAATAAACTTAAAGCGATGTAGAGTTTTTTCATTTGGTTTTTATTTTTTTATAATTTTTATAGGTTTGATGTCTGTGTTTGTGAAATAAAGTAGATAAATTCCTGTATTTAAGGAATGTAAATCTATTTTATCAGATTTGATTTTTGTTTTTAAAATCAATCTGCCGGAATTGTCATAGATAACAGCTTCGTCAATTTTGGTTTTCGCACTTAATTTTAAATTGATAAAATCAGAAGTAGGATTCGGATAGATTTTAATTTCGTCTTTCAATATTTCATTGACACCCAAAACCTTTAAAGTAGTTTGGTATAAGATTCCCATTGTTCCGGAATTAGCATCGTCCGGATTAGATGGTATTACATAGATTTCTCCTACAGAATGGTTGAAAGAATTCTCAGAAACAGCACCAGAATTAATATTTCCTATTACCGACTGAGCGCTTGCTAATAGAGGGAAAATCAGTAAAATACTAAGATTTAATTTTCTCATTGTGTTTGTATTAGTTTGGGGCGCTAAAATAAGAAAATTTGTGAATGCTAATTATAGAAAATTGCCTAATTTTGGGTTATAATAAATATTTTTTATGTCACAAATTACATTTAAAGGAAATCCGATCAATACTGTTGGCGTTTTGCCGGAAGTTGGAACTGTCGCTCAAGAGTTTACACTAGTTGGAGCAGATTTATCAGAAAAGCATTTGGCTGATTATACTGGCAAAAAAGTGTTGTTGAACATCTTCCCAAGCATCGATACAGGTGTTTGCGCTGCTTCTGCAAGACAATTTAATAAAGAAGCTAGTTCTTTGGAAAATACAGTTGTTATCAACGTTTCTAGAGATTTACCTTTCGCTTTGAACAGATTTTGCGCTGCTGAAGGTCTTGATAATGTAGAAGTTTTGTCAGATTTCAGAGGGAATTTTGGAGAAGATTATGGAGTGACTTTGGATGATTCTCCATTAAGAGGATTATTGAGCAGAGCTGTTGTTGCTTTGGACGAAAAAGGGACAGTTATCTACACAGAACAAGTTCCAGAAATTGGACAAGAACCAAACTACGAAAACGCTATCAACTCATTGAAATAAAATTTCAATTAAAATAATTCATATTAACGGGAAACCTAAAATAATAGGTTTCCCGTTTTTTTATTTACAAGAAAATAAAAACCTATTTTAAATCGTTTTGATTTATAATAACTTATGAATTACTCAACTCAATTTAAAATCTTTTCTTTTATACCAATAATAAATTTGATTTCACTTTTGTTATTGATTTTACACTCTTACATTTTACACGGTCATTTTCCAACTTACAACAATCCCGACCCAAAGACTCTGGATTTTACCTATCAATTATTTTTTATCAGTTTGATGATATTGATTTTTTCTTTTCTTTATTATCCATACTTAATTTTTAGACTTGTTTATTTTAAGGATTTAAATAGAAAAGTAATATTAAAAAATGTTTGTTTTTACTTAATTGGATTTATTTTGCTTTTAGTGATTTTTAGAATAGAAACTTACAATCTTGGAGAATGGATTGGTGACTAAATATCTTCAGTTCACAAAATTATTTTTTTGTATTAATAAATAAATCTATTACTTTAGATTTTCCGATTTTTCACTTTATGGACGTACTAAGAAATATCTATCAGCATCCCGCATTTTCTGAAGAAAACCTCAGTCTAATCTTCAATAAACACGAGAAAATTAATTATAAAAAAAGTGATTTTTTCTTGAAAGAGAATGAAATTTCCAATGATTATTTCGTACTGGAAAGCGGAGTAGTGCGTTCTTTTGTTTATGATATTAATAATGATGATATCACGATTAATTTCTTTACAATCAATGATATTATTATAGAAGCCTCTTCCTTGTTTCAAAGAATTCCTTCGATAGAAAATATCCAAGCGGAGACGGATTGTGTGGTTTGGAGAATCAGTTATGATGATTTTCAGGAATTATTCCTAAACATTCCAGCGCTTACGGAATGGGGAAGAGCGTGGATGTCTTATCAATTGTTCTACCTCAAAAATCGTTCTGTGGAAATGATAACAAAATCTGCAACAGAACGTTATCTTTCTTTAATTCAAGAAAAACCTGATGTCCTGAAATTTGCACCGCTTAAAAATGTGGCTTCTTATTTGGGAATTACTGATACGTCGTTGAGCAGAATCAGGAAAGAAATTGTAAAGGGTTGATTAAATGAGGGTAAATGAACATTCATACCCAAATTTACAATATTAAGAGTAATAGAAGCAAATATTTTATAGCACGGTTTTTAGAATATTTCTTCGGACACGAGACAAAGTTTCTCTGGAAAGACCCAAATAAGAAGCGACCATATGCAAAGGAACTCTATTGAAAATATCAGGATAAGTATTGATGAAATCCAGATATTTTTCTTCCGGACTGCTGCTGATATTCATCAAAAGACGTTTATGAATCTCCATTGATTTTCTCGTCAGGATGTTTTCTACAAAAATATTGAGTTCAGGAATTTGTTCTCTTAGTTCAGCAAAATCATCAAGATTGAAGGCGAAAATTTCTGAGGATTCCATTGCTTCGATGTTGAGTTTTGAAGGCGTGTTGTTGTAGAAACTTTCGGGGTCAGTTGTCCAGGACATTTCATTTACGAATTGGAGAATATGTTCATTGCCATCTTCAGATATAGAATAATTTCTCAAAAGCCCTTTTGCAACAAATATTTTCAGATTGCAAACTTCACCTTGTTTACAAACAATTTCTTTGCGCTGAAGTTTTATTAATTGACTTTTATATAGAATGAAATCAAACTTTTCATCTGTAAAATCGGGAAGAACTTTCTGAAAGTAATTTTTAAGAATCTCTGACATTTTCTAAACTGAAATTATATCTAAAATTAATTCTTTTTATTGAATTAATATAAAAATTGTGTCAAATGACCTCGTTTTTGAGATTGATTCAAAGCTAAATTTGTATTAGAAATTTTAACAAAACAAAATTAAAAATATGAAAGTATTTGTAACAGGAGCTTCAGGGTTTGTAGGCTCAGCAGTAGTAAAGGAATTATTATCAAACGGACATCAAGTCATTGGATTGGCACGCTCAGAAGAATCTGCGAAGTCTGTGAGAGAAGCAGGAGCAGAAGTTTTGATGGGAGATTTAGAAAGTCTTGATATTTTACAAAAAGGAGCAAGAGAAGCAGACGGAGTGATTCACACGGCTTTTATCCACGATTTTTCAGATTATGAAAGTAATGCAATTAAAGATATGAAAGCAATCGAAGCAATGGGAGAAGTTCTGAAAGGAACCGATAAACCGATTGTAGTAACAGGCGGAACATTAGGATTGCCATTGATTAATGGAAAAATAACGGAAGAAAGTAAAGCACCAGCAGAATCAATCCGATTTTCTGAAAAAGCTTTTCTGGACTTATCAGAATCTGGAATTAATGCATCTATTGTTCGTCTTTCGCCAAGTGTTTACGGAAATTCAGAGCTTGGTTTCAAAGGTGGTTTTGGGGTAATGCTGGCAGAAATGGCTAAAGCTAAAGGATTTTCAGCTTATATAGGTGACGGAAGTAATGTTTGGCCAACGGTTCATCGTTTGGACGCTGCGAAGTTGTTTCGTTTAGCACTTGAAAAAAGTGATAAAGGAGGGAGATATAATGCCGTAAATAATGATAAGCAATTATCAATGAAAGAATTTGCTGAACTGATTGGTGAAAAACTTAATATTCCTGTAAAATCTTTGTCTGCAGAAGAAGCTCCAGAATATTTTACCTGGATGACGTATTTTGTTGGAGCAGATTGTCCTGCGACAAGTTTACAAACTCAGGAAAGATTAGGATGGAATCCTTCTGAGAAAAGTTTTGTTGAAGAATTAGACCAATATTTCTTCTAAAAAATTAAAGCAGTCTTATTTTTTAGTAAGACTGCTTTTTATTAATTCTTTACACTTTTGATAAAGCTTTCTGCTTTCGATTCCCAATCTTTATTTTCCAGAAGAATTTTTACAAAAGCAGTTCCGATAATTCCGCCTTGTGCTTTCTCTGTAACATTTTCAAAATCAGATTTATTTTTAATTCCAAATCCAATAAAAACAGGGTTTTTCAAATCTAAAGTAGCCAATCTATCCAGATAATTCTCATTCTTTAAAACAGCATTTTCGTTTCCTGTTGTTGAAGAAGAACTTACAGCGTACAAGAATCCGGAGCTTAAAGAATCTAAATATTTGATACGCTCTTCCGAAGTTTCAGGTGTTACTAGGAAAGTGAAATTCAGATTGTATTTTTTTAGGATTTCGCCATATTTATTTTCGAATTCAATGGGTGGTAAATCAGGAATAATCAATCCCGAAACGCCGACTTCTGCGCATTTTTGACAAAAGTTTTCAAACCCAAATTGAAGAACAGGATTCAGATAACCCATTAATATTTTCGGAATAGTAACAGAATCTTTAATTTCTGACAACTGTTCAAATAGTTTTTTGATAGACATTCCGTTTTTCAAGGCCAAAGAATGCGCATCCTGAATCACAGGTCCATCCGCAACCGGGTCAGAATAAGGAATTCCGATTTCCATCATATCCGCTCCAGAATCCTGAATCAGTTTGGCAATTTTTCCGGTATCATCAAGTTCTGGAACTCCTGCTGTGAAATATATGTTTAGTTTTTTCATTTTGTTTAATGTATTAAAGTACTGACGTAAAATGTATTAACGATTGAGAATCATAAATACATTAATACGCTTTACATTTTACAGATTTAAAGATGTTTCAAATACGTTTCCATATCCTTATCGCCACGACCAGAAAGACAAATCACGACAACATCATCTTTTTCAAATTTCTTTTTGTCCAAAACTGCCAAAGCGTGCGCACTTTCCAAAGCCGGAATAATACCTTCGATTTTTGTCAGTTCAAAAGCAGATTTCAAAGCTTCATCGTCATTAATACTGAAAAATTCTGCTCTTTTTTGATTGAAAAGATTAGCGTGCATTGGTCCAATTCCCGGATAATCCAAACCAGCGGAAATCGAATGCGGCTCAATCACTTGTCCGTCTTCTGTCTGCATTACCAAACTTTGACTTCCGTGTAAAATCCCCAAAGTTCCAAGGAAAGTAGTCGCCGCAGATTTCCCTGAATCAACGCCAAAACCGCCAGCTTCCGCTGCAATTATTTTCACACTATCTTCATTGACATAATGATAAAAAGTTCCAGCTGCATTGCTTCCGCCGCCAACACAAGCAACTACATAATCAGGATTTTCTCTCCCAATTTTTTCATTCAATTGTTCTTTAATTTCTTTCGAAATAATACTCTGGAATCTTGCCACCAAATCCGGAAATGGATGCGGACCAACCACACTTCCGATAATGTAATGCGTTGTGGAAGGATTATTAATCCAATCTCGCAAAGCTTCATTCACGGCATCTTTCAAGGTTTTTGAACCAGAAGTCGCAGGAATTACAGTTGCACCCAACATTTTCATTCTGGCAACATTGGGAGATTGTCTCGCAATATCAACTTCGCCCATATAAACGATGCACTCCAAACCAAGTAGAGCGCAGGCCGTCGCTGTTGCAACACCGTGTTGTCCGGCTCCGGTTTCTGCAATGATTCTATGTTTTCCCAATTTTTTTGCGAGCAAAGCTTGTCCCAAAGCATTATTGATTTTGTGCGCTCCGGTGTGATTCAAGTCTTCTCTTTTCAGATAGATTTGAGTCTGATATTTTTCGCTCAGATTTTTTGCAAAATAGAGTGGAGTAGCACGTCCGACATAGTTCTTCAACAAATCCTGAAATTCATTTTGAAATTCTTCAGATTCGATGATTTGTAAATATTTTTCCTGTAATTCGGCAACGTTCGGATAAAGCATTTCTGGAACGAAAGCGCCTCCGAAATCGCCGTAATAGCCGTTTTTATCTGGGTTTTGAAAGTTCATTTATTTTAAATTTTCTAAATCGTTATATTAAAATTGCTTTATTCTGTTCATTGAGATTTTGCAAAATATTGATGTTTTCTTCAGAATCATTGAGGATTAAAATATCATCGTCGTCAGAATCTATCCATTCATTATTCTCAAATTCTGTTATGAAAATTCCTTTTCCATAAAGGATTTGTATGTTATTTTTTTCATAAAATGGTCTTAAATCCATTTTGCAAAAACCTATCGTTTCAATTTTTCTTTCATTTAGATTCGCTATTATTTTATTAAGTAAAAAACTGCCATATTTTTTAGCTTTTTCAATAGAAACAAATCCTACAAATTCAGCAAAGTTGTACAAAATCTTTTGGATTTCAAGTTTAAAATCAAAATTGATTCTTGCCAGCGAAACAATTCTGTCATCAATTTCTAAAAGATGAAATTCAGAATTTTCAAACTTGATTTTAAAGTCAAAAGAATCCAAATCAAACCAATTTTCTATTTCCCAAGATTTCAAAATTAACTCAATTTCTTTGTCTGATAAGTCTTTTGAACGTTTAATAGAATATCGCATTTCAAACTTATTTTGCTGTTATTTCTGGTTGATGCTTCACTTCAAAATTCAAAGAATTGGCAATGAAACAATATTCATTCGCTTTCTGATGAAGTTCAACCGCTTTTTCTATCATTTCTTTTTCAGCAACAATAATCCTTGGTTTCAAAGTAATTTCACTGAATTTTCCACTTCCGTTTTCATTTTCAATCATTGTTCCTTCTGCAAAATCTTCATATTCTAAAATCAGAATTTTGTTTACAGAACAAAGATGAAGATACCACAACAAATGACACGAAGAAACCGAAGCCAACAACAAATCTTCGGGATTATGGAGTTCCGTATTTCCTAAAAAAGTTGGGTCTGACGAACCTAAAATATCAGTTTTTCCATCAACAGAAATTGTGTAATTTCTCGTATAAGAACGATAGCTTTTTGTGGATTCTCCAGTATTTCCAGTCCAGACTACTTTGCTTTTATATTGATGATGTTTCATTTTTTATTAATGATAAAAATTCTTTTACTTTTTCTAAATCTTTGTTCCCTGGTTCGATTTCAAATTTTGAATTAATATCAAGAGCAATTGGTTTTTGATTGATATTTTTTAAATCTCCTGCATTTTCTAATGATATTCCACCGCTTAAAAAATAAGGAATTGGAATTTTGATATCATTTAAAATGTTCCAGTCAAAGGTTTTTCCTGTTCCACCAAACGTTTTGGAATCTGTATCGAATAAGAAATAATCAATTTTAGATTTTAAATTATGAATTTTAGATTCTAAATTTTCAGCTTGATTTCCTATTCTAATGACTTTTATAATTCCGATTTTGGGATTTAGATTTTGTCTTAATTCTGAAATGAAATCTTCAGTTTCATCGCCGTGAAGTTGAATGAAATTTAATTTTGCCTGTTCTGAAATTTCTATGATTTTTTCTAAATCTTCATTCACAAAAACACCAACTTTTCTTTGATAATTTATTTCTGAAATTTGCTCCAAACTCAAATGATTCAGAACATATCTCGGAGATTTTTCATAAAAGATAAATCCCAGAAAATCAACTTTCAAATCAATCAATTCTTGAATCTGATTGAGTTTTGTTAGTCCACAAACCTTTAATTGATATTCCATTCTCTAATTTCCAACTTCTTGAATAAATTCACCGAATTTCTCTCCAGGATTTTCATTTTTCATAAAATATTCGCCCATCAAAAATCCGTCAAATCCTTTTTCTTTCAGAAATTTGAAATCTTCCTCGTTATAAATTCCACTTTCTGCAACAGACAAAATATCATTAGGAAGTTGATTTTTCAAATTGACAGAATGTTGCAAATCGACTTTGAAATCCTTCAAATTTCTATTGTTGATGCCAACAAAATCAATGTTTCTATTAATATGAACAAGTTCGACTTCTGAATGGATTTCCAACAAAACTTCGAGGTTCAATTGATGAGCCAATTCTGTAAATTCTAAAACCTGAATTGGTGAAAGACAAGATGCTATCAACAAAATGACATCGGCTCCGATTGATTTTGCTTCATAAAATTGATATTCATCGACCATAAAATCCTTTCTCAAAATTGGAATGCTGATGTGATTTCTAACGCCCAAAATATCTTCAAAACTTCCTCCGAAAAAATCTTTATCCGTCAAAATCGAAATTGCGCTCGCTCCGAATCTTTCGTACTGAGAAACGACTTCCAAAGGCGAAACTTTATCATTGATGATTCCTTTGCTTGGTGATTGTCTTTTGAATTCGGTAATGATTCCGGATTTGGATTTCAAAGTTTCTTTCAGTGAAAAAGTTTTCCTTTCAAAAAATTCTGAATCTTTCAGTTGTTCCAGAGAAATCTTGGATTTTGAATCTTTAACTTCCTGGTTTTTTTGTTCTATGATTTTATCTAGTATCGTCATTTTTTAACTAACTTTTCAATTGATGTTGAATCTGCGACCCGGCTTGAGCGGAAATCCTTTTTTGCTGCTGGAAAAGCTTTGGCAAAAAAGATTGGGAGCGGAAGACGGAAATTGTCGCCATAAAAATTCTACTTAATAATATTTTTGAGACTTTCTAAAGCTTTTCCGTTTTCCAAACTTTGCTTTGCAAGTTCCAGACAATCATCATAATTACCATATTTTTCAGTGTTTAGAAGAGCGATTGCAGCGTTTGCTAAAACTACAGAATTCTGTTCTTCGGTTCCTTTTCCTTCTAGGATACTGATGAAAATTTTCGCAGATTCTTCTTTTGTGTTGCCTCCAAAAATACTTTCTGCTTCTATGTTTTTGAATTTTAAATCTTCTGCGGAATATATTTTTTCGCCTGATTTGTTGATGATTTTTGTATCTCCTGTTAATGAAATTTCGTCATAACCGTCTAAGGCGTGAACCAACATAAACTCGCTTTTCTGCTGCTGCAAAAGGTATTGATAAACACGCGCAATTTCCAAGTTTGCAACGCCAATCATAGAATATTTTGGCTTCGCAGGATTTACCAACGGTCCAAGAATATTGAAAAAGGTTTTAAGTCCCAATTGTTTTCTCAAAGGTGCTACAGACTTTAAAGCCGGATGGAAGAGTGGTGCGTGGATAAAACAGATATTTCCTTTTTCCAAGTCGGCTTTCAAATCCTCAGAATTGTCCTTGAATTTGTAACCTAACTCTTCCAAAACATTGGACGAACCAGAGATTGATGATGCACCGTAATTACCTTGTTTAGCGACTTTCTGTCCAGTTCCGGCAACGATGAAACTAGCCAAGGTTGAAATATTGAACGTGTTTTTTCCGTCGCCACCAGTTCCGACAATATCAACCAAGTCGTTCGTTCCCAAATCGATAGGTTTTGCCAATTGAAGTAATGCTTCTCGAAAACCAGTGAGTTCTTCCAAAGTGATGCTTCTCATCAAGAAAACCGTTACAAAAGCCGTAACCTCGCTTTCGTTGAATTTATTTTGTGAAATCTCAGTCAAAATTGCCTTGGCTTCGGCTCTTGTCAAAGTCTGGTGGTTGAAGAGATATTGTAATATTTGTTTCATTGTTTATTTTCTTAATAATTCCTGCATCAAATTGAAAACCAGTTCGACATCCGAACTTTCTGTTCTCCAATTGACCAAAGCAGCTCTGATAGCCTGCTTTCCGTTGTAAATTGTTGGCGTCAAGAATATTTTTTTGGTTTGATTTAATCTTTCTAAAAATTCCAAAACCTGTTCCGGAGTTTGATTTTTTAATGTGAAGCAAACCGTGTTCAATCTTACCGGAGCGAGCATTTCGAAATTGTTGTTACCTTCAATCAGTTTTCCGAAATATTGTGAAAGGGAAATGCTTTTTTCAATCATTTCTTTGAAACCGTCTTTTCCATAAGCAATCAGTGAAAACCAAACTGGAAGCGCTTTCAGTCTTCTGGAATTTTCGGGAAGAAAATTGAGATAACTAAATTTCTCCATTGGGTCTCCAAGATATGGCGCGCTGGAATTTTGGAAAGTCTCTATCTGTTCTAATTTATGTTTTTCTTTGATGAAGAATGCCGCGTTTTCATAAGGAACATTCATCCATTTGTGATTGTCAATCGTAATGCTGTCAGCGTTTTCCCAATTTTTTAATAAATGTTTATGCTCATCAGAACATTTTGCAAAAGCTCCAAAAGCAGCGTCAATGTGCCACCAAAAATTATATTTATTTTTCAGTTTTGAAATCGCTTCGAAATCATCAAAATCAACTGTGTTTACAGTTCCTGCACTTGAAATTAAAATGAATGGTTCGCCGTTTAGTTCCTCGATTTTTTCTTCTAAATCAACAATATTAATACATTCTCTGTTTCCTTCCTGAACTTTGATTTTGATAATGTTACTACTTCCAATTCCCAACATAGAAAGTGATTTGATGGAAGAAGAATGTGGCATTGCAGACAAAACATTGATTTTTTCCGTGATGCCCTCTTTTGCAAAATCTTTTTCCAGACTTTTCCCAATCCATTGTCTGGCAACTGCAAGACAGGTAAAATTGGACATCGTCGCGCCACTTACAAAACCGCCGATATAATCTTGAGGCAACTCGAAGAAATCCAACAACATCTTGATAGTTTCGATTTCTATTTGTCCGGAAATGTCGCCAACTCCGTTGAGAGCCTGCGTATTTTGGTCATAAATAGTAGCTAACCAATCTCCCATTATAGAAGCTGGCGTAGTTCCACCAGTCACAAATCCCCAATATCGAGGTCCAGAAGAAGCCACCATCAAAGGCTCTAAACGTTCATTGAACATTTTCAAACTTTCTTCCGAGCCTTTTCCTTCTTTTATAGAAAGGATTTCTTGTGGTAATTGATGATTGGAATAAGTCGCTCTTTGAGAAATATTATCTAAATATGAAATTCCTTGCTCCTTTATTTTTGCTAAAAGACCTTCCAGATTATCAAGGTCTTCTTTTAAGAAATGATTCATTTTACTGGCAATTAGTTATTTAAAAAGTTCTCTAAAATCTTTTTACCATCGGGTGTCAAAATACTTTCCGGATGATATTGTACGGCGTGAACATCATAAGTTTTGTGTTTCAAACTCATAATCATTCCGTTTTTGTCAACGCTTGTGATTTCCAATTCGGCAGGAAAATCATCAGGATTTACAGCCCAAGAATGATATCTTCCAACTTCCAAAGTTTCCGGCAGATCTTTGAAAATCTGATGTTCTTTGGTTTGAGTAGATTCTGTTGCAACACCGTGATAGATCTCCGAAAGATTAATCAAACTTCCGCCAAAAGCTTCTGCAATAGCTTGTTGTCCAAGGCAAACGCCGAAAATCGATTTGGTTGGTGCATATTTTTTTATTAATTCTAACAAAATTCCTGCTTCTTCCGGAATTCCTGGTCCTGGAGAAAGGATGATCTTATCATATTTTTCAATGTCTTCCAAAGTGATCTTATCATTTCTGAAAACATCTACTTCTGAACCAATTATTTGTTCAATGATTTGAACTAAATTATATGTGAAACTGTCGTAGTTATCAAACACTAATATTTTCATAATTTCTCTGCTTTTAAAACGGCTTTTTTCAAAGCTCCTAATTTATTGTTCACTTCCTGTAACTCACTTTCTGCAACAGATTTGGCTGTAATTCCTGCGCCTGCCTGATAAAATAACGTGTTGTTTTTACTCAAGAAAGTTCGAATCATAATTGCCTGATTACAACTTCCATCAAAACCGACAAAACCAATGCAACCTGCGTAATAACTTCTGGAAGTTTTCTCGTGTTCATCAATGAGTTGCATCGCTCTGTATTTTGGTGCGCCGCTCAAAGTGCCTTGTGGGAAAGTTGTGGCTATCATTTCGTAAGGATTCTGATTTTCTTTCACATCTGCAACCACTTCGGAAACCATATGAATCACGTGGGAGAAAAAATGGATTTCTTTCAGCTTGGAAACGATTGTTTTTTTCCCGTGAATGCTCAAATCATTTCTCGCCAAATCTACCAACATCGTATGTTCTGCATTTTCTTTCGGGTCTTTTTTGAGTTCTTCCGCTGATTCTAAATCTTTTTCGATGTTTCCTGTTCTTTTGAAAGTTCCTGCAATTGGATGAATAATGGCTTTTCCGTTTTTGATAATCAACTGACTTTCCGGACTGGAACCCATTAATTTGTAATCGCCATAATCGAAGAAGAATAAATAAGGAGAAGGATTGATATTTCGCAAAGCACGATAAACATTGAACTCGTCGCCTTGGAATTTCTGCTCGAATCTTCTGCTCAAAACCAATTGGAAAACATCACCACGGAAACAATGTTTCTTCGCAAATTCTACCGATTCCAAAAATTCTTCATCTTTCAAATTTGAAGTTTCTTCTGCTGTGATTTCGAATGGGAAAACCGGTGCATTTTTTTGATTGATGAAATTTTCTATTGTGGAAAGTTCCGATTTAAGTCCATCAATTTTATTTTCTATGAGGAACATTTCGTCGTTGTGATGGTTGATGGCAATCACATATTGATAAAGGCGATAACGCATCAAAGGAATTTTATTTTCCTCAGAGAGTTCTTTGAATTTTATATTCTCAAAAAACGGAATTGCATCATAACTCGTGTATCCAAAAAAACCTTGCGCACTTTTCCCGATTTCGTGGTTTGGTTTTTCACATTGAAAAGCATCTGAAAATTCCTGAAGCAAATCAGACAATTTTTCATTTTCCAGCTGAATCTTTTCTGGATTTTCTAACGGAAATTTGAATTCTGCTTCGTGGTAATCTCTGATCTCGATTCCTGCAATGGCGTTTACACAAATGAAGGAGTAGGAATTTTCAGAATTTTGATTTCCTGCATTTTCCAGAAGAATCGTATCGCGAAAGTTGTCGCGAAGTCGCAGGTAGATTCCGATTGGCGTGAAGAGATCTGCCAATTGTGATTTTACGGTGGTTTTTACTTTTATGGTTTTACTGAATTTCATCAGATATTAAATTTAGTTGGTTAAAATCCTTCGACAAGCTCAGGATGACATAAAAAAAAGACTTCAACAAAAATGTCGAAGTCTTATTATGATTGAGTTATAGTTAGTTCAGAATTTAGAACACCGATAAGTCTTTCAGACCCGACAAAGAGTTTGAAAGCCACCACCAGTTATTGTTCATTGTTTTCATTACAGCAAATTTAGAAATGATTTTTAATTCTGCAACTATTTTTCTCAACTTATTTTATAACTTTTTGAGAAGTCGTTGATTTATTGGTTTCAATCTTTACCAAATAAGAACCTTTTGGATAATTTTTAAAATCAACTGTAGTCGTATTTCCGTTGATTGTTTTAAGCAATTTTCCGTCTAAAGAATAAATCTGAATAGATTTAATCGTCTCATCAGTCTTGATATTCAACTGGTCAACAACCGGATTTGGATAAACTTTGATGTTGGTTTTGTTTACATCACTCACAGCCAAATTATTTTTTGAGAAACTGATATTATCCAATCTCAAAGCCGTTGTTGTCACAACTTTCGGTGTCGTATTACCGAATCCGATGTAATAAAATTGGTCGGCTGTTGCTGTATAGCTTACGGTAAATTCTGTGTAAGCTTGTTGAGAAACAGTTTGTGTTCTTAGATTCTCAATGATGTTATTTTTGTCCGGAGCACTTGCTACTGCTACTTTCAACGTCACTGGGTCAGCAGATTCATTTCCGATGGATGTGTAATATTTTGCCGTAACCGTTTCGCCGTTTTTCAGGTAAATAGGATAGGAGAACAACCAGTCGTTTTTCCCAGCAGTAGATGTACTTGTATTATTGTAAGCATATCCACTTCCGTTTTGAGCAACAGCAGAGTTTTCACCCATCAACCAAGTGGTAGAAGCCCAACCGTCTGAATCATATTCGCCAAAATTCTCAACTGTTTTTTCGAAATCATAAGAATAAGGCAATTCTGCTGGTGTCCAAATCGATTTTGGTCCAGCCCATCCAGATCCGCAATCTGCATTTTTCAGGAAGAACTGGTATCTTTTTCCTGATTGTAAATTATCGAAAGCTTTGGTTGTAGAAGAAGTGATTCCTCTGGAAGAAACTGAAGTGTCAAAAGTTGTCAGTCCTGTATCATAACTTGCAATTCCAGAAGTTGCAGACCAATTGATAGTTACTGAATTTGGTTTAAGATTAGAAGTTGAAAATCCATCTACTGAAGGCATCAAGCAATTTGCAGATTGACTGATGTATAAATCATCCAAAGCCAGATAAGTTCCGCTGTTTGTGTTGTTAATGAACGCTAAATAAATCGTTTTGCCTTTGTAAGCAGAAAGATCCAGATTATGACTGGCATAATCGAAAGGCTGTTCAGCGTCGATCTGCGTAAGCGTTGTCGTGAAAGATTCCTGATTGTTATTGGTTTCAGAAACTTTGACTGCGTAAGAATCTGTAAATTCAAAATCGTAAGATTTACCTTTCCAGTAAAGTGTTGGATTTCCCTCTTGTGGAATTGTAATAGCTGGTGTAATCAACCAATCATTGGCTTGACCTTCCGGATCATAATATGAAGTACTGAAAGCAATTTTGTTGTCGTAACCGTCATAAAACTTAATCCAAGCTTCTGTGTTGAAATCCTGAACTTGTCCCCATTCAGGAACCTGTAAACCGTCTGCATTGATTGTTTTAAATTGGGATAAAGGCGTTCCGTTGTTGTTTTCGAAACCTGCATTAAAGACCTGTGCATTGATATTAACCACTAATGATAAGGCTAATAAACTGATAATTTTTTTATTCAATTTAATAAATTTATAAATTCGGGGGCAAAATTATGTATTGATATCCGGATTGAATAATTCAAATTGTTAAATGTGATTCAATTTATAACCATTATTAATTGTTATTTTTCAATTATAAATAGTTTAATTTATGAATTCTAATTATAGAAATGGCTTCATTTCGTCTTCGATGTCTCGGCGGAGATTCATCAATTTTATTGCGTATTCCTGCATTTGAATTTCTTTTTCTGATGTTGGATTCCATTTGGGAACCTGTACAGATTTTCCTTTTTCGTCAACAGCAACGAATACAATGATACAGTGCGTTTTCTTTTCGAAAGTTTTCTCTTTGATATTTCTGGAAAAAACATCGATGGCGATATGCATACTGGAAGTTCCGGTATAAATCACGTGAGATTCCAACTTGACAATTTCCCCGATTTTGATTGGTTGATAAAACCTGATTCCGCCAACATAAACCGTGACGCAATAACTGGATGACCAATTGCTTGCGCAGGCATAACCGACCTGATCTATCCATTTCATCACACTTCCTCCGTGAACGTTGCCACCGAAATTGACGTCTGTAGGTTCTGAAATAAACTGGAAAGTAATTGGTTTGTTGTCCATTTTTTTGAAAATTAAATTCAAATGTAAGGCTTTTGATTAGAATTGGAAATTTCAGTTTAATGAGAAAACTTTGATTGGTAGACAAATCTGCAACCCGACTTGAGTGGAGCTCATTTTTTGTGGCTGGAAAAGCATAGGCAAAAATAGCGGGAACGGAAGGCGGATAAGTTGCCCAAAATATGAAACTTAATTCCTTAACGAACGTTAAAGTTATGGAGGTAAATGTCAGAGGATGAGACCTTGCATCGGGGCGTAATATAAGATAACTAAACGACATAGCCAAGATGTGGAAAATAAAACGTACTTTTGCAAAATGAAAAAAGTATTTTATCTTAAAACTTGCGATACTTGTAGAAAAATATTAGGACAATATGATACAAGAGATTGGGAACTACGTGAAATAAAAACAAACCCAATTACTGAGGAAGAAGTAGAAGATATGTACAAATTAGCCGGTTCTTATGAAGCTCTTTTCAATAAGAAATCGAATCAAATAAAACTGCAGGAGCTTGACCCAAAAAACCTTCAGGAAAAGGATTATAAAGAATTACTATTGGATCACTATACGTTTTTGAAACGTCCGGTTTTCCTTACAGAAGAAGAAATCTTCGTAGGTAGCGACAAAATCAACCTTGGTAAACTAAAAGATTATTTCCTTTCTAAGAAAGAAAATTAAGCAATAAAATTTGTACAGTAAATCAATCCGGAGCGCAATCGTTTCGGATTTTTTTGTTTTTGATTTACTTTTAAAAAAATAAAATTTAGTCGTAATTTCACACAATGAAACGTTCCGGAACTGCAGATTTGCCTTTACATTACGGTCAGGTTCCGCCTTGGCTTTATGAACGGATGTCCAAGCTTGGGCTCGCCATCGTGGAAGTGATTCTTGCAGATTATGGTAAGAATGAAGTCTTAAGAAAGTTGGCAGATCCGTTTTGGTTCCAGAGTTTTGGAGCGGTGATGGGAATGGATTGGCATTCTTCCGGAATCACGACTTCTGTGATGGGTGCTTTGAAACGTTCCATCAATCCGAATTCTAAATCGCTGGGAATCTATATTGCCGGCGGAAAAGGAAGATTCTCCAAAGAAACACCAAATGAACTTCTGAAAATTGCAGATTCCACCGGACTTGATGGCACGGAGCTCGTGCGATGCAGTAAGCTTTCTGCGAAGGTTGATAACACGGCTATCCAAGATGGTTATCAGCTTTATCTTCATAATTTTATTTTGTCGGACCAAGGCAATTGGGCGGTTGTTCAGCAAGGGATGCACGATTCTGACGGCACAGCGAGACGTTATCATTGGCTTTCTGAGAATGTCAGTTCTTTTGTGAATGAGCCTCATACTGGAATTTCTGGTGTGAATCGTGGAAATATTCTCAATCTAACTTCAGCTCAAGCTGAACAAAGCAGAAACGGCATTGTGGACATCACAAAAACAGATTCCGAGAAGTGGATGCAGGATTTTCAACGCTTGATTTTGCCGGCGCATCACGAGGTTTTGGCGAGTGATGTGGATATGAAAAAGCTCGGAAATATCCTTTGGCTGGCGAGGGAAAATCAGCCTGAGAATTTTGAGGAATTGCTGATGCTGAAAGGCGTTGGTCCCAGAACGATGCAATCTCTGGCGCTTGTGAGTGAGGTGATTCACGGCGCACCATCAAGATTTACAGACCCTGCGCGGTTTTCTTTTGCGCACGGTGGGAAAGACGGTCATCCGTTTCCTGTGCCTACCAAAACCTATGACGAAACCATTTCTATCCTAAGAACCGGCATAGAGAAATCTAAGTTGGGGAATACGGATAAAAGCCAGGCCATCAAGAAACTTCACGAGATTGCCTTGAAAACGGAAGCGAACTTCACACCCAATTTTAAACTTGAAGAATTGATAGAAGAGGAGCGACAAAACTCTTGGCGATTTGGTGGGAAGACGGTTTTTGGTGATGCGAAGCCGGGGAAATCGAATGGTGGGATTCAGTTGAGTTTGTTTTGAAAATTAAGTTTATGAATAGGTATTACTATAATAATTTGATAGTTGAAGTTTTTATGACTCCACATTTTCTCTTAATTCAAATGATAATTTGGAAGTTTATGAGAATATCTATTTTGGAGAAGATGCTGAAAAATATCCAAGCTCAAAGCACGGCATTAGATTAGTTGAGAAGGATAAAGAAATTAATAATTGTTTGATTATCGGTTCTGGCGGCGAAACAAGTATTAATGAAAATTCTTCTATTTTAGACAATGATAACATTCTTGTATGTTGTTCCGATTCTATTTTTTCTATTTCAATATTAGATTTGAAACTGAATTGGGTCAAGAAATTAGATATGGCAACTTGTTTTAAAATATTCAGGATTGAAAATGATTTTGTTGTCCACGGAGAGTTGGAAATTACAAGAATTGACAGCTTTGGAAATATTATTTGGCAATTTGGTGGTGCTGATATTTTTGTTTCTTTGGACGGAGAAGATTCTTTTCAGCTTAACGAAAATCATATTGTCTTAAAGGATTTTACTGGTACAATTTATAATCTAAATTTTAACGGAGAATCGATTTAATTTTTCTTGTTTTTAAAAAGGTTACATCTTGAGTTTTTTTTAGAATTTTAGCCGTTTTTGAAAATTAGAAAGATTTTAATTAATAAATTAGTAAAATTGATTTTATAAAAATACAATATGAACATTCCTAATAAACTAGATAATATTTATCCTAAAACAAGAAAAAATCTAAAACATCTTATTAATTTTTATTTCGATGATTTAGAACCAGACAGAGAGGGCTTATTAGAATTTTTAATTTCCAAAACTTCATTGACATTAAATCAATTAGAATTTATCTTAAAAATTACTGCCGAAAATTTTCACTTTTTTAAGAAAAATTTTAATCACAAAAAATTATTAGTTTTTTTACCTTATACTATTGACGTTTTGATTAAGCCAGCTGATTTGTGGGAAGGTTCTGAAAATAAAATTCAATTGTTGGTAAAATTAAGGGATTTAATTGAAGGAAAAATAGAAGATATTGAAAATATAACTCCATTTATAATTAATGAGGAACCAAAAATAGAAGAGAAAGAAGACGAATTTGATTATGTAGAAAGAGGTTCAAATTCTAATTATGAAGCTCATCAAAGTTACGATGATTGGATAAATCAAGAATTTGGCGATGAAGCAGAAACTGTGCGTGGAAACTTAGATTAAATATTGATTATAAAATAATAAACCCTCCGAAAAATTCAGAGGGTTTATTATTTCAATCAAAATTGATAATTTAGTAAGAACCTTTCCCAATATAATGAGCGGCAATCTTTTCTGTCAAGGCAATTGGATTCGGCGTGTTGACGTATTTTGTAAAACGTCTTAGTCCAGCCAACATCATTCTTTGCTCGTCGCCTTCGGAGAAAGACACGATGCCTTCTTTGGCGTTGGTTGCGATGATGTCAACGGCTTTGTAAAGATTCAGTCTTGCCATTGCAGCTTCTACAGAATCGGTATCGAAATGTTTCTCCGCTCTCAGGATGGCGGATTCTGCCATATAGATTTGGTTCAGGATTTCGGAAGCGTTCAGGAGAAGATGCTGCTGTTTCTCGATGTCCATCATATATTTTTGAAGGGCAGAACCGGAAACCATCAGGAAAACTTTTTTCAGATTTTTGATGACTTCTTTTTCCTCAGACATATATTCTGAATAATCTGGAATGTCGAAAGACGGAATTCCCATCAATTCTTTTCCTACATTTTTTGCAGGCGTCAAAAGGTCGATTTTCCCTTGCATTGTACGTTTGATGAGCATTCCAATGGCAAGAAGTCGATTGATTTCGTTCGTTCCTTCGTAGATTCTGGAAATTCTTGAATCTCTCCAGGCAGATTCCATTGGTGTGTCTTCTGAGAAGCCCATTCCACCGAAGATTTGAATCCCTTCATCCGCTGAATGTTGCGCCAAATCTGAAACGAAAACTTTCAGGATAGAACATTCTACAGCGAATTCCTCAACACCTTTCAATTCCGCTTCTTCGTGGTTCATTCCGCCGGCAACCAATTCCTCGATTTTGTTTTCGACATCTTTTGCACCACGATATGCTCCAGCTTCGCTCACAAAAGTTCCTGTTGCCATCTCTGCCAACTTCTTACGAATCGCGCCGAAAGTGTTGATAGAAACGCCAAACTGCTTTCTCTCCGTAGAATAAGTCAATGAATGGTTCAGGATTCTTCTTTGCGCATCCAGACACGCAGCAGCCAATTTAATTCGGCCAACATTTAGTGCATTTAATGCGATTTTGAATCCGTTGTTTCTTTCGCCCAAAAGATTCTCCACCGGAACTTTCATATCATTAAAGAAAACCTGACGCGTAGAAGACGCACGGATTCCCAATTTGTGTTCTTCCTCTCCGAAAGTCAGACTCTCAGGATTTTCCAATTCCGAACGGTTGATGACGAATCCGGTGATGTTTTTATCATCATCAATTTTGGCGAACAAAGTGAAAGTGTCTGCAAAACCTGCATTTGAAATCCACATTTTTTGTCCGTTGATGATGTAATGTTTTCCATCATCGGAAAGTTTGGCTCTTGTTTTTCCGCTGTTGGCGTCTGAACCTGCATCTGGCTCAGTCAAACAGTAAGCCCCGAATTTGGTTCCAGCCGCTAAGTCCGGAAGGTATTTGTTTTTCAAGTATTCGCTTCCGTAAAGTAGGATTGGTAAAGTTCCAATTCCTGTGTGCGCGCCATAAGCTGTTGCTAATGAACCAGTCGTTCCGGAGATGTAGTCGCAAGCCAGCATTGTGGTTACGAATCCCATTCCCAATCCGCCGTAAGCTTCCGGAACAGCTATTCCCAGGAATCCCATTTCTCCGATTTTACGCATCACTTCTTCCGTGTAAGCATAATCTTTTTTCTCGAAGCGTTCTTTGTTCGGAACCACTTCTTTATCTATGAATTCTTTCGCAGAATCGCGAAGCATTTTTTGTTCTTCGGAAAGTTCCTCGATGCTGAAGATTTCCTGAGCGGTAATGTCCTTTACAAGGAATTCGCCACCGTTTAATGTTTGGGTTTCAGTTGACATAATATTTTGTGATTTTAAATTTTAGATTATAAATTTTAGATGTAAGACTCGCTGTTATAAATTTTCAGATGAAGTTTTGATGATTTTAGTTAGAATATTAATGATGCTTTCGATTTCTTTTAAATAAGAATCAACTTCAATCTGAACAAGATTTGAAGACTGATAAAGCTTTAGCCAATATTTTGTTTCTCTCGCTTCCTTATTTGCAATGGAAAGTTTTGAGATAAAATCTTTTTTAGATTGCGCAGCAATTGCTTCTTCTACATTTGCACCAATCGAAGTTCCACAACGAAGAATCTGTTTTGAAAGAATATATTCATTTTGAGATTTACAAATAGTATAAAATTTAATTATTCTTAATGCAAAGTCAAATGTTTTATGTTGAATCAAATTATCTTCTTTGAAGCTCATTTCATCTAAAATTTATAATTTAAAATCTATAATTATTAAAGAAGTTCAAAAACACTCGCTGCGCCCTGACCAGTTCCTACGCACATTGTCACAACACCATATTTGCTGTTTCTGCGTTTCATTTCGTCAAGAAGTTGGACAGTTAATTTAGTTCCTGTACAGCCAAGTGGATGTCCAAGTGCGATTGCGCCTCCGTTTACGTTGACGATGTCTGGATTGATGTTCAATTCTCTTAAGATTGCAACTGACTGAGAAGCAAACGCTTCATTCAACTCAAACAAATCAATGTCGGATTGTTTAAGTCCAGCTTGTTCCAGTGCTTTTGGAATGGCGAACATTGGTCCGATTCCCATAATTCTTGGCGGAACACCGACAGTAGAATAGGAGAGAAGTCTCGCAACTGGTGTCAGATTCAATTCTTTTACCATTCTTTCTGACATTACCATTGTAAAAGCGGCACCGTCAGAAGTTTGAGAAGAATTACCAGCCGTCACAGAACCATTCGCTGCAAAAACCGGACGCAGTTTTGCCAAAGCTTCAACGGATGTGTCAGCTCTTGGACCTTCATCTTGCTTGAACGCATATTCTTTGGTCTGGATTTTTTCCTTTTCATCAAGGAAATTATATGCTACATCAATCGGAACAATCTGACTTTCAAATTTTCCTTCCTTGATGGCTTTCATTGCTTTCTGATGTGAGTTGTAAGCAAATTGGTCTTGCTCCTCACGACTCACTTTGAATTCGTTGGCAACGGCTTCCGCTGTCAATCCCATTCCCCAATAATAATCGGGATGTTTTTTTGCCAAATCCGTGTCTGGAATCGGTTTGTAGCCTCCCATCGGGATGTAAGACATACTTTCTGCTCCACCAGCGATGATGCATTCTGCCATTCCAGCTTTGATTTTCGCAGCCGCAATTGCAATCGCTTCTGAGCCTGACGCGCAATATCTGTTGACTGTCACGCCCGGAACTTTGTCGGTATCCAATCCCATTAATGAAATCAATCTTGCGACATTAAGGCCTTGTTCTGCTTCCGGCATTGCACAACCGACAATCAAATCGTCGATACGGGCCGGGTCAAGATTTGGAACATCTTTCATCAGATGTTGTATCACAGTTGCCGCCATATCATCCGGGCGGGTAAAACGCAAAGAACCTTTCGGCGCTTTACCAACTGCTGTTCTGTATCCTGTTACTATATATGCTTCCATTGTTTTGTTGTATTTACGTATTAATGTAAAATGTATTTATGGTTTTAAAATGTTTGAGTATTAAATTTCTGTTTCAATTTTGCCAACATATTTTGGATGTGTTTGATTTCAGAATAGATGTTATTAAAATCATCATTTTTAAAGAATCCCAAATCATTAGCAATTAATATTTGAGTTTCAAATTCGAATGATGAGCCTAATGCAATATTCAGAAAATGAGAAAATTGAGCATTTGTATCACGACCAGCGCCTTCAGCAATGTTAGATGGAATTGAAATTAAACTTCTTCTTGCTTGAGAAGTTAATCCGAACAATTCATCTTTTGGAAAATTGTTAGAAGCCAAGTAAAATATTTTACAAAGTTTCATTGATTTTGTCCAAACTTCTAAATCTCTAAAATTGTGCATCGTTAATACATTAATACTTTTTACATTTTACAGAAAAATCTAATTTCTAAGCGGTTTTCCTGTCGTTAACATAGTTTGAATTCTCTCAAGCGTTTTTCTTTCTCCACAAAGTGAAAGGAACGCTTCTCTTTCCAAATCCAAAAGATATTGTTCGGAAACTTCAGTTGGTTCAGAGAGGTTTCCGCCAGTCATTACGTAACCGATTTTGTTGGCAATCAATCTGTCGTGCTCTGAGGCGTAACCGCCGGCAACCATTTGGTCAGTTCCAACGTAGAACATTCCCATTGATTCTTTTCCAAGAACTTTTATTTTTTCCGGAACTGGTGGAGTATATCCTAATTCATCCAAAACAATCGCCTGACGTTTTGCTTCTGCAATTTGACGGTCTTTGTTGACAACGATAATATCTTTGTCGGTTAAAATTCCCATTTGCTTAGCTTCGTGAGCAGAAGTTGCGACTTTTGCGGTTGCAATGTTCATAAAGTAATTACGCAAGTGATTGGTTTTAACGTCATCAGGAAGTGCGCCTTTCAAAGCTCTTAAAGCGAACTCTTTTGTTCCGCCACCGCCTGGAATCAAACCAACACCAACTTCTACCAAACCGATGTAAGTTTCTGCTGCTGCAACAATTTTGTCTGAATGCATCGAGAATTCGCAACCGCCACCAAGCGTCATTCCGAACGGTGCTGCGATAACTGGAATTGATGAGTATCTTAGTTTCATTGATGTTTGTTGGAACAAGTTGATTGCCATATTTAGTTCGTACCAATCTTGCTCAACAGCCATCATCATCACCATCGCAAGGTTTGCGCCGACAGAGAAATTATCAGATTGATTTCCTACAACCAAACCTCTGTAATCTTTTTCAGCAATGTCGATGGATTTATTAAGGCCTTCTAAAACGCCACCTCCAAGAGAATTCATTTTTGAACGGAATTCGAAGTTCAAGATGCCGTCGCCAAGGTCGATTAATGCAGATTCAGAATTGGACCAAATAGTTTTTTCTTTTCTGATATTATCAAGAATAATGAAAGCATCCAAACCTGGAATTGGCTCATAAGTTTTCGTGTTTTGATTGTAGAATAACTGTTTTCCGTTTTCCAATTTATAGAAAGATTCGTTTCCGGAAGCCAGCATTTCCTTTACCCAATCAGAGACTTTGTAACCTTCGCTTTCTACCAAATCGATTCCTTTCTGAATTCCCAAGAAATCCCAGTTTTCGAATGGTCCAAATTTCCAAGCATAACCGGTTTTCATCGCATCATCGATGGAGTAGAACACATCGGTAATTTCCGGAACGCGCTGAGAAACGTAAGCGAAAAGTGAAGCGTAATGTTTTCTAATCAATTCGCCAGCTTTGGTTTGGTCTTTCAATAAAATTGATAGACGATTTTTCAAACTTCCGGCTTCTTTCGCCGCTTTTACGATTGGAAGTTTCGGCTGTTTTGTAGGTTCGTAACCAAGCGTTTCATAATTTAAAACAAAACGGTTAACGTTTCCACCAGCGTCTTTTTCTTTATAATAAAATCCCTTTTTAGCTTTATCGCCAAGGAATTTATTTTCAATTAAATGGTTCAAAGTTTTGGAATCTTTCAAAGCCTGAACCATTTCGTCGTCTTTCAAATTGGCTTGAAGTCCTTTCGTAACGTTGAAAGCCGTATCCAATCCAACCAAATCTCCCAATTTGAAAGTTCCGGTTTTCGGACGATTCAGCAAATCGCCTGTCAAAGAATCCGCTTCTTCAATGGTCAACCCGATTTCCTCAGTCAGTTCCATAATCTTTGCCATCGAATAAACACCGATTCTATTTCCAATAAATCCTGGTGTATCTTTACAAAGAACTGTCGTTTTTCCAAGGAATTTCTCGCCGTAAGACATAAAGAAATCCACAACAGATTTATCCGTTTTCGGACCTGGAATTACTTCGAATAATTTCAAATATCTTGGCGGATTGAAGAAATGCGTTCCGCAGAAATGTTTCTGGAAATCTTCTGACCTTCCTTCTGACATCAGATGAATTGGAATTCCTGACGTGTTGGAAGTGATTAAACTTCCTGCTTTACGGAGTTTATCAACTTTCTCGAACATCGATTGTTTGATGTCCAATCTTTCTACAATCACTTCAATTACCCAATCAGAATTTTTGATTTTCTCCAAATCATCTTCAAAGTTTCCAACTGTAATTCTGGAAGCGAAAGATTTGTCGTAGATTGGCGAAGGATTGCTTTTCAGAGCGGTGTCAAGGTGACCTTGTGCCACGCTGTTTCTGAATTTTTTACTTTCTGAATTTACGCCCGTCGCTTTGTCTTTTTCGGACAATTCTTTCGGAGGCATATCCAACATCAAAACCTGAATCCCGTTACCAGCCAAGTGGCAGGCAATTCCGGAACCCATCACGCCGGAGCCGAGGACTGTAACGTGTTTTATTTTTCTGTTCATTTATTGAGATTTATTATTGTTTTCTATTATTAAGTTCGTTGGCGATTTTCAGAATGTCGTTCATCACTTCTTTGAAGACTTCAAACTTTTCCGGCTGAATTCTTTCCACAATTTTCTTATTGAAATTAAGAACAACTTCTTTCGATAAGTTCCTGGAATTGATGCCTTTATCGGTCAGTTTGATGATAACTTCACGTTTATCTGTAGTGGTTTTCTCCTTATAGATATAACCGTTGTCTTCCAAAAGTTTAATAATCCTTGTCAAAGAAGTAGGTTCAATCGCCATTTTTGGACCAAGATTCGTACTTCTTGTTCCTTCTTTTGGGTCGATTTTAAGTAATGTAAGTGCTTGAACTGCTGTAGAATTATACAACGAAGCTTGGTCCGAATACATTTTCGAGACCGCTAACCAAGCCGACTTTAACATCAAGTCAACACTTTCGACTTTTTCTGAGTTTTTCTTTTCCATAACTGGCATATTGAAGTGCTTTATACAAATATAAAAAAAATACTATGCATGCATAGTATTTGTGTTTTTTAATATTTAAGTAATTGATTTATAGTGTTTTAATTGCTATGCGAATCTTAATATATAAAATTTGGTTTTTTTTATTTAACTCGGATTATCAATATTAATAAGGTTTTGCAGAGATTGTTTAATTTCCGTCAATGTATGATAATTGTCATAAAAATTCTCCATTTTCAGTTTCCATTTGTCATTTTTAAACGTCAATTTAAATTTACTCAAATCTGAGGCGAAGTTTTTTTGAAGGAAAGAAAACATCATTTCTTTTTCCAATTTTGGTGCATCGATTTCAGGCGGATGAAAGTTTTTATTGAAATCTAAAATCTTTGGTGTAATCAATTCCGGATTGTTGAGGATAATTTCTTCGGAAATTCCGCTGATGAGTTTTTTATCTTTCAACCACCAAATTTTGTCCGAAAATTCCTTTGCCAATCGCCAATCGTGAGAGGAGAATAGAATCAGTTTATTTTCATTTTTTGCTAAATTTCGAATTAATGAAAGAATCATCAACTTATTTTCCTCATCCAAATGCGTTGTTGGTTCATCCAAAATAATGAAAGGAGAATTCTGTGCTAAGGCTCGTCCGATAAAGACTTTTTGGAGATTTCCATCAGAAAGTTCTGTGAGTTTTTTATCTTGAAATTTTGTAAGATTTAATTTATTAATGATGTCGTTGATTTCAGTTTTATCCTTTTCATTTAATTTAAAATAATAAGGATAATGAATGTATTTTCCCAATGAAATTAAATCTATAACGGTATAATTATCAGGAATTTCAGCTTTCGAAAAAACGATTGCAATTTGTGAAGCAATTTCGTTTGGACTTAATTTATGAGTTGATTTTCCGTTGATTGAAATTTCGCCACTTATAAGTTTGTTCTGGCCGAGAATAGATTTTATTAAAGTCGTTTTTCCAATGCCATTATTTCCCATCAAAAGACAAACTTCGCCTAATTCTAAGGAAGTGTTGATGTCAGAAATTAATGATTCTGAATAACCGATTGATGTATTTTGTATTTGTAAGAAACTCATTTTTATGAATTGTCTTTTTGTCATTCTGAAAGAATCTAAACTGTTGAGACTCTTTCACAATGACAAAATTATGTTTTATTATTTTTTACTTTTTTGTAAAACTATTTCTTCTTTATCAACATCAACAATATCACAGGAATTCCAAAAAACGTCGTAATAATATTAATTGGAAATTGACTGAGTTCTGAAATAATCGAAAAAACCTGCATTATAAAAATTCCCAAAACTACATTCAAAATCCATTGATGCCAAAGCTGAGCCGGATTCCATAGCATTCTGCAAAAATGTGGAACCACAACACCGATAAATAAAATCGGCCCAAGAAAAGCCGTCACAGAAGCCGATAGAATGGAAGAAGCAACAATAATACTGATTTTCAGTTTTGACTGACTAACACCAAAACTTTGAGCATAAGCTGAACCAAGAGAATTTCCAATCAGAGGTTTTATGGATTTGAAAGTGAAAAATAATCCGATAATTATTAAAATTGATAAGATTGTAATCTGAGAAAAATTAGCCTGATTATTCGCTCCGAAAGTCCATAGAATATAATTTTTCAGACTTTGACTTTCCACATAAAATTGAAGAAATGAAACAATTGCTCCCGCCAAAGCCGAAATCAGAAATCCAAAAATAATAATGAAACTTTTATCCCGAAACCGATTTGAAAATAAAAGCAAAACCATCATCAATACAACACTTCCTAGAATTGAAGACAAACTGATAAAACTATTCTGCAGAAAATCCGGGATTAAAATATTTTGAGAAAAGAAAATGTAAAACGCTACAAACAAACTGGAAACCGACGTGATTCCCAAAACGTCCGAACCAGCCAAGGGATTTTTGAAATATTCCTGCAAAAGAAATCCACTCGTTGGAATTGCAATTCCAGCCAAAATCATTGCTAAAGCGCGGTTGATTCTGAAACCAGCGATTTCAAATTGTTCCGCAGAATCATTAAAAAAATCTGAAAATGAAAGTTTTGCATAACCAACATTTAAATTGATGATGAACGAAATAATGATTCCGACAATGATAAAAAAGCAAAGAACTCCGAATTTATTTTTCAAGATTTATCTTTTGATTGATTTTTAATCATTCTCTATTTTGTAGATAGAAATTGATTTAATTTCTGATTCAAAGCTTCTTCCGTCATAGAACCAACAGTTTCATCAACTTTATTACCTTTTTTAATCAATGTAAAAGGAATTGCTCCGCCGTCCCAAGTTTTGAAATTTTGTTTAAAAAAATCTGGTTTTAGAAGACTTCCGTCGAGCAATGTTACATTTTTTCTGATGTTATATTCATCTGCAAAATCGCTGACATCTGTTGCCCAATCGGTTTTGTTGTCAAGACTTACAAAAGTAAATTTTACGGGTTGACCTTGTAATTCCTCCATCTTTTTGTGAAAAAACGGAATCTCATGCATACACGGCGCGCACCAAGTGGCGAAGAAATTTGTTACGTACAAAGTATCAGGATTTTTATTTTGAATAAAAGCCGACATTTTTTCAGGAGAAAATTCTACTAATTCTGCAACGTCGGCTTCGGATTTTGAAGGCTCAACTTTTATCGAATCTTCTTTTGCTTGAGTTTCGGCTACTTTTTCATCATTCTTTTTACAAGCTAAAAAGCTGATTGATAGGAATGAATATAATATAATCCTTTTCATACAATTTTAATTTAAATGAATTTACGAGCTTGTCTTGAATTTAGATTTTTTCTTTTATCAATTTTCATTAAATTTGATTCTTGACAATGGAGAATCAATTAACAGTAGCCAACCAACCTCAGTTTCACAGGCTAAAAATAGCTAAAAAACAACAACTGACCAAACAAGCTTTTGCGTTGGAATTAGAAATTCCTGAGGCGTTGAAATCCCGATTTCAATTTCGGGCTGGGCAATATGTAACGTTGAAATATCACTTTAAAGAAAAGGAAATTCAGAACGATTATTCCTTTACGTCTGCACCTTACGAAGAGAAATTGACTTTAGCTATCAAAATTAATGGAGAAGAAAGTTCTACTAATTTTCTTTTCAATCATTACAAAGTTGGCGATGAAATATCTGTGAGCGAACCCTTGGGAAGATTTTTTCTTAATTCAAAACCGAATGAAAAACGGACGATTATCGCTTTTACTTCCGGAATTGGAATTACGCCAATCCTTAGTCACATCAAAAATATTTTAATTGAGGAAAAAACAACGCGAATATTCCTATTCTACGGCAACAAAAGTTACGAAGATATCATCTTGAAGGATCAATTGGAACATCTTCAAAAAGAATCTGGCGGAAGATTGGAATGTTTCTATTTCATTTCGCAAGAGCCTGTGAAAGATAAATTATTCCAAGGGAGAATTGATGAGAAGAAAGTGTCGCTCATCATCAATCAAATCCTTCATCTGGACGAGGATGACGAGGAATCTACAATCTGGGACAGCACAGACAAAGTTTTGATTTGCGGTCCTGGTGCAATGATAAAATCTGTTGCAAATGCCTGCTACAACCACGGGATTCCGAAAAAGAACATTCATTTTGAGTTGTTCGAAGCTTACAATGAAGATATCTATCCAACTGAAAAGGAATTTCCTTTGATTGAAAATGTTGAAGTTAAAATTAAATTCAACCACATCGAAAAAGATGGAATTATCCTTAAAAATAACGAAAGAAAAATCCTTCAGCAATTGTTGGATTTGGGGTACAAACTGCCATATTCCTGCAAATCCGGAATCTGTGGAAGTTGTCTTTGCTACCTGAAAAACGGAGAAGTTGATATGACGGAAGACGAATATTTGACAGACAAGGAAAAACATCAGGGAAAAATCTTACCTTGTACTGCCATTGCAATGAGCAAGGAAATTTATCTAGATTTTGATATGATTTAATTATGCTTAGGACGCTTACCAACTTTTTCAAAATAGCTTTCAGGCTTTTGGAATTAGGAATTTTGCTAATGGTTTTGGCAAATTTCTGGGTATTTGCGCTTACAAGTGGAAGAACTTATACCAAGATCAGCAAAATGCCACCGAGAGATTGCGCTTTAGTTTTAGGCACTTCTCCGAAAATGCGTTCTGGTGTTGCAAATCCTTATTTCACTGCAAGAATGGACGCTGTTGGAACACTTTATCATCACGGAAAGATCAAGAAAATTATTGTAAGTGGGGAGAAGAGTGAAAATTATGATGAAACAGAAGCAATGAAGAACTTCTTGGTTTATAATGAAGGTATTCCTGAAAATATTATTATAAAAGATCCGAAAGGTTTCAATACTCATAAAAGCATTCTGAATTGTAAAAACACCTATAAACAGAAGAATGTAATCATCGTTTCTCAGGGATTTCATAATCTTCGGGCTTTGTTTTTTGCACGAAATAATGGGATGAATGCTTTAGGTTTTGACGCTCAGGATGTAAGTAAAAATGAGAGTTTTTACAGAAACCACACCCGTGAATTTCTTGCCAGAGATTTGGCTGTTTTCTACTATATTTTGGGGATTTCTCCGGAAGAATAGTTTCTGTCAATCAAAACAATTTCTCTTTAAATCAACCAAAATCCAACTTGGCAGATTCTTTGTAACTATATGATTACTATCAATTACGATGGTAATTAAAACTTACAAAAATGAAAAATCTATTTAAAATATTAGTCCCGTCATTCATTGCAATTTCATTAATGTCTTGTATGGCGACAACAGCTACAGATAATTATGGCTACAACGATTCCTACAATCAAGGTTATTCTAATGGATATATAGACGGTTACTACAGATCTCCAGACGGAAATTGGTATGCGCCGGGAATTATATATTCTGATTATAATGGTAATTCTTACAGAAACGGGAATGTTTACAGATACAACAATACCCGTAATAATAACTCTCAACGTTCTGTACAGAGAAATGCAATCAAAGTTCAACCTCAGATTAATACCAATCCAAGGGGAGTCAGAACTCAAAATAACATTCGAGTTCAGCCAAATCAGCCAAATACAAATAGCGGCGTAAGAAATCAGTCTCAAAACAATATTCGGGTTCAGCCTCAAAATACCAGAGTAGAATCTCAAAATAACGTGAGAGTACAACCTCAGATTCAGCAAAACAATAATTCACAACGATCAAATGGATCACGATAACCGAAAAGCTAGTTTTTACTAGCTTTTTTTGATTCTAAATTTCAAATTTTCAATATTAAAAACGAGTGTAAATGAAAATTATATTATTTTTGTAAAAATTGTAAAGATGCTCGTGATTGGAATTGCCGGAGGAACAGGTTCCGGAAAAACTACTGTTGTAAACAAAATATTGCAACAACTTAACATAGAAGGTGTTAATGTGCTTTCTCAGGATAATTATTATCACGATAATCCAAATCTGACTTTATCCGAAAGAGAAGTTCTGAATTACGATCATCCAAAGTCAATCGATTTCGATTTGATGTTACAACACGTAAAAGCGCTTAAAAATCATCAACAAATAGAACAACCAATTTATTCTTTCGTGACACATTCCAGAACCGGAGATCACGTTACAGTTGAGCCAAAAAACGTTTTGATAGTAGAAGGAATTTTGGTTTTGACTAATAAAGAGTTACTGAAAGAATTTAATCTAAAAGTCTTTGTTCATGCAGATTCAGACGAAAGATTGATCCGAAGAATCCGAAGAGACACACAGGAACGTGGAAGAGATCTTCAGGAAGTTTTGCATAGATATCAAACGACTTTGAAACCAATGCATCAGGAATTTATAGAACCTTCAAAAAATGAAGCTGATTTGATTGTTCCAAATATGAGACAAAACTCCGTTGCAATTGATTTCTTAACGACTGTTATTAATAATTCGCTAAAAAAAGTTCATTAAATATTACTTCAATATGAAAGAACTCATCAAAGAAATAAAGAAAAAATCACCAACCCTGAAGTTTTTCCAGACTTACGTTTTCAACAAATATCTGTTGACACTTGTCGGATTTTTGGTTTGGATGATATTTTTTGACAGCACTTCTTTTTTGGTAATCAATGAACTGAACGGCGAAATTGGGCGTTACGAAAATCAGCTTGATTTCTATAAAACAGAATATGAAAAGAACGACAAATTCTATCGTAAACTGATGAACAACAAGGAAGAAAAAGAAAAATACGCCAGAGAGAATTACTTTATGAAAAAACCAAATGAAGAGATTTTCATTCTGGTAGTTGATAGTTCTAAAATTGCTAAAAAGTAAAATAAATTTTCAGAATGAGTGAATTGGAAAATTGGGAACAGCTCGTAAAAAAGCAACTCAAAACAGATAATATTTATGAAATTCTTCAAAAGGAGAATCTTGAAAACATTGATGTAAAACCATATTATCACTCTAAATCTGAATATAAAATTCTTCCAAAAGTAGAAGAAAGCACACATCTGGTTGCAGAATTCCAGGAAGGTTTGGAAAATCAGGCATTTGCATTTCTTCTCAATGAAAATGTGGAAAATCTAGAAGAAAAATCAATCTTCATCAATAATGCTGAACTTGCAGAACATATTATAACTGAAGAATCGAATAAGTATCTTTCGTTAATTGATGTTTTTTCTGATGACCAAAAAGCGGAAATCAATGAACATCTTGCTGGCGAATTATTATCAAAATCTTTTGAAAGAAATATTTGCATTAATGTAAGTCTTCATCAAAATTCCGGTGCATCTATTATTCAGCAATTGAGTTTTGCTTTGGCGAAATCTAAAGAATTAGTAGAAAAATTTGGTTCAGAAATTTTAGGTAAATTAATTTTCAAGTTTGCTGTTGGTAGCCAATATTTCTTTGAAATTGCAAAAATTCGAGCTTTCAAATATCTTTTCAATCTGCTTTCTAACGAATTTGAGAAAGATTTGATTCCTTATATTTTTGTTGAAACTTCTTTGAGAAATAAATCGAAAAACGACCAAGACAACAATCTGATTCGTTCCACTTTGGAATTGGCTTCTGCAATGATTGGCGGAGCTGATGCGGTTTTTTGCAACAATTACAAAATCGAAAATTCAACAGAGCTTTCTAAAGAAATTTCTTTCAAACAACAGATTGTTTTAGCTTACGAAAGCATTATCAATGTTTTTGAAGACGCCAGTTCAGGAAGTTATTTTGTTGAAGATATCACGCAACAATTCGCTGAAAAATCTTGGAAATTATTTCTTGAGATTGAAAAAAAAGGTGGTTATCTCGAACTATTGAAATCTGATGAAATTCAAAAAATGATTTTCGAACAAGCGACGAAAGAACAAAATTGGGTAGAAGATGGGAAAATCAAAATCATTGGTGTGAATCTTTATCCAAAATTAGAGGTTAAAAAATCGGTTTCTGAACTTTATGCTTCTTCCGAAATTAAACCAGTTCGTTTAGCAGAAATGTTTGAGTAATGAAAGAACATTTCCAAGATCTTTTAGAGTACAATCAGCATTTCAATCAATTATTGATTCAGAATTATCTTGAAAACAAAATGATTTGGAGTGAGAAAAGTAGGAGCCTTCTCAATCATATTGTTAATGCCCATCAGATTTGGAATGCAAGAATCCTTAATGACAATCAATTTGAAGTTTGGCAAATCAATGCCGATGATTCATTAATAGAAATCAATTCTGAAAATTTTATCAATAGCTCCAAAATCCTTGTGGAAAGAGATCTTAATGAAATAATTAATTATCAAAATTCCAAAGGAAACCAATTTGAAAATTCGATTCAGGAAATTTTCTTTCATTTTATTAATCATTCAACTTATCACCGAGGACAAATTGCAATGCTTATGAAACAAGCTGGATTGGAACCTTTGAATACTGATTATATTTTTTACAAAAGGTTTTAATTAATTTTAAAATTTAAATTACATTATTCTCAATTTTCGGAATTCTTAAACTCAGAATTCGTAACTCTTAACTAATTCACTATCTTTGCAAAAATTTTTAGAAATGAGCGAAGACGGAAAAAGACCAGAAAGAGATAAAAAACCTAGAAGTGCAGGTAGTAGCAGACCTTCTGGAAACTCCCGTAGCTCTGGCGAAAGAACGTCCAAAAGCAGACCATCTGCAGGAGGTGCGCGTAAACCTAAGACAACAAGAGGTGGCGACCGTAATTTTGACAGCAGAGACAAATACGAAAATGGCGACAAAAAACCATTCAATAAAAAGCCTACAAACAAAAAACCATACATAAGACCAGAAACTGCTGAAGATAAAACCAAATCTTTCATCCAAAGAAGAAGGTTAGAAAAAATCAGCAAAGAAGTTCATAAAGATACGATTAGACTTAATAAATATATTGCAAATTCGGGGATTTGCAGTAGAAGAGAGGCGGACGAATTGATTGCGCAAGGTCTTGTGGAAGTAAATGGAACTGTGGTTACAGAGATGGGTTACCAGGTTCAGAAAACGGATAGAGTGGTTTTTGATAGTCAAAATATTACGCCTGAAAAACCGGTTTATGTTTTACTAAACAAACCAAAAGGTTACATCTCAACAACAAAAGACGAAAAAGCAAGAAAAACCGTAATGGATTTGACTGCAAATGCTTCACCTTACAGAATTTTCCCAGTTGGAAGATTGGACAGACAGACGACTGGTGTTATTCTTTTGACAAACGATGGTCACATCACGAAAAAACTGACGCACCCATCTTTCGCTATGAGAAAAATCTACCACGTAACGCTTGATAGAAAACTGACGAATGACGATATGAAACTGATTGGCGAAGGAATCCGTTTGGAAGAAGGCGTTGCAGAAGTGGACAGCATTTCATTCATCGAAGGTAAGCCGAAAAATGAGGTGGGTATCGAAATTCACATCGGATGGAATAGAGTAGTCCGTAGAATTTTCCAAAAATTAGGTTACGAAGTGGAAGCGCTGGACAGAGTAATGTTCGCAGGACTTACAAAGAAAAATATCAAAAGAGGACACTGGAGAATTCTTACAGAATTGGAAGTTAATAATTTGAAAATGTTATAGATAGCTTTTAGCTCATTGCTTTTTGCAGTTGGCTTTTAGAAATAGATTAAAGACTGAAGCAATTCAGTCTTTTTTATTAAATAGAAAATCATAATTTGAAAAATGAATAAGATTTATATTTTCAGTGGCCTCGGGGTTGACAGAAGAGTTTTTGATAATATTAATTTTAAAGATTTAAATGTAGAATTTGTTGATTGGATTGATCCTTTAAAAGGCGAGCATTTAGAAAATTATGCTGAAAGAATTTCAAGAAAAATCACTTCGGAAAATCCAATTTTAATAGGTTTGTCGTTTGGAGGAATAGTTGCTGTTGAGATTTCTAAAATTATTAAAACCGAAAAAATAATTCTAATTGCTTCTGCCAAAAATAAATTTGAACTGCCAAAAATTAATAGAATTTCAGGAAAATTAAAGCTTAACAAATTAATTCCAAGGTCGATATTCAAGAAGCAAAACTTTATTACCAATTGGCTTTTCGGAATAGAAACTGAATCTGAAAAACAACTTCTGATAAGTATTCTAAAAGATACTGATCCAAACTTTTTTTCTTGGGCAATTAATGAAATTGTGAATTGGAAGAATGAAACAAGTCCAAAAAATGTAATCCATATTCACGGAAATAAAGATCGGATTATTCCTTTTAAAAATGTAAAAACTGACTTTGTGATTGAAGGTGGTGGACATTTTATGACTGTAAATAAATCTAAAGAAATTGAGAAGATTATTTTAAAATTAATCTAATTTTTTTAATTTATGGTTGACTTTTCAACTTCAAATCTGTCACTTTCGCTCTCACTTTTTTCATAAAATCATCACCGGGATCAGCTTTTCCTGTGAAATATTTCGGATCAGATTCTTTCCAAAGTTTTGAGTTCCGGAAAACACCATATTCAGAATGTCCAATGAGATATTCTATAGAATATTTTTTTGATAAATATCTTACCAGTTCTGCGTTGGCTTCCACTTGTTTGTCAGTCAAAGGTTGTGCTTTGCTTCCGATATTTTCTACACCAATAGCACAATAGTTTAATCCAATGGTGTGTCTTGCAAACAATTCCGGATCTACTAATTGATAGATCATTCCATCTCTATCGATGATGTAATGAGAAGAAACATTCAGCGAACTTTGCTTTTTGAGTGTTGCTCTTTGATTCTCAAGATGAAGATTGTTGAAGTATTTGAAATTGGATTCTACCGTCCCGCCTGCTGTGTAATGAAGTACGATGATTGTTGGGGTAATCTTCGGTGTTTTCTGATCCAAACCGTGATGTTCTTTCATATATTCCAAACTCATTTTGATCTTTTCCTTAGAATAATCAATCGGTTTTTGAATAATTTTTAAGTTTTGAGCTTGAAATAGAAAGCAAAAACTAAAGAAAAATATTTGAAAAAATCTAGTCATATCATTAATTTAAAACAAAGATTGCAAAACGCTTTTTGAACAATGCAAAGTTATCTAATTTCTAAAATCTAATCTCTAACTTCTATTTCTGATATTGATAATGCCCCGTAATAGTCCAACTGAAAAGACAATCCTGTAAAACTTGTCCAGCGCCAATGTTATGTGAAATCAAATATCGTTTACCATCAGGGGATTTTTGATTAACCACAATCCCGATATGCGTCAGATTTTTAGGCAAATCCCAAGTGACAATATCTCCAGGAACGTAATCTTTCGTATCATTAGTAATCGGTTTTATCTTCCCAAATCTTGAAAAGAAAACCATCAGATTAGGAACACGTCTGTGGTCGATATTGGTGTCAGGTCTTTTTAGTCCCCATTTTGTAGGATATTTTGAAAAATTCTTTGCCATGTCTTCGTGAACTTCTTTCTGCAAATCGATTCCCAATACTCTGTAAGCACGTATGACAACATCTGTACAAACGCCTTTACCTTCCGGAACATCACCATTCGGATATTTCAGATTAAAATAAGTTGGGTCATAAACCACTTTATCTTTAGTTAGATTAATGGCTGCGTTGGAAAGTTTGGTTTGAAAATTTTGTCCAAAAATCGTAATAGATACGAAGAAAAGAAAGGAGAAATATTTTTTCATCTTATTATGGATTATAGTTTTGTGATGGGCTTCGAGAGCCTCAGCCTGACATTGCTATGGTTTATTTTTAGAGATTCCAAACATTGTCATCCTGAATCTCTCGAAGGATTAATAATTTTCAAACGAAAAAACCCACGAAAATATTCCGCAGGTTTTTGTTAAAAATATATAAGATTGATTTGGTCTTATCCAAAGGCATTGATGCCCGTAATATCCATTCCTGTAATCAACAAATGAATATCGTGCGTTCCTTCGTAAGTAATTACAGACTCTAAGTTGGCTGCGTGACGCATCATCGGGAATTCTCCCATTATGCCCATTCCACCAAGCATTTGTCGGGATTCTCTGGCAATATCGATGGCCATTTTTACATTATTTCTTTTCGCCATAGATATTTGTGCAGGCGAAGCTTTATGTGCATTTTTCAACATTCCGAGTTGAAGGCATAGCAATTGCGACTTTGTAATTTCAGTTAGGAATTCTGCTAATTTCTTTTGTTGAAGCTGGAAACCACCAATTGGTTTTCCAAACTGTTTTCTTTCTCTGGAATATTGAACAGCCGTACAATAACAGTCAATTGCAGCACCAATTACGCCCCAAGAAATCCCGTATCTCGCTGAGTTAAGACAAGAAAGTGGTCCTTTTAAACCTTCAACGTTAGGAAGCATATTTTCTTTTGGAACTTTCATATTATTGAAAACCAATTCTCCGGTTTTTGATGCTCTTAGACTCCATTTGTTATGTGTAGTTGGCGTTGTGAAGCCTTCCATTCCGCGTTCCAGAATCATTCCTCTTACTTTTCCGTCTTCGCCTTTTGCCCAAACTACGGCGATATCCGCAACGGGGGAGTTTGTAATCCACATCTTAGCACCATTTAAAAGATAATGGTCGCCTTGGTCTGTGAATTTGGATTCCATAGAAGAAGGGTCGGAACCGTGGTTAGGCTCCGTCAGACCAAAACATCCAATCATATCACCAGAAGCCAGTTTCGGAAGGTATTTTCTTTTTTGCTCCTCAGAACCATATTCAAAAATAGGAAACATTACCAAAGAAGACTGAACAGAAGCTGCAGAACGAACTGCAGAATCTCCTCTTTCCAATTCTTGCATTATCAAGCCGTATGAGATTTGGTCAAGTCCAGGACCGCCATATTCTTCCGGAATGTAAGGCCCAAGTGCGCCGATATTTCCCAATTCTTTCATCAATCCGGGGATATCCGTATGATTTTGCGCTGCTTCATCTATCTGTGGCATTACGAAACTTTCTACCCAGCTTCTTACAGAATCACGGATAAGCTTGTGTTCTTCGGTCAAAAGAGCGTCTATAGAGTAGTAATCTGGTATGCTTGTTAACGGGTAATATGACATTGTTTTTGTTTTGCCTAAAATAGAGCTTTTCCTGAATTACCAAAAAATTTTGTTAACAAATAATTCATTTTCTGAAAAACTTCATAAATGGTACAAATCATATTGTAACCTACACAACTTTGATGGAGGAGGTTACAATATTGGGGGAGTATTTAAATTAAAAATTCTTAGTCTCTCAAAAACTGACCAATTCCTGAAGAATCAAAAGTGAAAGTCGATTGATTTTCAGATTTATCTAATTTTTTACTAATTGTCAAAGCCCATAAAACTAATTCTTTGCAAAAGTTCTGATCTTCAGTACTTAATTCAGAAGCATTTTCTTCAACAACTGTTACTAATGGATTGATGCTGTTAAGCTTAGCGTAAAATTCTTCATCCGTATCGGTATAATTAAGTTCAAGATGATTTTTATTAAACCATTTAATCAAATCTGTATAAGGTGTTTTGATACCTTCTTTATCAAGCTTGGAAATACGTGGAAATAGACTTTCAAACTGTGTTATTACAGCTTTATCAATCAGTATTTTGGCAACATAATCTGCGCCTTCCTGTTCGCCTTCATAAACCAATTCGATTTTTCCTGTAATGGATGGAATGATCGACATAAAATCTAGAAGACGAACCGAGGTTTTATCCGAATCAGTTTCTATCAGACGTAATTTTGCAGCTGCAATCAGATTTTCCATTGCACTGATTGTCAATCTTGCGCTGACACCGCTTTTCGCATCCACATATTCGCTGTCACGAGCTGCGAAAGCTACTTCTTCTAATAGGTTTTTCGCTAAATCAGGAATTTGAATCTGTGATTTGTCTTCATCAGAAATTGCAGCTTCCTGTTCGGTAATTTGTCTTGCAAGTTCAATTGTTTTTGGATAATGCGTGAAAATCTGTGATCCAATTCTGTCTTTCAAAGGTGTAACAATGCTTCCGCGGTTGGTGTAGTCTTCCGGATTTGCGGTAAACACAAACTGAATATCCAAAGGCATTCTCAATTGAAATCCACGAATCTGAATATCGCCTTCCTGCAAAATATTAAATAAAGAAACCTGAATTCTTGCCTGTAAATCAGGTAATTCATTTAAAACAAAAATTGAACGGTTAGCTCTCGGAATCATTCCGTAATGTAAAACACGCTCGTCGGAATAAGGAAGTTTCAAAGTTGCCGCTTTGATAGGATCGATATCGCCAATTAAATCAGCAACGTTCACATCCGGAGTCGCCAGTTTTTCAAAGAAACGTTCGGAACGGTGAACCCACGAGATCGGCGTTTCGTCGCCTAATTCTGAAATCAAATCTCTTGCAAATTTTGAAATCGGTTGAAATGGGCTGTCATTGATTTCGGAACCTTTTACAATGGGCATATATTCGTCCAAAAGATTGACCATACTTCTTGCAATTCTGGTTTTTGCCTGTCCTCTCAAACCTAAAAGATTGATGTGATGACCAGCCAAAATTGCTTTTTTCAACTGCGGAACCACAGAATCTTCGTAACCCCAAAGTCCTTCAAAAACAGGTTCTTTGGCTTTAATTTTTGAAATTAAATTGGCCTGAATTTCCTGATTAATTGTTTTATCTGTGTAACCGGAATCTTTCAATTCCTTGAATGTGATATCGTTTTTCATTATATTAAATTCTCTTTATTCTATTTTTTTCGTAATCTTCAAAAATCATTTGTCCTAAACCGGAAAGTCCCGTTAAGAAAGCCTTTCCTTTATTCTGAGCGGTAAATGCTTCCACAAATCTTCGTAGATAAGGATCTTGTGCAATCATAAAAGTGGTGATTGGGATTTTCAACTTTCTGGCTTGTGCAGCTTTGCTAAGACACTGTGAAACAATCATTTCGTCAAGACCAACACTGTTCATATAAAATTCGCCGTTTGGTAATTTGATGCAGCTTGGTTTTCCGTCTGTAATCATAAAGATCTGCTTGTTGGTATTTCTTTTTCTGCGAAGAATATCCATTGCCAATTCCAGTCCGGCAACTGTATTTGTATGATATGGACCGACTTGTAAATAGGGTAAATCCTTAATCTTAATAGGCCAAGCTTCGTTTCCAAAAACAATAATATCTATGGAATCTTTTGGATATTTTCGGTTGATTAGTTCGACCAAAGCCATTGCGACTTTTTTCGCAGGCGTGATTCGGTCTTCGCCATACAAAATCATTGAGTGGCTGATGTCAATCATCAAAACCGTGCTCATCTGCGCTTTGTGTTTGGTTTCTTCAACGATCAGATCGTCTTCGGTCATTCTGAGGTCAGAAATTCCGTTGTTGATTTGGGCGTTTTTCAGACTTTCGGTCATATTTACAGTTGACAGATCATCGCCGTATTGGAAATTTCGGTTTTCGCCGTCACGCTCATCGCCTACTCCGGTTTTATTGGTTCGATGATTTCCGATTCCTGTTTTTTTCAGTTTGCCGAAGATTTGGTCAAGTGCATATTCACGCAATGCAGCTTCCAGTTTGGCAGTCAGGATATTTTTTCCTTTTCCGGTTCCTTGATTTCCATCTTCCGAGTCATCTTCTTTTTTGATGTAGCCTCGTTTTATTAAGTCTTGTTCAAAATCTTCGACCGTATAATCTTCATTAAAAATATCGTATTCTTTATCGAGCATATCAAGCCATTCAAAAGCTTCTTCGATATTACCGGAAGTATGAGTCAGAAGGTCTTTGAACACATCAAAAATCCGGTCGAAATTTGAAATTTCTTCCGGAATATGTTTACTGAAAGTGAAACCTTTTTGATAATTCAGTTCTTTATTTGTCATAAAATGATTCTCCTTTTAGAACAGACAAGTTATGGAAATATTATTACAAGAATCATTGATCCAAAATAGAAAATAGTAATAATAACGATATGATATTAAAATACTAAATAATAGATTTTAATATTTCAAGTCATAAAAATCAAGAATTAACCAAAGTAATATTGTAATTTATTTTGATTTGATTAATGATTTCGGCATCAACATTATCATCAAATTTTCTTGCAAAAAGATTATTCCCAGAATTCAGAAAATCCAGATCATCTAAAGTGAAAGTTTTCGGACGAAGTTTGATATCGCCATCCGGAATCCAGATAATCGCTCTTTTGTCATCATTCACTAGCTGTCCTGCAAATTTGGTATTCATTAAAACGGTTTGGAAAAATGATTCGTCCGCTATTAATGTGTTTTTATAATAATTTTCAAACTTTTTCACTTCTGTACTGTTGCAAATAAAAGAAGCGCAATCTCTCGTCAATATCATCCATTGTCCGCCAATGTAAGGTGTGATATCTTTCATGAACTCTCTTTTGTAAGTCAGTGGTGAGATTTTATCATCCACTTCATCAAAATAATTTTCGATCCTGTTCATCGTTTCCGGACGGACATCTTTTTGATCAGCAATTTTGATATAATTTTTTCCATTATTTTCTGTCAGAAATTTCCGAATGATTTTTTGAGATTTCAATGGGTAATCCTGACCACTTAGATTGATGAAATAATCCCATTTTGCGTCAATATTCAGTAAGAAATTCATCCCGTCCAGTTCTGCCTGAACCATACTGTAACCGCCCCAGATTACATTTTCACTTTTGAGGATGTAAACATTAGGATAGTCTTTCAGAAAAGATTCTACTTCTGCGCCCAGTTCTTGTTCTGCCTTTTTATCGATGTGAATCAGATAATGATTTTCCTTTTCATAGATAGCTTCAAAGAGTCTTTTGAATTGATTTGGCAATCGATGAACCAAAATGAGGTAAGCAATATTAATCGTTTTTTCTGGCGAAGTTGTACCAACTATGGTATCGCTCTTCTTGAAGAGTTTTAAATCAGTTTCCATAAATATATTATTTTAGTTCACGAGTAACGATACACTTCCATAATATAAAGCGAAACCTGAATTTTCTACAAGGTACGCTAAAATTAACTGATAATTAGTTATTTATATTGAATTGATGATTGTTAGAATCTTTAAAATTAATTAAATAAAAAAAGAGCCAGAAAATATTTTCCAGCTCTTACTTCATTTATTCCTTGATGAATTTTTCTATCAATTCCTGATCTCCTGTTTTTACTTTCATAAGATAATTACCTTTCGCAAGTTGAGATACATTAATGTTGTTTTTAGTTTCTGTCTTTATTAATCTTCCTAAAACATCGTAAATCTCGATTGATTTTACAGGCTTTTCACTTGAAATATTAATGACATCTTTTGCAGGATTTGGATAGATTTTCACTTGGATTTTCTTAATATCAGTTACACCAAGATATGACTGGTAAGTTTTGTAAAGATTTAGAATGCCATAGCCTCTTTGTAATGTGTAATTGGGATATAAAGATGCATTCTGTCTTAACTTTGCTTTGATTTCTTCTCTGGATATACTATTGCTTGGCAAGGATTGTAAAAGACATGCAATGCCACCAGCTGCTAAAGGGTTTGAGAGAGAGGTTCCCGATGCAGATGTTGTGTCATTTCCGTAAACTGTAGCTGTTAAAGTTCCTCTTGCACTTACATCGGGTTTTATGACACCCGCAGAATTTGGTCCGTAAGAAGAAAAGCCGGAAGCTGTACCCTGAGCAGTCACAGCACCTATTGTAAAAACTTTAGCATTATCTGCAGGTGTAGATATATAATGCCACTGAAGCATTGCACTGTTGCCTGCAGAAACAGTTAAGAATATCCCTTTTTCAGCCGCTATCTGAGCTCCTCTTGCAATAAAAGAAGTTGTTCCATTCATATTGGCATAAGTATAATCATATCTACTGTCGTCAAATTCTGTATATCCCAAAGAAGTAGAAATAATGTCAACACCTTTTCTGTCAGCTTCTTCCGCTGCTTCAATCCAATATAGTTCCTCTTCAGGAATTTCGTTTGCGCCGTCTTCCGATGCGTAAAGATAAAAATCCGCATCTGGTGCAGATCCTACAAACTGCCCGTCCAGATAACCGCCAATTGTCCCGAGGCATATTGATCCGTGAGTATTGAGAGCTGTATTATAAATATCTGAACTTTTACTAATGAAGTTATAACCCCCTTTGATTTGTCCATTATCACGAAGTCTTTTGTAAGCCGTTCCTGTATTTACCGTTGGAAAACCAGTATCAATTACTGCAATCGTTATTCCTGTTCCGGAAAAACCAGCTACGTGAAGTTCACGGAGGTTAATTTGATTTATTTGGTCTAATGCACTACCGTAATCAAAAGTTGTCAAACCATCTTTATTAGCATTTCCGTGATTAAATTCTTTGAACTTTTCAATTTTCTGTTTTCTGATTCCGCCGTCTGGATTTTTCACAAACGTTTCTACGTGATCTACATAAGTTTGTTGAGATAAAGTTAAGATTTGAGCAGCAGTCGCATTTACCGCAACGCCATTCAGCCATTTGGAATAATCTGTAACCGTAAAACCAAGATTTCTTATATTTTGAATATAAGCTTGTTCTATAGGTGCATCCTGATCAATAAGCGCAATTCCAAGATTGGTTCTTCTGTCAAGAGATTTCTGGCTAAGTTCCGACAATGGGTTGGAATAAAATGCCGCTTTGTTTGGTTTATCTTTAAAGAAAACAAAAACTAATTCGGTTTGAGCCGTTGCTATCAAAGAAAAGCTAACCGATAAAATTGTAAAGATTTTTCTCACGTTTCGGGGATTTTGATTTTTTAAACTGATAAATAAATGTAAATTTACAAAATAATGTTTTTGCATTTGAAATCGCTTTCAAAAAATATTTAGACTAATAATCACAACGATTTCAAAAGCTTTTAATAATAAATAATTGATTATGAAGAAAATCCAGATGGTTGATCTACAAAGCCAGTATTATAAAATAAAAAGTGAAGTTGACAATGCAGTTCTGAATGTAATGGATTCTGCGGCTTTTATAAACGGTCCGGAAGTCAAATCTTTTCAGGCAGATCTGGAAAGTTATTTGGATGTAAAACACGTGATTCCTTGTGCCAACGGAACAGATGCGCTTCAAATTGCTTTGATGGCGTTGGATCTTCAGGAAGGTGATGAAGTCATTACGGCAGATTTTACCTTTGCTGCAACAGTTGAAGTTATTCATTTATTAAAATTAAAATCAGTTTTGGTAGATGTTGATTATGATACTTTTACAATTGATACTGAAGCAATCAGAAAAGCTATCACCCCAAAAACGAAAGCAATCATCCCTGTTCATATTTTTGGGCAATGCGGAAATATGGAAGAAATTCTGAAAATCGCAAAAGACCATAATTTATATGTGATCGAAGATAATGCGCAGGCAATTGGCGCAGATTTCATTTTCTCAGACGGAACCGAAAAAAAATCCGGAACTATGGGAACTATTGGAACAACCTCATTTTTTCCATCCAAAAATTTAGGATGTTACGGAGACGGTGGAGCAATTTTTACTAACGATGATAAATTGGCTCACAGGCTGAGAGGAATTGTAAATCACGGAATGTACGAACGTTATTATCATGACGAAGTTGGTGTTAATTCAAGATTAGATAGCATTCAGGCAGCAGTTTTGAGAAAGAAATTACCAAACCTTGATTCTTACAACGAAGCAAGAAGAAAAGCAGCTGATTATTACGACGAAGCTTTTGAAGAAAACGAAAATATTCTGACTCCGAAAAGAGCAGAAAATTCCACGCACGTTTTTCATCAATATACTTTGAGAATTACCAACGGAAAACGCAACGAACTTCAGCAATATCTTACTGAGAAAGAAATTCCAGCAATGATTTATTATCCGGTAGCGCTTAGAAAACAGAAAGCTTATTTCCAGGAAAGTAATCCTGCAGATTTCGTAAATACTGATAAATTATTGGATCAAGTTATTTCTCTTCCTATGCATACAGAATTGGATGAAGAACAATTAAAGTATATTACAGATTCTGTTTTGGAGTTTTTTAAATAACTAAAATGCACGAGGAAAGACTATTTAAATATAAGTTTATATATTTTTATTCGATAGTATTTTTACTTTTTTTTAGTTTCTTTTATTTCTTTAAAATTGGGGATATAATTTTTAAAGGTTATAGAATTATTGCAAAATATGAAGACTTTAAGATCCCAATTTATATTTTATTTTTTGTAACATTTATTAGTTTAATATTTTCCTTAATAAATATTTTCAAAGAATCAAAAAAAGCGGTTTTTTATTTCAATATCTCAATCTTTTTTATGATCTGTATATCGACAATTAATCTATATGTAAATAATCTTTTTGAGAAAACTCCTCCATTTAATTTAATAATATTTTTTGGTTTTTTCTTTTTTTCTGCATTTCTCATAAATTATTTCAAACATAAACCATTTCAAAATGAAATCAATGAAATTGGAAAATCTGAAAATCATTTATAACTTATCATTAATCATTCATAACTAATTAAATGTCCATACTCGTAACAGGCGGTCTCGGCTACATCGGTTCTCACACAGTTGTAGAACTTATCAATAATAATTTTGAAGTCATCATTGTTGATGATCTTTCAAACTCAGAAAAATTTATTCTAAACAATATTGAAGAAATTACGGGCAAACGTCCAATTTTCTATCCATTCGATCTCAGAAGAAAAGAATTGCTGACTCAGGTTTTTGACGCTCACAATATCGAAGGTTGTATCAATTTTGCAGCCTCAAAAGCAGTGGGGGAAAGCATGATTGAGCCTTTGAAATATTATGAGAATAATTTGTTTTCATTAATTAATGTTCTTCAAGAATTCAAGGAAAGGAATATTTCCAACTTTATTTTCAGCTCTTCTTGTACAGTTTACGGACAAGCAGACGAAATGCCAATTAATGAAGATACGCCTCTTAAAGAGCCTGAATCTACCTATGGTAAAACCAAAAGTTTTGGGGAAGATATTTTGAAAGATTTTTCCAAAGCTTATAGCAAAAAAGTTTCTTTACTTAGATATTTCAACCCGATTGGTGCACATCCGAGTACATTGTTGGGAGAATTACCCATTGGTATTCCTAATAATCTAGTTCCTTATGTAATGCAGACTGCTGCAGGAATAAGAGAGAAATTAAATGTTTGGGGAGATGATTATCAAACAGTTGACGGAACGGCTGTGCGGGATTATATTTATGTTGTGGATTTGGCAAAAGCGCACGTTGCAGCATTGAAAAAATTAATCAATTCTGAGGAAGATACACTTGTTGACATTTATAATCTTGGAACAGGAAAAGGATCCTCAGTTTTAGAAGTGGTAAAAGCTTTTGAATTGGCAAATGATGTCGCAGTTCCATATCAAATCTGTCCAAGAAGAGAAGGCGATATTACAGTCGCATATGCAAATCCAGCTAAGGCAGAAAAAGAACTCGGCTGGAAATCCGAAACTTCCCTTGAAGAATCACTCAGAACCACTTGGGAATGGCAAAAATATCTCAAAGAAAGAACAAATTAATACAATCAAAACCAATCAGATCTGATTGGTTTCTTTATTTAAATTTTTCAGCAAAGCTGAAAATACTATGCAGGCTAACTTCCGAAAAACTTTTTGATTTTATCTTAGAAGCATTAATCATTGCTTTAGCCAAAACTGATGTTGGTAAAGGTTTTTGACTTTTAAAAAGCCCCAATTTATTGATGAACTTTAAAGCTTTGAGTCCGAAAACCTCGGCACTTCTGTCAGAGTTTTTGCGTTCCAGCATTCCAGGTTTGAAGAAGGTTGTTTTCTCGAATTTCAGATTTTTGATTGCTTCTTCCAGTTCGCCCTTCATTCGGGAATAGAATATTTTGGAATCAGGACTTGCACCATAAGCAGAAACTAAAATAAAATCTTCCACCAGATTTTCCTTAGCTGCTTTCGCAAAATTATATTGATAGTCGTAATCGATTTTCCACTGGTTATCTTTGCTTCCGGCAGTTTTCAGTGTAGTTCCTAGACAAGCAAAGGCAACATCACCTTTCACAAGATGTTTCCATTCTTCCGGTCTGTCAAAATCTACGATGTGTGCAGTGATCTTGTCATTATGAAAATCAGAACGTCTTCTTACGAAAATATCGATTTGACCAAATTCCGGATCTTGCGAAAGCTGATCCACAAGATCTTTCCCTGTTGCGCCGGTTGCACCAATTACCAAAGCCTTCATATTTGTAAGATTTGATAATAAAGTTAAGCAATATTTTCGGGATTAATTCAGCTGATTACGATATTCAGCCCAAATGATTTTGAACCATTCCGTAAAATTATCCGGATTTTCAGCAATTTCCTTTTGCAGATCAGAGATAGAAACGTATCGGATTTCTGAAACTTCATTAGGATTCAAATCAAAATCACCATCAAAATTCCCCGTGAAAACGTAATCCAATTCGTGTTCCCAAAGTCCGTCTCCAACGTCAGCTTTATATATAAAATGGAATTTCTCCGTCAACTCACAATCGATTCCTAATTCCTCTTTTATACGTCTTTTTGCGGCATTCAGGTAGGATTCCTCGATTCTTGGATGAGAACAGCAAGCGTTGGTCCATTGGTTTGGCGAATGGTATTTTTCGTTGGCACGTTTCTGCAAAAGCATTTCGCCTTGGTCATTGAATAGAAATACAGAAAATGCACGATGCAAAAGCCCATTTTCGTGCGCCTGCATTTTTTCCATTTGCCCCAAAACTTCATCATTTGGATTTACCAATACCACTTTTTCCATACCACAAAAATAAGAATTTTAGAATTAATTATTAGAAGCTATTTCCCGCTTTCCACTATATCTTTTTTGTTTTAGAACTTTTGTCTTCCAAAATTAAGTGAGAACAAAAAACAAAAAAGGATGCCGTTGCAATCGGGGCTATGGGATTTGTAAATCAATTGAAATTTTGTCTGAAACATCATATTTGTCATTCCGTAGGAATCTCTACAGCATTATTTAGATTCCTACGGAATGACAGTATTGCGGTTGAATTCTACGTTTTGCTATAACTAAAGACTCTGCTCCCACTCATTAGCAAAAGCAATGAAATCCGCAACAGATAATTCTTCTGCTCTAATGTCAAGAAAACGATGTGACTGCATATTTTCAGGAATGCCAAGAACTTTTAAAGAGTTACTCATTTTTTTACGTCTCTGTCCAAATCCAGCTTTTACAATTTGTTTGAACAAAACTTCATTTCCAGCCAGTCCAGGTTTCAGATTTCTGGTCATTCGGATAACGCCGGATTTCACTTTCGGTGGTGGATTGAACACATTTTCGTGAACCGTGAAAAGATATTCCACATCGTAATAAGCCTGAACCAAAACCGACAAAATCCCGTAATCTTTCGTACGTGGAATTCCAGCAGTTCTCTCAGCAACTTCTTTTTGGAACATTCCGCTCATTTCCGGAACGTATTGGAAATTATCAATGATTTTAAACAGAATCTGAGATGAAATATTATAAGGGAAATTACCAATCACAGCTAATTCTTCGCCGCCAAAAATCGTTGGAATATCAGTCTTCAGAAAATCACCAGTGAAATGCTGTTCTTCTAATTTTGGATAATGTTTTTTAAGATAATCGATGGATTCGTTATCAATCTCTGCGACATAAGTTTCAACTTCTTTTTCCAGAAGAAATTTTGTAAGAACGCCCATTCCGGGACCAACTTCCAAAACTTTTTTGTATCCTTCCAAAGAAAGCGAATCTACAATGTCACGTGCGATATTCTGGTCTGTAAGAAAATGCTGACCTAGGTGTTTTTTTGCTCTAACGTCCATTTTGCAAAGATAAGATAATTATGTTCCAAATTCTGGAATAGAAACGAGATAATAAATACTAAAAAAGTCTTCGACTCCGCTCAGACTGACACTCTTAAAATATTTAGTATTAGAAATGTCACACTGAGCGGAGTCGAAGTGTTTAATTATTATGAGAAACCGAATTTTAATACATTTTCGTTTTCACACAAGTCGGATGATTAACTTTTACAGGTCTTCCAACTTTTTTCAGCAATCCTGTTTCTTGGTTTCTTTTAAAGACTGTTACATTATTAGAATTGACATTCGTCACAATAATGAATTTTCCAGTTTCATCAATCGCAAAAGTTCTTGGATGTTTTCCTCCTGTTTTTTGATAACCAATAGATTCTAAAGTTCCGTCTTCTTTGATTTTAAAAATAGCAATGTTGTTTTCTTTTCCTCTGTTGCTGGCATACAAGAATTTTCCGTCTGGTGAAATATGAACATCGGAACTTTCAAAACCTTCTTTGACTTTATCCGGATGCGTTGCAATTCTCTGGATTTCTTTCAATTTATTTTCTGAAAAATCATAAACCGAAATCATCCCAGCCAATTCCTCTATTGAATAAGCTAGTTTTCCATCTTTGCTGAAAGTGATATGTCTCGGTCCGCTTCCCGGTTTTGTGTTGATAAATGTACTTTTATTGTCAGTTAGAGGTTGTTTCTGATTCGCTTCAAAAGGATATTGCAGTATTTTGTCAGCTCCCAAATCTGCAAACAATACAGAACTGTAGTCTGGTGTAAAAACAACAGAATGTGTGTGCGCTTTTTCTTGCCTTGCCGGATTCACACCACTTCCTTCCGTGAATTCAAAATGCTGTGCGATAGAATCAATTTTTCCATTATCAAGAATTGGAAACACAGAAATGCTTGCTTTGTTATAGGTTGCGTTAATTAGCCATTTTCCACTTTTATCTACGTTGACATAAACTGGATTTTCGCCACCTGTTTTTTGTTGATTCAAAAAAGTTAAGGTTTTCTTGTCGGCATCAAAGGCGAAAGAACTTACTGTTCCGTAATTTGGTATTTTGGCATCAGATGAAGCATAAATATATTTTCCATCAGGAGAAACGGTTATGTATCCAGGATTCAGAACTTCTGAAGATGACACAACTTTGGTCAGTTTTCCTGTTTCTGTATCGAGTTCATAGACATAAACCGCTTCTGAACCTTTCTCCCAATTATATGAACCAAAAAATACAAATTCCCTCTGAGAATATAAATTTGTGAAAATTAAGAAACTTAATAATAAAGCGATATTTTGGATTTTCATTGATGAAATTTTGATTGGAAAATTAGACTTATTGCAGACTTAAATCTGCTTAGTCACAAATTTCCTAAAAATTCATCTGGAAACCAAACTGAACTCCAAATTTTCTTACTTCAGAAGTTGCAGAAGTGTTATGATTGAGATAATTTCCTCTCCAGTTAAAATCAACTCTTAAAATTCTGAAATTGCCCCAACCGATATTTTCTATACCAAAACCATATTCGTAATAAGGTTTGTCAGGAGCTGTTAGATTAATACTTCCTGCATTCAGATCAATCGTACCTTGTTTTAAGCTTCCAATTCCTGAACGGAAAAAGGCAACTTCACGAAGTTTTAGTTTTTTGATTAATGGAATCTGAGAAAGAATTTTACCATTGAAATGATGTTCTAAAAATAAAACTGCGTAAGAATCTGCAACGAATTCGTAATAATTCATCAAAGAAAAAACACCTCTTACCAAACCGTAAGATTGGTTGGCTGGCATTACATTTTGCAAAGCGAGTGGGAGAGAATCAAAGTTTTTACCAACTTCTACATTGGTAAACAAACGACCCCAATTTCCTAATATGAAAGGCTGATAATAGTAGAATTGTAATTTATTATAATTAAAATCAGAATTGAAAACGCCACCTACACCTTTAGTATATTTCAAAATAATAGATGGATTAGTTGCCAAAGCGGTCATCTCGTAACGATCAACACCATAAGTGGAGAATTTGATTCCAGGTCTCGCGATGATAGTTGCTGTAAATCTTGTATCGTTCAAATCATTTCTTAAAACACCCTGTCTGTAATAGTCGATATTAAACAAATTTGAATCAGCAGATTTTATATTCTGAGTGGTTGCGTCTAATCTAATTTGAAAATTTTTCCACGGTTCAATACTTGTGTAGATATTGCTTTGCTTCACAGAACTCATTGAAGTAGTTTCTCCACTATTAAGAACAGAAGAAGAAGCAAACGATCTTGTCATAATTCCTTCATCAGTCGTCAACTGAACACCAAGTTGTAACACATCTTGCCTGTATCCGGCTCCTATCTGGAAACGATCTGTCTTATTGAACATGTATTTGGCCTCACCTCCGAATTTCCATTTCTGATCCCGGAAACCGTAAGCAGTGTAGGCCTGGATTCTCCACATATCATTTTTACCACGATAAGTTCTGAAACCTCCACGCAATCTCACACCTTCAATATCATTATAACCAAATCCTTGAAAAAGATTCCCATAGTCTATACCGCTATTACCTAAATGGATATAGCCGGAATTACCAATTTCTACAATTTTTACGATTTTTTTGTATTTCGGATTATCGGCTAATTCGTCATACATTTTGTAAATATTCTGATCGCTTTCTGTAAGAGCTTCGGTTCTGTTGGCTTGCCAATAAGCTTCATCTTTGGCGACCGTTTCGTCTTCTGGAATTACGATTTTATTAAGGAATTCATCTGTAATTCCTTTGTCAAATTCGTAATCAGAATAGTTAGCAACACGCCTTGCCATTATCGATTTTGCTTTTTCTCTATCGTTCATAACAAGATAAAGCGTGGTCTCATTCCTTGTTGGTATAAAGGTAGAATCATCTGGATTATCGAATTCCAGATCTGTCGAGATACTTTTAACGAAATTAATATTGATCTTTTTATTCGTTTCCATCTCCACTTTCATCACATTATATTTGTCCATCGAAATATAAAGTCTGCCTTTTAAAGCCAGTGCATCTGGATTTTTTGGAGTAAAGCGAATTTCGTAGCTTCTTACTGTATTGACCTCAATAGTGTCCGTAATATTGTAATCGAAAACGCCAAAACCGTCTGTGGAAGCAGGACTTACAAAACCTATATTAAGATAGTTAATTGTATTATCATAAATATTAATATCCTGATACATATTCTGTATCGTTTTGGAAACAATTTGATTGTTCTTAAGCCCTGAAAGTCTGGTTGCAAGTAAATCTTTACGCTGTTTCTTTGGATCGTTTTTTCCGTACGTTTCGAAGATACTTTCTGTAATGAAAATTGGTAAAACGGCTTTACCAGCTATTTCGGAAGAATCATTGTATTTGAAGATGATAGAATCCATTCCTTTGAAAGCTCTTTTTTTGGTAAAAGTGCTGTCAATATTGTCCAGACGGAAATCTATTTTTTCGTAAGTTTTGTATTTGTAATCTTTGTGAAGAAGAAGTCCGTTGGATTTTTTCTTTTTCCAAACTTCTTGCATAATAGCATAAGCAGGATTGTCTTTTTTCTTTTTGTATTTTTTAACGCCTTGTATTACAACGTTTTCAATTTCGTTCTCTTTGTCAGTCTGCGAAAAAAGCAAACCAGTTACGAAAATCAGGAAAAAAGAGAGTATAAATTTTTTATCAAGCATCGATTTCATCAAGCATTAACTATTAATAACTGTGTTTTGTTTTAAATATTGTTTTGATGTAAAATTTATTTACCTTTTTCATAAAATATTACATTTACAGGACTACATACAGGAATGGATTTTCCAGTTTTTGTAAGTTCTCCTGATTTTAAATCCCGGTCAAAAATATTAATTCTGTTCGTATCCTGATTAGCTATCAGAACTAATTTATTATTTGGACTGATCGCAAAATTTCGTGGATTTTTTCCGGTTGTTTTAATTTGTTGGATTCTTTTTACTTTTCCGTCTTTTTTTCTTTTGAAAACAGTGATGTCATCAGCATCGTCACGATTGGTAACGTAAACAAATTTTTCATTATTCGAAAGATGAATGTCCGCTGCTCTGAAGTTGAATCTTACTTTTCGGGATAATAAAGTCTCTTCCTGAATCAGTTCTATTTTACCGTCATCAAAACTCAAAACAGAAAGGTCGCCACTGAGTTCCTGAACGAGATAGATCAATTTTCCGGTCTTATCAAAAGCAATATGTCTTGGACCAGAACCTTTTTTTACATCAAATTCTCCAAATTTTTCCAAAACTTTTTCTCCAGTTTTGTTGTATTTAAAAACATAAATCTTGTCCAATCCCAAATCGGTAGCCAAAACATATTGACCATCTTGAGAAAATTGAACCTGATGAATATGCGATTTTTCCTGACGTTTAGGATTAAAACCAATACCTTCAAATTTGATGTTCTGAAAAACATCAGACAATTTTCCATCATCATATCTTTTAAAAACATTGATGCTTCCGCCGGAATAATTGGCCACAATTACATTTTGATCATCAGAAATCAGAAAACTAGGGTCTTCTCCTTGTGTTTTTTGCTCATCTTTTTTGACTAATTTTCCATCAGCTTCATCAATAGAAAAGGAAGTTACCGTACTTTTATCTCCATTTTCATTGACTGAAAAAAGAAATTTTTTATCCGGGCTAAGGCTTACAAAACTTGGATTGATAACATTCTCCGTATGGAATTTCAAATTGTATTTGTAAGTATTCTCATCAAAATCAAAAATATGGATGCCGCCACTTTTGCACTTATCACTATTCGTGTAAGTCCCTACGATAATCGTATTTTGTGCAGATAAATTGGCCATAAAAAATGTTGAGAAAATAAAACTATTCCAGATTTTCATTCTAATTTGAGCTGTTTTTACAGATAAATGCTAAATTTTGCCCGAATTTATTACATTAAAAATTAAGCCAAAGACCTTTTATGATAAATTAACTTTATTTCACAGGAAAAGTCAGCAGATTTGCTTTAATCGATTTGTAAATTTAATTTTGTAAAAAATATCTGAAATGACTTGGAGTGAAGTTTTGAAGCCAATTAAAGAAAGTGATTATTTCAAAGACCTTTGGGAAAAGGTAAAAATTCAATATAATTCTACCAAATGTTTCCCTCCGAAAAATGAGATATTCCGCGCTTTGGAATTGACAGATTTTGATGATGTAAAAGTTGTCATTATTGGCCAAGATCCTTATCATAACGATGGACAGGCAAATGGACTTTGCTTCTCTGTCTCTGAAAATGTAACTGCGCCACCTTCACTCAAAAATATCTTCATTGAGTTAAAAGACGATATTGGAATCGAAAGGAAAACTAAAGATTTACAAGATTGGGCAAAACAAGGCGTTCTCCTTCTTAATGCAACTCTTACCGTAAAAGCTCACGAACCGAATTCTCACAAAGATATTGGCTGGGAAACTTTTACAGATTATGTCATTAAACAGATTTCTGATAAAAAAGAGAATGTAGTTTTTGTTCTTTGGGGAGCATTTGCACAGAAAAAATCTATATTGATTGACCAAAACAAACATTCTATTATCCAGTCTGCACATCCTTCTCCTTTTTCTGTTTACAGAGGTTTTTTTGGAAGTAAACCGTTCTCAAAAATTAATAATTATCTTTTGGAAAAAGGGAAGAATCCGATTGCTTGGGGATGATTTGGGTTTGAGAGTGGGAGAGTTTTAGCATTTTTTAAAATTAATTTCTCTCGCAGATTAAGCAAATTCTGCTGATTTTATCTGCTTAATCTCAAAAATCTGCGAGAGAAATTATTACTCTTTTTCATATTTAAAAGTCACAGAAGCACTTTCTTCTTTTCCACCAGGATAAGGTTTTAAATCCGTTAATGTAAATCTGTAACCTGAAAAATTGAAAGATTTACTTACATTTTTTGGTAGAAAATCTCTAGTTCCAACCTGAAAATTGGTTTTCTGAGTTCCGGAAATTCCTTCGATATTCACAGTAGCTATTCCTTCCCAAATACAAGTGACATCAACAGGACAACGGCTGTCTTCCGTAACTTCTTTGAACTGAAGGCTTACTTTTGAGTTAGGGATTTTTACTTGTTTTTCCAGACCAATTGTAAGCGTATTATTCGTGACGACAGATGTTTCTGCTTTTGAAGTTTGTGTTTTGCAGTTGCTCATTATTAATAAAAGAGGAGCGCAAATAAGAAGTTTAATATTCATTTGTAATTTTTTTAAAAGAAAATATAATAGCCAACCACCAAAAACATTGCCAGTCCAACCATCAGGTTAAATCCGGTTCCATAAACAAATCCAATAAAAGCACCCTTCATAGAATTGAACGCCTTTTTTCTATCATTGAAATCGTGTAGTAATTCACCCACAAAAACTCCGATTAACATTCCAAAGAAAAATCCAAATGGAGGAAAAAAGAATAGCCCAAGCAAAGTTCCTACGATAGAACCAATACTTCCGTAGCGAGTTCCGCCGTATTTTTTGTTGGTTTTTGCGGGAATAATGTAATTCAAAACGGTGGAAATAATCGTTAATAAAACAAATATCCAGACGTAGATCATCGGCATCTCATTTTCTGTACCGAATTTGAATATCAGAAGTCCACAAATACTGAGCAATAATCCAGGTAAAACCGGAAGAAAAGTTCCCAGAAGTCCTACGAAAAGAAGCGCTAATGAGACAATGTTGATTAATGTTGGGTCCAATTTTATAATTTTATTAAAAATAAGGTTTTTCAAAGTAAGGTAAAAATTTATTATCCTTAAATTTGTTGACTATTATTTTAAAGTATGAAAGACGAACTAAAGGATTATAAAGATTTTCTTCAGCAGATTAGTGATGAGATTCATTTCTTTTGCAAAGATTTTTTTCCTGATGAATTTGTTTTGTCAGGTCAGATTACTCTTAAATTCGTGTTTTTTATAGGATTAATATTTCTAATTGCATTTTTGCTTAAAAACCTTATCAATCTTGTTTTCAGATTCTTTTTTGATAAAGAGAAATTTCCTGTGATGAAGTCCATTTATAAAGCGAGAGTTACAAATTCTGTTGCTAATATTTTGGCTTTAGGATTTGGGAATTATGCTTTGTTCTCTATTTTTTACAGACATCCGAAAAGCTTTGTTTTTCTTGAAAGAATGATTGGTCTTTTGATTGTAATTGCTATCGCAAATATGGCGTTCCGTTTTATCAGAGTTTTACAGACTTATTATGAGATTAAGAAAGATTATTATAAGATTCTTGCCATTAACTCTATTTCTCAAACCATAAGAATTTTTGGAACATTTATTTTCAGCGTTATTGCAATTTGCGTTATTTTCGGAATTGAAAGTAGTACAGTTTTAGGTAGTTTAGGAGCTATCACAGCAGTTATTGTTTTGATTTTCCGAGACACAATTTTAGGTTTTGTAACCGGAATTCACGTAGCAACTTCCAAAAATCTGAAACCTGGGGATTGGGTAGCGATTCCGAAATATAATATCGAAGGAAACATAGAAGGTATAGACCTTTTGACCACAAAAATCAAGAATTTTGATAAAACCATTTCAACAATTCCAACTTATGATTTGTTGACGACTGAAATCAAAAATTATCAGGTCATTTCTGACGAAAATACAAGGCGAATTAAAAAGTCAATTGTCTTCAATATGAAGTCTTTGAAGTTCGTGAATGATGATTTGATGCAGCGATTGAAGAAAATTAATCTCATTAAAACTTATCTCAACATCAAAGAAAAAGAAATTCTGGATGAGAAAAACTCAATCGAGAATCCTGACGAAATCATCAACGGAACTCAATTGACAAATATTGGTGTTTTCAGGAAATATGTTCAGAATTATCTTAATAATAATGACCAGATTGACCAAAAAGAAATCATTCTTGTAAGACAATTACAAAGTACGCCGGAAGGTTTGCCTTTGGAAATCTATTGTTTTTCAACAGAAGCTGATACGGAAAAATATGAGAATATCCAGTCCGATATTTTTGACCATCTTTTATCGGCGGCGAAGGAATTTGAATTGGATATTGTTCAAAAAGCATAGGTTTAATGATGAATTGTTAATTATTAATGATTAAAATTGAAACTGACTTATTACAAAAACTTATATAAATAATAAAATTTAAAAATGACAAAACTAAGTGTCAATATCAATAAAATTGCAACGTTGAGAAATGCTAGAGGAGGCGATGTTCCGAGTGTAACCCAAGTCGCTTTGGACTTAGAAAGATTCGGAGCGCAGGGAATTACAATCCATCCAAGACCAGATGAAAGACATATCACGAGAAAAGATGTTTACGATTTGAAACCTTTGGTTACAACGGAATTCAATATCGAGGGAAATCCCCACAGACCTTTTATTGATATGGTTTTGGAAGTGAAACCTGAACAAGTGACTTTGGTTCCAGATGCTGATAATGCAATCACTTCCAACGCTGGTTGGGATTGTGAAAAGAATCTCGAATTTCTAAAATCAGTTATTTCTGAATTCAAAAATGCAGGAATCAGAACGTCGGTTTTCCTTGACCCGAATCCAGAAATGGTAAAATTTGCAGCCGAAACAGGAACAGACAGAATCGAACTTTACACAGAAGCTTACGCAACCAATTATCCGAAAGATAAAGAAGAAGCGATTAGATTATATGTAGAAACGGCTGTAGAAGCAGAGAAATTTGGATTGGGAATTAATGCAGGACACGATTTGAGTCTGGAAAATCTGAAATATTTCTCAGACAACATTTCGAATCTTTTGGAAGTTTCCATCGGTCACGCTTTGATTTCTGAAGCGCTTTACCTTGGGTTGGAAAATACGGTTCAGGCTTATTTAAAACGATTGGCGAAGTGGTAATTTTATTACTCCAACCCTAATCTTATCGCAAACTTAACTAAACCGACTGTGCTTTTACAGCCGGTTTTTTCTAATATATGCTGGCGGTGATTATCAACAGTTTTCTTACTGATGAAAAGCGTTTCCGCAATTTCTTCGCTCGTCATTTCTTTTACGATTAGACCCAGAATTTCGCGTTCTCTTGTCGTTAATAATGAAAGTTGTTCATTCTGGATTTTCTCCTTATGATATTGATTGTAAATCAGCGGAATAATGTCCTGTGAAAAGTAAGTTCCGCCGTTCGAAATCCTGTGAATGGCTTTCAGAAGTTCATCTTTTCCGGCATTTTTCAGGATGTAACCATCCGCTTCGGCAAGAACCGCTTCCTTCACTGCAGTCGAATTATTATACATCGATAAAATCAAAATCTGAATGTGAGGAAATTCGCTTTTTACCATTTTACAAAGTTCGGTTCCGCTGAGCAAAGGCATACTGATATCGGTCAAAATTAAATTGAAATTTTCAGGATTTGCAGCCACTTTTTCATAAGCTACTTGTCCGTTATTGGCTTCGTCCACGATGTTGCAATTTGATTCTTTTGATAATAGATTTTTGATTCCGTCTATCATCATTTGATGGTCGTCTGCGATAAGTATGTTGATTTTTTCTTGATTATCCATTTTGTGGTAAAGTGATTTCGATTTGTGTTCCGGATAATTTTTCCGATTCTATTTTGATTTTTCCGTCCATCATATGAACTCTCGCATTGATATTTTTCCACCCAATTCCTGACGAATTTGAAATCGAATCATCATCAAGACCTTTTCCATTATCTTTGATATTAATAATCAGGCTGTTTTCTAATTTTCTGATTGATAAATTGATAGAACTTGCATCAGCGTGTTTTATCATATTATTGACAACTTCCTGCACGATTCTGTAAATAGAAAGTTCGTTCTGTTTCTGGAATTTTATTAATTTAATTTCTTTTGGAATTTGGAGTTCCATTTTGGTTTTCGAAGAAGAATTTACTTTATCAGTAAGATTTTCGAGAGCTAGAAAGATTCCGAAATTCAGTTCTTCCGGAATCAAATTGTGAGAAATATTTCTGACTTCCGAAATCGTCTTATCAACCAAACTTTGAGTGTTTTCATTTTCCGAAGTTTGTTCCTGCGAAGAAAGATTCATTTTGACTAAAGACAACATCTGCCCAACGCTGTCGTGAAGGTCTCTTGCAATCCTGATTCTCTCATTTTGTTCGCCTTCGAAGAGTGCTTTTGCTTCAAGTTCCTGTTGGCGAAAAATTTCTTTTTGGAGTTTTTTCTCTTGTTTGTGTTGGTAATTTCTGTAAATGAAAAATGCGGAAATTAAACTTGTTAAAAACAAAATTCCTCCGAAAATCAACCAGATATTTTTTTGTTTAAGTTCTAATTTTTTGTTCTCTATTTCAAGATTTTGTATCTGCGATTGCTTTTTGAGTGACTTGATATCCTGCGCTTTTTTATTGGCATCTAATTGTTGATTTTTTACCAATTGATTTTTATTTTTAATCTCCAATTGGTTGATGAGTAGGGATTGATTTTGTTTCTCAATTAAAAATTTATTTTGAGCAAGTTCTAAAAAGTTATTTTTCAGTTGAAGCTGTTTAAAGTTATTCTCCTTGTTTAATAATAGAATTGAAGCTTCTTTTTTCTCAGTTTCGTATTTTGTATTTAGCTCATTCAGTTTTAATATGTTAGTTTCATTCAGTACGCTATCTTTAAGTTTAATAAAGTCATTGAGCGTTCTTTCCGCTTTTTTCCCTTGTCCGCTTTCATTGTAAAGAGCTACAAATTGTCGCTTGACATTAATGATGTTAAAATGGTCTTGAGATTTTTTTGCAATCTCCTGTGCTTTGATAAGATCATTTTCAGATTCCGAATATTTTTTTTGCAACATATTGAGTCGTGACCTATTTATCCAGACATCGACATCATTTGTGGTAGAACCATTTAATTTTGAATATTCAACTGCCTTGGCTAAGTATTTTTCGCTCGCAGCATCGTCACCTTGTAAATCTGCGATGTTAATCAATTGGGTATAACATTTACGCAGACTTTCTGCTTTATTCAGCTTTTCAAAATAGGGAATAATACTTTCAATATCTTTTTTTGCTTCGTCATAGGATTTCGTTCTTATCCTTATCATTGCGATATTGAATATGATGCTTGACGAAATAGATTCATCTTTCAGTTCCTGGAAACTTTTTAAAGCTTTGAAGTTATATTCTAATGCCTTATCATTATTTTTCATTCTGCTGTACAAAGAAGCTAGAGCGTGCTGTGAATAAGCTAAATCATATTTGTTGTGCAGTTTTTCTCTGATTTCTAATGCCTTTAGCTGATATTGCATCGCTGTAGGATAATCTCCTAAAGCAATGTAAGTAATTCCTAAATTCATTAATGAATTAGCTTCCTTTGCTTTATTGTTTAACTTCTGAAAAATTGCTATTGCCTGCAATGATGAGTTGATAGAACCTTTTTTATCGCCAACTTCTGATTGTACATTGGATATATTTTGAAGAGATGTCCCGATATGAAAGTTTGACCCAGAGCGTTTACTTGCTTCAAATTGTTTTTTAAAGTAGTCCAGTCCTTTATTATTCAAACCTCTTTTGGCGTACATTATTCCATAGACTTCGTATGCTTTTGCCAGACAAGTATCATTTTTTATAGCAACAGCATCAGAAATTGCTTTCTGTAATATAGTTTTTGTTTCAAGAGTGTCTTTTAAGACTTTTGATTTTGCAGAAATTATTGATTCATTGATACTTTTTGCAGTAGCGGTTATATTTTGAGATTTTACTTGATTTGAAAACAGCAACAAAATAACAACGCATAGTGTAAAGACAGAGGTAAAGCGTTTGATTTTCACAGGTTTGAGTTTTACACAAATATATTATAAATCTTCATTTGTATCATACATTGAGTGAATTTTAGTTCGGATATTGTTCGCTATATTTTTCTTTTAAATATTTTTTATAAAAAGCTTTTGCTAATTTTTTCTGCTCACTTTTTTTATAATAAAGGTAACAATCATACATTAGACGAGGATTTGCATCGATAACTGTTGAGCCGTGACTATCTATGAATGCACAGAATTTATCACAAAATACCTTGTCTTGGGGATTGAATAATTCCTGAGTTATGAAGTATCCAACTGCGGTATAAATACTTTCATCTACCAACCATTGTCTGTTGGCGTAATCTGCCTGCAAAATCCATTGGTCAATATTGTTTTTAATGAGTTGCGCTTTATCATTATCATTTATCGTTTTGTCTTTTAGCTGATATTTTAAAGATTCTCCAAATGACTTTATATTTTCTGCTTTAGAAACATCTTGCTTCAGAGCGATGGCAAATATTTCGTTTATTTTTTGATTGTTCTTGATGGTTAGGTCGTCCGTTTGTTTTTGTTTATCTGTGATTTCGTCTTGTGTTTCTTTTATCATAATTGCGGCTTGCATAATAGCTGACGTATAATCGGCGGGAGTTTTATACATTGTAAGAATACTTACTCCCATATTATTTTCGATGACAGGAGATAGATTTTCAAAATAGCCATATTTAAGCCCCTTTTCAAAAAGCTTGCTCAAAAGTTGATAATCTTTTTTTACTCTTGCCGCTATCATAAGCCCAGAATAGAAAGTTCCCGCAGTTTTTAGATAATTCTCCCTTTGCATAATGAACCCACCGGTTACTAATCTGTCATATTGATCATTAACTCGGTTACCTGTATCATAATTGTGTGCCGATTTTGCAGTAGCATTATCCACAATCAAAGCATCGTCTGGTAGATTAAACTGTTGATTTGCAATCTCTGCTACTTCATCATAATGTTTTATTCTAAGTAAAATATTCAGATAAGCTGTATAACATCTCATCCTATTTTGCTTGTTAAAAATAAAGACATTTTCTTCTCCGGTAATGTACGAACGCTGTACACTGTCACTTTCTTTAAAAAGTTTATTCAATTTTGCTAAATCAGTATCGGTAAATATTCCTGCTTTTGCTTTCTCTGTATATTCACTTGTGGCTTCGACAAATTGGGTTGCTAATTTGCTCTTTTCTTTTACTCTTTCATTTTGTGCAGAAACTAAACCTAATAGAAGAAATAAGAATAGAAGTGTAAAAATTTTTGCTTTCATAATTATTTTATTTTTATGAGTTTATAGTGCAGATAAGCCATAAATCACTAATTCGAAAGTTTTTTGATTATTTGTTGGATCAACATCTACAGTGTAAATCAAATAAGTTTTCTTTGGTTTTTTCGGATCTTTGATGTCAGACATTACCGTGACTTCTTCAAAATTATCATCAATATCGCGGAAGATGTAGTAGTTTGGTTCAGGAAATTTGGCTTCCAAATATTCATCCAGAGCTTTTTTGAAATTTTCTGTGGCACTATTGTAATTCACGAACATAGAATAATTGGTAGTTCCTGTTTTTGTATCTTTAAAAATATCTCCAAACTCTCCAAAAATCGATGGATGCGTACAGGCATAGAGTATGAGCCCGTCTTTTTCTGATTTCTTTACGCCGGTTATACTTTTAAAATTCGTTTTTGCCTGCTCCAGCAATTCTCCGATATCGGTTTTGTCATTTTGTTGCTGTGCATTTGTACAAATGGAATTAAGAGCTAATATTAAAATTGTAATAAAGGTTTTCATGATTATTAGTTTTAATCTTTAATGAATTTTATTGATGAGCTGGAATTTTCTGTCTGTATTTTCAAAATGTAAATACCTTTTGAAAGCTGACTGACATTGATTTCAGAGTTTTGCTTCAATTCAATTTGTCTGATAAAAATTCCGGTTGATGAGTACAAACTCACGCTGGATATTTTCTGGTTATTTTCCGCTTTAACTTTCAAAATATCTTTTGCCGGATTTGGATAAATCTGAATTTTGTTTTGTAATTGAGTTTCTGAAGTCGATAAAACGCTGTCACCATAAATCCTTACAATCCCGTACTGATTAATCCCATTAGGCTGGTTGAAAGTTGCAAAATTACCGGCAATCACAATTTTTCCATCAGGGTCTTTTATCATTGCTGAAACTTCGCCATTTGCACCCAAAGATGTAAAAGTGGTGTCACGGCTTCCATTGGCATTCAGTCTGCAGAAATTCTGAGGAATATTAATTCCGCCAACATAAATTTTCCCATCATTCGCCACGACAATTGAATTAATTCTCCCACTAAATGATGTCCAATAAGGTGTCAAAAAAGTAGAGTCCAAAGTTCCATCAACGTTCAGTCTGGCGATACAATCTCTTTCAAGACCATTATACGTTTTGAAATTTCCACCAATTAAAATTTTTCCGTCCGGCTGAACAGCAATTGCAGAAATGCTTGTTCCGCTTGGCAAACTGGTCTTGAAGGTCAGATCAAGACTTCCATCTGAATTTAATCTTGCAAATCTGTAGCGATCTGTTCCGTTGTATTTTGTAAAATATCCGGCGATCAGTATTTTTCCGTCCTGTTGAACAACAATTTGAGAAACACCATCATTGGCAGAAGTTCCCGCATTGAAAGATGCATCTGTAGAACCGTCTGAATTGAGTCTCAATAAACCTTTTGTGAAATAACTATTTGTAATGAGTCCAACCAGAAGTTTTCCGTCGCTCAAAGGAACTATTTTATTTGCCGAAGGAACGCTTGTAAACTGACCTAGGGAAAAACTATTGTCCACAGAAAAATCAGTATTGAATCTTTGTAAGAGTCCGTAAGTTGCCAAAAATATCTTTTGATCTGCTTGGATTGCTGTTGTGTAGTAAGATTTATCGGTCGGAATATTTTGTGCATTTGCGCTGATGCTTCCGTTGTAATTCAATCTGACAAACTTTCCTGCATTAACATTAGAATTGAAAGAAGAAAACTGTCCCGACAAAACATATTTACCATCATTTTGTCTTACAACATCAGAAACAACGTTGTTTGCGCTCGTTCCCGTATTGAAAGTGAGATCCAAATCGCTGCTTTTCTGACCAAAAATAAAAGTTGATATAAGCAAAGTGGAGTAAACGGTTGTATTTTTAAAAAAGTAATTTGTTTTCATAATATTAATTTTAATCTCTAAAAAATTGAAGATTGATGTCATCGGATTTATGCAAAGTGATGACAAGAACGGTTTTCCCGTTTTCTCTGCTTTTTACGGAAATTTTTCGGGTAAGATTAGTGTCACTTTTCTTAATCATTTCCGGACGAGTTTTACTGTCAAAAATGAGATAAGGAATGGTGTTGAGTTGGTCATAAATCCCATCCATTACATCTTCATTTCCTTTTTTAAGATACTTTGCAGAAAGCACATTGCCGATGATTGCGCTCACGATATAATTAACTTCAAAGCCTTCAAGTTTCAATTCTGTGCGGTAAAAGGTTGATGAATATTCGCTTTTGATTTCATTCAACATCAAGTCGGTAACGTCTGCTTCTATCAATGCTTTTACCTCTTTGCCAAAATTGTTGGAAATCTGTCCTTGCATTGTTGTCATTATTAATAACAACAGGCTGAATAATAGTTTTTTCATTTGCTTAAATTTTATTATTTCCCGTAAATAATCATACTGAAATTGTTTTTCCGATTATCATCATTATCCTTATAGTAAAAGGTTTGGAAGATGAGTTTCGGTTTTCGTTCGCCCAATTTCAGATATACATTTTTTGTGATGAAATTTTCTTTGTCTAAATCATCACTTTCTGCAATCACGTAATCTTTGTTGCCAGAAAATTGGTTTTTGATAAAATCTTCGACATTTTTCTGGACTTTTTGAGATTTATCTAATGGAATTGTCCAATTAAGATTTGCGCCGTAAGACATTATGCTGATTTTAATTTCTCCAACTTCAGGTTTTAATTTTGAATCTCTGAAAATGCTGGTTTCATTTTCTTCGCCCACAATATCTTTAAAATCATTTTTTGAGTGCTGAAAAAGTATTTCCAAAAATGGTTTGTAATCTTTCTCTTGTGCTTGCGAAAAACTACAAACCAATAATGAAAAACCTATGAAAAATTGTTTGAACGTCATAAACTATTGAACCAAAGGAATATTGAGACTTAAACTAAAACTGCGTGTATTAGCTTTGTCGCCGTTACCTTTTGCAAGATTTGCCAGTCCCAAATCATATTGAAATTTGAACATATGGAACGTAAGCTGAATCCCAACACCGTAATCCATTCTTCCTAATTCATTATCAAAATCGATTTTCTCTTTCTCACCATTTCCAACTCTGAATTTTTTAGTGCCCGACATCGCATAAGCCGCATAAGGTCCAACGCCGATATCTATGTTGTTTGCTGTATATGCCAGAGGAAGATTCAGTTGCAGAAATCCTAATTTGATATCTGCCGAAGAATTATTGATAACACTGTTTTTCGAACTGCCTTTTCTTACATATTGTAGCGTAGGAATCAATCCATAACCTTCACCATCATCATCTTTTTTAAATTTTGTAGCATTAAAAGGAACGAAAACTGCCAATCCAACGTGATAACCAAAATTGCCTGATTCATCGGTTTTTGGCTGTGCGGTTTTATATTTGATTCCCGTCATATTAATTCCTCCCAAAATATCAAGACGTTGTGCAGTTGCATTTAAACTAAATAAACAAAATATTGCAAAAGCTGTTTTATAGATAGATTTCATTGCTTCTAGAATTTTGATTAATTAATCGTACCACTAAATTTCCCTTGTTCCGCATAAGCCTCACTTTTCGCATTGTTGAAGCCAATTGCGTAAAAAGTACCTTCGATTTTATTTCCGTTGACAGACGTTATTTTCACTTCGCCACCACCGGTTAGATTTGCGCCGTTGTTGTCTGTGCTGTAAGATTTGGCTTGGTCTGTCACGTTTTGATAATCTTTTCTGATGACAATTCCGTTCTGTGAACCGTTTCCTAGAGTGTAGGTCTGAACTTTCACATCGCCATAAAGAACCATATTGATAGATTCATTTCCGCCATCCCGGATTGCTGAGATAGTAAGGATTGTCATTCCTGCCGCAGTAGTTTTCACGATTCCAGCTTTGGTAGAAGTAAATTTTCCAGAATGTGCGCCATCGAAACCATATTGTTCCGCGGTCAAAGTAGCTGAACCTCCAGCGGAATTGCCGCCTGTTTCTTCATCATCATTTCTGTGGCAAGAGATGAAAACTGTGGTCATAAAAAGACCTGCTAATAGATAAAAGAATAATTTTTTCATTGTAATAAGTTTTAGTTGTTTTGTACGACAAAGGTATTTCTAACTGAAAACCAGTACAATAAAGACAAGTACACCTTCTTATAGGTATTTGTACTCATTTTGGAATTAAATCAAAATATAATCGTTTATGAGAGCTGATTTTATCACTGAAGTTTAAATGAATTTTCAAATATTTATCGTAAATTTCAGAAACGAATTTATTATTTTTAATTACCTGAATACTAGCTGATTATAATTAATAATTGTCTATTTTATTAAATTTTAATAAGAATTAATGGAGATTTTACACTCAAAAATATACGGAGAAGAGAGAACAGAAACACCTCTTTTGGTATTTCACGGATTGTTCGGAATGTTGGATAACTGGGGAAGTTTCGGGAAAGAATTCGGAGAATTGATGCCAACGCATTTGTTGGATTTGAGAAATCACGGACGCAGTTTTCATTCAGAATTAATGTCGCACGATGATTTGGCCAATGACATTCTGAATTATATAGAGTTCCATAAAATCGAAAAAGCCAATCTTTTGGGACATTCACTTGGTGGAAAAGCAGTAATGCAATTTGCCATCAATTTTCCTGAAAAATTAAATAAGCTAATCGTTGTCGATATTTCTCCGAAAGCATATCCGCCACATCATCAGGGAATTATAAAAGCACTTCAAACTGTTGATTTCTCTACGGTTGAATCCAGACAAGATGTAGAAAAAGTGTTGGGCGAATATATTCACGAGAAATTTGTGATTCAGTTTTTAATGAAAAATCTCTATTGGACAGATGAGAAGAAGCTGGCTTGGAGATTCAATCTTGAAACATTGGCGGAAAAATATACAGAATTTGTTTCTAATGCAATCAGATTTGGAGTTTTCAAAGGACCAACTTTATTCATTGCGGGAGCCAATTCCAATTACATTTTGCCACAAGATGAATTGCTGATCAGACAACAGTTTCCGGATTCTAAAGTCATTAAAATCGCTAATGCAGAACATTGGGTCCAGGCGAATAATCCTGTCGATTTCAATGCAGCGGTCAAAGATTTTATTTTATCATAAATAATTGGGTTTTAATTCAAATTTGATAATGGTACAAGCCTTGTATTATCGGATTTGAATTAAAATTATTTTTATGAAATGGAAGTTGTCAGTCATCCTTATTCTTTGTTTAACGTTTTTCAAATCTCAGAACACTATTTCCGAAGTTTCGAAAATTCCGGATGTTACTTATAAAACTTCAGATTCCATAGACCATAAACTGGATATTTATTTTCCCGAAAAATCAAATAAAAAATTTCAGGTTCTTGTTTTCCTTCACGGCGGCGGCTGGATAGGAGGCGACAAAGCCTTTCCCGAAAAGTATTATATGAATGATTTCATCCTGAAATTTGTTCAAAATGGTTACGCGGTCGTAAGTGTCAATTACACTTTATTAGATAAAAATACCAATTTCCCAAAACCTGTCGAAGATTCCAAAGAAGCTGTCAGATGGATTCGTGCAAATGCTGATAAATACAATTTTGATGAGAGAAATATCGGAATTTGGGGCGCTTCTGCCGGCGCACAAATTGGAATGGTTGCAGCTTATTCTGATGATGACCAATTCTCAGAAAACAGCAGTTTTCCAAGTTATTCTGCCAAAGTCAATTATTTTATCGATTATTTTGGACCATCGGATTTGAACAAACTTTTGCGCACAGAAGAGGCGGGATTCAAAATTTTTATTTTCAAATTGATCTTTCCGAAAATTTATAAAATGCGTAACGATATGATTCGTGGCTTTACAACGAAAGATATCAAAGAACAGAAACAGGAAGCGATTGATGGTCTTAAAGTCTATTCTCCAATAACTTATATCAATCAAAATTCTGTTCCTACATTAATGATCCACGGCAACAAGGATAGAATAGTTCCATTTTCACAATCTGAAATTCTAAAGAAAAAATTGGACGAAAATAAGGTTAAAAATGAGTTAATCCCAATTGATAAAGGAGACCACGGACTGAATGAAGAATCTGACCATAAACTGATGCTGGAGAAAACATTGGAGTTTATGAAACAAAATACCCATTAATTTCCTGACAGATTTCAAGGTTTTGATAAGAGATTTTTTCCTGAATTAAATTATCTTTGTAAAAATCTTTAATGAAGAAATATCAGGAGACTATTTACAAGGTCATTTTGTTTTTTTCGGTTCTTGTCAATCTCTTTTTGATAGGACTTTTATTTTTTGTTCTCAGAGATTCACTTTCAGGAGCAGGAGATTACTTCTTGGAGGGCAAAAGTTTCTGGTATTTTGTAGGAATTATCGCAGCTTATTCTATTGCAAATGCTGTTTTATTAATTCAGATTTTCAGAAAAAATTCCAAAATCCAACCTCAAATATCTGACGCAGAATGATATTAATTACAGGTGCAACAGGGATTTTGGGACGTGTAATTGCTTTGGAGCTTTTGAAAAAAGGCCATAAAGTGAGAGCTACAAAACGAGTTTCCAGCAATCTCGAAGATGTCAGATTTTCTTATCAATATTACACGGACAAACCAGATTTTTATTTCGACCAGATAGAGTGGGTCAATATAGATTTTGATGATCAGGAATCTCTGGAAAGTGCTTTACAAGGCATTGAAGAAGTTTATCATTGCGCCGCAAAAGTGAGTTTCAACCCAAGTGCAGAAAAGGAATTGTATAAAAATAATTCAGAAGCAACGGAGAAATTACTTTTTGCAATCGATTCAAATAAAGTTAAAAAGTTTCTTTTCGTAAGTTCCATTGCGGTTTTGGATGGATTTAATGAAAAAGGAGAAATGGATGAGAATTCTGATTTCAATGAAAAACTTCACCATTCCGATTACGCGATTTCCAAATATGTTTCCGAAATGGAAGTTTGGCGTGCACAATATGAAGGTCTTAATACTGTAATCATCAATCCTGGATTAATCATCGGTTCCGGAAACTGGAATCACAGCAGCGGAAAATTGTTCAAAGAAATGTCGAATAGTTTTACTTTTCCAGGTTCTACGGCTTATGTAGATGTGAGAGATGTGGCCAATATTGCTATTGAATTAATGGAGAAATCCATCTTTGGACAGCGCTTTATCCTGACTTCCGAGAATGTGAAATACAAACATATTGCAGACAAGGTTCGAAAATATTTCGGGAAAACACCCGCGAAAATTATATCTAATTCGATTCTTGATTTGTTGCCTTTTTTCTCTGTGATTTTTGGTTGGTTTGTTCCAATCTTGATATTAGGGAATAAAACCAATGTGGAAACCATCAAATCAAACTCGAAAATAACAAACAAAAAAATTCGTGAAACTTTGGGTTACGAATTCATTCCTATTGATGAAAGTGTGGATTTTCATCTGAAAAACTATAAGGAATCCTTAAAATCATAACTATCATTAATGAGCAACGTTACTAGTTTTCTTCAAAAAAACGTTACCCTATATCCAACCAACCCAGCTGTAGGCTTCAAAAAAGACCACGAATGGAAAGAGCTTGGCTGGTATCAACTCAAAAGATTGGTCTTTAAAACTGCCAACGCACTTAAAGCAAATGGCGTGAAAGAAAACGACAAAGTCTCTATTTATGCTGATAATTCTGCCGAGTGGATTATTTTTGATTTGGCGATTATGGCGATTGGTGCTGTTACAGTTCCTATTTATTCTACCAATGTCGAAGACCAAGTTGAATATATCATCAAAGATTCCGGAGCGGAAATTATTTTTGCAGGAAATCAGGAACAATACAATGTCTGTCAAAATCTTTTGAACAAAGGTTTGCCACTCAGACAGATTATTATTTCGAAAAAATACATTAAACTAAAAGAAAATTCTTCCTACTTAGAAACTTTTATTGAGTCTGCATCTGAAGATTTAGAAATTGTTGAAAGAGGAGAAGATGATTTGGCAACATTGATTTATACATCGGGAACAACCGGTGTTCCGAAAGGTGTAATGATGACACATTCCAATTTTCTAAAAGCGTTTGATGCACATATGGAATTTTTCAAATTCAAGCGTTTTGAAGACGAACATTCATTGGCATTTTTACCATTAACTCACGTTTTTGAGAGAAGCTGGACATTACTTTGTTTACATTTTGGGGCAAAAGTCAGTTTCTTGGAAAATCCAAAACTGATTGCATCTGCATTGACCGAAGTGAAACCGACAATGATGTGTTCGGTTCCAAGATTTTATCAAAAAATCTACGCTGGACTGAATGAAATGGTCAATTCAGGTTCAGATTTGAAAAAGAAAATATTCAATTGGTCGATTGAGAATGGAAGTTTGTTTTCTGAGAAAAAACGATTGAACCAAAGTATTCCTTTCGGACTTAATATTAAAAATAAAATTGCCAATGCTTTGGTTTTTGGTAAAGTAAAGAAAAAACTGGGTGGTAAACTTTGGTTTATGCCTTGTGGCGGCGCGTCTATTTCTGCTGAAGTCACTGAATTTTTTGACGCAATGGGAATTCATATCACAGTTGGGTACGGAATGACGGAAACGACTGCTACAATCACTGCTTTCCCTTTTACAAAATACAAATACGGAACTGCAGGAAAATTGTTAGGAGATTCTCAAATCAAGATTGGAGAAAATGATGAAATCCTCGTGAAAGGAAGCGGAATAATGAAAGGTTATTACAACAAACCGGAAGAAACGGCGAAAGTTTTTGATAAGGATGGTTGGATGAAAACAGGCGATGCAGGAATTATTGACAGTGAAGGAAATCTTACAATTACCGACAGAATCAAAGACCTGATGAAAACTGCTAACGGAAAATATATAGCACCGCAACCCATTGAGAATATGTTTTCCAACAACAGTTACATCAATCAAATTATGCTGATTGCCGAGGATAAACCATTCGTTTCTGCTTTGATTGTTCCGAATTTTGAAACATTAGAAGAAAAAATAAAAACTCTCGGTGTGACTTTTACCAACTGGAAAGAGGTTGTTGAAAATGAAAAGGTTCAGAAATTTTATCAGGAACTAATAGACGGAATCCAAACCAATGTATCTGGTTTTGAGAAAATAAAGAAATTTGTATTGATGTCTGCGGATTTTGAAATTCAAAATGGAGAAATTACACCAACTCTAAAAATCAAACGAAATATAGTTCTCGAAAAATATTCGGACAAAATCAATTTGATATATAATAAATAGCCTTTAAAATTATCTTGTTTGTAATGATTTCTGTCTTAGATGAATTTTTTGTTAAATTTTTGACAATTGAATATTTCTAAAATTAATTAAATTTACAAACCTTATTAATAAGAATCTAATTTGAAGTTTTATAAATGAATACACAACAATTCGTAAATCGCCACATCAGCCTTAATGAGTCTGATAAAGCGGAAATGCTAAAGAAAGTAGGAGCAGCGAGTATTGAAGAATTAATCTCACAAACCATTCCCGATGCCATCAGGCTGGAAAAGGATCTGGATATTTCCGAGCCACTTTCGGAGTATGAAATGCTTTTACACTCCAAGGAATTGGCCTCTAAAAATCTGAATTTCGATAACTATATCGGTTTTGGTTATCACAATACAATCTTGCCTTCTCCAATCCAAAGAAATATTCTTGAAAACCCAAGCTGGTACACCGCTTACACGCCTTATCAGGCAGAGATTGCGCAAGGAAGATTGGAAGCTTTGCTTAATTTCCAGACTGTAGTTTCTGATTTGACAGGTTTCCCTTTGGCAAACGCTTCTCTTCTTGACGAATCTACGGCGGCAGCGGAAGCGATGCATATGTTCTTTAATAACAGAACGAAAGATCAAAAGAAAGCTAATGCAACTAAATTCTTTATTTCGGATTTAGTTCTGCCACAAACGGTTTCTGTTCTTAAAACTAAAGCAGAAGGTCTTGGAATTGATATCATTGTGGGTAATCATAGTAACCATCAGTTTAACGATTCTTACTATGGAGTTCTATTGCAATATCCGGGGAAAAACGGAATTGTTCTAGATTATACAGATAATATTACTTATTATAAAGAATTCAATCTACAAGTTGTAGTAGCTTGTGATCCGATGGCTTTGGTAAAACTTAAATCTCCGGCTGATATGGGTGCAGATTGTGCTGTTGGAACTTCCCAAAGATTCGGGATTCCAATGGGTTACGGTGGACCTCACGCAGCATTCTTCACTTGTAAAGAGGATTATAAAAGAGATATTCCGGGAAGGATCATTGGGGTTTCTCAGGATATGTACGGCAAACGTGCATTGAGAATGGCTTTGCAAACAAGAGAGCAGCATATCAAAAGAGAAAGAGCAACTTCCAACATTTGTACAGCTCAAGTTCTTCTTGCAGTTATGGCGGGTATGTATGCTGTTTATCACGGCCCTAAAGGTTTGAATTATATTGCTGACCAGATTCATTTTAAGACCAATGCTTTAGGCGATGCGCTTAATATTTTAGGTTATGACATCGTGGACGAACCTGTTTTCGATACAGTGAAATTCAGATTGCACGAGGAAGAGAAATCTTCTCTGAGAATGAAAATGAGAGACCAGAAGATCAATCTTAATTATTTCTCTCAAGGCATCGTAAGTATTTCTATCAACGAAACTACAACTGTTGATAAATTGAACCATTTGATCGAAGCTTTTGCTCAGTTCAAAGGGAAACAAGGTTATAAAGTAAGCCTTAAAGAAGAATATTCTATTCCGTCTGAATTATTGAGAACAGATAATATTCTGGATGAAGAAGTTTTCAACAAATACCATACGGAGACAGAATTGATGCGTTACATCAAACGTCTGGAAAGAAAAGATTTATCATTAACACATTCGATGATTTCGCTTGGATCTTGTACAATGAAACTGAATGCTGCAACTCAAATGATTCCTTTATCTTGGGGAGAATGGGGTAGCGTGCATCCATTTGTGCCTACAGAGCAAGCGGGCGGTTATCAGAAAATGATCAAAGAATTGGAGAAAGATTTAGCAGAGATCACTGGTTTCGCTGGAACTTCTCTTCAACCCAACTCTGGGGCGCAAGGCGAGTATGCCGGATTAATGGTCATCAGAGAATACCATAAAAACAGAGGTGAAGGTCACAGAAATATCGTCCTTATTCCACAATCTGCACACGGAACCAATCCGGCTTCTGCAGCGATGGCAGGAATGAAGATCGTGGTGGTGAAGAATCTTGAGAACGGAGAAATCGATTTTGAAGATTTCAAAGCGAAAACTGAGGAACATTCAACAAACTTATCTTGTGTGATGATCACTTATCCTTCGACTTACGGATTCTTCGATGCTAATATTAAGGAAATTACAAAACTGGTTCACCAGCACGGTGGACAAGTGTATATGGATGGGGCGAATATGAATGCGCAAGTTGGATTCACAAGTCCTGGGAATATCGGGGCAGACGTTTGTCACCTGAATCTTCATAAGACTTTCGCAATTCCTCACGGAGGTGGTGGTCCTGGCGTTGGTCCAATCTGTGTGGCGGAACATTTGGTTCCATTCTTACCAACCAATGCGAATATCTCAATCGGTGGAAAAGAAGCGATTGAAGGGATTTCTGCAGCACCTTATGGTTCCGGATTGATCCTGAATATCTCTTATGCTTACATCAAAATGTTGGGAACTTCAGGATTGAAAAAAGCAACTGAGCACGCAATCCTTAATGCTAATTATCTGAAAGAAATTTTAGCTGAACATTTTCCAATCCTTTATGCTAACGACAAAGGCAGAGTAGCACACGAATGTATCGTAGATTTCCGTCAGTTCAAAACTTTGGGAATTGAAGTGGCTGATGTAGCGAAACGTTTGATGGATTACGGTTTCCACGCTCCAACAGTAAGTTTCCCTGTAGCTGGAACGTTGATGATAGAACCAACTGAATCTGAGAACAAGGATGAAATCGACCGATTTGCGGAAGCATTGATCAACATCAAAAAAGAAATTGACGAGATTGCAAACGGGGAAGCAGACAGAGAAAACAACGTTTTGAAAAATGCGCCTCACACCGAGCAATTGGTAATTTCAGATTCTTGGGACAAACCATACGGAAGAGAAAAAGCAGCATATCCATTAGAATGGGTTCGTACACATAAGTTCTTCGCAACAGTTGCAAGAATTGATGAAGCTTATGGCGACAGAAACTTGATCTGTACTTGTGAGCCGATCGAAGCATATATGTAGTTATAAATTGTAACTGATTTTGTTTAGGATCTTATGGATTACATAAGCTGAAATTTCTCAAATCTTATGCTGTGTCATTTAGATTAAATTAAATAATATTTTGATAGCAAAGAGTTCGATATTGTATCGGGCTCTTTCTTTTTTTGGACATACTTTGTACAATTACTTTTTCTTTTAAAAATGGTGATGAATTTTCAACATATTGGTGGCTATTTTTCCTAATTCTCCGGGTTAGAACCTTAATTCTACATTAAGATAATGCTTTTCATGCCAAAGTCTCTAAGATTTGCTATACCATCTTCAAGTATATTTTACCTTAATTTGTTTTGAATGTTTTTATGGATACTAAAATTTATATATTTGCTTTTTTATTGAAAAATGATGAATTTATTAACAAGATTATTAACTTTAGTATTATTTGTTTCCGTTTTTAATAGCTTGTCCTCTCAAAAAAAAAGGAAACTGCAACCAGAAATTACATCTGCTGCAAGCTACAAAGCAGGAAGTTTTATCAATGTTAATACCAGTGCTTATCCTGAGTCAGCATATTCTGTGACAGATCTTATCAAGAAAGTTTTAATTTCTGGAGGTTCTGATTGCGCAGAGCCATCTGTTACCAATGTAAAAGTTTCGCCTGACATAACTGTTACAAACCAAAATCGCTCTTGGGGTTATTTTGAAAGAGGAACAACAAGTTTTCCTTTCAAGGATGGGATTGTATTATCTACTGGTTATGCAAGAAAAGCGGGAAACTCTATTGTAACAAGTCCATTAGGTGATATTTTGGGAACAGGAGGTGATATGGATTTGGAAAATGCAATTAGCCCCAGCCAACCCCTTTATGATGCGACTTACATCGAATTTGATTTTGTTCCTTTCAACAACCAGATTACTTTTAATTATCTTTTTGCTTCAGAAGAATATTATTCTTTTTACCCTTGCGGTGGTTATTCAGACGGTTTTGCATTGTTACTGAAAAAACAAGGTGATGCTAATTATACCAATTTGGCAGTTTTACCAAACAATACACCTGTTAGTGTTACGAATATTGTTCCTTCAAATTATGATTGCGGACCAATAAATGCCGAATACTTCGGGGGACATAATTCAGCCAATATCGAAACCAATTTTAATGGAAGAGTAGTTCCGTTAAAAGCAATGGCCAACGTAATTCCTGGTCAGACTTATCATTTCAAAATGGTTTTGGCAGACGCAGGAGACGAACAGTTTGATTCTGCTGTTTTTTTGGAAGCCGGATCTTTTAATATAGGTGTGCAGTTTCAAAATCAAAATGGTGAAAGTCTTTCATCTACGGTAAAGATGTGTGCTAACACGCCACAAACTTTGGTCGCAACTACTTCTATCGCAAGCCCAATCATAAAATGGTACAAGGACAATATTTTAATTTCCGGTGTTACAGGAGATACTTATGTTGCTACAACACCTGGTATTTATAAGGTCGAAGTTTATATAGGAACTACCGCTTCGTGTGCTATTGGTAGCAAAGAGATTAATATTCAGGAGGGTGTCATTCCGTTGGCGAAAAATACAAATTTAATTGGTTGCAGCGATACTGGAAGCGCAGTTTTTAATCTTAGAAGTGCACAGGCTCAAATTTTTTCCGATCCTGTTGCAACTTTCAAATATTATGACAACAAAGCAGATGCAGAACTCGGAAATGCAAATGTAATTCCTACCACCAATGATTACAATTCGTATCCTTCTTCCAACAAAACGATTTATGTAAGGGTAGGAAATGGAGAATGTTTTAAGGTTGTTGAGCTTCATTTAAATATATTTCCAATACCTGTAAAACCTGTTATTTCAGCTCCAAAAACAATTTTATGTGATGGGGGAAGTATTGTTCTTACTTCCAGTTCAAATACAGGAAATATTTGGTCGACAGGAGAAACCACGAAATCCATTACCATTACGCAAGCAGGAACTTATTCAGTAAAAGTAAATAATGGAAATTGCGATTCTCCATCTTCAAATATTACAATCACCAATCAACCGGACATTAATCTGGCAATAACAGGTGATCTTTTGTTATGTGAAAACGAAACAACGGTCATTACCTCCAGCTCTCCCACAGGAAATCTCTGGAGTAATGGACAGACAACACAAAGTATTACGGTCAACAAATCAGGAATTTACACTTTAACCGTAACAACTGCAAGTGGTTGCAAATTCATTAAATCTGTAACTGTAGCCGATGTATTACCTATCATTTTAAAAATTGATAAACCACAAGTTATTACCTGTACGCTTCCTCAAATCATATTAGACGCAACAGCATCCAATTTCCAAACGGGAGATACTGTTTTATGGGCTGCTTCTGCTGGAGGAAATGTTGTTTCTGGAGCTAATACTTTGACGCCCACTGTAGATGCAGCAGGTACTTATTTATTAACGCTTAAAAGAGGAAAATGTTCCAAAACAATATCTGTACAGGTCACGGAGAACAAAATAAAACCAGTAATAACGCTCACGGCAGATCGCCTTACTATCTGCGAAGGAGAAAGTGTAAAACTTACTGCACAAGGAGGTGTCAGTTATGTTTGGAATCAGTTTTCAGGTAATTCTTCAACACAAACGGTTTCGCCGCAATCAACCACAACCTATTCTGTTTCCGGAGTTGGTACAAATGGCTGTGTTTCCTTGCCTGTTTCTATTATCATTACCGTAGTTCCAAAAATTGTTTCGGATCTGGAAGGTGGTGTTATATGTACGAATGACAAAATCACATTGGATGCAGGAGCAGGATCCAATTTTACTTATATTTGGAGTACTGGAGAAACGACACAAACCATTATTGTAGATAACACCGGAGAGTATTCTGTAATGATTTATAACGGTGTATGCTCTGATAATTTTACGGTTCAGGTCAAAGCGGCTGGTTTGCCAGTTATAAATCAAGTAATTTATCAAAATACTTCTTTGACGATAGAGGCGTCAAATCCGGGAAATGGGACTTTGGAATATTCTATAGATGATGGTGCTACGTGGCAGGATTCAAAAATGTTTTTAAACATTATTAAAAACCATTCTTACAAAATTGCGGTTCGTGTCAAAACAACCTCATGCATGGCAGAAGGAGAATATTTCACATTTAGTCTTTCGAATGTTATCACCCCGAATTCCGATGGGTACAATGATATAATCGATTTTAGCGGCATTAGCTCTTATCCCAATTTCAGTGCAAGAATTTTTGACAGATATTCTACCGAAATTTTCAAAGCAGATAAAACCAAAAAAAGTTGGGATGGAACTGCTAATTCTCGTAAATTATCCTCAGGAACCTATTGGTATATTGTAATCTGGGATGATCCGTTTACAAAAGTAACTCAGCAAAAAAAAGGTTGGTTTTATTTGAAAACATATTGATTTTTTGTAATTAGGCAAATTCAGTCTTTCAAATTGCTTATAAACATAATTTAAAATTTCATAAAATGTCAATTAATGAATGCTTTTAGATGGCATTGGAATTTTAAAAAAAAACTGTATTAAAGGTATTATCTCAAAATCAGGTGAATTTAATGATCAATCATTCATTTAAAAATTTTATTTTTGTTAAATGACGGAAATTAAATCCCCATTTTTAGACACTTTGTTTCACCTTCGGAATGATGAACATATCACTATTTTCGTAGCTATTCAGGAGATTCCGAAAAAAGAAGAGCAAGATGTTGTATCTTATCTCGAGTCCGAATTTGAAAAGGAAAGATTAGAGTTTTTATCAGATCAGATTAATTATGATTCCGAAACAGCCGTTTGGGCTGCAAAAGTTTTGTATCGCAGTGCACAATTATATTTGATAAGAAAAGATACTGATAAGAATCTTGAGAAATTAATTCCGACATTCAAAGGGAAAATTAATGTTTCAGCAATCTTATCCGCCGATTTGTCATTGAGGTTTTTACCACAAATCATTTCTGCCTTGAAAGATGCAGATTCTGACGATCCATTAATTAAAATACTCGAAAATATATTGACTCAGTTTCATTATTCAGCAGTTGGATTTGATTTGGATTTGGACAAAATTAATTGGGAAGAAGAACTAAGAGATAAAACATACAGAAAATTATACCTCGAAAGAATCGTTGAAAAAAAAGTTTATAAACCGGCAGAAGTTCCATTTATCAATCAATTATTAATTGCTGAATTTGGAATGTATAAAGATGTTTTCTGGAGAGAATTAAAAACTATAACTAAAGAAAAAAAATGACTCAAAATATTGAAAAATTAAACAAAGTTCTTACTCATGTCAAAGACACTTTTATCGGAAAAAATGATGTGGTAGATTTACTGGGAATCTGTTTATTGGCAAGGGAAAATGCCTTTCTGTACGGACCTCCGGGAACAGCAAAATCAGCAATCGTAAGAACCTTAGCAAAAACTGTAAAAGACGGCAAAAACTTCGAATATCTATTAACACGTTTCACTGAACCAAACGAGATTTTTGGTCCTTTTGATATCAGAAAACTCAAAGAAGGAGAATTGTTGACAAATACGGAAGGAATGATGCCGGAAGCGTCAATGGTTTTTCTGGATGAAATTTTCAATGCGAATTCTGCAATTCTAAATTCCCTTTTGATGGCTTTGAACGAAAAAATTTTCAAAAGAGGAAAAGAAACGAAGAATCTTCCTGCTTTGATGTTTGTAGGCGCAAGTAACGTACTTCCGGAAGATGAAGCTCTAAACGCATTGTTCGACCGTTTTTTGATCAGGATTAATGTTGATTATGTACATCCGGATCTTCTTCAGCAAGTGCTTTTGGCAGGAAGAAAACTAGAAAATAATGCCGAAACAGAAACACCGGAAATTCTTTCCAACGAAATTAAAGAACTTCAAAATTTATGCAAGACAATTGATCTGAAACCAATTTACGAAGTTTATTTAAATACAATCATCAATCTTAGAAATACAGGAATTGCGATTTCCGATCGTCGTGCTGTAAAGCTTCAAAACCTGATTGCTGCAAGTGCTTTGATTTGTGGAAGAAATGAAGCAATTCTCTCAGATTTATGGGTTTTGAAACACATTTGGGACACCGAAGAACAAATCGAAATTCTGGAAGGAATCATCAACAGAACCATCGAAAAAGATGAAAATCCAAAATCGCATCCGCAAGCTTTACAAAACAAAATCCCGAATCCGGAAGAAGTGATGAAAGATGTGAAAATTCTTGTAGAAAAATGGAATTTGGGAAGTCTTACTTTTGAAGAACAAAATGTAATTAAAGACAAATTAAGATACCTACAAACCCGCTGTGATTGGATCAGAAATCCTGAACAAAAACAATATATCCAAACAGAAATCGAAAGTCTATGGCAAAAGATTCTTCAAACGGTTTAAAAGAATTTTGGGCAGAGATTCCCAAGATTGATGAAGATTTTCTTGGCTCCATCCGTGACTGGAAAAATGTTCAGATTGCTTCGGAACAAGAAACAATTTGGCTGAAAGGTTTTACAGATGAACAAACAATTTCGCCCGAAATTCAGCAATTACCGAATTTTTTGTTGTACGAATTAAGAGAAGGACTTTTATTTCGGAAAGAAGCCTTGGTTCCCACGAAAAAAGTGAGAACTGCTTTGCTGTGGACGCCAATTGATAAAGCTTTAAAATTAACTTTCCCCATTTCAAATAATAATTTTTTTGGAATTGATGAAAAGATTGAAATTAAATTGAAACCAAGTGAAGAAGAACAACCTGCTCTTGCTTTGTTAAGTTCAATTGCTGAAATTAAAGAATCAATCATTGCTTTACCAAAATTCAAGCTGGAAAAACTGGACTGGATTGTCATTAATGATAAAGCATTATTTATTGGAAATCCATTATTGAGTTTTCCGGGAAAAACATTTTGGATGAAGGACAATCATCTTTTACCTACAGGTTTTGATTTTGAATTTAGAAACCTAAGTTCATTATTACAAAAAAAATACAATGTTGATAATAGTCAATGGCTCTTATGGAACGAAGATGGAAGTTATTTGAACATTCATAAAAATGACCTTCGAAAACTATCCGTAAGTTCATTTCGTTTAACAGAAAAAGCGGAAGAATGGAATTAAAAGAATATTTCCAATCTTACGAAAACTACTTCTGGGAATGGAACACGGATAAGGATATTGTTGATGAAACACATTATAACGAGAACAATTTTATATCGATTCCGAATGTAGGCGCAATTGCTTACAGAGCTTATATAATTGAGATTTTGAAGGAGCTGAAGGATCAAGGTTTCCCGCCTTTTGGTTCATTTCTTCTTGCTTTATACGCTTTGCAGGAAGGATATTTGAATTTAGACGGTATTTTTTACCATTTGAAAAGACAAAAGGAAAAAACATATCTTAATGATTTGGAACTTGCCATCAATTTTCTTGAAAACCTAAGTAAGGTTGGGCGTTCTTTCAAAAGAGGACAAAATAAAATCATTCTTCTAAAAACAATTTTTAAAGATGGTCACAATCAACTTTCTGCGGGAGCTTCGGACTTAATTATTAAAAGATTCGAGAAAAGACCACACAAAATTTCTGAATCTGCGGATAAAATTGAATTAACGCAACCAGTTGTTAATAAAGATGTTAAAACTTTAGCAATTCTTCAAAGCAGATTTCCGACCACAGAATCTATCATTCAAGCAATGAAAGGTTTTGGAGAAATCGAAGATTTGGAAGATGAAGTTGTAGAAGAAGAAACAACGATTGATACCGATAAAGACTTCGTTCAGCAATTGATTGAAGATCCAAAAACTTTTCAGGTTGGAAGTTTGATTAAGAGAATCTGGAGCGGTTTGAAAATTCCAATGAGGCATCTTTCTCCCGGCGATCAACCCATTGGAGGTGTTTCGGATATGACCAACAAAGGCGATTTTCACAGAATGCTTTTGTCCGAATTTGCTAATGAAGATGAGATTTTTATGAACCGTGTTGCGAATAATGAAGCTTTGTACATTCAGCGAGAAATTCCGCCTGAAGAAAATATTTTTGAAAGAATTATTTTGATTGATACTTCGCTGAGAAATTGGGGAACGCCTAAAGTGTTGGCGTTTGCATCTGCAATTGCGGTTATCAAACATCCAAAAGCTCATTCGGAATGTCAGGTCTTTGCAATTGGACAATCTAATGTTCCTATTTATTTGGATAAAATCGAACAAGTTATCGACAACCTAAATCAAGTTAGTCCCGTTTTGGAAGTTTCGAACGCGCTTGAAAAATTCTTCAATGAAGAACATTCCGAAAAGGATTTGGAAGTGTTTTTCATCACGCATCAGGATAATTTATCAAATCAAAATCTTCAAAAAATCATTCACGAAAATAGAGATCGACTGAAGTTTCTCGTAACGACTTCTGCAGATGGCGAACTTAATTTTTACAAACATCACAAAGGAACAAGGAAACATATTCAGAAAATTATGTTGCCTTTACAGGAATTGTGGGCAAATCCTCCAAAACCAAGATCAAAAAGCGAAAACTATACTTCTAAAAACGGAAAGAAAGTAGATGTTCCAAAGAATTATCCATTGCTATTCCCAACACCGAAAAACAAAATTGCCACATTTTTACACGAAGGCGAATTTTACATTTTAAGTTCCAAAAAACAATTACTTAGAACTTATTTATCGGCTAATTATTATAATAAAAATTATTTCGAACATTACAAAACGCACAGAGGTTGTGAGGTTTTGATAGAAGATATTTCTGTAAAACCAAAAGGGAAATTTGCTTTGGCGAAAAACAAACAAAATCAATTTATTCTTTGTCAATATCAAAATGATAAGGCTTTGGTTTCTAAACTGAATCTTAATACAAAAGAATATTCGGAGCTTAATGTTTCGGGACATCATATTCCATGGAACTTTGAACCGGTTTATTTTAATCAAAATTTCTATCTCTATCAGGACGAATTTCCTTCAATTTTTAAAATCAATATTGAGGGCGAACTTTCTATTGAAATGGTAAAAGTTGACAACGATATGTCTAGAAATATTGATAAAGTAAAGGTTGAACTTGATAAGCAGATTCATAATGACGTCAAAACTTTAAAGAGTTTCAATAATGTTGGAATCAATTCAGAAAATAATCTCGTGATTTCAAATAATGAGTTAGCGATAAAGCACGACAACTCTTTGAAGTTATTTAGAAATCGATTTCAAATTAAAATCTCAGCGCAACAGAACAAAAATAAATTTGTCTTTTCTGATGGCAGCGAGATCATCACAGATTCCAGAGGAATGTTGACTTTTACAAGCAGTAACAAAAATATTCCAGCTTTCTATATTCCTTCTGCAGAAGACGGATTTTTGGCTTTGGCAACAGCTTATGAATTCGGCGGTTCAGAATATTACCTTTATGAATCTACAAAATTAAAAATACGAGAAAGGGAAGAGATGTATTCGGAATATCTGGATGCTTACATCAATCATATCTTAGCTTATGGAACTGATTATTAAACCTTTTTCCGAAAACAATTATCCTAAAAAAGGAGCTCTCATCAAGAGTGCTTCTCCTTTGGTTTGGCTTTCTGAGATGGAGTTTTTGGGAATTGACATTAATCAAATTAAATCTTACGCCATTCCGTCAAATGAACCAAATATTTTGTATGGTTGTCTATTGGTTTTTGATCATATTGCTCCGACAGAAATTGGAAAGAATTCTTATTTTCAATGCGTTAATAATAAACTGTTTATTCCCGAAAACACTGTTTTATATCCTAAAATAACTGACGAAGACTGGCAGAATATTTATCACGAATATTTGATTATGCATCCGGATTTTGGATTGGTAAAATTGTCGCAGGAAATTGATTGGATCTCGATACTTCAAGAATCTCAACAAAACAAAGATGTTGTAAGAAAAGTTTCAAAAGGTGTTAAAATTCCTCAGAAAATAGAAAGTTTCACGGTTGAGATCAATGATGACAAAATTCTGGAAGAACTTCAAAATCCGAAAACAGAAGAAGAATGGATGAAAGATCTGCCTTTTGACTTAAAAAAAGTAATGGCAGGTAACAAAAAAGAAATAGAAAAATACCTGCAATATTTGGAGAAATATCCTGATAGAGTTGCAGATTTGGGCGTTCCATTGGACGTTGCAGGAACTTCCCGAGGCGATGGTTTTGCAAATTTCAAATTTGGAGGTAACTGGTTAAGTAACCTTTTTGGCAATCGAAATGGTCCATCTTTAGGAAATGGTAATTCAAATTCGGGAAATAGCAGATGGATTTTCCCTTTGTTTTTTGTCATTATGGCTCTGATTAGAGTTGGTTTTAATTTTAATAAAGACGTTATACCTAAAGAATCTGCTGATTCTGTACAAAACATTAATGAAAGTTATAATATTCCACCGCCACCGCCTCCAGCTATGGCATATAAATCCGGCGTTACAGATATTGATATGAAAATCGATTCGATGTATGGAAAGAAAAGAATGGAGCTGATGAATGAACAGATGAAAGCATCATTGTTTATTGGGAAACAAAATGAAAAAAGCTATCAAGAATATTTGAAAGAAGGCGGAAGACCAATCAAAGAAATCCAGGATGAGATTATGGATTTTGAAGATAAAACATTTTTTTCGACAGATTCTCTAAAATTAATTTATAGAAAAAAAATTGAAAAATATCTAAGCCAAAACGAAGCGATTTATGAAAGTAAGATCAAAGATTCTTTGAAAAAATCAGGTTCAGGAATACCAGCAAATCAAGGAATTATTACATCTATTTTAAAGAAAAAACAAGTGTTGATCGAGGATTCTCTGGGAAAACTTTATGGAACGAAAGAATATCCTGAACCACAAATTGATCAGAATACAACATCGAATATTCAAACGTTGGACAAAGAAATGTCTCCTCCGAAAAAAGATATTTCGTTACTTGAGATTATTTATTTGATTGGAGCAATTTTGGGAGTTGTAGGATTGTACACGTATTTTTTTAGAGAAAAACCATTGAATTTAGGAGGAGATCATATTCCTGTTGGAGTTAAGATTTCATTAATGATTATCCTTTTGGGGATGTTGGTTTATCTTTTTTATCCATTGATTCAGGCGTTTGGATATAATGCATTTACTTGGATTCTTGTCATTTGTGTGATCTTTTTGTTATACTATCTTTTTAGCGAGGATAAAACGATTTTAAAATCAGATAAAGATGAATAAGCAGAAATTTATAGATAAATTCTTTGGGGCCTTTATCATTTTAGCAGTGATTAAGATTATCACTGTTTTGATTCAGGTTTTAGAGGAGAGTTTTTGGGCAGCAATTGGAAGTTTATTTCTTGTAATAGTAGTGGTTGTTATTTTATCTCTGGTTGTTGCAGCATTGAAAAGCAAGGAAAATGACTGGGGCAATTCTGGTGGAAGGAATTCCCGAAGTGGAACCAGTTATGTAGAAAATGCGCTTTTCAACAGATTGCTTAGCAAGTACGAAGAGCTCGCTAAAAAATATATTGATGACAAAAATTACGTCAAAGCAGCAAAGGTTTATATGAATTTGCTTAAGGATAATTATCGTGGTGCAAAAACTTTAGAAAATGGAGGTTTATATAATGAAGCTGCTGTAATTTATCTTAAAAAATTAAATAATAAATCCGAAGCTGCCAATTGCTACGAAAAAGCAAAGCAATATAGAAAAGCCATTGAACTTCAAATAGAACTTGGACAAAAGGAAAAAGTAGGCGATCTGTACAAAGAAATTAATGATATTAAAAATTCAAATGCTTATTATCAAATGGTGGTAGACGATTACGTTAATGTTAATCAAATGGTAAAAGGATCGTTAATCTATCGTAAAAAAATGGAATTACCGGAAGAAGCGCAAAAGATTCTGTTGAAAGGTTGGAATGAAGATAGAGATGGTTTTAATTGTCTTAATAATTATTTTGCGAATATTTTTGATGCTAAAACTTTGGATAAAAAAATTCAGGAATTATATCAAGGTTTGCCTGCAGAAAAGAAGATGAATTACCTGAAAGCTATTAAAATTGAATTCAAAAAAGATCCAAAACTTCAGGAAACAACAAGAAATATCGCTTACGAAATCATTGCCGAAAAAGTAAAAACTCACTCCGAAATTGTGAATGAATTAAAACATTTCAATCCCGATGATGAAGTGATTCTGAAAGATATTTCCAGATATAAAACGGGGAGGAATAATATGTTTAGGAACTAAATAAAAAACCGCCGAAAGGCGGTTTCTTTTATTTCAGCAATTGCCCGGCTACAAATTCCGGAACCAAAGCATAATGAGAAATTTTCATACTGATAGTTGCTCTTCCGCTCGTTAAGGTTCTCAAATCAGAAATGTATCCGAAAGTATTACTTAAAGGAACTTCTGCTGTGAACAACTTGCGTCCGGCTTTTTCATCAATAGAAAGAATAATTCCTCTACGCTTATTAATGTCAGTAGTAATTGCGCCAGTATAATCTTCTACACTTTGGATTTCTACCTTCATAATAGGTTCCAATATTTTCGGAGCACATTTTTTTACCGCAGCTCGGTATCCATCTCTTGCCGCAATTTCAAAATCCAATGCATGAGAATCCACACTGTGTGTAGAACCGTCAAGCAAAGTGACCTGCATACTTTCCAATGGATAACCTAATAATGGTCCACGTTTCATTGCTTCTTTAAATCCTTTTTCAACGGATGGAATAAATTCCTGCGGAACTGTACCACCTTTTATTTGACTGACAAATAATAATCCCTTTTCGTCATCGGCTCTTGGTCCGATTTCGAAAGTGATGTCAGCAAATTGTCCGCTTCCGCTGTTCTGTTTCACAAATTTCTCACGATGAGTGATACTTTGTGTCAGGATTTCTTTATAAGAAACTTTCGGTTCTCCTTGGTTGATTTCGAGACCATGATTAAGTCTGATTTTTTCCAAAGTCACTTCCAGATGCAATTCACCCAAACCGCTTAGCAACGTCTGTCCTGTCTGAGAATCCTTTTCAACAAGTAAAGAAGGATCTTCTTCCTGAATTTTGGCTAAAACCAATCCAAACGTTTTCTCGTCTCCGTTTGTTTTCGGTTCTATTGCCACTCGGATTACAGGAGTAGGAATTGTGATAGACTCAAGTAAAACCGGAAAATCCATATCGGAAACAGAATCGCCAGTTTTGGCATCTTTTAAACCGATCATCGCTACAATATCTCCTGCATTTGCTTCTTCTATAGCAATAGTTTTATCAGATTGCATTTGCAATATTCTGGAAATCCGATGCTTTTCATTCGTGCGGTTATTGAGAACTGTATCACCATTTCTCAAACTTCCGGAATAGATTCTTACCATAGAAATTTTCCCCATATGCTTATCCGTAGAGACTTTGAAAACCAATCCGGTGAATTTCTCTTCATTATTTCTCGTTAATAAGATATGTTCTCCATTTTCGGAATTTTCGGCTTCAATTACAGGCATTTCTTCTGGCGAAGGAAGATATGCAGCAACAGCATCTAACAATGGTTGAACGCCTTTGTTCTTGAATGCAGCTCCACAAAGAACCGGTACCGCTTTTTGCTCCAGACATAATTTGCGAATGCTTCTTGTGACGTCTTCCTCAGAATAACTACTTTCATTCATATACAAGTCGAAGAAGATTTCATCATACTCAGCTAATGTTTCCAATAATTCGGTATTCTTTTCTTCAGCCTCACTTTTTAATTCTGGTGGTATATCCTGAATTTCAAAAAAATCTCCTTTTTCATCTTTCCACACAACAGCTTTTTGTTTGATAACATCAATTACGCCTTCAAAGCTAAGCTCAGAACCGATTGGTATTTGCAAAACCAAAGGAATAGCAGATAACCTTACACGGATTTCATTAACTACAGCATAAAAATCGGCTCCAATTCTGTCCATTTTATTAATGAAACACATTCTCGGAATTCCATATTTTTCAGCTTGAAACCAAACATTTTCTGTCTGTGGCTGAACTCCTGACGAAGCACAAAAAACAGCAACTACACCATCCAAAACTCTGAGAGAACGTTCTACTTCCACAGCAAAATCAATGTGGCCAGGCGTATCAATCAGATTGAATTGATAGTTTTCGTTTTTGAAATTCCATTCTGTGGAAATAGCCGCAGAAGAAATGGTAATTCCTCGTTTTTGTTCCTGTACATCACGATCCATTGTTGTGTTACCTTCATCTACGTTTCCAATTTTGTGGATTTTTCCTGTATAATAAAGAATCCTTTCCGTAAGCGTTGTTTTTCCTGCATCCACGTGTGCTATGATTCCTAAATTTCTGGTGTTATATATTTTTTTCATTTGTTTAAAATTAAAAATTATTGATTGTTTTTACTGATTTATATTAATTTTAATAAAATCAGATAATTGAAAATAACCGGAAGATTGGTAGCACAAAAAAACCTTTCTAAAGAGAAAGGCTTTTTTATTTTATATTGAGAAAAATAAAACCAGACTATTTAGAAAAAATATTTTGTACTACCCGAATACACTGCTCGGATAGCTCCATTTACTGCGAAAATATTTTTAGTTGTCTTCATTTTGTTGAAAATTCGATTGCAAATATAATATAATTTTTAGATTATCAAAATTTAAAATTAATCGATGCGTTTTTTTGAAAAATAATTATTTGGAATGATAAAAAGAATAAAATACGAAAATCAAAAAAATACTAAATGAATTTTAGGTCTTCATTTACAATGCTTTGGCAAAATATTTGATATTAAAAAATCAAATAAATCTAATTCATAGTTTATTAGATTTATTGATAAGGAGGACAGCAATGTCCTCTTTCCCAGACATCAATACATTCAATTATATTTAACCAAAAAGAGAGACAGTTCAAATTTGTCTCTCTTTTTCTGTAAAATAGATGATTAATCCAACATTTAACTATTTAATTGGAAATATTTTTAAAATTATTTTGATTAAACGATTAACCAAAAATTAATATTAGAACCCTAATTTATAATGATTAATTAATATTTGGATTTAAATTTATTTTAAAAGTATTGATTTTGTGTGATTTAAATGTAATTTCTTTTGAAAAGAAAAATTTGCCAAATTACACTTTTTTCTGAATTGACGAAAAAAAATCGACTATTGTTTTTTTAATTTATTATTAAATACTTTGCATTGTAAATCAGAACAATGAAACGAGCATCCATTAAAGATATTGCCAGAATTGCCGGAGTTTCCGTAGCAACCGTTTCGTATGTTCTGAATAAGAAAGAAGGACAAAGAATCAGCGAGGATACAAAGAAAAAAATTTTTGAGATAGCTGAAACGATTAACTATACTCCAAATAAGATTGCCAGAAGTCTTCAGAATAATAAAAGTAAATTATTAGGACTGATTGTAGCAGATATTTCCAATGATTTTTATTCCAGCATTGCCAGAAGTTTAGAAGACAGAGCTTTGAAGCTAGGTTATACATTGATTATCGGAAGTTCTGATGAAAACGCAGAAAAGTTTGAAAAACTGATTGATCTCTTTTCCCAACAACAGGTTGATGGGATGATAGTTGCGCCAGTCGCCGGTTCGGAAGTTATTCTGCAGAAGTTATTAGACAAAAACTATCCTTTGGTCACAATCGACAGATATCTTAAAGGAATCAATGTTCCTGGAGTGATATTGAATAATAGGGAAATTGCGGAAAGTACAACTTCTTATTTATTAGAAAAGGATTTTGACGAGATGATCTATTTAGGCTATGATACAAAATTGCCTCATCTTTTGGATAGAAAGGCTGGATTTGAGACAAGTATTGTAGATTCGGGTAAGAATGTAAATGCCAAATATATAGCTGTGGGTCTGGAGAATATCACGGAAGAAATCCAGTCTAAACTTAAGCTGTCTTTAGGAGAAAATCCAAAGAATACAGCTTTATATTTCTCGAGTAACAAACTTGCCGTTGCTGGTCTTGCTTATCTCGTGAAAAATAATATCAAAGTGCCTGAACAGGTTTCTGTGCTTGCTTTTGATGAGACAGAAGCGTACAAATTGTTTCCTTCAGAAATCACTTTTGTGAAACAACCCTTAGAAGAAATGGCAGATGAAGCTATAAAATTGCTTGATATTCAAATCAATCAGTATAGTTCTACAGCAAAAAAAATAACGCTCTCAGGAGAATTAATCATTAAAAATTCAATAAAATAATTTTTTTACTAATTTACTTAAACGTTTAATCTAAATATGAATAATAATAAATTTTACGCCGTATGTTTCGGTGAAGTTCTTTGGGATATTTTTCCAGCTGGTTCAAGAGCTGGAGGTGCACCTTTCAATGTGGCTTACAATCTTGACAAAATGGGAGTAGAGGTTCAAATGATCAGTAAAGTCGGGAACGATGAATTGGGAAATGAACTTCTGAATCAAATTAAAAGTTGGGACATTTCTACAGATTTTATTCAAATCGATGATGAAAAACCAACAGGAACCGTCATTGCAAATTTTGACGAGCACGGCGAAGCGCATTATGACATTGTTAACGATGTGGCTTGGGATAATATCCAGATTACTCCAGAGCATAAAGAATTGATTCAAAATTCCGAAGCTTTTGTTTTTGGAAGTTTGATCGCCAGAAACGAAGTATCGAAAAATACACTTTTGGAATTGATAGAACTTTCAAAATTCAGAGTGTTTGATGTCAATTTTCGTCCGCCTTTCATCGATTTTGAATTAATCAAAACATTGCTTCACAAAGCAAATTTGGTGAAAATGAACAAAGCCGAATTAAGAACCATAATCGAGTTTCTTGGCGAAGAATACATTGATGAGGATAACAGCATTAAGTATATTCAAAAACATTTTGACCTGAATGAGATTGTTCTTACAAAAGGAAGCAAAGGCGCAAGATATTTTGTAGGAGATAAAAGTTACAATTTCTCAGCAGTTTCAATAGAAGTTAATGATACTGTAGGAAGCGGAGATTCATTTCTTGCAGGCTTTTTATCGAAAAGAATTCAGGGGAAATTACCTGAAGAAATTATGAAACAAGCTGTTTCTCTAGGCGCTTTTATTACTTCCAAATCGGGCGCTTGTCCGGATTATACTTACGAAGAATTCAAATCTTTCCGTGAAGAGCATTACGGTCAAACTATTTAAAATCAACACTATGAATACTGCAAAATTTACAGAAAAGAAATATTATGTCATACTGGCATTTGTAATTTCATTGTTCTTCTTTTGGGCAATCGCTTTGACGATGGGCGACGTTCTGAACAAACATTTCCAGAATGTTCTGAATATCTCCAAATCCAAATCAGGATTGGTACAGCTTTCCATCTTCGGAGCTTATGCATTGATGGGAATTCCTGCCGGATTATTTATGAAAAAATTCGGTTATAAAATGGGTGTTACCCTAGGATTATCATTGTTTGCGCTTGGTTCATTCCTTTTCATTCCTGCTGCAAACCAAATGTCATTTGACTTTTTCAGAATCGCACTTTTTGTTTTGGCGATGGGAATGGCGACTTTGGAAACTGTGGCGCATCCTTTTGTAGCAGCTTTAGGAAATGAAAAAACCAGTGATCAAAGAGTAAATTTCGCTCAGTCTTTCAATGGTTTGGGCGCAATCATCGGTCCGCTTTTGGGTGGGTATTTCATTTTTGGAAAGTCTGGTCTGGATGATAATTCATTAGATTCTGTAAAAGATCTTTACACCTGGATTGGCGTTGTGATTTTGACCATTACCATTATTTTTTCTTTTATTAAAGTTCCAAATTTAAAAGATCCTCACGCCGAAGATATTACGATTTCTGAGAACGAAAATGGAGTAGAGGCTTCGGTTTCAGATCCTCACGCCCCACTTTGGAAACAAAGACATTTTATATTTGCTGTGATCGCACAATTTTTCAATATCGCTGCACAAGGTGGAACCTGGGCATATTTCATCAATTACGGAGTAGAAAAAATGCATCTTCCTGAGATTCAGGCTTCATATTATTTTTCCTTAAGTATGGCAATGATGATGATCGGACGTTTTGTAGGAACATTTCTGATGAAATTCATTGCTCCGAACAAGCTTCTTGCAATTTTCACAGCTTGTAATATTGTATTATGTTTGATTATTTCACAAAGTTTTGGTTGGGCATCTTTCATCAGTTTAATATTACTGAACCTATTCCTAAGTGTAATGTATCCGACTATTTTCAGTCTTGGATTGAAGCGATTGGGCAATAAAGTTCCGCAGGCATCTTCTTTCCTTGTGATGGCGATGTTTGGTGGTGCGGTATTTCCTCCTCTGATGGGAAAAATTGCTGAGAAAGATATTGCACACGCTTATCTTCTTCCAATTGTTTGTTACGCTGTAATTCTATTATTTGCTTTGAAATTCTACAAGCCAAAGACATTTAAATAAGATGAAGAACTTCAACGTTTTTAAATACAGCTTTTGGTTTATTTTGATCATTAGCCAGGTTTCCCACGCTCAAATTGTGATTACGAATAAGGATTTTTCTTTCGGAACGACGGGTAGAATTGGCGCCGGATATTCTCCAAATGCAGATGGGAAAACCGGAAGACAACTGAATCTAAATAATCAAGGTTCACTCGGTGGAAGAATGGATCAGGGCGATTATGTAGATTTTTTACCAGCTTTTCATTTCACGCCGGTCGTCAATGGCGACAGTGTGAAAACGACTAAAATCGATATGCAAGCTAGGCTAAGTTTCTATTCCGGTGGAACTTTCCTGGGAAATGTCGATTCAAAATCAAATCAGGGAATGATTATTGCCTTGCCGGAAGCTTTTATGGAAGCCAGAAATATTATGGGAAGCGATTGGGATGTCTGGGCAGGTTCGCGTTGGCTGAGATATGATGACGTTCATATCGCAGATTATTTTTACTTCGATGACCATTCTGCAACAGGTTGGGGTTTGAGGCATAAAAATACCAGATTCTCAATGTTTTTTCCTGCAGCAATTGATACCGCAGCAAGTAACTCAACACCATATTCTTACACAAATGTGATTAGTGGAAGCAAAAATCTGATCTACAGGCAACGTGAGGTTTTTGTTTTAGAACAAACAATTCCATTCAAAAATAATATCCATAAACTGAAACTTCTTGCCGAATTTCATAACGTAGATAAATCTGGAAAAAACTCGATGGAGCAATATAAATCAGATCAAGGTTGGGTTTTGGGAGCGAAATTAAATACCAATTTAAAAACAAAAATCACAGGTTCTTTCAATCAAATATCATTAAGATACGGAAGCGGAATTGCCAACGGTGGAGATGGTGGAAATACCCAAACCTGGCGAACTTACGGCGCTCCAGATGAAGTTACGAAAACTTACAAAGGCGCATATTCCTTAACGGCGGTTGAGCATATTTTGTTAAACCTTTCCAATAAATGGTCGGCCAATGCTTATGCGGTTTTCACAATGAGTAAAGGCGGAGCAAATAGCGATAATAAAGCCATAGATTATTATGAACGTGAAATCTTCAACAAGAAATCCGAGTTTAATACTGGTGTTAGAACAACCTATTACTTTAATAATTGGTTTCATATTCTTTCGGAATTACATTTTGCATCAAGGAAAGATGGTAATCAGAGTTCGGCGTCGATGACAAAATTGGTTCTGGCGCCAACCATTGTTCCGACAGCAGAAAGAAGTGTTTGGGCAAGGCCTCATATTCGTTTCATTGCAGAGGTTTCAAGGTATAATGATCAGGCAATGAACAGTCTTTATTCGCCATTTTTACAACAATCCGGTTCTAAAAGATTTGGAACTTACTTTGGGGTACGAACAGAATGGTGGATTTTCTAATTAAAATTAAAATTTAAAAAAATGAAAGTAAAATTCGGAGCTTCACTTCTTTCCTGGATCACACCTAATTGGAATCCTGAAGCTGGAAAATATGCTATTGAAAAAACAGCAAAAGCAGGTTTTGATTTAATTGAAATACTTTTGCCAGCTTCTATGGAGTTTGATTCTAAAGAAGTAAAACAACAACTGAAAGATAACAATTTAGACGTTGTGTGCTCATTGAATCTTCCCAAAGAAGCACACATTGCATTCTATCCCGAAGTTGCTGAAAAACTCATAAAACAAGCAATTGACAAAACTTCAGAGCTGGAAACTAATTTTTTAGGAGGCGTTCTTCACGGTGGAATCGGAGTTTTCTCAGGAAATCCATTAACTGAAAATGAAGCTGAAATTATCGTCGAAGTCTGGAGCGAAGTTGCCGATTATGCCAAAGAAAAAGGCGTCAATGTCGGAATCGAACCTATAAACCGTTATGAATCTTACGTTTGTAATACGGCAGAAAATGTTTTAGATTTAATTAAAAAAACAGGAAAAGATAATTTGTTTCTTCATCTCGATACATTTCATATGAACATTGAGGAAAATAATTTTTATGATCCAATCATATTGGCTGGAAAAAAACTGAAACACGTTCACATCACAGAATCACACCGCGGAATGTTGGGAGAAGGAACCGTCAATTGGAACGAACTTTTCAAAGTTTTAAAAGAAATCAATTTTGAAGGAAATCTGGTTTTAGAAAACTTTTCATCATCAATTCCAGAAATGCAGCAGATGGTTTCGCTTTGGCAAAAATCATCTTATGATGCGGAGGAACTGGCTTTAGGAAGTTTGAAATTTCTTAAAAGTTATATCTAAAGAATAAGCCTTAAAATATCATTCATTCCTGCTCCTGAAAAAAACTTTAAAGTATTAATACGAATACATTTGATATCGATGTATGTGTCAAATTGAATGATTGAATAAAAAAAATACTGTCAATATCCTATACATTATAATTTAATCTTAGAATTAAAGCAAAAAATGATATAAACTATTATATTTGCAATCCAATTTAATATTTTACACTTAAAACTTATGAAAGAACTTATTGAAAAAATCAATGCTGAGTTTGAATCATTTTCTAACGAAGCTAACCAACAAGCAGAGAAGGGTAACAAAGCTGCAGGAACTAGAGCAAGAAAAGCTGCTTTGGAACTTAGCAAATTGTTCAAAGATTTCAGAAAAGTTTCTGTTGAAGAATCTAAGAAATAATTTCTGCTAAACAATCTGGTATGCCCCCAAAAAGTTAGACTCTTTTTGGGGGCTTTTTAGTTATGGAATTATATTAATTGCGAAAAAAGTTCCTCAAGAATTAAGAAGAATATATTATTTAATAATTAGGACATAATAAAATTTAGTAAAAAAGAAAGAGTTCGATACCATACCGAACTCTTTCTTTTTTTTGATTAAAATGTATTTTTACAGGAAATTGGAAATTTTAGAACTTCCAACCCACAGTTATAAATATATTACTTCTTGTATTTTTAACTTTGGAAACTGCATAAGCATCACTGTTTACATCATAACCACCATTGAAATAACCAGTGTTATTATTTACATTTCCTTGTAAAAACGGATTGCTATATTCAGAGGTTATATTTTGATAAGAAGCATCAATGTAGAATGCTTTGAAGTCGTAACCTAAACCTGCACCTATTGTATTTCGTTTTCCAACAATAAGATTAGAAAAAGATTGTTCAGAAGTAGTACCATCAGTATTGTAACCTAACAAAGATAAATTGTCGAAGCTATTACCTTGGTAAGCATAACCACCTCTTAATCTGAAAGCAGCAATTCTGTATTCTGCACCTACTCTCACTTCTGAAGAGTTTTTGTATGAATCACTGAAGAAATCATTCAATTCTCTTTCTGCATCACCGTATTCTTTATATCTAGGTTTTGTAATTCCTTGAATAAAATCAACATTCAAAGCGAAATTTTTGCTAGGTACAAAAGCTGCACTTAAAGTCGCTTTCATCGGCGTCATCAATGTTCTGTCTTCTGTAAATTGGTCAACCTGATTATAATTAAAGTAATATTGATTATAAACTCTATTGATATTCCACCAAGTCGGCGATTCTATTGCAGCTCCTACTCGAAATTGATTACTCAGTTTTGCAATGACACCAATATTAGCTGAGAAACCATCAGAATGCTCATCGTAGCCAGTATATTGCTTATCGTAATAAAGAGAAGTTTTATCATCATCAGAATAGAATCCAGCTTTGTCAGCTTGTGTAAAGTAAGAGTTATGAAGATTAAGCCCGGCTCCAACATAAAGTTGGTTATCATAATTTGCTCCTACTGTAATATTCATTTTCGACTGATTTCCATATCTGTCATAGATGTGGCCTAAATAAGTGTAATTAATCACAGTATCCGGATAAGAAAAATCATCTACAATTTTGATATTTCCGTTTGCATCAGATCTAACGGTATTATCCAAAGAACGATTTGAATAGTTAACCCCAACGTTTACGAATTTCCACTTAGATATATCACCTAAGCTAAAGCTTACAACACCTCCAGCATTGTTAATATCAGTATCATTAATTTTATTATTTAATGTTTTACCTACAAATGTGGATGCATTCTTATTATTGTTGATACCTAACGTTAAGTTAAGATCATTTGTAATGAAAACTCCGATACCAGCAGGATTCACACTAGAGGAAGAAATATCTCCTCCTAAAGCTCCGATAGATCCAGCCATTGCATTGTACTTAGCAGTTCCATTTATTGGATTACCGGAATATATATCAATTGTATTGGTTGTTACTGAAACATCTGGTGAATTCTGTCCTTTTAGATAAAGAAAAGACACAGGTATGCTAATCAGTAATAAAGTTTTTTTAAGCATTTTTATATGAAATGTTTTTTTATTAAATAATGAATGAAAATGTAGATTATCTTCTTCCGCCGCCACCGCCGGATCTCATTCCGCCGCCGCCAGAAGAACCGCCAGATCTCATTCCACCTCCGGAGTTGAATCCGCCAGAATTACCCCCAGATCTTGTAGGTGCAGAATAACTGTCGTTTCTAGAGCCTCCATTATTTGGTGTATAAGTTCTTACACCTCCATTGTTGTTAGGATAAGTTTGGGTTCTTGTTCCTCCATTATTATTTGGATAAGGCTGATTTCTTGTTCCTCCATTTGGATAATAAGGTCTGATTCCATTTGTAGCTCTTGTGCCATCATTAATAGATCTCGTTCCATTATTAGAATTTCTGATTCCACTATTGATTGTTCCGACATCATTTCTGATATTTCTGTTTGGACGGATTCCACCTGCATTGATGCCATTGAAACTTCCACTATTTCTATTACTAGCTCTATTCTGAGAAATCATACCATTAAGTCTTCCTCCGTTTACACCAGATCTGTTGTAGTTAATCGGACGGTAATATCCACCGCCATAGTAACCTCCCCAACCACCATAACCGTAACCCCAGTAAGGATCATAGAATCCACCACCCCAGCCCCAAGGCGAGTAGAAGGAATTGCCCCAGCCGAAGCCCATTCCCCAACCAAAAGAATTGAAACCTCCATTCCAACCCCAACCATAATTAGGATATCCCCAGCCGCCGAAACCTCCGTAGCCGAATCCCATTCCCCAGCCACCATAACCCCAGTTGTTGAAGCTGGTGTAGTTAGTTTCTGTTCCTGTATAAGTTCCCCAATCAGAAGAACTGCTAGTTAAAGCATATCTATTATCTTGATCCTGAATGTTTTGTTGGTTGTTGTCATAGATGCTTGGGTAAGTGTCCTGATAGTTGTAATAACTATCTACCTGATTACCATAATTTCCGGAATATGAACCTGCAGGCAAAGAATCCTTGTTAGGATCATAATATACACCATCAGTTTCTGAATATCCGCCTGTGTAGATTACACATGAGGTCAAAAGAGAACTGCTGGCAATCAAAATCAAAGCTTTGGATTTGATTAGATTAATTAAGCGAGTATTGTTGATATTTTTCATTTTATAGGAAGTATTAAGTTTGCTATATTTGTATTCTTAAAATAAACCAAATTTTGTACCAGTAATTATTTACAAAGTAGTGTAAAATTAGGCTTTTTATTTAGATTACAAAAAGTTAAAAAAGTTAAAAAATAGTATAAAAAAAATATGGCAAAATTAACATCAAGAGCGGAAGATTATAGCAAATGGTATAATGAATTGGTTGTTAAAGCAGATCTAGCGGAGAATTCCAGTGTTAGAGGATGTATGGTAATCAAACCTTATGGTTATGCAATTTGGGAAAAAATGCGTGACGAAATGGACAAAAAGTTCAAAGAAACAGGTCACCAAAATGCTTATTTCCCTCTGTTTGTACCCAAAAGTTTATTCGAAGCTGAAGAGAAAAATGCAGAAGGTTTTGCCAAAGAATGTGCAGTTGTTACTCACTACAGATTAAAAACTGATCCTAATAACCCAAGTAAATTAATCGTAGATCCGGATGCAAAACTGGAAGAAGAATTGGTTGTACGCCCAACTTCCGAAGCGATTATATGGAGTACTTATAAAAACTGGATTCAATCTTACAGAAATTTACCAATTTTAATTAACCAATGGGCGAATGTTGTTCGTTGGGAAATGAGAACAAGATTGTTCCTTAGAACTGCCGAATTCCTTTGGCAAGAAGGACACACCGCTCACGAAACAAAAGATGAAGCTGTAGAAGAAACTGAAAAAATGCTTGAAGTCTATGCGAAATTTGCAGAAGATTTTATGGCAATGCCAGTTATCAGAGGAATAAAATCACCTTCAGAAAGATTCGCTGGAGCAGATGAAACTTATTGTATCGAAGCGATGATGCAAGACGGAAAAGCTTTACAAGCTGGAACTTCGCATTTCCTAGGCCAGAATTTCCCTAAAGCTTTTGATGTGAAATTCACGAGCAAAGAAGGTAAACAAGAATATCCTTGGGCAACTTCTTGGGGAACTTCAACAAGATTGATGGGTGCATTGATTATGACACACTCTGATGATTTAGGTTTGGTTTTACCTCCAACTTTGGCGCCGATTCAGGTTGTGATTGTTCCAATTTTCAAAGGAGAAGAACAGTTGGCAGAAATCAGTGAAGTTGCTTTGGAGGTTCAAAGTAAGTTGAGAGCAAGAGGAGTTTCTGTGAAATTTGATAATGATACTCAGAACAAACCAGGTTGGAAATTCGCTGAATACGAACTGAAAGGTGTTCCATTGAGAATTGCTCTTGGACAAAGAGATCTTGAAAACAAAACCGTTGAATTAGCGAGAAGAGATAATCTGACGAAAGAAACTGTATCTATCGAAGGTCTTGATGTTTATATCGAAGAATTATTGAAAACGATTCAAAGTGATATATATAATAAAGCTTTAAAATTTAAAGAAGAAAATATTACGAAAGTTGATTCTTATGATGAGTTCAAAAAAGTTTTGGAAGAAAAAGGTGGATTTATTCTTGCACATTGGGACGGAACAGCAGAAGAGGAGGAGCAGATCAAACAAGAAACAAAAGCAACCATCAGATGTATTCCTTTGAATAACGAACAGGAGGATGGCGTTTCTCTAATTTCAGGAAAACCTTCTAAGCAAAGAGTAGTATTTGCAAAAGCTTATTAATATCAAGTTTTATTAAAATTTAAAATCCGTTTCATTACAAAATGAGGCGGATTTTTTATTCTATAATTTAGCTTTTAGTTCAAATGTTAAATCACGATTAGTTAAAGTTTTATTAAAATTATCAACGATGAAAATTTGTGGATTAATATTTGGTAATATTATGCTACATCAATCAATAAAATAAACTATTATGTCAATCAACTTAATCGATTTAATTAAAGGTCAGCTGGGATCAGCAACAGTGTCTCAAGCAGCAACTCAACTTGGAGAAAGTGAGTCAGGAATTTCAAAAGCAATTTCAGCTTTATTGCCAGCTGTAGTTGGTGGTTTTGCAAATAGCAACACACAATCTGAACTTTTCAGTACGGTAAAAGAAGCTGCATCATCGGGAATTTTATCAAATGTATTGGGAAATCTTAACGGAACAGATTCTATTGTTTCAAAAATTTTAAGTTTAATCTTCGGAGATGGAGATAAACTTGCCGCTATTACCAACGCAGTTTCATCTTATGCAGGAATTAAGACTGAATCTACAAATTCATTGTTAAATCTTGTTACAGGATCAACAGCAGGAACTTTAGGGAAATATGCAATAGATAATAATTTGGATGTTTCATCTTTTGGTAACCTACTAAGTGATCAAAAGGGACTTCTAACCTCATTGTTACCAGCAGGATTTAGCTTTGCATCTTTAGGATTAGGAAATTGGTTTGGAGCTGTTGATGCAGAACCTATCAATGTGATTCCGGAACCTTTGCAAACTCCATTAGCAGATATCAATCCTGTAACACCAATTACAGAAGAACCAGTAATTGCTGATACTCCAAAACCTGTTGTTACAGAAACTCCAAAAGTAGATGTGACAAGAAGCGGAACAACTCATGAGATTGTTTCGGATAATTCTGGAGGTGGAAGCATTTGGAAATGGTTGTTGCCATTACTTTTATTATTGCTTTTAGGATGGTTTTTCTGGAAACAATGTGATAAAAAAGCAGAACCAGCGGCGGTAACAACAGTTGATTCTACAGCTGTGGTCGTAGATTCTACAAATACTACGGGAGATACGGTTTCTACTACGAGAGAAACACTTGTAGTAACTCTACCAAGTGGTAAAACTTTACAAGCTTATAAAGGTGGAATCGAAGATCAAATCGTGACTTTCCTGAAATCTGATGACTATAAAAACTCAACAGAAGCACAACTTAAAGACAAATGGTTCAATTTTGATAATCTTAATTTTGAATTTGGTAAAGCTGTTTTAACGCCTGAATCTCAAGTTCAGTTAGATAATTTAAAACTTATCTTGGCAGAATTTCCAGATGCTAAAATAAAAATTGGAGCTTATACAGACAAGAAAGGTGATGAAAGTGTAAACCTAAAACTATCTGGAGAAAGAGCAGGTGTTGTGAAATCAGCACTCAAATCAGCTCAAGTAATAGAAGCTGAAGGTTACGGATCCAAATTTGCAAAAGTTCCGGCTGAAGCAACTGACAAAGAAAGAGAATCTGACAGAAAAACCGCTGTAAGATTTACGAAGTAAAATTAATATCAAATTATATAGAAACTGCCAAGCAATTGGCAGTTTTTTTATTGTTAACTTGCGAGTTAAGCACAGTATAACTATTTTTGTTAGTCTAATCTAACAATGAAAATCATTGAATCAATCAAATCATAATAATGGCTGGAGAAAAGAGAAAAGTTCCAACTCACTCCACGAGGTTTTTTCCAGCGTCAACATTCCCAAAGACGGGAGTTTCAAAAAAAAGTTATTGGCCTATATGGGTCCGGGATTACTCGTCGCAGTCGGATATATGGATCCGGGGAATTGGGCGACAGATATTGCTGGTGGAGCACAGTTCGGATATACTTTGCTTTCGGTAATATTAATTTCAAACTTATTTGCAATTCTTTTGCAGCATCTTTCTGTCAAGTTGGGTGTTGTGGCAGAACGAGATCTGGCTCAGGCTTGTAAAGATCATTTTCATCCGGCTGTCAATTTTGTTCTTTGGATATTCTGTGAAATAGCGATTGCAGCTTGTGACTTGGCGGAAGTCATCGGTTCAGCGATAGCACTTAATCTTCTTTTTGGGATTCCACTCAGTTGGGGTGTTGTGATTACAATTATCGATGTTTTCTTGATATTATTCCTACAGGCAAAGGGATTCCGCTATATAGAAAGTATAGTGGGTGGATTGATATTAATTATTTTCATCGCTTTCTTTTATGAGATATTTCTAAGCAAACCAGATATTTTTCCATTACTGGAAGGTTTGATTCCGAAGAAAGAAATCATCACAAATCCATCAATGCTTTACATTGCGATTGGGATTTTAGGAGCAACAGTCATGCCTCACAATCTTTATCTGCACAGCAGTATTGTACAGACAAGGAATTATCCAAGAACAACGGAAGGAAAAAAAGAAGCTTTGAAATTTGCAAGCATAGACAGCAGTCTTTCATTAATGTTAGCTTTTGTAATCAATGCTGCCATCTTAATAATCGCTGCAGCAACTTTCCATACTTCGGGGAACAAAGATGTGGCTGATATTAATGATGCGTATATGTTGTTGACACCACTTTTAGGAACAACTTTGGCGAGTATTTTCTTCGGAATTGCATTGTTGGCATCAGGACAGAATTCTACTTTGACAGGAACTTTAGCCGGACAAATTGTAATGGAAGGTTTCCTCAATATCAGACTAAAACCTTGGGTGAGACGACTCATCACTAGAACAATTGCGATAATTCCTGCGCTTATTATTTCAATTTTATATGGAGAAAAAGGAACGGCAGAACTGTTGGTTTTCAGTCAAGTAGTTTTATCGATGCAGTTGAGTTTTGCTGTAGTTCCATTAGTAATGTTCACAAATAGTAAGGCGAAAATGGGGGAGTTTGCGAATAAAATGTGGCTAAAAGTTTTAGCTTTCGTTATAAGTGCCATTATAATTATTTTAAATCTTTATCTTTTAAAAGAGACTTTCTTTGCTTAAAGTTTCGATTGATATAAACTAAAAACCGTCTCATTTTAAATGAAACGGTTTTTTAATATTTTATTTTAGAGTTAAAAATATTAACTCAATTTCTTAGAATCTGCTACGAACTGAGCTAATCCTGAATCTGTCAATGGGTGATTCAATAAATTAAGGATTGATGGAAGTGGAGAAGTGATTACATCTGCTCCAATCTTCGCACAGTTGATGATATGCATAGGGCTTCTGATAGACGCTGCAAGGATTTCTGTATCAAACATATAATTGTCAAAAATTAATCTGATTTCTTCGATCAAATTAAGACCATCTACAGAAATATCATCCAATCTTCCTAAGAAAGGAGAAACATAAGTTGCTCCGGCTTTTGCAGCCAAAAGTGCTTGTCCAGCTGAAAAAATCAATGTACAGTTGGTTTTGATTCCTTTATCAGAAAAATATTTTAAAGCTTTGATACCGTCTTTGATCATAGGGATTTTTACCACAATTCTCTCGTGAAGTGCAGCTAATTCATCACCTTCTTTGATCATTTCTTCGTAAGTTGTAGAAAGAACTTCTGCAGAAACATCACCATCTGAGATGTTACAGATGTCAACATAATGCTTGTTGATAGCTTCTTTGCCAGAGATTCCTTCTTTTGCCATAAGCGAAGGATTGGTTGTAACGCCATCCAGAATTCCAAGATCTTGTGCTTCTTTGATCTGTGCTAGGTTGGCTGTGTCAATAAAAAATTTCATATGTAGATTTTTATAAAATTGTTTGTAAATATATACTTTTAATTAGCATCGGGAAAAATACAAAAAAGAAGCCGATTAAGGCTTCCTTTATATTATTTCAATGCAGTTTCTTTCGCTTTGAATTCTGTGTACTTCGCAGTATTTTGCGTCGTTTGGTACATTCCTTTTAAAAGGCTTACAATCTCTTTGTTAGTAGGATTGGCTTGATACATTTGTTCTGCATAAGGCAAAGCTTTTTGGAATCTTGCTCTTCTTTGTTCAAGAACTTTGTTGGCTGCATCTATTTTCCCAGCTTTTTTAAGATCTCTGTATTCATTGATTGCAACTTCATCTTCACCAATAATAACGAAAACTAAATTGTTAAGAGCGTCAGGAAATTTAGGATCTAATTCCACAAGTTTCTTGTATGTAGCTTCTGCTTCTGCTTGTTTAGCTGGGTCTTTAGCCAACATTACACCAAGGTTGTAAAGACTTTCTTTGTCAGCTGGATTTTTAGCAATCTTAGCTTTCAAATTATTTACAAACTCGTCTGTTTTACCAGATTTGAAGTAAGAATTACTTTGAGTCTGAGCAAGAGATTTGTTACTTGGGAACTTTTTCAAGCCTTCTTCGGCAAGTTTTCCAGCTTCATCATATCTTTTTTGATCAAACAATAGTGAAGCGGTTACATCATAAAGTTCTTCTTGCTTACTTGCTGTTGTTTCAGTTTTGAAATCTGTATAACCTGCACCTCCAGCTGTTTTTTTATACAAGTCAAATGCCGCTTTGTCAAGCGTCTCTTTCTCGCCATCTTTATTTTTTGCTGTGTAAATAGTCTCTACACCAGTATAACCAGATTTGATTAATGAATCAAGGATTTCAATAGCTTTTGCTTTGTTCTCAGTTGTTTGAGCATAAGCAACACCCGCATAATAAAGATAGTTTTTGTCATCTTGTCCGGCTGCTTTGAAGAGGTAATAAGTCTCTGCAAACTTCCCTCCAGCTACATCAAATTTCTTTTCGTTATAACTTTTTGTAGCTTCAGAATTGGCTTTTTGTAAAAGAGGATTGATAGATTCTCTTAATTTATCTCCCAAAGAAGGCGAGTATTTATCTTGTTTCAAAGATAATCCAGCTCCAAATTTATCCGCTGCGTCTTTTCCTACGAAATATACTTTGTTTTTTTCAGCATCTTTTCCTGTAAATATTTGCTCTTTTCCAAGAGACGCAATTTTTGCAAGATATTCTGCTCCTTCTGTATTTTTCCCAGCTTTTAACAATGAAAATCCTTTTGCGTAATAATACTGCTCAAGAAGAGAAGGTTCTAATAGATATGTTTTATCTCCAAAAATACCTTCTGCTTTTGATATTTCTGAATTGGCAGTTGCAAGATCTCCTGAATCAACTGCTTTTACAGCGTTAGCGATTTCTTTTTTCTGAGCACTAACCAATGCTACAGATAAAACTGCTAAACTTAAAATTAATCTTTTCATACGTTAATTTTTATTTTTTTTATTCTTTATCTTCGGTTTCGTCAGCGTTATCCGTGGATTCTTCATTTTCTGTATTTTCCACTTCTTCGGATTCCTCTATCATTTGACTTTCGCCTCCTTTTTGAGGTTTCAATTTGAATTCTGGATTGTTGCTATCATTTTCTGCAACTTCTCCATCTTCTTCTTCCACAACTTCACTGTCCATTTCTACTTTTGCAATCGCTGCAATTTCGTCCTTGGTTTTCAGATTGATGACTTTCACACCTTGAGTATTTCTACCCATTACGCGCATTTCGTTCATATTCATTCGGATGGCAACACCAGATTTATTAATGATCATCAATCCATCTTCGTCTGTCACACTTTGAATAGCGATTAGATTTCCAGTTTTTTCAGTAATATTAAGTGTTATAACACCTTTTCCACCTCTGTTTGTGATACGGTAATCTTCAACAGCTGTTCTTTTTCCATAACCTCTCTCTGACACAACCAAAACTGTGTCATTTTCCAAGTCATTTACAACAATCATTCCGATAACTTCGTCACTATCTTCAAGAGAAATTCCTCTTACACCAATAGATCCTCTGCCGACAGCTCTCGCTTTTTCTTCAGGGAAACGGATACATTTTCCGTTTTTGGTAGCAATCATAATTTGAGAATTTCCGTCTGTCAATCTTGCGCCTAAAAGTGCATCATTATCACGAATCTCGATAGCATTCACACCATTTGTTCTTGGTCTGGAGTAAGCTTCTAATGAAGTTTTCTTGATGGTACCGTTCTTGGTAATCATCACAACATTCATTTGGTTGATGTATTCCTGATTTTTAAGATCTTTTGTTCTGATGTAAGCCTTAATCTTATCGTCTTGTTCTATATTAATCAAGTTCTGAACCGCTCTTCCTTTTGAAGTTTTAGATCCTTCCGGAACTTCGAAAACTCTTAGCCAGAAACATTTTCCTTTTTCTGTGAAGAATAATAGATATTCGTGGTTGGTTGCAGTTACAATATATTCTAAGAAATCCTCGTCTCTCGTAGTTGCAGCTCTGTTTCCAACGCCACCTCTGGATTGTACTTTATATTCAGAAAGTAGTGTTCTTTTGATGTAACCAGCGTGAGAAATAGTCAAAACAACTTTTTCATCCGGAATCATATCTTCGATAGAGAATTCTCCACCAGTATAATCGATTTCCGAACGTCTTTCGTCGCCGTATTTTTCTTTGATCTCTTGAAGTTCTTCTTTGATGATCTCATAACGTCTTGGCTCATTCGTTAAAATGTCTTCCAAGTCTTTTATTAAGGCCATGATCTCCTCATATTCAGCACGGATCTTATCAAGCTCCATTCCTGTAAGACGAGCTAAACGAAGATCTAGAATTGCCTGAGCTTGAAGATCTGAAAGTTCAAATTCCTCGATTAAACCTTCTTTCGCAGCAGCTGGATTTGCACTGTGACGGATGATCGCGATCGCCCTGTCAAGAGAATCCTGAGTGCCGATCACTTTCATAAAGCCTTCAAGAATGTGTGCTCTTTCCTGTGCTTTTCTTAGTTCGTATTTTGTTCTTCTTACAATCACTTCGTGACGGTGATCTACGAAATGCAGGATCATATCTTTCACGTTCAGTTGTACAGGTCTTCCTTTGACTAAGGCGATGTTATTAACTGAAAAAGAAGTTTGTAGTGAAGTATATTTATATAAAAGATTTAATACAACATTTGGAATGGCGTCGTTCTTAAGTTCGTAAACGATACGCATTCCGTTTCTGTCAGACTCATCACGGATTTCGTAAATTCCTGGAAGTTTGTCATCTTTTACCAATTCAGCAGTTCTGGCAATCATCTCCGCTTTGTTAACTTGGTAAGGAATTTCTGTTACGATGATCGCATTTCTGTTTCCGATCTCTTCAAAATTGACCTTTGCTCTCAAAACGATACGGCCTCTTCCCGTGTGGAAAGCATCACGCACACCATCATAGCCATAAATAATTCCACCTGTTGGGAAATCCGGTGCAATGATATGCTTCATCAACTCATCGATGGTAATTTCTTTATCATCGATGTAAGCGCAGATCGCATCAATACTTTCAGATAAGTTGTGAGGCGCCATATTCGTCGCCATACCAACGGCAATTCCGGAAGCTCCGTTGACCAAAAGACTTGGAATCCTTGTAGGAAGAACGGTAGGCTCAGTTAAACTGTCATCAAAGTTATTTTGGAAATCAACAGTTTCTTTATCCAGATCAGCAAGGATCTCATCAGATATTTTTTTAAGTCTTGCTTCCGTATAACGCATTGCTGCTGGTGGATCGCCGTCCATAGAACCAAAGTTACCTTGGCCGTCAACCATCTGATAACGTAAACTCCAAGGTTGCGCCATTCTTACCATTGCGTCATAAACCGAGCTGTCGCCGTGTGGGTGATATTTACCTAAAACGTCTCCAACAATTCTCGCAGATTTCAAATGTTTTCTGTTAGAAAAGACATTAAGACCATACATACCGTAAAGCACTCTTCTGTGAACGGGTTTCAGTCCGTCTCTCACATCTGGCAAAGCTCTTGATACGATTACTGACATCGAATAATCGATGTAAGAGGTTCTCATCTCGTCAACAATGTTGATCGGTATTAACCTTTCTCCTTCCTTATGCATAAATATTTTTTAATTTATTGTAAATCAGAATTTTAAAATACATTCTGATGCTTCAAGTTTTTCTGTTTTTTATAACGGGCTAATTTACAAAAAAAAACCGATTTTTGCATTCTGAATTTATCAACATTAATCATAAAAAAATATAAAAAATGAGCATCCTTAGTATTACATTTCATACAATCGAAAATAAAATTGAAGAATGGGACCTCTATGTGGAAAGTGATTTGCATCAGATGGTGGAAAATCTTTTGGATGTCGAGAAATATATTCTTTCTGAAGTTCGGTCCGATATGTTGGGTGAAGGGAAAAACACCAATTTGCTTTTGGTTTTTGATAATGATGATATGAGAGATCAGTTTATGGAAAGTGAATTGGTGAATCTCGAAGAACGGATCAATATGAAATTTGGAGAATACGTGATGGTCTTTCCAACTTTTCTTGATCCGAAAAAGAAAAGATTTTAAATATTATTTTTATGTCAAATAAAAATGCTCTCTTGCAGATTTAAATTTTAAATCCGCGAGATTTTTGTTTTAAAGTTTTATTTCAATGTCAGTCTGAGCGGAATCGAAGACCATAAGGTTGTAAGTCTGAGGCTCTCGAAGACTTTTTAATTTTCTGGGAATAATTTTTGGAGTTACTTTGTAGCTCCATTATTTTTATAATTATGTTCGATAAACAACAGCGAAAACTTAAGCGTTCTGCAAGATTAATTTCCGTTCTCAGCAAGTATGGATTCAAAGATATGATTGCCAGAATGGGTAAAAAGCCAGAAGAAAATCTTGTAAATTCTGACGAAATTATCTCGAAAGGAACCGTTTACGAAAGAATCAGATTGGTTTTGGAAGAATTGGGTCCGACTTTCGTGAAACTTGGACAGGCATTCAGTAATCGGGAAGATTTGCTTCCGCTGGAATTAATTCAGGAGTTGCAAAAACTTCAGGACAGGGTGGAAGTTGTTGATATGAATGTTGAGGAGATTCTGGAGAATGAATTCAATATTTCTGTTAAAGAACATTTCTTGGAAATCGTTGCAAAACCTTTGGCTACGGCTTCTATTGCTCAGGTTTATAAGGCCACTTTGGTCACTGGAGAAGAGGTTATTTTAAAGATCAAAAAACCGGATGTTTTAAGTGTCATCGAAGATGATTTGCTTCTGATTAAAGATTTGGTTAAGTTGATTTCAACTTATTCTGAGATTGGTGCGAAATTAAATTTAAAACAAGCGATTGCCACTTTTGAAAAGTCTTTGCTAGAGGAAGTTTCCTTGGTCAATGAACGCAATAACATCAAGCAGTTTGCTTTAAATTTCAAAAATAATAAGGAAACCTATGTTCCGACTATCTATGACGAATTTTCCAATAATAATGTTCTTTGTATGGAGTTTATTGATGGTATTAAAGTCACAGATAAAGCTGAACTTCTTAATAATAGTATTGATCCCGTTGTAATTTCGGAAGTTGGTTTGAGGCTTTTTGTTTCTCAGATTTTGGACTACGGATTTTTCCACGCTGATCCTCACGCGGGAAATATTTTGGTGAAGAAAGATGGGAGAGTGGTCTTCATAGATTTTGGTGCGGTTGGGAAAATTCAGCCGAATGATAAAGAAATTCTTGAAAGTCTGATTGTCGCTTTTGTCGCTAAAAATTCTCATAAAATTGTAAGGTCATTAAAGAAAATGGCCGTTAGTTACGAGATTCCGGATGAGAGAAGATTCGAAAATGATGTAGAGGAAGTTCTGAATTTCGTTCACAGTACCTCATTGAAGAATATCGATCCGCATATTATCATTAATAAAATGAAAGACGTTCTGAAGGACAATCAACTTTATATGCCGGATTATTTTTATCTTTTATTTAAAGGAATTGGTTTGATAGAAGGCGTTGGGAGAACCATCAATCCCGATTTGGACATTGTTCAAAGTCTGCATCCTTACACCAAGAAAATCCTGTCAAGAAAAATCAGTCCAAAAAAACTCTTCAAAAATGGAATGGACAAAGTGATGAATTTTACAGATAATGTAGATGAAATCCCGAAAGAGTTGCGTTCCGTTCTGCAGAAACTGGATGATAATAAGTTCACTATTTCGAGTGAAATCAAGAATATTGAAAAGACCAACAATCTCATCAAATCGAGCATCATTAATTTGATTTTGGCAATGGTTTTAGCTGCGAATATTATTGCAACTGCGATTGTTTTTGTTTCGGAATCCGGACCTAGAATTGGCGAAATGTCTTTGGTGGCTGTTTTAGGATTTTTGTTTTCGGTCGTCTTAGTGATTATTCTTTTGTTGAGAATTACGAGAAAGTAAATTAATTAAATTCAAAGCTTTAAACCGCTTCTTCTGGTTTTAGATTACCTGTTTCTTTTAAGAAAATTGCGATGACAATCGCGCAAGAAATTCCGATCACAAAGAAGAGCAAAGAATGCTGAAGCAATGAATTTGCGTCTAAACTCTTCGTCAATTTAGAACCGTACAATGATGAAAACAAAGGTGCCAAAAGTGTGGTCACGCCAAAGGTCAAGAAATTGATTGCTCCTGTCGCACTTCCTTTTACTTTATCTGGATTCACTTCTTTAATAATAGAATAAGGTATCATTGCTGCACCAGAACCTATTCCCATTAATAAAAGTGAAATGTTCACTGATATTAAATTCGGTAAATAAGCCAATTGAAGTAAACTCAAAATCATCAAAACAGCACCTCCGATAATCACCGGGATTCTGCATTTGATTTTATCAGCCATCCAACCTAAAAGTGGACATCCAATGGCCCAACCGATTGGAACCAATGCACAAGCAACAGTCGCGCTTTCGTGGGAAAGTCCACGGCTTTTTTGAAGAAAATCAACACCCCAGATCATTGCGAAAATTGTTGTCGGAGCGAACAACAAACCCGAAACCAATCCAGACAGATAACTTTGAGGATTTCCAAAAATGATCTTATAATTATCGAGGAAATTCTTTTGTTTTTCATTAGCAATTCCTGGTTCTGTTTTAGGTGTGAACAAAAACGCAAGCAAAGCTAAAATCAAAGAAGTGACGCCAAAAATAATCCAGATACTCGTAACGCTATTTTCATTGGTCAAATATGTGTTGCTTAATTTTTGTCCTGCCGATCCGCCCAACATTCCTAATGTTTGGGTGATTCCAATGGCTGTTGCGAGATTCTTTCCTGAGAAAGCTTTCACTGCAATGTAAACTGCTGCTGGAAAAGCCATTGCAGATCCCATTCCCTGCATCAATCTTCCTGCGTAGCCAACCACATAATGCGATCCGCTAAAAAGTAATGAGCCAATTGCTAAAACCAGGATTCCGAAAAACACTGGTTTTCTCGCACCCATTTTATCCAAAAATAATCCTGCCGCCAAACTTGTGATGGAGTAGCTGATGTAATACGCACTGATCATTGAACTTACTTCTGTCCTGGTTGCGCCATAAGATTCTTTAAGGTCGCCGATCATCACACTTGGGGATGATCTGATCGCATATTCTAAAGCGTAAAACAATAAGGCTAAGACCCAAGAGATAAAGAATGGATTTTTAAGAAAAGAAGTTTCGGTTTTCATAAGAAAATAGTTGGAAGTAAAACCGATGATTTTACTTGATTCAAAGAGATCTTTAGAGATTCTTTCTATTAAATGAGATGTAAAAATAAGGTATTAAAATCTATATTTCAATAGTATTTGAGAAAATCCAAACAAAAACTGTAAATTTGCACCACATTTTTAGACGAAATATAATTAATTAAAGCACTTAATACGGAGTGCAACACAAAACAATTTATGAGTATACCTCAAGCAATTACAGAAACGGTCATTCTTGCAGACGGCAGAGAGATCACAATCGAAACAGGGAAATTGGCAAAACAGGCTGATGGATCTGTAGTAGTAAAAATGGGCGGCACAATGCTTTTAGCAACTGTTGTAGCCAGCAAAGAAGCAAAAGATGGCGTAGATTTCCTGCCATTGACAGTTGATTACAGAGAAAAATTCTACGCAGGTGGAAAAATCCCCGGAAACTTTTTCAGAAGAGAAGCTAGACCATCCGATCAGGAAATCCTGACAATGCGTTTAGTAGACAGAGTTTTGAGACCATTGTTCCCTGAAGATTTCCACGCGGAAGTTCAGGTAATGATTTCATTAATTTCTTACGATGGACAATCTATTCCGGATGACTTAGCTGGTTTTGCAGCTTCTGCAGCGATTGCAATTACTGATATTCCTTTCAACGGACCAATGTCTGAAGTAAGAGTGGTAAGAATAGACGGAAAACTTTCTGTTAATCCAAAATTAGAAGACCTAAAGATCGCTGACCTTGATATTATGGTTGGTGCAACGAAAGATTCTATCGTAATGGTAGAAGGCGAGATGAAGGAGATCTCTGAAGCAGAAATGCTGGAGGCTATCCAATTCGCTCACGTTGAAATTAAGAAACAAGTTGAAGCTCAGGAAAGACTGGCTGAAAAAGTTGGTAAATCTTTTCCTAAAAGAGAATACAGCCACGAGAATCACGACGAAGCGATCCGTGAAAAAGTTTGGAAAGAAACTTACGATAAAGTCTATGAAGTAGCGAAATCGCCTTCAAGCAAAGAAGAAAGAGGTGAAAAATTCAAAGCGGTACGTGAAGAGTTTTTGGCTCAATATGTTGATAACGCTGAAGAATTGGAAAGAGTTACACCTTTCGTAAAAGTATATTACCACGATGTTGAGAAAGAAGCGATGCGTCAGATGATCTTGAATGATAAGATCCGTCTTGATGGTCGTGATCCTCAAACGATCCGTCCGATCTGGAGTGAGATCGATTATTTGCCAGGAGCTCACGGTTCTGCGATCTTTACAAGAGGGGAAACTCAATCTTTGACAGCTGTAACTCTAGGTTCAGTGAAAGATGCAAATATGGTTGACAGCGTAATGATTAACTATGACGAGAGATTCTTCCTACACTACAACTTCCCACCGTTCTCTACAGGTGAAGCTCGTCCTTTGAGAGGAACTTCAAGAAGAGAAGTTGGTCACGGAAACCTGGCTCAGAGAGCTTTGGCAAATATGATCCCGGAAGAAAATCCTTACACGATCCGTATCGTTTCTGATATCCTGGAATCCAACGGTTCATCTTCTATGGCGACTGTTTGTGCAGGAACTTTAGCATTGATGGATGCCGGTGTTCAAATCAAGAAACCAGTTTCTGGTATTGCAATGGGATTGGTAACTGATGTAAAATCAGGGAAATTCACAGTGCTTTCTGACATCTTGGGTGATGAAGATCACTTGGGAGATATGGACTTCAAAGTAACGGGAACTGCAGACGGAATCACAGCTTGCCAGATGGATATCAAAATCCAAGGATTGTCTATGGATATTATGGAGAAAGCGCTTCTACAAGCTAGAAACGGAAGATTGCATATCCTTGATAAATTAAATGAAACTATTTCTGCTCCAAGAGAAGATGTGAAACCTCACGCTCCGAAAATGGTAATGCTAGAGATCTCTAAAGATTTCATCGGTGCGGTTATCGGACCTGGTGGAAAGATCATTCAGCAGATGCAGAAAGATACGGATACCGTTATAGCTATTGAGGAAGTTGGAGAGATCGGAAGAATCGAAATTTCTGGTGTTAGCAGAGAGAAGATCAACGAGGCTATCGCGAAGATCAACGAGATCACTTTTGTACCGACTGTAGGTGAAGTTTACCAAGGTAGAGTTGTGAAAGTAATGGATTTCGGAGCGTTCGTGGCGATCGCTAAGGGTACTGAAGGACTTCTTCACATCTCTGAGATCGAGTGGGCGCGTCTTGATAAGGTGCCTTACAACGAAGGTGACCAAGTTGAGGTGAAATTTATGGGTTATGATGACCGTAAGAAAATGAAACTTTCCAGAAAAGTTTTGTTGCCAAGACCAGAAAGACCGGCACCAAAACCAAGACAGGAAAGTCAAGTGAATCCTGAAGGCAAAGACCAACCAGGAGAACACAAGCCTTTGAACGAAGCTTAAGATAAGTTCTAAATTATATTGAATCCCCCGAGTTTTCGGGGGATTTTTTTTGTGGAATTGTTTGTTTATTGTCCTTCGAGAGCCTCAGGATGACAGCTTTGCTTTTTTTAATAGGAATTTTTTGTTTATTGTCCTTAGAGAGCCTCAGGAGGACAGGATAGTGGCGTACCTACGGCACGCTAATTTACTCTGCTGATGGTTTCTACAAACATTTTGCTCCTACGGAGCGTTTGTGATTCGGGAAAATAATTTACAGGAGCAAGAATATTGTACGCAGGAGCATCAATATAGTTTGCAGGAATAAGAATATTATTCACAGGCCATAGAATATAAGTTACAGGAGCAATAATGTAGTTTGCAGGAACAAGAATATTATTCACAGGCAATAGAATATAAGTTACAGGAGCAATAATGTAGTTCGCAGGAGTAAGAATATTGTTTACAGGAACAAGAATTCTTCATAGGATAGAATGTAGTTTGCAGGAGAAAGAATGTTATTTTCATTTGAGGGACAAAAAAAATCCTAACTGAATATTCGGTTAGGATGAGGTTTTTTGAATTTTGAATGTTGTTTCTAATCGTACCGCTAAAATCAGCTTCATTTTGTCTTTGACTTCGTCGAATCTTCGATTTCCGTAGGAATCTAAAATGTTTTATTTATAATGTTTGGATTGACTTCTGCGAGCCACTGTTGGGATTGACTTCGTCGAACCATTTCATTAGGTTTCCTATGGAATGACAAACAAAGTGTTAAAGCTAATTCATTACTTATTAATTTTTGTTATTAATCCGGAATAATTGTGAACTTGATTGCAGATACGTTGGCGTATTCTGGGGAAGTTGCACCATAGATACCTTTGACGTATTTTTTGACGTTTTGGGCAATGTCGTAGAGTCCAGTGTTTTCTGCGTATAGAATTTGATTTCTTTCTATTAGTTTGACATTGAGTTCGGCTTCGGTCTGGTCTACGGGTTTTGTTGTGGGATTGCTTGTTGTAAATCCGCAATATTTGGACAATTTATATTTTTGTTAAAAAAATAAGCAACCTTCATCTCCTAAGGTTGCTTGGTTTTTCATCTTTTACAGATTGCTGTCAAGTACAAGTGTGTGAATTTATAAATGATTTCTCATCTTAAAATTCTAGATTAAAATAAAATTTATTTCAAACTGGAGATTGGTATTGACAATATTTTTATGAGTAAACCTCCTGACTTTTTTTATACTCTAACTCTTTTGCTAAATTAAACCTTTCCCACTTAGTAAACCAATATTTATGATTTTTTTTATTAAAGTAAATTACTTTTCTTGCTTCAATCAATTCTTTTTTTGAAGTGAAATTTTTATAAATAGAATATATTTTTATTTTGAATATGTCTTCTAAATACGGGCAAGATAACAAATCCAGAAGCAGGTGAGTTAATTCTGAAGATTTTCCTCTCTTCTCGATAGGAACAATTTTAATATATTCTTCAATATACTTAAACAACGCTAATTTAATATTTTCATATTTTTTTGAATAACCTATGTAATAAAGCAAAACAACTATAGAAAAATAATTTAGTTGACATTCTGGAATTTCTTTTGTCTCGTAGTCATATCCAATAAATTTTGCTAATCTCACTTCTGGTATTCTATATTCTTTATCTAATTCCCTAATAACAGTCAATAGATAAAGAGTTTCTATTTGTGAGTATTCTGTAACAGAGTTCTTTTTTATAATTAAGCTAGATTCATCAAGTATCTTTTTATAAACCCTATTTCTGTTATTTGTATCAATAATAAATTTTTTATCTGTTTTGTATTTCAGTTTATAAAAACAAAGAATTTTTGAGAGAATGTGGCAGGTCTTGATTGTAGAATTAACTCTTGGAGAAACTGAATATATAAAAAATACAAAATCAATAAAGTTAATAATGTGAGAAGTAAACTCGTCCTCAATCTTGTTTAATTTGTGAATTATGTTTTTTTCTTTAATTTCTTCCGAAAGTATTTTATGTTTGTAGGGAAAATATATTTCTTCAAACTTCACTAAATTTTTTTCAATAATATTATTCAGAAGAGCTAAACTGTAGTTTAAAACATCCTTATAACCGACGCAAGATTCCTTTATTAAAATTTTATATTGTGTTATTAAGATTTCAGGATTGAAATAAAATGAAAATTTATGTTTGATTTGTTCTATCGAATTCTCTTTTGAATCTTCTTCTCCATCTAATTCTATTATAGAAAATTGAGGGTCTTCTGAAAATAATTGATTTATTTTTTCTTTGGCGATAGTAATTTCTGTAATAATTGGCTTTTCATATTCAATAGATTTAGAATTATTTATAGATAATTTATATTCTTTTAATTCGTGCTTGTAAATTTTAATTATATCATCTCTTAGAATTTCATCATCACAAAATAAAAAATAGTCATCAACATACCTATATAATTCATAATCAGTTTTATTAAGTTTGTTGCATAGTTTAAAAATTTTATCCTCAACGGTTTTATCTATTTTTTGCAGGATGATTTCCGCAAAAACTCTAGAAAATTCAGGACCGATTAATATGCCATTTGTTTCTCCATAATTAGAATTTTGGATGAACTTATCAAAAATTCCTGAGTAATTTTTCTTTGATGCATCTACATTTTCTTTTACAGCGTCCAACCCTAATACGGCCCAAGATATAGAGTGAGTATAAATACTATCAAAACATTTTGCAATATCAAATTTGAAAAGGAAATTGTATTTTTTCTCAGCTCTATGATATCTGTAATCTTCGTAGAATTTGTAAATATTAGTATACTTTTTATACGCAAAAAATGTTTTTAAATCTTCGTATTCTTTCCCATTTAATTCTAAAAAATCATTTTTATCACCTTTATTTAACTGATGTAATTTATCATTGAAAAAAGTAAATTTTGCTATTGCAACAGGTTTTCTAATACTAAAATTACTGATAGAACAAGAGTGTAAAATTGATTCTCTAAAATCATCATAAAATTTAATTAATTGTAATTGATTGATAGGATGAACCAAAGCCAATTCACGAAAATCTTTTTCTTTATGTGTTATTCTATATGAAAAAGGAATTTTCCTGAATTTACTGCTACTTTCACTAAAATAGCTATGATGAAATAGTATTTTTAATATCTCATCAAAAGCAATTAAATCATCTCCTATTAAATTATTTTCAAAAACAACTTTATCTCCTTTAATATTAATATTGTTATCAACCAAAAAACGATAAAGATATCGGTTAGAAAAAGTTATTGGTAATTCATATGGATGAACATCTGATAAGATTGCTCTCTCTTTTGGATATAATACGTGTCTTTTCTTTTTACTCATCTTTCCAAATTGATTTAATTACCTCAAATTTATTTGTAACCCTATTGAATCTTTTATTATAATAAGCTTGCTCCGTAGAGTTAAAGTTAAATGAATGGAAATTTTCTTCCTTTTTATGAAATCCATTTTCAAAATTAAATCTAGCTTTAAAAAATTCTACTAATTTAACCTTCGTAATCCCGATTTTTACTGGGGGATTTATACTATTAAGTTTATGATGCATTTTACAATTTAATATATGTAAACTATTAAATGTAGATTCATTCAACTTTAGCATTTGATTAGAATAAAATATTCCTGCCCGAATGTTTTTTTTATTATGATTAAGATTATAGTTTCCTATTAAAAACTTAAATCTGTCTATCAATATTCTTCTTGCCTTTTTTTCATCATATTTCGAGTCTTTATTATAACAAATAATTGATAAATCAATTCGATTTACATATCTATTTATTTTATCGTCAGATAACTCAATTATAACATTATGATTTTGTTTAATGATAAACTTATATCCTAGAAATATCAATTTTTCTTGTGCAGGTAAAGGATTCTCTAATAATTTTATTGTTTGAGTTTTATCTTTTCGCCCTTCCAAATTATCATTAATTTCTAATTCACCTCTTTTAATAATTTGTTTAATTTCTTCTTGATAATTTCTTATCTGACTTTTTGTTTTCGGGCAAAATATAGCAACTATGTCGTCTACATATCTCGCATAATAAATTATATCTGGGAGTAATTTTATTTCATTATCTATCTCTCTCATATATAGTTCAGATAAATATGCACTAATTCCTAAACCTCTGGGAACACCTTCTTTGGGGTTCATTATTGTTTTGTCCTTTATTTTTTCGAATTCAAAAAATAATCTTTTTAATAATTTTTTTGAGAATGGCGAAAGTAATGTGTTGTTATCAACTTTCTCAAAAAGCTTGTCTTGAGGAATAGATTCGTAAAATTTAGCAATATCTGTTCTGATGATAATTTTAGGAAACCCATCAGATAATAGATTATATGTTTGCTTAATAATTTTATTTCTATCAGCTTGAATTACTTTAAATGTCTTTCTGAGATTACTTTGCAGTTGTTTTATAGCAAAAAAATGTACACCATCTTTTGTGGTAGTATATATTTCGTTCTGCTTATCATATTTTATTTCGTAACAAAAAGGAATCGTTTCATCGTTAACTGTTTGAGCATAATCAAAAAACAGATTTTCCCTAATCTGCTCTTTTTCTTTATTAATTTCATCGAGTTTTTTTGCAAAACAATCCAATTGCTCTTGAGAAAGAGTTTTTGTCGCACTTAAGTTTTTAAGATTTATTTTATCGCCTAAAACAGAATTGAATTCATTATGTTTATCAAAATAATCTTGATTTAAATGTCTCTTTTTTATTGTTCCTTTTCTGTTTTCACGTAAAAAAATGATGTTAAAGTTGGAACTTGAGAATGATTGGTCTAACATTTTGCTCTATGGTTTTTATTCAATATCGTAAGTAAATATGAATTGATTAGTTTTTTCAAATATATGATTTCTTCACAAAAAAAGATTACGGAAAACCGTAACCTTTTAATTTATTGATGATTTAGATTCCTCCGGAATGACAAAGGGGATGTTTGCAAAGTAGAGATTGCTTTACTTTGACAGGCTCAGTACAGGCTTCCTCGCAATGGCAATTGTTTCACCCATTCCCAGCCCTCTGCTTCAAATCATCAGCCCCACCAGTTTTCCTCGCTTGTCCGGATTTTCCTGAACCGAAGTTGTAAGTGTAGGAAAGCGTCGCCACTCTGGTGTCTCTTCTCACGATGAAGTTTTCTACATAGCCAGAATAGATGTTTTTAGCTTCCGGATTGCTCTTAAAGAAGATGTCGTTGAAAGAAAACTTGAGCGTGCTGTTGTTCTTGAATTTCTTCTGAGCACCGATGTTTACAGACCACATCGGTTTCAGGTACATATAGGCGTAAACTTCTTTGGCTTTGTAGTTCCCCGAAAGTTCTGCCGAAAAACCATTTCCGATTTTGAAAGAATTGATGCTGTTGAGGTCAAATGTGAAGTTCCCCTGATTCTTGATATTGGTGTCGGAAATATTGCCGGTGTAACTGCCGTAATAGAAATTGGCACTGTTGTTCATCTCCCACCATTTGGTCACTTTTACAGGCGCAATCAGGTTGAGTCCGTAATAAGAAGCGGAACTGAGATTCTCGTTGGTCTGTACCACCACCGTCTTTCCGTCCTCGATAATCGGCATCAGGACATCCGTGATGTTTTTGTTGGTTTTGCTGTAGCTCAAGGTCGCAAAATACTTGTTGCTCAAACTGTACGTGAACTCATAATTCATCGTGGTTTGTGGGTCGAGATTAGGATTTCCGGCTTGGTAGGTTGTAGGGTCCAGATAGAATTTGAAAGGGTTGAGCTGACGGTAATTGGGTCTGGTAATTCTTCTGCTGAAGTTGAGTTCTAAGCTGTTTTTGTCATCCACATCATAAGAAAAAACGGCGCTTGGAAATAACTGTGTGTAATTCTTCTTGTTGATTTGGTTGGTTGTGAGCTGATTTCCAGTAACGTTGGTGTTTTCCATTCTGAGACCAAAATTGACTTTGAATTTTTCCCAATTCTTAATCACGTTTCCATAAACAGCATTGATGTTTTCCTCGTAAATGAAATGGTTGGTCTTAGAATTATCAATAACGGAAGTTCCGGAACTGGCATCAAAAAACTGAAGGTCGTTGTCCGCTTTTACAAAACTCGTTTTAAGTCCTGTTTCCAATTTCCAGTTCTTTTTGAAGACTTTGGTAAGGTCGGTTTTTAAGGAATAAATATTGAGGTTTCCGTCTAAATCGCCTTTTAAAATATAAGGGTTTGGATTTGCCGGACTTGACGGAGAAAGATTTCCATCATTATCAAAATTTCTTGTATTGAAGTTTTGAAGCGATGTGTTGGCGTAATTGATATAATCCAAATCCGTCGTGAGTTCCGAACCCAGCGAGTCGATTTTGTATTTGTGATTGAAGTTCAAAGACGCATTTTTCCAATGGTCGCGGTTGTTGCTTTTGGTGTTGAAAGTTCCGTCTGGCTGGTAATTTTGATTCAGAATCTGAGTGTCGTTATTACTCGTCGGGTTGAATCTATTGCTTACAAGACCCACTGAAAAGCCTAAAACATTTTTATCGTTGGCGTAATAATCCATTCCGACTTTTGTGATGTGATTTCGGAAATTCATTTTCAGGAAGTTGTTCTGAACATAAGCGTTTTGGAATGTTCCGTTTTCATAGAAGTTTCTGTCCAAGGTCAATTTGTTGTAAAATTCTCTGTAAGCAAAGCTGTAATTGGCGAAAAGATTGACTTTTTTGTTTCTGTGATTGATGCTGAAACTGTTGTTGTTCTTCACATATTTTCCGCTTCCGAGAGACGTGGAAAGACTGCCGTTGGTGCCTTTTCTCTGGTCTTTTTTGAGTCTGATGTTGATGATAGAAGTTCCGGATGCATCGTATTTTGAAGACGGATTGGTAATGAATTCGATTTTTTCAACAGTCGAAGAGGGGATTCCTCTGAGGTAATTGGCGAGGTCGGTTCCTGTCATCGGTGTGTTTTTTCCGTCAATTTGGACGAGCAGATTGGCTTTGCCACGCATACTGATGTTGTCGTTGCTGTCGATATTCACGCCGGGCGCTTTTTCCAAAACTTCGAAGGCTGAATTTCCAGTGGAGGCGATGCTGTTTTCTACATTCAGAATCATTTTTCCGTCCTGCCGTTCGATGTAAGGTTTTGTTTTGGTAATTGTCACGCCTTCGATTGCTTTTTCATTGAGTGAAATCGAAGGAAGTATGATGTTTTCATTGACAGAAAATTGTGATTGATAAACCTCAGTTCCGTTTTTGTTAATTTTGAGATTGTAATTCCCTGACATCAAATCATTGAAACTGAATTTCCCGTTTTGGTCGGCAACTTCGGTTTTTACCAATTTGTTTTCTGAATTGAATAGATTGATTTCTATCTGATTCGAATTGCCGGAATCAATCGTTCCCGACAAAGAAAAATTCTGGCTGGACTGTGCAAACAAGGTTGTGAAAAAAGACACTGTCCAAATTAGGATGGCTAAAAATATTCTGGTCATTGTGTTATTTTTTATGATTGAACTTTTATTTTCTTGTGTTGATGCAGTTTTCTGCTATTTTGAGAAGGGCAGTGTTCATTATTTCGAGTTCGGTTTTTGAAACATTTTCTAAGGCTACGCTTCGGTTGTTCTCGATAAGGTTCTGAACTTTTTCGATGATTTCTTTTCCGGATTTTGTGACTTTCAGGTTTGTTTTTCTACGGTCATTGGGATGAACTTCACGCGAAATGAATTCGGATTTTACTAATAATTCGATAATTCTCGTGACAGAAGCATTGTCTTTGAAAACCAGATTTCCGATTTCGTTTTGAGTAATTTCTGGATTTTCGAGAATCGCTTTGATGATGAGCCATTGGTCAATCGTGATGTTGAAGCCGTTTTCTTTGAGTTGTCTCTGTGCGTAATTTCTGTAAGCTCTAATGGTTTTATCGATGTTGTAAAATATGATTGAATCTAATTTTTCCATAGTTTAAAATTTTAAAATGATTTATCAATTATTGATATATCAATTAATTTGTTGTGGAAGTTTTTGTTTTGTTACAAATGAGTGAAAAAAAATAACACTATCGGGTTTGATAGTGTTATTTTCTATTAAGTACTGATTTTATATATTTGATTAACTATAATAACTATTCTGGAATGAGCATAAAGTATTTAAAATACACGATATCAATTCTTATTTTTATAATTCCAATTTATATTTATTTTAATCCTCCTCACGACAGAGATGCTGGACCAATGATGGCGTATGATTTTTTGTTTTTTTATCCGTTTTTACTAATATCAATTTTACTTTCCTTATTTATCTTATTTTCCGCAGTTAAGAATTTCAATTCTAATAAACTTGAAAATTCACTGTTTTTGATTTCAACTTTTCCTACAATAGGTTTATTGATTCTCGTTTTTATTTCTTTTTCTAAAGTCAATAATTCTGTAGAGGATTTTTCTGAAACTATTACTAATAGGAAATTTGTACAAATTAATGATAAACTTACAATTATATTTGAAGGCTCACGGTATAAAAATGTTCGAAAGAAAGTAAGCTTTTTACCTAACAATCATAATGTGAAAGTTTACACATCTAGCCAATTTGTACAAGGGAGATTCAATACTTTCTTTATGTTTTATAAAATTAAAAATGATTCTTTAGAAATTTATATCCCAGAAAACGAACCTTTATATTATACAAATGATGGTTTAAAAAAATTGCCAATAAAAGTTTTTTACTTTAATTCAAACAAAAAAGACTCTTTGAATAATCAAAATTTGACCAATTTTGAATGGAAATAAAAACCGTCTACTTAAAGTACACGGTTACTTGAAACTATTTTCTAAATTTTTTCTTCCCCTTCCAAGGCGCATTCCTCCCAACATCACCGGCCATAATACAACCGTAAGGCATCACTTCGTCCAGAACTTCGCAAAGTCCGTATTCTTCGATTTGAGCTCTCACGTTTTTCGCACTTTTGTAAGCACTTGGTAATTCGGAAATATCAATTTCGTTGGTGAAAAATCTGATGTCTAGACCTTGGGTTTCCTCAGCAAAAACTTCATCAATGGTTTTGTGAGCGAGAGATTTTTTATGTTGTGTTCTGCTGAAGTTTCTCCCTGCGCCGTGAGGAGCAAAACCTAAATTTCTGTCGTTGGTTGTCCCTTGGACAATCAATACAGGTTCCGCCATATTCAGAGGAATCAGTCTTGGACCTGTAATATCCGGCAAAAATTTGTCGTCCAGCGGCGTTGCTCCTTTCGCGTGGTAGAATAAATCCCCATCTCTGAATACAAAATTATGTTCGTTCCAATATCTGTTTTGTTTTTCGATATTTAATTTTTCCAAAACAGTGTTGTGAATGGATTCGTGGTTTTCTTTCGTCCATTTTCTGATTAATTGTAAGGCTTCCCAATATTGCTGTCCTTCCTCAGTTTCATATGGAATCCACGCATTTTCTTTCAACGTCTCAGGCGAAAGTTCCATTCGGAAACGGTTAGCGACTTTCATTCCTTTGTCGTACAATTTTGCACCAGGCGCTCTGGAACCGTGGTGTGTTACCAACATTGTATTTCCTGTGTTTTTAGAAATTCCGACAAACAAAAAGTGGTTTCCGTCACCCTGAGTTCCCATATGTGAACGTGCGATGCTGATTAAGTTTTCATCGTTCAGGAAAAGATTTTCTCTGAAAGCATCCATCAATTCCTGAGACATCGGCATTTGCTCACCTCGAGGTCTTCCTCCGTAACCAAAATGTGTTATAGAATGTGCGGCATCCAAAACATCTTTCGGATTCACTTTTCCAAAATCTGTCAACATCACAGAACAGCAGATATCTGCACTATGAAATCCCGGATGAATGGCATTTTTAGCCACTACAACACCACCAACAGGAATATGTCCTTCTGGTCCGGTTGGACAAGCATCTGGCATAATAGCTCCTCCAATCAACGTTGGGGTTTTCATTAAGACATTCATTGTGTTGATAACTTTTTCTACGTTGTTATTTTCGCTTTCATCTTCAGCTCGGATGTTGACGATGAATTCTGCAGGATTTTCTAATAATGAAATCGGTTCCGGAGATTTGAACTGTTCCAGGTATTCTTTCATTTGAGTTTCGTCAAGGTTATTTTCGTTGATATATTGTAAAGCTTCGGCAAACCATTTTTTCGGTGTGAATCCTAAAGCGATTAAATCGTTTCCTGTGATTGTTTTCATTGTTTTGTTTATTTGATAATACAAAGTAATTATGTAAGTGCGCAATGTTTTTGCGTTGTTGAAATTTTTTTTAATTATTTTTGAATAAATTTTATTAAAATGATTTTAGAACAACTTAAAAATTCTCCGGAAACAATTGATTTTAAAGACGTAATTGCTTTTATTGATGATAATTATGATTTCACACCAACGAAATTCACGAATGGAAATACTGTTAATGAAGCCAATCAAAATAATGGTTCTTGCAAAGTTTTCAGTTTTGCGAAATTGAATCAACTTTCGAAAGACGAGACTTTAGCTTTATTCGGAGATTTTTATAGAACTGATGTTTTGCAAAATCCTGAAGGAATAGACCATCAAAATATCAGAAACTTTATCGAGTTTGGTTGGGATGAGATTTCTTTTGAAGGAGAATCTTTGAAGCTGAAATAATTTTTAACACAAAGGCACAAAGAGGAAATAGCAATTATTGAATTTTAAGGCACAAAGATTTTATCTTCGATAAAATTGAATTTTGTATGAATTATTTGTTTAAAATAAAAGAAGAAGATATCTCCAATGCAGTGATTAACCTAATTGAAATTGTTAATCAGAATTGCTGGAACAACATTTCTCCAAATTTAGTTTTTATTGTATCCAATATTAATGAAGTTAAAGGAGATGATTTTTTCATTCAGCGAATAAATAGAAACAGAATCAATAAAGGAAAAGTAGTTAAAAACTTAATAGATATGATAAACTACTTAAACGAGTTTTCCAACAACATATATGATATCAACCTTTACATTTATAAATCTACAAACCATAAAACAATAATTGATGTCAGATATTTTCTAAAAAGTGACCTTGATTCAGATTATTTGAAAACTGTTCTTGATAGTCCGCCAATGTTGCATAGTAAACTTGTAAGACCTCCTTATGCGAATGATAGTGAAAAATTTGATGTCAATTGGGAATTAGGGGTTATTAAACATCTGTGGAAAATGTTTTGGAGGAAAAAAAGTATTAAAGTAAAATTTTAATAAAATGTCATCAAATAAAAATGCATTAATCCGTTACAAAACTCTTGATAAATGCCTCAAAAACAAATACCGAAAATATACACTCGAAGATTTGATTGACGAATGTTCCGAAGCGTTGTTCGAATTTGAAGGGAAGGAATCTTTCGTTAGTAAAAGAACTGTACAACTCGATCTTCAGAATATGCGAAGTGAAAAGTTTGGATACGAAGCTCCGATTGAAGTTTATGAGAGAAGATTCTACAGATACAGCGATCCAGATTATAGTATTCATCACATTTCCGTTAATGAAAATGATTTGAAAGCTATGAATAATGCGGTTCAGATTCTAAAACAATTCAAGGATTTTTCGATGTTTAAGGATATGAATGGGGTGATTCAGAAATTGGAAGATTCAATACATTCGACCAATCAAAAATCCATTATTCATCTCGATAAGAATGAACGTTTGAAAGGTTTGGAACATATCGATAAGCTTTACGAAAGTGTTCTTAATAAAAAGGTCTTGAATATCAAATACAAGAGTTTCAAAGCGAAAGAATCCAATCAGTATGTTGTGCATCCTCAGTTATTAAAAGAATATAACAACCGCTGGTTTCTGATCTGTTTTCATAAGACGAGTATTTTGACGCTTGCTCTGGACAGGATGGAAGAAATTACTATTGATGAAAAGATTAATTATATTGATAAAGATTTCAATTCTGATCGGTATTTCGGAGAAGTGATTGGAGTTACGGTTTCTGAATCACAGCGTCCGCAGAATGTGATTTTCAAAGTGATTTCAAAACACGCACCTTATGTGAAAACCAAACCTTTTCATCATTCTCAGGAGATCATGGAGGAAGATGAGACGGGAACCACTTTCAAAATCTGTGTTCAGTTAAACTTTGAGTTGGAGAGAATGATTTTAGGATTAGGAGAATTTATTACAGTTTTAGCGCCAAGGAAACTGAAGCAAAGAATCTATAAAAGTCTGAAAGAAGCTTGTCAGAATTACGTGACAGATAATTAAACTTGGCGCACTTCTTGCAACTTTCTCGGAAATTTAAAATTATGAACCCACGATTGATTAGAACCATTTTGACTTACGCTGCACCTTTTATCATTGGTTATGTTGTTAAGAAATTTGAAGAGAGACAAGCCAGAAAATCACAGGAAAAAGCAGTTTCAAAAGCATAGGAAAGCCACCGAGTCAGGTGGCTTTTTTAATGTTCAATTATTACTTTGCTGATTCTATAAAAATAAGCATTTATCAGTGTCTATTATATTTTGGCGTAAAGTTTGAATTTAACTCACAAATTTTATTACTATGAAAAAATATATCAATTTCGTTCCATTGTTTTTATTAGCAGGAATGTTGACAAGCTGCGAAGCAGTAGAAACTATTTTCAAAGCCGGTATGTGGTGGGGAATCATCGTTGTAGTCGGAATTGTAGGCTTGGTATTATGGTTATTATCAAGGGGTAAAAACTAAAAAAAGCGGGAAACATTTTCCCGCTTTTGCTTTTTATAAAGTTAATCTTAAAGATTATCTAAAGTCTGGCTAAGGTCGTTGTAACCTCCGCCGTTGTAAACATTATCAAACCCTTGAGATTTATAAAATTCTGTAGCTTTCCCTGATCTGTTTCCTGACCTGCAGAAAAAAATCACATCGCCTTCCAAAGAACGGATTTCATCGATATGAGCCTCGATATCGCCTAAAGGAATATTGGTAGCTTCTGCGATGTTTCCATCCACTTCAAGTTCCAAAGGTTCACGCACATCAATTAAGTGGTAATTTCCTGCCTTTAATACATCTTCTATTGCCATAATTTATTATTTTTTACATTTTAATGCTAACAAAATTACAATATAAATTTTTAAAATATTGAATACTCTCCGATAAAAAATATCAATTTTTAAAATATTAATTTTGCAGCTCAGAATGAATCATAAAGAGAAATACAGCAATCTAATAAAATCCAAAGCTTTGGCTTTTGGGTTTCAGTCTTGCGGTATTTCCAAAGCGGATTTTCTGGAAGAAGAAGCGCCACGATTGGAACAATGGCTCAACAACAATTTCCACGGCGAAATGCGTTATATGGAAAATCATTTTGATAAACGCCTCGATCCGAGATTGTTGGTTGAAGGTTCTAAATCTGTGATTTCTCTCAGTTATAATTATTTTCCGGAAGAACTTCAAAACAGTGATTTAAAGCTTGCAAAATATGCTTACGGAGAAGATTATCACGATGTTATAAAAGATAAACTGAGAACTTTGGTTGCGGAACTTCAAGAAGAAATAGGTGAGTTTGCTTTTCGGGTTTTTGTAGATTCTGCACCGGTTTTGGAAAAAGCTTGGGCAAAGAAATCAGGAATCGGTTGGGTTGGGAAGAATTCTAATTTGATTACCAAGAAGAACGGCTCTTTTTATTTCCTTGCAGAGATCATTTGTGATTTGGATTTAATTCAAGATTTTGAAGTGACAGATCATTGCGGAAGCTGTACCAAATGCATTGATGCCTGCCCAACACATGCGATAGTTTCTGATAAAATCATTGATGGAAGCAAATGTATTTCCTACGCCACAATAGAGTTGAAGGATCAGATCCCGGATTTCTTCAAGGATAAAATGGAAGATTGGATGTTTGGCTGCGACATTTGTCAGGATGTCTGTCCGTGGAATAGATTTTCTGCTCCAACTTTGGAAGAGAAATTTCGACCAAATTCTGAGATCAAAAATTTTACAAAACAAGAGTGGAAGGACATTACCCAAGAAATATTTTCCTCGGTTTTCAAAAAGTCAGCAGTGAAGAGAACGAAATTTTCTGGGCTTAAAAGGAATCTTGATTTCTTGTCAGAATAAAACTCCTTCTAAATTCATTTTCTTTTCTGAACTCTTTTTGGGGCAACTTTTACTCTGATCGTTTTTCTTTTGTTGGATTGGCGATTTTTTGGCATATTTTGATGATTTTTCGCTATTAAATTTCAAGATAAAATTCTATAAAACCAAGATTTATTAAAAAAAATTAACATTTTGATTTTGTTTTAAAATTTTTATTATCTTTAAAGTTCATACGATTCGGCAAAACCATAAGATGAAAAAAACGTTATTTCTAACCCTCAAGATAATCGGCTTCATACTCGGAGCCGTTTTTTTATACATCATATTGGGAATTCTACTTCCTTTAATCCCTGTATCAGCAGAGAAAACCGATGACCCAAAAGTCATAGAAGCATATATTTTGACCAATGGCGTTCACACGGATATCGTTGTCCCTGTGAAAACAAAATTCATAGATTGGAGTACGAAATTGCCTTACAGCAATACAAAATCTAAAAAAGAAAACTTCAAATTCATCTCTTTTGGCTGGGGTGACAAGGGATTTTATCTCAATACACCAACTTGGGCTGACCTCAAATTTTCCACTGCTTTCAAAGCTGCATTCTGGTTGAGTGAGTCTGCAATGCACTGCACTTATTACAATGAATTAAAAGAAGGTGAAGATTGCAGAAAAATAATGTTGACAGAAAAGCAGTATCAGGCTTTGATAAAATTCATTGATGAAAGATTTGATAAAGATGCAAATGGAAATTATCAATTCATAAAAACCGATGCTATTTACGGAAATAACGATGCTTTCTATGATGCAAAAGGTGCTTACAATTTCACGTACACTTGCAATACTTGGGCAAATAACGGACTGAAAGCTGCAGGTCAAAAAGCTGCATTATGGACACCTACGGATTTTGGGATTTTCAGACATTATAAATAAGAATGAAATCTTTTTTTTGTCTCTTTTTTTCAATCATAGTTTTTGGTTGTCAAAAGGAAAACTCGGGAAAATCAACTTCTATTTTAACCAATTCTGTAGTAATTTCCAAACCTAAAATTGATACTGTAAAGACTGATAAAAAAGCCAAAGAAGCATTAGAATTCTGTAAAGCAAATAATTTTAATACAGATTTTTGTATTTTGATAGATATGAGTTTACACTCTGGACTCAAACGTTTTTTTATTTATGATCTCAAAAAGAATGAAATTTCTAAGCAATATTTAGTCGGTCACGGTTGCGGAACTTCATCTTGGAGCGAGGATTCTACAAAAGAAAATCCCCCTTTTAGTAATGAAGACAATAGCCATCTTACTTCTTTAGGAAAATATAAAATAGGAGCGAGAGGTTATAGTAATTGGGGTGTTCACGTCAAATATCTAATGCACGGCTTAGAAGAAACCAATAACAATGCTTTGAAAAGAATCATCGTTTTTCATTCCTGGAATATGATGAGCGATAACGAAATTTATCCCAAAGGTTCACCGGAAGGCTGGGGTTGCCCAACAGTTTCCAATAAGGCTTTCAAAGAAATTGATCCTTTATTAAAAAATTCTAAGAAGCCGGTTTTGATGTGGATTTATAATTGATAAAAATGAAACTTCCAAAGAAAATATTATGTTCCAGGTTTGATAAGCGCCGTTATCATTCCGATATTATTTTCGTTTTTTGATAATCGAAGATTAAATGAACCAATACCAAATGTAATAGATATCTTAAATATTTCAATGTTTAGTATCAAAGAATCTTTTCAAATTTAGAAATAGGTCAAAATATATGGTTGCTAATTCCGTTTGATAAACAAACTAAAACCATGAAATTAAGTACTGTTCTTACTGTTGTAATTTTATTTTCAACATTCAATCTTTATCAACCACAAGTTACCAATGAAGGCAGACCGAAAAGTTGGGAATTACAAAATATTCAGCAAGTTTCCCCAATCAGCCTTCCTCTTTTTGATTTAAAATTGATTCAGAATGAAGACAAAATTAATGATAGAAATTTAGAAATTCCTTATCGTTTTGGATATAAGTTTAATGTCAATTATAGCTTGCAAAATTCAGGAATTTGGGAAACTTTGGATAACGGCGATAGAATCTGGAGAATTCGTTTTGTGTCAGTAGGTGCAAAAAGTTTGAATTTTATTCTCGAAGATTTTTTCATTCCCGTTGGCGCGAAACTCTATGTTTATAATAATGATAAAACAGATCTTTTAGGCGCATATACTTTTACTCAAAATAATAAAGCCAAAACCTTAGGAACTTGGATAGTAAAAGGAGATGATATTGCTTTGGAATATTTTGAACCAGTTTCTCAAAAGGGCAAAAGCTCATTCGTAATTAAAAATATAACACACGGTTATCGTACTGGAGGTAATTTGAATGCGTCAAGTGATTGCAATATAGATGTGAACTGCTCAATCGGAAGTGATGCAGATCCTATAAAAAATGTTTTGAAAAAATCAATAGGTTTAGTTTTGGTTGATGGAGTTGCAATGTGTTCTGGTGCTTTGATCAATAATACTGCAAATGATAGAAAACCTTATTTTTTAACAGCCAATCACTGTTATTCCGATCCTTCAACCTGGGCTTTCAGATTCAATTGGATTAGTACAAACACAGTTTGTGGCACAACAGAAAATAGTGTGAGTAATACAGACTATCATACAATAAGTGGAGCAACTTTAAAAGCAAGAAAAGAAACTACAGATTTTTGTCTGGTAGAAATTGATTCTGAAATCCCGCAAGCATGGGGAACTGTTTGGTCAGGCTGGGAAAGAACAACCAATATCTCTCCTTGGGTTTTCGGAATACATCATCCTGCTGGAGATATTATGAAAGTAAGCAGAGATAACAATCCTATTTTAAATTTCAATATGTGGGTCGTTAATAATTGGGATGTTGGCTTTGCAGAACCTGGCTCTTCCGGTTCGCCTTTATACAATAGTAATGGGAAAATTATAGGTCAACTTTGCTGTGGTAATAGTCTTTGTAATGGTACTACATCTGAAGCTGGCTATTATCAGTACGGAAGATTTGATCATTCCTGGGATCGTGGAGGAACTTTGGATACACAACTTAAAGAATGGTTGGATCCTATAAATTCCGGAGTAATGGTTTTAGATAATTATCCGGCTTTAGACTTAGGAACTTCAGACAATATTTTAGCAGATCAAATCAAAGTTTATCCGAATCCATCCAAAGACATTTTCATAATTGATTTACAAAGTGCGAAAAGTGATCTTAAATATGGATTATTTTCGTCTAACGGGTCTTTGATTATTAAAGGAAAATTTGATAATAAAACAAATAAAATCGATTTGTCTGGAAAACCAAACGGGATGTATCTTTTAAAATTAATGAACGGAAAAACCGTAATCAAAACTTTAAAACTATTAAAACAGTAATATTTCTTCCAATTTTTAAATTGAATTTTCTACATAGAAAAACATTTCTAAAATCACATAATTTCATTAAATTTGCCAACCAAAAAGCGAATAGCAAAAAGCTATTAGCCAAATGACAAGACTATGACTTCACAAGAAATAAGACAGCAATTTTTAGATTTTTTCAAAAGCAAAGAACATCTTATCGTTCCTTCTGCACCAATAGTTCTAAAAGATGATCCAACACTAATGTTTTCCAATTCCGGAATGACGCAGTTCAAAGATTATTTTTTAGGCTACAAGGAACCGAAATCTTCAAGAATTGCCGATACACAAAAATGTCTTAGAGTTTCCGGAAAACACAATGATTTGGACGATGTTGGTCGTGATACTTATCATCACACGATGTTTGAGATGTTGGGAAACTGGTCTTTTGGCGATTATTTCAAGAAAGAAGCGATTACCTGGGCTTGGGAATTACTGACAGAAATTTATAAAATTCCGAAAGAAAATCTTTACGTTACTATTTTTGAAGGCGACGAAAAAGAAAACCTTGAACGTGATACTGAAGCTTACAATCTATGGAAACAATTCATTTCCGAAGACAGAATCATCAATGGAAACAAGAAAGATAACTTCTGGGAAATGGGAGCGAGCGGACCTTGCGGACCTTGTTCAGAAATTCACGTAGATCTTAGAACACCAGAAGAAAAAGCGAAAATTTCTGGACTTGATTTGGTCAACAACGATCATCCTCAGGTTGTAGAGATTTGGAATCTCGTATTTATGCAATTCAACAGAAAAGCAGACGGAAGTTTAGAAAATCTACCTGCAAAACATATCGATACAGGAATGGGATTTGAGCGTCTTTGTATGGCTTTGCAACATAAAGAATCCAATTATGACACCGATGTTTTCACGCCCTTGATTGCTAAGGTTGAAGAACTTTCGGGTAAAAAATATACAGGAATTTTAACCGACGAAAAAGATATCGCCATTCGTGTAGTTGTAGATCACATCCGTGCAGTTTCTTTTGCGATTGCTGACGGACAATTACCTTCCAACGGTGGTGCAGGTTATGTCATCAGAAGAATTTTGAGAAGAGGAATTTCTTATGCTTACAGATTTTTGGATAGAAAAGAACCTTTCCTTTTTGAGTTGGTTGCTGTGCTTCAAAACCAAATGGGCGTATTTTTCCCAGAACTTGAAAAACAAGGAAATCTTGTTACTGAAGTTATTAAAAGTGAAGAAGAATCTTTCCTTAAAACAATTGAAAATGGTTTGATCCGGGTTGAGAAATTAATTCAGCAAACGATTTCTGAAGGCAAGAAAGTTTTGCCAAGCGAAGAGGTTTTTGAATTGTATGACACTTATGGTTTTCCAGATGATTTAACAAGAATTATAGCAGAAGAAAAAGGATTGACAATCGATGAAGCTGGTTTCGAAGCGGAAATGGCGAAGCAAAAACAACGTTCGAAAAAAGATTCTGCAGCGAAAGTTTATGACTGGGTTGTTCTTGAAGAAAAGCCTGAAACATTCGTTGGTTACGATGTTTTGGAATCCGAAACTTACATCACAAGATATAGAAAAATAGAAAATAAAGACGGCGAATTTTACCAGATTGTTTTGAGCAATTCTCCTTTCTATCCGGAAGGTGGAGGACAAGTTGGTGACAAAGGCATTATAGAAAATGCAACGGAAAGCTTTGAAGTTCTTGAAACTAAGAAAGAAAACGGATTGATCATTTCTTTAATTAATGGACTTCCGAAAGATGCAGGCGCAATTTTCTATGCAAAAGTGAATGTTGCAGACAGAAAAAACTCTCAGGCAAACCACTCAGCAACGCATTTGTTACATGAAGCTTTGAGAGAAGTTCTTGGAACGCACGTGGAGCAGAAAGGTTCTTATGTTGGTCCGGATTATTTGAGATTCGATTTTTCACATTTCAGTAAAATGACTGAGGAAGAATTGGCTTTGGTTGAATCAAAAGTGAATGCGAAAATCAAGGAGAATTTGGCTTTGCAGGAATTCAGAAATATTCCGATTCAGGAAGCATTGGATAAAGGTGCAATGGCTCTTTTTGGAGAAAAATATGGCGATAATGTAAGAATGATCCAGTTTGGAACTTCGAAGGAACTTTGTGGCGGAACACATGTGAAAACTACGAGCGAAATTGGGCATTTCAAATTAACTTCAGAAAGTTCAACAGCGGCAGGAATCAGAAGGATTGAAGCTATTTCCGGAGAAAAATCAGAAGAATATTTTAAGAATTTAGAAACTCAAGTTTCTGAGATTTCGCAATTATTAAAGTCAAAAGATTTAATCAAATCAATTGAAAAATTATTGGAAGAAAATTCAGTATTAAAATCTGAGATCGATTCATTCAAAAAAGAAAAAGCAAAAGGCGAAATCCAAAACTGGAAAAATGATTTCGAAGATAGAAACGGAAAGAAATTATTGGTGAAGAAAACATCTCTGGATGCAGGTTCTGTGAAAGACATCGTTTTCCAACTGAAAAAAGAAACTCCAAATTCTGTTATCATCATCATCTCAGATGCTGGCGAAAAACCAATGGTAACTGTTGGCGTTTCTACTGATTTGGAAGCGACTTATCACGCCGGAAATATCGTTAAAGAATTGGCAAAAGCAATCCAAGGCGGAGGCGGTGGAAATCCTGGTTTTGCCACAGCTGGCGGGAAAAACCTTTCCGGAATTGATAATGCTTATCAAAAAGCTTTGGAAATTTAATTTTCAAATTTTATATAAAACCAAAAACGTCTCGAAAGTTCGAGACGTTTTTTTATTGTAATTTATTATTGAAAGAAGTTATTATTTCCCAAAATTCTTCGGAGAATAGAAGTATAAAAATTCCTTTTTGGCGGTTGCAAAGTCGCTCCAGTTATCACAATCAATCTGGTAGCCAACAACGCCGGAAGTCGGAAGGTTGACAATCTCGTCTGTCAATGAATTGGCAAAATTTGAAATCCCATTATTATGAGAAAATAACGCAACAGAATTTACAGAATTATCCAAACCAAAAATTAAATTCTCAAAGTTTGTTTCTCTCGGATTATATAAAGTAGCATCGGTGGAATAGGTTTTATTAAAAACCTCCGAAAATAATTCACAGGTGTGCAAAGCCCGTTTTGCAGGACTGGAAATGAATGTATCAATATCTACCGATTTGTCCTTTAATAAATGAGCCATTTTGGGTGCATTGATTATTCCCAACTCATTGAGCGGACGGTCAAAATCTTCAACATCTACAGGCCAATCGCTCTTGGCATGTCTCACAAGTAAAAGTGTCTTCATTAACAAATGATTAATAATAAATTAAAATTAGTAAAAAAAAATCAGTTAATATCTTTTATCAAATAATTTTTTATATGTCATTTCTCATAAGTGCTTATAGAAAAGGGTGCGTCAGAATCCTCGGTTCCTCTTTTCAGATTGGGTTTGTCACTCATATCGAATTTTAATTTTGCACCTTTCATTAGTTCAAAATGATCTATCCAGTTTTTTGAATGATTTTTACCATTGAATTTCAAACGATCGATATAAATATTTGTACTTGAATTTTCAGGAGCATCAATCAAAACAGATTTGCCATTTTCTAAATTAATTTTGATTGATTTGAAAAGTGGAGCACCCAAGACATACTGTGTACTTGCCGGAGTTACGGGATAAAAACCTATAGCTGAAAATACATACCAAGCCGAAGTTTGCCCGTTGTCTTCATCGCCACAATATCCGTCTGGCGTTGGTTTGTAAAGTTTATCCATTGCTTGCCTTACCCAATATTGAGATTTCCAGGGTTGTTCCGCGTAATTATATAAATAAAGCATATGTTGAATCGGTTGATTACCGTGAGCGTATTGTCCCATTCCAACGATCTGCATCTCTCGCATCTCGTGGATGACTTCTTTGTAATAATTGGTATTGAAAGTCGGCGGCATTACAAACACCGAATCCAGCATTTTTGCAAAGTTTTGGTTTCCGCCCATCAATTCTTTAAGTCCATTAATATCTTGAAAAACGCTCCAGGTGTAATGCCAGCTGTTGCCTTCCGTAAAAGCATTTCCCCATTCAAAAGGATCAAAATTATCCTGAAATTCTCCGTTTTTCTTTTTGCCTCTCATCAGGTTATATTTCGGATCAAAGAGCTTTTTGTAATTCATTGCTCTTTCTTTGTAAGGTAGAATTTCAGCGTCCGGTTTTTTTAATGCTTTCCCAAATTCATAAATTGCATAGTCGTCGTAAGCGTATTCCAAAGTTCTGGCTGCACTTTCGTCAATTCCTGTATCAGTTGGAACGTATCCGATTTTGTTATAATCTTCAACACCTTTTCTTCCGACAGCACTTATCGGTCCTTCATTATTTGCGCCGTGTTTCAAAGCCTGCCAAAGAATTTCAGCATCATATCCACGCAAACCTTTGATATAAGCGTCTGACACTACGGAGGCAGAGTTATTTCCAATCATAATATCCGCATATCCGGGACTGCTCCATTCAGGCAGAAATCCGCCTTCCTGATAAGCGGAAATTAATCCTTTTTGCATTTCTACATTGATGGAAGGATAAACCAAATTCAGAAGCGGGTAGAGTGCACGAAACGTATCCCAAAAACCTGTTCCTCCGAATAAATATCCAGGCATTACTTTCCCATTGTACGGACTGTAATGCTGAATCATTCCATTTTTATCTTTCTCATAAAGTTTTTGTGGAAACAAAACACTGCGATATAAACAGCTGTAAAAAGTTCTTGCCTGGTCTATTGTTGCGTCTTTTATTTCGATTTTATTTAAAGTTTTGTTCCAAATATCTTTTGCTTCAGATTTTATCTGATCAAAACTTTTTCCTTTGACTTCGTTCAAATTAACCTCAGCTTGTTCTTGACTGATGAAAGAAGACGCAACTTTCAACGTAATTTGTTCGCCTTTCTTTAATGTAGGAAATTTGATTAAAGCACCAACGCGGTCTGCTTTAATTTCAATATTAGATTTGAGAATTTCATTTCCGCTCCAGACATTTTGAGAAACAAAATCTTTATCAAATTCCAGAATAAAATAATTCTTAAAATTCTCCATTTTCCCTCTTGCATATCTTGTGGAATAACCGATGATTTTTCTTTCCGACGGAATTATTTTCACATAAGAACTTTTATCAAAAGCATCCAGAAGGACTTGAGCCTTATCGGTTTCCGGAAAAGTAAAACGCATGATTGCCGCTCTTTCAGTTGGAGCAATTTCTGTCCAGACGTCATAATCTGCCAAATAAACTTTGTAAAAATAAGGCGTCACTTCTTCTGCTTTATGAGAAAACCAGCTTGCTCTTTTGTCCTGATCTATTTCCGGATTTCCAACTATTGGCAGAATCGAAAACTGTCCGTAATCATTCATCCAGGGTGATGGCTGATGTGTCTGTTTGAATCCCTGAATTTTATTTGAATTGTAAGTGTATTGCCATCCGTTTCCATTTTTTCCGGTTTGTGGCGTCCAGTAATTCATGCCCCAGGGTAATCCGATAATCGGGTAGGTGTTACCATTAGACAATTCATAAGAAGACTGCGTTCCCATCAATGGATTGACATAATCTACCGGACTTATAATCCAATCATTAATTTCCTGAGATTTAATCCCAATAGAAATAATGGAGCAGAATAGAAATAGTTTTAGGCTTCTCATTCAAAGTTTATTTGTATCAAAAATACTCGTTTATGGGTAAAAAATTTGTTATAAATGGATTTTTTTCTGAAGAATTAATGAAATAGCATAGTTGTAATTTTATAAATTATTCTTTCGAACGTGCTTGTAATTAAAGCGTTTTACATTTATTCATTATGAATTTTAATATAAAAGATTAATACTTATCTTTATCCATTAATAAGCGTATTCAGTGCAGTCGCTTTATACCAAAAATATTAATAGATTTATCATATGGAGGATCTTGCAAGAGCAAATGATTTTGAAAAGGATATTGAAGACATAAATCAAATACCTGCGGTTGCAACGATATTGGAGGTGATATGTAACACAACAGGGATGGGGTATGCAGTAGTCGCACGAGTTACTAAAGACCGTTGGATCGCTTGCGCAGTGAATGATAAAATAAATTTCGGACTTGGAATAGGTGGAGAATTACAAGTAGAAACCACCCTTTGCCATCAGGTGATGGATTTCCATCAAACAGTTGCCATAGATCATGTGAGCAAAGATCCGATTTACTCAGACCATCATACCCCCAAAATGTATGGTCTTCAAAGTTATATTTCCATACCTTTAATTCTTAAAAATGGAGATTTTTTTGGAACTTTATGCGCCATTGATCCCAAACCTGCTCTCGTAAATAATGAAAAAACGATCAACACATTCAAACTTTTTGCTGAGCTGATCGCATATAATTTGGATGCCATTCATAATCTGAATGAAGCAAAAACTAAATTAACGGAGGAGAAACAAAATGCAGAAACCAGAGAGCAATTTATCGCTATACTGGGTCACGACCTTCGTAACCCAGTGAATGCAATTTCCAATGCCGCTCAGGTAATGCTCCGTGGTTCATTGGATGAGCGTAGTAGGAGATTAGCAAAGGTGATTCAGGACTCTACAATCCGGACGAAAGGTCTTATTGATAACATGCTCGATTTTGCAAGCGGAAGATTAGGTGGCGGTATCAAACTGAATTTTGAAAATAATAAAAACTTAAAAGATACTTTAAGTCAAGTTGTTACAGAACTTAAAATGACTTATCCAGATCAGGAAATAATAACAATATTTAATCTGGAAACAGAAGTTAAAGGAGATCATAAACGCATTGCGCAGCTGTTTTCCAACCTTTTGGGTAATGCGATTACGCATGGAGAAAAGGAGACCCCAATTATCGTAAAAGCAGCAACAGGATCTGACGGGTTTGAATTATGTGTGATCAACAAAGGCAACAAAATTCAACCGGAGACTATACTACATCTTTTCAAACCTTTTTCCAGAGGGAAAGTACATCAAGGACAGGAAGGATTAGGTCTTGGACTCTACATCGCCAACGAAATTGCAAATGCTCATAATGGCAACATCCGTGTAGATTCTACGGACGAGGAAACTTGTTTCATATTTCAAATTCCTTCTTAATATCTTTACAATAGACATTATTGGAAAGAGATCTTTGCTCACGAACTATTTTAACTTCTCATTACTTGAAACTATATTGTCACTCTTTCGAAATTTTCTTCAATTTAATATGCCTGAAATCAATCGCAGAACCTTCATAGTTCAAAGAGATTCTCCCTTCCACAGAAGTAGCTTCTGTAGCTTCGTTGACCAGCTTTCCATTTAGGTATTGGGTAATCTTACCGTTAAGTGATTTGATGACAATAGAATTCCATTCGCCGTAAGGCTTTTCATTTTCTAAGAATTTGGGAGAAGTGACGCTTGCGCCGGCTTCCACCAGTTTGCCATTGACTTTTGCAGTCACCTGATCCAGAAAGACAAAATCCCCAGTCGTATTTTCTTTAATCTGAAACTGAATCCCTTTTGGCCAAACCTTATCCGGCGAGTCGGTCGAAATATTGTACATCACGCCGCTGTTTTTCTTGCCTTTTCCTTTGTATTGCTCATCCAGATTCCATCGGTAATCCAGCGTCAGTTCAAAGTTGGAATAGCTTTTTTTAGACATCAGATAGCCCACATTTTCGCCGTGCATTCTGATGATGCCATCCGAGAATTCGTACACTTTTGCAGGTTTCTGTTTCTCAGAACTTGTTTTGGTGTAGGCATACCAGTCATTCTCTGTCCAGGTTTTTTTTTGGGTGGTGCAGGCGGTTAGGATGAGGAGGAAGGTGAGGGTTGGGGTTTTAAGCATAGAGTTAGTTTAGAGAGAATAATATAACTAAATATTATAATGTTTCGACGCTTTTGTTACGGTTTTCGGTGACGAACATCACAAATATAGCCAAAGTTTTAGTTCAAAAGCCTAATGTCCAAAAAATGTCAAAACCCGCAATAAACCAAAACAGTTGGTAGCAGCAGTTTTTTTAATACATTTGAAAATCTTTTGGTAATCTTGAGTTGATAAATCTCATAAGTTTTTTAATTTCTGTAGTTGAGTTTTCAGCTTTGTCAAGACCTTTGTATGAATATGATACCTCGTTTGCATTATTTCTTATCACTACAGCAACGGAAGTTCCATCCAACACCTTCGATTTCCTGTCTTCAGGTTTAAAATTATTCTTTATATCTTGAAAATATGAATATAGTGAGTCAACTTCTTTTGGACTTAACTTTACTTTTTTTACTGTTTCAATTTCTTTCTCATTTCTATATTCAATTTTCGAAATAAGCAACGTGTCTTTTGAGGTTTCGGTTGGATTGAATGAAGCAACGAATTGGTCATCATAAGGCTTTCCATAAGTATTTAAAAGCAACTCATTATCACGACTTAATTGTTCAATAACCTCTTTTTTATTACAAGAAAAAATTATAAAAAAGGATATAATTAAGATTAAGTTTCTCATAAAATTATGTTTGTTAAAATTGCTGATAACGTTTTAGGGCTTTGTGATGTGGAGCAATCGAAGCACAAAAGTTCAATCGCTGGATTACCATTAAAATTTGCAGCTTCGCCCCGCTGTTGTAAAAACCTTATTACTAGAGGTTTTGGCTTTTGTCATTATAGTTCAAGTTTTAGTTCTTTTGCTAAATCTCTTACATATTCTTTATGCGATGATTTGACTGGTTGAATAGTGTGATAATAATTTCTAAATAATTCAGCCCCTTTTTCTTTGTCGTCAAACCATACTATCAAAGAAATGTCCAACTTTGCTCTTGGTGAAGCATCATAAGGCAAGTGTCCGTTGTTAGAAATTATTTTGTCTTTCGTATCTATTCCTGAGAACCATTGAAAGCCTTTTGTTTCAAGTCCACTGATAATTTCTTCAGTAATTTTCGTGTTGTCGTCCGTAATTGTCCACCAATAGTCTTGCCCTGTTAATATTGTTCCAAGTCTATTTCTGATTTGACAATCATATTCTTTGTAATACTTTTTGTTTTCTGCTGGTGATTGAAATTTGTAAAGATTTTTAATACAAACTCCAAGGTTTACAACAAACTTTCCGTATAAATTTTCACGTAGCCCTGGAATTTCATAACCTTGTCCGATAGGATACTGTCCGCTTTGAAAGTTTATTACTTGAATTATTCCATCGTCAAGCACTCTGTTAAATGTTCTACCGTTTTTCTTGAAACCGAGTGGTTTTAATTTAGTAAATACGTTCTTCTCAATTATGTCAAGTTGAGTTTTAAAATCTGTTGGTGTTGCTGATTGTTCAGTTTCACTTTTAGATTTGTCTTGCCGTTTAAAAATGTTAAATAGTCCCAATGTCTTTTTCCTGTTTTTATGAGTATCTGTTTAATCTTACCTCTAACATTTCGTGTCTTTGCGATGGCAATCCTTTTGAAGCTTAAACCTTCAACTAAAATACAAATTTCTACCGATGAACAACCGTTGAACTTTGCAGTTTCGTCCCACTATTGCAAAACCCTTGTTGGCAGAAGTTTTTTTTAAGGTGATGGTGCAGGTAAAGCTATTTCTGGAAGATAATTGTCAATTTTATTTTGTATTGCTATTTCTTTTTCCAATCTGCTGAATTCAATTTTGAAATATGAAACTTTTGCAGAATTTTCATAGGCGTATATTTTCTTATTTAATAATTTAATGATGTCAGTAAAACGCGAATTCATCAAAAAATTAATAAAACATAAAGATTTTTTTTGATTATTTATACTATATGAAATGTATTTTCTTCCTTCCTCATAACTTTTTATATTGCTTTCGACTAATTTTTTATCTATGAAAGATGTTAAGTTATCATTAAATAATTTATTTATAGTTTTAATTTCACTATTAGTTAGCTGATAAGAATAATAATCTCGTTGTAAAATTCTGTCGATATAAACATTTAATTTTCCACTTCTATCGATTGATGTATATGAATCAATTTTTATGTTATTGTATGGGTCAAATTCATAACTAATTAATTCAAATTTATCAACTTTAATTTTTTGTGAGTAAATTTTGAAACTCAATAGACACATTAATAAAATTATACTATTTTTCATTTATAAAAGTTGTGTGTTTAAAATTTCTGCCAACGTTTTGGGGCTTTGTGATGTTGAGGAAATCAAAGCTTAAATCTTCAATTTTGCACATAAGTTGAACCGAAGAACAACCGTTGATACTAAGCTGTTCAGTCCGCCTTTTGCAAATACAATGTTATCTGCAGTTTTTCTATTTAATAAATGGAAATTTTTTTTGAAGATTTTTGTACTCGGTCATAACCTGATATTTATTTTCATATATTTTCATATCCTTTGTAAATAATAAATCTGTCACACCTTTTTCAGTAATCATATTTTTATTTGTTAGTTGATAACTATATTGAACTTCATACATACATAAATTTAAACTGTCTTTTTTGACTAATATTTGTTCATAGTGTTTTAATTGTTTGTCAATAATGTCAATAGAATCCCTCAGAACTTTTTCTTTTACAGAATCATATTCTAGCTTATTTACGTCGGCTTCATACATTTTCGAACCAAAATTTTCAGTTAGATATTTTAAATCGGTCAATTCTTTCGGCGATTTTGATTGTAATAATAAATGGTTTTTATATCTATATAATTGACATATATATATATACAATTCATCTTTATCAGACAATGTGTCAATTTTTAATATTCTCAAAGAGTCTAAGGATTTATAATCTGCATTATTTTTTAACTCTTCGCTAAAATAAATTTTTGCAGTTTTTAGAAATTCTTTTCTTTGTAATCTTTTTTCGTCTTTACATCCAAATAAAATTGGTAAAATAAACACTAAAATTAGCATGTAAATATTTTTCATGGATGCAGTCTTTAAAAAATTGCAGATAACTTGTTTATACCCGCTACATCATAGCGCATATCACACCACATTCGTATCGATATGCGCTAAAAATAGCAAGCTTAATTTTTACTAAAATAACAATTAATTCTCACAAACAATCAAAAAGAATTTTTATCTGCAGTTAATTTTGGGAGTTATTTATCTGTTGTTTTAATAATTCAAATTCAACTCATTTATAAATCCAATAAATATTGTATTAAAACCCAAGTTACATATCAATAAAATATTTACTTTAGAAACTCATTTAATATTAACCTCAAAAAAACACAAAGATGGCAGAAAGCAAAAACAACATCATCACACATGGCCTTAGCGGCAAAATAGGAGACCTTATCGTATTCAGCCAGAGAGACGGCAAAACCTACGTATCCAAAGCACCAAAGAGCAAAACCGTAGAAGACTCCCCAAAACAGAAAGCACATAAGCTTAAGTTTCAGAAAGCATCTCAGTACGCAAGATCTGTCATCAATAATCCGGATCTAAAACAGATGTATTCTGCAAAAGCAGACACTTCCAAAGGGATGAGCACCTATAACTTAGCGATGAAAGACTTTTTCAATGCACCGGAAATACAGTCCATAGACCTCACAGCTTACAGAGGAAAAAAGGGAGATGCCATCAGAATTATAGCTGTGGATGACTTCGCCGTAAAAGCTGTTACTGTAAAAATAGAAAATGCAGAAGGAAATACAGTAGAAGAGGGTAACGCAGTAGATTCCGGATACGAATGGATTTATACTTCCACCACAAACTATGCAAATATTACAGGAAATAAGATCACAATAACAGCAACAGACCACCCTGACAATCTGACAGAAATGACCAAAATACTTTCATAAAGAAAAAGTACAGTTAGAGTACGAAAAGTATACAGAGAGTGTACAGACGTAGCATCAAAAAAATAACTGTCAAAATGACAAAAGCCATCCAAAACGGATGGCTTTTTATTTAAAAAACTTATAAAAAATCTTACCTGCTAATAGCCTCATTCAAAAATCGATTAAAAGGATAGATCTCTTTCAATACTTTCACTGTGTTTTTAACAAAGTCCTTATCCAGAACATCAGTATCAGACAAAGGATGGAACACTGTAAACTGCTTAAACTTCAGATAATTACCCATTGGGTTTTCCTTATCAAAGCCTTGCGGTACTTTCACAAGTTTTGTTCCCTGAAGTTCCAGCACATCTTTGAAGGATTTCTTATTAAGGATTTTGAGGAAATCCTCGCCGTCAGAACTGATGGCTTCACGGATCGCTTTCAGGTTTTTGGGTTCTGTCATATAAACACCGCCTGCAAGAAAGGATTTCCCCGGCTCAAAATGAATATAGTAACCGGCGTGGTTCAGTGTTTTCGGTCCTTTTTCTACAAGTGAAGCACCAAGATTGGTCTTGTAGGGCGTTTTGTCTTTGGAAAAACGGGTGTCTTTGTAGATCCTGAAAATGCAGTTCTTAGCTTCAAGCCGTTCTACACTGGCATCAAATTCTGCCACTTCCGAGATGATATCATTCACGACATTCTCAATATTGACTTTGGCATCCAGATAGAGCTGTTTGTTTTCATTGAACCATTCTCTGTTGTTATTGATCTCCAGGGTTGACAGGAAGTTGAGGGTTGCTTTATTTATAGCTGATGACATTACTTTGATATTTTAAGATAAAGATATTTAAATCTAGATGATCTAATAAATTAATTTGTAATATTTATTATTGATTTTCATACTAAATACTCACTTTGTCATTCCGAAGGAATCTCAACAGCTTGGTTTAGATTCCTTCGGAATGACAAAAGCAATGTTTTATTATTAAGTTTAAATCATTAACATTATCCAATAAAAAATCCCGCTCATAGAACGGGATTTTAAAGTTGTTAATTACTGTTTAATAATTTTGGAACTGTACGTTTTACCTTCTGTGTTCTTCAGATTAATGATATAAATACCGGATTTTAACTGACTCAGGTTAATTTCCTCAGCATTCCTAAAGTCAGAAACCTTTTGTCCAACTGTGTTGTAAACCTCAACATTAGAAACCTTTTCACCGTTTGGAAGATTCAGTTTCAGGATGTCTTTTACCGGATTTGGATAAAGCTCGATGTTGCCTTTAGTGACATCATTTACAGCCAATACTTCATCATTAATTTTCAGATTATCAATGTAAGCACTACCTCCGAAATTGTCGTGAACGAAGTTGATTCCCTTAATGTCAGTTTGGGAGAAATTCGGCATTGTGTGGATCAATGCACCATCAATATAAAACTTAATATCGGTATCAGTAATGACGGATTTCAGTTTGTACCATCTGTTGGCTTCCCAAGTGAAGTTGGCATTTTCGTAATCATAATCTTCACTGTTTACCACTTCCAGATTCCCTGTGTAATTGAAAGAATAGATAGAAACGGGCATAAACTCATCTGTATCTACAACGCCAAAAGTCCCGAACTCAAAAGTAGAACCATCCAGTTCCGTAATGAAAACATCAAATTCTATAGTGGTATTAGTGTAATCATACGCTCTGTCAAACAGTTTCGCAGCTCCAAAAATTGGAAACCAACCGAAATCCTCGTTGGCATCCACACTTATTTTAAGAGATTGTGTTCCGGCAGAAGCTTTTTCTGTAGAAATCACTTGGTTGCTGATAGGAACTTCGTCATTATTCAGAGTCACTTCCCAACCATTTTGTCCGTGAACAGTTCCAAGGTTGTAAGCTTCTGAACTTTCAAAAGAAATGGTCTGCTGTGCGAAAGCAAATGACGAAATAAGAGATAGAATCAATAAGTATTTATTCTTCATAGGATAAAATTTTTGCCAATGATAAGTAAAATTAAATTGAAATCAAATCTTAGAAAATTTTATGATTTATAAGGTTTTGAAAATGAGAAAGTTCAAAACTTAATATAATTTCTGGTCTTTTTCGCAGAAGAAACTGGTTCTTCTACCTTTGCCTGTATCTTTTTGGATAATTTCCGAACCGCATTTAGGACATTTCTTTTGATGATAAGCTTGCCAGTTTTTGCTAAGCGTATTGGTTCTTTTCCATTTCAGGAAATCAAAACTGTAATTCCTTGCTTCAGTCATTAGATCATTTAATTGCTTAGTTGGAAGCTTCCCAACCTGACTTTCCGGATGAACACCAATTCTGAAAAGGACTTCGTTTTTAATGATATTCCCAACTCCCGAAAATATCTCCTGATCCATCAAGGCATCACAAACCATCATTTTAGGTTGAGATTTTAGTTTTTCTTTGGCTTTTTCAGGATTCCAGACATTACTCATCACATCTGCTTCCCAATCAATAGTTTTAAGGAAATCATTATCAACCATCTTTACGGAACAAGTATAGAAAAGCATTTTACCTTTCTTAAAACTCAATCCAAGCTGAAGAGATTTATCAGGTTTGGTCTGCTCACCAACTTCATAATGACCAAACATCAATAAATGAATCCTGACACTCACTTTATCAAAAATAAGATAGGTTTGCTTCCCGTAAAGTCTGATCTCTTTAAGAACTTTACCTGTAAGTTCTTCTTTATTAATCTTGGCATTTCCGACAGCTGAAATTACTTTTTCTCCAATGTATTTCCGGAGATCTTCTTTCATCAAAACAATAGTTGGACCTTCTGGCATAATGACTTTTTTGATAAAAACTCAAATATTATTCCGTTAAAAATAAAATATCCCTTATTTTTGAATCCATTATGGATCTGAACTCAATTTTCACCAACCAACGCACCGGAAATCACCAGCAGAATGTGGTTTCCAGAACAGATTTTCAAAGAGATTTTGACCGAATCATTTTCTCTTCAGCTTTCCGAAGGCTTCAAAATAAAACGCAGGTTTTCCCCTTGCCGGGAAGTGTTTTTGTACACAACAGATTGACACATTCTTTGGAAGTCGCTTCTGTAGGTCGTAGTTTGGGAAGTTTGGCAGGCGAATATATTTCAGAACATTATCAAAGTGATATCAATGATTTGTCTAAGGATTTCTATCAGCATCAATTGCATAATGTCATTGCGTCGGCTTGTCTCTGTCACGATATTGGAAATCCGGCTTTCGGACATTCGGGAGAAGATGCGATTGCCAGTTATTTTGAGAAAAACGAAAGTCAGTTAAAATCAAAATTCAGTGAAAAAGAATGGGCGGATCTTTTAAACTTCGAAGGTAATGCTAATGCAATCCGAGTTCTTACGCATCAGCAACAGGGCAAAGATCAAGGCGGATTACAATTGACACATACAACATTGGCAAGCATAGCAAAATATCCCTGTGAATCTATTGCAAAGAAAAAAGGTGTTATCAACCGTAAGAAATTTGGTTTCTTCCAAAATGAAAAACAGCAATTCCTTGACATCGCTAACTCCACAGGAATGACAACCGAAAGTGATGAACCTGTCATTTTCAAAAGGCATCCATTCGTTTGGTTGGTGGAAGCAGCAGATGACATTTGCTACAACATCATTGATATGGAGGATGCTCACAAACTTGGGATTGTAAGCACGTCTGATTGTGAAAATCTCTTTCTTGATTTAATTAAATCTGTAAATCCTGACGATATCAAAAGAGTAGGAGACAAGCTGGATATTATTACCAACAAAAATGAAAGAATCTCTTACTTGAGAGCTAAAGTTATCAATTCTTTAATTAATAAAACAATTGAGCTTTATAAGAAGAATTTTGAAAAAGTGATCGACGGAACTTTAGACAAAGGCATTCTTGACCTCTTCAAAACAGAAAGTTCGTCGCTCACAGAAATCGAACGTTTTTCCATAGAAAAAATCTACAATCACAAAGCCGTGATCGAGATCGAAAATGCAGGCTACAACGTCATGTACGAGCTTTTGAATCATTTTATTCCATCCATCATCAAAGATAAAGATGAGAGAAAATCTTATGATAAAATGGCTTTAAAACTAATTCCTCAACAATTTATTTATGATAATCTTACAATTTATCAAAAAACTTTAGGTATATTGGACTTTGTTTCCGGAATGACTGATAATTTCGCAACGGATCTTTATAGGAAAATCAAAGGAATTGACATTGGTATGACTGTATAAAAAACTAAAATTAATATAACCAAGAAAACATTTTTAAACTATATATTTTTAACCTATGAAAAGAGAATTTTTCAAGAAAATCACTTTTGTGATGATGTGTCTAACTGTTTTAGCTGTATTTACAACGTCTTGTAGCAAAGATGATGATGATCCAGTAAAACATACTTTAAAATTTGAGGTAACGGGAACTTACACAGGAAATCTAAAAGCAACACTGACCTACGGAAGTGAAACAAGCGCAGATGGTGGAATAGAGGATATTGCAAAGTTACCTTGGTCCAAAGAAGTAGAAGTTACTGGTGCTTATGCAATGGGAATCGGCATTGGTACTTGGGACAAATCAGGAAAAAAGGGAGAGAAAGCAACCATCAAATTATATGTGGATGGTAAAGAAGTAAAATCTACGACAGTAACAACTGATAATGATGGAGATATTACTTCCAGTATCATTCAGTATTCAGGAGGAAATTAAGATCATTAATAACGAAAAAAGAGGTTACAGATTTGTAACCTCTTTTTTATATCAATTCGCATCCGAAAACATCGGCGAAATGTTTTTTGATTTTCTGTTTTACTTCTTCATAATCGACTTCCTTTTCAAGTTCTCTTTTCATAGAAGTAACTTGCTTATCAGAAATCCCACAAGGAATAATATAATCAAAGTAGCGCATATCTGTATTCACATTCAGTGCAAAACCGTGAATTGTAATCCAACGTGAGGCTTTTACACCCAAAGCACAAATCTTCCTTGCGTAAGGTTTTCCTACATCAAACCAAACCCCTGTTTCTCCGGGAGATCTTTCGCCTATTAAGCCATATTCCGCAATAGTTCTGATGATGACTTCTTCCAGATCACGCATATAACGGTGGATGTCTGTATAGAAATTCTCAAGATCCAAAATAGGGTAGCCAACGACTTGTCCAAAACCATGATAAGTAATGTCGCCGCCACGGTTGACTTTGACGTAAGTTGCTTCTATTTCCTTCAGTTTATTTTCATTCGCAAGAAGATTGGATTCGTGACCGCTTTTGCCTAAAGTATAAACGTGTGGATGTTCTACAAAAAGTAAATGATTGTCTGTTTCTTTCAAAACTTCCGGATTTTCCCGATTATGGATTTTGATATCGAGATTCTGCTTGAGTAATTCTTCCTGATAGTCCCAAGTTGGCTGATAATCTTTGATGCCGAGATCCTGAAACTTTACTTTTTTGTTGATAAGAGAATTCACTTTGAATGGAATTATTTATACAAATTTACTCATTATTTAATCAAATGACAAGGTAAAAAAAAACCACCCGAAGGTGGTCTCATAAAGAATAAAATCTGAAATATGACTTATTTTACAATAAGCTTTTTTGTTTCTGTCTGACCTCCGTAAGTGATTTTTACAAGGTAAGTACCAGATGAAAGTCTGTTTAAGTCAACTTCCTGAGTTGAGAATCCTGATTGGTTAGCGATAGCAGTTTCATAAACTTTTTTACCGGAGAAATCAAAGATCTCTACAGTTCCGTTTTTAGAAGCTGCTTCTTTTACATCAAACAAGATGTTTACTTTTTTATCTTCTTTGGTTGGATTAGGATAGATTCCGAAAGTTCCTTTTTTACCAAAATCAGCTACAGCCAATAGATCTGTAATGTCTTTATATTTGAAATACATATTACCACTTGTTGCTCCACCGTTTGCCGTGAAAAACAATCTGTAATATTTACTTCCTTCCTTAATATAATAAACTACATCAGTATAAACTCCTGTTGTTGGTTTCCAAGAATGACCAATTGTAGTGATGTTTTTAGAATAAGCTGTTGTTGCAGGCGCTGTAAAAGTAGAAACAGCCTGAGTTTCCGGTTGTACTTTTGCAACAGTTATATTAGGACTTTGGATTGCTCCTGACAATTTATACATCATAATATTTGCATAGAATGTATAATATCTTGTGAACATTAGATCCCAGTTGGCTTTTGCTGGTTCCATGTTTGGAACTTTTTCCCCCGTATCAAATGAGAAATAGTTAAAGAATGCATCATCTGTTCCGTTTGCAATAGTTCTGGTTTGTGTTGCATCCCAAGAAGTACCATTCCATTTTGCATATTTGAAAGTATAGCCTCCATAATATTCGTTGATGAAGAATTTGTAATAAGTAGTTCCATATTCTAATACGAAAACTACTTTACCTACTAATTTGTGAGTGACAATGTCGTAAGAACCCCATCCGTAGTTCAATCCGCTTGCAGGAAGCAAAGTTGCAGAATCGAAAGATCCATCTTGAATTCTTTCTGTTTGATCCGGATTGTAGAGTGGGTCTCCCCAATTTGCTTTGTCAGCTGGTGTAACAGTGTCAAACGCTGCAGGATCCGCAGAAACCTGATAGGTCAAAACGCTTGTAGCATCATTTACTTTTACACCAAAATCCATAGAACTGTTTCTGTAAAATGCAATATCCCATCCTGTTGCAGGTTGTGTAACTATATTATTCGCGGAAAGGTCAAAGAATACTCTGTTTGCATACTGAGGTCCAGTTGTAAGATTTACTTGCGTATATCCGTTTTCATCAGTTTGTGATAATACTGTCTGATTCACAGCAAAAGCAAGTAAACTTGCCAAAAGTAGTTTTGTTTTCATTTATTTGAGATTATTTGAATTCGTTATTTAGAATTATTCTACAAAACTAAGAAATTGTTTTTAATTATTCTAAATAAGATTTTAAAATATTTACTTGATAAAAATCATATAGAAGAAATGAATTAAAAAAAATCCTCTCAAGATATTCTTAAGAGGATTGGATTTGTTTTTTTAATCTAAATTTATTTTTTGATAAACTTAGATTTTACAATATTGCCACTTGTTGTTTCAATTACTGAGAAATAAACACCTGTAGACAATTTTGAAATGCTCACGCTGTTGTTTGCAACCAAAGTGCCTATTGCAAGGCTTCCATTGCTACTATAAATTTTGATATTTTTAGCTGTTTCGTTGCCAATAAGCTTAAGTTCATTATTCGTAGCTACCAATTGGAAAATATTTTTGTTTTTTATATCAGGCACAGAAAGAATTTCGATTTTCTTATAAACTACATTATCTACATGAAGAGCCGCATGATTTACACTCCCTACGAATCTGAATGCAATATATTGTTTAGTAGAAGCTGGTACAGTGAATGTATATGTGTTGTCTGTTGTTGATGTTAATGTAATTGCCGCTCCCAAAGATGTGAAGCTAGCCATATCTGCAGATGTAATTCCATCTACCAATCCTACTTCTATAGTTCCTTGCCCTGCAGAGCCAGTAGTCTGAGCCGCTGTAAAAGTAATTGTTTTCGTACCATCTGGTGCTTCGATTTGGGGCGTAATAAGATAGTTCGGTACATTTGGAGAGAATAGTGTGTAGGCTTGTGCATAGTTCTGTCCACCGCTTCCATCAATATACAATAGCGGACCTGCGGATACTTTGTTCCAATCTTTTTGAGGTAATGCAGAAGTACCAGTCGTAAATGAGTTGAAATTTTCATTAATTTCTGAAAGAGGCGCTTTGTAATATTTAACATTATCAACATGAAGAGCAGTGTGACTTACGCTGCCTATGAATTTGAATGCAATATACTGTTTAGTAGAAGCTGGTACAGAGAATGAGTATGTGTTTTCTGTTGTTGAAGTCAGTGTAATTGCTGTTCCTAAAGATGTGAAGCTAGCCATATCAGCAGATGTAATACCATCTACCAAACCTACTTCAATAGTTCCTTGTCCAGCCGAACCAGCAGATTGAGCTGCTGTAAAAGTAATTGTTTTGGTGCCGTCTGGTGCTACAATTTGAGGTGTAATAAGATAGTTGGCTACATTTGGGGAGAATAATGCGTACGCTTGAGCATAATTTTCTCCTCCTGTACCATCAATGTATAATAACGGACCTGCAGATACTTTATTCCAATCTTTTTGAGGTAATGCAGAAGTACCAGTTGTAAATGAGTTAAAGTTTTCATTGATTGTGGCTAACTGCGCTTTTGCATTGATTGCAAATAAGGTAACCGCCAAGAATAGTTTTGTTTTCATAAATTAGAAATGATGAGTTATACTTGTTATTTAGAATTATTCTACAAAAGTATTAAATTGTTTTTAACGATTCTAAATAAAATTAAAAAATAAAAACTTGATAAATATCATATGTTGAATTCTAAGACTAAGAACAAAAAAACCTTTTAAGAGTACTCTTAAAAGGTTGATAATTTTTAATTACTAATTAAAAATATATTATTTTTTAATAAACTTAGATTTTACAGACTGTCCGTCTTTGTTTTCTATAACGATAAAATAAACACCAGTTTTCAATCTTGCGATATCAAATGAATTATTAATAACTTTCCCTTCTGTTGCAATTTGTCCAGCAGAATTGTAAACTTTAGCATTAGTAAATACTGTCTGAGTTGCAAATATCAATGAATTGTTATCTTGAGAAACTGCAAACTTCGCATTATTACTACCAAATGCACTATCATTAACTGCTAAGTTAGTACCATAAACTACATTATCCACTTGTAATGCTGCATGAACAGTACTTGGTTGAAATTTGAATGCAATGTATTTTCCTGAAGATGCAGGAACATCAAATGTGTAACTTGTTGCGGTTGCCTGTAAAGTTTCTATAGTAGAAATTGATTGAAAGGTTGACATATCAGTTGCGCTTGTTAGCAAACCCACTTGAATTGTACCACTACCTCCAGATCCTGCGCTTACTTGTGCATCAAATTTTATTTTTTTTGTACCATCTGGAGAAACAATCTCGGGAGTAATGATATAGGTAGGATTAGCAGCATCAAAAAGACTGTATGATTGCGCATATTGCCCAGGGATCAAATAAGCATAAGGGTATGTTCTGTTTGATGTCCATCCATTCTGTGGGAAATTTTGTTGAGAAAATCCAGAGAAGTCTTCGTTTATTTCAGATAATTGCGCATTAATATTAGTAATTGCGAATAATGATACTGCCAAAAATAGTTTTGATTTCATAATTAATTTATTAAATTGTATTATTTAGAATTATTCCACAAAAGTACAAAATTGTTTTTAATGATTCTAAATAAAACCTTATCTTCGCAAAAATTTTTTCAATGAAGAAGCGAACAATGAGCCTTTTGTCAGTAGCAATTTTGAATTTTGCATACGCACAAAAAGATTCACTTAATCAAAAAAACATAGAAGAAGTAGTCATTACAGGGCAATATAGTCCTCAATCAGTTAATAAATCTATATATAAAGTAGAAGTTATAGATGAAATTCAAATCAAGAATATGGCGGCAACAAACGTTGCAGATGTTCTTAATCAAAGCCTTAATATTCTAATTACCCCTGATCGTAATTCTGGAAATTCTACTGCCAGTATTATGGGGCTTACTGGAGAATACACCAAAATCCTAATTGATAATATTCCCGTAGTTGGTGATATTGGACTCGGAAATAATATTGATCTTACAAAATTAAATATCAACAATGTTGAAAGAATAGAAATTGTAAGAGGCTCTATGGGAGTAGATTACGGTAGTAATGCTGTAGCAGGAGTAATTAACATTATTACAAAGAAAAATAGCCAAAAGAAAGTTACTTTAAATGCTTCTCTTCAGGAAGAAACGGTTGGGAAAGAGTATGATCTTTACAAGAAAGGTGAAGGTCGTCACATTCAGGCACTTAATTTAGGTTATAACTTCAATGAAAATTGGTATGTAGGTGCTAATATTAACCACAATGATTTCCAGGGTTTCAAAGGAACTCAGGAAGGTTACAAATATATTGAACAAGATGGTAAAAGAGGTTATCTATGGCAACCAAAAGATATCTTGAACGTAGATGGGGTTGTAAGATACACCAAAAATAAAACCTCTGTTTTCTACAAATTTGGTTATCTAAATGAAAAACTGAATTATTACAATCCAGTAGTTTCAGAATTATACTTGGGTGGTGGAAACAGAACTTATTTGTCTGTAGACAGAGATTATCTTACAACAAGATATCTTCACCAGTTGAATGTGCAGACTCATTTCGGAGCAATCAATTATACCGGAGATTTTTCTTATCAAACCCAAGATAGAAAATACAGAGATTATAATTATGATGTTCCAAACAGGCAAAGAATGTCGGTGGATGATTATAAATCTTATAACAAAGCGGACGTTATCTATTCCAGAGGTGTTTTCAGCAATTTCCTTAATAATGAAAAGATAGATTTTCAGATTGGTTACGAATTAGATCATACTTCTGGTTATGCAGGCTTTATAGCAGGTTCTTTTGATGGAAATAATGTGGAAAGAAGGATTTTTAACTACGCTAACTTTTTGACCGCAGAATGGAAAATCAATAATGTGTTCTCCATACGTCCGGGATATCGTCTTGCTTTGAGTGATAAATTTAATACTCAACATAATTATTCTGTTACTACAAGAGCAAAAATTACTGATAATGACAATCTAAGATTGGTTGTAGGAAGTGCAAACAGATTCCCGAATTTCGATGAGTTATATACCTATTTTGTTGATGCCAACCATAATCTGCAAGGGAACCAAAATTTGATTCCTGAAAGTGGCTATACTGGTTCATTGAACTTTGAAAAAAGAATTAGAAATTCTGCCGGTTGGGATTTTAAAGTAGGAGCGAGCGGAACTTATCTATATGTAAAAGATAGAATCGAACAGGTAAACGTATCTCTTCAGCCTTTAATTGTAAGTTATTTTAATGTTGACAAATACAGATCGATGTTGTTCGAAGGTAATTTCGGTCTTAGAAAAGGAGCATTTGGTTTAGCGGCTAATGCATCTTATTATGGTATTTCAAAAACACTTACAAATGGTGATGTGGTTTCTCCGGATGATTTCTTCTACACTTTTGAAGGTAATCTTAATGCAAACTATACAGTTCCAAAAATCAATACTGTTGTTTCTTTGTTTTACAAATACACGGGTAAAATACAAGTGTTCAATTTAACGGCAATAGATGTTAATACTTCAGAATACAGAGTTGGAGAGAGAAATGATTACAGTATGATGAATTTCACCATTATGCAGCCTTTCTTCAATAACCATTTTGAACTAAGTCTAGGTATCAAAAATCTTTTTGATGTGTCATCAGTAAGAGATACTTCTTTAACAGGAGGTGCTCACAATGGACCAGCGAGTAGTTTGGATTTATTCTACGGTAGAAGCTATTTTGCAAGAGTTAATTATAATTTTTAAAAAAGTAAAATGAAAAAATTATTCATATTCAGTTTATTAGGACTTACACTTTTCACGCAATCGTGTATTAATGATAACGAAGATCCTATTGCAATTCCTCCAACAGATGGTGCGGTTATAGATCCTGAAGTTGGTGGTGCATCTCAGCCAAATCAGGTTTGGATAGACCTAAGTAGTGAACAGAAAACTTATAATAAACGTACAGATTGGGATCTTGGATTCTATTCAGGAGATCAGTTCAAAGTGGCTATTAATTATTCTGTAATGATGGCTGCAGGCGCTATTCCTAATGCCACAAATATTGATGCTGTCAAAGAATCTGATGTTACAGCTCTAAAAGAAAAAGTACAGGTAGGAACTTTTGATCCAACCAATGAAACTTATATTGATGATCCAAAAGGCTACATCATCACTGGCAGAACTGCCATTGCAGAGATCAAAGCAAACGATTCTGAAAACCCTGTTTATCTTGTAAATATGGGACGTAATCTCTACACAGGAGCAGAAGTTCCTGGAACCGTTTACACAGCAGGCGATGCAAGAGGATGGAAAAAAGTACAGATCGTAAGATACAACGATGGTTATAAAATAAAATATGCCGATCTTAATGAAACAACTCACAAAGAATATATCGTCAGCAAAAAACCGGAATATGATTATACATTCTTCAGTATGGTCAATAACAAAGAAGTAAATATTCAGCCGGAAGCTTCCAAGTGGGATTTAGGATTTACAGTTATGACTAATGTTATAGCTGGTGCCGGAAGTTATATATATGCAGATTTTGTGGTCACAAATGTTTTGGGGAAAGTTAGTGCGTATCAAGTTACAGCAACCGCTCCTGTTACCGGACAAACTGCATACGATCAATTCAAATTGGAAAATGTTGACAGTTCCAAATTTATTAATAATGACCAGACAATTATTGGAGCAAATTGGCGAAATCCAGTTGGAACGAATGGTTTAGAAGTTTATTCGGATCGTTTTTATGTTATTCGTGATGCAGATGGCTATTTCTTTAAATTAAGATTTACCAGAATGACTGACATCAACGGTTATCGTGGATTCCCACAATTCGAATACAAACCGCTTTAATACAATTCAATCTACAAAAAATAAACAATGAAAAACATCAAAATAGCTCTTCTCTCAGCAATATTCTTAGCAGGAATTTCTTGTAAAAAAGAAGATTCAAAAGTAGCAACAACGCCAGAAACTAAAACTGAAAAACCAGTTTCCAATCAAAGAATCGTCAGCATCAGCGGTGGAATTACAGAGATTGTAGCAGCACTTGGTCACGAAAAAGAAATCGTAGGAATAGATGTTACAAGCACATATCCTGAAAGTTTGAAAACTACAGCTGAAGAGCTAGGTCACGTTCGTTCTATGACGATTGAGCCGCTTATGGCACTTAATCCAAGTCTAATTGTAGCTTCAGACAAAGACATCAATCCGGACTTATTAGCGAAAATCAAAGCTTCCGGAATCAAGTCAGAATTATTCCAACAAGAATTCACAATCGATGGAACTAAGAAATTAATAGATCAAGTTGCAAAAGCTTTAGGAAACACAAATCAGCAGGAATTAAAAGATAAAATTGATGCAGATGTAAAGCAACTTCAGCCAATCGCCAAAAAACCAAAAGTCCTGTTCATCTACGCAAGAGGAAATATGATGATGGTTGGGGGCAAAAACACACCTATGGCAAAAATTATAGAAATCGCCGGCGGACAAAACGCAGCAAACGATTTCGAAGATTTCAAACCATTGACACCGGAAGCAGTTGTACAATCAAATCCTGACGTATTGTTATTTTTCTCTAGCGGATTGCAAGGTTCCGGAGGACAGGAAGGCGCACTTAAAATGCCAGGAGTTCCTCAGACCAATGCTGGTAAAAACAAGAAAGTTATCGCTATGGATGGTGGATTATTATCTTCATTCGGTCCAAGAGTTGGCGAAGCAGCTTTGAGCCTTAATAAGTTATTAATTGAATCTACAAAGTAATTTCAACGAACCCAAAGGGTTTAATATCATTAGCCGTAGGTGAACCTATGGAACAATATAACATCAAAAGCGAACCCCAACGGGTTCAATATCCATAGCCGTAGGTAAAACCTATGGAACGAAATAATTAAGCATTTTGAAATCAAAAAGTCTTACATTTTACGCCATCATCGGTATTATTTTATTAATGCTGATGATGGTTTTATCTTTGAATATCGGAGTTTACGATTTCGGAAAATCCAGCTCATACGAGGTTTTTTGGAAATTTATAAACGGCGATTCCTCACTTTCGCTTAGCGAAAAATATATCATTTGGGAAGTGCGTGCTTCCAGAATCGTAATGGCAGTTTTAATTGGAAGTATGCTCGCAGTTTCAGGAACAACATTGCAGGGAATGTTCAAAAATCCTTTAGCAACAGGCGAAGCAATCGGTTTAACTTCCGGAGCCACATTATTAGCAGCAATTGCCATAGTTCTCGGACATACATTTGAAGCTTATCTTCCCGAGATTGTACGAAATTCCTTAGTTGGTGTTTCCGCATTTATCGGTGCATTATTAGCAATGATAATCGTTTACAGGATATCAACATCTGGCGGAAAAACCAATGTTGTAATGATGTTATTAAGTGGTGTTGCAATTACTTCCATCGGTTTTTCAATCACAGGATTTCTGATTTATATTTCAAAAGACGAGCAACTTCGGGATTTAACTTTCTGGAATCTCGGAAGTTTGGCCGGAGCAACTTGGACGAAAAATATTATTCTGACGATAGTTTTACTATTATCATACATCATCATTTTACCGAAAGGAAAAGCGTTGAATGCAATGATGCTGGGCGAAAAAGATGCACAGCATTTGGGAATCAATGTAGAAACTCTGAAGAAGCAAATCGTGGTTTTAACAGCATTAATGGTCGGAACTTGCGTCGCATTTTCAGGAACGATTGGATTCGTTGGATTGATTGTTCCTTATATTTTAAGGTTGCTTTTCCGTTCAGATTATCATTTTATTTTGCCATTATCAGCCGTTTGCGGAAGTATTTTATTGTTGTTTGCAGACACAATCAGCAGAACCATTGTTGCACCTTCAGAATTGCCAATTGGGATTTTGACGTCATTAATTGGAGGACCGATTTTCATCGCTATTTTAATTAAATTTAAAAACACTTTAAGATGATAAAGGGACAGAAAATCAATTATCAAAGCCAAAAGGTCAGCATTTTAAAAGATGTTGATGTCAATGTTGGTTATGGCGAATTTCTTGCGATTGTCGGTCCAAATGGCGCCGGAAAATCCAGCCTTTTGAATCTTCTCGCCAACGAAATCAAAACCGATAACAAAAAAAATATCCAGTTCAAAGACAAAATACTTTCCAATTGGAATCTGGAAGAACTTTCCAAACACAAAGCCAAATTTTCCCAGCACAATGCGCAGGATATTCCTCTTTTGGTGGCAGATGTTGTGATGATGGGACGTTATCCTTATTTCAGTTCTCAGCCTCATTCAGAGGATTTCAAATCTGTAGAAAGAGCAATGGCAGAGACGGATGTTGTCCATTTTAAAGAGAGAGAATACAACTCACTTTCAGGTGGCGAGAAGCAGCGTGTTCATCTCGCTCGTGTTTTGGCTCAGCTGGATAATGAGATAGAAAACACTTTACTTTTCCTAGACGAACCACTTAATAATCTGGATATTAAGCATCAGTACAAAACTCTGGAATTGATAAAGAATTTTACGAAAAATAACAATACAGCAATCGTAGTTTTGCACGACCTGAATCTCGCTGCTCAGTTTGCAGACCATATTTTGTTAATGGAAAAAGGGCAGGTTTTGTCTTACGGAACGCCGGAAAAAGTGTTCACGGCAGAAATAATTTCCAAGGCTTACAATTTCCCTTGTACGATTTGTAAACATCCGGTCAATGACAATACGATGATTTTATTTGGTTAAATTAAATCTTAAACTAAATGACAGAACAAGAACTCAAAATATTAGCAAAAAACCTTGCAAATCCAGAAGGAGAAATAGGAAAGGAGGTCGCCAAGATGATGAACGAGACCAATATTTATATGACAAAAGAAACCATCAAAGCCTTGCTTTTATCGGATAACGAAACGGTTTTGGAACTCGGTCACGGCAACGCTGGACATCTTTCTTATCTTTTGGATTTTGCTGATAATATCAATTATACAGGCTTGGAAATTTCTGAAACAATGAAAACCGAAGCCGAAACTATCAATCAAAAATATCTTTCTCAAGCCCAATTCCAATTATATGACGGGAAAAATATTCCTTTTGGTAATGAAAGCTTTGATAAAATAATGACTGTAAACACCATCTATTTTTGGGAAAATCCAGTCGATTTTCTGAATGAGATTTATAGAGTTTTAAAAGAGCATGGAAGTTTCGTCCTCACATTTGCCAAGAAGGATTTTATGAAAACATTGCCTTTCACATCAGATTTCAAACTTTACAATTATGAAGATATTGAGCTCTTAATTTCTCAAACAAACTTCAAAAGAATGATAAAATCAGACAAAGAGGAATTCATAACAAGCAAAACCGGCGAACCCGTAAAAAGAGAATATAAAGTTCTGACAATCAAAAAGTAATAATACAATTAAACGCAATATTTGTCATTCCGTAGGAATCTAGACTGTTTAGATTCCTACGGAATGACAAACTGAAATTTAAATAAAATAATCAATCTAAAAAATAAATTAATATGAGTACATTAATTAATGAATTAAAAGAAAAATGGGAAGCTCTGAAAGCAGAAAATCCACATCTCAGAATAAGAAATGCAGCCGAGCAATTAGGCGTTAGCGAAGCAGAATTATTAGCGACAAACGTTGGAAACGGCGTTACAGTTCTTAAATCTGACTTTGCAGACCTTCTTCAGGAAGTCATCAAACTGGACAAAGTAATGGCTTTGACCAGAAATGACGAATGTGTGCACGAAAGAAAAGGCGTTTATCTAAACCCAGATTTCAGCAATCCTCACGGGCAGGTTTTCGTAGGAGAAGATATCGATTTGAGGATTTTCATTAACTCTTGGAAATTCGGCTTTTCTGTGATAGAGGGAGATAGAAAGAGTTTTCAATTCTTCGGAAAAGACGGATTAGCACTTCATAAAATCTATTTAACTAGCAAAAGTAATGAAGCTGAATTCGATGCTTTGACAGAGAAATATAGAGCAGACGAGCAATCTGCAGAAGTAGTAACCGAAGCTGTTCCCGGAAAACCAGCAGAGAAAGCAGATTCAGAGATTGATGTTGCAGGTTTCCAGCAGGCTTGGAAAGATTTGAAAGACACGCACGATTTCTTTATGATGCTGAGAAAATTCGGGGTTACAAGAACTCAGGCTTTGAGATTGGCGCCGGAAGGTTATGCTACAAAAATTGACAATTCTAAGGTGGTGAATGTTTTGGAAGACGCTTCGGAACAGAATCTGCCAATTATGGTTTTCGTTGGAAACAGAGGAATTATTCAGATTCATACAGGTGAAGTTAAAAAGACGCTTTGGCATCAACAGTGGTTCAATGTGATGGACCCGGATTTCAATTTGCATCTTGACACAACCAAAATTGCTGAGACCTGGATTACCAAAAAACCGACTGAAGATGGCGAGGTTACTTCGGTAGAAGTGTTCAACAAAGAAGGTGATTTTATCGTTCAGCTTTTCGGAAAAAGAAAGCCTGGAAATCCTGAACTTCAAGGTTGGAAAGACCTGGTTGCAGGTTTGTAAAATTTACAGTAGTTATTATTAATGAAGCCGTTTTATAGTTTTAATTTACTTTAGAACGGTTTTTTTATTTGTTTTAAAATGAGAAAGTTAGTATTATTTATTTTTGTATTATGTCTTGGTTTTTTCAAAGCTCAGGATTTCCGTTCTTATCAATTTTTTGATAAAAAGTCTAAGACTATTTCGCCTGAAAAAGTAATGAAAGAATTGGCTGATTATGACGTTGTTTTCATTGGAGAACATCACGATAATTCTATCAATCATTGGCTGGAAAAAAAGATAACAGAAGCTCTTTTCGAAAAGAAAAAAGGACAAATCATTCTTGGAGCAGAAATGTTCGAAAGAGATAATCAACAAGCTTTGAATTCTTACTTGGCCGGAAAAATTGACACAAAAGTCCTTAAAGATTCAGTCAGACTTTGGAAAAATTATGAGACAGATTACAGACCTTTGCTTGATTTTGCCAAAGATAAAAAGCTGAAATTTATCGCAACCAATGTTCCAAGGAAATACGCATCTCAAACTTCAAAAAACGGAATAGAAAGCCTGAATCAATTACCTGATTCTGAGAAAAATTTCATTGCCAAATTACCAATAGAAGTGACTCTTGAAACACCAGGCTACAAAGAAATGAAATCCCTGATGGGAGACCACGTGGACGAATTTAAACTAATGAACTTCATTTCAGCACAAGCCATAAAAGATGCAACAATGGCAGAATCAATCTTCAATAATTTGCAGGCTGGAAACACTTTTATCCATTACAACGGTGATTATCACAGCAAGCAATATGGCGGAATCTATTGGTATTTAAAAAAGAAAAACCCAAATCTGAAAATAGCTGTAATTTCTGTCTTCGAATCGGAAAAATCGGAATTGGTTTTGCCTGAAAAAGATTTTGTTCCGACAGAATTTAATCTTGTGATTCCGAGTGATATGACAAAGACGTATTAATCTTCATAATATTCGAAAGCGTCAATAATATCAAGATAAACACCATCAAATTTGGCATCGGTGATTTTCTTTAAGTAAGAATTATCGTTTCCAAAAATGATATTTTGCCAATCCTGATTCCAATATTTTACCTTATAATTTCCCGCCCAATCTGGATTTTCTGCGTCTAACCAAGAAGGATGATTGTTGCTCCAATTGCTTTGCCAGTAATATCTGTAATCTTCTGCTTCACCTATTGACATATAGGATATTACAAGTCTTTTTCCTCCATTTGCCTTGGTTTTCAATTGGTCAATTTCCGATGCAGTAAAACAATTATTGTCCTTGAAAAACAAATCCATAATTATCAAATCATAATTGGTTTGTTTTACAGAATTGATAAAATCTGTTTTAGAATTAAAATTAGAAGGGTTTATCAGATAAAGAAAGTTTTTTACCTGAGACATTTTAGTAATGTTATTGGCATTTTCCTGATGAATTGGATTCGGGAAATTCGGAATAGCATTCAGTTCTCTTTTGTTGGCAGCGAAGGAAATATAACCGGCATTCAGATTTTGGGAATAGGAACTCGTAACCTTTGAAGGGGTGGAGCAATAGTCTGTTGTCAGAATTGTCTTTCCTGCATTTTTAGAAACATTTAGGAGCGCTTTCAAATATTGATTATCTGTACTGGAAGTCGCTTTGTCATCTTCATCATAACCGAAGAAAAGATCTTCCTGTCCGTTGGCGTCAATGGCGTTTAGATAGGCAGTGTGTGGATTTCCGGATTTGTCTCCGTTATCTGTAACGAGCTCGATTCCATTTTGTGGAATAATGATGAAATTAGGGTTGATCGCCTTCGAATATTGACTGATTCCGATGACAAACTCACGCATTCTCTGTTTGTATTCGGTTTCGTTATTAGAGTCGTCGTCATCATTGTTACAAGATGAAAATATCAGAAACATTGCAAGAAGAATAAGACCTTTTTTCATTGATAAAGATTGATTTTAAAAACAACGAAAATTATCGATAAAGATTTTATGGAAAATATAATAATATTTAATTATAAGTAATTTAGTGATCTCAATCCATAAATTACATTATTGATATTAGCTTTCATATTTTTCCTGTAGAATTTTTCAAAGGTTTTTAATTTGATTTTATCTGTAATACTATATGTTTCATATTACTATAATAGTTACCAGAATTTCCACCAAGGTTTTGCTTCATTTTTAATTTTAGATATTGGCTTAAAATTAAATTCATCAATTGGTGAAGGATATTTTTCTTGATGAAGTCCATTTGCAATATTGAATAATTTCTTATTTCTTGAACTCATTCCATATACTTTCATTATGTAAAAAGCAGTTGCATTGAGTTTGTTTTGAGTAAAGCTATTAATATTGTTTTCGGTAAAAGTTAAGATACGATCTAAAAACTTTGGCTTATAGCCACCAATTTTTAAGTAATAATCGAAACTAAGATCACTTTTCAAATTATCTTCAAATAAAATAATTTCTTCTAAATATCTAAAATTATCATCGGTATATTTGTCCGCAATTATAGAAGTTATCATATGCAAAGTAGTATTTTTCAGCCTTTTTTCAGTCAAGCTAAAGCCTTCTACATAAATATGTATATCTGTTACTCTGTTTAGGTCTTCATTTTCTATAATTTCATTCAACCAATCTAGAGCATCTACTATAAATACATTGCTGTCGGTTTCTTTTTTAAAGAATAATTCTGCCGACATTGTTATTTTTTTATAAATAGAGTCATCTAACTCTTGTCTTTCCATACTATTTGAGATTGCATTAGTTTTTATATTTTCAAATATAATTAAAATTTATAGCCGATAAATTCTAGTTAATTACTTTTCCCCATATTTGTAAAAAATTCTTAACAAATGCTGGCACTACTTTTAGAAGACGATTCTGTTCTATCTTCAGAAATTGCACTTTTTCTGGAATCGAGATCCATAAAAACCGACAAAGCAGAAGACGGCGAAGTTTTTCTGAATATGTTTACGGCAAAAGAATATGATGTTTTTTTATTGGATATTAACGTTCCGAAAATCAATGGTTTGGATATCTGTAAAACCATCCGTGAAACCAATGCCGAAACGCCAATCATCATCATTTCTGCATACGACGGAATCGAAGAAAAAAAGGAAGCTTTTCTGCGTGCTGCCGATGATTATCTCGTGAAACCATTTTTGCTGGAGGAATTATTGTTGAGGATCAATTCTCAAATGCGAAGACTGACGCCGAAAACCGAGGAAGTCGAAAAAATCGTGATAGAAGATCTTGTAATTCATCCGGAAGACAGCAAGGTTTTCCGTTCAGGTGAAGAAATCAATCTTACGGTGAAGGAATTTCAACTTTTGGTTTTATTGGCAAGAGCAAACGGACGGACGCTTTCCAAGCAATATATTTCCGATGAAGTCTGGAAAAACCAATTTCAATCTACAAACAACGCCATCGAAGTTTACATCAATTTCCTCAGAAAAAAAATCGATAAAAATTTTAAAACGAAATTAATACATACAAGACCAGGATTCGGATATTATCTAAGTCCACTTTAAAAAATTAATAATTCATTATTTATAATTAATAATTCTAAAAATGTCTCTGAAACGTAGAATCGCACTTAGTCTTAGCATCGCATTTTCCCTGATTTTTGGGATTATGATGTTTATCGTTTACGTTTCCTTCAATGATTTCCGAAGAGACGAGTTCAAGGAAAGATTTCAGAAACGTTTGGTTTTTACAGTTAATTTTATCGAGAAATCCAGAGATTTTGAGAAAGAAGCACCCATTTTCTTTGATGAGAATTCTGACAATGTTTTGCTGAACGAAAACATTATGATTTTTAATGCAGAAAAGGAATTGGTTTACAGTACTTTGAAAGATAAAAAAATCACTTGGGACGAGACACTTTTGGACAGATTGGATAAAGAAAAAACTGTTTATAATGAGCATTCTGCGCCTGAAATTTTCGCCGCACTTAGAAAGATTAATGGTGATAATTATTACATTTTAACTAGCGCTCAGGATGTTACAGGGCAGTCAAAGCTTGATTTTTTGAAATATATGCTGATTTTCTCTTATGTAGTCAGTATTCTTTTAATCTGGTTTTTCAGCTATTATATCGTTTCAAAATTCTTAGAACCTTTGGAAATTCTTAAGTCCGACATTTCAGAAATCAGTGTTCATAAATTGACAATGCCAGTTGCAGTTAAAAATCCTAAGGATGAAATTGGTGTTTTGGCAACTTCTTTTAATCTGATGACAAACCGGTTAAATGATGTTTTCCAGTCACAAAAAGATTTTAACTCAAGTGCAGCTCACGAGATGCGAACGCCGCTCACAAGAATGGCTTTTCAGCTTGAAAATTTGATCCAATTGGAAAGTCATTCGCCAAAAACCAAAGCAACTTTACAACAAATGTTGCTGGATGTTTATCAATTGTCGGATCTTACAATATCATTGCTTTTACTTTCGAAGTTTGATAAGGAAGGAATTGCCAGCGTTTATGAAGAAGTGAGAATTGATGAAGTCGTTTTTGATGCTTTTGAAAAAGTGAATCGTAATTTTCCTGACTTTAAAATGGATTTCCAGATCGATGATGAAAGTATTGAAGATTCAATTCTAACAGTAAAAGGTATTAAATCTTTACTTGAAATAACCTTCGTTAATTTATTCAAAAATGCTGCATTGTATTCAGACAATCAGGAAGTTGATATTTCAATTAAAGAAACCGAATTCCGGATCATTGTCAATGTTTTTTCAAAAGGCACAATCATTCCTATTTCTGAAAGAGAAAAACTTTTCGAAGCTTTTATGAGAGGCAGCAATTCTCAAAACAAATCAGGTTCCGGTCTTGGTCTCCGCATCGTAAAACGTATCTTGGAGTATCATAAAGCCGATATTTCTTATAGTTCACTCTCTGATAAGGAGAATCTTTTTACGGTTACTTTTAATAAGTAAGGTTTTAAGTGCTTTTACTTTGAAGCTCTTGAAGATATTTTAAATTAAAATCAATCTTTCAAAACATTATAGTCAAGATCTTCAATAATATTAATGTTCACGACGTTTTCTGCATTTCTGATCAATCGCAGACAATCCGGACTCAGATGTTTCAGACGAACCGTTTTTCCTTGACTATGATAACGTTCAGTCAGTTTATTCAGAATATCAATGGCTGACATATCAACTACTCGGCTTTCCTTAAAGTCAATAACCACTTCTTTTGGGTCATTCGTCACATCAAATTTTTCAGCAAAAACAGTCGTAGAACCAAAGAATAATGGTCCAAAAATCTCGTAATGTTTCACGCCGTTTTCATCAACAAACTTTCTCGCTCTTATTCTTTTCGCACTTTCCCAAGCAAAAACCAAAGCCGAAATAATCACACCAATCAAAACCGCCAAAGCCAGATTATGAAGGAAAACAGTAATCAAAGTCACGACAACCATCACGAAAATATCAGACTTTGGAAATCTTTTTATCGCCTTAAAACTTGCCCATTCAAACGTTCCGATAGAAACCATTATCATTACGCCTACCAAAGCAGCGACAGGCATTTTCCCAATTACAGGCGCTCCAAAAAGTATAATTAATAAAATAACCAAAGCAGCGATAATTCCAGACAATCTGGCTCTTGCTCCAGCTGATAAATTAACCAAAGTCTGAGCAATCATCGGACAACCACCCATTCCAAGGAAGAATCCGTTTAAGATATTCGCTGTTCCTTGAGCGAGGCATTCTCGATTGCTGTTTCCTTTTGTATTTGTAATTTCATCAACCAGATTTAAAGTCAATAAACCTTCTGTCAATCCAACGGTTGACATTATCAAAGCAAATGGAAAAATGACTTTCAAAACTTCAAAAGATAATTCAACATTCGGGATATGAAACGGTGGGAAACCTCCGGCAATATTAGCAATATCATTCACAGTTTTAGTTTGGATTCCGAAAATCATTACCAAAGCAAAAGTGACAGCAATCGCCACCAAAGAAGCTGGGATTTTCTTTGTGAATTTTGGAAATATTAATACGACAGAAATCGTCAAGGCTACTAAGCCAATCATTGTATAAAGTGGATTTCCTGACAACCAATTCTCTGTTCCTTGAACCCTAAATTGATTAATCTGCGACATAAAAATCACAATTGCCAATCCATTCACAAAACCATACATCACCGACTGTGGAACCAATCTTATGAATTTCCCCAATTTGAAAACTCCGATAATAATCTGAATAATTCCTGCTAAAACAACAGTTGCAAAAACATATTCGATACCGTGAGAAATCATTAATGGAATTAGAACAATAACAGTTGCACCTGCTCCTCCTGAAATCAATCCTGGTCTTCCGCCGAGAATAGCAGTTACCAATCCCATTATAAAGGCGGCGTACAAACCTGTCAACGGCGAAAATCCTGCTAGAATGGCAAACGACAGAGATTCTGGAATCATTGTCATCGCAACGGTTAGTCCTGCGAATATTTCGTTTTTGTAATTTACTTTTTGAGAGAAATCAAAAAGATTGAGAACTTTCTGCATACCAATTTAAAATGCGAAAATAGGAAGAATTTGACTGGAAAGATATTTTATTTAGACAGATTCATTTTCAGATAATAAGCCAGAGCTAAGCCCAGCATCACAATCCCAATGCTGAAAGGGAAAATATATGGTAAGCCAAACGCATCAGCAACACCACCAATCAAAGGGCCTGTAACACCAAGAGAAATATCGATAAACAAACCATAACCAGCCAAAGCAGAACCTTGATTGGAAGAAGGAACAGTTTTCATTGCCATAACGCCCAAAGCCGGAAAAATCAATGAAAATCCTAATCCTGTGATTCCTGCGCCAATCAATGCAAAATATGGATGATAAGACAAACTGATAATCGTTAATCCAAGAGTTTCTACAGCCAAACTTGCAATCGCAACATTGATTCCACCAAATCGATTAATCGCATTACTGAAAACTAATCTGCCAGCAACGAATAAAATTCCGAAAACAGACAAACACATTGCGCCGTTTTGCCAATGATAATAATCGTAATAAAGTGTTATAAAAGTTGAAATAGTCGCAAATCCTAATCCTCCCAAAGCCAGACAAAGCCCAAAAGGAGCGACTTTTCCTAATACATTCCAGAAGGATTTTTGTTCTTCCTCAGAAGAATGTTTTCCGGTTCTGTTTTCTTTGGTTCTCGCCACGAAAAATCCAATTAATCCTAGAATTACAATCAGAATTCCTAAACCATAAAAATTGAAATTCTTTACAATAGTAACACCCAAAGATGCTCCTAAAGCCAAAGCGCCGTAACAAGCAACGCCGTTATAAGAAATGATTTTCGCTGTATATTTTTCTCCTAAAGTCATAATTGCCCAATTAATTGGGCTAGCTCCAACCATTCCTTCTGCACCTCCGGTAAAAAGTCTTGTAATAATTAGAAATAACAAACTAACGATAGGAGAGAATCTGAAATAATAAGCCATTATCAATACCAATCCTGTAAAAGAAAAACTCAACATACTTGCTAAAACTGCGGGTTTTGGACCTTTGCTGTCAATGATTTTTCCAGAATAAGCTCTCATCAAAAAAGTCATTATGTATTGTAAACTAATCACAATTCCTGCAACCAGCATACTAAATCCAAGACCTTTGCTAATAAAAATCGGTAAAACAGATAATGATAATCCGATGATGAAATAACCTATAAACGTGAAAAAGACGTAGGAAATAATGGAATATGAGAAGTTTTTGCTTTGTTCAATCGTTGTATCCATAACATTAAAATCAAAGGTGCAAAATTACCTCTTAAAAATATTTTAGCAGGAATCTTTACGGTTAATTAAACAATAATTTTTTATAGACGAAATCAATAATTATAGAAAATGTTATAAAAATCTGTAACTTTCGGCTTCTAATTTTTTTTGAATCCAATTTGAAATTCCTTATCATCATTCCCGCTCACAACGAAGAAAATAATATTTTTCCTTTCCTAGAATCTTTGAAAAATCAGAGTTTTCAGAATTTTGTTTGCGTGGTTGTGAATGATGGTTCAACTGATAGAACTTCTGAAATTATTAATGATTTCAAGGTTCAAGATTCAAGGTTCAAGGTTTTGAACTTAGAAAAATCCGAACACGAGCCAGGCGCAAAAGTCGTTAGAACTTTTAACAAAGGCTTAGAATCTGTTGATTGGAAAGGCTTTGATGTGATTTGCAAGTACGATGCGGACATTGTTTTTCCTCAGAATTATCTTGAAAAAATTAATAAAGTTTTTGAAACAAATCCAAAAGCGGGAATTGTTTCTGGTTTGGTTTATATCAAGAATTACAAACAAAATCCTGAAATTAAAAACCTCAGAAATCCGAATGAGAACTGGGCAGATTTCAGTAATAAAAATCACGACTGGGTTTTCGAAAATCTGTCTTCCAAAAATCACGTTCGTGGTCCGATAAAAGCTTACAGAAAAGAATGTTTCGAAGATATTAATGGCTTGCGAGCCGTTCTTGGTTGGGATAATCTCGATATTTTATTGGCTAAAAAAAACAATTGGGAAGTTGTGACCGTTAAAGAACTTTGGGTCAAACATCTTCGTCCGACGGCTTATAAATACAAATCTCAAAAGGCAGAAAAACTAGGGCAGTATTTTTATAACATTGGTTTGAATTTACCTTTAGCAATGATTTCTTCTGCAAAGTCATCTTTTAAAAACCGTTCTTTAAAAGAGTTTTTTATTACAACGAATTCTTTTATTAAGCAAAAAGAAAAACGAAATCTTAGCAAAGAAGAAATCAAATTCATTCGGAATCTACGTTGGAAAGAGTTTTTCAAAAATTTCGGTTTATGAAGAGAATCGCTTACATAGAACTCGATACACACGCTGAATTAGCAAATAATTTCTATGAATTAACAAAAGATTCTGATGAGATTTCTGTGGATTTTTACTTCTCCGAAAAGATTTTCAAATTTCTAAAGCTTGAGAAAGAAAATATCTTCCTAACAGATTATTCTGAACTTTTGGAAGTCTTAAAAAAAGAAAAATATGATTTGATTATCATTGGAACTGTTCATAGGCATTTCAATTTTTACAAAGCAATTGTTAAAAAATATAATACAGCGATTGTAGTTCATAATCTGAACTTTACAAAAGCTTCGAGATGGGAATTGTTCAAAAGTATTTTCAAAAAAGACCAACAATATAGACTAAAATTATTCTTAAAAGAAGGACTTTTGGAAGCTTCTAAAGTTTATCGGAAATCAAAATATCTTTTGGGAATTGATGAATTGGCGTCAAAACAAAATAATCTGAATTTTTTGCCGATTTATTTTAATCAATCCGATTCTCAAAATTTAGAAAATGATTTGGTGAGAATTGTAATTCCAGGCGCAGTTTCGCAAACTAGGAGAGATTACTATTCGTTTTTTGAAAAGTTGAAAAACTTCAGAAATGTCAATTTAAATTATGAAGTTATTTTTCTTGGTAAAGCTTCTGGTGAAGAATTAGAAATATTAAATCAACTTGCAGATAAACTTCCTCAATTTATTAATATTCAATATTTTGAAGAAAAAATAAAACAAGATGAATTTGGCAAATGGATGTTGCAGTCAGACATTTTATATTGCCCAATTCAAACTGAAACTGAGTTCTTTTCAATCAAAGAAATCTACGGAAAAACCAAAATCAGTGGAAATATTGGCGACGCAATTACGTATGCAAAACCAGCAATTTTCCCTTCAACTTATTCTTCTGATTTAGAATTCATTAACGAAGAAAAAGAAGATTTACAAACACAAATTTCTGAAGTTAGAAATCAGAAATTTAATTTTAATAATTATTCAAAAGAAAACATCTCAAAAAAAATATCGATATTAGTTGAAACATTAATTAATAAAAACACTTAGATGAAAAATTACACTTTAATAGCGGTTATTTCTTTGGTAATCATTACTTTGACTCAATTGATATACATTTTTCCGCGCATAGGTTTTTCAGAAAATATTTATATGATTGCATCTATGCTACAAGCTTTAGCTTTTGCTGGGCTGACTGCTTTTTTTATTAAACTATATCAAAAACAGAAGTAATATGAATGAAGAATTTAATGAGCTGTTTGAGATAAAAAACGATGAAAGAGAAACTTCAAATCTTGCGGTTCCGAAGCAAAACGTATTAGTTCACAGTATTATACGTGCGGTGATTCTAATCATTACCACTATTCTAACGTTGGGGATTTTGTTTGTGGCAGCGCTTGGTGGAGAAATGAATCTTGCTATCTTGGCTGGTGCAATTGTAATTGCTTGGTTTGGATTGATGATTTTCGAAGCAAATAACCTGAAGAAAAAGAGAAAAAATGAATTAGCTGGTGCTAATATAGTTTTAATTGTAATTGCGGTAGTCTTAATTTTGATTCTAATAGCTTACATTGCTACTTTGAGATAAATTAATAACAAAAGTTTTAGTAGTTTTTGAGACTTTTATTTCTCTTTTTGAAAACTCTTTTTCAATACAATCTTTGACCTTCTCAGATGTTTGATTGAATTAAATCTAATTCTTTCATTATACAAAAACCAACCACCAATACAACCAATTGTACTTCCAATTAAAATTTCTAAAAACCTCATTTGCAGTAAGTAATCGGGTTCAAGTGAAGTAGAGCTTCCGGTTTCAGCCAAGAGAATTCCCATTGGTGTTAGAAACATCACAGCCAAAGCATAATGTCTTGTAATTAATATTTCAACAATGATTTGAAGCGTTATGATGGAAATGCAAATCCACAAAGGCGAAGTGATGTAAGAGAAAATCAACCAAGCAATTCCAAGTCCGATTGTAGTTCCGATAATCCTATGCAAACCGCGTTTCCAAATGTGATAACTATTCACGCCTTGCAAAACAGCCAAACTGGAAATAGGAATCCAATACGGATAATCAAGATGAAAAAACTTACCAACAAAAACCGAAACCAACATACAAATCCCAATGATAAAGGATTCTACAAGATTGACATAAGGATTGATATCAAAAGTAGTAACGTTCTTTTTAGATTCTTTTTTCGCAATTAATAAACTGTAAATCAAACAAATGAGACAAGCACTCAAAGTCCCAATCGTGAAAATTCCAACTCTTTTCGGAATCAATTCAGGAGCGTGTGGAAGTCCGATTGCCATTGAGGCCATCATTATAAAGAAAAAACTTCCTGGCGGTTTTAGATTAAAATACCTTGCAACATAATAAGCAATCGTCGATAAAATTCCGAAAACCAAAGATGCAATCCAAAGATTAAAACTAAATGCCAATCCCAAACTGTACGAAATAATCATCCCAAATGAACAGACAAACATCTTCATCATCGTCTCGATAAATCCACTGTTGCTGGGAATATAAATGATGACCAATCCCGCAAGACTCGCTGTGAGTGCTGACCTGATGTCGCCCAAGAAATAACCAAACATCAACGGAATACCAACCGCAAGTCCTGCCAGAAAGGGAATATGCCAGCTTCTTGGCGAGGGTTTTAATTTGAAAAAGGAGAGGAGTTCGTTTTTAAGATAGTCAGACTTCAAGTTTTGATTTTATTAGATTTAGAGATACTTTAGGGCTTCATTTTTTACAAGTGCAAAATTACCCATAATCGACCAAAATCAAATGATAATGGACGGGAAAATTGCATAAAAAACGCTATTTTTGTTATCTTAAAATTTCGAGAATAGAATGGATTATCTGAAAGGACTGAATGAGCCTCAGCTTGAGGCAGTTACCACATTACAAGGACCGTTGATGGTTTTGGCAGGCGCAGGTTCTGGCAAGACCCGGGTTTTGACGATGCGGATTGCCCATCTGATAAAAAATGGAGTAGACCCTTTCAATATTTTGTCGTTGACTTTTACCAACAAAGCGGCGAAGGAAATGAAGGAACGTATTGCAAAAGTGGTTGGTCCAAGTGATGCAAAATCACTTTGGATGGGAACTTTTCACTCGGTTTTTGCAAGAATTTTGAGAAGTGAAGGTCATAATCTTGGTTATCCTTCCAACTTCACGATCTATGATATGCAGGACGCTTTGAATGTGATGAAAAAGGTCATTAAGGACTTGAACATAGATTCAGAAATTTACAAAGCGAAAAAGGTGCTTTCGAGGATTTCCCAATATAAAAATAACCTTATAACTGTCAACGCTTACTTTAACAATCCGGAATTGATGGAAGCTGATGAAAAGGCGAATATGAGACTGATTGGCGAGATTTACAAAAAATATGTGGAAGCCTGTTTTCGAAATGGCGCAATGGATTTCGATGATTTGTTGTTGAAAACCAATGAATTATTAACCCGTTTTCCTGAAGTTTTAGCTAAATATCAAGACCGATTCCGATATATTCTAGTAGATGAGTACCAGGATACGAATCACTCTCAGTATTTGATTGTCAAAGCTTTAGCTTCAAAATTTGAAAATATTTGCGTGGTTGGAGATGATGCACAATCCATTTACTCTTTCCGTGGTGCGAATATTTATAACATTCTTAATTTCAAAAAAGATTATCCCGATGCAGTCACGGTTTCATTGGAACAAAATTACCGCTCAACCCAAAATATCGTTGATGCTGCGAATGTTGTGATTTCTAAAAACTTACAACAATTCAAAAAAAATGTTTTCAGTGAAAATGAAGTCGGAGAAAAGATAAAAGTGTATCGAAGTCTTTCTGACGCGGATGAAGCCAACTTTGTCTCTGCCAATATTTTTGAAAAACACAATACGCAACAACGCCATTTCTCCGACTTTGCAATTCTTTACAGAACCAATTCGCAGACAAGAGCATTTGAAGATGCGTTGAGAAAAAAGAATATTCCTTATAGAGTTTACGGCGGATTGTCTTTCTACCAAAGGAAAGAGGTGAAAGATTTGCTGGCTTACCTAAGACTTTTGGTCAATGAAAATGACTCAGAAGCTTTGGCAAGAATCATCAATTTTCCGGCAAGAGGAATTGGTGAAACGACTCAAAATAAACTGATTGTCTTTGCAGATTCTCAGAATGTTCCAACGACTCAGGTTTTGGACAATCTCGGATTCTATGCACCACAATTAGGCTTAAATAACGGAATTCTTACCAAACTCGGAGATTTCTGGGCGATGATAAAAGCCTTTCAGGTAATGTTGAAAACTGATAATGTTTACGACGTTGCAATGGAAGTGGCGAAACGAAGCGGACTCATCAAATTACTGAAAGAAGACCAAACGCCGGAAGGTGTTTCCAGAGTAGAGAATATTCAGGAATTGCTGAACTCGATGCAAGGTTTTATCGAGGAACAAATTCAGATTGAAGATGGTGACCCAAGTTTGTCCAATTTTATGGAAAATATTGCATTGTCTTCTGATACTCAAAATGATAAAGATGATGACAATAATAAAGTCTCATTGATGACAATCCATTTATCAAAAGGTTTGGAATTTCCTGTGGTTCATTTAGTTGGATTGGAAGAAAATCTGTTTCCAAGTTTTATGAGTTCGTCCACAAGGGAAGAATTAGAGGAAGAAAGGCGTTTATTCTATGTTGCTTTGACCAGAGCTGAAAAAGAAGTTTTCTTTACATACGCTGTTTCGAGATTCCAATGGGGAAAAATTACCGACGCGGAACCTTCAAGATTCTTGAGCGAAATCGATTCGAAATATCTTGAAATGATAAATCCTGTTGCAGAACTGAAATTCATTAACCGTTCCGGACTAGATTCCAATATCTTTGATGATGCACCTTCCGAACCTCGATTTTTCAAAAAGAAAGAGGAGAAGAAAACTTTGGAAAGAAATATCAATGCGCCAGTTCCAAAACAATTGAAACCAGTTGCAACAGCAAGAATAATCAATCCTACCGGGCAATCTTCGCAAGATATAGAAGTGGGAGACAATGTGAGACACGACCGTTTTGGTGTCGGAACAGTTGAATTTTTGGATGGAACCGACCCACAAAATATCAAAGCAAAAGTGATTTTCAAAAATGAAGGCGAGAAAAATCTTATCCTGAAATTTGCTAAATTGACCAAAATATAGATGTCAGATTTTAGAATTTAGACTTTTAATATAGATTTAATTAAAAAGCCAAAAGCAATTAGCTAAAGACCAAAAGCAATACTATGATTCGAGCAAAAAACATACATAAATTCTATGGAACTTTAGAAGTTCTGAAAGGCGTTGACATTACGATAAAAGCGGGAGAAGTCGTTTCCATTGTAGGAGAATCCGGCGCTGGTAAATCTACGCTTCTTCAGATTTTGGGGACTTTGGACAATCCTTCTGACCCTGATAAATATGGAACTGACATTGCTCTGGACGGAAATAGTTTTCTGAAAATGAAAGACCGTGAATTGTCCAAATTCAGAAATAAAAATATCGGTTTTGTGTTTCAAAATCATCAGCTTTTGCCGGAATTTACAGCTTTGGAAAATGTTCTTTTGCCATCCAGAATTGGTGGAATTTCGGAAAAAGAAGTTTTGGAAAAAGCACATTCATTATTCGAAGATTTAAATATCGCAAGCCGATTGCATCACAAACCATCACAACTTTCCGGTGGTGAATCTCAGAGAGTTGCGGTTGCGAGAGCATTGATTAATTCTCCAAAAATAATCTACGCAGATGAACCAACCGGAAACCTCGATTCTAAAAATGCAGATGCGCTTCATCAATTATTTTTTGATTTGAGGGACAAATACCATCAGACTTTTGTGATTGTAACGCACAACTCTATTTTGGCGGAAAGCACGGATAGAAAACTGGTAATGAAGGATGGGCAAATTGTTTTGTAAATGCTTTTGAATTTTATTAATAAATTATATTATTTCTAATAGATTATCCGTTTTGATTGAAAACTAGTATTCTTTGAAACCATTTTTATTCTTCATTTTTTCATTGCTCCTAATTTCCTGTGAAGTAAAATCTCAGGAAAACCAATCCGTTCAGCACGCAAATCCGGAAACTAAAATCACTCAAAAAATAGCAGATTTAAAAACATTTTTAAAAGAATCTTCTTATAATTCCGACAAAGCATTTTTAATTGACTTCTCGGTATCATCTTCAAAATTCAGATTTTTTGTTGTTGATTTGAATTCGGGCAAAATAATCCAGAAAGCTTTGGTTGCTCACGGCGACGGTTCGGAAGATGGAAAAGTAAAAGGTAATTTGAAATTTAGCAATATTGATGGTTCACATTGTTCATCTTTGGGGAAATATGTAGTCGAGGAAAAATACAAAGGAAAATTCGGGATGTCATATCGATTGACTGGACTTGATGAAACCAACAACAATGCAAGAGCCAGAGCAATCGTGCTTCACAGATTAAGTTGCGTTCCTGATGTTGAGCAAAAGGAAGATATTTGTTTAAGTTTTGGTTGTCCAATGGTTTCTGATAATTTCTTCAAAATTTTGGAACAGCATATTGATAAATCGAATAAAAAAATAATCATTTACGCTTACAATTAATGAGCATAAAATCCCTTGCGGAAGACGACCGCCCAAGAGAAAAATTCCTGTTGAAAGGGAAATCTTCAGTTTCAGATTCGGAGCTGTTAGCCATCATTATGGGAAGCGGAAATCGTGAGGAATCTGCAGTGGAATTGGCAAGAAGAATATTGAATTCTGTTGAAAATAATTGGCACAGACTCAGTCAACTTTCTATCAAAGATTTGACAAAATTCAAAGGTGTAGGCGAGGCCAAAGCTATTTCTATTGCCACAGCTTTGGAAATCGGGAACAGAAAGTCTCAGCAGGAAGTTTTGGAAAGGCAGCAAATCAGTAGTAGCAAAGATGTTTTTGAGATTTTACAACCACATTTGTCAGATTTACAAACAGAAGAGTTTTGGGCAATTTTCCTTAATCATCAAAACAAAATTTTATATAAGACTTGTCTTTTCCGAGGAGGAATTGCTAGTTCTGTTGCAGATGTGAGAGTGATTTTCAAAACAGCTTTGGAACATTTTTCAACGCAAATCATTGTGGCGCACAATCATCCTGCAGGTAGTTTGAAACCAAGTAAAGAAGATATTAATATCACTCAAAAAATTAAAGAAGCAGGAAAGTTATTGGATATAGATCTGTTGGATCATCTGATTTTGACGCAGAATAATTATTATAGTTTTAAAGACGAAGGGATTTTATGATGATAAAACGAATTAAGTATCAGGATATTAATTTTCAGAAATATGATAATTGTATCAAAACTGCTTTTCAGAATACTGATTATGCACAAAAATCATTTCTTGATATCGTAACAGAAAAGAGTTGGGAATTACTGGTTTATAAAGATTATGAAGCTGTAATGCCTATTCCTATCGTAATGAAATTTGGGTTTAAAATTGTTCTGATGCCAAAACTTTGTCAGCAATTGGGAGTATTCTCCAAACAAAATGATGAAACACTTAATGATCTGTTTTACAATTATCTCACAAAACATTTTATTGTTTTATTTTATGCTTTTAATGGAGACAACACGATCTCAAATATTGGATTGAAAAAATCTTATATTATCCCCCAAAATGAATATTCTGAAGTCAAAAAAAATTACAGCATTCATCGAAGAAGAAATGTCAGGATTATTGGGGATCTGGAAAATAATCTCAATTTTCGAAAGGATTTGAAAACCAAAGACAAAGAATTTTTTTTAGAAAATGTAAAAGGTATCAAAAATAAGAACGACGCCAAAATTTATTTTGATCTGATGTACAATTTGTGGCAGCATAAATTGATAGACATAGAAATTCTGGAATATAAAAATAAAACAGAATCTATGGCAGCATTATATAAGGGTGTAAAAAATAGCTATCTTAGCCTTTTCATTAATAAAAATCCATTATCTAATACCAATATTCCATCAATAGTTATTGATCACCATCTACAACACACGATTGTAAATTACGGATTTGATTTTATGGGTAGCGATGTAGAAAGTGTTGCGAAATTTAATGAGCGTTTCGGAGCTATTGCGTATAAATATCCTATTGTATCACGCAGCAAAAAGGAAGTATTGATTCAGATTCTCAAAAAAATATTTCTCATAGAATAAAAAAAACTTTTTAACAATGATGAAAAATCTTATTTTTTAATCAAAAAGTCTTAATTTCGCAGTCCTATTTCAGATATGTTTGATTCAGAATATTTTCCTTACGCTGCAGCGGTTATTATTGCTTTGCCATTTTTGGTTTTTGCAAAGAAGTTTGTCTATGGATTTTTAAAACTCAAAAAACAGGAAATCAATTTTTTAGCAACCAAAACCAATAGCGAAATAAAACTCCAAGCTTTAGAAAGAATGACTTTGTTTCTTGAGCGTTTGAAACCATCAAATCTCGTCATGAAATTTGATAAAAACCTCCAGCCACACGAATTTGTTTTCTTAACCGAAAAAAATATCATCGAGGAATTCGAATACAACGCTTCTCAGCAATTATACATTTCAAAGTCTTCTTGGCAAGACATTATAACAAGCAAAAACAACATTCTTCAAAGTCTTCGCAAAACTTACGAACAGCTGAATGAAAACTCGAAACTGGAAGACTTCAAAACTGTTTTCCTTATGAGTTATCTTGATTCCGAAGATTATATTGCAGACACAATCGAGAATCTTAGAAAAGAACTTAACAAAATAATATAAACACTAAAAAGATACATGATTCCAAATTTTAAAGCCCATCCGTGGCACGGGATTTCAGCTGGAGACAACGCTCCGGAAGTTGTAAACGTTTTCGTAGAGATCGTTCCTACAGACACTATAAAATATGAAGTTGATAAAGAAAGTGGGTACCTAAAAGTAGATCGTCCGCAAAAATTTTCCAACATCATCCCTGCAATGTACGGCTTTGTGCCAAGAACATATTGCGAAGAAGAAGTGAAAAATCTTGCCGTTGCAACCGGCGCAACCGACGTTACAGAAGGCGATCACGATCCTTTGGATATCTGCGTTTTGAGTTCACATAACTTCACTTCAGGAAATATCTTATTGCAAGCAATTCCAATTGGAGGTTTCCAAATGATTGACAAAGGAGAAGCTGATGATAAAATCATCGCAGTTTTGGTGGAAGATCAGGTTTATGGCCATATCAGAGATATTTCTGAATTGCCAACTGCCGAAGTTAACCGTCTTTTGCATTACTTCTTAAGCTACAAAAACCTTCCAACAGAACCTGCAAAAGTGAAAATCGATTTGATTTACGGTGCAGACCAGGCGAAAAAAGTAATCGTAGCATCACAAAAAGATTATACAGACAATTTCGTTGACAAATTGAAATAAGAATAAGTTATACCAATTAAAAAATGCCATCTTTTCTAAGGTGGCATTTTTGTTTTATAATTATTTGGGCGCCTTTATCCGTCTTCCGTTCCCAATCTTTTTGCCATCGCTTTTTCCAGCCACAAAAAAGGATTTCCACTCAAGCCGGGGCGCGCTTCGCCAGGATTGAAGATTTGTCATTCCAGTTTACGTGTTTTTAACTTTGATGAGTTCTACGTCTTTGCGAACCGTAAGAATATTTTCAATAATGAAATAAATCTCTGCGGACTTTGCGTTAAATTTTTTTAGAGTAGTTTCCCAGTAAGAAACAATCCTGCAACAGAGAAATAAATAATCAATCCCGTCACATCCACAAGTGTAGCTACAAAAGGAGCAGAAGAAGTCGCTGGATCCAGTTTCAGTTTTTTAAGAACAAACGGAACCATAGAACCGGAAATAGTTCCCCAAAGTACGATCAGCATTAAAGAAATTCCGATACTCAATCCTACAAAAGCCCAATGCTCTCCATAATTGAAAAGTCCGACTTTCTGCCAGAATGCGATTCTCATAAAACCAATAATACCTAAAATACTTCCAAGGAATATTCCGGTAAAGATTTCCTTTTTCATGACGTACCACCAATCTTTCAAACCGATCTCCTGTAGCGCCATTGCACGAATAATCAAAGTCGCAGCCTGAGAACCGGTATTTCCTCCACTTGAGATAATTAATGGAACAAATAAGGCTAAAACAACCGCTTTCTGAATTTCATCTTCAAAATAACCCATTGCAGAGGCAGTAAGCATTTCGGAAAAGAAAAGAACAATCAGCCAGAAGCCACGTTTCTTAACCATTTCAAAAATAGAAGTCTGGGTGTAAGGCATATCCAAGGCATCCAAACCTCCAAATTTCTGAATATCTTCGGTATTCTGAGATTCAATTTGATCTAAGATGTCATCAATAGTTACAATTCCAACTAAAACGCCATTTTCTGTGATAATCGGCAAAGCACTTCGGTCATATTTCTCAAAATAAGGAACTGCATCTTCTTTGGAAGTTGTTGTGGTAATCGCAACAAAATGATCATCGGAAAGTTCAGAAATCAATTGATCTTCGTCAGCCAATAGGAGAGAACCAATCGTAATATCGTCTATCAATCGATTTCTTTCATCTACAACATACAGAAAATTAAGCGTTTCCACTTTTTTCCCTACCTTTTTAATTTGCTGAAGACAACGTTTTACAGTCCATTCTTTACGGATTTGAACGTAATAAGGTGTCATTAAACGTGCAATAGAATCGGCTTCGTAACCTAAAAGTTTCAAAGCGACTCTTCGTTCCTGCGGATTTAAAAGGTTGATAGAAGACTTGATCAATTCATCCGGAAAATCTTCAAACAGTTGTGTTCTGTCATCAGGAGACATTTCATTCAGGATGTCAGAAACTTCGTGGCTTGCAATGCTTCGTATCGTTTCTTCCTGGAAATCAGGATCTAAGTGAGAGAAAACATCTGCTTTTTCAGATTTCGGTAATTTCAGAAACTGCAGCAAACGTTCTTTCACCGGCAGTTTGCTCAGTGATTCTGCTACGTCAGCGGGATTTAATATGATTTCCGGATTCTCGATTGTTTAGAATTTTGCATTGCAAAAGTATTAAAATCTGAAAGAATTCCTTTAGAAATAGATTAATATAATGTGAATAAAAGTTAGTTTAGAACAGAATAAAATTAGTTCATCAGCTCTTTGTGGATTTTTCTGATCGCACCTTTTGTTCCGATGATTACAGAATTGGAAGCTGAACCAAGTAATCTTGCATTTCCCTTATAAGTGTCGTAAGAAGTTTCCATAATGAAATGTCCTTTGGAATCGTATAATTTCATACTCACAACCACTTGATTTGAAAACACATACTTTCCAAAACCAACTTTAAAATATTTAACTTTCGGGATTACTGCAACATCAGCGTTGTTGTTCTGGCAAATTTCTTTCACTGTTTTTGTATCTACATCATCAAAAGAAATAGGAGTATCAACCTGCAAATACTTGATGTTTCCCAGAGATTTCATTTTATCAGAAGTTGCACTGTAAAAAGCAGTGTAAGTTGGTTCTTTAATTTCAGTGATATCTGGAAAGATTTCTGGATTGAAATAAAGTACTGTTTTTACTTTAGAAATTTTGAAGTCTTTATTCTTATAAACCAAAGTGTCTCCATAATTTGCGCAGGAAATCAGGAGAATTGATACATAGAAAGTTAGAAAAAAAGAAGATAGATGTGTTTTCATTTGCTTTTGCAAAATTACAATCAAATTTCAATATTTCAATACAAATTTTAAGATTTTTTTAACAGAATTCAATAGTTGTATTTTCAAGTCTTTCAATCATTAATCATCACATTTTTATTACTTTTGTTTTTATGACTTCAACAGACAAAAGATTATATCTCATAGATGCTTACGCGATGATTTTCCGTGGTTATTTTGCATTCATCAAAAACCCGAGAATCACTACGAAAGGCATCAATACATCGGCTATTTTTGGTTTTACAAATTCTTTGATAGAATTGATAAAAAGAGATCGTCCAACGCATTTGGCAGTTGTTTTTGATGTGGGAAGAACCAATGTCCGTCACAATGATTATGCAGAATATAAAGCTAATCGTCTGGAAACGCCGGAACCAATTCTTATTGCAAAACCTTTTATTTACAGTATTTTGGAGGCAATGCACATTCCAGTTTTGGGAGTTGAAGGTTATGAAGCTGATGATGTCATCGGAACCATTGCCTGCAAAGCTGAGAAACAGGGTTACAATGTCTTTATGGTAACGCCTGACAAGGATTTTGCACAATTGGTAACGGATAAAATTAAGATGTACAAACCCAGTTCGAAAGGTGGCGACATTGAAATTCTTGGAGTTGAAGAAGTCAAAGCAAAATATGAGATCGATGATCCGAAACAAATCATAGATTATCTTGGGATGATGGGCGATGCAGTGGATAATATTCCAGGACTGGAAGGCGTTGGTGAGAAAACTGCTAAGAAATTTATTCAGGAATTTGGATCGATGGAAAATCTTTTGGCCAATACACATACACTGAAAGGGAAACTTAAAGAAAAAGTTGAAGCTAGCGCAGAAAGAGGTTTGTTATCCAAAAAGTTAGCAACTATTCTTTGTGATGCGCCTATCGAATTTATAGAGGAACAATATGATTTGGATGTTCCTGATTTTGATAAAGTAAAAGAAATTTTTGAAGAGTTGGAGTTTAGGAGACTTTATGAAAATCTTTATCGTGCATTTTCCAACAAAGAATATGTTGAAGAATTGCAGGATGGCGGTACAGAAGCGTCTGAGAAAACTACAACTACAAACGATAATGCTGTTCACAAAAATGGAACAATGGATCTCTTTGCGAGTTTCGAACAATTAGAACAGGCAACGACCACAAAATCAAATATCGAAGGTAACGATCATCTTTATCAATACATCGATAATCCAAAAGCTCAGAAAATCCTTTTAGAAAATCTATTGAAGCAAAAAGCAGTTTGTTTTGATACAGAAACGACTTCCCTTAATGAGTTGGAAGCTGAACTAATTGGGATGAGTTTTTCTTATAAAAAAGGCTTAGCTTACTACGTTCCGATTTCTGAAAATCAGGAAGAAGCACAGAATACCGTTGAACTTTTCCGACCATTTTTTGAAGCCGAAAATATTCTAAAAATTGCCCATAATCTGAAATATGACGCAAAAGTCCTTCAGAACTATAACATTAATATCAAAGGAAAAATCTTTGATACGATGATTGCGCATTATCTTCTGAATCCCGACGGCCGACACGGAATGGACTATCTATCAGAAATGTATCTGGATTATAAACCAGTTTCTATAGAATCTCTCATAGGTAAAAAAGGAAAAAATCAATTGACACTTCGTGAAGTTGATATCGAAACTCAAACAGCTTATGCAGCCGAAGATGCGGATGTGACTTTCCAATTATACGAATTGTTTGCGCCACAATTACCAAAGGAAAATCTGGAAGAATTATTTTACAGTGTCGAAATGCCATTAATGCGCGTTCTTGCGAAGATTGAATTGACAGGCGTAAAACTCGATAACAATTGGCTGGCACAGGAAAGTATCGATCTTGAAAACGATTTGCGACTATTAGAATCCAAAATTTTTGAATTGTCCGGAGAGAATTTCAATATGAATTCGCCTAAGCAATTGGGTGAGATTCTTTTCGATAAAATGCAATTGGATCCAAAAGCGAAAAAAACCAAAACCGGACAATACGCAACTTCCGAAGATGTGCTTCAGAAATTATCTTCGAAACACGAAATTATCGCTTCAATTCTGGAATACAGAACTTTACAAAAACTAAAGTCCACTTATGTTGACGCTTTGCCAAGTCAAATTGATAAAAAAGATAATCGCGTTCATACAACTTTTGCACAAACTGTTGCAGCAACAGGACGTTTGGCAAGTGTGAATCCGAATCTTCAAAATATCCCGATCCGAACTTTGAGAGGCCAGCAAATCCGTGGAGCTTTCGTTTCTGATGAAGGAAAGAAAATCATTTCTGCCGATTATTCTCAAATTGAATTAAGATTAATTGCTGAAATTTCCGGCGAACAAAATATGATTGCTGCTTTCCAAAATGGCGAAGATATTCACGTTTCTACAGCTGCTAAGTTATTTGATATTCCATTGGAAGAAGTAACGAAAACTCAAAGAGGTCAGGCAAAAACGGTAAATTTTGGAATTATTTATGGACAAGGTGCTTTTGCTTTGGCAGAACAAACCGGACTTTCCAGAACCGAGGCGAAGAAGATGATTGATTCTTATTACGAGAGCTATCCACGTTTGAAAGAATATATGGCTGAGCAGGTGAAAAAAGCTCAGGATTTAGGTTATGTAGAAACCATTCTTGGCAGAAGACGCCATTTGAAAGATATTAATTCCAGCAATTTTGTTGTTAAGGCTCATGCTGAAAGAAACGCTGTAAATGCGCCAATCCAAGGAAGTGCAGCCGATATTATAAAGCTTGCAATGATAAAAATCGACAACGAATTGGAAACTCAAAACCTTGAAACCAAAATGCTTTTGCAGGTTCATGATGAATTACTTTTCGAAACTCCAATTGATGAAGTTGATGTTGCAATGGCATTAATTAAAAAAGAAATGGAATCTGCTTTTTCTACGACGGTTCCTTTATTAGTAGAAGTTGGAGTTGGGGATAATTGGCTGGAAGCGCATTAAAAAATATAAACAAGCGAATATGTTTCCTGATAAGAAAATTTTATATTGAATTTTTATGGATTTTAATGAGCTAATAGTTTTTTTCTTTAGTACTCTTGGTGTTTTTAATGGGATTATTTTGGCGTTGTACTTTATGTTTAATAAAGAACAGAGGGAAATTCCTTCCCGTTTTTTTCTAGGTTTTTTCATGATTATGATAACGCTTCGATTATTGAAATCCGTAGGGATTTATTTTAACAATTTATTAGACTTAACCTTTGTTCAATTCGGTTTAATGGCTTGTTTCATGATTGGGCCTGCTTTTTTTGTCTACATTTTGTCTTGCTATTCCTCAACAAGAATTTTGGAAAAATGGAAGGCTTTGTTATTCATTTTATTAGGATTTATTATTGTTTTTGGGTTATTATTTTCGTATTCACAGAATATTGAAATATGGAGAAAATATATAATAAAGTATATTTTTATCTTTTGGTTTAGTACGATTTTTATTTCTATCATTACGTTTTTTGTTTTGTATAAAAAACGAAAAGAAATAGTTTTAGATAGACTTTTGCTTCCGGTATTTTATAGTACTATTGTCGTTTGCGGAACTTATTTTTATGCTTTTATTACGAATTCTCGACCATTTTACATTTCTGGGAGTATTTTGTTTACACTTTTTTTATACCTTAATTTTTTCTTATTTTTTCCTAAAAAAGATAAAACCGTTGTAGAAACTACAGAAAAAGATAAGTATGCGAACAGAAAAATCTCCGAAGAATATGCTAATGAATTGCTAGATAAACTTTATAATCTTGTTTCTAAAGAAGAATTGTATAAAAATCCTAACCTAAAAATAAATGACCTTGCTTCTAGAATGAAAATTTCTTCGCATCAACTTTCTCAATTATTGAATGATAATTTAGGTAAAAGTTTCAATAATTATATCAATGAATTCCGAATTGAAAAAGCCTGCGAAAAAATCTTGACTGATTCGCATTTAAAAATCGAAGAAATTGGATACGAAGTAGGATTCAATTCCAAATCTACCTTTTTTACGACATTTAAAAAAGTGAAAAAAACTACGCCTTTATTGTACAGAACTATAATAAGTTAACTGTTTTCTGTAGTTTGAATTTATAATTCTGAACTTCGGAATTACCATTCTAAACTACCTTTTAGGGATATGATTTTAGTTTTGACGAATCAAAAATAAAATCTTATGTTAAATAAAATCATTAGTATCAGTTTATTGGTTTCAGGAGTATTTTTTTTAAATGCTCAAATTCAATTAAAAGGTAGTGTAGAAGACGTTAATTCTAGAGATTCTGTTGTAGGAGCGCATGTTTATATTTTAAAAACAGATTCTACCGCAACGGAATTTAAAACGATAACTGAAGAAAATGGTAATTTTCATTTTTCTAATATTCCGCTTCAGGAGTTTTTAGTAAAAGTGAAGTTTAAAAATGCAACGCAAATTATTCCGGTAAAAACAAAACAACCAAAAGAAACTATTTATTTGCAAAATATAGAATTGTATATAAGGAGCAAGCATTAATAAGATTCTCTATTGAAAGCTTAAAGACTCTACTCAAAAAAGAATTGGAGTCTACTTTTTCTACGACGGTTCCTTTATTAGAAGAAGTTGGAGATAATTTATTGGAAGCGCATTGATAAACTGAAGTAATTAGAACAATAAACATAAAATTTATGAAAGATTTCTTTAAGAGGTTTACTTTAATTTTACTGTTCTTTTTTTCAAAGAATTTATTTTGTCAGTCTTTCGGGAATTTGGCTTCTGCAGTTAGTATTACTATTTGTGAAAAATCAAATTTAAAATTATACAATATTACCAATAATGGAAACTCTTCTGATGCGATAAATCCCGGCGGAAGTTTTTTTAACGGTCTTTTTCTTGGAGAATTTTATGCTGATACCAAATCTTTGAATTTAACTGGAGGTGAAGTCAAAAGCATCTCCTATGACAATGCGAAAATATGCGAGATCAATTTGTTTTACACAATTTATGAAATCAATAACAGACCAGTTTCTCCAATGTTTTCATCTTTGAAACTGACTGATACTTTTGCTTGTTCCAGTGGACAGTTTTCCGATAATTTTGGTTCTTGTTACGATACGACTACCAGAAAATATATCAAATATAAAACCTTCGATTACGAAGTTGATTTGACAAATCGAATTCCGGGAAAGTATGTTTTAGAAACTTATTTTGAATATTCTGGCGATTTGAATAATACAAATTGTAGTGACAAATATGTTATAAATAATACCAATCAAAACTACCGTGCAGAATTTACAATTCTTCCTAAACCCGGTGAAAATGCCGAAATTGAATTTTGTAAAGATGATACATCTATTTCATTATTTTCATTGATCAAATCAACTGATACCTCCGGAAGTTGGAGTGGGCCAAGTGAATTGAGTAATGGTTATTTAGGAATTTTTGATCCGAATAATAACGCATTTGGAAATTACATCTATAAAATAGACAATAAAAAAGGCTGTAGTTATACAATTAATGTCAACACCAAAAATATTACACCAATCATCAAAGATGTTTTAATTTGGGATGATTATATAGAAGTTATACCTTCCGATGGTTTGATTTCCGAATATGAATACTCTTTGAATAATGTTAATTGGCAAAAGTCCAATCGTTTTTCTAATTTAGTTAAAGGCACTGTTTATAACGCTTATGTAAGACGTTTAAATGATACCTGTATTTCGGTTTCTAAGTTATTTTCATTACTTTCTATAGCTAATTTTATTTCGCCAAACGGAGATGGAAAAAATGATGAGATCAATTTTTACGGTACAGAATTCTTAAATAATTCTAATCTTGAAATTTTTGATGTCAATGGAAAAAAAGTCTTTAAAGAACTTTCCAAACCTAATGAAATACTAAAATGGAATGGTAAGGAATTAGGAAGAAGCCTTCCTACCAATACTTATTGGTACTCGCTTAGTTTGATTAACGGTAAAACTTTTACAGGATGGATTTTTCTTAAAAATTATTAGAAAAATTAGTTTTAATCTGAAATTATTATTTCAAATTTTTGTTACTTTATTAAACGGAAACGGTTTTATTAAATTTAAAAATAATTAAAAACATATAAATATGAAAGCAGTAGTATTTTACGAACACAACGCAGAAAAAACAATGGATGAATTTATGGCAGTTTTCCCACGTCATGAAGTGTTGGAAGAAGAGTTTATCAAGTCTGGAAAAGTATTGGGAACAGGTGCATTTGCCAAAGAAGGAGAAGGCGCAATGGCGATTTTCATCAACAAAGAAGCTGCAGAAGAGTTCGTAAATGGCGACCCTTTTGTGCAGGAAGGTTTGATTGCCAAAGTGACCATCAGAGAATGGAACGATGAATTAGCTTAAAAAAATTAAATTATGATTTCACTTATTATTCCAAAACTTCCTTTTATAAATAAAGAGAAGACCGTAGATTATTATCATAAATTAGGTTTTGAATTGATTGCTGATTATGGCGATTATCTGATTACAAAATATCAGGAATTGGAAATTCATTTTTTCAGTTTTGAAACTTTGTTGCCGGAAAAATCGGATTTTATGATCTATCTGAGAATTGAAAATGATATTGAAGGATTTTATCAAGATATTCAAAATAAAGAAATTGAAATCCATCCAAATGGAAAATTAGAAACGAAACCTTGGAATATGAAAGAGTTTTCTTTGATAGATCCAAATGGAACGTTATTGACTTTTGGAGAGAAGAATTAATTTTAAATAATCACTTATGTTAGAAAATTCCACATCAGTTCCTTTACTTGTCGGATCGGTTTTCTTGTTTGCAGGAATATTGATGTTTGTATTTCCTCCAAAGAAAATCAATTATCTATATGGTTACAGAACTCAAAATTCAATGAAAAATTTGGAACGATGGAATTTTGCCCAAAAATTGTCTTCAAGATTAATGATTATTTGTGGCGCTTTACTTTTAATTACGGGAATTGTTGGATTAATTTTATTTCCAGATCAAAATGTTATTAATACAATTGGAATAGTTGAATCCTTATTACTAACAATATTTTTATTCGTAAAAACAGAATTTGAGCTGAAAAATAAATTTGGAAAAACTTTGTAACAAATTTTTTATAACACCGACTTAATATTAAATTTACTCTATGAAAAATATAAAACTATATGGTTTTCTTGCTGGTTTTGCAGTTTTGCAAAGTTGCTCGACGGCTAAAAATTTTACTTACGAAGGCAAAGGTTTTAAAGAGGCTTACAACAGCATTAGTCAGGAAGAACTTAAAACTAATCTCTACATCATCGCTGCTGACGATATGGAGGGCAGAGATACAGGAAGCGCAGGTCAGAAAAAAGCCGGCGTTTATATGATTGAGCAGTACAAAAAAAACGGAATTGGTTTTCCCGCAGCTTTAGGTTCATATTACCAAAAAGTACCTGCTGAAGCGATGAAAAAATATGGCGAATCACTACCAGACTCTGAAAATATTCTGGCGTATATCGAAGGAAGTGAAAAACCAAATGAGGTCATTGTAGTTTCTGCACACTACGATCACGTAGGAACCAAAAATGGAGTAGTTTTCAATGGTGCAGATGATGACGGAAGTGGAACTGTTGCGGTAATGGAAATTGCACAGGCTTTTCAGGAAGCTAAGAAAAAAGGTTATGGACCGAAGAGATCTATTCTTTTTCTTCACGTAACTGGTGAAGAGCACGGACTTTTTGGTTCCGAATATTACTCTGATCATCCTGTTTTTCCTTTAGCTAATACAGTTGCAGATCTTAATATCGATATGATCGGGCGTGATGATCCGGAAAACAGAGGTAAACAATATGTTTATGTCATTGGTTCTGAAATGTTGAGTTCTGAATTGAAAAAAATCAATGTTGCAGCTAACGATAAAACCGTGAAGCTGGAACTTAATTATAAATATGACGATCCGAAAGATACTGAGAGATTGTATTACAGATCAGATCATTACAACTTTGCAAAGCATAATATTCCGGTAGCATTTTTCTTTGACGGTATTCACGAAGATTATCACAAATCGACAGATGATCCGGATAAGATAGATTACCCATTGTTGCAGAAAAGAACACAGTTGGTTTTTGCTACAGCTTGGGAATTGGCGAACAGACCAGAGAGAATTGTGGTTGATGGGAAGAATAATAGATAGGTTTTAGGTAAAAGAGTTTAGGTTTTAGTTTAAAATCAATTCCTTAAAAATATCCAATTAATAGAAAAGACGACTTATTTCAGTCGTCTTTTTTTATGCTAAATTCAAAAATTATTTGTCAAAGTCTGATTGCTTGATTTCAGAACCTTCTAAAAATCTGTACAGGAAAGGCGCTTTGTTTGCAGAACCACTGTAATGTTTTTCCAATCTTTCTAAAATATTCATGCTTAATATTTTTCTTTGAAAATTGTTTCGTCTAAGAGGTTCTCCAAGAATTGATTCGTAAAGATTTTGAAGTTCTTTCATTGTGAATTTATCTGGGAGAAGATTGCTTCCCATCACTTGATAATCTATGTTTTTTCTGAGATAGAGGAGTCCTTTTTCTATCATTTCTTTGTGATCAAAGGCGAGATTCGGGATTTCATTGATGTCAAACCATTGGCAAACTTCATTGAAAGAATCCGGAAAAGTGTACGTCAATGTATAATCTATCAAAGCATAATAACCGACAGAGATAAAACGCTGATAAATCCAGTGATTGGTATCAACTTCGATATTTTTGTTCTCCAAAAGTTTCTGATGCGTATTGTTTTCTGTTCTTTTGATATCCCCAAAAGTGTAGAACTGCTCCATAAAAACATCGGAAAGATGTGTTCTTTCGTACAAAGTTCTTGCAGCGGCGTCATTCAGATTTTCATCATTAAAAATAAATCCTCCAGGAACTGCCCAAAGATCCAAATCGTGATATTTTAATAACAAAACCTTCAGTGCATCCTTATGAAAACCGAATATGACGCAGTCCACAGAGACGTGTTCTACAAAATCATTGGTATCTATTAGTTCTCTTAGATTCTGTTTATTTTTATTGTTTTCGGTCATAGGTTATTGGCGTTTTATTTAGAAAAAATGTGAGACCAAATATAATTAATAATGGCAATAAAATAAATAAAGGATAAAAATTACTCACATCTTTATGAAAAATGATTGCCATATACAGTGATCCGACCGAACTTCCTAAAGAAGAACAGATCACAACTATCGATACTAAAAGATGGGTTTTTTCTTTCGGAACTTTATTAAGAATTTCAGAATTATAAAGAGGAAAAAGTGGTGCTAAAAATAAGCCAATCATCGGCATTATGAAGATCAATAAGAACTTATAATCGTTGTAAAAATAAGAGATCAAAACCTGACAAATAATCAATATCGAAAATACAATTCCTAGACAAATCAAAACAAAAGGAAACCAGTGAAATCTTAATATCAATCGACTTGTTGCCAATCTCCCGAAAAATGAAAATAAGGCTAAAAATGCAGAAGCCTGCAATGCGAAGTAAGAATTGATCTTCAAATTATTTCTGAAAAAACTAGGAAGCCAGGAATTAAAACTTTGTTCTACAAATACCATAAAAAATACGATAATGAAGAAATAAACGATCTTCGGAGTCAGAAAAAATTTCCATTCTCCGGATTTTTTTTCTAAATCTGAATTTGGTTCCTCATCGATTTTTGCAGATCTCAGCATCAGCAAAGTGATGATACTTAATAAGGCAATGACCCAAAATCCGAACTTCCAATACTCGGCATAAGAACTTGTCAGCAATGTTCCAAAACCAATATTCACAAAGAAAATTCCAATCATAAATGATGCATCTACACTACTGATTGCACTGGACAACTGCTGATCTTTAAAATTATTCTTAATAATACTGAAAACCGAAATCTTTGCCAAAGCGAAGCTGATGCCTACAATACTAAGCCATATTTTGAAAAACCAAAAAGTATCAACCAATGGTAATGCAATACAGCTTACAAGTATGAAAAGTAAGGAAAATATTAAAGCATTTTTGTTGCCTGTTTTCGCAATCAGATTCACACAAAACAACGATACAATCGCCATTGGAATATCTTTAAAAGACTCCAAAACACCCAGACCTTTGTAAGATACTTTCTCTGACAATTGCAGAATAATCACGCCCATACTATTCAATAGCATAGAGAAGATCAAAAAGCTTAACATTAATGGAAGCTTAATCTTGTTTTTATTAACATTCATTTAATGATACCTTAACTTTTATTAACAGTGAGAGGTGTTTTTAGTGATTCCAAAAGTACAAAAATTAAAATATATTATGTTAATCAACCTCTTCAAATTACCATTAATAAAAGGAAAATAAAAAAAATAAAATTTTATTTTGTAGTGTGAAAAAAAAAATTACTTTTATTGTCTCAGTTTGAGATTAACAAAAAATTAATTAAAATATGAACTTAAAGTATTCAAAATGTCTCGGATTAGCAGCTGTTCTTTACTTTACAGCAAACTACTCCGCGCAACAACGAGTAAGTGACACTGCTTCTAAAGAAAAAGTAATAGAAGAGGTTGTGGTTATTGGTTATGGGACTCAAAAGAAGAGTAATGTTACCGGTGCGATTGCTAGTATCAAAGCTTCTGATATTGAAAACATTCCGGCAGGTAAGCCTGAGCAGGTATTGCAGGGTAGAGCAGCCGGTGTATCGGTAGTAACTAATTCTGGTCAGCCGGGAGCGGCTGCAACGGTTCGTGTCAGAGGAATTACAAGTTTTGGTGCAGGTAGTAATAGTCCATTGTGGGTTGTTGATGGTATTGTTGTTGACAATATTGGCTGGCTTAATCAATCTGATATTGAAAGTATTGAGGTGCTAAAAGATGGTGCATCATCTGCAATCTATGGAGTTTCTGCTGCAAAAGGGGTAATTCTTGTAACTACTAAAAAAGGAAAAAAAGGAAAACTTGGTCTTTCTTATAATGGTTTTTACGGATTTGGAAATGCTGCTAAAAAATTAGATCTTCTGAATGCTACACAATATGCAACTATCATCAATGAAGCTTTTTCTAATGATGGTAAACCTATACGTTATGATGATCCTTCAAAATTAGGAAAAGGAACAGATTGGCAAGACACTATTTTTGGGACTGGTGAAAAATCTAATCACGAGGTAAGTCTTACTGGTGGAAATGAAAAATCTACATACTATGCATCATTCGGATATTTTGATCAGACTGGTATTGTAATGAGTGATATGTCTTATTACAAAAGACTTAATGCTAGACTAAACTCAACACACAAGGTTACAGATTTTTTGACTATAGGACAAACTTTTGCTTATACCCACACAAAATCACAAGGAATTAGTGCTAATGAGGAATATGGTGGCCCGCTAGCATCAGCAGTTAATTTGGATCCAACAACTCCGGTTGTAGTGACAGATTGGTCTATGGTAGACCCAAGTGGCTATACTAATCCATATATTATCCGTGACCCAAATGGTAATCCCTATGGAATTTCCCGTTATGTAAATCAAGAGATGACCAATCCACAAGCTTTCCGTTACATACAACAAGGGAATTACAGCTGGTCGGATGATCTTGTTGCAAATATTTTTGCTGAGCTAAAACTTCATAAAACATTGACTTTTAAAACTAGTTTAAATGGCAAAAAGTCTTATTGGGGAAGTCGTTCTTTCACACCTAAATATTATTTGAGTCCGAATTACAGTAATCTAAACTTCAATAGTTTGAGTAAAACGGATGAAAATAAATTCGAATGGAGTATGGAAAATACTTTGAATTATCAAAATAGATTCGGAGAGCACAATTTAAATGTCTTAGTTGGACAGGGAGTTTACAGATATAATATTTCTGGCGGTACTAGTTTAACTTACACCAATCTGCCTATTGATAATTGGCGTGATGCATCCTTTAACTTCAATATTCCTCAAGATGATATTACAGCAACTGGGTGGGATGGAATTCAAACTCGTAAAGCATCTTATTTTGGTAGAATTATTTATGATTATGCAGATAAATATTTATTTACCGGAACTATTCGTAGAGATGGATCATCAAAATTTGCTACAAAAGAGCACTGGGGAACTTTCCCATCTATGTCATTAGGATGGAATGTGAATAAAGAAAACTTCTGGCCAGAAAATAAAGTAGTCAATAATTTGAAATTGAGAGGAGGTTATGGAGTTTTAGGAAATGACGAAATGGAGAATTTTAGATTTGCAAGTTTTATGGTTTCTGGAAGTAATTATACTAACAGTGGTAATAATATCATCATTGGATATGCTCCAAGTACACTGGAAAATCCTAACCTAAAATGGGAAGAAACTAGCCAGCTAAATATTGCTGCAGATTTAAAACTATTTACAAATTTCACTTTTACAGCAGATTGGTACAAAAAGAAAACAACTGATATCTTAAGACAAATTAATATTCCTGGTTATGTAGGTGTTCCTAATTTACCTTGGTCAAATGTTGGAGATATGGAAAATACAGGTCTAGAGCTTGAACTTGGATATAAAAAGAACTGGAATGATTTCGGAATATCTGTTAACGGAAACTTTGCGACTATAAAAAACAAAGTTTTAAGACTAGAGGATGATATTGATTATTTCAATCTTGCTTCTTTCCAAACAATGGGAGCTGTATCTAGAGTAGAGGTTGGCCAACCTTATGGTTCTTTTTATGGATATACATATAGTGGTGTTTTCCAAAATCAAGGACAAGTTGACTCTTATGTCAATGCAAACGGCGACAAACTCTTGGCTAATGCAAAACCAGGAGATTTTATCTGGCAAGATAATAATGGCGATGGAAAAATTGATGACAACGATAAGGTTAACTTAGGAAGTTCAATTCCTAAATATACTTTTGGTTTGACCGTAAATCTAAATTATAAAAATTGGGATTTTATGGCATTTGCACAAGGACAAGCGGGTAACAAAATCTTCCAGGGACTTAGAAGATTGGATATGCTAGATGCGAACTATCAGACAAAAATATTGGACAGATGGACTGGGGAAGGTTCTACAAATGACAATCCAAGAGTTACAAGAGATGATCCTAATCATAACTATTCTTGGATGTCCAGCTACTATCTTCAAAAAGGAGACTATATGCGTTTGAAAATCATCCAATTAGGTTATACTATTCCTCAAGATGTTACAACACGTTTTGGAATGAGTAAAGTTAGACTTTATATCACTGGAGAAAATATACTTACTTTCACGAAATATACAGGTTATGATCCAGAAATTGCGGGAAGAAATAACTCCGAGCAAGACATCATAGGAGTTGACAGAGCTTATTATCCGCAAGCTAGAACATTCTTAATAGGTGCAAATATTCAATTTTAATACTTAACAAAATGAAAAATAAAAAATTTTTATATAAAGGACTTGCCATCACATTTTTAACAGGCTTAAGTTTTGGTAGTATTGCCTGCAACGACGCATATTTGGATGATGTTCAAAATTTAGGTTCATTCAATACAGATCTTTATTTCCAGAACGAGCAGCAGTCTTTCAGTGCATTAGTTTCGGTGTACGATGTTTTGAGAAAATATTCAGGTGGATTTGAAAACTCTGTCACTTTCTTTAATGCAGGATCTGATGATTTTTACTCAGGAGGTGGAAACTCCAATGATGGCGCAGGAATCCAAGGCTTAAATAATTATACAATTAATCCTAATACAATGCCAGGAAGTTATTGGAAAGATTATTATCAAGGGATTGCCCGTGCAAATCTATTAATAGAAAGAGTTCCTGGAGCTAATATGAGCGATGATTTGAAAAAAAGATTTGCTGCTGAGGCTACTGTTCTTAGATCTTTATATTATTTTGAATTGGTAAGAATGTTTGGAAATGTTCCATTAATATTGAAATCTATAAAATTCGATGATGATTACTGGAATATACCACAGGCAAAACCAAGTGAAGTCTATGCACAGATAGAAAGTGATATCAACGCTGCAATTCCGGATCTTATGATGACTGCAGCGGGCAATGACAGAGGTAGAATTACACAAGGAACTGCCAGGGCTATTCTAGGTAAAATTTATCTTTATGATAAAAAAATGCCAGAAGCTGTTGCCCAGTTTGCTGAAGTAAATGGCGTACCTGGAGGAACCAGCCAATATGGATATAAACTTGTAGCAAATTATGCGGATTTATTTAAGGTTGGTCCAGAAAGTGACCCGGGCAGATATAAATTTTTATCTGAATCCATCTTAGAAGTAATGCATACTAACAAAGGTAATTCTGATTGGGGATTCTGGGGACAAGGAAAAGATGAAGGTAACTCTATCAATGTAATGGTGGGACCACGTTCTTATTCATTGAAGGATATACCAAATAATACTGCACCCGATATATATTCGGGATGGGCTTTTAATACCGTAACGACTGATTTATATAACTTTATGCAGAGTGATCCGAGACTTAACACTACGGTTTTTAATGCAAAACAATTAGAAACAGAAGGTAAAATTTCTTATAGTCCAGCTTATGCTGATACGGGTTATTTCTTAAACAAATTTTTGCCAACCAGAGATTTAGTAAGTGAATTACCTGGAGCAGCTGAACTTAATTTCCGTCAAAACTATATTGCAATTAGATTAGCTGATACCTACTTGATGGAAGCGGAAGCTTTAGGAGGAAGTGGGGCCAGAGCTCAGGCATTATTAGATGCGGTAAGATCCAGAGTTGGATTGGCATCGGTTCCTGTTTCTTTACAAGCTATAAAGGATGAGAGAAGAAAAGAATTGGCAGGGGAGGGACATCGTTGGTTTGACCTTGTAAGATGGGGAGATGCTCCTGCAAAATTAGGATCAAAAGGATTTGTAGCAGGTAAAAACGAAATTTTGCCAATTCCTTTTAATGAATTACCAAATACAATCATGAATCAAAATCCTCACTATTAATTTTCTATATTATGAAAAAATATTTAAAACTTACTGTCTGTTTGAGTTTATCTGTTTTGGCTTTCTCTTGTATGCCGGATACAATAGATGGAGACGGAAATGGATTGACACCAACCAATTCTGATGCTTCTTTTACAGTAACAAAAACGTCTGAAAATCATTATAGGCTGACGTCGTCCAACAACAACTTTCTTTCTTCCAATTGGGATCTAGGAGATGGTGGAGGCTTCGGAAGAGGAGCAAATGTGTATGATATTTTTCTTCCAGATGAAGGGACTTACAATATTCAGCACCAAATCGTTGGTCAGGGAGGAATTGTGGGAGGAACAGCCAGTCAAACTGTAAACGTTGACAAATCTGATCCGGCTGCAGGTAATATGATCCAAGGCGGAAAGTTTTTGGATGCTGCAGATGTTGCAAAATGGACATTGACGTTTCCTAATCCAAATGGAAACGATGGTTATGCACTTTGGACTTGGGGAACAGGCGAGGCTACTTTTAAAGCTACAAAATGGAACAGAAATGTAATGTATCAAGCAATCCAAGTTGTAAAAGGAAGAAAGTATCAGGCTGATGCTATTGTGAGTTCAAAAGGAGTTTCTGATTCCTGGTTCGAAATTTATGTTGGATATACAAAACCAATCGCCAATATGGATTATACTGGTGATGGTAATGATACCACTTGGCTCAGAGGAATCAACACTTGGGCTGGTAGCGGAACAACTGCTTTTGATGGTAAAATATCCAACAAAGGTTCTGTAAATGCCAATAATCCGAACGGTACTTTTACAGCTACGCAGGATGGTACAGTTTATTTTGCCATTAGATCCGGTGGTAATGACATGAAAGAAGGAATTTCTATAAAGAATATAGAATTCCGCGGAATTAACTAATTTTTTCTTATCATATTTTCTTAGGTGAAAGAGGTTCTCAACAACCTCTTTCATTTTTATTAATATTAACAATAGTATCATCAAAATTTATCAAACAGGAAAAGCTGTAATGGAACTCTAATTTCAATACAATTTTTCTCAATCTGAAAATTATTGATGATCATAAATTTTATGAAAATGTTTAAAAAAACGACAGCATTCCCAAACAAAATGTTTTTTTTCGGATTAACAATTTTCTCGCTTCTGTTCTGTCAAAGCAGTACAGTTGATGAGCAACCTTCAACCAATCCACCAACGGATGGAGGGAATAATGGTAATTACGCATCAGCAAGTTTTTGGATCACCAAAGCAGATGAATCGGCAAAACTTCAAAAACAGAATGATATTTTTTTCAATAGCGCTGCTAATAATTATCAGACTTTAGATATAGATGCCTCACAGAAATATCAGACAATTGATGGTTTTGGTTATACTTTGACTGGCGGAAGTGTTCAGGTCATCAACCAATTATCTGCAACAAAAAAAGAAGAATTGTTACAAGATCTTTTTTCGGATAAAGACAATTCTATCGCAGTCAATTATATCAGATTAAGTATTGGAGCATCGGATCTGAACAGTACTGTTTTTTCTTATGACGATATGCCTGCAGGACAAACGGATTTGTCTCTAGCTAATTTTTCTTTAGCAAAAGATCAGGCTTTGATAGATATGTTGAAAAAGATTTTGACTATCAATCCGAATATCAAAATTATGGCAGCACCTTGGTCTCCACCAGTTTGGATGAAAGACAATGGAAGCTCTATCGGTGGCAGCCTTCAACCTCAATATTATAATGTTTATGCACAATATTTTGTGAAATATATTCAGGGAATGAAAGCGCAGGGAATTACTATTGATGCGATTACGCCACAAAACGAACCTTTGCATCCGGGAAATAATCCAAGTTTATTGATGACTGCTTCGCAACAGGCAACTTTTATCAAAAATAGTCTTGGTCCAGCTTTTAAGGTGGCAAATATTGCAACAAAAATTGTCCTTTACGATCACAATTGCGACAAACCGGAATATCCGATGGAGATCTTGGCAGATGCTGAAGCAGCGAAGTATGTTGATGGTTCAGCTTTCCACCTTTATGCGGGTAATATTTCTGTTTTAAGTAATGTTCATTTGGCTTATCCTACCAAGAATCTTTATTTTACAGAACAGTGGACAGGTTCTACATCGTCTTTTTCTGATGACTTGATGTGGCATTCCAAAAATGTAATCATCGGTTCCATGAGAAACTGGAGCAAAATAGCTTTGGAATGGAATCTTGCTAATGATCCAGGATTCAATCCACATACAGATGGCGGTTGTACGCAGTGTAAAGGTGCAGTAACCGTTAATACGAGCGAAACTTTCACAAAGAATGTAGCTTATTATATCGTTGCGCACGCCTCGAAATTTGTTCCTCAGAATTCTCAGAGAATTGCATCCACACAACCAGGAAATTTAAGTTCAGTTGCTTTTACAAGACCTGATGGTAAAACAGCTTTGATTGTTCTGAATGAAGGAAACGCAACAGAGAATTTCAATATCAAAATGAATGGAAAATCTGCTGCAACATCTTTACCAGCAAGAGCTGTAGCCACATTTGTTTTTTAATACTTGATTTAAATTAACTCTTAAACTTAGTTTATGAAGCTAGACAAAATCAAAATATTATCTGCTTTTTCATTGATTTCATTAATGAGTATTTCTTGTATTAATCAAAAAAATACGGATAAAGGAAAGCTCGTTTTTCAGGATGAATTCAATAATAAAGGTTTACCGGATTCATCAAAATGGGAATTTGAAGTTGGTGGGGATGGTTTCGGAAATAATGAACTTCAGTTTTACACGAAAGACAGAACCGAAAATGCAAGAGTAGAAGATGGGAATCTCATCATCGAAGCAAAGAAAGAAAAATGGGAGAAAAATAATTACACATCAGCAAAACTGATTACCAAGAATACTTTTCCCTTTCAATACGGAACTGTTGAGGTCCGAGCAAAATTACCAAAAGGAAAAGGAACGTGGCCTGCCATCTGGATGCTAAGTCAAAATCTGAAAGAATGGCCGGACGATGGCGAAATAGACATTATGGAACATGTCGGCTACAACGAAGGTTTTGTACACGGATCGGTTCACACCAAAAAGTACAATCATATCATCAATACTCAGAAAACCGATACAATCATTATTAAAGATGCGACTGAAAATTTCCACATCTACAGAGCAGATTGGACACCAGAGAAAATCGAAATGTTTGTAGATGATAAAAAATATTTCACTTACATCAAAACTGAAAAAGAATATGAAGCTTGGCCATTTGATCAGCCTTTTTATCTAATTCTAAATCAAGCAGTAGGAGGGAACTGGGGCGGAAAAGAAGGTGTGGATGAAAAAATATATCCACAAAAATTTCTGATAGATTATGTCAGAATTTATAAGAAATAACTAATAAATCGATATCAATTTGTTGATGTCAAATTTTAAATAAAAATGAAAAAGACAATTGTTTTATTTGCTGCTTTATCACTTTCAGCAAATATGAATGCGCAGAATTACTGGAAAAAAGGAATGAAGCAAGGGAAAGTGATCATTACTTCACAAAAAAATAACGAAAAATTTGCTCAAAAAGCGAATGCAGTTTTTACAGATTTTCCTCAACCAAAAGAGACAGACGTCTGTGTTTTTGTAGATCCGGATTTTAAATATCAAAAACTGATCGGCATTGGTGGTGCAATCACAGATGCTTCTGCTGAGGTTTTTGCTAAAATTCCTAAAGAAAAACAGAAAGAATTTATCGAGGCTTATTACGGAAAATCGGGGATAGGGTATAATGTTGTAAGGACAAATATGAACTCCTGTGATTTCTCAAGCGATTCTTATACTTATGTAAAAGACAACGATGAATCTCTAAATTCTTTTGATGTAAAGCACGATGAACAGCACAAAATTCCATTAATTAAATTAGCTCAGAAAGCAATTGACCCGAAAGATTTCAGATTCTATTTCAGTCCGTGGAGTCCGCCGGCTTGGATGAAAACCAATAATAATATGCTGAAAGGCGGAAAATTATTAGACAAATACTATCAGGTTTGGGCAAATTATTATGTTAAATTCATTCAGGAATATGAAAAACGAAATATTCCGGTTTGGGGTCTTACAATTCAAAATGAGCCAATGGCTGTTCAGACTTGGGAATCTTGTCTTTACACAGCGGATGAAGAAGCTAAATTCCTTAAAGAAAATCTCGGTCCAACATTATGGAAAAATAATTATAAAGACAAAAAAGTAATTATCTGGGATCATAACAGAGATTTGATGTATCAACGTGCTACGACGACTTTGCAAGATCCGGAAACATCCATGTATGCGTCTGGAATTGGTTACCATTGGTACGAAACATGGAATAACAAATCTCAACTCTTTGATAATCTGGCAGAAACACATAGAGCTTTTCCAGACAAATTCCTGATTTTTACAGAAGGTTGTAAAGAACAGTTTGATTTTTCTAAAATTTATGATGTAAGTCTTGGAGAATTATACGGCCGAAATATGATCAACGATTTCAATAAAGGAACTTCTGCGTGGACAGATTGGAATATTCTTTTGGACGAAAAAGGCGGACCAAATCACGTGGGGAATTTTTGTTTTGCACCAATCATTTATGACACGAAAACAAAAGAACTACATTACACTTATGAATATTATTACATCGGTCACATTTCCAAATATGTAAAACCTAATGCACAACGCGTCGGCACATCGACTAACAAAGATTTTTTGCTATCAACAAGTTTTCTAAACGAGAGTGGGGAACTGGTAGTGGTTGTGATGAATGAGGGAAATGCGGATACAGATTTCAATCTTTGGATTGAAGGAAAATCTTCAAAACTCTCTGCGCCAGCACATTCTATTCAGACTATAATTTTATAGTTATATATTATTTTCAAAGGAACAGCAGCTAAATTTTTAGCTGCTGTTTTATTTTATGATTTTGAGATTTGAAGCTTATTTTAATTTTCCTGCAATCATTTTACAATCTGCCGGAGTTAATCTTTGTCCTTTGGAATAGTTGATTGCTTTTGCAGAAGAATAAACCAATTTTGATGCACTAGGATCAGAATATTCGCCAATGCCTTCCAGCAAAACGCCGCTGTCCTGTAGAAAATAAATTTCTCTTTCACTTATAGAGCCTTCAGAAGCAAACTTATAATTGACTTTCAAAGTGTCGCCAGAGATTTTTCCTGTAATATCGCCTGAATTAGAATCTTTCTCAAAGTTTTTATATTTCAGTTTACCGGAAACATTTCCGTTTGTAATCTTATAAGACAGAAACATAGAATCTTTTGCCAATACATTCATATAGCAAAATTCAACATTTTCTTTTTCTGAAATTTGATTAGGATCTTCGGAAACGGCTAATGTGTCAGGTTTTCTGTTTTCAACATTCATTTGTTTGCCATCATTTTTTTCACACGAACAGATCATCAGTAAAGTTCCGGATAGAATTAAAAAAGTCTTTTTCATAATTATTTAGATTGATATAAAGTTAGCTTAGAAAATATTGTACCAGACTGATTTATAATAGAATATGACAAATGTAAACAGCTTTATTTATAATTTCTAAAAAGTCCTATAATTTATATTATGTTAAATAGAGTATGTAACGAAAAATGAATCAGTACTTTAAAAATTCATAAAAATGACAAAAGAAATAATTTACTCAATACTGAAATCCACCAAAGAATCAAGTTTAGGAAACTTCTTTATAGAAACGAATTTTTTATCTGTACAATCAATTTCTTTCCAACCTTTTTTATGGTTTAGATCGCCAACTTCAACAACGTATGGTTGATAAGTCAGATTTTTATTATCATCAAGAATTTCTCTGTATTGTACAGCAATATCCATAATACATTCAAATTCTGTGTTGAGTTTTACATTTCTATAAATAAGGTCAAAATGCGTTTCTTTATTCTGAGGAATATCAAAATAAGTTTCATAACTCAAAGTATCGCCTTTAAGGACTGAGATTGCCTTCAAAGCAAAATATAAAGCGTGTGTGTAATATTCTCTGGTTTTTTTTCTGTCAAGATCATTTTCATAAAAACCACCTTCAAATAAAATGGCCGGAATTCCGGATTTCATAAAATTGTCGCCGCTGGATGTTGGATAAAATTCGTCTGTATACTTCGCAATTCTGTTAGGCAAAATATGTTTCATCTGCATATAAATTGCTGCAATTACGGCCATACTTTTTTTCCTGTTTTCAGTCAGATCTCTTTCAACATTTTCCGAAGGCGACAAAAATGATAAAGTCGCTGGATGAATTCCATCTGTTGTAAAGATTGTTCTTTGATCGTGTAGATTTAGCAAATAGCTGTAATTTCCATTTAACACAATAGATTTCAAAACTCTTACTTCATTACTGGAATTTCGGATAAAATCTCTGTTGATATCTATATCATAAGCATTTCTTCTTGTCCAGACTTCAGAACCATCAGGATTCAGCATAAAGATAAAATCCAATTGAATTAATCCTAACAGTTTTTCATTTAGTTCAGGGTGTTTTTCAAATATCGAAAGCAAATCCAACATTGCCAATGTAGCTGTCGATTCATTTCCATGCATCTGCGACCAGGCAGCAACTTTGATATTTCCATTTCCTAAGGTCAACATATAAATAGGTTTCCCCAAACTCGATTTTCCGATCTCTTTTATGAGATTGCCGTATTTGTCCTGTAAGTAAGAAAATAATTTTTCAGGGGAAATATAGCGATTAGGGAAATCAGCATTCTGAGAGTAAGGAAAACTATTAGTCATTTTTTCTTTGGTTTGATTTGTCACAAAATTAACATTTAATCTGAATTAAGCCTTGTTACATTTGTAAAATATTTAAACAATTCCAAATGTCACTTTGTCTGTTGATTTTTTTGTGGAATACATTATTATCATTTTAAATTATTAAATAACTATATATCAGTATTTTATATATTTTAATTAAAGTTTTGTTTTACATTTACTTTAATACGATTTTTTGAACATTCATTTCATTTGTTCATCAATATGTTAAACATAACTTTAGGACTAAATAATGAGTATTTACAAATGTATAATGTGTAATCTTCGGGTATTTACACTGGACAATATTATCTGTCACATTTTTTCAGATTGTTTGCCAATGCCCTACTCTATTGAGTTTACGGATGTATAATTTTGATTTCTAATAATTGCAAGCCTTTCATTTTAAATAGATAAGAAAAATAGTGTTCAATACTAAACCTATTAAATAACCATATATTAGACTCAGAATAACTTTTGACTAAATTGACACATGATACATTATTCCCCAAAGAAAGCTTTTACTAGAATCATATTCGGGTGAATTAGGTCTGGAAAATTAATTGTGGATTAATATCTACTTATCCACAATTTCTTATCAATTCTTGAAATTTTAAATGGAAGAGATTGAATATTAAGGGAATAATAGCTGGTAATGGAATGTTACAAAAGTAAACGACAATAATTACAAATGTAATTAATTTTAATTTTACTTTCATTACATTTGTAAAATGGAATTTAACGATAGAATTACAAAAGTAATCGAGTATTCAGAACTTACGCCGGCAGAATTTGCTGAAGAAATTGGTGTACAACGTTCAAGCATTTCTCATATTATTTCCGGACGTAACAAACCTTCACTTGACTTTATCACCAAAATAAAATCTACTTTCCCAAAATTCGAATGGGATTGGTTAATCACTGGCGAAGGCGAAATGCTAATCTTGGATAAAGTTCCTGAACCTATTGAAGAAAAACCTGAACTCGTTGAAAAGAAAAAAACATCATTACCAGATTTGTTCTCCTTAATCAATGATGAAAATTTTGGGCTGACAGAAAGTGAAGATAAAGTAGAAAAACCAAAACCGCGAGAATCAAATATTTCCTATCAAATACCTGAAAAAAATATTTTATCCGATTCTCAGCCATTAGAAAAAATGGTTCAAAAATCAGATTCAAAAAATAAAAATGTCAAAAGAATCGTATTTTTTTATGAAGACGGCACTTTTGAAACTTATGAAAATTAATTATTTTTATATTCTATATTTGACCTTATAGTTCAACGGATAGAATAGAAGTTTCCTAAACTTTAGATCCAAGTTCGATTCTTGGTAAGGTCACTCATATTCAAAATTTATAAATCTTATCTTTGCAAAAAATTTCTTTTGAAAGATATTCTTCTCATCACGCCTCCTTTCACGCAACTCAACACGCCATATCCTGCGACGGCATATATCAAAGGTTTCCTGAATACCAAAAATATATCAAGCTATCAAATCGATTTGGGAATTGAAGTGATTTTGCAGTTGTTTTCAAAAGAAGGAATTCAAAAGGTTTTTTCTAAAGAAATTAATCTTAAAAATATTTCTGAAAACTCGCAACGAATCTTCGCTTTACGAGATGAATATATAAAAACCATAGATCAGGTAATTCTTTTTCTACAGAATAAAAATCCAACTTTAGCAAGACAGATTTGTTCAATGAATTTCTTGCCGGAAGCATCACGTTTCAATCAACTTGATGATATGGAATTTGCATTTGGGAATATGGGCTTGCAGGACAAAGCGAAACATTTGGCAACTTTATATTTAGAAGATCTTTCAGATTATATTGTTGAAAATGTGGATTCTGATTTTGGTTTCAGTAGATATGCAGAACGATTAGGTAAAAGTGCGAATTCTTTTGATGAGTTATATTTAAAATTAAATGAAAATCAGACTTTTATAGATGATATTACTTTAAATATTCTTCAAGAAAAGTTGGAATTGGTTCAGCATAAATTGGTTTGTTTTTCAGTCCCTTTTCCAGGAAATTTGTATTCGGCTTTTCGATGTGCCAAATTTATTAAAGAACATTATCCTCACATCAAAACTGCGATGGGTGGCGGTTTTCCAAATACTGAACTTCGGGAAGTTAAAGATAAAAGGGTTTTTGAATTTGTTGATTTCATTACTTTAGATGATGGCGAATTACCTTTGGAATTGGTTTACGAAAATGTCAATAATAAAACTGAAAATTTAGAACTGAAAAGAACTTTTTTAATTGAAAACGAAGAAGTTACTTATAAAAACAATTCCACAAAACACGATTACAAACAAGCGCAAGTTGGAACGCCAGATTATTCTGACCTGCAATTAGACAAATATATTTCTGTCATCGAAATTGCCAATCCAATGCACAGTTTGTGGAGCGACGGCCGATGGAACAAGCTTACGATGGCGCACGGGTGTTACTGGGGAAAGTGTACTTTCTGCGATATTTCACTCGATTACATTAGACTTTACGAACCAGTTTCAGCAAAAATTCTGGTTGACCGAATGGAAGAATTGATTGCAACAACTGGCGAAACAGGATTTCATTTTGTGGATGAAGCCGCACCTCCAGCTTTGATGCGCGAAGTGGCTTTGGAAATTCTACGAAGAAATCTCGTTGTAACTTGGTGGACGAATATTCGTTTTGAAAAAAGTTTTACACAAGACCTATGTTTTCTTTTGAAAATTTCAGGTTGCGTCGCGGTTTCTGGTGGATTGGAAGTTGCGAGTGATCGATTATTAAAATTAATTGAAAAAGGCGTTTCTGTAGATCAAGTGGCGAGAGTGACAAGAAATTTTACTGAATCTGGAATTATGGTTCACGCGTATTTGATGTATGGATATCCGACTCAGACTGTTCAGGAAACTGTGGATTCTTTAGAAATGGTTCGTCAGCTTTTCGAAATGGGAATTTTACAGAGTGGATTTTGGCATCAGTTTGCAATGACGGCGCACTCACCTGTCGGAATCAATCCTGAGGAATATGGCGTGATTCCTGTAAAGCAAGAGATTTTATTTGCTAATAATGATATTAATTTTACGGATAAAACGGGAATTGATCACAGCAAATTTAGTTTTGGATTGAAGAAATCCTTGTTTAATTATATGCACGGAATTAATTTTGAAATGCCGTTGCAAAGTTGGTTTGATTTTAGAATTCCGAAAACGACGATTCATCCGGATTATATTCACGACTCGCTTTTGGAAGAGGAAAATTTTAGTTTCAAACCGAATTCAAAAATTGTTTTTCTTGAGAAAAATGTGATCGCTGAAGATTTCGTTAAAACCAAAAAAGGAAATTCCTGGGAATTAAGTCAATTGACTTTTCATTTGAAAACTAATATTTTGAAAATTGAATTAGCTAAGGAACAAGCGCATTGGTTAATTAGAATTCTTAACGAAAACTCAATCGAAAATGGTAAGAAATTGAGTTTGCTGCAACTTAAAACTGATTTTGAAAATAGCTTTGAAGATTTTGAATTGTTTTGGTTTTCGAAACCGATGCAACAGTTGAAGGAAAATGGGGTGATTTTGAGTTTGTGATTACAAGTGATTACATCGAGTTTGTCATTCCGTAGGAATCTCAACAGCTAAGTTTAGATTCCTACGGAATGACAAAATTGTGTTATTATATGGACATTTGTTATATGTCGAATTTGCAGCCCGACTTGAGTGGAAATCCTTTTTTTGCTTATTCAAATCTTGATTTAAAAGGATAAACGTCTGCAAAAAAAGATTGGGAACGGAAGGCGGATAAAGCTGCCCAAAATATTTTAATTAATTACAAAAACAAAAAATCCCGAAAATTACTTTTCGGGATTTTGATTTATATGAATTTTGGAAAGTTACTCGCAAAGAATAATTCCTTTATCATTGTTGAATTCTAAAACACCACTTTTGATCTCGTAAGAGTAAGCGCTTTTTGCTTCTGTTTCTTTGGTAAGGTATTTTTGGTAAGATCCATTAACTTTATCAGTATAGATCTTTACTTTCCCACCAACCAAAGCAGAAACGATTGCTGCGTGATTTTTAAAGATTTGGAATTGCCCGCTTTTTCCAGGAAGAAGAACGGATTCTACTTCGCCATCAAAGATCACAAATTCCGGAGTTAAAATTTTTATATTCATAATATTAGACTAAAAGAGTAAAGAGAAAAGAAAAAAGAGAAATTTCTTTACTCTTTTTTCTTTATTCTGTTTTCTAATTAAGCGTTTTCAGCTAACAATTTTTGTCCTGCTGCGATAGCTTCTTCGATAGTTCCTTTCAAGTTGAAAGCTGCTTCCGGATACTGATCCAATTCTCCATCGATGATCATATTAAATCCTTTGATGGTATCTTTGATATCTACCAATGATCCTTTAAGACCTGTAAACTGCTCAGCAACGTGGAAAGGCTGAGATAAGAATCTCTGAACTTTTCTAGCTCTGTAAACTACCAATTTATCTTCCTCGGAAAGTTCTTCCATACCAAGGATCGCAATAATATCTTGCAATGCTTTGTATCTCTGAAGAATTTCTTTCACTCTTTGAGCACAGTTATAATGTTCTTCACCAATGATTTCCGGCGCCAAGATTCTTGACGTAGAAGCCAATGGATCTACCGCTGGGTAAATACCTAATGAAGCAATTTTTCTATCTAATACAGTCGTTGCATCCAAGTGAGCAAACGTTGTAGCCGGAGCCGGATCCGTTAAATCATCCGCAGGTACGTAAACCGCTTGTACTGAAGTAATTGAACCATTTTTAGTAGAAGTAATTCTCTCCTGCATCGCACCCATTTCAGATGCCAATGTTGGCTGATAACCCACGGCTGAAGGCATACGTCCAAGAAGTGCAGACACCTCAGAACCAGCCTGTGTAAAACGGAAGATATTATCTACGAAGAATAATACATCTCTACCTTGTCCGCTTTCGCCACCATCTCTGTAATATTCTGCCAATGTCAAACCAGAAAGTGCTACTCTAGCTCTTGCTCCTGGTGGTTCGTTCATCTGTCCGAAAACGAAAGCTGCTTTAGAATCTTTCATTTCTTCAAGATCAACTTTGGAAAGATCCCAGCCTCCATTTTCCATAGAATGCATGAACTCGTCTCCGTATTTGATAATGCCTGACTCAAGCATCTCTCTCAAAAGGTCATTTCCTTCTCTTGTTCTTTCTCCTACTCCTGCGAATACGGAAAGACCACCGTGACCTTTTGCAATATTATTAATTAATTCCTGGATCAATACTGTTTTTCCAACACCTGCTCCACCGAACAATCCAATTTTACCTCCTTTTGCATAAGGCTCAACAAGATCGATTACTTTGATACCAGTGAAAAGAACTTCAGCTGAAGTCGTCAACTGGTCAAATTTTGGCGCTGATCTGTGGATTGGCAAACCTCCTTCTCTTGTCAAATTTGGAAGTCCGTCGATAGCATCACCTACAACATTGAATAAACGTCCGTTTACGCCTTCTCCAACTGGCATTGTGATCTGTTGACCTGTTCCTAGAACTTCCTGTCCTCTTTGAAGACCATCTGTAGCATCCATTGCGATACATCTTACAACGTCCTCGCCAATGTGCTGCTCAACCTCCAAAACAACTTTTTCTCCATTGGTTTTGGTGATCTCAAGAGCGTCATATATGTTTGGTAATTGTTCAACTTCATTAAAGACCACATCGATAACTGGTCCAATAATTTGTGAAATTTTTCCTTTAATTTGGTTTGCCATTACTAAATTTTTACTTGTGCGCAAAGATAATAAAACTTTGTATATCTGCATTGTCAGAAAAAAAGATTTTTATCATATTTGCATGACAATTTCAGACACCATTTTTAGGTGTATTTTTAGCCGGGCAAAACTGATTACTTTTTGCCAAAAATATTCAGCAATTGAAAATCATCAGCGATTTTAACGATTATCACTCCAAAACACCACTGGCATTATCATTAGGTATGTTTGACGGTGTTCATCTTGGGCATTTATCTATTATTAATACGTTAGACGAAATTGCCAAAAATGAAAACCTAGAATCTGCAATTTTAAGTTTTTGGCCGCATCCAAGAAAGTTTCTTAATCCTGATGATGATGTAAAAATGCTCAACACGCTTGAAGAAAAGCTGGAATTGCTAGAAAAAAGTGGAATCCAAAACATATTTTTAAAAACTTTCGATGAAGAATTTCGAAATCTTACAGGCAATGAATTTTGTGAGCAGGTTTTGGTTGATAAACTGAATGTAAAACACATTATCATCGGTCACGATCATACTTTTGGAAAAAATAAAAGTGGAAATTTCGAATTACTTAAATCACTTTCAACCAAATTAGGCTTTAAGGTGAATCAATTACAAGCAGTTCAACAAAATGATTTGAACATCAGTTCTACAAAAATAAGAATTGCTTTGTCAGAAGGCAGAATCACTGATGCTAACGAAATGTTAGGTTACAATTATCCTTTGACAGGAAAAGTAATACACGGAAAAAAATTAGGCAGAACAATTGGTTATCCAACTGCTAATATCGAAGTTCCTATCAATAAACTGCTTCCGAAAAGCGGTGCTTACATTGTGGAAGTTTGGGTAGGAAATACTTTCTATAAAGGAATGTTGAGCATCGGAACTAATCCGACTATCGATGATCAGAATGAATCTTTACATACCGAAGTTTATATTTTGGATTTCGACCAAGATATTTATGATAAAGAGATCACGGTGAAATTCAGAGAATATCTTCACGATGAGATCAAATTCGAAAGTTTGGATAAGTTGATCGAGAAACTGGATTTAGATAAAAGATTGACTGAGGAATTTCAGTTTTAAGAATTATTGATTTCTTCTTTAATTTTCTTAGTCAAAGATTTGAAGACCAAATCATAAGAATGGTCAATCAATTTAAAAATCAAATCTTGTTTCAGACCTTCACAAACCACTGAATTCCAATGGGTTTTATTAAGATGAAAAGCGCCATTGATTTGATGATATTTTTCACGTAATTCTTCACTCCATTCAGGATCAGCTTTTGCGGAAAATGTTGCTGGATGAGTTTCTATTGGAAGGAAGACAAATATTTTTCCACCCACCTTGAAAACCAAAGTTTCCTGATCGAAAGGAAAAGCTTCTATTACAGCTTTCTTGCTTAAACAATATTCGCGGATATCTTCTACTTCCATAGAAAATTAGAATTTAAAAGTGTTCTTTGGCAATTCTTTATTGGTTTCTATTTTGTTGATTGTCATTACGTAATCGCTGTCTTTTTTTGGAGATGACGATTCGATTCTATAAGACATCAATAAATTTCCAACCTTTTTGTAATCAGAATAAGTTAAAATCTCGTCTTTTTTGATCTCACGAAATAACATATAACTTTTGGTATCGAAAAAGTAAATAGTTTTATTAACATTTTTCGTCAATTCAACTTTGAAATAGTACAACTCTCCTATTTTTTCTTTGCCTAGGAATTTAGCTTCAAAACCTTTATTTTCCCAATCGATAAAGTCATTATCAAAGTTCTCAGGAATGTAATCATTGTATTGCTGAAGCTTGTTCTGAGCGTAATTCATTGCATAACCATTCTTACCATCATAACCTTCCACAGGAGTTTCTTTTCCGCCCACAACCATTGCAGTTTTGCTGAGATTCGGACGTTGTTGATAGATTTTTATAGGATATTCATCATTAACGCCCAATGTTACTCGTCCCTGAATTTGAACAGTATTCAACAGTTTCCAGTTGGTAAGACCTCCAGAATTCTCGATGTTTTTATCGATGATTTCCTTTGCGGTTTGTGCAAAAATAATTTGTGAAAATATAATAGCGAAAAGGACGATTATTCTGTTCATTCAAAAATTTTAGGATTTCAAAGATAGGATTTTTATTAAGTTTTGAACTTTTTAAAGATATTAAATCTGACTAAAAAAGACATTAATCATTATATCAGCAGTTTGGCTTTCTCCAAATCTTCCGGAGTATCAATCCCAATTCCAACAAAATCGGTTTCTACCATTTTAATTTTCATCCCATTTTCTAAGTAACGCAATTGCTCTAATTTTTCAGAAATTTCCATAGGTGTCATTTTCAAAGAAGAGAATTTTAATAAAGCTTCTTTTCGGAAAGCGTAAACACCAATGTGCTTGTAATACTTGACATTATAAGATAATTCTCGATGAAAAGGAATCACAGAACGACTGAAATATAAGGCAAATCCATTATTATCAGTAACGACTTTTACGTTATTCGGATTTTGGATTTCTTCAGATTCTTTTAATTGAATTTTCAATGAAGCTAAAGAAACTTCTTTTTTATCATCTTTAGAAAATACATCAATTAACTGCTTTAAAGGTTCTTTTTTGAGGAAAGGTTCGTCACCTTGAACATTAATGACAATATCACAATCGATGTGTTGAACAGCTTCCGCAATTCTGTCGCTTCCTGTTTCGTGTTCGCCAGTCATTACAGCTTTTCCTCCGTTTCTGGAAATTTCATCAAAAATCAATTCGGAATCTGTAGCAACAAATACTTCATCAAACAAACCGGTTTCCACAACATTCTGATAAGTGGTTGTGATAATAGTTCTGTTTCCCAAAATCTCCATCATTTTACCTGGAAATCTTGTAGAATTATAGCGAGCAGGAATGACTGCGATAACTTTCATTTGTTTTAATTATGAGTTACGAATTAAATATATTTTAACAGAAAAATGATTCCGTAAATCCAAGATACGTATAATCCGGAATAAAAAATCCCAAATCCTAAACTTTTGAATAAATTGTCTTTACAGTTTTTTGAATTCTTAAAAATCAACTTTAAGGCTCGGAAATAAATCCAGTAAAAAATTGCTAATAAAAGTAATAAAACTGACCAGAAGAAAACACCTACAAAATATAAAACAAATAATGCTAATACAGTAAATGCAATCCAAGCAAGTATAGATAAAATAATACCTCCGATTCCTTCCGCATCCATCAATGGAACATCAATGGTTGGACTGAAATCAGAGGTAGATTTCATTCTCTTATTAAAACTTTCGTTTGTGAAAATCTTGCCAAGATTATCTCTTAATCCAACTCCTCTATACAAACTAATACTCACGAAAAGAAAAAATGTAATCGCAAGAATAGAAGTTGAAAGAATCGAATTTTGAAATAATGTATGATGAGAATTATTTCCTGAAATCCAAACACTTAAAATCACTAATAGAATAATTACTATTGATGAATAGAAAGTAAATTTAGTTTCAAGAAATATTCGGCTTCTCAATTTATTTTAAATTATTAAGTGCTTGTTCCAATTTAGGCAAACAATCCTTAATATCATCCAACGAACAACCTCCAACAGAGGCTCTGAACCAAGGAACTGATTTATCATTTCCAAATGCTGAGAACGGAACCAAAGCCATTCCTGCATTGTTAATCAGATAGAAAACCAAATCTGTAGAATCTTCCAAAACTTTTCCGTCTGGTGTAGTTTTTCCAAGATAATCCAACTTGATGGTCAAATAAAGCGCTCCCATTGGCGAAATGCTTTCAACCCCAAAACCTTTAGTTTTCAAATCTTGGATTCCTGCGTGCAGTTCTTTTAGACTTGTATTCAGTTTTCCTTTATAATCATCTAAGAATGTATCAACTGCAGAATTATCAGCTAAAAACTCAGCAACCGCTTCTTGTTCCGGTTTTGGCGCCCAAGCTCCAACGTGAGTCAAAAGAGCTTTCATTTTATCAATTACCAAACTTGGTCCAAATCCCCAACCAACTCTAACTCCTGTTGCAGCAAAACATTTAGAAGTTCCATCAACGTAAATTGTGTAATCTTTCATTTCCGGGAAAAGACTTACTGGATTGTAATGGTCTGAACCAAATGTCAACATTGCGTAGATTTGGTCATACATCAGGTAAAGCGGTTTTTCGTCTGCTCCTCTCCTTTTATTTTCTTCCAAAACCAATTCGCAAATCTCAGACAATTGCTCTTTTGTGAACATTGTTCCGGTTGGATTGAGTGGAGAACAAAGGCAAAGTAAAACAGCTCCGTCAACATAAGGACGAAGGTCATCCGCTGTTGGTAAGAAATTATTAGATTCCTGAGTCTGAACTTCAACCGCATTAGCAGTTGTCAAATAAGCGTAATGATTGTTATTCCAAGAAGGAATCGGATAAATCACTTTATCGCCTTCGTCAACAATCGTTTTGAAAACTGCATAAATCAAAGGTCTGGAACCCGCTGTAATCAAAATATCATTAGCTGAATAATCCAGATTCCAACGCTTTTTAAGGTCATTGCTCACGGATGTTCTCAAAGATTGCAAACCGTTTGCAGGCGGATAATTTGTAAGGTTATTTTTATAGGCTTTCTCAATTCCTTGTTTCAATTCTTGCGGAATTGGATAGATGTTAGAATTAAGGTCGCCGATTGTAAGATTTGAGATTTGTGCACCTTTGGCCTTCAAATCGTTTACTTCATTTCCGATTTTGATGATTTCTGAACCAACTAGGTTAGATGCGAGTTTTGATACTTTCACTTTTTAAATTTTAGATATTATTATTCAGACTTAAAATCTGATTTTATTCTTTGGGATTACAAATGTCTTAAATGTAAATGATTAATTCAAATTAAGATGTTAAAAAATTAATGATACTTATCTGTTGCAGCCCGACTTGAGCGGAAATCCTTTTTTGCGTGGACTTCAAGTTCTATTTAGACTGAAATCTTCTTGCAAAAAAGATTGGGAGCGGAAGGCGGAAAAGCTGCCCAAATAAAATACAATTAATGACTTAACAAAAAAGTTCTCAAAACTAAATCACTTTAGTAATTGAGAACTTTATATTAAAAATATTTGGAGTTATATTTTAATCAAATAAAAATTTTCAATTACAAATTGAGATCCTGTTTTACCTTAGCAATCTTCTCCTCTAGCTTAGGCAATTTGGCAACAAAATCTTCTTTTGAAGTGATGCTGTCTTTTACAGAAACATAAAATTTGATTTTTGGCTCGGTTCCTGAAGGACGAACGCAAACTTTAGTTCCATCTTGAGTATAGAAAATCAATACATTAGACTTTGGAATATCGTCCATTACTTTTTTCTCGTTCTTAGAAACTACGAAACAAGTCTGCTCTTTGAAATCCTTCACTTCTTCTACAAGAGAACCTGCAATTTCTTTTGGTGGATTACTTCTGAAATCGCTCATCATCTGAGTAATTTCTTCAGCACCTGTTCTACCTTTTCTTACGACATTAATCAAGCCTTCGTAATAGAAACCAACTTCTTTGTAGATGTCAATCATATATTCGTAAACCGTTGTTCCATTGGCTTTACACCAAGCAGCGATTTCACAAGCCGTTAAAATAGAACCGCAAGAATCTTTATCACGAACAAAATCTCCGGTCATAAAACCGAAACTTTCTTCACCGCCACAAATGAATTTTTCCTGACCTTCAAAATCACGAATCATTTTTCCAATCCATTTGAAACCTGTCAATCCAACTTTGCAATCCACTCCGAATTTCTCCGCAACATCAAAGAAAACATCAGAAGTCACAATTGTAGAACCAATGAACTCTTTTCCTGTAATTTTTCTTGCTTTTTTCCATTGGTCAAGGATATAATAAGTCAAGATTGTATTACATTGATTTCCGTTCAATAATTGGATTTCGCCTTCAAGATTTCTAACCGCAATTCCTAATCTGTCACCGTCTGGGTCTGTTCCGATAACGATATCAGCATTGGTAATTCTTGCTAAATCCATTGCCATAGAAAGCGCAGCTGGTTCTTCCGGATTCGGGGAAGCTACCGTTGGGAAGTTTCCGCTTGGAATCATCTGTTCCTGAACCAAATCCAGTTTTGTAAATCCAGCTTTTTTCAATGCTTTTGGAACGGTTGTATAAGTTGTTCCGTGGATGGATGTGAAAACGATGTTCAGATTATCTCTTCCAACATTTTGGTAAAGAGAATTTTCTATACAAGCATCGATGTAAACATCATCTTGGTCTTCGCCAACCCATTCGATTAGGTCATCATTTCCATTGAATTTGATGTCCTCAAACTTAGTTGAATAAACTTCTCGGATGATATTTTCGTCATCTGGTGGAACGATTTGTGCGCCGTCATTCCAATACACTTTGTAACCGTTATATTCCGGTGGATTGTGAGAAGCAGTCAACACGATTCCTGCATTACATTTTTTATCTCTCACTGTGAAAGATAATTCCGGAGTTGGACGATGCTCTTTGAACAACAGAACTTTGATTCCGTTCGCTGTCAAAACATCAGCAACGATTTTCCCGAATTCTTTTGAGTTGTGACGAACATCATAAGCAATTGCCACTTTGATTTCTTCGCCAGAAAATTGCTGATGAAGATAATTAGCCAATCCTTGAGTTGCTTGTCCTAATGTATATTTATTTAAACGATTGGTTCCAACGCCCATTACGCCACGCATTCCGCCTGTTCCGAATTCTAATTCTCTGTAAAAAGAATCTTCCAAATCCGGCGAATTGGAATCGATTAAGGATTGAACTTTAATTCTTGTTTCCTCGTCAAATGTTTCGGAAAGCCAAAGTTTTGCTTTATCTAATGTTGATAATTCTGACATTATTTATAGTTTTTTGTTTTAATTAATTTTCTTGTTTTCCAAAGTTGCTTTTTCAGTGACTTTCAGTTTTTTCGAAGGATTTCCGTAATAAACCAACTTCGATGTATTACCGATTTTACCTTTGATTTCTTCATCTACATTCAGTTCTGCATAATTTCCGTTTTGAGACTCGATTTCCAAATCTTTGATATACCAATATGGCGAAATAATACTCGCTGTATCTTTGATATTCAATTTGGTTAAAGTCGTTTTTCCCAACAGATTAGCTCGGCTTTTATTCGTCATTTCTATCTCCGACTTTTCTGAAATCACTGAACCGATAAATTTAGCATTATCTTTCAAATGAAGAGAAAAATTTTCGACTTTCATTTGACTAGAAATGTTAAGTTCTACAGAATCAGCGATTTTAATCACATTAAAAGGATTTTTTCCATAAATCGTAATATTATAAAAGTCAACTTTATCTGTTTCGCTTTTCTCTGAAATTGACAAATTTTTATCTTTAACTTCAATATTAAGATTGTCGAAGAAATTAGGATAAGTTTCTACATTCACAAAGTTATGTGGGCTTTGAACATAAAACACTCGGAATTTTCCTTTTAAATCGAGTTTAGAAAACTCAGAAAGCTCAATATCTTTGGATTGGATTTCGCCTTTTGGTTTTACTTTTCCGCAAGAAACGATTGTAAAGATTAGAAATAAGTATAATAGTTTTTTCATCGTTAAACAATTACAATATTAGTTTGAATATCAATTCTAAATCCATATTCATTTTTAAAAGATTTTTGAAATTCATTGTCAATAACAAAAAAGTTACCTTTCTTTTTGCTATTACAACCAAAAACTTTTTTATGTGTAAATGATTCAAGTTTTTCTGTATGGAACTCTTTAAGAAATCTAATTGTACTTTCTAACTGGTCTAACATTTCTCCGCTATTTAAGCTTTTCTTGTCTTTTAATTCAACAAGATACAGATGTTTCTCAGTAGTTAACATTCCTTCACATCTTCCTCTTCCCTTATATTCATTATCTTTAATGATACATTTATCTACAGCTGTGAATATTATGTCATATCCGTTATTATTAATAACTTCTGCTTGCCAAGAATCTTTGTCTGTTTCAATAATGTATGCTGGTTTTCCGTCTTCGTCATCTCGTAAACCAAAACTATTTTTATTCACAGGAATCTGTTGACATTTTGAATCAAAAAAATCTGTCATAATTCCTCTTCTAGTTCTAATAATTTATCAAAAAACTCATTGCTTTTTCTTAAGCCAAGATTTAAAAAATTTTTATCAGAAGGAATTCCTTCAAAATTGGGTAATAATCTTAACGTTCCTTCTTCCTCATTCATCTCATAAATCGAAATATCAGAAGGTTTGATAAATAAATCTGAAGATAATATATCTGTTAATTTCTTTTGAATAACATCGTTCTTACTTCTTTTTGCTTTATTAAATAACGTATAGCTTTCAATCATAATTCCTAAAAAGCTCATTAAATATGGGCTATGAGAAGTAATAATTAGTCTATTTCCTGAAATTTTATTATTATTCGAAACTAAGTTTTTTATAATTTCTAATTGAGAATCGGGAAATAAGTTCTGCTCTGGTTCTTCAACTATATTGAAAAAAACATTTTTATTAAATTTATTTGACAATGTAGAAATAGCAATACGCTTTTGCTCATCTGTCAAATTTTTATCCGACCAAATTTTATCAACATTAAGCCTAAATCTTAATTGCTCATCAATACTCATTGATTCTCTGTGATTGGTTTTAGAATCAACAGAGTTCGTTAAATAGTTTGTTACTAAAAAAAGAGGAATTGAGGATTGAAAACCACTTGAAGATTCAGTCAAAAAAACTTTATAATCAGAACCTTTTAAGTTTACTACATCATTCAATTTATCATATTCAATTGATAAATTATTTATCGGAAAAACAACCGAATTCTTTAAAGCATTTTTTGCATTGTTAAATTCTGTAAGAAATTCATTTAAAGCTTCTGAAGATAATTTTAATTCATTTGGAGTTTTCACATAAGAAATGAAATTTCGTTCAGATGGGATATACATAATTTGAGGTAATTGGTAATTACCATCAATGTTTGTAATAACTTTGAAATTATCATTCTCGTATATAAAATGAAAAGCATCACCTTTATATTCAATAATTGTTTTTTTATCTGTAGGAAAATAATTTTCTAGTCTATGATAAGTTAGAAAATGATTTTTAAATCGATTTTTTCGAATTAACCATTTTTCATCAAAATCACCTCTAGTCAAAGCTTTTTCTATCCACATAAATGTAGAAATCAATTTTGCAATTGTACTTTTGCCAGAACCTTGATTTCCTATAAAAATAGTATTTTTAGAAATATCTATCCAACCATCATCTTTTAGAAGACCATTTTTAATAGGTCCAAAATTTTTAATTCTAATTTTCATAATATTTCAATTTAAATCATTTCCTCAATATGATAATTCTTGTGGTCACGATTACTTCTGATAATCAATTCGCCTAAGAATCCAGCCACGAAAAGTAAACTTCCAAGAATCATCATCGTTAATGCGATGAAAAACCAAGGATTATTGGCAATCAGGTTTCCGTAGATTTTGAAAATGTAAACATCAATCAGCTTCGAAATTCCTAACCAAATGGCTGATAAAAATCCGATAATGAACATCAAAGTTCCCGCTGCACCAAAGAAATGCATCGGTCTTCCGCCAAACCTGCTGACAAACCAAAGCGTTATCAAATCTAAAAATCCACGAATAAAACGTTCTGTCCCGAATTTCGAAGTTCCATAAGGTCTTGCCTGATGTTGAACTGGTTTTTCAGTAATATTTCTGAACCCTGCATTAGCCGCCAAAACGGGAATAAAACGGTGCATATCACCATAAACATCGATAGATTTTACGACTTGTTTTCTGTAAGCTTTCAAGCCACAATTGAAATCGTGAAGCGAAACACCAGACACTTTTTTAGCCGCTGCATTAAACAATTTTGACGGAATATTTTTGGTCATCACATTATCGAAACGTTTCTTTTTCCAACCGCTTACGATGTCGTAATTCCCAACTTTTACCATTTCGTAAAGTTCAGGGATTTCTTCCGGAAAATCCTGTAAATCAGCATCCATTGTAATAATGACATCGCCATTTACTTTTTCGAAAGCAGCGTGAAGTGCCTGAGATTTTCCATAATTTTTGGAGAATTTAATCCCGTGAATTTGCGGATTTTGGATTTTCATATTTTCTATGATAGACCAAGATAAATCCGTGCTTCCGTCATCTATGAACCAAACTTCGTAAGACAATTTATTGGAACGACAAACAGTGTCAATTCGAGTAAACAATTCCTCCAAAGAGTCTTGTTCGTTGAGTAAAGGAACGATTATAGAAAGATTCATTTTTTATAAAAAGATGTTAGATGTTTGATGTCAGATATTAGATTTTTTAATTTTAGAATCAATTATTTATTTAAATAAAAGCCTTTAATTATTTATTATTCAATATCTTATTCGTAACGTTTTTTGTTTTTCAAAAAGCCTGCGATTACGATAGACAAAAGTAAATAAAATAGTAAAACGCCCCCAAAAATAGCAGATAAAAAACTGAATGAAAAATAATTAATATTTTGCTTTTTAGCACCATTAATACCGATGCTCATTTTTTTATACTCGTCATTCAAACTTTTGATTTTTTCGGTATCTTTTGGGTTTATCTCCTTGATTTGCTTGTTGTAAGACTCATCCAATTTAGTTAATTCTGACTCGATATGTTGATGATTCAGCATATCTCTGGCATCGGTATCAACATAATTAAGAAACAAAAAAATCGACATAAAAGATAGAAAACCACCAACAAATAATGTAATAAAAATTTGTTTAAATGCCTGCGTGTAAGTCATTTCTCCAATATTCTTTCTCAGATAATAAACAGAAAGAAATCCCATTAAACTATAAATAAAAGTCAATCCAAACGCATTAACATTAATCGATGTATTAAAATAGTCGGGTCCGGCAAAAAAATAATAAACTAAAAAGAACAACAACATTGTGATTCCGTACAAACCAAAGCCAAAAGCTATCGGATTTTTTGTCATAAATATAAATTTTGATACTTAATTAATTAAAAAATGAAAAATTTTGTCCTTAACAATCAATTTATTAACCTCGATTATACCGATAATTAAAGGTATTTTCATTAATTCTGTTTTTAAAACTGCAATATTTTCCTATATTTGCACCGGCAAGTCCTAAACAACCAGCTCCTGAGAATCCTCCAGGGTGGGAACGCAGCAAAGGTAATTGGTCGTAGCGGTGTGATTTAGGTAGCTTGCCATTTTTTATTTCTATAAGTTAAGAGATTAAGCAATATTCAAAATTTTGAAATTACTTAATCTCTTAATTTTTTTGTTTAGAATTCGAATTCCTGTCCTAATTCTGGTAATGTAAATTCAATATTCTTATCAGAGAAATGCTTCTTAGCTTCCTCGTGATTGATTTCAATCGGTGGAAAAGTATCGAAATGACATCCGATTACTTTCGAAGTTTTCAATAATTCTGATGCTGCAAAAGCCGCTTTTCTAGGACACATCGTGTAATGTTTTCCAACTGGTAGAATCGACAAATCTAATTTCCCGAAAACTTGTGGGAACAAACTCATTTCAGCTGTTACACCTGTGTCTCCAGCTAAATAAAGGTTTCTACCGTCAACAAATCTAAAAATATATCCAGAAGCTAATCCTCCGTAAGAACCGTCTGGAAAAGAACTTGTGTGTAATGCAGGAACCATAGAAATCTTCAACCCGTCCAACTTCGCAGAACCTCCGAAATTGATATCGATATTATTAGAATGTCCAAAATATCCGCAAATTTCTGGTTGCCCGATAACTGTTGCATCAGGATGGTTTTCAAGAACTTCTTTCACGTCTGCGATATGGTCGCCATGAGCGTGCGTAATCAATACATAATCGATTTTATGAGCTGTGATATCAAAACCAGATTGCGCTTTCTGATAGTTGTAAAAAGGGTCAGAAAGGATTGTTATGCCGTTATATGTGAACAAAAAACAGTTTTGTCCGAGGAATTTTATTTTCATTTTATATTATTATTAAATTTAAGCTAATCCGTTTATAATCAGTTTGTAATATTTTTTTATTGAAATATTAATTTTGAAATTAAAGAAATATTCACCACCATCTTCAACTTCTATTAAACTTTTCTTTCTGTCACTGATAGAAAAATCCTCTTTAAAAATACAATTTACCCAAACTTCTTTATCTCCATTTTCATTTATTCTGACAATACATTGTTTACCGTATTGTTTTGAATTTTTTGATGTGTCTGAAAAATTTTCCTTGATTATATTTTCTATCGTATTATTAATTAATTTTTCCTCGTCGCAAGTAAGAGTTTTATTTCTATTATTTATAGAATAATCAACAGCTTTTTCCTTATTATCAAAGTATGTAAAGCTTTCATCATTACATTTTTTCAAATTAGAATTTATAATTTCCTTATGATTACAATTAGAAAATAATGTAAAAATTAAAACTAAATATAAACTCTTCATAGTAATGAATTATTTAATCTTTAACTAAAATAATTAAGTCCGAAAGCCGTCAAAACCGCCATTAGGAAAGTTAAGATTCCGACTTGTTTCAGGAATGGGTCTAGTAATTTTGGTTCTTTAACTGCCATTACGCTTCTTCTAAGTTTCATAAAAGGAAAAATTAGAATAATAACAATAAAAGCATAGTATTTACCTTGTTCCTGAAATTTATTAAACATCAAAAAAGCCAACATCAAAAGAATTGGTAATTGCAATAAGATGATTTCGTAAATCATTGCATTTTTAAAACCTAGCTTCAATGCGAAAGTTTTCTTTCCAGATAATTCATCATTCACGATGTCTCTCATATTGTTCAGATTAAGAACCGCCATACTCAACATTCCAACCGCAATTGCAGGAAATAATATGTCCCAACTGAAAGATTTGGTAAACAGAAAATAACTTCCACAAACCGAAACCAATCCGAAAAATACAAATACGAAAATATCGCCTAATCCCATATATCCGTAAGGTTTTTTACCCACTGTATAGCCAATTGCTGCCAAAATACAGGCAATTCCTAATCCAATGAAAATCCAGAATTCTCTAATATTTGCAGGATAAAAAGCAACGTACAATAAAGCAACAGTTGCTACAAAAGATAAAATCGAAAGCAAGATAACTGCATTTCTCATTTGAGTTGCTGAGATTTTTCCGGAAGCTACAGCTCTTTGCTCAGCTTCTCCTATCCTATTTTTGTCCGTTCCTTTTACACCATCGCCATAATCGTTGGCGAAGTTGGAAAGAATTTGATATAATAATGTTACGAGAAGTGCCAAAGCGAAGATTCTCCAATCCCAAGTTCCTCCATTTTCAGAAAGTCTCCATTTTGCAATGAAAGCTCCCATAATAATTCCACTCATAGAAAGTGGTAATGTTCGCAGACGTGCTGCTTTTATCCAATCGGTCATTTTATTTTTTTAATCTTTAAATATAGATTCGCCATTCAAATCCGTTGTAAGAACTTCACTCATATAATCAAAAAAAGGGCGCATTGCCAAAAAAGTGTAGATAATCTCTTTCTGGAAACTGTCTGAAAACACTTCTTTGTCAGAAAATTTCCGCATTACCACATATTGTTTTTTCTTTATCAAATCAATTGCGGGATGATTTTTGTCAAAACCTTTTGGTGCGGTTTTTACACCATCTTCGCCTTTCAGTTCCCCAAAATATTTGATAAAGGTTTTATCTGAAGTTATTTTTTTAATTCGAGAATCATCAATTTCAAATTCTTTTCGGATTCTCAGTAAATCTTCGTTATTTGGTCCCCAAAAACCGCCTCCAACAAAAGTGTTGTCTGGTTCCAGATGCATATAATAACCACCTCTCAGCATTGGCTTTTTTCGGGATAATCCAGCTCCGAAATTAGTTTTATAAGGTGTTTTATCTTTGGAAAAACGAATATCTCTATTGATTCTTAAAATATGAATTTGCCCCAAACTATCGTGGAATTCCATTTCAGAATAAATTTCTTCTACGAATTTCTTATTTTCCTTTGCAATCGCATCATATTCTTTTTTATGCTCAGAAAACCAAACACGATTATTATTTCTGCTTAATTCTTTCAGAAATTCGAATCCTGTTTCAAATGAGATGTTTTTGTTTGGCATAAAGCAGATGTCGATAAATATTTTAGATGAATAATATTTCTAAGAAATCCACTGGTCATCGCCAAAATTTGGTTTACGCTTCTCTAGGAAAGCATTTCTACCTTCTTTTGCTTCTTCTGTCATATAAGCTAAACGTGTGGCTTCGCCTGCAAAAATCTGTTGCCCAACCATTCCGTCATCCGTAAGATTCATAGCAAATTTTAGCATTCTGATGGATGTTGGAGATTTAGCAAGGATTTCCTGAGCCCATTCGTATGCGGTGTCTTCCAACTCAGCGTGAGGAATTACGGCATTTACCATTCCCATTGCTTCTGCTTCTTTCGCTGAATAATTTCTACCTAAAAAGAAAATTTCTCTTGCTTTTTTCTGACCAACCATTTTCGCTAAATATGCAGAACCATAACCTCCGTCAAAACTTGTAACATCAGCGTCAGTTTGTTTAAAAATAGCGTGTTCTTCACTTGCCAAAGTCAAATCGCAAACTACGTGAAGCGAATGTCCTCCTCCAACTGCCCAGCCATTTACAACCGCAATTACAGCTTTTGGCATAAAACGAATCAAACGCTGAACTTCCAAAATATTAAGACGATGTCTTCCGTCTTCGCCCACGTAACCTTGATGTCCACGAGCTTTTTGGTCGCCTCCGCTACAGAAAGCGTGTCCGCCGTCTTTTGGACTTGGACCTTCTCCTGTCAATAACACAACACCGATTGACGAATCTTCGTAAGCATCATAAAAAGCATCGTATAATTCTGAGGTTGTTTTTGGTCGGAAAGCGTTTCTGACTTCTGGTCTGTTGATAGCGATTCTTGCTACGCCATTTGATTTTTTATAGGTAATATCTTCGTATTCTTTGACGATTTTCCAGTCTGCCATTTTTTGAAAAATTTTTCCCAAATATACGCACATTAATTGGAATTGTGAAGCCTAATGATGGATGTCAGACGTTGATTTTTGCGCCAGCGCGTAAGGGATAGTAACGGATATCCTTTTTTTTTGGCGAGGGAAAAGCGTTGGCGAAAAAAGATAGTAGTGGATAGCCCGACCCGCTTGTTTTGCTTAGTAGAAAATAACTTTCAGTAACCTAAACGTGAAAGCAAAACAAAGGGATACGCCCAATAAAAAAGCCTCAGGAAAATCTGAAGCTTATAAATTATATGTTGAAATAATTATTCTACAACCTTGATGGCGCTTGCCAAAAATCTAGTTTCAGTTTTTGGCTCTGTAATCGCATCGATTTCTGACTGCGGTTTTTTAGCGTCTTCTGCGTAATGCTGTAACTCTTTCACAGATGTGGTTTTGCTTTCTGCACTGCCTTCCAAAACTACAGTTTTCCCTTCTAAAGCAGTCGGAACAAAGAATGCATAATCTTTCATTTTAACAAAGAAAGTTTCTCCAGAATCTGTCGCCAAGCTTACCCAACATCCTTTTTTCGGGCAAACGCCAGTTACTTTTCCTTTTACAGAAGTTTTGGCAATTTTTGGACTTGATTTTAATTCTTTGTTAAGTTCGTCTGGAGAAATTGCTTTTTTAACAGCTTTTGCGGAAACATCTTGGCCGTAATACTCTCCTACTTTTGCATCGCCAGCTGGTGGGCCAGATTGTGCAAATGCTGAAACTGATAAGCCTACTAAAACGAATGCATATAATATATTTTTCATAAGTTAATATTTATTTTTTATGGCGTAAATTTAGAAAATTATTTAGAATGAGAAAAAAATATTTTTTTGATGTAACGAAATATACTTTTCAATTGTCTTACTTTATATCAGTCAAAAACTATAAAAATTATACTTATGAAAATACAACTTTTATCTCTCGTTCTTTTGGCTTCTGTAGCAAATTTTTCGTGTGTACAGTCAAAAGGTGATAATTCTAACGGGAACGATGTGATGTTCTCTCACTTGATTTCTGATTCCGGAAAAGGCGAAGTGATTGAGAAATCTTATGACATTAATTTTGATGAATTGGAAATTTCCACTTCTCTGAATGCTGAAGTCTTTAAATCTGATAAAGAAAGAATCGTAGTTTTCGCACCATCTGACCTTATGAAATATGTGGTTGTGAAACAAAATGGCGGAAAAGTACAGGTGAAAATCGAAAGTCAAGGTTTGAAAAGCATCTCGACAGACCGAATTAAAATTAAAGTTTACGCTAAAGATTTTGACCATTTGGCAGCCAATTCCAGCGGAAGTATTTATTTGAAGGATAACTTCAGTTTTTCTAACCTTGATGTAAAAGTTTCCAGCTCTGGAACTATAAAAGGGAATTTCAATGGTGAGAATATCAATATTCAGGCTTCCAGCAGTGGAAATTATGTGGGCGAAGTAAATGCCGGCAGTCTTAATATGCAAAGTTCTTCTTCAGGAGGAATTGATGTTAAAGGAAAATCTCAAAGTGTAAATATCCAAGCGTCGTCTTCAGGCGATGTGGACGCAGAAAACTTCACGGCTGAAAGCGCTGTTCTTGCAACATCTTCTTCGGCAGATATTACGATTGGCGTGAGTAAAAGTGTTACAGCAAGCGCTTCTTCCAGCGGAGATATCCGTGTGATAAAAAGAGGAAGCCTGAACGAAATCACTAAAAACGAAAGCAGTTCTGGATCTATATCAATCCAGTAGTTTTATATATTATTTTCTCAAAAAGAAAGAGACCTGAAATTCAGGTCTCTTTCTATATTTAATAAATCAATTTCGATTAGTTGAATTTGATAATGCTTTCCATCTTTGCAGTTTCTTCATTTACCAATTCGTCATCCACAAGGATTTTTCCAGAATGCTCATCGATAATGATTTTCTTTCTCTGTGCAATTTCCATTTGTTTCTGTGGTGGAATCGTGAAGAATGACCCTTTTGGCGCTCCTCTTTCCAATCCTACAACTGCAAGACCAGTAGATGAACCTGTACGGATTCTTTGGTAAGAAACCAACAATCTAGTGTCGATTTTCTCAGCAAATTCTTTAGATTTTTCTAAAAGATAATCTTCTTCTTTCTGCGTTTCTGAAACCAAGTTTTCCAACTCATTTTTCTTGTGAACCAAGTGATTTTTAAGCTCATCGATTTTAGAAGTCAGATCCGCCAAAGTTTCCTTTTTGTGGTCTATTTTACCTCCGAATTCTTTGATTCTCTTTTCAGCCAATTGGATTTCTAATTCTTGATACTCAACTTCTTTAGATAAAGCTTCGAATTCTTTGTTATTTCTAACGTTATCTTGCTGAGTTTTATATTTATCAATAAGAGTCTGAGCTTGCTTCATCAAGTCTTTTTTGCTTGTGATTTCTGCATTTTGCTCTGCAATTTCAGATTCGAATTTTTGGGCTCTTTTTTCAAGACCTTCAATTTCTATTTCAAGATCTTCTACTTCAATCGGCAATTCGCCTCTTGTATTGCGAATCTCATCCAGACGGGAATCGATAATCTGCAAATCGTAAAGTGCTCTTAGTTTTTCTTCAACAGAAATTTCGTTTACTTTTTTATCAGCCATATCTATATAAAATAATTAACAGGATTTGTTTTCTTAGTCGTTTTTGCGATGGCAAATATAGGGAATTTTTCGGACAAAATTTCAAATAATTGTTGAGTCACAAATTGTTCCGATTCAAAATGTCCAATATCACAAATCAGTATTTTGTCTTCTGCCGAGAAAAAATCGTGGTATTTCACATCTCCAGTGAGATAAGCATCACATTTTGAAGCCAATGCAGACTTGATTCCGCTCGCTCCACTTCCGCCTAAAACGCCAATTCTTTTTATTTTTTTATTGATTAAAGGATTGTGTCTTATAACTTTAACGTCAAATCTTTCTTTCACAAATTTTAAAAAATCTATCTCTTCCATTTCACTTTCTAAATCTCCGAATCTTCCCAAACCAGTATAATGATTTTCGTTGTCGAGAGAAATTAATTGATAAGCGACTTCCTCGTAAGGATGATTTTGTTTCATCACAGAAAGGATTTGATTTTTCTTAAAATCTTCAAAAATGACAGAAACCAAAACTTCGTCAGTATTTTCTCTTTCATTGTGATTTCCAACTTTAGGATTCGAACCTTGTAATGGACGAAAAGTTCCATTTCCATTGATTGAAAAACTGCATTCATCATAGAAACCGATATTTCCTGCTCCAGCTTCGAACAAAGCATTTTTCAAATTCTCTGCCGAATCAACCGGAACATAAACTTCCAATTTCTTCAGTTGATTTTGTTTCGGCATTAATATTTTCTGATTCTTAAGTCCAAGAACTTCGCAGATTTTATAATTAACACCAAAATAATCATTATCAAAAGCCGTATGAATCGCATAGATTGCAATTTTATTTTCCAAAGCTTTCAATATTGCTTTTTCCACATAATTCTTTCCAGTGATTGATTTTAATCCAGAAAAAATAATCGGATGAAAACAAACCACAAGATTGAAATTCTTTTTAATAGCTTCATCAATTACCGATTCCAAAGCATCGTGAGCGACCAAAATTCCAGAAATTTCTCTTTCCGGATTTCCACATAATAATCCCACATTATCAAAATCTTCCGCTTGTTTTATCGGAATCAGTTTCTCGAACTCACTTATAAATTCTTTGATTTTCATTTAAATTAATATTTTTATCTGATAAACAATCTGTCATCAAAAGTAAACTTTTCTACTTTTTTGATTCTGACTTGAGTGAAATTTATATTCCGAGGATTAATAATATAATTGAATTCCCCTTGAACCGCAGCGGATGGAACTTTCATTGCTAGGAATTTATTTTCTTTCAGAAATTTGTCTCCCATCTTTTGTGTACTGTCAAGATGCGGAAAGGTATTCCAATCTTTGGGAAATCTTTTCGGTTCAAAAAAATCAACATCCGGAATCTCAATATGAACCAATCGATAATCTTTCGGAATAATCCCAAGCGGAATGTGGACGGCGATTTCTGCAACACAAAGCGCAATAGATTGTCCCGTGTACAAAGCTGCATTGCCTTTGCTATTCCATCTCGCACCTGCTATTTCCGCTCCCTTTCCAGAAAGGTCATTGGCATAAATTTCTTTTGAAAGTCTGTAAACTATCATCAGTATTATGCTAAAATACCGTGCTCCAATCTGGTAAGCTCATCCATTAGAAGAGTAATTCCAAAGTTGCTTCCTATTAAATCCTGTGGTTTTGTTTTGCCTAAAGCCAAGTTCTCTGCCTGCAACCAAATCAAAAAATAATCTGATGAACCAAAAACCTCTTCTCCTCTTTTGTAAAGAATTTCTATTTGTAAAATCTTTTCTGACTGTAGTGTATCAAAGGTTTTTTCTTCTTTTTGGTAACGGGACAATGTCTTTCCGGAAATATGTAAAAAACCGGCCCACTCCTGAAAACTAAATGGAAATTTTTTAACAAGATTATCAAAGAATTTAAAAGAAATACCTTTCTCTGCGATTTCTATCATTCTAAAGATACCGCCATCATCAAAATTCTGATAACCATATATTGCTAAAGGTTCTGCAACGATATTTGTAGTGTCTGTTGTTTTATATTTTTTCATCTCTTTATATTTCCTCCTACAAATGTAAGACTTTTGTCTTTATGAAAAAGACTTTTGTCTAATTTTTATTTCATTCTTTTGAATTTATTTTTATTACCTTCAAATTAATTTTAATAAAATGAAAATAAAGCCAGAGTTTGACCTTATTCCGGAAGACGGATGGAGAAAGAAAATATACGAAACTGTTTATCTGTCACATACAAAAGCTGGGAAAATATTTGACATTTGTTTGCTTGTTCTTATTATTATAAGTACGGCTTTGCTGATGGTAGAAACTATTCCAATTTTCAGATTGGAATATTATAGAGAATTCTATTACGCAGAATTTTTCATCACTTTAATATTTACGATAGAATATATCTTAAGAATTATCTGCGTGAAAGACAGGGAAGAATATATTTTCAGTCCATTGGGAATTATTGATTTCTTGTCCATTATTCCTTTTTATATCAGTTTATTTTTTCCTATTTGGCATTTTGTGGCTATTATTAGAATGTTGAGGATTTTAAGGATTTTCAGAATTTTCAATCTTGCGGATTATATGCAGGATGGTAGATTTATAGTTTCAGCGCTGAAACACAGTTCAAGGAAAATCTACATCTTTCTTTTGTTTATGGCGATTTTCATTGTTATCATTGGGTCGTTGATGTATATTATTGAAGGCGGAAAAAATGGATTCAGTAGTATTCCGCAAAGTGTTTATTGGGCAGTTGTGACTATAACAACCGTCGGCTATGGAGATATATCACCCGGAACACCAATTGGTAAAATATTATCCATAATCGTAATGCTTTGCGGATATAGTATTATTGCGGTTCCGACGGGGATTGTGACGTCAGAATTCCGGAAACAAAAGAAAAACAATTTTCAGTGTAACAGATGCGGAAACGAAGATAATGACGAGAATGCACGCTTCTGCAAAATTTGTGGAGAGAAAATTATTTAATAATAATTAAAATAAATTTCTAAATATTTTAAGTTAAATTAATATTACAATATAAATAATTAAAAATAATCAGTTATATTTGATGAATCGAAAATAATATTTAATTATAGTCAGGAAATAGTTTAAACAGGGCGTTATGAAAAATTTTTATTTCATATTTTGGATTGGTCTTGTAAATTGTTTGTACAATTGCTCAACAAGTGCGTCGATTGCTGACCCGATTCCTAAAATTCTAGATGTAAAACATCATACTTATAAAACTGTAAATTTCGAAACTTCAGATGGTCTAAAAGTCTATGCAGATTTATATTCCAGCAATAGCAAACGAGGTCCACTTATCATTCTTTACCATCAGGCCGGTTTTAGCAGAGGCGAATTCAGAAGTATTGCTCCAAGATTAGTAGATTTAGGCTTCAATGTTTTGGCAGTTGACCTTCGCTCGGGAGATATGCTAAATCAGGTTACGAATCTCACTCAAAAAGAAGCCTTAAAACAAGGAAAATCAACAGCTTTTGAAGATGTAATTCCAGATTTGGAAGCATCTTTTGACTATGCTAAAAATAATATCAAATCAAGAAAAATAATCTATTGGGGAAGTTCATATTCGGCATCTTTGGGATTTTATATGGCCTCAAAGCATCCGAAAGACTACAAAGCACTTATCGCATATTCTCCGGGAGAATATTTTAAAATCGAAAATAAAAATATTTCAGAGTACGCCCAAAATATTAAAATTCCAGTTTACACTTCCTCTGCAAGAAATGAAGAAGCTACCTGGAAGCCAATTTACAACTCAGTTAAATCAAAAAAAAGATTTTATCTTCCATCAAAAACCAAAGGTCATCACGGTACAATCGCACTTTCGGCTTTTAATGATGATGCAGAAGAAAACTGGCAGGCAATCATTCCTTTCCTGAAAACATTGAGGTAAATTCCTCTTCATTCTCCGCAAAAGAACGTTTTGCTTCTTCATAACCAATTTCAAAAATCTCATCTAAACGCTGAGGATTTCTTTCAAAAATTCCGTATTTCGATAATTTTTTGGAAGTAATAAACCAATCACAATAAGCAAATTTATAAATTTCTGTTCTGTGAGATAATAACTCGTAAGCTCTTGTAGTGACAGAACGAATTGTTTTTAGGTCGTTCACTTTTACATCTTGTGGCGGTGTAACATAAATCCCTATTAATTTACCACATTCATTATGAATAACGTCTGCAGGGAAATTGTTCAGAACACCTCCATCGCTGTACATTTCGTCATCAATGAAATAAGGTGTAGAAATCCCCGGAATGCAAGATGAAGCAATGATTGCATCTACAATTTTATAATTCTTCTCAAATACTTTTTGCTGACCGGTAATCAATTCAGTCGCAACAATTCTGACATCTTTATCCAGATCTCCCAAGGTCATATCTTGAAAAATAGGATTAAGATAAGTTGTAAAAATAGCTGAAGAAACCAATCCCGGCTGATTAAATGTAAAATGTTTCCAGTGGAAAAAATAGATTGATTTGAAAAAATCCAAAATCTCTTCCGGTGTTTTTCCAAAAGCGTAAAGAGAGCCAACAATAGAACCAGCGCTGCAACAAGAAAGAATATCAGGTTCGATATTTTTCTCCTTTAGAAATTTCAAAACCCCGGCGTGAGCCAATCCACGCGTTCCTCCTCCAGACAAAACCAATCCTATTTTTGAATCTTCCATTAAGTAAAATTAAAAAAACCGCAGAAGAATCTACGGTTTTAATTTATTAATATTTTGTTAATCTATTAGATGTGAATCACTTCTCCATAAGCAGCCGCAGCAGCTTCCATAATAGATTCTGACAATGTTGGGTGTGGGTGGATAGATTTGATGATATCGTGACCCGTTGTTTCCAATCTTCTTGCAACAACTGCTTCAGCAATCATATCGGTAACACCGTCACCAACCATATGACAGCCAAGCCATTCGCCATATTTTGCATCAAAAATAACTTTGATAAATCCATCAACATCGCCGTTTGCAGTAGCTTTTCCGGATGCTGAGAAAGGGAATTTACCAACTTTGATTTCGTATCCTTTTTCTTTTGCCTGCTTTTCAGTCAAACCGACAGAAGCAATTTCCGGATGACAATATGTACAACCTGGAATATTTCCGTAATCGATAGCTTCTACGTGAAGACCTTTAATTTTTTCAACACAAGTGATTCCTTCTGCAGATGCAACGTGAGCCAAAGCCTGAGTTGGGATGATATCTCCAATTGCGTAATATCCAGGAACAGAAGTTTGATACCATTCGTTAACCAAAACTTTTCCTTTTTCAGTTTTGATTCCAACTGCCTCAAGTCCGATTCCTTCAACGTTTGAAGCAATTCCAACAGCAGAAAGAAGAATATCAGCTTCCAAAGTAATATTTCCAGTTGCAGTTTTCACGCTAGCTTTTACACCGTTTCCTGAAGTATCAACAGACTCTACAGAAGCGTTGGTCATTATTTCAATTCCAGCTTTTTTCAGAGATTTCTCAACGTGTTTTGAAACTTCCTCATCCTCCAAAGGAACGATGTTTGGTAAGAATTCTACAACAGTTACCTTGGTTCCCATTGAATTATAAAAATCAGCAAACTCAATTCCAATAGCTCCAGAACCTACAACAATCATAGATTTTGGCTGCTCAGGAAGAGACAATGCCTGTCTGTATCCGATTACTTTTTTACCATCTTGAGGAAGGTTTGGTAATTCTCTGGAACGAGCTCCGGTTGCGATGATGATGTTGGTTCCGGAATATTCAGTTGATTTTCCTTCAGCATCTACAACGGTTACTTTTTTACCAGCTTTCACAGTGGCAGTTCCCATAATGACATCCACTTTATTTTTTCTCATCAAGAAAGCAATACCACTACTCATTTTAGAAGCTACGCCTCTACTTCTTTGGATTACTTTTGTGAAATCAAATCCTGGATTATCCACTTTATTAAGACCATAGTCTTCTGCGTGCTTTAAGTAATTGAAAACGTGAGCAGATTTCAATAATGCTTTAGTTGGGATACAACCCCAGTTAAGACAGATTCCGCCAAGATTTTCTTTTTCGATGATGGCTGTTTTGAAACCCAATTGAGAAGCTCTGATTGCAGTCACATAACCGCCAGGTCCACTTCCAATAACAATAATATCGTAGTTCATTGTGATTAAAAAATTTTAGCGAATTTACGGAAAATTATTGAAAGCATAATATGACAAAAAGCAACTCTTGGAGTTGCTTTTCAAAAATTTAATATTGAGAAGGTTACTTTATCTGCTTATAACTTTCAATCAATCTGATGAATTCTGAACGATAACCATCTTCATCATTCGATTTTCCTTGTTTTGCAAGATTGATGATTTTATCAAGGTCTTTGTCTTTGATGAATTCCGATTGTCTCAAAACCAATCCAAACCAAGCTACAGACGATGCAAATTTGAAATCTGATGAAGCATTATTTAATTGATCTTTAGAATCTTTGATAGTCTGAATTAATTCTTTACTTACATCTTCATCAGGATTTTTGTAACGAAATTTCACAGTTGCCAATTCGTCTCCAAATTCATTTTGAGATTCTGATTTAGAATACTTCAAATCAATATTTTGAGGTGCAAATTCTGAGTCTGAACCAGTTGGAATGATTTCGTAAATTGCTGTCACCGTATGACCAATTCCCAATTCTCCAGCATCAATTTTGTCATTTTTAAAATCTTCATTATTCAGTTTTCTGTTTTCATAACCAATTAATCTATATGATTTTACAAACTTCGGGTTAAACTCAATTTGAATCTTCACATCTTTCGCAATCGCATACATACTTCCGGCAAATTCTTTCCCAAGAAACTTATTGGATTCCTGCATATTATCGATGTAAGCGTAATTTCCATTTCCTTTGTCAGCCAGCATTTCCAAACGATTATCTTTATAATTTCCCATTCCAAAACCCAAACAAGTCAAGAAAATTCCGGAATGTCTTTTTTGTTCAATCAATTTTTGAAGTTCAGAATTATCAGAAACTCCAACATTGAAATCCCCGTCTGTTGCCAAAATCACACGATTATTTCCGTTTTTGACCAAATTTTCTTGAGCTAATTTATACGCCAACTCAATTCCTTGTCCTCCGGCTGTACTTCCGCCAGCACTAAGATTTTCTAAAGCTGAAAGAATTTTTTCTTTGTTCTTTGCAGAAGTCGGTTCCAAAACCACGCCTGCACTTCCCGCATAAGTTACCAAGGCAACTTTATCTTGTGGACGAAGTTTTTCCAACAAAATTTTGAATGACGATTTCAACAATGGCAATTTATTTTGCTGATTCATTGAACCTGAAACATCAATTAGAAAAACCAAATTGGAAGCTGGCAATTCTTTCTCATTCAGTGTTTTACCTTGTAAACCGATTTTCAAAAGTTTGTGTTTTGGATTCCAAGGCGAATCATTGTATTCTGTATTGATAGAAAAAGGCTGATTGTTTTTTGGCTGAGGATAATTGTATTTGAAATAATTAATCATTTCCTCAATTCTCACGGCATTTTTATCTACTTTTTGCCCATTATTTATCATTCTTCTGATGTTGGAATAAGCTGCGTTATCTACATCAATTGAGAAAGTAGAAAGTGGTTCTGCCTTTGCCAATTCGAATTTATTTTCTTTCCATTCGTCATAAGATTCTTGATTTTGAATAGTTTTTGGGTTATTAAGCAAATCAATTTCTTTTTTGGACAAACCTTTAGTTTTAATCACAACTACTCCATTTGCTCCTCTAACCCCGTAAAGTGCAGTTGCGGAAGCATCTTTTAGAATTTCCAACTTATCAATTTTATTCGGATTGATATTACCTAAATCCACATTTTGATAAGGAATTCCATCAATCACATATAAAGGTTGATTGTTTTGATTTAAAGAAGCTACACCACGAATTACAATATTGGGAGAACTTTCATAAAGGTTTCCATAAGCTCCAGAAATTTTCAATCCCGCAACTCTTCCATTTAGAACTTGGTCAATATTTCCTGTTCCATAAGCAGGAGCCGTTTTCTTGTCTGAAATATCGTTGTAATTCTTAGATTTCTTAAATGCAACTTCAGCCATCATAACTTTACCTGTACTTGGAGGTGGCGGAGGTGGTGTGTAGGAAGATGTATTATCTTGAGAAAGTGCTTTTTGATTGACAGCTGTTGTAGCATAACCAAGACTTTTCGCTTCTCTTTTAATTCCCATTGCAGTTACAACAACGCCTTCAATATCTTTTGTTTTTTCCGTTGTTACATAATTAGGTTTTGGTTCAGGAACTCTGACGGTTGTAGTTCCTTGTTCTTGAAATTCGTAATTTACTGTTGGAGCAATTGCATCTGCAACGGGAGAAGCATTGTGAGAAATCATTGGCGGTGCAACTACACTCATAGATGGAGCTTCTTGATAAGCAATAATATCTTTCCCCTCAATAGGTTTAATTGGATTTTTACTCAAATTCTCTTTGAAATTTTTATTGATTTCTTCAACTTTTTTCGGCGTTTCTGTTTGGTTTGAATTGATTGGTTTTCCGTAATCTTTTGATGCGATTTGAGGTTCTATTTTCGTGTCTTTATCATTCACAAAATATAAAACGCCAAACGTCAAAGCCAATCCAGCAACCATTCCGTAAGGTAACCAAAGCGGGATGATTCTTTTCTTATTTTCTTTTTTATCTAATTTCTCTTCAACTTTTTCCCAAACTTTTTCAAAAGCAGGAAATGTTGGATTTTCTTCTGCAGATTTCCCAGCATCGCTGAACATTTTATCGATATCTTGATTTTCCATTTTTTTAAACTTTAAGAATTAATTGTTTGAAGTCTCACAAGTTCCTGCAATTTTTTGCGGGCAAAATTGACCTGAGATTTGGACGTACCTTCTGAGATAGAAAGCATTTGTGCAATTTCTTTATGAGGATAACCTTCCATTGCAAACAAATTGAAAATCGTGCGACAACCTTCCGGAAGGAAATTAAGAAGAGACAAAATCCCTCTTTCTTCCGCAACATTTTCTGTTTCTGAATCCGGTAAATCCACAAAATTATCTTCAATCGAAATCGAAAATGGTTGTTTCTTGCGTAACTTCTGAAGACATTGATTCACGACAATTTTCTTTGCCCAAGCATCAAAAACCTGTAAGTCTTTTAGTTGTTCCAGTTTTGTGAAAATAATGTAGAAAGAATCGGCCAAAACTTCTTCCGCATCTTCGTCGTTTTTCAGGTAACGTTTACAGGTCGCGAAGAATCGTCCTGCATATTCTTCATAAAGTTTCCGCTGTGCGTTGCGGTCTTTATTTCTGCATCTTATGTATATTTCGTGTTCCATACATTGGCTTTTATAAGGAAAGATGCAATAGTTTAAAAAAGGTTGGAATTAATTTGAAAATTTATGAAAAAACTTTGAAAGTCTGCTTCCAAAGTTTTGAAATTAATTATTGCTTGATTGAAAGTCTTCGACTCCGCTCAGACTGACATCGCTAAATTAAACCGTTTAGCATTTGGCCTGTCACACTGAGCGGAGTCGAAGTGTTTTTTTTATTAAATCAAATTACAATTTTTCTAAGGCTTTTTCAAAAGTGTCATATTTAAATTTGAAACCATTTTCCAACAAAACTTCAGGATAAACATTTCGGCTTTTCAGCATCAGTTCTGTTTCTGTTTTTATGAAAATTGAAGCAACTTCCAACAACCAAACAGGGCTCGGAATCCCAAATGGAATTTTGATTTTTTCACGAAGCTGTTTCATCATTTTTTCATTAGACAAAGGTTTTGGAGCTGTGATATTGATTGCGTCTTTAAGATTTTCGTTTTCAATAATGAAATTAACCGCTTCACAAAAATCATCAATGTGAATCCAACTCATCATTTGGTTTCCTCTACCCTGTTTTCCGCCCAAACCGAGTTTTGAGATTTGTTTAAATTTTGGAAAAGCGCCACCATTTTTTCCTAAAACAATAGACGTCCTAAGCGCAACTTTTCTAATATTTGGATTTTCGGTTTTGAAGAATTCTTTTTCCCAAGATTTGCAGATATTCATTGAGAAATCGTCGCCGATGATTCCATTTTTTTCTGTATTAAGATGCATTTCTGAATGGACATAAATCGTTGCAGAACTTGCATTCAGCCATATTTTTGGTGGATATTGACATTCGTCGATTGCTTGTTGCAAAATTCTTGTCGAATTGATTCTGGAATTGTTGATTTCTTTTTTGTTCTTTTCGTTGTATCTGCAATCCACAGATTTTCCTGCAAGATTGATGAGAATATCTGTATTTTCCAATTCATTTTTCCAAGTTCCGATTGTTTTGGAATCCCAGAAGATTTCATTTTCACGCTTTGGATTTCTGGTCAATATTTTGACTTCGTAATTCTTATTGAGGAAAAATTGTTCTAAGTTTTCTCCAAGAAAACCAGTTCCTCCGGCGATTATTATTTTCATTGTGTTTGATTTTTAATTAATAGCAAATTCCAAATTTTTCTTTGTGTGAACTTCAATCTCAGAACCTTCTGCAAGCATTACTGATATTGGTTTTGCATCATTCAAAAAAGAAAAATTAGTTCCATAATTTTTTTTGAAATCAACTTGGATTTCAAAGTTTTTGACTTCATAAAAATTCCATTTTGGATGTTTGACTTCGTATTCAGAAGTTTGATTATTAGTCTTAGTAAATCCAAAATAATGTTCGGTTATGAATTCGAAATCAGAACCTACGATCATTTCTCCCTGAATATTTTCAGCTATTAAAGTCATTGTGTTGAGTTTTGAAGTCTGCCAGCTGTAAGAAACTGAAAGTTCATTATCAGACTCAATAATTGAATGTGACATTGGTAAAGTGCAATAATTCTCATTATAAAATGTATTAGCAACAAGACTCAAAGCTTTTTTAGGAACGATTTCTTTGATGAAAACTACGCCTCTTTTCCAGATTCCGTTTTCCAATTTTTTGACATAAAATCTCAGATTAACTTCTTCGAAATTTTTATGAAACGGAACTGAAATTCCAAGAAGTTTTGTATTGACAAACATAAATCCGACAAGACTTACCAAACATTTTCCTTTATAAAAATCAAGCTTTGTTGCTTTTGGTAAATAAGGTTTTAGAATTTCTGGATTAATTTCGTAATTGATGATGGCCAGTTTTCGCCATTCTGCTGTTAGGAATTTCATTTTTTTAATTTTTATAATTCTCGCAGATTGAGCTGATTTTGCAGATTTATAACTTAAAAATTGGCTTGATTTGCTTAATCTGCGAGATATATTTTAATTATTAGATACAATGTACAAAAGAACAGCTCCAAAAGTGATTCTGAAAATCATCCAAGAAATGGTTGGAACAATCCCGAATTTAAGAATTCTGCATCGTCTCAAATGTTCTAGAAACATTATGAACACAACAATCGCGAAGTAAACAAAATAGAATATTTGGTTAAAATCGAAGAACAAAACAGGAATCAAAAGCAATGTCCCAAGCAAAGAAACTGTCATCATATTACCGAGATAATCCCAAATTCTGTCTTTGAGATAAATTCCCATAAATGCGCTCTGCCAAACGATTTGCATACAACAAATGAAGAATTCTAACCCGAAATTATTTTTAAAATCCGGAAACAAACGTTGATTATAAAATCCTAAAACATAAGCGGAAAACATTAAAACAAATCCAAGATAAAGAAGTCTGTATTTCAAATTGAAATCCGGAACGCAATTGTCCTTCCTCAAGTCTTTTGCTGAAGGAATGATTTGTTTTCTGTTGTAAGAAACGAATTTGTAAAGTCTCTGGAAAAACCAATGAAAAGGCTTTATTCTTGCGATTTTCTCCAAAGTCGGAAAAGAATTTCCAATGATTGTGAGCAGACTTTCTAATCCGTAAATTACTTTATTATTCTTCGTATCAAGTAATGCGATTTCGTTTTTTGAACGATGAAAATCAATCTTGTTTTTGATTTCGGGAGAAATCTCTGAGAAGGCTTCTCTTCCGTTTTCATCGAGCATTCCAGATTTGATGAAACCTTTGGAATAGATGTTACACATTGGACAATCGTTGTCGTAAATGAGAATGTGGTTTTGTAAAGTTTTCATTGTGTTTGATTTTAAAGGTTGAGGAAATCACCTTTTGTTCTTCGGTTTGTTCTGAAAAGAAAGAACATTATGATTTTAAATATTAGATTTTTCATCATTCAAATTATTAATAGGTTCTTTTTCGTGAGATTTCTTTCTTCCTTTCATAAAAAGTAACAAATTGAAAAGAAGCATCAATCCTAAATAAATTGAAAATCCTCCTATTTTTTTGCTTAAGCCAACAACCAGAGATTCTCCTGTTATCAATTGATTAAACTCTATAATTAAAAGCGCAAAACCAACATTCAGCAGATAAAATCCAATTTTAAATAAAGAATTGGTAGCTAAAGCAATGTCAGATTTTTGATGAAAAATATCCATCATAAATACTTTTGCATTGCGGAAAAGTAGCTCAGAAACAATAACAGTTAATGTTAAAACAATTGGCAAATAGATTGCGTAAGCGGTAAGGTTGTGAGTAGCGGTCATAATTTTATGATTTAAATGTTAATAATATTTGTTTACGGAAATAAGTCAGAAGGAAAATGTTTATATAGTGCATCACAGCAATTAGTAAAAAAGTTGTTGCAATTTTTGTGAATATTGATACTACAAATAATTCGGTTGTTTCTGTTTTTAAGCCTTCTGAAAGAGAGAAAGTAACATAGCCTATATTCATCAGATAGTATCCAATCAACAAGATTCTATTGACAGAATCGCATATCTGTATATTGCTGAACAAATCCAATAGATAAATTCTGCCGATTGTAAAACACTTCCAACCTACCAAAACAATCACTGGAACCGTGATGAGAAAATAGATTGCATAGGAAACGAAATTAATCATTTTGTAATTTTTATATTTTCAGTAATTTTTGAAACTTAAATCGAAATAAAAAAAGGAAATTGATTTCCTTTTTTATTTCAATAAGTTGGTAATCTTTCCAACCAGCCAATGGTCATCACTTTTTATAGCTAAATCCATTATGTTGTTGATTTTGTTTGTTACGTTCCCAAAATCTTCCATCAGTTTGATAAATTCTTTTGCTTCTTCAGAATCGTCTTCTACATTTTTCAGTTCTTCAAGAAAAGCTACAACAGGCTCTATTTCACGTTTTCTTCTTTCTTTTGTAATTTGTTTGAAAAGAAACCAAACATCTTTTTCTGCAAAAAAATATTCTTTTCTATCCCCTTTTACAAATTCTTTCTTCACAATTCCCCAATCCATCAGATTTCGAAGATTCATATTAGCATTTCCTCGTGAGATTTCCAATTGCTCCATCACATCATCTGTTGACAAAGGTTTTCCACTTGCCAAGAGCAATGCGTGAACCTGCGCCATTGTTCTGTTAATTCCCCAATTGGTGGCAAAAGTTCCCCAAGTCTGGATATATTTTTCTTTGGCTTCGTCAAGTTTCATTTTCTTTAGATTTAATTCTTGTACAAATATAATTAAATTTTCTAAACTTTCAAAAATTATTGAAAATAAAATAATTTTATTCTGATATTTCCACGATTACTCCATCCGTCCATTGATAATTCTGCTGAAAATAATATTCGAAAGCGTGATTAGCTTTGCCTGTATATTTCCCTGCGAATTCAGCCTTTGTATCCAGATTGACTTTGATATTGTTTTTCGCTCCCAAGTTGTACCAATACAAAACCAGATAGTTATCAAATATCTCGAAATAAGCAACTTCATTACGTTCCATCATTGCTTTCAGATTTTTCGGGTCCATTGTTAAGCCTGCAGGAATTCCGATTTTCGCTGTTATCATTCCTAAATTAAATAAAGTCGGATTTTCGATTTTGATGGTCATTCTAACATTATCTCCGATATTGGCTTTAGTTTTATCCAAAGTAGTTGTGAAGTAAAGTTCAGGATTTGGGTTTTTATCGGGAATCAAATTATTATACTGATAGGATAAAAGTATTGGAAAACCTCTTCCAGAAAGATATTTAACTTTAATTTCATTATTTCCCCTTTTCAAAAACTGATGCAATGGAAAGTTTTCTTTCGCCTCATTATTATTTACAAATATTTGAGGTTCTTCAGAGCGTTCTACTTTTGGATTAGCTTTATAAAATTCTGTCAAAGCTTTCAGTTTGATAACCAATGTTTGTGTAGATTCATAAGATGTGTTATTCGTATTGATAAGGTTGATAATTCTTGTAATCAAACCATTGTAATCTTTTTGAGACTTCATCAATGATAAGGCAAACAACGCCAAAGCTTCTTTTCTGATGTCATCGCCTCTACCCTGCATAAAATTGGTTTCGGCAACGACATTATTTTTATTGAATTTCTCTGTCATTCGATTAACCAAGAATTGATAATCTTTCGTTTTATTTAATTGATGCGCCACATTTGACATTAATGCCAACAAATAAAAATCGTCCGAAGATTGATTGATTTGATACAAATGAGAATATTCTTTTATAATTTCATCTTTCATTCCAGCTTCTGAAAGTGCATACAAAATGTAACCTTGTTGTGACCAGTAGTATTGGTCTTTTTTAGAGCTAACATTATTATTCAGAATGAAATTTCCTTTTCCATCCCTTCTCGATAAAATATATTTGGAAGTTCTTTCAATCAAAGCTGGGTCAACATTCAACACATTTTTCAAATCATTGAATTCCATCAAACCATAAGCCGTCAAAGTAATGCTTGGAGGCGAACTTCCGAATAGAGAAAAGCCTTTGTCTTTGGTTTCAAATGTCAATAATCTTTCAAAACCTGTTTTCAGTAATTCAGTTGCTTTTTTTGCTTCTTTGTCATCAATACTTCCTTTATTTTTAAGGAAATCCAGAATAAAATAATTTGGATAAGTCGTGGAAGAAGTTTGTTCAAAACAACCATAAGGTGTTCTCTTAAGTCTGTCGATATCATTAAGGAATTGACTTGCAGAACTTCTGAAAATTTTAATATTTGCAGTCAAACTTTCATCCAGATAATCCGGAATATTCAATGATATAATAGAATCATTGGACGCAGTATGTTCTTCAATATGTCTGAAACCTTTGGCATCAATCTTGAATGGCAAAATCTGACGCTCCTTTTCTGTATCAGTTTCAGCAATCAATTGGATATTGGATTGCGATACTTTATTACCTTGTAAAGGCAAAATAATTCTTCCGCTTTCTTTCGGATTCAAAACAATTAAACTGTCTGAAATTCCGCTTTTAATTGAATTCGGAAGGATTTTATTAAAATCAACTCTTTTCGTTTTATCAGAATTATTTCTAATGACTACAGAGATTTTCGGTTCATCGCCTTGAGTTAAATATTGCGGAATTTTCGCATCGATTTGAAGTGTACTTTGTGCAGCATACGTTTTTTCTTCTCTTCCTAAAAGTCCATTTGCAGAGATTCCTTCGGCGATAGCTCGGAAAGTTGTATTGGCATCCGAATTATAAAATTCCACTTTTGCCTTTCCATTTTTATCAGTTTGAATGGTTGGATTCCAATAAATAGTTTCCCGAAAATCTGTTCTATAATTGGTTGCAGGTGTTTCGTAAACCGGATAAGTGAAAACCCGAGCATAATTATTCATCACATTATTACTATCATAGCTGTAAAGAGATTCCTGTGCATAAAAAGTTCTTCTATTCAGATTGATTTTTTTGCTGTTGTAATTGGATGTTAAACTATTGATGATAATCACGCCGTTGCTTCCACGACTTCCGTAAAGTGCCGTTGCAGAAGCATCTTTCAGAACAGTTATGTCTTTGATATTATCTGTGTTAATTTTAAAATTAGGATAATCAACAGGAACACCATCAATCACGACCAAAGGTTGTTTCCCATTTGTAATAGATGCAACACCACGAATCACAACCGACTCTGCATTTCCAGGAATTCCCGAATTTGCTCTAATTTCCAAACCTGCAACTTTTCCCGACAAAGCATTAAGAACATTATTTTGTATAATTTCTTGGCTCTTAACAGTTTGAACCGAAGCGGATAAATTTTGTTTATTTCTTTCCCCAAATCCTACAATTACAACTTCATCAATATCCTTATTTTTACTTACTGTGTCAGAAACCCTTCTTCCTCTACTTTGGAATCTCATCTTATTCTGCTCAGGTTTATAAATTTGATTTTTATCCGTGGAAGTTTCTTCCAGAGCAGGATTATTTACAATTACTTCAAATTCTTTTCCTTTAGTTCCAGATTTTATTTTTTGAGTCACAATATCTGAACTGATTTCCGATGCCAAAAGTTTGATTTTGATACTTTCTCTTGCTTTCTTAGATTTTGCAATTAATTGATAAGAGTTTCCAGATGGAAAATTCTTAAAATAGAAACGACCTTTTTTCGTCTTTTGTTTCAGAATTTCCGCACTGTCATTCATCAAAAAGACTTCCGCATCTACTGTTTCTCCCTTATTATTTTCAATTTTTCCGTAGATGGAATTGAGTTCTTCTTTTTGGAAAGTAAATTTCTTCGTACTCTGAATTTCCGGCAAAAGTTCAAAATAACGATAACCGTTCGTCAACATTACCAAATCCAAAGCTTCATCGGCTTTTGCTTCTTCTTTTTTGAAATAAAATGGAGGTTCTTCAATTTTTCCTTGTAATTCAGAATCCATTTGAAGCCAGGAAATCAAGGTATTTTGGCGATCGTCTGCATAACTGAAAAGCTTATCATCCAAAACACTCATCGAAAGATTTGAAGGAATTGGTTTTCCATTAGAATCTTTGGTTTCGATGTCAAAAATCACTTTTTCTCTTGGGAGATATTCTGTTTTATTCGGTTTGATGGTAATCTGAGCGTTTTTATCTTTGTTCACAAAAACCACACGCTCTGCCAAAGGATTTTTTTCCAAATCATAAACCGTAAATCTTGCAATTCCTTGTGGAAAAATAGTTTCATCAAATTCGATTTCAGAATTCGCAGAAACATTATTTTTTGTTTGAATAGTTTCTCCACGGAAACCAGCTTCTACATTTACTTTTTGATAATTTTTAGATTGAATTTTAAGGACAATTTTTCCGTTTTTCTTTTCTACATTTAAGCTGACTCCATTTTCATTACCATTTGGAATTTCAAATAATTTTGAGATTTTATGAGATGTCAATTTCAGAAAGAATTTTTGATTTTGAATTGGTAAAAAAGAGAACTTTCCCATTCCAAATTTCACTGATTCTGTAGTTGAGATTCTTTTACCTTTTTCATCCACAATTTCTGCTTTGATATCAACAGGTTGCTGAAATTCATTCAAAGCTTTGAAGGCAACATTACTCATTTTTCCATTTACCAAACTTCCACCTTCCGGAAAAAACAGAATATCAACTTGATTCAAAGTCACAGGAACACTTCTGGAAATCGATTCTTGGAATGAATTATAATTGAGTTTAATATTCAGTAAAACATCTGTCGAAGTTAAATTTTGGGGCAGATTAAATTTCAACTGAACTTTCCCTTCTTTGTCTGTTGTGAATATATTTTTAAGATATTCTTTTCCTTCAACCAAAACTTCATAATTCCCTTCATAGAAAGAAAGTGAAAAATTCTGCAGATTTCTCAGACTGAAATCAGCCAAAACTTCGTCGCCCGCACTCAAACCTTTTTTAGGAAAATCAAGTTTCATTAGAATTCTTGGAGAAGACGTTTTCTGAACTGTTATTTCTTTTTCAAAATAGTTCTTATGATTTTCGTTCCTCATCCAATTCGTGTACAAACGTAATTTATAGATTCCACCTTTTGCTCTTTCGTCCAAATAAAAATCGCCGTTGGATGCACCATTGATGATTTGATAATTGTTTTTTGAAATCAAATTTCCTGCTGGGTCGTACAATTCTGCATACAAAATCTGACTCCAATCCGAAGGCAAATTATTTTGAGCATCTACGATATAAGCTTTGAAATAAATGATTTCGTTCGGACGATAAAAAACGTGATTGGTCTGCGCATAGACTTTTTCTTTCTTGAAGTTTTGAGTTTTTCTGTCGCCAAAAAGTTCCACGAATAGTTTCTTCTCTTCAGAATCCAAAGGTTTGTCACGCAAATCATTTTCATTCTTTTCGTAATAATATCTTGCTCTTTGCGCATTTAAATAAAGAGCAAAAAAGATGAATAAAAAGGAAATATATCTAAGTTTCATAATTCAAAAATTTTAAAAAATAAAAGAAATACTCGCTCCATAAGAACGCATAGAAGGCAGATTATAAAAATTAAGCCCTTGTCCATTATCAGAATCGAAGAAGGAAGTCTGTGCATCGATTTTATTCTTGGACCAAAGCAAAATATTCTTTGCAAAAAGAGAAAGTTTCACATTTTTTAGAAATTCTACTTTCCTGAAACTGTAGCTCAACGTAATATTATTGATCCTTACAGCATCGCCTTTCACAATGTAATATTCTGCAACACCCAAACTTCCGTATCGGTAAAACTTATTTTGCTCAAAAGGCTGAGTGACATTAAAGAAATCAACCGGAATGTTATTGATAGTTCCATTCTGTAAAACACCATCGAAAACGAAATTCGAAACATTCCTTTGTTGTGCAGAATTTGCAGAACGCCCGTAGTAATCAAGATTTGCGTTGGTTCCGTTCCAAACGTCGCCACCTTTTCGCCATTCTACATCTACATTCAAACTGAATTCTCTGACATTTTGAGTATAAGAAAATTTCATTGTAAAATCTGGAATTGGATTTCCCAAAATCTTTTTCTCTGAGGAAACCAACGGAAAACCATCATTTCCGATAATCATATCGCCATTTCCGTTTCGTTGATAGGCAGTTCCAATCAAAACGCCCAAAGCTTCGCCTTTCATAATTCCTCTGTAAACGGAACTAAATCCTGAAATCGGGGCATTTTGAAAATCTCCTAACACGTTGGTAACTTCTGAGGTCGTTTTATTAAATCCAATCTGAAGATTTCCATATCTGAAAGGAAAATTTTGGAAACCCAAATTCAAATCATAACTTTTGTAATTATGGTCAACAAGGTTTTTTAGCAAGATTTGTCCATTTTCAAAAACAGGAAACACATCGTTTGTAAACTTTTTGTTGGTAAAACTTCCTTCCAGTTGATATTTGTAATCGTGATAAAGCCTTATTCCAGCTTTAGTTTCAAGATTATTGATGGATTTCAAATCTCTGAAACTTTGTACTTCCTGAATCGGAAAATAAGTATTCAATTGAGAGTCATCAATCTGTGTCAGAAGAAAATTGCTGTAACTTTTACTGAAATCGGATTCATAAACATTTTTGTGAATCGAGCCAAATATTTTAGCGTGAAAGCGATATCCAATCAATTCCCTAATATCCAAACTCAAGGCTAATTTTGGAATAAAAAAATCGTTTTTGGTTGTCGTATTCGAAGAATAAACTCCGTTTCCTGCTTCACCCTCCAAATGAAAATCGTCAAAAACAATATCTCTGAAACTAAACTTATATCTCAAAATATAATCCTGAGAAAATCTGTTATAATGATAGTTTTCAAAATTGGTGTAATATATTTTGGTATCATTATGATTGAGAATTGCATTAAAGTATAATTTATTATTTTCATAATAACTATCTCTAAATGAATAAGAACCTCCAAAATTCAAATTATAATTTTTATTATCCTGATTTCTTTCAGTTTCAATTCCGTTTGGGAAACCGTAAGTCCATTTTTTGTAATAATCAAAATTGGAAAACTGTGTATTTTCATACGATTGGGAAATATAGTATTGCCATTTTCCAGATTCTTTTGAAAACTTCAGATTGAATATATTTTGATGTTCGTTGAAGTTATATCTTCTTATATTTTGTAGTAAATAATTTGGATTATCTGCAAGTGAACTGTAACTTCTTTGTCGGTCAGAAAGCAAATTCCCTTGATTATTTTCAAAAGAAATTGGTGTTAATAAAACGTTTTGATAAACTCTGTTAAAAAGTCCAATTCTATTGGTATTCGTCGCTTTTTGCTCATTGAATTTATAATTAAAGCTAAGATTATGATTTCTGAAAATATTACTCTTACCAATAGAAATTCCCAAATTCTTACTATCCTGAAATTGGTCTTTAACCAACAAATCTTCCCGAACCCAACCCAAATCCAAACCTGCATTCCACTTTCTGTTGTTGTCTTTTTCATAATAGGAATTGATGGAAAGAAAAGTTGAGGATTTTTGAGTATTTCTTAAAATCGAATTATTGTAAAGCTTGGCCGGAGAAATGCTGTTATTTTTATTGACTAATCTTCCATTAACATCGTATAGATAAGGATTACCATCAAAACCTAGAGTCGAAATGTCTGGTCCAAAACTGAACATTTCGGAAGTTTCAGGACTGTTCCATTGCAAAGTTCCATTTTGATTTCTGCCTTGTACAAATTGGTTTTGAAGTTTTGGTTGGACATTTGGCGAACCGATTTCAGTTGTCATTTGCAAAGAACCGGAGTAAGATATTTTTTTTGAAATCTGTTTTTTGATAACATAACCAGAATCTGTCTTTTTGATAGATTGCAATATGTCAGAAAAATTACCATTTGGTCTTGCCGTTGTTCTTGATTGTGAGAAGTTTGTGGAATCAATTTTCGAATCTGTTAAACTTGTGTAATAATCATAAGAGGTAATTGGATAAGCACTTGCAAATTTCTTTTTAGATTCGAGAATTGATTTCATTTCCTTCAAATCATATGAATTTACAACTCTAAAATCTTTCTTGTTATAAATCAAAGTATCGCCAGCTTTTGCCTCAATGATGATGTAACCTTTTTCATCTGTAAAATCATAGTTTCCAGAGTTTTTATTAGTTACCGTAAGATTTTTTTGATGTTTCTTTTTAGAATTAAAAAAATAGCCTTCAAAATATAACTGAGAATCCTGCGAAAACAGCAAACTCTGAAACAAGAAAGTAAAAAATAGAATATAGAAATGCTTCATAAAATCCTGATTTTATAATGAAAGATGCTTCTGTCTTGTAAAAGGTTGGAAAAAGAGAAATAAATTTGTGTTTTATTTAATCTTAAATTTAGAAAAAATATTTAGTAAAATTTAACTTTTAAATAATTATTTAAAAAAAATGATTCTGAAATAGTAATGTTATGCCTTTAATATAATGCAGTATTTTGGAGCTTATCAATGATTATTGACAGTATAAAAATTAATTTGTGTAATAATATTAAATTTAATTAATATTTAATAATAATAATTGATTATTATTAATAAATTTGTTCAAAATTAATTCATGAAATATACTTTACTTAAAAGGAATAAGAGTTTCAGGGCGGAATCTCATTCCCATTTTATTAGCTGGATGAGAAAGATGGATCTGCAGCAATGGAATGATAATAAGGACTTTATGGAGGGTTATTCTTATAGGAAAAAAACTTTTGAAAAGATAGAAATCCGCCACGAAGATGAAGATTATTTTGTAGAAGATCTGCAAAAAAATAACCTTTTGAAAATTGAATCTTCAAAAGGCTTTTTTGGTATATTTTAAATATTACTATTAATAAATTGCGGGGAAATTCTGAGGATTAATTTCATTGAATATCGCATATATTTTTTCCACCATATCATCAGCTGAAGGCTTACTGAAATAATCACCATCGCTTGCAAAAGCAGGTCTGTGATTCTCTGCTGAAATTGTCAGTGGTTCTGAGTCCAAATATTTGAAAGCTTTCTGTTTTTCCAAGATCTGCTGAAGAATAAAAGCTGAAGTTCCGCCTTCAACATCTTCGTCTATAACGACTAGTCTGTTCGTTTTCTTGATACTTTCAGCAATTTCGTGAGTTAAATCAAATGGAATTAGTGACTGAACATCAATCACTTCTGCAGAAATTCCGATTTTTTCTAATTCGTTTGCTGCTTCTGTAACAATTCTCCATGTTGAGCCGTAAGTTACCAATGTCACATCTTTTCCTTCTTTAGTCACTTCGATTTTTCCAACTGGAATCGTGAATTCTCCAATGTTATCTGGTTGTTTTTCTTTCAATCTGTAACCGTTCAAACATTCAATAATTACGGCTGGCTCATCGCTTTGAAGCATTGTGTTATAAAAACCTGCTGCCTTCGTGAGATTTCTTGGAACGAGAATGTTAATTCCTTTTGAAAGATTTAGAATTCCTGCCATTGGCGAACCAGAATGCCAAACGCCTTCTAGTCTATGCCCGCGCGTTCTAATGATAACTGGTGCTTTTTGACCGCCTTTCGTTCTGTATTGAACCGTTGCCAAGTCATCGCTCATTCCTTGCAGACAGTATAAAATATAATCTAAATACTGAATCTCAGCAATTGGTTTCAAACCACGCATTGCCATTCCAATCCCTTGTCCGAGGATTGTTGCTTCACGTATTCCAGTGTCAGCAATTCTTAGTGCTCCATATTTTTCCTGAAGTCCTTCTAGGCCTTGATTTACATCTCCAATATTTCCTGCATCTTCTCCAAAAACCAAAGCTTGTGGATATTTTGCAAAAATCTTATCGAAATTATTTCTTACCACAACTCTACCATCAACTTCTTCTGAAGCATCAGAATAGATTGGTTTTATTTCTTTTACATTGGTTGCTTTCCATTCAGATTGAGAATATAAATGAGAAGAGTAATTATCTTTTTCGACTTTAAATATTTCTTCATACTTTGATTTTAAAGCATTCCTTTCCGCTGAGTTTTGCGCTCTAGTAATTAATAGTGATTGCCTTGTCAAATGGAAAATATCTCTTTTGCTTTTAGAAATTATTTTATTAAAGTTTTCAATCAATTGAGCAACTTCAATATTTTGATTTTTAAGAGATTCTACAAATGGTAAAACTTCATTTTTTAAATCTGAGATTGTTTTTTGGTAAGAATCCCAGGCTTTTTTCTGACCGTCTTTTACCAATTTTTTAGATTCAGAATCAATTGTATCTAATTCTTCAGCTAAAGCTAAATATTCTTCGTTTCCTTCAATCTCAATGCTATAATCCAAAATCCATTCACGGAATTTCAACATTCCGTCAAATTCAGATTCCCATTTCAAACGTTCTTCATTTTTGTAACGCTCGTGCGACCCGGAAGTTGAGTGCCCTTGAGGTTGAGTAACTTCGGTAACGTGGATTACAACCGGAATGCTTTCATATCTTGCAAAATGTTCTGCTTTGGCGTAAGCTTCCATCAATGCTGGGTAATCCCAAGCTTTTACTTGTATGATTTCGCAACCTTGTTTTTCATCTGCTTTTCTTTGGAAGCCTGAGAGCATTTCAGAAATATCGGCTTTTGCCCTTTGGTTTTGAGTCGGAACCGAAATCCCATAACCATCATCCCAAATCGAAACAATCATTGGGACTTGTAATGCGCAAGCTGCGTTTAAGGTTTCCCAAAAATGACCTTCAGCAGTTGAAGCATCGCCAATGGTTCCAAAAGCGACTTCGTTTCCATCTTTTGAGAATTTCTCAGAACCTTCAAATTTTAAAGATTTATAAACTTTAGAAGCCTGGGCTAGTCCTAATAATCTCGGCATTTGTCCTGCTGTGGGTGAAATGTCTGATGAAATATTTTTCTGCTCGGTTAAATTTTTCCAGCTTCCGTCTGTGTTCAAACTTCTTGTGGCGTAATGGCCGTTCATTTGTCTTCCTGCGGATGCGGGTTCTCTTTCTACGCTTGTGTCAGCGTATAATTGCGCAAAAAAACTTTCCACAGAAACTGCATTTATTGCCAGCGCAAAAGTCTGGTCACGGTAATAGCCCGAGCGAAAATCGCCGTTTCTGAATACCTTTGCCATTGCTAACTGCGGTAACTCTTTTCCGTCTCCAAAAATTCCAAATTTTGCTTTACCAGTCAAAACTTCGCGCCTTCCCAAATAGGACATTTCGCGGGAAATTCTACCTAAGCGGTAATCTTCCAAAATGCTGTTTTTAAAATCTTGAAATGAGATTTGCTGCGTTTCTATATAGGTTGTTTGCATAATTTTGAATTTTGACAAATATAAAATTTTTTACTGAAATTTTTATTGATTTGATATTCAGTAAAAATAAGATAATTTTATAAAGTATAAAAATCCATCAATTATATTTTTCCGAAAGAATTAATGAATATTTTTGAATCATCAATTTGAACCAATGAAAAAAACGGCACCACATATTCTGAATGCTTCTACCAATCTACTGGGATTTTGTTTAGTCATCATCACTTCTTTGAAAATTACGAAGTTTAGTCATCATTCTTATCTTGATGAGTTCACTGTTGCAGCGATTTTCTGTTTGACGTTGAGTTGTACTTTATCATTTCTTGCTCTCAGGACGGAAAAAGAGAAACTTGCTAATAAATTAGAGAATGTTGCTGATATTCTTTTCTTTGCGGCTTTGCTTTGTATTTCTCTAGCGGTTTGTATTGTTAGTATTGATGTGGTTTAAGATTTTTTTTTCTTAAACGAACGGATTTAATACTATTAATTATTCTGTTTCACTGATTTATTTACAGGGATTTTAGTAATAATTTTTTGTGAAATTACATTTGTTTTCAAAAAATGAACACCGGTAAATAATTGGATTATTGTTGATTTATTTTAAATCATATGAAGTTTTTGTTAGAAATTAATGAATAATATACTTTGTTTTTTGGAATAAATTCCGAATTCATTCTTATAATTAATTAAAATATTTTTTAAATCAAGAATCAATTAAATGTAAATATTTTAATAATAATTTATTATTGTTTGATAATTTATTTAATATGATCAATATTATTATCGTATTTATAAACATAAAATAGTGTAAATCGTTATAGCTGATTTTCGTTTGTTTTTTGACATACCTTAGTCAAACAAAAAAACAATTAACGTTTAATCTAAAACAATTACGACTATGAAAAAGATTTTACTTTCTAGCTTTGTAGCATTAGGAATCTATGCAAATGCTCAATGCGACCCAATTAGTACATTCCCTACTAATTACAATTTTAACAGTTTAACTACACCTGCTATTCCTAATTGTTGGAGTGTAGCAAAATTTGGTACTAACAGCACTGATTGGAATAGTTATACAGGAGACGGTAATAATGGTACAACCAATGGGGTAATATACTTAAATAATGTTTTAGGTGCTAATGTAACTGGGGACTCTTGGATTTTCACACAAGGATTTTCATTAACCGGAGGACAACCTTACGCCTTACAGTACACCTCGCAATCTACTAATAATACCAATCATCGTATACTAAGAATAGCTGGGGGACCAAATGCTTCACCAACAGGAATGGTTACAATGGGACAAGATGCAAGTGTCCAACTTGCGCCAGAAACAAGTGCTTTTGTGTTTACACCTCCTACAACTGGAACATATTATTTTGGTATAGAAGTTTCAAATACTGCTACAGATGGAGTGTTTTGTTCGGTTTTAATTCGTGATGTTCAAGTAAGAAAAGAGACTCTGGCTGTGTCAGATGTTAATGGTAAGTCTAAAATCACAGCTTATCCAAATCCTGTAAAAGATTTTCTGAAGCTTTCTGATATCAAAGACGTTAAATCGATTTCAGTATCAGATATGTCAGGAAGACAAATCAGCACATTCGTTCCAAGTAATGAAATTAATCTTTCCAATTTGAAAGCAGGAAATTATGTAGTTACATTAATGATGCAAAATGGTAGTGTCCAAATAATCAATACTATCAAGAAATAAAACTATAATTTTTTAACCTTAATTTTAAGAGTTGTCTTTTTTAAAGGCAACTCTGTTTTTTTTTTAATTTATTATTATTTTATCCAACTTTTACTGTTTCCAAAGCTTTTGGTAAAAAAGAATTCGGAAAAATCTGTCGAGCCTCATCTGTCATTACGCTTAAGTCACTGTAACGGTTTGAGAAATGTCCTAAAATTAGTTTTCCAACCTGTGCTTTTTTGGCGATTGTTGCGGCTTCCAAAGCTGTGGAGTGTCCAGTGTAATCTGCCATTTCTTTTAGATTATTCAGGAAAGTGGATTCGTGGTAGAGGACGTCGACTTTTTCAATGATGGGGATGATGTCTTCTTTGTATTTGGTGTCGCTACAGAATGCGTAAGAAACAGAAGGTTGTGGATCTGTTGTCAATGATGCATTGTCGATGATGTTTCCTTCTTCTGAAACAAAATCTTTTCCTAAACGCAAATTTTGGAAATCGCAAATCTCAATTTCTTTGTGTTTTGAGATTTCTTTCATATTCAGGTGGCGTTCTTTTGGTTTTTCCTTGAAGAGATAGCCGTTGCAATAAATCCTGTGATTGAGCGGAATTGTGAAGACTTCTACCCTTTTGTCTTCGTAGATTTTTACGGATTCTTTGCCTTCCAGTTCGTGATAGATGACTTCAAAACCTTTGTAGGTTTCCGTGATTTCGAAAATTGTGTCCATCATCTTTTTGATGCCTTTTGGACCGTAGATATTCAATGGGGTTTTTCTTCCTAAAAGTCGGAAAGAGGCAACCAATCCCGGCAAGCCGAAACAATGGTCGCCGTGAAGATGGGAAATGAAAATATGATTGATTTTGGAAAACCGCACTTTTGCTTTTCTCATTTGAACCTGAGTTCCTTCGCCACAATCGATGAGGAAATGACGTTCTTCCATTTCCAAAAACTGAGAAGTTGGAGAGGAATTGATGGTTGGAATTGCGGAATTGAATCCCAAAATGGTAAGATATGTACTCAATTTTCTTGGTTGTATTGAAAATTAAAAGGGTAAAGGTACGAAAACATCATAAAAATTACAAGATACCCCCTTTGGAATTGAGGAATTCTAAGAATTTTTTTAAAGCCTCACTTCTGTGGCTGATTTTGTTTTTTTCTTCTGGCAACATCTGAGCAAAGGTCATATTGTGGTCGTCTGGAATGAAAATCGGGTCGTAACCAAATCCATCTTCACCAAAAACTTCTGTTGTAATATTTCCATAAACTCGGCCTTCGAAGTAATGTTCGCCGTCATTGTCTTTGAAACATAGAACAGTAATGAAATAAGCTCTTCTATTTGGTTCATCTTTCAGTTCTTCCAAAACTTTCTCGATGTTCTTTTTGAAATTGTGATTTCCGGCATAACGTGCGGAATAAATCCCAGGTCGTCCGTCCAAGGCTTCCACAACCAATCCACTGTCGTCGCCAACACTTCCCTTTCCAGTTTTCTCGAAGCAGTATTTTGCTTTGATGAGGGCGTTTTCCTGGAAAGTGTTTCCGTCCTCGATGATTTCGTCGTTCAGGTCATAATCTGTGAGTGATGTCACGATGAATTCTGATCCTAGGATTTGTTGGATTTCTTCTTTTTTGTGTAGGTTATGTGTGGCGATTAGGATTTCCATTTTTGTAGAAATTAGAGTTTAGAAGTTAGAAATTAGAGTTTTTTTTTGAATGCTTCAATTATGATAAAGTTTGAATTGATGACAAATCGTGAACTTTGCGAAGCTGCAGCCCGGCTTGAGCGGAAATCCTTTTTTGCGTGACTTCTCGTTCTATTGAACTGGAAATCGTGTGCAAAAAAGATTGGGAGCGGAAGACGGATAAAGCTGCCATAATTTTAATCTTTATAAATAATATTCTTGTGGATGGCGAAAAAATAAAATGGAATTGCGAAAATTACCACGCCGGCGACAAGAAGAAGTTCTTTGTTTATGTTGAATAATCCAGAAAAAGTTTCTGAATCCGAGTACATCATCATCAATGCAGACAGTAAGTTATTGAATGCGTGCAACAATATCGGCATCAGCAGAGATTTCGTTTTGTAGTATACCAAACCTAATACCAAACCGAGCAAAAATGCGCCCGCAAATTGCCACGGATTGAAATGGACAGCGCCGAAAATCAAAGCGGAGACGATAATCGCAGTGATTGGTGCAACCTTGTTGTTTATCATTCCCTTCATAATGATGCCTCGGAAAAGGATTTCTTCCAAGATTGGTGCGAGGATGACGGTCATTAAAACCAAAGAAATTGGGTTCAAAAGCAGTTTAGAGAATTCCTGTTCGTAGATTTTGTAGATTGGACCGAGAAGATTTCCTGTTGTCGGTATTAATTGTGTTGTGTAGTCGGCAATCAGCATCATTCCAAACATCATTGGGATTATCAACAAATAGACTCTAAATGGTTTGGTAGAAAAATCGAAACTGAGTTTTTTCCCTTCGTTTTTGGTGATGAAAAAATGATAAAATATAATAGGAGTTAGCATTGTCATTGCATAAGAAAATACTGAAAACCAACCTGTTTCCTGAATGTCCTGACTGAATAATGCCGACAATCCCAAACCGACTGCATAAGCAAACGCTGCGCCGATGTAAAGTCCTACGACCAAGATAATTCCTGTGAAAAAATCGATTTTATAATTTTGTTCCTGCATTATTTAAGTTCTTTGAGATAGACCAACGGTTCTGATTGGAAAGTTACGTCTTCTGGATGAAAAATCTTGAAATAATCTCTCAGAACAACGTCGCAACGGACAACGCCACTTTCGAAGTAATCATTGGCCTGGTCTTTCTCTCGGTTGTTTATCATATATAATTTGCCGGAATTGAAAACGTTCATTTTTGAATAATTGGGATTCAGTGTCAAAAGTTCTTTTTTGTTTTTGTGTGGACTGATGTTGATCCAAAAATTGGCTTGTTTTGATTTGATGAAAACTTCCTCGAAACTTAATGGAACTGAACTTGATTCTTTGTTGTCTTTCAGGATGTAATTTCCTCCAGCATCGTTGATAAGCTTAGCTACGAAGGAATTTCCGCCCGGGAGAAACCATTGGCTTCCATACATTTCGTTGCAGAGAACCAAGGAATTTGATTTTGAATTTTTGCTTAAGGCTTGGATTTTCTTATAATTAGCTTCGATGTTTTGATAGGCTTTTTCCGCTTCATTTTCTTTTCCAAACAACTTTCCGAAGAGCAAAAGATATTTTGATTTTTCTAATGGATTCTGTTCCATAAAGTCGTCGAGGAAAATGAGTTCGATGCCGTTGTTCTTTAGAACCTCGTAAGTGTTGGCAAAGCTGGGAACGTAATTGGTGAAAATGACATCAGGTTTGTTGGAAAGGATTTTTTCGATGTCGTATTTTTGTTCGTTTCCGATGTTCAAGATTTTGTTTTCGTTGATTAACTGGTGGATTTTTTCTGAGAAAATATATTCCGGACTGGAGATGCCAGTGATTTTATTTTCTAAATTGAGTTCGGAAAAGAAGCCAATCAGGCTTGAATTTAGCAACATTGCTTTTTTGAAAGGCAGATTTTTGCTCGGAATTACATTTTTGAATTTTCCTGAGGTCAAAGTCAGGTTTTCTAAATTTTCAATATAATTAACTCGTGATGAGATGGTTATATTGTCATTTGATTTCTGAGCAATTTCTTTTTTACAGGAAAAAGTAAAAAGAAATAAAATTAAGGCTAAAAAAATGCGTTTCATCTTTCAAAGAAACTAAAAAAGTCTTATATTTGCAAACCTTTAAACAAGGCCTCGTGGCGCAACTGAATAGCGCATCTGATTACGGCTCAGAAGGTTACAGGTTTGAATCCTGTCGAGGTCACAAGACCGACATTTGAAGTTTTTTCGCTTCTTTGTCGGTTTTTTTTATTTCCTAACTCTTTGTTTATCAAAGCAATATTGCCAGCGAGACTATTGATTTTTGTGGTTTGAAAATACTCGCCGTCGAAGATTAACTTTTCAGGATATATCAAACCAACAATTGCCCTTTTATCAATGGTACTTGCATTCTTATACCTTTCAGAGATTTTCGTAATGGCATTTAATGCCTGCTTCATCTTTTGCTCAACATCACTTGTCTGTCCAGAACTTTTCAGCGAGTTTAGTTTAAAAGTGAGATTTTCTATTTCTGCTTTATACTTCATTTTAATTCTTCTAAAATCCTCTTCATCAATCTTATCGTCAAGATACATATCCCGCGCTTTGTCGATTCTTTCTTCAATAGAATTAAGTTTGTTTTGAAGAATCTTTTTTTCATCATTCAAACCATTTGAAACAATTGAAAAATTTTGCTTTAAGATGGTATTCATTATTTTTTCAGCTCCTATACTAAACCTAAATTTTGATAATTCTTCCAGAAAAAGATCATTAACTATTTCAGAATTATGTCTGAAACCGCATGCTGTTGTACAATGGTAATAGTAGTAATGCTTACTTCTGCCTTTAGCACCGCTAGCTGTGAGAGTCTTATTACATTTTGGGCAGAGTAGCAATCCTCGTAAAGGATATCGTTCTTCATTGATAATTCTTCCTGCTGGTAAAAATGCGTCTTGATTACTTTTTCGATTTAAAGTATTCTGAACTTTCATAAATAGTTCTTCAGAGATTAAGGGATCATGTTTTCCTTCAACAATTTTCTCTTCTTCATCATTGTATGCTTTAAGAAATAATTTCCCACAATAGGCTATGTTTCTCAAGGCATCCATAAATGCATTTTTTGTGAGTTTTCTACCATCTCTTCTATTCATTTCCTTTAGCACTACTGCACTAGGTAAATGTCCCTTGGCTACCTGTTTGAAAGCCCATATCATATTTGTTGCTTCAGGTTCTTTAACTGCAACATACTTCCGTCCATCCTCTGTACACCTATTTATGTATCCATATGGAGCTATTCCCATCATTCGCCCCTCTTTGATTGCTCTTCGCATACCGTAAGTAACATTCAATGCCCTCCTATCATTTTCTACTTCAGGCGTTGACAAATATATTGCTAATAATAATTTATTTTCAGGTACTCGCAAATCTAAAGGCTGCTCAATGGCCTGTGGTGTAATACACAATTTATTAAGGTTAGATATCATCTGATAAGCCTCGCTTGTATTACGGCTAAACCTATCCCATTTTGTAAAAAACAAAAATTTGTTTTGTTTTAAACCTCTACCTTTTTTAATATTAAATATGTATTTTTTCCATTCCGGTCTCTCAAAAGTTTTGGCGGAATGATCTTCATAGATTATTCTGTCGATAGTGATATTTAAAGAAGCACAATGCTTACGTAAACGCTCCTCCTGATCACGTTGTGAATATCCTTTATCTGCTTGTTCGTCAGTTGAAACACGAATGTATAAATCAGCGATTTTCATAATCTATTATTTGAAGTGATAAAATGAGAATAATCTACAGATGTTGAATGCTGTATGATTTTAATTGTTGGAGTCACTAAAATACGAAATTAATCTCTAGTTGTTAGAAACTCTTTGATTGTAATTTTGACTAAAGTATGGCAAAGAAGTAAAATTTCAGCAGCCTCGTCATCCGATATAACTGCTCCTGAATCTTTAAGTATTGTTATTGCTAAATCTAATGGCATTTCATGAAACTTCATAACAGATTCCAGTTCAAATAGCTTTGAACTATCAATATGCTGATGTTTCTTTGATTTTCTGTTAGACATTCAAGGCAGGATTAATTGATATGAAGAATCATCTATTTTTCATCGATTATAAATAGATTAACGATGAAAATCAGTTCAGAGACTTCAATTTTCACTCAATAAAAATCGAAAATAATAAGCTTAGAAACAAGCTTGTAGAATGTTGAAAGGTTATTAACTAATGATATGGAATAAAAAGATTGCGAAGTGGATGATTTTGATATAAAGAACATTATCTTGGAGATAGCTACAAATAGTAAACTACAACCTATAAAAAAATATGAATGAAAATCATTTCATAGGTAGAACTTCCAAATTAATCAGAATTCAAAAATCTATCTCTTTCGGAATATAGGATTAGTAGTTACTTCTAAACTTTGCAATTTCCATTTAAACTCGTTTTTAATTGGCTGATCTATTATTGATTCAGTAGTGGTCGCTCCCCTATCTTTTGTTCTAAATAATCTCGAATTTTCTTCTGATCTTTCTTTTAAATTATTTAAGTCCTGATTAAACATTAACCTTTCCTTTTTTTCTATTTTATAATGAACAATTAAGCTACGCTTGATATCTGGAAGTTCTTCAAGCTTTTTATCCAGTTCTGCAATTTTTTCTTCAGTAGTTTTTGTTTGAAATTCAATTTGAGTAACATCTATTCCTTTCTGAGCTAAATTTTCAATTACTTCTTGTACTTGAATTTTATGAAGATCAATTGTTTTTTGATATGATGGTAATTGGGTTGCCCAATATTCAGCATTTGCATCGCCATTTTTCGAATAGCCTTCAATCCTATTAAAAGAATGTTCAGCTTTTGTCACCAACTCTCTTACTTTCAAAACATCTTCATATTTTCTTAGTACAAATGCATTATCCGCAAGATGCTTGTTTTTCTCATTTTCAATTCTCTTTTTCATCAATTCGATTTCAATGTTGGCTCTGGTTTCGGGATTGGTAATGATGGAGGTTTTTAGTTCTTGCGTGCTAATATCAGATATGTCCAAAACATCGGCTCCTTTTTTCATCGCTTCTAAATATCTTGCCTGTTTGGATTGCAGTTTTTGAAGCATAAAAACATCAATACTGTCATTGGTCAGCATAAAATTGATTCTCACATTTTCGTTTATATTTCCCTGTCTCCACGCTCGTCCTTCCACTTGTCGGAGTGAAGTAAAATTATATGGCAATGTAAGCATATAAACATCTGTTGTGTTTTCCTGAAGGTTCATTCCTTCCTGAATGGCCTCACTTCCGATGACCACTTTAATTTTTCCCTCATTAAAATCATTTTGAATAGAAATTCTTTGATTTTTATTGGTAGCCCCTGTAATAATTCCGATTTCTTCAGGTTTATAACCTAGTTCAGTAATAAGATATTCTTTTAGTTTTGGAAATTGAGCAACCGCCAATTCAGAATAAATAATTTGTCCCGATTCCGGAATGTCATTTTTATTTTGTTGAATTAAATCCATTGTTTGTTTCAACTTTAGAGAATTTTCGACAAATTCTTTTACAGAAGGTTCGTCACCTTCAAAATAAGGAGATAAATACGGCGAAATTGCAATCAGTCGGGCATTGAGAATATGAGTAAGAATTGCTCCCTTTTCAGTTTCGCTGAAATTTTCATTGAGCAAGTCATATTGTTCTCTTGTCAGATCATTCTGCTCAATTTTATACTCTTTGTTGATTTTGTTAGGACGAATCAATTCAGGATTGTCTTCTTCTCCTTTTATATCAATGAATTCCGAAAGTAATTGCTGAAACAGCGAATTATTTTTAAATCTCCGAACATTGGCTTTATACTTCACATCACCTTTTGCATCAATTTCCATATCATTATCCGCTTCCATAAAGGTCTCGAAGAATGTATTCACGTTGAAATATCCCGATTCTTCTAATCTTTTATTTGCTATTAAAGAAAGAATGGAATAATATTCCAAAGGCTTGTTGGTAAAAGGCGTTGCGGAAAGCAAGGTTACATTTCTTCCGTCATTTTTGTCTTGAATGTACTGAGCTGCCATCCATGTATTGATTCCCAATTTGGAAGTCTGTTGGTTTTGACTTCTAAAATCGGAAGCAAATCGTCGGTCTTCAATTTTTACCTTTCCTACGATATGATTCGCATTATGAACTTCGTCGTAAGTCAAGTGGTCGAATCCAAAATCTTCCCAATCATAGATTTTACCACGTTTCATTTTTCCCTCGATCTCCTTTT
>JASCOV010000020.1 GCA_029960045.1 Flavobacteriaceae bacterium PS02293
TGTAAATTCCAGTGATATTGACCACCCAATTCCAATTCAAAGTGACCAGGTAATTTCGGTTTAAATTGACCACCCTTAATTTTGATAAAAACTCTTGTTTTTCATGTGTCAATTAGTATTCAAATATAATAAATAATTACTCCCTGTTAACTCCTCTCTTTTTTCTCATAGATTCCCCCTGGAGTTCCAGGCGGTGGGACTGATGGATAAGTCTGTCCAGAATAGCATCAGCAATGGTCTTTTCACCAATAATGTCATACCAGCCCTGCACCGGGATCTGCGATGTTACAATGATGGATCCGTTGTTGTGACGGTCTTCTATGATCTCCAGAAGGGTTATCCTGTTGGCACTGTCCAAAGCCTGAAGACCAAAATCATCAAGGATGATCACATCCTGTCTTTGTATTTTTGCAAGTTCGCGCAGGTATGACCCGTCTGCTTTTGCCATTTTTAGTTTGGCAAACAGCTTGGAAGTATTAAAATAATTGACCTTGAAGCCTTCGATACAGGCTTGATAACCCAACGCAGTTCCCAGGTAACTTTTCCCCACACCTGTACTTCCTGTGATCAGGATGTTCTCATTTTTCTCTACGAACTCACATCCTGCAAGACGCATTACCAGATTACGGTCGAGATTGCGGGTGTCATCGAAGTTGACACTTTCAATACTGGACTTGTAATGGAACTTAGCATTTTTGATGCTTCGCTCTATGCGCCTGTTGTGCCTCTCATCCCATTCGGCATCGATGAGCATCGATACAAACTGGTCGAGAGTATAATGGTCTGTCCTTCCGCTTTCAATAGCGGTCTTAAAGGCATTGTGCATGCCGTAAAGCTTCATTTGCTTCATTTTGCTCACTGTCGGTTCGTTCATAACTGTTGATATTTAATGATAATATTGTTTTCCTCTGATGTTGCCGTGATCAGGCAGTTCCTGCTCCTTTTCTTCTTTTTCCGGATCGATCATCTGATCCAGATTGTTCTCCAATATCTTCTGTACGGTCTTAAAGCTGTAGATCTTAAAATCCAATGCCCGTTTACAGGCATTTATCAATCGCTCTCTTCCTACTTTCTTTTCGAAGTTCAGGATTCCCAGGCAGCTTTTGTAGGCCTGCTCGGGATGATTCCGACTGTCGATAATTTGGAGGATATATTCTCCCACTGCAGTATCAATACTGTTGGCCCAATCGATAAAGCGGGCAGCACTCCATCCGGCCACGAACTGGTGGGTGCTGGCTAAATGTTCTGTAATGGTCGTGTAGACATAAGGCTTGTAATTGCGTCTGTGCATCGCGATCCTGTTGTATTTATAGTAGATCTCCACGGTGGAAGATGTGTATAGGATCTTGATCTTCTTCTTGATATACTGGTACGGAACACTGTAGTAGTTCTTATCCCGGCTCAACTGTACGTGCCCGTTCTGCATCACTGTTGCAAAGGATTGGTATTTGATCTCAAAACGACACTCAGGCAGTGGGCGCAGCTGCTGCTTCTCGTCCTCCAGGAACAGCTCATAGCGGGAGTAAGGACGTCCTGTGAGCTTGCGTTTGTTATGAGAGTCCAACAGATCCCAGATCTCACTATTTAGTTCATCCAGGCCGCAGGATCCCTGTTGAAGGTTGGCGTAGATCCTTCTGTACAGGATCTTTACCGCTCCCTCTACCAAGGATTTATCCCTCGGCTTGTAAGCCCTGGCAGGCAAGATGGTCGTTTCATAATGTTCGGCCAGATCGGCCAGGGTCTCATTGATGGTGGGTTCAAAACGGCTGCTTTTGATCACTGCGGATTTTAAATTATCAGGAACGATCGCTGCCGGTGTGCCTTCAAAAAAGCGGATGGCATTTTCTACAGAAAGTACAAAATCTTCCTTCTGCTGGCTCATAGAAGCTTCAGCATACGTGTACTGGCTTGCTCCCAGAATAGCTACAAAAAACTGAACTTCTTTAAGCTCCCCACTTTCCTTATCAATAATGGAGAGTGTTTTTCCTGCATAATCGACATACATCTTATCACCGGATTTGTGATTCATATGCATCACCGGGTTCACACGCTTGCCCCAAATCTTGTAATGATGCCGGAACTGTGAACTCTGAAAACCATCAGGATGCAGTACTAGATACTGCTCCCACATATGATGTATAGTGATCCCTACCTTTTTGAGCTCACGTTCCATCTTGGGAAAAAAATCGTACAGGGATTGGAGTTTAGGGCTGATGGACTGAACCGTATTATTGGAAAACAAAAGTTCCAGCTCGGCATCTGTCTTGGCATTGATCGCATCAGGGCTCAAGCCCAGGATCTCATATAATGAGATGTATTTCTTAACGGTATTTCTGGAAAGCGATAAATAGCTGCTTATAAATAACTTGCTCTTTCCATTGCTGTAGAATTTTATGACTTTTCTAATTTTACTCATGTCTGTTATTTTATTTGCCATAATCCGCTTTTTTTAACGAATGTATGACGCTAACATCATGAAAAAATCAAGTCGTTTTTATCTCAAATATAACCCAGATAACAGGTGGTCATTTTGAACCGGAAAGTGGTGGTCACTTTGCTCCGAAATCAGTGGTCAATTTACTCCGAAATTAGGTGGTCAATTTGACCGTCTTTTCCA
>JASCOV010000021.1 GCA_029960045.1 Flavobacteriaceae bacterium PS02293
CTCGGACCCAATCGTCCATAAATCTTGTCTTCGTAAATGTATAATCTTCTATTCTTGTTACATTTCTGTAACTTGGTGGAGAATAAGGGAGTCGAACCCTTGACCTCCTGCGTGCAAGGCAGGCGCTCTAGCCAGCTGAGCTAATTCCCCCTTTAGTTGAGTGGACGAGTGATTGTGTCGGAGAGTTTGAGCCTTAAACTCATCTTCTCTAATACTTTCAAACTCCTTTACTCAAAATTAGTAGTCTCGGGCAGGCTCGAACTGCCGACCTCTACATTATCAGTGTAGCGCTCTAACCAGCTGAGCTACGAGACTCTCTTTAATTATTAATTATTAACTATTTAATTAATAACTATTAATTATCTCTAATCCCTCGTACTAATCTTTAGGGGTATATTGTTATATAAGCAACCAAAGTAAACCAAAGCTTTTTCAAGTATAAAAAACTTAATTTTGTTTATCGTCTATAAGACGCTCTAAAATGAGATGTTCCAGCCGCACCTTCCGGTACGGCTACCTTGTTACGACTTAGCCCTAGTTACCTGTTTTACCCTAGGCAGCTCCTTTTACGGTCACCGACTTCAGGTACCCCAGACTTCCATGGCTTGACGGGCGGTGTGTACAAGGCCCGGGAACGTATTCACCGCGCCATGGCTGATGCGCGATTACTAGCGATTCCAGCTTCATAGAGTCGAGTTGCAGACTCCAATCCGAACTGAGACCAGCTTTCGAGATTCGCATCCAGTCACCTGGTAGCTGCCCTCTGTACTGGCCATTGTAGCACGTGTGTGGCCCAAGACGTAAGGGCCGTGATGATTTGACGTCATCCCCACCTTCCTCTCTACTTGCGTAGGCAGTCTCACTAGAGTCCTCAACTGAATGTTAGCAACTAGTGACAGGGGTTGCGCTCGTTGCAGGACTTAACCTAACACCTCACGGCACGAGCTGACGACAACCATGCAGCACCTTGAAAAATGTCCGAAGAAGGATCTATTTCTAAATCTGTCATTTCCCATTTAAGTCTTGGTAAGGTTCCTCGCGTATCATCGAATTAAACCACATGCTCCACCGCTTGTGCGGGCCCCCGTCAATTCCTTTGAGTTTCATTCTTGCGAACGTACTCCCCAGGTGGCTAACTTATCACTTTCGCTTAGTCTCTGAATCCGAAGACCCAAAAACGAGTTAGCATCGTTTACGGCGTGGACTACCAGGGTATCTAATCCTGTTCGCTCCCCACGCTTTCGTCCATCAGCGTCAGTTAAGACTTGGTAACCTGCCTTCGCAATTGGTGTTCTAAGTAATATCTATGCATTTCACCGCTACACTACTTATTCCAGCTACCTCAATCTCACTCAAGACCTGCAGTATCAATGGCAGTTTCATAGTTAAGCTATGAGATTTCACCACTGACTTACAGATCCGCCTACGGACCCTTTAAACCCAATAAATCCGGATAACGCTTGCACCCTCCGTATTACCGCGGCTGCTGGCACGGAGTTAGCCGGTGCTTATTCATACTGTACCTTCAGCTACTTACACGTAAGTAGGTTTATCCCAGTATAAAAGAAGTTTACAACCCATAGGGCCTTAGTCCTTCACGCGGGATGGCTGGATCAGGCTCTCACCCATTGTCCAATATTCCTCACTGCTGCCTCCCGTAGGAGTCTGGTCCGTGTCTCAGTACCAGTGTGGGGGATCACCCTCTCAGGCCCCCTAAAGATCATTGACTTGGTAGGCCGTTACCCTACCAACTATCTAATCTTGCGCGTGCCCATCTCTATCCACCGGAGTTTTCAATATCTTACGATGCCGTAAAATATATTATGGGGTATTAATCTTCCTTTCGAAAGGCTATCCCCCAGATAAAGGCAGGTTGCACACGTGTTCCGCACCCGTACGCCGCTCTCTCTGTTCCGAAGAACAAATACCGCTCGGCTTGCATGTGTTAGGCCTCCCGCTAGCGTTCATCCTGAGCCAGGATCAAACTCTCCATTGTATGTTTGTTTGTCCTTATACTCAAACTCAATTTAAAATTGACGCTTTGGTTTTCTTAATTTGGTTGTTATATGTTATGTCAATGAACTGCGTTCTTTCCGCTTCCTCAGGATTCTTAATCTGTCATTGTTGACCCTGATTTGCGAGTGCAAAAGTAAAAAGTTTTTTCCAAACTACCAAAACTTTTTTAAAGTTTTTTTTTCGTTACTCGAAAAGTGTTTTGATGATGTTTATTAACTCGCCTCCTGCGCTTCCTCTTCTCTCGATTTGGGATTGCAAAAGTAGAAAATGTTTTCCAAACTACCAAAACTTTTTTTAAGTTTTTTTTCAACCATTTAATGATTAATATAGCCCGTATTCCTTATCAACTCCTACGCTCCTAAACCTCTCGATTTGGGTTTGCAAAGATAGTGTTTCCTTTTTATCCCGCAAGACTTTTATTAATTTTATTTCCACTTATTTATAAGCTTCTAATTATATCAATACTTCTCTTACCGGCCTCCTGCGCT
>JASCOV010000022.1 GCA_029960045.1 Flavobacteriaceae bacterium PS02293
TCAGTGGTTGATACGGTAGTGACCCAGGTATTAGATATTCCCGGACCTTGCGAAGTATATATCTTTTTCAATTTTGTGCCATCTGATCGGTAGATACTGCTATTGCTGGATTTCCTTTTACCGGAGCCCATATCCATCGCATTCGGAAGGTTAAGATGATTGTAGGCAATGCTGTTAATTCCTTTATCGAGCATATTGGTCATATTACCATTCGCATCGTAATCAATTGTATTGTCTCCGCCTTCATAGCCATTCCCATCCAGTGAGGTGTCATCAATTGAAGTAAGCCTGTTGCCTGTATATCTGTAATCCAAATCATCAATCTTACTTGGGACTGTACCAACTTTATATGAAAATCTCTTTAGATTATCAATATTTCCATTGAGATCATATTTTAATATCTCATTATTTTCCTCAGTAAAAGAATAATCATTTCCTGACTTCACATAATAGAAGCCTGTTCTCAAACGATTAAGTTTATCATAGGTGTAGCCGTAAGACTTTACAGGCTCGGCTGCAGAAGACGGATCAACTTTTATCCAGTCGATCTGAGAGATATTCCCGTTGTATTTCTTTCTAATCTCAAACGACTGGTCTGCCAGGTAAGGTTTTGTGTTGGTAATATCAAGCGTGTTGTAATTGATCTTATAGGCAAAAAGATCATTCCCAAGACTGCTCAGGTCATTAATCCCTGTCATCCATCCGCGGATGTTATAAGTATAATTGATCTCCTGTAGATTATTTCCTACTTTTTTCTTGTCGAGTCTGCCAAGATCATCGTAAGTATTATCGGCTAAGAGAACCTCAGGCTTGCTGCCGATCTGATGATAGTGCTCCTTAAGCCTGTTCTGATGATCATATTTGAAACGTTCCTGAATTATCACATCTGCATCGGTGCTCCTTCTCCTGTGCTTTGTGATCGTTTTCTGCGGTGTTCCCGTAAAATCCAGAGTGGACTCTGTCTGGGTATGTCCTCCGAGATAATTTTTTGAATATGTGGCTGTAGCTCTTCCCTTATCATCATAATAACTAAAAGTCTTGGTCCACGAATTCATTTCAATGTTGTTGAGATATGAAGCGACAGGCAGACTTTTGGTACTTATATTATTCTGTTGTGCATTGTCGGTAATAAACATTTGGGTAAAACCTAATGTCGACAGATCCGGCTTATCATTGGGATAAGTATCATAATAATTGACAGACAGTAATTTGTCTATTGTATTCGGATAATTTTTTAAAACATCGTTGTCATAATAAACAATCAGACCCGGAACAGTGAATCCGGTAGATGATTTTCTTTCCGTATTGTTAATAACTTTGTTGACCTCTCCCTGTTCATAAGATCTGCCTGCACTTCCGTAATCTTTTGAGCTGGTATAAAGTCCGGTATAGGTCACCCTTCCAAACTGGTCATATTTGGTAAAAAGCCATTGTTTGTTAATTCCCATGTTGGCATCCTGCGTCAGTGCCAGACGGTCTTGCTTATCATAAACCATATACTCCCACCCTTTCCCGGGAAGTTTCTTTTCTGCCAGGCGGTTTCTGCCGTCGTAACGGTACTGATAACTAAGTTCTTTTAAAATTTCTCCCGTTTCACTCAGGTCTGCTCCTGCAGACTGTGCCCTGATTTTATCGGAAGCCTTGGGAGAGATTACAAATGCCAATTGGTCATATTCATTGTAAACATAATATGTATCCGCTGACTCTGTGGAGGTCAGCATCTTTCTTACCAGCAAAGTCTGTCCTTGTCCATTTTTGAACTCATATGAGGTATTATCATCCTCATCAGTCACTTTATTCTTATATAGTGTTGCCTGAGTATAATAAGTACCTGCCGCCAATGAAAGCACACTTTTTGTAGCTTCCTGTGACCACGATGTACTGGTTACAAATTTCAAAACTTCATTTCCAACATTAGTCTGATAATCAAACAGATTTCGTTTGGAATAGGTTCTCCAGTCTTCTCCGGGACCATACTGCTCCTGAATCCTGTCTAAAGGTGAGTTTTCCAGCTTTTTTTCGGAGTAGGCATAACTGCCGTAAAAAGATGATCCACTATTCTGATCTATGCCGGGATGGATATCACTACTTTTAGTTGGCAGTGGAATTGGAAGGACATCTAAATATGGTCTTCCAAATCCGTCGTAAATGATAGGAGTCACCAAATCTTTTCCTGAAGAGGTTGATTTGATGGAAATATTCTGCTTGGGTCTTCCAAGTCCGTCAAAATAAGTGATGCTCTGAACCTGTGGTGTAAATTCCAGTGATATTGACCACCCAATTCCAATTCAAAGTGACCAGGTAATTTCGGTTTAAATTGACCACCCTTAATTTTGATAAAAACTCTTGTTTTTCATGTGTCAATTAGTATTCAAATA
>JASCOV010000023.1 GCA_029960045.1 Flavobacteriaceae bacterium PS02293
AATTATTACAAACCTAACATCCTAAAAACAACAATACCATCCAAAAGTCCTTTCCCAAATGAGATAGTCAACTAAAATTATTGTTTACAAAATTGCCACACGAAAGGATTCGTGCGGTAGCGGGGGGGACAGAACTCTGACCAAATATAAATAATGGGGAAAGTAGAAAAATAATATAGTATTTCATTTTTTTTACTTAATACGGAATAGTAGGGGTATTTTCATCCTTCTCGACTCCATTTTCGTCAAATAAGTCGTAAATTCTATTTAATTCTGATATTAGCATTTCATTAAATGACCCCCAAGTAAATCTCGGGGTAGCGTCTCTTCTTTCACAACAATGAACCAAATTGGTTTCCTTATCAATATACAAACGAGAGAGATTGCTAATGTTTATTCTTCAGATATTATCTCAAGTATTTCTATTTCGCCAATTTTTGTAAGTCCCTCTGTAAAAACTATTTTTTCTCCGATTTTGCATTTTTTACCTAAAAATTCTTTAAACAAAAAATCTATTTCAACTTCTTCTTCTTCTCCGGGGAAAAAAGATTTTTTCTCTTGTAACAATGTAATTCTTCCTGAAGTGAGACTTTCCGCTCCAAAATCAAATGTAGGCCTGTAGCCACTGTAAAAAGGAGTCTTTCTTACGTTATTATATAAATATAATTTAGCTTTAATTGTTATCATAAATGCTTTTAAGGGATTGGACTATGATTAAGTGGAGTAATTGTTTTAACATTTTGAAATAAATTTGATGGAATGGATATAGATTTTATTCCGTCTGCAGTAAACACTGTTGACTGCTTCATTACACTTCCCGGAACGTCAACTTTAATAATTGTATTTGCTGTTCCATCCCATTTCCATCCCATATTTTTTGAAAAAAATGAAGCGTCTTTTGCAGTTGTTGTAAAAAGTTTTGAAGTTTCATAACCTCCCCCAGACCGCAATCCATTACTTGCAATATCTTTTAATTCCGCTGGAGAACGATATAGTGTTGTCATTTCTGCCTTTTCAACAGCCATTTCCGCCTTAATCACATCATCCGCAGCTTGTCCTTTTGTAGCTATGATTGCTAGTAAGCCTATCCCTAACATTACATATCGATTTTGGGCTTTTATTTTGGCAAGATAGAGTCCTGCCAAATCAGAAATTCCCAACATATCACCACCCATCATATAAGCTGCGCCATTGTTCAAAACTGGACGATAAAAAGATGGTGGCGGAGATTTTGGTAGTGGTGGCAAATCAATATTGAAAGTACCACTAGCAAAGCAAGCTATACAATTGGAAGGCATTGAAACACCTGCCATTTGACCTTTCACAGGGTTTACTTTTGTAATAACAACTTCTTGGATTTCTGTAACCTTACCATTCTTGTAAAATTCTGGGTCTCCTCCTGGACCTGTTCCTTCCCCAAACATTCCAGTTGGGTCATTGAAGAAAATTGGATTGTTATTAGCATACCCATAGGGATCTAAAGTAAAAGAATCTAACAAATCTTGAACACCCCATCGTCCAATATCCGGCATATACATTCTTGCTCCATAATCGTACATCCCGGTCTCCTGCAACTCTTTCCCGTTGTACTTGTAATTCTTATAAGAACTCTGTCCAAAATACGACCCTGCATCACTACTGAGATGATTCATTCCAAAAGGATAATAATCATTCTTGTCCGTTACTTCTATCCCACCTGCACTGTTCC
>JASCOV010000024.1 GCA_029960045.1 Flavobacteriaceae bacterium PS02293
TATTGGTAACGCCTTTCATTTCGCTTGTAGAGATGTAGCTGAATTTTGAAGAAAGTTCTTCGGTAATTCCTGATGAAAACCCGATATTATTAAAGCCCTCATAAGTAACGATGGTAATTTCTCCGTCATTGTTGTCAAATTTTGAAAGGTCATAATCTTTCCCCAAATTCCCTAAAACATTAACTTTAGCATTGGGAATGGTTTCAAATATCGTTTCCACCCATTGTTTCAAAATACTGTCATTTGGAACAACGATGATTGGTCTTTTAGCATTTCCCCTTTCCATTGCTTCGTGCATAGAAAGGATTCCGGAAAGCGTTTTTCCAAAACCGACCTCGTGCGCTAATAGCCCTACCCCTTTTGTGGTCTGTCTTCCGATTCCAGCTTTCTGAACTTCGGTCAAACGCAATTCCTGACCTTTAAAATGCAGGTAGATCCTCGAAAACAAAGGGAATTTAGAATAGTCCGGAACGTTGATGTTATTGTAATTGCGATTAAATTCTTTTACAAATCTTTCTCGTAGATCTTCTGATAATTCTTCACGGACAAATTTGTAAAAGAGATCATTAGCTGCAGCTTTTCGTCTTTCACGGACTAATGCATTTCTTTCTTTATCGCTTCCTGTCACAGTTTCATTGTCTACAAAACTTTTGACTTCCCAAGATGAAGAGCCAGCGAAGGCATCACTGGGTAAAGTGCCTACAAAATCTTTGAACTTTTCAGCAAGGTTGTAATCTATTATGACAGATTCGGTACGCTTTGTAATATGATTATATTGGTCTTTTTCTGTTTGACCTAACTCAAACTTGTGTACGAACTCGTGGTTCGGACTGACATAAATCTCATCTAGCGATTTTGTTTTTGGTAATGCATTTTCTAATAATGCTTTTTGTTTTTCGTATTGACCGGCATTGCCGGCGCCAATGTTATCTTTAATTGAAAAATTGGAAGCCGAACTTCGGCTAAAATCTCGTTCCAATTGTTCCAGTTTTGCGTAAATATTTCCTTCAGTGTAATAAAAATCGTGAATCCAAACTCCATCAGAATAATTTGAAAATTCGGAATGTTTTTCGTGATTGTTGAGCGTGCCGTCATAAGACGTATCCCTGAATGCTTCAATTTGTTCTTTGGTAATCTCAGAACTATTTTGCAAGGAAGCATTTACAATTTCATCCTGTTTGGAGAATTGATATTTTAAAACACCTTTTTTTATTACCGGTTTCGTTTGAAGTTGATATTCCTTCTCGGCTCTCGTATTGTGAATAGAAATTATTCTATCACTTTTTTCAATAAGGTCTTTTAATTTTTCATCAGAAAACGATGTCGGCTTTGTGATCAGATCTTCGTGCAGTTTTTCGTACTTGCTTATTTCAGTCGTAATTGTCGGAGATTTAAACTTGATGTTATTGAGCTTAGAAAGTACCAATTCAATTTTTTCTTGAGTTTCTGTTATATTTACTTCATTTTTATTTTGACTTTCAATCCTCGCAGAATCTTCGATTTCTGCACTTCCTTTTTTTAGTACAGGAACTTTATTTTCAACTTTAGGTTCTTCCTCTAAAAACAAATCTTCAAACAGATTTCCGATCCGTTGGGTTTCTTTCCTATTTTTAAACTGTTCAATCTTAAATAAAGCTTCATCTAAATTTCCGTAAATATATTTTTCTAATCGACCAAAACGGTTGGTTTTT
>JASCOV010000025.1 GCA_029960045.1 Flavobacteriaceae bacterium PS02293
TTATTACAAACCTAACATCCTAAAAACAACAATACCATCCAAAAGTCCTTTCCCAAATGAGATAGTCAACTAAAATTATTGTTTACAAAATTGCCACACGAAAGGATTCGTGCGGTAGCGGGGGGATTTAAATTTACAATAACATCCTTAAGATTGTATTTATTAAATTTATCAAAATTTCTTTTATCTCTCTTATCTTGGTATATACCACCATAATGAAAATATGCAATTGCAATAAATATAAATAGTCCTGCTGCTATTATTTTTTTTGTATTTATCATTTTTTATATAAGTCTTTCATTATATACTATCTCAACTTCATTATTTTGTGGGTTTCATAAAGGTATATTTATAAATTGAACCATCTGTTTTTTTTAGTATCAACGTGTCTTGAAATGGCTTTTTTATAACACTGTCTCCTTTTTTTGCTATAAAATTAAAAATATTATTGTCGTTAAGTTCACTTGTTTTAGGATAGAAACTAAGAGTATCTTCTTTAAATTGTAATATGGTTGACCTACTTTGAGGATTTAAATTTAGTATAACATTGTGAATGTTATACTTATTAAATTTGTCAAAGTTATCCTTTTCTTGTTTTACAGTATATATATGCCCATAATAAATGAACAATATGGGTACTATAATTAACCCAAAATAAAAATATTTTTTCTTTTTCATTTTTTATATAGATCTTTCATTAAATAAGTATTAGAAACACCTGCAGAATAGTTAACAGGAGCTGGACCTAATGGAAGTCCAACACCACCATTTAGTTGAGTTCCAATTATAGATCCATTCTTAGTTGGGGTAAATGTTCCAGTAACTCCAATCTCTGGTCCCATAGTTGCAGAAACTGCAGTCCATACGGTTGGGAAATTTCTAACACCAACACCGCTATTTGTGATCAGCATATCTCTATTTATATCAGCAGCCGCTCCTGTATAATTTGCATTACCAACATTAATTGTTATATCTACATTATACCCTCCACCAACAGATGGTGTTGTGGTAAATGCAGGCAAAAAACTTGCTTCAGGACCGTGCAAAACCCAATTTGCCTCCCAACTAACCCCTGCTCCAACTCCTGCAATTCCAGAAAATCCACCACCAATATTTACAAAATCTCCGGTAAATCCTCTTATATAATCATTATCCCAAAATTGAGACAACATATTACCAACAGCAGAAATTCCGCTAACAGAATTAGAAGACGAGCTTGAGGAAGAAGACTTTAACCTTCCTGTTACTGTAACTCCTGCTATATCACTTTCAGTAGTTCCATCAGAAGCCTTTCTTTGTGCTGTAATACCGTCAGGGCAACAACCTGTCGTCACTTGGCTACCATCTCCTGACCATTTTTCAGGAAGATTAGTAAACAAATTAGTATCAGTATGATGCGATTGTTCAAAATCCCAATTAAATCCAGAGCTTGAACCTGAATTATTCCAGGGATCTGCTTCCATCCCATCAGGATCCACAAACATTATCGGATTATTATAGGCATAATTGTAAGTTGACCAACGTCTGGAAGTTTCCGCTAACGGGTCTATGACCCCGCTACCGCACGAATCCTTTCGTGTGGTCTAATTATTACAAACCTAACATCCTAAAAACAACAATACCATCCAAAAGTCCTTTCCCAAATGAGATAGTCAACTAAAATTATTGTTTACAAAATTGCCACACG
>JASCOV010000026.1 GCA_029960045.1 Flavobacteriaceae bacterium PS02293
TAATTATTACAAACCTAACATCCTAAAAACAACAATACCATCCAAAAGTCCTTTCCCAAATGAGATAGTCAACTAAAATTATTGTTTACAAAATTGCCACACGAAAGGATTCGTGCGGTAGCGGGGGACCTTTTATTATGATTTTAAAATCATTTAATTCTCTTTTTTCTATTGACATAATGTTATATGTTCTCGATTAGAATGGAATCTGTTTTTAGTATTTTACTTATCCCATTGATAAAATTATCTATACTATCTTGGGTTTTATATTTATAAATTTTATCCTCAAAATACAATTCAACTTTGGACAAATTGGATGGCTCCTTTACTTTTGGTTTTACCCTTTTGCCATACTCATCCCAAATAGGCATAAATCTTTGATTTTCAATTACTAAATTATAACTATTCTTTTTGATTTTTTTTAAGTATAAAGCACAGCCAGGTTGGCAAACCCATCTAATAGGCGTTGAATAATCTAACGCATCGAACACTTCCCTTATAGGCTCGTATGCATCACACTTTTCAGGAATCCAAGTTTCTTCTTCATAATTACAAATGAAAAATAAAAGTTCTTCAACAATCTCATTGCTGATTTTATTATTCATTATGAAATTTGAATATTCTTGTTGAGATATATCAGTGTCTTTAATTTGTAACAAACTGTAATCCGTCAAATCTTCTTTGGAATATATTGTAATTTTAATCATTTTTACTTTTGTGGACCTAAGTAGTCAACTCTTTTAATTTCTTTATTAGGTATGTTTTTTGAAACCTTTGTGTCTTTTCCTGTTATTACCTCATATTTTTTTCCAGTTTGTCTAGCTACTTCACGTTGAGCTCTAATTTGCTTTTTGTTATTTACTGTTTTAGTATCCTTGATTTCAGAAACTTTTTTAGAATTTATAGCATCTGGTTTAGTGCTTACTGATTTTCCTGTTTTTGGGTCAGTAACAGTAAAAGTTTTATTATTCTTTGTTAAACCTTCTTTAGCTATTGTTTTAGCTTCATTTTCAACACCCCTTCTCATTGCCTCTCTTGCAACTTGTTTTTGTGCTTCATTTTTCGCAACATTTAAAACAACACTCCCCCGCTGCCGCACGAATCCTTTCGTGTGGTCTAATTATTACAAACCTAACATCCTAAAAACAACAATACCATCCAAAAGTCCTTTCCCAAATGAGATAGTCAACTAAAATTATTGTTTACAAAAT
>JASCOV010000027.1 GCA_029960045.1 Flavobacteriaceae bacterium PS02293
CGTGTGGTCTAATTATTACAAACCTAACATCCTAAAAACAACAATACCATCCAAAAGTCCTTTCCCAAATGAGATAGTCAACTAAAATTATTGTTTACAAAATTGCCACACGAAAGGATTCGTGCGGCTGCGGGGGGGAACACCTTTCTGTACTCGATGAACTGGCGCAGGGTTTTCTTGACCTCGTAGATGAACAGTTTGATAAGTAAACGACAAAACTCTCGCAAATTGCGAGGGTTTTGCTCTATAGATACAAAAATACTATTTCTTATTTAAAACCATATTTTCTTCAATCATCATAAGTTTTTGATTACTAATAATCTTAAGTTTATAGTCTCTCTTATTCATATAGCCGCTTGATAGCATATTAGTTACTACATTTTCCTCATTACATCTTAAATATAAGGTATCTTGAAAAACTTTCCACTTACCGGCACAATTTGTATAGGCATCTTGTGATTTGTGTGATATATCAAAGCTATCTTTTTTTATTGAGAGGCTATATTCTTTGGAAAATCCATTAGAAACTCCCTTGTATTGGTAATTACCATATATTTTTTTATTTGTGATACAAGAGCATATCATAAAAAATAAACAGTAAAACATTCCTAGCTTTTTCATTATTTCGTTTTTATATTTGGATAATCGTTTTTAAGAATAAATGTATTTGGTAAACTATTTAATGCTGCGTTATTTGGATAGGCATTAATCAAATCAGTTTTTGTTGAATTTATGTTTAAAGGTGTAACTGCTGTATTTGCTCTTCCACCAGGGTTATATAAAGTACCCCCATCTAATCCCTGCACCCAACCAGAGGTAACATCTTTTGCTGAATTTATGGTAGTTCCTGATGTAGAAGGCAAACCTGACACTGAGGAAGGGTCATAATGATACTGTGCTTGATATGCAGCAACTTCATCTCCTATATCTTGACCCACCACATTACCCGTAGTCCCATCAAAAGCTACATCTCCAGATTCAAATTGTGCTCCGTGTGTCATTTCGTGTACAAAATTAGAATCCGTCCCATATGCCAGAACAATATTACCTCCCCGCTACCGCACGAATCCTTTCGTGTGGTCTAATTATTACAAACCTAACATCCTAAAAACAACAATACCATCCAAAAGTCCTTTCCCAAATGAGATAGTCAACTAAAATTATTGTTTACAAAATT
>JASCOV010000028.1 GCA_029960045.1 Flavobacteriaceae bacterium PS02293
AATGAAATCTATTTAACATAATAAATTACTTAGAAAAACATTCGAAAGATTGTTAAAATATTGTTATTTTCGTAATCATTAAAAACAACCAATGAAAAAACTCATTATAAGCCTGGGATTCCTTGCTATGGGATATTCCTATGCCCAAAAAGTAAGCTGGCAGAAGACTGTAGAATCCGGAACACAGGATTTCCTTTCGGGACTGGCAGTCACAGTTGACGGACAATATCTTGTTTCGGGATCGTCTATCCAGGCCCTTCGGCAGGCTCAGGGTGACAGCCAGACAACATCCGGCACTAATCAGAACAAAGGTTACGATTATCATATTTTAAAACTAGACCAGCAAGGTCAGAAAGTCTGGGAGAAATACTTTTCCGGCAACCAGCACGATTATCTCAGCTCCACCGTCTCTACTCAGGAAGGTGGATTTTTATTGGCAGGAACTTCCTATTCATCATTAGCACTTGACAAGAAGGATAAATCCAACGGATCATCTGATATGTGGATCATCAAAGTAGATGAAAATGGGGAGGAAGAGTGGCAGAAAACGATAGGGACACGATATTCCGAAGAAGCCAGAAGCGTTACGCAGACTACGGATAAAGGCTTTGTGATAGTAGGAAGTACAAATCATCCTAAACTGGGTTATGGTTCGAAAGATGTAA
>JASCOV010000029.1 GCA_029960045.1 Flavobacteriaceae bacterium PS02293
AATGAAATCTATTTAACATAATAAATTACTTAGAAAAACATTCGAAAGATTGTTAAAATATTGTTATTTTCGTAATCATTAAAAACAACCAATGAAAAAACTCATTATAAGCCTGGGATTCCTTGCTGTGGGATCTTCCTATGCCCAAAAAGTAAGCTGGCAGAAGACTGTAGAATCCGGCACACAGGATTTTCTTTCTGGACTGGCAGTGACAATTGACGGACAATATCTGGTTTCGGGATCGTCTATCCAGGCCCTTCGGCAGGCTCAGGGTGACAGCCAGACAACATCCGGCACTAATCAGAACAAAGGTTACGATTATCATATTTTAAAACTAGACCAGCAAGGTCAGAAAGTCTGGGAGAAATACTTTTCCGGCAATCAGCACGATTATCTCAGTTCCACCGTCTCTACTCAGGAAGGTGGATTTTTATTGGCAGGAACTTCCTATTCTTCATTAGCCCTTGACAAGAAAGATAAATCCAACGGGTCATCCGATATGTGGATCATTAAAGTAGATGAAAATGGGGAGGAAGAATGGCAGAAAACGATAGGGACACGATATTCCGAAGAAGCCAGAAGCGTTACGCAGACTACGGATAAAGGCTTTGTGATAGTAGGAAGTACAAATCATCCTAAACTGGGTTATGGTTCGAAAGATGTAA
>JASCOV010000002.1 GCA_029960045.1 Flavobacteriaceae bacterium PS02293
TACAAGACAGCCTTTAGGGTGGTTTTAGCAGAGGGGCTCACCTGTTCCCATTCCGAACACAGAAGTTAAGCCCTCTAGCGCCGATGGTACTGCGAAAGCGGGAGAGTAGGTCGCCGCCAGTTTTTTTTAACGCTCATCATTCACTTGATGAGCGTTTTTTTTGTTTACAATCTAGATAATAGAAAAATTAAGCCGGTTTTCTTATAATATTAAATCGAAATAGAATAGCTTAATGGAACTTATCAAAATTTGATTATTAATCTGAAGTAGTAAAAATAACAATTAATAACCAACGGAATATTTTCTATAGTATTACCAAAACATACTCGGAAGATTGAACAACTTTTTAAGAGCTCTTTGGCTTATCTTAATTCCTGAAATTATTATAAACAGCAAAGTATTATCTAGAATTAGATTGAAATATTATTAAACGAAATGTTTAGTTTAAGAAATTTTAATGTTTAGAAATAAAAAAGAGAAGCGCTGTAAGCCGGATTCTGTCGAGACTTGTTATTTATCTGCGCTTTACATCACTGCAAAACTTTAGCTGATTACCCCTCGGTTTTCAGAACGAGCCGCTCCTATTTTCATTACTGAAAAGAACCGATATACTTATCATTGCACCGCATAGAGTTTACCTGGTTTCACTACAGCCGAACTGTACCTGCTTTCTGTTGCACTTGTCCTATTCTCACGAATGACGGACGTTATCCGCTATGCTGCCCTATGGTGTCCGGACTTTCCTACTCAAAATAAATTTGAATCAACAAGTCACGCTTCTCTTAATTGCAAATTTACGAATAATGTTCTGAGTTTCTTCTTTTGTGTTTAAGCAAATAATCTTTGTTTAATATAATTTCATAGTAATTTTCCTAAAATCCTTATCTTCGTTTCCGGAATGGAGAACAAACAGAAAGCTTTTTCTAAATTAATAAAGGACAACCAAGGACTTATCATCAAAGTCTCGCGCCTTTATACCCATTCTCTTGAGGATCAAGAAGATCTTTTTCAGGAAATCGTGTTACAACTTTGGAAATCTTACGACTCATTCCAAGGTAATTCCAAAATTTCGACGTGGATGTATCGTGTAGCTCTTAATACAGCGATTACATTATTCAGAAAAAAAACAAGACAGCCACAGACCGATGAATTACAGGATTTCCATAGTAAAGATTACCTTGAGGATAATGACGAAAAACAACAGCAAATTTCTTTATTATATAAGGTTATAAAACTTTTACCAGATGTGGAAAGAGCAATCGTAATGATGTATCTGGACGATGAGCCCTATAAAGAAATTGCTGAAACATTGGGTATAACAGAAGTGAATGCCCGTGTGAAAATGAACAGATTGAAGAAAATTTTAAAAGAATTAATGATAAAGCATGCCTAACTCAGAAGATTTTGATATCGATTCTCTAAAAAAAACCTGGCAGGATCAGGAAATTGCTGATGGTTATAATCAGAATGAAATCGAATCTATGCTTAACAAAAAATCAAGGAATTACGTAAAGTATATTCTTTGGATCAGTATTGCTGAATTTGTAATCTTCGGATTGATCAATTTCTTAGCCTTATTTTCGACAGATTTTCAAACAGATTTTACAAGTATTCTTAATAAACTTCAAATCCGAAATCAAAATGAAGTCGAATTTTCATTAGATAAAATTTATTACTGGATGAAGATTTTCAGTTTAATAATAACGGGCGTTTTCGTTGTAATTTTCTATAAGAACTACAAGAAAATAAATGTTGAGTCTAATCTTAAAAAATTTATTACTCATATTATCCATTTCAAAAAAACTGTCAATTTTTTTATATTTAGTAATATATTCTTATTAATACTATTCATAGGAAGTTTCACGAGTTTTTTAGTTTTTACAATCAAAAAGCAAAATATTCATATTGATAATCCTACTTTTTGGGGCTTGGTTACTGGTGTAGTTTTCAGTTTACTAATTTGCATGATTCTAATTTTACTCTACTATAAATTAGCTTACGGAATTTTATTAAAAAGATTATCCGTAAATCTAAAGCAGCTTGAAAAAATCGATTCGGAAAAGATATAATAAATGTCATAGAACATTGTGATTCATAAGATTATGATTTGCAACATTTTCCTTATCTTTGCACCCAATAAAAGATCTTTGAAATGCTGGGAAGAAGACAAATCCGTGAAAAAATTGTAGAATCGCTCTATTCTTATTATCAAAACCCGATCAGGTTTGAAGTTGTTGAGAAAAATCTGTTTTCAGAAATCAACAAAATCTACAATCTCTACATCTATACACTCAACTTTATGGTTGGCCTCAAGAGTTTGACAGAAGATCAGATAGAAATTGGGAAAAACAAATACATCAAAACCACGGAGAACGAAAATCCAAATCAGAAATTAGTAAGAAACCAAATCTTGATTCAGTTGGAAGACAACGAAGAAAGAAGAAGTTTCTCCAGCAGACATAAAGATCTCCTTTGGGATTCCAATGATCCAATTTTGGTAAAAACTTTCCAACGTATAAAAGCAGGGAAACGTTATCAGGATTATATGGAAGACGGTGAAATCTCTTTCGCAGATGATCAAAAATTCATAGGTAAACTTTTCCTAAGATATGTTGCCGAAAATAGTGATTTACACGACAGATTCGAAGAAAAAGAAATGTCTTGGGCAGATGATTTACATATTTCCAATTCTATGATTCAGAAGACTATTGGTTTTATGAAAGAAAATGAACCTTCTCATACGCTTATCAAAATGTTGAAAGATGATGAAGACGAAGAATTTGCAAGAAAACTTCTAAGATCTTCTCTTAACAATTGGGAAGAATCTGAGAAAAAATTGCAGGAACGTCTTGTAAATTGGGAATTGGATAGAATTTCTCTTTTAGACCGAATCGTCTTGATCGCAGCTATTACTGAGCTTGACAATTTCCCATTAACGGCTTCCAGAATTATCATTAATGAATATATTGATATTTCAAAAGTCTATGGAACCGAAAAATCCAATATCTTTATCAATGGTGTTCTGGACAAATATACAAAAGATACAAACCGAGTTTAATCCAAATATTTTATAATATTATGAAATCAATCAAAATATTAGCTATCGCAGCACTTTGCACATTAACTTTTTCTTGTAAAAAAGAAGAAAAAACTTTAGACCATATTCCGGGAGTAGATTCTACAGAGGCAAAAACTGTTGTAGAAGCACTTTCTCAAGAATCGGTAAATCCTGAAGATGCAGCATTAGTAAAAGAAGCAAAAAGCAAACCTTTGACAACTATTGCTTTCAGCGAAACTGATCATAATTTCGGAGACATCAAAAAAGGAGAAAAAGTAGAGCACGTTTATGAAGTTACGAATACAGGTACAAATCCCTTAGTGATTTCTAACGTGAAACCAGGTTGTGGATGTACAGTTCCGGACTTTACAAAAGAACCGATTTTGCCAGGTAAAAAAGGAAAAATAACTTTACATTTCGATTCTACAAATTTCGATGGAGCAGTTAACAAAGTTGCTGATGTTTTCGTAAACGTAGAAAAAGCACCAGTAAGATTAACATTCTCAGCTAACATTACTCAATAATATAAATTATGCTAACAATATTTTTACAAGCAGCTGCACCAGCGCAATCTATGACTCCGACATTAATTATGATCGGTTTGATGGTTGTTGGATTTTATTTTCTGATGATCCGTCCTCAGATGAAAAAACAAAAGCAGGAAAAGAATTTCCAGGAAGCTTTGAAACCTGGCGCAAGAGTAGTTACGACTTCTGGTATGCACGGCAAGATCTTCAGCATTGCAGATGACGGCGTAGTGATCGAAACTTTGAGTGGAAAACTTAAATTTGAGAAAGCTGCAATTTCTAAAGATTTCACAGCTGCAAGATTCCCGGAAACTTTCGGAGAAGTAAAGAAATAAGAAATTTTTCTAAATATAGAAAGGCGCAAAATCTAATAATTTTGCGCCTTTTTTATAATCAATATTTTCAAAGCAAAAAGCCAATCGCTACTTTGTTACATTATCAATAAACTCCAAAATCGAATCCTTGCTCCAATCCATCGAGCTATCTTCCTTTTTCAGAATTCTACCATCTTTTCCAATCAGATAAGTTGTAGGAAAAGCAACTGGTAAAACTTTTGGGTCCAAAGGACTTTCAGCAATATAAACAGGAACTGTATAATTATTTTCTTTAAGGAATTTTTTCACATCCTCCTCTTGGTCCTGCATTGCAATCAACGCAAATTCCAGTTTGTCTTTTTTGAGGTCATACAGTTTTTGGATGGTCGGCCATTCCGTTCTGCACGGCGGACACCACGTTCCCCAAAAATTAAGGAACAAAACCTTTCCACGCAGGTTTTTCAGATTCGTACTGCTCGTGTTGATGCCCTTCAGATCGATATCCAAAACCTCGTCAGAAAGCAAAGTTTCATTATTGATTTTCGCAACAGTTGGACTCATTGACATTTGTTCCGAGACAAAATCACGGAGAGGTTTTATCATCATAAAAGCCAAAAGAGCAACCAGTAAAACGAAATAAACTATATTTTTTCTAAGAAAATTCATAACAATAATATTAAAAGTTTGGGCGTATCCCTCGCCAACTAAGGCCAACGCTCGGGTCGGGCTATCCACTACTATCTTCTACTTGCCTCGCAAGGCAAGCAAAAGGATATCCGTTACTATCCCTTACGCAGGATTCGTTTTCACATTGAAGTTTACAACAATTCCAGAAGTTCCTCTATTGTATCGAAACCTCTGTTTTTAGCGTAATATGTTTGCAATTCTACATAGAATTGGTCTCTCGTAAATTCTTCCGGATTCGCTTTATGTTTATTGAGAAGTTCAGTTCCGTGTTTTGGTCTTGGTCCCCAATGTGCAATTTCATTAAAGTTTTCATCAAGGAAAATCACAATTGGAATCGACTTTCCGCCGTTTACCAAATAATCATCAATCAAACTTGGTTCCTGATCACGATAAGAAATTTTGATTTCAAATTGTTCAAAAAACTTTACAACGACAGGAATTACCTGACTGGCATCGCCGCACCAAGCCTCAGAGATAATCAATATCTTGCCATTGAAGTTCTTCTTAGCCAAAGTTTCAACTTGTTCAGAATTCGGAAGATATTTCTCCGACATTCTATTCATTCTTTGAATTCCTAATCGGTAATATTCTGCGTAATCAGCTTCCTGAGTATCTTTTGGATTTCCTAATCTTTCTCCAGCATCACGAAGATATTCAGTGTAAGAAACAGAGTTGTCCCAAAATGATTTGATGTCCATTATATTTTTCTGGTTTTATTGATTAAATACATATCTGCCAAAACGAATGCAGCCAAACTTTCAACAATAGGAACTGCTCTTGGAACTACACAAGGGTCGTGTCTTCCTTTGCCTTCCACAGTTACAGATTCGCCATCTTTATTGATGCTTTCCTGCGGACGAAGAATGGTCGCAACAGGTTTGAAAGCTGCTCGGAAATAAATGTCCATTCCATTGGAGATTCCGCCTTGGATTCCTCCGGAAAGATTGGATTGCGTTGTTCCATCTTGATTGAAAAGGTCGTTGTGTTCCTTTCCTGTCATTTTTGCACCACAGAAACCGCTTCCATATTCAAAACCTTTACAGGCGTTGATATTCAGCATTGCTTTTCCCAATTCTGCGTGTAGTTTATTGAAAATCGGTTCGCCTAATCCAACCGGAACATTTTTGATAACGCAAGTTACCGTTCCACCAATCGTATTACCTTCTTTCTTAATTACTTTGATTCTCTCAATCATTTTTTCCGCCGTTACCTCATCTGGACAACGAACGATGTTGCTTTCGGTTTTAGAAAAATCTAAATCCTGATATGGTTTCTCACAGAAGATTTCGCCAACTGAAGATACATAAGCATTGATTTCAATTTCTGGAAGAAGTTGTTTAGCCAAAGCACCCGCAACAACCCAATTCAAAGTTTCGCGTGCAGAAGATTTTCCACCACCACGATAATCTCGGATTCCGTATTTTTGGTCGTAAGTATAATCAGCGTGACTTGGACGATAAGCCTGAGCAATATGATCATAATCTTTGGAACGTTGGTTTTCATTTTCTACAATGAAACCGATTGGTGTTCCTGTTGATTTTCCATCAAAAATTCCGGATAGAAATCGAACTTTATCGCCTTCTTTTCTTTGTGTAACAATGGCAGATTGTCCGGGTTTTCTACGGTCAAGTTCCAATTGAACTTTCTCAATATCGATTTCCAGACCAGCGGGAAAATTGGTAATAATTCCGCCGTAAGCTTCTCCGTGACTTTCGCCGAACGAAGAAAGCGTCAAAAAGTTTCCTAAAACATTAAACATAAATAGAACTTAGATGTTGGAAATTAGAGGTTAGATTTTAGACTAAATATATTTTCTAATTGCTCCGATTTCTTTAATAACAACAAATTTACGGATTTTAAAATGTACTGATATCTAAAATCTGACTTCTAATCTCTATTTTTACCATATGAATTCCAATAAAACTGTTCTGATTCTCGGTGCCAATTCGGATGTGGCGAAACAATGTATTTTGCAATATTTAGAAAAGGGATTTTCGATTATTGCTTCTTCGAGAAATTTAAGTTCTTTGGAGAGTTTCATTAATGAAAATCAATTAGATAAATCAAAAATTGAAATTAAATATTTTGATGCAACCGATTTTTCTTCGCATCAAAAATTTTATGATGAATTATCCATCAAACCAAATATTGTTGTTTATGCAGCCGGATTTTTAGTTGAAAATCAAAAAGCTCTGAAAAACTTCAATGGAACATTTGAAATGATGAAAACCAATTACATCGGTGCAGTTTCTATTTTAAATATAATTTCGACTGATATTAATAATAAAAATCTCGAAAGAATTGTTGGACTTTCTTCACTTTCCGGCGTTCGCGGACGGAAAAGTAATTTCGTGTATGGAAGTACAAAATCGGCGTTTACACAATATTTAGCAGGACTTAGACAAGAACTTAATTCAAGGAAAATCACGGTGAACGTTTTGGTTAGCGGTTACATTAATACAAAAATAAATGCAGGTTTGGATTTGAACAAATCGTTATTAATGGAACCTGATTATGTGGCAAAACATATTGTGAATGCTGGAAATTCTTTCTCAATTGTTCCTAACTGGAAATGGAAAATCATCTATTGGATTTTGAAATTGTCTCCGGAATTTTTGGTTTCTAAGTTACCTTAAAGTTAAAAATTTAATTCATATCTTTTTGGTATGAATTGAATTTATCTTTACTTTTGTCTCTTTAATCATCGGTTATGAAGTTAAAGGAGATAGACAGAATTAGAAATTATGATTCGGAAGAATTCACTTCGAAGTTTATGAAAGCTAATATTCCTGTCATTATAGAAGATTTTATTGACAGCGAAAGTCCGGCTCTCAAAAACTGGAATTACGATTATTTCAAAGAAATTGCGGGAGACCAAGAAGTGGATGTTTACGGCGAAGAAATCCATTCTCTAGACAGAGCCGCAAGCAAACCTCTCGCAAGAATGAAATTTTCTGAATATCTGGACCTCATCAGTCGAGAAAAAACAAAATACCGACTATTCTTATTTAATCTTTTGAAGATAAAACCTGAGCTCAAAAAAGATGTCGTTTACAAAGATATTACGAAAGGAAAAGTCTTGTCCTGGTTACCATTTATGTTCTTCGGAGGAGAAGGTTCCAATACACGAAATCACGTTGATATCGATATGTCACACGTTTTTTTGACTCAATATCAGGGAATTAAACGTGTTTGGTTATTTCCTCTCAATCAATCAGATTTGATTTACAAATTACCTTATAATTTCCACAGCATTGCGAATCTGAAAACTTCATCACAAGAAGAATTTCCTGGACTGAAGTATCTAGATGGTTATGAAGCTGTTTTGAAACCTGGGCAAACACTTTATATGCCTTCCGGCTGGTGGCATTTTATTCAATATGAAACGGAAGGCTATTCTATTTCTGTAAGAGCATTACCTTTTCAATTGATAGAAAAATGGAGAGGTTTCAAAAATCTCGTCATCACACAGCATTTTGATAATTTGATGAGAAAGCTTTTCAAAGAAAAATGGTTTAATTATAAAGTTTCAGTTGCCAAGAGGAGAGCTCAAAATGCTATTGACAGAATCGAAGGAAGACACGTTCTGGATGATATTCCTGATATACCGATACATTTTTGACTCTTTAAATTTAATATTTGCAGAATGCGTAATTATTGTTGAGATTTGTGATAAGCAATCGCAATATGAATTTCAAAATAAGAAAAACCTTCGCCTAATTCGTCTTTTATGGCTTTTAAAGATGGAATGGTTTGCGTTTTTGCAATTTCAATAATCGGTTCTATTTTGCTCATATCCATTAATTCGTCGGCTTCTATCTTTCCTGCTGCAACAAAATTTACTAAATGATTTTGAATGGTATTGATAGACAGATTCCTAATTTTAGCGATTTCTTCGAAAGTGTTGCCGGCTTTGTAAAGTTCAAACGTTATAGCAAATGTCTCAGACGTATTATTGTTGGTCTTTTTAGGTTCTCGTTTTTTCTTCGGCTTTTTCTCGATGATTTTACTGCTCAACTGATGAACGATGCAATAATTTATAATTGTTGGAAGAAATAGTTCCCCATATTTTTCAATTTTAAAAGCTCCGAAACCACTTATCTGATTCAGTTCTTCTTTTGAATTTGGAAGATAACTTGACAATTCCAGCAAAGTTGCATCAGAAAAAATGACGTAAGGCGGAACATTTTCCCGTTCGGCGATTTCGCGTCTCAATGTTCTTAGTTCTGAAAATAACTCATCATTTGTATCAATATTTGGAACTGAATAATCGGTTTCTATTTCAGCAACAGTCACTGCTTTGGCTTGTTCTCTGACTTTTTTGAAGATTACTTTTTTATTTTTAAATAAAACCAGATTGCTTTCTTCGTTTAATTTTAAAACCGAAAATTCCTCATTCGATTCACTCAGAAAACCATTAATGAGTAATTGTCTTATCAAATTTTGCCAGTAATTTTTATCTTGAGTATTTCCAATGCCATAAGTCGGTAAACTGCGCATATAATCTGTAATTTTCACACTTTTGGAACCTCGCAAAAAATCAATAATTAGATTTTTTCCATAACGTTCTTTCAATCTGTAAATGGCACTTAATAATTTTTGAGCATCTACCGTTGCGTCCCAACTTTCAAAATCACTCAAACAATAATCGCAGGAATTGCAATTGCCATCGTGTTTTTCTCCGAAATATTCCATCAAATATTGTCTTCGGCATTTTTGCATTTCGGCAAAGTCTGACATTTGTTTCAGCTTTTGCAACATCAGGTCAGATTGCTCTTCATTGCCTTCTATCATTGCAAATCTTTTCAGCTTAATCACATCCGCATTTGAATAAAATAAAATCGCTTCACTCGGCAAACCATCTCTCCCAGCTCTTCCCGTTTCTTGGTAATAGCTTTCTATATTTTTCGGCAAATCTGCGTGCATCACAAAACGGACATTGCTTTTGTCGATTCCCATTCCGAAGGCAATAGTAGCAACCATTACCCGGATTTTGTCCTTCAAAAAATCTTCCTGAACTTTCGCTCTTTCTAATGAAGAAATTCCTGCGTGATAAAATGCGGAATTAATACCATTTTCTCTCAAATTATTAGACATTTCTTCCGTTCCTTTTCTTGATAAACAGTAAATAATTCCCGAATCATTCGGATGTTCATTGAGATATTGAATGATATTCTGAAGGACGGATTGTTTTGGCTGAACAAAATATTTGATATTGGCTCTGTCAAAAGAAGAAATCAAAACCAAAGGCTGTTGAAGATTCAGTTGTTTGATGATGTCTTTTCTCGTGATTTCGTCTGCACTTGCGGTCAGTGCAATGATTGGCGTTTTTGGGAATTGTTTTTTTAAGTCATTTAAAAATAAATAATCCGGACGGAAATCGTGACCCCAATGCGAAACACAATGCGCTTCATCTACCGCAAACAGGGAAATATTAACGTCATTCAGCAATTTTAAAAACGAGCCATTCTCTGCACTCAATTTTTCAGGCGCAACGTATAAAAGTTTGAGATGACCGTTTTTTAATTGACTTAAAGTCTCATTTTGTTCAAAAGAAGACATCGAAGAATTGATGTACGAAGCCGAAATTCCATTCACGCGCAAAGCATCAACTTGGTCTTTCATCAACGCAATCAATGGAGAAATCACAATGGCAGTTCCATCTAAAACCAACGCCGGAACCTGATAACAAAGGGATTTTCCACCACCAGTTGGCATCAAAACAAAAGTGTCTTTTCTCGAAATTACATTTTCAATGGCGTTTGATTGCTCGAGTCTGAAATTGTCGTAGCCAAAATATTGCTGTAATATTTCTAATGGAGATTTCATTATTCAAAATTTGTGTTTGAGTAAAAATAATAAATTTTGATGGTTTTCTTAATTCAATCTTGCCAAAAATATTTTAGAAATAAATTTATCTTAGTTATTAATCGGTTCTATCAAATTGTTTTTCTCAAAAAAATTATAACCTAAATCTACAGTTTTATAAGTTTTATCTCTAAGTTGAATTTTAAAAATCCTTCCATCTGTGCTAACTTCTCTTTCATATAAACTGATGTCTTTGTAATCAAATCCTTCTGGTCTTTCAAGTAAGTAATTACAAACAAATGGAAATTTTTCATTAGTATTATTAATTACTTTAGCGTTAGATAATTCATCGAACAAAAAGAATTTTTCTGAATCATCAATTAAAGAGACTCTGTGATTTTTAGATTTGAAAAAATAAATAAAAATGGGGTCTTTTACAATGATTTTTTCAAGATTGTTTTTTTGATATAAATAGCTAATATTTCTAATTAACCGCCTCAACTCAAATGGAGATTTGTTACCGTAATCAGAAATTGTCTTGTAGATTTTCCCTTTTGAAATCAACGTAATAGTTTCAGTTTGTAAATCTGTTACATCAATACTGTAATTTTTTTCTAATGAATTTAAATCCATTTGATTCAATTGATTATTAAAATCCTGAAAAATTTTGGGAGAGAATTTACCCGTGTAAAAACCTTCTTTCAAATTAAATCTTATGCCATTAAAAATAATTTCACCATTTGCTTTTACTATGGTATTGTTTTCGGGACAAGTTCCATAACAACCACTTTTAGATACAATAATTTCATCAAAAATTAGATTGTTTTGTTTCAGTTTTGTCTTTTTAGAAATAAATAATTGGGCAGATTTATTCTTAAATTCTAATAGAAGAGAATCTTTATTGAGTTTTATTATTTTGTTAGATTCAAATTTGTTGGTAACAGGATTGAGAATAGATAAAGAATCCGCGCTTATTTTGAATTTTGTTTTTTCGCCCAGATATAAGGTTTTATTTTCCCATCTTTCTTGTTGTTCAATAAATTTGAAAAACCCATTCCTATTAATGTATGTTCCGTCTTTCTGACAAATGAAATTAGGAGCATCAAATATAAATGGAGAAGGCGGCTCATCTGAATTTTTAGATTTTGTTTCTGTAAATACCCATTCTCCAAGAATATCTTGTTTATATTGATTTTCTTTTTCCGAAGTGCAGGAAAAAATGATACTCAAGAGAAAAATATAAAATATTAGTTTTTTCATAACAAAAAAGCGAAGAAAAATTTCCTCGCTTCTAATTTATGATTTTAAATCTAATTTTAATTCTAACTCTGTGAGTTGTTCCTGATGAATCGGTGCCGGCGCATCAATCATCACATCTCTTCCAGAATTATTTTTAGGGAATGCGATGTAATCTCTAATCACTTCGTTTCCGTCCAAAATTGCAACCAATCTATCGAATCCGAAAGCTAATCCTCCGTGAGGTGGAGCTCCATATTTGAAAGCATTCATCAAGAATCCGAATTGCGCTTCTGCTTCTTCTTTTGAGAATCCTAACAAGTCAAACATTCTTGACTGTAAATCTTTATCAAAAATTCTGATAGAACCACCACCAATTTCGTTTCCGTTAAGAACCAAATCGTAAGCATTAGCTCTAGCTTTTCCTGGGTCTGTTTCTAATAAATGGAAATCTTCGGTTTTTGGAGAAGTGAATGGGTGGTGCATTGCGTGGTATCTTCCGCTTTCTTCATCAAATTCCAATAATGGGAAGTCTACAACCCAAAGTGGAGCAAATTCGTTTCCTTTTCTTAGACCAAGACGGTTTCCAAGTTCCATTCTCAAAGCTGAAAGTTGAGTTCTCACTTTATCAGCATTTCCGCTCATCAAGAACATTAAATCTCCAGCCTTTGCTCCGAATTTCTCAGCTATTTTCTTCAAATCTTCTTCAGAATAGAATTTGTTAACTGATGAAGTTACAACACCGTCATTTTGGGATTTAATCCAAACCATTCCGGTTGCACCGATTTGGGGACGTTTTACCCAATCAATTAATTCATCGATTTGTTTTCTAGTGTAATCTGCAATGCCTTCAACATTGATTCCGACAACCAATTCTGCATCATCAAATATTTTGAAATCTTTTCCTTTAACTAATTCATTCAATTCCACGAACTCCATTCCGAAACGGATGTCCGGTTTGTCGTTTCCATATTTTTGCATCGCATCGGCAAAAGTCATTCTTGGGAAATCTCCGAATTCGTTTCCTGTGATGTCTTTCAAAAGAACTTTCGTCATTCCTTCGAAAACATTCATAATATCTTCTTGCTCTACGAATGCCATTTCGCAATCGATTTGTGTGAATTCCGGCTGTCTGTCCGCACGCAAATCCTCATCGCGGAAACATTTCACGATTTGGAAATATCTGTCCATTCCGCCAACCATTAGCAATTGCTTGAAAGTCTGTGGCGATTGTGGCAAAGCGTAAAATTGTCCCGGATTCATTCTGCTTGGAACCACGAAATCTCTCGCACCTTCCGGAGTAGATTTAATCAAAACAGGCGTTTCAACCTCAATGAAGCCTTCTTCGGAAAGATAATTTCTCACTTTCTGCGCCATTTTGTGACGGAAAATCAATTTATCTTTTACAGGATTTCTTCTGATGTCGAGGTATCTGTATTTCATTCTCAATTCTTCGCCACCGTCGGTTTCGTCTTCGATGGTGAAAGGAGGTAATTGAGATTCGTTTAAAATAGTTAGGTTTTCAACTAAGATTTCTACGTCGCCTGTTGCAATCTTTGGGTTTTTGGAAGTACGTTCGATAACGGTTCCTTCAACTTTGATGACAAACTCACGGCCGAGTTTCTTAGCAGTTTCCAAAAGTTCTTTGGAAGTTCTGTCCTCGTCCAAAACCAATTGTGTGATGCCGTAACGGTCTCGCAAATCTATCCAAATCATAAAACCTTTGTCACGGATGGTTTGTACCCAGCCGGAAAGTGTTACTTTTTCATTCAGATTTTTCAGCGTCAGTTCGCCGTTTGTGTGTGTACGGAACATTTTTTTAGATGTTAGATGTTAGACTTTAGAGATTAGACATTTAGTCGTCCAATTTCCGAGTGCAAAGATATGGATATATGAAAAAATACACTACGAATATGTAAATAAATACTACAAAAATGGAAATTAGTTCCATAATTCTTGTAGTTTTGATTGAATGTGAAAATCTTCAATCTTGGCGAAGCGCGTGAGGGATAGTAGTGAATATCCTTTTTTTTGGCGGACGGAATTGGCGGATGGAAAAAAGATAGTAACGGATAGCCCGGCCCGAGCGGTGGGAAAAGCTTTGGAGAGGGACACGCCCACATTCTTTGTACTCTCGTAATTTTATTGTAATTTAGTGGAAATCAAATATTTAATTATTATGGGAAGAGGAGACCAAAAATCTACCAAAGGAAAAATCGCGCGAGGAAGTTATGGAAAATCCAGACTTAGAAAAACCTCGAAACCTGTAGTAGTGGCGGAAAAGCCAGTAAAAGAAAAAGCAGAACCAAAGCCAAAAGCGACGAAAGCGAAGGCTGAAAAGGCAAGTGAATCTGAAGAAAAATAAAAAAATCGGGCTCGTAAATTTGACGAGCCCGATTTGTATTTGTTATGTAATTATTTATTTTCCGAAAAGTCCCCCTAACAGTCCTCCAAGTCCTCCTTGTTGAGATTGCTGTTGTTGATTTCCTCCTCCTAAAACACTTCCAAGAATATCGCCTAATCCACCTCCCGAAGATTGCGTTGCGCCACCAAGTACACTTCCCAAAATATCACTCAAAGGATTGTTGGATGCCTGAGATTCCTGAGCAGAATTACCAAGTATTCCACCGAGTAGATCTCCCAATCCACCGCCCGAAGTTACGTTGTTGGCTTGCTTTTGCTGACCGATGTAACCCATAATTACCGGAGCCAACATCGCCAAAATTGGTCCTATCTTGTCCATAGAAATACCTGTATTCTGAGAAAGTTGGTTTTCTACATTTGCTTTTTCGCCGCCGAAAATATGACCCAAAATAGAATCACCTTCTTGTTCTCTGTCAAGTGCTTGTGCAGGATTGTTCAAGATGCTTCCATCGTGGTGTTTGTCTAGTGTTGCATTTAGTTTGTCTGCTTCGTCAGAATTTTCTGATTTTTTCTTTAAATAGCTGATCACCAAAGGTGCTGCAACTATCAAAAGTGCGATGATTTGATTTTTGCTGATCCCGAATTTGTTTTCAGCCTGTTCTGCAACCTGGTTGCCTGTACTTCCTGTGATAAGGTCTAGTAAACTCATAATTTATGTCTTTTGTTTAAACCAAAGATAAAAATTATTAGAGAGATTTAAGATTAATTTTTTAAAGTTTACTAATTTCTTCCATCGATTGATATTTTTTACGAAGTTCTATAAACTTTCTGGATGATTCTTTCAGAACGATAATATGATCCTCTGTCTGTCCATCTCTTAAGGTAAATTCTATACATCCGATATTGTTGTGAAGCCAGGGAAGCATATAATAAGTGAGTCCGTCTTTGTATAGTTTTTCCTTATGAAACTTCTGCCCTTGAGGTGTCAAAGAAACGATGTAAAGACTGCAGATATAAAACAACGGGATAAAAAGAGGAGCAAATCTGAGTTTTCTCAAAGCATATTTTACACTTAATTTTTTTATTCCCAAAGCAATAAGCAAAGTGAAAACAATGTAAAAAGGAATGAAGAAAACATAGTTGTCAGAAACTGCATAAAAAGTAGCAAAACCTAATGTGAAAAGAGAAGCTGTAAGTAGAAAAAGAGATTCTGTTTTGAAATTTTTGCACAAATAAATAACTCCAGCAACACTAAATAAAATGAAAACATTAAAATTATAAATCAAAAATGCAGCTGCCTTCACCACATCTTTTATCAAATCCGAAAAACCCTGAGTGAAAGTGTCGTTTACCCAAGGCCCTTTTTTTGAGACGAATACAAATTTCATTTCAATGTCCTGTAAATGGTTCACGAAAAACATTAATGAAAAAATGAGAAAGAAAGAAATCAATGATATTAATGCTTTTTTTCTGTCTGACTTTAATAAATAAAGCAAAATCAAATAGGCAGGAATCAACATAATATTCTGAATGTGAACCCAAAGGCTCAACCCCAATATAATCCCCACAGGGATAATGTAATTCCGAGAATCTATCTTTAAAGACTTGACCGAATAGACCAAGAAAAGAATAATCCAAAGCGCATTAAATGTATAAACCTCAACAGTTTCCGCACTGCGCCAAAAAGTAAAAGAAAAGCCAAAAACGAAAGTCGACATTATAGCTATCCAGTTTTCTTCAACGAATTCTTTGATCAAAACAAAAACTAAACTCACAGTAATGGCAGCGGGAACTACAGACATCAACCTCATCACGAATACGCTATCCATTCCCAAAAATTTTGAAAAAAAGACGGCAGTGTTGATATACAGAAAATGTGTAAGTGGCATAAAATCGGTCAAGAATTCCCGTTTTTCTATATCCAAAACAAACCCAATACAATCTCCAAATGATATTTTGGAAAAACTACCTGCGTAATAAATGATTAAAAAAGTAAGAAAAATTAAAAAGGTAATAGTTTTTTTGGACATAAATTAATTTTTAAAAATAGGAACATTGCTGCACGCCTCGCCGAACATTAGGGATTTCACGAGCGGTTTCAATTGTTCTACTAATTCTACGTAAGCATTATTCGGGATCAGTTCATCGCTGCAACCTTTTACCAAGACACGTTTGTCTCTCAGTTCAGAAAAATCATAGGTTTGGATGGCATTGTGCATCAATAAAACTTCCAGATCTTCACGGTTGCCAAAAACTACTTTTTTCGCAGCATCCGTAATTTTTGAAGTGATTAAAAAGTAAGCCCAAAGAGGAATGATCACATCTTCAGAACAATAGATGTAAACATAAGCATCCTTATAAACTTCAGCATCGATATTTTTGATTTTTTCGCGGAAATCTTTTTCCTTCAAAATCATTCCTTCCCAAAGAAAATCCTTGATGTCAATCCCAATTCTTTTCCCTTTCGGAAACAGATCAGTAATATCAAAATTCACCAATCCACTTTCCGCAACCTTATTTATAATCTCTTCCATTTTCTAAATTTTAAATATTTTAGGAGCTACTTCCCGCTATCCGCTGTATCTTTTTTGTCATTAAATATTTGTCATAATTTAGACATTAGTCGAAAGACAAAAAAGGATGCCGCTACTATCGGGGCTATGGGATTTGTCAACCAATCAAATTTTGTCGACAATTTAACTTTCCCAATCCTAATAAACCAAAATGATTTATTTTTGTTCAAAGTTAAGAATTTCAGAGAAAAAACTTAATTTTAAAAATCTATCATCCAAACTTTCATAATCTAAAATCTACATCTTGAAATATTATATCATAGCTGGCGAGGCTTCCGGCGATCTGCACGCTTCCAACCTGATGAAAGCTATTAAACAAAAAGATCAAAACGCCGAATTCCGTTTCTGGGGCGGCGATCTGATGCAGAAACAAGGCGGAACATTGGTGAAACATTACCGTGATCTCGCTTTTATGGGTTTCCTGGAAGTTATTCAAAACCTGAAAACGATCCTTAATAATATCAAAATCTGCAAAAAAGACATTCAGGAATATAAACCTGATATGTTGATCTTGGTAGATTATCCGGGATTTAATCTAAGGATTGCGAAGTTTGCGAAAGAATTGGGAATCAAGGTGATCTATTATATTTCGCCGCAACTTTGGGCCTGGAAAGAAGGTCGTGTGGAAACGATCAAAAAATATGTGGACGAAATGATGGTGATTCTCCCTTTCGAAAAAGATTTTTATAAGAAGCATCAGGTTGAAGCGCATTTCGTTGGTCATCCTTTGCTTGATGCGATAGAAGGTCTGCAACCTGTTGATATTCAAAAATTCAAATCAGAAAATAATCTTAATGAAAAAGAAATTATTGCACTTTTGCCAGGTTCAAGAAAACAGGAAGTGACAAAAATGCTGGAATTAATGCTGTCTGTGAGAAGTTATTTTACAGATTATCAATTTGTAATTGCAGGTGCGCCAAGTCTGGAGAAAGATTTTTATGAGCAATTTGTAGATGCTGATGTTCATTTTGTTTCCAATAAAACTTATGATTTGCTTAGATCTTCAAAAGCCGCTTTGGTAACTTCCGGAACTGCAACTTTGGAAACGGCTTTGCTCAATATCCCGGAAGTGGTTTGTTACAGAGGAAGCCAGATTTCTTATGAAATTGGAAAACGTTTGATAAAAAATATCAAGTACATTTCTCTAGTCAATTTGATTATGGACAAAGAAGTAGTAACGGAATTAATTCAAAATGAGTTGACTAAGGAAAATCTCGTGAAAGAACTTAACAAAATCCTTAATACAGAAAAAAGAACTCAGGTTTTGAACGATTACGAAATCCTGAGATCAAAACTAGGAGGAAGCGGTGCAAGTAATAATGCGGCGGAAATTATTGTAAACTCAAAATAATGATGAATATAAAAGATCAATTACAAAAGATAGAATCGCTTGTATCAAAAATCGATGTGACGAATGATAAAGTTTCCAAAGCTTCTATTGGCTGGCATTTGGAACATTTATTATTGATTCTGAACAGTAGCCTGAAAGGTTTGACAATGACAGATCCGAAAGATTATAAACCGAAATTCAGTCTTAAGAAATGTGTTTTTTTGAATTTCGGACTAATTCCGAGAGGTAAAATAAGAGCACCAAAACAATTTTTTCCGTTAGAAACTCCAACTCAGGAAAGTATTTTAAAATTAATTAATTTGGCAAAAGAAAGGTTGGAAGCCGTGAAAAGCCTTCATGAAAAATCATTTATCACACATCCATTCTTGGGAGATTTTGATAAGAAAACAACTTTGAAGTTTTTATGGCTTCATTCCAATCACCATTTAAAAATCGTTGATGATATTTTGAAAAATTAAAAAACACACAAAACACAAATGAACTTCAATGAAAAAACAACCTTTGTTAATATTGCTGATATGCTTTATTATCGGCATTCTTTTTCAGGAAAACCTGATTATGAGCCAGAGAATCATTTATCTTATTCTAATGATTTCCGGAGTTTCTCTGTTCTCAATATTAATTAAAGCGACATTTTTTCAACTTATTAAATATTATTGTTTAGGGTTTTTCTTTTTCTCGATAGGGATTTTTGTTCATTTTTTAAATTCAGCTCAACCCAAAATTCCGTTACTTGAATCAAAAGAAAATATCGTTTTCCAGCTCAGCAAAAAGCTTAATTCTAATGAGAAAAACAGACGATATATTGTTGAGATTTTAGCAATTCCGTCTAAGGAAACTAAAGATTTTTCTCCAATCAAAACTGTTCTCAGTATTTCGAAAGATAAGGAATTGTTGGACTTTAATCATTTTTATGATGCTGAGGTTTACATTCATCAGCCAGAAAGTATCAGTAATGATTTTCAATTTGATTACAAGAAATACTTATCAAGACAAGAAGTTTATCTGCAAACTTATTTACCAAATGATATTCTGAAAACAGAAAAAAGCGAAGTTTCTTTTCCTGACAAAATCCGCCAAACCCGACTTGATATTCTCAACAAAATCAATCAAACATCACTTTCTCCAAAGATCCAAGAGTTTCTGAAAGGAATTATTTTATCCGACAGAACCGAGATGGATGCAGAAACTGTAAAAGATTTTAGCCAAACAGGATTAGTCCATCTATTGGCGATTTCCGGTTCGCATATGGTCATTATTTTCTGGATCACATTGTTTGTTTTTAACCAGCTAATTCCTGTTAAGTTCAGAAATGTTTCCATTATTTTAAGTCTTATTTTGATCTGGAGCTTTGCTGTCTTCATAGATTACGGAAGTTCTGTGATGAGAAGTTGTTTGATGATTTCGTGTTATTATATTATGGTTTTGCTGCAGCGGAAACCAGATCTTCTGCATTCTTTGGCGTTGTCCGCTTTTATCCTTTTGATAGTTGATTCACAGCAATTATTTGATGTTGGATTTCAATTAAGTTATGTTGCGGTTTTGGGAATTTGGTGGTTGTCGAGTCCGATTAAGAAATTGTTCAGAAAGCCGAGAAGCTGGTTTGAGGATTTTGTTTATAGCATTACAGCAATGACTTTTGCAGCACAGATTACGACTTTGCCATTGGCGGTTTTTTACTTTCATCAGTTTTCTTTTGTTTCAATCTTTGCGAATCTGCTTATTATTCCATTGTCGGAAATTATTATCATTTCGTCTTTATTTATGGTAATTGCTATTGCTTTTGGAATGAAATATCTTTTGGTCTATCAGGTTTTTGATGCATTTATCAGTTATGTTTTGAAAGCCATCCATTGGTTTTCCGGCTTCGAAGCCTTGATGAACAAAAACCTATCCTTGAATTTGCTGGAAATGGGAGCTTTATTTTTGATGATTTACTTTTTAAGGTTTCTAATTAAAGATATTTTTAATCTTAAATATGTGCTGCGTTTCAGTTTTTGTCTTTTGCTGTTTTTCGGATTGAGAATCGGGTTTAATACTTATAATTATGACAAGAGAGAAGTCTTGGTTCATCAATTTTACAAAGACAAAATCATCAGTGTCAAGAAGAAAGACAAAGTTGTTTTCTGGTTGAAGGATAGCAAAAATGAAAAGAAAATTATAGATTACGTAATAGATCCATATTTGATTTCGAGACGGGTTTATGAATGTGATGTTGATTATTATCCCGAAGATGCCGAAGCTTTTGTTTTTGAAGGAAATAAATATGAGTTAAAATAGTTTTAGTTGTATAAAAAACTTTAACCATCAATAACTTAAATTAATGAATGACCGGATTTTAATAGTTTCCTCAATTCTGCTTTTCATCTTTGCAATGGTAATTGCTGAAATTTCTCGTTTTTCAGATTCAGGTAATTTCCTAATAATTGTTTTTTTATCCGTCATACTTTGTGGATTAAGTATTTCTTTTATGGTATTTGCTTTAGCGAAAGATGATCGTAAATCTGCCTTTTCAGAAAGTTTAAAATACTCTTTTGGGATAAGTTCTCTAATCCTAATTCTGGGATATTGTCTATTCTGTCTTCAACCAATAATTTTCAACTGATGATAATCTTTTATAAAATATTATCATCGATCTTATTGTTTGTAACAGTGTTAATCACATTTTTGATAGGAGCAGGTCTAACTATCGAAGGAATCAATATATTTTCTCCTTTTATTGATACACAATTGGCACCTAACTATTCTCCAGAAAAATTTGATTTAATAAAGTTGGGTCAATCTGTAAAAGAAGTTGAAACGGTTTTAGGCAAACCATTATATCATCATGTTGATTCATTAAATAACAAGTTTGAATATGATTACACAAATGATGGTAAACTAAGGTCAAATAAAAAGAGTGGCGATTTTGCGTGGTACAGATCATCTATATATTTTGACGAAGCTGGAAAAGTGATAGATATAGATAAAGGCTGGAGCTTTGACTAGGTTTTTGTTTTTAAAACTTACTCTTGAATTATCTCTATAAAAGTTGTGCTAAAAAAAGCAAAATCCTGAATTTCTGATTCAGGATTTTCTTTTTTATTTCACTTTCGGAGCTACTTTCTCACCAAATAATTCTATCGATTTCATCATCACATCGTGCGCAGGATCGCCTACATCCATGTGTCCGATAAATCTCGTTAAGCCAAATAATTCTTTCATTTCACTGATTTTATCTGCCACCTGATCTGCACTTCCGATGAAAAGTGCACCGTCTTTGCTTCGGCCGCCTTCATATTGGTCTTTGCTGTAAGGTGCCCATCCACGGCTTCTGCCAATTCTGTCCATCTGAGATTTGTAATTGAAGAAATATTGATCGATGTCGTTTTGGTCATCACTCACAAAAGTATGGGAATGGATAGCGATCTGCATTTTGCTCTCGTCGTGACCGGCATTGATGTATTCCTGTTTGTAAAAATCGATGAGGTTTTTGAACTGTCTAGGCATTCCACCAATGATAGCAACAATTAATGGCAAACCTAACTTTGCGGCTCTCAATACAGATTCCGGAGTTCCTCCTACAGCAATCCAGATTGGTAATTTACCATCGTTAAAAGCTCTTGGATAAACGGTTTGATTCTGCATAGGCGCACGAAGTTTTCCAATCCAGCTTACATTTTCTTCATTATTGATTTTTAATAATAAGTCCAGCTTCTCTTCAAAAAGCTGATTGTAATCGGAAAGATCATAGCCGTACAAAGGAAAGGATTCGATGAAGCTTCCTCTTCCGACAAAGATTTCAGCTCGTCCTTTTGAGATTAAATCAATCATAGAAAAATCTTCATAAACTTTCACAGGTTCTGATGAACTTAATACCGTTACACCGCTTGCTAGCTTGATGTTATTGGTAATGCTTGCGGCAGCAGCTAATAAAATTTCCGGAGAAGACACGGCGTAATCTTCACGGTGGTGTTCACCCATTGCAAAAACGTCTAGTCCAGCTTGATCCATCAGTTTTACTTGCTCCAGGATTTCGTTTAGTTTTACGCTTGCATCTCTATATTTTCCGGTTTTGGTGTCTAGAGAAACATCTCCGAACATCCCTATTCCTAATTCCATAATAGTTTCATTTTTTAATAGAACAAATTTACAGTTTCAGAATTTTGTTTGCATTGATGTAGGGTAATTATGATAGATGGACAATCATACTGATCTTTTAAGTTTTAAAAATTGTTTTTCGAAAATATGGTAAGATAAATAGGATAAAATAACCGTTGAAAAGAATGATATTAAAAGTATTGTAAACCAATTATGGTCAAATCTTGTTCCTATCTTAATGAAAAAATTGTAGCATATTGTATGAATTAGATATAATCCATAAGTGTATTTTCCCAACCAAGCCGTAATGCTGTTGTCAGAAATTTTGAAAGCATTTTTTTCTCCTAATGTTGACAGAATCAAAACCGAGAACATTATTGCCAAAATAACAGAATTAATTGTATGATCGGTAATAATTGGGAAATTTGTAATCATTACAATGAATAATAAAACAAACACTGCAAAAGCATATTTGTAATATGCAGATATCTTTTCGGTTTTCTCGATGATTCTTTTATGAAAAACAAAAATATAGGCAGGCACAGCTCCAAAAGCGAAATAGTGAATATTGGTAAAAATATCAAGTGTGGGAATGTGGTACTTTTCGTAAATTATTCTGGAAATAATTGAAATTAAAATACTAATAACAATCAGCTTAGAAACATGTTTGAAGGAAATAAAATAAAAAATCAATCCCCAGATTATATAAAAGTGTTCTTCCACACAGAGCGACCATATTACGAGAATAGGGGAAACATTGGGTAGCCTGTCTTCATACATCATGACGTAATTCTCCAGAAAAGTAACTGTATAGAACCAATTTGGCTGGTAACCTTCGTTGGAGTAAGGGATTTTTAAAATAGCAAGGATAAATGGCGTACAGATTGCAAATAAAACCATTGCATAATAGAGCGGCCAAATCCTCAGTATTCTTCTTAAAAAAAACTTTTTCAAAGGAACTTTGTTTTGATTATTAAGCTTTTCCAGCAACAATATATAGGTAATCAGAAATCCGCTCAAGACAAAAAAGAAAGAAACACCAATTCTGCCAGCTTTGGAAAAATAATATAAAAAATTACTTTCAGGAATTCCACAATGATATAAAAAAACCAGTAAAAAAGATAAAAATCGTAATGAATCGAATGTGTGAAAGTGTACTCTGTTTATTTTTAAACTGTTCATTGTTCCTATGCGAAATTTGAGATTGCACGAATTTACTATATATAAATTACTTTCGTTACTTAATTAAAAGAAAAGCCTCAGAATAAACTGAGGCTTAACCAAAAAATTTAAAAAGAAGAAAAAATTTATTTTACAATCACTCTCTTCACATCGCCATCTGAAGTTTTTACCAGATAAACGCCTGTAGAAAGTTTTGAAGTATCAATTGTTAGTGCATTACTTTCTTTGCCAAGTAATTTGCCTGACATATCGTACAACTCGTAGCTTTTAGTCTTGTTCAAGTATAAAGTATTCCCTTTGTTCACAGGATTCGGGAAGATGTTGAATGTCGATTTTTCAGATTTCACATCACCGGTTGCCAAAGTTGGAGAAAGAACCACTTCGTACATAGAAAGAGTTCCACTGATCTCATTGGCAACAATCACATAACCTTTTCCTGTAGCTGAATTTTGAGGAGCAATGTAAGTGATGCCTTCCGGACCATTGTCTCCACCATAAGCTGTTGTCATTCTGGAATGTTTGTAATCTGTGAATGTCACATTATTCGGATCTGTCACGTTATAGACCATTACGCCACCGGTTCTTTCCAATGTAATGAATGCGAAAGTCTGTCCGTTAATTGTTCCCAGCGTTACACCTTCTGGTTCAGGACCTTTTGCACGGCTTCTTACTTTTGCACCATTTGTTTCGTTATCTGCATTGAAGATTATAGGATGATTGGCTGCAACATGTCTTTCGAACTGATCGCCGCTGTCATATACAATTGCTTTTGTATCTGCATTGAAGATTGAGAATGATCTTGCTCCCAAAGCGTGAATTTCTTCAAACTCATTATCGCCGTCAGTATTTCCATTCACATTTGTTACTCGGAATCTTCCAAGGTTGTGAGACGCTTTCAACACAGAAGCATTTGGAAAAATAGTTGAATCTAAGGCATAGCCGTTTGCGCCAACCGTAGTTCTCTCACTGAATCCGCCAAGATCTTTTTCATCACCTTCGTTAGCTGTTACGATATAATTTGTGTTTCCAACTTTAAGGTAAGCCATTGCATCAGGATTGTAATACGCTTTTACCGGCCAGTTTGCAATTAATATTTCGCCGTTATTATCAGAAGCATCAAATCCATTTCCTGGAAGGCTCATATCTTTTTTGCCTAATCCCCAGATGCTTCCTAGAGTTTTCGTTACCAAATTAACCTCGATCACAGCATTGTTTTCCTGACAAGAAACCCAGGCTTTTTGGCTGTCTGCACTGATGGCGATATATTCAGGTTCAAGATCCTGAGCTAATGTACTTGTAGATTTTACTTTTCTTCCACCAGTAGCAGCCAAAGACGCTTCCTGACCATTGTAAATTGCTAAAGAAAGTGTTGTCACATTAGATTGAAGAAGATTTGAAATGCCTCCAGTAATATCGATAATACTGACAGAACCTTCCGGATCTACTGTGTAAGCATCATTCGGTTCACCTTCGTTGGCTGTCATTACTTTCGTTCCGTCTGGCGTGAAAGTTACCATATCCGGCAATACACCAACGTTAACTTGTTTAATGAAATTACCATCAATATCAAAGAAAACAACCGAGCCATTATCCTGAGCGTTTGTTCCATTCGGAGAAGCTACGGCGATGATTCCGTTTTTTACAGCTACACTTGTGATTCCGCCATACGGCAACATATTCACAGTTTTGATAACGCTTGGAGATGTTGGATTACTGAAATCAATAATGTCAAAAACATCTGTCAAAGAACTGATTGTGAACAATCTCTGAGTCGCAGGATCATGAACCACAATTTCCGTAGAACTATTGTTGTTTCCGGAAGGATCAAAGAAACCAAGATAATTCAGTTCAATTTGTTTTGATGCAACAGGCGCTTGCTTGTCATTATCAACAATATAAATAGTAGATAAAGCCTCTCCGGAAATGGTGGCTCCAACAGGATTTTCAAGATTTAGAACAAAGTATTCCGCTTGTTGCTCCTGTGTCGAGTCGTCAATAATAGGAATGTTGACTGTGTAAGTTGAAGTTCCCGGAACGATATTAATGGTTTGAGAAGTGAAAGTGTAATCATTATTATCCGCAGTTCCAAAAGTTGGTTTCGCTACAAGATTGACAGTCGCAGTCGCAGGATTCGTAACATTGATTTTAAATGCCAATATTCCTTCGTCCTCATTGACCTTAATGAAAGTTTTATCCAAAGAAATAGTTGTTCCCGCTGTCGTGAAAGTTGATGAGGTTGTAGAAGTAACTGCATTATCACTTGTGTCCTCAACGGTATTTGGTTTTAAAGCCAAATAATAAGCCTGATTCGGAAGCAAACCACCAGTTGGGATGACTGTGATTTTATTGTCATTAAAAGTTGTAGTGAAAGGAACTGTATTTCCTGTAGCATTATTTAATCTTAATTCAACCAAGTTTTGAGCATTTGAATCTGTAATGGCAGAATTGTCAACCAGTCTTACATTTTCATTAAAGGTAATTGTTGGATTTGCTGTAGAAGCATTCATTACGCTATTCGCCGGTGCATAAGTTACTGTAGGTGCAGTTGTGTCTGCGTTTCCGGATGGAGTTGCATCAACTGTGAAATTATCAAAACGGTTATTTCCACCAACACCACCGCCAGTTGCAGAGAATACAACTTTTAGTTTGAAGTTAGGATTGTTGGAAACACCTGTGACTGTAGAAAAATCAAAAGTAATTAACTGTGGATTTGCATCTTGTGGATTTACAGTTTGATAAGTTGTAAAAGTAGTACCATCTGTAGAGTATGACCAAGTTTGTGTTCCTGCCCCTTGTCCAGATCTTCTGGTCGTGAATTTTACCACAACATCTTTGTAACCTGTCGTTGGTAAATTGAATTGAACATTACCATTGATTGGCAAATTATATCTCATATGCGTTCCGGAAGCATCTCCGTTTCTAGCATTAAGATTACTGACATTGAAGTTCTGTCCCGTTCCCCCAGCAAAATCAATGAAAGTATCCGTATCCGCATTTGTTCCTGTTGAAACCGCAGTCATAGAACCGCTTAAAAGCGTTGAGGTGGGAGTTGTAATTGTGGCAACAGAAGCATTATTGTTGAAGTTCCAATAGTGGACCAAAGTTTGTCCCGAAGCAAGACCGTGAAACAGCGCAGCAATCGGCAAAAGACCTTTGAAAAGGTATTTGTTTTTCATTTTTACTTTTATTTTAGATTGTCGTAAAGATGAAATAATTTACCGTTCGGGAACTTTAAATGAATTTTAATAAATGTTTAAGAAAGCTTGTAATAATGCGTGTTTTCAGTGCGTTTTTCAGTGAAATTTAATTAACAGTTATTATTAAGATAATCGATTTGATGCTAAATGTTACGCATCTTGCATATCCTATTTTCCTTCTGTCACTTTCGTGTAAATGCTGTGAACCAAACCGTCTGCCACAGAGATTTTCGGAACGTAAATATGTTTGATGTCTGCCCAAATCATCACATTGTTGAAAATGGTCAATGCAGGAACGATTACATCTGCACGGTCCTCGCGAATTTGGTAAAGTTGCATTCTTTCTTCTACCGAAAGCTTTTCCATTTCTTTCAGATATTTTTTGATCACAGAAACGGGCATTGGTTTGCCGTCTTTCGTTTTGCTCATAGAAAAGATCTTATTGATATTTCCGCCGGAACCTATTGCAACAACTGTTTTTTTACTTTTGATCTTGTCTTTGATTTCATCCTTCATATCGTCCCAAATCTTTGGCGTAACCAATCCGTTCAGTAAACGGATTGTTCCGATATTGAAAGAATGTTCATACTTCATCTCATTATTTTCGTAGAAAGTAAGTTCTGTAGATCCGCCACCAACATCTACGTACAAGTAAGCAAAATCTTTGTCAAGTCCTTCCGCAACGTGATTTTCGTAGATCAAAGTTGCTTCTTCATCGCCGGTGATGATTTCTATATTAATATCAGATTGTTCTTTTACGATATCAATGATTTCCTGTCCGTTTTTAGCGTCACGCATTGCACTTGTAGCGCACGCACGATAATGTTCCACCTTATAGATTTCCATCAGTTCACGGAAAATAGTCATCGTTTTTATGACCATTTGTTTTCTTTCTGCACCAATCTCGCCTTTGCTAAAGACATCAAAACCTAATCTGAGAGGGATTCTCAGGAGATTCAGTTTTGTGAATTCTGCTTTGCCGTTGGTCTCTTTCACTTCATTGATGAGTAAACGGGCGGCATTACTTCCTATATCTATAGCGGCGATTATCATTATTGGGACTTAATTTAAGGAATAAATTTAAAGTAAATATTTAATATTTCTGATTTTTGAGATAATTATAAGTTTCTATCTGTGATCTTTTCTGAACAGGATTGTTTGTTTCAACATATTCATTTCTCATATTTTTATCGAGAATTCTGGATTTTACATTGTCCTCCAATTGAAGATCAAGAAGTTGTTTTAATTCTTTTTTTAGATTTTTCTGTAAAATTGGTGTTGCAGCTTCTATTCTGTAATCCAGATTTCTTGTCATCCAGTCGGCAGAAGAGATGTACATATTTTCTGCACCTTTATTATAGAAATACATGACTCTGGCGTGCTCCAGATATTCATCTACAATACTAATGGCGTAGATTTTCTTTTTGAATTCTTTTTGGTTGATAGCACAATAGATGCCACGGACGATCATTTTTGTGTTCACTCCGGCATCGGCAGCCTCATAAAGTTTTAAAATTAAAGTTTTATCACTTAAAGAATTGACTTTTATAATCATTTCCGCTTTCCTTCCGGCTTTAGCTTCTTCAATTTCCTTATCAATATGAGCAATGATTTTTTCTCTCATAAATTGTGGGCAAACCATCAGTGTTTTACAGCTTTTAAGTGTAATCGTAGGATCAACTCTCGGTTTGTTGAGTGCAGAAAATATTTTATTAATGTCAGCCATCACAGACCTGTTGGATGTCATTACAAGATGATCACCATAGATTTTCGCAGTTTTTTCATTAAAGTTTCCGGTGCTTACGAAACCATATTGAATGGTTCTGTTATTAACTCTCTTTTTGATGACACAAAGCTTAGCGTGTACTTTTCTATTCGGAATACCTACAAGAACTTTCACGCCTTCCAGCTCAAATCTGTCTTTCCACCAAAGATTGGACTCTTCATCAAATCTTGCACGGAGTTCCAGCATAACTGTGACTTCTTTACCATTTCTCACGGCATTAATTAAAGCATTGGCGATTTTGGAACTCGATGCCAATCTGTAAGCGGTAATTTGAATTGATTTTACATCAGGATCCATCGCAGCTTCTCTTAATAAATCAATTACAGAATCATAAGAATGGTAAGGGAAAGTCAGTAAAACATCTTTTTTGATGATCACGTCTGTGACTCTTTGTTTGTTTGCAAATTCCGGATGGATGAAAGACGTTCTTTCAACAGGCTTCTGATAAGCTTTGAATACATCAGGGAAATCCATAAAATGTCTGAAGTTATGAATCTTTTGTCCCGGAATAATACTGTCTTTTTTAGTCAGATTTAATTTTTTAATTAAGAATTCCAGAAGTGCTTTATCCATTTCTTTATCGAAGACAAAACGAGTTGGCTTTCCTTTTCGTCTGCTTTTGACGCCTTTTTCTATTTTGTCTGCCAAGGTTGTCTTGATGTCATTGTCAAGGTCAAACTCAGCATCTTTTGTTACTTTGAAACAATGTGCAGTAAACTCGTCATATCCAAAATAGGAGAAAATGTGAGGCAGATTATGAATGATAACATCTTCCAAAAGCATTACATCTTTCTGTTCAGGATTTTCTGTCGGAAGCAAAACAAATCTGCCGTTTGCTGTTACAGGAAGTTCTATGATGGCATATTGACTTTCGTATTGCCATTCTTTTCTTCGCATTGCCACACCTATGAAAAGACTTTTTTCCCGAAGGTAAGGCATTGGTTTATTATCATGAAGCAAAATAGGAATCACGTTAGATTCTACTTCCTCATCAAAATATTTGACAACGAATTCTTTCTGAGCAACAGTAAGATGATTATGGTCTTTGATGAAAACCTTTTCCTTTGCCATTTCGCGCTGAACATCCTTCCATGTTTTGTCAAAATCTTCCTGTTGGTTGATGACAAGCTTGTTTATTTTTTGTAAAATCTTTGACGGCGCATCATAAAAAGATTCGGCCAAAACTTTTTGCTTGAAATCCATCGCACGCTTCAAACCTGCAACACGCACACGGAAAAATTCGTCAAGATTATTGGAGAAAATTCCTAAAAATCGGATTCTGAGATGAATAGGAACGCTTTTGTCCATTGCTTCCTGTAAAACTCTGGCGTTGAAACCAAGCCAAGTGACGTCGCGCGGATTAAATTCTTGTGGCATTATTGGGTTTTTGATTATCTCAAAAGTAGTGAAATTCATTGTATTAATTTGGGTTCGTAAACTACAATGTTCTTTGGTGGCAGTATGTTTCGGAAGTGTAAACTAATTTTTAAATAAAGTAACCACGGGGTTTTATTGCGGATTGAATAATTTATTTTAAAATAATTAATAAAATATTCAAAACATGTTGAAAAAAAATATAGATTTGCAACCCTTTAATTAATTTTGAAAAACATGAAGAAAATTTTATTACTATTGTCAAGTACTTTTTTCCTTAGTGCTTACGGACAGAGAACTTGTGGAACGGATAAGAAGATGGCGGAATTTTACGCTGCTAATCCACAGGCAAAAGCAAACAGAGAAGCTTTGAAAGATTATTTGGTTCACAATGATTTTAAACAATCCAAAAAAGCAGGTGTAGTAACAATTCCGGTTGTTGTGCATGTTTTATATTCTTCTACTGCGATGAATATTTCTGATGCTCAGATTGCTTCTCAAATCAAAGTGTTGAATGATGATTTCAGAAAACTAAATGCAGATTTTAGTACAGTTGTACCTTCTTATTTCCAAGGGAATGCTGCTGATATGGAATTGGCATTCTGTATGGCAACTAAAAAACCAGATGGTTCTACAACTACTGGTATTGAAAGAAAATCGGTTTCCGCCAACTTTAATTTTGATGACAATTATTACAAATCTTCAGGATTGCCATCTTGGGACACAACAAAATATCTGAATATTTGGGTGGGAAATATGAGTGAGGATTATCTTGGTTGGGCTTATCTTCCAGACAATGCTGGAGCCATCGATGATGGTTTAGCTATTGGATACAAACAATTTGGAACTATGGGTACGGTTGTTTCTCCTTATAATAAAGGTAGAACTGCAACTCACGAGATCGGACACTATTTTGGTTTAGAACACCCTTGGGGATCTGTTGAAGATTATGGCAATAATCCGCTTAAGAGCAATTGTGGAAAAACTGGCTGGGATGATTTCTGTGCAGATACACCTGCTACTTACTATCCACACTTTACAAAACCAAGCAACATCAATATTTATACTTGTGTTTCTACAAACAATGGTGCAATGTTTATGAATTATATGGATTATGTTCAGGATAACCAAATGGCATTCTTCACTAATGGACAAAAAACAATTGCTCAAAATACAATGTCAGGTCCTAGAGCGAGTCTTTTAAATACTAATGCTTGTTCTTTCTTGGCTGTTGATGATGTAGAAAAATCTAACTCAATCAACCTTTTCCCAAATCCTGCAGTTAATTATATTTCAATTGCTTCGCCTTTGGTTAAAATTAATGAAGTTGAGATTTTTGCTAATGATGGGAAATTAGTGAAAAAGGCAAGCGTGAAAAATGAAACTGACAAAATTGATGTGAAAAACCTTCCTGTTGGAACTTACTATGTAAGAACTTATAACGAAAGTGGTTTTGTAAAATCAATGAAGTTTATCAAAAAATAACTATTATTATCTAACTTTAACTAACTACACGAACTCTGCTGAAAGGCGGAGTTTTTTTTGTTAATGACAATTTGTCACTTTTTTTGGCGTGGTACAAATATTGAGAATTGGTCATTGTAAATATTAATAATAACAAAAAATAACATATAAAAAAATGAGTAAAATAATCGGAATTGACTTAGGTACAACCAACTCTTGCGTTGCAGTAATGGAAGGTAAAGATGCTGTAGTTATCCCTAATGCAGAAGGAAAAAGAACGACGCCTTCTATCGTAGCGTTCATAGAAGACGGTGAAAGAAAAGTAGGAGATCCTGCAAAAAGACAGGCGGTAACAAACCCTACAAAAACTGTATATTCTATCAAAAGATTCATTGGAACACATTTTAAAGATGACGCTTCTGAAGTTTCAAGAGTGCCTTACGCAGTGGTAAGCGGACCAAACGATACTGTAAAAGTAAAAATCGACGATAGAGAATATACTCCACAGGAAATTTCTGCAATGATTCTTCAGAAAATGAAGAAAACTGCTGAAGATTACCTTGGACAGGAAGTAACAAGAGCGGTAATCACTGTTCCGGCTTACTTTAATGATGCTCAGAGACAAGCTACAAAAGAAGCAGGAGAAATCGCTGGTCTTAAAGTAGAAAGAATCATCAATGAACCTACAGCAGCAGCTTTGGCTTATGGAATGGATAAAGCTCACAAAGATCAGAAAATCGCAGTTTACGATTTAGGAGGTGGTACTTTTGACGTTTCTATCCTTGATTTAGGAGACGGTGTTTTCGAAGTATTGTCAACAAACGGAGATACGCACTTAGGAGGTGATGACTTTGATGATGTGATCATCAACTGGATGGCAGACGAATTCAAAGCTGAAGAAGGTGTAGATCTTAAAGGTGACGCAATCGCTTTACAAAGATTGAAAGAAGCAGCTGAAAAAGCAAAAATCGAGTTGTCTTCTTCTCCTCAAACTGAAATTAACCTTCCATACATCACGGCTACAGCTACAGGTCCTAAACACTTGGTTAAGACTTTGACTAAAGCTAAATTCGAGCAATTATCTGCTGACTTAGTAAGAAGATCTATGGAGCCTTGTAAAAAAGCGCTTTCTGATGCAGGTCTTTCTATCTCAGATATCGACGAAGTAATCTTGGTAGGTGGTTCTACAAGAATCCCGATCATTCAGGAAGAAGTTGAGAAATTCTTCGGTAAAAAACCTTCAAAAGGAGTTAATCCGGATGAGGTTGTTGCAATCGGAGCAGCTATTCAAGGTGGAGTTTTGACTGGAGATGTGACAGACGTTCTTTTATTAGACGTTACACCACTTTCTTTAGGAATCGAAACAATGGGTTCAGTTTTCACTAAATTAATTGAATCTAACACGACAATCCCAACCAAAAAATCTGAAGTATTCTCTACAGCTTCTGACAATCAGCCAGCTGTAAGCATCAGAGTAGGACAAGGTGAAAGACCAATGTTCAACGATAATAAGGAGATCGGTAGATTTGACTTAACAGATATTCCACCAGCACAAAGAGGAGTTCCTCAGATTGAAGTTACATTCGATATTGATGCAAACGGAATCTTGAGCGTTTCTGCAAAAGATAAAGGAACTGGTAAAGAGCAATCTATCAAAATCCAAGCATCTTCTGGACTTTCTGACGAGGAAATCGAAAGAATGAAAAAAGAAGCTCAAGAGAATTCTGCAGCTGATGCGAAAAGAAAAGAAGAAGTTGAAGTTTTCAACAAAGCTGACGGATTGATCTTCCAAACTGAAAAGCAATTGAAAGAATTCGGCGATAAATTATCTGCTGACAAAAAAGCAGCTATCGAAGCTGCACACGCAGAATTGAAAACCGCTTTCGAAGCTAAAAACGGAGATGATGTAAAAGCTAAAACTGAAGTTTTGGATGCAGCTTGGATGGCAGCTACAGAAGAAATGTATGCACAAGGTCAAGGTGCTGATGCAGGCGCTCAACAAAATCAAGGTCAGGCAAACGGAGCGGAGGATGTTCAGGATGCTGATTTCGAGGAGGTTAAATAATTTTAGTATTAAATTAATGGAACATAAAAAAACGCTATAGACAAACGTCTGTAGCGTTTTTTATATGCCATCCTAAAATAAGTTTACACAAAACGCACTTATTTAAGGACTGAGTAATTATGTGAAAAATAAAAAACACTCTAAATCGTTGATTAAAGAGTGTTTTTGTTGTCAAAAGGAGTTAAAATCCTTTTATGTAAAGTGGAGTTGGAGGGATTCGAACCCTCGTCCAAACAAGCAATACATAAGATTTCTACATGCTTATTTCGCTATTGATTTTCGAGCTCAGGCAGAGAGCAAACACCCAACCTAAACCTTATCTTCTAAAATTTTCGAATCTTGGTCGAAGTACCCAAAACCTTATTTCTGCATTGCTATGCCCCAGGATCAAACGCCGCAGAACAGAGCGTTTGTGAGACATCTTGCTTCCTTACTATCTTCGGGAAAGCGCTGGATCCTACTAAACTTCGGATTAAGCTGCAAGAGCGAACTCTTCGTTGCCAGTTAAAAGTGTGTAGCAAGGGATTTAAGAGATCGCGCTACGGTTCTCTGCATGCTTACTTACCCATTGACCTTGCTGTCGAAACCAGTCAACCCCAATTTTAAAATAAGACGACAAATTTACAACAAATTAATTTACCATTACAATTCAATTTTCACTTATAACTCATAACTAATTTGGGCGTATCCCTCGCCAAGCTTTTCCCACCGCTCGGGTCGGGCTGTCCGCTACAATCTTTTTGTCATTCAACAGTGGTCTATGAAAGAAGATCTGATAAAGACAAAAAGGATTTCCACTACCATCCCTTACGCAGCTTCGCAACAATTCAAGTTTTGTCCATTTCCAGAACATTTAAATAAAAAACAAAATCCCTCATAATAAATCTGAACAATCATCCAAATCTACGAGAGATTCTAAACCTTTGATGAGCAAAGCGCCTTTGCGAACCTTAAAAATATTTTCAATAATGTCAAAAACTCTTAGCGCACTTTGCGTTCAAACTATTTCAAAATTAATTTAACAAAACCAAAACCCTCAATTTCTAAAATAATCACAAAACTCCTTAAAGTCGGTTAAACTATCCAGCAACAAACCATCACCTTATAATAAAGCCATCAATTAAACTTAAATTTGTAAAAACTTACGTTCCGTGAAAATCAAATTACTGTCACTCATCATATTTCTTTTCTTCGTTAAGACATTTTCCCAAACAGAGTATGTGATGGGAAATATCTCCAATGAGAACGGAGACAAATTACCAAACGCAAGCATCGTCAATATTAGAACAGACCAAGTTGTAATTTCAGATTTTATGGGAAACTTCGTCATAGCAGCAAAATCATCGGACGAACTCAGAATTGCAAGACAAGGTTACGAACGAAAAAACTTAACCGTAAATGCAGAAAGTTTTTCAAAAAGTCTGGACGTAAAATTATTCACAATCCCACAAGAAATAGAAGAAGTAAAACTCACATTCCGCCCAACCGGAATCCTGAAAAAAGATGTATCAAGGCTCAATCCGCCGCCAAAAGTCCTAGCGCTCAATATGGCGATGAACAACTATATGAAAACACCGCTGAGCGGTGTTTCCGGAAAAGCTACAATACCTTCCTCTTTTCAACAACCAAACTTATTGGCCGGACAAATGGATATGGTAAAATTAGCCGGCGCAATCGGAGGTTTGTTGAACAAAGCAACACAGTCACCAAAAACAACCGCTAATTATTCCGAGAAGCAAGAATTCTACAAACGCGTGAAAGCAGTTGTCAATTTAGATTATTACACAGATTATGGCTTGGACGAGTATGATTTCGATATTTTCCTCGCTTATGCAGATGAAGCGAATGGACTTTCCAAGAATTACAGAAACAATTTCAACAAAGTTGCCATAGAATCCCAACTCAAACTCGCTTTTGCAGAATATATCAAGACACACAACTTTTCCAAGAAAGTGACAGAAGGTTAAAAATTTTAACCAGATTAATGTCTGTTAACATTGAAGCAGAAATTTAAAATCCATTTGTTTAGTTGTTATTGTCTATTGTTATTGGTTATTTTTAATAGGTGTTTAATTTTAATTTGACAAATTAACAGCCTTATTCAATTCCGTTTTATAAGGAATTCCCTATCCATAAGCCTTTTAACATAATGTGGAAAACTTTTGCAGATGATTGTCAGTTTTTTGACTCATTTCCGCATTTTCCCCTTTCATTTATTGACTTCAATTTCTATTTTTGTATTCACTTAAAAGATAAAAGTAACGCATTTCGCAAGCAGAAATCTTTGGTTACAAAATCACTATCTTTTCTTAGAATTTTAAATAAACTGATAAAAACGGCTGATAATGGGAATTTTTGATAAAAGATTAAGCTACAAACCTTTTGAATATCCAGAAGTAATGCAATTTGTAGAGGCTATTAACAAGTCTTACTGGGTACATTCGGAAGTGGATTTTACAGCTGATGTTCAGGATTTTCAGTCACAATTAGAACCTCACGAGAAAAATGCAGTAAAGAATGCCTTGCTTGCAATTGCTCAAATCGAGGTGAATGTAAAAACCTTTTGGGGAAATCTTTACAACCATCTTCCAAAGCCAGAACTTAATGGTCTGGGCGCTACGTTTGCAGAATGCGAATTCCGCCATTCCGAAGCTTACTCCAGATTGTTGGAAGTTTTGGGATATAACGATGACTTTTTGGACGTTGTGAATGTTCCAGCCGTAAAAGACAGAATCGATTATCTTGGAAAAATGTTGAAAAACGCCAATTCTGAAGACCAGAAAGCTTACGTTTCTTCATTATTGCTATTCAGTATTTTGATAGAGAACGTGTCGTTGTTCAGTCAGTTTGCGATTATTTTGTCGTTCACGAGATTCAAAGGTTATTTGAAAAACGTTTCCAACATTATCGCCTGGACTTCTATCGATGAGCAGATTCACGCAAATGGTGGTATTTATTTGATTAATAAAATCCGTGAAGAACAACCTGATTTATTGAATGATTCTGATATCGAAGCGATTTATGACTTAGTTGATGAATCTATCGAAATGGAATCTAACATTTTGGATTGGATTTTCGAACAAGGCGAATTGGACAATGTTTCCAAGAAAAACCTTCTCGATTTTATGAAATACAGAGTAGATGATTCGTTGAAGAAAATCGGGATGAAAACCAGATACAATGTAACACCGGAAGATTACAAACCAATGATTTGGTTCGAAGAAGAAGTTTTCGCCAACTCTATGGATGATTTCTTCGCAAAACGTCCGGTAGACTATACAAAACACGATAAGTCAATTACTGCAAATGATTTGTTTTAATTTCTGAAAGGAAGTTGAATATCTGAAGTTGGAAGACTTCAACAAGAACATAATATTGTCATTCCGTAAGAATCTAAACAACGATTGACAAACTGAATAAAAATCCTCTCAAAGTTTCAAAACGAGAAAGGTGTAAAAAAGAAAATTTTGAGAACAATTTTTAATTCTTAGAGTTTTCTTTTTTATGTGAAATCGTCAATAGAGGCGAAGCGCGCCCCGGCTTGAGTGGAGCTCTTTTTCTGGCATTGCGATGTGGAAATTTCAAATAGATAGCCTCACATTGTTCGCAATGCCAGAAAAAAGCGGGAACGGAAGACGGATAAAGGCGCCCAAATAATTAATAAAGTGAAAAATGCCAATAGCAAAAAGCTAATTGCTATCAGCCAAATAAGTTGCAAATTCCCTAAAATATAAAAGTTATGATGGACGAAAATATAGATATCTGGTGGCTCAACGAAGAGTCTGAACAAATGTTGAACAGAGGTTACCTTTTGAAAGGTGAAACTGTAGATGGTGCAATCGACCGTATTACAACGGCGGCAGCAAAACGTCTTTACAAACCAGAACTTCAGCCAGCTTTCAAAGAAATGATTGTGAAAGGCTGGATTAGTTTCTCTTCTCCTGTTTGGGCGAATATGGGAACGCAGCGGGGTTTGCCAATCTCTTGTTTCAATGTTCACGTTCCGGATAATATTGAAGGCATCACGCACAAGTTGGGAGAGGTCATTATGCAGACTAAAATCGGTGGTGGAACGTCCGGTTATTTTGGAGAATTAAGAAACAGAGGAACTGCAGTTACAGACAACGGGAAATCTTCCGGAGCTGTTTCTTTTATGAAATTATATGACACAGCGATGGATGTTGTGTCGCAAGGTGGCGTGAGAAGAGGTGCGTTTGCGGCGTATCTTGACATCGACCACGGTGATATCGAGGAATTTTTGAGTATCAAAGATATCGGAAGCCCAATCCAAAATTTGTTTACAGGGATTTGTGTTCCAGATTACTGGATGCAGGATATGATAGATGGCGATGCAGATAAGAGAAAAATCTGGGCAAGAGTTCTAGAAAGCCGTCAGCAAAAAGGTTTGCCTTACATTTTCTTCACGGATAATGTGAACAGAAACAAGCCTCAGGTTTACAAAGATTCCGGATTGATGGTGAACGCAAGTAACCTTTGTTCAGAAATTATGTTGCCTTCAACAGCTAACGAATCGTTCATCTGTTGTCTGTCTTCTATGAATTTGGAATTGTACGATGAATGGAAAGATACGAATGCTGTGAAATTAGCAATCTATTTCCTGGACGCGGTTCTATCAGAATTTATTGATAAAACTGAAGGGAATTACTATTTGACTTCGGCAAGAAATTTTGCAATGCGTCACAGAGCTTTAGGATTAGGTGTTCTTGGATACCATTCTTATTTGCAGAAAAATATGATTCCGTTCGAAAGTTTTGAGGCGACTCAGTTCAATGCAAGAGCGTTCCGTCACATCAAAGAACAGTCTGAAATTGCTTCCAAAGAACTGGCAAACATCTATGGCGAACCGGATATGCTGAAAGGTTACGGATTGAGAAACACGACTTTGATGGCAATCGCGCCAACAACTTCAAGTTCTGCAATTTTGGGACAAACTTCTCCAGGAATTGAGCCGTTTGCTTCTAACTATTACAAAGCTGGTCTTGCAAAAGGAAACTTCATGCGTAAGAACAAATATTTGGCGAAGTTGTTAGACGAAAAAGGTCTTGATAATGAAGAAACTTGGAGAACAATTATGCTAAACCACGGTTCTGTGCAGCATCTTGAAGGTTTGTCTGATGACGAGAAAGCGGTATTCAAAACATTCCGTGAGATTTCTCCAATGGAAATCGTTTCCCAGGCTGCACAAAGACAACAATATATTGACCAGGCTCAGTCACTTAACTTACAGATTCCGTCAACTATGCCGGTAAAAGATGTCAATTATGTGATGATAGAAGCTTGGAAAAAAGGTGTTAAAACCTTGTATTACCAAAGAAGTTCATCTGTTTCTAAGGAAATGATGGTCAACTTTGTGACGTGTTCCGCTTGTGAAGCGTAAGAATTAAATATTGAATTAATAATTAAAAGCCATCTTGTTGCAAAACGAGGTGGTTTTTTGTTAACTTTAAACCTCGATTCTAACATCTAATTCCTAACCTCTAACTTCTCATAAAATGAAATTCGGACAAGTTGCAGACCCTTCACAGATAGATTTTACATTACCGAAAGACCATCCTCAAACCAAATTTATTCTTGAGCAGAATAAAAAAGGATTGGAAAATATCTCAATAGGTTGTGCGAAATGGAACAAGACCGACCTCAAAGGTTTTTATCCAAAAGGAACGAAAGACGAATTGACTTATTATTCAACTCAATTTAATTCCATTGAATTGAACGCCACTTTCTATGGAATGCCGACTGCGGAACAAGTTCAAACCTGGAAAGAGAAAACACCTAAAGATTTCAAGTTCTTTCCGAAGATTACCAACACGGTTTCGCACTTTAGAAGATTACTGAACATTACCGATGTTGTAACACAGTTTGCTTCTGCTGTTCTTAATTTTGAAGAAAAACTAGGAATGGTTTTTCTTCAGCTTCACGATAATTTCAAGCCGAAAGATTACGATAGATTGGAGAAATTTGTAAAAGACTGGCCGAAAGAAGTTCCATTGGCGATAGAACTCAGAAATACCGAATGGTTCACAGATGAAGAAGTTTTCAACACTGTTTGCGAATTATTCGAAATGAATAATATTACGAATATTATCGTGGATACAGCCGGAAGGCGAGATATGCTGCATATGCGATTGACAACACCGAATGCTTTTATCCGATACGTTGGAGCAAATGCAGACAGTGATTATGCAAGATTGGAAGATTGGCTGGACAGATTAACGAAATGGAAAAAAGAAGGTTTACAAAATTTGTATTTCTTCGTCCATCAGAATATTGAAAAAGCTTCTCCATTATTGTCTTCTCATTTGATTCAAAAAATGAATGAAGATTGGAAAACGGATATTCTCATTCCGAAATTGGCTGATGATACACCAACGTTGTTCTAAAAAGCTATTATGTCATATCCTAAAATCCTTACAGATTGAAGGTCAAAAATAATTAATTAAACCAACGCGAAAATTTTTATTTTTTGACGCTTTCTTAGGTTCAGCCAAATCGCTTTCTGTACTGAAGTTATCTGCATCCAAACCTGATTGGGTTTATGATTTAACAATTTAATACTAGATTTTTGTGTTTTGTGAACGTTGATAGTGATTTGGTAACTACTCTTGGTAACAATTAATAAATGATTGGGGTGTTATCAAAGAACTTATCTCTCCCAATTCGGAGGTTCTTCTTCTTTTTCTGTACTGTTGCTGATTGTGTGGATGTAGAATTTTTGTATATTAATCCATATTCATTTTTGATAAGATTGATCATCACATCGAAGAAAATCGTTTTTTTATGATAATGTATTGTAGGTAGCTTTACCCGCCTTTCGTTCTCGCTTTTTTTACTAGACTTTCCCTAATGCAAAAAAGAGTTCCAATCAAGTAGGGGTGTAGCTTACTAAATTGAACTTTTATCTACTAATTTATGATGATTTTACATTCAGTAAAAACTTTGATAAAAGAAAAACCCTTCCAGAGCTTCAAACTCTGAAAGGGATATGTTTTATAAAATCAAGGAGATTTAATTATTATCCTTTAAATTCTCCCATCGCAATAAATTTCTCTTGTCGATCGTTCACTAACTTTTCAGGAGCTTGTTTAGATAATGTTTTAATATCTTTTAACAACACTTTCTTCACATTCTCAAACGTAGTCGCAGCATCATAATGCGCGCCGCCTAATGGCTCTGGAATGATTCCATCAATCAATTCTTGTTTCAGCATATCTTCTGCCGTCAATTTCATTGTAGTCGCTGCAGTTTCTTTATATTCCCAGCTTCTCCAAAGAATTGCGGAACAGTTTTCTGGAGAGATTACAGAATACCAAGTATTCTCCATCATATAAACCTTATTTCCAACACCAATTCCTAATGCGCCACCACTAGCTCCTTCACCAATGATAATGGTGATGATTGGTACTTTAAGAGAACACATCTCAAAGATGTTTCTGGCAATTGCTTCACCTTGTCCGCGTTCTTCAGCTTCTAATCCAGGATAAGCGCCTGGTGTATCAACCAAAGTTACTACAGGAATGTTAAATTTTTCGGCCAATTTCATCAAACGTAAAGCTTTTCTGTAACCTTCAGGATTTGACATTCCGAAACGTCTGTGTTGACGTTCTTTTGTTGTTCTACCTTTCTGAGTCCCAATTAGCATTACAGTGTTTCCACTGATGCTGGCAATTCCGCCAATCATTGCAGGATCATCCCCGAAGTTTCTGTCACCATGAAGTTCTACAAAACTTCCTTCGTCAGCCAAACCGTTGATATAATCTAGCGTGTAAGGTCTATCCGGATGTCTGGAAAGTTGAACTTTTTGCCAAGGCGTCAGATTTCCGTATATTTTTTTCTTAGTATCTTCTATTTTGGTTTTGATCTTTTTGCAGGATTCATCTACATCAATTCCGCTTTCTGTGCCTAGTTGCACACATTTTTCGTATTGATCTATCAATTCCTTTACAGGTTGTTCAAATTCTAAATATTCCATGTTTTGTTTGGATTAAACCCTCAAAAATAATGTTTTTTTTATAAATCGATTTTGAAAAAGATAATTAATTTGAGCTAATTGCTTTTTCTATTCTTTTTAAAGTTTCTTCTTTCCCGATAATGTTCATAATATCCGGAACGTCAGGACCTTTAAGTTCTCCAACCAAAGCTAATCGAAGAGGCATCATTACTTTTCCCATTCCCAAAGAATGTTCTTCAGCAAAATGATGAATTGCTTCTTTCAAAGTTTCAGAATCAAATTCTAAAGTCTCCAATTTTGCAGAAAAATCTTTTAAAATGGATGAAGTTGTATCGTTCCAAGCTTTTTTAGTCGCTTTTTCGTCGTAAGAAGTTGGTGCTTCGAAAAAGAATTTTCCATCATTATAAATATCAAGAATGAACGTTGCTCTTTCTTTCATTAATGAAACTATTTTCAATAATTTATCATCAGAAAGATTCAGAGTTTTTACTTCATCAATTTCTTTCAGTAAAACTAAAACTTCTTCATCCGATTTAGTTTTAAGATATTCCTGATTGAACCATTTTGCTTTCTGAGGATCAAATCTTGCGCCAGCTTTATGAACTTTATGAAGGTCAAATTCAGCGATCATTTCGTTCATAGAAACAATTTCTCTATCGTTTGCTGGTGTCCAGCCTAACAACGCTGTCATATTGATGAAAGCTTCTGGGAAATAACCAGATTCTTTGTAACCTTTCCATATCTCGTCACTTTCCGGATCTTTGAAATTCATCGGGAAAACAGGAAATCCAAATTTTGCACCGTCTCTTTTGCTTAATTTTCCTTTACCTTCTGGTTTTAGAATTAATGATAAATGAGCAAACTCTGGAGCTTCCCAATTCATTGCTTCATACAACAAAACGTGTAATGGCATAGATGGTAACCATTCTTCGCCGCGGATCACGTGAGAAATTTTCATCTCATAATCATCAACTACATTGGCAAAATGATAAGTCGGCATTCCATCATTTTTAATCAGAACTTTATCATCTAGTGTATTTGTATTCACGGAAAAATTCCCTCTGATAATATCTTGAAGATTCAAAGTTCTATCAATTGGCATTTTGAAACGAACCACGTAAGGTATATTCTCGTCCAATAATTTCTGAACTTCTTCTTTTGAAAGAGAAATGCTATTCTTTAATTTTAATCTTGTTTGATAATTGTAGGAGAAAACATCACCATTAGATTCAAAGTCTTTTCTTATAGCATCCAATTCTTCAGGAGTATCAAAAGCCAAATAAGCGTAATCTGTTTTTAAGATCTGATCTTTATATCTGTCATAGATGTCTCTTCTTTCAGATTGTCTGTAAGGTGCATAAGGCCCACCAATTCTAGGACTTTCGTCTGGGATAATTCCGCACCATTCAAGAGAATTCATAATATAATCTTCTGCACCTTCTACATATCTTGCAGTATCTGTATCCTCTATTCTGAGAACAAATTCTCCACCTTGGTTTTTTGCAAAAAGATAGTCATATAAAGCAGTTCGTACACCTCCTAAGTGTAAAGCTCCGGTTGGGCTGGGTGCAAATCGCACTCTTACTTTTTTCATATTCAGATAATTATTTTTAAAAGCCAAGTCCATGACTGAAAAATTGTGGTGCAAAATTAAGAAATTCTAAGCGTTTTGCCTTTTGAATTTGTTTAATATTTTATGAAAGAGTATTTTTGTTTATTAAAATAAAAACTATGTTGGAAATAGGCGAAAGACCTTGGGGGAAATATTTTGTATTGGCAGACGAACTTCACTATAAATTAAAAAGAATTGAAGTAAATCCAGGACAGAAATTATCTTACCAGTTCCATTACAAAAGACAGGAGCAATGGACTATCATTGAAGGAAATGCAACGATTGTGTTGGATGGAGAGGAAATACCTTTGGCTTATGGACAGAGTGTTTTTATTCCATTAGGAGCAAAACATAGGATTATGAATCTAACCGACAAGCCTGTTGTTTTCATAGAAGTACAGACAGGAACGTACTTTGGTGAAGATGATATTGTGAGATTGGAAGATGAGTATGATAGGAGTTGATTTTTAATCAACTTTTTTTATTTTACATTGATAATATTTTTATTTATAAATTTGAGAAGCAATACAAGTACTATGAAAAAAATATTTTTATTCTTAATTTTTATAATAAGCATTCAGCTGACTGCACAAAGTTTTGGTCCCGGAGCAAATCTAGTAATGGCAAGAAGATATACTTCTCCGGACGGTACATATGGACTTGTATTTCAGAGAGATGGGAATCTTGTAGTCCTGAATAGAAATAATGCTGTACTATGGAGTTCCAAGACTGATGGAAGAGGGAAGAAAGCTACTTTCCAAACTGATGGTAATTTTGTGGTTTATGATTCTGCCGGAAATGCGATTTTTAGTTCTAATACTAATAATAAAAACGCAGTAAGACTAGATATGCAGAATGATGGAAATCTTGTAATCTACAACCGTAATGGAAATGCACTTTGGTCTTCGCAAACTTCCCAGGGAAATGGAGGGAATTATGGGAATAATAAATACAGAAATGGAACTATATCCAAAGGCCATGTTTTTGAGAAAAACAAAAAACTTTATTCCACCAGTTTGAAATATTATCTTGTTTTTCAGAATGACGGTAATCTTGTTTTCTACAGCAGATCCAGCCAAACACCGCTGTGGTCCAGTAAAACAGATGGTTCAGGAAACAGGGCAGAATTTCAAAATGATGGAAACTTGGTAGTATATAATAATGCGGATCGTCCCATATTTACCACTAACACAGAAACCGGAAATGCTCAAAGAATTTCTATACAAAATGATGGTAATCTGGTTATTTATGATGCCAGAAATAATGCCCTATGGGATAGAAATAAATAAAAAAATCACAGCCGAATAAAAGAAAATGAGTACTATTTAGTACTCATTTTCTTTTGCAAATTATTCTAAAATTTAAAATAAACTTCTTAAATAAAGTTTTATTTTCTTTGTAAAGGAAAGATCCAAATGTAATTTCTTCTGAGGGTATTTTTCCGAAAAAGTCTTAATGAAGGAATTGATATTTGTAGCAGGGAAAAATGAAAGCTCTTTCCATAAGGTTTTATAAATAGGATGAAAATCTATAAATTTTTTATAATTATCGGCATTCAACGCTCTCCATAAATCAAAAAATTCTGAGGTGTCGAAATCATTTTTATGTCCCCAGTTATTGATCTTTTCCGAAATTTCGTTCTCGTCTCTTGCCCAGGACTGATGGATCAAATAATAATCTAACGCAATGGATCTTCCAACAGACTTGTTTCTGGCATATTCATATTTAGGGTAGTTCGTAATAAGCATACACTTCTCTTCGAAAGGTGTGATTACAAAATAACCATCAGTGTTTTTTTTAAATAATGTCACAAAGTTCACCTGAAAATTAAAAGGATTTTTGAGTGGCTTTTTGAGTAAAAATTTATTATTTCTCAAAAACTGAGCTAATATCCTAAAATCATAAGCGTACTCATCTGAATCTATTTGGATATGCCATCCGCCAATTCCCATCTTTTCGGCCATTAAGTTTCTTTGTCTGGTTTCCAGATCCATTGGCTGCATCCCATTTATATAAAAGGAGTCTTTGTAAAAGGTAATCTTATTATGAACGTCAATTTTATTTATATCATTAAAAAAGCTTTCAGGAATTGATATGTCATTGCCTGCCCAGGTTTTATTATTGCCGTCATAGCTTATCACAATAATGTCCGCATGGTCATAAATCTGATTGATAGATGTGAAAATATAAGAATAGTCATAAGATAGCAGATATCCGACTTTGATAATGTTTTTTTTATTTCTCATAGTTTTCCAGTTACAGTTTGGAATATAATCCGTCTAATATTCCTTTTATATAGGCTTTTGCTAAAGCAAACTTAAATTTTTTAAGAGCTCTTCTAGCGAGTTTCCATCTTTCTCTGGTAACATATTTTATATTTCCTCTGTACATTCGGCAAAGCCAGATTCTGTTTCTGGTCATATAATATTCGTAAAAACTTCCTTTGTTGCTGGCAAGATTATAGGCTTCAAATTGTGTATTGACAGCGATTTTCCAATCCGTGTTTTTTAAAAGTCTGAGACACCATTCCGATTCTTCATAATACATGAAAAAATGTTCGTTCATGAAGCCGATTTTGTCCAATACTTCTTTTCTGAACATCAAAGCGCTCCCATCTACATAATCTATATCGTAATTATGGGTAGGGACTTTTCTGTTTTTTTTATTTTCTTCACCGTTTGAATGAGCACCCATAAATCCTTTTTCAGGAAATAAAAGACCACCATCCGAGAATATTTTATCCCGGTCGTTTCTGTAGCAGATCCTTGGACCAATAATTCCAAGATTTGTAATCTCTTTCAGATCTTCATACAATTTTTCTATTGTATTTAAGGATATTTCTATGTCGGGATTTAATAATAGAAAATATTTTTTGCCGTCTTCTATTGCTTTTTTTACAGCTATATTATTACCATAGGCATAACCTCCGTTATGATCACTCAGGATGGTATTTATATTTTTATCAGTCCCGAAAATTTTAATTTTTTCCTTATCTTTAGAATCGTTATCTACAACATAGATAGAAGATGTGGGAATATTCTCATTGATTAAAGAAATAATTTCCCGTGAGGTGTCATCAAAGGAATTGTAATTAAGGATGATAATAGCAAGGTCATTCATGTTTTAAGATATTTTTCCATTTTTCGATTGCCAGTTTTTCAGAAAAATTACTTTCGAAATATATTTCTGCCTCTTTTTTTATCTGATTGTAGTAAGACTCATTTTCTAATAAAGATACAATACTGTCTCGGAATTCCTTCGGATCATTAGTGATGATGCAGCCATTGTTGTTTTTAGAAGAGAAACCATCTACAGATCTTTTGGTGCCAACTACAGGAAGTCCAAAGGATAATGCTTCTACTACTTTTATTTTAATTCCCGTTCCTTCCAGCATTGGACAGATCGAAATTTTGGACTTGTGATAATAATCATTCAAATTCTCTGCAAATTCTACTAATTCAACTCCTTTTCTTGGCTCTATATGTTTGCATATTCTTCCGATAATCAAAATATTAATTTGTTCTGGCAATAACGGATAGACTTTATCAAAAAACCACTGTATAGATTTAATATTGAAAAAATTCTCCGAGCCAACAAAAATCAAATCATATTTTTTTTCCGGATCAGAAGAAAAATTAGACGGAAAAGTAGGGGAAATATTAACGACCTTGTTGCCTAAAAAACCTTTGAATACGAAATTTTCATCATTAGAAATTGTAATGACCCTATCAAATTTGTTAAGATTATTAATTTCTGCCTCAAAACGATCTCCAATTTTCATTGCTGGGTTTTTAAAAAATTCATTCAGCGTGATCCAATCGTGAGTATCTATGATCTTCAAAGAGTCCGTGACGGCGAGATTGTCAATTAATCCCGCCCAGAATTCATAATTGATGATTACGGAATCATATTTTTTAAGATTGAAGATTTTCTCAAATTCATGTTGTGTGTAATCAGTAAGTGCAGGATTATATTTATTCGTTTTTTTTAAAAACTTATGCTTCCAGTATTCTACAGAGGTTTTTTTTTTCGGAGGTCTGCGGGAAATTAAAAAAAGATTATCGACGATGTTTTTATCGAATTCTATGGTGTCATTTTGTTCCTTATAAATATCTTTTACACCTACCAAATCGATCTGGTATCCCAATGTTTTCAGGACAGAAAGAGTTGTTTTTGCTCTGGTTACATTTCCTGCTCTATTAGAAAATGGGTTTTCCGGGAAAAAAAATAAAATTCTTTTTATCATTTTAATGATTTGACAGCTGATTTGTATTTGTTGATTACGACATCCCAGGAATAATTTTTCACAACATAATTCCTGGCTTTTTTCCCCTCAGCAATTGCATCTTCATTATTTTGATTCAGGTAGAAAAGTAGAGATTGAGAAAATTCTCTATTGCCGTCGAAACTTTTCCCACTTCCACTTTTTTTGATATGATCGTACAGAACTTCGCAATTTTTATTTACAATTACAGGTATTTCCATCATCATCGCTTCTAATGTTACCAAAGATAGGCTTTCATAAAAAGAAGGCATTATAAGAGCATATGCATTTACTAACAATGTATTTTTCAAATTATCATCTAAAAATCCGGTCAGTATTATATCATCGTTGTCCTTTGTCAGATTTTCGTCAATAGAACTTTTTCCTACCAGAACTAACTTAATATCCTGATATTCCGGATTGCTTTTTTTGAAATCCTTAAAGTATTCGATCATCATTATACATCCTTTATCTTCAACAATTCTTCCTATGTAAACAAAATATTTTTTTGGAGACAGGTAATTTGGAAGATTTGTTACTTCAAAGTCATCATCATCAAAACCGATTCCTGCGATATCGGAATTTATTCTATGGGCTTCTGGATAGACTCTTTCGACAAGATTCTTTTCAGACAAAGTATTGTACATAATGAATCGCGGCGACGAAAATAATTTTTCATAACCTTTTACATAGAATTGTGGTTCGTCGTGCGCGGTTGGGATTAATATACTTTTTGCGGCCACTTCTGCAATGCCGATGTTGGTAGGATGATATAGATAAGTGAAAAATATAAAAGCTTGATAGTCATCTTTTTTTGCTTTTATAAAATTAATGAGACCTTTCGAGTATGGCCCCTGAACTTCCAGCCATTCGTTAAAGCTAAATGTTTTTTTTTGGTATTGTCTTTTCTTAAAAAAAAGATATAGAAAATTGCAAATGTTTGGTTTTATACGATCGTATTTGTATAGATTACGTATAATCCTGCTAAGCTGGTGAAATCTTTTTAAATCTTTTTTTTCTGTTTCGAATCTTCTTACTGTAATGCCATTTATGATTTCTGAACCTTCTTTGTAGTAATTATTCCAAGATTCATATTCAATTGCGCAAGTTGTGATGATTTCCACCTCGTAGGACAGATTTAGCTTTTCGGCGAGCAATCTAGCATGTAATTCTGCACCTCCGTTTATTTCTGATCCGTATCTTTGGACGACTATGGCAATTTTATCTTTCATTATTAAAAAAGGCGTTGTCTGCGATCAATTTCTCCCTTTTATTTTTTTTAAAATTTCATTAATTTTTTTTCTTGCTCTATTATAAAATCCTTTTTCCAGATAGGTGACTCTTTTTTGAAGAATCTTGTTTTCGCTCATTAATTTTATTAAATTATTCTTCACTTCATAACTATCTCTCTCTGGTAGAATCACATTTTCTATGATATCCAGCCTTTTTTTCATTTTATTGCCGATGGCTTCCAAAGAAAAGTAGTTTTGAATATCTTCTTTTGCTTTTTGTCCTATTTCTTTTGCAAATGATTGATTTTCATAGATAAAGTTCATTAACTCTGCTGCATGATCAGTATCAGGATCAGACCAGTAATTGTTTTTTGGCAAAACGCTTAGGTCATACTCATGTTTTATCATTTTGTATTTGACCAAAAATGAATTATTAACATTCATAAAGTCCAGATTTCCAGAGTATCCTGTTGCAATTACTGGTTTCCCGAGAGCCATTGCTTCTGCCATTGTAAGCCCAAAACCTTCTGAACGGTGAAGAGAAATGTAGCAATCTGCTTTGTCCATCAATGCAAGCAGGTCACTTCTCCTCAGCATTTCTTCCTTATAGATAATGCTTGTATTGTCGCCGATTCTTGTTTTTACTTTGTTTCTGGATTTTGAAAGATGATGTCCGGGAATAGAAGTTTTGATTACAAGTTTCACTTTGCCGTTCTCTTTGCCAAACGCTTTTTCATAGGCATCTATTACCGCTAAAGTATTTTTACGCTCGATAAGGCTATTGTAATCGAAAATAAAAAGAAAATGGTAACAATCCGCAGAAAGACCTGTGTCAAAATTTTCATTAATGTCTTTCTTTTGAATATCAATAGGATGAGGGATATCGATAACCGGAATGTCAGATTTGAGAGATATAGAATCTAGACAGTATCTGGAACAGGTCCATATCTCATCATAATATTTGAAATATTCTATATACTCATCCGGAAATTCTTCCATTTCCCATGCCCAATAGCCAATGTTGTATTTGTCCTCAAAAAAGTCGGAAGATTTTTCCTTTAAAAAACTCCAAATTGTATCCATATTGACATGGACAATATTGACAGGATAATCATTTACATTATCTTCGAAACTTACAGAAGTATCATTCAACCTGTGGTTGAGCTGCATGTTAAAATTAATAGGTTTTGCTGGGATGCCTACTTTTTTCAGAGCTTTCAGGTTATTGCGGATCGCTTCACCGAAACCGATTTCAGCATTGAAAAGCCCGGACATATTGACGCCGAATATCTGTTTTTCTTTTTTCATTTAATTGATAATGAATATCTTTTTCAGTTTTTCTTCAAATTGAGTTTCTTCCTGTAAAACTAAATTTTTATAGGTTGTAAAACTAGAAATATGATCCGTATAATTTTCCAACACAGATTTTATTTTGACAATGATTTCGGGAATTCTCTCTTCACTGAAATCAAATTTATATTCTTCTGGGATCATCAGATCTTCATAATATTTAGATGATCCGTTTTTACCGGAAACTATGCAGCAATTCTGAGAAACTGACTCTCTAAGCATCTTGTCACGTCCCGGATTCTCTCCAAAATCAACATACAGTAAAGAATTTGCCATTAGATCTTTTATTTGATCTGCATTCATATTCTGAATAGGAATCCATTCCAATTCTGGCGAATTCGCAATCAATAGTGCAATCTCTTTTTTTCCTTTTTTGGGATTGTAAAGTATTTTTCTGTTACTCAAATCTTTTTGGATAGACACTCTGTTTTCCAGAAAAATAGGATTGATGTAATCGCAAACAGAATCTATCTGATTTTCCGGAATATGATGTTTTTTAAGGTAAATACTCGATCTGTAAGATTGTGCCCAGTGAAATACATTTGGAAGTGGTTCGAAATGATATTCTTTATCAAACTGTTTATAAAGCAATCTTTTAAAAATATTCTGATTTCTGATTCTGTAATCTACAAGTACTTTATAAAAATCAACACTCAGCCACCAGACTATTTTCTGGCTTTTGGGATATTTTTTTATAAGGAATGTCATAGATTCCGGGATTACCAAGATGGTGTCAGGATGATCTTCAATAATGCCAATTTCTTCTGAAATATAAATAGAGTAATTATCTGGTTTTGGATTTGATCTTTTTGGAATATAATGCATAAAAACATTTTTAACCCCAATTATATGCAACTTGTGCGATAATTGATGCAATGCTTCCGGCCCTCCTGTTACTTTCCTAGGAGGACAAAAAATGATGATTTTACTATGATTTTTATATATGATCATTTAATTTTAAGGTCAAAACTTACTGATTTGAGATAATTAAGATACAAAAATGGGATTATTAAAGGTTATTTCCAAAAAATAGTTTAATCAATTAGTTCATTTACCCAATTCTCTACCAAGTAATTGTCTATAAGTTCTTTTGAAGGATTAATATAAGATGTTGTCAGAAATGATTTTGGAATGTCTGGATTCTCAATGTCATTAATAACGAAAATATTACGAGCATCATAAAAATCATAATTTACAATATCCTGATTGGTTGTAATCAATTTTTTATGAAATCCCAGACTTTCAAAAACCCGGAAACTCAAACCTTGTTGTTCATTTCTATGGATGTCCAATAGAATTTCAGAATCCTGCATTATGTTATTAATTTCCGGAATCGACAATGGCTTTTTGGAAAACTCTAAATAGGGATCATCATCTTTTTTGGAAGTAAAAATGATAATTTTATAATTAAGATTCATCTCTTTTAGACATTTTCCAATCTTTTCAAACACTGGAAACCTTTTGTCAAAAGAACTGATGTTGAATACTTTATATTTTAAATGCGATTTCTTTTCTTCAATGTATTTGTAAATGAAATTAGTTTTGAAGCGCAGATTATATTTTTGACAATCTTTCTTTTCAAAAGAAAAAATTTTGTCAAAGAGATTTAATATTTTTTTTGTTTTCGGATATCTGTTGATAGAATCGCTGATAATCAAAACTGATTTTTGTGATTTTTTATTAATTGCCTTTATCGTTTTTGGAGAGAGAAAATCAGCTTTAATGTAAATAGTAGTGTCAATTTTATCAATCGTATCTAATTCTTTCAGAATAAGCTTGTGATAATGAAGGTGCTTCAAATTTGTAATTCCGAGGTTTTTAATAAAAAAATTAAAAACTTTATGCCAAAGGTTCGGATATTTATATTCGAATTGATGAAAATTAATATGTTTTACCGTGTGCGATTTTGCTTCCAGTGCATCTGCGATATATTGGTTATAGCCCCAATTATCAAAGGTTATCAGTAAAAAGAATTTGTTACTTTCTGTCATTGTAATTTCAGCTGATTATTCTTTTGTGCGAAAAATTATTAATTTTCTTTTGTGATTTTTTCTAAAAATTCTTTCAAAGGTTGTTCTAAAAATTCTGGTTTGAAGTCCATATAATCCTTGGAATTTTTCACAAAATCGTTTAAATGCAAAAATCTGTCCAAATCAGAATTACTTGTCCAGGCCCAGCCCTCCGGATCACTTTGTGGTGCAAAAATCGTAAATGTTGGGATGCCTAAAGATTTGCTCAGATTGGTAGCTCCACCTTCATTTCCAATCAGACATTTACAAAAACTGGTAACTATAGCTAACTCTCGGAGATTTTTAGTTTCGTAACTTTTAACAATGACTTTTTTAGTCTCAACTTCTAATTGATCATACAGTTCTTCAAAAAGCACCTTTTGATGAGGCATATAATTACATAATATCTTTGAATTTGGTTTTTCTTTCACAATGTAGTTCAAAGTTTCTGCCATGTATTCTAGCGGATAAGTTTTCTCTTCTGTACTACCAAAAGTACTTATCATTATCAATTCATCATCTTTTGTCAATCCATTTTTATTCAGATTTTGTTCAGCAGCTTCCAATTCCTCTTTTGATAAGTGAATTTTAGGAAATACTTCTTGAAATGAAATATCCAAAGGCTCAAGCAACTGCAGACGGTGCTCAATTCCCAAAGTCATTTTTGAGGAAATAGCTTTCTTCCTTCTTATAATAGGCGAATTATAAAAAAGCTGAGTGTATTTCTTAAAAAAACCAATTCTCTTTTTTGCTCCGGAAAACAATGTTAAAAATCCCGTATCTATTTTGGAATATAGATCAATAACGATATCAAATTTTTGTTTTCTAATATCAACTAACATTTTGGAAAAATTATCGTGATTCCAAAAAATAAAATGATCTAAATATGGGTTTCCAATTAATATTTGGTGGTGTTTTTCATCTAAAAGAAAACTGATTTCAGCGTTCGGATATTTATTTTTTAGTAATGGCAGAATGGTGGAGCTTACTAAAACATCTCCCATAAATTTCTTCTGGATGATTAGAATCTTCATACAAACTACGACGTTTGAAATTCCAAAACCGTCTTCTCAATTATTTTCACACAATCCAAAAGCTGTTCTTCTGAAATAACCAAAGGTGGAGCAAGTCTTATGATATTGCCATGAGTTGGTTTTGCAAGAAGTCCGTTTTCTTTCAGCTTCACGCAAAGATTCCAAGCCGTTTTGCTGTCTGGGGAATCATTGATTAGAATAGCATTGAGTAATCCTTTTCCGCGAACTTTTGTAATTAGGTCTGTTTTTGCAATTAATTTTTCAATTTCAGAACGGAATAGTTTTCCTAATTCCTCAGATCTTTCAGATAATTTTTCATCTGCAACAACATCTAATGCCGCAATTGCAACAGCACAAGCAATAGGATTTCCTCCAAAAGTAGAACCGTGCTGTCCTGGTTTTATGACATTCATAATTTCATCATTTGCCAAAACTGCAGAAACAGGATACATTCCTCCCGAAAGTGCTTTTCCAAGAATCAAAATATCTGGCTGAACATTTTCGTGATGACAAGCGATCAGTCTTCCGGTTCTTGCTATTCCGGTTTGAACTTCATCTGCAATGAAAAGAACATTGTATTTTTTACAAAGCTCAGAAGCTGTTTTTAAATAATTTTCATTTGGAACATAAACTCCAGCTTCTCCTTGAATTGGTTCAACCAAAAATGCCGCAATATTCTGAGCATCATTTTTCAAAGTTTTTTCTAAAGCTTCAAGATCATTGTAGGGAATTTTGATGAATCCAGGAGTGAAAGGTCCGTAATTTTGATTTGCATCCGGATCATTTGAGAAGGAAACAATCGTAGTTGTTCTTCCGTGGAAGTTGTTTTCACAAACTATTATTTTTGCGCCATTTTCAGAAATTCCTTTGACTTCATAACTCCATTTTCTGGCTAATTTTACAGCCGTTTCTACAGCTTCTGCGCCGGAATTCATTGGAAGAACTTTATCAAAGCCGAAAAGTGTTGTGATTTTTTTCTCGTATTCACCAAGATTTGAATTGTAAAAAGCTCTTGACGTCAAAGCTAGTTTCTTAGCCTGATTGACCAACGCTTCAACAATTTTTGGATGAGAATGTCCTTGATTAACAGCAGAGTAGGCAGAAAGGAAATCATAATACTTCTTGCCCTCTACATCCCAAACAAATACGCCTTCGCCACGATCCAAAACTACTGGAAGCGGATGATAGTTGTGGGCGCCATATTGATTTTCGAGGTCGATGAAATATTGGGAATTTTTTTCCTGAACTGCTGTTGACATAAACTTTTAATTTTTGTAAAGTTATGAATTTCTTTAATTTTATTATATAACTTTATGTTTAAACCAAGAACTATGAGATTAAAATTAATATTTCCCTTTTTACTATTAATGATTTTTATTTCAGCACAGCGAAATCGAGAGACAGAAGACTCTGCGAGAGTAATGAAACGGCAAAAATTTTTCATTGAAAAGGATCATAAATTTGGATTGAAAGATTCACTAGATCAAGTTATTTTAAGTCCTACATTTGATAACATCGATTTTTTCGGAAAGGATCTATTTATTGCTGGAAAAGACTCTTTGTTTGGTATAATTAACAAATCAGGTCATACAATCATACCAATTAAATATAAAGATATAAAAGATAGTGAAAGTAACTTTTATAGTTCATATGATTCTAAAAAAAATGATGCTCTTAAAAAGTATTTTAAAGATTTTCTGTTTGTTTACGCTAATAATGATAGCTATGATGAGCAATTTGGGATTTATTCCAAAGCTGGCAAATTATTATATCCGCCTGTAATCCATAAATTTTCTGAGATAAAAGAATATAAAAATTCACTTTATGTTATAATTACTGAGTATCCTGAAATAAAAGGATTTACAGCTATGTATAATGGTAAGCCAATGAAAACTCAAGGAACAAGACTACTTGAGTTCAAAAATAATAGGTTTGAAGAGAAACCTTTGCAGGTGGTTTATTCGGATTTAAGGTTTTTAAACATTAAAAATAAAAATATTCTTTATTATAAAAAGGGTTATAAAGGTGGCTTCTATAATTTGGAAAACGATAAAAAAACAGATCAGAAATATATAGATTACAGTTTTTCGGACACTAAAATATTTGCTAAAAAGGAAAAATTTTATAATTATATACTTGATGAAAATTTCAAAGAAACGATAAGCAAAGACAGCATTAGCAGAGTTGAAAACAATTATCAATATGTGGTGGATGGTAAAAATATGAGATTGATGAAAGATGGCAAAAAAACAAAATTTTCTTATCCATTATTAAAGGCAATTTATCATTACACCGATAATTATGGACAATATATCCCAGATGAAGATTATGAGAAATACCTGACAAACTTATTCGAGTTTTATCCTGCTTATCCTGAAGGTGTTAAAAATATAGAGCATGGAATTATCAATTTTGAAGGGGAAATATTGGTTGAGCCAAAATACGATTACGTTAAAATTCTACCATTGAGAAAAATTGTCGGAGAAAGTTATGATGTGAGCAAGAAAGATTACTACAAGAAAAATCATTTGGATTATCTGCTTATTCCGGGAGGCTTTTATGCTCCCGGAAGTATAATATATAAGGAGTTTAAAATCATTAATTCTGCGGGTAAAGAAATTGTTTATATTGATAATGAGTTATTTAGTAAATTGAACAAAGGTAAGCACTTCTCTTATAATGAAAATCAAGGTATTACAAAAGACTTTTATATTAGAAACTTTTCCAATCAATCTGGATTTTTTGTTTATGATATTGCTAATAAAAAAATAATTCTCAATTCTGACAAAGGATCTTTCTCTTTAAGGAAAAGCGGTGGTTTCTTAGAACGGGTTTTTGACACAAAATCTAATGATTTGATAGTTACTTATTACAGTAGAAAAATGAACAAACTGTATGAAGAAAAAATACCTTGCAAAAATTTTGAAGAATGCAATCGACAAATTATCAGAAGCAAAGAAATATATGTTTTTGAAAACAATAAAACAGGGTTGATTGATTTTGATGAAAAGAAAATTTTGAACACAAAATATGACAGCATCAAAATTTTTAATTTCCATTCCGTTAATCAGTTTAATATTACTGAAGAAGATTTGACGACTTCTTTTGCTGTTACAAAAAATGGAAAAACGGCTTTGCTAAATGAGCATTACAAAGAAATTATACCGCCACAATATGACGATATCAAATTAGTCAACAACCCATATTTTGAGGCTTATCTCGTGAAAAAGAATAATAAATATGGTTTGATTTCTAAAAACAATATTTTGCTAGTGCCAATCCAAGAAGATTATGAAATTATCTATAACAGAGATGGGCGATATTTTGAGATTAAGAATCAATATAGATATGCTTTTTCGCAAGATTATGAACAAAAAGATGTTTGGTATAATGGGAAAAATCCGACAAAGAGATTTTTAATTAAAGAACGAGTTGTTTCAGAATTGAAGTAAGCGCTAAAGTTGAAACATATCAAAACCAAGAGGCTTTTCAATAATATTTCCATAGCGATCCATTACATTTTTCTCGTCATTGATGAGATAAAATCCATTTTTATAAGCACCAATAATAGATTCGTCTTTAGTTACTTGTTTTCCAGATTGGTCTTTTTCGCCATAGTTTTTTAAGACTCCTGGTTTAAATTTTACATTCAGTTTTGTCTCATAAGTTTTCTGTTGGATGATTTCGATCTGGTCATCTTTTTTGAGATAGATGATATTGTAATCTACCATTCTGTCGTCTCTAATGGTGTTATAATCGTCCATTCTCAAAATATTGTAATTTTTATCTATAATTCCTGTTTTTTTAGTAATAAAATCGCGGAAATGTGAGATTACCTTCCAAAATTCGATTATAATCATTCTTGAAAATCATCGTCATCGTTGTAGTTGAGATGTTTCCGGAAATTTTCACATCGATATTCAAATTATCGAGATAAACTTTCGAATCTTTACTGAATTTCCCCTTAGAATCTGAAATTTCCAGCGTAGGAAGTTGTGCAGATATCAGAAATGAAAAGAAGAACAGAATCAATACTTGGATTTTCATAGTTTGAGTTTTTAATTTCTATAAATTTAATAATAATCCTGATCAATTTTAAATGAAAAATGATCCTGTTATGAGATAAGTTTTTGTTTTCTAATTTGATAAGATGACTTTTTCTTGCTGAATGATATTTCTGTACATTTGTTTTACACAAAATAAATATGAAAAAGATTTACTTATTAGTTTTGGTTTTATGTTGCGTCTTCTTGAATGCTCAAGCTAAATACTACATCTATACGAATGATGGAGGTGACGCTATTAGAATACTAACTTATACTATAGATCACAACTACGCGATTGAAGAGTTAAGATCCAAAAATGGCAAAATTGAACAAGTTGCTTCAAATTACGGCCGGGTTACAAATGCGGAAGAAGAGCAGGCTTTGTTTAAAAATGCAAAACTCGTTGGGGATTTTAAAACTGATAAATTTGAAAATTTTGCAACGTATTATAACAAAACTTTAAAAGTTGTAAATAATAAAACTAAGAAAGAGAGTAGATTTCGCTTCTATGGTTCTCATTTTTTATTTGAAGATTCTCAGTACAATCAGTATTCATCATTTCGTTTTTCAGGCAGTCTTCCACTCTATAAAAGTGAGGATAAACAAAACGAGAGTTTTCGTGATTATGAAATGCGTTATAATTTTTATACCATTTATAATATCAATTTAATTCTTGTGGGAAACAAGATTTATTTTTTTAAAATTAAAGAATTAGCAGGCAAAATGTTTCCTGATTCAGACGTTAGTTTTACAGATAAGAATTTTGCAAATTCCAATATTTTTTTTCTGTTAGATGTTTTTTCTAAACCTAATCCAAAAGGTGGAGATTTTTATGGTGTTAAAGAATATCTTGGCAAAGAAATCTTGCCGGCGAAGTTTAAAAAAGTACTGATTTGTGCCGATGCAATTTTGGTTAAAGATAATGGCTTATGGTACTTTTATGATTTTTATGGTGTTAAGATAATTGATAAAGGTTTCAAAAAAATACTTCCACTACATTTTGAAATTCCGGAATATAATAACGATAAAATTGAAGTCACAAAAAAGGGAATTACAAAATATGCGGTTCTGGAAAAAAATGAAGTTAAAGTCATTGGTAATATTTATGAGCATTCAACCAATTCCGAATTTATTAGTTTAGAAAGTTATAGTGTAGCCGTTTGTGGTACCAGAAGTGGCTCGTATAAGGAGAGTTTATATGGATTTAGAACAAAAAATAATACAATAGAAATCAATCAGAAAATACATTTTTTTAATTCAGATTTTAAAAGACATTTAGTAGAGTCGGATAATAATCATATTTCGGAAAATAAAACTTCTTTTCAGATAAAACAAGATTTTGGTAAAATTGAATATCTCAATAAATCAGACAGCACAAAAAATTTTTATAAACTACTCAATGAAAGATTTGTTTACTTTTTTAAGATAAAAAAAGAGGGCAAAGAAGGATTTTATTGTATTAATTTTAACTTCACAAGTGACCGTATTACTCCTCAATATTGGAATGTCTTTGTAAATAAAGACAATGACTTTAATACTACAATTTCTCTATTTGATAAAATAGAAGATTTTTCATCTGAACTCTCGCTTTTGAATTTATCTGGCGATTATAAGGATAGTTTTAATCTTTCGTTAAGTAATGATTTAGATAGTAATTTTTATCCTCAGATTTATTACAAAATATGGAATGATAGAAAAGTAGGCTTTTATTCTCCAAGATCAAATTATCTTGGCAATGTTAATATCAAATATAAAACACTTGAAGATATTAAGAATAGATTTTTACGCTTTGAAGATTTTGAAGGTAGAAAGGGGTGGCTAAGTGAAGATGGAGAAGAGTTTTATGATTTGTGAGATTAAATTTTTGATTATTTACCTAAAAAATGCCTGACTTTTATAGTCAGGCATTTTATATTTATTGAATGGTAATTTCTTAGATATGATTATCAAAACTTCTATCCATTACGAAGTCTTCCATAAACTTGGTAGTGTAATTTCCAGCAAGGAAATCCTCATTTTCCAATAGTTGTCTGTGGAAAGGAATCGTAGTTTTTACACCTTCGATATAGAATTCTTCCAAAGCACGTTTCATTTTCGCAATCGATTCTTCTCTGGTTTGAGCAGTAACGATCAATTTTGCAATCATGGAATCGTAGTTGGATGGAATCGTGTATCCTGAATAAACGTGAGTGTCAACTCTCACACCGTTTCCACCAGGAATATTAAGTTCCGTAATTTTCCCCGGAGACGGTCGGAAATCAGCATAAGGATCCTCAGCGTTGATTCTACACTCGATAGAATGTCTTTTCGGATAGTAATTTTTCCCGCTGATTGGTGTTCCTGCAGCTAATAAAATCTGCTCACGAATCAAGTCAAAATCAACAACTTGTTCCGTAATTGGATGCTCCACCTGGATTCTTGTATTCATTTCCATGAAGTAAAAATTCCTGTGTTTGTCCACCAAAAATTCAATTGTTCCAACACCTTCATAAGAAATATATTCTGCTGCTTTCACAGCTGCTGCTCCCATTTTTTCACGAAGTTCATCTGTCATAAATGGAGATGGCGTTTCTTCGATCAGTTTTTGATTTCTTCTTTGGATAGAGCAGTCCCTTTCGGAAAGGTGACAGGCTTTACCAAATTGATCTCCAGCAACCTGAATCTCAATATGTCTTGGCTCTTCGATCAGTTTTTCCATGTACATTCCGCCGTTTCCAAAAGCCGCAACAGCTTCCTGGATTGCAGAATCCCAATGTTCTTTCAGATCTTCTTCTTTCCAAACGGCTCTCATCCCTTTTCCACCACCACCGGCAGTAGCTTTGATCATCACAGGATAACCAACTACCAGAGCAGTTTTCTTAGCGTCTTCATAAGAATCAATCAAGCCTTCAGATCCTGGAACACAAGGGATTCCAGCTGCTTTCATAGTCGCTTTAGCCGTAGCTTTGTCGCCCATTTTTTCGATTTGCTCAGGACTTGCTCCAATGAATTTGATGCCGTTCTTAGCACAAATTCTAGAGAAGTTTGCATTCTCAGAAAGAAAGCCGTAACCTGGATGGATTGCATCTGCATTTGTAATTTCTGCTGCAGCGATGATATTAGGAATTTTAAGATAAGAATCTTTGCTCATTGGTGGGCCAATACAAACAGCCTCGTCTGCAAAACGCACGTGAAGACTGTCTTTGTCAGCAGTTGAATAAACAGCGACTGTTTTGATTCCCATTTCCTTAGCCGTACGTAAAATTCGCATTGCGATCTCGCCACGGTTTGCGATCAATATTTTTTTGAACATCTTTTTAGAAATTTTAAATTTTAAATTTTGAATTTTAAATTGATTTTAAACGAATTAATTTTCATCTAAAATCTATAATCTTTCATCTAAAATTCCTTAAGAAGGGTCTACTAAAAATAATGGTTGGTCGTATTCTACAGGAGAAGAATCTTCTACCAAGATTTTCACGATTTTTCCGCTAACTTCTGATTCGATCTGGTTGAAAAGCTTCATCGCTTCGATCACACAAACTACTTTTCCTTCTGTTACAGAATCGCCTACGTTTGCAAAAACCTCTTTGTCTGGAGATGGTTTTCTGTAGAAAGTTCCGATCATTGGAGATTTGATCGTAATATATTTGCTGTCATCGGCAGCGTTTGCTGCTTCAGAATTATCGTTAGAAGCAGAAACTGGACTTGCAGCCGGTGCAGAAAAAGGAGTCTGATAAGAAACTTGTGGTGTTACATAGCTTACAGGCTCGCCTCCAAGTGGTGTTTTGATGTAGATTTCGAAGTCTTTATTTTTATATTTCACTTCGGAAACTCCTGCTTTTGCTACAAATCTTACAAGATTCTGAATGTCTTTTATATCCATAAAATTTTAAATGTTTTGAACGCCAAATATAATAAAAAACCACCCAAATTAATAAAATCCGAGTGGTTTTTTATGCTAAGTATAAGATTATCAAAGATAATTCTTAGTTTTCTTCTATAGTTTCTACAGTTTTCTCTACTACAACTTTTCCTCTGTAATAAAGTTTTCCTTCGTGCCAGTGCGCTCTGTGGTATAAGTGCATTTCGCCAGACGTTGCGTCTTTAGCCAATTGAGGAACTACAGCTTTGTAGTGTGTTCTTCTTTTATCTCTTCTTGTAGACGACTGTCTTCTTTTAGGATGTGCCATTGTTAGTACTTTTTAAAAAATTCTTTCGAATTATATTGTTATTTCTTAATTGTTATCTTTTAATTTTTTCAAAGCTTCCCATCGTGGGTCAACTTGTTCCTCTTCTTCCTCGATTATTTTTGGACTGTATTTGTCTAAAAGATTCTGATATTCTTCATTGTCTTTCACAGAAGGCGCTACTTTTTTCATTGGGATTGATAAAACCACTGTTTCGTAGATAAGATTCGCAATGTTGAAATCGCTGTCTTTTCTGTTGATGGTAATCACATCCTCGTTGCTGTCATCATACTCTTCTCCAAATTTTACAAGAACTTTCAAATCATTTTCTATGTTTTCAGAAAATTCATCATTGCTAATGTCGCAAATCAATTGAACTGTTCCTGAAACTTCGAATATGAATTCCAAAAATGTCGTGTGCTTGTCCAAAAGAACATTTACATTAATATTTGGGTTGAAAAACTCCTGTTCAGTCTCAAATAAATCAAAGAACTCCTGATTGATTTCGTAATTGAAATCGTGCTTTCCTGGTTTTAAGCCTACAAAAGCAATGTCGTAGTTTCTAAATCTGTCCATAAAAATGGTTTGCAAAAATAATTTAATTTTTTCAAATAACAAAATATTTTTTGGAAATACTTGAATTGCAAAAAATTAGTCCTCCAAAAACTTATTTTAATGTCTCAATTTTGAAGAAAGTGTTTAGCTTTCTTTTGGTAAATCCTCGTCTGGTCCGCTATGTGCGTGTGTCGCTTTCGGACGGAGACGATGCGCTCTCAAGTCCTGATATTCGTCTCGGCTTTTAAAAATATTGATTGCTGTAAAAATGGCTTCGGAAAATGAAGTTTCGTCTGCAATATTTTTTCCCGCAATATCATAGGCAACGCCATGGTCTGGCGAAGTTCTGATAAAAGGCAAACCAGCCGTGTAATTCACGCCTTCTTCATAAGCAATCGTTTTGAACGGTGCCAAACCTTGGTCGTGGTACATTGCCAAAACGGCATCGAAGGCTTTATATTTTTCCGGTTGGAAAAAACTGTCCGCTGGATAAGGACCGAAAGCCATGATGCCTTCATTAAATAAATCCTGAATCGCAGGCTGAATGATTTCGATTTCTTCTTTTCCGATAACGCCACCGTCGCCAGCGTGAGGATTGAGTCCGAGAACTGCAATCTTCGGTTTTTCTACGCAGAAATCTTCTTTCAATGTAGCAACCAATTGCTTGATTTGTTTTTTTAAATTTTCTTTGGTAATGTTGCTTGCAATCTCAGCAACCGGAATGTGATGTGTGGAAACTGCTACTTTCAAAGCTTCTGTTACCATAAACATCACGGCTTTTTTGCCTGCTTTTTCTTCGAAATAACCTGTGTGGCCAGCGTGAGCGAAACCATATTTCATCATTTCGTCTTTGTTGATTGGCGCTGTTACGAGAACGTCGATGTCTTTATTTAATAGTGCTTCTGTCGCAGAATTTAATGAGTCGATGGCCATTTTTGTGGATTCTTCCGTTGGGACACCAAATTCTATATTGCTGTTTTCCTTCGTCAGATTCACCATATTGATTTTGCCGGACTGAGCTTCTTTCGCTTCGTTGATGTAATTGAAATTGGTCTGAAGTTTAAAAACATTTTTCTGATAGGTGAAAAGTTTTCCTGAACCAAAGATGACGGGCGTAAAAAAGTCTGTGATGGATTTATCTTTCAGAGATTTGAGGATGATTTCCGGACCGATTCCGTTGAAATCGCCGATTGAAATTCCTACTCTGATTTTATGGTGTTTGGAGCTCATTTGTTTATCTTTGACATTTATAAAGAATTTACAAAATTACAATTTTTTAGGTTGATTTGTACAACAAAAGTTGTACTGATGACAAAATCCATAGCCCTGATAGTAGCGGCATCCTTTTTTGTGATTGCGATGGCTGAATAGTTCTATTGGTGAACTCGATTCGGTAGCAATTACAAAAAAGATATAGCGGATAGCAGGATTAAGCTCCTAAAAATTTTAAATACAAAACGAGAATGTTTACAGGAATCATTGAAGCTACGGGAAAAGTAGAGAAAATTGACAGAAACGAAAGTAATATAGATTTTACACTGAGCGGACCTTTCACTCAGGAATTGAAAATCGACCAAAGTCTGGCGCACAACGGCTGTTGTTTGACGGTTGTTGAGATTACCGAGAATACTTATAAAGTGACGGCGATAAACGAAACGCTGGAGAAAACGAATCTTAATTTTTGGAATGTGGGCACGGAAGTCAATTTGGAACGTTGTTTGCGATTCGAAGGAAGGCTGGACGGACACATCGTGCAGGGTCACGTGGACAAAACGGGAACTGTGGAAAGCATCGAAAATCAGGACGGAAGTTATTTTATCACCATCAATTATGACGAATCTACGGAATATACAACTGTTCCGCAAGGTTCAATTACGGTGAATGGAATAAGCTTAACCGTTGCTGAGAGCGGAGACGGGAAATTTTCTGTGGCGATAATTCCGTATACCTGGGAGTTTACGAATATGAAAAACCTGCAGAAAGGCGATGTGGTAAATCTGGAATTTGATATTATCGGAAAATACGTTGCCAAACTACTTAAAAAACAGAATGTCATTTAGTGATTATAAAGGTTATCGGTTAAGGAATAGGGTTTTTATCGGGTTTCTTACTATTTGTATCTTGAGTGTTGTCACTTCGGCGGCTTTATCGTTTGTTATTTTACGAAAAAACGCAAAGGAGCAAAGTCAAACCGATATGCAGAATAAATCACAGGCGCTGATGGCTTCTTTGGATTACGCGCTCAGTCATTCTCAGGTTGAGACTTATGATATTCCGACGGTTTTGGAAAATAAAATCTATGAAATTGCGGATATCAATAAGCACGATATTGTCATCTATGACCTCAAAGGAAATTACCTTTTGTCCAATAAAGACCCAAATCTTGTTGAGCAAAAGAAAATGCCTGCCAACGTTTTAAAGGAAATCAAAAAAAACGGAAAACAGTACGACGACAAATCATATGATGAGAAGTTAGGTGCAAGTATTGTCTCTTCCTATATGGTTCTGAAAAATAATATGCTGGAGGATATTGGCTATATCTATTTTCCGTATTATCACAATGAGAGTGCTTATATGGAAGTTTTCAAGCATTATTTTGCATATATCATTGGGGTTAATGTTCTTATTATCTTTTTTAGTATTTGGCTCAGTTGGATTATTTCCAACAATCTGACGGAAGCGATAATCAGGTTTACATCAATGATCAGCAGGATTAATTTGTTTGATAAAAATCTGCAGCCCATCAAATATTATAAAAATGATGAGCTAAATGCCTTGGTAAAAGCTTACAATAAAATGATTGCCGAGATTGCGGATCAACGCGAGCGATTAAGTTATATCGAGAAACAATCCGCTTGGCAGGAAATGGCGAAACAAGTGGCGCATGAAGTCAAAAATCCATTGACGCCGATGAAGCTGATGATGCAGAACTTCGAAAGAAAATTTGACCCGAACGATCCGAATATTACTGAGAAAGTTAAAAACTTAAGCGAGATTGTCATCGGTCAAATTGATGTTATCAGTAGAGTAGCGAGTGCTTTTTCCCAGTTTGCACAATTGCCGGAGAAGACGGATGAAGAGATTTCTTTGAATAAGGAAGTTCGAAATTCGCTCACTATTTTCAGCGACGAAAATATCTTTGTTCACGCCAATCACGATGATATAAAGATGAAAATTGATAAAGATTACCTTACCAGAATCATCACCAATCTTGTGACCAACGCCAGTCAGGCCAAATCTGATGATAGGAAATCCGTCATCAATGTTGACCTCGAGAAAATCGAAAAGCGAATCAAAATTACCGTTCAGGATAATGGTGTAGGAATTCCGACCGATAAACTTGACAGGATTTTTGACCCGAATTTCACTTCCAAAAACAGTGGAATGGGAATCGGACTCACGATGGTAAAACGAATGGTTGAAGATTACAATGGCACAATCACCGTGGTTTCAGAAGTGGACAAAGGTGCGACGTTCACGATTTCTATGCCTTCCAATTTATAATTAATGAAACCTTTCCGATTTCAACAATTTGATATTCAACAAAACGCTGACGTTTTCCGAGTGGGAACAGATGCGGTTTTGCTTGGCGCTTTGGCTAACGTTTCTGATGCGAAGAAAGTTTTAGAAGTTGGAGCTGGAACAGGAATTATTTCATTGATGATTGCTCAAAGAAATCCAGAAGTGCAAATTTTAGCAATCGATATTAATTCTGAAGCCGTCCATATTTCTCAAACCAATTTTTTAAATTCTCCTTTTTCTGACAGAATCAAAGGTCAACGACAGGATTTTAAAAACTTTGAAACCGAAGAGAAATTCGACTTAATTATTTCAAACCCACCTTATTTTGAAATTAATTCTTCAGAAAAAGATATTCTGGCAAGACAAAGATTAGAATTGAATTTTTCTGATTTAATTCACAAATCAAGTCGATTACTTTCTGAAAATGGACTTTTCACAGTCATCATTCCAATCGATTCTGAAAAGGAGTTCACTGAAATTTGTTTTAATAATAATTTGTTCCTTAAAAGAAAAGTCAGTATCAAAGGCATCAAAACCTCAGAACCGAAACGTTTAGTTTTAGAATATTCATTCATAGAATCAGAAGCTAAAGTAGAAAACTTCGTTATAGAAAAATCGCCACGAGTTTATTCCGATGAATATCTTGAACTGACAAAAGACTTTCATCAATTCACAAAAAAACCTCTCTGAAATTTTCAAAAAGGTTCTATATTATAAAAACATTAGAATTAAATCTAATATCTAAATTCTAATCTCTAATTTCTATTCAAAAAGTTCCGCTGTATCCAAAACAGAAACCTGTCCATTCTCACAACGGATTGCTTCACCTGGATAATTCTGAATCATATGATAGTCGTGTGTCGCCATCACCACTGCGCAATGATTTTCTTCTGCAAGATTCTTTAGAAGCGTCATAATATCGTTGGAGGTCTCTGGGTCCAGATTTCCAGTTGGCTCATCAGCAAGGATAAGTTCAGGATGATTTAGAAGCGCTCTCGCAATCGCCGCACGCTGTTGTTCACCTCCGGAAAGTTGATGTGGCATTTTGTGTTTTTTGGTTTTCATCCCAACGCTGGATAGAACTTCATCAATTCTGGCTTCCATTTTTAATTTGTCTTTCCAACCGGTTGCTTGGAGAACAAAAAGAAGATTTTTCTCAATATTTCTGTCCGGTAAAAGTTGGAAATCCTGGAAGACAATTCCTAATTTTCTTCTTAGGTTTGGAACTTCGGATTGCTTCAATTTCTTCAAATCGAATCCGGCAACCTGTCCGCTTCCGCCTTGTAGAGGCAATTGTCCGTAAAGAACTTTCAAAAGAGAACTCTTTCCAGAACCAGTTTTTCCGATTAGGTAGCAGAATTTTCCTTTCTTGATATGAAGGTCAACATCATTCAGGACTGTGAAGTTTTTCTGAACAATCTTTGCGTTGCTCAAATCTATAATATCTACTCCCGGATCGTTTCTATGCGGCATAATTTCAAGTTGAAGGTTGTGAAAATCAAAAATAGCAAAAACTTATTTTCCTGCTTTCAATTTTGGGAAATTTTAACAACAAAAAATGTCTGAAACAATGTCCAGACACTTTTTGTATATGATAATTTTTGAAGAAATTATCTCTTAGCGCGAGATGCACTAACAGTTAAGCTCTTTCTGCCTTTCGCTCTTCTAGCTGCCAACACTCGTCTTCCGTTTGGTGTAGACATTCTTTCACGGAAACCGTGCTTGTTTCTTCTTTTTCTCTCAGATGGTTGGAATGTTCTTTTACTCATCACTAATATATTTAGTTCGTAATTACTATTAAATTTTCAGATTGCAAATATACAGCTTTTATTTTGCTCCACAAGTATTTGAAAACTTTTTTACAATAATTTTTAACAAGTTAGAATTTGACACATTTCAATTTACAGGATTGATGATTTGGGCAGCTTTATCCGCCTTCCGTTCCCGCTTTTTTTGCCAAGCTTTTCCCCATCCAAAAAAGAGCTCCACTCAAGTCGGGCTGCAGGTTTCGGCTTCCAATCAACATTTGTCATAGAACACCGCATTTGTCATTCTGAAAGAATCTAGACTGTTGAGATTCTTTCAGAATGACAAAATTACGGTTTAATAATTTCTAATTTTTAAATTTGTGTTTAGAAAAATTTAAATGATGGTTTCAAAAGAAAATACCGAACACTATTTTTGGGGAAACAATTGTGACAGCTGGGTTTTATTGAACTCAGAAAATCTTTCTGTCAAACAAGAAATGATGCCTCCAAAAACAAAAGAACAACTTCATTTTCACAAAAATGCACAGCAGTTTTTCTATATTCTAAAAGGAAAAGCAAAATTTTACATAGACAAAAATATTTTTGAAGTGTCTGAAAATTCGGGGTTCCATATTCTGCCAAACCAAATTCATTTGATAGAAAACGAAACGGAAAATGATTTGGAATTCTTGGTCATATCCAATCCTTCCACAAATAATGATAGATTTGCAGTAGAAAAATAAAAGATGAAATACTTTTACTTGATTCTTATTTCAATGTTTTTTAGCTGTAAAAAGAAAGTGGAAAAACCTGTCACTTTGCGAAATCAGATAGAAGAACTTATGCTGCTGAAAAATTATAAAATTCTTTCTAAGAAAAAGATTAATGATTCTATTGAATTTTATAACGCCGAAAATAAATACTTCACTATCAATGGAAATTTTAACATTAAAAGGAACAAAAAAACGAGTTGGTGGATTGTGAAACAAAAAAATAAGTATAAATCTTTAATCATTCAATATTGTATTTTTGGTAAAGATTCGTTTAAGAATCAGATTATTTTTTATGACAAAAAAGTGATTGATACTGCGTCTAGTAAATTTTATTCTGTTAAAAAAGATGATAATTTTTTGAAAATTTATTTTCACTCTCCGGCATCTAACAAAGATAATTTTGAAAGTGCATTTTTTACTTGGAGATTAATTCATGACAGGAAAATTGTTAAAGAACAATCAGTAAGACTTAAAAATTCAAATGGAAATTATTACACTACAATTGATTTAGAGGAAACTAACGCAGATGAAGTTGGTGGTTTTTTTACTGAAGTTACAAAACGAAAACCAGAAAAAAATAAGTTAAGTGCTGGTATCAATACTATTTATATTTTTAACGAAGCAATCAAATGAAATCTCTATACAATCTTTTCGTCCGCCTGATGATTTTCGGGATGAAGGTCTTTTCACTGATCGATGGCAAAACCAAAAAAGGAATCCGAGGAAGAAAACAATCTTTGGAAATCGTAAGAAATACTTTTTCGCCTGAAGATAAAGTCTTGTGGATGCACGCTTCCAGCTTAGGCGAGTACGAACAAGGCTTACCAGTTCTCGAAAAACTCAAAGAGCAATTCCAAGTTTATAAAGTGTTAATCACATTTTTCTCGCCATCTGGTTATGAAAATGTGAAGAAGAAAAAACATATCGCAGACGCAATTTGTTATTTACCTTTCGACAAAAAGAAAGACGTTCAGGAATTTGTTTCCAGTTTCGATTGTAAGATTTTCTTCACTGTAAAATATGATTATTGGTACAATCTTTTAAGTGAACTGAAAAACCGAGGAACAAAACTTTACGTGATTTCCGCATTGTTTTACGAACATCAAATCTTCTTCGAGAATTACGGAAAATGGTTTGCAAAACAACTTAAAAATAACATCGATTGGTTTTTTCATCAAATCATCAAATCTTCTGCTTTGGCAAAAAATATTGGATTGATAAATTCCTCCGTTTCCGGTGATACAAGATTTGACCGTGTGAAACAGTTTTTGGACAGAGATAATCATCTGGATTTTATAGAAGATTTTAAAGGCGGTCAGAAACTAATTGTTTTCGGAAGCAGTTGGCAGACTGAGGAAGATATTGCTCAACTTTTGGTCAAAAAACTTCCTGATACCAAGTTCGCCATCGCACCTCACGATTTGCATCGCATTCCGCATTTGTTGAAATTATTCCCAAACGCGATTTTGTACAGTTCACTTTCTAATTCTCCAACGCTTCAAACTTCGAATTATCAAATTCTCATCATCGACAGCATCGGAAAACTTTCCAAATTGTATTCTTATGCAGATTTGGCGGTTGTTGGCGGTGGTTTTCATTCGGCGGGATTACACAATATTCTGGAAGCGGCGGTTTATTCGGTTCCAGTGATTTTCGGAAATCAATACAAGAAAAATCCGGAAGCCGATAATTTGGTTGCAGCAAAAGGTGGAAAACATTTTGAGGATTTTGTGACAGCTGCAGCTTTCATCGAGGAAGTGATGAAAAAAGATTTGACAGCAGAAGAAAGTGAAGTTTCTTATTTGAAGGAAATGGCAAAAAATGCCGGCGATTTTGTAGAGTCTCAGCCAGATTCTACGGAGATTATTTTGAAGAAAATTATGACGTTTGAGGAAATTTAATTCTCGCAGATTGAGCTAATTTCACAGATTTATTTGAGCTAAAATCTGCTTAATCTGCCAAATCAGCGAGATAAATGTTTTTTGGTTTTATCTCAAAAATCCCTCACTCTTAATTCCTTTCACAATCAATTCGAAATGGTCGGGAATGTTTTCACATTTCAGCCAGTTGAAATCCAATCTATTGTTCGTGCAAAGTTTCTGAAAATAAATATTTCCATCGATTTTTTCATTAAGTTTTTCAAGAAACTCATCGATTTCCATCCAATAATCTTCATCCAGTTTTTTTGTCAAAGTCAAGGCTTTGAAGATTTTATTAATGAGGTAAATGTAAAGTTTATAAACGTTGTCAAATCTTTGTGTTCCAAATTTCTCGTTGTGTTCTAATATTTCATTAATTAAAAATAAATTCAAAAAAACGTCTCCAAATTTGTCGGTCGTTATTTTAACGTGTTCTGTGATTTCTGCACTTATTTTTCTGATGAGAACGAGAAAGTATTTTTGATTCGCAATATATTTTGAAGCCAACGAAACTTTTTCACGAATGATTTCTTCCATCGCATCTCGTTTGTCATCAACTGTTTCAAGGTCAATGAGTTCGAAATATAATTTTTTGGAAAGCAATTTATCTTTCTTTAGCAATCGGAAAATCAATTTGTCTTTTTCAGCAGGAGAAAATTCGCTCAAAGCCTGTTTGAATTCTTTTGAATATTCCATTAATTAAAAATTTTAGAATATTTGATAAAACCGTTGAATGCCCAATTCGCTGTGTAATACAATGATTTCAACGTCGAAAATTTCATATAATCTTTGTAAACCAAATATTGGTCTTTCATAATGCTTGATTTGTTTCGGGAAACGCTGTTTGGCAACATTCTATATTTTGATAAGGTTTTTTTTAACGGTTTTCCTTGCGGAATTTTCTTCAAAAGTTCCAGCCACATCACGTGGTCTTCGCGTTTTGTACCTTCAGGAAAGTAGAATTTCCCAACTCTTTTGGAATCATACATCGAGGCTAAAAGAGATAGTCTGCAGGTTTTCAAAAGATTATTAAAATTAACAATTGTGTCTGCTTCGAAATCGCCTAAAACAGGATTCAGATTTTCATCGCAACGGGAATAAGTGGAGTAGGCCAATTCTGCATTTTCGGATTTCATAAAATTGACCATTTCTTCAAGGAAATTTGGTTCCCAAAAATCGTCAGCATCCAGAAAAGTGATGAATCTTCCGTTTGCATTTTCCAAAGAAATATTTCTTGCGTGTCCAGCGCCACCATTTTTCTCCGCTTTGAAAACTTTGATTCGTGGGTCGTTTTGCTTTTCCAGAATTTGTACTGAATTGTCAGTCGAGCAATCATCGGTAATCAGCCATTCCCAATCTTGAAAAGTTTGATTGAGGACAGAAGCGATGGTTTCATTCAAATATTTTGAAGAATTGTAACTCGGTGTGATGATTGAAATTTCCGGCACTTGCGATTTTTTACAAAGATAAAGATATAGACTTTATTCAGATAATAGACTTTGAGATAATAGATAATAGATTTTTTGATAATGAAAACACTTCGACTCCGCTCAGTGTGACAATTATTATCTTAATCGTACAATTTTAACATTGTCAGTCTGAGCGGAGTCGAAGACTTTATCTTTTATATGCTTCACTTCTTTTTGAATGACAAATGCTGAATCGAAGCTAGAATCCGCAGCCCGACTTGAGCGGAAATCCTTTTTTGCTTCTACTCAATTTCTAATTTAAACTGAAATCGTCTGCAAAAAAGATTGGGAGCGGAAGGCGGAAATAGCTGCCCAAATAATTATTATTGTTGAAAAGTAAATCCGAAAATTTAAAATTGTCTATTTATTCCAAAATCTTAACTTTGTGAATCTTAAAAAAATTATTCATTACTAATTCTTACTTTATAGAATGTTTTACGACCATCAGCAGATAGAAAAAAAGTGGCAGAAATACTGGGAAGACAACCAAACTTACAAGACTTCCGACTCAACCGATAAACCGAAATTCTACGTCCTCGATATGTTTCCGTACCCTTCCGGAGCGGGACTTCACGTGGGTCATCCGCTGGGATACATCGCATCGGATATCTATGCGAGATTCAAAAGGCATCAGGGTTTCAATGTTTTGCATCCGGTTGGTTATGACAGTTTTGGACTTCCTGCTGAGCAATATGCAATCCAGACCGGAACGCATCCTGCAATTACGACTGAGCAAAATATCACGAGATACGAAGAGCAATTAAGAAAAATCGGGTTTTCATTTGACTGGAGCCGAGAAGTGAGAACTTCGGACGCTTCTTATTATAAATGGACGCAGTGGATTTTCATTCAGTTGTTTCATTCGTGGTATAATAAAGATTCAGACAAGGCAGAATCTATCGAAACCTTAATCAAACATTTTGAAGATAAGGGAAGTGAAGGATTAAATGCCAATCAAAATGAGGAATTAACTTTTACTTCAGAAGATTGGAAAAATTATTCTGATATTAATAAAGAAGAAATATTATTAAATTATCGTCTCGCTTTCCGTGCAGAAACGACTGTGAATTGGTGTCCAGCTTTAGGAACCGTTTTAGCGAACGACGAAATAAAAGACGGAAAATCCGAAAGAGGTGGTTACCCTGTTTTTCAAAAGAAAATGATGCAATGGAGTATGAGGATTTCTGCATATTCGGAAAGATTGTTGCAAGGCTTGAAAACTTTGGACTGGCCTCAACCTTTGAAAGACGCTCAGGAATATTGGATTGGAAAATCTCAGGGTGCGCAGGTAAGATTCGAAACTGAAAACGGAGAAACGATTGAAGTTTTTACCACAAGACCTGACACGATTTTCGGAGCAACTTTTATGGTTTTGGCGCCGGAAAATCCTTTGGTTCAGAATTTAACAGCTCCAGAACAAAAAACTGAAGTTGACCAATATATAGAAGAAACTTCCAAAAAAACAGAACGTGATAGAATGGCTGACGTGAAAAACGTGAGTGGCGCTTTCACGGGAAGTTATGCAATCAATCCGTTTACTGGGAAGAATATTCCGGTTTATATTTCGGATTATGTGTTGATGGGTTACGGAACTGGTGCTGTGATGGCGGTTCCTGCGCACGATGAGCGCGACCATAGATTTGCGAAGAAATTTAATTTGGAAATTATCAAGGTTGTTGAGTCTGATGTGGATGTTCAGGAAGAATCTTATGATTCTAAAGATTCAGTTTGTGTGAATTCTGATTTCTTGAACGGTCTTAATTATAAGGATGCGAAATCAAAAATCATCGCTGAAATCGAAAATAAAGAAATCGGTCACGGAACAACGAATTACAGACAGCGTGATGCGATTTTCTCCAGACAAAGATATTGGGGCGAGCCGGTTCCTATCTATTATAAGGATGGAATGCCGTACACTTTGCCAAATTCCGCTTTGCCTTTGGAACTTCCTGAGGTTGAAAAATATCTACCGACAGAAGACGGAGACCCGCCATTAGGAAATGCAAAAACATTTGCGTGGGACGAAGCGAATCAGAAAGTGGTTGACACAGATTTGATTGAAGATAAAACCGTTTTTCCATTAGAATTATCCACTATGCCGGGTTGGGCAGGAAGTTCTTGGTATTTCCTAAGATATATGGACCCGAATGATGACTCTGTTTTTGCTAAAAAAGAGTTGACCGATTATTGGGGACAAGTTGATTTATATATCGGAGGAAGCGAGCACGCAACAGGACATTTATTGTATTCCCGTTTTTGGAATATGTTTTTGAAAGACAGAGGTTATATTGAACAAAATGAGCCTTTCCAGAAGTTGATTAATCAGGGAATGATTTTGGGGATGAGTGCGTTTGTTTATAGAATTGACGGAACTAATCAATATGTTTCTAAAAATTTGATTGGCGAACATAAAACTCAAGCTATTCACGTTGATGTCTCTTTATTAAAAGGAACAACCGACGAATTGGATATCGAAGCTTTCAAATCTTGGAGACCAGATTACGCGGATGCAGAATTTATTTTGGAAGATGGCAAATACATCACAGGTCGTGAGGTTGAGAAAATGTCCAAGTCAAAATACAATGTTGTCAACCCTGATGATATTTGTAATGAATATGGAGCAGACGGTTTAAGATTGTACGAAATGTTCCTTGGTCCATTAGAACAATCCAAACCTTGGAACACGCAAGGTCTTAGCGGAGTTTATGGTTTCTTGAAGAAATTCTGGAATCTTTATTTCGATGGCGATACTTTCACGGTTTCTGATGAAGAGCCTACAAAAGCGGAATTCAAGATTTTGCATACTTTAATCAAGAAAGTGCTTTTTGATATTGAGAATTTTTCTTTCAATACTTCGGTTTCGTCATTTATGATAGCAGTCAATGAGTTACAGAAATTGAGATGTAATAAAAGAGTGATTCTTGAACCACTGGCAATAATAATTTCACCTTACGCACCACACATCTGCGAAGAGGTATGGAATTTGCTGGGAAATAATTCGTCTATAGAGTTCGAGAAGTTTCCAATTCTTGATGAAGCTTATCTTGTAGAAGATGAGATAGATTACCCAGTAAGTTTTAACGGAAAGATGAAATTCAAGATAAAATTAGGCGCTGACCTTGGAAAAGAGGAGGTGGAGAAAATTATTTTGGAAAATGAGGATGCAAAAAGGCACTTGGATGGAAAAACGGTTAAAAATTTCATTTTTGTTCAGGGCAGAATCATTAATATTGTCTCATAAGTAAGCAATGAAAATTGCGTTTTTAAAACTTTAACAAAAATTTATTATATATTATAAATGTAATTATTGAATCGAATAACATAAAAATAATCCTTAATTTTTAGTTTTATTTTAGAATGTTTGGAAATTTTGATAATAAATTCATAAAAAATAAGTTTAATTTTAATAATATACAAATGTGGTCTCGATTGCATTGACAAAAAAAATAGAAAGTCACATTATTTAGTTTGCATTTTTAAATAATTTGACTTTATTTTACAGAATAAAATTTAACAATTATAATTTAGTTTTAATATGGAAATGAATGTTTCAAACACAGACGAGCAAGTAGTTGCTAGAAAAAAGGGAGGTCTTAATCCTGCGGTAATTATACCAATTTTATTCGCTATTGGTATTGCAATCTTTTTATTTGTATTAGGTAACCCATCTAACTTTCAGGAAGATGCACGTACAGCTGGTACAGCTTCAGTAGCATTTGCTGATATCAAAGGGACAGAATTACATCCCCACGGATTAGGAGTTATCTATATGGGAGGAGTTCTTGTTCCTGTTTTGATTACTTTTATGATTATCGTTATCGTTTTCTCTATTGAAAGAGCTATTGTTTTGAGCAAAGCTTCAGGAAGTGGAAACGTTGATAATTTTGTTGTGAAAATCAGAAGCTTACTTAACAAAAACCAAGTTGACGAAGCTCTAGAAGAGTGTGACAGACAGCAAGGATCTATCGGGAATGTTGTGAAAGAAGGTCTTACGACTTACAAAGCATTAGCTCACGATACAACTTTAGACAAAGAACAAAAAATGGCTGGTCTTAATAAAGCAATTGAAGAAGCTACAACTCTTGAAATGCCAATGTTGGAGAAAAACATGAACATTCTTTCTACACTAGGTACTGTTGCAACATTGGTAGCATTGTTGGGGACTGTATTAGGTATGATCCGTTCATTCCAAGCGTTAGGAGAAGCTGGTGGAACACCAGATGCTGCTGCATTATCAATCGGTATCTCTGAAGCATTGATGAATACAGCTTTAGGTATTGGTACTTCTGCAATCGCTATTATCCTTTATAACTATTTCACATCAAAAATTGATGGTTTGACTTACAAGATCGACGAGATCTCTATGAGCATCCAACAATCTTTTGCTGAATTTCACTAAGAAATTGAGCGTTTTATAAAATGTATTTTGCATTTTAAATTTCATCAAATAGTTAAATAGACAAAACAATGGCGAGAATTAAACCAAAAAGACATGGTGTAGCTCTGGATATGACAGCAATGTGTGATGTAACATTCTTACTTCTTACATTCTTCATTATGACTACCCAGTTCAAAAAGCCCGATGTGGCACAGATAAAACCGCCTTCTTCTATATCAGAGAAATTACTTCCTGATGCAAGTCTAATGACTGTAAGTGTTACCCCAAATGGCGTATTTTATTTTCAACCGGTAGATAACGGCACAGAGAAATTACAACTTTTGGAAAAAATGGGAGCAAAGTATAAAATATCTTTCACCAACCCAGAAAAAGTTTCATTTGCAAAATTAGAATCAGTAGGAGTGCCAATGGGGCAGCTGAAAAGTTTTTTGAATCTGCCTGCAGATAGACAGAAATCTTATGTAGCAACGGAAGGAATTCCAATGGATAGTACAAACAAACAATTAATAGATTGGGTAGAGCAGAGTTTAGCCGTTAATAATAACTATAAGTTAGCAATTAAAGGTGATGTTACTACAAAATATCCGAAAGTACAAAGTTTGTTTGAGGGTTTGAGAGATATTAAGTTTCTTAAATTTTGGTTGATCACATCACAAGAAGGCAAAAAAAATTAATCAAGAAATGGCAGAAGTACAAGTAAAAGAGGATTCCGGGAAAGGTGGCAAGGTCCGCTCGAAAAAGCAGAATCCACGTGTAGATATGACACCAATGGTTGATTTGAATTTCTTGATGTTGATGTTCTTTATGTTCACAACAACATTTAGCAAACCAAATGTGATGGATCTTGGTTTACCAGCGAAACCGGATAAAAATCAACCACCACCGCCTATAACAGAAATTAAATTAAGCAATTCAATTTCTATCGTTTTAGGAAAAGATAATAGAATTTTTTATCATCAGCAAGATCAACAAGGTTTGAATGATCAAACTCTTATTGAGACCAATTTTGATAGAGAAGGGATTAGACAAGTAATCGAGAAAGCAAAAGCCGGAGCAGCTGATAAAGAAAAATTTACAGTGATTATAAAGCCAACGGATGATGCAGTATATAAGAATTTTGTAGATATTCTAGATGAAATGGCAGTTACCAAGAACGAAAGATATGGTGTTACCGACGTCAAGCCTTGGGAGTTAGCTATTTACAAAAAGAAAGTTGGGGAATAATTTTCTCTCTACAAATATCATATTTAAAATATCAAAAATGGCAGACGACAATTTGAATTACAATCCAACTCTTGATGAGATTGTATTTGAAAAGAGAAATAAAGAATATGGGGCTTATGATCTTAGGACTGCATATCCTAAGTTACTTACAAGATCTTTCTTAATAGGTACAGCTTTATTTCTTCTTCTTGCGATTTCGCCTCTTATTTATCTTAAGATTCAGCAAATGAATGCTAGAGATGCTGTAGAAGTAGATGCAAAGTTGGTAGATATCTTGGAAGATACTCCTATCATAGAACAACCGAAAGAAGAAGAACCACCTCCACCACCTCCACCAAAAGAGGAAGAGAAGCAGGAGATCATTCAGAACGTAGTTCCAGAACCTAAAAGAGCTCCGAAAATCGAGACTCCACCACCACCAATTTCAAAACAATTGGAGACGACAACTGGTTTGGTTGCTCAGGAAGGTGTGAAAACTCCGGTTTATGCACCACCTCCACCACCTGTTACAGGTAAAGGAGTAACAGCTGAGGTTAAGCCTGTAACTAACGAGGTTTATGAATCTGTAGATCAAAATGCAGAATTCCCTGGTGGAACTAACTCATTCAGAACCAAATTCAGTAATAATTTTGATTCTGGAAGTTTGGAAGGTGAAGGTACTTTGAAAACTGAGATTACATTCGTTGTAGAGAAAGACGGTTCATTAACGCAAGTTAAAGCAACAGGTCCTAACTCAGATTTCAACAGAGAAGCTGAATCTACAGTTAAAGGAATCAAAACTAAATGGACTCCAGGTAAAGTTAACGGACAGCCTGTAAGATCTAGATTTAGATTCCCAGTTACAATGAATTTCCAATAAGGAATAAAATAGTAATGTATTATACAAAAGAGAAGTTTTTATAACTTCTCTTTTTTTATTAAATTTGTTTTTATGTATAAATGGCTTTCTTTAATTGTAGGATTTTTCTACATCGCATTTGGTGTTTTTATTTTAGTTTACAGATATAAGCAGATTACAGAATCCGATATCGCTTATCCTTTAGGTGCATTACTTTTAGTTTACGGTATTTTTAGGTTTGTGAGAGCAATAATTGTACTCAAAAATGATAAATCAGAATGAAAAAAATATTTTTTCTGATCATCGCAAGTTTTGCTTTGATCTATTCGTGTTCAAAAGATAAGGATATAGATAATCCTAATAAAGGCGAAATTACGATAGAAGCCGATGAATCTTTCAAAAGTGTTGCAGAAGCATTAGTTGAAAGATACACTGCACTCAATCCAAAGACAAAAATTAATCTGGTTATTAAGAAAGAAGATTTAGGTCTTCTGGATCTGTTGGATAAGAAAGCACGTGTAATTATTATGTCTAGGGAACTTTCCAAAAAAGAAAAAGAAGCTTATGACAAAAAAATAGATCTTCCATGGAAACCTGCAAAATTCGCGGCAGACGCTGTCCTTTTCGTAGTTCCAAAAGATTCACCTTTAGAATCTATTTCGATAGAAGAGATTTACAGTGAATTGAATTCCGATAAAAAGAGATTAATTTTTGATGGTGTTAATTCCAGTAATTTAAATTTTATCGCTCAAAAGTTTAATAAAAATCCTTCTGAATTAAAGTTTTCTATCATCAATGGAAACGAAAATGTAGCCGAACAACTTAAAAATTACCCAGATAAAATTGGTGTTATTAGTTATAATACGATTAGCAGACCTTTCGGAATAGAAGCAGAAAAACTTAGAAATGAACTGAAAGTGCTTAAGGTTATAAAAAATAATAAAGCTTATGATGTTTCTACTGATACATTGAAAGATATGAGTTATCCCTTTACCCGAGTTTTATATTTCATTACCAATGAAGCTTATTATGGTTTAGGAAATGGTTTCATTAGATTTTCTTGCCAGCAATTGGGTCAGATTATTGTAGAAAAAGAAGGACTACAACCTTACAATATTTTTAAAAGGGAAGTTCAAATGAGATAACCCAATTTTTAATATTTATTTAACAGAAGAATTAAATATAATTATCTATTTTGGTCTAAATATTGTCGATAAAACCAAAATTTATCAGTTAAGAAAATGAAAAAAGAGAATAGAATGAATTTATCAAGAAAAATTGTTGTTACAGCAGCGGTAGGCTTTTTTACAAGTTTTAGTTTTGCACAATCTGTACAGGACGGAATTAACTTTGTAGATAGCCAAAAATATGCAAAGGCAAAACAAAATTACACAGACTTAATTAATCAAAATCCTAAAGAAGCTAGTAACTACTTCTACTTAGGTAATACATATTTAACACAATTTGACCCGAATTTTGATCTTGCAACAGAGAGTTTCAACAAAGGTCTTGCCGCTGATCCTAAAAGTTATTTAAATAAATTAGGTTTAGCTTCCGTAAAATTAGGAAAAGGAGATAAATCTGCGATTACAGAAATTCAGCAGATTGTAAAAGATTCAAGAGAAAAAGATGCAGAAGTGCTTTTCAGAGCGGGTGAAGCTTTGGTATTGTTTGAGAAAAACAGTTCACCAGATCTTGCAATCACTCTTTTGAATAAAGCAATTGAGAAATCTCAAAAAGCTGGTGTTCCTGCTAATTACTACTATGCTTTAGGAGATGCTTACAGAATCAAAAAAGACCCGGGAAATGCAATGACTGCTTATGACAAAGCAGAAACTGTAGCAAAAAACAAAGCTTCAGTATATACAAGAAAAGGGACACTTTGGATTGCTGCTCAACAGTGGCAACAAGCAAAAACAAATATCGATAAAGCAATTGCGGTAGATCCAACTTATGCACCAGCTTACAAGGCTTTGGCAGGTTTCAATATCAAATATCAGAAGAATGCGGAAGCAACTCAGAATTTGATTAACTATACAAAATATGCGGATGAAGATCCTTATACACAGTTAGAAATTGCAAAACTTTATTTCTCTAATGATGATTATGCTAATGCAAAATCTACTTTAGATTCTGTATTTGATAAAGTTAATGATCCTATTAAGTATAAATTGAGAGCCTATATTCAATATGGCGAAGCTAAATATGCTGAGGCACAACAAAGTATCGATACTTTCTTATCTCAAGCTGACAAATCAAGAGTTCAAGCTTCCGACGAAGGTTTACAAGGTTTGATTGCTGCAGGATTGGCAAAAGACGAAAAAGACACGGCTAAGAAAGCACAGCTTGAGGCTACATCTCAGCAGAAAATTGCTATTGCAAAAAATGCAAAAGATGAAACAATGAACTGGGATGAAGAGCTTGCTAAAGTCAAAGGTGGTTTAGTCGGAATTGCTCCTGATGCAGCTACTTCTCCAGAAATTGAAGCCCTGAAAACTAAAGTTGCAGCAAATGCTCAAGATACAGACGCAATCTATAAATTGGCACAAGCTTACCAAGATGTTAAAAACTGGAATGGTGCTATCTTGACTTGGCAGAAAATGATCACATTGCTTCCAACTTGGGAACCTGCATATTATAGCCAAGGTTATGCTTATCAACAAGCTGGTAATAAAGATTTAGCAGCTTCTGCCTATCAAAAGTATATTGATACCTTGCTAGCAAAACCAGCAGCAGATCAAGAAGCTAATAAAGAGACGATGTCTTATGCATATTTTGCTATTGCATTTATAGCAAAAGATACTGATAAGGAAAAAGCGAAAGCAAATGTTGCAAAATCATTAGCACTTAATCCGACTTATGCAGATGCATTGGCGCTTCAAAAAGCACTTAATTAATAATCTGTCACAAATATATTTAAACTTCCCAATTCATAAGATTGGGAAGTTTTGTTTTATTAATTTTGTAAAAATATTTTAAAATGAAATGTGATTTTCTGGCGATAGGAGCGCATCCTGATGATGTTGAATTGGGTTGTGGAGGAACAATTATTAAATTAATTTCTGAAGGAAAAACCGTTAGTGTTATAGATTTGACCGAAGGCGAATTAGGAACCAGAGGAACAGCCGAGACACGTGCTCAGGAAGCAAAAGACTCAGCTAAGATCTTAGGAATTAACGCAAGAGAAAATCTAGGATTAAAAGATGGTTTCCTAACTAATTCCGAAGAATATCAATTGAAAATAGTTGAGAAAATCAGAAAATACAGACCGGAAATTGTTTTAGCAAACGCAATCGATGATCGTCATCCTGATCACGCAAAAGCAGCAAAATTGGTTTCTGACGCTTGTTTCTTGGCAGGTCTTAAAAAAATTGAAACGTTCGATAATAATGAATTACAGGAAGTCTGGAGACCCAAACATATCTTCCACTATATCCAATGGAAAAATGTAGTTCCCGAATTTGTGATTGATATTACAGGTTTTTTGGATAAAAAGATAGAAGCTTGTCTTGCGTACAAAACCCAATTTTACAATCCGGAATCTAAAGAACCTGTAACGCCAATTGCTACAAAAGATTTCTTGGAAAGCCTGACTTACAGAGCTCAGGATTTGGGAAGACTTTCCGGAGTGGAGTTTGCGGAAGGCTTCACAACAGAAAAATTAATTGCACTCAAAAATTTTGAAGGAATTATTTGTAATTAAACGATAAAGTACTATATTTGCACACGCAAAAACGGTGATTGTAGCTCAGTTGGTTAGAGCGCCGGATTGTGGTTCCGGAGGTCGGGGGTTCGAGACCCCTCATTCACCCACAGAGAAAAAGCATTTCATTTTATGAGATGCTTTTTTCGTTTTTACAATATTATTCAAACAAAAAAGCGTTCCGGAATTTCGAAACGCTTTTGATTTTTTATTTAAACTTCGTCGTCAGACTCTATCGTAAAAGATTTTGATTTGAAGTCTTTATCGTGTCTTTCAGAGATTACATCTTCGCCTTTTTGCTGGATAATAAAGTCTGTAGATTCTTCGAAAAGTTCCTGAAAACTTTTGAAATCCTCTTTGTAAAGATAGATTTTATGTTTCTCAAAAGTTGCTTCTCCATTTTCTCCGAAATTCTTTTTGCTTTCGGTAATGGTTAAATAATAGTCACCTGCTTTCGTCTCCCGCACATCAAAGAAATACGTTCTTCTGCCTGCTTTCAACACCTTAGTGAAAATCTCATTCTCATGTCGTTCCTTAAATTCACTCATCGTTATAATTTTTTTAGAAATGTGTATTAACAAATATAACAGAATTCTCGGAAATTCAAAATGTTTTGTTAATAAAACCTTTAAAATAAGTTATTTTCTTAAATTTTTGATAAAATTATTAACGAAATGTTAGCGAAATTAATTCAAATATAATATTTCATCTGCTCTTTTCGCACTTGATTCTCTGTGAGTTATGATGATAGAAGTTGTGGATTTAAGGTCTTTGTCTATGTTTTGAAGAATGTTCTCTTCAGTCTCCGTATCCAAGGCAGAAAGGCAATCATCGAAGATCAGGATATTCGGTTGTTTTATCATTGCTCTGGCGATGCAAATCCTCTGTTTCTGCCCACCAGACAGCATTACACCACGTTCGCCGACCATCGTTTCGTACTGTTCTTTGAACTCTTCGATGTTTTTATGAACGTCCGCTTTTTTCGCCATTTCTACGACCAAGCTATGATTTGGCTTGTCAATCGCAAACCCGATATTATTCTCAATCGTATCAGAAAAAAGATAACTTTCTTGAGGCGTGTAACCCAATTGATCTCTGTATAGTTTCAGATTATGGCTTTTTAGGTTTTTTCCATCGATTAGGATTTCGCCTTCATCAGGATCAATTAATCTGCAAATCAGTTGTGCAATTGTAGATTTTCCACTTCCGGTTTTTCCCATGATTGCAAGAGATTTTCCTGCATCAACTTTGAAACTAAGATTTTCAACCGCTTTGATTCCCGTATTCGGATAAGTGTAACTTACATTTCGGAATTCGATTTCGCCGTTGATTGGATAAGTTTCAGTATTGGTATTAATGATGTCAGATTTCACATCCATAAACTCGTTCACACGCTGCATACTAGCTTCTGCTCTTTGATTGACAGATGTAACCCAGCCAAGCATAGAGAAAGGAAAAATCAGCATATTGATGTACATAAAGAAATCTGCAATCGTTCCTACGCTCATTTCGCCTGCGATATATTTTTGTCCTCCAATGTAAAGAATGGCCACATTCAAAAGTCCGACTACGAAAAGAATGATTGTGAAAAAGTAGGCTTCAGTTCTTGCAAGATCCAAGGCTTTATCTTGATAATCTTTAACTTTGATACCGTAATTTTTCTCAATATATCTTTCTTTGCTAAAAAACTTCACAACACGGATTCCAGAAAAACTATCCTGTACGAATGTCGAAATCCCAGATTGGCTTTTCTGCATGACCTTAGATTTTTTATTGATGATGTCACTTACTTTATAAATTCCGAAAGATAGAATCGGTAGCGGAACCAATGTCCAAAGGGTCATCTGAACATCGGTCATAAACATATAAATACTCGTGATGATCAGCAAAATAATAAGATTGACGACATACATCACGCCAGGACCCAAATACATTCTGATAGCAACCACATCCTCGCTCAAACGATTCATCAAGTCTCCAATGGTTGTCTTTTTGTAATCGGTGACAGATAATTCCTGATAATGGGTGTAGATCTTATTTTTCAGTTCGTATTCAATTCTTCTGGAGGCAACGATGATTGTTTGTCGCATCATAAAGGTGAAAAATCCGGATAATAAAGAACACACAATCAGAATTCCTGAATTAATAAAAATGATTCTGAAATACGCCCAATTGTTTTTGACATTATCAATCAGTCCGGCTTCGTCTGATAATTTGAGTGTGGAATAATTTTTCTCAATAATATTGATGGTTTGTCCGATATACTGGATTTTATAAATCGCAAAGAAATTACTTAGAATAATGAATAAAAATCCCCAAAATAATAAGATGCGGTGTTTCCAGAAATATGGATTAAGTGTTTTTAAAGCTTTCATTCTTTTTTGCTTCGATTTTCCAAAGGCGATGCAAAATTAATGATTTAAAATTTCAAAGAATAGTTTATATCCAAAATTGAGATTTCTTAACAAATGGTAAGTCAATTTATCATTCATAAAGGTCGTGAAAAATAACATTATTCAGTATTTTTGTACTCGAAAAATTTAATTAGAAAATGAATCCGAAACCTAAATACGATGTTGTACTGATTGGTGGTGGAATAATGAGTGCAACTTTGGCAACAATGCTTCACGAGTTTGACCCGAAACTGGAAATTGCAATTTTCGAAAGACTGGAAAAAGTAGCCAAAGAAAGTTCATCCGCATGGAATAATGCGGGAACAGGACATTCCGCTTTTTGCGAACTGAATTATACGCCGGAAAAAGACGGCAAAATAGATATTAAGAAAGCAGAATATATTGCTGAACAATTCGAAGTTTCCAAGCAATTTTGGTCTTATCTCATCAACAAAGGCATTATTGATAATCCAAAAGAATTCATCAATTCCTGCCCGCATATGAGTTTCGTCTTTGGCGAAAAAGATGTTAATTATCTTAAGAAAAGACACGAAGCTCTTTTAAAATCGCCACTTTTCCAAGGGATGGAATTTTCCGATGATCACGAGAAACTGAAAGAATGGATTCCATTAATGATGCAGAAAAGAATGGCTTCCGATCAATTGGCAGCAACAAAAATGGATCTGGGAACCGATGTTGATTTTGGAAAACTGACTGTTAAATTAATTGAACATCTGAACAAAACACAATCTGTAGAAGTTTTCACCTACCACGAAGTCAAAGACATCGACGCTGATGGAAACGGAAGCTGGAATCTGAAAGTGAATGACAGAAAGAATCTTCACAAACAAACCGTGAATGCAGATTTTGTATTCATCGGTGCTGGTGGTTACGCCTTGCCACTTTTGGATAGCTCCGGTATCGAGGAAAGTAAAGGTTATGGCGGATTCCCAATCAGTGGACAATGGCTGGTAAGTACAAATCAGGAATTGGTTGCAAAACATCAGGCAAAAGTTTACACGCAAGCGACTGTTGGCGCACCTCCAATGTCTGTTCCTCACTTGGATCTTAGAATTATTGATGGTGAAAAAGCACTTCTTTTTGGTCCGTTCGCAGGATTTTCTACGAAGTTCCTTAGAGAAGGTAGTTATCTGGATCTTCCGGAAAGTGTGAACTTCAAAAATATCCGTTCACTATTCGGGGTTTGGTGGCACAATATGCCGTTGACAAGATATTTGATCCAACAAGTGACAATGAATAAGTCTCAGAGAATGTCGCATTTAAGAGATTTCGTGACCGATGCTCAGGAAAAAGACTGGGAACTGAAAACTGCTGGACAAAGGGTTCAGATTATCAAAAAAGATCGTTTTGAAGGTGGAAGATTGGAGTTTGGGACTGAGGTTGTTGTGAACAAAGACAAAAATATTGCATCACTTTTAGGAGCTTCTCCAGGTGCAAGTACTTCTGCGTTCGCTATGATTATGGTTTTGGAAAATTGTTTTGCTGATAAACTGAAAACCGACTGGAAAGAAAAACTGGTAGAAATGGTTCCAAGCTATGGCAAAAAACTAGCTGAATATCCTGAATTGATCAACGAAATCAGAGAATATTCTAAAGAAAAACTGGAGCTGGAATATTAATGACCACATTGTCTTTTTATAAATCTGAGGATTTTGAGGATCTTACAAGTTACGCTTTGGATGAATTGCAAAGTCAATTTACGGCAATGCCAAAAGCGACTTTGGAAATTATCAAAGAGAAAAATACAGGAGACAAATTTCCGGTTAGTATTTTTCATCAGAACAAAGCAGTTGGTTTTTTCGTATTGGATTTCGGAGTTGATAAATTGGATTTGACGGAGAATGAAAACTCAACATTGCTGAGATCATTATCAATCAATCCTGAATATCAGGGAAAAGGAATTGGAAAAATAGCAATGATTATTCTTTCAGAGTTTGTAAAAGAAAATTTTCCTGAATGTGACGAAGTTGTCTTGGCTGTTAATTTTAATAATAAAAGCGCTTACGACTTATATCTGAAATGTGGTTTCAAAGATGATGGCAAAACGAGAGAATTCAGAAATGGATATCAGCATCTTTTATCAAAACGAATTTAAATGAGCGAAACAATCGTAAAACCAAAAATTTCTGAAGAAATTCTTCGCAAACTTCAAGCAGAAACGATAGAGGAGAAGCAGGTGATTTTGCATTGCTGCTACAAATCTGAATTTTTTCTGGAAGAAAAGATCAGAATTTGGTCATCCACTTATTTGATAGATAGAGATTCTGATCATATTTCCAAGCTGATTCATTTTGAAAATATCAGTTTGTTTCCAGCTTGGACAGATGTTCCGCACGGAAAAGAATATTGGTTTACGCTTGTTTTCGCAGGATTGCCAAAAGATTGTAAAGTTTTTGATTTTATAGAACTGATTCCGCAGAACAATGGATTCTTTGAAGAAGGCATTGTAAGAAACGGTTCTGATGTTTATAAAATCAGATTGGATATGTAAAATAAAAAGGTTCAGAAATTTCTGAACCTTTTTTGTTATTAAGAAAGCTTTTCCATTTCAGCTTTTATCTTTTCCTGCAAACCTTCAGAAGCTGCTACGAGCGGAAGTCTGAGGTAATTTTTGATGATACCTTTCTCTGCCAGAATGGTTTTTACACCGCAAGGATTTCCTTCCGCAAAAATTAATCTTGTGATTTCTACCAATGAGTTATGGATTTTGTACGCTTCATCCACTTCACGGCTTAGCGCAAACTTAACCATTGTAGAAAATTCTTTCGGGTAAGCTTGGCCTATTACAGAAATCACGCCGTCTCCACCAGCCAAAGTTACCGGCAAAGTATATTCGTCGTCACCGGACATTAGAGAGAAGTTTTCTGGTTTTTGTCTCAGGATATCAAAATATTGAAGAATGTTTGGAGCTGCTTCTTTGATCATAATCAGATTCGGGAAATCATTTGCCAAACGCAAAGTTGTAGAAGCTTCTACATTTTGTCCAGTTCTTCCCGGAACGTTATAAATAATGATCTTTGCTCCGGTTTCCGCCAAAGCTTTGTAATGCTGATAAAGGCCTTCCTGATTAGGTTTGTTATAGTAAGGAGAAACTGACAATACCGCTTCAAAATCTGAAAGATCAGTCTCTAGAATTTGTTGTTTTACTTCCGCAGTATTATTTCCTCCAATTCCTAAAACCAAAGGCAGTCTGTTATTATTGATCTTAGTGATATGTGCAATTACCTTGTCCTTTTCTTCCTTGGAAAGTGTTGCAGCCTCAGCTGTAGTTCCCAAAACAACAAGAAAACTGGTTCCGTTGTCTATATTATAATCGATTAATCTGGTAAGAGAATCAAAATCTACAGAAAGATCTTCATTGAAAGGTGTTACCAAAGCCACACCTACGCCTTTTAACTGACCCATTTTTATATTAAATTTAATTTTCCCAAATTTAATTTATTTTAAACGAATTATGAACTTATATAATCTGAAAAATTTTCCAATTAATACCTGAGTTGATAAATGGTAATAGAATCATACTCTTTCTGCCAGGTTTTGATCGGGTTTTTATAAGTATTTATGACTTTGTAATTGTTCAAATCCAAAGAATCTACATTTTCCTTTGTCATAGAATTTTTGATGAAATAAGTCGGTTTCCCGTTTCTGACTTTCACGAAAATACCAATGAAACTGTAATCATCGTCTTTTTTGAAAGCCGAAGGCAGATTAACATAATTGATATTATTCTTTCTCAAAAACTGATCGAATTTCAAATTTGATATGTCATCAAAGAACTTTTTATTAGCCACCAATCCATCTGCAGGAATGATATTCATATCGGAATAAAAAGCAAATTTACCGGGAAAATCATAAGTGAAGATTCTTGAGTTTTTTGGAAAAGTCTTCTTGATGTTCTCAGCAAAAACTTTCACTTCGTCTTGATTTCTGTCAGATATTTCAGAATTTTCATCCATCAAAGTAAACTGGATACTGAAATTACTGCTCATTTTGAAATAGCCAATTCCGCAAGAAACCAAAATTCCTATTATTAAAGCTGGATATACCAAGTAATTTGAATTTCTGTTTTTTACTAATAATAAGACAAGATCGCCAATTAATAAGATCAAAACCAAAGTCTGTGCAACATAATACCATTGCCCAATCTGAGACTGAAAACCAATGTTGTAAAGAAGCTGCAATAATGAACCAAATGCAAAAAACAGTTTAAGAGAACGGAATTTGATTGTTTTAATGAAGATTAAAATTAATATCGAAATAATATTAATTCCTAAAAAAAACTTACTGATAATAGTTAAGAAAATATTCGGCTGAAGATTTGGGAACGAGCTTTTGATTCGTCCGCTGATTGGAACCAAACTGCCAAACCAGTAGAAATTACTCAATAGATATGCGCCACAAATTAATAAAATGATGGCTCCAGATTTTAAGAAAACATTGTAATTCCACTTTCTCTGAATCAAGTAATAGATTCCTAAAAATGCCAGAGGAAAAACATTGTCCAATCTACTCAGAAATGCAAGTGAGAATAAAAGACCGAAAAGCCAATCATTACTTTGTTGTTTTGCTAAGAACCAAAGCAACAAGCAAAAACAGAATAGATTGAGATGAGCTTCAATAAGATAAAGCGTACCAAGACTGAAAAATAAAATGCTGATACAGAAATAACCAATGATTTTCCCAACAAGATTATCTTTAAAAAATATTTCCAGCTTTTTGAAACTTAATAAAACAAAAGCAACCTGAATTCCCCAAAGAATGTAAACTACATCTTGCTTGGAGAAAGGATTTAAGCTTTCTGCTATGATGCAACAAATCATCCAAAGCGGATGATAACCATTGGTGAGATAAAGGTCATTGAAACAGGAGCCTTTTCCTTGAACAATATTAATAGCAATCTGTGGATAGAAAAAGCCATCATCTGCCGGAAACTTTGCCGGATTGAAAAGAAAAAATACCGCAGCCAGGCAGAAGAAAAAATAGAGTAGATTTTGCTTCATTTTGTGATTTTAAAAACTTTGATACTATCGTAATTGTTATGCCAGAATTTTGAAGGATTCTCAAATGTCGCAATCTGATCAAAATCATTAAGATCGATTTCTGAAACCCGTTTTTTTGTCTTTGAGTTTTTGATGAAATATTTCAAATCATTTTTATAACCAGAAACATCCATTCCCACGAAAGAAAAAGTTCCTTTTCTAGTGGCAAAATAGCTTGGAAGAATAAGATAATCAATTTTATTTTTCAGCATATAGGAATGAAAAGTAGATCCCGAGATTCCATTGAAAAAAGATTCGTTGCCGACCAATCCGTCTGCAGGTATGAAATTTCTATCAGAATAGAAAGCGTATTTTCCAGGAAAATCATATACAAAAATCCTTGAGCCCGGATCTGTGATTTTGCTTATCTTCTCGGTTGCCGCTTTTATCGGTTCCTGACTATAGAAAGAAAATTGTTGAGAATTGGAAAAGAAAAATTTTTCAAAACTGAAATTACCGCCCATTTTAAGTGCGGGAATCATCATAGAAAAAAGAAAAAGAAAGCCAGCTATGCCTATTTTGATATAAGAAGGGATTTCTGTTTTTATACGATCGAAAATGTCATACATCAAGAATCCTAACGCTAGCATTTGGCTTACAAAATACCATTGCATCACCTCGCTCTGAAATAGAATATTATAAAGTAACAGCAAAAAACTTCCCGTCAGAAAATATAACTTCAGAGTTCTGTACTCGATGTTTTTAAAAAATACTATTAAAATGTAATATGCAATAATGCTTATGAGAAATATCTTTTGCCATAATCCTAAAATGATTTCTGACTTGATGTACGGAAAAGAACTTTTGATTCTTCCGCTTATTGGAACGATGCTTTCAAAGAAATAGAGATTTGAAATAATGTAAGGTAATACCAACAGTATAAAGCCTAATGAAATTTTCAAAAGAGATAAAATCTTCCAGTTTCTGAAATTCCAATAATAAATTCCTAATATTATGATTATAAATATGTTATCTAATCTTGCCAAAAATAAAATGCTACAAAGAAATCCAAATAAGAAATCATTTACCTTTTGTTTTTGTAAAAAATTAAGAACCAGACAGAGACTGAAAAGATTAAGATGTGCTTCCGTAAGATAAAATGTACCAATTCCCAAAAAAGCAATACTCAATACTGTAATAACAATATAACGTTGAAAATTATTTCTGAAAAAAGGACTAATTAAATTAATACTCAGAACAAAAAAAAGAATTTGAAATGTCCACAAAATATAAACTACATCTTGCTTAGCAAAAGGATTTATCAATTCTGCAAATACACAGCAAGCCATCCAGAGCGGATGATAACCATTGGTGAGGTAAAGATCATTGAAATAAGAGCCTTTGGCGTGAACGATATTAAATGCTATCTGAGGATAGAAAAACCCATCGTCAGCAGGAAATTTCGCAGGATTGAAAAGAAAAAATACCGAGGATAAGCAACAAATAAAGTAAAGACTATATTTGGGATAATTCCAAAAATTAACCATAAGAGAATCTTGCTAAAAAACAAAAGTAAGGAAAAAATAAGTGTACTATGCTTTGGAAAAGACAATCTGATATTATAGATTTGCTGAAAATACTATGAAAAAACCTTAGGATGTTTAAAATAAATAACGTTTTACACCAGATAAATAATATTCTTTCAAAAAATATTAGTCTAAGTGAAATTGAAGAGAAAAAAACATGGAAGATATTGTGGGGTTTTGTAACATTGGTATATGCGTTATTTTTTTATCTGCTGTTTCTGAAAACCAAATTAGAATTTTCTCAGTGGACAATATCGGATTGGCTCATCAATTATGAAGATGGAGGGTTTAAAAGACGAGGGTTGACTGGTAGCTTTTTATTCGCAGTTCAGGATTTAATAAATATTTCTCTCAAGAGTCAGATTTTTTTTATTCAAATTGTTAGTTATCTTGGTTTTCTTTGGGTTATTTATAGGGAATTAAGAAAGAGAAGCTTAGATCTGTTTTTGTTATGTATTCTACTCTCACCATTTGTTTTGCTTTATCCGATTTGTACAATTGGTAATTCCGGACGCAAGGAGATATTGCTGATTTTGCTTTTTTATTGGTATGCTTTTTCAGAAAATAAAAAAATATATGATTGGATTACGGTTATCTCTTATTTAGGGATTATTTTTATGCATGAACTTGCTTTTTTTTATCTTCCGTTTTTGGTTTGGATAAAGTATAAAAAGAACAATAATTCTTATGACTATCTTTTCTCTATCACAATCATTCTGTTATCTTTTGTGTCTGTGGCGGTGATCTTTATTTATGGAGGAGATATTAATCAAGGAAAGAGTATTTCTTTGCTTTTAGATAGAGGCATAAAGTTAGATCCGGGAAATATTTTTTCGCAGGAATTCGCATACGATTTTAATCATGTAATGACTTATAAGCTATCTTTCGGCGTGCATATTTTGGAACTGGTATTGATTATTTCACAAATTTTGTATTATGTCTATTATTTCCAAAGAAAATATTTTAGAGAATATTTGTTTGGTTTTACATTGAGTTTTATTTGGACTTTACCACTATATTATCTTGCAATAGATTGGTTTAGATGGATTTATATTTATAGTATTTTCCTATTTCTTATTATTTTATTTCAAACCCCAAAGACCGCAACTTGTAGGATTAATACGAGAGGTGTAAAAGTCTGGCATTTATTAATCACACCGCTGTTGTTTGTGTTATTTTATCTCCACATGAATCACGATGAGATCTTGCAGAGGCTTCATATTTAAGTTTCATGAAATTTTAATTTATTATTTTTGTTTAATGTACAACAAGCTAAAAAAAATACTTCCCAAAGATTTTCTAATCAAAAATGAATTATTCTTCAGGCAATTTATTTCTGTTTTTTATCTAGGCAATAGCCACCAATGTACAATCTGTGAAAGAAAATTCAGAAAATTTTTATTGAATCAACGTGGTGAGAAACTCTGCCCAAGCTGCGGAAGTATGCCTAGAGACAGACGTTTGTTTGCAGAATTCAAAAATGAATTTTCCGGTCATAAGGAAATGAGATTATTGGACTTTTCGCCATCACGATCTTTGTATAGGAAATTGAAAAAGACAAAAAACATCCAATATTTCCCTACAGATTTGTCAACGGATTTCATTTCTGAATATCAGTATGATATTACCAAAATTCCAAAAGAAGATGGTTTTTTTGATTTCATATTTTGCTATCATATCCTGGAACATATTGATGACGATACGAAAGCTATGAAAGAATTATTCAGAGTTTTAAAAGACAAAGGAAAGGCTTTTGTACAAACGCCATTCAAACAAGGAGAAATTTACGAAAATCCAGATGTAAAAACAGAAGAAGACAGGCTGAAATATTTCGGACAAAAAGATCACGTAAGAATATATTCAGTAAATGGATTAGCATATCGATTGAAAAGTGCAGGATTTGAAGTTCAGATAAAAACTTTTGAAGAAGATAGCTACTTTGGACTTCGACAAGACGAAACAATTTTATTACTTACTAAAAATTAATAATCCTGTAACAGTTCTATTTACTAAATAGTTAGTATGAAAATTCTAAAATCATTAGATTTGTATCCATATTTCCTTATAATGAAAAATAAATTTTTTGGTTTCGGGATTATTGGATTGCTGTTGATTGGTTGCAAAACACCTCTCAATATTGCAAATATCCATACCGAGAAAAATATTTACATTACCAGCCAATTATCAGAAGACAAGGCTATGGATGCCATTATTCAGCCTTACAAACACGAATTGGAAGGTAAAATGAATACCAAGATTTCCCACACCAATGTAGAACTTACAAAATCCGGAGACAATAGCAATTTGGGTAATCTTTTGGCTGATTACACTTTCCAAGGTGCGGATGAATGGACCAAAAAAAATAATATTCCACCAATAGACGCAGCAGTTATCAATATTGGCGGAATCAGAACGATCATTCCGAAAGGGGATATTCTCACTAAGCAAATCTATGAAGTGATGCCTTTTGAAAATGAGATTGTGATTATTAAAATTAATGGGAAAGAATTAGAAGGCTTGTTTGATTATTATTTGAAAACTCAAAAAAATAATCCCGTTTCTCATCTTGTCATAGAAACTGAAAACGGAAGTCTGTCGAAAAAGTTAATCAACGGGAAAACTATAGATTATAATAAAATGTATTACATCGCAACCTCGGATTATTTGGCTTTGGGCGGTGATAGTATGTTTTTCTTTGGCAAAGGTGAAATGATTTCTACCGGAATCAAAATGCGCGATCTCTTTCTGGAAAAATTCAAACAAAATCCGGAGATTTCGACACCAGATGATGTAAGGTTAATTTTCAAAGACAAAAAAGTACAGGACTAATGCAAAGAAAAGAATTCTTAAAATACATTGGTGGCGGAAGTCTCGCTTTGACATTGGCTCCCAATCTTCTGTTAGCGGAACAATTTGATGTTAATAAAGAATCTGTTCACAAACTGACAATTCTTCATACAAATGATCAGCATAGTAGGATTGAACCGTTTGACGCATCTTATACAAAAAATCCAAATCAGGGTGGTTTTGCAAGAAGAGCATCTTTGATCAGTAAAATAAGAAGCGAAGAAAAAAACGTTTTGCTTTTGGACTCTGGAGATATTTTCCAGGGAACGCCTTATTTTAATTTTTTTGGAGGCGAGTTGGAATTTAAATTAATGAGCATGATGCAATATGATGCATCTACAATGGGAAATCATGATTTTGATAATGGACTAGAAGGTTTTCTGAAAGTTTTACCAAATGCGAAATTTCCTTTCATTTGTTCTAATTATGACTTTAAAAATACTATATTAGACGGAAAAACAGAAGCTTACAAGATTTTTACCAAAAATGGAATCAAAGTCGGGATTTTTGCTGTTGGGATAGAACTTAATGGCTTGGTAGGAAAGAAAAATTATGGCGAAACAATTTACCAAGATCCAATAGAAATGGCACAACATTATGCTGATTTTCTTAGAAAAGAAAAAAAATGTGATCTCGTAATTTGTCTTTCCCATATTGGTTTTGATTATAAAGATCAGCCGGAGAAAATTTCGGATAAACATTTGGCAGCAAAAACATCTGGAATAGATTTGATTTTAGGTGGTCATACACATACATTTTTGCCAGAGCCTCTTACATTTCAAAATAAAGATCAGAAGAATGTGATCGTGAATCAAGTAGGTTGGGCCGGTATTTTATTAGGAAGACTCGATTTTTATTTTGATAAAAATAAAGATGTGAAAAATATTTCTTGGAATAATCAGTTAATAGATGAAAACATAATAGTTTAGGATGAAGAAAATTTTATTAGTTATATCGTTTTTTATAACGCTAATCACATTCGCTCAGACCAGTAAATGGAGCGATTTGTTCTCGTATAACAATGTTTTAAAAATTAGAGAAGATAATGACAGATTGATTTCTGCTACAGAAAATGGGATTTTTTATTATTATCCATCAACAGGTGAGGTCAAAAAATTGTCTAAGGCAAATGGGCTTCACGATGTTAAAATTTCTGCTTTTGATTATAATGCTGCAACTCAGACAGGAATTGTTGGCTATCAAAATGGATCTTTGGATGTGATAACCCCAAACGGCGTATTCCTAATTGTAGATATTCCATTAGCAACAGGCTATAACGGGAGCAAGAAGATCAATCATATCTCTATTAATGGTGATAAAGCAGTCATTTCTGCTGGTTATGGTGTTTCTATTTTTAATATTCCACGTAGAGAATTTGGCGATACCGCATTTTTTGCAAGCGGCGGTGTCTATGAAGCGGTTAACTCAGCTGTTATCAAAGATAATTTTGTATACGTTGCAACTGGTTTGGGACTGAAACGTCACGAACTCAATTCTACATTTGCCATCTATTCTGAATGGAATGCCAGTCCGAATTTAATACAATCCGGAAATTTTAGAAAAGTTGATGCCAATAGTGTTGTGGCTTTTGCGACAGGCAATCAAGTACGATTTGGAAATGGCTCTACATTTTCTACAATCACAAGAACCTTTGGAGATATCCGGGATCTTCGCGTTACAGATAATCAGATCATTGTGACGGATCAGAGTCAAGTCTATGTGTATAATACCAGTGGTGTGCAGCAAAAGAACTTCAATGCTAATGAAGAATTAAATACAGCATTAGTCTATAATAATACATTATATTCAGGAACTAAAATTTATGGTATTTACAATGAGCAAAAAGATAGTTTGAAGCCCGATGGCCCTTATAATAATACTTCATACAAACTTTCTCTGCTAAATAATAATATTTGGGTATCAACAGGGCAAAGAGCAAGTTATGACGTTGCGGGCATTCCTTCATATTTAGGATATTATCATTTTGATGGCACCAAATGGATTTATCCCACTTACTTCACTCAGAATCCTAATATCGTTTTTAACATCTTAGATGTTGTTCCGAATCCATCCAATCCTTCTGAGGTTTTCTTCACAAACTATTCGCACTATAGCAATAGTAAGGGTATTTACAAAATGACAAATGATGCATTTACTAAAAGTTATCTTACAGAACTTAATTTAATAGATCTTGGACCATATATCAATAGGCCTGTTGGCTGTTCGTTTGATGAAAGTAATAATTTACTTTGTTCTGTTTCACATACAACAACTGGGATTGGATTCTATTATTACAATAGACAATCTGATAACTTTGTTGTAACTAATATACCTGTAAATCAAAATGTACAAAAGCCATTAACTAAAGACGGAATGCTATATATACCAGTGCCTTTTGGAAGCGGAGGAATGTTGGTTTACAATTACAATAAAACACCCGCTACTTCATCAGACGATACATTCAAATTCTTAAATAAAAATAATAATTTGCCCACAGAAAGATGTATAAGTGTTGCAATAGATAAAAATGATGACCTATGGATTGGAACTATGGAAGGGCTTCGGGTTTTATCAAATCCAAAATCTGCTATTCTGGAAGATAGTCCGCAAACAAATGATATAATTATAGAAGAAAATGGCTTAGCAGAAGAGCTATTCCGTGATGCATTGTTGTTGCAAATTGCAGTAGACTCTGGTAATCAGAAATGGGTCTCTGTTGATGGCGGTGGTGTATTCTATCTAAGTCCTAATGGCGATAAAACAATTTATCACTTTACTAAAGCCAATTCTCCGCTACCAAATGACAGTGTGACGGATATTCAAATTGATGAAAAAACAGGTAAAGTTTATTTTGCAACATTAGATGGGATTATGGTTTACCAAGGTGATGTAGCGGAGGTAACCTCTAACTTTGGTGATGTTTTGGTTTATCCGAATCCAGTAGTTTATGCTCAATACAAAGGAAATGTAAGAATACGAGGCCTTGCATCAAAAACGAATATCAGAATTACAGATGCTGCGGGAAATCTAGTACATTCTGCAGTAGCAAATGGCGGTTATTTCGAATGGAATCTTAATAACCAAAGAGGTGTAAGAGTAGCTTCCGGAATCTACTATGTCTTGATGACCAATGAGGACGGAACAGATAAAGCAACTGCTAAAATTGCTGTTGTGAATTAATAAATGACGCAGGAAGTTTTTTTACTGTCTTATACAAAATATGGAGATCACGATGCTGTTCTCCATTGTTTTTGTAAGGAAAATGGTTTCGAAAGTTTTTTTGCCAAAGGAATCTATGCTCCAAAGAACAAAAAGAAAGCATTTCTTTTTCCTTTGAATGAATTATTGCTTTTCACGTCTGATAAGAAAAAAAATATCCAGAACGTTCAGAAAATTGAGCAGAAAAATGTGGATCTTTTCAGTTCTGATATTCGTAAAAATTCGATTTTATTTTTTATATCAGATTTGCTGAATCAAGTTTTAAGAAATGAAAATCAGAATGTTGGTATTTATTCGGAGATTTCTATTTTCTTGAGTCAGCTGCAGATTGATAATTTCCAATCGCATTTGATTTTTATTTTCAGACTGCTGAAACAACAGGGTTTGCAGCCATTATTCTCAGACAAAATTTTCCTCAATCCCGAAACAGGAAACTTCGAAGATATAGAAATGCATCATTTTTTTGACAAGACGATTTCTGATATTTGGAAAGATTTAATTACATCGCAAGACCCATATAGCATCAAACTCAGCCGAACCGAAAAACAGAATTTTTTAGATTCGATTTTGGTCTATTTCCATTATCATTTTACTGATTTCCGGGAACCAAGATCTTTGGAAATTATTAAAGAAATTTTCTAATTCTGAATTTACTTTTTACATTATACTTAATACATTTTACAATTTATATGATCATCAAGGCAACAGAAAAAGATATAGCAAAAATTCAAAATCTTGCAAAAGAATCCTGGAATTCAGCTTATGCCAATATTTTGGAACAGAAGCAAATTGATTATATGTTAGACTTAATGTATTCCGAATCAACTTTGAAAGCCCACTTCGGAAATTCAAATTATCAATATTATTTAGTTCAAGAAGATGAGGTTTTCTTAGGTTTCATTGGTTTTGAGTTTCATAATGAGCCTGACACAACAAAACTTCATCGTATTTATTTTCTGAAAGAAGCACAAGGAAAAGGTCTTGGAAAAAAAGCCTTGGAATTTGTGAAAACTGAAACGGAAAAATCTGGTGACAAAAGACTGACTTTAACCGTCAATAAAAACAACAACGCCAAAAGTTTCTATGAATCGCAAGATTTCAAAGTTTATGATGAAGCTATTTTTGACATCGGAAACGGCTATGTGATGGATGATTATCTGATGGAATTCTTCTTCGGTAAATAATTTACAAAGGCATTTTTGAACTTCACTGATGCTTTTTTGTAATTGATTTTTTTTGCGATTTAGTATCTGAAAATGAATTAATAATGAACAACTTTCAAACTTCAAATTCCAATGATTAAAGCAATACTTGGTCTAATATTCCTTAATCCTGATTTTAAGTTCATTAATGAAATTAGAAATGTCCCTAAAATCAATTTAACAAAGCAATGTTATCACGATATTAATTCTCATTGAAACTTAGCTGAACAATTCCTTAATAATTATTAATAAACGGATAATGATTCATTAAAGTTACATTTCAATTATAATTTTAGATTTGTCGCAGAACGAAATCAAGCAAAACGCCTGAAAGTAAATTTTTCTTCATAAACTATTTTAAATTTAAGAAGTCTGTTATTTATAGCGGACTTTTTTAGTTTATGACTAGCTAATCTGCGACCACTTATTCTTCCCCTTATATTGCTTGATGTAATATTGCTTCATTATTTGATTGTCAGGATGTGTGAGAAGCGCATCTTGTTCCAATATCTTTTCCACAGAAAGTTTTGAAGCTTTGATGATGGCAGAATCTTCTATCAGACTCAACTTTTTGAAATCTACAACACCACTTTGCTGAGTTCCGAGAATGTCGCCAGGACCACGCAATTCCATATCCACTTCTGATATCTTGAAACCGTCATTTGTCGCAACCATTGTTTTGATTCTCGTCCGGCTTTCTTTGCTCATTTTGTCGCCAGTCATCAGGATGCAATAGCTTTGTTCCGCACCTCTACCAACACGTCCCCGCAACTGATGAAGCTGTGATAACCCAAATCTCTCAGAACTTTCAATCACCATTACAGAAGCATTTGGAACATTCACGCCAACTTCGATTACGGTTGTGGCGACCATAATTTGTGCTTGTCCCGAAGCGAAATATTGCATATTAGCATCTTTTTCCGCAGGTTTCATTCTACCGTGAACCATCGTGACATTGTAGCTTTTGAAGAAGTTCATTACGCTTTCCAAACCTTCCATTAGATTTTTATAATCCAAAGTTTCAGATTCTTCGATGAGCGGATAAACGAAGTAGATTTGTCGGCCTTTCTCAATCTCTTCTCGGCAGAAATTGTAAACCGAAAGTCGGTCTTTTTCCCGTCGGTGAGCGGTAATGATTGGTTTTCTTCCGACTGGCATTTCATCAATTACAGAAACATCCAAATCTGAATAAAAACTCATCGCCAAAGTCCGTGGAATCGGCGTTGCGGTCATTACCAAAATGTGTGGCGGAATGTTATTTTTTGCCCAAAGTTTTGCACGTTGAGCCACTCCAAACCTATGCTGTTCATCAATAATTGCCAAACCAAGTTTCTGGAATTTTACCTTGTCTTCCAAAAGTGCGTGTGTTCCAATCAGGATAGAAAGTTGCCCGTTTTCCAATTCCTCGTGAATGATTTTTCTTTCCGCAGTTTTGGAAGAACCTGTCAAAAGTCGGATGTTGATGTTCGTATTTTGAAGTAATTCATTGATGGAATTAAAATGTTGTTGCGCCAAGATTTCTGTCGGAGCCATCAAGCAAGATTGGAAACCGTTGTCCATCGCAATCAGCATTGTTAAAAGAGCAACCATCGTTTTTCCTGAACCAACGTCGCCTTGTAGCAATCGGTTCATTTGGGTTGAACGTTTCATATCAATTCTGATTTCTTTCAGAACCCGTTTTTGCGCATTCGTAAGTTCAAACGGAAGGTTGTTTTCATAGAAATTCGTGAAATATTCGCCGACAATTGGGAACGGATTTCCGAATGATTTTGTTTTCTGATGAAGTTTTTTCAATCCATAGCCGAGTTGGAAAAAGAAAGCTTCTTCAAACTTTAATCTTCTGTTTGCTTCATCAAATTGTTTTAAATCTTTAGGAAAATGAATGAAATAATAGGAACTAAGTCTTCCAATCAACTTCATTGATTTCATCAAATAATCAGGCAGGTTTTCCTGAATTAAATTGGGTAATTCTTTCAGAAGATTGAAAATAACGGTTTGAAATAATTTATTCGTAATTCCGCGTTTGGTCAGTTTTTCACTTCCAGGATAAACTGGGAGAAGCGTTCCTTGCAAAGCTTTTTTCTCATCCACCTCAATTTCCGGATGTGGCATCGAAAAGTTTCCATTAAAGAAATTAACTTTTCCAAAAATGAAAATTTCCTGATTCAAAGGAATTGCGTCTTTCATCCAATTCGTATATCGGAACCAGACCAAATCCATCGTTCTGGTCTCGTCACGGAATTTAGCAGACAATCGTTTTCCTTTTTCATAAACCACTTCCTGAATATCTGTAATCTTTCCTTTCAGCTGAATGTCTGCTTCAGAGTCTTTGGCGATATTTCCAATTTTGTGGATTTTACTTTTATCGATGTACCGGATTGGATAAAATGTGAGCAAATCTTCCACGGTCGAAATCCCCAACACGTTTCTGATGAGTTTTGCGCGTTCGGTGCCGATGCCTTTGAGAAATTCTATTGAAGTTTCTAATGTCAAGAAAGGAAAATTTGTTCCGACGAATTTCGGGAAATTTTATGAATTTACTTTAATGAAATAAATAATCTCAATGTAGTAAGCTAACATCTGAATTCTAATATCTCACGTCTAAATAATTATTCCTTAATCTTCGATCTGAATTTCTTCTGATAACCTTCCCATTCCTGTCGGGATTTGATGGTTTTGTACTCATCGGTGGCAATCATCGTGAAGTAAGGTTCTACTTCTTTCGCTTTTAGAAACCCGGAAAGACTTGTGATAGGATTAGAACTCTCATCAAGGAAAACCATCGTCGGAATCATATTGATGTTCATATATTTTGTGAACTGATGAAGGGTGTTTTTATTTTTTTTGCTTTTGTAATCTGGATTTGAAAAAGAGTGTCCAGCATAGTGAACAGTCTCATTGCCATCACTTTCAAATTTCACAGCATAAAAACTTCCATTAATTATTTTAGCAATTTCCGGATGGTTGTAGGTTTGCTTTTCCATCTCTCTGCAAGGTGCACACCAGTCTGCATAGAAATCTATCAGGATTTTTTTAGGTTCTTTTTTCTGCGCTTCCATTGCCTGTGCAAGCGTCATCCAATGGACTTGGGCAATGCCGAAGAATCCCGTTGCTATAAGAAATATTAGTATTAGTTTTTTCATTTGTGTGTTTTTATATTTTTAAATTACATTCCCATAATCTTAGACGTTTGAATTAACCATTTTACTTTACTCCTTGCATTAATTTTTTTACGAATGGCGAGATTAAAATTAATACGATTCCTGCAATTAGCGCATATAATCCCAATTGTTTATATCCATCGGTGTAAGTGATGAGTGCATCATAATTTGTAGCTCCTGCTTTTACTTTTGCCATTCCTGCTCCAATTTGTCCTGCAACGTATTGCCCGTAAGCAGATGCCAGAAACCACATTCCCATCATCATTCCCTGAAGTTTGTCTGTGGAGAGTTTTGTCATAATAGATAATCCGATTGGCGACAAACACATCTCTCCCAAAGTGATGACGAAAAGCGCCAATGTGAAAATGTTTAGAGACGTAATTCCCTGAAGGTTTGCAAAGAATTTGGTTGCGAAAATCACATAATAGCCTAATCCAAGAAAGATGAAACCAAGTCCAAATTTGATGATTGTATTGGGTTCCAGTTTCATTTTATTTAACCAAATCCAAATCAATCCTATAGGAACAGCAACTAATAGAATGAAAAATGCACCTCCAGAATTATTAATACCATTTGGGTCTAAACCTAATAAATCATTATTGAGGTTTTTTGCTGCAAAAATGCTTAGCGAGCCTCCGGATTGTTCATAGATTCCCCAGAATATGATAGAAAATATGATGAAAACTAATGCTGCCCAAAGCTTGTTTCTTTCTACAGAACTTACTTTTGTCATTTCATAAAATAAATAAAGCAATGTCAATGGTCCTACAACCCACATAAAATAATCTGTGTATTGTGGAACGGAAACCATTATCATAATCAGTGGAACAAAAACTAATGACAAAATGTAAACGCTGTATTCATTCCATTTTGCTAATGGTGAAAAAGTGCCGTCTTGATTTAGTTTCTGAGGTTGAAGACCGATTGGCCCCAAACTTCTTTGAGTGAAAATAAAATTGACCAAACTAATGACCATTACAATTGCAGCTAAACCGAAAGCAACGTTCCATCTTTTATGTTCAGGGATTAATCTTGATAGCATTTCGCCCTTTCCGATGGCAATACAAAGATAACCTCCTAAAAGCGCTCCCAGATTGATTCCGGCATAAAAAAGGGAAAATCCTGCGTCTGTTCTCGTGTCATTTGATTTGTAAAGTTTTCCAACCATTGTGGAAATATTCGGTTTGAAAAAACCTGTTCCAACAACTGTGAATGCAATTCCTAAAAAGAAATAATCGTGTGGATTGGTCGCCAGAATCAGACTTCCAATAATCATCAGAATTCCTCCCCAAAAAAGAGATTTTCTGAATCCTAAAATTTTATCGGCAAATAAACCGCCAACAAAAGTAAAAGCGTAAACAAATGCCTGCGTCGCTCCATATTGTAAATTAGCCTGCTCATCATCGAATTTAAGTTGTGAAATCATAAAGAAAACGAGCATTCCGCGCATTCCATAGAAGCAGAATCGTTCCCACATTTCGGAGAAAAAGAGTGACCAGATTTGTTTAGGGTATTTTCCTTTAAAATTTTGTATTTCTTCGAGGGTAAGATTCATTTTATGATTTTTTTGACATACGAATGTAGCAAAAAACCACCGAATATTCGGTGGTTTTGTAATTATTATGTTTGTCAGATTTTAACTCAATCCGTGCATCATTTTCTTTAATCTCGGAGATAGAATTGCCAAAATCACAGCTGCGATTCCACAAAGCACCACGAATACCATAAAGAACTCAAACAAATTATGAATCTCAACACCTGCAAAAGTCGTATTGGCGATTGGTAATTGTTCTTTTTCGAACAAGGCAACTTGCTCAGGCGTCAAGGTTACTTTTTTGTCCAAAACGTCCTGAAGGTTTACACCCAATTTTTCAGCTTTTACAAATTTGTCACCTGTTGCAGGAATGATTGCTCCTAATGAACCAGCTAATGCGTAACCAGCGGCATTAGAAATAAAGAATACACCATATAATAAAGATGCGAATCTTTTAGGTGCCAATTTTCCAACTAAAGATAATCCAATTGGTGACAAGCAAAGTTCTCCCATTGTTTGGATTAGATACAATAGCATCAACCATTTGATAGCCAATAATCCTGTGTTTCCAAGGTCTTTTACGTTGTAAGCGATGATGAAATATGATAAAGCAATCAATGCTAAACCAATTGCCTGTTTCATTGGAGAAACTGGCTCTTTTCCTTGCGCTCTCAATTTGTCCCAAAGCAAACTGAATGGTAAAGCCAAAGCCACAACGAATAATCCGTTGAATATTTGTACCATTGATGGCGGCATATTCCAGCCGAAAATATTTCTGTCCGTTTGATTATCAGCAATGAAAGTTAATGATGAACCAGCCTGTTCAAAAGCTGCCCAGAAGAAAATAATAAAGAAAGAAACGATATAGATAACCCAGATTCTTTGTCTTTCCACCTTATTCTCAGCAGAACTCATAATCAAGAATGCCAATGAAATTCCAGCTGCATAGATGAATGGATAAATTAATCCTTTGATCAATTGTCCCATTCCAACAGAACTGAAACCAATTTCACTCACCAAAATATATCTGAATACAAAGAAAAGCGCTACAAATAACAACGCTGCGATTCCCATATTTTGTCCAGAGAATTTAGCCGTTTGCGTTTCACCTTCTTCAAAATCTTCTGCTGTATTATGTTTTGGTAACCCACCAATTGGTCGGCCTTCCGGCGTTACAACATATTTATTTTTTAGGATAAAGAAAGTTACTGTTCCTACCAACATTGCGATAGAAGCTGCCAAGAATCCCCATTTGAAAGCGAAAATATCTCTCACACCTCCAGCATCTTTCACATCACCTAAATATGGACAAATGAACTGACCCAAGAACGCTCCGATGTTGATTCCCATATAGAAAATCGTAAAAGCAGAATCCAGTTTAGATTTCTCTTGTTTTGGATAAAGACTTCCCACCATCGATGAAATATTCGGTTTGAAGAATCCATTTCCGAAGATGATTACGAAAAGGGCAAACCACATCAATCCTTTTGCACCGCCCAGATTCGTAGAAAATGTAGAGGCACTGAAGAACAAAAGCAATTGTCCAATCGCCATCAAACTTCCGCCCACTAAAATTGCATTTCTGTTTCCGATGTATTTATCAGCGATGAAACCACCCAAAAGTGGTGTCAAATAACACAAAGCCAAAAAGCCACCATAAATAATTGCTGCATCAGCTTCTTTAATAAGGAGAGAGTTTACCATAAAGAGCGTCAACAATGCCCTCATTCCGTAAAAATTAAAACGCTCCCACATTTCGGTGCCGAATAATACCCAAAGACCTTTCGGGTGCTTTTGTTTAGCTTGTACTGCTGTATCCATTTTTTAATTGTTAAATTTTCTTAAAGGTAACAAATATAGTTTTTTTTCATAAACGGGAAAGCTAAATTGCAGACGATTAACACAATTGCACCCTATAATCCCAAAATTATGGAAATCAGAAAATCAAATCCGGAAGATATCAATGAAATAATGGACTCTATTGAAACAGCAAGACAGTTGATGCGGGAAAGTGGAAACCTAATCCAATGGACAAACGGTTACCCTTCTCGAGAATTGATGTTAGAAAGTATAAAGAACGAATTTAATTTTTTGATTTTTGAAAATGAAGAAGTCGTTGCCACTTTCGATTTCATTATTGGAGACGACCCAAATTATTCAGTGATTGAAAACGGAGCTTGGTTAAATGACGAAAAATATGTTGTCATCCACAGATTGGCATCCAACGGAAAAGCACGAGGCGTCGCAAAATTCTGCTTCGAGTGGTGTTTTTCCCAATTCCCAAACATCAGAATCGATACGCACGAAACCAATATTCCAATGCAAAAAGTTTTGGAAAAACTCGGTTACGAAAAATGTGGAATCATCTATGTTGCTGATGGAACGCCGAGGTTGGCTTTTCAGAAAATTTAGTTTAATAATTATTTGGGCAGCTATTTCCGCCTTCCACTCCCGCTATTTTTTGCCATCGCTTTTCCAGCCACAAAAAATGAGCTCCGTTCAAGTCGGGCTGCTACAATTCGATGTTTAAATATTAATCCACACCATTCTCCTTCATCACCTTATTCAAAAATTTCAACATAAAAATTCCTAAAACAAAAGCGAAAATCAGCAAAGCAAAGTTCACAAGGAAGTAATATTCTTTGTTTTCGTAATTGTACCAAGTGCTTGCAAGAATTCCGGAAAGCTTGTTCCCAACTGAATTAGCGAGGAAAAATCCACCCATCATCAAGGCTGTCAATCTCGCTGGAGATAATTTTGAAACCACAGATAATCCCATTGGCGAAAGACAAAGTTCCCCAATTGTTACAACGCCATAACTTGCAACCAACCAAAGCGGCGAAACTTTCACAGCGCCATTATTTCCGGCAAACACAGCGCCTACCATCACAAGACAAGATAATGCTGTAATGAAAAGTCCAATCATAATTTTTGTAGGCGTCGTTGGTTCTTTTCCTCGTTTTCGGAATAATGCCCAGAATCCGACTATTACAGGCGTGAGAACAATTACCCAAAACGGGTTCACCGATTGGAAAAGTTCAGTATTGAAAAGGTAAACTTCCTGCTTAGGATTTGTAGCTAATTGAGCGCGTTCTTCTGGATTAATGTTTTTAAAATAAACATCTTTTCCAGAAACTTTGATAGTCTCGCCAGCTTCATTTTTCTGAGAACGGAATTGGTCATCATAAACTGCAACTTCTTTGTCTTCAAAGGATTTTCCGGTCGTTCCATCTTTTCCGTCGAGCATATAAATGCCACGCATTGGTTCTACTAATTTTTCAGGAATACTTCGGTCGGTGTAGTAATTTGCCCAACGCGTCAAGGCTGTTCCGTTCTGTTTGAAAATCGCCCAGAAAAACATACAAACCAAGAATATCATTAGCAACGCCCCAATCGACCTTTTCTCATCCTGATGCGCTTTGAAGTAAAGCGAAACGTAAAAATAAATCACGGGAACACACGCAAAAATAAATGCGTCCGTACTATCGCTTCCAAAAATATTTCCAGGAATAATCCAGCCGATTGCGCCCACAACTAATGCTGGTAAAAATACTTTCAATAGAACATCAGAAATCTTGCTGTCGCCTTCTTTCGCTGCTTTCATTTCGCAAGCGTGACGGATATGTTTCAATCCAAAACTGAAAATCACTAAGCCAATCAACATCCCAACGCCAGCCGCGATGAATGCCTCACCCCAGCCAAAACGGTTTCGCATATAAGCCGCAATTATGTTGCAAATAAACGCCCCAATATTGATTCCCATATAGAAAATATTGTAGCCCGTATCTTTGTTCTTTTTATATGGTTCTTCTGAGTAGAGATTCCCCAAAATCGTGGAAATCGTCGGTTTGAAAAAACCATTTCCGATGATAATTAATCCTAAAGAACTATAGAATAATGGCAACTCTTTGAAAAGTCCCAATCCAATATATCCTGCAGCCATCAATATTCCGCCGAGATAAATAGATTTTATATAACCAAAAAGCCTTTCTGCAAGAAAACCACCAAGAAACGGTGTCAAATAAGTCAGCGCAATATAAGTTCCGAAAACATCATCTGCCATTTTATCTGGCAATCCAAGTCCGCCTTTGTCACCGTTCGGTTCTATGACATAAAGGACAAAAATCCCTAAAATCAAATAATAACCAAAACGTTCCCACATTTCTGTGAAAAATAAATAAGGTAGGCCTTTAGGATGTTTAGTTTTCATAGTTTTATTTTCTTGAATCGTAAAAATAGGATTTTAAATTGAATTTTAGTTTTATAAAAAATCCTTTCAAAACTAGTTTGAAAGGATTTAATAATTTTAATCGAATTGGATATTAAAGATTCTCCAATATAAAATTCGTCATCTTCTCATAAAGCTGAGGTCTGGTTTGTCCACCATAAATACCGTGATTCTTATCCGGATATGCCATAAATTCAAATTGTTTTTTGTTTTGAATCAACGCTTCAGAAAACTCCATTGAGTTTTGGAAATGCACGTTGTCATCAGCTGTTCCGTGGATTAATAGGAATTTTCCTTTCAATAATTTTGCAAAAGTTGTTGGTGAGTTTTGGTCGTAACCTTCTGGGTTTTCTTGTGGCGTTTGCAAGAATTTTTCTGTGTAAACACTGTCATAATATCTCCAGTTTGTCACTGGCGCCACTGCGATTCCCAATTTGAAAACGTCTGCACCTTTTGTCATTGCCAATGAACTCATGTAACCACCATAACTCCAACCAAAGATTCCGATTCTTGACTTGTCGATATAAGATTGATTGCCAAACCATTGTGCAGCCGTGATTTGGTCTTCGGTTTCATATTTTCCGAGTTGTTTGTATATTACTTTTTTGAATTTTGCACCTTTGTAACCTGTTCCACGTCCGTCCACACAAGCTACGACGTAACCTTTCTGAGCCAGCATTTCAAACCAGATTGCATTTCCGCCGTCCCAAGAATTGGAAACTTGCTGAGAACCTGGACCAGAATATTGGAACATAAATAATGGATATTTTTTGTTCGGGTCAAAGTTTTTCGGTTTGATAATCCAGGCGTTCAATTGGTCGCCGACAGAATTTGGAATAGTAATAAATTCTTTCGTTACGAAATTATCTTTCTGAAGCTTCGCAAGCGCTTCATTATTGTTTTGTAATTCTTTAATTTCTTTACCGGAAGCATCTTTCAATACATATCTGTTAGGAGAAGCTGCTGTCGAAATTGTATTAATGAAATAACTGAATGACTTGCTGAAACTTGCCGAATTATTTCCTGCAGGATAAGAAATCAAAGTTGTTTTTCCAGAATTAATATTCAGTTTTGAAACGACTTTGTTCAAGCTTCCTTTTTCTGTTGTTTGGATGTAAGCTTCTTTGCTTTTTGGGTTGTAACCGTAGTAATCTGTGATTTCCCAATTGCCTTTTGCAACTTGTTTTTTCAGTTTTCCGGATTTGTCGTACCAATATAATTGTCTGTATCCATCACGTTCCGATGCCCAAAGGAAAGAGTTGTCATCCAAAAATTCCAAAGTCAGATTGTCGGTTTCTATCCAAGCGTTGTCGGTTTCCGAGAACAATTTTGTTAAGTTTCCGGATTTTGTATCCACTTTTATCAAATCGACTTTGCTGTGATGTCTATTGCTGGTTGCGATGACGATTTCGTTTGCATCATTGGTTTGCCAGATTTGTGGAATATAATGATTCTCGAAATCTGCAATACTTAATGCAGTTGTTTTTGCTGAATTTAATTGATAAAGATTCGCAGAAACAGTCGAATTGGTTTCTCCGGCTTTTGGATATTTGTATCGCATTTCGGTTGGGTAAAGAGATTTTCCGTAGATTGGAATATAGATTTCCGGAACTTTCGATTCGTCAAATTTCACAAAAACGATTGCATCGCCAGCTTTGTTCCATTGGTAATAATCTGCGTGAGAAAATTCTTCCTCATAAACCCAATCTCCCAATCCATTAATAATAGAATTTTTCTTTCCATCGTTTGTTATTTGAGTGATTTTATTGGAAGTCAAATCCTGATAAAACAAATTATTATCAATGATGAATGCGACTTTGCTTCCGTCTGGAGAAAACTTCGGTTCCTGAATCCAGTTTCCGTTATTAAGCTGAGTTACTTTATTTGACTTCAAATCCTTCACATCAAATTTCCCCAAGAATGAATGTCTGTAGATATCCTGACTTTCCTTTTGTAACAAAATCTTTGACTCATCAGCAGAAAAAATATAAGACTCGAAACTTCCGTCTACGATATTTCCGGATTTCTTAGATGTTTTGTAATTGTATTTTGCGATGCCGTCTTTTTCTATGGTGGCGTAGTTTTCGCCGTCATTCAAGGATGCGATTCCTGCAATACCTTTTCCACGATAATATCCGGAGTAGATTTTGTCTAATGTAATTTCTTGAGCATTAATGTTTTGTGAGAAAACTGCTGTCATCAAAACAACAGAAACAAGGATTTTCTTCATTTTTAAGATTTTAATGACGTAAATATAATAAAGATATATTGTTTTGAATGTAATCTTGAAACAGAGAATTGCTAATGCGTGAGGGATAGTAGTGGAAATCCTTTTTTGCGGGGGAATTGTTGTGGGAAAAAGATTGCAACGGATAGCCCGACCCGAGCGGTGGCATTAGGGTTGGCGAGGGGCACGCCCAAATACTGATAACTGTCAACCGAAAACTTTCAGCCAAATTCCTTATCTTTGCGCCATTATTTTCTCACTTAAAACGTTTATAGCATGCAACTGTACAACACCTTAAGCGCAGAAGAAAGAGCCAGACTTATTGATGAAGCTGGTAAGGAACGCCTTACATTGTCTTTCTATGCGTATGCCAAAATTGAAAACCCAAAGAAATTTCGCGACGATTTATTTATAGCTTGGAACGCCCTTGATGCGCTAGGTCGAATCTATGTGGCGCACGAAGGAATCAACGCTCAGATGAGTGTTCCGGCGGACCAATTTGAGTCTTTCCGTGAAACTTTAGAAGCTTACGATTTTATGAAAGGCATTCGTCTGAATGTGGCTGTGGAGCAGGATAATCACTCGTTTTTGAAATTAACAATCAAGGTTCGAAACAAGATTGTTGCGGATGGTTTGAATGATGAGACTTTTGATGTGACGAATAAAGGAATCCATTTGAAAGCTCAGGAATTCAATGATTTGCTGGCGAATCCGGATACGATTGTGGTGGATTTTAGGAATCATTATGAGAGTGAAGTTGGACATTTTGAAGGTGCAATTACGCCGGATGTAGAGAATTTCCGCGAAAGTTTGCCGATTATCAATGAGCAATTGCAGGATTTCAAGGAAGATAAAAACCTTTTGATGTATTGTACTGGCGGAATCCGTTGTGAAAAAGCGAGTGCATATTTTAAACATCAAGGTTTTAAAAATGTTTACCAATTGGAAGGCGGAATTATCGAATATGCGCGTCAGGTCAAGGAAGAAGGTGTTGAAAGTAAGTTTGTTGGGAAGAACTTTGTTTTTGACCACAGATTGGGCGAAAGAATTACAGATGATATTATTGCGCAATGCCACCAGTGCGGAAAACCTTGTGATAATCATACGAACTGTGCGAATGATGCTTGTCATTTGTTGTTTATCCAATGTGATGACTGTAAAGCTGTGATGGAAAATACCTGTTCTTCGGAATGTTTGGAAATATTCCATTTGCCTGTGGAAGAGCAATTGGCATTGAGAAAAGGACTTCAGGTTGGTAATAAAGTTTTCCGAAAAGGCAAATCTGAAGCTTTGAAGTTTAAAAATTCTGGTGATTTGACAGATAAACCTTTGGCTAAAGCAAAAGATATTCGTCAGAAAATAAAAGTGAAGAAAACTTTGATTGGAAAGGCGGAACATTACTATACTAAGTCGAAGATTGCTCAATTCTTACTTTCGAATGAACTTTCTGTTGGCGATAAAGTTTTGATTTCCGGACCAACAACTGGAGAGCAAGAGATTGTCATTAATGAAATGGTTGTTGATGAGAATTCTGTTAGCAATGCAAAAGCTGGAGACCAAATTACTTTTGAACTTCCTTTCAGAGTTAGATTATCTGATAAATTGTATAAAATCTTATAAAAAAAGATGGATTTAAGTCTCACAAAAAACGAACTTAGAGCACTTTATAAAGCAAAAAGAATGGCCTTGTCGCAAGATGAGGTCAATTTTTTGTCTCAAAAACTGCTTGAAAACTTCATTTTACAATTTAATCCTATTGAAAACCAAAAGGTTAATGTTTTTTTGTCGATTGAAAAATTTAATGAAGTCAATACTCAGATTTTTATCGATTATTTTTTTGAAAATAAAATCAGAGTTTTTGTGCCGAAAATTAAAGGCGAAAAAATCATTTCAGTTGAGATTTTTCCCGATTATAAATTTGAAATTAATAGTTGGGGAATCAAAGAACCAATTTCTAATATTGCTTCAAATGTTGAATTGGACTATGTTTTGACACCTTTGCTCTATTGTGATAACTTTGGAAATAGAGTTGGATATGGAAAAGGTTTCTACGATTCCTTCTTTTCAGATGATTATAGAATTAATAATAAAATTGGTTTAAATTTCTTCTCTCCAAAAGAAAGTATTTCTAATGTTTTTGAAAAAGATGTCGCCTTAGATTGTTTAATCACACCTAATAATACTTTTAAATTCAATTTAAATAATTGATAATCAGTATTATTTATTTGTAAATAAGTTTACAGATGTATTACAAGTTATTTTTTAATGATTTTTGTCAGACCGTTCTACCTTTGTCTTGTAATTATAACACGATAATTAAGACAACAATAATATAATAATAATTAATTTAAATTTTAAGAACATGAAAAAGTCATTATTCGTAGCTGCTATCGCTGCAATCTCTCTAGTTGCTTGTAACAAAGCTGATAAAGTTGAAACTGCTGCTGTTGATTCAGTAGATGCTACTGCTGATTCTGCTGTTGCTGCTATCGATTCTACTGCAACTGCTACAGTTGATTCTGTAAAAGCTACTGCTGATTCTGCTAAAGCTGAAGTAAAAGCTGACGAGAAAGCTGTTAAAGAAGAAATCAAAAAATAATTAAATCCCAGATTTAATTAAAACAAAACCCGCTAATTAGCGGGTTTTGTTGTTTTTGTACTATCGGATTCTTTCTTATAAAAATTATTGAAGTAGAATTTGAATTCTTTTTGGAACTTTACCGGAGAAGCTTTCAGCATATATTGTGCTTTTCGATTGACTGTCGTAATGTAAGTTCGTTTCTTATCATAATATTCAACATCGAAGTTTGCAAAATCCAAAGTATCATTGGCTATAACTGATTTTGAGGTTGTCAGATTATTCACTTTGGCAAATCTTACTTTCAAGCTATCCATTTCTTTCAGCAATGGTTTCAGATTATTAGAATCTTTATTCGGAAAGTGCGCTTGCATTTGTGTGTAGATTACCGAATCTATTTCTGTGTCTTTATTTCCAGAAGTATAAAGCGTTGAAAGGTCTAGCAAATCTTGGATTTTTTGGGAAGTAATAAGGTTAATTGCTTGTAAACTATCCAGCTTAGATTTTGAGTAAGTTATTCTGTTGTTCGCATTTCTTATGGTTTCCAAGGAATTCTCTTCTCCTTCATACTTTTTGTTGCAGGAAATCAATCCTGAGATGATCATTGATAGAGATAATATCCACCAATAAAATTTATTTTGTTTTTTCATCGTCTGTAATTCTGAATTTTATCATTACAATTTTGCCGTTTTCCATTTGAGAATCAATCACTTCCAGATTTTCCAAAGAGGTTGTTGGAAGCGTAACCAACGAGATGTATTTTTGTTTATCCATAGTTTCAATACCGTAGATATCACTGTCAACTACTTGATAAATAAGAGCTTTGTCGCTGATAAGTCTATTTAGCTGATATGTTTTTTTCTTAAAATCTTTGATTGATTTTGAATAATAGAATAACTGAATTGCATAATCATTCGGTTTTAATTCTATATTTTCTTTTTCTGGAGCATTCGTAAGATCTCTCGTTACTTCATCAGTTTTGTAGAAAGGAGAAGAGATGATCATTTTAAGTTTCTTGCTTTTTGTTTCGTAAACAAAAGGTGAATTTGGTTTTACTTTGAACAGAATAGGCGACTCATTATCACGAATGATTTTCACATCCAGTTCACCTTTGATTGATGAGTTTCTGTCCGCATCTGTAAAAGCGTAAGTGTATTTTTTATAGAAAAGATTATCATAAAAAACTAAGAAAAGAACTGTAGCAAAAAGAAAAGCCGAAATTCCTAACCATAGATATCGCCTAAGAAAATTATGGTTTGTGTTGTTGTGATTTATGTTTTGTATTTCTTCAATTGCTTTATTTTCAACCGGAATTATAGGTTTTATAATTTCTATTTGTTCTTCTTTTTGAACCGGAACTATCTCTTGTGGAATTGGAGTTGCTGCAATTTCTGCATTTTTCTTTTCATCAACAATAGGATTTTTCTTTCTGAATTCTGACCAGGAATTATAGCCGATATATACAGAAAGAATATTCAGCATATCAATTCTGGGAACTTTTTCCTGCGCATTATTTTTGAAGTACGTGTAAAAAGTTTTTTCGCTGATATTTCCTTTAGCTTTTTGTCTAAGATCTTCCTGAAAATAAATAATGTCAATGCCCTTCCATTTCGAAATATCATCGAATGATGGGGAATGGGATTCAAGATATTTCTCCTGAACTGCCTTTTTTAAAGATTGGAAATATAAAAATTCGATCTCGCTCAAAATTATAAATATTCTTAATTTGTTGATTTACAGTTGTTCTTATTTGTAAATCGTGTTTTACAAATATATTACAATTAATTTTCAAATACAAGGTTTATTTGTGGGTGTAATTTTGTCCCGTTCAAAAGAGAACAAATCTATTAACTAACAATTTAAATTTTATTATTATGAAAAAGTCATTATTCGTAGCTGCTATCGCTGCTTTCGCTCTTGTAGCTTGTAAAAAAACTGAAACTGTAGATACTGCTTCTGCTGATTCTGCTGTTGTTGACTCTGCTGTTGCAACTCTTGATTCTGCTGCTGCAAAAGTTGATTCAGCTGCTGTAAAAGTTGATTCAGCTGCTGCAAAAGTTGATTCTGCTACTGCTAAAAAATAATCTTAACCCAGTTAAGAATTTGAAACCGTTTCTTTCGAGAAGCGGTTTTTTTTATTTCTCTAATTTCTGTCTTAGTATTTCGTAACAAGTAATCGCTGCGGCATTACTCAAGTTCAAAGAATCGATAGTTCCTGCCATTGGGATGAGAACGTTTTCTCCTCTTTGTTTCCAGAAGTCACTCAGGCCGGAATGTTCTGTTCCGAATAAAACTGCCGATTTACTTTTCAAATTCTTTTCCTGAATATGTTTTGCATCATCACTCATAAAAGTTGTGAAGATTTGATATTCATTGATTTTTAGGAATTCTAAAGTTTCATCGTTTGAGGCTTGGAAAATATTCATTCCGAAAAGACAGCCTACACTTGAACGGATGACATTGGGATTGTAAAAATCTGTTTTTGGGTCGGTCACGATTAAGGCATTGATTCCGAAAGCTTCGCAACTTCTGAGAATTGCACCAAGATTTCCTGGTTTTTCCACACTTTCTAAAATGATAATTGCAGAATCTTTTTTTGGTTTGAAATCTACTAAAGTTCTGGATTCAAGTTTGTAAATTCCAATGATTCCTTCTGTTGTTCCGCGATAAGCGATTTTCTCGTACAATTTTTCCGAAACGTAATGGATTTTTGTGTTGGGCAATTTCCCTTTGAAGATATTTTCACAGATGTAATATTCTTCCGGCAGATTCCCGAATTCCAAAGAACGTTCGTTTTCCTGCTGACCTTCCACGATGAAAACGCCGGCTTTTCTTCTTTCCTGATTTTTGGTGAGAAGTCTGGTCAGTCTTTTGATTTTTTCGTTTTGAAGGCTTTCTATCAGCATTTTTGGAAATTTTTCACAAATGTACAATGTATAAAGTACAATGTAAAATGTACAATGTAAAAAATTGAATGTTGAATCGAGGCGAAGCCCGACACGAACGCTGGCCTTTTGCGCTGGCGAGGGGCACGCTCAAAATTGTTGTAATGAGAAGATAAAAAATTCTATATCTTTGTTTTATGATTTTACGAGGAGAAAATTTAATCAAGGAATATGGACCTAAGAAAGTTGTAAAAGGTGTTTCATTAGAGGTCCAACAAGGCGAGATTGTCGGACTTTTAGGGCCAAACGGTGCTGGAAAAACAACATCTTTCTATATGATTGTTGGATTGGTAAAGCCAACTTTAGGTAACGTATTTCTTGATAATCAAAATATTACACAGGACGCGATGTACAAACGTGCCCAAAAAGGAATTGGATATCTGGCGCAGGAAGCATCGGTTTTCAGAAAGTTATCGGTTGAAGATAATATTCTTGGCGTATTACAATTAACGAATCTTTCCAAAAAAGAACAGCAGAAAAAATGCGACGAACTGATTGAGGAATTCCACTTGGAACACGTTCGTAAAAACCGTGGCGATTTGCTATCCGGAGGTGAAAGACGTCGGACGGAAATCGCACGTTGCTTGGCGACAAGTCCGAATTTTATCCTTTTGGACGAACCTTTTGCGGGTGTTGACCCGATTGCGGTGGAGGATATTCAGAAGATTGTAAGGTCTTTGGTGGAGAAGAATATCGGGATTTTGATTACCGACCACAACGTTCAGCAGACTTTGGCGATTACCAACAAAACCTATATTATGTTCGAAGGGAAAATCCTGAAAGAGGGAATTCCTGAGGATTTGGCGAATGATCCGGAAGTGAGACAGGCTTATCTTGGGGAGAACTTTAGGTTTGAGAAGATATAATTGATTTTAAATATGAAATTGTTGATTGCTATTTTCTTTTTTTTTGCCTGGTCGTAAGTTGCAATAAAGAGAAAGTTAATGTTGAGAATTTCGATAAATTTAAAGTCAGTCAAAATGTAATTCCAGATTCGATTTCGCACAAATTAGTTCAGAAAAATAATTCTGTAGTTTCTTTACAATCATTGGCAATTTCTCCATATAAATATTCTTCTTACAATGAAAACTATATTTGCAATGCGTCAATCATTGAAAATGACACATTGAATATTTGGATAGACAATTACAATGGCTACTTTGGAAATGGAATTTTAGCGCAAGTTTTTGGAGATGAGTTTCGAATTAAATCAATCACGCCAAAAGTTATCAAAGGAACGAAGTTTGAAAATTACGAACTCAAAACTCAGGAATTGATTCTTGATAAATCAACTTTTAAAAGAGGCGATTCGTTGTTTGGATATATTAATTTCGAGTGTGTGGTTGATTCTTCGAAATCCAAAAAGATGTTTGGTTATTTTAAAACAAAAATTCAGTAAAAATGATGTTAAATCGTAAAAACTTATTGATTTTAGCATCAATCATTGTGATTGTAGTTTTTTTTGTTTTTGTAGGGAATCAGAATAAGCACGACGAATTTTATAAAAATGATTACTTCGGAGTAGTTGAAGAAATTAAAGCAAATCGAAAATTTGAGAATTCTAAAGTTGTTAAATTGCAAAATCAAGAGGATTACAATTACAACTTTTGGATTTATGCTCTATTAAAAGATGATTTGAAAATTAATGATTCAATTTCAAAAATCAAAAATAATTTGAATTATAAAATTTATCGTAAGAATAAATTTGGAAAATTTGAATTTTATAAAATTTTACGGAATAATTCCGAATGAAAAATAAATCATCAATCTAATTTTCTCCTGACAAACTACTGTCACGACCTCGCTGTACATTTGTATCAAATAAAACAAACTATTATGAATGCAACAGCTACAGTCCTGAACTCACAACAACTTTTAATCCATTGGCAAGGCCACAGAAATCTGACAAGAAGAGTGATAGAAGCTTTTCCTGAAAAAGATTTATTCGAATTTTCAATCGGTGGAATGAGATCATTTTCCAAATTAACACTTGAACTTTTGGCAATCGCCGGACCAGCTTTGAAAGCTATTGTTGACGGAACAAATAATACATTTGATGAAGCAGCTTTCCAGCCAACTACAAAAACTGAAATTCTAACGAAATGGGACGAGCAGACGGAAGTCATCAATGAGTATTTCAGCCAGATTTCGGAAGAACGTTTTCAGGAAACTTTCAATTTGTTTGGTCAATATAAATTTCCGGTTTATCAGAATATTCTTTATTTCGTTGATAATGAGATTCATCACCGTGGTCAAGGTTACGTTTACCTGAGAGCTTTGGGAATCGAGCCACCTTTTTTCTGGGAAAGAGAAAGATAAAAAAGCAAATAGCTTTCAGTATTTTCTGAAAGCTATTTTTTTTAACCACATAGGCACATAGAAAAATGCAATTTAAATTCTGAAAAAAGATTAAATAGAATTATCGTTGAATCTATTTAATCTTAAATATTTTGAATCCTTCAAAAACTATGTGTCTATGTGGTTGAAAATTTTATTTTGGTAAAATGTTACTAAAGAATTTCACAATGTTTTCCTTCAGTTTTGCAAACGTTTCCGAAGTTCCAAATTCCTTGTTATCATAACCAATCGGAAAACCTTTTTCCACATATTCGTTATTTTTACTTAATGTCAAAGGCTGAAAATCGTGATTGACTTCGCCCAATTCATCGGTATGAATGTCAAGATATTTCACAGTAGAATTCTTTGAAAAATCAATTTTCGTCAAATCGATTTTCTTAATTTCTTTCTTTAAATCGGAGCGGAAAAAGAGATTCATATTTTTGGCATCAATCACGGTTTGCCATTCTCCGGCGTGAACAGAATTCAGAATATTCCAAGCGTAATCCACTGGTTTCCCGTCGTATTTATAATTTTGAAGCATATAATAAGCGCGGTTGTAACGGTCGTCCCAATTTCCACTTTGCTCATAATCGAATTTCTGATTTCCACCTAGAAAATCAAATTTCTTAGCCTTGTCAAAATCCTTTTTATATTGATTGTTGCACAAAAGTGGCATCGGCATTTCTTTGTCGGTCAGGACTGTATATTTTCCGCCCAGCAAAGCAATCGTTGTTGCATTTCCTTTCGCATCGGTCAGAAAAAAATGACTTCCTGCGGCGTTTGGCCACCAATCGATGTTAGGACCTTTGTTCAGATTGTCAACAACTTCTTTTACGGTTTTATAATTGTCCAATTGATACTGAATCCATTGCGCCCAGAACATATTTGGCTGTTTAGGATTTACAACTTTCGAAGTTTCTTCGAGATAAAGTTCCACCAGAAAAAGTCCTTTTTCATTCACGCCATAACAAGGGAAATCGTAACCCAAAAGATTGAAAGTCACCGAACCATATTTCGAAGTCCATTGTTTTTTCGAATTTAAATTGTCAGTGGTTAAATTTTCCCAGCTGATATTTCTCTTCAAGACGTCGCGTTTGTTCACGACAATCATTCCTGGTATCGTTTTCCAGTTTTCATTGAAACCAACCACGCAATGGTCTTTTCCCCGCAACAGAAATGCAGAGCAGGCGGAAAGTACTGTAGAATAGACGATTGCCATTAATAGAAAACTGCGTAAAAATAAAGACTTCATACTTTAATTTAATTTTTTTGAAATATTGTTGATTAAATTCCGGAGCGAGGTTTTCAAAGATTCTGGTTCCAAAATTTCTGCATAATCCGCAAAAGTAATCAACCAGCGCGGAAAACCTTCTTCAATCCATTCGGAATCGAAGGTAAGCAGCATTCCTTTTTCGGTTTCTACTTCGGAAGTCAGGCCATAATATTTTTTAGAATTCACGAGGAAAGGCATTATTTTTTTCTCCACCAAAAGCTTGACTTCCACTTTTTGATGGTTTGATTTTTTTCTGTAATCGCCAACATTTCCATATTCCTGATGAAATGGAGTTTGGGTTTTCTCGATTTTCAAAATCCTGTCAATCCGAAATTGGCGGTAATCTTTCCGCATCGTACAAAAGGCCATCATATACCAATAATTGACTTCGTAAAAAATCCCGACAGCCTCGATAATCCTTTCCGTAGCTTCATCTTTCACATTTTGATAATGGATTTTCAGCTGCATTTTTTCAGCAATACTTTCCAGAATGATAGGAATGATATTTTTAATGGTATCAGAATGCGTTGGTCGATAAGAGTAAATATCAATTTGATTTTCGATAGTTGTGACCAAGTTTTTCTCCGATTTTCTGATGACCGCTTTCACTTTTTCCATCGCCGAATTGTAATGAGAATCGAGACTTTCGTGAGAGAATTTCTGCATCAGTTTTTCTGCTGTGATGAAACTGAGAACTTCCTCTTTCGTAAACATCACAGGCGGAAGTTTGTAACCATCAACCAAAGAATAGCCAGAACCAGCTTCCCCAAAAATCGGAATGCCTGCATTTTCCAAAGTCTTAATATCTCTGTAAATCGTTCTGACACTGACCTCAAATTTATCTGCTAAATCCTGCGCACGGACAATTGGTTTGCTTTGCAGCTGCACCAAAATCGATGTGACGCGGTCTATTTTTTTTATGTAATGGTCTTCATTCATTGTATATCATTTGAAAGGTCTTCGACTCCGCTCAGACTGACAGTTCGAGAGTCTTTAAGAGCCTCAGACTGGCAAAAGTAATTATTTACGGTGTCACACTGAGCGGAGTCGAAGTGTTTTCATTACAAATTTCATTCATCTCTGTTATTTAAAATTATCAATAGGAATGGGCTTTAGCCCATTTTAAAAGAGTAAAGTTTAAAAAGGCTTTAGCCGAAATTTAAAATAGGTTTTGACTAAAGCCTTAGTTGATTGTCTATCTTATCATCGGGCTAAAGCCCGACGCAATTGATAAAATTAATATTAAAATATTATTCATCTTTATAAGTTTTCACCAATCTATCAAGATTCAGACTTCTTGCAGACGCATCAAAAATTTCACGGTAAGTTCCATCTTTTTCATACAATTCTTCGTGTGTTCCGTTTTCCACAACTGCGCCTTTTTTCATTACATAAATCATATCAGAATCCAAAATCTGAGATAATGAATGGGAAATAATCACAACCGTTCGCCCTTGTTTTATCGCGTCAAGAGAATTTTTAATTTGTTCCGTTGCAATTGCATCCAGACTTGCAGTTGGTTCGTCAAGGAAAATAATTGGTGGATTTTTTAGGAACAATCTGGCGATGGCAATTCTCTGTTGCTGACCGCCGGAAAGTTGCGTGGCGTCGTGGTTGTACGCTTCCGGTAAATCCATAATCTGCTCGTGGAGATAGGCTTTTGTGGAAGCTTCTTTTATCTCGTCAAACGTTGCGTGAAGATTTCCGTAACGAATATTATCCTCGATGCTTCCTTTGAAAATGTGATTTTTTTGAAGAACCAATCCAAGGTCATCACGCAGAAAATCATTATCAAAATCATTCAGATTATTTCCGTCCAAAAGAATTTCGCCGGAATCTGGTTCGTAGAATTTACAAAGCAAATTGATAATCGTCGATTTTCCAGCGCCACTGAGTCCAACCAAAGCGGTCGTTTTTCCATTTTCGATTTTCAGAGAAACATTATGAAGCGCTTTCATCCCGTTTGGATAAGTGAAATCCACATTTTTGATTTCGAAATTTCCTTTAATTGGAATATTGTTAATCGTTCCGTTCGGTTCGGTTTCTTCGTCGGCATTCAGGATTTCAAAATAACCTTCGGCGTAAATGAAGGCGTCATTCATATCATCATAAATCCTGTGAAGCTGACGAATAGGCGCAGAAACATTGTTGAACAACATAATGTGAAGCATAATTGCACCAATTGTCATCTGCTGGTCAAGCACGAGATAAACCGTCAAAAGGATAATCAAAACGACTCCGAATTGCTCTATAAAAGTCTTCAAACCGTCGTAAATAAAACTGGTTCTCCTTGTGTAAAGTTGGCTTTCCATCAGCTTCATCTGAAGATTGTATTGCTTGCTTCCTTCAAATTTTTCTCGGACAAAACTTTTGATAACCATTATGGAATTAATCAAATTGAGAAGTCCGGAAGTTTTCTGTTCACGCTGATTTCTGAGCGTTCGTCTAACATTTCCTAATTTTTTCGCCTGTCTTGAAGTGACATAAAAGTAAATAGGAATTACAAAAGTAGAAACCAATCCGACATAAATATTCTGCATATACATCACAACCAACGCTATGAAGGCCGTTGAAAAAAGCGGGAGAATATCGATGAAAAAATTTTGAACAAGTTTTGTAAGACTCTCAATTCCTCTGTCGATTCGGATTTGAAGTTTTCCTGATTCGTGATTTTCGTCGTTGTAATAGGCGATTCGGTAAGTCAGGATTTTGTTGATGGCTTCTTGTGCGAGTTCGGAACTGACATTAATTCTAATTTTTTCACCATAAAATTTCTGTCCAAACTGAATGAAAATATTCGCCAGTTCTTTTCCTAAAAGGATAATTGAAATTAAAGTCAGAACGTGGATTCCTTCTTTCATCGGATTCGGAAGTTGCGTCAGTTTTGTCACTTCGTCCACCGTATATTTTAAAACCAAAGGATTGACCTGAGCGAACAAAGCGCCAATGAAAGTTAGGAGTAATGTTACGAAAATCATCATTCGATAAGGCTTGATGAAGCGTCGCAACTGCTGATAAATATGAATGAGATTGGTGGTTTTTTGAAATGGCTTTTTCATTACAGCAATTTAAGAATTAATTTAAAAACCAAATGAGCACGTATAAATTTAACACTTAAACTATATGTTAATTAACGACAAAAGTCACAAAGAATATTTAAGAAAGAACAAAAAAGAAAACTGTTTAGGCATTTCTCCTTTTTTGCTCTTTTGAATTACTGAAAAGAGTTAAGGCTTTTGTGACTTTTGTGGTTCAAAAATCTGCGTGGTTCAAAAATAAAAACCTTAATTTTAAACTTTCATAAAAACTGAAAATGAAAATATATACAAAAACCGGCGACAAAGGCGAAACCGGACTTTATGGCGGAAGCAGAATCTCTAAAGCCAGCGCCAGAGTGGAATCTTACGGCAACATCGATGAACTGAATGCGAATATTGGCGTTGCTAAATCTCACATTGATGATGAAGATGTCATTAATCAACTTAAAAAAATTCAATTTGACTTGTTTACCGTCGGTTCCGAAGCTTCGACACCGATTGATAAATTGTTTTTGGCTAATGGAAAAGCGAGATTACCACTCGTGATTTCCGACAAAGAAATCGAAGAATTGGAAACTTGGATGGATGCGATGGAAGACAAAGTGGAACCTTTGCAATATTTCATTTTGCCAGGCGGTGGAAAAGCATCGACTTTTCTTCACGTGGCTAGAACGGTTTGCAGACGCGCAGAACGCAGTTTGGTTTTTCTCAATCAATCTGAAGAAGTGAGACCGGAATTAATCAAATATTTGAATCGTTTGTCGGATTATCTTTTTGTTTTGGCAAGATATATTTCGAAACTTCACAATGAGAAGGAAGAATATTGGAATCCAAATGATAGAAGCTAAGATTATGAGAAAAGTAGTTTTAGTCCTAATTAGTTTAATTGTTTTAACATCTTGTACAGTTTCAAAACCAACAAGCGAAACCGAGAAAGGCTTCTTCTTTAAATGGAAACATAAAAAAACGGATGAAAAATAAAGCACTTCTTTTCATCAACGGAGATTCTCCTAAAACGATTCCAGATTTATCAGGTTATGATTTAATAGCTTGTACAGACGGTGCGTTTCATTACTTGAAGCAACTTAAATTTCCGTTAAAGAAATTGGATTTTATTTCCGGAGATTTCGATTCTTACACAGAATCCTTCGACTCCGCTCAGGATGACAAACAATACGATTTTGAAATCATTGAAACGCCTGACCAAAATAAAACCGATTTTCATAAAGCTTTAGAAATTATTATCGAAAAAGGATTTGATAACATTGATGTTTTTGGTGGAAGTGGGGGAGAGCAAGACCATTTTCTTGGAAATCTTAGTGTGGCTTTTACTTTTAAAGATAAAGCGAATCTTCAGTTTTTTGATGATTATTCGTCATATTACTTTATCCCGAAAAAATTCACAATTTCTGATGTCAAAGGAAAAATGATTTCACTGATGCCTTTTCCAATCGCCAAAAACATCGAAACCAAAGGATTGAAATGGCCTTTGTATAATGAAGATTTGATTCTCGGAGAAAGAATCGGAACTCGGAATATTGCTGAAAATAAAGATGTTGTGATTAAATATAAAAAAGGCGATTTGCTTATTTTTGTCGGGAATTAATTCATTAATTTTTATAGAATTATTAACGTATATATTCAGTTTTTTTAATCATTTTTGTACCGTAAAACAATTAAATTTTTTTAGCCAGAAATGAAAATAAAATATTCTGAACTAATTGACCAAACGCTTTATTTTCCTACAGAAGAATTCAATGTAGAAGAGAATAATCTGAAGTTCCACGATATCAACCTGATGGAAGTTGTGGAAAAATTCGGAACTCCTTTGAAGTTCAATTATTTACCGAAAATTTCTCAGAATATTGAAAGGGCAAAATTCTGGTTCAAAGAAGCTTTTGAAAAGAACGATTATCAGAAATCTTACAGATATTGTTATTGTACAAAATCCAGTCATTTTGCTTTTGTTGTAGAAGAAGCGTTGAAAAATGACATCAGTCTGGAAACGTCTTCCGCTTACGATATGGACATCGTGAAATCCCTTTATGACAAAGGAAAAGTAATGAAAGACATTGAAGTAATTTGCAATGGTTTTAAAACTGATGATTATCTGGCGAAGATTTCTGACTTGATTAACAGTGGTTTCGAAAATATTACTCCGATTCTTGATAATTACAGAGAGCTGGATAAGCTGACAGAAAGCATCGACAGAACTTTTGACATTGGAATTAGAATCGCTGCGGAAGAAGAGCCGAAATTCGAATTTTATACTTCCAGATTAGGAATTGGATACAAAGATATCATCCCATATTACAGCCAGAAAATTGCTGAACATCCGAATGCTAGACTTAAAATGCTTCACTTTTTCATTAATACGGGAATCAAAGACACGGCTTATTACTGGAACGAATTGTACAAATGTCTCCGCGTCTATGCAAGATTGAAAAAAATTGCGCCAGAAGTTGATTCTCTTAATATTGGTGGAGGTTTTCCAATCAAAACTTCATTGAATTTCGATTATGACTATCAATATATGGTCAACGAAATTGTGTCTCAAATCAAGAAATTCTGTGAGGAAGAAGGTGTTGAAGAACCAAATATCTACACGGAATTCGGAAGTTTTACGGTTGGAGAAAGTGGAGGCCATTTGTATAAAATTATTTCTCAGAAACGTCAGAATGACAGAGAAAAATGGAATATGATTGACTCCTCATTTATGACCACTTTGCCGGATACTTGGGCAATTTCCCGTCACTTCATAATGTTGCCACTTAACCGCTGGGAAGATTCTTACGAAAGGGTTTTTCTTGGTGGATTGACTTGTGATTCAGATGATTACTACAATTCTGAGCAGCATACGAATGCGATTTATCTTCCGGTTTTCAACGAGACGAAATCTTTGTACATCGGATTTTTCCATACAGGCGCTTATCAGGAAACGATTGGCGGTTACGGCGGTGTTCATCACTGTTTGATGCCTCAGCCAAAACATATTTTGATTGATAAAGATGAAGATGGAAACTTTACCTATGAACTTTTCCGAGAAGAGCAAAGAGCTGAAGATGTTTTGAAATTATTAGGATATTAAAATAGAAATTAGATTTAAACTTAACATAAAAAAAGCGACCTAAAAAATTTAGGTCGCTTTTTAATTTAATTGATTTCTGTGATGAATTCGTCTTTTGGAGTTCTGTATTTTTTCAGATTTACCAACCAATCTCCGCTTGTGTCTCTGTAACCTAAAGGTAAAATTACAACGCTTTTCAATCCTTTTTCAGAAAGTCCTAAAACTTCGTCAAGTGCTTTGCTGTCAAAACCTTCCATTGGAGTTGCGTCCACTTTTTGTTCAGCCGCTGCAGCAATTGCCAATCCGAAAGAGATGTAAGCCTGCTTTGCTGCGTGCGTTGCGTGCCACTCGCTTCCTAGCGGTTCGTACATTCCCCAAAGTCTTGCTTTGTAATCGTCCATCGCACTAATCGGAATTCCTCTTTCAATTGTGGTTTTTTCGAAAACTTCAGAAATATTGTTGTGAGAATAGCCGTCCCAAGCTGCCCAAACCAAAAGATGTGAACCGCCGGTGATTTGAACTTGGTCAAAAGCAATCGGTTGAATTTTTTCTAATAATTCTTTGTTTGTGATTACAAATAATCTGTAAGGTTGCAATCCTGAGGAAGATGGAGCCAATCTCGCTGCTTCCAAAATGTAATCTACTTTATCTTGAGGAACGATTTCTCCGTTCATTTTTTTAGTTGCGTAACGCCAGTTTAAGTCTTCTAATAAACTCATTTTTTGTAATTTTTTAATTTGAAGAATCAAAGGTAATTAAGAAAAGTTTATTTTTGTAAGAAGGTTACAAAAAGTTATTATTACTAAAAAGTAACGTGTTTGATAATTAGATAGTTATGATTTTTGATTTATCATTTATTATCATATGATATTAAATCGATATTTTATAATAATTTAAATTGAAAAAATTATGAAAATTAAATGTACGAAAACCAATATGATGGCTGTTCACGACACAATGGATGTTTTGAAAGGAAGATGGAAAATCCACATCATTGCAGCTTTGTGTTACAATAAACTGAGATTCTCCGATTTGCAGAAAGAAATAGAAGGTATCTCTTCCAAAATGCTTAGTAGTGAATTGAAAGATTTGGAAATCAATCAATTATTAAAAAGGACAGTTCTCAAAACCCAGCCGATCAGTGTAGAGTACGAATTGACAGAATATGGCTATACTTTGAAAAAAGTAATTGAAAACCTTGCCGATTGGGGAGTTCAACACAGAAAAATGGTTGTTGGGAAAGTGTTGGAAAATTGATTTTTTTTTTGATCTTATTTGATTTTTTAAATTGGATTGATCTTAGAATTTTTTATCTTTAAACCTTGTCAGTGATTTTTTCAAAAATGTTGGTCAGAATTTTTTCTTTGCTGTTATTTTTGGCGTTTGCAGTAAATGTAAATGCCCAGATAAACGATGCTCAAAATCTGACAAAAGATGTCAAATCATTGATGTATTCTGATCCCGAAAAAGCTATAAAAACAGCACAGTACATTGTTTCTAATCAGAGTTTTGGGACAACGGAAGATGTTTATAATGCTTTGCTTTTACAATCCGAAATTTACTTTAATCTAAAAAAATACAATAATGCTGTCGTAAAGCTGATCTCGGCGGACAGGATTTCGGAAAATGTAGATAGTAATTTCCTGAAGTCAAAAAATGAGTATCTCATCGGGAAACTGTATCTGGAACTTGGTTTTTTTGATGAATACAATGAAGTAATCAGTGATCTGAATGAACTTTCTGCATCGCTGAAAAACGAAGAAGAAAAATCCTGCGTTGAATCCTGGAAGAATGAGCTGGAGATCATAAAGCTTTATCATCTAGGAAAACCTAAAGAAAGCCTGGCGAAAATTAATAGTAATATTAATAATAAAACAGATTTTGATCCTTCGTATAATTTACGTTTGCAGATTATTAAATCAATTACAGAAAATAAAAAAACAACTAATTTTCCAAGTTCCGAAAGTTATTTTCAATTCTTGTCAGAACTGATTGAATTGAAATCTAAAATTAAAAATTCGGAATTCAGTGAGTCTGATTTTATAAAATTAAAAAGTAGATTTCCACAATATAATGACGGCGTTTTTTTTACAGATCTTTACAAAGAGTGGTCCCAAAAGGCTTGTGGAAGCAATACCTCGGATTGCTTTAGCACAAGAAAAGAGTATATCAAATTACTAGAATCAGCTGTTGCCGACAAGCAAGAAGCTCGTGTCAATGTCATTAATCTTATTGATCAAAAGGAAAATTCTAAAATACACGACCAGAAAGAATTTCAGAACAAAATCCTTTTTTTATTGTTCTCGATAGCTGCTTTGTCTTTGATTATCAGCTTGATCTATTATTTTGTGATAAAAAACAGAGCGAATGTTGCAACTGTAGAATTTGAAAAGGAAAATATTTCCAAAGAATACGAACAGAAACTGAGTGATCAATTGAAAGATTTTCAGGCAAGTCACGTATTTACAATTCCGGAAAAGACTGAAAATCTGATACTTTCTAATCTTGATACTTTCGAAAACAGCAAAGATGTAAGAGATCCGTCGCTGTCTTTATCAGTTTTGGCAAAACGGATGAATACAAATTCCAAATATTTGTCCGAGGTCATTAATAAGCATAAAGGCAAAAACTTCAACAATTATTTGAATGAACTGAGAGTCAATTATATAGTAGAGAAATTAACTCAAAACCCTGAATATCTGCAATATAAAACAAGTTATTTGGCGGAAGAAGCAGGTTTTGCATCACGTACGACTTTTACGACTATTTTTAAGAATGTGACCGGGAAAAGCCCGTCGCAGTTTATAGATGAACTTAAAAACAAATGATATGAAGAACGTTTTGTACCTATTGTTTTTGATCTTCTCGATCTTTGGCTTCTCACAGACTGAAACCAAATTGGAAAAAGATATTGCAGAAGTTGACAGAATGGCTTTTGTAGATCCGGATTCGGCTTTGGTAATGGTGAAAAAGCTTGAGCCAAAAATTGATGATGATAAACTGCAAAGCAAATTACTTCTTGCAAAAGGAAGCGCTTATTCTGTTAAGCACCTGTCTTCAGCTGCTTTGAAATCCGGTTTTGAAGCTTTGGATATTTCACAGAAGTCCCAAGATTCATTAATGATGGTGAATACTTTGGGATTCATTGGTAATCAGTATTATATCCTGAAGCTGAACAAAAAAGCGATCAATTACCTCAACAGAGCAGAAACAATTATTGATTTTCTGAAAGACGGATCTCTGGATCAGATGAGTGCCAATATTTATTTTGTTAAAGCATTGATTTACAAGGATAATCTGGATCCTGCATTTGCCATTACTTATTTTGACAAAGCCATCAATGCGTATAATAAGAATAATGACCGAAGCAGTCTCTTGAACAAAAATATTACGAAGATCCAGAAAGGATATTCTTTGATAGATATTGGGAAAGCAGATGAAGCTGAGAACCTTTTTTTGGAAGTAATCAAAGAATCTGAACGTTATAAGATGTCCGAAGTATCCTCTTATGCGAAAGTTGGCTTGGCTATTACTTATGACAATAAGAAAGATTTTGTTAAGGCAAATCATATTTTACTAGACACTGAAAAGAGGCTTGGAAACACTGGAAATGTTGGACTCTTGACTGAGGTTTATGATGCGCTAAGCCAAAATTATCTTAATCAAAACAATGCGCCTCAATATTTTTATTACAACCAAAAGCTGGAAAAAAATCTGCTGGAGAATGATGAGATAGAGAAAAAATCTTTCTCGGATTTACTCAAAAAAAATCTGGAAACGCAAAATGATGAATTTGAGAATAATCAAAAAATGTTCTATTTGTTTGTTATTTTGATAATTTTATTCAGCTTCATTGCTTTATTTTACATCATTAAAAAGATAAACCGCTTGAAATCGACAAAATACTAAGATTAGTTTTTGTTGGTAATTAAGGTATTGATTTTTAGGTTGTTGAGTGTTGTAAAACGGTGTCTATATTCGTGTAAATTCTCTGATTCCAAACAGTAATAATTTTCTTTTTAAAAATTTCATAGCTACATTTGATTATAATTTAAAATCAAGAATATGAAATTGAAAAACGCTTTTTTTGCATCATTACTTTTATCAGGAATGATCTCCGCACAAACAATCTCGATAGATACAACAGTGCCAAGTAATCCCGCTCCCGCTAATAGCATTTTGGAATATTGGTATTGGGCTTATGGAATTAAAGTGACGGGAAGTGGTTTTGCTGCTAACTCAACTATTAAGTTTACTTCTGTTGATCCTCAAGGAGCATTAAGATCTTTGTCTTCTACAACAGATGCTACAGGAAATATTACTTTCCAATTCAACGGCTGGACAAATGTTTCTCCTTTGGGAGCATATACGCTAAATGCAGTAGATGCTTCTGGCGGAACTGCATCAGGAAACTATACAGTAATCAAAGATCCTAAGAGTGTAATTACTGGAACTGCGACTCCTACAGAATTCAAAATGTCAGATTTTATTTCAGGAACGCAAATTAAGATCAAAAATCTTGTTCCTTATGGACAAGTGAAGATCAATGTTGGAGATCCTGCTTCAGGTGGTTGGGAGCTTAATAAAAGCGAAGAGATGTACGCAGATGATAAGGGAGAATTGGATATCGATTTTAATTTGAATTCTGCACTTTTTGCACCTGCAGGTGTAGTCCCTATTACTCCTGTTGAAGGAAACTGGACTTTAAGTTATAATGACTGGTCTGGAGAAGGTCTTAAAGGAAGTACGAAAATAAGAGTTCTTCCAAACAATCCAAGTACATCATCTTATTGTGGTGTTACTGCAACAGCAGCAGAGCCAATAACTTCGGTTACTTTTTCTAATATTTCTAACACATCTTCTGCCAGCGCAACCAGTTCTTATGAGAACTTCATTTCTCAAGTTGGAAATCTTGAAATAGGAAAAGAATATAAAATCACAGTTAAAGGTAATGCAATGGCTGCTTATAAAGTAAGTACATTTACCGCTTTTATCGATTGGAATCAAAACGGAACTTTGGATAATGAAAACGAGATCTACAGAATTGGTTTTGTGAAGGGAAGTACAGGAGTGGATGATATGTCAGCAGAATTGACCATCAGAGTTCCGGATAATGCAGTGATTGGTAACACAAGATTGAGATTGTTAAAAGTTAATTCTCCATCTACTTTTGCGATGTTCTGGCCAACAGGTGCTTGTGGTAACTACACCAGCGGACAAGTAGAGGATTATACACTTAATGTAAAAGCGGCTTTGGCTACAAATGAAACTTCTTTCAACAAAGTTCAGTTTTATCCAAATCCTGTGAAAGATGTATTAACAGTTTCTTCCAGCAAAAAGGTGAACTCAATTTCTGTTTATAACGTTGCAGGACAATTGGTAAAAACTGCTCAGAATGCAAACACGGTAAATATGAGTAATCTTTCTGCTGGCGTTTACGTTGTGAAAACTGATGTAGAAGGAAAAACTGAAACTTCTAAAGTCATCAAGAAGTAAGAATCTTCAAAAAAATCATAATTATTTATCGGCTATTGTTCAATATCTATTTTATCAATAGCCGGTTTTTTATTGCCCAATTTTAACTATTAATTCAACTAACTTATATGAAAAAATCTTTATCAATTCTATCCATCCTTTTGGGTGTAGCAGCGTTCGCACAAGTGGATGTGTCTGCAAGTGCTGGGACAGAAAATGCAACTTACACAACTGTAAAGGGTGCTTTTGATGCTATTAATGCAGGAACACACCAAGGTGTTATCAATATTACAATCACTGCGAGTACTTCTGAAACTGCAACTGCAGCTCTTAGCAGAAGTACTGGAACTTCCAACTTTACATCTGTATCTTTAAAACCTGCTGCAAATGTAACTGCAACTATTACAGGTGCAGCGGCTGGTCCGGTTCTTAGAATTTTAGGAAGTAATGTGACAATTGATGGTAGTAACAACGGAACAGATAGCAGAAATCTAAGTCTTGTAAACGGGAATGTGGCAGGAAGTCAGGTTATTGCAATGGGATCTTCTGATGTTGCAAATCCATTGACTAATGTGACTGTAAAAAACACAACGCTTATCAACGGTGTAAAAACTACTGGAAGTGGTATCATTGTGAGTAATACTGCAGGAGCACAGACAGCTGGATACTTTAATAATATCAGATTAGAAAACAACTCTATTCAGAAATCTTATCAGGGGATTTATATGATTGCCGTTTCTGCAGTTGGTAATGGATTAGGTTCTGTTATCACGAAAAATGACCTTTCAACAAGTGGCGAGAATTGCAATAGATTTTTAGGAATCTATTTGGGAGGAACAGATGGAGTTACGGTTTCTCAGAACAAGATCGGAAACTTCGAAAATACAACGAATGAAGGAAAAAGAGGAATGTGGCTCGCTGTAGGAACTATGAATACTACAGTTTCTGATAATGTCATTGATAACATAAGTGTAAATAATGCTGGAGGAGGAAGTGTAACAGGGATTCAGATTTTCACTAATTCCGGAGCAGGTAGTGCACCTTCAGCAAACAAAATCCTTAGAAACAAAATTTCCAACTTATCCAGTAATGGATTCAATAGTTCTGTAACAGGTATTGGTTTAGGTGGTACAACGATTGGTACGGTAATCAGTCAAAATAATATCAATAACTTGGTAGGTTTGAGAACAGCAACGACTGTTGGATATGGAGCAGAGGCTATTATATTAACTGCAGGTACAGCTTCTAATACTCTCGTGAGTAATAATTTCATTTCAAAAGTATCAAGTTTTGCGGCTAATACAAGTTCTGCAAATTATACTGGAGGTATTTTAGTTAATGGAGGTACAGGATACAAAATTTATAATAATTCGGTTTATTTAACAGAAACTCAAAATGATGGAACCAATAAAGGGATTCCTATTGCATTTAGTTCTACTGTTTCTACGTCAGGCGCCATTGATCTTAGAAACAATATTTTTGTGGTCAACCTTGCAGATGCTACAATACCAACATTCGCAATCTCAGTTCCGCCTGTAGCTGCAACTTATTCTAGTATTGACAATAATATCTATTACAGTTCTGGTCCAAACTTGGGACAAACCCCGGGTGGTCCACCAGCTTTTACAGATCTTACAGGAATGAAGAGTATTCTGGCTGGTAATGTAAACTCTTTACAAACACTTCCAGTATTCACATCCACTACAGATCTTCACATTGTTCAAACATCTGCTAATTCTGCAATAGATAACAAAGGTGTTTCTTTGGTTGATGTAACTGTTGATATCGATGATGAGGCAAGAAATACTGCAACTCCGGATATCGGCGCAGATGAATTCACTGTAGCTACAATGGCTGTAGGCGAAGTGGCCAACAAAGCAAAAATCCAGGTTTATCCTAATCCTGTAAATGATGTGTTGACCGTTTCTTCTGACAAAAAAGTAAGCAATATCTCTGTTTATAATGTAGGAGGACAGTTGATTCAGCAAGCTAATAATGCTAATGTAATCAATCTGGCTAAACTTTCTTCAGGTGTTTACTTTGTAAAAACTGTTGTGGAAGGCAAGACAGAAATTACAAAAGTAATTAAGAAATAAATCTAATTCATCATAATTTTTTTAATCAATGCGAGGCTGATCTAATTGAAAAGCCTCGTTTTTTACAGATGATTACGACACCTTTTTATAATTAATATGAAGAAAATATTCACAATCTTTTCTGTATGTTCCGGTTTGATATTGAGTTACGCTCAATGGAATCCAACATCAATGAAAGGAACACAATCAAAGGAAACGAAAGCAACCAATTTCTATTCTCTTGATCTTAATGCCATCAGAGCGAAGCTTGCAACGGCACAACCAACTGGTAAAAGCAGCCAGCCAACAATTATCGAACTGCCAACTTTGAATGGACAGATTGAAAAATTCGAAGTCTATAGTTTGCCGGTTGTTGTAAAATCCTTGGCAGACCGTTACGAGTTAGGTTCTTATGTTGGTGCAAAGGTCGGTGATCCTACGACTTATGTCAGATTCAGTGTGTCACCTTATGATTTGCAATCGATGATGTTCAGAGATGGCAAATATGAATTCATTGAACCATTAAACAAAGAAAAAACTGTTTACGGCGTCTTTCCAAAAACAGACAAACAAAACGGAGATCACGCATTCTCTTGTTCAACTTCGGAGTCTTTGCAAAGTCAAAATGAACTGGAGAAATTAGCAAAAGAATCCAATTTTTCTAATTCAGCAACAGACTTCAGCAAAGCCAGCGACAAGAAATACAGAACTTACAGACTGGCAATCTCGGTAACGGGAGAATATACACAGTATTTTGGAGGTGTAGCTCAGGCATTTGCGGCTATCAATGCAACGGTAACCCGTGTAAATGGGGTCTTCGAAAAGGATTTTGCAATCCATTTGAACTTGCAGGATTTCCAGCAACTGATTTACACAAACGCATCTACTGATCCATATTCTACTGCAAATACAGGTATAGGAGGTGCCTGGAATCTGGAATTACAACAGACTTTAACATCGGTTATCGGAAATGATGCTTATGATATTGGACATCTTTTCGGAAGAGCTGGCGGTTCTGGAAATGCCGGAGATGTTGGAAATGTCTGCAGAAATCCAACCAGTAATAGCGATGCAAAGTCCAAAGGTGCAGCTTTCAGTACACCAAGAACTGCAGGACCGGAAGGTGAGCGTTTTGATATAGACATAGTGGCTCATGAGATGGGTCATCAGTTTGGTGCGGACCATACTTATTCCAACATTATCCAGACTGCACCTAATAATACAGCTCATTTTGAACCGGGCTCTGGTTCTACAATCATGGGATATGCTGGAATTACCAATGCTAATGTACAAACCTATTCAGATTCATACTTTCATGTGAGGAGTGCTGAACAGGTTCAGACTTATATCAATTCTCAAAGTTGCGGAATTGTTACAAATATTAATAATAATCCGCCAGTTGTAGCAGCTTTACCAAACAAAACCATCCCGAGAGGAACTCCTTTTGTTTTAACTGCCAATGCAACAGATACAGAAAATAATCCTCTGACTTACAGTTGGGAAGAGTATGATCTTGCCACTTCAACCATTACTACTGTAACAGGCGATAATATTACTGGTTCGAAATTCAGATCACTTGTCGCTTCGCCATCGCCTTCCAGATATTTTCCAAGACTGAGTAATGTCATTAATGGAAATCTGTCAAGTGCCACAGATTGGGAAGCGGTTTCCAATGTTGCCAGAACAATGAATTTCAAGGTTATTGTAAGAGATAACAATCCTGATATTACGCAACAGCAGACTGCAACTGGATCACAAACGATAACAATTGGGAATGAAGGTCCTTTCAAAATGACGACAGTTAAGGTTTATAATAATGTTGCAAGCGCTGTAACCTGGGAGGTTGTGAATACCAATCTTGCGCCTTACAATGTTGCAAATGTTAAGATAGATTATACAACAGATCAAGGTGTTACTTGGAATGTCTTAATAGCTTCAACACCTAATGACGGTTCAGAATTTTTAAACTTTTCAGCCATTTCTGCCAATCAGAATATCGTTTTAAGAGTTTTGGCGATTGATAACGTTTTTTATGCTTTAGGAAATGTGGCGGTAGCAAGTGTTGCAGCTTGTGATGGATCTGCTCCTACCAATTTATTGGTAAACAGTATTACACAGACTACAGCTAATCTAGATTGGGATTTGGTTGCGAATGCGACTTATACCCTTAGATATAAAAAATCAACTGAAACCAATTGGACGGTCATTAATAATATTAATACAAACCACTACGCACTATCGCAATTGGCGATCAATACTTCTTACGATGTAAATGTAGCTGCGGTTTGTAGTGGTTCAACAGGAGCTTTTGCAAGTCTTAAATTTTTCACTGGGGCTTATAATTATTGTGCAGCAGGATCTACTTATTTGATGTCTGAAAAGATTGCTAATGTCACGTTTGCAGATATCAATAATAATTCAACTTCTACTGCAGGTTACGAGGATTTTTCTAATGTGATCGGTAATGTTACGCCTGGCCAAATCTACAATTTCATAGCATCTTCCACTACCGGTTCTGCGGATTACGATCAAGTGATTGTGTGGATTGACCTTAATCAGGATGGTGATTTTGATGATGCCGGGGAAAAAGTTTTGACAAGCAATTACAAAACGTCGCCTTGGAATGGTGTGATTACAATTCCTTCAACAATTTTATCAGGCAGAACGAAAATGAGAGTGAGACTTTACGGCGCCATATCAAATCCTAATACAACGCCTTGTGGCAATTCTTATTACGGACAGGTAGAAGATTACAGTTTAAATGTTGGAACATTGGGTGTGACAGATATCGAGAAAATCTCTGTGAAATATTATCCTAATCCTGTGAAAGATATCCTCACGGTTTCATCTGATAAAAAAGTAAATCAGATTTCTGTTTACAGTGTGACGGGACAGCTATTGCAGGAAATTAATAAGTCTAATACAATCAATCTTTCGAAACTTCCTTCTGGTGTTTACTTTGTAAAAACAACGATCGAAGGTAATACGGATGTAGCAAAGATCATCAAGAAATAAAATTTTTCATAATTGTGTTTTTAATCGAAACGAGGCCTATCTTTATGAGAAGCCTCGTTTTTTTTATTGCTATTTCTTGGTGTAATTATAAGTTTTTCCGTTTTGTATCAGCTGTAATTGATTTGGAGAAAAGATAATCTGAATCTTTGCCGGAGCGAATTTAAACTCATCTTTTTCCACATATTCCAAATCAAAAGAAGGCTGACCTTTTCCTTGGGCAAACAACTTTCCGTCCTGTGAGAAGATTTTCAAATCCATAGGAATGTCGGGAGAAGTATAATCGCCAATATATTTTTGAAATTTATCCGGTGTTTCCGAAGATTTGGTTGCATCAGCTCCGAATTTTGGATAAGTATAATCTGCGTCATAAATCAAACTCAAGATTCCAACTCCCAAACTATTATGAGGATATTCTTCTCCGTTTATCAACATTGAGACTGAATAATCTTCTTTCTTATTATAAGATGTTATGGCGTGACTCCCTGCTGTATCGCCACCGTGACCAAAAGAAACCTGATTATAAAATGGAACTGCCATTAATCCTAATCCAAAATCCAAATGCTTTTTAGAAGTTGGCATCATCTTGTCAAGCGTCTCTTTCTTCACAAACTTCCCATTGAATAAAGCGTTAATGAAAAGATTCAAATCATTGGACGTGGAAACAATGTCGCCAACACCAATACAATTATGAAAGTCAAAGTCTTCAACTTCTACCCATTTTCCATCTTGATTTTCGTAAGACTTGAAAACGTTGGTTGGATTGTCCAGAACAGAAAAAGTATTCTTCAAATTCGCTTTGCTCGTGATGTTTTCTTTCAGAAGAACGTTGTAAGGTTTTTTCGCAACTTTTTCCAAGATTCTGCTCAATAAATAATAACCTGAATTGGAATATCTTGTCTTTTCTCCCGTCTGAAATTCTACACCTTGCGCTTTGATTGTGTCAAGGATTGCTTTGTCACCAACTGGTTTTTTGAAAAGCCATTGGTAGTGTTCGCCAGCATAATCGCCTAATCCACTTGTGTGATTCATCAATTTTTCAATTGTGATTTTATCGGCATTTGGTGCGTCAGGATAATATTTGGAAAGCTTGTCGTTGAGGTTCAATTTACCTTTTTCCACTTGTTGCATCAACATAATAGCCGTGAATAACTTGCTTACAGAACCTATCTGATATCTTGTGTTGGAGTCCCATTTTACATTAGGCAACTGGTCTTGACCAAAGTTTTTCTGATAAACTTCTTTCCCATTTCGGAAAATCGAAATACTGCCAATAGACTGTTTATTATCGGTCATATAATTCAAGAAGTCATCAATTTTTCTGGTATTGATTTCTCGGTTTCCGATGTCTTTGATTTTCTCATCATTGGGATTTGGTTTTCTACCATCATTATTTCTAGAAAGATTTAACGAAAATGATCTTTCGTTTTGAATGAAAGTCCCTTCAAAATGATCTGTTTTGTATTGTCCTTTGTAAGACGCATTCAGCTCATTCATTTCGAAAATCAATTCGTTATTCGTGAATTCGGTTTTATCCACTTTGATGATTTTGTCGCCTTGTTTAGGACTTCTTGCGGTGGAAGAGTAAGTGTCTTTATCTTTCTTAATGTCCAGAATCAAAGGCAGTTTCATCGCGCCAAGATCGATTTCACCTTTCCAGAAACCTGTTAAATCCTGGGCGTAAAAAGTCTGTGCTAATAAAATCAGCATCAATAATAGTTTGGTTTTCATGTGTAAATATTTTTTGTTTGTTAAGGTCAGAAGCGACCGCCAGCTAAAATGATTTTAGCTGAATATGGATGAGAATTGCGATTCTATAGAATTATATTTTTATTAAAATAGGGCTTGGCTAATCATGGTTATTAAAAATGACACAACTGCGAAGGCGACAATGTGCTGCCATTTTTTGACATTCGTAGCTGTTTTGAAACCATTAAAATAAAGTACAAAACTGTAAACAAGAAGCGGTAAAGTTGCACAAGCACCCACTGCAACTATGGTCAGATCTAATATTTCTAAATTCGCTGGATTTCCTTCGCCTCTTGCAACTCTGCTCAATGCAGCTTTGTAAAAAGGCAATCCCATCATTGGCATTGTGATAATTAATGGAATTTGAGAAATTAAAACGGTATTAATAATATCAATAACTCTCGCTCTTTTATTAATTAATTTGGCAAGAATCAGCAAAACAATGATTGCAAAAATGTAACTCAAAGAATTGACTTTTATAACCTCCAAAATGCTTTGTTCTTCATCAGGCATCGATAAATGAAAGATGCTGTCATTGCTCATCCCCGAGTAGAAGCATCCAAAAATATTGATAATGAAAAATAGAATACCCAAAGCCAAAATGTGCTTCTCATCAAATTTCTCAAACGGGTTGAAAATAGTTTTCCAGTTCATAGTTTATGCTTTTACAGTGATATTAGGATTTATTTTAAGAAGTTCATTTTTAAAATCTTCAAAACTTCTAGGCGAGATGACAACACTCTCATTTTTATAATATATTTCGACTCTTCCAATGATGCTTGGTGCAGGAGAAGAAATTAGATTCCAGGTTTTTTCTATTTTGTAGATTTCTTTAATAGCAATTTTAGTTGTTCCAAACATCGAATTTTTGATGAATAGAAATTCTTCATTTAAATAATATTTTATAGAAAAGGATAGTCTCAGGACTAATCCAAAAATGCTCACTAAAACTGCAATAGCTTTCCAATTTTTGTTGACTAATTCTGAATAACTTGAGCAAATCATTACTCCTAAAACGAATAGCAATAATTCCCAACCGATTTTTACAGGAATGTTCTTCGTCATAATAATTTTTAATTCTGAAGTTTTTTTACTTTTTCGATAAGGTCATCCATTTTGTTTCTCATCGTTGGGTAAGAAAGCTCGGCTTGTTTTGCCATTTCTTTGATACTTCCGCTGGAAAGGAAAAAATTGAGGATGAAATCCTGATCATCTCTACTCAATTTCAAAAGAGTAGGAAGTTCATAATCGCCATTAACCTGTGTAGCGCAAGACGGACATTTCATCTGACTTACATTCAGAGTATGATCGCAACTTGGACATATGATAGGAAGTTTCATTTATTCTAATTTTATTTTACAAATATAATAATTATTTTAATAAAGTTAAAAAATATTTTAATTTTATTAAAATTAGTTTGATTTAAAGACATAAAAAAACTTCCACGAATGGAAGTTTCAATATTTATGGATATTAATTATCTGAAGCTAATATTATTTTTGATTAATATTATTAATGTCAGATTTCGTTTTATCATCAGATTTCACATACTCACTATAGCTCCCTGGTGAGTAGACTTTTTGTTCTGTGATTCCAAGTTTTGTATTGGTTGGTTTCCAATAATTTTGCTCGAATTTTTTAGTCAATGTTATAGAACAAATTGGACTTTTTGAAGTAATCTTAAGCTTTACAGTTGTAATATAATTAATTTCAGAAAAGAAAAACTGTGGAATTTTCTCTGAAGATTCTTGAGTTTCTCCATTAATATAAGTTACGCTCCATTTGTAAAGATAGTCGGAAGAATTCTCATTCGGAAAAAATGAAATAATTGATTCTGTTACCTTTACATCTTTGAAATCATCAATCTGGATTCCACAGCTATTTTCAGCAACGTTTTGCTTGGTATCCGCAACCTCGACTACTTTTTCACATTGCAATGGACCTTGATTTGTCAAAACTGAAACCGAAATTGTACTTTTTCCAAGGCTTCCCGTTTTTACAGTAATCTTATTGGTTTTGTTGTTGCCATCAATTTTAAGATTCTGTTCATTAGATGATTTCCAAAAGTAACATTCGTCACATTGGGCTTTTGCATCTACGGAAAAAGTTGCAGTTTCATTTGGCTTGATAGAGCTGTTTCCGGCAATCTTACATTGCGCATAAGAAATGGTTGCCAGAAATCCGGCAGCCAGGGTCAAAAATTTTTTCATCTTTGTGTGTTTTGGCAAAGATAATACAAATTTTATACCTGAATCACACCAAGATTAAATTTTTCTGTAATTGGAGAATGATTTGCTGCTTCAATACCCATACTAATCCATTTTCGGGTATCTACAGGATTAATAATTGCATCTGTCCAAAGTCTTGCAGCAGCATAAGTTGGCTGGGTTTGACGTGTGTAATCTTTCAATATTCTGTCCAACAATTCCTTTCTGTCTTCATCAGTAATTTCTTTTCCTTGTTTTTTTAGTGCAGATTCTTGAATTTGAAGAAGAACTTTTCCAGCTTGCGAACCACCCATTACAGCGAGTTCTGCCCACGGCCAAGCTACAATTAGTCTTGGATCATAGGCTTTTCCGCACATTGCATAATTTCCTGCGCCGTAAGAATTTCCTGTAATTATCGTGAATTTTGGAACAACTGAATTGGCAACTGCATTTACCATTTTTGCACCGTCTTTGATGATGCCGCCTTGTTCAGATTTCGAACCTACCATAAAACCAGTTACATCCTGAAGAAATACCAATGGGATTTTTCTTTGATTACAGTTAGCAATAAAACGTGTCGATTTATCAGCAGAGTCAGAATAGATAACACCACCGAACTGCATTTCGCCTTTTCCACTTTTTACCATTTTTCTTTGATTGGCAACGATTCCTACGCTCCAACCGTCAATTCTTGCGGTACAGCATATGATGCTTTTTCCATAGTCTGGTTTGTATTCTTCATATTCCGAATTATCAACAAGACATTTTATGATTTCTAAAGTATCATATTGTTCTGATCTAATTGCAGGCATTATTCCAAAGATATTATCGGGATTTTCTTTTGGTGGAGCGCTTTCTATTCTGTCAAATCCAGCTTTATCAAAATCTCCGAGAGACTTCATAATGTTTTTGATTCTGTCCAAAGCATCTTTGTCATTTTTAGCCTTATAATCTACAACGCCGGAGATAGAGCTGTGCATTGTTGCGCCACCCAAAGCTTCATTGTCAATCGATTCACCAATTGCTGCTTTTACAAGATAACTTCCTGCTAAGAAAATACTTCCTGTTTTGTCAACAATCATCGCTTCGTCACTCATAATTGGTAAATAAGCGCCACCAGCAACACAGCTTCCCATTATAGCAGAAATCTGTACGATTCCCGATGAGCTCATCTTTGCATTATTACGAAAAATTCTTCCAAACATTTCTTTGTCGGGAAAGATTTCATCCTGCATTGGTAAGAAAACACCCGCAGAATCAACAAGATAAATAATCGGCAAACGATTCTCCATTGCAATTTCTTGGGCACGTAAGTTTTTCTTTCCGGTAATTGGAAACCAGGCTCCAGCTTTTACTGTAGCATCATTGGCAACCACGATACATTGTCTGCCGGAAACATATCCTATCATTACAACTACGCCACCAGCAGGACAGCCACCTTGCTCTTCGTACATTTCATAGCCTGCAAACGCTCCAATTTCTATGGATTCAGAATTTTTATCAAAAAGATATTCTAAACGTTCTCTAACAGTCATTTTTCCTTGATCGCGTTGCTTTTGAAGCGCTTTTTCGCCTCCGCCCAATTTGATTTTTGACAAGGTTTTTTTGATGTCAGAAAGTTTCAGTTTGTTGATGTCTTCTCTTTTGTTGAATTCCAGATCCATTTTTAATTTTTCTTTGGCTCTAAAGATAAACTTTTTTGGAAAATATCAAGAACGATTTGTTTTTTATGGATTTTATAAGATTATTTTTTTAGTTGTGATTCCAGATTTTTGTACAACCTTCACGATGTAAACACCTTTAAGATATTTATCAGTATTGATATTGACTTCCTTAGAATTATTAATATTAGAATAGACTAATTTTCCAGAAGCATCATAGATTTCAATTTTGTTTATCTCTTGGCTATCTTTTATCATTAATCCAAAAGAATTTCTGTAAATTAATAATTGATCTTTAATAGAACTACCAGTTCCTAAAACGGCGTTTTGATAAATAATCTTGAAACGATTATTATCTTGACCAGCACTTGTTGAAAATGTATAATGATTATCTTGTAAATTCTGAACAGAGCCAGTTAAATTATCTTTAATATAAATAGCTTGAGTAGAAAAAATTCCATCTTTGCCATCTAAAGCAATAATGTGATTACCCGCAACAGAGCATTTGATTCCTAAATCTATAATATCACTTGTATTGAAAGGATTTGCCCGTGATTGGATTTGTAATTTATGAGATCCTAAACTTGAGTAAAATGAATCATTTCCAACACTTAAAAGATCAGCGTCATAATCTGGATCATAATCATTGGTTGCGTTTTGGTTATAAGCAAGTAGGATTGTATTTCCTACGTTTTGAGGTGTAATAAGTTTTAACCAATATCTATTGATTGTTTCTGGTTGATCATTGTTGTCTTCGTCATCTTCTCCGTCTCCTTCTTCATTATTATTTTTATTAAAAAATATAGAATCTGTTGTATTAGATGATCTGATGCCATTATTGAAAAGTAAAGGCGCATTATTATATTTTGCTTGAACAATAAAACCTTGGGCTACTTTTGTATAGGCTAATGGTCTCAATGATGACTCTTCTAAACTAGTTGATACATAAGTTGGACCAACACCACCAACTCCTGAAACGTAAGTTGCATAATTGTTGCCGTCATAACTTGAACCTTGTTGTGCTGTAACAGAGTTCAAATTGGTCCAAAACCATTGTTTATTATAGATGGAATTCTTATTGGTGCTATAATTAAAAAGAGTTGAGAAAGTAATGTTAGAAGGATAAGGATTACCAATCAGATTGTAGCCTTTGTCTGTACCTGTACTTTTCTTCAATGTTATTGAAATTAATCCGGCATTTGGAACACCTGTAAAAGAGAAGACTTCATTTACTAAAGCATTTGTAGGATAGCTATTTTTACCTCGAATTGCATATCCAATTCCAGGGTTGAAAGTTGAACCAGCATTTAATCCAGTTGTTACAAATATATCTGTGGCTTCATCATAAACATAAAAACGGTTGGTTGGCGTTCCGGATGAAAAATTAAATAGATTTTGTCCGGAAACGGGAGAGCTCCAATAATTAAAATCAGATCTTTTTAAATTGGCTTCTCTATAAACTATTGCATTTCCTGTTCCAGAATAAGTATCTCCGTTTTCTTGTAAAAATGTAGCGTCATTTTCTACGACAATGGTTCCGTTGTTAACAACATTTCCATAAGATTTCAAAGAATATCCTTCTGCAACAGTTACTGTATATCCTGAATTAATAGTCATGTTGTTTGTTGCGGAAATAGAATTGAAAGTTATGTTTCCATTGATTGTTGTGTTTACTGTGCTTGCTGGTGAACCATTATCCCAAGATGTTCCGTCCCAAGTGGTATAATCAATCATTGTAAAGTTACCCTTGTAATTGGATCCTCCATTATTCAGAAGAACTGTTCCGGAGCCTGTAGTCATTGTGTAATAGACCTCTATGGTGTAATTTCCTATAGGCAAAGTATTTGAAATAGCTACGCCATCACCTGTGTATATGGTTTTCCAAGTTTCATTTTTTCCTCCACAACCATTAGCAACCTCTGTACTTTTAGTATAGCTGATGCTTGTGAACGCTCCTGTTGGAGAAGCGGTGGGATAAACTCTATAATACATTGTAACAGCGGAGATGGTTTGTGCTCCACATCTGGAAACAACGGATTCTCCTCCCATAAATCTGAGTGTATTCTTGCCTACTAAATAAGTTCCTAAGTTGCTTCCGTCATATATTGTTCTGCTGCTACAACCGCCACCGTTATCAATACAGTAGTACTTTGTCGTGCCTGCGGCTGCACCTCTTTGTTTGAAAGCAGGAAAGCCGCCAGAGAATGTTTGTGAGTTCAAAAAAGAAAAGAAAACAATCCCAATTAGGAGTGAAATATTTTTTTTCATAATAGCGTTTTTACAAATGTAAATATTTATTTAATATGTTGTATTACAGTTGTTTAAATTGTTTTTTTGTGTGTTTTTACTTGAGAAAATTATCTAATATTTCTGCATAAATTTATATGATTGAATATTTTGAAGTTTTGAAGTGGTTTTTTTGTTTTTTTAGTTGGTGTGGCAATTCTGTTAATATTTAATTAATATGACCAAAAAAATGTAACTATCTTCATTTAAATGTTTTATATGTATACGAAATAACTTTTTCTGTCGTTATTACTTCAGAGTAAAAAAAAAAGTTTTTAGTTAGTTTATGTTATTTTAATAAGTTCTTTATTACGAGATCCGTATAATCCAATTATGCGGATTTTTTATTTTCAAATTGATTGTTGATCTTGGTTTTTACACATAAAATCTGTAATATTTATCCTAATTTTGCAAACTGAAAATCAATAGTTCCAATGAAGAATTCTTATTTGCTGAGGTTACATTTTATCGTGTTTTTATGGGGGTTTACTGCGATTCTAGGAAAATTGATTTTAGCTGATGCACATATTCTCGTATTTTACAGAATGTTGTTTGCTGCAATCTTTCTTTATTTATATTTAAGATTGGTCAAAAAAGAAAGCATCAAAGTTTCTAAAAACCTACTATTCAAATTAATAGGAATAGGAAGTGTAATGGCTTTTCACTGGCTATTCTTTTTCCAGTCTATTAAGGTTTCTAATGTTTCTATCGCTCTGTCTTGTCTTTCATTATCTACATTATTTGCTGCATTAATAGAACCTTTGGTATTCCGAAGAAAACCCGATTGGGCAGAAGTGGTCATTGGGATTATTATTGTGATTTGTATTTCTTTGATTTTCAATGCGGAACTTAAATATAAAGAAGGAATCATCTACGGAATTTTGTGCGCTCTTTTTGGGACAATTTTTTCAGTTTTTAATGGAAAAATGTTTGGGAAAACCAGTTCTGGAAATATTATTTTTTATGAGATTGCAGGTGGTTGGTTAATTATCAGTTTATTTTTTATTTTTACTGGACAAATTTCCTCGGTTGGCGAAATAAGTTATACAGATATTGCGTTAGTGTTATTATTGGCTTCTGTTTTTACGGCTTATCCAATGTTTGAAAGTGTGAAATTGATGAAATTCATTTCGCCTTTTACATTGATTTTAACAGTAAATCTTGAGCCTGTTTACGGGATTATCTTAGCTTTTTTTATCTTTGGAGCATCAGAGCATATGAGTCCTGTTTTTTATGGTGCTTCTTTCGTAATGATTGCCTCGATTGTGGTAAACGGAATTATCAAATCGAGAAGAAAAAAAGAAGATACTATTACAGAAACAAAACCTCTGTAAACACTTATTAATGAAAAGAATTTTATTTTTTTTACTGATTATTTTAACCCAATTTTCTGATGCCCAAATCATCAGAAAATATTCCAATGAATTCTTGAATATCGGTGCCGGAGCAAGAGGTCTTGCAATGGGAGGAGCTGTTGTTTCAAATCAAGATGATGTCTATTCTCCAATGTGGAATCCTGCTGGATTAATGAAAATTGATAAAGACTGGCAGGTTGCAGCAATGCACGCAGAATACTTCGAATCCATCGCCAAATACGACTATATTTCTTATGCCAAACCTTTGGATTACGGAAATGGTGTTTTCGCAATTTCATTAGTAAGATTAGGCGTTGATAATATCCTTAATACAACTCAATTAATTGATCCCGAGGGAAATATTGATTATGATAAAATAAGTTCTTTCTCAACTTCAGATTATGCTGCTTTGTTTTCTTACGCTTTTCATCCGAATGGAAATCAGAAATTAGATGTTGGAGCCACGGCAAAAGTAGTTTACAGAAATGTTGGAAAGTTCGCAAGCGGTTACGGTTTTGGATTTGATGTTGGTGCAATTTATCATACAGACACAGATTGGAATTATGGATTTATGTTGAGAGATGCGACCACGACAGTCAATTTTTGGACGATCAACCAAAAAGAATTATCTGCGGTTGTAAATGGCGAAGAATTTAATCCGGCTCCTACAGACAAGATGGAAATCACGATGCCAAAACTGAATTTCGGAGTCAGCAGGACTTATGAATTCAACAGAGATTTGAAGCTTTTACCGGAAGTTGGGCTTAATGTAGATTTTGCTAAAACTGCTGCATTGGTTTCTACAGATTTTGCAAGTATTACCCCTTATGCCGGTGGAGAATTAATTTTCCAAGATATGATTTTCGTAAGATTAGGTTTCAACAGATTCCAAACTATTTCTGATATCGAGGATCTTAAAAGAAAAGTATCTTTCCAGCCAAGTGCAGGAATCGGAATCAAATATAAAGGCTTAACTTTGGATTATGCCATTACCAATTCTGGAATCGGAGGTTCAAATTTTTACTCAAATTTCTTTTCTTTGAAACTGGATATGCAAGGTTTTAGAAACTAATAACTATAATATATGATCAGAAAAATTACGCTTTCATTATTCTTTATTTCCAATTTGACTTTCTCTCAGGAAATTTTAGAATCAAAACTTATCGAAACCAATACTTCCGGATCCAGCGATCCCAAAGGAATGGTTGACTTTCAAGGCAAAATTTTGTATAGCAGCGCTAGCGGAGAATCCTCATATGATGGGAGAAATCTTTATGAGTATAACCCGATTGATAATAATATAAAACTTTTAAAAAAAGTCAATACTTCTTATTTATATCCTGGAATTACCTCCAGGATTTATAAATTAAGTAATAATACTGCAATGTTCCTTTCCAAAAGTGGCTATTACGACAATGCGGAACTTTGGAAAACAGACGGAACAGAGGGGGGGACGGCAAAAATCTATACTTTTTCCAACTATTTTGACGATTTCACGGTTTCAAAAGTATTTAATAACCGACTTATATTTTCAAGAGATTATTATAATGATCAAAATACCTACGCAATCGGTGAGGGTGAAACGGCACCAGTTAAGCTGACTTCAGGCAATATCATCAGCAATATTGTAAAAGATGAAAACTCCTGTTACTTCTTTGTGAAAAATGGTTTGGATATCAAACTTGTAAAGACAAATGGTACGCTAAGTGGTACAGAAATACTTTCGACTAATAATTTTATTTACTATACTTACTATTACAATCTTGAAATTACATTAGACAATAAAAAATTGTATTACAGTATTACAGATTCTGATTATAAGTATAAATTATTTGCTTTCGATTTGATTTCTAAAAGTAACAATGTGATTTTTAATTCAAATACGAGCACCAATGCCATAAATTCTATTTGTGGAAAGCTAGGAGATGATTTGATTTATATCTTTAACAAAAAAATATATAAAATAGCAGGAACAAGTCTGGATTTCGTAAAAGATTTTCCTCAAGAATATAACGGGAATATAAGTTCAACATCATACGCCCTTAATAACAAACTTTTTTTTAATACAACAGATAATAGGGTACTATCATTAGATATGGATCTTAACCTGAATAATGTTGATTTTGAGAATTCCAATTCAGTTATTATGAATGTATTGGATGGCTCAGATTTCTTGGTTGTAGGTATTCCGAATATAACAACATCTGCAAACATGTGGCTTTATGACGGAGCTGGCAAGAAATTTAAGATTCTTGTTTCCTCTGACAAATCCAATTTTGCCTCGATTGGGGATAATATCTATTTTTCCGGACAAAAAGCAGCAAATGATAGAGAGTTATACAAGATTAGTAAAGCAACTGGCGATATCAGTCTTACAAAAGATGCGAATCTAACAGGCAGTGGTGACCCAAGACTTTTCACAAGTGATGCTTCTAATAATTTTGTTTTCTTTGCAAAAGATGATAATCAGAGATACCAGTTTTTTGTCAAAAAAAGAAACCAGGCTACTGTTACAAAATTGAGCAGTTTTGCAGATACTCCAACAGGACAATATAATAGCTACCCAATTTACAATACTATCTTCTCCCTTGGAGATTATTTTTATTTGGCAAATGGTAGTTCTTTTTACCGAACTACAATCAATGAAGGATCATCATTACAGTTGGCAGGACCTGTTAATGATTTGATTATTTCTTACAAGATTATCAAGAATCAATTGGTTTATTTGACTTATAACTCCAGTCAATATGAAACCAAGATTTGGACTGTTAATAATGATAGACAAACTCCGGTACTTCTTAAGACATATTATAGTACTTCCAATAATAATACTTCAAACTACGGAAATTTGGATACTTCTATTGTTGATGAAAACTGGGCTTATTTTATGATCACTAATTATGATGGATCAACCAATTTTCTTAGAACAGATGGCAGTTCAGCAAATACAAAAATTATTACTACTACAACCAAAGGACAGGGGCGCTATTTATTTATGGGAATATCTGATAACAAGATTTTCTTCACCTACAACTTATTATTAGGAGATTTTATGAACAAGTTTTGTTATATTGATTTATCTAATAATACAAATAATGATTTGAATACTGGCAATTATTACCCAAACCGGTCGGTTTTATATAAAAGTAAAATTTACTTCGCTTCTAACGGAGATTTGTTAACCATAGATAAAACAGGTGTGTCAATGGTAAAAGATTTTACAGCAAATGATGATCTCTACTTTAGTGATTGTGGAGGCAGATTGTTTTTAGGTAAAACTGGACAAGGAATATTTGCTTTTGATGGCATAAATGATCCGTCAGAAGTCAAATATAATAATACATCCATTAATAATATTTTTGGACTTTATACAAGAGGGCAAATTTGTTTGAAAGATTCTTTTTTCATTAATGGAAATCCTGATATTTACAGAATTGAAAAAAATGAGAATACAGCAAAAAAATATAGCTTATACTATAACAATAACAAAGCAAATTATATAAGTGAGATAGGAACCGATGGCGAAAAAATATATTTCAATTACAATACAGAAGCTAATGGCTACGAATTGTTTGAAGTTATTTCAGAACTGAATCTTGCAACATCAGAGGTAGTGAAAACCGATGAGAAAAGCCTGATTTATTTATACCCAAATCCAGCTTCGGATTTTATTAGAATTAAAAATGAATCAACGAAAAAAATTGACTCGTTTTTAATTTATGATTTTAGTGGAAAGATAATTTCAGAAGGTAAATATATTGGCGAAAATCAAAATATTGATATTTCAAATATGAATAAAGGAACTTATATCATTGAGGTAAAAACAAATTCTGGTAAGTCATATTCACATAAGTTTATTAAAAAATAAAAAACAGCAATATGAAAAAAGTAGCATTTTTATTGTCAATTGTATTAATCACCTTTGTAAAATCTCAAACTGTTTCTGATTACAAATACATTTTAATTCCCCAAGAATTCAATGATTTTAAAGAAAGCAGATCTTATAATTTAAATGGAATTTTAGAAAAATTTTTGAAAGGAAAAAAATATACTGTCCTTTCTGAAATCAAATCCAACTGGCCCGTAGATGCACTTAGCAATCCTTGTCAGGTATTGAGCGCGGAAGTTTTGGATGATAAAAGTATGTTCAGAAATAAAGTGATTGTACAATTTAAAGATTGTAATAATAAAGTCGTATTGGCTCAAAAAGGGATGAGTACAATCAAAGAATTTGAGCCAGGATTCCAGGATGCGTTAAAACAAGCTATTGTTCAAATTCCTGTTTCTAACCCAAGTGAAGCAGTACAAAAACTTGCAGAATCCAAGCCTCAGGAGACAATTAAAACTTCTGGTGAAACTACAATAAACACAGTTGTTTCTCCGACAACTAAAACTGCTCAAAAATATACAAAAGGAAATTTAACATTACAAAAAATTCAGATTGATGACAGTCAATTTATTTTGGTTGATGGAAACAGTTCTGTTCCTTTTGCAACATTCAAATCAACTGCTAAAAAAGATGTTTACAGAGTGAAATTGGGTTCAGGAGAATCTACAATTGGTTATTACGAAAATGGAAATATTGTAATCGAAATGCCAAAAAGCAATGGCGAGTTTTCTAATGAAGTTTTCTCTGCTAATTAATTTGAAATAAATTTTATCTTAATAAGAAATGGTCAGAAGCAATTCTGACCATTTTCGTTTTAATAAATTATTTATTTGGTTGTGGAGTAAATCTCAAATAAGGTTTCACAACTTTCACCCCTTTTGTGAATTTCTTCTCTGCATCTTCCTGTGAAACTGCTGCTGGGATAATCACATCTTCACCATCTTTCCAGTCAACTGGTGTTGCAACGCCAAAACCATCAGTCAATTGTAAGGAATCAAGAACTCTCAATATTTCGGTAAAATTCCTTCCGGTAGAAGCTGGATAAGTAATAATTAATCTTACTTTTTTATTAGGATCGATGATTAACAAAGATCTTACTGTTAATGTTGCACTTGCATTTGGATGGATGAAGTCATAAAGTTCGGACACTTTTTTGTTCTGGTCTGCAATGATTGGGAATTCGACTTCTGTATTTTGAGTTTCATTGATGTCCAAGATCCAACCTTTGTGATTATCAATTCCATCAACACTCAAAGCCAAAACTTTTGTATTTCTTTTATCAAATTCCGGTTTCAGTTCCGATGTTCTTCCAAGTTCTGTGGTACAAACTGGGGTGTAATCTGCGGGATGGGAAAATAAAATTCCCCAGGAATCTCCTAGATATTCATAAAAATTAAGTTTTCCAAGACTGCTTTCTGCTTCAAAATCTGGAGCTGTATCGCCAAGTTTTATAGACATATTATTTATATTTTTTGATTAGTGGATAACAAATTTAATAATAAAAATTTCAATTCATACTTATTTAGTATTATTTATTTTTAACAATAAAAAAAACCACAATTAATGTGGTTTTGAATTTATACTAAGCAAATTGGTTCTTATAATTTTCCGATTTTGCTGTCATCAATGTTATATTTTGCAATAACTTCTTCATAAGACATTTTTGAAAGATCAGAAGTGTTTGAGTTTTTTCCACCGAAAACTGCTGGCACCAATACAATTCTGAAAGTTTGCCCATTAAGATAAGTACTATTGAAAAGTCCATCTTGCACGGTAAGATCGAAACTTGCGTCCAAGGTTAACTGGACATCTGCAGTTGTAAAATCGAAAATATAATCCATCGAATTACCTCCGCTAAAATAATAAGTTGTAGGAAGAGGCTCCCAAATTGGACTGTTTGCGCTAGGATTATTTTTTCGGTAAACCAAAACAATATCCTGATTTAATAATGAACGATTAAATTGAACAGTATAATGATAAAGAGAATTAGATAACGGATCTTTTATAAGATTAAGATTGACATCATAAACAGTAGGATAATCTACAACTACATCATTATCATCATCTTTACAACTGAAGATAAATATACTGGAAATCAGTAATAATAAAAGGGGAAGAAACTTTTTCATAGGTTTAAGTATTTACGTTATAATTTAATTACAAATAACAGACCATAAAAATAGCCATTTTCAGCGGAATTAATATCTTTATGGAAAGTTTTCTAAATTTTAGATATCAAAAAAATGAAAAGGTTAAGTCTTATAATAATAACTTTTATTTCACAATTTTATTACACTCAGTATCTGCCAAAAAACATCTCCAGCTCGGAAATCAAAAAAGCGAATGATTGGGTCGATAAAACTTACAACTCACTTTCGCAGGATGAAAAATTGGGCCAGCTATTTATCGTTGCACTTTATACAAACAAAGATGAAGCGCATATCAGCCAAATCAGAAATATTGTAACGAATGACAAAATTGGTGGATTGATTCTAATGCAAGATGATGCAGCAAGAGAAATCAGCCTCGCCAATGAATTTCAGTCCAAGTCAAAAGTGCCTTTGATGATTGGAATGGATGCAGAATGGGGTGTGTTCCAAAGAATTGCAAAAGCACACAAATATCCTTGGGCAATTACTTTGGGAGCAATCCAAGATAAAAATCTGATTCACGATATGGCCTCCAAAATTGCAGAAGATTGTAAAAGAATGGGAATCAACTGGGATTTTGCACCTGTTGTGGATGTGAACACAAATCCAAATAATCCAATCATTGGAAACAGAAGTTTCGGTTCCGATGTCAATAATGTTGTGAATTCAGCTTTGGCTTATTCCAATGGTTTACAGGATAATAAAATTCTTGCAGCCATCAAACATTTCCCCGGTCACGGCGATACGGACAAAGATTCACATCTCGATTTGCCAGTAGTTTCTCATAATATGGAAAGATTGGAAAAGATAGAATTAGCACCTTTCAAAGCATTAATGAATAAAGGAATCGGGGGCGTAATGGTTGCGCACCTTTACGTTCCAAGCATTGAAAATGAAAAAGGAATTCCTGCTTCGATTTCCAAGAAAATTGTGACCGGACTTTTGAAGGAAAAATACGGTTTCAAAGGTTTGATTATTACTGATGCACTTAATATGGGTGCAGTGGCAAACAAATTCAAAGCGGGAGAATTGGATGCGTTGGCTTTCAAAGCTGGTAATGATATTATGTTATTTTCTCAAGATGTTTCTACAGGGAAAAATTTAATCCAAAAAGCAATTGATAACGGAGAAATTCCACAAAGTAGAGTAGAAGAGAGCGTTAAGAAAATTCTTTTGACCAAATATTTTCTCGGTCTTGATAAATATTCTAATATCAATCCAGAAAATATCAATGAAGATTTGAACAACGCTTCTCATTCCGAAGTTGTTCAGAAAATGTATTCAAACGCTTTAACATTAATTAAAGACGAAAAAAAATTATTGCCGCTTGGCTGCAAAGAAACTTATTATTATGTTCCATTGGAAGAAGCATCTTATGAAACTTTTATCAATCAGTTGAATACAGGAACCACTGTAATTTTGAAAAAATCAAATGAAATCGATACAATTCCAGCGAATTCAAAAGTAATTGTTGGCTTTCACAAAGATAACTCGTCAGCTTATAAACCTTATAAAATTTCCGATGCAAGTAAGAAAGTTCTTTCAGATTTAAGTAAAAATCAAACTGTCATTCTTGATGTTTTCGGAAGTCCTTATGCTTTGAAAGATATAGATATTTCTAAAGTTTCAACAGTTTTGGTTTCTTACGAAAATAATGATGATTCGATGAAAGCCACTGCAAATGGAATTCTTGGTCAAACAAAAATCTGGGGAAGACTTCCTGTTTTAGTAAATGACAATTTAAAATTCGGAATGGGAATAGATATTGCCGCAAAAATTCCAGCCAATCAAACTGATAGAAAAAATAGTTCGGAAACGAAAAATTCTAAGGTCTTAATTGAGTAAATTTGGGAATTATTTCGAAATAATAAAAAGCCAAAAATTAAAATGAAAATAGGTATACTTTGTTACCCAACTTACGGCGGCAGCGGTATTGTGGCAACAGAATTAGGAATGAGTCTTGCCAATAAGGGGTATGAGGTTCATTTTATCAGTTCAGCATTGCCAGCACGTTTGGACGTTACCAACCCGAACATTTTCTTTCATAAAGTGAATGTCCAGACTTATCCGCTGTTCCAGTATCAACCTTACGATATCGCATTGTCGTCGATGATTTACCGTGTTGTGAATCTTTACAAATTAGATATTTTGCACGCCCATTACGCCATTCCTTACGCTTATGCAGCGTTTACGGCAAAGCAAATGTTGAAAGCAGAACACAAAGATGTGCCTTTGGTAACAACGCTTCACGGAACGGATATTACACTTGTTGGACAACATCCAAGTTATAAACACGCAGTCGAATTCTCTATCAATCAGAGTGATACGATAACTTCAGTTTCTGAAAGTCTGAAAAAAGATACGCTTCAGTTCTTTGATATTCATAAAGAGATTCAGGTCATTACCAATTTTATTGATAATTCGGTTTTTGATGATTGTACAACTTGCCAAAGAGAGCAGTTTGCTAGTGATGACGAGAAAATTCTGATTCACGTTTCCAATCTTAGACCTGTAAAGAGAATTCAGGATGTTTTGGAAATTTTTAAAAACGTCAATAAAAAAGTAAAATCAAAACTCATCATCATCGGCGAAGGTCCGGAAATGGAGAAGATTTCTACTTTTATGGAGAATAATCCCGAGTTAATTGGAGAAATAAAATTGCTTGGAAAAGTAAACGATTTGTATAGAATTCTTCAGCTTTCTGACGTTTTTCTTTTGCCTTCTGAGCAGGAAAGTTTCGGTTTGGCTGCTTTGGAAGCAATGGCCGCAAAAACGCCTGTAATTAGCAGTAATGCAGGTGGAATTCCGGAGGTTAATATTCAGGGAGAGACTGGTTTTTTGGCAGAAACCGGAAATGTGGAAGCGATGTCAAATTATTGTATCAAGCTCTTGAGTGATGATGATCTTCTGGCTGAAATGAAAAAGAATGCGAAAGCACAAGCCATGAAATTTGATCTCAAAAATATTCTTCCAATCTATATTGAAATGTATGAGAATACAATCGCAAGATTTGAAGAAGCAAAATATAAAGAAGTTTAAAGCATTAATTTCAATATGAATATATAAAATCGCAGATTATTTTGCGATTTTTTCTTTTAAATAATCCATTTTTGGTTCATAATTGTTTGAAAGCTAGTTTTTTATTGATATTTATTTTATAATTTAGAAGAGCGTAACTTCTCTTTAGTGTAAACTCAATAAAACTCAAAACTATGATTATTAAAAAACAATTTTTAATTGCTCTTCTTTCCTTTCTTAGTTTTTTCTGTTATTCTCAAATAGATACTGTTACAATGACAGACGGGAAAGAAATCCGTGGAAAAGTAGTAAAGTACAATCCGAATGACATTCAGTTTGTTTATCAGAAAGAGACTTTAGAATATACACTTAACAAAAAAGATATTTCGAAAATCGCATTTTCCTCAGGCCGCATCGAGTACCTTAATGATATGAATGTTGCTACAAAATCAAGTCAAATAGGAGACTATCATAATAAAGTTGCAATTCTGCCTTTCAGCTATGTGAAAGACCAAGAGAAGAGTAATGAGACAATGACTAAGAAAATCCAACAGGAAACTTACACGATTTTCAATTCTAAAAAACAGAATCTCAAATTCCAAGATCCAAGCGAAACCAATGCATTACTATTCAAAGCCGGAATCAATGAAAGCAATCTTCAAGGCTTTACAATGGGCGAAGTCTGCCATATTTTGAATGTCGAATATGTCATCAGTGGTTTGGTTTCCATAGAAAAAACTAACACCTATACATCGAATTACGGAAATTCACAATCCAAGGTCACCCAAAATAATAACGGTGGAAAAGTCAATTCTACAGGCTCGTCTTCCAGTACAACTTATCAGAATTATAATACCAGCATTACAATGAATATCTTTTCTATCAATGGTGATAATCTTTTTACTCAGAATCATAATTCGTTTTGGCCTTACGAAAATGCTTATAAAACCACATTGGATTATCTGGCGAAAAGGACACCGCTTTATAAAAGATAATTTAATTTGGGCATCTTAATCCGCCTTCCGCTCCCAAACCTAACGAAGTGGTTCGACGTAGTCAATCTTTTTTGCAGGCGATTTCAGTTTAAATAGAAATTGAGTCGAAGCAAAAAAGGATTTCCGCTCAAGTCGGGATGCAGATTCAGCATACAAACAACAGTTGCCCTAAAAACCCAATTTTGTCATTCCGTAGGAATCTCAGCACACTGAAAATATAGTAGTTTAGATTCCTAGGGAATGACAATTAGGTCTTAGAATTGTCTCTTTTCTTTGATGAGTTTTACGTCTTTGCGAACCTTAAAAATATTTCAATAATGATAAAAAATCTTTGCGGACTTTGCGTTAATTTTTAATATAAGATAATATTCACAAAATTTTTATAACTTAACCCTTTCGAAGTCTTGTACTTTGAAAGGGTTTTTGTTTAACGAAAATCAAAACACACAAATGAATGAAGAAATATTACAATATCTCTGGAATTTTAAGAAATTCCGGAGTTTCAACTTTGTTTCCGTTGATGGGAAAAATATCGAAATCTTGGACTTTGGAGAATGGAACAAGAATTCCGGACCAGATTTCCTATTTGCCAAAATTAAAATTGAGGATATCATTTTCGCTGGAAATATTGAGATTCATACCAAAGCTTCTGATTGGTTTTTCCATAACCATTCCGGAAATCCAGAATTTGGAAACCTGATTCTTCATGTAGTTTATATTAACGATTGCGATATTCCCGAATTAGAACAACAGAAAATTCCGACTCTGGAACTCAAAAATTATATTGATGAAGAATTGATTCAGAAACATCAGAATTTGAGTCAAGAACATTCTTTCATTGCCTGTGAAGAATTGTTTGATGAAAATAAAATTCCCTTGTTTTTTGAAGAAACTGTTTTGCTCAAAAAGTTAGAAGCCAAATCTCAAATATTTGAAGATTCTTTAATCAAAAACCAAAACAATTATGAAGCAGTTTTGTTTCAGAATCTGGTTTATACTTTCGGATTAAAAGTGAATGCAGAAATTTTTCTTCAAATGGCAGAAAGCCTGAACTTTTCTGTGATTCAAAAAATTAAGCAAAATGATATCCATTTGGAAGCTTTATTCTTTGGAATCTGTGAGTTTTTGGATGCTCCAAAAGATGAAATAATGCAAATCTGGAAACGTGAATTTGATTTCTTGAAAGTGAAATTCAATTTATCTGATTTTAGGATTCATCCCAAATTTTCCAAACTTCGTCCTCCAAATTTTCCAACAATCCGATTGTCACAATTGGCCAATCTTTATCATTCTCAACCGAATCTTTTTTCAAAACTGATTGAGGCAAAATCGATTGATGATTTATACAAAATTTTTGAAAATGTTAAGGCTTCTGAATATTGGGATAATCGTTTCAATTTCGGTAAAATCTCAAATACTGAGAGTGAAAAATTATTGAGTAAGGATTTTGTCGATTTGATTATCATTAATACGATTTTACCGTTGAAATATTTCTATCATAAAAATCATAATCAGGAAATAATAGACGACATTTTTGATTTCTATAAACAGATGAAACCTGAGAAAAATTCTACTCTGGATGAATGGAAAAAGTTGGGATTGAAATTCAAGAATGCATTGCAAACCCAGGCATTTCTTCATCAGTATAAGACATTTTGCACTCAGAAAAAATGCTTAAATTGCAGTATCGGTTTTCAACTTTTGAAGAACCAAGATTAAAGTTATGTATCCAAAATGAAAGAGCCAATTGTAATCAACGGAATGCGTCACAAAATGGAAAGGGAATGGTTTGGCGTGCTCACTAGATACGGAACCAAACTGGGAATTCCTGTTTCAAAACTGCGTGTTTTTTTTATTTATTCTACGTTTGCGACGGCTGGGATTTTCTTTTTGTTTTATCTTGGAATGGGTTTTATGCTTTGGGTAAAAGATTGTATAGTTACGAAAAGGCCGAGCGTTTTTGATTTGTAGATAAATTTTAAAATATTAATAGGAATGGGCTTTAGCCCGTTTTTTCGTTTAGAATGCCAATTGGCTTTAGCCTAAACCTATTTTATATTTTGGCTAAAGCCGTAAGTTGTGAATTAATTTATCATCGGGCTAAAGCCCGACGCAATTTATATTTCATTATTTAGCTGATTATAGACAATGTTGTTTTTATACTGAATCCCGCAGCCCGGCTTGAGTGGAAATCCTTTTTTGTGGCTGGAAATGCTTTGGCAAAAAGATTGACTACGTCGAACCACTTCGTTAGGTTTGGGAACGGAAGACGGAAACAGCAAATTATAATCCATAAAAAATCCGATTGAAAAACTCAACCGGATTTATGTATTTTGAAGATAATTTATCTTAAGAATTTGCTGTAGAAATATTAGCTGTCACATATTCTCTGTTCATTCTTGCGATGTTTTCAAGAGAAATTCCTTTCGGACATTCTACTTCACAAGCGCCGGTATTTGAACAGTTTCCGAATCCTTCTTCGTCCATTGCTTTTACCATATTCAGAACTCTTCTTGTAGCTTCTACACGACCTTGAGGCAACAATGCAAACTGAGAAACTTTTGCTCCAACGAACAACATTGCTGAACCGTTTTTACAAGAAGCAACACAAGCACCACAACCGATACAAGCTGCAGCGTCCATCGCTTTGTCGGCATCTTCTTTCGGAACCAGGATAGCGTTGGCATCCAAAGTATTTCCGGAAGTATTCACAGAAACGAATCCGCCGGCAGCCATTACTCTGTCAAAAGCACTTCTGTCAACCACCAAATCCTTAATTACCGGAAAAGCAGCACTTCTCCAAGGTTCGATATGAATGGTTTCGCCATCTTTGAAATGACGCATATGCAACTGGCAAGTCGTGATCCCAGTATCTGGTCCGTGCGCTCTACCATTGATGTATAGTGAACACATTCCGCAGATTCCCTCGCGACAATCGTGATCGAAGGCAACTGGATCTTGTCCGTTGTTGATCAACTGCTCGTTCAGTATATCCAACATTTCCAGGAATGAAGAATCCGTGGAAACATCGGACAGTTTATAACTTTCGAACTGACCTTTTGTTTTATTATTTTTTTGTCTCCAAATTTTCAGCGTAAGATTTAAGCCTTTTTTTGCACTCATTTTATATATATTTTTGAATGGAGATTATTTGTAACTTCTTGCTTTCACCTCAATATTCTCGTACACAAGATCTTCTTTGTGAACTACCGATTGATTGATGTCCATACCTTTGTACTCCCAAGCTGCAACGTATTTGTAATTCACATCGTCACGTTCCGCTTCACCTTCCGGTGTTGCGTGATCTTCACGGAAATGTCCTCCACAAGATTCATTTCTGTTCAGTGCATCAATCGCCATCAGTTGTCCTAATTCCAAGAAATCAGCAACTCTGAAAGCTTTCTCCAATTCCGGATTCATATTGTCTGCATCACCAGGAACGCGGACATCTTTCCAGAAGTTAGTTCTGACTTCTTCGATTTCTTTGATTGCTTCTCTAAGGCCTTCAGGCGTTCTTCCCATCCCCACTTTGTTCCACATAATGTGACCCAATTGTTTATGGAAATGATCTACCGTGTGAGTTCCTTTATTAGTCAAGAAGAAATTGATTTTTTCTTTAATTTCTTTTTCAGCGTCATTAAATTCCGGAGTATCTGTAGAGATTTTTCCAGTTCTGATATCTGCTGATAAGTAATCTGCAATTGTGTAAGGTAAAACGAAATATCCGTCTGCCAAACCCTGCATCAAAGCAGAAGCCCCCAATCTGTTTGCTCCGTGATCTGAGAAGTTAGCTTCTCCAACTACGAAACATCCAGGGATTGTAGATTGCAAGTTGTAATCAACCCAAACGCCGCCCATTGTGTAGTGAACTGCTGGGTAAATTTTCATTGGTGTTGTATAAGGATCATCAGCAGTAATCTTTTCATACATTACGAATAAGTTACCGTATTTTTCTTCGATCCATTTTTTACCAAGATCATAGATCTGTTGGTCTGTAGGATTATGAATATTTTTTTCGATAGCGGTTTCTTTACCTTTTTTGATGATCTCTGTTGAGAAATCTAGGTAAACGCCTTCTTTTGTATCATTATTTTCGATTCCGTATCCAGCATCACAACGCTCTTTTCCAGCTCTGGAAGCAACGTCTCTAGGAACCAAGTTCCCAAATGCAGGATATCTTCTTTCAAGATAGTAATCTCTGTTTTCTTCAGCAATATTTTCCGGTCTCAACTTTCCTTCTCTGATGGCAACAGAATCCTCAATGTTTTTAGGAACCCAGATTCTTCCGGAGTTTCTAAGAGATTCTGACATCAAAGTCAATTTAGACTGCTGAGTTCCGTGAACAGGAATACAAGTCGGGTGAATCTGAACATAACAAGGATTTGCAAAATATGCTCCTTTTTTGTGGATTTTCCAAGCTGCAGAAACGTTCGATCCCATTGCATTTGTAGAAAGAAAATAAACATTTCCATAACCTCCAGAAGCAATAACAACCGCGTGAGCAGAATGTTTTTCAATTTCTCCAGTTACAAGATTTCTTGCAATAATTCCTCTAGCTTTTCCATCAACAATTACAAGATCAAGCATCTCGTGACGGTTATACATTTTCACACGTCCTTTTCCAATCTGACGGCTAAGTGCAGAATAGGCTCCTAATAATAACTGTTGACCAGTTTGTCCTTTTGCATAGAAAGTTCTTTTTACCTGAACTCCACCAAATGAACGGTTATCTAATTGTCCACCATATTCTCTTCCGAATGGTACACCTTGCGCCACACATTGGTCAATAATATTTGCAGAAACTTCTGCTAATCTGTAAACGTTAGCTTCTCTAGCACGGTAATCTCCACCTTTGATTGTATCATAAAACAATCTGTAAGTTGAGTCACCATCACCTTGATAATTCTTAGCAGCGTTAATACCACCTTGAGCAGCAATAGAGTGCGCTCTTCTTGGAGAATCCTGATAGCAGAATGCTTTTACATTATAGCCTTGTTCAGCAAGAGTTGCAGCAGCAGAACCACCAGCTAATCCTGTCCCAACAATGATAATGTCTATTTTGTCTCGGTTGTTTGGAGCAACCAAGTTCATGTGATCTTTATGATGTTTCCATTTGTCCGTAAGTGGACCGTGAGGAATTTTTGAATCTAAACCCATAATTTATTTTATTATTATTGAGTAACGAAATGATAAATTGCAATGATGATGAATCCCAATGGAATGATAACAGAATACCAGTTTCCAAAAGCTTTGATAAAAGGTGTGTACTTAGGATGTCTCGCTCCAACGGATTGGAAAGAAGACTGAAATCCATGTGCTAAGTGCAAACCTAATAATACGAAAGCAATTACATAAAGTACAACTCTCCACAGATCGTGGAATTTATGATGCAATTCTTCCCAATATCTTACTTCATCAGGATTGTTTCCGTGGATGTACTTAAAGCTGATCTCTGGAAACCAAAAATCGTAAAAGTGCAAAGCGATAAATGCTAAAATTACTGCTCCTGAAATAATCATATTTCTGGACACCCAAGTAGAATTAGCAGAACCTTGGTTCATTGCATATTTTACTGGTCTAGCATTGTTGTTTCTGATTTCCAATACAAATCCCATCACAAAATGGAATACTACTGCGAAAATCAAAATGGGCTGCATCAGAAACTGAACTGCCGGATTATATCCCATAAAATTTGAAGCTGCATTGAAAGCATCTTCACTGAAAATTGAGATCATGTTGGTGGACAAATGCATCACCAAGAAAATCAGCAAAAACATTGCTGAAAGTGCCATAGCATATTTTCTGCCTATAGAAGACGTAATCCCTGCCATAATTCTGTTTGTTATTTGAATTTCCACAAATTTAGAAAATAGTTGACTCAAGTAACATTGAGAAATGTCAGAAAAATACAGTTTGTAATCTTTCTAAATAACTTTAATGGAATGTTAACAATATTGCGAATCTTGTAAGTATTCTATGTTAATTAAAATGAAAAATCCCGAAATTCATTCGGGATTCTGTCTATTTATAATTCTTTTCTCAATCTTGCGACTGGAATATTGAGTTGTTCTCGGTATTTTGCAATAGTTCTTCTGGCGATATTGTAGCCTTTTTCTTTAAGAATTCCTACCAAAGCATCATCTGTACAAGGTTTTCTTTTGTTTTCTTTATCAATTGCTTCCTGTAAATGTTGTTTGATTTCTTTTGTGGAAACTTCTTCGCCATCATCATTGGTTAATGAATCTGAAAATAAGTTTTTCAAGTAAACAATTCCGTTTGGTGTGTCGGCGTATTTACTTTTCACAACTCTGGAAATTGTAGAAATATCAAATCCTGTAATATCGGCAACATCTTTCAGAATCATTGGTCTGATGTTTTTCTCATCACCAGAGATGAAATAGTCTTTTTGAAGTTTCACAATTGCAGTAATAGTTTGCAAAAGTGTGTTTTGTCTTTGATTAATAGCATCAATGTACCATTTTGCTGCATCTAGTTTTTGTTTAATGAAAAGCGCTGCTTGCTTATGTTCTGCGGATTTCTTATCGTGAGAATAAGTGGTTAAGATTTCTTTATACTCGTCAGAAACACGAAGGGAAGGTGCGTTTTTGTTATTTAAAGTTGGAATGACTTGATTGTCCTTTACTTGAAGTACGAAGTCTGGAATGATTTCTTGATTAATAGTAATTGTCTGAGTGTCAAAATTTCCACCAACTTTAGGAGACAATTTTGCAATCTCTTCCAAAGCATCTTTCAAATCCTCTTCCTCGATGTCGTATTTCTGGATGATTTTATTGTAATGCTTATTGGCAAGTGCATCAAATTGATTTCTCAAAATATTTCCTGCCAGAATCACAGTTTTATTAGAACTTACCTTTTTCTCGATTTGAAGTAAAAGGCATTCTCTCAAATCTCTTGCGCCAACGCCCGGTGGGTCCAATTTCTGAACGTAATTTTCAAGAATATAAGTAACTCTTTCAATGGTTGTGTAAATGCCTTGTGAAAAAGCCAAATCGTCAACAATTGATTTTATGTCTCTTCTGAGATATCCGTCTGTGTCAAGATTTCCAATGACATATTCGCAGATTTTCAAATCTTCTTCTTCAACGGTAGATAGTCTGATTTGCTCCAAAAGATAATCATAAAGCGTTTGTCCTTCTGTTAATAAGGACTGATTGTCAAATTCTTCATCATCTGCGGAATAATTGCTGGAAGCTGTTTTGTAAGCCGGCTCGTCATCATAAAGATAATCATTGACATCAAAATCCGTTTCTATGCTTTCCGTGCCTTCGTTTTCATAAGCTTCTTCGGCGGCTGTGTAGTCGTCTTCTTTGCTTTCTTCTTCATTTACTTTTTCCAAAGCAGGATTTTCCTCAAGCTCTCTTTCAAGTTCTTCTTCGAATTCTAGGGTGTGAAGTTGTATCAGCTTCATCAGTTGAATCTGTTGAGGCGCTAATTTTTGTCCGAGTCTAAGTTGTAGATTTTGCTTTAGCATAATTTTTTGAGTTTGTCAATTAATATCAACTTCACGAAGTTAAAAAATAATTTTCAAAAAACAACAAGTTTAGCACGATTTTTGATGAGTTAATAAAAGTTAACAAAAAAACCTTTAGATTATTCTGAAGGTTTTTGTTTTTTATTGTCTGGATTTTTTTCTGTTGTTCCGAGATATTGTAATTTTAATTATCTGATTTTTTAAATTTTGAGTATATCATCAAATTTATATTTTACAACATTTAGTATTGTTTAATATTCTAAGTTAATAAAAATATTTTTTATTTTTGATGAAAAATGTATGGTTTTATTCGGCTTGTTTTATTTGGTTCCATTTATTCTGATTTATGTCTTATTTGCTAGATTAGGCAATTTATATGATCAAAAAATTAGTTTTCAAATAATGATTGCCATTATTTTATATTTCATATTTCGTTTTACTTGTACATTTACTATTTCTTATCTGATTTTAAAGTATAGTTCAGCAGAAAATCCGAAACAAATCATAGTAGATAATATTTTCGTGATTAATTTTTCAACTTTTATACTGGCAACTTTTGTAACTTTTCTATATTATAGATTTATTAAAAATAAAATGAATGTCAATCTGTTTAACCAAAGTGAGATAGAAGATTTAGGGACAAAATAAAATACGCCGAAAAAACTAAATTTCGGCGTATTTTATTTATTTGGATTTACTTAAAACTCTGCATTCTTAGGTGTTCTTGGAAAAGGAATCACATCCCTGATATTCGTCATTCCAGTTACGAAAAGTACCAATCTTTCCAAACCTAAACCAAATCCAGCGTGCGGAACAGAACCGAATTTTCTAGTATCAAGATACCACCAAAGTTCGTGCTCATCAACACCAAAGTCTTTCATTTTTTCAAGAAGAACATCGTGTCTCGCTTCTCTTTCAGAACCGCCGATGATTTCGCCGATTCCTGGGAAAAGAACGTCCATAGCAGCAACCGTTTTTCCATCGTCATTCAGTTTCATATAGAACGCTTTGATTTCTTTTGGATAATCGAAAAGGACAACCGGCGTTTCAAAATGTTTCTCCACCAAATATCTTTCGTGCTCAGACTGCAAATCCGTTCCCCATTTCTCAATCGGATATTGGAATTTGCCTTTTTTATTTTCTTTTGAATTTAATAAAATCTCAATCGCTTCCGTGTAAGAAACTCTCTTGAAACGCTTCGCAACAACGTTTTGAAGTTTCTCAATCAAGCCTTCTTTAGCTCTGTCTTTCTCTGGTTTTCCTTTTTGCTCTTCTTCAAAACGTTTGTCAAGGAACTCCAAATCATCTTTGCAGTTATCCAAAACATATTGAATCACATATTTCAAGAAATCCTCAGCAAGGTCGATATTATTTTCAAGATTGTTGAACGCAACTTCGGGCTCAATCATCCAGAATTCGGCTAAGTGACGCGTCGTATTAGAATTTTCTGCACGGAAAGTCGGTCCGAAAGTGTAAATTCTTCCCAATCCCATCGCTGCAGTTTCGCCTTCAAGCTGACCAGAAACGGTCAAGTTGGTTTTCTTTCCGAAAAAGTCCTGGGAAAAATCAATTTCTCCTTCTTCGGTTTTTGGCATATTATTAAGGTCAAAATTCGTAACGCCGAACATTTCGCCGGCACCTTCTGCATCCGCTCCAGTAATAATTGGCGTGTTGATGTAGAAAAATTGATTTTGATTAAAGAAAGAGTGAATCGCAAAACTCACCGAATGACGGATTCTGAAAACCGCCCCAAAAACATTGGTTCTAAATCTTAGATGCGCTTGCTCTCTTAGTGTTTCTAAAGCGTGTTTTTTTGGCTGAAGAATAGTTTTTTCTCTTTCTTCAGGGAAATTGTCGCCTAAAATGATTATTTTTTTTGCAATAATTTCTACAGCTTGTCCTGCACCTTGACTTTCTATTACTTCACCTACAATTTTAAGAGAAGAAGCTGTGCTTATTTTACTAATAATCGCAGCATCAAAATTTTCGAAATCAACAACAATTTGCAAATTATTAATTGTAGAACCGTCGTTAAGCGCAATAAAGCGATTCGCACGAAATGTTCTCACCCAACCTTGAATGGTAATGTCGTGATGTAATACTTTTTTGTAATCTGCTAATAGGTCTTTAATCGTTTGTCTTTTCATTTTAGTAATAAACTTTTGGAAAGTTTCTGTTTTAAAATTAAGTGAGTGCAAATTTAGGAAAAATCGAGGTAAGTCCTTAATTACATTTGGACTTTCTATGTTTTATGTCAAATCAATTCAATAAAACTGACTTTTTAGTACTTTTTCCCTGACGGATTTTCCAAGCGTGATAGGAACTCGGAACATCAAATTGCCATTTCGGTAAAATTAAAATGATTAAAATGACATCGAGATGAGAAATTAATCCAAGAATCAAACACAGATAAAATGCCCAATTTGCTGTACTGAAACCTATCAAAAAAGTAAAAGTAATTAACAGACTTAATCCCCAAAGTTTGGAAAGCCAAGCGTGCGTGCAAGTTTCTTTCCCAAATTTCCAAAAACTGATAATATAACACAAAACCTCCATTCCAAAAATCAGCGAAATACTTTTCCAATGGTCTTTTATTATTTCTGAATTGAGCCAATGCGTTGCGAATCCCATTGCCAGCCAGAAAACCAAATCTGTTTGACTGTCCAATCTTCTTAATTTTTCGGATGAAACTCCAACTTTGCGCGCAATGATTCCGTCAAAAATATCTGTTAGTAATCCGAAATACATTAGAATTACAATCAGAGTTCTTGTTGTTTCTCCAACAAAATATCCTAAATATAGAATGGCGATTGCTGAAAGGAATCTTAATAAGATTAATAAATATGGGATTGTTTTCATTTGAATAAGATTTAAAGTTTTATAGAAATCGTAGCTTCTGCGGAAAATACATTGAATTGATTCGGAATTGTTGTTTTGTACCAAAGTCCATAAGGTGTAATGCTCGCTTTGATTCCAAGTCCAATATTTCTTTTCCAAATCCTCAACCCTTGTCCGAATTGCAAAGTGGAAACAGATTCTGCATCAATGATGATTTGAGTCGTGTTTTCATTTTCCGGTTTCCGGATTGGGTCGTCCGGAATTCCTGTTCCGTCCACAAAAAGCGTGTTGAATGTGAGTTCACTTAGCCATTCCACCTTTTGATTTTTGATGGAAAACTCTTTTACAAGCCTTCCTCCGAGATTGAAAATGTAACCTTTGGATTCGATTTTATAGTAATTTCCATTCTTTCCATAATCGAAATTATAAATTGTTGCACCGGATTTCAAATTTCCGCCAAGTTCTAATCTTGCATCAGCTTCCATTGGATATCGGTACCAGAATCCAAAAGCAATCGCAGGATTAGGTTGTGAAATTTTGGTCGAATTGTCAGAAATAATTCCTAATTCAAAAATGACTTTGTAGTCTTTGCTTTCTGTTTGAGTCTGAGCATTCATTAGAATAATCCCTAAGAAAATAAATAAGAATTTCATCGCTTTAAAAATTTAAGATTGGCATTGTTCGTTTAGAATTCTTGTTCCAAAATCCGATTTGGAAATTTCTACCATCAATATTTTTATTAATCAATCCGATTTGGACGCCATTTATTTTTTTAGAAATATTAATGATGCCTATTTGAACGCCTTTGTAATCTACTATTCCATTGGTAATACCAACGGTAATTCCACTTCCTTTTTTTGCGAAATTTCCAAATGTTCCAAAAGAAATCCCGTGAAGTTCATCTACATCATTTGATATTGCAGTTAGGGAAATTCCAGTCATTCGGCTTCCGTAATTGTACATCGAAAGATTGATTCCATTGTTGCTTTGATTTCTCAAAGGTCCTGCCAGAGAAATGTTCAGGCCGTTTTGCCGTAAAACATCGGTTGTATTTTGAATCTTGGAAGTGTCGTAAAAACAAAAGAGAAGAAACCCTAATGGATTGATGTCGAGATTCAGTCCGTTGATGATTTTTTTCGGGGAATTGGGTAATAAAATATCGTCCATTCCAACTCCAATTGCCAATCCGTTTACCTTGTCGATTTTTTTTGAAAGTGGAGTGAAGGCAATTAGACGTGTTTCAATTTTTTTAATTTGTATAGAATCTTGTCCAAACAGTATTGAACTTGCAAATATTAACAGTGAGAATAATTTCGTTTTCATAATAATTGATTTTAATTATGATTCAAAATTATATTTGAAACTCAAGCTTCTCAATGCGGAAAAGAATTAATATTTTTTCTAAATTTGTGAAAATCGCAAAGATGTATCAGGAACTTTTATTGAAACAGATTCGAAGCAAGATTGGAGACAAATCTTTGAACGATGAGATTGCCAATGTTCTCAACATCAGTTACGACGCTGCACATCGACGAACATCTATGAAATCAAAATTTTCTCTGGAAGAAAGTCTGGTTTTGGCAAAATTCTATAATATCTCGCTGGACAGTTTTATGGAAAGTGAAAATCAAATCATTGCGAAGAAAACCAAACCTATCAGAACGGTTACGGATTTACTCAATTATTTTGATGACGCTTTGCATCTTCTGAATGATTTTAAAATCAACAAAGAAACCGAGGTTTATTATTCAGCGAAGGATATTCCGTTTTTTTATACGATTTCGGATTCGGTTTTGTCCCGATTTAAGTTGTTTGTCTGGATGAATCTCCTGAATGAAAAAGATTTTATGCAACCATTTGACGATTTCAAATTAGAAAGATATTCCGACAAAAGTGAAGATTTGAAAAAACTTTATGAAAATCTGAATGTCACAGAAATCTGGAACAATACCACCATTTCCAGCATTCTGAATCAGGTTTTGTTTTATTCAGAAATCGAAATTCTATCCAAAAAAACCGCAAAATTAATTCTTGAAGAACTAAAAATCTTAATCAAAAGCATCGAGAAAAAGGCCGAAAATGAAAATAAGAATTTCCACATTTACGCTCACGATATTCTGATTCTGAACAATAGTATTTTATTTAAAAACGAAGAAAAATCGTCGCTTTTCGTGCCGTACAATATGTTCGGCTATATGATGACGGATGACCAAAGTACATGTGATGATGCGCTCAATTTCTTTCAACATCAAATCAAAAACTCAACATCGCTCAGTTTTTCTGGTCAGCGCGACCGCAAAAAATTTTTCAATAGTATGTTGGAGAGAATAGAAAGTCTGAAGAATTCTATTTAAAAATTACTCATCTTTTTTCGAAGGCACCAAGAAAACATCCATCAAACCTTCCGGTAAAAACATTTTGATGAATTTCTCCTCACGATTCACTTCCAGAATCCAATCTTTGATAAGCGGAATGATGATTTCTTTTCCGGCAAGATTCAGGATGAAATAGTTTTGAGCCGTCATATCATTGATGGAAACTATATTTCCACAAGATTTTCCATCCTCTTCACGGATTTCATAACCAATAACTTCGTGGTAATAGAATTTTTTTCCAGTCAATGGAGGAAGTGTAGAAAGCGGAAGATAAACACCTTTTCCAATGGTTTGATTTACCAAAGCTTCAGAAGAATTTTTGAAAGAAAGGATTTTTGTATCACCTCTCTGCCACTGCTGTTTCTCAACAAAAAACGGAACCAGCAATCCATTGATTTCCAAAAAAATCGATGTCAGTTTATCGTACATTTCAGGTTGGTCTGTGTCCAGTTTTAGTATAACGTTTCCTTGCAGCCCGTGTGTTCTGGTAATGGTTCCTAAAAAATAGCAGTCTTCTTTTCTCATTATTTCCGGTGGTAAATTTTATTAAACAACAAAGACACGAGATTATCGTGTCTTTGAGTTTGTATCTTTTTGTAAAGAATTAAGCCTGAGTTTCTTCAGTTCCTTCTGCTTCTGCAGTTGGTTCTTCAGTCGCTGTTTCTTCTGTTGCAACTTCTTCAGCAGGTGCGTTTGCAGCCTCTTCAGCAGCTTTTGCATCAGCTTCAGCTTTCGCAGCAGCGTCGATTCTTGCTTGGTTTACTTTAGCCTCAGCATCTAGAGCCGCTTTTTTAGCGTCAGATTTTGCTGTAGATAAACCTTCAACTTTACCTTGTACTTTTGCATCTTTAGCCTCAACCCAAGCAGCGAATCTCTTCTCAGCTTCAGCTTCATCAAAAGCACCTTTAGCAACACCACCTTGAAGGTGTTTTTTGTACAAAGCACCTTTGTAAGAAAGGATAGCTCTTGCAGTGTCAGTTGGCTGTGCACCGTTGTTCAACCATTGTACAGCAGAATCTACGTTCAATTCAATTGTAGCAGGGTTAGTAATTGGGTTATAAATACCTAGTTTTTCGATGAATTTACCATCTCTTCTAGCTCTTGCATCTGCAACTACGATGTGGAAGAAAGGTTTCCCTTTAGACCCGTGTCTTTGTAATCTGATTTTTACTGACATATAATTTTAAAATTTTGGGAACACGTCCCGGTTAAATATTAAGTGTGCAAAGATAGAAAAATATTTTAATGTAACAATTTGAAAATCTAATAATTTACCAATTTGAAAATTATATTGTTACATCGTTAAATTGATATATTGTTACATTAGATTTTTAAGAGCCGGGAACCTGCTTTCCGTTGCAATTCCTCGCACCTTGCTTTCCCATCGCTAGCTGTGGGATTTCCACTGCAATCAGGGCTATGGGTTTTGTTATCCAATCAACGTTTTGTCAATAAAAATCATATTTGTCATTCCGGAGGAATCTAAACTGCTGAGATTCCTCCGGAATGATAAAAGCGATGTGATTACTTTCAATCAAAAAATCCAAAACATCAAATCACCCAAAAAAATCGAAGATTTCCAAAACTTATGTGTTCTTAACTGAACTATCTCGCAAGTATATTAATCAACTGAAGTGTTAAAAAAAACTTTTGTCCCTTTTGTGGCTAAAAATATCATTAATTCAAAGCTTTCTTATAAGTCTCCAAAGCCCTTTCTCTAGCATATTTATGCTCAACGATTCTGTTCTCAACAATATCTTTTTCAAAATCAGGATTCCATTTTCTGATGTATTTCAAATCTTTGTCAAACTTTTTTGTCTGCTCATCCGGATTGAAAACTCGGAAATATGGTGCTGCATCGCAACCGCAACCTGCTGCCCATTGCCAGTTTCCGTTGTTGGCCGACAAATCGTAATCCAAAAGTTTTTTAGCAAAATATGCTTCGCCCCAACGCCAGTCTATCAAAAGGTGTTTTGTGAGAAAACTGGCGACCACCATTCGGATTCTGTTGTGCATTCTGCCGGTTTGGTTCAGCTGGCGCATTCCTGCATCTACGATGGGATAGCCGGTTTCGCCGTCACACCATTTTTCGAATTCGGCTTCATTGTTTCGCCAAGGTACATTTTCGTATTTCTCTTTGAAACAATAATTGACAACTTTCGGAAAGTGAAATAGGATTTGCATAAAGAATTCTCTCCAGATGAGTTCATTCAGCCAAGTTTCGTTGTGACTTAAAGCAAATTTCACACATTTCCGAACTGATATTGTTCCGAATCGTAATGCAATTCCCAAATGTGTTGTCGCATCCAAAGCTGGGAAATCTCGTTTTTTATCATAGTCATCAATGATTTTTGATTCCAAAGTTGGTTCTTCATAATCAAAATCTGTTTTCTCAAACCCGATTTCTTTCAGACTTAAAATGTTCTTCGAAGGTAATTTCAGAAACTGGGTTTTATCAATTCTAACCGAAGCGTAATCTTTTTCAGTCAGAAGTTTTTTCCATTTGTTGGAGAAAGGCGTGTAAACCGTGTAAGGTTCAGCATTATCTTTTACAACTTCACTTTTTTCAAAAATAACTTGGTCTTTGAAATCAAGAAATTTAATTTTTTTTGAATTGAGAAATTCCTTTATTTCCTCATCTCTTTTGATGGGCGAAGGTTCATAATCCCGATTGCAATAGACGGATTTCAAATCATAATCTTTCTGCAATTCTTTGAAAATATCCAAAGGTTTTCCGTAGAAAGTCAAAAGATTGCTTACGGATTCTTTCAATTCAAAATTGATTTTTTCTAAAGCCTGATGAATGTAATCTACTCGCCGGTCGTACTTATCTTCAAGCTGACCCAGGATTTCTTTATCGAAAATAAAAATAGGAATTACTTTCTCGCCTGACTTCAAAGCTTCGGACAAACCTTTGTTGTCTTGCAAACGCAAATCTCGGCGAAACCAGAATATTGAAACTTTTTCCATTTGAAAATTAATATTAAATCATTAATCAATTAATTTGACTTGCGCCAATCAAAAAAACAACTAGTGCAGAAAAAATTGTTGCTAAAAAAGTAGAGATGAAAACGGCAAGATTACTTCTTGTCTTTCCTGTTATCAATTTTATTACCAAATAACAGACGATGTAAGTTGGAACAAGAAGAAATGGCGCAATTGCCTGTAGAAAAAGGATTGCTATTAAAAGAAATATTGAACCTGCTAATGTTCCGACGAATAAACCCACGATGCTGAGTCGAATGGTTTCTTCATCAACTTTAGAGTTTTCTTTGTTACTCGTTAAAATAATATATTTTTCTAAGATGAAATAAGACAACTCGTCCTTCGGTAAAATATCGGACGAAATTTTTGGTTCGATGTCTTCCAAAGCTACGCCTTGGTCAATTAGCTGATTGATTTCAAATGCAATCCTCCCTTTCTCCTTAACAACTGCTTTTTTGTGATTGGCCTTAGCAAAGAATTCATCATAACCTCTTTCATTCAAAACTTCCTGCATATCACGATTGATTTTGCCGGAGTTGTCCAGCAATTCGTTGTAGGCAATCAGCAATTCTTCTTCGCTGAAGTTCTTGTAGATGTTCATTAATCCAAACTTCCCATATAAAACAATCCCAAACATTGTTGGTTTTCTTCGATGGTCAAAGAATCTGTTAGTTTCTCAACAATTTTCGGGGAACTCCAATAGCAACCGATATTATTTGCGGTACAAGTCAAATACATATTCTGAACCGCCATAGAAACTGCGGAAATCTCTTCCCAATCCGGAACCAATCCACTAAAGTTGACCACAATTGAAACAACAACATTCGCTTTCGAAATTTTGAATCCAATATCATCATGTTTCTTCTGCAAAAACTGAGCTTCCGCTGTCGAATTTTTATAAATATTTTGAAGTTCCAATCCCAGTTTCTGTTTTTCCTCACCTTTGAAGGTTTTGAGACGCCAAGGTTTTGTACGTTTGTGATTTGGAGCAAGGACTGCGTTGCCTAGGATTTCATCAAGAATATGTTGTGGAATTTCTTTGTCGGTGTAATCTTTTGGGAAGATGCTTCTGCGTTCTTCTATGATGTTTTTTAAAATTTTAGCGTTTTCCATATTCAAAGATACAAGAATCAAGGCAAAAGGACAAAGTGATAAGATTCACGCTAGAAAACTTCTATCATCCATCTTCCGACTTCCATCACTCTAAAAAATCTCCACAATTTCCTGCCCGATTTTGTTAAGGACAAACGAATCGCCGGGTTTCATTCCCATCATCGTTTGCGCCATTGGACTTTCTGGCGAGATGGCGTAGAAGCGATCGCCTTGGAAGAAAAATTCTCCTAAAGAAACCGAAATGTAAAAGCGTGCTTTGTTTGTAATCACCAGCGAACCGAGTTTCACTTTGTCTGAAACGGAGTTCAGAACTCTTCGCATTTCGCGTTGCATATTTTTCAGCGAAACCATTTGCTTATCCAAAAGATAAATTTCCTCCTGGATTTCCTCTCTTATCGAATCGTATTTTGAAGTTTTCTTGATGTCTCGACTGGCTTCCAGAGAGAAATTAAGGTAAAACTCAAGCGTCTTCACTTTCCCCGAAATGCTGTCATTCACAAAATTGCGCAACTCACTTTTATCGTAAACCGTCTTCTGCATAAATCCAATTTTGAATAAAGATAATAATTAATAAAATAAATAAAAAACCTCTCTAAAAATATTTAGAAAGGTATATTTCAACTATGAAAATCATAAATTATTCCAAAACCCGAACTGTTTATTTCTTAATAAAATAATTCCAGGTCGCTTTCGTAATATCTGCAATGATTTTCTCCGTGTCTTCCCTTGATGCGGTAATGTTTTTCAGATAAATGGAAAGAATAAAATGATTTCCGTTCGGAAGTTTGATGATTCCGATATCGTTCATTGCAACGCGCAGGTTTTTGTCGTTCGTTCCAGAAATTCCTGTTCTGTGCGCCAATTCGGTTCCTGCGGGGAGTCCGGCTTTCATCCAAGTTGTGCCTCGGGAACATTCCACCATAATTTGATAGAGATATTTTGTCGTGGCTTTTTTCAGAACTTTTCCTTTGTAGAATTTCTCTAACAATTCTGTCGTAGCAATCGGCGTTGTGGTGTTGATGTAAAGATTTTCCCAAGTCCGCATTTGGTCTTCATTCATTTTGATGGTGAAATCTTTGATGCCGTTTTTATTAATAAATTTCTGAACGGTTTCTGTTCCACCAATCAATTCCAAAAGAATGTCACAACCATTATTATCGCTGTGGGAAACGGTGTAGCGCAACAATTGGTCTAATGTCAAATCCATATTTCCGTTGGGGAATTCTTCACGGATTGGACTCCAAGTATCTTCCTTCAAATCTTCTTTTTTAATGTAGATTTTCTGATTCAAAGACAGTTTTCCTTTGTCCACTTCATTCAAAACAGCCAACGCAATGTGGAATTTGAACACGCTCATCATCGGCATTTTCATATTTCCGTTGATGCTCAAAGTATCTTTGTTTTCAATTCCTTTTAATGAAATCCCGACCGTTGCATTCTTTGTTGAGATGATTTGATTAAGTTCTTTCCGAAGTTCAACCAAGTTTTGAGCAAATGTCTGTGCCGAAAAAAGGAAAAGGCTGAGAACTAATATTAGTTTTTTCATTGGATAATATTATTTCAAAAGTTTAGAATCCATCACAATCTTTCTGATTTCCTGCTCATAATAATAAGCAATATCAAAATTTTCATTCGCCACATTTTCCATTACGATAACGCTGGTTTTTGTCTTTGGATAATATAAATTGACCGCAGTAAAACCTTCGCCAGGATGAAAACCTGTGTGCCCGATTTCGTAAATGTCAGCTTTGTCATTGATTCTCAAACCGTAGCCGTAACCAATCGGATTTTTACCAAATATCGGATGTGTCGCAGTTATTGAATAATTGGTCATCAATTTATATGTTTCCGGTTTCAATAGTTTGCCGTTGTGCAGGCATTCATTCCATTTGGCTAAGTCTGGGGCAGTTACAATCAGATGACTTCCAAAATAGTAAGAAGTATCAAAGCCTGATTTTTCATTCAGTTTAAAACTTCCGTCTTTTCTGATGGTATGACCTTTTACCAGAAATTTGCTGTTGGTCTCATTAGGATAAAAACTGTTTTTCATCTTAACTTTTTTGAACAAAGCCGTTACCAATTCCTCGTAGCTTTTCCCGCTTTGCTTTTCCAAAACCATTCCCGCAACAGAATATCCAACGTTAGAATAACTGAATTCCGTTCCAGTTTTCAATTTCAAATTCGGTTTCAAATCATCGCTATAAAGTCCTGAAGAGTGATTCAGCAAATGATGAACAGTCACTGTATCTGCCCAAGCATATTTGAAATCCGGCAAATATTTTCGAATTGGTGCGTGTAAATCTATTGTTCCTTTTTCAACTTCCTGCAAAATCAATGTTGCTGTAATCTGCTTTGCGATAGACATTGTTGAAAATCTATCATTGATTTTCAAAGGTGTTTTCTTATTGAAATCAGCATAACCAAAAGCTTTTGCATATTTTTCTTTTCCATTTTGCTGAATGTAAACAACGCCATTGAAACTTCTAGGGTTGATAGTTTTAATTAAGCTGTCAATTTTTACTGAATAATCATCTTTCTGTTGAGCCGATGAATTGCAAGACGTCAATAACGTAATAATAGCAACCGAAGCTAGTTTGAAAAAGTTTTTCATTGATGTTTTTTTTTATTAAGGTTTATGGTAATTAGAAAAATTTATTTTAGCCATTTTTCAATCGATTCAAGAAATACTTGCTGTTGGTCGACAAACAAATAATGAGAACAATTATCAATGATTTTGAAATGATTTTTTGTTACAATCTTCTCCATATCATCCAATTGTTTGGCGGAAAAAATATTGTCTTGTTGTCCGTAGATTGCAAATAGTTTTATCTTCTTTTTCAGTTTTTTCAGAATTGGTTTTGTGTCGATATTATTTTTGCTTTCATTTTGATAGAATAAAAGGGGCGCATTGTCATTTCGGATATTGTTTTTTCCAAATTCGCTACCTTCATATTCTTCCCGAAGTTGATTGGCTTCTGGTGTTGGAAACGGCATTTTAAAATAATTATTTTGGCTTGCTACTTCATAAACTTCTTTTCTATATTCAGCGGAGTTTTTTGGAAGTTTTTCTATTCCCGAAATTTTGGAAAGCATCAAACTGTCTTTGGTTTTTTGATAATTTTTTCTGGTTGAATTTAAAATATGGTCGTAAGTTTCTTGCTGAGAAAATAATGCACCGGCTAAAATTAATGATGATACTTTTTCAGGATTCTGTTCTGCAAAAAGTGTTGCAACCAGACCTCCAAAACTATGAGCAATGATATTTGCTTTGCTGATGTTATAGGTTTTGTAAAGCTCATTCAAATCATTATTCGCTTCCTGATAAGTAAAAGTTGCAGTCGGGTCAACGGAACGTCCTTCGCCTCGTCTGTCATAAACAATAACATAAAAACCTTTGTCGGATAATTTTTGAGCAGTAGTTCCTTCAAAAAGTGTGGAATTGCCTCTCGGTCCGCCGTGAACAAAAATAATCGCTGGATTTTTTCTGTTTCCATAAGTTTTAGAATAAATTTCTATACGACTTTGGGAAATAGATTTTTCAGAAGAATTGTCTTTTTGTTGAGCCTGAGAATTAAAAGTAATTAATAAAAAAGCCACAACAAAGAAAGGCAGTTTGAAAAAATGTCTCATTTGTGTTTTTGAATTTGGTTAATTTTTTTTTAGTTTGATGAAAAGGATTTACTCCAAAAGGTCAGGCCGTCTTTCTTTGGTAATTCTCACAGCTTCATCGTGCAACCAATCTTCAATGGCTGAAGTGTTTCCACTTAATAATATTTTTGGAACAGATAATCCTTTGTAAGTTTCCGGTCGTGTGTAAATCGGTGGCGAAAGCAGGTTGTCCTGAAAACTGTCCGTCAGCGCACTTTGTTCGTCATTCAAAACACCAGGTAAAAGTCGGATTACGGAATCTGCCAAAACGCACGCCGCCAATTCTCCGCCCGTCAAAACATAATCACCGATTGAAATTTCCTTCGTGATATGAAGGTCACGAACACGTTGGTCAACGCCTTTGTAATGTCCACAAAGAAAAATTAGATTTTTTTTGATTGATAATGTATTGGCAATTCTTTGATTCAAAGTTTCGCCTTCGGGTGTGAGATAGATGATTTCGTCGTAATCTCTTTGGGATTTCAGGTCAGAAATACAAAGGTCCAAAGGTTCTACAGTCATAATCATTCCTGCGCCGCCGCCGTAAGGTTCATCATCTACTTTGCGGTGTTTGCTGGTGCTCCAGTCTCGTATATTGTGAAAATGCACTTCTGCGAGTCCTTTTTCCATTGCTCTTTTCAGGATTGAGGTTTGGAAAGGGCTTTCCATCAGTTCGGGAAGTACACTTATGATGTCTATTCGCATAATTATAAATGATAATTGATAAGCGATAAATGATTATCTATCAATCATCATTTATCTTTATATTATTGTTCTGTCGGATTTTTTCTTGATGGCGCAATAATCAGCCTTAATGATGAGTCTTTGTTAATATAACTCCACATCCAGTTGAAGAAAATGGCCAGTTTGTTTCTGACACTCAGAATCAGCATCAAATGTAAGAACATCCAGAAATACCAAGCAAGAAATCCCTGAAATTTAAATTTCGGAAGGTCAACAACAGCTCTGTGTTTTCCAATCGTAGCCATAGAACCGCGGTCGATATATTCGTATTCTGACCACTCTTTTTCTGAATCTTTTTTGAAGTTTCTGGCTAGATTTTTTCCTTGATTAATAGCAACATTAGCTAACTGAGGATGAGCCTGCGGATAATTTGGCGTTTCCATATAAGCGATGTCTCCGATAGCGAAAATGTTGTCAAAACCTTTTATTTTGTTGAATCTGTCAACAACATATCGGTTTCTTACAAGGTTTTCTTTGTTGAAATCATCAATGATATTTCCTGTAACTCCGGCTGCCCAAATCACATTATTAGTTGGGATTGAGTTTCCGCTTTGCATAAAAATAGTTTCGCCATCATAATCTGTCACACGTTCGTTTTTAAGAAAATTGACGCCTAATTGTTTCAGATATTCTTCGGCAGCATCCTGAGATTCCTGACTCATTGCTTCCAAAGGTTTGTCGCCTGAGCTAATTAAAATAATATTAAGGTCAGAGAAATTCATTCTTGGGTAATCTCTCGGAAGAATGTGGGTTTTCATTTCAGAAAAAGCGCCTGCGAGTTCAACGCCCGTTGGTCCGCTTCCTACGATTACGAGATTCCAGTTTCCGTCGTCGCTGGCTTTTCTTTCGATAATCATCTTTTCGAAAGTCATTAGAATGTGATTTCTAATGGTAATAGCTTCTTGCGTATTTTTCATTCCGAGAGCCAGTTCCTGCATTTTCTGATTTCCGAAAAAATTGGTTTTGCAACCTGTCGCAATTACGAGTTTGTCGTAAGTAAAAACGCCATCTTCGCCAATGACTTTATTTTCTTCAGGAAGTATTTTTTTTACTTCCGTCATTCGGAACTGGATGTTTTTTGATTTTTGGAATATTTTTCTGAATGGGAAAGAGATATTGGAGGGTTCTATTCGTCCGGTCGCTACTTGATAAAATAAAGGCTGGAACATATGATGATTCATCTTATCGATGACCATTACTTTGTATTTTCCTTGGTTATTAAGATTTCTGGCAAGCTGTAATCCTGCGAAACCACCTCCGATGATGACAATCTTTTCCCTCATTGCGAATTTTTTATAAAATTAAGGTTTTTATTTCGCTTGAGACTAAGCAAATATTATGCTTAAATACAGATTTTGAAAATGATAAATATCAAATGTAGGAATGAATAGTGTAAAGTGATTTTGACTTTCAATTAGAACAAAAAAAGTCCTGCCAAAATAATCTGACAGGACTAAAAACACAAATGATGAAAAATTAATTTTTATAAAAACCGCCTGCAATAATGCCTGCAGTGAATGATTTTTGAAGTGTGCCTGTTAAAGAATATACAGAGATTTTTGATGCTTCCTGATAGTCCTTAGCATCAGAAATAAAAATCTTACCATCTATAAGTTCCAATGCGTAAATCGTTGAATAATCTACGAAAGGTGTGATTGTGAATGCAGGAGCTGGTGCCGTTGTACTAGTAATTGTTGTTACATAAACGCTGCCCTTGGAATTGAAAATAACTTGGTTATTTTGAACGCTCAAATTCTCACCACTAGATATACCTGCAAATTTGGTTTCTTTTGTGATATCTCCCGCAGCATTGATTTGATACAGGTAAGTATCCGTCCCGTCTGGTGCCAGAGTGTAAACAAAGTTATCAGCAGCTACAGTCTTTGTGATGTTACCGTGCGGAAGTGTGATTGTTTTTTCCACCACGTTTGTATTGTTGATAACGGAAATTTTGTTTCCAAAGCCATAAGAAGCGTGCTGAACAAACACTTTGTTACCAGCACTCACGATTCTTTCTACGGTGTCTGTAAAAGTGATTTTCTTCACAAAACTGTTATTTACAGAGTTATAAATCGCAACATATTGATCGCCCAAATAAGTGCTGTTGGTCACATAAAAACTGTTGTTTGCAAAAGTAATGTATCTTGGTTGCTTCACATTGTCCGTAATAGTAGCTGTTTTGCTAAATCTGAAACGGTTTACCACTTCAATTTTGTTAGAATTATTGGCAATGATGTAAGCCTGATCTCCCGAGAATCCAATATTGTTCACCACATCTCCCAAATCTGTATTGTTTACTTTTTTATAGATGCCGTTTTCTATCGTAGAAATATCGGAAGGGATAAAAGAAACCTCGCCGCTTGGTGTTCCGTAATTTCCTTCATTAGAAACCAAAACGCCGCTGTAGGAAGTTTCCTGATTGTTGTAGATCTCATCATCGTTGTCGCAAGATGCAACCGTCAAAAGAAGTGATGCAAAAACTGCGGTTAAAAATCTGTTGAATTTCATAATATATTTATTTATTGTTTTTAAGTTGAATTATGGTTACCGCGAAATGCGGGTTCATAATGTATTTGTTGTTTTAAAATTTTAATGTCAAACTCCCTGCATAATTCCTTTTCGGCATCAGGTAATAATTGACCGTTTCATAAATCTGATTCGTGATATTATTGACTTTGAAACCGACCTGAATATTTTTAATTGGATTCATGTTGATTCCGGCGTTCAAAACTAAGAAATCTTCGAGAGAATTACTTTCGGTATTGTTTGTAAATCGCTTGCTGTTGTACAAAGCTTGGACAAACAATCCAACTATTTTATATTGATAATTGGTATTAAAATTAATTTGATGAATCGGAACATAGCTCAGCTGATTCTTCGTTTCCTGATCGATGGCTTTCGTGTAAGAATAGCTGATTTGAGAATTTAATTTTTGATTTGTCCAATTTTTATTGAATGACAATTCCGTTTCCAAACCATAAAAATCAACTTTATCCACATTGATGGGCGACCAAATCGCGGGAGTTACCGGAACCCATTGGATCATATCTTTCATTTTGATATAATAAGGCGTGATTCCCAATTGGAAATTTTGATAACTGAAATAATGCGACATCTCCGCCTGATACGATGTTTCCGCTTTCAAATCCGGATTTCCGCCCGGCGTCCAAAACAAATCGTTGAAAGTTGGCGCTTTGAAATTTCTGGAAAGATTGATCGAAGTTTGATACCAATCATTCACCTTATATTTTCCGCTTGCCGAGAACAAAAACGGACTTTTGTAACCTTCTACAAAGTCATATTTTGCGCCCAATTCCCAATAGAATTTTGCCAGCTGTACATTTCTGTAAAGCAAAGAAAGATTGACTTGATTTCGTTTTGGATTAATGATTCCCGATTGATAACCTTCGCCTTGATTGTATTGATATTCTGAAATTAAATTGAATGAAGATTTGTTTGAAACAAAATAATCGAGGTCATTTCGAACGATGTATTGTTTGCCGGCTCCGCCACTGGATTTTGCTTTATGAATGTCTCCAAAATACTGAAAGTTGTCTTCCAGATAAACCAGTTTCAAATCGTTTTTTATTTTGTTTGAGTTTAATTTCCAGCCCGCCAAACTCCTGAAAGTTTGAACCAGGTATTTAGTTTTGGTTTGATTTTCGTCAAAAATAGGGTAGTGCTGATCGCTGTCGTAATGCTGACTTTGCCAATAGAATTCATTGTTTTCATTAATCTTATAAGCCAATCCAAGATTGAATCCCGTGTTTTGATATTCACTATTTCTATTAATGAATTTCTTCTCGGCAACTTCATAATCATTGTCACTTCTGGAATGATTTGCGGAAAAACTGAAACTCAATTTCTCATTGCTGAATTTGGTTTTAATGAAAGAATTAAGTGTCCCAAAAGAACCGTATTCCGAAAACAAACTTCCGTGAAAACCTTTGTCAAAATCCAAAGTATTATTCAGGTGAATAGAACCACCAATCGCGCCACTTCCGTAGATGACGCTTCCGCCACCAAATTTGATTCCGACATTTTCGTAGCTCAGAAGATTCAAATTATTGATGTCGCCTTGACCTAAAAATATAGAATTCACATTGATGCCATTCCATACAAAAGCCGTTCTCTGCGCACCAGTTCCCCGGAAAGAAGGAGAAGAAGTTGCGCCACGACCATTTTCTTTGATGTAAATATTGGATTGGAATCTAAGAAGGTCAGAAAGTGATGTCGAATTTTGTAAAATCTGTTCCGAATTGATTCGAGATATTTTCGCTGTTTTCCCCGTCTTATTGAATTGATTATCAATAAATACAGTATCGATCAAAGATTCCTGAGCAGAAAATTGATGCAAAATAATTAGAGAAAAAAATGTAAATAAGCGTTTCATTACAACCTGCTTTTCCTCCGAAAGCATTTATTTTAAATTTTCTCTGGCAGGTCTCCTGACTTTCGCAGATTTTGCGCCTTCTCATCAGCATATTGCGGACAATGGCAAAGATTACAAAATCTCTTTTTGCGATTTACAGTTGCGGGGACAGTTGAAGATTTGCGCTTCATTCCCATTTAATTCGAAATATTCGAAACCAAATTCTTGGCAAATATAATGAAGTTAAGATTACTATTTTAATATTAATTTAAAAGGGAAGTCTTCCAATTTCTGCGACCTCTCTCTTTTTATAAAAATTCTCCAATGGTTTTGGGAAGGATTTTTCATCTGCGAGTTTTTCATCAACGATTATGAAATCATTTTTCGAAGCAAATTTTTCCAATTCTTTTTTCGATTCCAATTCAATAGTGTTGATTTCAATCGTCATATTTTTATGCGTCAGTTTATGATTAATGATCTTTGAGTTGATAATTAATTCTTCCCATTCCGCAGGAGCCGAAGTTGGAAATTCGTACAATTTTTTCCAGATAAAATCATTTCCTCTTTGTTTAATGAGAAATTGGTCTTCGAATTTGACAAAATAATATTTCAAACTCAAGTCAGTGACTTTTGTCTTTTTAGTTTTGACTGGAAATTCTGATATTCTTCCAGTTTCGTAAGCGATGCAATCTTCATTCACAGGACATTCGCCACAAAGTGGATTTTTTGGCTTACAAACTTCAGAACCAATATCCATAATTGCTTGATTGAAATCCCCAGGTTTGTCTTTCGGCATGATTAATAAAGCCAAATCTGTGAAATACTGAAACGCTTTAGAACTCGATATATCAAAGTCATCCGCAAAAATCCTTGACAAAACCCGATAAAAATTACCATCAATCGCTGGAATTTTTTCATCAAAACAAATACTTGCGACAGCTGCAGCGGTATATTTTCCTACACCTTTCAGTTTCAGAATATCTTGATAATGAGTCGGGAATTTACCATCAAATTCTTCTACAATTTGATGTGCAGCTTTGTGTAAATTAATTGCTCTGGAATAATAACCTAAGCCTTTCCAGTAAAGCAAAACTTCATCTTCCGGAGCTTTGTGAAGTTCCTCAACATTTGGGAATCTTTCAATGAATCTGAGGTAATGTCCGAGACCTTGTTTTACCTGCGTTTGCTGCAAAAGAATTTCACATATCCATATATTATAAGGATGCTGATTTTCTCTCCAGGGAAGTTGTCTGGCATTAGTATCATACCACTTTATTAGCTTTTTCCCAATGTGAAGAAAATCAGCATTTTGTTTGTTTGTTTTCAAAAATATGTCTTATATTTGCACACCAAAAATATAAAGAATTTTAGAAAATGACAAAGGCAGAATTGGTAAATACCATCTCGAACAAGCTGGGAGTAGAAAAGAATGATACACAGAAAGTTATAGAAGCTTTCATGCAAGAGATCAGAACGTCTATGTATAACGGAGATAACGTTTACTTAAGAGGTTTCGGATCATTCATCATCAAAACTAGAGCGGCTAAAACAGGAAGAAATATTTCTAAGAATACAGCAATAGAGATCCCTGCTCACAATATTCCGGCTTTCAAACCATCAAAAACTTTTGTGGAAAAAGTGAAAACCAAAGTTGCAGTTAAATAATTAAATAAATAACGTATAAAAATATAAATTATGCCAAGCGGAAAAAAAAGAAAAAGACATAAGGTTGCAACTCACAAAAGAAAGAAAAGAAGAAGAGCAAACAGACACAAGAAGAAATAATTTATTATTTTAACGTCTTACACATATAAATATAGTTGGTTCTATTGCCAACTATATTTTTGTTTTATATTTACAACCTAATTTTAGTAAAAAACCAGTTTATGAAGTTATGAAGAAAGAACTGATAATTTCCAATGAGGAAGACGCTTCAAAGATTGCATTGTTGGAAGATGGACGCCTTTTTGAACTTCACGAGCAGAAAACAAAATCCGATTTTGTAGTTGGAGACCTTTTTTTAGGGAAAATAAAAAAACTTGCCCCGAACTTAAATGCTGCTTTCGTAAGCATCGGAACTGACAAAGATGCGTTTCTGCATTATCAGGATCTTGGACCTCAGTTTCAGTCCTACCAGAAATTTCTGAAAAATACACTTTCCAAAAAACAACAGACGCCCAGTCTCAAAAATGCCGAGCACGCCAAAGACATCGACAAGATGGGAACGGTGGACAAAGTGTTGACGGCAGGTGATGTTGTACTACTTCAAATTACAAAAGAACCAATTTCCACCAAAGGACCACGTATTTCTACACAAATCTCTCTTACAGGAAGATTTTTGGTCTTAATTCCTTTTGATAATAAAATCTCAATATCCAAAAAAGTGAGCGACGGCGCTGAAAAAGAACGTCTCAAAACTTTGATAGAAAGCATTCGTCCGGAAGGTTTTGGTGTCATCATCAGAACAGTGGCCGAAGGGAAGAAAGTAGCTGAGCTTCATAATGATATGAATCAGCTGGTGAAGAAATGGGAAACGACTTTTAAGAATATTCAGAAGAATAAAGTTCCAAGTAAAGTTCTAAGTGAGGAAGATAAAGCATCTTCTATTCTTCGAGACAACTTCAATCAGGATTTCGTAAGCATCATTTGTGATGACGAAAAAATGGTGGAGGATATGAAAGCTTACATCGAGGTCATTGCTCCTGAAAGAAAAAATATCGTTCAGTTCTACGATTCTCATATTCCGCTTTTGGAATATTACAATGTTGAAAAACAGTTAAAACAGAGTTTCGGAAAACACGTGAATATTCCTGCATCAAAAGGTGCTTATCTCGTAATCGAGCATACAGAAGCACTTCACGTGGTGGATGTGAATTCCGGAAATAATATTTCATCCTCATCAACCAACAAAATGCACGCTTTGACAGTCAACAAAATGGCGGCTACAGAGATTGCAAGACAGCTTCGTCTTCGTGATATGGGAGGAATCATTGTGGTGGATTTCATTGATATGGTAGATGCGGAACACAGAAAAGAATTGTACGAACATTTCCGTGACGAAATGAAACGCGACAAGGCAAGACACAAAATTCTTCCACCTTCGAAGTTTGGTCTCATTCAGATGACAAGACAGCGTGTCCGCGCAGAAAAAAGCATCGAAACCAACGAAGAAAATCCGAACAAGGACGGCGAGATAATTGCTCCGATCGTGATTATAGAAAAGATGGAAGATTCCATCAAAACACTTATGCAGACGGAAAAAGGAAAACTTTTCCTGCACGTGCATCCGTTTGTAGAAGCTTATCTGACCAAAGGTTTGGCAAGCATCCAAAACAAATGGTTTCTCAAATACAAAAAATGGGTAACGATCATTCCTAGGGATTCTTTCAAAATGCTGGAGTTTCATCTCTACAACGCTCAGAAAAAAGAGCTGATGAGCTTTTCCAATTAAAAAATAAAAACTTTGCTAAAACATTGGCAAAGTTTTTTTATTTCTTTTTTATAACTGCGATTTTAGAAATAGTATTTGAAAGTTTGTTTGTGAAATCTATGTACTGATTAATTTCCTTTGGTTGAAAAATAATTTGATTAATGAGAAGAGACCAAGTAATAATCACCTCGTTATTTTCTTTATATTCTACATTTTGACCGTATTGCAATTTTCCAGCGAATGCGGAAATGGTTTCTTCGAAATTATTGGTATTCAAGATGTAACCTTCTGGTATTTTTAGTTTGAGCTGTATTGTTTTTAGAAAAGGAAAATCTAATTCGATTGGGTAATCTCTGTCTTTTTCAACAGTTAACTCTTTAATCTTTTCTACAAAGGGATTTTCTATTGTAAAGAAAGAAGAATTAGGATTTTCCAGATTGACGGTTCTGTAATTAATTTTCCATTCATCTAATTCTTTTTTATCGCTTTCCGTGATTTTTACAACAGGTTCTTTTATGAAAGCTTGTTCTTTGTAAGAAGATAATTCAAAGTATCCTTTGAATTGGTCCCGGATTTTTAGCTTCAAAGAATCATTGTTTATTTCCAACTCTTGTTGAGATAGGTATTCTGAAAGATTAGGGGAAACTTCTATGAAATTATCACTAATATTATCTAAGCCAAAAACTAAATGATTAAAATAATTTCTAGAAAGAAAATGACCATCTTCCGGTTTGGAAATGGCAGCATCTACCATTATTTTTTCTTCGTTATCTAAACTTACAATTGTGACCAATGTTTGCAATTTTGATAATACAGGATAACCAACGATAATTCTGCCGTTGCTCCTCAAACTATTGACAGCTAATTGAGAATAAATCTTTTTTTCTCTAAGAATGCCTTGTAGAAGAATATTAAAATCAGCAGTATTGCCTGTTTTGGTTCTTAGAAAATTACTTTTTAATCTATCTGTGCCTGTCGCATAATATTTATCCCATTTATAATTGTCTCTTAAGAATTTCAGACAATTTTTTAATGTTTCAAATTTGCTTTTTCCCGATTGTATTTTATTTGCATATTCTCTAAAATCCAAATCTTCGACGCTTTTTTCTTTTTTACTGTTAATCAGATTTCTAAATCCTTCCCAAGTGCTTTCTGAATAATAAGTTCCGTAGAAGCCTTTTGCAGAAGTGTATTGGAATGTTATCCTTTCCACATTATCAGAAATATTATAAATTTTGGTGTAGGTATTGTAACTGGGAACGTTGGTCAGTTCCCATTCCCTTATTTTGTTTTTTCCAATATATTTTTTGCCTAATTTAGGTGTAGGGAAAATTAAATTATAAGTTCCTGAAGCAGATTTCAATTTCAATTTTGACGAAAGTGTAGGCAAGACATTTTGAAAATACCAAGCTGAATAATATATATTGTAAGGTCTTATTATTTTGACTTTATATTCTATGATAGAACCAACTTTAACATTAGGAAAAGCTATTGCTAATTCTTCAATGTCATTACTTTTGTTGTAAACCAAAATATCTTTTTTGTCAATGGGTGTAATAACTGTTTTTCCATCCGCAACATTAATTGTTTGCGCTTCTCGGAAGATGACTTTATCAAATCTATTATTAGAATTATAGCTCCATTTTTTCTGTGCATAAGAGAATCCGTTTGGAGATAATATTTTAATTCTGATATGTTCTTCCAGCTCATAGCCTACATAATCTATTTTAAGCTCACCATATTCTTTCAATGTTACGGCATCTGCAGTTGGTTCAAAAGGGACACTTCTTAAGTCAATCTCTTCTTGTGAAAGTTTTCCCCATTCAAAATCCTGAGAAAAAGAAAGTGTAAAAGCGAAAATTAATAATAGGCCGAAGGCTGATTTCATTCTTGGAGATTAGTTATTATCAAATATAAAAAAATAAAAAATTCCTTTAACTAATATTTAACGCCCATCTTCTGTTATTTAAATATTATTGTGATATTTTGGTCATACTTTTGATACTTTAAACTTAAATAAAAATATATGTCAGGAAAAATTTTATGGATCGATGATGAAGTAGATCTTCTCAAACCTCATATTGTCTTTTTGGAAAACAAAGGTTACAATGTAACACCCGTAAATAATGTAAATGAGGCTTTGGAACTGATAGAAAAAGAAAGATTCGTGCTCACACTTCTTGACGAAAATATGCCTGGAATCTCTGGTCTGGAAGCCATTCCAATGATCAAAGAAAAAGATAATGCAATTAAAATCGTGATGGTTACCAAAAGTGAAGAGGAACACATAATGGAACAGGCAATTGGTTCTCAGATAGAAGATTATATCCTGAAACCAGTGAATCCAAATCAGGTTCTTTTATCACTCAAAAAAATCCTTCAAAGCGAATCTCTGGTTGAGCAAAAAACAATCGTTGATTACCAGCAGGAATTCCGAAACCTGAGTATGGAATTGTCCTACTTGAGAACTTATCAGGATTGGGCAGAATATTATAAAAAGATTCTGAATTGGGAGGTGAAATTCGATAAAGTTTCGGACAACGAGTTTGCAGATCTGCTTCAGAATCAAAAAGAAGAAGCCAACATTCAGTTCTCAAAATTTATAGAAAACAATTACGAAGATTGGCTTCATGGAAACGATAAGCCAATGATGAGCCACACGCTTTTCAAAGACAAGGTGAAACCGGAACTGGAGAATGACAAAGTGCTTCTTTTGATGGTCGATAATTTGAGATACGATCAATGGAAAGTAATAGAACCATTGTTCACCAAGTTCTACAACAAAACTTCCGAAGATTATTATTTCAGTATTTTGCCAACAGCAACTCAATACGCGCGTAATTCATTTTTTGCAGGTTTAATGCCATCAGAAATCGAAAAAAGATTCCCGAACAACTGGTTCAATGACAACGAAGAAGGGAACAAGAACGAGTTCGAAAGAGATTTCCTGGAAGACCAAATGAAACGTTTAGGATTATCCGGCAAATCAATGAAATATCTGAAAATTCTAAATTCAGATTTCGAAAGAAAGATTTTGGAAGACTTCAATCAGCACAAGAATAATGACTTACTAGTGATTGTTTACAACTTCATAGATATTTTGTCTCACGCAAAAACCGATAATAATATTGTAAATCAGTTAATTAGAGATGATAAAACCTTTAGGTCATTAACTTACAACTGGTTCGAGAATTCATCTTTAATCAAAATTATCAAGGCTGCAGCAGAAAGTGGATTCAAATTGGTCATTACAACCGATCACGGCACAATTTATGTTAAAAAACCTAGTAAGGTAGTTGGTGACAGAGAAACGTCGACCAATATAAGATATAAAACAGGACGAAGTTTGACCTACGAAGATAAAGATGTTTGGGCAGTAAACGACCCAGGAAAACTCTTTCTACCAAAGGGAAATCTGAGTTCAAAATATATATTCGCAAAGAATAATATATTTTTAGCATACCCAAAAAACTATAATCACTTTGTGAATTATTACAAAGACACTTATCAGCACGGTGGGATTTCCCTCGAGGAGGTCATCATCCCGATAAGCATATTAGAACCCAAGTAGTTTTTTCATAGTTTATTTGATTTGGGTTTATTGGGCGGAAAGAGGCAACTTTTTCCGCCTTTTTTTATATTTTTGCTCAAAATTAAAACTATGAAATTATTATTACAGATTTTCACATTACTTTTGAGTGTCAATACTTTTGCACAAAGTTTTAAACCAGCAGAAATAACATTAGAAAATAATTCAAAAATTTCTGGTTTAGTATTCTATAATACACCATATCATACGCCCCAATCCTTCAGGTTTAAAGCTTCTGAAACTTCTGAAGAAAAGATTTACAATAAAAATGATATCAAAAATATAAGTGTAAATAATTATGGAGAATTTTTGAAGACTGATGTGGAGATTTCTAGACACAATGAAGCTCAAAATAAAATATCTTATAATGGAAAGTTTAATCTTCAGAAAGAAAATTTAATCTTAGAAGTTTTAGTAAAAGGAACTAATACACTTTATAAATTTGCAGATGAAAAAAATACTGCATTCTTTTATTCTGCTAATGATGGGGTAATAAAACCGCTATTATATAAGGAATATTATCATCCAGATAACGAAAGTGCAATTGTGAAAAATAATGAGTTTAGAATTGATTTGAAAAATTTGGCTTGTGAAAATGCTTCTGTAAATTATGTGAAATATTCTGACTCAGAGCTTATTAAGTTTTTCAAAAAAGCTAATGAATGTGCAGGGGATACCAATCAAACAATTAAAAAAGATTTTACTAAAAATTACCTCAAAGTTGTAACGACAAAAAACTTTGGTAAAGAGAAATATGATGTTTATGATGTCAAAAGTTCTTATACTTTTGGATTAGAATTTGAACGTAATATGCCATTTGTGAACAATTCGTTTTCAATTGCTTTTGCTACAAATTATACAACATTTGATAGAGATGAAGAAAAAACAGAGATTCATTATGCTAATCTTACTAATCAAGTTGAAGTAGCCTTAATATTAAGATACTATCCTTTGAACACTGAAAAATATAAAGTTTTTGTAGGGGTTTATGCATTCGATTGGTCAATGAGTCATTATGTTACAAGAACATTCTATTCAGGTAATCCTATCGTAAAAGAAAATGTGTCACAATTATTAACTGTTAATAATATAGAAGCAGGTTTCCGGTATAAAGATTTCGAAATTTTTGGTTTGTTAAATATCAGTCAAAATTACTTACAGCGAAATCAAGCATCCATAGGGCTAAAATATAACTTACCATTTGTAAAATAATGAAAATCATTTCCTATAATGTCAACGGAATCCGTGCAGCATTTACAAAAGACTTCCTCGGCTGGCTCAATGTCGCAAGTCCTGACGTGATTTGTATTCAGGAAAGCAAAGCAGGAAATGACCAAATTGATATTGAGAGTCTTGAAAAAGCCGGCTATTACAGTTACTGGCATTCGGCGGTTAAGAAAGGTTACAGCGGTGTAGGAATTGCTTCTAAAGTAAAACCAAATCACGTAGAATCCGGTTGTGGAATCGAAAGCTATGATAACGAAGGCAGAATCATCCGCTCAGATTTTGACGGCTTTTCGGTGATTTCCGTTTATGTTCCGTCTGCCTCAAACATCGAAAGACTGGAATTCAAAATGCAATTCTGCTTCGACTTTTTAGCTTACATCAAAGAACTCAGGAAAACTATTCCTAATCTCATTATCAGTGGCGATTTCAACATTTGTCACGAGGCAATCGATATTCATAATCCAATTGGTTTGGCAAATACCTCCGGATTTCTCCCAATGGAACGGGAATGGATGACCAACTTTATGAGAGAGAACAAATTGACAGACAGTTTCCGACATTTCAATGACCAGCCGGATCAATATTCCTGGTGGAGTTACAGAGCGGGTTCCAGAGCAAGAAACAAAGGCTGGCGTTTGGATTATAACTTCGTCTCCGAACCTTTGAAAGATAAAATGACAAGAGCCGTGATTCTCCCGGAAGTCAAACATTCTGACCATTGTCCGGTGATGGTAGAATTTGAATTTAAGGATTAGTATTGATATGTCTTCGAGAACCTCAGACTGACAAATGGTTATCAATCTAATATTGGAGATGTTATGCTGAGGTTCTCCAAACATTTGCAAAATCAATCATCAATTATAATTAAACGTGCACGAACAATTCAATCTTATCATAGAAATCCTTGGCACCATTTCCTTCTCAATGTCGGGCAGTTTTGCAGCGATGCAAAAGCGTCTGGACCCATTTGGTGTTCTAATTATTGCATTTGTAACTTCTGTGGGTGGAGGAACCGTAAGGGATTTGCTTCTTGACGTTCCTGTTTTTTGGATGACAGATCTTCTTACATTTGTTTTGATTTTGACTACCTGCGTGTTTTCTATGATTTTCAAATCGATTGAGAAAAACTTTAAGGTAACGCTTTTTATATTTGATAGTTTCGGATTGGGATTATTCACGATTATCGGTGTTCAGAAGGGGCTTAATCACGACCTTCATCCATTAATTTGCTTGACATTAGGAACAATTACTGGTTGTTTTGGAGGTATTATCCGTGATATTCTGCTAAACAGAATCCCTTTGATTTTCCGAAAAGAAATCTACGCAACGGCGTGCATAATTGGTGGTGGAATGTTCTTGATATTGACCAAATTTTCAAACCTTTCTTATACTTTCGTACAGATATTTACAATTATTTTAATTGTCACGATAAGAACTTTAGCGGTAAAATACCATTGGAGAATCCCGAAATTCTATGGTTACGAAAGCAACCAGGAAATGTAAACACTCGAATCACATAGCCCTGATTGTAGTGGAAATCCCACAGCAAGCTAGGGACTGAGCAAGGCGCGAGGAATTGTAACGGAAAGCAGGTTCCCGGCTCCAAAATAAAAAAGGATTGAAAATAGTTTCAATCCTTTTGCTTTATTTATTAGAATTTTCCTCTCTGTCTCATATGAGGATTGTGCATATGTTTTTGCATTGTCGGCATTTTCATCTGGTCTTTTATCATCTTGATTTGGTCTGTCATCATTCCTGCAGAATCCAATTGTTTTGCTTCCTCAAGTAATTTCTGAGCTTCAGATTTTCTTCCTTTTGCAAGTGCAGATGCCGCAAGATTCAGTTTTGCCATTGCTCTGTCGTGCTTCATATTCAGGCCGTAATCAAGCGATTTTTTCATTAGGCCTTCAGTTTTTTGAGGATTATCCTGAGCTGTCGTCAATGCCTGTAAATAATGAAAATAACCATATTGGCTTTTATGAAGTTGAGATTTGTAATCTGTAATATTGGATAGAAACTTGGCTGCTTTTTCCATATTTTGCTTTCTAAGCTGCCAAAATGCCAAAAGAATGTTTTCGTTTTTGAAGAAAAGTGCAATTGGAATCGCAGATAGAATCACCAAAACTACGCCCCAGCCAATATTACGGTTGAACATCAGGTAAACACCTAAAGCGATGATGATTGCTGCAACTACAAATTTTATGTATTTGTTCATATTTAGAATTTAGGTTGCAAAGATAATAATTAACGACTGAAATTCCGAATGGGAACAATATTGATTTTATTTTTAAATTAGTATTGAGATTTGATAGTTATTCAAAATATAATAGTAATTTAGTTGTTGATAACGAGTTGATTATCTTAATTATAACCAAACTTAAAGAATGAAAACTCCCACAAAATCTCTGTCTTTATTACTGCTACTGATCAGTATTTTTTATTTTTCACAAGATAAAACTAATCCTTTGGCCAATACGGAATGGAAAGGCATGTCTAATATTCCCGGTCCGGCTGAGGTTAATTTTAAATTTGCTACAGATAGTGTAGATCTGCTTTATAGAGGAACTGTGATCGAGAAAATGAAATATTCCTTTACAAAAGATGGTAGTTTGAAATTAATTAAAACAGAAGGAAGTTCTCCTTGTGGAACTGTGGATGAAGGTTTGTACAAATATCAGATAATAAATGATGCGCTTACTTTTGCTGTTGTAAAAGAGGATTGCATAGAAAGAAAAACAGCTTTTGACGGGAATAGTTACAAAAAAGTCTTGCCTACGGTAACTCAGTAGATTTAAGAATTAAAAAACTCCCAAACCACTTTAGCTTTAACTTTTCCAAGAATTTCTTCCAGAGTTGTAAGATCCGATTCTTTGATTCTTTTAACTGATTTGAGTTTTGAAAGAAGCAGTTCAATAGATTTTGGGCCTACACCAGGAATTTGTTCAAGTTCAGATTTTATGGTCGAATTTGTTCTTCGTGTTCTGTGATGTTTCACGCCAAATCGGTGCGCTTCATCTCTCACGCGTTGAAGGATTTTCAGCGTTTCCGCTTTTTTATCAATGTATAAAGGAATCGAATCTTCGGGAAAATAAATTTCCTCAAGGCGTTTTGCAATTCCGACGATTGTGATTTTTCCATAAAGTCCGAGCAGTTTCAAACTCTTGACTGCGGACGATAATTGTCCTTTTCCACCATCAATAAGAATCAATTGTGGCAAAGGTTCGCCTTCCTCAAGCAATCTTCTGTAACGGCGATAAATGACTTCTTCCATCGTTTTGAAATCATCCGGACCAACCACGGTTTTCGGATGGAAAATTCTGTAATCAGCTTTGCTAGGTTTTCCGTCTTTGAAAACTACACAAGCCGAAACAGGGTTTGTACCTTGAATATTTGAGTTGTCAAAACCTTCGATGTGTCTTGGCTCAACAGGCATTCGCAGGAGTTTTTGCATTTCTGCCATTATTCGGTTGGTGTGTCTTTCCGGGTCGATGATCTGGACTTGCTTCAATTTTTCAAGTCTGTATTCTTTCGCATTTTTTTCAGAAAGTTCCACGATTCTTTTCTTGTCGCCGACTTTTGGAACAATCAATTTGACATTCGGAATTTCAAAATCCAAATGAAATGGAATCAGAATCTCCTTCGAAGTTGAATCAAATTTCTGACGAATCTCCACCAAAGCTTCTTCCAGCATATCTTCATCGGTTTCCTCCAAAACTTTCTTGATTTCAGTCGTGAAACTTTGAACGATAGAACCATTCCTGATTTTGAAATAATTAACGTAAGCCGCAGTTTCATCGCTCGTCATTCCAAAAACATCCACGTCATCAATACTTGGATTCACAACCGTATGTTTTTCCTGATAATTCTCCAGAGACTCAATATTATTCTTAATCATCTGCGCTTTCTCGAATTCTAAATTGCCAGCAAACCGGAACATTCTTTCTTCCAGATATTTCTTAGCAAACCGGAAATCTCCTTTGATAATTCCTCTTATTGCTTCTACTTTTTCGTCATAGTCTTCCTTGGATTCGAGGTCTTCGCACGGTCCATTGCAGTTTTTGATGTGATATTCCAGACAAACTCTGTATTTTCCTTCAGCAATTTTTGACGGTGCCAAATTCAGATTACAGGTTCTGATTTTATAAAGATTCTTAATCGTATCGAGAAGAACTCTAGCCGGTTTTACTTTGGCGTAAGGTCCAAAATATTCCGAACCGTCTTTTATTTTGGTTCTTGTCAAAAATATTCTTGGAAAATCTTCATTCTTGATGCAAATCCACGGATAAGTTTTATCATCCTTCAACATCACATTATAGAAAGGCTGATGTGCTTTTATCAGATTATTTTCTAATAAAAGTGCGTCATACTCACTATTTACAACTGTAGTTTCTAATCTGTGAATCTTCGAGACCATAATCCGGGTTCGGTAACCATTTTGGTTTTTATTGAAGTAAGAAAGGACTCTTTTATTAAGATGTTTTGCCTTACCTACATATAAAAGATTATCGTTTTTATCATAATAACGATAAACGCCGGGTTCCGATGGAAGGGTTTTGAGCTGAAGTTCTAAGTCGGGATTCACATTACAAATTTAAGGAATGTATAAGTAATTTTTTAATTATGCGAAAATTTAATTATTTTAGCAAAAAACTACCATGAAAAAAAATGTCCTGATCAGTTTTGTGCTGTTCGGAATAGAAGCAAATTCACAGATAAGCTTTAAAAATAATATTACCATTCCTTTGGTCAAAGATCCTATTGGCGTAATTGTAAAAGATCTCAATAATGATAATTTAACGGATATAGTGGTTTCGTATTTTGATAGCAATTACATATCAATTTTTTACCAAAATACAGGCGGAACTTTGTCCACAAATGCACAAAAAATTTATAGTTACGATCAATCCAAGATAAGTGCATTTAATTTAGGAGATATCAATCAGGATGGTTTGCCGGATCTTCTTATTAGCACACCAACAGCTACAGGAGCATATCTGATGAAACAAGATGGCAGTTTTTCTGATTTTAAAATTTTCGATCTACCATTTCCTGTAAGCATCACAATTGGCGATCTTAATCATGACAATATTAACGATCTGCTCCTGACTTCTTATAACAAGATGTATTTTGCTTATCAGAATTCTGGCCAGCCAGCTGTCTTCAATGTAACTGTTCAGGATAAACCTTCTACCTTAGGTATATCTAGAATCGCAGATATTAATAATGATGGAAGAAATGATATTATATTTGCTTCCCCAGGAACAGCTCAGATTTTCACATACAGACAAAAAGCTGAAGGAGGTTTTGATACACCTGTTAAGACTTATGTTAATGATTGGATGGATGATATCGTAGTAAAAGATGTCAATAATGATGGACTTAATGATCTTGTTATTACGCAATCCGGAGGTAATTCTTCAGTTAAGATTCTGTATCCCAGCTTCAATGATTACATCTTTTACAGTTACATCAAAGTTCCTGCTTACAACAATACAGCAAGCATTCAGGTTGCAGATTTTAATAATGATGGAAAGAATGAAATTGCCGCTGCCCATTACGGTTTCAATAATGTAAGTGTTTTCTCCTCAAATAATAATATTTTTTCTAATTACCAGTTGTTTAATTGTATTACGACTAGTGTCAACTCAGGAAGTTTGGATGTAGGTGATATCAACAATGACGGACTTCAGGATATCATTGTTGCAGACTATAACACGCTCAATATTTTGTACAATCAAAGTGATGTTGTAATGTCTGTAAATGATGAGTCTGCTAAAAACATTATATTATATCCGAATCCTGCTTCAGACTATCTTAAAGTGAAAAATTTACCTAGCAACACTCAGTTTAGTATCATTGACAATAGTGGAAGAATTGTCAAAAATGGTATTTTAAAAAATACCGAAACAATTGACCTAAAAAACTTAACCACAGGAAACTACAATATTAATTTTCTTATTAACAATAAGATGCAGAATTTTAAATTTATCAAAAAATGAAAAAACTTTATTCACTAATTATTTTATTTTCCTTTTTCTTTGGGTCTTCCCAAACTAATTTAATTGGGAATTTGAACGAATTGAATTATCAGGGAAATATAAATCCGCTGAATTTAATTAAATATAAAAACAAAATATATTTTTCAGGATTTCGTGGAGATAAAAATGGGGGCAATGAGTTGTGGAGTTATAATCCGGAAAATAATAGCGCAGAAATAATAAAAAATTTCCAGATCTATCAGGAATCAGGATCTCGTATCAAAAGTAATTTTGTAATTTACAATGACAAGGTTTATTTTATTGCAACCAATACTTTTCCTTTGGTCAATCAGCTTTGGATGTCTGATGGAACTACTGAAGGAACCAAGTTTGTAACAAATCTAAACGCTTCATCCACTATTTATGACAGTCTTTTAAAGATTGTAGTTACTGGTAATAAACTTTTTTTCCGGATTCAAAGTGCTCTTTGGTCTTCTGATGGAACAGAAGATGGCACCGTCAGAATTGGTGATTTTAATACCTATTCTGATAGTTCTTTTACAGAAACAGGTGGCAACATTCTGTTCATGTCTTATGACTATGATGCAAACTTTAATGGAAAGGATAACCTCTATAAAACCGACGGTACAGTAGATGGTACAACTATCATCAAGTCATTTGAAAGAGAAAATGCTTTTTATGGTAACAATAAAATGATTGCTTTCCAAGGTAAAACATATTTTGTTGGGGGAGAGAACGGAAAAAAATATTTGTGGAAAACAGATGGATCAGCTGGTGGAACAGAAAAAATCAGGGAAGTTGAAACAAGAATATTGTCAAATGCTAAAATTTTCAACAATAAAATAATTTTCAACGGAGAAAATAATAAAGTGTGGAGTAGTGACGGAACCGTTGATAATACTAAAATAGTAACACAGATCCCAGATAATATTTCAGGAATACATCTTTATAAAAACGAAATTTACGTAGATACCGACAAAAATATGGTCAAAATTGGCAGTGATCTTCAAACTGTCAGCCCAGTAATCTTTGATACGGAAAATAATTACTACAAAATCTTAAATGTTTCTACTGAAGGTAATTACCTGATTGTACAAAAGGAAAAACTGATGTACTACAAAGATCCTGTACTTATTTTTGATGGACAAACAACAAAAGAGATGAAGTATCCTGTCCATTTTTTCTCAGAAACCAATACCAATGACAATTCAGCTTTTCCATTTTTAGAGTTTGGAAACAAGATTTTCTATAATGGATATTTTGATAACAATGGGAACGAACTTTATTCTTACGACTTTTCCAATCACGAAGAGAAGCTCACACTGGATCTCAATTATGAAACAGACAGTTCGCCTTTTAATTATCTTACAATTGGCAATGATGATTATTTTATGGCCAGAACCAATAGTTATTATCAAATTGTCAAAAGGAATCAGGATACGAAAATTACAACTGTAGTATCAGACTTCCAGGAGACCAATTTTTCGCCGGACAAAAAAATTGCAGTTGGAAATTATTACATTACCTATGGAACAAGTTTTTGGTTTTACAAATCTGCCGGAACCAAAGAGTCATCAGCAATGGTTAAGATTCCTACAGGCACAATAATGGGCTTGTATAAATTAAATGATCAAAGTATTGCTATCACAACACGAAATGATTATAATGTTCAGATTTACAAGTATGATCTTTTATCCAACAACTTTACCCTATTAGCAGAAAAGCCAAGAAATACTTCTATTTATAATTTTGATGGTAATGCAGCCTTGATCAATGAGAATCTGTATTTTACTTTTTTTGATGAAAACAGCCATTTGAGTATTTGGAAAACAGACGGAACTATTGGCAATACGAAAAAAACGATTGATTTTCCATTCATCAATTTACAATACCTAAGAATACTTGGCAATATCAACTCCAAAGTTATTTTTAATATTTCTGATGGAACTTACAATCAATACAAATTATACGCTGGAAATGAAGATAATACATCAGCAACCTTACTGAGACAATTTACAACACCACTTAATGATAATCCCGTAGTTTTCAAAGACAAGCTGCACTTTCTGTCCTCTGGTACAGCAGATGCTACCACTTTATATTCGACAGATGGAACGCCTGCCGGAACCACTTTGTTAAAATCATTCGGTTACAACCTGTCGCAGCAGAGTGATACTTTTATGAAATGTAATAACTATTTATATATCAAACCTTTCAGTAATTCTATCTGGAAAACAGACGGGACAGCAGCAGGCACCAAAAGTGTTACCAGTGGAACATCTTATGGATTTACCTGTACAAAGGATTATATTTACACAGTAAGAGAAAGCAGCAATGGTGCACCAAAAATGCTAATCAGGATAAACGATACAACCAATAAATTATTCAGCTTCCAAGTGAATAAAGATAATGCACTTTATAGCAAAGCCGACGGAGCACCGTATCTTTCAGAGATATATGGTAATGGAAAAGAGTTGTATATCAGCAATATTATGGAGCATTACAGCGGAACAGAACAAGTAATTATTTCTGATGATCTGGAGCAGTGGATGAGTGTGAAAGAAGGGGTTCAGTCGATTAATAATCAGATGGTTATTTATCCTAATCCAAGCTCAGATTATATATCTTTCAAATTGGAGAATCAAGAAAAAATAGAGAAGGTAGAAATAATTGATATTTCTGGAAAATTGATATTACAAATAGAAAAACCTAATACGAAAATAAAAATCAGCTCGTTGTCCGCCGGTAATTATATTATTAAAGCTACAACACAATCAGGTGTGAAATCATCTAAATTTATTAAATACTAAAAAACAGCCTCAATTTAATTGAGGCTGTTTTTTTATTTGCCTTATGGAAATCCTGCACACCACCAGCAGGCATCTTGGTAAACATATTGAAATTGAAGAACAAAAATTTGTGATGAACGAGTGAGTTGAGATTGCTGATGCAGAAGATGTTTATATGACATAATCACCACAAATTTTAATTTCAAAACTATTGATTAATTTGTACCTTGCCTTTACGAAACCGAAATATTATGAACGAAATCATTTGTCCGAATTGTCAAAAAGCATTTAAAGTTGACGAAGCTGGATTTGCTGAGATTCTGAAACAAGTTCGCAATCATCAATTTGAAGAAGAATTACAAGAAAGATTAAAAATTGCTGAAAGAGAAAAAAACAGTGAGATTGAACTTAATAAAGAAAAATTCAAAAGCTATCTGCAAGAACAACTTTCCAAGAAAGATGCTGAAATCTCGCAATTAAAATCGGTTAATGAACTGGAGATGACAGGAAAAGTTTCTGAGAAAGAAAAGGAAATTCTGGAACTCAAATCTAAAATTGAAAAAGCTGAAACAGAGAAAAAATTAGCAATTTCAGAAGCCGTTCAGAAATTTGAAAAAGAAAAAAATAATCTTGAGAATGAAAAAAATGATTTAGGCAATAGATTGAAAAATAAAGATTTAGAAAAAGAACTTTCGGAAAAATCTTTAAAAGAACAATTTGATGAAAAACTCAAATCGAAAGATATCATCATCAAATACAAGGATGAAGAAATCGACCGTGTAAAAGAAATGAAGGCCAAACTCTCTACAAAAATGGTTGGAGAAACTTTGGAACAACATTGCGAAATCGAGTTTAATAAACTACGTGCAACTGCATTTCAGAATGTTTATTTTGAGAAGGATAATGATTCGAGGTCGGGAAGTAAAGGTGATTTTATCTATCGGGAAATGGATGATTCTGGTAACGAAATCATTTCGATAATGTTTGAAATGAAAAACGAAGCCGACCAAACTGCAACAAAAAAAAGAAATGAAGACTTTTTCCGTGAACTGGATAAAGACAGGACTGAAAAAAAATGTGAATATGCAGTGATGGTTTCATTATTAGAAGCCGAAAATGAGTTTTACAATACAGGAATTGTAGATGTTTCGCATCGTTTCTCAAAAATGTATGTTGTTCGGCCACAGTTTTTTATACCGATAATTACACTTCTGAGAAATGCTGCCATGAATTCTTTGCAATATAAAAAGGAACTCGCTTTGGTGAAAAATCAGAATATTGATATTACCAATTTTGAGGAAAAAATAGATATTTTCAAACAAGGATTTGCGAAGAATTATGAATTGGCAAGCAGACAATTTAAAACTGCCGTTGAAGAAATTGATAAAACAATAACTCATCTTCAAAAAACGAAGGACGCGTTGCTTTCTTCTGTTAATAATCTGCGTCTTGCCAATAATAAAGCAGAAGATTTAACTATCAAAAAACTTACTTATGGAAATCCAACTATGAAGGCAAAATTTGATGATCTAGAATAAAGAAGTACAAACGTGCTTCTTATTTAGTTTGTTTTAAATCTTTCTATTCTTCGCCAACATCGGAATGGAAATCAAGCCCATTACGAGCATAATAATGATTTGTAAAGGCAAAGTTATGAAAGAGTAGGCAAGACCTAATTCTCCACCTTCTATTGCGTCTTTTCCCATCGAAATGAATAAAGCTGTGAATCCAAATTTCATTGCCAGATTGAAAGCTCCAATTCCGCCACTTGCAGGAACTATCATTCCCAAAGTTCCAACAACTAAGATGAAACATCCGTCTGCAGGCGTAAAATTAGAAGTTTCGGGAAGTGCAAAGCAAACTAAGTATGAAGCGAAGAAATAGCAAATCCAGATTCCGGCTGTGTAAAGGATGAATTTTCCTTTTTGTTTAAGTGTCAGAATGGATTTTAATCCTTCGAATACTCCTTTTGCAAAGTCGATTAACTTATCTTTTTTGTAAATAAAGAGATATACTAAGGCCAAGATTACAAGAATCCCAATTGCTATTTTTGAATAAAAATAAAATTGCTCTAAATCTGTGATTCCAATTTTTAGCAATAGTTTTTCAAACCAACTTTGTTCTTTTTTGTCTACAGGTTTTTGTTCTGTTGCTATTTTATAAAATGATAATAAGGTGTCGTATTTTAAAATCAATGTCAGTAATGCGAAAATTCCCATACAAGCCAAATCGACAACCCGTTCCAGAATAATTGTTCCAAAAGACTTATCAACAGGAACTTTTTCTACACCGTAAAGCGCAGTTGAACGAGCTAACTCACCACTTCTGGGAATGGTAAGATTCATCAGGTATCCGAAAGAAAGTGACCAAAGAGAATTGCTGTTGGAAATTTTGTAACCCATTGGTTCCAAAAGAAGATTCCATCTTACAGCTCGGAAAACATAAGCAGAAACTCCGAAAACTGCTGCAAATGCTACCCAAAGATAGTTGGCTTTTTGTAATGAGCCTTTGATTTTGTCAAAGTCCAATCCTCTGAGAGCAAGCCATAGAAATAATCCAGCGATAGCTACAGAAATTATGACTGTAAGTGCGTTTTTGAGCAATGATGGCTTCTTTTCTTCCAAAGTAATTATAATTATGTAAGAAGATTAGTCGCTTCGTCTGGAAATACGATTTTTGGTTGGAAATCTTTGGCTTCCTCAGGACTCATCTGTGCGTAAGCAATAATGATGATGATGTCACCTTTTTGTACTTTTCTGGCAGCTGGACCATTAAGACAGATTTCTCCGGATTTTCTTTTTCCTTTGATGACGTAAGTGTCAAAACGTTCGCCGTTGTTCACATTTACGATATAGACTCTTTCGCCAACAATTAGTCCCGCGGCTTCGATAAGGTCTTCATCAATGGTGATGCTTCCAATATAATCAAGGTCTGATGCCGTAACACGGACCCTGTGGATTTTCGATTTAAAAACTTCGATAAACATAGTTGCAAATTTACGTTAAATAATAAAATTGGAAAAGAAGATTTTGTGTTTCCTTAAAAAGTGGCACTATTTTTCTATTGCGATACAATTATAAATTGGTGTAAAATATACAATTGTTTTTATGGATTTATGAATATGGTATATTTTATTGTTAATTATTTTAATTGTTGATGGATAAAGGTAAAATATTGAAAACGAAATTCAAGAAAATGAGTGTTTTCGTTAAAAATTGATTTATCGAAAATTCAGTGTTTTAAAATAATTCATACACACTTCACTAAATTTTATAAAAATATTTGCACGATATGAAAATTGTCTTATATTTGCTATAACAACATAACTTTAATTAATAAATATTATGAACAAGTCTGAATTAATCGACGCTATCGCGAAGGATGCAGAAATCACAAAAGCTGCTGCTAAAAAAGCTTTGGAATCATTTGTTGCTAACGTAACAGAAACACTTAAGAAAAAAGATGGTAAAGTTTCCCTAGTAGGTTTCGGTACTTTCTCAGTATCTGAAAGAGCTGCAAGACAAGGTATTAACCCTGCAACTAAAAAACCAATTCAAATTGAAGCAAAAACTGTTGCTAAATTTAAAGCTGGAGCTGATTTGGCTACTGCGGTTGCTGGTCCTGCTACAGGAAAGAAAAAATAATCTTATTTGAGTTTATTCAAATAAAAAACCGTCGCAAGACGGTTTTTTTTATTTTTTATGATGTAGGATTTTCGTCATCCAAAAGATGCCCAAAAAAGTCTTTCTTTGTTTTCAGATAACCAGCGCTCGAGTTGTTAGATTTGATTTGTAAAGGTATTCTGGAATTAAAATTAATCTTACTATCTTGTATAATCTTAATTTTTTCAGGATTATTGGTCATTAGATTCAATGATTTTACATCCAGTTTTTCGAGCATTTCTATAGCAATGTCAAAATTACGATCATCTGCAGGCAAACCCAATTCTAAATTAGCCTGAACAGTATCGAAACCTTTTTCCTGTAAAGCATAAGCCTTTAATTTATTAATGATTCCAATATTTCTGCCTTCTTGCCTTAGGTAGATAATCATTCCTCCATTCTCCTGCATATACTGCATTGCAGAATTCAGTTGTTGTCCACATTCGCATTTCTGAGAATGAAAAACTTCGCCTGTAATACATTCCGAGTGAATTCTTACATTAACAGGTTTAGTAAGATCTGTATTTTTAGCAATCAGAGCCATATGTGGCATCCAATCTTTTTCATTTTCAGAAAAGGCCATCATTCTGAACTCCCCAAAATCTGTGGGAACATTCGATTCTGCTTGTATTTGTAACATTAAGTAAAGTAGTAGTAAATGAATTAATTGGAAGACATAGAAGTCTCCTCTGTTTTTGATTGAGAAGCCTCAAGAAGATTGATATTGGTTTTGATTTTAACCATATATCTGTTCAAAACTTCGTCATCATCTTTTACCATGAATTTTCTAAGTTTCTGAATCTTTTTATAATACTTTTCAAAATCTTCCAAAGATTTGTGTTTTGAAGATTGATTAAAATCCCGAACTGCACCCAAATAATCAGAAAGTGAAATTTTTAAAGAAGAAACTTCCCTATTGACTGCATCATTTCTGAATTTTGGAAATGTTGCAACCAAGTTTGATATAGAAGATGCATATACAATCGCTTCCGGTGATAAGTAAGAATACGTATCTGAAAGCAAATCAGAATGAACCTGTTCCGACGCTGCTGAGTTCGTAGAACAAGATCCTAAAAAGGCTGTAATAATTGTTATCGTTAAAAGTTTATGAAAACTTTTCATTTTTTCTGCATTTTTTGATACAGGATTGGATTAAGACTTTCGTCATTATACATTTTCATTTGCTTATAAAGCTTCATCTTAACTTTACCGTTTTCAATATCAGAAAGCAGTTGATCTATGGCTGTGGAAAGGTCTTTTTTCTGTTCCAAAAGTACATTTAGCTTTTGTGAACATTGTAATTTATGTTCTTCCGAAGCATCTTCACGAGAAGCTTCAATAGACATATGATAGATTTTCAAAGATAAAATTGAAAAACGATCTATACACCAAGCCGGAGTTTCGCTGTTTATTCTTGCATCTGGATTAGAAGTAATATTTTCGAAGTTTTTATAAAACCAAAAATCGATTTGTTCTACCAAATCTGTTCTTTTTTGATTCAGTTTATCGATTCTTCTTTTAATTTTTAAAGCTTCTGAAGGGTCTATATCTTCTTCTCTGATTATATCTTCCAAATGCCATTGAACGGTATCAATCCAGTTTTTAGAATACAAAATCCATTCCAAACTATTAGCTTGGAATGGATTGTTTTCTGTTGAATTAACGTCGTCATTGATGTGATAATCATTAACCGATTGGTTAAAGATCTCCCATGACTTCTCTGTTAAACTCATCAATAATTCTTATAGATTTTGATTAGGATCATTAGTAGTAGAAGAAGCATCTTTTTTCTTGTCCTCTTCTTTTACAGCGTCTTTAAACTCCTTAATACCAGAGCCTAAACCTTTCATTAATTCGGGGATTTTTTTACCTCCAAACAACAAAAGCAATATCAAGGCTACAATTAGAATATGTTGCCAAGAGATACTTAATATAACAGTGGATAATGTCATCTTGATTTTTTTACAAAGTTAAATTATTTTTTAATACGAAACCCATCCTAGAGGATCAACTGGTTTTTCTCCACTCCAAATCTGGAAATCCAATGTTATAGACTCATCAAAATCACTGCCAACTTCTCCAATCAGTGTTCCGGCAGAAACTTGTTGGTTGGCTTTTACCAATGTACTGGCAAGATTAGAATATACGGTAAAGTAAGCTCCATGTTTCACAATAACTGTTCGGCTACCGTTAATCGCTTGAATGCTGGAAACAACTCCCGGGAAAACGCATCTTGCTTTGGTTCCTGGAGAAACTGCAATTTTAATCCCAATATTTTCTTCAACAATGTTTTTGAAAACTGGATGTGGTTGCCTTCCAAAACGGTGTGTCACGGTTCCTTTTTCTACAGGAAAGGTAATGTGTCCTTTGTTGTCTGCAAAATTACTACCTACTGTAGAACCAACACCATAACTTTTCATAACTTTTTTCTCAGCGTCATCTTTTGCATCATCATTCTTTTTATTGATGGCATCTTCATTTGCTTTTGCGGCAGCTACTCTTTCGTTGGCAATCTTTGCTCTGTCAGCTGCTTCTTTACTTGCGCGTTCGGCTGCTTCTTTTTTCTCAATCGTTTTATTGGTTTCCGCTAATTTTTTCTGTTCTTCTTCACGTTTTGCGGCTAGATCACTTGCTTTTTTTGCTTCCAGTTCTGCTCTTTTTCTTTCAGCTTCTGCAGCTGCAATTTTTGCTCTGTTTTCAGCTTCTATTCTGTCTTTTTCTTTTTTTGCAGCAATTTCGGCTAGTCTTTTTCTTTCTGCTTCTGCTTTCTTTTCTGCTTCTTCCTTAGCTTTTGCAATTCTGATTTCTTCAGCAATGATATTTCTGATCTGGCGTTCCAGTTCCTTAGATTGAGTTTGTTTTTGTCTGAGTTCGCCCGTAAGCCTGACTTCGTTTTTCTTGAATTCGTCAAGGAGTTGTTGCTTTTGAATTCTTTCAGCTTCTATGGTTGCAAGATCTTTTTTCTGATTCAAAAGAAGATTATCCTTTTCCAAAGCAGACCTTTTCTTAAGGGTGATATTCTTTTTTATTTCATTTGCTTTATTGGAAATTTCAGCTGCTTTTTTATCCTGATAATCAGAGTATCTTTTTAGATATTCAATTCGGGTAAGAGCCTCGCCCATATTTTTGGAAGAGAGAATAAAGGTCACTTTGTTTTGTACACCTTTTGTTTTGTAAGCTTTAACAAGAATCTCAGCATAGTTTTTTCTGAGAACTTCTAATTCACGATTATTTTTATTAATTTCCAGTTGACGTTTATAAATGTCATCTTCTATAAATCTTTTTTCTTTCTGAGTATTATTATAAACTTTTTCTCTCAGGTTAAGTTTTTGATTTACAGCATTGAGGTATGCAATAGAAAGTTTGGATTCCTGTTTGGTTTGATTCAAAGTTGAATTGAGGGAAGAAATTTGCTTCTTCAAATCAGCATTTTGTTTTTGCAGAACCTCTTTGTCTTTTTGTGGGTTTTGTCCAAATGCGCTTCCGAAAAGGATGATACTTATAAAAAAACTTAATTTCTTAATCATTTAATCTCTGTCTTTTTGTAATTGGCAGGAACGGAATAAGTAGTTTCCATCCGGGAAAAATCAAATTTCGTATTTTCTAATAATATTTCGTCTGTTTTGTTGGCTTTTATAATTATTTTAACACTTTTTGGAAAGCTTTCATTATTGAGAATTTCTCTGTTAGAATATGTTATTTCTAGCTGGTCGTTGTTTGCGGGATTGGATAATAGAACGTGACTTAGATTGAATTCTACATCGTAGTCCAACGATATTTTGTATTCGGTTGTCTTGCCATTTTCAGTTATTTTCTGAGTTTGTTTTGAAGTCAGATTGAAACCAATAGCATTTTGGGTCAGATTAAAATCATTCTCTGAAACAGGAATGAATGTTTTGCCTAATAGTAAATTCTGCAAAGCATTATAATCGATAAAATTGACATTTAAAAGTTTGTTGAGGTAGCCAAAATCAGAATCGATATAAGTTTTATCCAGTTTATAATAACCTTTGATGCCTTCCGGAGTTGCAACGCCTCTTGCAGCCTGAAGAATCACTGCTACCAAATTCATCCATACTTTTTGACCATTTTCAATATAAATTACAGCGTCTAAAGTTGGAATGAAAGAACCTGTTTTTGCATCTATTTTGCTATTGATTTTAACAGCATCAAAAGTCGATTTTTTCTCTATCGCAGTGAAGAAATTAGAATTTTTTGAAATTGGTTTTGTTGTGCTGGCAGGATTTGTGGTAGGGTTATTCTGAACTTTACAAGAAGTTACAAATAATCCTGCCACTATGATTACAATATATTTTTGCATAATTTTTTAGGATGAAACTTACAATATTAACGCCAAAAATAAGCTTATATTTTTATATAAGTATCTAAAAAAAACTTTGTCAAAGTTCTGGACCTTGACAAAGTTGATATTTTATTAAAATTAAAATTAATCTTTCGAAAGGAAATCCAAAACGGAATAATCACCCAAAGAGATCTCTCTTGCAACACCAAAGTATTTCGCAGAGTTTCCAATCATAGAGTTACTTAAGTTCCCGTGATCGATAATCGTATTTTCTTGAATTAATGAGTTATCAATATTGGAATTGATAACAACTGTGTTATTCCCTAACGAAACATTAGGGCCAATTTTAGAATTAAGGATTTTCACATTTTCACCAATGAAACAAGGTGGGATAATCATACAGTTCTCAATCTCTGCAGACTCTGGAAAGTTTGCCATATCAGCTCTTTCGTACTGAAGAATTTTGCTGTTGGTTTCTACAGTTGCATTTTTGTTCCCACAATCCATCCAGTCATCTACTTTTCCAAGAGAGAATTTGGCGCCTTTTGATCTAAGGTTTTCCAATGCAGTTGTCAATTGATACTCACCGCCTTCAGTGATATTATTTTCCATAATATAATCGATCTCGGTCATCAGCTTTTCAGCTGAATTGAAGTAATAGATTCCTATAATCGCAAGATCAGAAACAAATTCTTTGGGCTTTTCCACAAAATCTGTGATAAAACCATAGTCATCCAATTTCACTACCCCAAAAGCAGAAGGATCTTCAACTTTTTTTACCCAGATCACACCGTCAGCATTTGTGTCAAGGTGAAAATCTGCCCGGAAAAGTGTATCGGCAAAAGCGATGATTACTGGCCCGCTCATACTTTCTCTCGCACAATTTATTGCGTGAGCTGTTCCCAAAGGCTCGGTTTGAGCATAGATGCTTCCTTTTGCACCAAGATCTTCCGCGACTTTTATAAGAGAAGCTTCAACATCTGACCCAAAATCACCAATGATAAAAGCAATTTCTTCAATAGGTTGGTTTGCAACTTTTGCAATGTCTTCTACCAGTCTCTGTACAATTGGTTTTCCACCAATAGGAATCAATGGTTTTGGAACTGTTAATGTATGTGGTCTAAGACGCGAACCACGTCCAGCCATTGGAACTATTATTTTCATAAGTTTTGTTGTTAAGTTGTTGACTATTAGTTAAATAATAGATTTATTACATTCCGATTTTACTTAAAATCTTTTTAGGAATCAAATTCTCTGTCTTTAATAAAATAGTTGCCAAAAGTAGAAATATAAGATTTCCTAACCAAATGTTTTCCTTTAAATATTGGTAATATGCCAAAGATATAACCATTGTTACGAGAATGATAATTGTATTTTTGTAAATATTATAAGGCACTGGATATTTATAATGTCCCCAAATATATGATATGACCATCATTGCAAAATAACTTGCAATAGTTGCCCAAGTCGAAGCCCAATATCCGTATTTAGGGATAAAATAAAAATTAATGATTATGGTTATAAAAACGCCAATAGCAGAAATGTAAGCACCAATGATGGTTTTATCTGTCAGTTTATACCAAATCGAAAGGTTGAGATAAATTCCTAAAAATAAACTGGCAAAGAATAATATAGGTAGAATTGAAATGCCTTCGTAATATTCAGGATTATTAATGTAAACTTTCGCAATCCAATTAAGATTTACAGATAAAAATAAGACAATCAAACAATTAATCGCGATGAAGATGTCCATCAATCTCACATACATTTGTTTTGCATTAGCATTTTTGGAATTACTAAAAAAGAAAGGCTCGATTCCCAAAGAATAAGCTTGACGGAAGAGAATAACAAAGGTCACAACTTTTGCAACACCGCCATAAACGCCCAATTCGTGTCTTCCGATTTCGTCAGGTAAAAGGAATTTAAGAAACTGTCTGTCAAATGTTTCATTGATGATTCCGGCTAATCCAGCGATTGTAATCGGCCACGAATATTTTATCATTTTTTTCCAAAGTTCCCAAGAGAAATGCTTTATCCTTGCGATTAATAATTCTTGTGAAAGCATCAAAAATGTCACTGAACTTGCAACCAAATTAGCTACAAAAACATAACCGATTCCAAATTCAGAACTATATTTCAATCCGAAAATTCCATTTGGATATTTTGGAAGAATAATGATGAAAAATACAACTAAAAGGAAATTGATAATTCCGTTTGTAATTCGGATTCCGGCATATTTTAAAGGTCTTTCGTTTTTCCTTAGCATTACAAAAGGCATTGCAGAAAAAGCGTCTAAAGCCAAAGTAACTGTAAGAATCGCCAGCAAATCTACTTGGTCTGGCGTTTTGAAAGCGATTGCTAATGGTTGTCTGTAAAATAATGTGAAAATTAAATAGACTAAAGTCACAGCCAAAACGCTGAAAAAAGAAGTTGAAATTAGTTTTCTGTCATCTTTTTCGTCCAATGCAAAACGGAAGAAAGTAGTTTCCATTCCGTGAGTTAAAAGTACTGCAATAACACCTGCTACAGAATAAAAATCTGCAAAAGGAGAATATGCTGTTGGACCAAAAGTTCTTGTAATAATTGGATTGATAACAAATGGAAACAATCTGATAATCACAGTTGTTAATCCATAAAGTGCGGTTTGTCCAAGAAGCTTCTTCAATTCAAAAATTTTTGCAAAAATAATCTATTCTGAGAAAATTTTGATTTATTTCTTTGGTTTGTTGCTCATCCAAAAAATCAATTTTCCACCATTCATAATATCTTGATGTTTAATTTTAAAATCTTTGATAACTTTTCCGTTCAGTTCGATTTTTTCGATGTAAACATTTTTATCAGACTGATTTTTCGCTTCAATCTCTAAAACTTTTCCGTTCTCCAAATTCAAACTTGCATTTTTCACATTCGGACTTCCAATCAAATATTCATCGGAACCCGGCGAAACAGGATAGAAACCCAAACTGCTGAAAATATACCACGCACTCATTTGTCCACAATCGTCATTTCCACCAAGCCCATCTGGTTTTGCTTTGTATTGCATTGTCAGGATTTTACGGATTTGAGCCTGAGTTTTCCAAGGTTGTCCTGCAAAATTATAAAGATAAGCTACGTGATGTGCCGGTTCGTTTCCGTGAACATAACCGCCGATAATTCCTTCTCGTGTGATGTCCTCTGTGTCAGCAAAAAATTCGTCTGGCAAATGCATTGTGAATAATTGGTCAAGATTTTCCCCGAATTTCTTTTTTCCGCCCATCGCATCAATCAAACCATTCGGATTGTGTGGAACGAAGAAGCTGTAGTTCCAGGAATTTCCTTCGATAAAACCTTGTCCGTGCGTGCTCAGCAAATCAAATTCTTTTTTGAAACTTCCGTCAGACAATCTCGGTCTCATAAAACCGATGGATTTATCGAAGACATTTTTCCAGTTTTCGGAACGTTTCAGATATTTATTATAGATGTCAGTCTTGCCTAATTTTTTTGCAATCTGAGCAATCGCCCAATCGTCATAAGCATACTCCAAAGTGTTGGAAACCGATGTTCCGTTTTTCTCTGCGGAAATATATCCTTTGTCGATATATTCTCCGATGCCTTCGTAATTTCTTTTGTTGGAAGTTGCGATACAAGCCTTCAAAGCTTCTTCCGGATTTCCCGTAAATGTGTTTTTAATAATCGCATCAGCAATCAATGAAACTGAATGATAACCGCTCATACACCAGTTTTCGTTGGCATAATGCGACCAAACCGGCAACATTTTCAAACTGAATTGGTCATAATGCGCCAACATCGACTGAATCATATCATTGTTCCGTTTTGGCTGAATAATATTGAAAAACGGATGCAATGCACGATAAGTATCCCAAAGCGAAAACGTGGTATAATTAGTAAAATCTTTAGCTTGATGAACATTCTGGTCAAGACCTTTATATTCTCCATTGCTATCCATATAAGTTGTTGGATTGATGAACGTGTGATACATCGCCGTATAAAAGTTCACTTTATCATCTTCGGAAAGCGTGTTGACAACGATTTTATTCAATTCCTTATTCCAATCATTCTGAGCCTGTGATTTGGTTTTTTCGAAGTTCCAATCCGGCGTTTCTGTTATTAGGTTTTCCAAAGCATTAGCTTGACTGACTGGCGAAATCGCAAACTTGATTTGAACTTTTTCATTTTCCTGAGTATCGAAATCAAAATGCATTCTGATTTTCTTGCCTGCAATCTCAGGGAAATTATCGTCCTGATTCCATTTTCTCCAAAAACCTCGATAAGCTTGTTTCGTGTCAAAATTTTTCTGACCATAAGATTTAAATGGCTTCGAAAATTCCATTGCAAAATAAACCGTTCTCGTTCTTGCCCAACCGTTCGTTTGTCTGTAACCTGTGATTCTATGGTCGTTTTCGATTCTTACATAAGTCCAGACATTCTTATCATCGTAATTGTAAATTCCGGACATCAAATCCAAAATAATATGCGCATCATCAGATTTTGGAAAAGTATATTGATGAAATCCAACTCTTGTTGTTGCCGTTAATTCCGCTAAAATATTAGAATCATCGAGTTTCACTTTGTAATATCCGGCTTCTGCTTTTTCGTTTTGATGAGAAAACCTAGAACGGAATCCGCTACTTGGATTTTGCGCAGTTCCGGGATTCAGTTTCACTTTTCCAACAGTTGGCATTATCAGAAAATCTCCCAAATCCGAATGTCCTGTTCCACTAAAATGTGTGTGTGAAAATCCGACAATCGTTTTGTCTTCATAGCGATAACCTGCACAGTATTTATAAACATCAGGATTATATTTTCCATTGATTTCATAAGATAAAGTATCGGTTTCAGGACTCAATTGAACGGCTCCAAAAGGAACGGTTGCACCTGGAAAAGTATGCCCCATTTTTTCGGTTCCGATGATGGGATTGACGAATTTGACAAGGTTTTCTAATTTCTGGGAACTGAAAAATGGCGTCATTAAAACAAATAGAATTGCAATTTGATTTCTCGAAAACATTCTTTGGAATTTTAAAGCAATTTAATCAAATAATTTTTGCGATGATTTAATAATTCAAAAACTTGAGTAATCATTTTCAAAAACTTAATTTTGTTTCTATCTAAAAAAGTAAAATGAAAATCCTGATAAAAAATGCTCAAATCGTCAACGAAGGAAAAATTGTTGAAAGTGATATTTTGATTGAAAACGATTTGATTTCTAAAATAGACTCTAATATTAATGAAGAAGCCGACCAGATTATCGACGCTTCCGGAAAATATCTTTTACCTGGAATTATAGATGACCAAGTTCATTTCCGCGAGCCGGGTTTGACGCACAAAGGCGATATAGAATCTGAATCCCGTTCTGCCATTGCAGGCGGAACAACCAGTTTTATCGAACAACCAAACACAGTTCCAAATGCAGTAACTCAGGAATTATTGGCTGATAAATACGAAATCGCTTCTCAAAAATCATTTGCCAACTACGGTTTTATGATGGGCGGAACGAATGACAACCTTGAAGAAGTTTTAAAAACAAATCCGAGAAACGTTCCCGGAATTAAACTGTTTTTAGGTTCATCAACCGGAAATATGTTGGTTGATAATCCCGAAACTTTAGAAAATATTTTCAGTAATACAAAAATGTTGATTGCTGTTCATTGCGAAGATGAAGCGACCATCAGAGCGAATACTCAAAAATATCTGGATGAATATGGCGAAGATATTCCCGTGAAATTTCATCATTTAATCAGAAGTGAAGAAGCTTGTTATAAATCTTCTTCAAAAGCTATTGAATTAGCAAAGAAAACAGGAGCGAGACTTCACGTTTTCCATTTATCAACAGTAATTGAAACTGAACTTTTCAGAAATGATATTCCATTAAAAGATAAAAAAATTACGGCGGAAGTTTGTGTTCATCATTTGACCTTCACCAATGAAGATTACGAAACAAAAGGTGGTTTAATCAAATGGAATCCTGCCGTTAAAACTCAAAAAGACAAAGACGGACTTTGGGAAGCGTTGCTGGATGACCGAATCGATGTGATTGCAACCGACCACGCACCTCATACTTGGGAAGAAAAGCAGAATGTTTATACGAAATGTCCTTCCGGAGCGCCTTTGGTTCAGCATTCTTTAGTAGTTATGTTGGAGAATTTTAAAAATGGGAAAATTTCTCTTGAAAGAATCGTTGAAAAAATGGCTCACAATCCTGCAATTTTGTTCAGAATCGAGAAGAGAGGTTTTATCAGAGAAGGCTATAAAGCTGATTTGGTTTTGGTTGATTTAAATCAAAACTGGACGGTTGAAAAAGAAAATATTCTTTACAAATGCGGTTGGAGTCCACTTGAAGGAACTGAGTTTCATTCAAAAGTTACCCACACTTTTGTCAACGGAAATCTGGTTTATGAAAACGGAAAAATCAATGAAGAAAAATTCGGAGAGCGTTTGCTTTTTGAAGTGGAAGAATAGATTATAATTTTTGAATTTGTAATTCTGAACGAAATGAAATGGAGTGAAGAATCTTGTTTTTATTGAGATTCTTCCTTCGTGAGAATGACAAACGAATTTCATTATTACAATAAGAATTTATTAAATAAAATCCTCATCAAGCTAAATTTGATGAGGATTTTTATTTTTCTAACAATTATTAAAATTAAGCAATCACAATACTCTCAATTCCTTTTTCCAAAGCAGTTTCCTGAAGATGCGGAAGTCCCAAACCTTCGGCACGGAAAACGCTCACATCCGTAACGCCGATAAATCCTAAAACACTTTTCAGATAGGGAACCACAAAATCGTAAGACTGATAATCGCCTTCTGAAAAAACAGAGCCACTCGCAACTGCGATATACGCTTTTTTGTTTTTAACCAAACCTTCGAAACCGTTTTCAGAATATTGGAAAGTCATTCCACCACGGGCAATGTGGTCGATATACGCCTTCAAGGCAGACGGAATTCCGAAGTTGTAAATCGGAACCGAAATCACAATAATATCCGAAGCCTGCAGTTGTGCAATCGCATCGTCGGAACGTTTTACCGCTTCGTTTTGTTCAGGCGTTCTGTTTTCTGCAGGAATAAACCAAGAATCTACCTGTTCTTCTCCCAAATGCGGAAATGGCGTTTTCAATAAATCCAAAGTTGTAATCGAATGCTCAGGATAAGCTTCCTGTAATCTTTCTTCGATAGCGTTTCCTAAAGTTCTGCTTGCCGAACCATTCGTTCTCGGACTTGAAATAATGTGAAGTATATTTTTCATTTTTTGAATAATTAAAATTTCTTCAGCAAAATTATGTACATTTGCTTATCAAAAGTAAGTAGTGAACAAAAGGTTAGTAGTAACCTTTTTGTTAGTTTAAAAAATCAATCTTATGGAAAACACTGTTGAAACAGAAGAAGTTGTTTGCAGAGGAAGATGTGGCGAAAGTCTTTCTGCCGTAGAAGATGCCATTTATGTCATCGGAGGAAAATGGAAACTGAAAATCATCATTGTTTTGCAGGAATTGGGAAATGTGCGATTCAATGATTTGCAGAGAACAATTGGCGGAATTTCCGCAAGAGTTTTATCGAATGAATTGAAAGATTTGGAACTGAATGGCTTCGTAAAAAGAGTTGTTCACGCTGACCAAACTCCCGTTATTGTAGAATACATTTCGACTCATTACAGCAAAACGTTGAAACCTGTGATTATGTCATTGGCGGAGTGGGGAATAAGTCATAAAAAAAACATCAGAGAAGATGTTTTTGAAAATAAATAAACTCTCGCAGATTAAATTGATTATGCAGATTTTAAACTCAATAATCTGCTAAATTTGCCCAATCTGCGATAGAATAAAATATCAATTAAACGACTGCCGAAATTCCAACGGCGACATACTCGTCTTCTTTTTAAAAAGCGTAGAAAATGATTGCGAATGTTCAAATCCCAATTCATAGGCAATTTCACTTACAGATAATTCCGTCGTGGAAAGTTTCTCTTTCGCCTTGCTAATCAATTTTTCGTGAATGTGTTGCTGAGTATTTTGTCCGGTATGAACTCGTAAAAGGTCACTCAAATAATTAGGAGAAAGATTCATCGCTTCAGCAATTTGATGTACGGTCAATAAACCTTTTTCAGAAGAATTTTTATCAAAATAATCATTCAAAAACGTTTCAAACTTCGTCAAAAGCTGATGATTTCCACTTTTTCTCGTGATAAATTGTCTCTCATAAAAACGCTTCGAATAATTCAGCAACAATTCAATCTGCGACAAAATAATTTCCTGAGTATGTTGGTCTATGTGCAGACATTCCTTATCAATTTTATTCAGAATTTCAAGCAAGTCATTTTCCTCATCTTCAGATAGATGTAACGCTTCATTTACAGCATAAGAGAAAAATCCGTAGGACGAAATCGTATTCGCCAAAGAATGTTTTAGCAGAAAATCCTCGTGAAAAATCAAAAGATAACCCGTATTTTCACAATCCATCGTTTTTAAATCAAGATATTGAACCTGATTTGGCGCCGTAAAACTCAGCACACCTTTGTCGTAATCGTAATGTTGCTGTCCGTATTTTATTTTTCCGGTCGCATTTCGTTTCAGCGCAACGCAGTAATAACGGCTCACAAAACCTTTCCAGACATCATCTTCAATAAAAACACTTTCCGAAAGATTCACCACGCTTACCATCGGATGTTTTGGTTCAGGAAGCGACAAAAGTCTGTGAAAAGCCGAAATAGATTTTATCGTGTTCATAATTTGAAATTCTAAATATTAAAGGTAATAATTTGGGCAGCTTAATCCGCCTTCCGCTCCCAATCTTTTTTGCAGACGATTTCAGTTAAATTGAACTACAGTCAAAGCAAAAAAGGATTTCCGCTCAAGTCGGGCTGCAATCGTATTGCGTTACAACTTTATGTTTGATAAGCTTTCAGAATTTGTCATTCTGACGAAGGAAGAATCTCTGAAGTACGAATTAAGATTCTTCACTGCATTTCATTTCGTTCAGAATGACAAACTACAAATATTTTAATTTAAACAAATCAATAATCCAAAAGTCCCATCCCAAACTCATCATAAGTTGCTCCCGTATCCGTTCCCAAAGGTACAATACTTTCCAGCTTCTGAATATCAGATTCGCTCAAGACAATTTTACTTGCTTCAATATTCTGTTCAAGATATTTTCTGCGTTTTGTTCCTGGAATCGGTAAAATTCCTTTGCTGATAATCCACGTCAAAGCCAATTGAGAAGAAGTAATTTCTTTTTCATTAGCCATATTTTCAATCGCTTCCACCAATTCTATATTTTTCTGGAAATGTTCCCCTTGAAATCTTGGAATTCCTCTTCTGAAATCATTTTCCGGCAAATCATCAATCGTCTTAATATTTCCAGATAAAAACCCTCTTCCAAGTGGAGAGTACGCTACAAAACCAATTCCCAACTCATTCAAAGTTTTAATCACGCCTTTTTCTTCAACGGTTCTTTCAAAAAGAGAATATTCGCTTTGAACTGCCGAAATCGGATGAACTTTGTGCGCTCTTTTAACAGTCTCAGAACCAACTTCCGACAAACCGATATATCCGATTTTTCCTTCTTTCACCAAATCGCTCATCGCTCCAACCGTTTCTTCAATCGGAACATTTTTATCGAGACGATGCATATAATAAAGGTCGATGTAATCGGTTTTTAGATTTTTCAAAGAACGTTCAACGGATTTTTTTACATAATCTTTACTTCCGTTGATTTTCCAGGTGACTTGTTCATTGTTATCAATTTCCCAACCAAATTTCGTCGCAATAATATATTGGTCACGATTGCCTTCAATCGCTTTTGCAATCAATCGTTCGTTTGCGAAAGGACCGTACAAATCTGCTGTGTCGAGAAAATTTCCACCCAATTCCAAAGAACGATGAATAGTTGCAATGGCTTCTGTTTCATCAGTTTTTCCATACATATCTGCATCACCAAAACCTGTCATTCCCATACATCCCAAACCAATATTCGGAACGATTAATCCCTGACTTCCTAATTTTACCTGATTCAATTTCATATTGTTAAATTTTATTGATACAAAATTCAGCAGAAATTAAAACTCTGATGTATGCAAAACGACGGATGTTGTATGCGGATTACTGATGTCAATTAAATGACTTCCGAAACTCCAAAGGCGAAATATCAGTTTTCGCTTTAAATAACTTACTAAAAGACTGAGAATGTTCAAATCCCAATTCATAAGCAATCTCACTGACCGAAAGTTCAGTTGTGGAAAGTTTTTCTTTTGCTTTTTGAATTAATTTTTCGTGGATGTGTTGTTGCGTTGTTTGCCCCGTCAAAGATTTTAGCAAGCTTCCTAGATAATTAGTAGAAATATTCAGAGATTCGGCAACATAATTCGCAGTTGGCAAACCTTTGTTCACAACATCATTTTTGAAATAATCATCCAAAATATTTTCTAATTTATCCAAAACTTGATGATTACTCTTTTTCCTTGTAATGAATTGTCTCTGATAAAACCTTTCACAGTAATTTAGAATAACCTCGATTTGAGAAATGATGATATTCTGAGTAAACTGATCAATTCCCGACTGATATTCTTTTTCAATGCCTTTAAAAAGTCCGATTAACGTTTCCTCTTCTTTTTCGGAGAGAAACAAAGCTTCATTCACATCATAACCGAAAAATTTATAATTAGAAATTGTCTTTGCCAAAGACGTATTCCAGATAAAATCGGGATGAAAAGCCAAAAGATATCCTGAAGGTTTTATGCTAGACTTGTCAATAATCATCTTCACCAATTGTCTCGGAGCGATAAAACACATCAATCCTTCATCAAAATCATATTGACTCTGACCATAATGCAATTTCCCTTGGATATCACGCTTAAAACCCATAAAATACAAATCCTGAATCCAGCTGATTTCCGATTCTTCAATTTGGTATTCCACCAAACTGTAATCTACCAGACTAATCAGCGGATGTTGAGGTTTGGGCAATCCTGAAATCCTGTGGAATTCAGCAATCGTGTCGACTGTATATAATTTTCTGTTGGTCATTATTTCAAAATTAGGCAACAGTTTGTGGCTGTTGCCTTTACAAAGTTAATAATCTGTGGAAGTACTCAATGTTTTGAAATTAGAAATTTCATTTTGAAGTGCATTTAATTTGTTTCCAGCAATCTGAAAAGCATCAGAACCTAAAACCAAATGAACTGGCGGATTTTGCATTTCTGCCAATTCTATCATTGCAGTCGCCGCTTTTTCAGGGCTTCCGGGTTGATTTCCGTTGATGTCTTTTTCGTGTGCAACTTGAAGTTTTCTTGCTACTGTGTATTCTTCAATCTCAGTTTTTGGCGTACGAAGTGAACCTCCTGTTAAGAAATCAGTTCTGAAATATCCCGGATAAACCACGGTTGCATTCACTCCAAATTCTGTTACTTCTGCAGCCAAAGCCTCAGTAAAACCTACAACTGCAAACTTAGTTGCACAATAGATTCCCCAACCTGCAAATTCTCCCGTCAATCCGCCGATTGAAGCAATATTAATGATGAAACCACTTTTCTGTTCTCTTAAATAAGGCATTGTTTTTCTAATGATATTCAAAGAACCGAAAACATTGGTGTCAAAATTCTGACGACTTTCGAGGTCTGAGATTTCTTCCAAAGTTCCCAATTGTCCATAACCAGCGTTGTTCACAACCACATCAATCTTTCCAAATTTTTCAATCGTTTTCGAAACAGCTTCTGAAACCGAATTTTCATTAACTAAATCAACTTCTAATGGTAGAAAAGTTGAGCTTTCTTCACTAATTACACTGTGAAGTTCAGCAATATTTCTTGAAGTTGCTGCTACAGAATAACCTTCTGCCAATAATTTTTTGACTAATGTTAAACCTAATCCTTTTGAAGCTCCTGTCACGAACCATACTTTTTTTGTACTCATTTTTTGATTGTTTTTAATTGATTAATTATTACAATGCAAAGTTGAGCAAGAACGAAATCCTGCGTGTGACCGAATCAAAGATTGTTGTAGCCAAAACAAATGTGGTATGATTTTTACGATTGTATTTTGAACATAACGTTTGTTAATTTTCATTCCAAAATAAACATTTAAATTTACCACAAGCACAAATCCTTAAAATTTAATTATGAATTTATATACACAACCAATGTTGCGCGAAGACGCACTAAAAGATAAAGTCGCTATCGTAACAGGTGGCGGAAGTGGTCTTGGGAAGGCAATGACCAAATATTTCCTTCAACTCGGAGCGAAAGTCGTTATCACTTCCAGAAACCTGGAAAAACTTCAGGGAACTGCAAAAGAATTGGAAGATGAAACTGGCGGAAAAGTCCTTTGCATAGCCTGTGACGTCCGAAATTGGGACGAAGTGGAAGCAATGAAAGAAGCTGCTTTGAAAGAATTCGGAAGGATTGATATTCTTTTGAACAATGCAGCCGGAAACTTCATTTCGCCAACCGAGAGACTCACACATTCCGCTTTTGATTCTATTCTTGATATTGTTTTAAAAGGAACCAAAAACTGCACACTTTCCGTCGGAAAACATTGGATAGATAATAAAGTTCCTGGAACAGTTCTTAATATAGTAACGACTTACGCCTGGACAGGTTCAGCTTACGTCGTTCCATCCGCTTGTGCAAAAGCCGGCGTTTTGGCAATGACGAGAAGTTTGGCTGTAGAGTGGGGGAAATATAACATCCGTTTCAATGCGATTGCTCCAGGACCGTTTCCGACGAAAGGAGCTTGGGACAGATTGCTTCCCGGCGATATGAAGGATAAATTTGATTTGGCGAAGAAAAATCCGCTCAAAAGAGTAGGAGAACATCAGGAATTAGCAAATCTTGCCGCTTATCTGGTTTCCGATTTTTCATCTTTTGTTAATGGAGAGGTTGTGACCATAGATGGTGGCGAATGGCTTCAGGGTGCCGGCGAATTCAATATGCTGGAGGATGTTCCTCAGGAAATGTGGGATATGCTGGAAACGATGATTAAGGCGAAGAAATCGAATTGATTTTTTTATTCATGATATTAATTTATAAATTAGCAAGCTTGCTCTTACCCAAAACCTAGCTTGCTAATGACCAACAGCAAGCTTGCTTTCACCCGTTAGCAAGCTTGCTATTTTTATGGACTTAACGATAGTTCATTCCAATGATGTAACAAGTTCCGGAATTTATTGACTAATTTTATTTTAATAATAAATCTATCCCTCGATGAATTTCAAACTTCCAACACTTCTTTCCGCTGTTGCGATATTTGCTTTCACAGCAAAAAGTTATGCACAGGAAACACCAGCCTACAGTTATACCGAAGCCTTCAAACCATTATTTTATCCTCAGACAGGAACAGAAACACGTTCTGCAAGTGGGCAACCAGGTCACAAATATTGGCAGAACTCAGCCGATTATCAACTGAATGTAAGCCTGGATGAAAATAAAAATGAGCTTACTGGTTCTGCAGAAATTACTTACACAAACAACAGTCCGGATCAATTGGGATTTCTATGGTTGCAACTGGATCAAAATCTTTTCGCTAAGGATTCCAGAGGGAATGCAATAGTTCCACTTTCCGGAAGTCGAAATGGTGCGCACGGGGAAGTTTTTGATGGTGGTTACAAAATCAAATCTGTAAAATACGATGGTAAAGATGTAAAATATACCATCACTGATACCAGAATGCAAATTGATCTTCCAAAAGATCTGAAAGCGAATGGCGGTGTTGCAAAACTAAAGATAGAATATTCTTTCCTATCGCCGAAATATGGTTCCGACAGAATGGGAATCGAAGATACCAAGAACGGGAAAATCTTTACAATGGCACAATGGTACCCAAGAATGTGCGTTTATGATGATGTTTTGGGTTGGAATACAATGCCATATTTAGGTGCTTCGGAATTCTATCTTGAGTATGGAACTTTGTCAGCAAATATTACCGTTCCTGCCAATCAATATGTCGTAGCTTCAGGAGAATTGCTGAATGAGAAAGAAGTTTATTCTAAAGAAGAAATCAACCGTTGGAATGCTGCAAGAAATAGTGAAAAAACTGTTGCGATCCGTCCGGAATCTGAATTGGGAAAAAATAATGCATCGGGTACAAAAACCTGGAAATTCAAAATTCAAAATGCAAGAGATTTTGCCTGGGCATCGTCCGCAGCTTTTATCCTTGATGCTGCAAGAATCAATTTGCCAAGTGGGAAAAAATCTTTGGCAATCTCTGCTTATCCTGTAGAAAGTGCCGGCGAAAAAGCTTGGGGAAGATCCACGGAATATACGAAAGCGGCAATTGAACATTACTCAGGAAAATGGTTCGAATATCCTTATCCAGCTGCGACCAACGTTGCAGGAAACGAAGGTGGAATGGAATATCCGGGTATCGTTTTCTGCCATAAAGATTCTAAAGGAGAAAGTCTTTGGGGTGTTACAGATCACGAATTTGGTCATACCTGGTTCCCGATGATTGTTGGTTCTAATGAGCGATTGTTTGCGTGGATGGATGAAGGTTTTAATACTTTTATTAATGATGGTTCTACGGAAGCTTTTAACAAAGGCGAATATTACAGAAAACAAGACATCGGAAAAATGGGCGGTTTTGTCCTGAATGATAGTTTTGAACCAGTGATGGTTGGTCCGGATAATATGAAGGAAAGAAGCATTGGTGTTTTGGCTTATTTCAAACCTGCTCTTGGATTGGGCGTTTTGAGAGAAAGTGTTTTAGGAGAAGAAAAATTCGATAAAGCTTTTAAAACCTATATAGCCAAATGGGCATTCAAACATCCTACGCCTTGGGATTTCTTCCACTCGATGGAGAACGTTTCCGGAGAAGAACTTAACTGGTTTTGGAGAGGCTGGTTTATGAACAAATGGAAAGTGGATCAGGCTGTTAAAAATGTAAAACCTGTGAATGGCGATTTCAAAAACGGAGCACAGATCACGGTTGAAAATATTGGACAATTACCAATGCCGACAACGGTTCTAATAACATTCAAAGATGGAACAACACAGACTGTAAAATTACCTGTTGAAGTTTGGAAACGTAATACAGAATGGACTTTCCAACTGGATTCTACAAAAGAAGTGACTCAAGTTAAATTAGATCCTACATCTCAGATTCCTGACGTGAATGCTAAAAATAATGTTTGGCCAGCAAATTAGACTGGAAGAACATAGACTAATAGAAAATAGATAACAAAAACGTTCCGAAATTTCGGAACGTTTTTTATTTGTTAAATTAACATCAGACGACTTTCTCGTCTATCATCTATCAATTTATTATCTTTTTGTCTAAAGCGCAACCATTTCCGTCACCTCAACATCATAGCCGGAAATAACAGGTTTGATGTTCGGATTCTGCGTGATCACTTTGAATTTATTGATTCCTAAATCTTTCAAAATCTGCGTCCCGATTCCATAATCGCGGAAGTTTGGTGCGATTGTCGGAAGCTCACTTGTTCCATCTTGATAATTTAGGAAATGCTGAAGTTTACTTAATGTATTCTCTTTGTTAGAAACATTATTAATGAAAACCACTGCGCCTTTACCTTCAGAATTGATGAGGTCAACAACGCGTTGCATCAACGGATGTTCACCATTGGAAAGTCTGCTCAAAACATCAAAATAAGAACTTGAAGATTGTACTCTTACCAAAACAGATTCGTCTGGTGTCCAAGTTCCCGTAGTCAATGCAAAATGAATCTGCTCAGTCGGTTTTTCCTCAAAAACATAAAATTTGAAATCCCCGAAATGCGTTTTGATATCACGTTCTTCGATTCTCTCTACAAGGTCGCCTTGTCTTAATCTATAATGAATTAAATCTTCTATGGAAACCACTTTCAAATCGTGTTTCTTCCCGAATTCCAAAAGATCCGGCAGTCTTGCCATATCGCCGTCATCTTTCATAATCTCGCAGATCACGCCGCCTTCTTTTAGTCCAGCCAATCTTGTCAGATCAATTGCAGCTTCTGTATGTCCTGCTCTTTTCAGAACGCCGCCTTCTTTTGCACGAAGCGGGAAAATATGTCCTGGTCTCATCAGGTCTCCAGGTTTTGTTTCCTGATCCATAATTGCAAGGATCGTTTTCGCACGGTCACCGGCAGAAATTCCGGTAGTAGCACCTTTCCCTAGCAGGTCAACAGAAACGGTAAATGCGGTTTCTTTCGGATCTGTAGAATTGGCAACCATCGAATTAAGTTCCAGTTCGTCACATCTTTTTTCGGTCAGCGGCATACAGATCAAACCTCTGGCGTGGATCGTCATAAAGTTGATGATCTCTGTCGTAGTAAGTTCTGCAGCGGCAAGAAGGTCGCCTTCGTTCTCACGATCCTCGTCATCTACAACGATGATCATTTTCCCGTTTTTGAGGTCTTCTATTGCTTCCGCAATTGTATTAAGTTGGATCTTATCCATTGTTCTAAAATTTTTTTGCAAAGATACTTATTTAGAACCTAAATAAAGATTGTAAAAATCGATTAAAGATATGTAAAACGTGTATATTTTTGGAGCCGGGAACCTGCTGTCCACTATTATCTTTTTGTTTTTTTAGAACGATTTGTCATCAAAACAAAATACCAGTACAAAAAAACAAAAAGGATAGCCGTTACCATCAGGGCTATGGGATTGGTCTTCAAATCAACATTTTACATTTGGTTAGAAATATTTTTTCAAATTAAAAGCCGATAAAATTTGAAATTTGAAAAAAAACACTAAATTTGCAATCCAAGAAAACGGTGCTTTGGCCGAGCGGCTAGGCAGTGGTCTGCAACACCATCTACAGCGGTTCGAATCCGCTAGGCACCTCACTGGTAAACCCTAATTCATTTATTAATAATGTTTTAGGGTTTTTTTTGTTTCTAAAGTGTTAATGTTTGTTTGATCTGACGTTAATTATGAATTAGATCAAAAATACTTCTAATGAATTCCCGAATACAAATATTTATTTTTAAGATTCATTATTATGTAGCTTTTAGTTGGTTTAAAAATTTGGATATGGATTAATGATTTTTTTTCAAACCAGTTTGTTTTGTCACGTATTTTTTTCAAAATTGAGAATACAAATCCCTACATGTGAATTTATTGAAACACTTATTCGGTTATTATTCTTTGTGTTAATTTATTTAAATATTTGATTATCAGTATTTTTTAATTGTAAAACATACTTATTTTGAGATGTGAAGAATGATCTGTTTTGAGTAGGATTTGAGTGTTTTTTGATTGTATTATTTCGGTATTTATTCTATGCTTTAATTGTACTATTCTATTTGTTCCTATAATATTGCGCAACGAAAATCACTTTATACCAGGTGATATTGAAAAGCACAACAGATAAAAAAACACAAATGATGAATTTTTTCTCTTTTTCTGAAAGAGCAATTGATTATTGTATAATATAACAGTCAAACGCTACTAGCGCCACATCTAACTCTTGGCATGTGATGTCTATATTATTTTAGCACAAATTTTCCAGAAAAAATAATCTCTTTATTTCAAAAATTTGTTTGGCTTTATCTATAATCTTACTCTAAACCATTACGACTTGGCAACAATAATAATGATCTAAACACATTTAATGATTAAAAAAAATTAACACTCTTTCTTTACACGCTAAAAGACGGAGACACTATGATGGCTTGGCATTGTATGACTAAACAGTTTTGCCCGGATTAGTAACTAAAATGAATTATTAATAATGAAAATAATGATTTCATATAAAATAAACAGCTCTATCATCCTGAGCTTGCCGAAGGATCTCAAGGGAGGAAAAGCAAGGATGTTTCGACTGCACTTCGTTTCGCTCAACATGACAGATAGAACCTAAGTTTGACACTGTCATCCTGAGCCTGTCGAAGGATCTCACAGTAACAAAGAGGAGAGATGCTTCCTCCGTCAGCATGACAGTGGTACAAGTTCAGCAGGACGGCGGAAAAAAAAGCAGGCTAAAAAGCTTCTTTAGAGGTTTGGTATAGCTACTGAAAAAATGAAATTAAAAACACACATCACAATAAAATGAAAAATATTCTATTAGCTTTAATAAGCATAACAACAATCACAGTGAAGTCCCAAGTGGCAATAGGCAAAACTTCGGTGACTAATACATCTGTCTCTCTGGAGTTTACAGATGCCGAGAAAAAAGGAATCATCCTGCCTTATGTAGAAGATAGGTCTGCTATTGCAGAGAATGGTTCTATTATTTTTGATAATACAGACCACAAGGTAAAATACCTTAAAGACAACAGCTGGTTTGATCTTTCGATAGATACCACTGGTAAGTCTGATATGGCTATCCAACAAGATAAAACGGAGCTTACTACTTCCAAAACAGGAATCGGAACCAATAGTGGGACAGATTCTACCAACGGTATTCTTGTACTTACAGATGCAGATAAGGCAATGATACTGCCAAGGGTGGCTAGCCCCCATCTTAATATCATCAATCCGGCATCCGGAATGATGGCTTATGATACCACAAAAAAACAACTGGCTGTATATAACGGGACTGTCTGGTCTTTTTGGAAACCTTAATTCACTGATAAAAGCTAAGAAAATGAATTTAGGAATACTTGATCAAATACTGGAAGAAAAAATGATTGGTAAATCACAGCGTGAAACTCAAAAACTTCTAGGAAGACCTGCCGATATTCTTAATCAGAATGAGGAAGTCTATATTCTAGAAAGTTATTTTTTAGGATTTTTCTCAAAGAAGCTACATCTTTATTTTCATAAGGGAATATTAATAGATTATTATATTGGAATTCTTTGATGTAATAATTAATCAGCAATAAAATAATAATTACATCAGAAATTATTATGTCAGCACAACAAGGCTTAAAAGGAAAAGTAGCTTTAATGGCCGGAGGTAAAAACTATGGAGGATTATTAAGGAAAGATTTATCATTAATGATAGCCTACACGGGTTTATATTCTACATAAGTAAGAGCGTTACACTACAAGATAATCAATTAAAAAAGATTGAAATTGACTTTGATGTTAAAGTTGATTTTCATTTTTAAAATACAAATACACACAAATGATATTAAAAATAATTAACTCTATACTGATTCTTTTTGCATTATTTATGGGAACCAAGCAAGGTTATGCGATGTTCTCCGGAAGACAGGAAATGCTGGATATGTTTGGGCAATGGGGCTTTAATAAAACTTTTTTAACAATAAATGGTACAGTTACCATGATTGCAGCCGTTATGATTTTTTTTCCGAAGACCTTTGTCTGGGGTAATTTTCTGATGGCGGCAGGGATATTATTAATCATTTGTTTTCATCTTCTGGATAGAGATTTAGAAGGTGTTTTGATAGAATTACCTTTTTTAATAATTAACCTGATAATTATCTATTTGCAACATCCTCTTAAAACTGGAGCTGCTATGTCTATATGATAGGTTTATTTTACTTGTCTTTTTTATAGCACTATATGCTCAAAAGCGGACGGTATTAATCAAAAACAACAAATAATTAAAGAGTGATGGTTAGATGTAATTATTGCTTTAATTATATCAAAGAGGATCTTGTTTCATAAGGAATTAGAAAAACTCATCGAAATTATAATCGATTCTCCGAAAACATAAAAAACAAACAAATGGGAATTAATTTTAAAGACATACATATTGGTTCGTTGATTCAGCAGAGTGTATTGGAAAATAATATAGAAACCTCTCGAATCTGTAATTTTTTGAAATGTTCAGAAAAGGATATTGTTGAGATGTACAATTCCAAAAGCCTAGATACAGAATTGCTCTTACGCTGGAGCAAGCTGACGGAATACGATTTTTTCAGGATTTATACCCAACATCTGATATTGTTTGCGCCGCCAGCTTCCTTAAAACAAGAGAAAACTAGCAAGACTTCTTTGCCTCAGTTTCGTAAAAATATTTATACAAAAGAAGTTATTGATTTTATATTAGAGCAAATAAACAGCAATGAAAAAACAAAGTCACAAGTCATAGAAGAATACAGAATACCAAAAACAACACTACACAAATGGATAGAAAAATACAAAGTTTAAGACCGGACTACATAAGGATTTACACAGATATTATCAATAAAAAAAATCCGGATAAAAAAGAAGAATGTGAAAATTTGCTTAAAAAAGAAGAGTTATCTGTTTTGGATATATTAGAACTTAATAGAAGAATCTTTGGAAATGCAGATAAAGAAATTGAGACTGTAAATCAGAAATTCCGTTCCTATCAAGAATCTGATATTTTACAAATCTTAGATTATCAGAGAAAAAATAATTTGAATAACATTCAGCTTGCTAATCATTTCAAAACAAGTAGAAACACGATTTCAAAATGGAAAAAGATAATGTGATTTTGTTTATTTTCAAAATAAAATAGGGAGACCAACAATGCGTCCCCCTACTTACTTCTTAAAAAACTATATATAACAGTGAATGGTATTTTTAAGTAACAATTATTCTGCCAAAGATAGATTTCTGAAGATGATATAGTATATTGTTATTTTTGAAGCGTAATCTATGGAGTTGTAATATCTTTGTAGTTCAAGAGTGATAACAATCGCTATCAACCGCTTCTTTTCCGGAGAGCGGTTTTTTATTTGGGCTTATAAACAAAAAGATCAGAACAAAATAGTTTGCTCTGATCTTAAATTTAGTTTTTGAAATTGATAATTAATCCTTAAGAATTGCTTGTTTTGAAGATTCCGCATTAGCTGCACTAGGCAAATCTTTCAAACTGGTCGAAGGTTTTGTGATTACAGTTTTCTGATTGGGAACTACTTTTTGTTGGGTCAGACCTTGCTCTGATAATAGCTGTGCCGTTTTTGCTACAACCTTTTTGCTATCCTGTTTTTGAATCATTTTCGTTTCTAATGCTTTTACATCTCTGATAGCTTTGATGTCGTCTTGTTTTTCGACCGTTTTATTTTCTTGTGCGTGTAAAGAAATAGTACCTGCAAGAAGAAATGTGGTAATATATAATGTTTTCATTTTAGTTGATTTTTATTTGATACTTACTAATACTTTTATTTTTCCGATGCTGTTTTGATTGTAATCCTGCAAAGCTTTGCCAAGAACTTGACCTATCTGTACTTTTTTAGAATCCGCTTTCATTGCAACGCCGGAGATGGAAGATGTTACAAGAAGATCTCCCCGTTTGATGTTGCCGCCTTCCAGACAAACTTTGGTGGGAATTACCCCAATTACTCCCATTGGTACTTTGCCAACTAAATCAGAATCAATGTTTTCTTCGGTTAAAAGAACACCTGGTTTTGTAGCATAAACTCCAGCTACAAGTGTAGAGTAAGGTTTTGAAGATTTTTCGATCGTTCTGTCTGTATCTGTCGAGATAACCAAGATATCGCCAGGTTCATAATCTGCTGTATTACCTTCTACATCAAAAGCTTCTGCTAGGTCGGCACCGCTATTTTGAGTTCCTCCGTTGAAAAATCCTTTTCCTGTTTGATCAATTCTTGCTACATTGGCTCCGTTTTTCAGGAATACGGCAAGGTTTGCAGTACTATTGGATGCTACCTCAAAGACATTTGTTGTATTACTGGAATTTGTATTCTCAAATCTAGCGGCTTTTCCAGTTCCACCACTTATTCCAGATTGTCCTAATACACCGATTCCGGAACTTGTATTGAATCCTCTTACACCATAACCGGCCCCATCAGCCCTTCCTACAATCGCACCTACACCAGAAGCTCCACTGGAAAATCCAACTATAGCCTCACCTGTACTATTTCTTCCAATTACACCAGCTGCAGAAATGCTGGATGTGATGCCTTCCACACCAGTTCCGCCTACTGAATTGGATAATATACCATTGCTGACACCTGCATTTAGAATGTTTATGCCTTTGGCCCCACTTCCTGCATTTGTTAAGGATATATTAATACCATTTCCGATACCGTTGTTAGCTATTTCTACTGTATTGCTGTTGTTTGCAGAGTTTGTGTTTTCAAAACGGCCGGCTATACCAGTTCCGCCACTTATTCCGGCTTGTCCTAATACACCGACTCCGGAACTTGTATTAAATCCTCTTACACCATAACCAGCACCATCTGCTCTTCCCACAACTGCGCCTACACCAGATGCTCCACTGGAAAATCCAACGATAGCTTCTCCAGTATTATTTCGACCTATTACACCAGCGGAAGAGATACTTCCGGTAATCCCTTCAATCCCTGTACCACTAGCTGAATTAGAATAAACACCGTGATTAGTCCCCGATACACTCACATTGATACCTTTTCCACTACCTAATGTGGAAACTTCTAATGCATTGTTGTTATTAGCATTATTAGTTATAGAAATATTTGCAGCAATACCATTTGTACTCGTTGCATTAAGCCCGGTTCCTGTATTACTATTTGCAAAAACACCTGTTCCTGAACCAGAAGCATTTCCATAAACACCTAGACCACTTGGTGTTACGCCATAAACACCCCAGCCAGAGCCGGCTTGCGATCCCCAAACTCCAATTCCTAAACCACCAGTTCCGTTATTCATACCGCGGACAGCAGAAGAAAAACCTCCGGGCGCAGTATTTGTAACTGTTCCTCTTACGGCAGCAATGCTTGAAGATGTTGAATTGCTAACACCATCGATAGATGTTCCATCACCGTCATTTGTTAAAGAAAAAAGATTAGCAGCATTGTTAGTTGTTGCAGTATAAGGTAGAGCTAAACTTCCTCCGCCACCGGAACTTTTTGCAAACAGAGCATAGGGAACGCTAAGTAACTGGCTTGTACCTGTGATTGTGTAATTTGTTCCGCCAGCCGGATCTGTTTCTGTTTTCAAATAATAGCTATTCGTTCCCCAATTGATTGTGTTGAAAGTTCCGCTAAGTACGGTTCCCGATCCAATTGCCAGACTTACCAACCCATTAGCATTGGTAGTTCCTGTAACTCTTTCCGAATAAACAGTTGTTCCTGCAGCTGAGCCTTGGAGTACACTTACTCTTACAGCAACATTCTGATTGGGCAATAATTGTCCTGATGCATTTCTTACAATAGCTTGGTAGCTCATTCTTTCGGGAGCTTGTGCCGAAACCATATAGGTTCCAAATGTCAGCGCCGCAATTAATACAATTTTTTTCATGAGATTTTATTTTTTAATGATTTTGAAAGCTTTGATGTTTTTGTTGTCTTGGAATATCTGGATGAGATAAACCGATGCTGGCAATGTTGCCATATTCAATTCAGTTTTTTGCTGGGTGAGATTTCCTGTTTTGATCATTTTTCCTTGAGAATCAAATAGTGCATATTTGGAATTCTGGAAATTTTCTTTTCCGAAATCTATATTCACATAATCGCGAACTGGATTTGGATAGAGAAGGATGTTTTTCTCACTTACAGATGTATCATCTACTGCAAGCGTAATGATTTCGTAAGGCTGTTGAACACCTTCCATGATTTGCAGATTGGTACCTTTCTGTGAGTAAGCAATTTGCCCAACGCTGTAAGACACACTTCCGGAAGCTCCAGAAGCTGTAGTTCCTGTCGTAAGAATTGCCGTCTGAGCCTTCATCAGACCAAGAGGGGCGACCATTATCGTCAGGAATTTCATTAATAGTATTTTGTTCATTGTAATAAGTTTTAAAATTTTTCTCGAAATTATAGAGAATAGTATTCTATTAAAAGTTATAATAGACGAACAACATTTTAAATAGACCAATGGCTTTTTTGCTTAAATTTGAGAAAACAATACACCAAAATGATGACCTTGAATTGTATAATTGCAGATGATAACGAGATCGATAGATTGACCGTTTTATCCTTTGCGAAGAAGTTTCCAAACCTTAATATTCTTGGTGCTTTCGCTGATTCAAATGAAGCTTTGGTAGCAATTGAAAACAGTACTATAGATATTATTTTTCTGGATATTGATATGCCAGAACTATCAGGTGTAGAGCTTCGTAAAAAAGTAAATGAAGTTCCAGCTTGTATTTTTATCACATCTCATCCGGAATATGCAGTTGAAAGTTTTGAGTTGGAAACATTAGATTTTATTGTAAAACCTTTGAAGTTCGATAGGTTTGAACAAACTATGAGAAGAATTACAGATTTCTTCGAGATGAAGAATAAAGCCAGCCTTTTCGAATCCAGTATTGGTGGCGACGTCATTTATATTAAAGAAGGTCACGAGCAGATCAAAGTAAAACTTCACGAAATCCTTTATCTCGAAGCTTTGAAAGATTATACATTGGTTGTTACGGCTCAAAAAAGATATTGCGTGCTTTCCAGCATTGGGCTTCTTCTGAAGGAAATCAGTTTTCAGTCATTTATCCGTATCCACAGGAGTTTTGCGGTACAGAAACAGTTTATTAATAAAATAAATACGCACGAGATTATTTTGAATAATGATCTCGCTATCCCGATTGGAAGAAGCTTTAAAGATAATTTAAAATTTCTGTTATGAAAAGGCTGCTGTTTTTTTTGGTTATTCAACTATTTGCTTTTTCATTTTCTCAGAAGCAACCGAATCTTGATCAGTTTAAAAATATCAATGATAAATTAAAAGCTTGGGACGAATACTGTCAAAGTTTAGGCGAAAATGAGAAATACACATTACTAATTGACAAAGCAGAATTTGGAATTCAATTAGCTAAAAGTAACCCTAAATATTTAGCCAAATTCTATTTCTTTAAAGGTTATGCTTATGAATATACAGATAATCAATACGAAAAAGCAACAGTTTATTTTGAAAAATCTTTGAAACTGAGTCGGCAGGCGAAGAATCTAAAACAAGAAACTTTGGCGTTGATGAGGTTGAATTATATGTATTATTCCATCAAAGAGCATCAGAAAGCTAAAAATTTAATTCAATACATCAGAAAAATTGTTGATACTGTACGAGATAATGATACAAAAGCTACATTATTAGGTAGTTTAGGAGAATACTATCTTGATAGATCTGAGTTTGAAAACTTCATCAAGTATAAATTAAAAGCGATAGATTATCTCAAACTTGACAAAAAAGCAGATTCTTTAAAAGTAAATAATATTGGCGTAAGTTATCTACAGATTGCGGATGCATACAATGATATGAAACAATACGAAAAGACTATTGAATATTGCAATTACGCAGTTCCTTACCTTAATAAATCTGATGGAATTGCTTTTTTATATAATTCATATATAGAAGCTTACGTTCATTTGGGGAATATAGATTTGGCGAAGAAATATTATTTGAAATTGTATGAAATGGCAATTAATAATCCAATTCTCTTTCTGAATATAAGTTACGGAAACCGAAATATGGCAGAATTCTATCTGGAAAAAAACAGATTGGAACTGGCTGATGATTATGCTGACAAAGCCTTGCATTTTGCTATAAAATCAAACGATGAAGAAATCGAGATGGAAGCCAATGTCATCAAAGGAAAAGTCTTGCTGGAACAAAAAAAATACAAGCCAGCCATAGAAAAACTAAATCAAGCTTTGAAGTTTGCCTATGTTTATGACAAGCGTTCTTTTGCTGAAGTCAATAAAAAATTATCGGAAGCTTACGCTGCACAAAACGATTGGAAAAAAGCCTACGATTATCATAAAATTTACAATATAACAAACGATTCTCTTTTTATAGAATCAGGAAAACAAACCCTTGCAAATACAGAAGCAAAGTATCAGAATAAAAACAAACAGCAAGAAATCAAAGCGCTTTCAGCAGAAAACACAATCCACGAATTAAATATCAAAAATGCCAAGAAGCAAAGGATTTATCTAATTTCTGGCTTGATCTCGATTGCTATTATCGGAGGTTTACTTTATAATCAAAGTCGCAATAGAAAAAGAATTAATCAAAAATTATCATTTCTGAATTCCGAATTAGAAAAAGCAAATAAAATCAAAATGAGATTTTTCGGAATTCTGAATCACGATCTTAGAAGTCCGGTTGTATCATTAATTCACTTTCTTGATCTTCAAAAAAATTCACCGGAATTAATTGACAATGAAACCAAAATTCGCTTGGAAAAGCAAACTTCTGATTCTGCCGAGCAACTTCTAACTCAAATGGAAGACCTGCTTCTTTGGAGCAAAGGTCAAATGGAAAACTTTGAACCGCATAAACAGTTTTATAACATTAATGATATTTTTAATGAGCTTGAGAAAGAATTCGTTTGGGCTTCCAATGTGAGAATAGAATTTGAAATTCCATCAAACCTTAAATTATTTACAGATAAAGAATATCTCAAAACGATTATTAGAAATCTAATAAGCAACGCTGTGAAGGTTTTACAAAATGTTCCCGATCCGAAGATTTTATGTAAAGTTTGGGATCAGAATGATTTTACTCAAATTCTTATAAAAGATAACGGTGGCGGAACTGATATAGAAAAATTTCGGGCTTTGTATGACGATAATTTTAGTATTGGTACAACGAAAGGTCTGGGAATGCATGTGATCCGTGATCTTTGTAAAGCAATTGATTGTAAAATCGAAGTAAATTCTGATATAGAAGTAGGAGAAACCAAAATTATGCTCTACATAAAAAAAACATAATTAATTTACATTTTTAATAATTTTGAAATATTGCGTTCAATTGTTAAAGTTTGCTTTTTTGGTAGCAAAGGAGAATTGTTTAGCTTTTTTGGCAATGATTTTGTTTAGTAAAAATTACCTATTTATAATCACAAACATTTTCGCATATGGAAGCCACAGAACTTAGACTCAACAATTTGGTCATCTATGAAGATGAGATCGTACCAGTTATCGGGATGGAAAACAAAAACAATGGACTTTTTGTAAAAATCGATTCCTTTACCGCTGTCGATCAAAGAAAGTTAAAACCAATTGCACTGACAGCAGAATGGTTTTCAAGATTGGGATTCAAGGAAGTTTATCGTTCTTCAACAAGAGTGAGATTCGATCTTCCGAATTTTTGCAGATATGATTTTGACCTTAGTACAAACAAAATTCTTGAAGGTTTTTTGTTCTTTGGAAATTATATCAAATGCACCCATCTCCATCAGTTACAGAATATCTATTTCACGCTCACGGGTGAGGAATTGAAAATCGAGCACAATCTTAGACAAAAAGAGATTGTTGCTTAAAGACAAAAACCTGATTGTTTTAAAATCAGGTTTTTTTTATGTCTAAAATTAAAGAAATCAAAAATCTAAGTTCTGGTTTCTAACTTCTAACATCTTTCCTTACTTTTGTCTAAAATTATTTAGAATTGAAAACCCATTTCATCGCTATTGGCGGTTCGGCAATGCACAATCTTGCTATTGCACTTAAAGATAAAGGCTATCAAGTTACAGGATCGGATGATGCTATTTTCGAACCTTCAAAATCCCGATTGGAAAAAAAAGGAATTCTCCCCAAAGAATTGGGTTGGTTTCCGGAAAAACTAACGTCTGATATTGATGCTGTAATCTTAGGAATGCATGCTCACGCCGATAATCCGGAACTTGCAAAAGCAAAAGAATTAGGTTTGAAAATCTATTCTTATCCGGAATTTCTTTACGAACAATCCAAAGAAAAAACCAGAGTAGTGATTGGTGGTTCTCACGGGAAAACTACGATCACATCTATGATTCTTCACGTTCTGAATTTCCATCAAAAAGATATAGATTATATGGTCGGCGCACAACTGGAAGGCTTCGATTGTATGGTGAAAATTACGGATGATAATGATTTTATGATTCTCGAAGGCGACGAATATCTGTCTTCTCCGATTGATTTAAGGTCTAAATTTTTATTATATCAACCCAATATCGCTTTGGTTTCAGGAATTGCCTGGGACCACATCAATGTTTTCAAAACCTTTGATGATTACATCGACCAATTCAGAAAATTTGTTGCGAGCATAACGCCCGGTGGTGTTTTGGTTTATAACGAAGAAGATGCAGAAGTGGTAAAAGTAGTTGAGGAAGCCGAAAATTACTTCCGAAAAATTCCTTACAAAACGCCAGCTTACAAAATAGAAAACGGCATCGTCAATCTGAAAACCGATATGGGCGATATTCCATTGTCTGTTTTCGGAAAACACAATCTGCTTAATATGGAAGGCGCAAGATTCATCTGTTCACAATTGGGCATTATGGAAGAGGAATTTTACGAAGCGATTATGAGTTTCAAAGGCGCATCAAAACGTCTTGAAAAAGTTGAACGTGCGGATGGCGGTTTGCTATACAAAGATTTTGCGCACGCACCAAGCAAAGTGAAAGCCACAGTTGCAGCATTTGCAGAACAATTTGCAAAAACTGAAACATTCGGATTTTTAGAATTGCATACTTATTCAAGTCTTAATCCGGTTTTCCTTGAGCAATATGACCACGCAATGGACGGTTTGGACAACGCCGTAGTTTTCTATTCCGAAGACGCTTTAAAAATCAAAAGAATGGACCCGATTTCTCCATATTTAATTAAGGAAAAATTCAAAAATGAAAATCTGAAAGTCTTTACCAATGCAGAAGACCTTCACGCTTACTGGGAAACTCTGGACAAATCAAAAGGAGCTTTTGTGATGATGAGTTCCGGCAATTTTGGAGGTTTAGACTTGACGAAATAATGGAATCGATTCCTAAAAAAATATTAGCAAGACAAAAAGAAATCACCAACGATTTTATGAAAATCGTTGACCAAAATCTTGTTGATGTTTTATCAGGAAAAGCGGAAGATATCTATGAAATCAGAACTGTTGCTGAATTGATGCATATCCATCCGAAACATCTCAGCAACACCATAAAATTGGTTACGGGAAATTCGCCGTGTTCTTTTGTAGAGAATAAAATTCTTGATATCGTAAAACAACATCTGGAAGAAAATAAAATGAGCATCGGAGAAATTGCTAAAATGCTGACTTACGATCCTTCAAACTTTACCAAGTTTTTCAAAAAATACATAGGAATTACACCCAAGCAATATCGGGAAAACTACTTCACAAAAACTGACCTGCTCACCATATAAACTGAACGTGTCACCATTTTTTCTGTTGCTTTAATTCTACCTTTGTCATATAAAATTTAAAACATTATGTCACAAAGTAAAATAGCATTAGTTACCGGTGGAAGCCGTGGTCTAGGAAGAAATATGGCGATTGCCCTTGCCAAAAAAGGAATCGATGTTGTGCTGACTTATCACAGCAACAAAGATGAAGCTGATAAAGTAGTTTCTGAAATTCAATCCTTTGGGCAAAAAGCTTTCGCATTACAACTGGATGCAGGAAACATAAAATCTTTCGATGGATTTTTAGAACAGGTCACTTCACATCTAAAAGAGAATACAGGAAACACAAACTTCGATTTTCTGATTAATAATGCAGGAACGGCTTTGTATTCATCTTTTGCAGATACAACAGAAGAACAGTTTGATACAGCAATCAATATCCATTACAAAGGTGTTTTCTTTTTGACTCAAAAAGCGCTGCCTTTTATTAATGACGGCGGTCGCATCATCAATATTTCATCAGGATTGGCAAGATTTTCTTTTCCAGGGTCTGCGGCGTATGGCTCTATGAAAGGCGCTGTGGAGGTTTTGACCAAATATCTGGCTAAAGAATTAGGTTCTCGTGGGATTTCTGCAAATGTAGTGGCTCCAGGCGCAATAGAAACGGATTTCGGAGGCGGACAAACAAGAGATAATAAAGAAGTAAATGACAGGATTGCAGGTCTTACGGCTTTAGGAAGAGTTGGATTACCGGACGATATCGGCGGCGTGGTTGCGTTCTTGTGTTCCGAAGATGCAAAATGGATCAACGGACAAAGAATCGAAGTCAGCGGCGGAATTTTTCTTTAAGAATTTAAGCTTAAAAATACTTTAAAACCTTTTGAATTAATTTTCAGAAGGTTTTTTGTTTGTCACACTCAGTGGAGTCGAAGTGCTTATCAATAATTTCAAAGTCCCATTAGCAACTAATCCTTCATTTCGAAACAAAACTTTTCCATCTTTATTAATCAAAATCCAACTCGGATAAAGTGGTTTTTTGTTCGATGAAAGTTCAACCGCCAATTCGTGAATCCCAGAATTTCCATTTGAAATATAAGTGTGATTTTCACCAAAAAAAGTGATTGATTCTTTATGTTTTTCAGGATTAAAAGTGATAAAATAAACCTTTTCATCAATCAGATTTTTTAACTGCAAATCCTTCTCCACTTGATGTTTCTGAATTTTACAAATCGAACACCAATCGGTTTTCATATAAATCAAAATCGGTTTATCCAAATTTTCCGGGAGACTTTCAAAAGCATAATTCTTCACTTCCTGTGAATTAAAAATCCCGAAAATCATTAATAATATGAAAGTCAATATTTTCATTAATCTAATTTCTAACATCTACCTTATCTGATAACGAATTCCCAAAAACGTCCGGATTCCCTGCATCGGCGCATAGCCATAAGTCGTATCAAAAGTATAACCGTAAGGATTGCTCGCAACATCGTCCACATTATTATCAAACGGGTCAAACGGTCTCAGAATTGGATTTTTAGGGGTGAAGTTCAAAATGTTTTTCACACCACCATAAACCTCATAACCGTTATCAAATTTCTTAGTGAGCTGAATATTCATCAATGTAAAACAAGGCGAATATTCCGGTCGAAAATCATCTGGAACAGTTGGCAATCGCATTGGGCCGTAAAATTGTCCTGTCAAATCCATCGAGAATTTGTTCGCAAATTGATAACTCAAACTGTAAGTTCCACTCCATTTTGGTGCGTGCAATTGCTGACTTTTTTCGCCTTCGTTTTCAGAATAAACATCCATGTAGGTAATTCCAAACATCAACTGAATCGGTAAACTCCAATTGGTGCTAACGTCCGCAGAAATTCCTCTCGAAATTGCGTGTCCAGCCAAATTATCATAAATGATTTTATCAGGCTCCGAATCAAAATCACCCACAATTTTATTATTGAAATAAGAATAAAATCCATTCACATCAACATTAATAAAATAATCTTTAATCGGAATTTTCATCAGATAACTCAGATTCGTATTCAGGGATTTTTCCGGCTTCAAATCATCTTTAATTACAACTTCTCTCGAGCCAGTTAGCGCCGCGTGGTCTTCCGTAAAAAGATTCACAACACGGAAACCTGTTCCGAAACTCAATCTCAAAGTATGATAAGGATTAGGCTCAAATTTCCACGCCATTCTCGGCGAATGCACAGATTTGTGAACCTTGTGATAGTCATATCTGTAACCCAAAAGCAAAGTGTTTTTATCATTGATTTCCCATTCATCCTCGAGATATAAACCATAAATTGGAGATTTCATCGGTTGATTTTCCTGTAATGAATTGGCTGTTCCAGGCGTATTATCATCATAGAAAGTGGATTTCAAAGTCGTTCCACTTTTCAAAAGATGTTTTCCAAATTGCTTTTCCCAATTAAGTTGTAGAAACAAAACTTTCTGAGTCGCCAGATAAGCAGTATTTCCGTAATACGAATCCTGATGATGGTAGTTGTAAGAATATTGAAGCAAAAATTTCTCCTTTAAAGGCAACTGATAAATTCCAAAAAACTCAAATCGGTTGGTGTAAATGCTTTCGCCGTAAACGTCATCAGAACCTCGGTTTCGTTTTTGCCACTGCATTTCGCCACCAAATCGGTCTTCGTAAAAATACCTCAGAGCAAAACTGGCCTGCCGGTTTTCTTTTCTTTTGAAATTCCATTTGTTGAAAACTGAGATTCGGTTTTGCAAAGGCGTATCCGTAAAATTATCTTTATTCTGGTCAATTCTGTTTCCAAAATAGAAATAATTAAGACTCAGTAAACTTGAGAAATTCTTGTTGTCAAACACCTTTTTCGCAATATCAAGATTGATTTCACCTTGATTTCCCGTCATCACATCGGTCGCAAAATCCGGCGCCTGCAAAGCATTCTTTGTAATGATATTAATAACGCCACCCATCGCTTCCGAACCATAAACAGACGAAGCAGGACCTTTCGTTACCTCAATTCTGTCAATCAAACTATTCGGAATTCCACTCAAACCATAAACAGTGGAAAGTGAACTTACAATCGGCATTCCATCAATCAAAATCATCGTGTAAGCACCTTCCAATCCATTAATGTGAATGTCGCCTGTATTACAAACCGCACAATTCAGCTGAGGTTTCACACCGTTTACCATCGCAATCGCTTCAAAAATATTTGGAGTCGGATTTTTTCTAAAAAACTGTTGTGAATATACATCTGTCGAAATCGGACTGTTCAATTTCTTCACAGAAAACTGAGTGATGGTGACTTCATCAATACTTTTAGAAGTATCAATCGTATCAGATTTAGAAACTTTTACAGAGTCTATCTGAGCATTAATAAAAAGCGAAAAAATGAGGAAAAACATAAAAGTTAATTTCATAAAATAAAATTGTTAGACAAAGCTAACAATTTTATTAGAAATAAAAAATTAAGTTTGATATTTAATATTAGACAAAAAAAACTCACCAAAATTTGATGAGTTTTTAAATATTGTTTTTTTAGTCTAATCTCTAAAATCTAACTTCTCAATTTCAATTAACTTCTTCTATCAAGAAAAATTCTCAAAATATACCAGAACAAAAGCATTATCGATGAAAATAACTGCAAAGAAGCACCAACATATTGATTTTTATTGTAAATATTTTTGATGTTGTAAGTCTCATACAAAATACTTGCACTCGCTAAAGCAACCATTATCAAAGAAAAACCAAGTCCAAGATTCCATCCGAAAATTGAACCAGCCACAATAACGCCCAAAGATGCAAATCCACCAATCACAATCACATTTCTAAGAAAAGAAAAATCTTTGTTGGTAAGAAAAACCGCCGCCGTTAATCCTGCAAACAGAGATGCAGTTACGATTCCGGCTTGTGTAATGACTTCCGGAGCATACGTGGATGCAATTCCCAACATTGGCAGAAAAATAACGGCTTGTATCAAAACATATAATCCCAAACCAAAATATTGTGTGGTTTTGGACAATGCAAACGATAATTTTGTAGATAACATAGATGCTAACCAAAATACACCGATAATCATCAGCCAAGTATATTTCCCCGAAACCATTGATAGAATAGCTTCCAATGGAATGGTTTTCAATAAGAAATATTCCACGATTCCGAACGCCAAAATCGCTACTCCGACGTGCATATAAGTTTTTCTGTAAAATTCGGCTCTTTCGATTTCCGAAATTTCAGAAACCATTAATGAATCATTCATTTGTAAAAATTTTAATTATCTCAAAGATAAGAAAAGATACAAGAATGAAGAATCGAGAAAAGTTGATTTTGAAGTTTTTTTATTTGGGCAGCTTTATCCGCCTTCCGTTCCCAATCTTTTTGCCTAGCTTTTCCAGCCACAAAAAAAGGATTTCCACTCAATTCGGGCTGCAATTTTCAGTACAATTCAAAGGTCAGCATACAAACCCCATTTTGTCATTCCGTAGGAATCTCAACAGTCTAGATTCCTACGGAATGACAAAATTGATGTGAACTATTTTTTAATTTTCTTTGATGAGTTTCACGTCTATGCGAACCTTAAAATATTTTCAATAATTTCAAAAAAAAATCTTTGTGCTCTTTGCGTTCAAATCAAAGTATCAGAAAAAAATATTACATTTGAGAAAAGCCAAATCTAATAAAATGAGATACGTTCAGTTAGGTAAGATTCCACCAAAAAGACACACCGTTTTCAAATCCGAAGACGACAATTTCTATTACGAGCAACTCTTCGGAACAGAAGGTTTTCACGGCATTGCATCGTTGTTGTATCACACGCATCGCCCGACTCAAATCAAATCCATCGGCGAAGCAAAAGACGTGACGCCGAAAATTGCGGTTGAGAAAAACGTAACGCCAAGAATGATAAAAGGCGCAAAAGTGACCGCTGAAGATGACTTTTTGGAGAGCCGAAAAGTTCTGATGCTAAACAACGATTTGAAAATGGGCTTGGCAAAACCCAGAAAATCCACAGACTATTTCTATAAAAATGCAGAATGCGACGAGTTGCTTTTCGTGCACGCGGGAAAAGGAATTCTGAAAACAATGCTAGGAAATATTGACTTCTCTGTCGGCGATTATCTCATCATTCCGAGAGGAACAATTTATCAGCTGGAATTGGAATCCGAAGAAAATGTTTTCCTTTTCATAGAAGCACATTCCCCGATTTACACGCCAAAACGTTACCGGAATGAGTTCGGGCAATTGCTGGAACATTCACCGTTTTGTGAGCGCGATATTGTTCCGCCAGCTTTCGTAGAACCGAAAAACGAGAAGGGCGATTTTCTCATCAAAGTCAAAAAAGAAAATCAAATCACGGATTTCATTTATGCCACGCATCCGTTTGATGTTGTTGGTTGGGACGGTTATTTTTATCCTTACAAATTCAATATCAAAAACTTTGAACCCATTACGGGGAGAATTCATCAACCGCCTCCGGTTCATCAGAATTTTGAAGCGCATAATTTTGTAGTTTGCTCTTTTGTGGCAAGAATGTACGATTATCATCCACAGTCAATTCCTGCGCCGTACAACCATTCAAACATTGATTCCGACGAGGTCTTGTTTTACACAGAAGGCGATTTTATGAGTAGAAACCACGTGGATTTGATGGATTTTTCACTTCATCCAGGTGGAATTGTTCACGGTCCGCATCCAGGTGCGATGGAAAGAAGTATTGGTAAAAAATCTACAGAGGAATATGCTGTGATGGTTGACCCATTCCGACCTTTCAAATTGACGGAAGAAGCAATAAGAGTAGAAGACCCGAGTTATAAAACGAGTTGGTTGGAAGATTAAAATTATATAGAGAAAAGTAAATTTAGTTTTGCTCTGGAAAATGTTTAGTTTCCAGCAAATGGACTTCCAAAAATCCCAACCGCCAATTCAACCCAAATCAAAAACAATACGGCAAGAATTCCAAAAACCATAATCAATCTTGATTTGAAAGTTTTCACTTTTTTCAAGACTAAATCTATTGCAAATGCGGTTATTAAAAGTAATCCTCCCATCACTAAAAAGTCAGAAACAGTCCAATTGACTTCTTTTGTGAATTGCATTGCAATGAATGGAATAGATAAAACTACCGTAACTGCAGAATAAATAAATGCTGAGGTTTGTTTTTGTGCTATCATTATTTTCAGTTGAATAATTATAAAGAACTTTGAATTACAAAGTAAAATAATTTTATCGAATTGTCAAAATATTATTGTGACTTTTATCATTTTGTCTGATAAATAGAGAGTTGACTGATAATGCTCATTTATTTTCATTAATTTAAGATTTAACTTTGTCAAAAATTAAAAGCAATGATTAATTACGTTAGCCCAGAAGAAGCAGTTTCAATCATAAAAAGTGGCGACAGGATTTTCGGACACGGAAGTGCTTGTACACCTAATCTTTTATACGATGAACTAGCCAGACAATCATCCCGATTGAAAGATGTGGAGATGGTTTCCATCACGCAACAAGGGAATGTTGAGATTGCTAAACCTCAATATAAAGATAGTTTTTACATCAATTCTTTGTTTACTTCTACTCCAGTTCGTGAAGCTGTAAATGGTGAAAACGGAGATTACGTTCCAATTTTTCTGAGTGAAATTCCTATTCTTTTCAAAAACGGAATTCTGCCAATTGATGTTGCTTTGATAACTGTTTCGCCTCCGGATAATCACGGTTATTGCACACTTGGAACTTCTGTAGATGTTGCGAGAAGTGCGATTGATACAGCGAAAACTATCATTGCTATCGTAAATCCAAAAATGCCAAGAACGCACGGCGACGGAATGATTCATATCAACAGAATCGAAAAATTGGTCTGGAGCGAGGAAGAACTTTTAACCATCGATTACGGTTCCAAAGTTGGCGCAGAAGAAATGCTGATAGGAAAACACGTTGCAGAATTAATTGACGACAAAGCGACTCTTCAAATGGGAATCGGAACCATTCCTGATGCAGTTTTGAAATGTCTTGGAAATCATAAGGATTTAGGAATTCATACAGAAATGTTAAGCGATGGCGTAATTGATTTGATAAAAAATGATATTGTCAATAATAAATACAAAGGCACTCATACCAACAGAACCATTACCAGTTTCTGTTTCGGAACCAGAAAGTTATATGACTTTGTAGATGATAATCCATCGATTGCATTTATGGATGTTCAGCACGTTAATTTTCCAATTAACATTATGAAAAATAAAAAAGTTCACGCCATCAATTCTGCCATCGAAATTGATTTGACAGGTCAAGTTTGTGCAGATTCTATTGGAACTTATCAGTTCAGCGGAATCGGTGGACAAATGGATTTTATGAGAGGTGCGGCTTTGAGTGAAGGTGGAAAACCAGTTATGGCTTTGTCTTCCAGAACCAAAAAAGGTGTTCCGAGAATAGTTCCTTTCCTTAAACAAGGAGCTGGTGTCGTGACAACTAGAGGTCATATTCATTATGTTGTTACAGAATTTGGAACCGCTTATCTGTATGGGAAAAATCTTCGTCAGAGAGCAAAAGCATTGATTGATATTTCACATCCGGACGACAGAGAAATGTTGGAAAAAGCAGCGTTTGAAAGATTTAAATAAAATTAAACAATCTTTTAATTTTCTCTTGAGTTTGTTGTATATTTGATTGAGCACATAAGAAAAAAATTAATTGAAATCGATATACAACTTATTAAAAGAAGAAATTCGGAAACAACCGAAAATCAAAAATTCTATTCTTGGAAATGCAAATCCTTGGAAAAGAAGTCATTATATTATCTTATCTGAAATCATAAAAGAAGACCTTTCACAAAGGGAAGAATTGCAGAATGAGAGGAGATTTGAACTCGGAACCAGTATTTCACACATTACTTTGCAACGCTTTTTCGAAAGTGATTATCATTATAAAACGCATAATGATTTACGATTTCTAAAAACCTTAGACAAAATATGTATTTTCTTGGGTTTCAAAGATTTGAATGCTTACGTGATGAATGTGAAGGAAAATAATGTTTATAACGAATCCGCCTTCAGCAAAGAATTTACAACAGATATTGTATATCGGTATTGTCATACAAATTTTGAATTTTTCAAATTATTCCCGGAACTTAAATTAGGTGTTTTCGATGAACTTATTTTCCCTGAAGCCCCATTTATAGAAAGGATAAAAACTTACAGCTCCAATCTTTGTGAAAAGAAGCTGAAATTATATACCAATAATAACCGATCCAATTTCGAAATTTTTGATCTCGATGTCATTTCTGAGGAAGCAGACAAAATGGTTATTAAAACTCAGGAATTTTGGAATCTTGTTTTTGTGGTGGAAGAGACTGGAGAAGAATACATTGTGAATGAACTCAATACGCAGATTTATTTTGTGAAAAACATCAATAATTCTTGGAGAATTTGGGATAATTATAATCCCAATTCTGGACTGCTCAACAATGTAATAAATAAAAAACCGTCTCATTGATCAACGAAACGGCCTTTTTCATGGTTTGTATTTTTAGAATCTTTAGTAACTCTTTAACAAAAGTAGACATAGATTAAAACACTACAATAAACTTAAGTGTACTTAAAAAAACATATTGTACTATTTTTATGAAATTAGGTTTTTAGATATCAAATAATTAACCTTTGTTAATTATTTTTGAGTTCATTAGGTTTTTGTTTGAGTAGATTTCATTAATATGCAATCGGTTACAATTTTATTTAGAATATTTTTAATAGAAACTTTTATCATTTTTTAAATTAAGAAATACTTAATAATTAACAAAACTAACAATCGTTAGTTTGTTTCCGAAAAATTCTTATCTTGGCATCAACAGATATAAAAGTAAAAAGTAAAATGTCAACACTCACTTTTGCCGAGAAAATCGCACAAGCCGAGAATTTTCTCCCAATCAACGGAACAGATTATTTAGAATTTTATGTGGGAAATGCCAAGCAGGCTGCCCATTTTTACAAAACTGCATTCGGTTTTCAATCCGTAGCTTATGCTGGTCCGGAAACTGGTGTGCGAGACCGCTCGTCCTATGTTCTTCAACAAGGAAAAATCAGATTGGTTTTGACATCGGGTCTCAAATCCGATTCTCCAATTTGTGAACATCAGAAAAAACACGGCGACGGTGTCAAGATTCTTGCACTTTGGGTAGATGATGCCGAAAAAGCCTTTGAAGAAACCGTAAAACGTGGTGGAAAGCCATATCTGGAACCAAAAACTTTAACCGATGAATTCGGCGAAGTTAAAATGTCTGGAATTTACACTTATGGCGAAACCGTTCATATGTTTGTGGAACGTAAAAATTACAGCGGTGCATTTATGCCAGGTTACGAAAAATGGGAAAGCGATTACAATCCTTCTGATGTTGGATTGTTGTACGTGGATCATTGCGTAGGAAATGTCGGCTGGGACAGGATGATTCCAACGGTGGAGTGGTACGAGAAAGTGATGGGATTTGTCAATATTCTTTCGTTTGATGACAAACAAATCAATACAGAATATTCTGCGTTGATGTCAAAAGTAATGTCCAACGGAAACGGATTTGCAAAGTTCCCAATCAACGAACCAGCCGAGGGTCAAAGAAAATCTCAGGTTGAGGAATATCTAGATTTCTACGAAGGAGAAGGCGTTCAGCACATTGCTGTTGCTACAAAAGATATTGTGAAAACTGTTACAGAACTGAAAAGTCGTGGGATAGAATTCCTTTCGCCACCTCCAGAAGCCTATTACGAAATGATTCCTGAAAGAGTAGGAGATATCGATGAGGATATCAAAAAACTTCAAAGTTTAGGAATTTTGGTGGATTGTGATGAAGAAGGTTATCTACTTCAAATTTTCACAAAACCAGTCGAAGACAGACCAACCTTGTTCTACGAAATCATCGAAAGACATGGTGCTCAAAGCTTCGGAGCCGGAAATTTCAAAGCACTTTTCGAAGCCTTGGAAAAAGAGCAGGAGAAACGTGGCAACTTATAAACCAAATCATTCACTATAGAATTAAAGCATTATTTTTAATGCTTTAATTTTTTGTCTTAATTCTAACATCTAAACTCTAACTTCTATATAATGAAATCATTCATAGAATATTCCTCAGATTCAGACTTTTCCATTCACAATATTCCTTTTGGTGTATGTATTTTCAATAAAGAATTTATCGCTTGTGCAACCAGAATTGGTGACATCATTATAGATTTGGCATCATTGTATGACCTTGGTTTTTTTGATGAAATCAAAGGTTTGGAAGAAAATGTTTTCGAAGGTTATACAATCAACGAATTCATAGAACTTGGAAAACCTATTACTAATCAAGTTCGTGAAAAAATCCAACAACTTTTATTGGAAGATTCACTTCTTTCAAAAGACGAACGAACGATTACAGATTGCTTCTATAATCTCGACGAAATCCAAATGATGATGCCTTTGCACATTCCGAATTACACCGATTTTTACAGCAGTATCCAGCACGCCACCAATGTCGGAATGATGTTCCGAGACCCAGCCAATGCACTTCTTCCAAACTGGAAACATTTGCCGGTTGGTTATCACGGTCGTGCGTCTTCCATCGTTTTATCAGGAATCGATATCATCAGACCTTGCGGACAAATCAAACCGCCAGATGCAGACAGACCGATTTTCAGTGCTTCAAAACAGCTTGATTTCGAGTTGGAAATGGCTTTTGTCGTGAATAAAAATACAGATTTGGGCGACAGGATTTCTGTGGCTGAGGCAGAAGATGCAATTTTCGGAATGATGATTTTCAACGATTGGTCGGCGAGAGACATTCAAAGTTGGGAATATGTTCCGCTTGGTCCATTTTTAGGGAAAAATTTCGGTTCGTCTATTTCGCCTTGGATTGTGACTTTGGAAGCTTTGAAACCATTCAAAACTGAATCTCCAAAGCAAGAACCGGAAGTTTTAGATTATCTGAAATTTGATGGAGACAAAAATTACGACATCAATCTTGAAGTTTATTTGAAGCCAGAAAACTCAGAAGAAAATCTCATCTCGCAAAGCAATTACAAATTTATGTATTGGAATATGTTCCAGCAGTTGGCGCATCACACGGTTGGTGGTTGCAATGTGGAAGTTGGCGATGTTTATGCCAGCGGAACCATTTCCGGAGAAGATGAAAAATCCTACGGCTCGATGCTGGAATTATCTTGGAAAGGAACAAAGCCACTGCAATTGAAAAACGGAATCGAAAGAAAATTCATAGAAGACGGCGACACCATTACGATGAAAGCTTGGTCGGAAAAAGACGGCATCCGAGTTGGATTTGGGGAAGTTTCGGGGAAGATTTTGCCTGCGAATTTACCTTAGAATTTAAACACTTAAGTCACTTTAGATTAATAAATATTATTCACATTAAGTTCACTTAAGTTTTAAAATCTAAAGATTTTTAATAAAATATGCTTTGGCTTTATTTGTTTTGCAAATTTAATATTAACTTAATTGTTGAAATTGCACACAAATGATTACTCAAAGAAAAATAAATGATTTAGCTTACAATATTGTCGGAGCTTGTATTGAAGTTCATAAAATTGCTGGTCCCGGCTTGTACGAGCAGGTTTATCATAAATGTCTGGAAAAGGAATTTGAAATATTAGGATTAAACTTCAAAAGTGAACTCGAAATTCCATTTTCTTATAAAGGCGAAAACGTCAATTGTAAGTTGAAATGTGATTTTTTGATTGAAGATTTAATCGTTCTAGAGATAAAAGCTGTCAGTGAATTTTATAATATTCACAGGGCGCAAACAATGAATTATATGAATCTATTAAAGGCTCATCGTTCCATTTTGATTAATTTTAGATAACTATATACTTGAATGTACCAATTCAAATTGACATGCTATGAGATTCATTTAATAATTTGTTTAATATTTATATCTTCGTATCAAAAATATTAATACTATGGAAAAAATTAGAGAAATAATTGATACGTGGACAAATAATAAATATTACACATTTCAATTGAAAAAATTTTATTTTGCAAGCAATCCAAACCTCAAAAATGAATATCTTTTTCGATTTACAATAAATCTTAACAGTTATTTTTGTGAATCAGAACTTATCCCTATAGAACTGACATCAGAAATTTTTCAAACTTTTAATGTAAGTAATAATTCTCTTTATCATAATGAAAATGGAGACGGAGAACGTCTCACAAAATTTCTTGCAGATTTTGATGAAGAATTTAAGACTTTAGTTGAGGATAAAACTAGCAATTGTAACGGAACATTATTTACATCCGATCCTGTCTTTTTTAAATAAAATCTTTATACTGAAAACAAAAAATTAATCCAGTAAATTTTTACTGGATTTTTTTAATTTATGTAATAAACTGAAAAAGAGCAATTTAACATTGCTCTTTTTCTAACTTTTACAAGTTACTGTTTCAACTTGATCAATGTTGTTGAATTGATGAAATTTAAAATCTATCACAATGAAAAATTTCATCAAAATCAGTTGTTATACCAAAACAACTACTAAAACAACTACTAGTCAAGGAAACACAATTTCTGAATCTGAAAAATGTACAGAAATTAAGGTGGAATCAAGTTCGGAATCAAATAGTAGTTTAAAAAGTATGAACTTAACATTCGGGAAAATGTTTAGGTTTATTCTTTCTTTAGAAGGATTAATGTCCTTTACTGCTTATTTTAAAGATCTTCAATTTATCAATCCATTAATTATTCTAATAATTGATTCCTTGATTAATATAACAACTTCTTGTTTTTAAAGAGGCAATTACAAGCAGCAAAACTATTTGTAAAAAAGTTTTGCTGCATTGTTCAGCCTCGAAAAAAATTAATAATTTTATATAACAAGGAAAATGTTAAATACTTATAAATCAAATAAATACAACTCAACCTTCAATTCTTTGATAAGAATGGTTGAAGTTTTAGATACAGAAGAAAAGTGCAGAGAATATTTAGAAGAAATCAGATGGAATAATGAACCAATTTGCCCACATTGTGGAAGTGTAAGAGAAAATCATTATCAATTAAAACAAGCTGGTAAATTTAAAGGACTTTACAAATGCAAAGATTGCAGAGAAAGATTTACAGTAACTGTCGGAACTATGTTTGAAGGTTCTCATATTTCATTAAAGAAATGGTTTATGGCTATCTATATATTTTCTTCTCACAAAAAAGGAATTAGTAGTTCACAATTGCATAAAGATATTGATGTAACTCAAAAAACTGCTTGGTTTATGCTTAGCAGACTTAGAAATGCTTTTAAATCAAAATCAATAACAAAATTTGATGGAGTTACACAAGCTGATGAAACTTTCGTAGGAGGTAAGAATATGAAAAAACCTAAAGAAAGAAGAAAAACAAAAACTCAAGGCCGAAGTGTAAAAACAAAAACTGTTGTATTTGGTTTGTTGAGTAATGGAATTGTCAGCACTGAAATAGTACCTAATACCAAAGGTAAAACACTAAAAACCGTTATATTAGATATGGTTGAGGAAGGTTCTATAATTGTTACAGACGGATGGGTCGGCTATTCCGGTCTCCATAAAAATTATATACATAAAAGAATTCCACATAGTGAAGGACAATATGTAAAAGATGAATTCCATACAAATAGCATTGAGGGATTCTGGAGTTTATTAAAACGAGGGATTCTAGGAATTTATCATTCAGCAAGCCCTAAACATCTACAAAAATACTGTGACGAATTTGCATTTAGATACAATACAAAAAATCATACTGAAGGAGATAGATTTAATCTTGCATTACTTAATGCGACAGAGAAACTAACTTATGAAGAACTAATCGCTTAGTTTAGATAAACAATTCTGACTGTTTTGATTCTTCTAAATGGTACAATGTATCCTTCTGTAAGGGTGTGCAAAAGTGAGGTAATCTTTTTTAATATGCAACAGGTAAATAACACTTTTACTGTTGGTTGTCCACTATTTTTATCATTATCTTTGTAAGATTAGATGGTAAATGTGGATGTATTCCACAGGCGTTAATGCTGAGCTTGTAAATAATAACAACTCAGGTGGCCGCCTGAGTTGTTGGGAGAAGGTGTTTAATTTCAAAATCCCACGCTAATGGAAGTTTTTGAAAAAGATGGTAAAGTCTATAAAAGGATTTTTACCAAAACTATCAAGAAGAATGGTAAGATTATCTACCATCCAAAAGGAGGAGTATTTGTTTTCTGTGTAGAAGTCAAATAATTTCCTTTATTTACTCCCTGTTACAGCAGGGAGTTTTTTATTTTTATAACATTTATAATATGTTATCACAAAGTATCATATACTTTTGTTGTTGTATTGTTACAACAAGACAACACTACAAATATATAACATTTGTTATATAGTTGTATAACTTTATGTATTAATTGTAATAATAAAGTACTACAAAGTGTTATACTTTTAATGTTACTATTTAGTTGATTATATCTGCTATTCAGATTATAATCCTAATATATTCCTCGAAGTTCCTACATAATCTGCAAATGAAGTATCATATACTTTTTCATCTAATGGATATGAATTACTTTCAATTATATCATCATTTAGTTTTACTATTTGTTTTAATAATTGAAGTCCGGATTTTGTAAGAGTAGTCCAGCTATTAATATTTGCTGTAGACATTCTATTTCTTTGTACTGAATAAAGTTGCATAAACTTTTCAAATTTTGCATTATAAGATTTTGCTTGGTTTTGCAAAGCTATTTTTTTCAAATAATGCTGATCTAATTTTTTCAAATATAAATTGTCTTTTTCTAATTCTTCATATAAATAAGGCATTGCCTCAACTTTATAATAGGTAGTATTGACATATAATTGAGGATAGCCATTAAATCTGTATGGTTTATAGCCTAAAGAAATTAATTTGCCTTCAAGTTTTTGTAAATTATTTAAAGATTTAATTTCATTTAATCCAGAATTATTTATTGCATATAGCTTACCTGAATTGGTATTTTCAGCTAAGACATAATATGAAGAGATTGATGAGTCTAAATTTTCTATTGGAATTAACTCATCTTTAATTTCATCATTAGAAATAGACATTTGTTTTGATAGAATTTTGTAAGTTCCTTCTACATTTCCATAGTCTTGATTAAATAAATCTCTAAATGTAATATAAGTTGACTTTGTACTTGGTAATTTTGATTTAACTTTCCCAAAAGTCATTTTATTTTTCTCAGGAAATAATGATATCTCCTTTTGCAAATTTAAATATGAATTTGTCTCAGATGAGGGAGTAACAGGTTGCCAATCCTGCAAATCTTTATTAACTGCATCAATATATTCTTTGAGCATAGATTTGGATGCGTATTTACCCTTCTCATCAATAATATATAATTGTTTTTTAGGTCTCATACCATATCCATCATACTGTGATGATTGATTATCTACAAAAAAATTAAATTTTAATTCTTTTGCTAATGCTTCGGATTTATCTAATAATATTTGATCCTTTGATTTAAAAATGTAAGAATTCAAATTTTCAATAATTTGATTTTTCTTAGCGTAAGTTGTTGAATCTTTACGTCTGGCTGATATGTAAGAATCATAAATAGGTTGAAGTCTTTTTTTCTCATCAAGTAGCTTTTGGTAATCCTTTGTAAAAATCTTTTCATCAATAAAAGGATAGTATTCTACATTTTGTTTTTCTACTGGATAAATAACTATTTTACTTCCATTAGCTAAAGTATTAGATGCAAGTTCAAAAGTTTCTTGTGCTGAAAGTTTTGTAAATATTAGGAATAGCAGAAGTATTCCTTTGAAAAAAGAAAGTTTGGTTTTCATTGTGTGGTAATTAAAGGTTTAAAAATAAGAAAGCGTGGACATTGTATCACGCCAACCTTAGGATTACCACACCCTAAAAAACAATGATACAAGCCACGCCAATACTGGCGTACCTCATATACATTATTTGTCTTTTCTATGTGAAGTTTACAAAACTTCGTGTGGTAATTTTAGGTTGACAATAATGCAATAATGCACGATTACTTTATAATACAAATATAATAAAATTTGTTGAGGCTGTAAAACGAAAAACCCTCTGATTTAGAGGGCTTTTAGCTATAATCAAAATAATATAATTTTAGTATGGTTTTCCGTAAAGACATAGATTACTTATGAATATATTAATGATATTTTTGTAGAAAAAAATCAAACTATATGAATAAACAAGACTTAATAAGAGAATTAAATCAGATAATCAATAAAGAAGTTATGCTCAATTATCGAGGCATTGAAATTAGAAGATTTGTAACATGGCCAAAGAATGTTGATTTCGATTCAAATGATTACATTTTAGAGAATATTGTATCTGACTATACAGATCCACAAAAAGAGATTGAGCCAAGTGATTTAAATTCTGGAAATTTTCAAATTTTAGAATGTTCTAAGGATAATACATTTAAAATACAATCTTTAGATTATTGTATAGATTTATACGACAATTATAAAAATTGTTGATTTATGAAAACTCCTAATTGCCGGCTTAAAATTTTATCAAACTCAACTATGTATGGTGTCAAATAAGATAAAGAATAGAATTTAATATTGTCAATTTCTAAAACCATATCTTTTTCAAAGTCTTCTGGTGTTTTATAACCACGAAGATCAAATGTTTGTGTAGCTTTTAAATATGAAATTCTTTTGTCTAAATTTTGTATTTGTAAGAATTCATCAAAAGTAATGGTAAATAGTGATTGAATTTGTTCAATTTTCAAATACATTTCATTATTTGACATTTTAAGAACATCTAATGTAACAGAATAATTTTCTGAATAAAACTGATGTTTTTCTACGATTTTCAAATTCATCATATTATTTATTCTCCTCGGCTTCTTGATTTTCTACATTTTCAGAAATAGTATTTTCTATTTCTTGATTTTCTGCATTTGAATTTTCAGAAACTTGTTCTTTATTTTCATGAATGACTGTATTAGAATTTTGCAATTCTTCATTTATAAATTCTTTTAATGATTTCATTATTTTAAATTTTGATATATGTATATAACTGCATGATTCATTGACTTTAGTTTCTTACGTATCAATTTAATATCAAAGAGATTACTTTTGTATATCAATTTTAATTAATACTTTTATCCAAAACATATAATAAACTTTTAACCACTGAATTACAGAATATGGATTTTAATAATTTAAAGTCAGATCATACTTGCGACTGTTTTAATAATGCCTTTGAGGATAAAGAAAATTATTATGCAATTAAAATTATGAAAAATGAAATTAGAACTCAAGATTTCAATTCATATTGGGACAAAGGTAGAAGAAGTAAAGATAATGATTGTGAAGAAATGTGCTCTTTAAAAGGAGTTTCTGTATCTATTTTTAATGAAGAATCAAAAGAAGAAGTTAAGAATGTCTATCAGCAATTATTTCCCATCGCTCCAAAATATAAACCATATCTAAGTATTGTGAAATTTTATGAATCAGCAGGAATGGTAAAACATACACCTAATGAGATCAATATATATCACTATGATTTTTATAAAAGTGACGATTTTGATTATTCAAAAGTTGAATTAATTGAAATAAACGAACTACACTAAATATTATGTTTACTACTGAAAACAAATTATCTCATTATATAGACGGTCTATATGACATTGTAGCAAACTTTTCAAGTTTGTTAAATGATGGACATATTAATCTTTTATATACAGGTACAAATAAGTTTAGTTCTAAAGTTTTAGGTTCAATTTTATATGAAGATGATGAAGAATTATATCTAAGATACATTCATACATTAATATCTGATGAAACTCTAAATGATTTTTTAAATAAAAAAATTACTCTAAGACAAATAATAACTCAATCTGAGGCAGTTTTTATTGTTGATAAGAATTATAATGATGAAATAACTAATTATGCGTTAATTCCTATTGGTGACATTCCTGATGATTTTCTTCCTCTTGAAAACTCTTACTGTCCCGATTTTGTTAAAAACAATAGTTTAGATTATACATTTAGCTTAAAAGGCGAGCTAGCTGATCTACATAAGGCTGAACCTTTGGCTGTAAGTGAAACTAATATTAAAATTTATAATCTATTAAGTTCAGCAACAACTTTTTTAGATGATTTAGATATTGAACACCGAATTTATTCTGAGGTTGCTATTGCAGGAAGTTTTGAATTAAATTTCGAAATTGAATTGAAAGAGAAACAAAATTTATTTTCGATTTCAAATGAAGATATCAAGAAATTCATTTTCGATTTTTTCAAGTATATTTTCAATAAACTACCAGATGAGCCTGTTAATACCTTAAAAGACATTGATGCCTCTAGTGAACATTTAATAAAAATCTCGACTGATCTAAAAGAAATTTATGAAAAAAGAAGTGCATTTTTAAATCAAGAAGCTACTGACCAAAAAACAATCGATTTGATCAATTATTCAGTAGATGCTTTTAAAGATTTAAATTATAAAGGATTCAATAAAATCGAAGTGAAAAATACATTATCAAATGGCGAAAAACTGCCAGTTGCTTTGATTGATGAAAATTATTACAATAATGTATCTGATAGGGTCTTTAAAACAGAATCAGAGAATAAGCCTAATGAAATAACTCTTGATGATGAGCCTGTAGCGTATAAAATCCAAGTTTACTCATTAAATAAAGAAAGTGGTAATGGAAAAGCTTATTACATTTTTGATGAGATTGTAAATAAAATAACGTTTCATTTAAAAGGTAAAGATGATTATCATGGAACTGTATTTACAAAAAGCCTTGATGAAAATATACAGATTGAAATTTTAGGAATCGGAAAAAGAATAAATAATAGTTTAAAAGAAATTACTATTACATTATAACAAATAAGAGGATGAATTAATCCTCTTATTTATTTGGTACATTCAAGTATATAGTTATCTAATTTTAATGTGAACAATATTTACCACGAAGGTTACGAAGCTTTTGCATCAAAATCATTTCAAAGTCTTCCCAAAGAATAAATAAAATCGAAGATTTTCAAATCTTAATTGTTCTTAAATAGAAGCATATTAAAACTCTAAAGTGACTTAAGTGTTAAAAAAATGAAAACAATCATCCCATCCGATATTTCCGCAGTTCAGCTCCAGCAGGTTATGCAAACTGCAATTGCTCCAAGACCAATAGCTTTAGCAAGTACAATCAATGCGAAAGGAGAAATCAATCTTTCGCCTTTCAGTTTTTTCAATATGTTCAGTACGGTTCCGCCAATTGTGATTATTTCGCCTTCCAGAAGAGTACGTGATAATACGACAAAACATACTTTGGAAAATCTGAAAGAAGTTCCAGAATTAGTGATTGGAAACGTCAATTTCGAAATGGTTCAGCAGGTTTCATTAGCGAGTACAGAATACGAGGATGGCATTAATGAATTCATCAAATCCGGATTGACGATGAAATCTGCAGACATCGTAAAACCACCTTTGATTGCAGAATCTCCGGTAAATTTTGAATGCAAAGTTCTTGAAATTAAAAGTTTAGGAGAACTTGGAGGCGCAGGAAATCTCGTGATTGCAGAAATTGTTAAAATTCATGTTAACGAAAAATATCTCGACGAAACTGGAAATCTTGACCAAAAACAATTGGATTTGGTCGCAAGATTAGGCGGAAATTTCTACTCCCGAAACAACGAAAATAACATCTTCGAAGTTCCAAAACCACTAGTTACAAAAGGAATTGGCTATGACCAGCTTCCAAACGAAATTAAACAAAGCCATATTTTTACAGGCAACGATTTGGGAATGTTGGCAAATGTGGAAATTTTACCAAGTGGTGGTTTTTCTTCGGAAAAAGATGTACATTTATTAGCTCAGAACTTTTTAAAAAATAATGAAATTGAAAATGCGTGGAATGTTTTAAAATCTGACTGATAGCCATTAAAAAACTAAAAACCATTAATTAAACTATGAAAAAATCGGTGTATCAAACCATCATCAGCCTTCTGATTTTGGTGATTGTGATGTCGGTTTTTGCCGTTGTCAACATCCAAGTCAGTTTGAAATACGAAACCGAGAATATGAAAGATTGCATTTCGCTAGTTTCTGGTAGGAATCTTTGTCAGGAACTTTTAATTTCTAAAGTTATCATTGTGATTTGCCTGATTGTTGTTTCTGGAATGTTGAGTTTTCGAGGTAGGATTGTGAAAGATTAATTCTGTTTTTCAGATTCTGTAACTCCAATCATCACTCCAAAATCGCCATCTTCCTGCACCCAATTTTTCTCCGGAAGATAAGTTCTAGAGACAAAACCATCCAGATACAAAGCATTTTTGCAACCCAATTCTTTGAATAATAAAGCGAAATTGTAAAAATTAACTTCGTTTTTTGACATTACGAAAACTACATTTCCATTCTCCAAAATTCCAACACCATTTCTAATATTGAAGTTTTTAGATTGTTCCTGAAAAATAGGATTTAGATTTCCATTTATCAATAACATTGGACCAGATTGCGTTGCATATTCGATATTTGAGTTGTAACGAAATTTTTGTGTTTCAACAATTTTGGGCTGGTTGTTCTTAGTGATAAAAAATACACCATTAGGTTGCAAATAGAAATTTCCATTTCCGTTTGAAGTATCTATTTTATTAAGGATTTTACAATTTTCAATGTAAAGACCTTTCGGAATATTATTGACTTCAAACATTCCTCCGTTCATTGCAAATTTCAAAGTTTCATTTTTGGATTCGACATATTTTTTCAAATTATTAAGACTTTTAATAACTTGACTGCTATCATCTTTCCAATAAAATTGAATGTGTTCTGTTTTAGGATTTACTTCGAAAATAACATAATCTTTTTCACTTTCTAGTTTGTCATTACAAGAGAAAATGACAAATGCTAAAAGCGAAAAAAGAATGATGTTTTTCATCTTCGAAGATTAATCTAAATCACCGTATCCCCATCTGGAGAAACCACCTGAGCCTTATAAAGTAAAGAATAATAACCATTTTTTGCAAGCAATTCCTGGTGCGTTCCTTCTTCCACAATCAGTCCGTGGTCCATCACGATGATTTTGTCCGCTTTTTCAATAGTAGAAAGTCGATGAGCGATGAGGATTGAGGTTCTATTTTTCGTGATTTTTTCCGTCGCTCTTTGGATGAGTTTTTCACTTTCGTGGTCGATGGATGAGGTCGCTTCGTCCAAGATTAAGATTTTCGGGTCAGAAAGATATGCTCTCAAAAATGATAATAATTGTCTCTGTCCAAGGGAAATGGATGAACCTCTTTCACTCACAACATAATCGTAACCGTTTGGCAATTGCTCGATGAAATCGTCAACGCCTATTTCTTTCGCCGCTTTTTTGACTTGTTCCAAAGTAATGCTTTCGTCGCCCAAAGTCAGGTTTTCAAAAATACTACCGTGGAAAAGGAAAACGTCCTGAAGAACAACACCAATGTGACTTCTTAAATTATACAATTCGTAATCTCGAATATCAACATCATCCAACATTATTTTCCCAGAATTAATATCATAAAGTCTGGTTATCAAACTGATAATCGTGGATTTTCCAGCGCCGGTTGCTCCAACGATTGCTACAGTTTCTCCGGAATTCACTTTGAAATCGATGCCTTTCAAAACCAATTGTTTCTCATCATAAGCAAAATGGACTTTCTGAAATTCAATCTTTCCATCGAAATGGTCTCGGGCAATTGTTCCGTTATTTGGCATCGCTTGGTCTTCATCCATCACGCCCAAAACTCGCTCCGCACCGACAATTCCCCTTTGAATATTATTAAATCTATCCGCAATCTGTCTCAACGGACGAATCAACATATTGATAAACTGAATAAAAGCGATAATTACACCTGGCGTAGATTTGATGAAACCACCGTAAAATAAGATAAATCCAATGAAAAGTGAAGAAATCAATTCGACAACCGGAAAGAACAATGAGAAGATAAAAACCGTTCTCAATAATGCTTTTTTCAGTTCGATGTTAATTTTATCAAATTTCGTAAACTCCGCTTCCTGTCTGTTGAAAACCTGAATCAAAGGCATTCCGGCCAAACGCTCCTGCACAAAACTATTTTGGGTCGAGGTCCAGCTTCTTTCCAAACCGAAAGCTGTTTTCAATTTTTTCTGGAAAACTCTCGTAATCACAACCATCAGCGGAAGAATCGCCAAAGAAATCATACTGAGATGTGTATCCACCTGAAACATCGCAAACAAAACCATTATGATTCTTAGAATATCTCCGAAAACCATCAGGAATCCGTCTGTGTAAACCGTTGCAATCGTTTCTACATCGCCAACCGCTCTTGTTACCAAACTTCCAATCGGGGTTTTGTCAAAAAAAGCCGTTCTGAAGTAAATCAGTTTGTGATAAAGTCTTTCTCTAATATCTCTGATTACATTTTGTGAAATAAAATTCGAGAAATAAACCAGAAAGAAATTCAGAATCGTTTCTGCGACCACCAATCCGATGAGCAGATAGATGTGCTTCATCAGTTGCGCTTTGTCCTTAAGCTTAACGATGTCGATGTCGACCACATTTTTGGTTAGAATCGGTCTGTAAGTAGAGACAATTGCCAAAAAGATGGAGATAATCAGTGTGATGATAAACCACGACCGAAATTTCATCCCAATCAGAAAAAGTCTTTTTATAATGTCCCAGGTTGTTTGTTGCTTCATTGTCTTGGATTCCAAAGATTTTTATGGCTAGTAAAAATCCTTGCAAAAATAAGACTTTAAAATTTTAAACTTTGACCAACCACAGAAAATATTGATAGAAACTGTGAATGTTTTTGATGATATTTTGGGTAGCTTTTTCCGTCTTCCGTTCCCAAATCTACCGAAGTGGTTCGACGAAGTCAATCTTTTTGACGAAGCTTTTCCAGCCACAAAAAAGGATTTCCGCTCAAACCTAACGAAGTGGTTCATCGATTCAAATTAAAATAAATAAAAAATAAGAGATAAGCCGGGCTGCGGATGCGTTATCAAATTATTGTTTTGAAATCCATTCTGAAACATAGCCAGCCACTTCTTCCCAGCCTTTTTCTCCACAGATAAAATGGCTTCTGCCTTCGAAAATTTTCAAATCCACACGACTGTTTTTGTCTTTGTAAGAATTAGCAATTTTCGCAGTAAAGTCAGCCGGGAAAATAGCATCATTAGCACCTCCAATGAATAATAACGGATTGTGAGCTTTCTTAAAATCAATATTACCAATAGATTTCAAAAGTGGGTCTCTCGCCAATCTTCTGCTTTCCGGAGTAGCCACTGTTGCGTACAATTTATCACTTTCTTCTCTGGAATAATTGTTGAAAAATGCACGATGATACCAATCTTTTGTTCCAAGATACGGACTATTTCCTTTGAAGAAATTGAAAACCGGCCATACAATTTTTATGGTTGACAAAGGCGCCATTACATTTTTTGGTGGAGCACCATCAATACTAACTCCAGCAACTGCTTTTCCCATTTCGATTAATTTTTGAACCAATAATCCTCCGAAGGAATGTCCGACAACGATTGGTTTTTCAGGTAGTGTATCGATGAAGTTGACGAGCTTGTTCAGAGTTTGTTCGAAGCTTACAGTTCTTAGTTCGGAAGGGATATTTCTTTTGAGTTCTTCGGGATTTCCGTCGTGTCCGGGATTGGAAGGCGTGTGAACGGTGTAGCCTTTTGCTTCGAAATAAGTTTTCCAGTTTTTCCAGCTTGTATTGTTGACGAATAAGCCGTGAATCAATACGATAGTTTTTGTTTGCATAATATTTATTTGTTTTAAATTTCTGAAACAAAGGTCTGACTATAAAATGGTTATAATTTTAACTTGGGTTAAAATCGTATCGGTTTGAAAAATAAATGTTTAAGGTTTGTAAAGATTCGGATTTTAAAACATTCAATTTGTCATTCCGTAGCAATCTCTACAGCTAAGTTTAGATTCCTACGGAATGACAATATTGTATTTTGTACTGAATGGTCAAACTTTGCGAAGCTGCAGCCCGGCTTGAGTGGAGCTCTTTTTGTCATTGCGATTGTAGAAAAGTTCAATTGATTGCTTCACGTCTTTCGCAATGACAAAAAAGCGGGAACGGAAGACGGATAAAGCTGCCAAACCTAACGAAGTGGTTCGACGTATTCAAATATTTAAAGTTATTTCCCCAAAATTCTCTTTCGAATTCGGCTCAAAGACGGACCTTGAATGCCAAGATAGGACGAAATGTGGTACAACGGAACATTGTTGAAAATGTCCGGATGGTCTTTGATAAGGTCGAGATAACGTTCTTCCGGCGACTTCAAAAGAAAACCTTCAATCCTTGTCATCGTCACATTGAAAGCTTCCTGCGCCAGCAATCTCCCGAATTTCTCCCATTGATGGGATTTGCTGTAAAGGGAAACCAAATCTGTGTGGCGAATGAAAATAATGGAAGCGTCCGTCATCGCCTGAGTGTGGTAATCGCAGGCAATCTGATTGACAAAACTTTTGAAGGGCACGACAAATCCGTTGGCAGAATAGAGGAAAACGTTCTTTTCTTCGCCCGCTTTTTCATTGATGGTGTAAGAACGGAAAACGCCGTCCACAACGAAGCCCAAGTAAGTGCAGACGTTTCCTCGCAGGTTGTAGAATTCTCCTTTTTTGTAGTTTTTGTGCAGCCAAAGGTCAGATGATAGTTTGAAATCTTCCTCGGAAAGTCCGGCAAATTGATTCAATGCAAATGCGAGTTTGTCGATTTCGGTCATAGTTTTGGAGGTATTAGATTTTAGAAAAAAGATAAAGGACTTTTAATCAATGATTTAAAATTACAATTATTTTTTTTAAAAACAAATAAACTACTTAAAATCAATAACCTACATCAACCAAAAAAAGACCTTGTGCTGGCGCGGAAACGCCGGCGGAATTTCGGTATTTATCTTCAATGATTTTTCGCAAATCGTTTGGCTGTAATTTTCCAGTTCCTACTTCTACCATTGTTCCTACTATTGCTCGTACCATATTTCTCAAAAATCGGTCAGCAGAAATCGTAAATTTTAACTGATTTCCAACGTGTTCCCATTCTGCTTTGTAGATTTTGCAGATGTTGGTTTTGTTGTCGGTGTGGAGTTTGGCGAAACTTGTGAAATCGTCGTATTCGAAAAGGATTTTGCAGGCCTCGTTCATCGCCTCGATATCCAACGGTTTTTGTCGCCAGGTTTGCCAGGAAGAATTGATAGTAAAAGGGTCTTTTTCTGACGAAATATAATATTCATAGGTTCGGAAAGTCGCACTGAATCTGGCGTGCATATCGTCAGTGACTTCAAAAATCCGTTTGATAGAAATGTTTTCTGACAAAAAGGAATTGAGTTTGTAAACCAAATTTTCATCCAGCTTTTGCTCGGTTTCGAAGTGGGCGAACATTTTTTTTGCGTGGACGCCTGTGTCTGTTCTTCCTGCACCAGTTGTTTTTATTGTGTCTCTCAGAATGGTGGACAATGCTTTTTCCAATTCTTCCTGCACAGAAATCTGGTTGGGCTGTATCTGATAGCCAAAAAAAGAAGAACCGTCGTAGGCAAACTCTATAAAATATCTCATCTTGGGTGTAAATTTCTTGATTTTTTTTTAATTATCAAGAAATCTTAATTCGTAATTTCGTGATTCGAAAAATCCTTAAAAATGAAACCACTTAAAACCAACAAACTTTCCAACCCTGCCGAATTCATCAAACTGATGGTTATCATTTTTGTGTTGGTCTCGGTTTTTCTTTTTAGTCAGGGATTTTCGGATACTCAGATTGTTGTTAATGTTGTGGTATTGCTGATTCTTTTCATTGTTTTGCAGTCGACATTTGTGATTTTGTACAAAAAGGGAATTAAAAGTTTAGCTTTTTGGATTCTGATGATCCTATTATTAATGGGAATTTCGTTAGCTGTAGCAATCTGGTATTTTTCAAAATATGGAGTTACTTTTCAGCTTTAATCATTAATCTAAATTTCAAAATGAAACGCATTCTCCTTTTATCAGACACCCATTCTTACATCGATGACCGGATTCTCGATTATGCAAAAGATGCTGATGAAGTTTGGCATTGCGGCGATTTTGGGAATATGAAAGTGATTGAAGAATTAGAAAAAATAAAACCAATTCGTGGCGTTTATGGGAACATCGATGAAGCGAAGATCAGAACAGTATTTCCAGAAGTTTTAAGCTTCAAATGTGAGGATGTTGACGTTTTGATGATTCATATTGGTGGTTATCCAGAACGATATTCAGCTTTGGCAAAGGTGGAAATTGCTGAAAAAAAACCGAAATTATTTATTTCCGGTCATTCTCATATCCTAAAGGCAATGTATGATAAAAAGAATAATTTGTTACATCTCAATCCCGGTGCTTGTGGGAAAGTCGGCTGGCACAAAGTGAGAACGATGATGCGTTTTACAATCTTTAAAGATGAGATCAAAGATCTGGAAGTGATAGAATTAGGAAGTAAGTAGAGTTGGAGAGTTTTTGAGTGAGAGAATTTGAGATTGGAAAATCATTTATCAATCATCATTTATCAATTATAAATATGAAAATAGGAGACAAAGTTTCAGTCATTGATGAAAATCTGCGTGGAAAGGTTTTGACAATTATTGCTAATCAGGTAAAAATTGAAGACGAACACGGTTTTACCTATAATTTTAGTAAAGATAAACTGACTATTCTGGATGCCAATTTATATGAAAATTCTCCAATCATCAAGAAAAATGAATCCTCCAAAATCATTTCAAAAAAACATAACAAAGCGCCTTTGAAATTAGATTTGCATTTCGAATTATTAGTCAAAAACCCATCTGATTATGATGCTTTTGAAAGATTGATGATTCAAAAAGAAAAACTCTTAAAGACCATAGATTTCTGTAGAAAAAATCACATTAAGAATCTGGAAATCATCCACGGAATCGGCGATGGCGTTTTGCAGAAAATGGTCTATGATATTCTGGAAGGTCTGTCAAATGTAGAATACGATGAACACGGGTTTTTCTACCACGAATCGGGTAGAGTAGAAGTCAAATTTTTATAAATAATTAATGATGCTAAGAAAACATGTAAGCCTAATTTTAATTCTTGTCTTTGCATTTTCTTTTGCTCAGACAGAGTATAAAACAGAGAACAATATTCCTTATTACCCAGAAAATATTTCCAAAAAAGATGCTTATATCAGTTCCCAATGCAAACTGAATTTCTATTATCCGACCAATGTCAAGAATTTTTCAACGGTCATTTGGTTTCACGGAGGCGGATTGACAGGCGGAAGCAATGAACTGCCGAAAGAATTATTAAATGAAAATATAGCAGTCGTAAGTGTAGAATATCGATTAGCACCAGAAGTGAAAGCACCGGCTTACATAGAAGATGCAGCAGCAGCAACGGCTTGGGTTTTTGAGAATATTGAAAAATTTGGAGGAAATAAAAATCTTATTTTTGAGTCTGGACATTCCGCTGGTGGTTATTTAGGAATGATGATAACATTGGATAAAAAGTACCTTCAGAAATATAAAATTGATGCCAATGATATTGCAGGATTGATTCCTTTCAGCGGACAGGCCATCACGCATTTCCAAATCAGAAAAGAACAAGGAATTCCGGAATTACAACCGATAATAGACGAATATGCACCTTTATTCCACGTCAGAAAAGATGCGCCACCAATTGTCTTGATCACGGGTGACAGAAATCTGGAATTGTTCGGACGATACGAAGAAAATGCTTATTTGGCAAGAATGTTGGAGCTTGTGAAGCATCCTTCGGTTAAACTATTCGAAGAAGATGGATTTGACCACGTAAGTATGGCAGAACCAGGATTTCCTTTGTTGTTGAAGGAAATCAGAGAGTTATCAAAGAAAATCAAAACACAGAAAAATATACAATAATGTTTACACTAGCACAGATAGAAGCCGCACACTCCAATGTAGAAAGCGGAAAAGGTTTTCCAGAATTTGCAAAAGCTGTACAAGAAATGGGCGTTTCAACATTCGAAACTTATGTAGAAGATGGATCAACCACTTATTACGGGAAAGATGGGTCACAAGTCACTTCGGCGCAACAATACGCACCGTTGCTGATTTATGGAATCGTAAATTCTGAAAAATTTTTAACAGATCTGCGAAATCACCAGCAGGGAAATACCGACTTTTTCCAATTCTGCAAAGATTGCGCAGACGGCGGAATATTCAAATGGATTGTAGATTTGGAAGCAAAAACCTGCACCTATTATGATTCAGCAGGAACATTAATCTTTGAAGAAAAAATCCCGAGTTAACTTGGGATTTAAATTTTTTAAACGAATTTAAAGTCTTTTATATATTATTACTTTTTAATTCAAAGAAACATCCTCAGGCGCATTCGCCCAAAGTAAAAATTCGCCGCCAAGATTCTGCATAATATTTTTCCAAAGTCCTTGATCATTTGGCAATGTATAATCCAGATTATAAACATCTACAATTGTCCACATTTTACGCTGCAATTCACCTTCAAGCTGAAGAGCTCCCCAGCCGGAGTATCCGGAAAAAACCTTGAGGTCAGCCATACTTATTTCTTGATTGATCATCGCAGAAACCACAGAGTCAATATCTTCTGTAACATAGAATTCATTATTGATCTCAATATATTCTGATGTGATTTTTTCGCCTTTCAGGATGAAATAGATCTTGTCATTCTCCACAGGTCCGCCTTCATACAATTCCACAGGAAAACCAAGAATGTTCAAGAGTTTGGAGCTCATATTTTGATTCTTTTTATTCAGAATCAGACCAAATGCACCGTTTTCGTTGTGATCTATTATCAGAACGACCGAACGGGAAAATATATCACCCGAAATATCCGGCGTAGATATCAAAATTTTACCTTTGTAAGAGTAATTCATCTATCAAATCTATAAAAAAATATTTTTTTGAAAAAAGAATTATGCGAAAATTAAGTTAAAATTATCTAGATTCAAATAAATTGGGCAGCTTAATCCGTCTTCCACTCCCAATCTTTTTGCCTTAGCTTTTCCAGCAGCAAAAAGGATTTCCGTTCAAGCCGGGCTGCAGCTTCGCCAAGTTGAAGATTTGTCTGCCAATTATCATTTTCTCATAATTTGAATCTTTATCTTTGATGAGTTTTACGTCTTTGCGAACTTAAAACAGTTAGTATATAAAAAATCTTAGCGAACTTTGCGTTCAAATAATTTCCAGCACTCAAATCAAATGAACAACTCAGAAAACCTCCACGATAAAAGAAGAATCTACGAAAAATCCCAACTCATAGAATCTGAAATCAAACAAAACCCAATCGAACAATTCCGCGATTGGTTTCTGGATGCCGAAAATAATCCCGAAGTCTCAGAATCCAACGCAATGGCCATATCGACTGTGGAAGAAGACGGCTGCCCAAGAACAAGAATGGTCTTGCTCAAATCCTACAATTGGGAAGGCTTCATCTTCTACACCAACTACGACAGTAGAAAAGGAAAATCAATCGAAAATAGGCATAAAGCTTGCCTACATTTCTTCTGGCCAAGTTTGGAAAGACAAATCATCATCAAAGCCAATGTGGAAAGAGTTGCAGAGAATCTCAGCGATGGCTATTTCCACTCCAGACCAAAGGGAAGCCAATTAGGCGCCACAGTTTCACCTCAAAGTCAAGAAATTCCCAACCGAGATTTCCTCGAAAATAAATTAAAAGACCTCGAAAAAGAATTCGAAAACAAAGAAGTTCCAAGACCGGAAAACTGGGGCGGCTACATCGCAAAACCCTACGAAATCGAATTCTGGCAAGGTCGTCCAAACCGTCTCCACGACAGAATTATCTACACTTTGGAAGATAACATCGATTGGAAAATCTCACGATTGGCGCCTTGATTTTAATAAAGTAAAATGCTTTTTTGTCATTCCGGAGGAATCTAAACTGTCTAGATTCCTCCGGAATGACAAATTTTATGTTTTATTTGATGATTTTCTACTTTTATTTGATGATTTATAAAAAAAATCGGACAAACTATTTACTTCTCGATTTCAAAATTTCCTCAACATCTTCTAATGTAAAACCTTTAGCCTTCAGCAAAATCAAATAATGATACATCAAATCTGCTGATTCATTCAAGAACAATTCATTGTTGTCATCCTTCGCTTCAATCACGAGTTCCACAGCTTCTTCGCCCACTTTTTGAGCCACTTTGTTGATACCTTTTTTGTAAAGTTCATTGGTGTAAGAACTTTCATTATCATTATCAATTTTATCAGAAATTGTTTGCTGCAATTCGTACAAAAATCCTTTGTCAGTTTCTTCTGCAAAACAAGTCGTCGTTCCTTTGTGACAAGTCGGTCCGAAAGGTTTTGCCTTAATTAAAATCGTATCGTTATCACAATCCAATTTCCAATCAATCAATTCAAGAAAGTTGCCGGAAGTTTCACCTTTTGTCCAAAGTCTGTTCTTTGAACGGGAGAAAAAAAAGACTTTCTTTTCCTGCAAAGTTTTATCGAAAGCTTCCTGATTCATATAACCCAACATCAAAACTTTCAGATTTAGATAATCCTGAATAATGACGGGAACTAGGCCTGTATTGTTGTCAAATTTTATAGTCATCGTATGGGTAGATTTTTAGATTTTAAATAATTTTTAAGTTCCGGAATTCCGATTTCATTAAAGTGAAAAATACTCGCCGCCAAAGCTCCGGTTGCTTTCGTTTCCGTGAAAACGTCTTCAAAATGTTGCATCTTTCCTGCGCCTCCCGAAGCGATTACAGGAATATTAATTAATTCTGAAAGTGTTTTGGTAATGTCAATCGCAAATCCAGCTTTGGTGCCGTCTGTATTCATCGAGGTTAATAAAATTTCGCCTGCTCCAAGATTTTCAACTTCTTTTGCCCAACTAAATAATTCTTTTTCAGTCTCGATTTTCCCGCCATTGCTGAAAACTTTGTGTTGATTTTCTACAAATTTGGTGTCAATCGCCAAAACCATACATTGTGAACCAAACCGTTTAGCAACTTCGGTTATCAAGTTTGGATTAGACAATGCCGCAGAATTAATTGTAATCTTATCAGCACCATTTTTCAGAAGCTCTTCCACATTTTCTAAAGCATTGATTCCACCACCAACGGTAAACGGAATATTGATGTTTTTCGCAATTTCTTTGACTAATGGAATTAAGGTTTTCCTACGCTCATCGGTTGCAGAAATATCTAAAAAAACCAATTCATCTGCGCCTTGCTCGGAATATTTGATAGCCATTTCGACTGGATTTCCAACTTCTTTTAAATCTAAGAAATTGATACCTTTTACAGTTTCTCCGTTCTTGATATCAAGACACGGGATGATTCTTTTTGCTAGCATTAGAGAAATAGTTTTAAATCTTTGAACGTAATTCTGTTTTCATACAAAGCTTTCCCGATAATTGCTCCTTCGCAACCAATTAATTTTACTTTTTCCAAATCTTCAACAGAAGTAATTCCACCAGAAGCAATCAATTTAATATTAGGATTTTCAGCAATTATTTTTTGATATAAATTGAAAGAAGGACCTTCCAACATCCCGTCTTTATCGATATCGGTCGAAATTACATATTGGATTCCAGATTCCATTTTTTCTTTGATAAAATCATAAATATTGGTTTCGCTTTCCTCTAACCAACCGGAAACAGCAATTTTTTCTTTCCTTGCATCTGCTCCCAAAATGATTTTTTCCGAACCATATTTTTCTAAAGATTTTAAAAATAATTCAGGATTTTTGACAGCAACACTTCCCAAAGTCACTTGTTTTGCACCACTTTCAAAAGCGATTTTGATGTCTTCTTCGGATTTTAAACCGCCTCCGAAATCGATGATTAGATTGGTTTCGTTTGAGATTTGTTCTAAAACTTTATAATTGATAATTTGATTTTGTTTTGCACCGTCCAAATCTACCAAATGCAGAAACTGGATTCCGTTGGCTTCGAAGTTTTTTGCAACGTCCAAAACATTGGAATTATAAATCGTTTTCTGATTGTAATCGCCTTTGGAAAGCCGGACGCATTCGCCGTTGATGATGTCTATTGCTGGGATGATTCTCATTTTCTATTTTACTTTAATGTTCGATTGATTGGGAAGACTTCGATACTTGCGAAGCGCGCCCCGGCCTGAACGGAGCTCTTTTTGTAAACCTTGGAAAAAGCCTTGGCACAAAAAAGCGGGAGTGGAGGACGTATAAAGGCGCCCAAATAATTATAATTTTAAAAAATTCTCTAATATTTTGCTTCCCAAAATTCCACTTTTCTCGGGGTGAAACTGAACTCCGAAAAAATTGTCTTTTTGCAAAGCTGTGCTGTAAGATTTTGAATAATCTGTTGTGGCAATAGTATTTTCTGTTTTCTCAGCGTAATAACTGTGGACCAGATACATATAACTCTGCTCAGGAACATTTTTGAACAAATCTGACTTCAAATCATAAATCTGATTCCAGCCAATCTGCGGAACAAGAACCGAATCTGGAAATCTCCTAACCGAAACATCAAAAATCCCCAAAGCTTTCGTATCACTTTCCTCCGAGTTTTTACACAGCAATTGCATCCCAAGACAAATTCCCAAAAGCGGTTGTTTAAGTTCTGGAATTAGCAAATCTAATTCTGTTTCTTTGAGAGAATTCATTGCGAAAGATGCTTCTCCAACGCCAGGGAAAATCACTTTGTCAGCTTTAGAAATTTCATCAAAATTATCTGTGAGCTTAGCTGAAAATCCTAGTCTTTCTATCGCAAACAGAAGACTTTGAATATTTCCCGCTTTGTAATCTATAATTACTGTTTTCATAACATTCCTTTTGTTGACGGTAAAATCATTTTCTCCGAATCTCGTCTTACAGCAGATTTTAAACATTTTGCAAAAGCTTTGAAAATCGATTCTATTTTATGATGTTCATTGTCGCCTTCTGCTTTGATGTTGAGATTTGCTTTCGCCGAATCTGAGAAAGATTTGAAGAAATGGAAGAACATTTCGGTTGGCATTTTTCCAATCATTTCCCGCTTGAAATCGGCTTCCCAAACAATCCAGTTTCGTCCGCCAAAATCCAGTGCTACTTGTGCCAGACAATCGTCCATCGGCAAAACGAAAGCGTAACGTTCGATTCCCAATTTATTTCCCAAAGCCTGATGGAACGCTTCTCCGAGGGCAATTCCGGTGTCTTCGATTGTATGATGTTCGTCCACTTCTAAATCACCATCAACTTTAATTTCCAAATCCATTTGACCGTGTTTTGCAATCTGGTCAAGCATATGATTGAAAAATGGAATTCCGGTTTCGATGTCGGATTTTCCCGTTCCATCGAGGTTTAGATTGATTTTTATTTTCGTTTCATTCGTATTTCTGATGATTTCAGAAGTTCTGTTTTCGAGTTTTAGGAATTCATAGATTTCTTTCCAAGATGTTGTTTTTAAATCAATTACATCTTCGAGTTCATCATTTTCTAAAATTTCTTCTGCGCCAAGATTTTCATCGGTGTTGATAAAAATCGCTTTTGAATTGAGGTTTTTTGCCAATTTCACATCTGTAATTCGGTCGCCTATGACAAAGGAATTTTCTAAATCGTAAGTTTCTTTATCAAAATATTTTGTCAAAAGTCCGGTTTTTGGTTTTCTGGTAGGCGCATTGTCTTTGGCGAAAGTTTTATCAATGAAAATATCTTCGAATCTGATGTCTTGACTTTCAAATGTTTCAATAATAAAATTCTGAATCGTCCAAAAGTTTTCTTCCGGATGAGAATCTGTTCCCAATCCATCCTGATTGGTTACCATTACCAATTCGTAATCCAATTCGTTGACAATTTTTGATAAATAAGTGAAAACCTGTGGATAGAATTTCAGTTTTTGAAAAGAATCAACCTGATAATCTTCCGGCTCGAGGACCAAAGTTCCGTCGCGGTCTATGAATAATAGTTTTTTACTCATTTTGAATTTATTTTGTTTTGGAATTCGTGAATTTTCAATTTCATTTTTTATGGAATTTTTATTTTTATATGGCTTCGAGAGCCTCAGCCTGACAACATCGTAAGACTTCTTAAGTTGTTATCTGTCACACTGAGCTTGTCGAAGTGCTTTCTAATTAAAATTTTGAAGAGTTTCGATTAACTTTAAATTTTCTTCTGGAGAACCAACGGTAATTCTCAAGCAGTTTTTGATGACTGAATTTCGGTTTCTGACAATCACATTTTCTTCAACTAATTTTTGATAGATTTCGTCTGCATTTTCCACTTCAATCAAAATGAAATTAGCGTCTGTAGCGAATATTCTCTTAACCAATTTCAATTCTTTTAAACTTTGAATCAAAATTTTTTTCTCATTTAAAATCAGTTTGATATTATCTTGAACGAGTTTAATATTTTCATCATTCAAAGCATCAAGAACTTCGTTTTGATTAAGTTGACTGATGTTGTAAGGCGGTTTCGTCTTATTATAAAATTTGATAATTTCCTCGGAAGCATAAGCAATTCCAACTCGGACAGAAGCCATTCCCCAAGCTTTGCTGAAGGTTTGACTGACGATGAGATTAGGATAGTTTTTGATTTGATTTCTAAAACTTTCTTCCGGACTGAAATCAATGTAAGCTTCATCAATAAAGACAATTCCGCTGAAGTTGTCCAAAATGTATTTGATGTCTTTGAATGAATTTCCTGTTGGATTGTTTGGCGAACAAATGAAAATAATTTTCAGATTTTCGTCATTTAAATAGGGTTTAAGATTTTCCAAATTGATTTGAAAATCGTCAGTCAAATCCAGATTGATAAGTTCCACATTATTGATATTAGCCGAAACTTCATACATTCCATAAGTTGGCGAAAAAGTCAAAATCTTATCTTTTTCTGGATTGCAGAATATTCTGAAAGCTAAATCAATCACTTCATCACTTCCATTTCCCAGGAAAATATTCTTTATTGAAATCTGATTAAGTTCACTTAGTTTTTGTTTAATTTTTCTTTGATATGGGTCTGGATAACGATTCAGTTCGCCGAAAGGATTTTCGTTTGCGTCGAGGAAAATTCCGTTCTCACCTTCAAACTCATCTCGTGCGGAGGAATAAGGTTTCAGATTCAGAATATTTTTTCTGACTAATTTTTGAATATCAATTTTCATTTTCTAAATATTTTAATCTGACAGAAACTGCATTTTTGTGAGCTATTAATTCTTCGGCTTCCGCCATCAATTTGATGGTTTTTCCAATATTTTGAATTCCTTTCTTTGTAATATTTTGGAAAGTGATTTTCTTCACAAAACTATCCAGAGAAACTCCGCTGTAATTTTTCGCAAAACCGTTTGTTGGCAAAGTGTGATTGGTTCCGGAAGCGTAATCACCGGCACTTTCCGGACTGTAATTTCCTACGAAAACTGAACCTGCGTTTGTAATTTTATCAGTGAAACTTTCTGCATTTTCGATTGAGAAAACCAAATGTTCCGGAGCATAAAGATTAGAAAATTTAATCGCTTCGTCAATGGAATTTAACAAAATTGATTTGCTGTTCTGCAATGTGATTTCAGCTATTTCTTTTCGTGGTAAATCTTCTAATTGTTTTTCTATTTCAACGTTAATTTCATTAATAATTGTTTCAGAATCACTCAATAAAATCACTTGAGAATCGGTTCCGTGTTCTGCTTGAGAAAGCAAGTCTGAAGCAACAAATTCAGGAATCGAACTTTCATCAGCAATCACCAAAACTTCACTCGGACCAGCTGGAATATCGATGGCAACATTATAATTAAGTGCCAATTGTTTTGCTGCGGTCACATATTGATTTCCTGGGCCAAAAATCTTGTCAACTTTAGGTATCGTTTCTGTACCAAACGTAAAGCCTGCAATCGCTTGACTTCCACCAACTTTGAAAATGTTTTTGATTCCAACAAGATTAGCTGTAAACAAAATCGCTGGATTGATTTTTCCATTTTTATCTGGTGGTGAACAAAGCGTAATGTTTTTACAACCTGCGATGTTTGCCGGAATTCCCAACATCAAAACTGTTGAAAACAAAGGTGCAGTTCCTCCAGGAATATAAATCCCGATATTTTCAATTGCTCGGTTTTCTCGCCAGCAAAAAACACCTTCGGTTGTTTCAATGATTTTTTTCTCTTCTTGTTGAGAAGTGTGAAATTTTCGGATATTTTCTGAAGCCGTTTTTATCGCTGATTTTAATTCATCGGAAACTAAATTTTTTGCTTCTTCGATTTCGTTTTCTGAAACTTTGAAATCATTTAAAACAACGCCATCAAATTTTTCCGTGTAAAACTTCAAAGCTTTATCGCCAGCATTTTTCACTTCATCAAAAACAGATTTTACTTTCTCAGAGAGATTTTCCTGATTCTGCAAAGGTCTTTCACAAAGTGATTTCCAGTCTTCGATGTTTGGATATTTATATTGCTTCATCATAATATCATTTTTTCGATTTCCAAAACTAAAATTCCTTGTGCACCTTCATTTTTCAACTTCTCAATCACTTCCCAAAATTGGTCTTCTTTAATCACTGAATGTATTGATGACCAGCCACTTTCCGCTAATGGAAGAATTGTTGGCGATTTCATTCCGGGAAGAATATTGATGATTTTTTCCAAGTTTTCATTTGGAGCATTCAATAGGATATATTTGCTTTCAGAAGCTTCTTTTACAGCGTTGATTCGGAACAATAGTTTTTTGAGAATGTCTTTTTTCTCGTCAGACAAATCATTGTTGGAAACCAAAACTGCTTCACTTTCTACAACTGTTTCTACTTCTTTCAAACCGTTTGTGAGTAGAGTAGAACCAGTGCTGATGATGTCGAAAATAGCATCGGAAAGCCCAATTCCTGGCGCAATCTCTACACTTCCACCAATCTTTTCAATCTGGGCATTGATGTTTTTTTCTTTGAAATAGGTTGAAAGAATTTCAGGATAAGAAGTTGCAATTTTCTTATTTTGGAAATACTGAATTCCGTCATAATTTTCTTCCTTTGGAATTGCCAACGACAATCGGCATTGCGCAAATCCCAATTTTTGAATGGTTTCTATTTGTTTTTTCTGCTCCAAAACTTCATTCAGTCCAAGGATTCCGATATCGGCAACGCCTTGTTCCACGTATTGCGGAATATCGTCGTCGCGAAGAAATAGAATTTCGAGAGGAAAATTGGAAGAAACAGCTTTCAGTTTTCTGGTGCCGTTGGAAATTTTGATTCCGCATTCTTCGAGGAGTTTGAGAGACTTTTCGCTCAGTCGTCCGCTTTTTTGTAAGGCTAATTTCAGTTTACTCATTTTAGATTTTGACATAAGTCCGAGTAAACGACAGGAGAATTTTTGGAATAAAAAAAACCGACTGATTACTCAGACGGTTTATATTTTTAGAAGTTATGACATATCACTACCTTCCCGTCTGTGCGAGGAAATGGTGATGATGATGCATAAATTGTGTAGTCATTTTGATATTTTGATGAAGCAAATGTATAGAACTATTTTAATTAAATCTAACTTTTCTGGAAAATTAACTAAATAAAATTCTCGGCCCACTTCTGAACCATCTCAGAAAACCTGATGTTTTCAAAGGTTTTGTTCCTGATTTTGGAAACCGAATGAACGCCTTTTTCATCCGAAATTCTTAAAATCTCTTCCGCTTTTTGAGATTCAAAAGCGATGATTTCCGCTTCTTCTATTTCAGCCAGTTTATTTTTATGGATAAAAGTAACGAAGTTTTCCATAAGTGGCGAAATGTACGCGCCCTCCGTTTGTTTTGGGATTTTAATCACATTATCCTGCAAAAACAAAAGATTTCCAAAAATACTTCTTGCGATTTTTTTGTTTGGATTAAGGAGAATCACATCGTCCAAATCATTTTCTTTGGCATAAATCTGAGCGTAAATATTTTCCGGAGAATGAACTCTGATGTTACTCAAAAGATTAGCATTAACATTGATTTCCTTAATCAAATCCAATTCGACATTTCCCTGAATCCTCAAAACATCTTCCGTCTCATCCACTTCAAAAAAGAACGCCGTTTCCGATTTTGCCAAAGGTTTGTCATCCTGTTTTCTGTAAGCCATCAATTGCACGATTCCGTTCTGTACGCCTTTTGATAAAACTTCATTTTGAAATAATTCCTGAAAAAATTCCAATGTGTAAGTCAATGGAATGTTCAATCTCATTTTCCTCATCGAAGCCATCAGGAAAAAATAAGATTCCTCTGCCATTATGATTTGGCCGTTTCGAATAAAAAATGAAACCCAAACCGAATCTCCAAAAAGGAAAGAACGGTTCAGTAACTGTAAATGGTCTTGTGTGTAAACTATCTTCTGCATTGTAGAATATAAAAAAATAATGAACGATAAAATCGTTCATCCATTATTTTTAAGAAGCTCCTAATTTTAACTGTAGATTTTCTATCAGGTTTTCCCAATAGAGTCTGTTTTCTTCCTCATCGCCAGGCTCGCAAAAGTCTGTAATATTCAGAGAAAGGTCATCTGTAATCTCGTCTATGACAATAGAAAGTTCGAAGAAATATTTGGAACCTTCGTCCTCTTCCCAACGGAAACGTACGAAACTTTCCGGCTTATAACGAATCAATGTTGCCTTCTCAGCAGGACCACTTCCCCAGCTGAAGAAAAAATCGTCTCCACGTTCCACTACATCTTCCGCAAACCATTCTGATAATCCTTCTGCACTCGCCAAATACTCATACAAAATCTCAGAGAGACAATGCATATTATATTCGTACTGCACTTTCGTTTTCGCCATATTCAAATTCTAATTGTGGCGCAATATATAAATTAATTTTTTATTTCCAAATCAAAATGTCTATGGAAATTCAAAATTTTTATAGAAATAATGTATGATTTTTATTAGCTGATTTCAAACACTCGGGAAAGTTGCATTATATCTATAATTTGGGCAGCTTTATCCGCCTTCCGCTCCCAATCTTTTTTGCAGAAGATTTTCAGTTCAATAGAATCAGAGTATAAGCAAAAAAGGATTTCCGCTCAAACCTAACGAAGTGGTTCATCGATTCAAATTAATAAATAGAAAAAAATGAGATAAGTCGGGCTGCAATTTTCAGTACAAATCACAAGTCAATATAAAAACGAACTTTTGTCATTCCGGAGGAATCTAAATTTCGTTGTCGAGATTCCTCCGGAATGACAAACTGGATATTAAAATAGAATGTTGGGTAAAAATCTATTCCACTTCATTCAAAGCTTCCAAAATAATCGCACAACCTTTTCGGATTTCATCTTCGGAAATTGTCAAAGGAGGAGAAATTCTCATATATTCATTTCTGTAAAGTTGCCAGAAGACAATCAAGCCTTTTTCCATACATCTGGAAGCCACTTTCAAAGTATATTCAGGATTTCCAAGATTTACAGCCAACATCAAACCTTTTCCATTCACATTTTTGATTTTCGGATGAACCAGCAATTCTCGGAAAAGTTTTTCTTTTTTGTCAGTTTCATCCATCAATCCACTTTCCAGAACTTCTTTTAAAGTTGCAAGAGAAGCGGCCGCTATCAAAGGATTTCCACCAAAAGTCGTAATGTGTCCCAACTTCGGCGAATGTGAAAGGCTGGTCATAATTTCCTTAGAACTCATAAAAGCACCAACCGGAACGCCGCCGCCCATTCCTTTTCCCATCACAAGAATATCCGGAACAATCCCAAAATGCTCAAACGCAAACAATTTCCCCGTACGTCCAAAACCCGGCTGAATCTCATCAAGAATCAACAACGCACCAACTTCCTCACAACGTTTTTTCAGCTGAATGAAGTAATTGTCTTTCGGCATTATGAAACCTGCCGCTCCCTGAATAGTTTCTACAATCACGCAAGCTGTTTTCTCTGTAATTTTATCAAAGTCATTCTCATTATTAAACTCGATGAAGTTGACCATTGGCAATAACGGACGGAATTCTCTTTTATGAACTTCATTTCCAGCCACAGAAAGTGCGCCGTGCGTATTCCCGTGATACGCTTCTTTGAACGCTATAATTTCTTCTCTTCCTGTGTAACGTTTTGCTAGTTTCAAACTTCCGTCAATAGCTTCTGCACCAGAGTTGACGAGGTAAGTCACTTCCAAGGATTCAGGTGTTGCTTCTGCCAAAAGTTTACAAAGTGCTACCGGTTTTTCCTGTGCATATTCGCCGTAAACCATGACGTGAAGATATTTGTCTGCTTGTTCTTTGATGGCATTCACAACTTTCGGATGCGAATGTCCCAATGTATTTGCAGAAACACCGGCTACAAAATCCAGATAAGCGATTCCGTTTTTTCCGTAGATGTAACTTCCTTCTGCTTTTTCTACTTCGAAACCTGCGGCGTAAGGTGTTGTTTGGGCTTGGTATTTAAAGAAATCCTGATTCATATTGCAAAATTACTGCATTATATGAAAAGTGAAAACTATTTGTCTTTTGAAATTTAATTATTTATAACTAAATATCTAATTGTGAACTAGCGAAAAATAAGATATGGTATTCCTATACCGATTGCTATCCCGTATGCCACATCGATCCAGAAAAATCTTAAAAGATTAAATAGGTAAATCATACCTACTAATGGAAAGGATAAAATGGCAAGGACATTTCCCTGTTTTATTTTATGCTTTGCCTGATAAAAAACATTATTAGCATCCTGATTACTGGGAATTGCGTGCATTCCTATTGATACACCAAGCCAAATGAGAAAATAGGAAAGAGAATGTGAAAGCTCGAAGAATTGTATTGGCATATAGGCTGGTAAACAGATCATCAGACAAAACAAGGTGTTGATGAAAAACGGTCCCATAGAAATAAGAAATGTGGTTGTGAAATTGGATGTACTCTCATGCACCACGTAACCTGCAGGATTGCCTACTTTAAAATAACAGACATCAAGAACAGCAACCTTTCTTAATTTACAAAAAAACATGTGGGAAAACTCATGAACAATAATCCCTGGAAATGTTAAAATGGACATCGCTTCACCTGGTATAAAAAACATAGTATTTAATTTTTAGTCCAACCGTTTGGAAATTGTTTAACAAAGTCTTCTCTCTCAATGAGCTTACGTGTATTAAGCCTGTATTCTATAAGATTATAATATTCTTTACTCTCTTTTGTTTTATCATCAATTTTCCTTGCTTTTGCGAGGTATTTTTCAGCATCACTTTTATCGCTGATGTCACCTTTTTCTGCGTAAAGGCAAGAATAGGCAGACGCGACCGTGGCGAAACTCCTTGCTGCAGTGGAGTCTAAATCAAGGCTTTGTTTTGATGCATCTAAAAATCCTTTGTAGTCCCCTTTATCAAAGCTGGCACCTACTTTTGCCTGTACAATGAGATCTTCAACCTTATAATCGGGAGGAAATTTATCTTCGTACTTTTCAAATACCGCCAGCGCTGCTGTGCTTTTATCATTCATCAACAAATCGATTCCCTTATAATATTCGGAGAGCATATGCAGATCTTCAACTTCTGGAACTATTTTGCTTGCCTCATTCATAAGCAATGATCCTTTTTTGTAATCGCCTTTCTCAACAGATCGATTTGATTCTAAAATTTGATTATATGCAGTATAATATTTCCAGTTCCACAGAAAAGACCCTATGATGATAAAAACAATACTTATGAAGAATAACTTGACCCAGGATGGAAATGTTTTATTTTTTACTGTAATCTCACAGTCTTTACAAATGGGATATGAACCTAGCTTATTTAATTCTAAGTCTAAAAAGTCTTTGTTGCAAAATGAACAGATCGTTGAGTCAAATTGCTTTTTTACCGATTTATCTTTTAATGCGTCCTTTTCAGAATATTGATTTTCAAAACAATCGTGACAATAAATTCTGCCATCAATGTTAATGGTGTCATTTATCGGTATTTCTTGGGTATTGCAAGAATTACAATTGGTTTTTATCATTTTGTTATGGCTGTTTTTTCACGAATGTTTAGATGCTTTTTAATTATTTCTTCACCCGAACCGGCGTCTTCGGTTTGTTCTTTTCTTCAAGTTTTTTTCGTTCGGCATCAGCTCGTTCGAAGATAGAATTATCCGATTGATAAACGATTTCTGGGTAATTTGGTGTGTCGAGGAAAATGTCACCCCATTTCTGCGGTCGGTCTTTGGTATTCCAATTGAAGTCTTTGAAAAAACGTTCATCTTTTGAGATTTTGCTCATCGGATAAGTATCTGTATTGGCTCCGATATTACAATCTACCACCTCCAATCGACGCTCCAAAAACTCAGCGACAATCTCGCCACAAGTAGAAAGTGCCACGCCAATTCTTGTCACTTCTTTTGTCTTCTGATTGGTGTCATCAGCATAAGTAATCGCTTGTGCGTTGCCGACAGCTTTTGCGACATCAATTGCATTATCCTTGAGATAAACAATCATGTTTTTGCTTTTGATCTGATTGAATTCGTCTTTCAAATTAAGAGAATCTGCCTTGCTGATGGCGAAAGCATTTCCAATAACACGGATAGAATCCGTGATCTCTTTTTCAGGATTACTGTACACACGGATTTCGTCACCAGTGATTTGTTTCACGCCCATCCAGAGAATTGGTTTTCTCATCAGATGCATCTCGCCATCGGTCTCGTTAAAACTTAATGAGTCTCCACGACCTTGCATATCAGTTTTGAAAATTCTTACTTTTCTGAATGCTCTCAGATAGCTTTTTTTCTTCAGGGCATTTGCAGAATCAGGTTTTTGAAATGTAATGAATTTTTCTGCGGAAAAATAGGCGGAATCTTTACTAAGAATCTTCACGGCGTAAGGTTTATCTGTAACCATCGCGGAATCTTTCTTTTCGTAGATTTCTCCGTAACCACCTTTTATAAATCGTTTTTGTTGCGGGTCATCCAGCGTTACATTTCCAGTTCCTTTTCCGAAGCCTGTGTTTCTATTGAAATATAGTTTGTCTCCAGTCAGGATTTTTCCGTTATTATGGATTCTGGAATTTTTATTGAGGAAAGATTCTCCTGTTTTGGAATTGTAACTTCCTAATTCGGTGTAAACGTAATTGATTGGATTCCTTTTATCTCTTATCGTTGTTGGTCCTGTGAAATCTGAAACTCCGGTGTTTTGGTTTTGCTTAATATTATCGCTGACGATGGTGTATTTATCAGTTTCAATATTTGATCGACCAATGAAATCGATCATTTTTGTATTAAGATAATATGTTGCAGATTTGGTGTACATTACACTTCCATCATTACTGTAAATTGTTCCACCAGTATTGAAATAAGCGGTGTTTGGGATTTTGTCGTAATAAAGTGTTTCTGTTTTGATGGTTTGTTTCGGATCAGTAAGAACTACATTTCTTCTTGCAATTCCACGTTCTGTATTACCATCGTATTCCATTTCTTCGGCAGTAATTCGGTTTCCGTCTGCAGTTGTGAGGACGACATTTCCGATTGCTTTCAGGAAGTTTTCTTTCTGATAAAAAACAACTTCATCAGCAGTTAAAACTGAACCTTGATGTTCGAATACAACATTGCCTGAGAAAACAGGATTGCCTTCGTATCTGTCAGCTTTCACACCAAAGTTATCTGAATGTTTGTGCTGAACTTTTTTTGTGGCTTCTTTGTTTGGATTTGGATTATTGAAAAAAGCATCTTTGACCAAACCTGTATTCTGGGTTGGCGTACCTTGTGAAAAGAGTCTTACAACAATTAAAAATAGAATAAAAAGAAAGGTTTTCTTCATTAATTTTCAGACTTCTTGTGTCCGTAGAAGTACAGAGAGTGCGTATCAATACTTACACCAAATGCTTTCTCTATTGATTCTTTAATACCTTGAATTCTTGGATCGCAAAATTCTATAATTTCCTCAATCACTTTATCAGAATCTTCTTTATAAATCACCAAATGGTCGTGCTGCTTATCGAAATAAGATTTTTCGTAAGACGATGTGCTCAATGTTTTTTCACCGAATTGGTGCTTTCTGATCAAGCCTGCGTCCAAGAAAATCTCAATCGTATTATAGATTGTAGCCTTACTTACGTGGTATTTTTTCTGCATCATCAGAAGATAAAGATCGTCCACGTTGAAGTGATGTTCCATATTGTAAATCTCTTCCAAAATGGTGTAACGCTCCGGCGTATTGCGGAAGCCTTTATCCATAAGGTATTGTCTTAGAACATCTTTTATAGTTGCGATATTCAACTCTTTTTGTTTCGTATCCATCTTACAAAATTAGCGATTTTTTTTGTGATTAATCAAAATGCTTGCCTTCGACTCTTTCTATCTTCTCCGTTTTGATCTTCTGGTCGAGTAGTGGCGCAGATTCTACGACCACATTGTGACTTGCAACACCGTAAGAAGTGAAATCATTGCTTCCAAGCTTTTTCACAAAATTATAGATGTTAAGAATAATTTTATCACGGATTGTCAGTAAGAAGTCATTGATGTAAACATTATCGATGATGACAAATTTCAAATCTGGTGGAATATTATGCGTTCTGAGCGACGGATGCGAACTTCTGGATGGGATTGTTCCTTCTTCCATCATTTCCGACAAAACTTGTTGGAAATAATCGTTGATTCTTCTGTCTCTTTTGAAACCTAACAAGAAACTGATTTTATAAATTGTTCCAGGTAAAATCTCTTCTACATTATATTTGAAACTGTAAGGATCTTCTTGGTTAACGATATTCAGGATGAAATAATGGTCCGCTCTTTTAGGTTGCGCTCTGATAATGGAATAGATGATTTTTGATTCCACCTCGTCATCTCTTTTTGCGCGGCTGATAAATGCGAGATTGGTTGCGTATTTTGGAATCGTTTCATCCAGTTTCATATCTTTTATCGTGGAGATATATTTCTCAAGTTTTACGAATTTGATAAAAGTTGTTTTGATGATTCTACCGTTGTACCAAGCGTACATACAGATTCCTATGAATCCGGCAAGAAGAACAGACATCCAACCGCCGTCAAAGAATTTGATAATGTTGGCACTGAAAAATCCACCTTCTATGACGATATAAATTAAAGCGAAAAACGCAATCCATATTTTATTGGTTCTTGTTTTAAGAAACCAGAAAATTAAAAGAATTGTTGTCATCAACATTGTGACGGTAATGGAAAGTCCGTACGCTGCTTCCATTTTACTGGATTCTTTAAAGTAAATCACGACGATGAAACAAAGTATCAATAATCCCCAGTTGATTTTCGGAATATACATTTGTCCTTTGATTCCGGAAGGATATTCGATTTCCTGATTTGGCCAGAAGTTGAGCGACATTGCTTCCGAAAACATTGTGAAAGCACCGGTTATAACTGCTTGACTTGCAATAATAGCTGCAGCGGTTGCCAATACAACACCTGGAATTATAAACCATTCCGGCATAATTCCGAAAAATGGATTCTTACCTGCAAAAACTTCGTGGTAATTGCTTAATAACCAAGCACCTTGGCCAAGGTAATTGAGAATCAGCATCGCTTTTACGAAAATCCAGCTTGCCTGAATATTCTTAATGCCGCAATGTCCAAGGTCAGAATACAAAGCTTCTGCTCCAGTCGTACAAAGGAAAACGGCACCTAAAATGACGATGGCACTTGGCGAATTGTATATTAATTTGATTCCGTAATAAGGATTAAAAGCTTTCAAAACGGTTGGATGTTCTATTAATTGGACAAGACCAAAACCGCCTAAAACCAAGAACCAAAGCACCATTACCGGTCCAAAGAATTTCCCGATGAAACTAGTTCCGAACTGCTGAACGACGAAAATAATGATTAAAATGAACAATGTTATCGGGACAACAGGCGGTTTGTGAGTCACAAGTTCCAAACCTTCTATCGCAGAAATTACCGTCATAGATGGCGTAATAATACTGTCAGCGACCAATGTGGCAGCTCCAATTATCGCCACACCGTAAAGCCATTTTTTCTTAAATCTTTTAACGAGAGAGTAGAGCGACAAGATTCCGCCTTCGCCTTTGTTATCTGCTTTTAGAGCGATAATAACATATTTGATGGTCGTCTGTAAAGTAAGCGTCCAAATGATACAAGACAATGCACCTTCTATATATTCTTCCGAGATTATGCCTCCGGATTTTCCAGCATTGATGATTGCTTTCATCACGTACAACGGCGAGGTTCCGATGTCTCCGAAAACAATTCCTAATGAAACTAAAATTCCAACGGCGGAAAGTTTTTTGAGGTCAAAATGACCACTGCTATCTTGCGACATAATTTAAAAATTATTGAAAAATAATTTTGCAAATTTAGATTATTTTATAGTCTTAGAGATTTTTTTGATGAAAATGTAATATTGGAGAAGTTTTTGTAATTTATTCGATTGATTGTCAGTTAGTTGTGGGCTTTGTTTTTTATTATTATAAGTAGGAAATGAAACTCCAGAATTTTCGATTTTTAAGATAATCTAAGTTTTGGTCGTTGTCATAAGCTTCTCTTTCGAAGCTGATATTTCGGTAAGCCAAGTGTGGATTTTTGTACTTCAAATATTTGAGATAGTATTCTGATAAGTACCAAATGTAAAATGGAATAATAAGCAATTCCATTTGCTGACGGATATGAATTTTCTCGTGATTTAGTAGAATCTTGTTGTTTCGGTCTTCTTTCCTCTGAATAAAAATGAACGGAAATAAAGTAATCCCCGAAATTTTCATATTTTTGAGTAATCTTTGACAGATAATTATTATCATTCTGAGGAGTTAAATTTTAGATATTAGAAATTGGATGGGAAATCTAAATTATAATGGATAAATTTGATTTGAAGACGAATCTGCAGCCCGACTTGAACGGACTCTTCGAGAGCCTCAGAATGACAAATTGGGAGTGGAAGGCGGATAAAGCTGCCATAATAATTCTCATTAATAATCTATCAAAGATAAAAATTTTGGTACAGTTTTTTAACTTATGAAACTAAATGACATCAAAGAGAATGAAGACTTCTACTACAACGAGCAAGGTTACAAGGTTTTTACGGAGAAATTCCATTTGAAACGTGGCTATTGCTGTAAAAGTGGATGCCGACATTGCCCGTATGGCTACGATAAAAAAACAGATACATTTATTAAAAAATCTAAATAATATTACAATGAAAAAATATTTCTTCATATTACTGGCAGCAGTTTCTCTGGGCGTGACTTCTTGCAGCCCTTTCCAAGTGAAATCTGACTATTCTGCAACAGCAAATTTTACCAATTACAAAACGTATTTGCTGAGAACAGACGACCTAAAACTGAACGACATCGATAAAGACAGAGTTTTGAACGAGTTATCGAAACAACTACAGACAAAAGCGTTAACGTCTGCTCAGAATCCTGACCTGATTGTGAATGTAAAAGTGTCTCACAAAAAAGTGCAGGACATTACCACTTCTTACGGCGGTGGATTTGGTTGGGGAAGACCTTACGGCTGGGGTGGCGGATTCGGAATGGGAAATACGTGGACGAATAATTATAACAGCGGCACAATCATCGTAGATATCATCGATGCGAAAACTCAGAAATTGGTTTGGCAGGGAATCGGAAGTGGGCTTTCTGTAGATTCTCCAAAATCTAAACAAAAACAAATTCCGCAGATAGTTGCTGAAATTATGGCAAACTATCCTCCGCAAAAAGGGAAATAAGATAGATGTTAGATTTTAGAATCTAGATATTAGAAAAATTAAACCGTCAAATTTGGCGGTTTTTTTATTCTGAAATTTTGGTTTTTAGAAGTTCTTTTGCTTCTTTCAAAATTTCTGATTTTCTTTCTTTGTTCAAATCCAAAACGTCTAATAAATTCTGATTATTGAATAATTCCTTTACCAACACACATTTTTTCTCCAGCAATTTTTGCTTTTGTTTTCCGTCCAAAGTTGTGAGGCAAGTGATTGGATAAAGCGCATTTTGGTCAACCAGACTTTTGATGTTTCTATCTTTTGGATAATCCCAAGACAACAAATTAAGTCCGTAATATTCTGAAAAAGCAACCGAATCTTTAGTGAAATAAGTATTTGTAATCAACCAACCGTCCGTAAATTCAGTTTTAGTTTTGAACAAATTATAATTGATTCCGGAAATATCTTTGATTCTCGACAACACATACATTGGCGTTGTGACGGATATTTTCGTGTCTTCTGCATTTCGGAATTTGCATTCTACCCAATAAGTTTTCTCATCTTTTTTGGCGATAACGTCGGCTTCGTGTGTTACTGAATGTCCTTTTATTAATTGTCCGGTTTCGGTTTTGTAGCCGATATTTTGGAAAACTCGCGCAATCCATTGTTCGAAATAAAATCCTGCTGGCCCTAATTCCAACAGCGCTTTTTTCAAACTGTATCTTGCTGCAACGGAGTTTGAGATTTTCTTCAACTCATCGAAAGCAAGTTTGTAAATTTCTCGAGTTGTGACGCCTTCGATGCAATTTGGCAAAATATTGTCAATGACTTTTTTGATGGAATTTTCTTCCGCTCCAGAATTCCGAAGTGAGTTTTCGAGTTTTGAGATTTCAAATTCTACAATTTCGCCGGCGTTATTTTTTATTTTCATAATTGTGCTTTAAATCTTTATTCTTTGCTCTTTTTTCTTTTCTCATTATTGCTCCACAAACCACATTTCAAACCGACTTCCTTTTTCCAAAGGTTTATAATTAAGGTAACCTTTATGCGCTTCAATAATACTTTTGCTCAAAGTTAAGCCGATTCCCGAACCGCTGATTCTGGTTGTGAAAAATGGAAGGAAAATCTTGTCTTTAATTTCATTTGAGATTCCGATTCCGTTGTCTTCAACACTTAAAAGAATTCGTTTGTTAAAAGTTTTAATTTCTGTTTTAATGATTTTTTCTGAATTGTCTGCAACGGCATAAATTGCATTGACATAAAGATTAATCAAACATCTTTCAATCATTTTTTGGTCAGCAAATATCACTTGATTTTCTAGAGAATTGATGATTTTAATATGATTTTTTTCGAATTCTGGCTTGAGGAAATTGAGCGCGGATTCTACAATTTGTGTCAGAGAAATGGTTTTAAAAACTGGTTTCGGAAGTTCTGCGACTTGTCGGTAATCGTCAACGAAATTGAGTAATTGTTTGGATTTCGAATTGATAATCATCAGACTTTCCTTCATTTCCTCTTGGTCTTCTTTGTTGACAACTTCTTGATTGGCAATGTATTCAAGGTTTTGAATTAAACTATTGACGGGCGTCAGAGTATTCAGAAGTTCGTGAGAAATCACTTTCATCAAATTATTCCAAGCTAATTTTTCTTTTTGCTCAATGATTTTCTGAACAGATTCCAAACTAATGATACAAAAACGATTTTTGACATTCTGAACTTTTTTGGTTCGAAGAGAAAATGATTGTTTCAGATTTTCATTGATAGAAATATCGAAGAATTCCTGCGAATTTTCGTAGTTGGTTTGTTCGATGATTTTATAAAATTCTGATGTTTTAGCTTCGTACAATTCCCACGAATTATATTTCGGAATCTGAAGAATTTCCAGAAAAACCGGATTGACGTAAAAAACTTCCCACTGATTGTTTTTCTCAGAAAGAATCATCAATCCGATTTCCAGTTGATTCAAAATTTCTTCATACAGAAGCTTGTAAGATGATAATGACAAATGTTCTTCTTTGCTTTGGTAATAAAGTTTTACAGCATTATCAACCAAATTATTTTCCTCAGTTTTTGGAAACAATGAAAAGTCTTTTTTCTGAATCGCCAATAATATTTTCTCACTTTTCTGGATGAATGATAATGCCGAAATCTGCGCCAAAATGATACATCCAATTGCTATCATCGTAAATAATCCAAAATTAATCCACTTATTTTGAGAATAAAAATCAAAGGCGAAAATCCCACTGACAATCGCCAGTAAAATGAATAATAGCCAAATAAATTGTTGTTTGTTCATCTACAATTCAAATTTTTCCATTCTTCTATATAATGCCGCTCTTGACAATCCCAAATCTTCTGCTGCTAAAGAAATATTTCCTCTGTGTTTTTTCAAAGCTTTTTTAATGAGAATTTCTTCCATTTCTTCGATGTTCAGATTCACAATCGTTTTTTCAGATTCTTCATCTTGAGGCATCAGCAATTTAAGATTTTTCTCATTAGAAAGAATCACACTTCGCTCAATGCAATGGTCAAGTTCACGGATATTTCCTGCCCAAGAATAATGCGTCAATTCTGAAATTAAAATATCATTTAAAATCAAATCAGGCTTGTGATATTTCTGTTTGTACTTGTCAAGAAAGTAAGTTGCTAACGTCGGAATGTCTTCCAAACGTTCTCTCAAACTAGGAATTTGAAGTTCCACTGTATTAATTCTGTAATATAAATCCTTCCTGAAACGATTTTCTGAAACAGCTTTTTTAAGATTTTCATTAGTTGCAAAAATAAATCTTACGTCCAAAGTTCGCTCTTTATTTTCTCCAATTCTTGTCAATTTTCGGTTTTGAATCAAGCTTAATAATTTGGTCTGAAGATGAAGCGGTAGATTCCCAATTTCATCCAGAAATACCGTTCCGTTCTGCGCATTTTCAATCTTTCCGGAATAATCCTGATTGGCGTCTGTAAACGCACCTTTTTTATAACCGAATAATTCTGCCTCAAAAAGATTTTCAGACAAACTTCCTAAATCAATATGCACAAATGGCTGGTTTTTCCTTTCCGATAATTCGTGAAGATGTTCAGCTAGAACGTATTTTCCGGTTCCATTTTCTCCCAAAAGCAAAATGTTGGCGTCAGTCGGCGCAACTTTCGTGATTTGTTCCATCACTTCCTGCATCGCAAAAGACGCAGTTTCCAACTGATATTGATTGGTTTTTACGCTGACATTTTCCCACTGATTCAGTTTTTTATTTTTTCTGGAAATGTCAACGGCGAGATTTACTGAAGCGTATAATTTCTCATTATTCCAAGGTTTCAAGATGAAATCTGAAGCACCATTTTTTAAAGCTTCAACCGCCAATTCTACTTCACCGTAGGCGGTCATCAGAATAATCGGAAGCTGAGATTCCAAAGTTTTGATTTCATTCATCCAGTACAATCCATCTTGTCCGCTTTCAAAACCTTTTCGGAAATTCATATCGAGAAGAACGGTGTCAACTTGTTGTTCTGTCAAAAACTTCAAAATATTCTTTGGTTGACTCAGGCAACTCACTTCCGTAAAGAATTTCTTGAGCCAAACTCTCGCCGAAAATAAAATATCCTCGTCGTCATCAACAATTAAAATATGAGCTTCTTTTTTTCGCATTTTAAGTTATAATATTAAAGCAATTTCTTGCGTTCAAAGCGTTCTTTTGCTTCGATTAAAGCTGAATGTAATTTTCGTTCGAGTTCTTTTTTGGGAGGTAATTCTGTCCAATATTCTGCGACCATTATTCCGTCTTTATGCATTTCCAAAAGTTCAACCTGTTCTTTACTGCTTTCTGCACAAAGTATTAGTCCAATCGGAGTTTCTTCGCCTTCTTGTTTTTCATTTTTGTTCAACCATTTCAAATATAACTCCATCTGACCTTTATATTTGGCTTGAAATTTTCCTAATTTCAATTCGATTGCAACTAATCTTTTTAATGAACGATGATAAAACAAAAGGTCAAGGTAAAAATCTTCTCCATCTATAATCATTCTCTTTTGGCGTTCTACAAAAGCAAATCCTTTCCCTAATTCTAAAATAAATTTCTCTAATTCGTGGAGAATTGCAGTTTCAATATCTTTTTCAAGATAGCCGTTTTGCAGTCCAAGGAAATCCAAAAGATATGGGTCTTTGAAAGTGTTGATGGGGAAATTTTCGTTTTGTGTTATTTGAATATTTGCAATCTCGGTTCTTTCGAAAGTTTTGTTGGCAATTTGTTTTCGTAATTCTCTTACGCCAAGTGTTTCATTAATTGCTAATTGTGCGTAAAATTGTTTTGATTCTTCTGATTTCAAAGGAATTAACACTAAAAAATGTGACCAAGTCAATTGTCGTGACAGTGTAACGACAATTTGCATTTCGGGAAAAATATCTGCAAACTGCATCATTCTTCTTACATTTCGTTCTGTAAAATTTCGTCCATAAAGATGTTCCAATTGTGTAGCCACTGTCGACACAATTTGTTTTCCATATTCTGCACGTTGGTTTTGCAGGATATCATCATTAATACGTTTGCCAACTTGCCAAAACAAAATGGTAAGAGTACTGTTGGCTTGCATCGCCACTTGATTGCGGCTTTGCTCTATCAATTTTGACAAATCACCAAACAATTTTTCATTTGAAATACTGATTTGATTTTCTGTCGAATCTGTGTTTTTTAGTTTTTTAGCCATATTTTGTATTCATCATTTGTAAGTTTTGTTAGATGAAATTATCATTTAAAATCAATAATTCATCATTTATAATTAAGTCGTGTTCGTTTTCGTACAAAAAGTGTCCGATAATGAACAGTCTTAAAATTAATAAAATTATATTTAATCACATTTTCAGAGAGTTATGAAGTTATAAATCTCTGGCATCTGCATTGTGTAATAGTCTGTAGATAAATAAGTTATCGTAATTATGGATACGAAAATAGTAAAAAAGAAGTCTAAACTAAAATTAATATTAATCATCATTGCGTCTGCACTGGCAGTTTCAGTTTTTGGATGGTATTTTCTGAATCAGAAAAAAACTTACAATGTGAAATTTGATGATATTCAAACAGATGTTGTGACGAATGGAAAATTCGAAGATATGTTGATGGTGACGGCGCAGACTCAATCTCTTAATTCATCTCTTGTAAATGTGTTGGAAGGTGGAGCGGTGAAAGAAATTTTTGCAGAAGACGGACAAATGGTAACAAAAGGACAACCTATCGCCAGAGTTTACAATCCGAATACAGAATTCAATTATCTGAATCAGGAAACGGGAATTATGCAACAAATCAGTCAGATGAGAAGTTCGCTTTTGGAATTGAAGAATCAGGAATTCAATCAAGATAAAGAGTTGCTTCAATCTCAAAATGATTACAATACAGCTTTACAATCTTTCAATCTTCAGAAAAGATTATACGATGCGGAAATCGGAAAAAAAACTGATTATGACATCGCTTTGCAGAATTTGAATTATCAAAAACAAAGAAAAGTAATTGTTGAAAAAGGAGCATCCAGCGAAAAAGCTTCCAGAAACTCTCAGTTTTCTGCCATCAATAATTCCATCAATCAAATGGAAAAAAGCCTGAATATCCTTCGTTCCAACAAAAATAATTTCCTGATAATGTCGCCTGTTTCCGGAAGATTGTCATCGTTTAATATTTCATTAGGACAAAATCTTACGACTGGAGAAAGTATTGGAAAGGTAGATTTGATGGGTGGTTACAAGTTGATTGCGAAAGTTGATGAATATTATATTAATAAACTTCAAAACGGAATCAAAGGAAGTCTGGAAAGCAATGCGAAACAATTTGAGGTTATCATTACCAAAATTCTTCCTGAAGTGAAGGACGGGCAGTTTTCTGTAGAACTTAATTTCGTAGATGTAAAACCGGAAAATTTGAAAATCGGAATGACATTCGGCGTGAAATTGAAATTGTCTGCTGACACGCAAAGTGTAATGATTCCAAAAGGGAATTTCTACAAAGACACCAACGGAAAATGGATTTTTGTAATGAAAAACAACAAAGCCGAAAAACGAAATATCAGCCTTGGAAGAGAAAACCAAATGTATTATGAGGTGGTTTCTGGACTTAAACAAGGTGAAACTGTAATCACATCAGATTATACGGAACTTAAGAAATATGAGATATTAGATATTCAAAAATAAACTTAAAAACTAAAAAATATAACAATGCAAAAATTAATATTACTAGTCATAGTTACCATTACTGCGATATTTGTGAAAGGACAAAGTTCTTCAAAATCAAGTGAGAATTTAGAAACTAAGACTATTTCTTTAGAAAACTTTGACAAGATAAATTCGGAGATGGTTTTCAATGTTGAAATAAGAAAATCTAATGAAGAAAAGGCTGTGATTACAAGCAATTATCTAAGTTTTGTTGAAATCAATGTGAAAAATAATACCTTGAAAATTAGTTACAAAAAAAACCAGTCGTTAGAAAATGTGGACACAAGAATCGTAATTTATGCAAAAGATGTAAAATCTGTAAATGCAGGAGTTGGTTCAGTTGTAAAAATCAAAGATAATTTTGATATTCAAAAGTTTTCTACGGAAAGTGGCGGAAAGATATTTGGAGATTCTAATGCAAAAAATATTGTCATCAATACCGAATCTGGTGGTTCTGTTTTGGGAACTGTAAATACAGAAAATCTTGTGTTGAACGCACAATCCGGAAGCTCAATCAATATTCAAGGGAAGATTGATACAGCGAAAATTAATTCTGAAGGCGCATCTAAAATCATAGCGACCAAAACCAATATTTCTGTAGCAACTGTAAATGCGGAATCTGCTTCATCGGTTAGTTTAAGTGTTTCAAAAGAACTGACAGCTTCTGCAAGTTCTATGGCGAAAATCAGATACAAAACCTTGTCGGGAATCAAATTTTCGGCTGAAAGAGATTCTGGCGGGACAATCGATTCAATTTAATTCAAAATAACTAAAATGCAAAAACGATTATTGCTTTTAATCACAATTGTTATTGGTTTTTTCACATCTTTAAAAGCACAAAATATTGATTTTAAATGGGAAAAAGATTCGATTAATGGAAAATTGGTTGACAAAATAGCGATGAGTGTACCCTTTACTATTGAGAACAAAACCTATCGGTTTCAATTTGATTTGGGCGCTAATATGACTTTAATCTATGATAAATGCTTTGAAAAAACAGAATTTATCAAGAATAAAAAAACAGATAAACCAATGGAAGCGGCGGGTCATCAGGTTTTCACTATTGATAATCAGAACTTCAGTGTTGGGAAATTAAAAGTTGAGAATTATAAACTTCACGGACTTTTGAACTTTGAACAGGAAGAAGCTTGTGGCGTTGTAGGAGCAGACTTGTTTCAAAATAAATATCTGATTATTGATTTTCCTAATAAGAAAGCAATTGTAACGGATAAACTAAAAACGACTAAAAAAATTGACTTTGTTGATATCAAAATCATTAATAACAAACCAATTCTTCCTTTAGAAATTGACGGTAAAGTGTATCATTTTCAATATGATAATGGTGCAAGTGTTTTTCCAATTGTGTCTTACAAAAAGAATTTTCAAAATTTAATTGAGTCATCGGAAATTATTGAAAATTTTAATATCAGAAATTTTAATAATCCTTTAATTGTAAAAGCAATAAAAACTAATAAAGAAATCATCATTGGAAAATCATCATTCAATACCAAAGAGTTTTGGTTTACAGACGAAGATTACTTTTCCTTTGAACAACAAGGAATCGACGGAATCATTGGAAATGTTTTCTTTCTGGACAAAACAATAGTCATTGACTTTAAAAATAAAAAATTCGGAATAATAATTTAAAAAATTAATAAAATGATAAATATTCAAAACCTTTCAAAAGTCTATAAAACCGAAGACGTACAAACCAACGCTTTAAACAATGTAAGCCTAAGTATCAAAGAAGGCGAATTTGTAGCGATAATGGGACCTTCAGGCTGTGGAAAATCCACTTTCCTTAATATTCTGGGACTTTTGGATAGCGCTTCTTCCGGTTCTTATCAATTTGAATCTGTAGAAACCATCGGAACTTCTGAGAAGAAAAAATCAGATATCAGAAAGAAAAATATCGGTTTTATTTTCCAGAATTTTAATTTGATTGATGAATTGACGGTTTATGAAAATATCGAATTGCCATTAATCTACAACGGTGTTTCTTCATCAGAAAGAAAAAAACGTGTGGAGGAAATTATGGAGAAAATCAACATCGCTCACAGAGCAAAACATTATCCACAGCAACTTTCCGGTGGACAACAACAGAGAGCGGCAGTTGCAAGAGCTTTGGTCACAAAACCAAAATTAATCCTTGCCGATGAGCCAACTGGAAACCTGGACAGTTCTAATGGTAACGAAGTAATGAATCTCCTTGCAGAACTTCACAGAGAGGGTTCTACAATCGCAATGGTAACTCACTCTTCTTACGATGCCGGTTACGCTTCCAAAATTGTGAATATGAAAGATGGCGAAATCTTCAGCGAAGAACATTCTTCCCAAAGAAAAGATGTCTTCGAAAAAGCAGACGCTAAGAACTTCGAATAATTGTTAAATGACGGATGAAAGATGATGGATGCGGAATAAAACTAACTGCATCCAGCATCCATCCTACACAACAAAAAAATAAAATTATGCTACAAAATTGGCTCAAAATTGCCTTCATCAATTATAAAAAGAACTGGCTTTCCACCATCATCAATTTGTTTGGATTAACGATTGGCTTGACCGGATTTATGCTCATCCTGATGCATTGGAATGATGAAGAATCCTTCGAAAGATGGAATCCGGGAAAAGACCAGATTTATTCTTTCCAAACGTATCATAAACCGGAGAATTCTTACGGGAATAATATCTCTATCCCAATGGCAAAACGTGCTAAAGAGGTTATTCCCGGTGTCGAAGATTACGTTTTGTTCAATGGTTCGGGAATAGGTTTGAAGATGACCACAAGAGTTAAAACCGTTTTCCAAAAAGATGGAATGACTGCAACAGAAAGCTTTTTCAAATTCTTTCCTTTCAAATTGGTTTCCGGGAGTTATAAAGATGCTTTGAAGGGAGAAGGCGTGATTGCACTTTCTGTGGACGCCGCTAAAAATCTCTTCGGAAAAACAAATGTTGCCGGCGAAAGTGTAAAATTTGATAATAAAAATTACGTCGTAACAGCAGTTTACGAATTACCAAAAGAAAACAGCCAGATAAAACCTGAGTTCATCATCCATCCTTCTATGGAACAGTTTAAGGGGGATGAGAAAAACTGGGGGAACTTCAATTATGGTGCATTCTTTATGCTGAAAAAAGGAACAGACCCGAAGATTGTACAGCAAAAATTTGTGAAAGATGTTTTTGAATATCGTGCAAGTTTGGACAAAGATTCTGCGGGGATGACCATTCAACAATATCTAGACCTTTATGGCCCAACTGATAGTGTGCTGACGCCTTTGGATAAAATAAAACTTCACGCAAAAGCATCTTGGTTTGGCCAGCCGGATTTCAAAACATTGATGATTCTTTTCACGCTTTCTGTTTTGATTGTGATTTTATCAGCTATTAATTTCATTAATCTGAAAACGGCGCAAGCATCTCAGAGAGCGAAAGAAATTGGTGTCAGAAAAGCAATTGGAAGTACAAAAACCAATCTGGTTCTTCAGTTTTTGATGGAAACATTTGTGATTTGTATGACATCCTACCTGCTTTCTTTGGCATTGACGGAACTGCTCTTACCAAGCTTCAACAAGTTCTATGACAAGGAAATGGTGATGAACGATTGGCATATCTACTTCTACTCATTTGCGATGGTTTTGATGGTAACATTGATTTCGGGATTGATTCCTGCAACTTACCTCTCCAACTTCAAAGCGATAGAAACTCTGAAAGGGAATTTCGCCAGAAGCAAACACGGCGTTTGGCTGAGAAATGGAATTTTGACTCTTCAATTAATTATCTCTTCATTCTTCATCATTGGTGGTCTGATTGTTAATCAACAGGTGAAATATATGATGAATAAAGATCTTGGTTACAGTGGAAAACAAATTATGATGATTAACTTCAACGAAAGCAATCCAAAACCCTGGCTGAAATATGAAAGACTGAAAACCGAGATGAAAAAAATACAAGGCGTTGTGGATATTTCCTACGGAGAAGCGGTTCCGGGAAGTGGAAGAAGCAGTTCATCTAATATGGATTACAAGGATAAAAGTATCCAAGGTCAGCACGGTTCTATGGATTATAATTATTTGAAATTCATTAACGTAAAACTAAAAACAGGACGTTGGCTGGATCCGAATCTTTCATCAGATACTGTGAATAATGTTTTGGTAAATGAAGCTTTTGTGAGAAAATTCGGTTGGAAAGATGAAGATGCTTTGAAGAACGAAATCCGTCCGGGATTTGATAATAAAAACTACAAAATCGTAGGTGTTGTAAAGGACTTCAATATCAGAAGTTTGAGAACGGAAGTTGAGCCAATCATCTTTTTCCATTACAGAGAAACGGAATGGAAGAGATTCAATGTCTATAATATTCAATTAAAAATCGACCCAAATGACATTGATGGAACTGTAAAAAGGCTCAAAACCTATTGGCAGAATAATGTGGAGCAAGGCTATCCTTTCGATTATTATTTCCTGGATCAGAAATTTGCAAAAACCTTTGAGAAATATCAGAAACAGCAGACGCTTTTCACAATTCTGAACGTGATGGTTCTGATTGTGGCTTTGCTAGGACTATTCGCTTTATCATCATTGATGATTGAGCAGAAGTTGAGAGATGTTGCCATCAGAAAAACACTTGGTGCATCAGACAAAAGTTTGATTATTGGACTGACGAAACAATTCCTTTGGATCACATTAATTGCAGTTATTATCAGTATTCCAATCAGTTATTACCTGATGAACGAATGGCTGAAGGATTTCGCCTACAGGATTGATATGCCGATTCTGCCATTCATTTTAAGTCTTGTTGTTTTGCTCTTATTGACGTTCTCCGTCGTAAGCATCAAAGCCTATCAAGCCACAAAAGTAAACCTTATCAAATATCTGAAATACGAGTAAGAATTATTAATGGTTAATTATCAATTGTTAGTTAACCATTTAAAATTAATAATTAACCATTATGATAAAGAATTGGCTCAAAATAGCTTTCATCAATTATAGAAAAAACTGGCTTTCCACCATTATTAATATTTTGGGATTGAGTGTTGGGCTGTGTGTTTTCTTGTTGATATTCATCCATTGGCAGGACGAGAAATCTTATGAAGAATGGGTTCCGAATAAAGAGAATATCTATTTTGTAGAAAATGGAAACGCTTCTTTTGGCATAATGTCGAGTTCGAGTTACCCGGAAATCTTTGTTTCCAAAGAAAAATTTAGTGAGATTGAAGATTGTCTGATTTATAACAATTGGGGGAAACAGAAACTGAGTGTTGGTAGTAATTCGGTTTATGTTTCCGGCTCGGCTTCAGTAGATTCTTTTTTCAGGTTTTTCCCTTTTGAAAAGGTTGCAGGTGATTTCCAGAGAGCTTTATCAGATGATGGAAAAATCGCTATTTCGGATAAAACTGCTCGTCTGCTTTTTGGCGATGATTATCTCAAGGCTATCGGAAAATCAATAAAAAGTGATTCCAATGACAAAGAATATGTTGTAACAGCGATTTATAAACTGCCGGAAGGCAACACTGTTTTTAAACCTGATTTCATCTACAGGAATCCTTATATGGAACAGTCCAAAGACCAATGGACAAGTTATAGTTACAACGGATTTTTCAGACTGAAACCCGGTACAGACATCAAAACACTGGAAAATAAACTTTCTAAACAGATGCAGGAACAGGACGAGATTTCTGCTAAAAAATGGGGTTACACCGTTGATAAGAAAAATCCGACAATGGTCTATCTGACACCAATCAGCAAAATGAAATTAGATGCAAAAAGTGATGGCGTAGAGAAAGGAGATAAAAAATCAATTATGATTTTATTAAGCTTATCTGCTTTGATTTTACTATTGTCGGGAATCAATCTGATTAATCTTAAAACTGCGCAGGCTTCTCAAAGAGCAAAAGAAGTTGGTGTAAGAAAAGTGGTGGGAAGTTCAAAATCGAAATTGATTCTGCAATTCCTGCTGGAAACTTTTATGATTTGTCTGGCAGCATACATCATCGCTTTCGCAATGGTAGAATTGTTTTTACCTTCATATAATAAATTCCTCAATAAAGAAATTAGGTTGAATGACTTTAGATTATTCTTCTACACAGGATTATTATTAATTGTTTTTTCATTGATTTCAGGATTGATTCCGGCTCTTTATATATCGAATTTCAAACCAATCAATACGCTGAAAGGCAATTTTGCAAGAAGTAAAAGTGGCGTTTTTTTAAGAAATTTTATTCTTACGCTTCAACTGATTATCTCATCATTTTTCATCATTTGCTCATTGATTATTCATACCCAGGTCAGTTATATGATGAATAAAGATTTGGGCTTCAAAGGTGACCAGGCAATTCAGATTAATTTCAAGAAATCAAATTGGGAAAATAACTTCAATATCAATAAGTACAAAAGACTGAAAATTGAGTTGTCAAAAATTCCTGGTGTAATCGATATTACAGGTTCTGTCAATTCCTTAGGAAATGGAACCGCTAATGGCTCGGTAGTGAAATTATCAACAGATACGACCAAAACTGTACAGACTATGCTTGGCGGAATTGATGAAAATTTTCTACGATTTTATAAAGTTAAATTCCTCTCTGGACGAGACCTGGACTGGAAAAAAACTTCGGACACCATCAATGGTGCTGTAGTGAATGAAACATTTGCCGGGAAATTAGGCTATAATCCTAAAACAGCTGTAAACAAAGAATTTTTTACAGGTTGGGATGGCAAGAAAAAATATAAAATCCTTGGCGTGGTAAAAGATATACATTACAGTGGAGTTAATCAGCCTGTTGAGCCCATAGTGTACTTCAATTATGATAGAAACTGGATAAAAAACAATATGCAGAATGTTCAGATAAAGCTTTCAGAAAATGATATCGCTGGAACTTTGGAACGAATAAAAGAGTTCTGGCTCACAAAAGCAGAACCTGGCTATCCTTACGACTATAATTTTGTGGATAAGCAATTTGCTAAAACATTTGAGAAATTCCAGAAACAGCAGACATTGTTTACAACTTTGAATATTGTGGTTTTGGTCATTGCATTATTAGGATTATTCGCATTATCATCATTATTAATAGAACAAAAACTAAAAGACGTTGCCATCAAAAAAACCTTGGGTGCAGACGAGAAGACCATCATATGGGATTTGACAAAAAGATTTCTTTTGATTTGTGTTTTTGCAGTCATACTAAGCATTCCTATCAGTTATTATGCAATGAATGAATGGCTGAAAGACTTCTCTTACAGGATTGATATGCCTATTTGGCCTTACGTTTTGAGTTTGTTTTTATTATTGATTTTGACTTTTGTAGTTGTGAGTTTCAAAGCTTACCGTGCAACCAAAATCAATCTTGTCAAATATCTGAAATACGAATAAAGATTTTAAAATGAAACCGACTATTTTACGCATATTGCTATTCACAGGAATTTTGATTCCGATTATCTTTTGGATGTCCACATTTATTGCGTCAGCATTATTTGATGATTACGACCATTTTAGAAATACAATCAGTCAATTGGGAGCAATTGGTTCGCCTGCTGAGAGTTTTATGACAGTTTCCACTTGGCTAAATACAATTTTAAGTATTGCTTTTCTGACAGGACTTTTGATAGTTTGCCGGCAATTTAATTTAAGCTTGATTCCATTAATCGGTATTCTTGGATTCACCTTGATGTTCGGCTGGGCAGCAACTTTTCACTCCGGAAATCCAATGCATTCCAAGTCTGGAGCAGTGTTGATTCTTTTGCTGTTAGGTCCGCTGTTGTCAATTTTTTTATGGAAAGGAAAAGAATTTAAAAGCCTAAGAAAATTAAGTTGGTTGAGTTTCATTATTATGCTATTCATTTTATTGAGAGCAATTCCATCTGAGACGATAAGGTCAAATTATACAGGATTGATACAAAGATTTGTCCACTTCGGTTGGTCAGTTTGGTTCGTTTCTCTTTCTGTTACTTTTCTCAAATTATTGAAAAATAGACTGGATATTTCAGTCAATAAAAATTAAACAATGAAAAAACTATTCTTCATATTCATCATTAATCTTTTTCCAGCTCAGCAAAGTTGGACTTTGAAACAATGTCTGGATTATGCCTCTGCCAATCATCCTTTGGTAAAGCAATCTACAATTAATGTTCAAAAAAATGACCGTCAGATTTCTGCCGCCAAAGGAATGTTGTTGCCTTCAGTTGAAGCAGGAGTTAATCACAATTACAGTTTCGGTTCCTCGATTGATCAAACCACGAATCAAAGAGGTTCACTCAACACACAATATGACCAGGTTTATGCACAAGCCAATTGGGAACTGATGAACTGGCGCAATTACCTCAATATTTCATTGTCCAAGATCAACAAAGAAAGTTCAACTTTCAAAATGAAACAGGCGCAAAATGAGGTAAAACTGAATGTCATCACAATGTTTTTCAATTACCAAAATAACAGAAGCTGGCTCGGCGTTTTGGAAACGCAGATTTCCGGAATCGAAGACCAAATCAAACGTACAGAAAAAGAAGTAGAGATTGGAAGCAGACCAAAAAGTGATGTTTATGATATCAAAGCCAACCTTGGAACTTTGCAGGAACAATGGGTAACTGCGAAGAATTCGCGAGACCTTTCTAAGATTAATTTACTGAATGCTTTGGCAATCACAAGAGATTCTTTGGATTTCAAAATGGAAGATGATGCACTTGCAAACTCGAACTTTAACGATGCTGATTTTGTTCAGAATCTTTTGGAAAAAAATCCAGCTTATCAATCCGTTCAGACAGAAATAAAAGCGCAGCAAAAAAATGTAGCTATTGCAAAATCGGCTTATCTGCCAACTTTGAATGGTTCTTACAATTGGTCTAGCTTCTACAGCAAAACATTAGGTGAACCTGCTGATGCATTTTCTGAACAGTTCAAACGTAATAAAAACCAACAATTGGGCTTCGGGCTCAATGTTCCGATTTTCAACAAATTACAAGTGAAAAATAATGTTGAGATTGCCAAACTGAATGTCATCAATTCCAATTACGACAAAGAAATCGTGATTAATAATCTGACTCAAAGCATCAATTCTATCAAAGCACAATTCCAGAATTCCGAAGAAAAATATACTTTATTAATGGCAAACTTCGAAAACCAAAAACTCTCTTTCCAAAAATCCGAAGAGAAATATAAAGAAGGTTTGATGGATGCTTATACATTCTTCGTGGTTCGAAACAACTGGCTTCAGGCGAATTACAATCTCATCAACAGTAAGAACGAAGTGATGCAGCAAACCGAATTACTCAAAGTTTTTGAAGCTGGATTTTAATGCTTTTTTGAACTTTAGAGTTAAATAAGTAAAATATCTTTGTGTCTTTTTTTGTTAATGAAATTTTAAAATGAAAAAAATAATTGCTCTTTTCACTTTTACGGTTTTTACAAATTCCTGTTCCGTTTCTTACCAAAATCTTAAAACGAATCAAACTCACGATTCGTGGAAAGCAACATTTGAAAACTTCAATGGAAGAGAAAAAATCGATTTCAAAGCTGAGAAAAGTAAACTGGTTTATCTAAGTTCAGAACTTCAAAACTCTGAAGGAAAATTATATTTGTTGACAAACGGAAAAGAGATTCCGAATCAAAATAAAATCAATCACACAAAAATTGATTTGCAGAATCCTTCTCAAATTCAAATCATTGGCGAAAAAGCCAAAGGTTCTTTTGAATTAAAATATCCAACGTTTGATATCAAAAAAATCAAAGTTGTTTCCAACCAGAATTTCGAATTGCTGGCCTTAAGTTATCTTTTATTAAACCTCGGAGATTTCGAAAATATTCCCGACAGTCAGACTTTTAAATCCGATGACGGAAAAGAAATTAAGGTAAAAGACCTGTACACTCTCAATTTGAAGATTGGAAAAGAATTCAAACAGTATCAAAAATCCAAAAATCTTGAGTTGATTAAATCTTATTTTGACAGGAATTTCTATCTCCATTTTTCCAATTTCGTAATGAGCCTGGATAATTTTCCGAATGCAAAAGCGATTTCAGACTATCAATTCTCTCACGAATTTTCATCACTTTCTGACCAGGAAAAATTCGTAAAAGCCTTCAATGATTTTCACATAGAAATTCATTTTGGTGAGTTTCTGAAAAAATATCAGCCGTATTATCAGGAGATGATTTCCGAAGTTTCCAATAACATCCCGAAGGGAAATTTCATCACAGAAATGGAACATTTTTACAGCAAAAAAGTGGACAATTATGTCTTGTATCCAAGTCTTACAATGTCTTTCAGTCAGGGATTTGCCGTTAGTAATAATAATTCGATTGGCAATGTTTTCGCCAGTTTCAACAAACCGGAAAATGTAAATGTCAGTTCAAAATTAGACCTGGGATTTAAAAATGAAGTCTCGCTAAGAGGGATTTGCATCCACGAATTCGGTCATTCTTTCGTGAATCCTGCTATTGACAAAGTGGACGAAAAAGTAATAACTTCAAAAGAATTTCTTTTCGAACTGATTAAAAATAAAATGTCCGAACAAGCTTACAATCAATGGAAAATCTGCCTTTACGAACATTTTGACAGAGCCGGCGAAGTCATCATTGCAAAACTCATCGGCGACAATAAAAAAGCAGATGAAATCCTGAATGACAACGTAAAAAACCGCTCTTTCATTTACTTGCCTCAGATTGTAAACCAACTCGAATATTGGTATTACAACGAGTTTTTTACCAAAACCTACGATCAGAAAGTCAGCGAAATAGTTGCCAATCTGCAAACCGTTTCCAACTAAAAATACATTATTATTTTCTCACGAATCCTTCCGTAATTTAAAACTTCGGAGGGATTTTTCATTTTAATAATAATTATTTGACTATCTGGAACCACTTTGTTGGGTTTGGGCGCCTTTATCCGCCTTCCGTTCCCGCTATTTTTGCCTTCCCTAAAACCCATCTACAAAAAATGAGCTCCACTCAAGTCGGGGCGTGCTTCGCAAAGTTGAAGATTGGTCTTTCAATCCAATTTTTGTCTTCCAGTTCAAATCTGTAAAATTTACTTCATCTGCGAGAAAAACAAAATCTTTGATGAGCAAAGCGTCTTTGCGAATCTTAAAATATTTTCAATAATTTCAAAAAAATCGTTGCGTACTTTGCGCTTAAAAGAATAAATTCACATTCAACCTTTTATAAGCGAAGCGCCTTCGTGAACCAAAAATATTTTCAATAAATTAAAAAAAACTTTGTGAACTTTGTGTTCAAAATCCCTCGTTTTTTCAATTTAAAAATCGCATTTTTGCAAGCCTTATTTCTAGACTGAAAATGAAACTTTGTATAGCCGAAAAACCCAGCGTTGCCCGTGATATTGCCAAAGTTTTGGGAGCCAATAATCCCAAAAGTGGCTATATGGAAGGAAACGGCTATTGCGTCACCTGGACTTTCGGACATCTTTGCACCCTGAAAGAACCGCAGGACTACGCACCACATTTTAAATCCTGGGATTTGATTTTCTTACCCATTATTCCCAAACAATTCGGAATCAAACTGATAGATAACAATGGCGTTGAAAAGCAATTTAATACGATAGCAAAATTAGTTCAGGAATGTGATGAGGTCATCAATTGTGGTGATGCCGGGCAAGAAGGAGAACTCATCCAGCGTTGGGTTTTGCAGAAAGCAAAATGCGACAAACCAATGAAACGCTTGTGGATTTCGTCCTTGACAGAAGATTCCATCAAAGAAGGTTTTGAAAACTTAAAACCTGCCGAAGATTACAAAAATTTGTATCAGGCAGGAAATGCAAGAGCTATCGGAGACTGGCTTTTAGGAATTAATGCAACAAGATTATTCACTAAAAAATTTGGAGGAAATAAAGCTGTTTTATCGATTGGAAGAGTTCAGACTCCAACTTTGGCAATGCTCGTTCAGCGTCAAAAAGAAATCGATGCATTTTCTCAGGAAGAATATTGGGAACTTAAAACAAAATATAGAGAGGTACTTTTCAGTGCATCAATTGACCGATTAAAAACTTTAGAAAAAGCTGAAAAAGGCTTAGAATATCTCAAGAAAAATCAATTCGAAATTGTCTCTTTTGAAATCAAAGAAGGAAAAGAAAAGAATCCGAGATTGTTTGATTTGACGGGACTTCAGGTGGAAGCGAATAAGAAATTTGGATTTTCTGCGGAGCATACACTTAATTATATTCAAAGTCTGTACGAGAAAAAACACACGACTTATCCGAGAGTTGATACGACTTATTTATCAGAAAACCTCTATCCAAAAATCGGTGGAATTCTGAAAAGTATGACGATTTACTCAGACTTGATTTCGCCGTTACTTTCCCAACCGATTCCGAAGACAAAAGCGGTTTTTGATGATACAAAAGTGACGGATCACCACGCCATTATTCCAACAGAAATTCCGCCTTCCTCAAACCTGAGTCGGGAAGAAAAGTTGATTTATGATTTAGTCGCCAAACGATTCATCGCCGTTTTCTATCCGGAATGTAAAATTTCAAATACATTGGTGGAAGGTCAGGTCGGCACAATTCCGTTCAAAGCTTCCGGAAAGCAAATCCTGGAACCTGGCTGGCGAGCGGTTTATGCGAAAGATAAAAAAGAAGAAAAGGACGAAAAAGATAAAGACGAGGAACAAACAATTCCGGAATTTACAGCTGGTGAAAAAGGCGAACACGAACCTTTAATTCATCAAGGAAAAACTTCGCCACCAAAACCTTACACAGAAGCAACTTTGCTAAGAGCAATGGAAACCGCCGGAAAACAGGTTGAAGATGAAGAATTGCGAGAAATGTTAAAAAATAATGGTATCGGAAGACCATCAACTCGAGCAAACATCATCGAAACCTTGTTCCGAAGAAAATATATCGAACGTAAAAAGAAAAACCTTGTCGCAACTTCTATTGGTATTGATTTGATCGACACCATCGAAGACGAAGTTCTCAAAAGCCCCGAACTCACAGGAGAATGGGAATCCAAACTGCGCAGAATCGAAAAAGGCGAGTACGAAGCCAACCAATTCAAAGACGAATTGATAGAAATGGTAACGGAACTGACGCGAAAAGTCATCAGTTCAAAAGGAAAAGTCATCAATTTCGAGGAAGAAAAACCTGCACCGCTAAAAGAAAAAGTACCAAGAGTAAAAAGCGAAATCATCTGGACAGAAACCCAATGTCCAAAGTGTAAATCTAATATGTTAATGAAAGGAAAAGCAGCAATAGGATGTTCGGATTTCAAAGCTTGTGGTTTCAAAGTTTCATTCGAAATATTAGGGAAAAGGCTATCAGAAAAACAACTTCAGGATTTGATTCTTAAAAATAAAACGTCTAAATTGAAAGGTTTCACAGGAACTCAGGAAGAAGGAATTTTGATTATGAATGAAGATTTCTCCATCGCTTTAAAATAGAAAAACCCTTTCAGCTTCAAACTCTGAAAGGGTTTTTGAAATTAACACCTTTTAATAATCGTAAAAAATTATTTTACAACAATTGCTTTCTTCAGATTACTATCCACTTTATAATCTGTACTGTTATTTATTTTCACATTTTCAAAAACGATATTATTGGCATTTTTCCCAACAATTCCTTTTTTACTCGTGATATTCACATTTTTAAAATAAAGATTCTCAATCAGTTTCTCAGGAAGTCCAGTGAAACTGAAAGCCGTTTCAGACGAAGCACAGTTCACGTTACTCACATAAAAATCGTGAAAATAAGGAACTTTTTCTCCCGAATGTTGCGCTGCTTCACTTTCTTTTGTACTTCCAACAGGCGCATCAGCGTAAAACGTATCAAACATTACTGCTTCTTTGATGATGTTTTTCATCTCGATATTGTCGATGAAGATTTGACTTACGTCGCCACCTCTTCCGGAGTTACTTTTCACACGAATTCCGATATCTGTTCCGTCAAAAGTACAGTTGGTAACGTAGATGTTTTTCATTCCTCCGTCTGTATTACTTCCGATGACGAAACCGCCGTGACCTTCATTCACAGTACATTCTGCGATGATTACGTTTTGTAGATTGGCTTCACCATTTTTAGGAGTTCCACTGGATTTCATACAGATTCCGTCGTCGCCGGCGTTCACTTTTGTGTTGTAAATAATTACGTTTTTCGAAGCACTGATATCAATTCCGTCGCCGTTTTGAGCCCATTTTGGATTGTAAACAGTTGTATTTCTGATGACAAGATTTGTAATTTGTTTTGGATTGATGACAAATTTCGGAGAGTTTCTGAACGTCGGTCCGTCAATCAAAAGATTTGTTACTTTAGATAATGTAAACATCATTGGTCTTAAAAAATGATGAATTTGTTCGTACATATCTATTGTTGCGCCTGGCGTTTTTGTAATCACTTTTGCTAATTCTTCGCCATTTTTAGCAGCTACACTTGGCCACCAGATTTTCCCGTCGTCACTAAGAGTACTTCCCGGTTTTGCCAGCAATTCTTTCCATTGTGCATCTGTAGTTTTGAATTTCTTCACAGGTCTCCAAGCTTCTCCTGCACCGTCGAAAATTCCTTTTCCGGTGAAAGAAACATCCTTCAAATTATTTCCCCAAATCGGAGCTGTCACTTCAAATTTTCCAGGTGAAGATTCTCTAATTGGGAATTGTTTCACATCACTGCTGAATTGTACAACTGCACCTTCTTCAACGTGAAAATCGATTTTACTTTTCAATTCAATTGGTCCTGTCAACCAGATTCCGGCTGGGACAATTAATCTTCCGCCACCGTTCGCCGCAATTGTTGTGATTGCTTTTTCGAAAGCTTTTGTGTTCAATGTTTTTCCATCAGCAACACCTCCAAAATCTTTGAAGTTGTAATCTTTTTGAGGAATCGTCGGCAAAACCATTTCGCCGAATTTGAATGGCGCTTTGTCAATGTAATATTGAATGTCGTTTTTCTGAGCAGAAATGAGCGTTGCAACAGAAAACGCAAGACCTATTAATAGTTTTTTCATTGTTTATTTTATATGAATTCTTTTGATTAATTATAAATGTTTTAGTTAAAGTCAATTCATTAATTATAATTTGGGCAGCTTTTCCGTCTTCCGTTCCCGCTATTTTTCTTTTTAGTTGCCTTCGACTTCGCTCAGGCAACTAAAAAAAAATGAGCTCCACTCAAGTCGGGTTGCGTTAGATTCGTCGTTTCAATTTTATATTAGAAAGTCTTCGACTCCGCTCAGACTGACAATGTATAGATAGAACAATTGATATTAGAATTGTCACACTGAGCGGAGTCGAAGTGTTTTCCACAATATAAGAGCAACTGTTTGCTGGTAAAATTAAAAAAAATATCAACTTGCGCAATCGATTGCATAAAATAAATAATCACATATTCGTAAAGTCTTATTAACGCTAATCAAATTAAAATTGGTTAAGTTCTTTTTAAACAAAAATTCCTTATTATTTGCTCAAATTTCTTTAATTTGCAATGCTAAAAATAATTTCAACAATGATTATTCAACCAAGAACAAGAGGATTTATTTGCTTGACAGCTCATCCGGATGGAGCGCTTCAAAGCGTAAAAAACCAAATAGAATATGTAAAGTCCAAAGGTGCAATCAAAAACGGACCAAAAAAAGTTTTGGTAATCGGAGCTTCTACAGGTTTCGGGCTTTCTTCCAGAATCACGGCAGCTTTCGGTTCAGATGCGGCTACAGTTGGTGTTTTCTTCGAGAAACCAGCTTCTGAAGGCAAAATGGGAACAGCAGGCTGGTACAATTCTGCGGCTTTCGAAAAAGAAGCGCACGAAGCTGGACTTTATGCCAAAAGTATCAACGGTGATGCATTTTCAGATGATATCAAAAAACAAACAATCGAATTAATCAAAAAAGACCTTGGTCAGGTTGATTTGGTGGTTTACAGCTTGGCTTCTCCAAGAAGAACTCATCCAAAAACTGGCGTTGCACATTCATCCGTTCTTAAACCAATTGGAAATTCTTACACAAATAAAACTGTTGATTTCCACACAGGCGTAGTTTCTGATGTTACTATTGCTCCAGTTGAAAACGAAGAAGATATTCCAAATACTGTTGCTGTAATGGGTGGCGAAGACTGGAAATTCTGGATAGAAGATTTGAAAGCAGCTGGCGTTTTAGCTGATGGTGTTCAAACGGTTGCTTATTCTTACATCGGCCCAGAATTGACTTTCCCAATCTACCGAAACGGAACCATCGGACAAGCGAAAAATGACCTTGAAGCGACTGTGACTGTTCTAAATGATTTATTAAAAGACCTTAACGGAAAATCTTATGTTTCTGTTAATAAAGCTCTTGTAACTCAATCAAGTTCTGCAATTCCTGTAGTTCCATTGTATATTTCTCTGCTTTACAAAGTGATGAAAGCAAAAGGAACACACGAAGGTACAATCGAACAAATCCAAAGACTTTTCGCAGAGAGATTATATACTGAAGATGGAAATGTGGCTTTGGATGAGGCGGGCAGAATTAGAATCGATGATTTGGAAATGGCGGATGATGTGCAGGCAGAAGTTGACAGATTGTGGAAAGAAATCACCACTGAAAATCTTTCTGATATCAGTGATATTGCCGGTTACAGAAAAGAATTCTTCAATCTTTTCGGTTTCGAAGTTGACGGAATTGATTATGAAAAAGATGCGAACGAGAATGTACAAGTTCCGAGTATCGAGGCTTAAAATAGAAGTTAGAGTTTAGATATTAGAATTTAGATTTTAATCAAAATATTAAAACAAAAAACGGCTACTTTTTTAGTAGCCGTTTTTTTATGGTTGAGGTTTATTTGTTTCTTTTAATTTCGTATCATAATCGTGCAGAATGTTATGTTCTGCAGTCTGTCCAATGGCGTGCATTATTTTGTCCATAATTTCTGCAGCCGTTTCATTATCATAATCGATGTCCAAAACCGGCTGAAACTCCATTGTAGGTTTTACGCCTGTGACTTTTATTTTCAAACCTTTCTTATCAAATGCTCTTCTGAAACCATTGATTTTGATAGGAATTACGGTTGGTCTTTGATTTTTAATCAGTTTCGCTGTTCCTTTTCTGCCTTGTGCAAAAGCAGAAGTTGTTCCTTGAGGAAACGTAATTACCCAGCCATTATCTAAGGCTTTCATAATATTTTCAATCTCACTGAGGTCAACCATTCTGTTGACATTTTTACCTTCGGCTCTCCAGGTTCTTTTTACTGTGATTGCACCTGCAATTTTGAAAATTCTTGCAAGGATTCCTTTATTCATCGTTTCTTCTGCAGCAACGTAATAGAAATCAACTTTTGGATTCAGAAGATAAACAGGATTTTTAATCGTGTTGTGATAACCATTATTTACGGCGCAAAATGCGTGATACATTGCGGCAACATCGGCAAAATAGGTCTGGTGATTAGACACAAAGAGTACATTGCTATCTGGCAAATCAGAAAGATTTTCGGTTCCTGTAATTTTTAGTTTGTTAAAACCATTGAATCTTCTGTAAGAAACGACACCAAGAATGAAAATAATCACTCTTTTCAAGATGTAGATGTTTCCAAAAGAATCGGTAAAAATATTTTTTTTCGCCATTGATATTTAATTATAACTTCCGAATTTGGTAATTATTACTGCAAAACTAAACATTTTTTAATAAGTTACTGAACTCGCTTAATATCATAGAAGTAGCTCCCCAAATAATATAACCATTAAAATCAATAACAGGAACTTCCGTGCCATTGGTAGAAGGTAAAATCATATTTTTCGGTTGGTCGGGCAAACTTAATAATGATGAAATTGGAAATTCTATCAATTCGACAGCTTCACTTTCCTGTAAAAAGAATTCTGGATTCTTTTTGGTGTAAGAAACAAAAGAATGAACATAAAAATTACTCGGCGGAATATAAATCGGAGACATCTCACGGATAATTCTCACATAATGTTCATCAATTCCTAATTCTTCTGAAGTTTCCCTTTTTGCTGTGTGAGCAAAGTCCAGATCTTCTTTTTCATTTTTTCCACCTGGCAAAGAGATTTGTCCGCTGTGACGGTCTTTTTCGTTAACGCTTCTTACAATCAGTGGAAAATGCCATTCATTATTCTTAAGATAAAGAAGAATGTTGACCGCTGCAAACTTTGGATTTTTAGTCAGAATATCTTCGTAGCTGTAAACAGGACGATAAGGCGGAGAATAGATTTTATGAGCATTTTCGCCCAACAATTCCGCTTGTTTGATGTCTCTGAGTAAGTCTTTTCCAAAAATCTGCATATCTCAAAGATACGGAAAATTGGAAGATTTATTATTTCAAAATCGCAAAAAATTAAATGCAGTATTGGAATAAAAAAGTCGCAAAGATTTCCTTCGCGACTTTTATGTATAAATAATTAATTTAAATTTTAAAGCGAAATCCCACGTCCGGCATAGAAATCCAAAACTTTGATGCTGAACAGATAATTGTATTTTGCTTGTGCAACAGAACCTTGCGCATTTGCATAATTATTTCTCGCCATCGTTACATCATAGATTGTGGAACGTCCGGCGTCATAACTTTTAGTCGCAAAATCAAGTGCCAGCTTTGTACTTCTTTCAGCCTCCATTGCAGAAATGTAAATTTCGTAATTGGAATCTGCATTGAACTGAGCCTGCTGAATATCCTGTTTTAACTGGAATTTCTGTTGCTCCAAATTATTTTTAGCAATGACTTCATTTATTTTTGTCTGCTCAACCTGCAGTTTTGTAATTCCTTTGTTGAAAATCGGAATATTTGCAGATAGGCTAAGTTGTTGTCCAAAATTGTCACTGTATTGTTGAGAGAAATTTCTTTCTGTGATGGCAACAGGATTTCCTGCAGCATCTAAACTATAACCGAGTGTATTTTTGTTCAATAGGTTATTGTAAAAACTTCCAATTCCTGCTGTTGCTGTTATTGTCGGATAAAAATTTGTTCTCACAACTTCGGTTTGTGCTTCAGCTGCTTTTATTCTTATTTCTGCAGCTTTCACAATCGGTTGAGATGTGTAAGCGATATTCAAAACGTCATCCACAGTTTCTGTTTGTGGCGTCAATTCATCTGGAACTGGAATATCAACCACGTCAAATGTTTTATAATCAGGAAGCTGAAGAAGCTGAGCCATTGCGAAAAGAGCTTTGTCCACATTGATTTGAGCGGTCTTTACATTTTGCTTTTCTCTTGCAAGAGAAGCCGTTGCTTCTGCTAAAACTGTTTGAGCAGTTGTCCCGACATCAGTGGTTATTTTTGCTCTGTCATAGAGTTTTTGTGCATTTTCCATCGCACTTTCGGAGATTTTTTTGATTTCTCTGTTCAGCATTACGTTGAGATATTGTTGTGCGATTTGTAATGCGATATTATTTTTAATGGTTTCGATGTCTTGTAAGCTTGCATCAACATCAAAACCTGTTTTTCGGATTGTTTTTTCCAATCTTCCGTTGTTGTAAACCAAAACACTTGCACCAACATTCGCTCCGTTGTAATAACTGTCATTTCGGATACTTGAAGTTCCTACTAATGACTGTCCGAAGTTGGCATTGTTAGAAATGGTTCCAGAAACCGAAGGCAAATATTCCTTTTTTGCCATTTCCAGATTTTTTGTCTGTACATCTTTGTTGTAAGCCTGCGCTTGGATTTGCAAGTTGTTTTTAATTGCATAATCCACACATTCCTGAATCGTCCATTTCTTCTGAGAAAATCCCAAAACTCCGATGGACAAAAGCGAAATACAAAAAACTTTTTTAAGCATAAAAGAAAAATTATATACAATAAGACTTCGGAATTGTAAAAATGTTACGCCAACAATTAAATTTTTTTTCAAATTTTGATTGAATAAAAAATTCCAAAAATATTTTTTCTGAATCTGTAACAATTACACATTCGGATTTACTTATATGTAAAATCCAGACAATGTCTCATCCGATTCTGAAAATAGAAGATGTCAACAAATCTTACGATACAGGTAAGAGCAAACTTCACGTGCTGAAAGGTATTAATCTTAATATCAATCAAGGCGAGTTTGTTTCTATTATGGGAAGTTCCGGTTCCGGAAAATCGACTTTGCTTAATATTATTGGTATTTTGGACGAAGCTGATAACGGGATTTATGAGCTTGACGGATTTCCTATCAAACATCTTACAGAAGTAAAAGCGGCGGAATATAGAAGTCGATTCATCGGATTTATTTTTCAGTCATTTAATTTGATTAATTATAAAACGGCGCTGGAAAATGTGGCACTTCCTTTATATTATCAAAATGTTTCCAGAAAAGAAAGAACGAAAAAAGCTTTGGAATATCTGGAAAAGGTAGGATTGAAAGAATGGGCGGAACATCTTCCAAGTGAACTTTCCGGAGGACAAAAACAAAGAGTTGCCATCGCAAGAGCATTAATCTCTGAACCAAAATTAATCCTTGCCGATGAACCAACCGGAGCGTTGGATTCCAAGACAACGCACGATATTATGAAATTGCTTCAGGAAATCAACAACGAAGGAAAAACAATTGTTGTTGTAACTCACGAAAATGATGTTGCAGCACAAACCAAAAGAAATGTTGTCCTGAAAGACGGCAGAATAGAAAGTGATGAGTTCATCAAACAAATCGTATTGTAAATAAAATGGCTTCGAGAGCCTCAGCCTGACAAATTGGAAAGAGAGTCTCCACCTGACAAAAAAATAACAATTAACAATTCATCATTAATAATTAAAGAAAATGTTTGATTTAGACCGCTGGCAAGAGATATTTAGTTCCATTCGCAGTAATGTATTGCGGACGGTACTTTCTGGATTTACGGTTGCATTGGGTCTTTTCATTTTCATTGTTTTATTTGGAATTGGTAATGGACTTAATAATTCATTTGCGAAAGCTTTTACAAGAGATGCGACCAATTTGATAATGGTTTGGGGTGGAAAAACAACTATTCCTTATGCTGGTTTGCAATCTGATAGAACCATTACGTTTAATAATGATGATTTCGATGCAATTGTAAAAGAAAGCAAAGGGAAATTAGAATATGCTTCTCCGAGATATCAGACCAGTCTTACTGTGAAATATGGTAAAGAGAGTGGTGGTTATCAGATCAATGGTGTTTTAGGAGATGAAAAATTTCTGGAAAACAGAACAATGATTGATGGACGATATATCAACGAAAGAGATAACGAATTGAAACAAAATGTTGCGTCCATCGGAAGAATGGTTTGGCGAGATTTGATTCGTGACGGAAATCCAATTGGAAAAGATTTGGAAATCAACGGAACGATGTTCAAAGTTGTTGGTGTCTTTTCTGACCCAGGCGGTGATTGGGACGAGCGTCATATTTCTGTTCCGCTTTCCACGCTTCAACAGATGAAGAAAAGTTCTGATACAATTAGCACGGTAATGCTTTCTTATAATCCTAGTATGACGCCCGATGAAGGTGTAAAATATGGAGACCAATTAGAGAAAAATATCAGAGCGAGACATCAGATTTCTCCAGATGACCAACAAGGAATCAGAGTTAATAATAATGCAAAAAATACGCAGGATTCTTTTGCTTTCTTGTTCGTGATTACTGCGGTTGTAGGATTCATAGGGCTTGGAACTTTGCTGGCGGGAATCATTGGTATCAGTAATATAATGGTTTACATCATTAAAGAAAGAACGAAAGAAATTGGTGTAAGAAAAGCAATTGGTGCAAAACCATCCGGAATTGTAGCTTTGATTTTACAGGAAAGTATTGTGATTACTGTAATTTCTGGATTTGTAGGTGTTGGACTTGGTGTATTAGCTTTGAAATTGATTGGAAATAATCTCGAAGATTACTTCATTACAGAACCATCCGTTGGTTGGGGGTTGATTGCGTCTGCATTTTTCTGTTTGGTACTTTCAGGAGCCATTGCAGGATTTGTTCCTGCTTACAAAGCTTCGAAAATTAAACCAATTGAGGCACTTAGAACTGATTAAGCAAATAGAGTTTTAGAGTGGGAGAATTTGAGAGAAATTGGAAATAGGGTAATGAAATCATTTATCATTAATCATTTATAAACAAAAACGTGAATATACTTTTCAAAAGAGATACTTGGCAGGAGATTTATTATTCCCTTCGGAATAATAAGCTCAGAACGTTTCTTACGATGATAGGCGTGGGCTGGGGTATGTTTTTGTATGTGAGTTTGTTAGGTGCGGCGAATGGGATGGAGAATGGTTTTAATAAATTATTTTCAGGATTTGCGACAAATTCAATTTTTCTTTGGCCACAGAATACGAATATTCCTTACGAAGGTTTTGCAAAAGGCAGAAAAATGGACCTTCATCTGAAAGATATCGAATATCTTACCAAGAAAGTTCCGGAGATAGATTACATTTCTCCTCAAAGTGTAAGAGGTAATTTTGGAACAGCGGGAGAACAGATTTCTAGAAACGGAAAGAAAAATACTTATATGATAACGGGGGATTTTCCTGTTGGTAATCAGATTTCCAAGAAAAAATTATTGTTTGGACGGTATATTAATGATGCAGATATTCAAGGGAAGAAAAATGTGATTGTGATAGGGGAGGAGATTTACAAAAATCTTTTCGATGCCAAGAAAAATGAAAATCCAATCGGCAAATCAGTCAATTTGAAAGGCATATTTTTCAATGTCATAGGTGTTTTCCGAGTTCCGAGAGGTGGAGGAATGGAGAATGACCAGTCAGCGTATATTCCGTTTTCAACCTATTCTGGAATGTATAATGAAGGTGATAAGGTGGGTTTCTTTGCTATTGTTGGAAAACCCAATGCAGAAGCGGCGCTTGTAGAAACCAAAGTGAAAGATGAACTGAAAAGAATCAATCACGTTTCTCCGGAAGATACCAATGCATTTGGAACATTTAATCTTGCTAAAGAATTTAAAAAAGTAACAGGATTTTTAACAGGAATGCAATTATTGACAATAGTTGTAGGAACATTGACAATTTTGGCTGGAGTTATTGCCATCTCAAATATCTTGTTAATTACAGTAAAAGAAAGAACAAAAGAAATAGGAATCAGAAGAGCTTTGGGAGCAAAACCGGCTGAAGTTCGAAATCAAATTTTATTGGAAAGCGTTGTGATTACTTTATCATCGGGATTATTAGGATTTTTATCAGGGATTTTCCTTTTGATAATCCTGAATATAGCAACAATGAACAACGATGCTTTTCCTTTTTACAATCCAACCGTGGATTATGGCAACGTATTTTCTGCAATGGGAATTATGATTTTCTTAGGATTGGTCATCGGATTGATTCCGGCGCAACGAGCTGTGAAAATCAAACCAATTGAAGCTTTAAGGACAGAATAAAAATTAATAATAAACAAACTATATTTCGATATAATGGAAAAAGAAAAAAAGAAATTTACATTCAAGAAAGCAATATCCATATTTCTTGGATTACTGTTCGTAGTAGCTTTGGTTGGTGGAATAGGTTATCTTATCAAATCCAATTCGGCGGAGAACGAAGTGTTCTTGACCAGAAAACCAAACATCAAAAATCTGGACGATAAAGTGATGGCAACGGGAAAAATCGAGCCTCGTGAAGAAATCGAAATCAAACCAAACATTGCCGGAATTATTCAAACTATTAATGTGGATGAGGGCGATAAAGTGCAAGCTGGACAGTTGATTGCAACGATTCGAATTGTACCTAATATTACAGAAGTCAACAATGCAACGATGCAGGTTAATAACACACAGATTCAATTAGCGAATGCTAAAATCAATGTTGAGAATCAGCAGAAGCAATATGAAATGCAGGCAAAATTGTACAAGCAAGGTGTGATTTCTAAACAGGAATACATCACTGCTCAGCAACAATTGCAGACTACAACACAACAACAAAAACTGGCTGTTCAACAATTGAATGCAGCTCAAAAACAATTACAAATTGTAAGAACAGGTGCAACACCAGAGTTACAAAGTATGGCGACCACTCAAGTCCGTGCAAAAGCGGCAGGAACTGTGTTGACAATCCCTGTAAAAGTAGGAAGTCAGGTTATCGAAGCTAACTCGTTCAATGCCGGAACAACTATTTGTTCTATAGCTGACCTTAATTCATTGATTTTTAAAGGTAATATCGATGAAGCACAAGCTGGAAAATTGAAGCAAGGAATGGATATGAGTGTCGTAATCGGTGCTTTGCAAAATAAGTCTTTCCCTGGAAAATTAACTTTGATTGCGCCAAAAGGAACTGAAGAAAGTGGAACGATAAAATTCGCTGTGGAAGGAGATGTTTTCAACAAAACTGGAGAATACATCAGAGCAGGTTTCAGTGCGAATGGAGAAATCTTATTGAGTTCTAAGAAAAATGCATTACTTTTGGATGAATCACTCATTCAATATGAAAAGGGTAACAACAAATCCTTTGTAGAAGTAAAACAGCCAAATGGAAGCTTCAAAAAAGTTTATGTTAAGTTAGGCTCAAGTGACGGAATCAATGTGCAAATCCTTTCCGGAATCGATAAAAATGCTGAAGTTAAAGTCTGGAATCCTTCTGATAAAGATAAAGAAGAACTGAAAGACAAAAAGAAATAGACCTTTAAATTATAATTGTTAAAAGAATCCGTCTCGTTTTTATAGCGAGACGGATTTTTTTTAGTTATTATAAAAATTTACTAATAATTTTTTTGATAGTATTAGCGTTTAAATGAAAATTAAAAAAAAACTATGAAAAAAATGTCCTTTACTCTTGCAGGAATTCTATTCTGCATTTTTACTTATGCTCAAAATGTTCATATTCCAGATCCTAATTTTAAAGCTTATTTACTAAGTGATCCTTTTATTAATACTAATGGAGATTCTGAGATACAAGTTTCTGAAGCAAGTAGTTTTACAGGAGCAATAATCTGTCATTATCAAAACATTACAAGTATGGTAGGTATAGAAGCTTTTGTCTCATTAACTGTTTTGAATTGTGATGCTAATAATTTAACTAGTCTGGATGTAAGTAAAAATATTGCCTTAACAAGTTTGTCTTTTTTTAATAACCAAATTACAAACATAGATGTAAGCAAGAATAAAGCTTTAACTGATTTACAATTTACAAATAATAAGCTTACAAGTTTGGATGTAAGCAACAATGTCGTTTTAAAAAGTCTGGACTTTGGAAATAATCTACTTACTAGTTTGGATGTAAGTAAAAACCCTAATCTAACTACTTTGGGTTGTTATAGAAATCAATTGACGAGCTTAGATGTGAGTAAAAATCAAGCTTTAATTCATTTAGATTGTTCCACAAACCTTCTCACAAGCTTAGATGTTAGTAGTAATCTTACCTTAACTTATTTTATTTGTTTTGGTAATTTTCTTACAAGTCTGGATGTAAGCAAAAATCCAGCGATAATTGTTTTATTATGTAGTTCTAATGTTCTCACAAATCTTAATATAAGAAATGGAAATAATACTAAAATGATAAGCCATGGTTTTGCTAACAATCCCAATCTTACTTGTATTCAGGTTGATGATGTGGCTTATGCTTCATCAAATTGGATCAGTAAAGACAGTTGGGCAAGTTACAGCACAAATTGTAGTTTATCTGTCAATGATGTTAAAAAATCTATATTGAAAATCTATCCAAATCCTGTGAAAAATAATCTTACGATTCAAACAGATGATAAATTAATAAAAGCAGAAATCTATTCCACAACTGGACAATTAGTAAAAGCATTTTTTCAAAATAATGCCAATGTTGATGGGTTGCAAAAAGGAAATTATCTAATAAAAATAACTACTGATAAAGGCACCCGAACAGAGAAATTCATTAAACAATAATCAGGTTATTCAACATAATTAAAAAACCCTTTCAGATTTCTGAAAGGGTTTATTTGTATGAATTTTTGATTTCTGTTTACATTGGAGGCATATCATCACCGCCATTGCTATTTGCATTAATATCTTTTTTCTTCTTAGGTTGTTCTACTTTTTCTCCTTGTTTGAAACGGTAAGTCAGAGATAGAGAAAACTGTCTTGGATTCCATTGCATATACATATCTCTAGTATAGTTTTCACCGTAATTTAATGCTTGTCTTGCTCTGGTATTGAAGATGTCCTGAATATTAAACGCTAAAGTTCCATTTCCGTTCCAGATTGTTTTTGTAGCACCAAGATTGAAGAAATATGTTGCTTTTTGATTTTGGCTGGCATTTTTTTGTCCACCTCTGTAATTGGATTGTACCTGTACACTAAATGTTTTATCGAATTTGAAGGTATTGGCTAGTCTTGCTCTGGATGAGAACCCGTTACCATTATAAGATTGAACAACAACATTATTAATAACAAGGTCTCCTCTTGTGTTATAACCAAAAAGATCTATATTTCCCATTATTTTCCACCAAGAGAATGGATCATAAGTTCCATTGAAATCTAAACCGTAACGGTCTTCACTTCCAACATTATTAGGTCCTAAAGTAAATGCTCCAGGATCTGTAAGACTTTGGATGATTCCAAATTGAATGTTATCTTTTTCTTTTCTGTAATATAAAGTAGGATTTAATGTAACCTTGCTTTTTGATAGATTATAACCTAATTCAAATGAATCGATGTATGATGGATTAAGATCAGGATTCCCTTGGAAAACATTTCTTACATCATTAGGAGATGCTATTGGAATCAGGAAAAAAGATCTTGGTCTGTCAATTCTTCGGGAATAGTTTAGTAAGATTTGATTATTTTTTGCAATATCATAGCTTAAGAAAATACTTGGGAAGAGGTTGTTGTAATTTTTCTTCTTATTGGTAATAATTCCTGTATCTATATTTGTGTTCAGAGGATCTCTGTAAGGATAACTGAAACTGATATTTGACATCTCATCTCTCAAACCTACCTGATATGCAAAAGCACCAATCTTACTTTTAAACTGTGCGTAAAATGCATTGAAGGTTTCAGTATAATTTGCTAAACCAGTAAAATTTCCCATTATAGTTGGACTTGTTTCGCCGGCATTTCTGTTTTGTGCAAAGAAATCATAATCATTGTCATTACGATCCAATTTGTAGCCTGCATTGAAAGTTGAATTTTCTCCTATTGGTAATTCATAGTCCAATTTTCCTACCAGGGATTTATTTTCTGTTTTTGTTTTAGTATTTGTTAACGCACTAAATATACTATTCTTGGTTTCTGTAATATCCGAATTACCACTGGACTGATTACTTTGTAAACTTAATGATAATGAAATGTTCTGCCCTTTGTCATCAAATTTATGATCAATGCCAAAATCACCTTGCATCCCTGTATTAGTATTCCTTCCAATAGCATTTCTACTGGTGTAATCTAAAGTCCCATTTCGGTAATTATTGATATAATTAATAGGATTGTTTGTGTCATTTTCAAAAGTCCTGATTGTTCCGCTTAGATTAACAGATGTATTTGGTGATATATCATAAACTACGCCGCCGGTAGCATTATAATTATTTGACTTTGTTTTATTGATGCTATTTTGATAATATGATAGAAGGTCACCAGATTCATATGTTGTGGTAGATCTATTGGTGTTTTTGTTTTCCTGATAACCGCCGCCACCGCTTAAAAACCAACTCCAGTTACCTTTTTTCCAACTTAAATTAGTGTTAAGATTTGTTTTTGGAAGGTAACCCAATGTTCCGATGACACTTCCGTTAAAGCCTAACTTGGTTGTTTTTTTAAGAATAATATTAAGAATACCAGCAGTTCCGGAAGCATCGTATTTTGCTGAAGGATTGGTAATTACTTCTATTCTGTCAATTTGATCTGCAGGAATTGCCTGTAATGCATTAGCGCCATCATCAATTCCAAGTAGAGCAGAAGGTTTACCGTTGATTAAGAATCTCACGTTGGAACTTCCTCTCATAGAAACAGTTCCGTCTGTATCTACAGAAACTGAAGGTACATTTTGCAAGACATCTTGTAAGTTTCCTCCAACAGCTGTAAGATCACTCTTTACATCGTAAGTTTTCTTATCAAGTTCTACTTTGTAAGGCTTTGTCGAAGTTGCCGTGATTACAACACCTTGGATATCTGTCGTATTATTAAGATTGGCTTTCCCAGAAGAAACGATAACAAAAGGTGCAATTGCTCCTGCTTTTTCAACTCTGATGGTTTGGGTGAATTTTTTATAATCGACCGCTTCAATTGCTACTTCATAGTTGCCCGGCGTTAATTCGAGTTTATAATTTCCATCTGCATCTGCTAAAACTGCATCACTTAGCTGTGAGTTTTGTGTATTCTTAAAAGTGATAGATGAGTAGCCAACTGCGCCATTTGCATCTTTTACATTTCCAGAGATATTCACTTTCTGCTGAGCCATTACAAAGCTTGCGGCTCCTATTGTCAGGGCAAGACCAAAAGCTCTCTTTTGAAATACACTTACAATTTCCGTTCTTTTCATTCCTAGTTTATTTATGAGCAATTGCTCTATTTATTTTATATCTTTCTTATTCAGCCAGTCTTGGTATGCTTTCGCATTTCTGGCGTGTTCAGCATCATTATCTGTGAATTTATGGTAACCAAATCTCTCAGGATCGGCACACATAAAAATGTAGTTGTTTTTTTCTGCATCCAAAACCGCATTCAGAGAATTCTTGTCAACTATACAAATTGGTCCTGGTGGAATTCCTTTGTTTGCATAAGTATTATAAGGTGAAGGCTCTTTCAGATGTTTATAATAAACTCTTTTTATCTGTAATTTGAAATTACTGGCCTGCTTCACAGCGTAAATTACTGTTGGATCACTCTGCAACTTCATTCCTTTTTTATATCGATTAAGATAAAGACCGGCAATTGTTCTCTGCTCATCAGGTTTTCCGCCGGATTCTTTGTAAACGATTGAAGCCAACGCATAGATTTGATCTCTTGATAATCCTGATTGTTTTTCTTTCTCGATTTTATCAGCAGTCCAGAAGTCTTTATAATCATTTTCGAATTTCTCAAAGAATTCTTTCGGCGTTACTGTCCAGAAAAAATCATAAGTGTTATTGAAGAAATATTTTTTTAGATCTTCCGCATTTTTGTAACCTTTTTTGACAGCAATTTCATTTAATTGATTGGCAAATTTCGTTGAATCGATTTCTGTCTTTTTGGAAACTCGTCCGATCATTTGATAAACGTCATCGAAGTCTTTAATTCGGAAAGAATTCGGCGTTTGATTTCCTGCGATTATCATATTGACAATTTCTCGGTTATTCATTCCCGATTTCAATTCATAACGACCAGGCTTGAAATTTTCCCCAAGTTTTTTATCTTCTGCAATACTTGTGAAATAGTCTTTGTTTTTAATATAAGGAGAAATCGAATCTAATATCTGCTGCGATTTTGCATGGTGAGGAATCAAAACAAATCCATCTTTTTCTACATTATTTCCGACATATTTATTATAAAATCTAATTCCGAAAAATCCCAGAATTACAATCACAACAACAAAAATGATAAGAATTACTTTTTTCATAACTTAAAATAAATCAGATTCCTAAAAATTAATATCTCCTTTAAAAACCTGAACAGCTGGACCTTCCAACCAAATGTTTTCGAACCCTTCTCCATTTTTATCGGCATAAACTTTTAAGTTTCCACCCATCACTTTGATTCCAACAAACGTTTGATTATTATTTTTCATAAAAGTTAAAGCTGCAGCCGTAACTCCGGTTCCACAACTGTAAGTTTCATCTTCCACGCCACGCTCATAAGTTCTTACAAACAGTTCATTTTCGGACAAAGCTTCCACGAAATTGACATTGATGCCTTCTTTCTTATAAGTTTCAGAATTTCGGATTTCGTTACCGTTTTTGTAAACATTATAATTATTTAACATTTCAACGTACTTGATATAATGTGGAGAACCTGTATTCAAAACAAAATCATTTCCGTCTTTATCAATGGTTTTTACATCGCCCATTTTTAACTTAATAATCCCGTTTTTGATTTCCGCTTCGTGGATTCCATCAATGGCGGTAAAGGTTGTTTTATCTTCAATAATGTCCAGAAAATGAGCAAACGCAACAGAACAACGAGCGCCATTTCCACAGAAACTTTTGGAACCGTCAGAATTATAATAATCCACTTCAAAATCCACATCTTTTGCAGAATTGATTTTAATTAATCCATCTGCGCCAATCCCAAATCTGCGATCACAAAGCTCCTGTATTTTTTCTATAGAAAGATCGTCCCATTCTCCTAAACGGTTGTCTATCATTACAAAATCATTTCCTGTTCCCTGATATTTATAAAATTTCATTTTAAATTTCTGAATATTAATCAATTAATAATTTTTTTCTTGCAAAAATCAAGCCCGTAAAAATACTGATTTTAAAGACAATTTAATCTTGATAAATGTTATTTAAATTTAATCTAAAATGCCTTTATATTATAGAATTTCTCAATCTCACAATGTTGAAATTTTTTAATTATTATACCTATCTTTGTTCGTCGAAAAAATGAAAGAAGATCAGTTACTTACACTCATCATAAAAGCCCGTGATAAAGATCAAAAGGCTCAGACGCAACTCATTAATTCTTTTTGGGTGGATGTCTTTTCTTTTGTGATGAACAAAGTGAAGGATGAAAATGATGCAGATGAGATCACAGTTTCGGTATTTTCAAAAGTTCTGAATAAATTGGATCTTTTCGATCCCAGTTTTCAGTTCAAAACCTGGATTCTGACGATTGCACAAAATACGATTATCGATTTCTGGCGAAAAAAGAGTCGCGAAAATGAAGACCCAAATGCCAATTTGCAGGATGTGAAAAATGAATTTGCAAGATCTCCCGAGGAATTATTGATTTCCGAAGAAGACCAGCAAAAGATCATCAAGATTATAGAAACAATGGATGCTAAAAATCAGGACATTATTCGTCTCAGATTTTTTGAGGAAAAAAGCATCAAGGAAATAGCAGAAGAACTCAATCTTTCTGTGGCCAATACAAAAGTGAGAATAATGCGCGCCAAAAAAATCTTGGCCGAATTATTAAAAGAAGACGAAACCGATTTTTAAATTTAAGATCAAAAATGGAGGATTTAATTCAACAAGATACAGCCATTCAAAAACCAAAATGGATTCGTGTAAAATTGCCGACAGGTAAAAACTACCGCGAACTGAGACATTTGGTAGATAAATATAAGCTGAACACGATCTGCCAAAGCGGAAGTTGCCCCAATATGGGAGAATGCTGGGGCGAGGGAACGGCAACATTTATGATCCTCGGAAATATCTGTACGAGAAGTTGTGGATTTTGTGGTGTAAAGACCGGAAAACCTTTGGATGTCAACTGGGACGAACCAGAAAAAGTAGCACGTTCTATCAAATTAATGAAAATCAAACACGCTGTTTTAACTTCCGTTGACAGAGATGATTTGAAAGATATGGGTTCAATCCTTTGGGGCGAAACCGTAAATGCTGTTCGTAGAATTTCTCCAGGCACAACTATGGAAACTTTGATTCCCGATTTTCAAGGCATCACAAAACACCTTGACAGAATGGTAGAAGTGGCGCCGGAAGTGATCTCTCACAATATGGAAACTGTAAAACGTTTGACAAGAGAAGTAAGAATCCAGGCAAAATACGAAAGAAGCCTTGAGGTTTTAAGATATTTGAAAGAAGCTGGACAAAACAGAACGAAAACTGGTGTAATGCTAGGTTTGGGCGAAACCAGAGATGAGGTTTTTCAAACAATCGAGGATATTAGAAATGCAAACGTGGATGTGATTACGATGGGACAATATCTTCAGCCAACCAAAAAACATCTTCCAGTGAAAAGTTTTATCACGCCGGAACAGTTTGATGAGTATGGCGATTTTGCAAGAAATTTAGGTTTCCGCCACGTGGAGAGTTTGCCTTTGGTAAGAAGTTCTTATCACGCTGAGAAGCATATTCATTAAAATTTAAATCAGATTTAAAATAAAAAAGACTCCTATATGGAGTCTTTTACTGTTTGTTCTACTGGCTGTATATTTTCTGTCTTGTTCATATTTTCCACCTGTTGCGGAATAAACATCATATAACCGAAATAACCTAAAAGGAAAATAGCAACTACAATAATAATTGCGATCATCGGACCTTTATTGGTTTCGCTGTCTGGTTTTGGAATATCTGATCTCATATGTGAAAATTTATTTTGTTAATGGTCATATGCAATCGCTTTGGCGATTTCATAGCTTGATTTTTTTAATACATTGCAAAACTAATGCCTGATTATTATTTAAATAATTTTTGAAATTATAATTTATTTTATGTAAAAATTACAAGGGTTTCGATTTAAATATTTGTGATTTTTAAAATTAACCCTATATATTTGCAGGGTTAAAATTTAAAAAATGAAAATCGAAAAACGCTGGATCATTTCTTTTGTTATTATCAGTATCATTTCTATCGCTGCACTTTTCTGGCCAGAGCAGACTTCTTTGCCTTTGTCTGGAACTTTTTTGGGAGAAGATAGCATTGTAGGAGCGGATGTTGCCTGGATTCTGGCATCTTCCGGTTTGGTTTTATTGATGACACCAGGACTTTCATTTTTTTATGGCGGAATGGTAGGGAAAAAGAATATGATCTCTACAATGTTACAGAGTTTTATCGCATTAGGAGTCATCAGTATTTTATGGGTTGTTGTAGGTTTCAGTTTATCGTTTGGTGAATCTATTGGAATCACAATCAATGGCGAACATTATGGGTTGATTGGAAATCCAACTACTTATTTATTTTTTAACAATGTTGGCGTTTTTCCTCACAGTAAAATGGCTTCAACTATTCCTTTTATTTTATTTGCATTATTTCAAATGAAATTCGCAGTTATCACGCCAGCTTTGATTACGGGTTCTTTTGCAGAAAGAGTAAGATTTATTTCTTACTTGTTGTTTATGGTTTTGTTCAGTTTAATAATTTATACACCGCTTTGTCATATGGTTTGGTATCCGGACGGCTTACTTAATAAATATTTTGGTGTAAAGGATTTTGCCGGCGGAACCGTAGTTCATATGAGTGCGGGATTTGCAGCTTTGGCTGGCGCAATGATGATTGGAAAAAGAAAAAATCCACACCACGAACCTTCCAACATTCCGTTTGTAATTTTAGGAACAGGAATGCTTTGGTTTGGCTGGTTTGGATTCAATGCTGGTTCGGCTTTGGCGGCAAATGCAACAGCAGCAATGGCTTTCGGAACTACAACTATTGCATCTGGAACAGCAATGTTATCCTGGATATTTTTTGACAGAGTTAATGGTCGTAAGGTTTCCGCTTTAGGAGCTTGTATTGGAGCAGTCGTTGGTTTGGTTGCGATTACGCCGGCTGCAGGTTTTGTGACGCTTCCACACGCTATTTTTATAGGATTTATTTCAGCAATTGTTTCCAATCTAATGTGCAACTGGAAACGACTGAAAAAAGTGGACGATACTTTGGATGTTTTTGCTTGTCACGGTGTTGGTGGAATTATGGGAATGATTTTGACAGCAATTTTAGCTCAAGGGGAAAATGCAAGTCTTCTTCACGGCGGTTTCGAAGTGTTTGCACATCATATGATGGCCTTGGTTTTGGTTTCTGCATTTACATTCTTAGGCTCATTAATACTATATAAAGTGACCGATATGATTATCCCTTTAAGAGTGGCAGAAGATTCTGAAAGTATAGGTTTGGATCTTTCTCAGCATGATGAGAGTTTAGCATAAATTATGCAGTGATGCATAGTTGATTTTGATATGAAGAAAACCTCACTTTTTATAAGTGAGGTTTTTGTTTTTAATTGAATTAAATGTTTTTAAATTTGAGATTATTTATAAAACTAATGAAAATCAAAATTTTAATAATAAGTTTTATCGTTTGTTTCTTTAACTGTAAATCGCAAGACTGTCCACAGGGTATTAATGTTTTACCGATGTATGGCGATGTGAAAAAATGTAAAGAACAAATCCAAAGTGATAAAGAATTTCTTGCCGAGATGGATAGCAAATTTAATAACAGAAAAGATGCTTCAAAAAGTCTCGTAAATGCAGGTTGGGATTATTTTTATAAAAAGGATTATAACACCGCAATGAAGCGATTCAATCAAGCTTGGTTGACATATCCGGAGTTATATGAAATCTATTGGGGTTTTGGGAATTTGATAGCTGTCCAGGGAAATGCTGAAAACGCAATGCAATATTTTGATTTAGCAAAAAAATACAAACCGGAAAATTCGGATTTTTATTCTTCAACTGCTATTGCGTATTCTCAGATATTCTTTAAAAATAATAATACTGAGTTATTAAAAAAGGCAATAAAAGATTTAGAAACAGGATTGAAAATTGATTCCAAAAATGCGAAACTCTATTCATTGATGTCAACTTCTTATTTTTATTTGAATGATATAAAAAAAGCAAAAGAATATTTCAAGAAAGCTGACGAAATTGATGGTTCTATTATAAACGACGAATACAGAAAAATTATCAGCTCAAAATAGTAAATCAATTATTTTGGGAAGCAAAAACATTTGTCATAATTTCCAAATTTTCTCCCCAAAATACACTCAAAATCCGCTGGAAAATCTCTAAATTCGTGTCTTAAAATTTTAAAAATGACGAAATTCGGAGTTGATGCGGCCAGTTTTTATGTGCCTTCTTTATATTTAGAAATCAAAGACCTTGCTGAGAAAAGAGGAATAGAACCAGCAAAACTGGAAAAAGGTTTAGGCTTACACAAAATGGCTTTACCCGATGTTCACGAGGATGCAGCGACTTTTGCGGCGGAAGCTTTGCTAAAATTAATTCAAGACTATAACATCAATCCGAAAGAAATTTCCAGAGTTTACCTTGGAACCGAAAGTGCCTTGGACGCTGCAAAACCAACCGCAACTTACGCCGTTCAAATGGTTGAAGAATTCCTAAGTGAAGAATTCGGGGAAAGAAGTTTCAAAAACTGCGATGTCGTTGATATGACTTTTGCTTGTGTTGGAGCTGTTGATGCGCTTCATAATTCATTAGATTTTGTAAGAGCAAATCCTACAAAAAAAGCAGTTGTGATTGCAAGCGATTATGCAAAATACGAGTTGGCTTCTTCCGGAGAATATACGCAAGGTGGAGGAGCGGTGGCTTTATTGGTTTCGGCTAATCCAAAATTGATTGAGATTGATAATAATTGGGGCGTTGCAACGGAAAGCGTCTTCGATTTCTTCAAACCAAGACGTCATCATTCCAAATCTGAATTTAATTCCGCGCCAGAAAATTATCCAGACAAAATCGAAGTATTTACAGACGAACCTGTTTTCGACGGACAATATTCTAATGTTTGTTATCAGGACAGAATTCGTGAAGCTTATCAGCATTATAAAGAACAGACTTTTACGGTTAGACCTTATGAAGATTGGAGATATTTGATTTTCCATTTACCATATGCTTTTCACGGAAAAAGAGTATTTACGGAGATTTATAGTTTAGAAAATAATCTTGATTTTTCTGATGCTGAGAAACAGAAAGCAATTGCAAAATCTGAAGATTATATCAATTTTATCAACGAAAAAATTGAGAAATCTCAAAGAGCTTCTTCCGAAATTGGAAATATGTATACCGCTTCTATTTTTATGGCGTTGTTGTCTGCATTGCAAACTTCGTTTAACGAAAATGAAGATTTGACTGAAAAAGAAATTGGTTTCTTGGCTTACGGAAGTGGTTCTAAATCAAAAGTATTCGTAGGGAAAATCTCTCCTGAATGGAAATCTGTAGTTGAAAAATGGAACGTTTTCGAAAGCTTGAAAAATAGATTAGCAATTGATTTTGAAACTTATGAGAAGTTGCATCGTAAACAATTGGATTCTTCTGTGAATCCGAGTTATAAAGGTTTTGGATTGACAAGAGTTGAAAAAGAAAGTCCGGTTCTGAAAGGCGCAAGATATTATTCTTATCAAAAATAAAATTCCATAAACAGAATATAAAAATCGAAGACGAGCAAATAATCATTTGCTCGTCTTCTTTTTGAAAATATCTATAACTAACTATTTAACTCAAATTAATTTTTTGTTCTGAAAAATTTTCGGCGTTACACCTTCCATTTGTTTGAAAACTCGGATAAAATAATTCGTATCCGAAAATCCTGTACTGAAGGCAGTTTCACTCACAGAACTATTATGAATCAGCATTTCTTTTGCTTTTTTGATTCTCTCGTGAATAATAAAATCATTTGGTGAAATCCCCAATTCTTCTTTGAACATTTTGAAGAAATTCGATTTGCTGACATAAGCCATTTTTGCAATCGCATCAATCGATAATTTCTGATGAAGATTTTTCTTAATATAATCCGCGACAAAACCAATTCTAGATTTGTTTTTCAGCGTATTTTTTTCAACTAGATTTCTCGCCTGAGTCTGCATCAATCTTATTAAAAGTTCTTTCAAAGCAAAATCAGCAATCACATCTTTATAAGAATTATCATCCATTGCAATTCTCATAATATTGTTGGTTGCAGACGCCAAAGCTTTACTATTAAGCAGATAAAATTCTTCCAAAGAAATATTCCATTGCGAAGAATCGTCCACTTTTTTTGCATTGAAGTTCAAAAGGTCAAGCGATTCCTGTACAAATTCGGGATTCAAAGTCAACGAAATACACTGAGAAGCATCTTTATCGGCATCAGGAAAATCAATCACCATTGTTTCTCCAGGCGCAACCAAAACACTTTCTCCAGGCAGATATTCGAAGTAATTACTTTTATCCTGAAGTTTCATCCATTTCTTTCCTCTCAACATTCCTGTAAACGCCAAATGTTCAAAGTGCAATTTCACGTCATATGCACTCTGATGCGTCTCATAGATACTGAATTCACAATTATTTAAACTGAACTTGGTCTGATTTTCCACCAATGTGTTCAGTTTATTTTCCTGTGTCAGATTAGGTTTGTTAAGTTGAAAATGATTTAGATTCATTACTCAAGATTTTTATAACATCTTGTTTCTCAAATATAACAATTTAAAATTACAGCCAAACATAATTTTTTCTTAATTAAATTATAAAAAATCTTAAAAGTAGGATTTTACTATTTTTTTGGAGAATTGTGCTATTCTGTTTGTTTAATGTCTGGTTAACTTAGCCTTAATCAAATGTTAACTGATTATTAATAACAAAACAAATATTATTATGAGCACAACACTAGAACAACAAAACTCGACCACTTTAGCTTGGCCAGAATTCAAAGCTAAATATGATAATTACATCGGTGGAAAATTTGTACCATCGGCTGGCGGACAATATTTCGATGTGGTTTCTCCGATTAACGGAAAAGTTTTCACGCAAGCTGCACATTCCAACAAAGAAGATTTGGAAGCAGCGGTTAATGTAGCATCAGAAGCTTTCAAAACCTGGAAAGATACTTCTCCAACAGAACGCAGCATTATTCTAAACAAAATCGCAGACAGAATCGAGGAAAACTTGGAATACATCGCAACTGTAGAAACCATTGATAACGGAAAAGCAGTGAGAGAAACTTTGGCTGCGGATATTCCTTTGGCAGTTGACCATTTCAGATATTTTGCTTCGGTAATCAGAGCAGAAGAAGGTTCTCACAACGAGTTAGACAAAGACACAGTTTCATTAATTGTTCACGAACCACTTGGTGTAATTGCACAAATCATCCCTTGGAATTTCCCAATACTAATGGCAGTTTGGAAACTCGCTCCGGCTTTGGCTGCAGGTAACTGCGTCGTTCTGAAACCAGCGGAAAGTACACCAATCTCAATTATGGTTTTAATGGAACTGATTGGAGATTTGCTTCCAGCAGGCGTTGTAAACATTGTTAACGGTTTCGGAGCAGAGTTAGGAAGAGCTTTGGTAACTAATCCAAAAGTAAACAAAGCTGCCTTCACTGGTTCTACAGCAACTGGACGTTTGGTGATGCAATATGCGACAGAGAATATCATTCCTGTGACATTGGAATTGGGAGGAAAGTCGCCTAATATTTTCTTCAATTCGGTAATGGATGCAGACGACGAATTCTTGGATAAAGCAATCGAAGGCGCAGTTCTTTTTGCATTGAATCAAGGTGAAATCTGTACTTGTCCTTCAAGATTGTTAGTTCAGGAAGATATTGCAGATGCTTTCATCGCAAAAGTAATCGAAAGAACCGAAGCAATTAAAGTTGGAAATCCATTAGACAAAACAGTAATGATGGGAGCACAGGCTTCTAAAATCCAAAAAGATAAAATCGAAGGCTACTTGAAACTCGGTAAAGAAGAAGGTGCAGAAGTGTTGACAGGTGGAGAAGCTAACCACATCGAAGGATTGGAAGACGGCTACTACATCAAGCCAACCATTTTCAAAGGCAACAACAGAATGAGAATCTTCCAGGAAGAGATTTTCGGACCTGTGGTGGCGTTCACGACTTTCAAAGATGAAGCAGAAGCTTTAGAAATTGCGAATGATACGATTTATGGATTGGGAGCTGGTGTTTGGACGAGAGATGCGCATCAGTTGTATCAGATTCCTCGTCACGTGCAGGCTGGTAGAATTTGGGTGAATCAGTATCACGCTTACCCTGCCGGAGCACCTTTCGGAGGTTACAAGCAATCCGGAGTTGGTAGAGAAAATCACAAAATGATGCTCGACCATTACCGTCAAACCAAAAATATGCTGATATCCTACAACAAAAACAAATTAGGATTCTTCTAATAGATTTAAGTTTATTTCTCTCGCTGATTTTACAGATTTAGCTGATAAATATGTTATAAAATCTGCCTGATTTGCATAATCAGCGAGAGATAATAAAAAAATAATACACCAGAATTTGGAACATCAAATAACAATAAAAACAATAATATTAACCATATAAAAAGTAAATTATGATTCCAAAAACAATGAAAGCGGCAGTTGTACAAGGTTACGGACAGCCATTGAAAATTATGGAAGTTCCGGTAAGAGAACCCGGACGTTATGAAGTATTAGTAAAAGTAATTGCCTGTGGCGTTTGCCACACCGATTTACACGCTGTGGACGGAGACTGGCCGGCAAAACCAAAAATGCCTCTGATTCCGGGACACGAAGGTGTAGGAATTGTGGTGGCTTGCGGACCAGAAGCGATGGTGAAAGAAGGCGATGCAGTTGGAGTTCCTTGGTTGTATTCGGCTTGTGGATGCTGCGATTATTGTATCACGGGTTGGGAAACATTGTGTGAAGCCCAGCAAAATGGAGGTTACAGCGTAGATGGTGGATTTGCAGAATATGTGATTGCAGATTCCAGATATGTAGGACATCTGAAGTCAAATGTTAACTTCCTTGAAATTGCTCCGATTCTTTGCGCTGGTGTAACAGTTTACAAAGGTCTGAAAGAAACCGAAACAAAACCAGGAGAATGGGTTGCCATTTCCGGAATCGGTGGATTGGGTCACGTGGCTGTTCAATATGCAAAAGCGATGGGAATGCACGTTGCGGCGATAGATGTTGCAGATGACAAATTGGAATTAGCGAAAAAATTAGGAGCGGATTTGGTTGTAAATGCAAAAGAAACCGACCCGGGAACTTATCTTCACAAAGAAGTTGGAGGAATGCACGGTGCATTGATTACCGCTGTTTCTCCAATTGCTTTCAAACAAGGGATAGATGTTCTGAGAAGAAAAGGTACCATTGCATTGAATGGACTTCCGCCAGGTTCTTTCCCATTACCAATTTTCGAAACTGTTCTTAAGAGAATTACCGTGAGAGGTTCTATTGTTGGAACAAGAAAAGATTTACAAGAAGCATTGGATTTTGCAAACGAAGGTTTGGTAAAAGCAACCGTAACTTCCGCAAAATTGGAAGATATCAACGATGTATTTGATAAAATGAAAGCCGGTCAAATCGACGGTCGTATCGTTTTGGATATTGCCGGACAAAATTAATTTATTGTTATTTGAGTTTTTAAGCCCGGCAGATTTTATTTGTCGGGTTTTTGTTAACTTTAGTGAAATTAAGTATTTAAAGACTTCGAATCCGCTCAGTCTGACAATGTTGATGAATAATTAGTATTAGTGATGTCATCCTGAGCGGAGTCGAAGGATTTTGTTATAAGTTTAATTTTAAAAAAGAAAAATATGGAAACCAAGGATAAAATCGCAAGACTTTCCGTAACAGAAAAAGCTTTGGAAGTGATTTGGGAACTGGAAAAAAAACACGGTGAGCTGATGTTCTATCAGGCCGGTGGCTGTTGCGAAGGAACTCAACCGCAATGTTTCGAAAAAGGGGGCTATTTCCCAAGAATGAATGATGCTATGATTGGAACCATCAATGGACACGAATTCTGGATAGACCGCGACTTGTTTGAATATTGGAAGTATTCTCATTTCACATTAGATGTTTTGGATGGTTGGGGACCGGGTGGATTTTCTTTGGAAACGCCTTTGGGAAAAACCTTCAAAGTTCATTATAGATTGTTTACGCCGGAAGAACTGGAAAATCTGGAACCTGTTAAACGAAGCGAGTAAACAACCACTGAATTACCAACTAGCCCCGATGAAAACGGCATCCTTTTTTGTTTTCTTGATTTTCGCTTCAATCAAATGACAAATGTTGTGAAAACAAAAAAGATATAGTGGACAGCGGGAAACAGCTCCAAATAATTAATAATTAGTAACTGTTCGACGAAGTCAATAAGCTCCTAAAAAATTTAAACAGGCTCGGTTTTTACAAACTTCGAGACAATCATCGATGCGAGAATGTTTCCGACGGAGTTGAGAACCGTAGCCAAAGGGTCAACCAAAGTTCCGATGATGATAACTGCTGGAGCTACATCAGGCGGTATTTTGTAAACCGAAATCATCAGCATTTCCCCGATGTAACCACCATTCGGGATTCCGCCAGCGACTGCGCTGACGAAAACTGTGATTCCCAGAGCCATTATGAGATTCATTGGTTCGAAAAAATTCCAGCCAAGTAATTGAAATGCAACATAAATCTTGATAATCGATGATATGGAAGAACCGTTTTTATGAATGGTAGTTCCAATAGGAATTACAACGTTGGCAATAGAAGCAGGAACGCCCATTCTTTTTGCAGACTCGATGGCAACAGGCATTGTCGCTAAACTGCTACACGTACTTATGGCAGTTGCAGTGGGCAAAAGACTTTCTTTCCAAAAAGCTTTCACACCATTTCCTGATTTCCAAATGAAAGCATAAATACTGAAAAATATAATGAAATAAATAGTTCCTGCGATATAATATAATCCCAAAGGTTTAGCATAAAATCCGAAAAGCTGAGGTCCGATGGTTCCGACTTGGTAAGCGAAATAAGCACCCAATCCAATTGGAGCGACTTTCATAATTAATAACAAAAGCTGTTTCATCACTTCGTTTCCGGAAAGGATGAAGTTTTGGAACATTCTTCCTTTCTCTCCTGACTTTCTGATGGATATTCCAACTAAAAATGAAAAAACCAAAAGCGCGAGCATATTTTGTCTCGAGAACAAATGATAGAACTCGCTAACAGTGAAAAATCCTACAATCTGGTCATTAATATTGGCATTATTCTGAAGATTGTCTGATATAGTTTCGCTGATGTTTTTCGGAGTTTCTGTTGGGAATAAGTAAACCATTATAATGCAAAACGTAGCTGAAATCAGAATTAAACTTAAGAAAGTCAATGCCATTGTTCCGATGATTTTACCTAATTGATTTTGTTGTTCAATTCCCGAAATAGCAGAAACGATCGCAAAAAACACCAACGGAATCACTGTTACAAACAATAGATTCAGGAAAATATCGCCAATCGGTTTCAGATAAGTTACAAAATCTGGTGCGAAAATCCCGACAAGACTTCCAATGAAAATCCCGATGAGAAGCAGAATTATGTTGCTGTAGTTTTTCCAGAAAGATGATTTCATTCCTAAGTTTTAATCAAAGATAATTATAAAATTGTTTAGAAATTTTAATTCTTGAATTGAATTATTTCCGAGATTTGTCTCTATGAAAACAGCAGTTCTGATTACTATCGGTGACGAAATCCTTTCGGGAAATACCGTTGATACCAACTCCAATTTTATCGCAACACAGCTTAAAGAAATTGGGATAAAAGTGCTTTCTATTTTTACAATTCCTGATGAGGAAAGTGCAATTGTTTCAACTTTAGGAAAAGCTTTTGAAATGGCTGATGTGGTTTTTACAACAGGCGGATTAGGTCCAACGAAAGATGATATTACCAAAAAAGCTTATGCTGATTTCTTCGAAGATGAAATGATTTTCTCTAATGAAATCTATGAACATCTAAGAATTTATCTGGAAAAAAGAAACCGACTTTGGATTCTGGAACATAACAAAGACCAAGCGATGGTTTTGTCTAAGGCTAAAATTTTCCTCAACTATTTTGGAACGGCGCCTTGTATGATTTTGGAGAAGAAAGGAACTTATTGTTTCAGTTTACCGGGTGTTCCTTACGAAGTAAAACCTTTAGTTAAAGACCAAATCATTCCTTTTTTGAAAGACAAATTATCGCTTGACCATATCGTAACCAGAATTGTTTCTGTGGTTGATATTCCAGAAAGTATTTTGTCAGAAACCATTGAAGAATGGGAATTAGCTTTACCAAAACATATTAGTTTGTCTTATTTGCCCGTTGGAACAAGAGTAAAATTAAGATTAACAGCTTCTGGAAACTCGCAAGAATTACTGAATGCAGAACTGGAAAACGAAATCACAAAATTATTTCCACTGATTGGAGAAAATATCATTGCGACACAGGAAGATAAAATCGAAAAAATTCTGGGCGAATTATTAACGGACAAAAAACTGACAATCTCAGTTGCAGAAAGTTGTACCGGTGGAGAATTAGCTCATTTGATAACTTCGGTTTCGGGAAGTTCTAATTATTTCTTGGGCAGTGTTGTGACTTACGCTACAGAAAAAAAAATCGACCTTTTAAATGTTAATCCGAAAACGGTTGAAGAATTCACGGTTGTGAGTGAACAAGTCGCTTCTGAAATGGCAATGGGCTGTCAGAATTTATTCAAAACAGATATTGCAGTTTCTACAACTGGCGTTGCTGGTCCATCAAAAGGAGAGGACGGAAAACATGTTGGAACGGTTTTTTATACGATTAGAATCGGAAATGAAGAAGTAACTTCAAAGTTATTCCTACCACATCTGGAAAGATTGGATTTTATGAATTTTGTCTCGCAGAAAGTCATTCAAGATATCGTTTCTTTATTGATTAAAAAATAAAAAAAGACAGCTCAAAAGGGCTGTCTTTGTACTTTTGTGAACTTTGTTCTGTTTAAGAATTATATTCTCCGATAAGAATTACCGGTTTGATTGTTTTTCCAGATTCTGAATCTTCAATCGCCTGATTAATGTCTTCGAATTTGTATTTCTTAATTAATTTATCAAAAGGAAATTGACCATTAAGATACATCTCTACCATTTCCGGGATGAATTCTGTCGGAACGCTGTCTCCTTCTACAATCCCAATTAATTTGATACCTTTTAAAACATAGGTGTTCATCTCAACTTCTAATGGTTTTGTCGCGACACCTACGATTCCCATTTGCCCAAGAGACTTTAAATTAGCCAAAGTATTATTAATAACATCGTTACGACCAGTTGTATCAAAACCAAAATCAAAACCTTTTGGAGAAATCGCCTGTAAAGCTTCGATAACATTTTCGTTACGGCTGTTGATAACGTGAGTTGCTCCTAATTCTAATCCAAAATCTAAACGCTCCTGATTAATGTCAACCAAAACAATTTGAGCAGCAGAGCAGGCTTTTGCCGCTAATAATGCCGCTAATCCTACCGCTCCAGCTCCAGAAATCACCACTGTTTTTCCTGGAGATACTTTTAAAGAGTTGATAATTGCACCTGCACCAGTTTGGATGCCGCAGCCTAATGGTCCTAATAATTCCAATGGCGCTTTGTCAGATACTTTGATTGCATTTCTTTTATTCGCAATGGCATAAGTTGCAAATGATGACTGTGAAAAGAAGTTGTCAAAAATTCCATCTTCGTTGTGATGATGGCTGTGTGAACCGTCTAAACGAGCTCCTCCGAAATTTAATGCAGGGAAATTCTCGCAATAGGTTGGTTTACCGTGCTGGCAGGTATAACATTCTCCACAGAAACCAAATGTCAATACAACGTGGTCTCCAGGTTTAAGATTTGTAACCCCTTCGCCAACTTTTTCTACAATACCTGCTCCTTCGTGTCCTAAAACAATAGGAAATGGAGTAGCACCAGTCTGCTGGTCTCTCGCAGCCATATCTGTATGACAGGTTCCAGTTGCTACAATTTTGACTAAAACTTCGTCTGCTCTTGGTTCATCAAGAGATATTTTTTCTAACTCAAATTTTCCACCTTTTTCTTTTACTAATGCGGCTGTTATTTCCATTTTAATGATTTTTATATTTCATTAAATTTAAGGACAAATTGAAAAAAACGACTTGATGTATGTCAAGAAAACCCTTTTTATTTCAAGATTTCTTTTAGAAAAGTCAAAGTATGATTCCAAGCTCTTTTTGCCATTACTTCATTATAATCTGGAGATTCTGGGCTTGTAAAAGTGTGTTTGGAATTGGCGTAGGTAATGATTTGAAAATCTGTTTTTCCCGCTTTTAATTCAGCAATCAGATTGGTCATATCTTCAGGTTTTACACTTTCGTCATCAGCAGGATTTTCAACCAAAACTTTCGTTTTAATTGGAACATTCAATCTGTCGATTCCTTTTGCCAATCCACCGTGAATAGAAACTACACCAGCAATGGGAAGCCCCGCTCTTGCAGTTTCCAAAGCACCCGTTCCTCCAAAACAATAACCGATAACCGCTATTTTTTCAGGATTAGCGCCTTGTTTTTTTAATTCTTCCAAAGCGGCAGAAATTCTTTGCTGGTAAGCTTTGTAATCCTGTTTGTAGTTTCCTGCAATTTTTGCAGCTGCAGCATTGTCAGCGGGAATATTTCCTTCGCCATAGATATCTGCAACAAAGGCAATGTAACCTTGTTTTTCTAATTCGAGAGCAGCGTTTTTTGCTTCATTATCGATACCCTTCCAAGCTGGCAAAATCAATACTCCGGGAAGTTTTTTTCCTGCGTTGGAGGTAACTATTCCGTTCAGTTTTTGAGTTCCGTCTTTGTAAGCAATTGTTTTCAATGTCTGGGCTAATGTTATCTGCATTCCTAGAAATACAGTTAATAGTGTGAGTGAAAATTTCATAATTAAAATTGATTTTATTTTTTAGAATTGATGTTTTTTTCTTTTTCCAGCATTTTTGGATAAACAGGCAAGAAATCATAGGTTGGATAAAACTCTGTGTTGAAACCTCCCCAAGCGCCTAATTCAAAAACATTATTAACCTCTCTCAAATACTGCGGTTTGAATTTTAAAGTAAGAATCTGTCCAATTCCCATAACAACATTCCAAGACAAAATCTTAGCGTGGCTGGCGGTCAGTTTTTCATAAAACTTTTGCTTCATTACTTTATTTTGAATAGAATCTACTGGATTCGTCTGCTGATGACGGAGGAAGACTGTCACCATAATACTGTCATTATCGATATAATATTGTCCTTGATTCGATTTTTGTGAAAATAAAATTTGATTTCCCAAAAACATCAATATTAGTAATACGATTTTTTTCATCTTAATTTTTTGATTGGATTAATTTGAATATATTCATCAAAAAGACAATTAAACTAAAAGCCACTAATTGTAAGCCAACATAATGCCAGCCACCAGTTTCCCAGCATTTTAGCCCAATAAAAGTTCCTATTGCACCGCCTGCAAAATACGAAGTCATATAAATCGTATTGATTCGGCTGTTGGCTTTTTGGTCTAATCTGTAAATCAACGCAACATTCGTAACTTGAATCGATTGAACACCAACATCAATGAAAATTACTGCTAAAATTATTGATATTAAATAACTTGGAAACAGAAAGATAATTACCGAACCTGCTAAAAGAATAATACTTGCAATCAACTGTGTTTTTCCGGAACCGCCCTTATCAGAAGCTTTTCCAATCATTGGTGCGACTAAAGCTCCTGCAATTCCCAACATTCCGAAAAGTCCAATCGTGTCAGAACTGTAATTGTAAGGTTTTTCAACCAAAAGAAATGTCAATGTTGTCCAAAATGAGCAGAAAATTGAGAAAGCAATTCCACCCATTAATGCTAATAATCGCAGTTGTGGAAATCTTTTTAACTGATAAAATGAGGATGAAATTAATTTAAAATAAGAATCTTTGAAAGTCGGTTTGACGCTCGGTAATTTGAAATAAACAAAAGCCAATGAAAAAATCGTAAATCCAGCCGAAATATAATAGACCATTTTCCAATTGCTCCATTCAGAAATATAACCGCTGAAAACTCTCGCCATCAAGATTCCGACAAGTATTCCAGTGAAAATAATCCCGACGTTTTTTCCTTTTTCGTTACCTGATAATTCAGCTGCCATTGGTAAAATGACTTGCGCTGCAATAGCAGTCAAACCAAGTAACAAACTGAATAAGAAAATGAAATAATAGTTGGAAACTAATCCGATAGCCATCTGAATACAAAATAAAATTCCCAATAGAATCAATATCAGATTTTTACGATTGACTTTATCTCCCAAAGGAACCAAGGTTAATAATCCCGCTCCATAACCGACTTGTCCTAAACCGACCATAATTCCCATTTTGCTTTCGGAAACATTGAAAGTTTGTGCAATCTGATGCAGAATTGGCTGTGCGTAATAGATATTTGAAACACAAATCCCCGCTACGACAGCCATTCCGAGAACCTGAACTTTACTCAGTTTCGATTGTTCTTCTATCATTGATTATTTTGAAGCTTGATTAAGAATTTCCAAATCTTCCGAATCCAGCTGTAATTTCGGAGCATCGAAAATCGTTTGTAATTGTCTCTCGCTGGTTGCACTTACGATTGGAGCTGTAATTAATGGATTTGCCAAAAGCCAAGCCAACGCAACAGTTGCAGGTTGAGATTGGTGTTTTTCAGAAACTTTATCCAACGCTGCTAAAACTGCTTTTCCTTTGTCATCAAAATATTTTTTGATTCCGCCACCTCTCGTAGTAGTTTCAAAATCTGCTTCTTTTCTGTATTTTCCGGTTAAAAATCCCGCTGCTAAAGACCAATAAGGAAATACACTCAATCCAAATTTTTCAACTAATGGCGCATATTCTTTCTCGAATTTTTCTCTTTCCACCAAATTATAATGCGGTTGAAGAGCCACATATTTTGGAAAATTATTTTTTTCCGCCACTTCAAAAGATTCAATTAATCTTTCTGGAGAAACATTGGATGCTGCAATATATCTTACTTTTCCTGCTCTTATGATTTCGTCATAAGCTGATAAAGTTTCTTCAACAGGCGTTTTGTTATCATCAAAATGGGTGTAATACAAATCGATGTGGTCTGTTCCAAGACGTTTCAAAGATTCATCAACAGATTTTAAAATATGTTTTTTACTGATGTCAAAACCGTGTTCCTTGGTTTCAGAACCTACTTTTGTTGCCAGAACAATATTTTGTCTATTCTTTTTTTCTTTCAGCCATTTTCCGATGATTTCTTCAGACTGTCCGCCTTTTCCGTTTACCCACCAAGAATAGGTGTCGGCTGTATCAATAAAATTGAATCCGCCTTCTTCGAATTTATTCAAGATATTGAACGATTCTTTTTCATCCAAAGTCCATCCAAAAACATTACCTCCAAAGTTGATTGGAGCAATTTCTAAATCTGTATTTTTAATTGTTACTTTTTTCATTTTTTTAATATTTAAAATTCAGAAAAATCTGAATTGGTTTGAAATTATTTTATTGATTAATTAGTTGATGCTTTCTTTTCCATTTTAAAATAAAATACCAAAATCACAAATCCCAAGAATGCCATTACAATTCCTGGAACTGCAGTATAATTATAACTGTAAGCCAAGGTAATAGGAACGCCTCCTAAAAAAGCTCCGACAGCATTTCCGATATTGAAACCGACTTGAGCCAGCGAACCGCCCAACATCTCGCCACCTTTAGAATTTCTAAAAAGCAATAACTGCTGAGGTGCAGAAACGGCAAATAGGGAAGCGGTACTGATGAACATCAGAATTAAAGCCAAAATCGAAAATGCTGAGAAAAAGAAAATACAAATCATTGTAATCATTATAATGGCTTGTGTCGTCATCGCAACACCACTTGCTGAAAATTTGTCAGATAATTTTCCGCCCAAGATATTTCCGATAACCATTCCAATGCCAGCCAAAACCATAATGTAAGTTAAGGCAGATTCATCAAAATCAGAAACATTAATCATCGATTTGCTTACATAACTGTACCAGCAGAAGATGGCGCCGTTCCCAAATGCAATGGCAGAAATCAATAACCAAGGTTCTTTCTTTTTCAAAAATTGAAATTGCCCTTTGAATCCAGTATCTGGAAGTGCATCCATTTTAGGAATCCAAAACCAAATAGACAGCATTGTGATAATTCCCCAGACCGCAATGATTTCGTAAGTGATTCTCCAACCGAAATTGGCGCTGATGTAGGTCCCGACAGGAACTCCAATTAAGTTAGCAACAGTCATTCCGGCAATCATCAAAGCAATCGCGGAACTTTCTTTTCCTTTTTCAGCCAATTTGCTGGCGACAATTCCACCAACACTGAAATAAGCGCCGTGTGGTAATCCGGAAACAAATCTCCAAATAGAAGATGCTGTATAAGAGTTAGAAATGGCGAAAAATAAATTCCCGATGACAAAGAGGAACATTAATAATAAAAGTGTGCTTTTCAGTGCCATTTTTCTGGCAAAAATTACCATCGCCGGAGCACCGACACAGACGCCAATCGCATAATATGAAATCAAATGCCCAGCTTCGGGAATTGAGATTTTCATATCTTTTGAGATGTCAGGTAAAATTCCCATCATTACAAATTCCGTTAATCCTAAACAGAATGTTCCCATTGCAAGGGCTAAAAAGCTAGTCTTCATTAATTATTTTAGATATTTTTTTGAACACAAAGTCCACAAAGTTTTTATTCAATTCAAAGTTTTTAAGTTCACAAAGCCGTAAAACTTATATAAGCGAAGCGCCTTTGTGAACCTTAAAATTTGCATTTTTTTTATAATTCTTTGTGAGCTTAGTGTTCAATATTCTTATTTTATGGTTTTAAAAATTCTTTAACTGGTTTGATGAATTGGTCAAAAACTTCGATGTGCGGAAGATGTCCTACATTCTCGATTTCTACCAATTTTGAACCTTTTATTTTTTGTTGAGTAGCTTTTCCTAACAAGTCATAACGTCCCATCGTTTCAGCTGTTGTCGGGTCTTTTACATTGGCTTTTCCAATTGCTGTTCTGTCTCTAGTTCCGATGATTAATAAGGTTGGAACATTCAAATTTTGAAATTCATAAACAACAGGTTGTGTGAAAATCATATCCGAAGTTTTTGCGTTTACCAAAGCAACTTTTGGATAATCTGGAGACTTTGTCCAGCCTGTCAAAAGATAAACCCATTCGTCATATTCTGGTTTCCATTTGTTGTCATAGTAGAATCCGTTTTGATATTTTTTGGTGGATTCGTAATCGGCTTTTAGTTCAGTTTGATAATTCTTGTCGATAGAAGCGTAAGGTGCAACCAGTTTCCAATCTTCCAGTCCGATTGGATTTTCAAGAATTAATTTTTCAATCGTTTCAGGATACATTAATGTAAATCTTGTAGCCAACATCCCACCCATTGAATGTCCCAGAAGATAAATTTTATCCAATTTCAATTCATCTAAAATTGCTTTGGTATTTTGAGCCAATTGCTGAAAACTAAATTGATATTCTGTAGGTTTTGATGACTTCCCAAATCCAATCTGGTCAGGAACTACCACTCTGAAACCTTCTTTTGTCAATGCCTGAATCGTGGTTTTCCAATATGCACCATTGAAGTTTTTTCCGTGAAGCAGAACAACCGTTTTTCCATTGGGTTTTTCGGGTTTGATGTCCATATAAGCCATTTTCAAATCCTGATTTTGACTTTTGAAATCAAGGAAATGAACTGGATAAGGATATTCATAATTCGTCAGCATAATATCCAAAACAGGACGATTCTGAGCTGATAAATAATTAACGGAAAAAATTAAAAATGCTATTACTTTTAAAAATTTCATATTATATTTTTAGAAATTAATGATTCGAAACTGACTTATATTTCTCATAAAACCAAAGCAATCCTCCCAAATAAACTGAATGCAACAACTGCGCTTCAATCGCACTCCAGTTCTCAATAGATGCACTTCCCAATATCAAAATACTCATCAAAATCAACCCAGAATAAACTGTGTATTTGGTTTGAAATCCAATTAATAATAACAATCCAATAAAAAATTCGACAATCGGTAAAATGTAACTGAAAGGTACAATCATAAAACTCGGAATTACAGATTTCTCCATTGATGTTACCATCCCATTGCTAAATGTCTCAAGCTTCGGAAGTCTTACCAATCCGTGACATAATAAGGAAATGGCGATTGGCAATCTCAAAAAGAAATAAGTCGTTTTGAAGTCTTTCATAGTCTGTCTTTAAAAATTATTTCAAATGACTGTAAAAATCCGGCGTTGGATTCAGGCTTTTATTTTTCCATTGATGCCAATACGGATAAGTTGGCGGAACTTCGCTGGCTTTGTCCAGTTTTTCAACTTGTTCACGAGTCAGATTCCAGCCGACAGCTTCCAAATTTTGTTTCAATTGTTCCTCGTTTCTCGCACCAATAATGATGCTGGAAACCGTTGGACGTTGTAAAAGCCAATTCAACGCAACCTGAGCAACCGTTTTTCCAACTTCAGAAGCAACTTCTTCTAAAGCATCGATTGTATTATAAAAAATCTCTTCCTGAACGACCGCTTCGGGGACAGGACTTCCACCTTGTGCAATTCTTCCGTCCTGTGGAACAGGTTTGTTTCGTCCGTGTTTTCCGCTCAATCTTCCCGAAGCCAATGGAGACCAAACAATTGCACCGACATTTTGGTCTAGTCCAAGTGGCATCAATTCCCATTCATAATCGCGGTTCGCTAAGGAATAATAAACCTGATGAGCGATATACTTGCTCCAGCCGTATTTTTCCGAAATCCCGATAGATTTCATCAGATGCCAGCCAGAAAAATTAGAGCAAGCGATATATCGGACTTTTCCGCTTGTTACCAATTCATCCAAAACTTTCAACGTTTCATCAATTGGCGTATTCCCATCGAAACCGTGCATATGATAAATGTCGATATAATCTGTTCCGAGACGTTTCAAACTTCCTTCAATTTGTTTCAAAATATGAAGTCGGGATGAGCCTTGATTATTTGGCCCTTCACCAAACGTGAAAGTTGATTTCGTCGATAAAATCAATTGGTCACGGGAAATACCTTCAATCGCTTTCCCTAAAACTTCTTCCGATTTTCCATCAGAATACATATCAGCTGTGTCAAACAGATTAACACCCGCATCCAAACAAATATTGATGAGTTTTTTGGCTTCGTCAACCTGCGTGTTTCCCCAAGCTTTGAAGAAATCGCCTTCGCCACCGAAAGTTGCCGTTCCAAAACTGAGAACAGGCACTTTCAAACCTGATTTTCCTAAAAATCTATATTCCATTTTTCTTTTTTTAATAGTTATTTGTAAAAACACTTCGACTCCGCTCAGTGTGACAATGCTAATATTAAACTCAAAATTATCAGGCTGAGCGGAGTCGAAGCCCATTATTGATTTTTCAATTTCTTCATAAATTCCAAGATGGCTGGCCTCAGTTCTTCGAATAAAGGATGTTGTTTGTTCTTCAACATTACTTCTGTGAATAACTTCAATCCTAAAGCAAATTCCTGTGCTGTATTGTCTTCTTCGAAGATTTTCTTTGATTTTATCACTTCAAAAATGTTAAACAAATCATCGTGATTATCAAACTCGAAACTTAAATTTTTTGTGCCTTCAGAACCGTCTTTCTGTTTTATTTCTTTCAAATCTAATTGATAAGAATTGTTTCTTTTTTCCATCATTTAAAAAGCATTGACTAATTCATTAATACTTTCGATTTCTTCTTTTGAAAGATTGATTTCAATTGCTTTTGCGTTCTGCACGGCTTGTTCTGCATTTCGAGCGCCTGCTAAAGCAATTGTAATTCCTGCTCTTTCAATCGTCCAACGCAAAACCAATTGTCCCAAAGTGGAGTTGTGTTTCTCAGCAATAGGCTTAATTTTATCTAAAAGTGCGTTAGTTTTCTCAATAAATTCAGGCTGGAAATGCTTGTGACTTGCACGGTGGTCACCTTCCTGAAATTGATAGCCATTGTGAATTTTCCCTGTCAGCAAACCTCTTTCTAAAGGACTGTAAGCCAAAATTGATTTATTATTTTCGATGCAATAAGGAACAGTTTCTTCTTCAATTCCACGATTCACCATACTGAATGGGATCTGATTGGAAACCAAATTCAAAGTTTTTTCAGCTTCCGCCATTTGCTGCGCATTGTAATTACAAACACCTGCAAAACGAACTTTTCCTTGTTCAATTAATCTGGAAACCGCTTCGAAAGTTTCATCAATCGGCGTTGTGGAATCCGGCCAATGGATTTGGTACAAATCGATGTAATCCGTTCCCAGACGTTTCAAACTTTGTTCGCATTCGTAGATGATGCTGTCTTTTCCGGCATATTTGTAAACATCGATATCTTGTCCATCGTTATTCTTGCTGTGCATCGCAAAATCGCCTTTTGCCAAATCCCAACGCATCCCGAATTTGGTCAAAATCTGAACTTTATCACGTGAAATTCCTTTAATTGCTTCACCAACAATTTCTTCACTTGTTCCTTGTCCGTAGATTGGCGCAGTGTCAATAGAAGTTACACCGACATCATAAGATGCTTTTATGGCTTCAATCGCTTCGTTTCTATCTGTGCTTCCCCACATCCAACCGCCCGCGGCCCAAGCTCCGAAAGTGATTACTGAAACTTCTAAATCGCTGTTTCCTAATTTTCTATATTCCATTGTTTATGTATTTTAATTTTATCTGAATCGATAAGTGTTTTTATCTCCTTACAAATGTTGTGAAAAAATGCAATTTTTAGCTTGTAGTATTAATTCAAATAATTGTACTTTTATGCTATCGTAAAGAATTTAAAATTAATTTAATATTGTGAAAAAGCTGCAGTTTGAGTCTTTGGTAATTAGTGATTTGGAAGGAGAGGAGTTTGGTCATCCTTCGCACAGTCATACTTATTATGAGATGATTTATGTGTTGAAAGGAAATGGCAATCATCATCTCAACAATATTATTTTGCCTTACAAATGTGGCGACCTTTTCCTGATTTCACCCGACGACCAGCATTATTTTGAGTACAATAAATATTCAAGATTGATTTTTATCAAGTTCACCGATGATTATTTCAAAGGCAACAAACATCTTTCTCCAGATTCTTTTGCTATGAATTCTCCGGAAAATGTGATGCGAAAACAAATCCTGAAAGAGAAAAAACTCATCTTCACAGAACCTTGCAAAACGATTCTCAAAAAAACGATTGAAAATATACTTTCTTACAATTGCAGAAAAGATGTTTCTACTTCGCCAATCGTGTTTTATCAAATCCTTTCAATTTTTGGATTGATAAAAGAAGCGACTTCCAAAATGGATATTAGATTGGATGTCGGACTTCAGAATAAAGAAGATGTGATTTCGTATATCCATCAGAATATCTACCAGCCAGAGACGATTCGAATCAAAAATATTGCTTACCATTTCAATATTTCACCAACTTATTTCAGTGCTTATTTCAAACGGAATTTCGAAGTTTCCTACCGCGATTATGTCAATGATTATCGGATGGCTTTGATAGAAAGACGAATGGAATCCGGACAAAATACCATCAAGCAAATTGCTTATGAGTTTGGTTTTACAGACGAAAGCCACCTGTCGCATTACTTTAAAAACAAAAAAAGCAAAACGCTGGGTTCGTATAAAAATAAGAGTCGGAGTTTAGCTTAAAGCCTTAATGCATTCTTCTCGAATCTTCCATAACTTGTCTAATAAATATGGGATTTGAGGATTTTCATCAAGCCAGTTTTTCAAATAATTTTTGTGAAACTCAATTTTGAAGTGATTGATTTGATGAGGTTCGATTTCAATTTCTTCAAAAAGGTCACAGATGAAATCATTTTCGGAAGAATTCTTTTTTGTAAAGTCTAAGATTTGATTTTTAAATTTCAGATAATTATGCGCTTCAGGAATGTACTCTAAATTGTGGTTTTCCAGAACCGATTTTATCTTCGGCGTATTGTCTCCATTCATTCGGAAAATTCCGAGAATCAATTTAAAATCCGATTGCTGATTTTCCTCCGCCAGTTTTTTCAGAAGCGCGTGTTTCGTACTGCAAGTTCCACAATTGTCTGCAAAAACGATTGCGATATTATCTTTGTTGAGGTTTCTTCGATAAGGTAAATTTCTGACGAATTCTGAAGCCGAATGAAAATCAGAACAATTATTTTTCAGAAATAATTGTGAGATTTTACCATTAGAATTGATTTCAAAATTAAATGATTCCATTATTTTTTAGACTTCATCGCCTTCACTTTCTTCACAGAATCATCAGCCAATAATTTTTGATAATCATCAGATTCAGCAGGAATCAATTGGATTTTAGATTCCTCATTATGAAAAATCCCGAATCCATTTTTCTTAGCTAAAGGCGAAGTTCGTAAACAAGCTTGTCCTTTTGAAAAGAATTTCTCTTTCTCTTCCTCAAACTCCGAAGGCGTAATGTCATTTCGTTCTACAAAAATTTCAAACAACAATTCGTCGGAAGTATATTTCAAAGGCTTTTTCGACAGCTTTTCGAATTGATAATTGGCAATCGTTTTCTTCTCATTTTTCACCACCGGAATCACCGCTTGGGAAACTGGGGAATCTTCTGCGATTTCTATTAAGGTGTTTTTGTAATTGGTGGTGTGGGTTTTCATTGATTATTTTTTGAATCCGAAGAATTTCCAGAAATTAAATTTAGATTTTTTGATTTGTTTGTTTTGTTCTTCGTGCAATTTTTGTAAAGCTAAGTATGGTTTAATTTCTACTTTTTCTCTGTCTTTAACAACAATTCCATATTTTTCGCCAACATTAGAATTTATTTTTTCAAATTTTCCAATGGAAATCATTTTTTCATTTATTCTTACTCCATCAGCATAGTCTTCAAAAATATCAACAGGCAAAGGCTGATATTTAGGGGTTGATTTTATAAAACGTGTGAAAAAATATGGGTCTAAATCTCCAAATTCAAGTCCAAAAATGAGTGGAACCTCTATAACTTGTTTAGTTTTAAGATTGTCAAATCCACAATGAAAACCGTGAGCGGAATATCTCCAACCTTCAACAAAACCATTTGATTTTCCATTTAATTTAAGCTCATTAAAAGTTTGTAATGGAAAGTCTTTGTTTAAATTCAAATCCAGTTTTTTTACTACTTTGAACAATAATTCTTCTCCTAATCGACGATAATCTTTTGCACATTGTTCAAAAAAATCTTGATTATCCTCGATTTCTTTATCGGTTATAAGTTTTGTAATATTTATTTCCGGTTCAAGTATATGTATGCCAACTTGAAATCCAATAAGTTTATTTTTTAGATTCTGCCCAACAGCTTCTCTTTTATCTTGAACTCCTTTTCCAAAAACAATTTTCAATTCCTTGTTTCGAGGAATCGCATTAATAGTTTCAATTGTAGGAATTTGTTCAATTGAATTGATAATTATAATGTCTGTTGTTCTATCCAAGAGATTTAGAAATAAGATTAAGCAATCGCTTTGTCTTCAACATTATTTGACTTCACCAACCACAGCCCAACAAAAGTCAAAAACCCATTCAGAATAATCAATTCCACACCAATTCTGTAATCCGTATTATTGGTCACATAAAGATTAATCAAATAAGTCAAAACCGGCGCAAGTAGCGTCACAGCCAATATCGAATACTTTTTTACAATCGTAAATTTCGTCAAAATCCCAAAAGCAAACAATCCCAAAAGTGGCCCGTAAGTGTAACCCGCAATTTCCATTATCAGGTAAACAATCGACTTCTCATTGATGGCTTTGAAAACCATAATCAACGCGAAAAACACCACTGTGAACGTTAAATGAACTCTCATTCTCAGTCTTTTCTTTTGCTTCTCGGTTTTTTGCTGGTCTTCATTCAAGCCCAGAAGGTCAACGCAATAGGAACTCGTCACCGCCGTCAAAGCACCATCAGCAGAAGGAAATAAGGCGGAAATCAATCCAATGATGAAAATTATAGACAACGCCATCGGAAAATGTCCAAGTGACAACGCTGGGAAAAGGTCATCGCCCATAATGTTGGTCACATTGCCAGCCGCATCTTTGAAGCCGAAAAGGTTCGTCACCACTTCTTTTCCTTCAACGATAGTCGTTACGGTGGAATAGCCTGCGCCATTTTGAATAGCAAAAAGATAAAGCAAACCACCCAAAAACAAGAAAGCCAGATTCACAAAAAGCAAAGTTCCCGCGAACGTCAGCATATTTTTTTTCGAGTTTTTCAGATTGTCCACCGAGATGTTTTTCTGCATCATTTCTTGGTCAAGACCTGTCATCGCAATCGTGATGAACATCCCGCCCAGAATTGTTTTCAGGAAAAAAGTCTTGGAATTAATGTCAGTATTGATGAAATGCGTGTACTGCTTTTGCTCCAGAATCGAGTAAGCTTCGCCGAAAGACAAATTCAAATTCGATAAAATATAAACGATGCAAGCAATCAAACTCAAAATCATAAACGACGTCTGCAACGTATCCGTAATCACAATCGTCTTCACGCCACCTTCAAAAGTGTAAAGCAAAATCATCAGCAATAGCACAAAAGCCGTTACCCAAAACGGAACGCCAAGATTCTCAAGCAAAAATATTTGAAGAATATTCACTACCAAATAAAGCCTCGCCGTCGCTCCAATCGCTCTCGAAATAATGAAAAACAAAGACCCGATTTTATGCGCCTCCACATTGAATCTTCGTCCAAGATACGTATAAATCGAAGTCAGATTCATCCGGTAATAAAGCGGAAGCAGAACGCCAGCCACAATAAAATAACCGATGAAAAACCCAATCACCATCATATAATATTCGAAACCGCCAAACGCATAATCGCCCGCCGTCATCTTCCCGACAGTGCCTGGAACCGAGATAAACGTCACGCCCGAAAGCGACGTCCCAATCATCCCAAACGCCACCAGCCACCACTTACTTTTCTTGTTTCCAATGAAAAAAGACTGGTTGTCCGAGTTACGGCTTGTAAAATAAGAGATGACCAAAAGCCCGATAAAATAGGCAAAAACGAATAATAATAAAATAGTTCCCGGATTCATTGTTCAAATTTGAGTTGAACAAAAATAGTTTTTTTATCGCATTGGTGTGAAAATAATTATTTGGGCAACTTATCCGCCTTCCGTTCCCGCTTTTTTGTCATTGCGAACCACGTGAAGTAATCAATAGAACCATTCTACAATAATCGCAATGACAAAAAGAGCTCCACTCAAGTCGGGTTGCAGATTTCCCATCCAAACACGATTTGTTCTAGAATTGAGGATTTCAAAAACACTTCGAGGAAGTTTATATTGAGAGAAGTCGAAATACTCAGTGTGATATTGAATACCAATTGGGTTTTTATAAATGTCAGTCTGAGCGGAGGCGAAGACCTTATTTAATGAAAAAATTACCGCGTCGGAATCATCTTCTTCACAATAATATAAATCAAAACCGCCGACAACGCCAACACAGCAAACGACCCAATCCACAAGCTGTCAAACCCAAATCGTCCCACCACATAGGTTCCCAAAAACGGCGTGAAAATAAACGAGAAGGAAAATGCAATCCCATTCAGTCCCATATACGCACCTTTGTTTCCCCGCTCAGCACGCAAAGCCGTCACAGTGGACATAAACGGTAGCACCCAAATCTCCGCAACAGACAATATCGTCATCGAAAGTAAGAGCAAGGCGACATTACTTCCCAAAAGCAAAATCAAATACGATAATCCAGCCATCACAATCCCAATAAACAAGATTTGTGGAATCTTCAAAGTCCGTTCTGCAATACTTACCAAAGGCATTTCCAGCAATACAATGATAAATCCACTGTAACCCAAAACAAACCCAATCGTACTCTGGCTCAGCTTCGCCACATCTTTATAAAACAATGGAATTGTATTGAAAAATTGGAAAAAACAAATCGCAAAAACCCCACACAAAATACTGTAAAGCAAAAAAGGATAATCTTTATAAGGTGATTTCGTAAAAGCTTTATCAATCGTTTTTTCAGGTTCCAGTCTCTTTTTCTCACGGAAGATTTTATTTCTCTTTCGGAAGAAGATAATGTAGATAATTCCTGCAACCAAAGCTCCGATTGCATTCACAACAAATAAAAAATTATAAGAAATTCCGCTCAGGATTCCACCTAAAGCTGGTCCAATCGAGAACCCAAGATTGATGGCCATTCTGTTCAATGAAAAAGCTTTCGTCAGATTTTCAGGTCTTGCATATTTTGTAATCGCCACAGAATTCGCCGGACGGAAAGTGTCGCTAATCGTACTTTGAAGGAAAATCAAAAACGCCATCATCTCAATACTTGGAAAAAATGGAATAATCAAAAATATTGGCGCACTCAAAAACAAACTCCAGGATTGAACATAATATTCCCCAAACTTATCCGTCAAAAATCCACCTAAATAAGAGCCCAACACAGAACCAATCCCATAAAAACTCAAAACAATTCCCGCATTTTCCAAACTGAACTTCAGATGGTCTGTCATATAAACACCCAAAAATGGCAAAACCATCGAGCCGGAACGGTTGATGAGCATTACGATGGACAACATCCAAGCTTCTCGTGAAAGCCCTTTGAATGTTTTGATGTAAGAATTGAAAAGTTTCATTTTTGATTTTCGAACCGCAAATTTACCCAAAAAAGAAAGCCATCCGTAAAGAATGGCTTTCAAAATTTATCATTTAGAATCAATCTAACATTTAAATTCTAATATCTGATTTCTGGTCTTACTGTAATTTAAATCCTCTCGTCGTGATTCTTCCGTAGCTGTCCACGTATTTTACTTGAACATTTCCTTTGTAACCATTCAGGATTTTCTCAACATCTTTCTGAGAATTGACAGGTTTTCCATTGATTTCCATCACGATGTAATTATCAACTACACCAATTTTGTCCATCTCGCTTCCTTCAATGACATTTTTCGTGATAACGCCACTTTCTAAACCATAATCAGTTTTTACTCTGTCGCTTAATGGTTCAAACTCAGAACCGATTTTCTCAACTACTGTTAAGTCATCTTTACTTCTGGATGATGTTCCGCCTTTCAAATCTTTCAAGGTCACATTCACGTTGTTGACTTTTCCATTTCTGGTGTAAGTTACCGCCACTTTATCGCCTGGTCTTCTGCTTCCAATCGCTAAAGAAAGGTCGGAGAATCCTGTAATATCTGTATTGTCGATTTTCGTAATGATGTCGCCTGGCTGGATTCCTGCATCTTCAGCACCACTTTTTTTCGTGATTTCTGTGACATAGATTCCGTCGCCGGCTTTCAGGTTTTTCTTTTCTCTTTGGTTGTAAGCGGCAACTTGCATTTCGTTAGACAAATCTAAACTTCCAACTCCAAGGAAACCTCTCTGTACCAATCCAAATTTCTTGATATCCTCAACGATTTTTCTCGCAAGATTCGAAGGAACTGCAAAACCATAACCTTCATAATATCCGGTTTTGGATTGGATAGCTGTATTGATTCCGATAAGGTCACCATTCACATTTACCAAAGCACCGCCACTGTTTCCAGGGTTGATAGCCGCATCGGTCTGAATAAAACTTTCAATCGGTGTTCTGGATTGCTGGCTAAGGATATCGATGCTTCTTCCTTTTGCGGAAATGATTCCCGCAGTTACTGTTGAATTAAGTCCAAGTGGATTTCCAACTGCTAAAACCCATTGTCCAACTTCTGTCAAATCAGAATTTGCGAAATTAAGGTAAGGTAAACCTTTCTCTTCAATTTTTAAAAGTGAAATATCTGTGTTCGGGTCAGTTCCGATTAGTGTTGCGATGTAAGTTTTTTTGTTACTCAAAACAACTTCCAGTTTATTAGCTCCTGCAACCACGTGATTGTTGGAAATAATATAACCATCTGGCGAAATAATTACACCTGAACCTAAACCGGAAGGCATATTTTTAGGCGTTTGCTGAGGTTGTTGTCTTTGTTGATTTCCGCCTTGTGGACCAAAGAAAAAATCAAACATATCACTTTCCGGCATTCTTTGAGAAGCGGCGCGGTCTTGGTAATTTTTGATTGTGACTACTGCCGGAACTGTAGTTTTTGAGGCTTTTACAAAGTCATCTCCAACTGCAGAACCAATGCCTACAAAAGACGCTTTCTTAGAAGCTGTTGTAAAATATGAGAAATCTTCTCCATTATTTTCGTGGCTGAAATATGAGCTAGCTCCGAAAACCGTTGCACCGGATATGACTCCGGTCAATGCGAAAGGCATTAGTTTTTTTAATGTATTCTTCATCTTAATATTCATTTCTTTTTTGAGATTATTGTTACACAAATTTAATGCTAAATTAGTATGAACTAAAAACTTAGTGTTACAGTTTTAACGAAGTTTAACCAATTTTAAAAAATCCTTAATAAAATCACATTTATTTTAAGTCAAATTGGCAGTTGTAATTGGCTTCGTAATTTCAAATTTAGATGATTCTTCATTTCAAATGTTAAAATTTATTCAAAATTTAATTAAAATAAAAATATAGTTGCGATGTAAAATATTGACGCTGTCAGTTTTGGCAGAACTTTTGTTTTTAAACTTTAAAATAAGTCTTATGAAAAATACGATAAAAGTTGCTTTAGGATTTGCTGCAGGTGGCGCATTGATTTTATTGAATCAATTGAGAAAGAGAAAGCAAAGACAAGAAAATCAATTTATGGCGCCGGACGGAAATAAGTATTCAAAAAACGAAATGTACAGAAGTGCAGAAGGCGAAATCTTTAGAAATGGAAAGAAATTGCATTTTGAAACGCCACAACTTTTGGTCAATGCAAATAATAAAATAGATGCTCGACTTGCCAGAATTGTTCAATCTAATGACCAAAATCCGAACAGTAGAAATGTAAATTACCACAAACGTGGCGTTAGGCATCATTAAGTCAATCTCAAAAATTAATCACAAAAAAAATAAATTATGGAAACTGAAAATATAGTCGAAAGACTTAATAAATATGAGTTTGATAACAGTAATGTTTATACTGGGTTCAAATCTGTGGGAGAAGCAAGGAAATTTGCTGAAGAAAGAAACGGGAAATTGGTAGAAGTCGGTTTTCTTGATGGAAATGACAATCCAGTTGAGGATGATTCTCAAAATCTAATTGCTGAAAACAAATATTATAAAGCATTCGCAGGTCCAGATTACAAAATCATCCATTCTTCGGATGAAGGTTTTCAGGAAGTTGCGGATAAATTAAAAGAAAGACAAACCGAAATCACGGATAAAAGTCCAGACGAAAAATACTTCTCAGATGCCGATTGGCAAATCAAAGAAGATGCGGTAATTGTTTTATTCAAAGGAGAAATTGAAAATATTACTTCCCGCGAACGTTCAAAATATCTGATGCATACCAAAGTTTATGAATTGGCCGTAAGCGTTCCAAAATCAACTGAATAAGTTAAAAATAAGATCAACTATATATAGAAAATCCGAGTCATTGATTCGGATTTTTTTGTTTGAATGTCTAATTTAATTGTGAAAAATTCTTCATTTGGAATGATTTGGATTTTATTAATAACTTTGCAGACTTATGTCGAATGTTATTTCTCAACCGAAAACCGTTGCGTTTCACACACTTGGCTGCAAACTTAATTTTGCAGAAACGTCCACTATTGCCCGAACTTTAACAGATGCTGGTTATCAAAAAGTCAATTTTGATGAACCGGCGAAAGTTTATATTATCAATACTTGCTCAGTTACAGAAAATGCTGATAAGGAATGTAAACTCCACGTAAAGCGTGCTGCAAAAGCAAATCCTGATGGATTAGTGGCAATTATTGGTTGTTATGCGCAGTTGAAGCCGGAAGAAATTTCTTCAATTACCGGTGTTGATTTGGTTCTGGGAGCTAAGGAGAAATTCAATATTTTGAGTTATCTGGATGATTTGGAAAAGTCTGAAAGTCGCGCTGAGATTCATTCTTGTGAGATTGATGAAGCTGATTTTTTCGTTGGTTCTTATTCCATTGGCGACAGAACGAGAGCTTTTCTTAAAGTTCAGGACGGTTGTGATTATAAATGTACTTATTGCACGATTCCATTAGCGAGAGGGATTTCTCGTTCTGATACCATCGATAATGTGGTTGCAAATGCAAAAGAAATTGCAGGAAGAGATATTAAAGAAATCGTTTTGACAGGTGTTAATATCGGTGATTACGGAAAAGGTGAATTCGGAAACAAAAAACACGAGCATACTTTCCTTGATTTGATTTCTGAACTTGATAAAGTTGAAGGTATCGAAAGAATCAGAATTTCTTCCATCGAACCAAACCTTTTGAAAGACGAAAGCATTGAATTGGTTTCTAAAAGCAGAAGTTTTGTGCCGCATTTTCATATTCCACTTCAATCAGGAAGTGATGAATTATTAAAAAAAATGAAGCGCCGTTATTTGACAAAATTATATTACAATCGGGTTAACAAAATCCGTGAAGTTATGCCGGAAGCAGCAATTGGCGTGGATGTAATTGTTGGATTTCCTGGCGAGACGGAAGAATTATTTATGGAAACTTATAACTTCCTGAATGATTTGCCAATCAGTTATCTGCACGTTTTTACTTACTCAGAAAGGGAAAATACAGAAGCAGCAGAAATGTTTGGCGCAGTTCCAATTCAGGAAAGAAAAAGACGAAACAAAATGCTGAGAATCCTTTCCGAAAAAAAGAAAATGGAATTCTACAGAAATCAGTTAGGAAGAAAACTTAGTGTTCTTTGGGAACACGAAAACAAAAATGGAATGATGTACGGTTTTACAGAAAACTATGTAAGAGTTTCCAAAACATTTGATGCAAAATCAATCAATCAAATTGAAATAATCATTCTTGATAAAATCTTGGGAGAAGGTTGTGTTTCTATTAAAGAAAGACAATTTGATGACTTTCTTGCCAAGGTTTAGAAAGTCATAATTTGAAAATAAAAAAGCGGAATATTTTAAATATTCCGCTTTTTTATTTTTATGTAAAAGATTAATTAATCTTCTGTTGAAAGTCTTGCTCTAGTATTATAAAGTTGGAAGTTGAATACAAAACTTCTGTTATTATAACTTGTACCATAGATGTTACTATCTCTTGCAAAAGCGGCTCTGGAAGGAACAATAATGATACCTTGCATATTGTAATTTGCAGAGGCATCTAAGTCAAAAGTTTTGAAATATTTCAAGCCTTCCTGAAATCCTTCAATTTCATAAAAACTTCTTCCATAAGTTGTGCTATAAGTTGTATTGTAGGTTTTAATTACAGAATTTTTCACATAAAAGTAAGCTGGATCCTCTATGAGATTACCTGTAGCAACTGTATTTGCGAAAGTAGATTCTCCAGTATAAACAATTTTATCGTCTACTTTTCCAGAAACATAACTTTTAGTAATGGACATTAAGCTGATAACATCTGTAGTACCAATTTCCTTTCCGGGAGTTGGTTGTGTACCTGCCTCTGGTCTTATAATATAAATAACGCCCGATGGAAGTATATGCTTTTCATAATCACTCAGCTTTTTTTCATTATCATCAGTCGTAATAGTGCTGTCAAAAGCTGTAATGACACCTTTGCTATTAAAATAATTTTTTGTCAAGAAGTCTTGTGCAGCTGCATCATCATAGGTGTTTTGTTCCTCTACGGTCAAGACTACAGTGTTGTCCACTTCATCATCATCCTTCTTACAACTCTGTAATGCAACCACAGAAAGAGCAATTCCTAAAAGTATTTTCTTCATTTTTTTTATTTAATCTTAAATTGCGATTAATTTAACGTGACAAAAGTATAAAAAATTATGAGAATAGATAAATATTTGTGGAGTGTAAGATTTTATAAGACAAGAACTATTGCTACAGAAGACATAAAAAAGAACAGAGTCAGCATCGGAGAAAATCCTGTGAAAGCCTCTAAAGAGGTAAAAGCTGGCGATGTCATTAAGATCAGAAAAAACCAGATCGATTATAAAATAAAAGTTCTGGACATACCAAAAAGTAGAGTGGGAGCTAAATTAGTACCCTTGTATGTTGTGGATATGACAGAAAAAGACCAGTATGAGATTCTTAAAATGAGAAAAGAATCACAGGATTATTACCGTCAAAAAGGCATAGGAAGACCTACCAAAAAAGATCGTAGAGATATGGATGATTATGTAGATGATGATGCACCAAATGATACGGAAAGTGAAGATTGGGATACTTTTTTCAAAGAAATAAATGATGATGAAGATTAGATTTCTAATAATTTTGTTATTTCGTCAGACACTTCGATTGCGTTTTTGGAATCTGTATCGATTGTGAAATGAGCTTTTGAATAATAAGGGTTTCTTTCGAAAAGATGTTTTGCAATGAATTCCGGGACGTCAGAATCTTCTAATTTTGAAATCAAAGGTCGTGTGTGTTTTTGTAACAGGACACGATTGGTAAGTGTATTTACAGATGCTCTCAGAAAAAAACTTTTTGATTTTTCATTGATGATATCCATGTTTTCGTAGTAAACGGGTGTTCCTCCACCAAGACTCAAAACAATGTTTTGTTCGGAGTTCAAAATTTCCTCTAAAATTCTTTTTTCTTCCTTTCGAAAATAGATTTCACCTCTATTTTCGAAGATTTCGGGAATAGTTTGCCCGTGTTCTTCAGAAATTTTATGATCGAGGTCAATTAATTTAAAATTTATTTTCTGGCTCAAGTTTTTGGAAATGTGAGATTTACCACTACCCATGTATCCCAACAGAGAAATTATCATATTTTTATTTTAAACAAAGTTCGAAAAAAATTTTGAGATTTTAAAAAAAGGCCTATCTTTGCACCACTTTAAAACGAAATAGTAATATTGAAATTTTAAAAGTGGCAGACTTGGTAGCTCAGCTGGTAGAGCAATACACTTTTAATGTATGGGTCCTGGGTTCGAATCCCAGCCAGGTCACAAGCAAAAAATCCGTAGTGATACGGTTTTTTTTTGCCTGCGTGGTGAAATTGGTAGACACGCCATCTTGAGGGGGTGGTTTCCTAAGGATGTGCTGGTTCGAGTCCAGTCGCAGGCACTGCAAAAGAAAATTAATTTTAATTATTAATTGTAAATTATTAATTAAAGTGGCCGACTCGGTAGCTCAGCTGGTAGAGCAATACACTTTTAATGTATGGGTCCTGGGTTCGAATCCCAGCCGGGTCACAATTTACGCAAGTAAATTTTTTTCATATTAATATTTTGTGATTTGGTGTAGGAACTTCTTTTACAAGAAGTTCCTTTTTTTTGCCAAATACTTAATTTTATAATTCTCTCAGATTTGGCAAATTCAAATGATTTTATATTTAAAATAAATCTGCCAAATCTGAGAGAAGGTTTTTTAATCCAAATGAAGATTGTCAATTAATCTTACATTGCCAACATTCACAACGATGAAAGCTCGGAAGTCATTATCTGCAGAAAAGAAATCCACTTCTTTCAATGTTGATTCTTCTGCAATCAGGAAATATTCAAGTTGCATATCATCTCTTTTAAAAATCTCTTCAACTCTTGTTTTAATTTCAGGAACAGAAATAACCCTGAACCATTCATTTACTTTCTTCAAAGTTTTGTAGATAAGAGAAGACGCTTCTTTTTCAATTTCGGAAAGACGCATATTTCTGGAACTCATCGCCAATCCATTTTCTTCCCGGTGGATTTTTACACCGTGAATTTTGATTTTCAAATCCAAAACTTCAACTAACTTTTCGATGATTTTAAGTTGTTGAAAATCTTTCTCACCGAAATAAGCATTATCAGGCTGAACTTGCAGGAACAATTCTTCCACCACAGTTCCAACGCCATCAAAATGTCCGGGTCTTGCAGCGCCTTCCATTTCGTTTTCAATTCCTCCAAAATCATAATGTTGTCTTTCCATTCCGTTTGGATAGATATCTTCAACTCTTGGAACATAAACTGCATCTACAAGATTTGAATCCTCCAACTTTCTTATGTCAACTTCGACAGTTCGTGGATATTTTTCCAGATCTTCAGGATTATTAAATTGTGTTGGGTTAACGAAGATTGAAGAGATAACGATATTGTTATTTCGTTTTGCTTCTTGATAGAGCGAGATATGACCTGCGTGCAAAGCTCCCATTGTAGGTGCAAATCCAATTGTTTTGTGTTGCTCTTTTTGTTTTTCTATATATTCTGAAAAGGAATTTTTGTCGTAGAAGACCTGCATTGTTTCATTATTTTTATGAATCAAAGATAATTGTTTTACCATTTCTAATACCATAGAATGTCTAATAATAACTATTTTAGGCTTAAACTGATGAAAATGATATTAATAATAAAGTTTTGTGATTTAAAAACATTATTTTGATAATAAGTTTACTCTAAATTAACACTTTTAAATTATTAACTATTTGATAATTAGTGTATTTTAAAGAAGAGTATTAATATTAATGAAAATAAATGTTTTGATTTAATTTTTTGTAATTTTGCAAAATGAAGATTTTATACTTCATACTAAAGTAAATTTTATGCCTAATCAAAAGATTTTATACGTTACTACAGAAATGTTCCCTTATCAAGAAGATACTAATATGGGAAGTTTGGTACACAAAATGGCGCTGAAAATGCACGGAAGTGGTAACGATGTCAGGGTTTTTATGCCTAGATTCGGACAGATAAGTGAAAGAAAATTCCAACTTCACGAGGTAATCAGACTTTCCGGGATGAACATTATTATTAATGACCTGGATCAGCCTTTGATTATTAAAGTTGCCTCTTTGCCAGGCGAGCGTCTGCAGGTTTATTTTATCGATAACGAAGAGTACTTCAAAAGAAAGCAATATTATCACGATGACGAAGGACAACCGTTTGAAGATAATAACGAAAGAGCTATTTTCTTTGCCAGAGGCGTTATCGAAACAATCAAGAAACTTAATTGGGTTCCGGATGTGATCCACCTGAATGGCTGGATGTCTTCATTAATTCCTATTTATTTGAAGACTTATTACAAAGACGACACTTACTTCAACGATACCAAAATTGTTCTTTCTGTTTACAACGAAGAAGATATCGAACTAAACAGCAATACAAAAGAAGTTTTGGCTTTTGATAATATTTCTGATCTACAATCGTTAGATAATCCTAGCTTCCTGAACTTTGTGAATGACAGCATGCAATATGTAGATGTTATCGTAAAAGGGAATGAGTTCTTAGAGGAAAAGCTAGAAGAAGCTTATGGAAAGGCAGAAGCCGAAAAATCGGATTACTTAAATGCTGATTCTATAGCGACAGTTTATTAATACTATTTTTTTATAATGATAAAAATAAAAACTTTGATGAAGATGATCCCGTTGTTGGTAATGGGAATGGTAGTTTTGAATTCTTGCGAAGGTGATCTGGACAATTTGGGATCACAGCTGGTAGATGTTAATGCCTCTGAAGGTGTTGATAAAGCTTTCAGTCTTATCACATATAATATTGATAATAATGATTTGATCCGTGCAGACGCTACAAAATTGGATAGTGTAAGAATAGGTGCTTTTACTGAAGATGTATTTGGTGGACAAAAAGCTTCATACATCACTCAGGTTAGATTAAATACTTATAATCCTGATTTTGGAACAAATCCAGCTATAGATTCTGTTGTTTTGACTTTGAAGCCAAGATACGAATCTGCTGCCGATTCTCTTACCACTACAACTAATGAAGATTATATCTATCCAGATGGAGAAGTTGCTGCTAAAAAAGTAGTGACAACATATCCTGTAAGTAAATATGGTAAATATAAAATAGGCGGTCAAAAAACAAAGTTTACAATTAAGGTAAATGATGTTAATGATTTCTTAGGAAGTACATCTGATTCACTTGCTTCTAATAAAACAATTGCTTTAGGAGCAGAATTAGGTTCAAAAGCATTTGATGGAACAGTGAACTCTGTTGTGGTAACAAAAGATAGCGATGCTACCGAGTTACTTAATAGAGCTGTTTCTTACAGAATGGAATTGACTAATAAAGATTTTTTTAAAACCAAGCTTTTTGATAAAAAAGGCGATCAAGTTCTTAAAGATGCTGCGTCTTTCATCAGATACTTCAAAGGTATTAGTATTTCTGTTCAAGAAGAAGATGGTTATTTATTTTCTATGGCGCCCAACGATGCTGCTATTACCATTTATTATAAAAATGATGTGACTGCTACAGACGGAACTGTGACGAGAACCAAAGCAGAATTAGCTTTGAATCTGGGTTCGGGAAATGTACATTTAAGCAATATAGCTTATAATAGAACAAATGAACAATATTTGGCGGCAATGACAAATGCTATCAAGATTGCCGATTTTAATAAAATTGAAGAAGGAAAAAGTTTAGTGGTTGCAACTAATAATTACGCTCAAAAATTGTATTTGCAAGGAATGGGAGGATCTAGTGTTGGAATCAGAATTCCTGCTGAAACGATTACAACGTTGAAAAACATGTATAAAAATGAAAAGATCGGAATTGTTTCTGCCAAAATAAGACTTTATAACGACGATAGCTGGGATAATAAATATAAGAAACCATCTAATATGTTGGTTAAAGACCGAGTTTTGAAAGGCTTCCTTCCTGATATGACAAGCTTGGCCAATGCCGGTTATTCTTTGTTAAAAACTGGAAATCTATCAACAAAAGATGCTTATTATGATATTGGAATTACAGCTTCTCTTAAAACGATAATAGAAAATGAAGCTTATGATCCTAATACTACAAACAGAGATTATATAATCAATCTTGGAAGTTATTTAAGTGATGCTTCTACAGGACTCTTATTAGGTCAAGGTAGTAATACTAGAACATATAATCCTTATCGTATCGTTCTAAATGGAACAGTTGATACTCAAAATGTAGGACAGGAGATTTCGGATAAAAAATCCAAAGAAGCTCAATTAAGATTAATATTCACAAAAAAATAAAAACTATTAATATATGTGTGGAATCGTAGGATATACAGGTTTTCGTGATGCTTATGAGATTGTTATCAATGGATTGCGTCGCTTAGAATATAGAGGTTACGATAGTGCAGGGGTTGTTTTGGAAACTGAGGATGGAGAATTTGAAGTTAAAAAAACAAAAGGTAAAGTTGATGATCTTGTTGCTATCTCCAAAACTTTAAAAAGTACTTCCAAAATTGGAATGGGACATACTAGATGGGCTACTCATGGTGTTCCAAGTGATAATAATTCCCACCCGCATCTTTCTAATAATGGTAAAATAGCGTTGGTTCATAATGGTATTATAGAAAACTATGATACTATCAAAACTATGCTTATTAATAAAGACTTTGATTTCAAATCTGAGACTGATACAGAAGTTCTTGTGAATCTTATCCAATATTTTATGGATAAAGAACCAACTTTAGAATTTCCGGAAGCTGTAAGATATGCTTTAAACGAAGTTTATGGTGCATACGCAGTTTCTGTAATGCATGAGGATTTTCCTGGACAGTTAGTGGTAGCGCGATTAGGATCTCCTTTAGCTGTTGGGATTGGCGAAAATGAATTTTTTGTTGCATCTGATGCATCTCCATTTGTTGAGTTTACAAAAGAGGCTGTATATCTTGAAGAAGGTCACATGGCAACTATTTCTCTTGAATCAGGGATAGATATCAGGACAATAAAGGAAAATACCAAAATTGAACCTGCAATACAAGAGTTAAGGCTTAATCTTGAGCAAATTGAAAAAGGTGGTTACGAACATTTTATGTTAAAAGAGATTTTCGAACAACCAAAATCAATTCTTGACACAATGAGAGGCCGATTACTTGCTGATGAAGGAATCATAAAAATGGCCGGTATTTGGGATCACTTAGAAAGATTAACAAATGCGGAAAGAATCATCATTATTGCTTGTGGTACTTCTTGGCATGCAGGACTTATTGGAGAATATCTGATAGAAGAATTTGCTCGAGTTCCCGTTGAAGTAGAATATGCATCAGAATTCAGATACAGAAATCCTATTATAAGTTCCAAAGATGTTGTAATTGCAATCTCACAATCTGGAGAAACTGCTGATACAATGGCTGCAATCAAACTGGCTAAAGAAAAAGGAGCTTTCGTATTTGGAATTTGTAATGTTGTAGATTCTTCTATAGCAAGATATACTGATGCAGGTGCTTACACACACGCTGGACCAGAAATTGGTGTAGCTTCTACAAAAGCCTTTACAGCTCAGCTAACTATTTTATCACTTATTGCAATCAAATTAGGAAATCATAATGGTAATTTGGGAAAAGCCGAATTCATGAGATTGATTACCGAATTGGAGGCCATTCCTAAAAAAGTAGAGGATGTCTTGAATTCTGTTGATGATGTGGTGAAAAGCATTGCTAAAAAATTTGCAGACGCTACCAATTTCCTATATTTAGGAAGAGGTTACAACTTCCCTGCAGCTCTAGAGGGAGCTCTTAAATTAAAAGAGATTTCTTACATCCATGCAGAAGGTTATCCAGCAGCAGAAATGAAACATGGCCCAATTGCTTTAATTGATGAGAACATGCCAATCGTTATTATTGCTCCAAAAATCGGACATTATGATAAAATAGTAAGTAATGTTCAGGAGATCAAAGCAAGAAAAGGAAAAGTTATCGCGATTATCAACAAAGGAGATACTCAAGTAGCATCTATGGCAGACTACATTATAGAGATTCCTGAAACTTCGGAATGTTTCTCACCTATCTTAGCATCAGTGCCGTTACAACTACTTTCATATTATATTGCAGTAGAAAGGGGTGCAAATGTAGATCAGCCTAGAAACCTTGCAAAATCAGTAACAGTAGAATAATTTCATCGTTTATGAAATATTCTTTAACAAATTACGTTTTGAATAAAAATTGATAATTATTCATAAAAAAAATTATATATTTACCGCTTAATTTCTTTAAAATAGGATGAAAAGGATATTACTAATATTATTATCAACATCGGTTATTGTTTCTTGCTCCAAAGGGAGTAAGGGAAGTGCTGGTAAGCCCGGTCTTAAGGGAGAGCTTGTTCCAAGAGGATCATCTAAATCATTTATTGCTGAAAGACCTTACGGAATGGTTCCAATCCCGGGGGGCTCTTTTGTAATGGGTATGGCTGATCAGGATTTTGCAGCTACACCAGAAAAAGCAATGCCAAAAACTGTTACAGTATCTTCCTTTTTTATGGATGAATCTGAAATTACTAATGCAGAATATAGAGTATTCATCAATGCAGTTAGAGATTCAATTGCCAGAGGTTTATTAGCTGAAGCAGCTGGTGAAGGCGGTGGAGAAGGTGAAGGTGGTAACGGTGGTTCCATCGGAGATTTTGCTTACGCTGGTAAAAAAACTGGAGAAGAAGCAACCCCTTACCAGAAATATATGGAATCACAAGGTGGTAGAGAAGGAGATGGTAGTTATGATGAATCCAAAAAATTAGATTGGAAAGTTCCAATTCAATATAATACTTCTGCTTATCCAGACGAAAAATATGCTGAAGTTTTAGAATCCATGTACTTGCCAAAGGAGAAAAGAATCAACAACGAAAGAATTATCGATTGGTCAAAAATCAAGTATAATTACCAATGGGAAGACGTAATGTCTGCTGTAAAAGATAAAGATAGAAATGCTAATTATCTTAAAAAAGAAAGTATAGCAATCTATCCTGATACAACTGTTTGGGTAAAAGATTTTAACTATGCTTATAACGAACCATTATTTGATCAATATTTCTGGCATAATGCTTATAAAGAATATCCTGTTGTAGGTGTTACCTGGGATCAGGCAAGAGCTTTCTGTGATTTCAGAACAAAAATGAAGACTGATTATAATAACAGTCAGAAAAAGAAAAAACAAAAAGCAATGAGATTCCGTCTTCCTACAGAAGCAGAGTGGGAATATGCTGCAAAAGGTGGTATTGAGAATGCAACTTACCCTTGGGGAGGTCCTTATTTGCAGGATGACAGAGGTTGCTATTTGGCAAACTTCAAACCTAAAAGAGGTACTTATATAGAAGACGAGAAAAAAGGTAATTATACTTATACAGCTCCTGTTAAGAAATTCCCTAAAAATGGATACGGATTGTATGATATGGCTGGTAACGTTTCAGAATGGACGGAGTCTCCTTACAGCAATTCAACTTATGAATTTTCTTCTACTTTAAATCCATACCTATCGAACCAAGCTTACAGAGAAGTTAAGAAAACCGTAAGAGGTGGTTCTTGGAAAGATGTAGGATATTTACTAATGACTGGTTACAGAGATTGGGAAAGAAAAGATTCTGCAAGAAGTTACATTGGATTTAGAACAATTCAAGATATCCCGTCTGGAGCAGGCAAATTTAAAAGAACAACTAAATAATTAACTAACTATTACTAACTAAAAATTTTTTGAAAAATGTTTAAAACAAAAGAATCAATAACGAATTTTGTTTATTCGTTCGGTGCTGCAATCGTAATCTTAGGTGCTCTATTCAAAATGACACACTGGAGTTTAGGTCCTATTTCCGGTAACGTTGCACTTGCTGCAGGTTTGATTACTGAAGCTGTAATCTTCTTATTCTTTGCATTCGATCCACCAGTAAAAGAAGAGCATTATTCTTGGGAAAATGTATATCCAGAATTATTAGACGAAACTGCTGAAAGACAACCTAAAAAAGTTGTTGCTAAAGTTGAGAATAAAGAATTAGAAGTGTCTTTATCTAGCAAACTTGATCAAATGCTTGCTGACGCAAAATTAGATGTAAGTTTATTCGAAAGACTAAGAGGAGGAATTGATAAATTCTCATCTTCTGTAGATCAAATCAACCAAACTGTAGATGTTTCTGCTTCTACTCACAAATATAATGAGCAACTTAATATGGCTGCTTCTCATTTGGAAAGTATGAATGCTTTATATGCACTTCAACTAGAACAAGGACAAAAGCAATCAGAATTCAGTAAGAAATATGTTGAAGATATTCAAAAATCTGCAGCACATTCTGAGAAATTTAACGAGGAATTACAAGGACTAACTGGTAATCTAAATAATCTTAACAGAGTTTATGGTGGTATGCTTAGTGCAATGAAGTCTTAATCCCCTATCATTTTTTAATTTTTGTTTAACAATTAATTTAATTTATTAAAATGGCAGGAGGCAAACAGACACCACGTCAGAAGATGATTAACCTGATGTACTTGGTTTTCATTGCGATGTTAGCAATGACAATCGATCAGCAAATCATCAGATCATATAAAGATACAAATCAGTCATTAACTGATACTAGACTTACAGTTCAAGATAAGAACGACAAAATTTTTAAGAAAACGCTAGAAGCTAAAGCTGTTTCTTCTCCAGAAACTTATGGTCCATTATTGGAGCAGTATAAAGGTTTGGAAGGTAAGACTAATGATTTAGTTGCTTTCATTGAAGGAATAAAAAACAAAATGAGTTCTGAAGCAGAATACGATGCAAATCTGCCTATTGAAGAGAGTCTTACAGCTCTTAACAATACAGAACCTGCTAGTAAAAATTTCTTTAAAGATGGAGATGAAAAATTACCATCAAAAACAGCACAGGATCTTACAGCTAAGATGGATGATTTAAGAAACTATATTGTTTCAACTTTCGGATCTAACGCTCAGCTTAAAGATGTAGCTGATAGAGCTAAAAGAACGCTTGTTGCGGACTTTCCAAAAGGAGATAAAAGAAGTGTTCAAGGTTGGATGCAATACAAATTTTACAATCAACCATTAGTTGCTGCACTTTCTAACTTAGAAGTTATTCAATCAGAAGCTAGAAACTTACAGTCTGATGCAATTTCTTCTATGCTACAAGAAAAAGTGGATGCAGATATCAAATTTGATGCTTATGAAGCTTTAGTTTCTGGTCCAAGTTCTGTTATGAAAGGTGAACCAGCTCAAATTAAAGTTGCTATTGGAACTTTCGCAAGTTCTGTACCAGGTTTAGCAATAAGTGGTGCTAAAGTTGTAAATGGCCAAGGTATCATTACACCTGCAACCGGAGCGACTGGAGTACAAGAATTTAAAGGACAGGTTTCTTTTACAGATAAAAATGGAAAAGTTCACACGCTTCCTTATGCTCACACACTTAACGTAGTTTCTGGTTCAGAAGCTCTCAAAGAGCAAAGTGGAGCAATCTTAGCAGCTGATAAAATGAATGTTCTTTATAGAGGACTATCTAATCCTGTTTCAGGATCAATCTTAGGTGCTGATCTTAGTGCTACTACTTTATCAGCAGCAGGAGCTTCTGTAAGTGGAAGTAGTGGAAAATGGAATGTTACGCCTGGAGCTGGTAATGAGGTAACTCTTACAATTGCAGGAAAATCTCCAAGTGGAAAAGCAATTACTCAGCCATTCAAGTTTAGAGTTAAAAATATTCCTCCACCAAGAGGAGAAATCAGAGGTAAGGGTTACGATGTTATGCCTGCAAATATGATTTCAAAACAAACTTTAACAGCTACACTTAAAGACTTTGATTTCCCAGTATCATTTAATGTTGTAAGTTTCAAGGTTAAAGTTCCAGGAAAAGCAGTAATGTCTGTTAATGGAAACTCATTAGCACCTGTTGAAGCTTTAACAAAAGGTTTAAGATCTGGAGACAACATTGCGATCTTTGACGTTCAAGCAACGGCACAAGGTTTGAATGGAGTAGTACTTCCTAATATTAGTGGTGTTGTTATCAGCGCACTATAAATTTTAAAAACAGTTTATCTGATTGATTTTATATTTCAATACTTATTATGAAAAAGATTATATATAGTTTAATTTGTCTTTCCTCAACAATGGCTTTTGGACAAAGCAGCATTCTGAATGCAGGCTCTCCTCAGACATTTAGAGAAGACCGAGAGGTTAAGAAAGATAGTATTACGCCCCTTAAATATGGATTTATCGAAGATAAAGACATTTTGAGAAGTATGGTGGTATGGGAAATTATTGATATGAATGATAAAATCAATCAGCCTTTTTATCACAATGCTGACGGTCTTGTTTCTCAAAACAAATCGCTTTATCAGGTTTTACTAGATGCTGTTAATTCTGGTAAAATAAAAGAAGTTTATTCTGGCGACGATTTTACCAGCAGATTGACTCCGGAAGGTATTGCTGCTGCTACATCTGTTCCTATGGTAGATGATTATCTTGTTCAGACAATGAATGATAATAAAATTGAAGATGCAGAAGCCCAAAGACTGTTAAAATATTTCACTTCATTAAAGGGGACTGGTAACAAGCAAGTAGATGGAATGTTTATGAAATATTCTACGAGACTAGCTGATGTTTTGGAATACAACGGAGCTGCTCAGCCTGCTGCAACCGAAGAAACAGTTACTACTGGTAAAGGAAAAAAGAAAAAGACTGTTAAAAAAACAACTAAGGCTCCTACTATTGAACCAGGCACAATGCTTGTTAACTTAGATGGTTCTTGGTTCAAAATCAAAAAAAGTGATGTTGAAGCCAATGTTGGTTTTTCTGAAACCAAGACTGAAAAAGTTAAGGCGCTTAAGTTGATGGGAATGTGGTATATCGACAAAAGAGATACTCAATTAAGATACAGATTGCTTGGTATTGCAGCAATGGGTGAAGATCCCAATTCTGCTATTTTAAAAGCTGAAAGAGCTAGACAAATGCAAGAGGCTGGAGGTGCAGTTGATCCTTCTATCCTAAATGAAAGTGGCGACTTAATTGATCTTTTCTGGATCTATTATCCGGATGCAAGACAGGTTTTGTCTAGTAACTATATCTTCAATGCTAAAAACTCAACATCTGATATTACTTTTGATGATGTCCTTAATGCAAGAAGATTCTCTGCTGTTATCTACAAATCTGATAACGGACTGGGAAGAGGAGGAAGTGGTCAGATCGATGAATACATCCCGAACGATGCAGATGGACAATTAGAAGAAAGCGACAAGATTAAAGCGCAAATCCTTCAAATGGAAAATGATATGTGGAATTACTAATATTTCTCATATTCCAAATAGAAAAACCTGAGTATCTTTACTCAGGTTTTTTATTTTATGAAACAGTTTGATTATATTATTGTTGGAGGTGGATTCGCTGGTTTTTTTCTTGCGCATCAATTGCAGAAGAATAAAAAATCGTTTATTATATTTAATGGTAAACAGATTTCTGGTTCACATATTTCTGCGGGTGTTTGTAATCCGGTTATTCTAAAAAGATTCAGTACATTTTGGAAATCCAAAGAACAAATGGATTATTTGGAAACAATTTTCTCCGAAATAGAATCTTATACAGGTGAGAATTATATTGTAAAAGAGCCAGTTGCCCGAATTTTTCACGATGAATCTGAAAAAAAACAATGGCTAAAGAACTCAAATAAAGTAGATTTAGAATCATTTTTAGATAATGATTTCATTACTTTAAAATCTGTAGATAATCCCCTTGAATCTGGAATTGTTAAAAATTCCTGCCGAATTGATGTTGAGAGTTTTTTTAAGGATTTATTCCAATATTTTGAGACCAAAGATGTTTTGATTAATGAATCATTCAATCATAATTTGATTGATAATGAACAATCTACTTACAAAGATCTTCGATTCAAAAATATTGTCTTCTGTGAAGGAATTCATACCAAAGACAACCCATTCTTTAATACTATTCCAATTATACCAAACAAAGGTCATTGCTTAGAAGTTAAGATTAATAAAGATATTGATCCTTTCATTATCAAGAAAAAGCATTTCCTATTTTCACTTTCAGATGATAGATTTTATTACGGAGGAACTTATGATCGCTTTGATGATACAGAAAATATTAATCCCGAATTTGTAGAAGAATTAGAAACTGGGCTCAAAGCTTTTTATAAAGAGAAATATTTCATTTCAAAAGTTAAGACAGCTTTTCGTGCAACAGTCGATGATAGAAGACCAATCCTAGGAACACATCCAGAATTTGAAAATCTACATATTTTCAATGGACTTGGCGCAAGAGGTGTTCTCAATGGAACTTATTTTTCCAAAGTAATGTTTGACTATCTTGAGAACAATCTTGAACTCGATTCTGAAATTGATGTGAAAAGATTTTACTGATTTAATTAACAAAATTTAAATTATACTAATTTGGTCAGATTTGAATGAATTCTTAAATTTGTACTTCGGATAAACTCTAATGATGAAGAACGAACTAAAAGAAGCATTTCAAAAACTAGTTGATGAAAACATTGATTCAAAATCGATAGAAGAAGTTCTGGAGATTCTGACGTCTAGTTTTTCCGATGAAGTTTGCTTTTCCACAAGCTTTAGTTTCGAAGACCAAGTGATTACAGATTATGTGAAAAATTCCGGAATCAAAGTTTTCACACTCGATACAGGTCGTTTATTCGAAGATACTTACAACACTTGGAATTTAACCAAATCTAAGTACAAACTTCCAATAAAAGCATATTATCCAAATCCTGAAGAATTAGAACCTTTCATTCAGGACAATGGACCAGATTCTTTTTATAGGTCTGTTGAAAATAGGAAAACTTGTTGTGATATTAGAAAAGTTCAACCTTTGAAAAGGGCTTTGAAGGGCAACAAAATCTGGATTACAGGACTTAGAGCAGAACATTCCATCGCAAGGGAAAATCTTTCTCAATTCGAATGGGACGAGTCCAACCAAATCATCAAGTATCATCCAATCCTTTTCTGGACGACGGAACAGGTGAAAGATTACATCAAAAAAAATAATATTCCTTATAATATTTTGCACGACAAAGGTTTCGTCAGCATCGGCTGTGCACCTTGTACACGTGCGATTCAGCCGGGCGAAGATTTTCGTGCCGGTCGCTGGTGGTGGGAAGATGCTATCAAAAAAGAATGTGGACTTCACGTTCACAAATAAGTAATTAATTATTTCAAAAATTATAAAGTATATCCAATTGTAAATATTCATAAGTATTTTTTGCTGAGTGAAACGCCTTTGCGACTCTTTAAAATATTTTCAATTAGATTAAAAAAAACTTTGCGCTCTTTGCGTTAAAACAAATAAAATATCAAAATGTCAAAATATCATTTGGATTATCTGGAGCAGTTAGAATCCGAAGCCATTCATATTTTCAGGGAAGTTGCGGGTCAGTTTGAGCGACCGGCTTTACTTTTCAGTGGTGGAAAAGACAGTATTACGCTGGTGCATCTGGCACTGAAAGCTTTTCGCCCGGGGAAATTTCCTTTTCCGCTAGTTCACATCGATACAGGTCATAATTTTCCCGAAGTTCTGGAATTTCGTGACCAATTAGCTGAACAAATTGGCGAAAAACTGATTGTAAGAAAAGTTGAAGATACCATCAAAGAAAAAGGACTGACCGAACCAAAAGGAAAGTTGCCCAGCAGAAATGCCTTGCAGACTTTCACATTGCTGGATACGGTTGAAGAATTCGAATTCGATTGTTGTATCGGTGGAGGAAGACGTGATGAGGAAAAGGCCAGAGCCAAGGAACGTATTTTCTCGGTTCGTGATGATTTTGGACAATGGGACCCGAAACTTCAGCGTCCCGAACTTTGGAACACTTACAACGGGAAAATCAATAAAGGAGAACAGGTGAGAGCATTTCCTATCAGTAATTGGACAGAATTGGATGTCTGGAATTATATTTTGAAAGAAAATATCCAATTACCTTCAATCTATTTTTCACACGAGAGAGAAGTTCTGAATCTGGACAATCAATTCATCGCAATGAACGAGTTCGTAAATCTGGAGGAAGGTGACATTGTGACCACAGAAAAAGTTCGCTACAGAACGGTTGGCGATATGACTTGCACCGCTGCAGTGTTGTCTGAAGCTGATAATCTGGAGCAGGTGATTGCCGAAATTATCACCACAAAAACCAGCGAACGTGGCGAAACCAGAATAGACGACAGAACTTCGGAAGCCGCAATGGAAGACAGAAAGAAAGCCGGATATTTTTAGGAGCCGGGAACCTGCTGTCCGCTGTATCTTTTTTGCCATTGCGAACGAAGTGAAGTAATCCATTAGAACCATTCAGTAATCGCAATAACAAAAAAGGATGCCGCTTCCATCAGGGCTATTGAGCAATTCCCTGCAAATTAAGTTGCTAAAAACTAACAACTATCAACCAACAACCGACAACAAAAATGGACATATTAAGATTTATAACTGCAGGAAGTGTAGACGACGGAAAAAGTACACTGATAGGCAGACTATTATACGATAGCAAAAACATTCTGATAGACCAATTAGAAGCCGTCGAACGCGCCAGTAAATTCAAAAATGACGGAACTATAGATTTGGCTTTGTTGACAGACGGTTTGAGAGCAGAACGTGAGCAGGGAATTACAATTGATGTGGCTTATAAATATTTCTCCACTCCGAAACGTAAATTTATCATCGCAGATGCACCGGGTCACGTTCAATATACCCGAAATATGATTACCGGAGCCAGCAATGCCGCTTTAATCATTATTCTAATTGATGCCAGAAACGGAATCATAGAACAGACCAAAAGACATTCAATCATTGCATCCTTACTCAATATTCCGAATGTTGTTGTGGCAATTAACAAGTTGGATTTGGTTGGATATTCGGAAGAGATTTTCAATAATATCAAAGAAGAATATTCTAAAATGGCAGAACAGCTGTCTTTGAATAATGTCGTGTATATCCCAATCTCAGCTTTAGATGGAGATAATATCGTTGATAAATCCGAAAACTTAAATTGGTATGAAGGAAAAACTTTACTCGATTATTTGGAAACTGTCGAGTTGGAAAATACAATCAATCTGGATAAAGCGAGATTTCCTGTTCAATACGTGATTCGTCCTCAGACAGACGAACTTCACGATTATCGTGGGTATGCAGGAAAAATCACCAGCGGAATTTACAAGGTTGGAGATTCGGTAACGGTTTTACCTTCCGGAACTGAGAGCAAAATCTCGGCAATAGAAGTCGCTCAAAAACAAGTTGAAGAAGCTTTTGCACCTCAAAGTGTGGTTTTACATTTGGAAGACGATGTGGATATCAGCAGAGGCGATTTGATTGTAAAATCCAATGATTTGCCAAAAACCGAACAAGAATTAGAAGTTCTTGTATGTTGGATGGGTGACAAACCTTTGAAATCCGGTTCAAAATATCTGATTCAAAATAACACAACCCAAGTCAAAGGAATCATAAAAGACATCGAATATAAATTGGATGTCAATACTTTGGAAAAACAGGATGTTGAGCAGGTTTCCCTAAACGAAATTGTAAAACTGAGATTGAAAACGGCAAAACCTTTGGCTTACGATTCTTACAAAGATTTGGCTTCCAATGGCGGAATTATTTTTATAGATGAGACCAGTTTTGTAACAGTTGGCGCAGGATTGATTCAGTAATTATAACATTGTCAGGCTGAGCTTGTCGAAGCCTCTTTAAAAATTAAAAATTTGACATCAAAAATTTCACTTCCGGTTTTCATCAACGCATCGACTAACAAGATTTTGATTGTCGGCGGTGGAAAATTAGCTTCCGAACAGCTTAATGATATTATGCAAAATATTCCGGATGCTAATATCAGTGTCCTTGCAAAGAGACTTTCTGATGATATCAAAAACCTGTTGCTGGAAAATACGTCGGTTAAGATTATCAATGAAGATTTTGATGATTCTTATTTGGAGATTGCAGATTTGTTCATTGTGGCAACAGAAGATTCTGCTCAGGACCAGCTGATAATTAATAAAATTAAGGAAAGAAAGAATCTATATTTTGCTCCAAGTCTTCCTTCTGATAATGATTTTTTCTTTCGAGGAAATAATGATAATCAAGACAGAAAAAATCTTTTCTTCATTAATGGTGAAAAGAAATGGCGAAGAATCGCAAGTATTTTTTTCTTTGCTTTTGTTATTTTATTAATAGGAAATATTCTATCATTTTACATAGGATTCAATGATTTAGAAGTTGCCTATCAATACCTGAATCATAATACGGACGAACGCTTTTTCTGGTTATTCTTGGTTGGATTTTTAGCACAATTAATTGACGGCGCTTTGGGAATGGGTTACGGTGTGACCTGTACGGCAGCACTTTTGTATATTGGGATTCCGTTGCCGGCAATTAGCAGTAGTATTCACACAGCAGAGATGTTTTCGAGTGGCGCTTCGGGTTTCAGTCATTACAAATTCGGGAATATTAATAAAAAATTATTTAAAAATATCTTAATTCCGGGGGTGATAGGAGCTGTTTTAGGCGCTTTACTTTTAGCTTATTTTGGAGAAAAGTATGCTGGAATCATCAAACCGATTTTGGCAACTTATACATTCATTCTTGGGATAAGAATTCTCTTCAACGCATTCAAGAAAAATAAAAAACGCAAAAAGACGAAAAGAGTAGGCTGGTTAGCTGGAGCAGGAGGTTTCTTAGATTCCTTCGGTGGAGGCGGTTGGGGACCATTGGTAACTTCAACTTTAATTTCGAAAGGAAAAACACCTCGTTACATTATTGGAACAGTTAGTTTAACTGAGTTTTTCGTGACATTTGCTAGTGCACTCACATTCTTTTCAGTCATCGGAATCAGCCATTGGCAATTGATAGCAGCCTTGATTTTAGGTGGCGTTCTTGCTGCACCAATTGCAGCGAAATTAGCTGGGAAATTACCTTTGAAAGCAATGTTCATCGGAGTAGGTTCAATGGTAATTATCTGGAGTTTGAATGTTCTTTTGAAAACATTCCATATCATATAGATAATTTGGGCAAAACCCTCGCGAACGCTTTACAGCCGCTCGGGTCGGGCTATCCGTTGCAATCTTTTTCTTTTCCTTATATGAAAGAAAAGAAAAAGGATTTCCACTACTACCCCTTTTGCACGCTAGTAACAATCAATTATTTTAGACTTTATAAAAACGTCAGCAACAAAGCAATCAAAATCCCGATTGCAGTAAAAACTATTCCTCTTTTGAAAACTTTGGACTTTGGTGGAAACATCCAAAAACTGGATATGACAAAGAATAAAAGACAAATCCCGAAAAAAGTGTTCAGCGGAGAAAGTGCTTGCTCCGATTTTGCTTTGTGAAGTTTCGTCATTTTGTCCCAAACAAATGGCAATTCTTTCTTGGTATAATCAGCTTTTCCAGTTATCGAATTATAAGTTCCTTCTTTGAAATACAAAATTCCATTTTCTGTTTCTATGATTTCCAGATTCTTAATTTTTGTTTCCTCGCCCAGTTTTTTTGCATCAATATTTTTGTCAAAAATTTTCTCGTAATGATTCTCTTTTTTCAAAAAATCCGTGTCACGATAAACCAGAATCACACCACTAATCGCATAAACAGCCATAATCCCAGCCATCAAATATCCAAGATATCTGTGAACGATTCTCATAAAACTTCTCGTGTCCTTTATCTTATCCATAAATCGATTTAGTTATTAAATCTAACCTCTAACTTCTAAAACCTAATATCTTCTAACTTAATCTTGTAACTCCAACCAACGTAGTTCAAAGTTTTCCAATTTCTCAGAAATGGTTTCCAATTCCGTAGAGAATTTTGCAATCTTTTCATAATCGGTTTCGTTATTCAATTGGTCAAGGATTTTGCTTCTCTGTTCTTCCAGTTTTGGCATTTCCTTTTCGATAGTTTCCAGCTCGTGTTGCTCTTTAAAAGATAATTTTTTCTTAATAGGTTGATTTATCACAACTGTAGCAGGCGTTTCTTTCGGAGCTTCAATTTTTTCGACTTTAGGCGATTCAGCTTTAGGGTTTTTCTCTTCATTTTTCAAGTTTTCTCTATACTCAGAGAAATTCCCGACAAATTCTTTGATTCTTCCTTCGCCTTCAAATGCCAGAACGTGGTCCACAATTCTGTCCATAAAATAACGGTCGTGAGAAACGATAATCAAACTTCCCTGAAAATTCTGAAGAAAGTTCTCCAAAACCGTCAATGTTGGCAAATCCAAATCATTTGTAGGCTCATCAAAAATCAGGAAATTCGGATTCTGATAAAGAATATACATCAAATGCAAACGCCGTTTTTCTCCGCCCGAAAGTTTCGAAATTGGGGAGTATTGAGTCTGGTCATCGAACAAGAATAATCTCAAAAACTGAGATGCTGATATTGTTTTTCCATTCGCTAAAGGGAAATTTTCGCCAATCTCTTTGATGAAATCAATGACTCTTTCGTCTTCTTTATATTGAAGTCCTTTCTGAGCAAAATATCCGAATTTAATCGTTTCTCCAGTTTCAATCTCTCCGGAATCTTTCGGTTCAAAACCTTGAATGATATTCAGTAAAGTCGATTTTCCAGCTCCATTTTTCCCAACAATCCCAACTTTTTCACCTCTTTGAAATTGATAAGAGAAATCTTTGAACAATACTTTTTCGCCATAACTTTTATTGATGTCTCTAAGTTCAAGGATCTTATTTCCTAATCTTTTCATCTCGAAATCAAGCGCCAAAGTATCTTTTCTGGTGTCAGTTTTTGCTACTTTTTCAGTTTCGTAGAAGTCATCCTGACGAGATTTTGACTTCGTGGTTCTCGCTTTCGGCTGACGTCTCATCCATTCCAATTCCTTTCGGTAAAGGTTTTGTGCTTTATCAATTGTCGAATTGAGATTATCCTCACGAATCATTTTATTCTCAAGATAAGTCGCATAACTTCCGTTGTGGAGATAGAGATTTCCGTCTTCCATTTCCCAAATTTTATCGCAAACGGCATCCAAGAAATAACGGTCGTGAGTCACCAGAAGCAATGTGATTTTTGCCTTACTCAAATAATTTTCCAGCCATTCTACCATTTCCACGTCCAAGTGGTTGGTCGGCTCATCCATTATCAGAAGCGTATGACGATGTTCCGCTCTGGTTTCTGTCAAGAGTTTTGCCAATGCAATTCTTTTGATTTGACCTCCGGAAAGTGTTCCCATTTTCGCTGATAAATCAGTAATTTTCAGTTGAGAAAGGATTTGTTCCATTTCGTTTTCCAAATCCCAAGCTTTATGGATTTCCATCTCAGCCAAAGCCGTTTCCATATCATCCGGATTATCCGAGGTCAAAGCGTGATGATATTTTTTTAAAGCCAAAATTGGTGCTGAATCCAAAGTCATCATAAACTCTTCCACAGAAAGTTTCGGGTCAAAATCGATTTCCTGGTCAAATAAAACTACCTGAATGTCCTTATTAATCACCACTTCACCGCCGTCAGCAATTTCTTTTCCCATCAGGATTTTCAGAAGTGTAGATTTTCCACTTCCGTTTTTGGCAACGATGGCAATTTTGTCGCCTTCGTTCACGTGGAAGGTAATATTTTTGAACAAAACTTTGACACCGTAAGATTTGCTAAGATTTTCTGCAGAAACGTAATTCATTTTTGGTTGGATGATGGAGGTTATATGCTGGAAGTTTTTCCAGCTGCGAAAGTACGAAAATGAAATTTTAAAATTCAGATAATCATAATTATTTGGGCAGCTTTATCCGTCTTCCACTCCCAATCTTTTTGCCAACGCTTTTCCAGCCACAAAAAAGGATTTCCGTTCAAGCCGGGCTGCGGAGATTCTGAATTTTATTGTCATCTTTAGAAAAATTTAACGAAAACCAAAATTGATTTAACCTTTCTTTGAGATAATCAAAAAGTAAAATTTCAGAAGTTTGCTGTCAAATTAAACCTATGAAAAAACTCAACTTTCTTGTTGCACTCTTTGTTTGCATCATTTCTCAGGCACAGCTTATTTCCGGAACTGTTTTGTCCAAAGATGACAACCAACCTGTTCCTTATGCTAAAATAGGAATCATAAATAATAATTTTGGTGTTCAGGCTGATGAAAATGGGAAATTTCAAATTCAGCTGGATAATATTTCTAAAGATAAAGAACTGATAGTTGCGGTAGCTGGATACAAACAGTTCCGAAGTTCTGTAGAAGATTTTGTAAAAACCAATCCTCACAATATCTATTTATACGAAAAAGTGACCAATATTCAGGAAGTTATCATTACGCCTCAAAATTATAAAGAGAAAAATCTGGGCATCAACAGCAAGTCAAAATCTATGATGTTCACGCCTAATATGGAAAAGGGAAATTCTGTTGTGGAAGAGACAGCAGTAGAATTTAGTTCCAGTAAAAGATTGAAAATTAATAAAATTAATATGAACTTTTCCAGATTCGAATCTACGACGCCAATCAAAGTTCGTTACACGATTTACGATGAAAAAGACGGAAAACCGAATAATCTGATTTTGGAAAATGATATCATTGCAACCATCAGCAAGGATAATTTACAAGACTGGACTTTTTCTATAGATGTAAGCAAAGAAAGTATTTGGCTTCAAGGGAAATTCTTTGTTGGGATTCAATTTATTGGGCAATCCAATGGTAAAGTTGCCTTGAGTGGAGCACTTTTGAGGTCGGGCTATTATCGTTCATTTTATGGTAATTGGGAAAAAATCGGAATGGCTGCACCTGCAATCAACATCGATGTGAAAGTTAAAAAGTAGTTTGATGTGTTGATTTCATTTTTGTATATACTTTTTGAACTTATCTTGCCCTAAAATCTCTGCCCTATAGAATTTGTAAACGATTCGAAATATTGATTTAGTTTGCATCAAAATTAATGACTATGAAAAAATTCAATTTCCTATTTGTATTCTTCATTTTTGTGACTTTTCAAGCACAAATAATTTCCGGAACTGTTCTTTCCAAAGAAGACAATAAGGCAATTCCTTATGTGAAAATTGGTGTCGAAAAAGAAAAAATCGGAACTATATCAAATGAAAAGGGAGAATTCTCAATTGATCTGTCTTCTATTAATTCTAATAAAAATATTAAAATAGAAGTTTCCGGCTTTGAACCTTATTCGCAAAATGTTGAAGATTTCATCAAAACAAATCCTCAGAAAATATTTTTATCAGAAAAAGTTCAGTCTATCAAAGAAGTTAAATTAGTTCCTAAGAAACTGGTTGACAAGAATTGGGGAATTAATACAAAGAATAAAAGCATCAGTTATTCTGTAAATCCTAAACTGAATAAAGAAAGCTTTTTGGGAGAAACAGCCCTGGAATTCAGTACCAAGAAAAAGACAAAGATCAAGACTATCAATCTTAATATTTCTCAATTCAATTCTGACAAACCTGTTTTGATGAAATATACGGTTTACAATGAAGAAAACGGCCTTCCAGGAAAAAGCTTACTGGAAGAGGAAATTAATATAGAACTGACGTCAGATCAAATAAAAGATGGCGTTTTTTCACTTGATGTCAATGATCAAAATATCTGGGTAAAAGGAAAATTCTTTGTCGGGATTCAGTTTCTGAAAGATTTTGATGGTAATATTAAAATCAGCGCAGCTTTGTTCAAAACCGGTTATCTGAGACAATTTTATGGAGATTGGGAGAAAGTTTCTATCGCGGCGCCAGCCATTAATATTGATGTGAAAGTTGATAAGAATGGAAAAAATGAAAGTGAAGAAAAAGAGGTTGAAGATAATGTTTCTGCATCGCTTCAGGATTACAGCGCATTTTTGGAAGAAGCAAAAAAGTCAGGATTTGGGAAGAATCAGTTGGTTGGAAAAATACTTCATCTGAAAGATGCAGATATCTATTACGAAGTTTACGGCAAAGGAGAACCGTTGTTTTTACTCCACGGAAATGGTGGAAGTATTGATGCTTTTACCAAAGAAATTCCGGAACTTTCCAAACATTTTCAAGTGATTGCGATGGATACAAGAGCTCAGGGAAAAAGTACAGATACTTCTACACAACCATTGACTTATATTAAGTTTGCGGATGATGTAAAAGCTTTGGCAAATGAATTAAAATTGAAGAAAATAAATATTCTGGGTTGGAGCGATGGCGGAAATACGGCGATTGAATTTGCTATCAAATATCCTAAAAATGTCAATAAAATTATCACAAGTGGTGCCAATGTTTTTCCAAATGGTGTTGGAGAAAAGATGGTAGAAGATATGAGGAATGATGTTGCAAGAATGAAAGCTGAAAATAAACCGGAAAGAGATATCAGACTTCAGCAGTTGATGGTAGATGAACCTAAAATTACAAAATCACAACTTAATAATATCAAAGCAAAAAGCTATATTCTTGCTGGAGAAAATGATTTGATTCTCCGTTCCCACACAGAATATATCGCAAAAGAAATTCCTAATTCTAAAATGAAAATCTATACAGGTGCATCGCACGGCGTTCCAGTAGAAAGGGCAGAAGAGCTTAACAAAGATGTGATTGAGTTTATTAAGAATTAGTCAATCGTCAACATTTTCAAACTCCAAAGATTCCCATTGTAAATATCCAAATCTACTTTGGAATTGATTCCGTAAACAATCCCATTTTCTGAGAATTGCCAAAACTGAAATTCATCATCAGGCGACGGTGTCGGAACATCATTGTAATTGGCTAACCAAAGCGGATAATCGTCAAACTCGCCTTTCAGATAATCTTTGTAAAAGTGATAATAGGTGTAGATAATGGGTTTTTCGCCGTAAGTTTCTTCCATTATTTTGATCCAGACTTTGAGGTCAGAAACCAATTGTTCTTTTGATTTCTTTCTTGGATCTTTTTCGATGTCGAGAATTGGAGGAAGATCGCCAGATTCCAACTTTGCAACTGAAAGATAAGAATTGGCCTGCATCACAGGATCTTCATCAGGTCTGTAAAAATGATAAGCGCCACGAATCAAATTGTGTTGTTTTGCAGTTTCCCAAAAATGGTCAAAGTTTTTATCGAGTTTTCGGTTTCCCATACTTGCTCTCAGAACTACAAATTTCAAAGGAATTGTTCTGTTGCCAATACTTAAACTATCCCATTGGATGTCTTCTTTTCTCTGATAATGAGAAATGTCAAAACCGAAAGTCTGATTAGAATATAGTCCGATTATTTTATCAATTCTGGCTGTTTCTTTTTCAGAATTGGTAAGATTTTTATGTTCAAAATGTTTTCCTAAATAATATGAAACATAATAATTGATCTTTTGTCTAAGATAAAAACCTGTTCCTAATAAAGAAATACAAAGTATAATCAGAAGAATCCAACGCTTTTTCATAAAAACGCCTTTTCTCTTTTGATGGATTTTCCTTTTCGTACTTCGGTTTATTCTGGTCATAAGTTTTGCAAAAATATTATTTTTCCCTTTTGAAAAAGAACAAGATAAATTTATTTTTAATTTATAGAATATATCTTAATAATTTTGGCTTACTTTATGCTAACATTAAACATTAATTTTAAAATATAAAAAACGATGAAAAAGGGATTATTATCATTGGCATCTGTTCTATTTGTAGCTGTTGCAATGAATGCTCAAACTGTAAAACAGGAAGTTAAAAAGGATGCGAAAGCTGTAGGAACTGCAGTTAAAAAAGGAGCGAAGGCAACTGGTGAAGGCGTAAAAGACGGCGCAGAATGGGTTGGCGATAAAACTACTAAGGGTGCAAAAGCAACTGCCAAAGGTGTGAAAAAAGGTGCAAAATGGACCGGAAAAACAGCCACTAAAGGTGCAAAAGCGGTTAAAAATACAGCAGTGAAAGGCGCAGATGCCGTTTCTGATGGTTACAAAGATGTAAAAGCAGATCTTAAAAAATAACATTGACAATGAAAGACTTCAATATTTGGAGTCTTTTTTTTGTAACATTTTGAAGTAATCAATAACTAAGTAATAGAAATTATTTCACAAAAGAGATATTTTTATTTTTGGGAATTAACTATTTTCGTTTAAGAAAAATTTAGAAAAAATATGAAAAGAATTATTTTGACATTTGCACTTTCTGTGATGATGATTGCAAATATGTCTGCTCAGGCAGTACCAACCGCTAAACAAATCATTGATAATTATGTTACTGCACTTGGTGGAAAACAAAAATTGGAATCTGTAAAAACACTTTCTATGAAGAATACTATCAGCGTGATGGGAATGGAAATGGAAGGAAAAACGTTAAAAAAAGATAATAAATTCAAGTCCAGCCAATCTATGATGGGGCAGGAGATGGTTCAGGTTTTTGATGGCGAGAAAGGTTTCGCTTCTCAGATGGGACAAAAAATGGACTTTCCAGCAGATCAAGTTACAAAATTGAAAGCTGCTAAATTGATGGATGCTTTAGGAATGGATCCTGCAAAAATCAAAACAGTTGAGAAAAAACAAATCGACGGAAAAGATTACTATTTACTTTCTTCTGATGACTCCAAATCTTATTTTGACGTGAAAACAGGTTTGCTTTTCAAAACTGAAAATGAAAAAGGAAATATGACCATCAATAAATATGCAGATGTTGACGGAATCAAATTCGTAGAAGAGATGTCTGTAGATGCAGCCGGACAACAAATCAGCATCAAAAATTCTGACATCAAAATCAATCAGCCGGTTTCTGATGATGAATTTAAAATTAACTAAAAAGTAAAATTACAATTCAAATAAAAAAAGAGAATCCAAATTTGGATTCTCTTTTTTTGTGAAATATTATAGAGTATTTAATCTAATTTCTAAACTCTAACATCTAATTTCTAAGTTAAGAATTATATTCTTTTTCCCATTCTTCAGCGGCTTCACAAAGTGTATTGTAAAAAGCTTCTCCGTATTTTCGGATGAGAGGTTCTTTTAAAAATTGATAGATTCTTACTTGCAATTCTTTTCCCAAAGTACAAGCGTCATTGCAGATTTCCCATTCGTGGTAATTAAGTGCAACGAAAGTTTTATAATCATTTACTCTGATAGGATAGAGATGACAGGAAATTGGTTTTTTCCAATCTACAACACCGTCTTCATAGGCTTTTTCGATGCCACATTTTGTAGTTCCTTTTTCATCAAAAATAACATAGGCACATTCGCTTCCGTTTACCAAAGTAGTCACATAACCGCCGTCATATGGATCTACGACCCAAGTTCCTTGTTCCTCGATGGCTTTTACACCTTCTGGTCTTAGGTAAGATTTTATTTTAGGAAAAATTTCTTCCAGAATTGGCAGTTCATCTTTGTCAAGCGGAGCGCCGGTATCGCCGTCTACGCAGCAAACGCCTTTGCATTTGGTAAGGTTGCAGACAAAACTTTCTGCAAAAATATCTTCGGAAATCAGTTTGTCATCTATCTGAATCATTCTTCATCAATTTTAATATTGTGCAAAATTAGCGATTTTAAATCCTGCCAAGCAAAAAACAACGATCCAAAGTCCCAATTCCTGCATCCAGTATTTTGGGAGAAATTTCAACATTCTACTGATGATGATGCTTACAGGTAATGCTAAGAGTAAAAGATACTCGTAATTATTTCCCATATAGAAAATAATTGTGATCAATTGTGCTAATGAAAAAACGAGTACAAAAGTATATTTGTATCGGCTGATTGGGCTTTTCTCATTGTAATGTTTGAAATGATCCGAAAGAGAGTAGATAATCATTAAGGCAATCGGGATCAAAATGTATAAAGGATAATAACTTTTTAACATTTCAAATGAACTTGAAAATGGGAAATAAGAACTATCCCAAGTTGTATAATGTATCAAATACATCAATCCGAAATAACTCAAAACAATCAAAATAGCGCCAAACAAAAGTCGAAACATATTGAGTCCAACTCTTCCCGAAGTCCCGATAATATGGAAGATTACAAAAACGGCCATCGGCCAGCTTGGTGGAAAAACCAGAAATGTAAACGCTAAAATTGCACCTACCAACATAAATGAACTTTTTCTAAGCTGATCATTCTGACTCGTTAATATTAATAATAAAATAGAGCTCATCAGAAACGTGATTCCCAATCCCAAATCAATTGTTCCATCATAAAATGAAACAACAAAAACTGTATAAAGAAATAAAGGAAGATGGGAAAACTGATTTAGCGCAATTGCATTGAATAAAAAATATCCCAGACTAATTCCTGCGAATGTAATAATGGTTGAAAATAAGGTTATGTTTTTGAAATCTAATAAGTTAAGAGATAAGAAAATCAAAAACAAAAATCCAATGTAAGCCGGAACAGAAAAAATATTGCTTTCTTTTGAAAGTAATCGAAACATTTTTTATAAATTTGTGCAAAGTTAATATTAAAAAAAGAAAATATGACATCTTTCTGGTTAGCATTAAGTGCAGCTTTCAAATGGTCGTTCGGATTTTACAACCTTTTTGGTAATGTACTAAACTGGGTTTTATTTCTTGTAGCATCCGGATTTTTCACTTATTGGTGTTATATTTTGGTTGTAACTCTTGGAGCTCAAAAGGATAAAGATTACTTCTCTCCAACAGAAGGTAAGAATCCATATTACGATCCAAAAATTTATAAAAACGAAGGTTAAATAAATTGATTATACTATAAAAAACCCGTCTTGTTACTACAACGAGACGGGTTCTTTTATTTTTAAATCTTGACTTCTAAGTCTTGATTCTTATATCTTTGTTCTTGTTTCTTCAAACTATTCTTCATCATGACAAGGAACTACCAAAACCGGAATCTTTGATTTTTTCGTGATTTCTTTCGTTAAGCTTCCGATGAAAACATCGTAAACGCCACTTCTACCGTGCGATCCAACCACAATATAATCGGCAGTTTGTGAATCAGCAAATTCCAAAATAGTGTCGCCTGCAATACCTTGTTTCAAAATGTGATTGCAGGTAATGCCGTTTGCAACCACTTTTTCTTGAAGTTTATTAAGTTCCTTTAATTCGTATTTGATCTCATTTTCCTCAACTTCTGGGAAATATTGGAATCCCATATCACCAATTACAAAACCAATATCTGTTGCTGCAACGTGAATCAAATGAATTTCAGCATTAACATCTTTAGCAAAACTGATGGCATAATCTACCAATTTATTAGAACTATCGGAAAAATCTACGGGTAAAATAATTTTTTTCATAATCTAAGTTTATAGTTTGTTTAAAAGCAAAAATTTAGCCATTATTAGAATTTATCAACTGATAATTATCTATTGAATCTTCAAAGAAAACAGTTTTTTGTCTTCAAGAAAAGCTTCCAGCAAATCATTCTCAGAAACTTTCCCAACGCCTTTTGGTGTTCCCGTAAAAATCAAATCTCCAACTCTCAAAGTGAAATATTGAGAAGCAAACGCAATAATGTCATCAGGACTGAAAATCATTTCGCTTGTGTTTCCATCTTGAACTTTTTCATTATTTTTTGCTAAAGAAAAATTAAGGTTTTTCAAATCAAAATTCTTTTTTGATACAAAATCTGAAACTACCGCTGAACCATCAAAACCTTTTGCCAATTCCCAAGGCAAACCTTTATTTTTTAGTTTGGTTTGAAGATCTCTTGCTGTGAAATCCAATCCTAAGCCAATCTCGTCATAATGGTTTCCGGCATTTTCTTTTTGAATATATTTTCCACCTTTTGAGATTTTCAAAACAACTTCCAGTTCATAATGAATGTCATCAGAAAATTCCGGAATATAAAAATCCGAACCTTTTTTTAGAATGGCTGTGTCAGGTTTCATAAAGATAACCGGATCTTCCGGAATATCATTTCCCAATTCTTTGGCGTGCTCGCCGTAATTTCTTCCTACGCAGATTATTTTCATAATATCAATGTAATAATTTATCAATATAACAATGTAACAATCCTTAATTCCAATTGTTATATTGTTAGATTTTCATACAGGTAATTTAATTAAAACCTAGACTTAAGCTGAATTTTTGTAAAAATCTTTTTGGTGTAAAGTGGAAAATCAGCGCTTTGAAGCCATCCATAATAGCCAATATCTTTCTGGAAAACTTCTTTCACAACTTGTCCTTTATATTTCCCAAAAGCAAAAATCTCCTGTTCTTTTTCATTGTAATGAATCATTCCAGCCAAATCTGCAAACTTGCTGTGGAAAGAGAAATCACTCAAGCCTGCGATTTCTTTTGGAAGATCTTCGTAATGTCCGACTTGTGCATCCAAAACTTCGAAAGTTGCTAAAACATCAGCTTCTGCAGAATGAGCATTTTCCAGAGTTTTTTGACAATAGAAATTGTAAGCTGCAGAAAGATTTCGCGGTTCCATTTTGTGATAGATAGTTTGTGCATCCACCAATTTGAACTTGCTCAAATCGAAATCCAAACCAGCACGTAAAAGTTCTTCTGCCAGAAGCGGGACATCAAAACGGTTGGAATTGAAACCTCCCAAATCAGATCCGGAAATCATTTCCAGAATTTTCGGTGCAATATCTTTGAAGGTTGGTGCTTCTGCAACATCCTGATCGTAGATTCCGTGGATTGCTGAGGATTCTTTTGGAATTGGCATTTCTGGATTTACTTTCCAGGTTTTACTTTCTCGGGATGCGTCCGGATTTACTTTCAGGATGCAGATTTCTACGATTCTGTCCTTTCCGACATTGGTTCCCGTAGTTTCCAAATCGAAAACGCAAAGTGGTTTATATAGTTTTAAATTCATTTTTTTATAATTGATGAATGATTGTTGTTCTAATTTCTAACTTCTAAAATCTAATTTCTACTTCAGTTGTTTTTGAAATATTAATGAAATCAAAATATAATAGATAATGATTAAAGGAATTCCGACTGTTTTGAAAATTAATAAAATCAAAATTCCACCAATTAATAATGCTAGTTTTGGATAATTATCTTCTAATTTTTTCGATTTGAATTTCATTGCAATCATCTTGATTGGGCTGATTAAAAGCCAAGAAGAAACAACAGTAAGCAGAAGCAGAATTAAATTGCTGTTTTCAAAAAGAAAACTAATTAATTGAGATGAGGATTCAGAGTTTTTTGATCCATAAATTTCAAATAGATAGTATAATCCAAAAATCAAAACTGTATTACTCGGTGTATTCAAACCTTTAAAGTAATATTTCTGGTCATCGTCCAAATTAAAAATCGCTAATCTGAGACAAGAAAAAATTGTAATCAAAAATCCAAAATATTTAATTTCAAAAGGTAATTCGACACCAAATAAATGATTGCCGAAGTCTGCTAAGATATTCATCATTGCAACGCCAGGCAGAAATCCAAAGCTTACCATATCCGCCAGAGAATCCAATTGTCCGCCTAAATTACTGCTGGAATTAAGTGCTCGTGCAATAAAACCATCGAAAAAATCGAGAACTAATGAGATGATAATGCAAATCGCTGTGGTTTGATAATCGCCCGAAATAAGATGAACAATTCCAACGCAACCCGAAAAAAGATTCCCTAAAGTAAATGCGTTGGCAAGGTTGTTTTTGATGAAATTCATATCACAAAAATAAGAAAAACAAATACAAGGAAAAGTTTAATTTTGCAAAATGAAGAATTTTAGAGGGCAGGAATTTTTTGCCTTAGTTTACAGACTTTTTTTAGTGTTTTTCTTTTATCAGATTGCCAGATTCTTATTTTGGTTTTTCAATCAGGAATTGGTGAAAGTGGATGGGATTTCAGAATATTTCAAACTTTCTTATTACGGAACTGCGTTTGACACGACTGCAATCTTGTATGTAAATGCAGTTTTCATTCTTTTAAGTATCATTCCGATTGTCATTAATACAAAAAAAAGCTATCAAAAATTTCTGTTCTTTTGGTATTTCATTACAAATGGAATTGCATATTCTTTCAACTTTGGTGATATTATTTATTACAGATTCAGTCAGGCGAGATTTACCTCTGCAGCGTTTTCTGTTGCAAAGAATGAAAGTAATATCGGAAAAGTCTTTCTGAACGCAGTTTTACAAAATCCGTTTGTGATTATTTTTTTCATTTTAATGATGCTCTTGTGGATTTTCCTTTACAAAAAACTAAAAGTAGAAGAGAATAAGCCGGAGAATTTAATTACATATTTTGCTTCTTCGATTGTGATTTTATGTGTGACTGCACTTTTAGTTGTTGGCGGAATACGTGGCGATTTCAAACATTCTACACGACCGATTAATTTGGTTGATGCGAATAAACACGTCAGCAATCCACTTCAAGGAAATCTTGTTCTCAATAGTGTTTTCTCATTTTTCAGAACCATTAATACAAATAATTTCAAGCTCGTTCATTTTGTTGATGAAAAATTCATTGAGAAAGAAATCAAGCCATATAAATTATACGAAAGAGAAGTCGAGCAAAAACCAAACGTTGTAATTTTCATTATGGAAAGTTTCGGGAAAGAATATTCCGGAGCTTTTAATAGAAATACAGATATTAAGGATTTTGTTTCCTACACACCATTTCTTGATAGTTTGGCTAATGAAAGTTTGATTTTCACTAATGCTTTTGCAAATGGAAGACAGTCAATCCACGGAATGAGTTCTGTGCTCGCTGGAATCCCAAGTTTGACAGATGCTTTCACGAGTTCGCCTTATTCTAATCAGAAAATTCAATCTATTGTTTCGGTTTGTAATGATATGGGTTATGATACGAGTTTCTATCACGGAGCACCAAATGGCTCGATGGGTTTTCAAGGTTTTGGAAATATTTTGGGATTCAAACATTATTTTGGAAAAACAGAATATAATAATGATGAAGATTTTGATGGAATGTGGGCAATTTGGGACGAACCGTTTTTCCAATATTTTGTGAAGAATATTGGGAAAAAGCAACCATTTATGTCCACAATGTTTTCTGCTTCGTCTCACGATCCGTTCAAAGTTCCGGAGAAATATCAGAACAAGTTCAAATCCGGACCATTGCAAATCCACGTTCCTATACAATATACAGATTATGCTTTGAAGAAATTCTTCGAAACGGCAAGCAAACAACCTTGGTATCAAAATACAATTTTCGTCATTACAGCAGATCATACCAATCAAATCCATTATGAGGAATATCAAAAGGCGATGAACAGATTTGCGATTCCACTTTTGTTTTTCTCTCCAAATCCAAAATATAATCTTAAAGGTGTTGATGATAGATTTGCTCAACAAATCGACATTTATCCAACTTTAGCAGATTTGATTGGTTATAATAAAAAGATCAGAAGTTGGGGAAGAAGTTTGGTTTCGGAAAAGAATGAAGATTATATGATTATCCATTCTGATGCTATCAATGAGCAAATTGTGATTGGAAATTATGTTTACATTTTTGATGGAAAAGATGTGACAGGAATCTATGAAAAAACCGACTTGGCTCTATCAAAAAATATCATCAGCAAAAATCTTAATCCAGAACAAAAACTCGGAATAGAAAAAACAAAAGCGTGGTATCAGGATTATATGGATCGTGTGATTAATAGAAAATTGCATTAAACAAAACTGTTTAATATTTGAAATTTCTGTCAATTGGCTTTATTTATGCTCTGGATAGCAAATAAATCTTGTTTGTTTAAAATTAATTTATATTTTTATCAATATTAATTTAACGTTAACAACGTAAACTTATCAAACAACAAACAAACTTAAAATAGAAGACAATGAAAAAATTACTTTTAACATTTGCCTTATCATTCATAGGCGTTTTATCATTCGCTCAAATCGAAGGGAAATGGAAAACCATCGACGATGAAACCGGAAAACCAAAATCCATCGTAGAGATTTCTAAAGATTCGAAAGGTAAATACGTTGGTAAAATCGTACAATTATTGATTAAACCAGAAAATGCAAATTGCGTAAAATGCAAAGATGACCGTAAAGACAAACCATTGATCGGATTGGAAATCATCAGAGGCCTTTCAAAAGACGGCAACGAATTCTCTGGCGGAACAATCACAAATCCTAAAGACGGTAAATCTTACAAAACGGAGATCGTAAGAGAAGGAGATGAGCTGAAAGTAAAAGCAATCATCTTAGGAATTGCGGTTAAGACGCAGACTTGGCACAAAGTGAGTTAAGTAAACATTATGATAAATGACAGGCTTCCAGATGGAAGCCTTTTTTGTTATGCAGATAATAAAAAAATTAATACTTTTGTATTTCGAAATTCAACAAAGAACATTTTCATAATCAATTTATCAAATGAAACATCGTGATGTTGCATTTGTCAATTAAAAAAAAGTAAATATTTTCAAATGAAAGAATATACATTCCGTGAAGTAATTGCTCAGGCTATGAGCGAAGAAATGCGTAAAGACGAATCCATTTTTCTAGTAGGAGAAGAAGTTGCAGAATACAACGGAGCTTACAAAGCTTCCAAAGGTATGCTGGACGAGTTTGGAGAAAAAAGAATCATAGATGCACCAATTGCTGAGCTTGGATTTACAGGAATCGCTGTCGGCGCTGCGATGAACGGGAATCGTCCGATCGTAGAATATATGACTTTCAACTTCTCTTTGGTTGCTATTGATCAGATCATTAACAACGCTGCGAAAATGTACCAAATGACAGGAGGACAATGGAATATCCCAATCGTTTTCCGTGGGCCAACAGGTTCAGCAGGTCAGTTGGGAGCAACACACTCTCAGGCTTTCGAAAGCTGGTACGCTAACTGTCCAGGTCTTAAAGTAATCATTCCTTCCAATCCATACGATGCAAAAGGACTTTTGAAATCAGCTATCCAAGACAACGATCCAGTGATCTTTATGGAATCTGAGCAGATGTATGGCGACAAAATGGAAATTCCTGAAGAAGAATATTACATCCCGATTGGAAAAGCAGACATCAAGAAAGCAGGAAAAGATGTGACTTTGGTATCTTGGGGTAAAATTATGAAAGTAGCTTTGCAGGCTGCAGAAGATTTGGAAAAAGAAGGAATCTCTGTAGAAGTAATCGATCTTAGAACAATCCGTCCTTTGGATTACGATACAATTTTCGAATCCGTTAAGAAAACCAACAGATTGGTAATTCTTGAAGAATCTTGGCCATTTGCAAGCATCTCAACCGAGATCACTTATATGGTTCAGCAAAAAGCATTCGATTATTTAGATGCGCCGATCAAGAGAATTACAACGCCAGATGCATCAGCGCCATATTCAGCGCCATTATTTGCAGAGTGGTTCCCGAAAGTGGAAAAAGTAAAAGAAGAGATCAAAAATGCTCTTTACATCAAAGCATAAAACAAAACTCCCGATTCATTCGGGAGTTTTTATTTTATAGAATATTAGGAGCTTAATCCCGCTTTCCGTTGCAATCTTTTTTGCATCCACATTTTCCATTCAATAGAATCAAGAGTCCACGCAAAAAAGGATTTCCACTGCAATCGGGGCTATGGGATTTGTCATCCAATCAACAAGACAGATAAAAACAGCAGTTTGTCATTCCGAAGGAATCTCGACAGTCTGGATTCCTCCGGAATGACAATATTCTTTTAACTAAAATTCTAATCTGCAAAATTTGCTAAATCTGCGAGATGTTTTAAATCTTTGATGAGCGAAGCGCCTTTGCGAACCTTAAAAATATTTTCAATAATGTCAAAAAATCTTAGCGACCTTTGCGTTCAATACTATTTTTAAATAATTGTCAATTAATTTTCTTAAAATAACACGCCAAAAATTTGCGAATTAATAAATATTTCCTATTTTTGCAATCCAAAATGAGATGTAATATATGTTAATAATTCCAGTAAAAGACGGAGAGTCTATCGACAGAGCTTTAAAAAAGTATAAGAGAAAATTTGATAAAACCAGAGTTGTAAGAGAACTTAGAGGAAGACAACAATTTATCAAGCCTTCTGTAACTTTGAGACAATCAAAACTTAAAGCAGCTTACAAACAAAGAAACGCAAGCATCGAAGAACAAGCTTAAGTTCTTTTTTGCAAAACATAAGAAAAATCACTTTCAAATTTATATATTTGGAAGTGATTTTGCATTTATAGACCTATGATAGAAAGATTCCTGGAGTACATAGAAGTGGAAAAAAGATATTCTCCACACACGCTTACCAATTACACAAAAGACCTTTCGGACTTTTCAGCTTTCGTTTTGAAAACAGAAGCAACAGAAGATGTGGTTCACGTTCATAAAAAAGTAATTAAAAACTTTATCGTAGAGCTCAGCAATTCAGGACTCAGTAAAAGAAGTATCAATAGAAAGCTTTCCTCACTTCGCAGTTTCTATATGTTTATGCTCCGTTTGGAAGAGATTAAAGTCTCGCCAATGGAAACCATAGATTCGCTCAAATTCTACGCAGAAAAACGCATTCCGTTCTCTGTAGAAGAAATGGATACTATGAAAACTGAAATAGAGGAGAAGGGACAAATGACGCTTCTGGAAAAACTTATCATAGAAACACTTTACCAAACCGGTATCAGAAAAGCTGAATTGTGCAATCTTCTGCTGAATAACGTCGATTTCTCGAAAAAAGAAATATTAGTCATAGGAAAAGGAAATAAGGCCAGAATCATCCCAATTGCAGACGAATTACTTTCCGATTATCAAACCTATCTCAATACAAGGCTTCCTGATTCTGAAAACCAACAATATTTTTTCATTAATAAAAAAGGAAAAAAACTGGGCGAAAAGTTTGTTTATGTAGTCGTTAATAAGTACTTTAGTAATGTCACTTCCAAGCAGAAAAGAAGTCCGCATATTTTGAGACATACTTTCGCAACCCACATTCTGAATGAAGGAGCAGAGATATCAAAGGTTCAAAAATTGATGGGACATTCCAGTTTGGCAAGTACACAAGTCTATACAAGTGCAAACATCGAAAAACTGAAAGAGGTTTATAGAAATGCGCACCCAAGAGAACAAAATAAAACTGATAAAAAAGATAATATGGAATGAAAATTTACATTTTTATTGTTTAACCATTTAAAACAGACGTTATGAAGATTACAATTCAGACTGCAGGTGTTACACCGCACGAACCATTAAAAGAAAGAATTGAAAAAAAATTAGGCAAACTTGATACCTTTTATGACAAGATTGTGGAAGCAACAGTTTACCTTAAAGTTGAAAATACTACTGAAAAATTAAATAAAACAACTGAGCTTGTTATCAAAGTTCCGGGTGATGATATCGTCGTAAAGAAGACAAGTGCTACTTTTGAAGAAAGTTTAGACGAATCTGTTGATACAGCTAAGAAACTGTTAATCAAGAAAAAAGAATTAGCGTAGAAAAAAAATAAGTTTTTTTGTAAAAAAACATTTGTAGGTTTCAAAAAAGAGTCTCATATTTGCACTCGCAAAACGGTAATAACCGCAGCGCAGAAATATGATCTTTAATTTGAAACCTATTTTTTTTATTTAAACTAAGCATTTAGATTAAATCGAAAAAAAAATCATTTTTTTTAAAAAAATATTTGCAGGTTTGAAGAAAAAAGTCTCATATTTGCACTCGCAAAAAGGAAGTAACCTTAACGCAAGATTAACGATCTTTATTAAAAAAAATAATTGCCTCCATAGCTCAGTTGGCTAGAGCAGCTGATTTGTAATCAGCAGGTCGTGGGTTCGAGTCCCTCTGGAGGCTCATTTTATAAAAAAATACTGGGGAGATACCAGAGCGGTCAAATGGGGCTGACTGTAACTCAGCTGCTTCGGCTACGTAGGTTCGAATCCTGCTCTCCCCACTTTTTTATGAAAAAATTTTTTGCAAGTTCAAAAATTTATTTTTAAATTTGCGCACCGTTAACCAACCTTTTTTGGGAACAAAAATTGCGAAAGTAGCTCAGTTGGTAGAGCGTCAGCCTTCCAAGCTGAATGTCGCGGGTTCGACCCCCGTCTTTCGCTCAAAATCACAAACCTCACGGAATGTGATTTTTTTTTAGGCCGACTTAGCTCAGTGGTAGAGTGCTTCCTTGGTAAGGAAGAGGTCACGGGTTCAAATCCCGTAGTTGGCTCACAATGTCCCGGATCTGTTCGGGATATTTTTATTTAAATTAAAACTGTTGTTAAAAGAGAAGCCCAGAATAGATTTCTATTCTGGGCTTCTTTATGTTGAATTAAGACTGTTTTTAGAATCCTAAACCTACAGTGAATCCTTTCACCATATTCGGATAATTTGAAACAACTGTTGTGGCTCCATTTGTAGTGTTTACTGTATAAATTTTAGTTTCAGTTCCAACAGTAGCTACCAAGTAAGCTTTCTGGCTTGTACTTCCAATATCAAATCCGTTGTTTGATGTGATGTTGATTCCTAAAGCACCTCTTTCTACAAGAGTTCCTGCGTTTGGTGGATTTTGAAGATATAATTTATCAGTATTGTGATCGATTACAAATAATGAAGTTGTTGTAGCTCCCGCAAAATTATCTGTGTAAGCTGCAGAGCTTAATGCAGGTGTTCCGGGGTTTATTATGCCGTCTACTGCAACAACAGCGCCGTCGTTTGGATTTAGTCTAAGATTTTGTCCGGTATCGCTTACAACTCTTATTCTGTCAACAGTTGGATTGAAATCAAAACCGAATTCAGTTCCTACAAGAGGTGTAGAAAGTGTTCCAGAACCAACTTGAGTTGCTGCTCCAGTTCCCAGATTGATTGTGTAAATTCTGCTTGAGCTTCCCAAACCATAAAGTTGTCCGTTCAAAGGTCTGAAATCAATTCCTAAGATTCCTTCTCCATTTTGCAATCCTGTAATCGCTTTTGAAACTGGTTCTGGTTTATTAGGGTTGAAAATCTGAAGCATATTCGAAGCATCAATTGCGTAAGCGACAGCATCTGTTGGAATAGCCAGATCAATTACCTTTTGAGATAAAGTTCCGATGTTAGTCGTTTTACCATTTGTAAGATCCAATGTATAAAGATTATTTTTAGAATCTTTAGTGGCAGCAATTAATGCTACGCTATTATCAGGATTGATGTCAAATGCAGCCTGTCCGGTAAAAGTTATTCCTAAACTTCCGACTTCAACCAAGGTTCCGTTGTTTGGCGGATCTTGTTTGAGTAATTTTCCTGAAGTCATATCCAAGTCGTACAGGATGGTAGAAGATGCGCCAGACTTGCTGTTAGTATAAGCAATGCCTGCAATTGAAGATGTTGTGGCAATGCTTGTATCCATAGCTGCAAGCACACCGTTTTCAGGGTTTAGACGAAGGTTCTGGCCTGTATTTGTAACCAATCTGATACGGTCAACGGTCGGATTAAAATCAATCGAAGCAATTGTTCCGGCAATTGCAGGTGTAAAAGCTGTTGGACTTACTGCTCTGGAAATTGCTGTTGTAGTATTGATAATATAAAACTTACTTGCATTTGATAATGCGTAAAGTTCTCCTGTAGCCGGTCGGAAATCAATACTTAGTAATTTTTCTCCCGAAGTAATTCCTGAAATAGCAGTTTTTGAACTGAATACAGATGGATTATTAGCATTGAAAGCTACTAACTCGTTGTTTTCTGTAAGTCCATAGACGATTTGGTTTGGGCCTACAGTTACAGTTGGTTCTTCCGGCATTTCGACGATGTTATTATCATCGTCACAAGACATTACCGAGACAATGGCAAAAGTTGCCAGACAAAGATTGAATAATTTTTTCATAAAGCTTATTTTTTTAGAGTTTCATAAGCATATACGAGATAAAACTAATCTTGGATGTAATGGGCTTTTTTTAATTGATTTTTTTATGTAAATTTGCAACGTCAAAAGACAAAAATTTGTTTGTTTGCAGTTTTTGAATTTGAATATCGAAATTTTTAATAAAAATATTTTTGATATTCAAAAAATCGTTATATTTGCAAACCGAAAAAAAATAATTAATAAATAAATATTAAATCATGGCAAAGGAAACGTTTAATCGTAACAAACCCCACTTGAACATTGGTACTATTGGTCACGTTGACCATGGTAAAACTACACTTACAGCTGCTATTTCTGCTGTACTAGCAAGCAAAGGTCTTGCTGAGAAAAAAGACTTCTCTGCAATTGACTCTGCTCCAGAAGAAAAAGAAAGAGGTATTACTATCAATACTGCTCACATCGAATACGAAACTGAAAAAAGACATTATGCTCACGTTGACTGTCCAGGTCACGCGGATTATGTAAAAAACATGGTAACAGGTGCTGCTCAGATGGATGGTGCTATCGTTGTATGTGCTGCTACAGACGGGCCTATGCCTCAAACTAGAGAGCACATCCTACTTTGCCGTCAGGTAAATGTACCTAGAATCGTTGTTTTCATGAACAAAGTGGATATGGTAGATGATCCAGAATTGTTAGAACTTGTTGAAATGGAATTAAGAGACTTATTGTCAACTTACGATTTCGACGGTGATAACTCTCCAGTAATTCAAGGTTCTGCATTAGGAGCTCTTACTGCTGCTACTGCTGCTACAGTTGATACTGAAGATAAATGGTTCAAATCTGTTGAGGAATTGATGGATGCAGTTGATAACTGGATCGAGCAACCACCAAGAGATACTGATAAGCCTTTCTTGATGCCAATCGAAGACGTTTTCTCTATTACAGGTAGAGGTACTGTTGCAACTGGTAGAATCGAAGCTGGTATTATCAACACAGGAGATCCTGTAGATATCATCGGTATGGGTGAAGAAAAATTAACTTCTACTATTACAGGAGTTGAGATGTTCAGAAAAATCCTTGATAGAGGTGAAGCTGGAGATAACGTAGGTCTATTGTTGAGAGGTATTGAAAAAACTGACATCAAAAGAGGTATGGTAATCGCTAAGAAAGATTCTGTGAAACCTCACAAAAAATTCAAAGCTTCTGTTTATATCCTTTCTAAAGAAGAAGGTGGACGTCACACTCCATTCCACAACAAATACCGTCCTCAGTTCTACGTTAGAACTACTGACGTTACAGGTGAAATCTTCTTACCAGAAGGTGTAGAAATGGTAATGCCTGGTGATAACTTAGAGATCACTGTAGAATTGTTACAACCAATCGCTCTTAATGTAGGTCTTAGATTTGCGATCAGAGAAGGAGGTAGAACAGTTGGTTCAGGTCAGGTTACTGAAATCTTAGACTAATCATCTTAATATAATTAAAGTTCCGTAAGGAAACTTACGGAACTTTTAATCTACGGGCATCGTCCAATGGTAGGATACCGGTCTCCAACACCGTTGATCTGGGTTCGAATCCTAGTGCCCGTGCAAAAAGAAAATAATGAGTTTAGTAGAATTTTTAAAAGGTTCTTACACAGAATTTAAAGATAAAGTAGAATGGCCAAAATGGGCAGATTTGCAGTCTTCAACAGTAGTTGTTTCTGTGACTACCATCATTCTTGCTTTATTTACATTTGGAGTTGATTCTTTATTCAGTATTACTATAAAGAACTTTATAGCAACATTTATTAATTTATTTAACTAATTCCAAATAACTTTCCTCATGAGCGAATCGAAATGGTATGTGCTGAAAGCAATTAGCGGACAGGAAAATAAAGTTAAGAACTATATTGAGAACGAAATCCACAGATTAAATATGGATGCTTACGTTACTCAAGTGGTAATTCCTATGGAAAAAGTGATCCAAATCAGAAATGGTAAGAAAGTTCCTAAAGAGAAGCCTTACTATCCTGGTTATCTGATGGTAGAAGCTGATCTTATAGGAGAAGTTCCTCACGTTATCAAAAATATTCCTGGTGTAATTTCTTTCTTAAGTCTTACAAAAGGAGGAGAGCCAGTTCCGATGAGAAAATCTGAAGTTAACAGAATGCTCGGAAGAATGGATGAACTTTCTGAATTTGCTACTGATGTAGAAATTCCTTTCATCGTTGGAGAAAACGTAAAAGTGACAGATGGTCCTTTCAACGGATTCAACGGAACGATAGAAAAAATCTTGGAAGACAAGAAAAAAGTAGAAGTTTCTGTTCTTATTTTTGGTAGAAAAACACCAATGGAACTTAGCTTTATGCAAGTAGAAAAAGTAGTATAAATTCAATTTATATATCAAATTAAAACCACTCAATTGAGTGGTTTTTTTATTTTATCAATTCACTGTTGAACTCAGTTGGTGTCTTTCCCATATATTTTTTGAAGGTTCGACTGAAATAAGAAATGCTATTATAGCCCGTTTCATAGCAAGATTCTGAAACACTTTTACCCTGAGCAATCAAATTACAAGCTTTATCTATTCTGTATTGATTGATGAAATCTGTAAAGGTAATCTTAGTCGTTTTCTTAAAAAAATTACAAAACGCAGGTAATGTCAGATTGACGAGATTTGCAATATCATTAATCTCAATTTCCTTATCATAATTCTTCTCTACGAATGTAAAGATTGTTTGTAATCTTTCTTTATTTTTCGAAATTACAGTATGTGGCATTACTTCCTTATTCAATAGAATGTAATCCTTGGTTTCTGCCAATTCAAAAAGGATGTTCAGTAACATAAAATATCTCTTTTGATTTTCCGCTGCCATCATCTCGTAAAGCTTCGGCAAAATTTTTCTTTTCACTTTTGAACTAAACATAATTCCAAACTGAGATTGCGTAATCAATCGATTGAGAGAATCCATTTCTTCCACTTCTTTAGGAAATCTAATAATCTCTTCCCGGAACTGTAAAACGATCTCTTCATGCGGATCCACAGAATTGACTCCAAATCCCGAATGTGGAATATTAGACCCAATTAGCACAAGATCACCATTCGTAAAATTACTTTTATGATAGCCAACTTGTCTTGTTCCATTACCGGAAACTACGCAGACTAGTTCCATTTCCTGATGATAATGATATTCCCAGCGCAGTTCTTTTACAGGAACATTAATGTGCAAAGTCCGGAAAGATGAGTTTTTATCGGGAATTATGGTTTCATAGCTAACTCTCATTGATTTAATGTATAATTTTAATAAATATAATAATTTATATTAATACAGTGAAAATAATGATTTACTATGTTAAATTAACGTAAACTAAACATTAATAGATTTGTATTATTCTTTAGCAAATGAAAAACTTAAATATCAAAGCCGTCCTTTTTCTTAACTATTTCGTATTTGCGATATTGCTTAATTCCGTTGGAACGGTTATTTTACAAGTTCAGCAGAATTTTGGGATTTCGAAATCTGAAGCGAGTATTCTGGAAGGCTTCAAAGATTTACCGATAGCAATTTGTTCTTTTCTTCTGGCTTCATTTTTACCGAAGATTGGAATCAAAAGATCAATGTTGATTGCTCTATTACTCGTTAGCGGAATGTGTTTTATTATGCCATTTGCAAATGCTTTTTGGTTCTTCAAAATTTTATTTTGCGTTGTAGGGATTTCTTTCGCTTTGATCAAAATATCAGTTTTCACTTCTATTGGTCTTATTACAAATAATGATAGGGAGCATTCCAGCATTATGGGTTTTCTTGAAGGTTTTTTTATGATTGGGGTATTATCTGGAAATTTGATGTTCAGTTTTTTTATTAATGATAGTGATCCTTTGTCTAAAAGCTGGCTGAATGCATATTGGGTTTTGGGAATTCTGTCAATGTTGTCTTTTGTATTTCTTTTGATAACAAAATTAGATGAAAAAGAAGCTAAAATTGAAAATTCTACACTGTCCGAAGATTTAAAAAACAGTATTGGATTATTTAGTTTAAGAAGAGTTTTATTCTTTTTGGCTTGTGCATTTTTGTTCGTTTTGGTGGAGCAAAGTTTCCAAACCTGGACACCCACATTTTATAAAGAAATATTGAAACTTCCAACTTCTATGGCTGTTCAGGCAGGTGCAGTTTTGGCAGGCTCTTTCGCTTTGGGGCGTTTTCTTTCTGGTTTTTTCTCTAAGAAATTCAGATGGATCTATGTCGTTTCGTTCTGTATTGTTGGATTTGCACTGAGTATTTTGTTGGTTTTACCACTTACGCATAATATTCATTTCAATAAGGATACAACTTGGTTTAATGCGCCTTTGGCTGTATATATTTTTCCTTTGATGGGAATTTTCCTTGCGCCAATTTATCCAAGCATCAATTCCGTAATTCTCGCATCGATTCCGAAATATCTTCAAAGTTCTATGGCTGGCCTTATCGTGGTTTTTTCAGCAATTGGTGGAACTTTCGGATCTATGCTTACAGGATTTATTTTTCAGGAATTCAGCGGGCAGCAGGCATTTTACTTGTCAATTGTGCCTTTATCATTATTACTTATTTGTGCCTTGGTTATGAATAAGCAAATCATCAAAATAAAAAAATAAAAATGAAAGATCAATTCTATATAAAAGATATTTATTCAATTTTCGAAGCTGTTCAGAAGGCTGGGGTTTTTGAAGACCAAAAAGATATGGCAGATGCAATTCCATTGTTTCCTATTTCTGAAATTAATGAAAATTATAAATCGGAAAAAGACATTGATGGATTTGATTTGAAAGAATTTGTTCTAAAACATTTCAAATTTGATCAGCCGGAGTCATCTATTTCGAGAGAAGAAAAATTGCCAATTGAGGATCACATCGAAAAACTTTGGGATGAACTGACAAGAACAGCTTACGAAGAAAAAGGAACATTGTTGAAACTTCCAAAACCTTACATTGTTCCTGGCGGTAGATTCAATGAATTTTTCTATTGGGACAGCTATTTTGTGATGCTTGGCTTGCAGGTTTCCGGCAGAATTGAGATGATGAAAAATATTGTTGATAATTGTGCTTATCTGATTAATGAATTTGGATTTGTACCTAATGCCAGCAGAACTTATTTTCTTAGCCGTTCGCAGCCGCCTTATTTTTCTTTGATGTTAGATTTAATTTTTGAAAGCACAAATGATGAAAAAATCTATTCTCAATATTTCGAAACCTTGGAGAAAGAATATCAGTTTTGGATGGATTGCGCAGAAGATTTGGAAAATGGAAATCAGTACAGACATATTGTAAAAACCAATGATGATGATATTCTCAACCGCTACTTTGATGATGAAAATGCGCCACGTCCGGAAAGTTATATGATCGATGTTGAAGATGCCGAAACTTCGTCTAATTCTGGATTTTACAGAAATGTAAGAGCGGCTTGCGAATCTGGTTGGGATTTTTCCAGCAGATGGTTTGCTGACGGGAATTCTATTCAGACTATTGAAACTTTGAATCTTGCTCAAGTAGATCTCAACTGTCTTCTTTGGCATTTGGAAAAAACTTTGGCGAAAGCTTCAGAACTTCAAAGTTTCGAAGAGAAAACGAACTATTACAATCAGAAAGCTGAAGCCAGAAATGTATCAATCGACAAGTATTTTTGGAATGAAGATGAGAAGATTTATAATGATTTTAATATTAAATCAAGTAACAAAACATCTTCCGAAAGTATTGCAACACTTTATCCTTTGTTTTTGAAATTATCAAATCAGGAACAGGCAAAAGCAGTTTCAGAAACTATCAAAGAAAAATTCCTGAAAAAAGGCGGATTAATAACCACAACAAAAGATTCCGGCCAACAATGGGATTCCCCAAATGCGTGGGCGCCTTATCAATGGCTAGGATATCTGGCGATGAAGAATTATGGATTTGAAGAATTAGCAGAAGAAATAAAAAATAACTGGTGTGCAAACGTAGAACGAATTTACGATAACACCGGAAAACTAATGGAGAAGTATAATGCGATAGACACAACAAGTATAGCAGGAGGTGGAGAATATCCGAACCAAGACGGTTTTGGATGGACCAATGGAGTTTATATAAAATTAAAAAACAACTATTAAATAAACTTAAAAACATGACAAGAAAATCGCTCATCCTGGTTGCAGGTATTGCAACGATGTACTTCCAAAATGCTTATGCGCAGGAAGTTAAAGATTCAGTAAAAACCAACGACATAGATCAGGTGGTCATTACCGGTAACTCCCGTCCGAAACAGAAAATAGAATCCAGTACGGCTATTTCTACATTCACTGCAAAGGAAATTATGAAGCAAAACCCAATCAGTGCTGCTGCATTGTTGCAGAGAGTTCCTGGTTTTGCGGTAGAATCTTCTGGTGGAGAAGTTGGAAACAACTTGTTCTCAAGAGGTATTCCTTCTGCTGGAGGTTATGAATTTGTGCAGGTTCAGGAAGATGGATTACCAGTTTTCGAAGATGGTGCGCTCCAATTTGCAAATGCAGATAATTTTTTCCGAGTTGATAACACGACAGGAAGATTAGAAGCGCTTAGAGGTGGTTCAGGTTCTATTTTTGCAACCAATTCTCCCGGAGGTCTTATCAACTTTATTTCGAAAGAAGGAAGTAACGAATTCAAAGGAATTGCGAAATTAGAAACCAGTACTTATGGATTGATGAGAACAGATATCAATCTTGGTGGTGCATTGATTCAGGATAAATTATTCTTCAACGTTGGAGGATTTTACAGAACCGATGACGGGATTAGAAAAACAGGTTTCAAAGCTAATAACGGTGGTCAAATCAGACTGAACTTAAAATATGTCTTTGATAAAGGTTATGCGAAAGTCTATTACAAAAAATTGGATGACAGAAATACTTTCTTCTTACCGATTCCTTTGAACCGTAATGGGAATGATATTAAAGAATTTCCTGGATTCGATGCCAATTACGGAACTTATAGTTACAGCTCAATCAGCCAATTGAATATTCCACAAGCTGGCGGCGGTTATTTCAAAAGAAACTTACAAGATGGAATTCATCCAAAAGTAGATGCAATAGGAGCGGAGTTCAAATATGATTTGGGTAACAATTTCTCTGTTTTGAATAAGACAAGATATACCAATATCGATATGAATTATACCGGAATTTTCCCTGCTGGAACTCCTCAGACTGCGGCTGGTTTTGCTGACGTAAAAGGGATTACAGGCAATAGTTATCAATATTCTTTAGTAAGTAATGGTACTTTGGTGAATCCTGCCTTTGTTCAGCAGTTAGGATTCTGGGCGATTGATAAGAAAATGAATAATTTTGTTAATGATTTGCAGTTCAGTTACAAATTAGATAAAGGAAATGTTACAGCTGGTTTTTATAAATCCAATTGGACATCCAACCAATACTGGAACTGGAGCAATATCTTAACAACTGCTACAGACAAACCGCAATTGCTAAATTTAGTGGATACTTCACTTAGTCCAAATGATGTTGGCTATTCGAAAACTTACAACGGTGTTACGCAGATGTCATTCCTGCAAAGAAATACTCAAACACAAGGAAGTCTGAATGATATCTACGCAAACTTTGATTATAACGTAACCGATAATTTGAATATTAATGTTGGAGCACGTTACAGCAAAGATATCTACAGAGGTTTTTTTGCAAATACAACGTCATCCAATCTTGATAATTCTGGTTTAACGACAGACGGTGTTCACGGTTTTTCAACGACAACGGCTGATGATGGAATGAGTGTTTTGGGAAATCAATATTCTTACTGGAGATATGATATTGATAAGTTGTCTTACACAGTTGCTGCTAATTATAAGATTAATTCTAATAATGCGGTTTATAGTAGATTCTCTCACGGATTCAGATCTCCGAATGAAGAAGCTTATTATAATTATTTCTCAACGACTAATCCGGATCAGCCTTTAAAATCAGTAACAACCAATCAAATTGAAGCTGGATATAAATATTATACAAGCAATTTCAGCATTGGCGTGATTCCTTTTTATTCCACACTTAAAGATCTTTCTTTTACTGATGTATTCTCAGACGGAAGCTCGGAAAATACTTTTGCCGACACCAGAAATTATGGTGTTGAGATCGAAGGATATGCAAGACTTTTCAATAATGTTTTGGATTTGACATTCAATGGAACACTTCAAAATCCGAAATATACAGGATTGGCAGGAAGCAGTGTTTTGGAAGGAAATACAGTAAGAAGAATGCCGAAATTATATTTCAATGTTACTCCGGCAGTTAACATTACCAAAGAATGGAGAACTTATGTAACTTATAATTATTATGGTAAGCGTTTCCAGGATCAGACCAATCTTGATACTTTGCCATCATTCGGAGAAGTGGGAGCGGGAACATCTTACCAATTAGGAAAAATTCGATTTGGTATTGATGCTACCAATGTTTTTAATACCATCGGACTTACAGAAGGAGATCCAAGATCGCCAGCTACACAACAGGCTGGAACCACAACTATTATGGCAAGACCAATTATGGGCGCTGCGGTAAGAGCTTCTATTACATTGGAATTTTAGATTAGATTTTTTCATAGTTATTATAATTCATCCCAAAATTATTTTTGGGATGAATTTTTTATTATACATAATATTCTTAAAGTGGAAGAACACTTATTTGAGTTATATTCTGAATATTCGAAAAGTCAATATTGAATTGATGAACAGCTGTGGAAGTAAATGCAAACAGGTGATTCCCATCTATTATTAAATCTTTTGCCCCGATATTGGCAATTGTTTTTGCAACAGTAACTTTTTTCGGATCTGTAATATCAAATATGATAATGTCACTTTTGTCACAAATGAACAGATAATTTCCACTTACAGCTAGACCTTTAGGTTCCAGAAGATCTCTTTCTGAAATCAATACTGGTGTTTTGATATTTTGAATATCATAAATCATTAATTTGTTGATCATCCCTGCATTACAGGTTGTATTGGAATGTAAGGTTACAAAAGCGTGAGTAGAATTGGCTACAACCGGATCACAAGATGTAAAGTGCATAGCTTCCGACACAAAAGCAGGAGTTTCTGGATTTTCTTTGATACTGTAGATAAACATTCCGTTTCTTGATCCAATGAACAGATAGTCATCCATCGTAAATAATGTTTCTATATTAAAGCCAACATTTAAAGCTTTGACTTTTACAGGATTTTCTGGATTGATCAGGCTGAAGACATTCAGATTGTTTTGATCTACAACATACATATAATTGTTTTTCAGAATAAAAGTCGCTGTCGATCCTTCTTTCCCATCGGTAGATTCAGAACTTGAGATGTCATTATTATCACTGCACGCCATTAAAACAGCTATAAATAGTAGAGTAAAATATTTTTTCATAGTGTTTATTTTTCTTTCCAATCGATTACTATTTTGTCATTATCTGCAGGAGCTTCGAAGCCGTCAGGCGATTTTAAAGCAGGGAAGACGTTTTCAATTCTTTTTAGAAGTTGAATACTATTGTTAGAAGTATTAATTTTTAAAGCGACTAAATCTCTAGCTTGATTGATGTATAAAATGTCATTTCTGATAGCAACATCTGTAGAACCTAACGCTTTTAAATATTTCAATTTTTTTGGATTGGCAGGATCTGAATTGTCGATAATATGAAAACCATCACGTCTGTCATTCACAAAGATATATTGATCTTTGAGGTAGATTTTTTCATTTTTAACAGTTGGTTTAGGATCTTGAAGTGTAATTTTATTCAGTTCTGCTCTGGTTACTGTAATTGGTATGTAACGTGTTGTAATTTCTTCCGGCTCACGGGGAGGCCAACAGGAATTGAAAAGCAGACATGAGAACAGCAATAGAATTAATTTTGTAAGTTTCATGTTAGTTTTATTATTTATTTTAAAAGTAATCTATTTATTATTAATGTGATATTAATTTTTTTATTTAATTTCTGAAATTTAACTAGTTAAGTATTTGCTACTTGAAAAATATTTTATACTTTTGCAATCCGAAATATAGGTTCACTTTTATGCGGAGTAACTTATGTTGAATAATTAATGCTTCCACATTCAATTATTTATTAATCAAATCAACACATTAAAATGGCTAAAAAAGTCTTTAAAATGGTAAAACTTCAGGTGAAAGGTGGCGCTGCCAACCCTTCTCCACCAGTAGGTCCAGCATTGGGTTCTGCAGGTGTGAACATCATGGAGTTTTGTAAACAATTCAACGGTAGAACTCAGGATAAACCTGGTCAAGTTCTTCCGGTAGTAATCACGGTTTTCGAAGATAAATCTTTCGAATTCATCATCAAAACACCTCCAGTTGCAATCCAATTATTGGAAGCTGCAAAATTGAAAGGTGGTTCTGGAGAACCTAACAGAAACAAAGTAGGTGCTGTATCTTGGGCTCAGGTTCAGAAAATTGCAGAGGACAAAATGGGAGATCTTAACTGTTTCTCAGTAGCTCCTGCAGTTTCTATGGTAGCTGGTACTGCTAGATCTATGGGATTGAGAGTAACAGGAACTAAACCAACTAACGCTTAAAACTTAAAGAAATGGCAAAATTGACAAAAAAGCAAAAAGAAGCTTTAAGTAAAGTAGAAAAAAACAAAATTTATAATCTTGACGAAGCATCTGCTTTGGTAAAAGAAGTGAATTTTGCAAAATTTGACGCATCTGTAGATATCGCTGTTAGATTGGGTGTAGATCCAAGAAAAGCAAACCAAATGGTAAGAGGTGTTGTATCTCTTCCTCACGGTACTGGTAAAGATATCAAAGTTTTGGCTTTGGTAACTCCAGACAAAGAAGCAGAAGCTAAAGAAGCTGGTGCAGACTATGTAGGTCTTGACGAGTATTTGACTAAAATCAAAAACGGTTGGACAGATGTTGACGTTATCGTAACTATGCCTGCAGTTATGGGTAAACTAGGACCATTAGGTAGAGTTTTAGGACCAAGAGGTCTTATGCCAAACCCTAAGTCTGGTACTGTAACTATGGACATCGGAAAAGCTGTAGCTGAGGTGAAAGCCGGTAAAATCGATTTCAAAGTAGATAAATATGGTATCATCCACGCTGGTATTGGTAAAGTATCTTTCGATGCTGCTAAACTTAAAGAAAATGCTGCTGAATTAATCTCAACATTGATTAAGTTGAAACCAACTGCTGCAAAAGGAACTTATGTAAAAAGCATCTATTTGTCTTCTACAATGAGTCCTGGAATTGCAATTGATACTAAATCTGTTAACTAATTATAATCCTTAAGACAATGACAAAAGACCAAAAAGTTGTAGCAATACAAGAGATCAAAGACTTGCTTCAGGATGCAAAAGTAGTTTATGTAGCAGATCTACAAGGTTTGAACGCTGCTAAATCTTCTGACTTCAGAAGACAGGCTTTCAAACAAAATATCAAAGTAAAAGTTGTGAAGAATACATTGCTTCAAAAAGCAATGGAACAAATCGAAGGTGTAGATTATGCTGAGATGTTCGAAACTTTCAAAGGAAACTCTGCATTAATGATTGCTGATACAGCTAACGCTCCAGCTAAGTTAATCAAAGAATTCAGAAAGAAAGAAGAGAAACCAGCTCTTAAATCTGCCTTCGTTCAGGAAACTTTCTATGTTGGTGACGAAAACTTAGATGCATTAGTAAGCATCAAGTCTAGAGAAGAAATGATCGGTGAAATCATCGGATTACTTCAGTCTCCAATCCAAAGAGTTGTTTCTGCTCTTCAAAACAAATCCGAAGCTGTAGAAGCTAGCACTGAAGAAGTTGCTGCTCCTGCTGTAGAAGAAACTCCTGCCGAGGCAGCTCCAGAAGCTCCAACTGCAGAAAGCACGGAAGAAACTCCAAGTGCTGAATAATTAGAACTCAAAAAAATCAATCAATAATCAACAAAAAACATTACAACAATGTCAGATTTAAAAAATTTAGCTGAAACGCTAGTAAACTTAACAGTAAAAGACGTAAACGAATTAGCTACTATCCTTAAGGATGAGTACGGAATTGAGCCAGCTGCTGCTGCTGTAGTAGTATCTGCAGGTGGTGCAGGTGAAGCTGCTGAAGAAAAAACAGAATTCGATGTAATTCTTAAAGCTGCAGGTGCTTCTAAATTAGCAGTTGTTAAATTGGTAAAAGATTTAACTGGTGCAGGTCTTAAAGAAGCTAAAGATATCGTAGATGGTGCTCCTGCTCCAATCAAGCAAGGTGTGTCTAAAGACGAAGCAGAAGCTTTGAAAAAACAATTAGAAGAAGCTGGTGCTGAAGTAGAATTGAAATAATTCTGGTTTACATCCAAATATAAACTCCCAAGCTTAGGTTTGGGAGTTTTTTTGTTATGTTAAGTTTTCTTATTATTCATTATGAAGCATTTAATTTTTATTAATTTTGCAAAATGAAAGGAGATAAGTTGTCTTTCAATGCACAAGTGGGGATTGGAACCGATTTATTATATAAATTTCGGCTTGTTCTTTTATTTCTTTTTGTCTTTATTGTAAATCCCTTTTCAGCTCAAGAAGTTAAACCCGACGTTAAGATTAAGTCCAATGCGACTATTACTGTCGTAGGAGATGCATTTATTTATTCAAAAGATGCTGCTTTTAATGAGCAAATTTCTGGGAATAAAAATTTACTGAAGAATTCCAAAGTTGAATTCAATCAAAACAATGAATTAAAGATTAGTGCCAAGAATACAAATAAATCCACTAAAGCATTAACTTCCAATAAGAAAAAAACTGAAAATATTGTTCTAGCTTCAAAAAAAAAAGCTAAAGCAAAACCAGCAGATTTACCTAAAAAAGATATTCATATCCATGTAAAGAATTTAGATGAGCACAATCAATTCTTTAAGGGTTCTATTTCTGGGGATATTTCTTTTATTTTTCCTAGTAATGATTTCCATTTAATAAAATATTTTATAAAGCCTTCAGGTTGGTTTGGTAATATCTCTATAAAATTTTTAGACTATATCAATTATTTTTATGATCATGATAATTCCCAATTACAAGTTTTCTATAACTACTTTTCTGTAAGACCTCCGCCTTCTCAGATTTAATTTTTCAATTTTTCTACATTAATGTTTCTATGACAAAATCTTGATCATAGAAATGAAACTTTATTAATATTTTTCATGAAAAAATTAAATCTATTTTTTATAGGATTATTCCTGCTTATGGGTAGTGGAATGCTGTTTTCTCAAGCCGTAGACAGATTATATCTTTCTATGTCTGCTACAGGAAGGGTGTATGATATTACTGACATACCAGCATCATTACCCGCTCCTCTTACGACGCTCAACTATTCTGGAGGCAATGCGGAAAGGGTTAGTAATTTGGCTGTTGGCTATGACACACCTGCCGGTGCTCCGGGAAGCGTTGTATTTATACATTCAAATACGGCAGCGGGAAGTCAAATATATAAAAATACTGCTACGGTAAATGGGGTAACGAGTCCGGCTGGTGTTGCAGTTGGTGGTATCGGAACGAATAACGTACCGAAAACTGATGGTAACCCATCTGGTGTAACTTACGGTTTTAGCACAACAAATAAAAACTTATATCAGATTTATCCTACATCTGTTAATTTAGGAGCTGTTACCGGAGATGCAATTTGGAATGCAACAACTTCTTCGATATGGGCAACAGATACTTTTTTTGATTATCAGAATTTTATCTATGTAATTCTTCAGAATGTTGTATCAGGAACAGGAACAAGATATTTGTACAAAATTGATCCTACTACTCTGCAGGCTACATTGGTTACTCAACTTAATAATGCTGCTGGTAATCCTGTTGGGGTATATAATGCTGATACAGGTGCCAGTAGTGCAACCTCTGTAGGTAATGTCAGAGGTATTGCATATTTGAATGGTGTCGTATATGCAGTATCAATTAATGGTAACCCAGGTACGGTATTGAATGTTTACAGTATTAATATATCAACAGGAGCATCTACATTCCTGAGATCTTACACCGGAATTACCGGAGGATTGTATGGAACAAATCAGGATTTAGCAGCTGTCCCTTATTATATCCCTTTTCAATTTACTTGTGGAGGAATCACCCAGACTTCTAGTGTCCCATTTGTTAGAAACGTCGTTAGTAATGGGCAGAAATTTCTGAATATTCCTATCAATAATGTCTATGCAGCTGGTCCCTATACGATTAATGTTGTAGGAGCCAATTTTAACAGTTCATCTGTGGTAAACGTAACTACAGGAACGACATCTATCCAAGTGCCTTTAAACTATAATGGAGGTGGTGTCGCTGGTGTTAGAACCCTTGAGGTTAACTTAAGTGGAAGTACAACTAGATGTTTTGTGAATGTGCTTGTAGATGAAGATACAGACGGGGATGGAATCGGAAACTCAGAAGATATGGATGATGACAATGACGGAATCCTTGATACGGTAGAAGATGCCTGCACAACGGAAGGTACACCAGTTTATATTAATACGTTTGGAACAGGAGCTACACGTACATCGGATACCAACGTACTTAATCATACCTATGCTACTACAGGGAGCATTGCAGATGGCAGCTATGCAGTTATAACATCCTCTTCTGCAAGTGAAACATACAATCAGACAGATCTTACAGGAAATTTAGATGCAGGTAATCCTACTATTACTGCCGGTTCTACAAATGGAAGATATCTGATGATCAATGTTGGTGCTAATCTGTTGAATCAACCTATTTACAGAACATCTTTAGCCGTGACAAATGGAACGAGATATCGCTTCAGAATAGATATGGCAGGATTGGCCAACGGTACCGCAGATATTCCTAATCTCCAGCTTGCTATCAAAGATACTAATGGTAATCTTTTGGCCTCGGCTAATTCCGGACAGCTTGGAATAGCAAATGATGATGTGTGGAGAAGATTATCGCTCGATTTTGTTGCCACCAACGCCAATGTTGTTTTGGAAATTGTCAATCTTCAACTTAACGGTACAGCTGGCAATGATATTGGAATAGATAACATTGTACTGGCTCCAATCACAATATGTGATACAGATGCCGACGGAATTCCTAATTCGCAGGATTTAGATTCTGATGGAGATGGCTGTTTTGATTCTGTCGAAGGTGCTGAAAATGTACTTTCCGGACAATTAAACGCTAATGGAAGTATTAATACAACAACTACTGGTGGTCTTGGATCTACTCCAGGTGTTAATTTTGGCGTTCCAAATCTTGTTAACTCAGGTGGAGCGGCTGATACAGGAAGTAATGTTGGACAAGGTATAGGGACATCACAAGATGGCAGCAAAAATGACTGTCTTGACACTGACGGTGATGGAATTCCTAACTGGCAAGATCTGGATGATGACAATGATGGTATTTTGGATACTAATGAATGTTCATTGGATCTATCAACTTATGTTGCTAATAACTTTACAACTGTTGTTCCCGCCATTGCAGGTTCTACATCAGATAATACCAAATTTTTACAGTTGCGTCCATCTGACTTTGGTTTGACAACAGCTGGGGCTACCAATCAAAATGCTACACGTGATTACAGCGCATTCTTTGGTTTGCCAACAGGATCTATTATAGTTACCATTGAAAATGCACACGTGCATCCAAATGCAACTTCCAACCCAGCGTCTAACGTATTTTATGTATCAGCAAGAAGTGGAGTAGGGTCTACCAGAATCAGAATTTCAGGTACTGTAGGTTCTTATGTTGCAATAGAGCATGGCCAAGAATACTATGGTCTTCACGAAAGAGGAATCACTTTCTTAGATGGTGCAAACTTAACTCCAAGTAATATATACAATATAAATACGCAGACAACAGCGGGCAACTGGCAAAGTGGTAATTCTGGTAATTATTATTTTGTAAGACACACGACTGCAGCAACTGAGAATGCGGTCTTTGCTTACGGTAGTATAAATACTGAAGTTAACCCTAAAGTATTCAGTATCTCTACCAATAATACAGTACTTACCAATTACAGTACATATTTTATCAGAATTTTGCCTGAATGTGATAATGATAAAGACGGTATTCCCAATCGTTTAGATTTTGATTCTGATGGAGATGGCTGTTTTGATGCGATCGAAGGTAGCGAAAATGTACTTCCAACACAACTGAATGCTAACGGAAGCATTAATACAACTACAACTGGTGGTCTTGGATCTACTCCAGGTGTTAATTATGGAGTTCCAAATCTAGTAAACGCAGGTGGAACAGCAGATACAGGTAATAATGTTGGTCAAGGGATAGGGCAGTCACAAGATGCAATCAAAAATGACTGTCTTGATGCTGATGCTGATGGTTTACCAAACTGGCAGGATCTTGATTCTGATAACGATGGTATTTTAGATATTTTTGAATGTCCGGACGCTTTTGTTAGTGTAGACTACAATTCCACAAATGGTACAGTTACAAACTTTTCTGCACCTGCAGCTGATTTAGGATTTATATTCGATGTTTATACGCTGGATAATTCATTTAATTTGAATATTAATGGAACCAATCTTTCAACTTCTGTACTAGAATTTCAGCCAGATCAAACCGATAATGTTAGATTCCTTGATGGATCTAGATATGGAAATGGAGGTATTCCTCAAATTTATGAAATGACAGGAAGTACTGCTACGCCTTTAGTTAGAATTATTATTCATAAGAATGGTGCTGTAAATATCTATGGTAGTAAAGCTGGTAACGGACAGTTATTCCCTCTTCAGCTTTATAATGGTAATGCATTTAATACAATTATCTGGAATCAATCAGGGCCAAATTCTATTGTGCTAACGCAGCCAGTAGTTGGAGCTACTTACATTACAGGTAGAGGACAAGGTATTAAAAACGGGTTCTGTGATCCTGATAATGATACTATTTCCAATCAATATGATGTAGATAGCGACGGTGATGGATGTCCGGATGCGATTGAAGGTAGTGAGGCTGTGCGTTTTGATCAGGTTCACTCTATGACTTTGCCGGTTGGTAATGCTAACTATGCTTACCGTGGTCAGATAAAAGTGACTTATAATGGTTCTACTACAGGTACGCCTGCTCAAATAGTAAGTACATCAACGGGATCAAGTGGAGTGCCTCAGTTGGTTAATTACGCAGGTGTCAATTTAAACGCTGCTACAAATGCTTCTAACTTAGCTGGTATTGCCGATAATACAGATGGTACAATGGATGTAGGACAAGGTATTGGAACATCTCAGAATGCGACTACTAGAGATATAGAGTGTGACAGATGTTTCCGTCCAGCTACAACCCCGGGCGTTGGCGGTTTACCTACTAATCAAGGTTTTACTGCATTAGCAAGAGCTGGCGGTGGTACTACAGATTGGCCAATCAAGATCAAAGGTGCTTATTCTGCATTGGATGCCAAGACTAAAGGATTTGTAATTAACAGAGTTCCTACTGCTTCTCTTAGCTCTATAACAGGTGTAGTTGGGATGATGGTTTATGATACTACTGTCAATTGTCTCAAAATATATGATGGAACAGGATGGTTCTGTTTTTCAAAACCAACGTGTGATAATTTTAACCAATAAAAAGAAGGCAATATGAAAACATATACAACAATTTTATCATTATTGATTTCAGGTATTATATTTGGTCAGGTTACAATTGGGAAAACAACAAACTCAAGTGTGCCGGCTAATACAACAGTGTCTATAGAATTTGGTAATGCCACAGGTGGTGTCAGAGGAATTGCTTTGCCTTGGGTTACATCTGCAGCAAGTGTCACTACTCCTGTGCCAGGAACTTTAATATTTGACAGTACAGATCAAAAAGTAAAATTCGGTACATCAACTATAGCTAATGCTACTACAGTGGCAAGTTGGGGAGATCTGTCTGACGGTGCTTACGCGCCAACAGTTGCAAATGTTCCCGATACAAATGCTGAAAACACAACTGCTAAAGCTTTAATAGGTGGTGTACCGGCAAGTGATACAACTTCCGGGATATTAGTTTTAGGTGATGCGAACAAAGCGATGATCTTACCAAGAGTAACTGCATATACGGATATTGTAAATCCAAGCGCAGGAATGATGGTTTACGTTACGGGAACTACGCCTAATCAATTAGCGTTTTTCAACGGTAGAGAATGGTCTTTTTGGACTAAACCATAAGATTTTAATTTTATAAATATTTTGCTAAACCACTTCAATTTGAAGTGGTTTTTTTATTTCCAATAATAATTAGTATATTTGCAAAATCATTTGGCGCGACTTAATTAAATACTTTAAATAACTGATACTCTTTCATCTTAATGGAAGGGCATTTTCTGTTTAATGATACCATTAATTCAAACCAAAAAAAATAAAATATTTTGCACTACACCGTGAAAAGATATACCGGTGTTGCTCTTAGGTGTTAAGACACAAGAAACAAGGCAAAAGAAGCAAGTCACATAACGCGCCAAAGTTATTTCCTTTATTCTTTTAACTTTTTTCTTGACTCTTGTCATCTGATATTTTTTGTGAATCAAAATATTTTTTAACCCATTTTTTCTTATAATTTTATGAGTAAAACACAGGCCACACAAAAAGTGAAAGGAACGGAAAGAATCAACTTTTCCACTGCGAAAGGTAGAATCGACACTCCTGACTTTTTGGACATCCAAATCCAGTCTTTCAAGGAATTTTTCCAGTTAGACACGCTTCCTGAGCAACGTTTGAACGAATCACTTTACAAAACGTTCCAGGAAAATTTCCCAATTACAGATTCTAGAAACCAATTCGTTTTGGAATTCCTGGATTATCTGGTAGATTCTCCTCGTTACTCTATCGATGAGTGCGTTGAGAGAGGTTTAACGTATAACGTTCCTCTAAAAGCTAGACTTAAATTATACTGTACAGATCCGGAACACGAAGATTTCCAGACTGTTGTACAAGATGTATATTTAGGTCCGGTTCCTTATATGACACCTTCTGGTTCATTCATTATCAATGGTGCGGAACGTGTTATCGTAACTCAGTTACACAGGTCTCCGGGTGTATTCTTCGGACAGACTTACCACGCAAATGGTACCAAACTTTACTATTCAAGAATTATTCCTTTCAAAGGATCTTGGATGGAGTTTACTACGGATATCAATAACGTAATGTATGCGTATATCGACCGTAAGAAAAAATTACCTTTAACTACATTGCTAAGAGCAATCGGTTACGAGTCTGATAAAGAGATTCTTCAGATCTTCGACCTTGCTGAAGAAGTGAAAGTTTCTAAAGCTGCCCTTAAAAAAGTAGAAGGAAGAACTTTAGCTGCGAGAGTTTTGAACACTTGGTTCGAAGATTTCGTAGACGAGGATACAGGTGAGGTAGTTTCTATCGAAAGAAACGAGATCATCTTGGATAGAGAGACAATTCTTGAAAAAGAACACCTTGATGTTATTTTGGATTCTGGTGTTAAGTCGATCTTGATCCACAAAGAAAATAGCAGCGAGTTCTCTATTATCCAAAATACTTTACAAAAAGATCCAACCAACTCCGAAAAAGAAGCGGTTGAATATATCTACCGTCAGTTGAGAAATGCTGATGCGCCGGATGAGGAAACTGCAAGGGGAATTATCGAAAAATTATTCTTCTCTGAGCAAAGATATTCATTAGGTGAAGTAGGTCGTTACAGACTTAATAAAAAATTAGGCCTTAATATCTCTCAAGAAAATCAAGTATTGACGAGAGAAGACATCATCTCTATCGTAAAACACTTGATCGAGCTAGTTAACTCAAAAGCTGAGGTAGATGATATCGATCACTTGTCAAACAGAAGAATCAAGACTGTTGGAGAGCAATTGTCTGGACAATTCGGCGTAGGTCTTTCTAGAATTGCTAGAACGATCAAAGAAAGAATGAACGTTAGAGATAACGAGATTTTTACACCTGTTGATTTGGTTAATGCTAAGACTTTGACGTCTGTTATTAATTCATTCTTTGGTACCAACCAGCTTTCTCAGTTTATGGACCAGACCAACCCATTGTCAGAAATCACGCACAAGCGTCGTCTTTCTGCCCTAGGACCTGGTGGTTTATCAAGAGAAAGAGCAGGTTTCGAGGTTCGTGACGTTCACCATACACACTATGGTCGTATCTGTCCAATCGAAACGCCAGAGGGACCAAACATTGGTTTGATTTCTTCTTTAGGTATGTTTGCGAAAATCAACAGCCTTGGATTTATTGAAACGCCTTATAGAAAAGTTGAAGATGGTAAAGTTGATTTACAAGCAGCTCCAACGTATCTTAATGCAGAGGATGAGGAATACAAAGTAATTGCTCAGGCCAACGTTGATATGAAAGACGATGGTACCATCAATACAGATAGAGTTATTGCTCGTCTGGATGGAGATTATCCTGTAGTTGAGCCTCAACAAGTGGACTTGATTGATGTTGCACCAAACCAGATCTCTGGTATTTCTGCTTCATTGATTCCTTTCTTGGAACACGATGATGCGAACAGAGCATTGATGGGATCGAATATGATGCGTCAGGCCGTTCCATTATTGAAACCTCAGGCACCAGTTGTAGGTACAGGTTTGGAAAAACAAGTAGCTAGAGATTCCAGAATTTTGATCAATGCAGAAGGAACTGGAGTTGTGGAATATGTGGATGCTGAGAAAATCGTTATTAAATACGAAAGAAGCGAAGAAGACGACTTAGTTAACTTCGATTCTGCGACTAAAACTTATAAACTTACTAAGTTCAGAAAAACCAACCAGAGCACAACGATTACATTGAGACCAAACGTAAGAGTAGGTGATGTAGTAGAAAAAGGACAAGTTCTTTGCGATGGTTATGCAACTGAAAACGGAGAGTTAGCATTAGGTAGAAACCTTGTGGTAGCCTTTATGCCTTGGAAAGGATATAACTTTGAGGATGCGATTGTAATTAATGAAAAAGTAGTTCGTGAGGACTGGTTTACATCAATTCACGTTGACGAATATTCTCTTGAAGTTCGTGATACCAAATTAGGTATGGAAGAATTGACAGCAGATATTCCAAACGTTTCTGAAGAAGCTACCAAAGATCTTGATGAGAATGGTATGATCAGAATCGGAGCAGAAGTGAAGCCTGGTGATATCCTTATCGGAAAAATCACACCAAAAGGTGAATCTGATCCAACACCGGAAGAAAAACTTCTTAGAGCAATCTTCGGAGACAAAGCTGGTGATGTAAAAGATGCTTCGTTGAAAGCAGATTCTTCATTGAGAGGAGTTGTGATCAACAAAAAATTGTTCTCTAGAAATATCAAGGACAAAAAGAAAAGAAGCGAAGAGAAGATCAAATTGGAAGAGATCGAAAATACTTACAAAGCTAAGTTTGACGGCCTAAGAAATACTTTGATTGACAAATTAAATACTTTGGTTTCTGGGAAAACTTCTCAAGGTGTACAAAACGATCTTGAAGAAGAAGTGATTAGCAAAGGAACTAAATTCACATTGAGATTACTTCAAAATGTTGAAGATTATAACAATATCAGTGGTGCAGATTGGACAGTTGATTCTGACAAGAATGAATTGATCAAACAATTGGTTCACAACTATAAAATCAAATACAACGATCTTGCGGGTGTTAAAAACCGTGAGAAATTTGCATTGTCTATCGGAGATGAGTTACCTGCAGGTATTATCAAACTAGCTAAAGTTTACATCGCTAAGAAACGTAAATTGAATGTTGGAGATAAAATGGCTGGTCGTCACGGTAACAAAGGTATCGTTTCAAGAATCGTTCGTGAAGAAGATATGCCGTTCCTGGAAGATGGAACACCAGTAGATATCGTACTGAATCCACTTGGGGTACCTTCTCGTATGAACATTGGTCAGATCTACGAAACTGTTCTTGGATGGGCTGGTACAAAACTAGGATTGAAATTTGCAACCCCGATTTTCGACGGAGCAGAATTAGATCAAATCACTGAATATACTGAGAAAGCAGGTCTTCCTAAATTCGGTCATACACACCTTTACGACGGTGGTACTGGAGAGAGATTTACTCAAGCGGCTACAGTAGGTGTGATCTATATGTTGAAACTAGGACATATGGTTGATGACAAAATGCACGCACGTTCTATCGGACCATACTCATTGATTACGCAACAGCCGTTAGGTGGTAAAGCGCAATTTGGAGGTCAGAGATTTGGAGAGATGGAGGTTTGGGCTCTGGAAGCATTTGGAGCATCCAATATCCTGAGAGAAATCTTGACTGTGAAGTCGGATGACGTGATTGGTAGAGCAAAAACTTATGAAGCTATTGCGAAAGGAGAAGCAATGCCTGAACCAGGTATTCCGGAATCTTTCAACGTATTACTTCACGAGTTACAGGGTCTTGGACTTGATGTAAGATTGGAAGAGTAATTAAAATATTAATTATTAAAAAATTAAAATATTAATTAACTCTGAGACTATAAGAACGAAAGTAATTTTAAAATCTTTCAATCTTTTAATCTTTTAATCAAAATTTAACAAATGTCAAATAAAAATAAAACAAGTAGATTTAATAAAATCACTATTGGTTTAGCTTCACCAGAGTCTATTCTTCAGGAATCGAGAGGAGAGGTTTTAAAACCAGAAACGATTAACTATCGTACACACAAGCCGGAAAGAGATGGATTGTTCTGCGAGAAGATCTTTGGTCCTGTAAAGGATTACGAGTGTGCTTGTGGAAAATACAAACGTATCCGTTACAAAGGAATCGTTTGTGATAGATGTGGGGTAGAAGTAACAGAGAAAAAAGTACGTAGAGAAAGAATCGGACACATCGGTTTGGTTGTTCCTGTAGCGCATATCTGGTATTTCCGTTCTTTGCCAAACAAAATCGGTTATCTATTAGGTATTCCTTCCAAGAAATTGGATATGATCATCTATTACGAAAGATATGTCGTGATCCAGCAAGGTATTGCTAAGAAAGCAGACGGTTCTGATTTTGATGACAAAGAATTCCTTACAGAAGAAGAATATCTGGACGTTCTGGAGACGCTTCCTGTAGAAAATCAATATCTTGATGATTCTGATCCGAACAAATTCCTAGCGAAAATGGGAGCAGAAGCGGTTGAAGAATTGTTGAAGAGAATCGACCTTGATTCTTTATCATTCGATCTAAGACACAAAGCGCACAACGAATCTTCTAAACAAAGAAGAACTGAGGCTCTTAAAAGATTAAATGTTGTAGAAGCATTGAGAGGTGCTAATACAAGAATGATCAACAAGCCTGAGTGGATGATTATGCGTGTTCTTCCAGTTATACCACCGGAATTGAGACCATTGGTTCCATTGGATGGAGGACGTTTCGCAACTTCTGATTTGAATGACCTTTACAGAAGGGTTATCATCAGAAACAACCGTCTGAAAAGACTATTGGAGATCAAAGCTCCGGAAGTGATCTTGAGAAACGAGAAGCGTATGCTTCAGGAATCAGTAGATTCATTATTCGATAACACAAGAAAATCTTCTGCTGTAAAATCTGAATCAAACAGACCATTGAAATCCCTTTCTGATTCATTGAAAGGTAAACAAGGTCGTTTCCGTCAGAACTTGCTAGGTAAGAGGGTAGATTACTCTGCACGTTCGGTAATTGTTGTAGGACCTAGTCTTCAGCTTCACGAGTGTGGTATCCCAAAAGATATGGCTGCAGAACTTTACAAACCATTTATCATCAGAAAACTGATCGAGAGAGGAATTGTGAAAACTGTAAAATCAGCTAAAAGAATCATCGATAGAAAAGAGCCTGTAGTTTATGATATCTTAGAAGGTGTAATGAAAGGTCACCCTGTACTTTTGAACAGAGCACCTACTTTGCACAGACTAGGTATCCAAGCGTTCCAGCCTAAGATGATCGAAGGTAAAGCGATCCAGCTTCACCCATTGGTAACAACGGCTTTCAACGCCGATTTCGATGGGGATCAGATGGCGGTGCATTTACCTCTAGGTCCGGAAGCTATTTTGGAAGCACAACTATTGATGTTGGGTTCTCAGAATATCCTTAACCCTGCAAATGGTTCTCCTATTACGGTACCATCTCAGGATATGGTTTTGGGTCTATACTTTATGACCAAACAATTGGATTCTACAGATGAAGTGAAAGTAAAAGGCGAAGGTCTTGCTTTCTATTCTCCGGAAGAAGTAGAGATCGCTTATGCTGAGGGACAAGTTTCTCTTAATGCAAAAGTAAGATGTCGTCTTCCAATCAAAGAGAATGGCGTAATTACAACCAAATTATTCCCTACGACAGTTGGTAGAATTTTATTCAACCAAATCGTACCGAAAGAATCTGGTTACGTTGACGAGTTATTGACTAAGAAATCTCTTAGAAATGTAATTGGTCAGGTATTGGCAGATACAGATTTCCCAACTACCGTGAAGTTCTTGGATGATATGAAAGATCTTGGATATGCAAACGCATTCAAAGGTGGACTTTCATTCTCATTAGGAGATATCGTGATCCCGGTTGAGAAAAAGAAAATGATCGCTACTTCTATCGAAACTGTAGATGAAATTAAGGCTAACTATAACATGGGTCTTATCACAGATACAGAGCGTTATAATCAGGTAATTGACGTTTGGACAAACACCAACGCCAGCCTTACCGAAATGATTATGAGCAGAATGAAAGTAGATCAAGGTGGATTCAACTCTGTATATATGATGCTTGATTCTGGTGCGAGGGGTTCTAAGGAGCAGATTCGTCAGTTATCTGGTATGAGGGGATTGATGGCAAAACCACAAAAAGCTGGTTCTGTAGGGGCTGAGATTATAGAAAACCCAATTCTTGCGAACTTTAAAGAAGGTTTGTCAATTTTGGAATACTTTATCTCTACTCACGGTGCTCGTAAGGGTCTTGCGGATACCGCTCTTAAAACTGCCGATGCTGGTTACTTGACCAGAAGATTGGTGGATGTTGCACAGGATGTTATTATTACAGAACAAGACTGTGGAACTCTTAGAGGTACAGAAATTACTGCACTTAAGAAAAATGATGATATCGTAGAAAAAATCGCTGAGAGAATTCTTGGTAGAGTTTCTCTTCATAATATCTATCACCCGGAAACGGATGAGATCTTGGCACAAGCTGACGAGTTAATCGTAGAAGCAGTTGCTAAACAAATCGAAGAAGCTGGTATCGAAGCTGTTGAAGTTCGTTCTCCATTAACTTGTGAAGCTCCAAAAGGTATCTGTGCGAAATGTTACGGTCGTAATCTTGCAACAGGTAAAGGTATCCACATGGGAGAAGCTGTTGGTGTAATCGCTGCACAGTCTATTGGTGAGCCGGGAACTCAGTTGACGTTGAGAACTTTCCACCAAGGTGGGGTTTCAAATAACATTTCAGAAAATCCAAGCATCGTTGCAAAACGTGACGGGGTTGTTGAGATGGATGAGGTTAGAACGATTAAATCGGAAGGTGAAAATGGAGAGTCAGCAGATATCGTTGTTTCCCGTTCAACTGAATTCCGTTTGGTAGCCGATAACGAAGCTAGAACGCCGATTATGATTGCCAACGTTCCTTATGGATCCGAGTTGTTTGTACAACCAGGTGATAAAGTGAAAAAAGGAGATCTTATTGCGAAATGGGATGCGTATAATGCGGTAATCATTGCAGAGAATTCTGGTAAGGTAGAGTATGAGGATATTATCCAAGGTGTCTCTTTCGTATTGGAAATCGATGAGCAGACTGGTTTCGAAGAGAAAGTAATCTCTGAATCCAGAAATAAAAAAGCCGTTCCTACCCTTAAAGTTGTTGACTCAAAAGGTGTAGAGCAAAAAGGTTACAACTTACCGGTTGGAGCCCACATTATGGTAAACGATGGTGAGAAAATTAAGGCTGGTAAGGTCTTGATCAAAATCCCAAGAAAGTCTGCGAAAGCAGGGGATATCACCGGAGGTCTTCCAAGAGTTACCGAGTTATTCGAAGCTAGAAATCCTTCCAACCCAGCGGTTGTTACAGAGATTGATGGTGTAGTTTCTTACGGTAAAATCAAAAGAGGTAACCGTGAGCTTATCGTGGAAGCGAAAACTGGAGAGATCAAGAAATATTTGGTTAAATTATCAAATCAGATCCTTGTTCAGGAAAATGACTTCGTGTACGCAGGAGGCGCACTTTCCGACGGTTCTGTAACACCAGACGACATCTTGAAAATCAAAGGTCCAACTGCGGTTCAGGAATATTTAGTAAATGAAATTCAGGAAGTTTACCGTCTTCAAGGTGTGAAAATCGATGACAAACACTTCGAAATTATTGTTCGTCAGATGATGACAAAAGTATCGATTGTGGATGGAGGAGATACTCAGTTCCTGGAAGGTGCTTTGGAACACAAATACGACTTCTTGTTGGAAAACAACAGAGTATTTGGTCTTAAAGTAGTAATGGAAGCGGGAGATTCGAAAGAATTCAAACCAGGACAGATGATCACAGCTAGAGAACTTAGAGATGAGAACTCAAAACTAAGACGTGAAGATCAGGCTTTGGTAGAAGTAAGAGAAGCACTTCCTGCAACTGCAACTTCTGTACTACAAGGTATTACAAGAGCGGCACTTCAAACCAAATCATTTATGTCTGCGGCATCGTTCCAGGAAACTACAAAAGTTCTAAACGAAGCAGCAGTGTCTGGTAAGATCGACTTCTTGACAGGTCTTAAAGAAAATGTAATTGTAGGACACAGAATTCCTGCAGGTACAGGTCTTAAAGATTACCAAAATGTGATCGTGGGTTCTAGAAAAGAATTCGAAGACATCAACTAAAATTAATCAAAATGAAATTTGAGGTTTGGAATTATTTTTTATATTTTCACAACCTCAAATTTTAATAAAAAAAAATAACAAACCAAAATGGACAACAATCAAAATCAAGATCCAAACAACATCAATATCGAACTTAATGAAGTTGTAGCAGCAGGAGTTTATGTAAACCTAGCTTTAGTAAATCATTCTCCATCAGAATTCGTATTGGATTTTATCCAATTGATGCCAGGTGTACAACAAGCTAAAGTAAGATCTAGAGTTATCGTAGCGCCTCTTCACGCAAAAAGAGTTCTTGCAGCTCTTCAGCAAAATGTTGCTAACTACGAGCAGCAGTTTGGTGAGATCAAAGAATTGGAGCCTTTCGTATTAGGAGGTAACAACGTACAAGCTTAAGATATTTCTCTTAACATATCAATCCCGTTTCGTTTTATTACGAGACGGGATTTTTTATTTCTAAACTGAAAGATTCATAATTTAGGATTAATGTTTTATTAATGAGCCATTCTTTCGGTTGAAATTTACAACCGTTACCTTTGTCAAAATTCAATTCGTAATGAAGAAATCCTTCGCACTTCTCCTGATACTTCTATCAATCATCATTAGTTCTCAAAAAGTAAGTATAGATACAGCACAGGTTATTATTCCAAACCGTTTTAATAATAAGGAAGTGATAACAAAACCTTATGTTATTATGATTTCTACAGATGGTTTCCGATATGACTATGCTAAAAAATATAATGCAGAGAATCTTCTGAAATATTCAAATCAAGGTGTTCAGGCAAAAGCAATGATTCCAAGTTATCCGAGTATTACTTTCCCAAATCACTGGAGTTTGATTACTGGTTTATATCCTTCTCATCACGGTTTGATTGATAATTTTTTCTATGATTATGCAAGAAAAGAATCTTACGCGATGAGCAAAAAAGATAATGCCGAAGATGGAAGTTGGTACGGTGGAATTCCACTTTGGAGCTTGGCTGAAAAACAAAATGTAATTTCCGCTTCTTTACAATGGGTAGGTTCAGCAAGTGATGCTGGAGGAATCAGACCAACTTATTATTATCATTATCACGAGAAATTTTCGCCATCGGAAAAGGTAGATAAAGTTATTAATTGGCTAAAGCTTCCCGAAGATAAAAGACCTCATTTTATCTCCTTATATTTTCCAGAAGTTGACGGAGCTGGACATCACTACGGACCAGAAGCAAAAGAGACAGAAACAGCAGTCCATTTAGTTGATGATGCGATTGGAGAATTGGTTCAGAAAGTAAATGATTTAGGTTTGAAGAATGTCAACTTCATTTTCGTTTCAGACCACGGAATGATACAAGTTGACGGCGGAAATCCGCTTGATATTCCTGAAATATTATTCGATAAAAACAGATTCGACTATTATAATTCCCAGACTTTATTGAGAGTTTATGTTAAAAATCCTGATGAGGTTAAAAAAGTCTACAAGGAATTGAAAGCAAATGAAACTAGGGATTATGAAGTTTACCTCGATAAGAAACTTCCAAAATATCTGCATTTCGCGACTAAAGATGATAAGTATAACAGAATCGGACAGATTCTATTGATTCCAAAAGCTCCGAAAATATTCTTAGAGAAAGGGAAAAAAACCTCTGTCGGAAAACACGGTTACAATCCAAGAATTGTCCCTGAGATGAAAGCCACATTCTTCGCTTGGGGAACCGAGTTCAAAAATAATCTTGAGATAGATGAATTTCAAAATGTGAATGTCTATCCTCTGGTTGTAGAGATCCTTGGTTTGAAAATCGATGAGAAAATTGATGGGAAACTGAAAGTTTTAAAACCAATTTTGAAAGAGAAAAAGTAAATTTTTGGATTGATTTAATTTTAAAAATTTTCCTTCTGCAAGTCCCATTAATAGGACATTTGCGAACTTTCTTAAAAAGGCACCTATCTTCTAACTAAAATTTATTCTGTTAGAACTTAAAAAGAAAACGAGAGAACATTCTTGATGTTCTCTCGTTTTTATTATTTGAATTAAAAATTATTAATTCTTCAAACTCTTCATATCAATCACAAATCTGTACTTCACATCACTTTTCAACATTCTTTCGTAAGCGTCGTTGATATCTTGGATATTGATGATCTCTATGTCAGAAACAATGTTCTTTTCTCCGCAAAAATCCAGCATTTCCTGAGTTTCCTTGATTCCGCCAATCAGAGAACCTGCTACAGAACGTCTCTTGTAAATCATCGGTCGTGTACTCACAGCATCATTCTCGAATTCTCCAATGAATCCAACAAGAACCAACGTTCCGTTCACGGTCAATGTATTCATATAAGGATTGATGTCGTGCTCATAAGGAACAGTATCGATAATCAAATCAAATTTGTTAAAGACAGATTTCATTGACTCTTCATCGGTTGAGATGATAACGTGGTCAGCGCCTAAAGCTTTTGCATCATCAGTTTTTCCCGGAGTTCTGGAGAACAATGAAACTTCTGCGCCCAAACCTTTTGCCAGTTTGATTGCCATATGCCCCAATCCGCCAAGACCTACAACGGCAACTTTGGATTTCTCAGTCACGTTCCAATGTTTCAAAGGTGACCAAGTTGTGATTCCTGCGCAAAGAAGCGGAGCAGCGGCTGCCATATCCAGATTCTCAGGAAGGCTCAAAACAAAATGTTCGTCAACAACAACAGATTCTGCATAGCCACCAAATGTTCTTGTCTCCTCAAAGTATTTATCTTTTCCGTTATAGGTTCCAGTGAATCCTTTCTCACAAAATTGTTCTAAATCTTGTTCGCAGCTATGGCAAGTTCTGCAAGAATCTACCATACAACCAACGGCAACCAAATCTCCGATTTTAAATTTCGTAACATCACTTCCCACATTTTGAACTTTTCCAACAATCTCGTGTCCTGGAACTGCCGGATACACCGTTCCGCCCCAATCGTTTCTCGCCGTATGAAGGTCCGAGTGACAAACACCACAATAATAGATATCAATTTCGATGTCTTTTGGTTGGATTTCTCTTCTTTCGATGGTTAGTAATTCAAGGTCATTTTCGGCCGCTTGTGTTCCGAAAGCTTTTATTTTAGTTGTTTCCATTTTTTTTAAATATTTTTACGTAATAATTTATTTTTAATGAGGTTGTTTGTCAATAGGTATTATCCTATTTTTATTAATGTTTATACAATTTGGATCTTATATCTACTTTTTTTTGCATCATTTCGCTATGCACCAACCGTTCTCTTTGAAATAAAAACTGTACCATTTGAAACAATTGATGAATATTCTACCCAAGTTATCAAATATGACAAAATTGCAGTAGTTAAAAATTTGCTGGGTAACATCATTTTATTCATTCCTTATGGTTTTCTGGGAATACTTTTCCCAAAAATGAATCAATTCAAATGGTTGTTTACTATATTTTTCATTATTATCAATATCATCGAGTTTTCTCAGTTTTATTTCAAAAGAGGTTATGCAGATGTTGATGATGTTATCCTGAATACTTTTGGAGCTGTTATTGGTTTCTTTATTTACAAAAAGTTTTTCTTTATCAAGGACAGATAACTTTCATTTCTGTTCTTCTGTTGATTTGATGTTGTTGTTCGGTACAATCTATGTCATTGCTACATTTGTTCAGAAGTTGAGTTTCTCCGTAGCCAATTGCTTTTAGTCTGGATTTGTCAATTCCTTTAGATACAAGATAATCTACTGCAGCGTTTGCTCTGTTTTGAGACAATGTTTTATTGTAATCATCCGAAGCTCGTGAGTCGGTATGAGAAGCTAATTCTACTTTTGCATTCGGATTATCTTTCATAAACTGAACCATTTTATTTAGTTCAGCTTTTGCATCTTCACGGATGAAATATTTATCAAGATCATAATGAATATTCTTTAGATTAATTGGTTTTCCGCAAGTCGTTTCTTCCATACAAACCTGTAGATTAAGGAAAAGTGTATTGGTTCTATCAACATTTTTGGAACTTACAGTTTCTGTTTGAGAAAAATAATTTCCTTTCTTACCATAGATATTATAAGTTGTATTTTTATCTGCTTTGAAATAGAATTTTCCATCAACATTTGTTTTTATTTCGTGAAAGACTTCTGTTTCATTGTTTTTAATGACAACTGTGATGTATCTCAAAGGATCTTTTGAATTACAAATGTTGACTTGTCCTTTTACGAAGAAAGTTTCAGCTTCTGTTGAGATTTCTTTTTTAAGCATCGAGTTTTTTACAAACTCAGTTTTATTGGCTTTAGAAGAAATGAGATCAATATTATAAAGACTTCCTTTGATTTCGTAATTTTCAGGCTTAATATTCTTGAAAAAAGCGACACCTTGTGCATTGGTTTTAGCGAAGTAAGTACGTTTTCCGTTTTTATAAAGTTCTACAAAAGTATCAGGCAAAATTAGTCCTGTTTCCTTGTCTCTTGCAATGACAATTAGTCCATAATTGGGACTCGAATCTTTGCTGGAAAACCTAAACGTTAGTCCAGCGAAAAACCCCACAGAATGTACCTCATGATCCAAAGCAGATGTTCTGAAATCAGCATTTGCGGGAGAAATTACATTCTGATTGTTATTAGCCGTAAAAGGAATATATCCAGAATTTCCATTCTGCGAAAGATCTTTTGTTTTGAAATGCTGAAGGTAATAACCGCCGACATTTAATCCAGTATTTTCTGAGAAAAACCAATTGAATTCTAACTGACCTTTTCCGGAAAACACATTTTTCTCATCATATCCTTGATGAGAATTAAGGTTGTAATTTGTCGCACCATTATTTGAAATTAATAAAGTTTCTCCACCTTTGATATTAGAGATTCCACCTTTTAATTTAAATGTTAATCCTAATTGATCGCTGATAGCCCATCGAAAGTTTGGTCCAATTCCAAAAAAATAACGCTGAATTTTATTCTCAGTTAAAGTCGGATCAGATAGTTTTGTACTTCCTAGATACAGATTCTCTGTGGGATAAGAATTTTTGGGTTTATTAGAAAGATAATCTGCATCAACTCCCAAACCGATCCAATTGAAATAATAATCTGCAGAAATTCCAAGATTCAGATTAGGTTTATAATCAATATATTTTGTTTGATTATCATACGATGGAAAATCCAATCCACCTCGCAAAGAAATATTGAATTGATTATTATCGTATAAAGAGTTTCGAAATTGAGAATTGAAAAATTGAACTAAAATAATAAAGAGAAGAAGTACATATTTTCTCATTAGGTTAAGTTTTCTTGGTTGTAACAAATTTACAGAATTAATTGAATAAAAAATGCCGACAAAAGCCGGCATTATATTTTGAAAATCAAATCATTACTGTTTGATGATTTGAGTGATTTTTTGAGTATTATCATCCAAAGTATATCTCATAAGATATTTTCCCGGACGTAGTTTATCAAGTCTTAGTTCAGTATTATTACTATTAATATTATATTCTGCAACCTGAGCTCCCAAAATTGAGAAGAAAGTTACAGTTTTTATTTTAACAGAAGCATCCTTTGATCTAAGTAACAAAACATCCTTAGTTGGATTAGGATATGCCACCAAAACACCATCATCAGTCTTTTGATTAGCAATTGTACGTGCAGTCTGTGCTTTCATTTCTCCCGAAAATCCTACTGATACTACCGTAAATATAATAAAGAATAAAAGTTTTTTCATTCGCTTTAGTCTGTATTTAAACAATTACAACAAATATATTTTAAATAAATTGATTATGCAATAGTCTAACAATAAAAGTATAATTAAATTTGCATAAATATTTTTTCTTACAATGATTTCAAGAAACAGAAGACTCAGAACCAACGATTCTATCAGAAGTCTTATCCGTGAAACTAGCCTTACAACAAACGATTTGGTATTGCCAATGTTTGTTACAGAAGGTACAAACAAAAAGGAAGCCATTTCTTCTATGCCCGGCGTTTTTCGTCAAAGTTTGGATCTTACGGTCAAGACGGTCAAAGAAAATTTTGATCTCGGAATCAAAGCTGTCAATCTTTATATGAAGGTTTCCGATAACTTAAAAGATAATACAGGAAAAGAAGCTTGGAATCCCAACGGATTGATGCAAAACACGATAAAAGCTATCAAAGATGCAGTTCCCGGAATTATTATTATGCCAGATGTTGCACTTGATCCTTATTCCATTTACGGTCACGACGGGATTATCAAGAACGGAAAAATAGACAACGATTCTACAGTGGAAGCTTTAGTCAAAATGGGAATTTCTCACGCAGAAGCAGGCGCTGACATTTTGGCACCAAGTGATATGATGGACGGCCGAGTTTTGGCAATGCGCAAAGGTTTGGAAGAAAATGGATTCACTGATGTTGGGATTTTATCTTACGCGGCCAAATATGCAAGTGCTTTTTACGGGCCTTTCAGAAGCGCTTTGGACAGTGCACCAGTTGATAATCAAGATATTCCGGCTGATAAAAAAACCTACCAGATGGATTTTCATAATTCCCGTGAAGCGATTGATGAAGCTTTAAAAGACGTAGAAGAAGGTGCCGATATCATAATGATAAAACCCGGAATGCCTTATCTGGACATTGTTTCCAAGATTCGTGAGCTTATTACACAACCAATCGCAGTTTATCAGGTAAGTGGCGAATATGCAATGCTGAAAGCTGCTGCAGAAAACGGTTGGCTTGACAATGATAAAGTTCTGATAGAAAGTTTAACAAGTTTTAAACGTGCAGGCGCGGATCTGATTTTTACTTACGCCGCTCCAGAAGTTGCAAAACTATTGAACAGATAGAATTTTTAGGAGCTTAATCCCGCTTTCCACTATATCTTTTTCTTTTCCGTTGCCTGAGCGTAGCCGAAGCCAACAGAAAAGAAAAAGGATGCCGTTGCAATCGGGGCTATGGATTTTGTTATCCAAACATCAATCTGTCAAAAATTATAAATCTTCCTCTCCCAAGCCTTGAGGAAGATTTTTTTTATTCTTAATCCCAAGATTCTTCAATTTCTGAGTCTGAATAATCAAATTATCATTTCCTGAACTTAATTGTTTGAAAGCATCATTATAAGAATTCTTAGCTTGGTCTATATTTTTTCCAATACGTTCCAGATTGTCAACAAATCCAACAAACTTATCATACAACTTCGCACCTCTATCCGCGATTTCCATCGCATTTCTATTTTGATGTTCACGCTTCCAAAGGTCTTGAACCAATTTTAAAGAAGTAATTAGATTGGTTGGACTTAATAACAAAATCCTTTTATCATAGGCAAAATTCCAAAGATTTGGATCTGTTTGTAAAGCCGTCATATAAGCAGCTTCACTTGGAACAAACATCATCACAAAATCCAAAGATTTATCAAAATCGTCATAAGCTTTTTGGCTCAGTTGCGAAATGTGGTTTTTTACCGACTGCAAATGTTGATTCTGTTTGATAGCAAAAATTTCAGGGTCTGTTTCATCCGTCATTTCTACAAAAGCGGTGAGAGAAACTTTGCTGTCGATGATGACGTTTCTGTTATCAGGATATTTAACAACCGCATCCGGACGCATTTTTTTGCCTGAAAATTCAGAAAAAATGGCTTTGTTGTTTTCATCCCGAAGTTCGTGCTCCATAAAGTATTCCTGATTTTTTCTCAATCCAGATTTTTCCAAGATACTTTCCAAAATCATTTCGCCCCAATTTCCTTGGGTTTTACTTTCGCCTTTCAAAGCTCGTGTTAGTTTTTTGGCGTCTTCAGAAATTTGTTGGTTGAGATCTTTCAGTTCACGGACTTTTTCACCAAGAGAAAAACGTTCTTTTGACTCCTTATCATAAGTTTCGTGCACGGTATTTTTCAGTTCATTGATTTTTTCCTGAAAGGGTTCCAGAATTAATTTCAATTGATTTTGATTCAGTTGTGTGAATTTCTCCGATTTTTGTTCTAAAATCTGATTAGCTGTTTTCTCAAATTGTAATCGGTTTGTTTCCTGAAGTTTTACAAAATCTTCTTTTTGATTTTCAAGATTTTCCTGCAGGTTTTTGTAATGAGCATTCAATTCTGCATTGGTAAAAAGCAGTTCTTCTTTACTTTTTTGAATTGATGAATTTTCTCTTGTTAATTCAAGATTTGAAGTTTTAAGTTCCTCAATTTTCTGTTGATAATTAAGTTCATTTTCCTGCAAACGGATTAGTTTTTCATTGGCTTCGTCAAAGTTTTTCTTGCTGACAGAAGTTGCTTTCATTAAGAAAAAAACTAAAGTTCCACTAATGAAAATTCCGAAAATTAAATACAATTCAGACATAGAGATGGCAATTTTTAAGGGTAGATTATCTTATTGAACTTGAGTTTTTGTAATAGTTCTTAATCCAAAAAATATCAATATACTTCCTGACAAACACAAAAGCCAATAGGTTGGATTATAATTCAAGCTATCTAAATTTTCATACAAATGCTTGCCATATAATGTAAGCAATGTTACAATCAAATTAAAAAGAAAGTGAATCGCAATACAAATAGAAATGTTTTTTGTTTTTGTCATTATGTAGCTCAAGATCAACCCAAGCAAAAAAGTTGGAACGAGGTTGATGTAATTTGGAATATGAACCAGCGAAAAACAAATACTTGATATGATTATTGAATTTTTAATGGTATTTCTTTGCAAAAGATTAATTAATAGATATTTTCTGAAAAAAAGTTCTTCAGCAATCGGAGCTAAAATTAATGCAGGGATTGTACTCAGCACAAAAGATATACTAAGTTCTTTATTTTGAAATTGTCGATTTTGAAGCAGCTCTTTGAATTCTTCTGGAATGACCAATGGTTGCAAGAAATCGAAAACAGGTTGCTCGAAAAGTTTCAGCCCAATAACAATAATAATCATTGAGAAAATGTGAGAATCTCTAATTTTCGGGAAAGTAACATCTTCCAATTTGGGAGTTTCTTTCAAAACAAATTTGTAAAACAGCCAATAACTTACTATAAATGATATCGTTAAAATCACTGGTGTTGTATATTCTTGGTATTTTAAAAAGAATCCTAAAAAACTAATTAAACCGCCTATAATAGTCACGAATGTAAATAGCAACAATGTTTGCAAAAATGCTTTTGAAATGGTCATTATAATATTTGATATTACTTCTCGTTTTCAAGCTTATTTTTCGATTCTGCCAAAGCATTTTTCTCTTTTCCTGAAAGTTCCGGAAACTGAAGATCCATTTCTTCCAATTTATCAATGATAATTTGAATTGCTGCAACTCTGGAAAACCATTTATTATCCGCCGGAATCACAAACCAAGGAGCAGAATCTGTAGATGTTTCATTAATGGCTTGCTCGTAAACTTTCTGATAATCTTCCCAGAAACCTCTTTCAGTAATATCTGCAGCTGAGAATTTCCAATTTTTATCGTCTTCTGCAATCCTATCTAAAAATCTTTCTTTTTGCTCTTCTTTGGAAACATTCAGGAAGATTTTGATGATTTTTGTTCCATTGTTAGCAAGGTGTTTTTCAAAATTTCGGATGCTTTCGTATCTGTTTTTCCAAAACTTGTCATCAAATTGTTTAACATCAGTCCACGTTTTTTCGCTGAGGTTATATTCCGGATGCACTTTGCAAACTAAAACACTTTCATAATGCGAACGATTGAAAATCCCGATTTTTCCTTTCGCAGGAAGCGCATTGTATTGCCTCCAAAGAAAATCGTGGGAATATTCTTTGGAACTTGGCGTTTTGAAACTTGTAACTTCACAACCTTGCGGATTTACACCGCTAAAGACGTGTTCTATCAAACTGTCTTTTCCTGCGGCATCCATTGCCTGAAGAATAATTAATAAAGACTGGCTTCCGTCTGCATATAACTTTTCTTGAAGCAATCTCAGTTTCTCTTTTTCGATTTCCAGAAGTTGCTTCGCTTCGTCTTTATTGATTTTTCCTTTGTAGCTGGTATCTTGTTTTTTGATTTCGAATTTTGAATTTTCTTTTATCAAGAAATCATCAGAAAAATTGTAATCCATATTAATATTGATTTATTGTAAAGATAAAAAAACCGTCTCGTTGGAGAACGAGACGGTTATATAAAATTTGTAAATTTTTATTATTTAGCAGCTTCTACTTTCTTAGCTACTTTTTTTGCAGCTTTTGCAGATGTTGAAGCAGGTACAGCCTTTGCAGTAAAAGTTTCTGTAGGAGCAGCAACTAATTTTGCTTCCTGAGCAGCAGCTACTGGAGCTCCAGCAATATCTTCTACAGTTCCTTTGATATAAAGTACGGATCTGTTGTTTGCAGGGTCGTTAGAATATACCTCGATCAATTTATTGAAAGCACCTTTGATTCCTGTATTATATCCAACTTTAATTTGAGCTGTTTTTCCTGGCAGGATTGGATCTTTGCTCCACTCTGGAGTTGTACATCCACAAGAAGGTTTTACTTCGCTAAGTATAAGTGGCTTGTCTCCGGTATTTTTTACAGTGAAAAATCTGTGACCGTCTGATCCGACACTTACATTTCCGTAGTCAAAAGTTGTTTTGTCAAATGAGATTGTTTGAGCAGATGCAAAAGCCAAAGCTCCTGTCATAAATAATCCTGCAAGAATCTTTTTCATATTTTTTCGTTTTAGTATAATTAAACTTTTAAGTAACAAAGTTATAAATAATTTAAATATGTGATGTTAATTTTTTTACATTATCTTATTTTTGCAAATTACAAGACAAAATATATAACAAAATGCAGATTGCTGACAAATACAATCCAAAGGAAACTGAACAAAAATGGTATGACTTCTGGTTGGAAAACAAATATTTCCACTCCACACCGGATAACAGACCACCTTACACAATTGTAATTCCGCCGCCAAACGTGACGGGGATTCTTCATATGGGACATATGTTGAATAATACAATTCAGGATGTATTGGTCAGAAGAGCAAGAATGCAAGGCTTCAATGCTTGTTGGGTTCCTGGTACAGATCACGCATCTATCGCAACAGAAGCAAAAGTTGTTGCTAAATTGAAATCCGAAGGCATCAATAAATCTGATATCACTCGTGAAGAATTTCTAAAACACGCTTGGGATTGGACTGATAAATACGGCGGAACTATCCTTGGACAATTGAAAAAATTGGGTTGTTCTTGCGATTGGGACAGAACAAGATTCACGTTGGAAGATAAAATGTCTCAACAGGTTATCAAGTCATTTGTTGATTTGTATAATAAAGGGCTAATTTATAAAGGTTCAAGAATCGTTAATTGGGATCCTGAAGCGAAAACCAACATTTCTGACGAAGAAGTAATCTTTAAAGAACAAAACGGAAAATTATATTTCCTAAAATATAAAATCGAAGGAACTGAGGAATTTCTATCAGTTGCAACGACTCGTCCTGAAACAATTTTTGGTGATACTGCGGTTTGTATTAATCCAATTGACGAGAGATATGCTCATCTGAAAGGTAAAAACGTAATCGTTCCAATTGTAAATAGAATAATTCCGATTATCGAAGATGATTATGTTGATATCGAATTCGGAACAGGAGCGTTGAAAATTACGCCTGCTCACGATGTTAATGACTACGAAATCGGACAAAAACATCAATTACCAATCATTGATTCTTTAGATGATGACGGAAACTTGAACGAGCACGGATTACATTACGCAGGTAAAAACAGATTTGATGTAAGAAAGCAAATCGCTAAAGAATTAGAAGAAAATGGTCTTTTGTTGAAAGCAGAAGATTACGTTAATAAAGTAGGAACTTCAGAAAGAACTGGAGCGGTTATCGAGCCTAAAGTTTCAGTTCAATGGTTCTTGAAAATGTCAGAAATTGCAAAACCAGCTTTGGATGTTGTGATGGATGATGAGGTGAAATTCTATCCGGAAAAATTCAAAAATACTTACAAACATTGGATGGAAAACATCCGTGATTGGAATATTTCTCGTCAACTTTGGTGGGGACAGCAGATTCCTGCCTATTATTATGGTGAAGGCGAAGATGATTTTGTAGTTGCTGAGAATATTAACGAAGCTTTAAAATTAGCACAAGAGAAAACTAACAACCAACAACTAACAACTGATAACCTAAAACAAGACCAAGATGCTCTTGACACTTGGTTCTCATCTTGGTTGTGGCCAATGTCAGTTTTCGATGGTCTGAATGATCCGGAAAATAAAGACATCAATTACTATTATCCAACTTCAGATTTGGTAACAGGTCCGGATATTATCTTCTTCTGGGTTGCCAGAATGATTATGGCAGGATTGGAATTTAGAGGAAAAGTGCCTTTCAAAAATGTTTATTTCACAGGAATTGTGAGAGATAAGCAAAGAAGAAAAATGTCTAAACAATTAGGAAACTCTCCAGACCCAATCGATTTAATTGAAAAATATGGTGCGGATGGCGTTCGTGTTGGAAGTTTGTTGAGCGCACCTGCAGGAAATGATTTGTTGTTTGATGAAGATCTGATGTTGCAAGGAAGAAACTTTGCCACAAAAATCTGGAATGCTTTCCGATTAATCAATATGTGGAATCACGAAGAAAAACCTTTGAACGATTCCGACAAGCAATCTATCGAATGGTTTGACAACAAATTAAATAAAACAATTGTTGAGATTAATGATCAGTTTGAAAAATTCAGAATTTCTGATGCTTTACATTTGATTTATAAATTGATCTGGGACGATTTCTGCGGATGGTATTTGGAAGCGATTAAACCAAATTTCGGAGAAGGAATTTCTAAAGAAGTTTATAATAAAACAATTGAGTTCTTTGAAGAATTGATGAAATTATTGCATCCATTTATGCCTTTCTTGACGGAAGAATTGTGGCAGGCAATTTCCGAAAGAAGTACAGATGAAGCTTTGGTAATTGCTCAGCAGAAAAGAGCAGATTCTTTCAGCGAGGATATTATCAAAAACTTCGAAACTTCAGAAGAATTGATTTCCGGAGTAAGAAATTATCGCCAAACAAAGGGAATTTCGCCAAGAGAAGCTGTTGAGGTTTTTACCAATGCTACAGAATTCCCGAATGAAGCGGTTATAAGAAAATTAGCTAATGTTTCTGAAATTCATTTTGGAACAAAAACAGATAAACCAAGCTTTACATTCTTGATTGGAGCAACTGAAGTTTCAATTCCTTTAAGTGAAAACTTAGATTTAACAGAAGAAAAAGAAAAAACAGAAGAAGAAATCAAATATCTGAAAGGCTTCTTGATTTCTGTTGATAAAAAATTGTCTAACGAAAAATTTGTTGCCAACGCAAAACCGGAAGTCGTAGAAATAGAACGTAAAAAGCAAAAAGACGCTCAGGATAAAATTGTTCTTTTAGAAGAAAAACTGAAAAGTTTATAATGAATCACATAGAAAACATAAAAAAACTATTCTCCAAAAATTTTGTAGAAAACCCGCTTTTGGAAACGTATGAAGCTGGAGAAATTCATATTTCTTCAGGTTTCATCGTTGCCAGCGATCCATTGATTTCTCCGGATCATTCCGCTTTCAACCAAGAGTTTCCGAAAGGTAATTTTCCGGTTCTTCTTCATAAGGAAAGAGAATCCAATTGCATTGCTTACGCAGAAATTGTTTTTGATAAGAATAAAATTGCCGAGAACTGGAAATTGGCTTTGTCTGATAATCAAAATCTTAAAGATCTGAAAGACGAAGAAATCTACGGCTATCTAGTAGAATCCGGGATGGGAAGTTTTATGGATAAGGATTCTCAAAATGCTTTGAACGCTTTGGAGCAAGAGCTTTTCCATAAAAAAGGAACAGATTTTATGGGAATTTATGAAGAGTTTTTCCATTCTCATTTTTTTGATGAAAATGGAGCGATCGATCAGTTTTCAATATTGAAACCTTATGATGATAAAAAGGAAAATATTGTTGCTTTTGAGACAGGTTACGGTGAAGGATTTTATGCAACATATATTGGATATTCCAAAGATAATCAGGTTGTTAAATTAATTTCTGAATTTATAGAAATTGGTATGGATTAAATTATTACTTTAGCCTCTACTGAAATCGCAATTAGCGATTTCTATTGACCTTTGAAAACATTGAATGTTAACAAATGAAACTGAGTAATATAAAATCACAAATAGTTGTTGTAGGAAGTTCTTCTATAGATTTGGTTCTTAAAACTTCCAAAATTCCGACAGCTAATAATACCGTTCTTGCCGAAAATCTGAAAAGCTTTTTGGGAGGAAAAGGCGCAAATCAAGCCATCGCAACTTCCCGTCTGGGAGCACAAACTTCTTTAATAAGTCGTATTGGCATGGATCCTTACGGACAGCAGGTCCTGAGAAATTTGAATGAAGAAGATGTAAACGTTGCATACGTTGTAGAAGATGAAGACGAAGACACAGGAACAGCTTATGTAACAGCTTCTGACGAAGGAAATGCAATTACTGTAGTTCCTGCAGCCAATTATAAACTATCTCCATCTGATATTGATGAAGCAGAAAAAAATATCATTAATGCTGATCTGATCTTGACTCAGCTTGAGATTCCTCTGCCAACAGTAGAATATCTTTTCAAAAAAGCAAAAAATCTGGGTAAGAAAATTGGGATTTATGCAGCGCCAGCATCCAGACTTTCTGATGCAATAATAGATTACGCCACTTTTATCGTTGCGAAAAGTACAGACTTGGAATTGATTTTTGGAGCAGGTAATCACGAAGATATTATAAAACACCTTCCGAATAAATTATTTGTAAGAGACGGTGCCAACAGTACCAGCTATTTTGATGGATCTGAGATGAAATATTTTCGAAAAAATCCAAGTACAGAAGCGCACAGTATGGGATTGGGAGACGCTTTTACATCTGGGTTTTCTATTGCTTTGCTTCACGGTAATTCTATCGAAGATTGTGTGAAGTTTGGGAATGAAGTTGCCTTGAAAGCTGCTGATTACAGAGGCTCTCAGAAAGGTTTACCATTTTTGGAAGAGATGAAAGAATTGGTATCTCACGCATACTAAAAGTTAAAAATACCCGAACAAAATTTTCTACTTTTACTGAAATCTAAACGCTTTTCATGAAAAGTATCGATGTTTTAACTGAGGACAAATATACTTTGTCTGCACATCTTTTTGAACCTCAAAATTCTAATCAAAAGTTCTTACTGATTAATTCTGCTACTGGAGTAAAACAGCAGATTTATTTCTCATTTGCTCAATTTTTTTCGGAGCAGGGATTTACAGTAATCACTTACGATTATCGTGGAATTGGACTTTCGAAACCGAAAAAGATGAAAGGATTTGCTGCTTCTATGAGGATTTGGGGAACTAAGGATTATAAAGCAGTCACAGATTATATTAAAACTAATTTTCAGGATCATCAGAAATTTTGTCTCGGACATTCGCTCGGTGCTTTAATATTGGGAATGAATGAAGATTCGAAAATGTTTGACGAATTTATATTCGTAGGAACTCAAAATGCTTTTGTTGGAAATCTGAAATTTAAAACAAAAATTGAGGCTTATCTTGGCTTCGGAATTGCACAGCCGTTATCGACAAAAATTTTAGGATATTTCCCTGGAAATTGGTTTGGTTTGGGAGAAAGTTTACCGGCAGGAAGTGCTTTCGATTGGCGGACTTTGATCCTTAATAAAAAATCAACCAACAAATTGCTTGAGAAAGTTCAGGATTTTTCAAAAAAACTGAATCAAAAAGCGTTTGTAATAAGAGCAGAAGACGATGCGTGGCTCACAGAAAAAGGCGTAAAGTCACTTTTGGAAGTCACTTACCCAAATATGAAACCAACTTACAGATTAATAAAAACCTCCGAATCCGAAAAAAAAGAAATAGGACACATCAACTTTTTCCGAAGCTACAACAGAAAACTTTGGGATATTATTTTAAAAGAATTGAATTAATGGAATTGATCAACAAAACAATAGAATTAGTAAAAGAAAAATTAGAAGGAACAGAATCTGGTCACGATTGGTTCCATATTGAACGCGTCTGGAAACTGAGTTTGAAAATTCAGGAAAAAGAAGGCGGAGACAAATTAATCATCGAATTAGCGGCACTTTTACACGACATCGCCGACCCAAAATTCCATAACGGCGACGAAACAATCGCGACAAAAATCGTAACCGAATTTCTAACAGAACAAAAAGTTGATAAAGAAACAATTGATAAAGTTGTTTTCATCATAGAAAATATGTCTTTCAAAAACAGGAAAGATGCACCCGAAAATTTGCCTTTGGAACTGAAAATAGTTCAGGATGCAGACAGACTGGACGCAATTGGTGCGATTGGAATTGCGAGAACTTTCAACTTTGGAGGCTATAAAAATAATCTGATGTATCACCCGGACATCGAGCCAAAACTCAATCAGACAAAAGAAGAATACAAAAAATCCAACGGAACTACAATCAATCATTTCTATGAAAAATTGTTGCTTTTGAAAGATTTGCTCAATACAGAAACCGCCAAAGAAATCGCAGAACACAGACACCAGTTTATGCTTCAGTTCCTCGATGAATTCTACAAAGAATGGAATGTCACTTTTTAATTAAAGAGAAACCATTATCTTTGCTAAGATGATCATCTTTCTATTTTTTATTTTACTGATTTTTACACTCTTTCTTTCGGCTGTCCGTGGAGAGAAATGGAATATTTGGAATAAGCTGACTCGTACTATTATTACTATTTCGGCGGCAGCATATTTCACATTTTGGTTTGTGGAAAGAAGTGTTTCCCAGTTTTTGGAGAATTCTTTGGCAGTTCAGGTTATCAATTATTTACCCCAGCCAGTTGATTTTTACATCATCAGGATTCAGGATCAGGTTCCGGAAGATCAGAAATTCAGTTCTAAACACGTTGGTCAGATTCGCCCGGAATATTTTAGGATAGAATATCTCAATATGCAAAAATCCAATGAATTTTGGGTCGTTGGATATGTTGGAAAAGGCAATCTCGTTTATTTTTCTCAAGTTGCAGTTCCCAATAAAAATGAGGACAAAATCATTGAGGTTCGCAATTATATCAATCACAGTTTGAAGCTTTCTGCTATTGCCACAGAAAAAGTAGAAGGACTGAAGTACGAAAACATTAAGCTCAGTATTTGGGTAACTTTGGATTTACTGTTGATATTCCTCAACGCAGTTTTACTTTTCAGAAGTAATAAGAAAAAGTAGAATTTGGGCAGCTTATCCACCTGTAATTTATCCTGAGCGTAGTCGAAGGGCGCCCGCTATTTTTTGTCTTCGCTTTTCCATCCACAAAAAATGAGCTCCGTTCAAGTCGGGCTGCGACAATTTGCAAGTCAATCATTATAAGAATTCCGATTTCATTATTTATAAAAATTGATACTGAAATTTATAAAAAGTATAAAATTTAGTTTTTGATTTATTCGCAACTTTGTACATTTAGCAATCCAAAAAATGGTACAATTACTGCAACCTAATTAGACAAAAATATTTCAAAATGAATCTATCAAACAATATAAATTCAGCACAGAAAACTTTCTTAGAATGGAGAAAAGTTCCTTTTGCAGAAAGACAAAAACTACTTTTGAAACTAGCTGACGCTCTTGAGAAAGACAAAGCAAAATTTGCAAACCTAATCACTACAGAAATGCACAAACCGATTTCACAATCCATTGCGGAAATCGAAAAAAGTGCAGGAATGATAAGATATTATGCAAACGCAGAAAATGTCCTCAAACCTGAAAAAATCAAAACAGAATTTGAAGTTTCTGAAGTTCATTATGATGCCTTAGGAATTATTCTTGGTGTGATGCCCTGGAATTTTCCTTTTTGGCAGGTCTTGAGATTTGCAGTTCCAGCGATTCTTGCAGGAAATGTGGTCTTGCTGAAACACGCCTCCATCTGCTTCGAAAGTGGTGACGCAATCGAAAAAGTTTTTGAAGATGCAGGTTTTCCAAAATATATTTTTCAAAATTTGAGAATCGGTCACGAGGAAATTAAGGATATTTTGGAGAATCCTTTTGTAAGAGGCGTAAGTTTGACTGGAAGTGAAAAAGCAGGCGCAAATGTTGCAGCTCTTGCAGGTAAAAATATCAAAAAATCTGTTTTGGAATTGGGTGGAAGTGATGCTTTTATTGTTCTTGAAGATTCCGATTTTGAGAAAGCTGCAAAAGATGGCCCACTTGCAAAACTATCTAATACGGGACAAATCTGCAATGCGGCAAAAAGATTTATCATTCACGAAAAAATTGAAAAGGATTTTCTTCCTTTATTTATTGAAGAATATAACTCCTTTCAGCCAGCGGACCCCTTCAAGAAGGAAACTAAGTTAAGCAAAATGGCAAGACCGGATCTTGCGGACGAATTGGAAAGTCAATATAAAAAAGCTTTGAAGAATGGAGCAGAAGTGATTTTAGCCTTAGAGAGAATTTCGGAAAGTGAGTTTCGTCCGGGAATTATTCTGGTAAAAGAAGGTAATCCAATTTTGCAGGAAGAATTGTTTGGTCCGTTAGCAATGCTGATGGTTGGGAAAGATGATGAAGAAATCCTGAAATTGGCAAATGATATTCCGTTTGGATTAGGAAATTCGGTCTGGACAAAAGATAAAAAGCGGGCTCAGTTTTTCATCGATAATTTGGAATCGGGAACAGTTTCCATCAACAAATCTACAAGTTCTGATGCAAGACTTCCTTTTGGAGGCGCAAAATCTTCAGGTTATGGTGTTGAATTGTCTTTGTTGGCAATTAAAGAATTCACACAAATAAAAACGGTTGTTGGAAATATTTAAAAATTAACTCTTAAATAAATAATAAACCCTTTCGAACCTGAAAGGGTTTTGTTTTTATTGAATGACAAATCTTGTTTTGAAGACCAATCCCATAGCCCCGATAGTAGCGGCATCCTTTTTTGCTTGGGAAAAAGCGTTGGCAAAAAAGATATAGCCCTTCGACTTCGCTCAGGATAAACTACTAGCGGGAAATAGCTCCTAAAAAACTTATCTGATGTTTGCTGAAAGTTGCGTCTGACTTTTAACGGTTGCCAAAGAATCTGCTTTTGCTTTTTTCTCAGCTTCAACCTGCTGAATTACAGTGTCTCTGTTTTCCTGTTCTTTCATAATCTCTGCAAGCTGAGGTTCTATGATTTTGTTCATTTCGTCCTCTGTCATATTATTGGCTTCCGGCGAATCCAGCAGTTTTTTCCAAGGTCTGCGTTTCCCCCAAGGATAATCGCCGTAAACGATGAGCGGCGTTCCTTTGGCTCTTGTGCTCACGCCACCTTTGTTCAAAACCCAAGTGTCGACCCAAGTATACATCCATTTGGCGTCTTCTTCCAACATTCTGAGGCAAGAGTGGGAAGCCGGATAACCTGGTAAAGCGTACTGATGCCAACCGATGCCGTCAAAATTGGCGACATTTACGTTCCAGCGGAGTTTCCATTCGTCACTTACGGTTGAGATGGCAACTTCCTTTTTCCAGTTGGCGAACATTAGACCTTTCTTTGTTGGAGTGGCTTTTTTACCCATACTTGTCGGTCCCCATTTCACGAGGTTTCCATATTCATAAACACCAAAACCTTGGATAGGATAGGAGAAGAAAACGAATTTCTTCACATTTTCCAGACTTGTAACGTGACCGGGAAATGGAGAATATATCAGGAAATCGTCCTCTATTTTTGCGGGAACTACTAAGGTGTCTGCAGCGCCAATGTTTGACCTATCGAGGCGGTTGAGCGCAAGAATTGTGTAAAGTGCTTTTCCTGTAAATTCTTTTTTATTTTTCTGAGAAACAGAGTCGGTGTTTTTATAAACCCAAGGAAAAAATCCGAAATCTTTTCTAGGGATAACAACATCCGGAATTTTTGGTTTTTCTTCTTTTACTGAGTCTTCCTCCTTTTTATCATCAGAACCCAAAATATCTGTGATAGGATTATCTTTTTTATCCGATGAAGGTACAGATTCGTCTTTTTTACACTGAATCAGAAATAGCGAAATGACGATGAATAAAGGAAATGTGTTTTTAATTAATTTGATGTTCATAGTTTTTCTTTCTGTGTCAATAAGTTACAAAAAGAATACCATTTTTGAGAAAAAAGATTCAAGAAAAAAGAATTAAGACATCAAGTTTAATTACCTATTGCTTATCAATGATGTCTTTAATGATTTGTTTAGCGTGGATTCTAGAATTTTCTATGAACCAAAGATGTGTATCTTTTCCGCCACAGACAACTCCTGCAAGATAGATTCCTTCAATATTGCTTTCCATTGTTTCTTTATTATAATACGGATTGAGACATTCGCCCTTTAAATCGATTCCTATATTTTTTAGAAATTCGAAATCCGGGAGATAGCCTGTCATAGCGAGAACAAAATCATTTTCAATTTCTTCTAATTTTCCTTTTTTAGTTTTGAAAATGACAGAGTTTTCTTTCACTTCCAAAAGTTCTGCTCCAAAAAATGCTTTAATGCTTCCTTCTTTTATTCGGTTTTCGATGTCTGGTTTTACCCAATATTTCACGCTTTTGGATATTTCATTTTTACGAATAATCATTGTAACGTTTCCGCCTTTTCTGTAAATTTCCAATGCCGCATCCACAGAAGAATTGCTGGAACCAATAACCACAACATTCTGAAAAGCGTAAGGATAAGGTTCAGTGTAATAATGTTTCACTTTTTGTAAATCTTCGCCAGGAATTTCCATTAGATTTGGAATGTCGTAAAAACCTGTGGCGATAATTACATTTTTGGCAAAGTAAATCTGTTTGCTGGTTTCGACTTGAAAAAAAGTAGATTTTTCAACGTTTAAAACTTTCTCGTAAGGTTTGATATTGAGTTCTTTTTGACGTGCAATTCCTTGGTAATATTCTAAAGCATCTTGTCTGCCAGGTTTTGGTTTTGTTGTGATAAATGGGATTTCGTCAATTTCCAATCGGTCTGCTGTTGAGAAAAAAGTCATATACAAAGGATAGTTGTAAAGGCTGTTCGCAACCGTTCCTTTCTCTATGATTATGTATTTTAAATTATTTTTCTTTGCTTCCAAAGCGCTCGCTAAGCCAATTGGTCCACCGCCAACAATAAGAACATCGTATAATTCCATAACCCAAATTTACGAAGATTAAATTTTGATTGTATCTTTAAGCCGATTATTTTGAGAAATTTTAATTATGAAAATCAATATATTAATAGCTTTAGTCATTCTAACAGGTTGCAACAAAATTGACCCGAATAATGCAATCATCCCGAAAGCCAAAACAGAATTTCCAGTTGAAAAAGAAACTTCGCAGGAAAAAACGGTTATCAATCTTAATAATGAAATTGTCAGTCTTTTGAAAGATAAAGATTACAAAAACATTTCAAAGTATATTCATCCTGAAAAAGGAATTAAGCTTTCTATGTACAGTTTTGTTTCGGATAATGATAAAAATTTTTCAAAAGCTGATTTCGAGAAATACATTGATTCTAATGAGATATTCACTTTCGGACACAAAGATGGTTCTGGAGCTATTTTTACCGTTTCTTTAAAGCAATATTTGAAAGATTGGGTTTTCAAAAAAGATTTCAGCAAGGCAAAAATTAATTATGAAAATTTTGAAGGAAAAGGAAATAGTCTGAACAATATTAAAGAAAAATATCCCAACTCAGTAATTGTTGAAAATTATCTGGCTGGGACTGTTGAGTATTCTTATATGGATTGGAATAGTTTGATTTTGGTTTTCGAAAAGATTGATAATCAGTATTATCTGGTTGCGATTTCTAACAATCAGTGGACTGTTTAGAGTTCCGCATCTTCCCAATTTTTAAGATCTTGTGAGATTTTTGATAATCGTCTGTTTTCGGTTCTCAAATCTTCCATTTGATTCAAAAGTTTGTGGATGATTTCGATTCCCGGAAGATTGATTTCCAGATCATAATGCCAGTTCGTAAACCTCTCCAGATGAGGCAGTTCCTCATAAATAATATATTGGATGCTGTTTTCCGTTTCAGGATGCAGCAATTCTGAAGATATTAATTCGTTCAAAAAATGATTGTCAATTTTATAAATCTGAATGATTTTCTCTATGGATATTCTCTCGCTCATCATTATGAATTTTGAAGTTGTTGGAATAGTTCTTTTTGTTTTTCTGTAAGATTTGTCGGGATTTTTACATTGTAAGTCACGTACAAATCTCCAAATTCGCCTTCTTTTTTATAAACCGGAAAACCCTTTCCTTTCAGTCTTACTGTTGTTCCGTTTTGCGTTTCTGGTTTTACTTTTAGTTTTACAGAACCGTCGAGAGTTTGGATATTCGCATCGCCACCCAAAACAGAGGTGTAAAGGTCGATATCAACAGATGTTCTCAGGTTATTGCCATCACGTTTAAAATCTTTATCCTCAGAAATATTAAAAGTAATATAAAGATCGCCGTTCGGACCGCTGTTTATTCCTGGATTTCCGTGGCCGCTTAATTTGATTTGCTGACCATCATAAACACCTGCTGGAATCGTAATTCTCACTTTTTTACCATTGATGTCAAAGGTTTGCTGATGAGTTTTTGCGGCGTCTCTCAGGTTGAGGTTAAGTTCCGCTGAGATATCCTGGCCTTTGAATTTTCCACTCGCACTGCCTCGTGAACTTCTTCCGAACCCCCCACCACTTCCGCCAAACATTGATTGGAAAAAGTCCGAAAAATCCTCGCCTTCCCCAAAATCTGCTCCCGAAAATCCACTTCCCGAATTACCTTGATATTGCTGTCTCTGCTGTTGTTGCGCCTGTTCATATTGCTCACCGTGTTTCCAGTTTTCACCGTATTTGTCATATTTTGCACGGTTTTCCGGGTTGCTCAGGACTTCATTCGCCTCATTCAGTTCCTTGAATTTTTTCTCCGCTTCCTTATCATTCGGATTCATATCCGGATGGTATTTTCTGGCGAGTTTTCTGTAAGCCTTTTTGATTTCGTCCGCAGACGCATTTTTGTTTACTTCCAACGTTTTATAATAGTCTATAAATGCCATATGATCAGTTAGTTTAATGCCGAATTTTACAACTCTAAGTTAATGAATTTTCAGGAAAAAAGTAAATATTAAATATGATTCTTTAGGAGCATCAGCATTCTATTTCTTCTCAAACTTCCAACCCGCTTTCCGCTGTATCTTTTTTCCATCGCTTTTTTCAAGCCAAAGCAAAAAAAGGATGCCGCTGCAATCGGGGCTAAATTCAAGATTTGTACTTCTTTTCACCTGAATCATTTTTGCCTTGTCTCTTTTTAATTCTGTTCTACCCAAATCAATTCAGAAGTGTCATAACCCACAGATCTTGCTTTTTCCAGAAATCGGGTTTTGATATCTTCAGGGATTGTTTTTTCACGTGAAAGAATCCATAGATAATCCAGGTTTTTTCCAGCAACCAAAGCATATTTATAATTTTCTTCCAAATCAATCACATTATAACCAGCCCAAAAAGGCTTGAAGAAAGAGACTTTCAATCGGGCTTCATTTTCAGAATTTACGAATTTGGCTTCACCAATTGATTGTTTCCATTGTTTTTTGATATAATCGTAACCTTTGTTGTCAACTTTGATTGTTCCGTCCGGATTTTTGGAATAAGTTGCGGTAACCTGATTCATATTTTTCTCAAATTTGAAATCAAATCTTGCAATTTCATACCATTTTCCAAGATATTTTTCTGAATCGAAATTCTGGATTGCATTTGCTTTTTCAGGAATTCCTACAGAACAGGATTTTAAAATAAAAATACCCAAGATTCCCAATGAAACTGGAACTGCTATTTTTATGAATGGATTTTTCATTTATCAATATTTTTAAAACCGATTCAAAAATAATTCCAACATTATAACCTGATAATATATTTGAAAATCGAAATGCTAACAATTTCAATAATTTGTTAAAGAATTTGATTATTTTTACAGAAATAAAAGTTAAAAAATTAATCATCAATGAAAATAAAACTACTTTCTATATTTTCGCTAGTTATATTTAATCAAGCATTTGCACAATCTGAAAAATTCTACGCTACGACAGATACAGAAAATGCAAAAGAATTAAAAGCGAAATTCCCTAACGAAATCGAAATTGTTGGCGCAGCAGGAAATCAATCTGCTATTTTCCTTAGTGAAAAAGCGGCAGAGTTTCTTCATCATAATGTCATCACGCACGGTCCTGGTTACGTCTACAAATCTTCCAAAGAAGAAGCGCTATCAGCAATTAATAAAGTTAAGAAATCCAATAAAATTTTAGCATTTACGATTGACCAAAATGCGGCTGTCAATTCTGCGATTGCAAAAGTGAGTGCGGATAATATCAAAGCTCATATTCAGGTTTTGGAAAATTATGGAACGCGCCATCATACGACTGCAAAAGCTCAAACTGCGGTTCAGGATTTGAAAACAAAATGGCAAGGTTTGATTACGGCTGCGGGAAGAACGGATGTTTCCGTAAGAGTCGTCAATCACGTTGGAACGCCGATGCCTTCTTTGGTTTTTACAATTAATGGAACAACTGCGCCGGCTGATTTTATCATTGTTGGTGCGCATATGGATTCTATTACGAACAATACTGCGAATGCGCCTGGAGCCGATGATGATGCGTCCGGAATTGCAACCATCACGGAAATGATTAGAATTCTTTTGGATGTGAACTACAAACCGGCAAAAACTGTAGAATTTATGGCATTTGCTGCAGAAGAAATCGGATTGGTAGGTTCGTCTGAAATTGCACAAAATTATGCACTTAATGGTAAGAATGTGGTTTCGTTTGTTCAGTTCGATATGACCAATTACAAAGGTTCTTCGAAGGATATTTACTTAACTACCGACCCTTATAATAGCAATGACCTTAATTTATTTTTAATTGAATTGATGGAGCATTACAACAAAACCGGTACGCACGCTTTCACTTACGGAAACACGATTTGTAATTACGGATGTTCTGACCATTTCAGTTGGGCAGATAATGGTTACGATGCCGCTTTTCCTTTTGAAGCTTCATTTTCACAATACAATCCGAATATTCACACGACAACCGACAAACTTTCAAATATGGGAAGTAGCGCAACACACGCTGCGAAATTTGCAAAACTGGGACTTGAATTCATTATAGAAACCGCAAAAGGTTCTGTTTTGGCAACCTCGGAAACTGCAAATAATAATTCAGTAGAAATTTATGTAAAAGATAAATCTTTGAATTACAGATTGGCAAAAGAAACTGTGGAATCTATTAGCATCGTTGATACAAGCGGAAAACAATTGTTGGAATCAAAAAATCTTCTTTCTTTCGGGAAAATAGATTTGAATAAAATTAATAAAGGTTTTTATTTAGCAGTATTCAAAACTAAATCAGGAAAAGTAATTACCAAGAAATTTATTCTTGAGTAAAGTTTTATCTGATTCTAAATCATAAAAAAGCGAGAACATTATTATATGTTCTCGCTTTTATTTTTTATCGATAAATTGAGATTAAACTTCTGGCGCAAGTTCTACAATAAGCCCTTCCAGTTCTTCTGTTACAGGAATCTGACAACCTAATCTGCTGTTTGGTTTTACATTGTAAGCCTCGTCGAGCATCATTTCTTCGTCCGGTAACATTTCCGGAAGCGGAATGTCTTCACTTAAAATATAACATTGGCAAGAGGCGCACATTGCCATTCCTCCGCAAATTCCGATGGTTCCTTCCGGAACTAATTCATAAGCACGAACGATTTCCATCAGGCTCATTGCCATATCTGTTGGGGCAGGAATTGTGTGAGAAACACCGTCTCTGTCTATGATTGTAATATTAACGTCTGACATTTTGCAAAGATAGTAAGTAGATTTTAGAAATTAGAGGTTAGAAGTTAGATTTTGATTGGCAGTTTGAAAATCAGCAATAAAAAAAGAGGATTGTGAAAATCCTCTTTTTATTATTTTATACTGAGACCTAAATCCTAATACCTTAATCAATAGATTTTACAACTGCTTTTTCAGCTTCTTTTCTGGTTCCGTCGAAACCGTCAACGCCACTTACAGTTGTATATTTCAAAACAAATTTCTTACCTGGATTCATTCTGTTGTAAACACTTTGAACCATCATTGTCGCTTCGTGGAAACCACAAAGAATCAACTTTAATTTTCCGGGATAAGTGTTGATGTCGCCAATTGCATAGATTCCTTCTATGTTGGTTTGATAATCTAAAGCATTGTTTACTTTGATTGCATTTTTCTCTATTTCTAATCCCCAATCTGACAATGGTCCCAATTTAGGGGTCAATCCAAATAATGGAATCAAATAATCTGTTTCCAAGATTGATTTTTCGCCGTCTTTTAAAATTTCAATAGCTGATAATTTATCATCACCGATCAAACCAGTCACTTCTGCAGGAGTAATCAAATTGATTTTCCCCTGATGTTTCAACTCAGTTACTTTTTCAACCGAATCAAGTGCACCGCGGAACTCATTTCTTCTGTGAATCAGTGTCACTTCAGATGCAACATCAGCCAAGAAAACTGACCAATCTAAGGCAGAATCTCCACCTCCGGCAATCACTATTTTTTTGTCACGGAACATTTCCGGTTCTCTTACGAAATATTCAACACCATTTTCCTCAAATTTATCGATGTTTTCCAACTCAGGTTTTCTTGGGTCAAAACTTCCCAAACCACCAGCGATTGCAATAGCTTTTCCCTTAACCTGAATGCCTCTGCTAGTTGTTACAATGAATTGTCCGTCTTCGGTTTTTTCATAACTCAAAGCTTTTTGAGCTAATGAAAACTGAGGTTCAAATTGTTTGATCTGTTCCATCAAATTATCTACCAAAACACCAGCATCTACACTTGGGAATCCTGGAATATCAAAGATTGGTTTTTTAGGGTAAAGTTCTGTCAATTGTCCGCCAGGCTGAGGTAATGCGTCAATCAAATGACATCTCAACTTCAACAACCCAGCTTCGAAAACGGTAAAAAGTCCAGTTGGACCCGCACCTATTATAATGATATCTGTTTCAAACATTTATATAAATTTTGGAGAGGCAAAATTAATAATTAAAAATCATTTAGAATCGTTCTAAAATATGATAATAATTAGCAAAAAACTTATTTTAACAAAATCTTACCAAATGATAAGATTTTATAAAATTAAGATCTCTAATTTTGTGACTTCATCATTTGTGTTTTTAATTCCTGAGAATATTAAGTTATCTCAGGAATTTTTGTTTCTATGCATTCCGCTTGATAAGTGCCATATAGAATCCGTCATAGCCTTCACTTGGCATTATCTTTTGATCTTTAATAAGAGTAAAATCAGGATTGTTTTTCAGAAATGTTTCTACTTGCTCATTGTTTTCAGAAGGTAAGATAGAACAAGTGGCATAAATCATTTGTCCTCCTTTTTTCAGAATTTTAGAATAATCTTGTAGGATCTGCTGTTGTTCTCCTTTGATTCTATCGATAAAAGCCTGATCTATTTTCCATTTGGAATCCGGATTTCTTTTCAAAACACCAAGTCCTGAACAAGGCGAATCGATCAATAATCTGTCTGCTTTCTCGTGGAGTCTCTTGATGACTTTGTTGTCAGAAATCAATCTTGCTTCTATATTGTGAGCCCCGGCTCTTTTTGCACGTCTTTTTAGTTCTGTCAGTTTCCAGCCGTAGATGTCAAGAGCAATGATTTGACCTTTGTTTTTCATCAAAGCTGCTAAATGTAAAGTTTTTCCGCCTGCACCCGCACAAGCATCTACAACTCGCATTCCTTCCTGAACATCCAGTAATTCTCCTATTTTCTGAGAACTTGCATCTTGAACTTCGAAGAAACCGTCTTTGAAAGCTGAGGTTAGGAAAACGTTTTTCTTTTCTGCCAATTGAATAGCATCCGGATAATTTTTAATTGTGAAAGCTTCTACATTTTCATCATTCAAATCTGCAATCAATTCTCTTGGTGTAGTTTTCAAAGTGTTGGCACGCAAAACTGTTGGAGCTTGCTCATTAAGAGCTACCATTTCTTTTTCCCAGTTTTTTCCCAATTCTTTTTCTAGGGTTTCAGCCAACCAATCCGGAATCGAATGTTCGATTGCTTTTGTAGGAACTGTTCCTTTTTTTAATTTAGTAAGAATATCGGCAACTTTGATTCCGTCGAATTCCTCAAATTTTTTGTAATGCGTTTTGCTCCAAAGCAAATATGCAATGATCATTTTATAAACATTCGTAGGCTTTACACTTTCGCCCATATAATATTCTAAGCGTTTTTTCCAACGGATGATGTTGTAAAAAATCTCAGAAACTACTCTTCGGTCTTCGCTTCCCCATTTTCTGTGGGCTTTCAAAAGTCTTTCTATAACCTTGTCTGCGTATTTTCTGTCTTCGAAAAAAGTTTCCTGCAGACAGTCATGAATTCCGATTAAAAGGTTGCGGTGTATAAGTTCCATTGATTATGATAAAATGTTATGATTTACTATTTGAGAATGTGTGTTTTACAAATTACTTCAGTGGTCAATTTGGAACGAAAGTAACTGTATTTCAATCTGCAAAGTTAATGATTTTAAATTAATTTTTCTTTCAAATCTTGTCTTAAGAAAAGCTTAAGTAAAATCATGAATATTAATTTTATATTAATTTTTTCAAATATGTTTAATTATTTTGTTTAACAATTTTGTCAAAACAAATGATTGGTATAAATTTGCACAAAATTGTTTAACAAAAATGTCAAAACAAGAAAAAAAAGACCAAACACAGGAATTAATCAAAGAGACAACGAAGAATTTATTCTTTGTTCAGGGTAAGTTTGATGCCACTACGCAAGAGATTGCTGACGAAGCTGGTGTCAACAGAACGCTTATTAATTACTATTTCAGATCCAGAGATAATTTGGTTCAGATTGTATTTGATGAAGCGCATAAAGTAGAAAAGGAAAAATCTGAAATCGTAATGAGATCTGATATTGACTTTAAGGAAAAAATAAGTCAGTTTATCGATGGTAGTTTATCAACTAGTCTTCAGTATCCTTATCTCGAAACCTATATCGTTTCCCAAATTAATAAAGGAAATTGCCATAAACGAGATGTGGAAAAAGAGGATCTTGAAAGATTTTATAAGGACATCAAAAAAGAGATGGAATTAGGAACTATAGAAAAAATGGAACCTATCCAATTCATTTTTAATATGATCTCTTTATTGGTTTTTCCAAGTGCAATCAGACCTTTATTTATGGAAAATATGATGATTGATGATAAAGAATTTGACAGGTTGATTGCGGACAGAAAAGAGATTATTCTCAATATGCTTTTTAAAAATTAATTTGAAATAATTAAAAAGTGTTAAAGTATTTATAAAATCGGATCGTCACTTAAGATAGGATTAAGCTCAAAAAAATAAAAATATAGAACAAATTAAATTATGAATAGAAAACTTGTAACTGCAAAAAGGCTAAAATTAGGAATAGCTGCAGCATTTATGATTTTCGGCTCTACTTCAGCATTTTCGCAACAGCAAGTGTCTTTGCAGGAAGCTATAAAACAAGCATTGCAAAATAAAGCAGAAGCTAAAAAGGCAGCGCTTGAGGTTAAAAGAGCAGAACTGAAAATTACTGAAGCCAGAGCTGGAGCATTACCACAAATAAGTGCTACTGCAGGTTTAACTTATAATCCAATTATTCAGGAATCACTTTTGGAATTCGGTGGAGAAAAAATACGTGCACAGTTGGGGCAGCCTTGGTCATCTAGTGCTGTAGTAACTTTGAATCAGGCAATTTTTGACCAAAGAGTTTTTACAGGCCTAAAAGCAGCAAAATCCACCAGAGAATTTTATGTTCTGAATGCACAACTTTCCAACGAACAGATTATCGAGAATGTAGCAACGGCTTATTATCAGGTTTTTGTACAGGAAGAAAATCTTAAAACTTTAAATGTAAGTTACACCAATACTGAAAAAGTAAGAAACGTAATCAAAAGTTTGGTGGATAATGGTTTAGCCAAAGGAATCGATCTTGATCGTACCAATGTCCAGCTAACTAATATCAGCGCCAGCAGACAACAGTTGGTAAACGCAGTGGAGCTTTCCAAAAACTCTTTGAAGTTTTATATGGGTGTTCCTATTGATAAACAAATCGAGCTTGAAGAAAAATCTATCGAGCCAAGACCGGAACTTATCGCCGGAAATGTAAATCTTGATGACCGTACAGAAATCAAAGTTTTGAACAAAAACAGAGAACTTCTTCAATTCAATAAAAAAGCAACAGAAGCTTACTTGTATCCAACTGTTGGCCTGCAGGCAAACTATGGATGGGGTGGACAAGGTGCGAAATTTCCTTTGACTAATGGCCTTAAAAATGGAGTGCTTTGGAGCGATTATTCTGCAATTGGTTTAAATGTCAATATTCCGATTTTTACAGGCGGTGCTACGAAATCTAAGATTCAGCAAACGGATATTGATATTTTATCACTTGATCAAGATATTCAATCGACTCAGTTAAGTTTAAGTTTGGATTACAAAAATGCGATTACGAATATGGAAAACTCCATTATTAATATCGAAAGTATGAAAGGTAATGTTGAGCTTGCGGAAAAAGTACAGAAAGATACACAATCCAACTACCAATACGGTTTGGCAACTTTGACAGAAGTTCTTGATTCTGAAAATGCGCTTACTGATGCAAAACAAAATTACACGACTTCATTATTAGATTACAAACAAGCTGAAATCAAATTAATCAAAGCAAAAGGAGAACTTAATACATTACAAAATCCATAATAAAACTATGAAAAAGACTTTAATATATATCATCGTAGCAGCTGTACTTATAGGTTTAGCAGCTTGGAAAATTGCCGATAATAAAAAGAAGCAGGAAACTGAAGTAAAAGAAGTAGCAAAACAGGTTGATAAAATCAATGTGAATGTTGTGACAACTTCAAGAACTAATATTGATACAGATTATTCAGCTAACGGAACTTTTATTCCTAAGCAAGAAACTAATCAATCAGCTGATATTGCTGGTAGAGTTGTAAGTGTTTTTGTGAAAGAAGGCTCACGAGTTTCTGCCGGACAAGTTTTGGCAACCATAAAAAGAGACGCTATCGAGGTTGATGTAACTCAGGCACAAAACAATTTACAAAATGCAATCGCTGATAACCAACGTTACGAAAATGCTTTTAAATCAGGAGGAGTGACAAAACAACAATTGGATAATTCCAGATTGCAACTTAAAAATGCACAGGCTGCACTTAGAGCTCAAGGTGTAAGAGTGAATGATACAAGTGTTCGCGCAGGAATCAGTGGAACAATCAATAAAAAAATGGTGGAGCCTGGAGCTGTAGTTGCAACTGGAACTTCATTATTCGAAATCGTCAATATCAATTCTCTTAAACTTTCAGTTTTGGTTGACGAAAGTCAGGTTGGAAGAATCCAGATTGGACAAACAGTGAACATTAATGTGAATGTTTTACCGGACGAATCTTTCAGTGGTAGAATTACTTTCATCGCTCCAAAAAGTGATGCTTCTCTTAACTTCCCGGTTGAAATTGAAGTTCAGAACAAAGGAAACTTAAAAGCTGGTATGTACGCAACAGCTGTTTTCAAAACCAATCACGGTGCTGAAACTCAGAATATGCTGACAGTTCCTGCAGAAGCTTTTGTAAATGGTGTAAGTTCAGGCCAATTGTTCATCGTTCAAAACGGAACTGCAAAATTAATCACGGTACAAACAGGAAAAGTTTATGGCGACAAAGTTCAGATCATCAGCGGTCTTAATGGCGGCGAGCAAGTAATCACAAGCGGACAGATCAACTTAGACAACGGTTCAAAAATCAATATCGTAAAGTAACAGAAGAATGAAGTTAGCAGAAATATCCATTAAAAGACCATCCCTCGTTATCGTACTATTTACGATTCTGACGCTGGGAGGTTTGTTAAGTTACTCCATGATGGGGTACGAGTTGATCCCGAAATTTGAAACCAATATGGTAACGATTTCTACCGTTTATCCGGGAGCTTCGCCTGCAGAGGTAGAAACATCGGTGACGCGTAAGATCGAGGATGCCGTTGGTTCTTTGGAAAACGTAAAAAAAGTAGAATCATCTTCATACGAAAGTTTATCGGTAATTATGGTTCAGCTAAACACTGGCGCCGACGTGAACTATGCTTTGAATGATGCTCAAAGAAAGGTAAATGCTATTTTGGCAGATCTTCCGGAGGATGCAGATCCGCCGTCATTACAGAAGTTCTCATTGGATGATCTCCCGATTATGACTTTGAGTATCTCAAGTAATAAACTAAATAACAAAGATCTTTATGACCTTTTAGATAAAAAAATAGAACCTATTTTCTCCCGTGTAAACGGTGTTGCTCAGGTTGACCTTGTTGGTGGGCAGGAGAGAGAGATTCAGGTAAGTTTGGATGAGAAAAAGATGCAAGGTTACGGTCTTGCAATCGCAGATGTACAGCAGGCGATTTTGTCTTCAAACTTAGATTTCCCAACGGGCGCTTTGAAAACAAGAACTTCAAGATCTACAATCAGACTTTCCGGAAAATACAGAGATGTACAAGAAATGAACAACCTTGTGGTTTCCAACAAAGATGGCGCGCAGGTTCGTTTGTCTGATATTGCAACGGTTTTCGATACGCAGAAAGATATCGAGAAAGTAGCGAGATACAATCAGAATTCTACTATTCTGATGCAGATCAAAAAACAATCTGATGCGAATGCAGTATCGGTTTCAGAATTGGTACAAAAGACTATTGCTCAGGTTGAAGGTAATTATAAAGTTCAGGATATCAAAGTTAACATTGTAGATGATACAACCGACTTTACGCTTGAAGCGGCCGATCACGTGATCTTCGATTTATTCCTGGCGATTATTTTGGTGGCAGTTGTAATGTTATTATTCCTTCACAATATCAGAAATGCATTCATCGTAATGGTTTCGATTCCGGTTTCGTTGATTGCAACGGTGATTGGAATGTATTTGATGGGATATACTTTGAACTTGATGAGTTTATTGGGACTTTCACTCGTGGTAGGTATTCTTGTAGATGATGCGATTGTGGTTCTGGAGAACGTTTACCGTCATATGGAGATGGGAAAAAGCAGAATCCGTGCAGCTTATGATGGTGCTTCCGAAATTGGATTTACGGTAACAGCGATTACGATGGTAATTGTCGTGGTATTCTTACCGATTGCGATGAGTTCCGGTTTGGTTTCTGATATCCTGGCGCAGTTCTGTGTAACTGTAGTTATTGCGACGATGTTCTCATTATTAGCTTCATTCACCATTATTCCTTGGTTATCATCAAGATATGGTAAATTGGTTCATTTGACAGGAAAAAATCCTTTTGAAAAATTCATCCTTTGGTTCGAAAAACAATTGGAGAAATTCACACATTGGATTTCAGGAATTCTTGAATGGGCGCTTAAATCTGGATTAAGAAGAATAATGGTTGTCATAGTTACTTTCGTTATTTTGATTGCTTCATTTATGTTAGTCGCATTCGGATTTATCGGTGGAGAATTCTTCCCGAAAATGGACAGAGGACAGTTCCTTGTTCAAATGGAATTATCAAAAGATGCTTCAGTCGAGAAAACCAATCAGGTAACTCTGGCAGTTGAAAAATATTTAAGAGATGATAAAGATGTAGTAGATATGATTACCACAGTTGGTCAGCAGTCATCAGGTTTTGGTGGAGCGCAGGCAACTTTGTACCAATCAGAAATCCAAGTAATTTTGGTTGATAAATCTGAACGTGCAGAAAGTACGGACATCAAATCAGCAAAAATAAAGAGAGCTTTAGAAGAGAAATTCACTGGCGTTGAGTTCAAAACAGCACCAATCGGATTGATGGGAGCAGACAATGCACCAATCGAAATGGTGGTAACTGCTCAGGACAATGCAACAGCAAATAAGGAAGCGAACAGAATCTTGGAATTACTGAAAAAAGTGCCAGGTTCCGTAGATGCGGAATTGTCCACTGACTCTGGAAGTCCGGAAGTTCAGGTAAATATCGACAGAGATAAAATGTCTTCTTTAGGTTTAAATCTTTCCAGCGTAGGACAAACGATGCAGACTGCATTTAGTGGAAATACAGACGGGAAATTCAGAGCCGGAGAATATGAATATGATATCAACATCCGTTTTGGTGATGCCAACAGACAATCGATTGATGACGTTAGAAACTTAATGTTCACCAATCCTTCCGGACAGCAGATAAGATTGAGCCAGTTTGCAGATGTGAAAATGGGTTCAGGGCCAAGTTTGCTGGAACGTAGAGACAAAGCGCCTTCCGTAAAAGTAAAATCTAAAGTGGTAGGTCGTCCTGTAGGAGATGTTGCCAACGAATGGGCGGCTCAGTTTATGGACAACGAAAAAACCAAACCAGCCGGCGTAAGCTACATCTGGAGTGGTGATATGGAAAATCAGACCGAAGGTTTCGGTACATTAGGAATCGCTTTGTTAGCGGCTATTGTATTGGTTTATTTGGTAATGGTTTCCTTGTATGACTCGTTTGTTTATCCGTTTGTGGTATTGTTCTCAATTCCATTGGCGTTGATTGGAGTTATGGTAATCCTTGCCATCACAGGAAATTCATTGAATATCTTTACGATGCTCGGGATGATCATGTTGATTGGTTTGGTAGCCAAGAATGCGATTATGATTGTCGATTTTGCCAATATGAGGAAAGCAGCTGGAGCAAGTACACACGACGCTTTGATTCAGGCCAACCACGCACGTCTTCGTCCGATTTTGATGACAACGATTGCGATGATCTTTGGTATGATCCCGATTGCAATTGCAAAAGGAGCAGGAGCGGAGATGAACAACGGTTTGGCTTGGGTAATCATTGGTGGTTTGACATCATCATTGTTCCTTACTTTGATTATCGTACCAGTTGTTTATTCATTATTTGATTCATTATTAAGAAGAATGGGCAAAGGTGAACCAGTTGATTATGATGCTGAAATGAAAGCAGACTATAAACACAGAGATTTAAGTGAAGACGGATTTACACCGAAACACATAGATTAATATTTATAATTAAGTTGAAAGCCGCTTCGTTTTGTTACGAAGCGGCTTTTTTGTTTTAAAAATTTTGAATAAAAAAGACTCCCAGAAAAATCTGAAAGCCTTCAATATATTTTTAAATCTAAGATTAATCAGCCATTACTTCGCCAGACTTTCTGTAGATGAAATTTCCATAAATATGTCTTCTCGCAAAACGGCTTGGAGAATCAGAGTTCACCATTTTGATATAGATATTTCTTGGAACACCGATGTATTCGAACATTTTACCATTCAAATGTTGCACTTTCAAAATTGATTTCTCAAGATAGAAATCTGTAATGATGGATGTTGTAATTGTGTCCGTGTATTCTTCTTTATATTTTTCCTGAGTTTCCTCGTGGATGCTCACTAGAAAGTGGTAAGCCTCGATCACAGATTTGCTTTTGTCTTCTGCTTCCAGTTTTCCAGCTTCGTCATTCACAAATTTGTCAGGATGTGTGTCCTTCATTGTGTTTCTGTAAATGGTTTTTAAGTCTTTAAGAGTTGCAGTTTTGTCAACGCCAAGAAGCTTTCTGTGTTCGCCTATTCGTTTCATATTGAGGTATTATTTCGGGGTGCAAAATTAGGCTTTTAAATTTTAAAAATCATAACTTATTCATTATTAATTTCTTTGATTAATAAAAGTTAATTTTTGGATATGAAAATTTACTTATTAGTCAGTATTTTTTCAATTGACTCTAAAATTTCTTTTTCCACGATTTCTTCTGTTAGTGTTTCCAGCGTATAGCTTTGTTCCTTCATCGCAGCCGTTCCTTCGCCGTTTTGAAAAATAGTGTCTTGGTGGATTCCGATTTTCTTGTAATATTTGTCCGCAGTTAACATGATGTGTGGAAACTTATTATTCGTATAAAAATTGGAATCTACATTTCTGGAAATCTGAAGTTTAATGTTTGGCTGTGCGCTGATTCCCGTTCCGCTTTTACTTTCTTCATTGATGGTAATTTTGCAACCGAATCCATTTTGCCTCAGCATTCTTCGGAATTCCTGCATCTTCGGGTCAATCAAGTTCTTGCATAAAATTTTGAAACCTTCAACAAAGAGATCTTCTTCGCTTTTCTGCTTCTCCTGACTTTCCTTCAGTTTTTGTTCTTCCGATTTCAGATTTGAAAAAAGGGAATTCAGTTTATTTATATTTTCTTCCTTCATTTGATGTTTTTTTTGAATTAATTTTTAACTTTTTCAAATATAATTAAAATCGTAAAATAGAAATTGTTGTTGATGAAAAATACAAAGTGAAATTGATTTCGTTTACGGACTATAAATCTTCAAATTTGGACTTTAAAATTATTATGTTAAAAAGAAAACCTTATCTTTGGCTAGTAATCTATATCAAATGAAAAATATTTTTTATACCTCAATGTTAGTTCTAGCATTGGCTTCTTGTACCAGTAGGGTAGGAAATGCTTCAAAAGTTGGGAAAACTCAGGCTGCAGTCACAGGTACACAATGGGTTCTGGCAGACGATATTACAAACAAGCCAACTCTATTGATAGAACAAAACCGAATTTCTGGAAATGCAGGCTGCAACAATTATTTTTCTGATGCCGTAATTGATACTTCTGCGGGTAATTTTTCTGCGAAGAACATTGGCTCTACAAGGAAAATGTGCAACAATATGACTGCTGAAACTAGTTACATCAGCGTTTTGCAGGAAGTAAACAAATATGTAGTGACAGAAACGACTTTGGAATTATATAAAGACAATCTATTGTTACTAAAGTTCAACAAGCAACAGTAATTCTATAAATAAAAAACAATAAAAAAGGAACTCAAATTTGAGTTCCTTTTTTATTATTCTTCGTCTTCTTCCTCGTCGTCGTATTTTGCAAGTTCTTCATCACACCATTTGAAGGCTTCTTCCACAACTTTTGTAGCCTCGTTTGCTACAGTTTCTTCATCATCTCCTTCCAAGTCATCCAACCATTCTACATCCTCTTCCTCTACGTTAAGGATAAAACGTGGATACTCTGTGTGAACTACAAAAAGATCTTCTGGAAATTCAGAATTGTCGGCTAATAAAAACTTAGGTAATTTCATATGTAAATATTTATTGTTTTTTTAAAGGTCATATGTTATCGCTTTTTAGTTTTTTCTATCCAATGGTAGATTTTTAACGGCGATTTCATAATATAAAAGTTTAAAATAAATCAGAGCATTTGTGACTGTCACTCTATGGTTCAAAGATAGAAAAATTCCCGAAATTAATTATTGATAATTATTTTTTTTGATGATGAATGTAATTTCAGACCGATCTACTTTATAACCATCAAAACTTATTCTTTATATAGCCTTTTTTTCTCTGCAAGATAATAGCTTGTGTCCTTATCTATATAGATTGAAAAAGCATTTCCAAGACTGTCAAAATATGCTTTTGGTAAAACCATTTTCTTTTTGATGGTCGGTATTTTGATTAATTCCGTTTTGTGGTTATCCCAATAATTCCATTCTCCGATGTAATTATTAGTAAGCAGATTCACGCTGGATTCTCCGCTTCCGTCATTGTTGGCTGGCCCAAATTCATAACGTTCCATTCCAATCAACCGCATCTTTCCGGTTTCCTTTTCGAAGCGAAATTGGTAAGCATATCCAGCTCGCATCTGATTAAGTTTTACTTTGAAACCATTTTTACTTTTGTCAAAAAATATTTCCCCGGAATCTTCAAATTGATCAGATGATACTTTTTTGAATTTCTGCGAAGAAAGTTGATAAACCACGGCTCCTATTTTGGAATCCAAATACACTTTGTCATTAATCTTATCACCGTCAAAATCTGCAGAAAGTATTTTCTCCTGCGCAAAAATCAGCGTAGGAAAAAGGCAAAACAACAAATACTTTTTTGCAAACATTTCGATCTATTTTAAGAACATTTTCGAAACTTTCTCCGCTTTTTTACTTTCGGAATAATCGTAGAAACCTTCGCCGGATTTCACGCCTTTTTTACCGGCCATTACCATATTCACTAATAATGGATTAGGTGCATATTTCGGATTTTTGAAGCCGTCGTACATTACATTCAATATTGCTAAGCAAACATCGAGACCAATAAAATCTGCCAATTGCAAAGGTCCCATTGGATGAGCCATTCCGAGTTTCATCACAGTGTCAATTTCCTCAACACCAGCAACGCCGTTATAAAGTGTTTCTATAGCTTCGTTGATCATCGGCATCAGAATTCTGTTGGCTACAAATCCTGGATAATCATTCACTTCGGTTGGAACTTTTCCTAAAGTTTTACTCAATTCAAAAATCTCATTAAATGTTTCTTTGGAAGTCGAATAACCTTTGATGATTTCCACCAATTTCATAATCGGAACCGGATTCATAAAGTGCATTCCGATGACTTTTTCCGGACGTTTTGTTGCAGCAGCAATTTGAGTAATTGAGATTGATGAAGTATTGGTCGCAAGAATACAATTGGACGGAGCAAGTTCGTCCATCTGTGCAAATATTCTTAGTTTAAGATCTAAGTTTTCTGTTGCTGCTTCTACAATAAGATCAGCATTTGGAGCGGCATCTTTTAAGTCGGTCAATGTTGTAATATTTCCAAGTGTACTTGCTTTTTCTTCCTCAGTCAGGTTTCCTTTGGCGATGATTCTGTCAAGGTTGGTAGTAATGGTTTTTATGGCTTTATCAAGATTTTCTTGTTTCACATCTACCAAATTTACCTGGAATCCACTTTGAGCAAAAGTATGGGCAATCCCGTTTCCCATAGTTCCTGCACCTATTACAACAATGTTTTTCATTTATATAATTTTTTTATTTAAAATACTTTTTCAAAAATTCCGATAGTACATCCGGAACATGTTTCAATAACCAAATTTCTATCTTTTATATGATTATAGATTTTAGATTCATCAGAATCTAATTCAATTAAGTTCTTTTTTAATAGCTTATTTATTTCAGAATAACCCCACATCTGTTTTTCACTATTGTAAGATTTCATCCATTTTATATATTGTTCTACATTTTTAATATTATTTAATTCTACACCATCAATTTGCTTGATTTTTATCATTGCAAAGCCACAACCATGCCCAAATATTTCTTGATGTAATATATCTTTAAGAAAATCTTCAATTGATGTTTTGGTATTGTAAAAAGTATTGTGAATGTTAATGTAATTATTAATTTCAGGATCAAATTTATTAGCAATTTTTAATTTCTCTCCTTCATAAATGATAAGCCTGTCAACAATTTTATTTTTAAAATAAAATAAATGAATTTTTGCGCCCGGATAACGAAAGCCACTTTTGAAATTGTAAGAATAAGTAATATAAAAAATACTTTCTTTCAATCCAAAATCTAAATCTCTTGTAACTGCGTGATTGTATCGAGATATTTCTGAGATATTCTCGAAATTTTCATTTTTAATATTTTGAATTTTTGTAGAATCCGAAGAGAAGATAAAGTTTTCAAATTCTTTTCGAGCTAATTCATAATTATCTTTTTGACAGAACATTGTCAATGAAATTAAGGTCAACAAAAAAGAAAATATAAATTTCATTAATGTAATTTCTCCAAGTAATAAAGATATTCTGTCGTCCCCGAAGCTTTGTGATTTCTGTTCTCTTCTTTATCCGCACGGAAACGTTGATACTCGGTTGTAAATATATCATATTTCCCGAATTTGGAAAGTATCTTTTTAATTTCACTTTCTGGCATCAATCCTTCATTGTTATAACTAAGGAAAATATGCTGGAATTTCGCATTTTTAATGAGCTCTTCAAAGCTTTTTGCAACTTCAACTTTGCTGCAATATTTTGATTTTTGATAATCTCTCAGTCCCGTTTTTCCTTTTGGAGAGAATTGGTCGTATTTTGCAATTGTATTTAGGAGATGATAATTAGCTCCGTATTGACGAGCGTTGTAAGGTGGATCGAGATACAGAATGTCACCTTCGATTTTTTTGATTAATTCGTTAGCATCTTCATTATAAACCTCGTGTTTATTTTCCGTGATTTCAAAAAAAGAAGGAACCAATTCCAGTTTTTTTTGAGCTGATTTTTTTATTTGTTTAAGAAATGCTCCATAAACGGAAGCCGTGTTGGCAACTTTATCAGCTGCTTCCAAAAGTGAACAAAGCAGAAAATAATATTGATCTTCATTGATTGTTTTTGAAACGTTCCAATCTTCGATTTTCTGTCGAGCAGCGTCAATCTTTTTTCCGTTTTCTTCCGAAAAATAAAGCCTTTCCGATTTCCCGTTTTCAGAATATTCTTTTGAGATAAAACCGGATTTTCCTTCAATCGAATTCAATTCTTCTATTAAATTTTCAAATTCAATTTTTTGATGATTTCCAATATAATTCCTATTGAGAACATAGCTGTAAAACTCAAAATCGTTGCTGATAACTTTTTTAGTTTCTGCTTTGAAGTTTCTTCCGACGATTCCGGTTCCGGCGAAGAGATCGCAAAATATTTTGTTGGATAAATCTTTACCAACAACTTGATAAACGCTTTGTCTGATAAAATCCGAAAGTTTGTTTTTGGAACCGATGTAATTCATGAATTAAGCTTTGATCCAAATCAAATCAGAAAGGATCTCGTGAGATTCCAAATTTAAGGAAACTAAATTGTCTGTCGAAAAATTGCTGAGATATTCTGTGATTTTTTCTTTGATTAAAGAAAGTTCGGTTTTCAATTTCCAATGTTCTCCATTTTTCTCATCAAAAAAAATAATGAAAAGTCGATTAGCGTAATGTTTCCTTCCTTGCTGACTTTGATTGTTGTAAAGCCATTCAATCAATTCTTTCTTGTGATCAACAGCATAATCGAAAATTTTCCCAAATTGTCTCGGAAACACACTGCTTTTATGATCAAACGGAATTCCTGAAATATAAAAATCCACCGTCTTAGAAAACTGATTTTCTTCTTTTTTAACTAATGAACTTGAAACGAAAATAGACTCAACAGCTTTTGCAGACCAGAAATTCAGCCAACGGTTGAAAGCGTAATTTCTCAAACCTTCATCAAAATCTTTACATTGACTTTCCAGACTTTGAAAATCATTAGTCTGATAAATGAATTTCGTTTTTCTGTCCCATTCATCGGTTTGTCTTCTTCCCCAACTGTAAGGAAAATCAAGACGTTTTTTGAGTTCGAATTCAAAAGAAGGAAGGTTCATTATGCTTTTGAATATTAAGATTTATGCTGATTGGATTCTTTCATTTCAAAATAACAATCTTCACAAATTAATTTGATTTTTGCAAATGCTTCTGATACGTCGTTCCAGCCATCACATTCTATTCTCTTCTTCTCACATTCATCACACCAAGCTGCAAAATCATCATCCTCGTCCAAGTCCATTCCTTTGAAAGTTTCAAATGCTTCTTCAAAACCATTTTGCGAATTAAGTTCTAAATGCTGACAAACAAAAGCTGGACGTTTAAAGCCGTGATTGCCACAATCTACAGTTTTTTGTTTTAGTTTTCTAACTTCAAGATTATTTTCTGAATCAACCTTTTCTGTCAATAAAACATAATAGTTCAAATTGTCGCAATTGATTTTATAAACGCCAATTCCATTTAATAAATTTTGACTAATTGCTAAAAATTCCCAACCATCAAACTCATCACTTGGAAAAGTTCCGTTAGTTAATTTTTCATATTGGTTCTTTTCTCCGAATTGCTTAATTTGTAAAGTCTCAATTTTATTTTTCTCACTCAAATAATTATTGAACCAGCTCCACATCCAAGTGTTTTTATTTAAAGAATAAGTTCCAATAGGTATATATCTGAAGAAAATTTCATCAATTTCATCATTGTATAATCTCAATATTGATGATTCATCGTCATAAAACCAATGTGCATACGAATCAATATCAAATTCTTCCTTAAATCTATCTTGAATTGAAATTACGCGATTAAGTTCTGCTTTTGCAAATTCTTTATAATCAATCATCATTTATTTTGCAAAATCTATCTTTCCGTTAGTATATGAAAAAGTCCAATTTTTCGTTAATGTCAAAGTTAAATTCCCATCTATATCAAATACTTTTTTTTCGTAACGAGAGTAATTGTTTTCCGATAAAGAGCGATTGAAAAGCTCGTCAAATATCATTAGTTTTTTCGTTGGATTTGCATAATTGTCGTAGTTTTTGAATATCTCTAATGTTCTCATTTTAGGATACTGTGCGTACGGTTCATATTGCTGATTAACTGGATTATAAACAAGAAGGCGTGTCACTGTACTATCAAGATTTCCCTGAGTATTGTAATGATATTTGGTTTCCGAAATGGGCTTATTTTGTTTCTTAAAAGACCTTATTAGTTGATTTCCTGAATAATAATACTGAATAGTGTCATTGAATGTATCAGCAAAAATGTCCTTAGTCGTTTTTTTGACAATTTTTCCGTTTAATAATGAGAAATGTTTTTGATAGATATATAATAGATCCGGCTGAGAAATTGATTTTTCCTGAATAGTGATATCATTATTTCCATAAGCAACTTCATTATAGATATCTTTTGAAAACATATATTCGAAACCAGTAGATTGTGGTACTCCTACAAATCCTCCGTTTCTCTTTGTTGGTCTTCCTTGATTATCATAATCTAAAGTGATGATTCCGTCTGTAGTAGTGGGAAAAATACTACCTGGCGTATCCATATTTCTATAATGGTATGAATATAATGAAGGCTCTTCAACAGTTTCAGAATTTTCATCTCTATTCTTCTCACAACTCAGAATAAAAATTGAGAGTAAAAGGAAATAAATAGTTTTGTTATTAGTTTTTTTCATAAATAGTTTTTTTATGGTAATTATTTACTTTTGTATCAACCTCACAATCTCCAAAGCAACTTTCAAAGCTTCCGTTCCGTCTTCCAAAGAAACCTGTACAGGAACATCATATTCAATCGCATTTGCGAAACTTTCCAACTCATCAAGAATAGCATTATTCGGCTGAATGTTCGGATATTCAAAAAGAATCTGGTTTTTCTCGCCTTCCGCATTTTCTATAATCATATCAAAGTCAGACGGATTTTCCGGCGCAGGTTTCATACGGATAACTTCCGCTTTTTTCTCAAGAAAATCTACAGAAACATAAGCATCTTGCTGGAAAAACCTCGATTTTCTCATCGCTTTCATTGATATTCTGGAAGTTGTCAAATTTGCAACACAACCATTTTCAAACTCAATTCTGGCGTTACAAATGTCTGGTGTTTTGCTCACAACGGAAACACCACTTGCGTGAATCAATTTCACTTTCGACTTTACCAAACTCAACAAGATATCCAAATCGTGAATCATCAAATCCAAAACCACAGAAACATCCGTTCCTCTCGGGTTGAATTCCGCCAATCTGTGAATCTCGATAAACATTGGATTTTTGATATAGTCTTTCGCACCAATAAAAGCCGGATTATACCTTTCAACGTGACCAACCTGCGCCTTGATTCCAAATTCTCTGCATTTATAAAGAATTTCCTCAGCTTGTTCCAGCGTTTGCGTCACAGGTTTTTCGATGAAAAAATGGATGCCCTTTTCAATCGCTTTTATGGCATAATCGTAGTGATAAACAGTTGGCGTAACGATATCCAGCATTTCAATTTCTTCTAACAAATCTTCGAAACTTTCAAAATATTTGTAACCGAACTCTGCTGCCAGTTTTCGTCCGTTTTCTGCATCTTTATCGTGAAAACCAACGAGTTCGTATTTTTCAGATTGATTCAGTAATCTCAAATGGATTTTCCCCAAATGTCCCGCTCCTACAAGTCCTGCTTTTATCATAGCTTAATTTTCTTCAAGTCGTAAATTTAAGAATTATAGCAACTCAACATAAAAAAAGACTCAGAATTTTTCACCTTTCTGAGTCTTGTCATTTTAAATATTATTTGGGCAGCTTTATCCGCCTGTAGTTTATCCTGAGCTTGTCGAAGGGCTCCCAATCTTTTTTGCAGACGATTTCAGATTAAATAGAAATTGAGAACAAGCAAAAAAAGGATTTCCGCTCAAGTCAGGCTGCAGATTCAACATAAAACACGATTTGTCATAAAATACAAATTTTGTCATTCTGAAAGAATCTAAACTGTGAGAAATATTTAGGAAAATTGAGAATAATAATTCATCACCTATAACTCATAATTTATAACTCAATCACTTCGCCCTTCTCAGAACTTTCCTTAGCCGCTTCAATCACTTTCATTGTATGGTAAGCTTGTTTCGCAGTTACGGGAACTTTTTTATCATTCACAATTGCATTGTAAAGGTCATCGTAGAAATCCAGATAATTCCCTTGGAAAGTAGGGAAGTTGACAACTCTGTCGTTGTAAACCAAAAGTCCGGTTTTGTCTTCAGGTTCGGTTCCCCAATTTTCACGATTCGGAACTTTTCCGAGTTTCAATTCATCTTCCTGAATGTCAGCTCTCTGTTTTAGGAAACTTCCTTTCTTCCCGTGAAAAACATATGAAGGTGTCATTTCTTTCACGAAGAAACTTGCTTTCAGCCTTACGCGTTTGTCAGGATAATAAAGAAGAATGTCAAAATAATCATCAATCTGAGTATTTTCTCTGGTTTTTCTGATGTCGGCAAAAACCTTTTCCGGATTTCCAAACAATGTTAAAGCTTGGTCAATCACGTGCGAACCCAAATCCATCAGAATGCTTGCCCCAGCATTTCCATTTTCTTTCCAAGCTTTTGGACTCAATTCCGGATTATATCTTTCAAATCGAATTTCTGCTTCCACGATTTCTCCAAGATAGTTTTCGTCCAAAACCTTTTTAACGGTTCGGAAATCGCTGTCATATCGTCGGTTTTGATAAACGCAGAGTTTCAGATTTTTCTCTTTAGCCAATTTGTGCAATTCTTCAGCTTCCTCAGAAGTTGTCGTGAAAGCCTTTTCTACCAAAGCGTGTTTTCCAGCTTCCAAAACTTTCTTTGTAAATTCGAAATGCGTGTCGATTGGTGTATTAACCACAATTAATTCGGCATCACTTTGTAAAACTTCTTCCAGAGAATCAAAACTTTTAACTTCAGGATAATCTGTTTTAATATTTTTTTTGCTTCGTTCGTAGGCTCCTATTAATTCAAATCCGTCGTTAACTTCAAGAAATGGTGCGTGAAATAATTTTCCCGAACCGCCATAAGCCAACAAAGCAGTCTTTATCTGTCTCATAAATTTTTAAATAATTTTGATGATGCAATTTAATTAAATAAAAATTCAAGTCACAAAGCTTGAGACTTGAATCTGTATATAATTTCGGTTTCTCGCAGATTTAGCAAATGACGCAGATTTCAAAAAAAATCTATTAAATCAGAATAATCTGCGAGATATTTTTATTATTGAGATTTAGTCTATGAAGGGCTTCGAGAGCCTCAGCCTGACATCGCTGAAAATAAACTTTTAGTATTAGATTTATCAGTCTGAGCATAGTCCAAGATTCCAAAAACTCCCAAACACTCAAACTCAAAAACTCTCCAACCCAATCTATCCCATAATATGAAAACCGCCATCTACGTGACGAATTTCGCCGGTAATTCTGGTTTCTTTTCGGAAGAGATGAACAATTTCGTGCGCCAAATCTTCAGGCAAAGCATTCCCCAACGGACTGATTCTGTTCGCTCTTTCAACGTCTTCAACTTTCAAAGTAGCATTTCCGGCTTTGCTTCCCATATAAGGCGAGAATCTAATGGCATTGGCGCGGATTCCGTATTTTTTGCCTAATTCGTAAGCCATTTCTATTGTCAGTCTTTCGAGTGCCGCTTTCGCAATACTCATATTGATATAAGGAAAAAATGAAACTTTCTCCGCCGCAATATAACTTAATGAAACTATTGAAGCGCCGTTTTGCAAAACACCATTTGCAAGTAAAGCGTGACAAAGTGTAACCAGAGAAAACGCAGACACATTCATCGTATCATTGAATTCCTCAGCCGTTACTTCCAGCATTGGCTTCACAGACTTATTTCTAATCGTTTTGTCCATTGCGATAGCGTGAAGAAAACCATTCAGTGCAATGTTTTTTGTTTTCAAATCATCGGCAAAATGACTTAAACTTTCTGGCAATGTCACATCAAGTGGAGCGGTATAAACCTCGTTACCCAAAACTTTTTTGCAGGCATTTTCGAAATCTTCATAATTTTTATTGAGGAAAGATTCTGCTTTTTCGGAAAGGTTCTTGTGAAAAGGTGTTATTCCCAAACCTGTGCACACAACTTTTCCATTGTTGGCAAGGATTTTTTCTGCAGTTTTCATCGCTAATGAATTTTCATCTGCAATTCCGGTAATAAGGAAAGTTTGATTATCTAACATATTGTTAATTAACAATTAATAATTAAAAATTAATGAATTTACTACGCTTTATAAAGTGCAGTTCCCCAAGTCCAGCCGGAACCAACCGCCGCAAACAGCAATAGATTTCCAGCTTTTATACGTCCACTTTTGAAGGTTTCATCAAGTACAATTGGGATTGTTCCACCGGAAGTGTTCGCATATTTGTCCATATTGGTCATCACTTTTTCGAAAGGGATATTGGTTTTTCTCGCCGTTTCCTGAAGAATTCTGATGCTTGGCTGATGCGGAATTACCCAATCTACATTATCGGAAGTCAGTTTGTTGGCTTCTAAGATTTCATTGATTGTTTCTGGTAAGACTCTGGTTGCCGTTTCAAAAACTTCTTTCCCGTTCATCTGAAAATAATGAAGTCGTTGCTTCAAAGTTTCCTCTGAAGCCGGCATTTCTGAACCGCCTGCAGGAATATTAAAATGATATTTTCCAGTTCCGTCTGCGTGCAATTTGAAATCGAAAAAACCTTTATCTTCAGTCGTAGCTGATAACAAAATCGCACCAGCACCGTCTCCAAAGAAAACCGAGTCTTTTCTTTCCCAGTCTGTAATGGTCGAAAAAGTATCCGCTCCAATGACCAAAACATTTTTATACATTCCAGTTTCAATGAATTGACAACCAATAGCAATTCCATAAAGTCCACCGGAACAAACTGCAGAAATATCAAAAGCAACAGCTTGAGGCGCTTCCATTTTTTCCTGAACAAAACACGCTGTTGATGGCGCTTGTCTGTCAGGCGTAGAAGTGGCAACAATAATCAAGTCGATATCTTTTGGAGCAACATCTGTATTTTCCAGAGCTTTCAATCCTGCTTTGTAAGCCAAATCGCTGGTCACTTCACCTTCGGCAATCCGGCGTTCTCTGATTCCCAGATTCTTAAAAATCCATTCGTCGGAAGAACCTACTTTTTCAAAAAAATCATTTTTTAAAATTTTTGGAGGAACATATGAACCAGTTCCTTTAATGTAAGCTCTTAATTTCTGCATAACATCCATTCTTTCATTCAATTAATTGAAAATATATTTAAATTTTTAATAAAAAAACAATCAAAGCTATAAACTTTATTCTGATTAACGGTTAATTATTTGATATATTTTTAAAATAATGATTCTTGTTTGGATTTTAAAATTTTACTTCGGAAATTGCAGTCTGGATTTGAAAAACTACTAATTAAAATAATGAGAGATACTTACGTTCACAAGGGCAAAAGAAAACAATTAATCGATTATCTTCATCAGAAAATCGGGATTACGGATAGTTTTGTTCTTGATGCAATGAACGAAGTTCCGAGACATCTTTTCATAGAAAGTGTTTTCGAAGATTATGCCTATGAAGACCGTGCTTTTCCTATCGCTTCCAAACAGACCATTTCTCATCCATCAACCGTTGCTGAACAAACCGAATTGCTGGAAGTGAATGAAGGCGAAAAAGTGTTGGAAATCGGGACAGGTTGTGGTTATCAGACGGCAGTTCTTATCCAAATGAAAGCTTTGGTTTATACGATTGAACGTCAAAAAGATTTGTACAATTTTTCTACTAAAATTCTGAGAGAATTAAATTTGAGACCGAAATTTCAAAGCTTCGGAGACGGATTTGCAGGTTTGCCAACGTTTGCTCCTTTTGACAAAGTATTAGTGACTTGTGGCGCAGAAGTTCTCCCGACCGAATTATTGAAACAATTAAAAGTTGGCGGAAAAATGGTGATTCCATTAGGGAAAACCGATGAACAGATTCTTTACAGATTTACTAAAATTTCTGATACTCAGTTTGAGAAAGAGGAATTCGGGGTTTATAAATTCGTTCCAATGTTGCAAAATAAATCACATTAATGAAAGTTTACAAAAGCAAAAGAGATTGGATTTATGGTTCTATATTTTTAGGAATCACTTTGCTTTTTGCTGTTATTCTGCTTTCTTCTTATTTTGATACAGGCTTTTGGGATTGGATGTTGATGGTTTTTATTTTAGTTGTAATCAATTTGATAATATTAATCAATTTTTTCTTTATTAAAATTAAAATCAAAGATGAAGAACTGATTGTCAGCGTCATCTATAATGTTTTTAAAATCAATATTTTTAAAATTACTAAAATCAGAATCGGAGAAACAATGTGGAGTGGATTTCACAAATGCGGAACTGCAACTGGCGGACTGATTGTCTTTTCGAAAAATAAAAATGACTTTTACATAACACCGGAAAATCAAGAAGAATTTTTGCAGGAATTGTTGAAAGTCAACAGTCATATTATCATTGAAGATGTGAGAAAATAGTTGTTGGTTTGGTTGAAAGTTGGTGGAAACTGACAATTAAAAGACAAACGTTCAACTTTGCGAAGCTGCAGCCCGACTTGAGCGGAAATCCTTTTTTGCGGCTGGAAAAGCAATGGCAAAAAGATTGGGAGCGGAAGGCGGAAAAAGCTGCCCAAATAAATAATATAAAATGAATACACGACAAGAAAAAATGGAAGCTTTTGGAAGGCTTCTCGATATAATGGATGACCTGCGGGAAAAATGTCCGTGGGACCAAAAACAGACTTTTGAAACATTGCGTCATCTGACGTTGGAGGAGACTTACGAATTGTCCGATGCGCTTCTGAATGAGGATTTGCTGGAAATCAAAAAGGAATTGGGCGATGTGCTTCTGCATTTGGTTTTCTATGCGAAAATCGGTTCAGAAAAAGAAAGTTTTGATATTGCTGATGTGATTAATTCTTTGAACGAAAAACTGATTTTCCGTCATCCGCATATTTACGGCGATGCTGTTGCGGAAGATGAAGAAGCGGTAAAGCAAAATTGGGAAAAACTGAAACTAAAGGAAGGGAATAAATCCATTTTATCAGGAGTTCCGAAAGGTTTGCCTCCGATTATCAAAGCTTATAGAATTCAGGATAAAGTGAAGGGAATTGGTTTTGAATTTGATTCTGCGGACGATGCTTGGGCAAAAGTGAGAGAAGAATTGCAGGAATTTCATCAGGAAACTGAGAAAGATAAAAAAGAAGCTGAACTCGGAGATGTATTTTTCTCTTTGATTAATTATGCAAGGATTTCCGGACTGAATGCTGACACGGCTTTGGAAAAAACGAATTCGAAATTCATTTCAAGATTTCAAAAGATGGAAGAGTTGGCAATTTCCAAAAACCTTAGCCTTGCTGACCTTAATCTTATAGAGATGGATGAGCTTTGGGAAGAAGCAAAGGTTTTTGAAAAATAAATCTTACCTGTTGAAATTTTATAATCTCGCAGATTCGGCAAATTGAGCGGATTTTTTATCTACATTAAATCTGCGAAATCAGCTTAATCTGCGAGAAATTTTTTTCTAATTGATTATTCCGCATCAATCAAAACCGCTAACTGAATACAATTTTCATCAGAACGATTACTCCAAGCGTGATTGGTTCCGGTTTGGATGACGATGTCGCCAACTTGCAAAAGCGTTTCGTCTGTATCGGTAATCAGGTAAATTTTGCCTGACAAAATAATGATATAATCCAGACTTTTGGTTTGATGCATCAGCGGATGAGGTTGTCCCGCAGGCGCTTTGATTCCTAATTGCTCATCTGGCGGAATCTGAACGTAGCGGAAATAAGTTCCGTTTTTGATAACACTTGGGATTGCGGAATTTTCTATTGGTTTTTCCTGTTCAAAAGTTGCAGGCATTTTGCTGGTTTGCCAAACGTCAGAAATGATTAATCCTTTAAAATGTTCTGAAACATTGGTGACGATTTCGTCTTTTTCGATGTAGGATTTTCCGTCTTTTGTTCCTGTGATGATTCGTCTTGGGATTGCTTTTATGTTGCTCATTTATCTTGATTTTTCATTATTAATTTTTTGCCTTGCGTCTTATTTTCTTTCAATAATTGTTGCGCTTCTTCTGCAGTTTTGGAAGAAAGTCCACCAATGATTTTTATAGGTAAAGGCTGAATAATTCCTTCTTCTATATATTGTTTTATTTGATTAAGAGAATTTCTGAAATAATTATAATTCTTTTCTTTAGCATAAACGAAATTCGAAATATTAAGAATCGTTGCGCCAATTCCGAAAAGCAAATCATTGGCTTTTGGAGTAATAAAATGAGTGATGTTGATGTAGATTCCATTGGCTTTAAGAACTTCGGCGGAGATTTCTGAGAATTGCATTCCAACCGCATCGATGACAATATCGAATTTCTGATTTTGATTAATTTCCAAAATTTTCTCAACTAAATTTTCCTGCTTGTAATGGACTATTTGATTTTCATTAATTCCAATATCAATCAATTGCTGAATACTTTCTTTGTTTCCCGCAGTGACAATTATTTTTTTGTTGAATTTTCTCAAAATCAATCTCAGGACAAAATTCCCGACTCCACCGGAAGCTCCTGTTATCAGAATATTTTCTATTTGATTCCAATCAACTCGGTTGAAAATCTGAAATGCCGTGATTCCGATGGAAGGTAAACCAGCACTTTCTTCGAAAGTTGTTGAGTTTGGTTTTTTAGCAACGATTGTTTCAGGAAGAATGATTTCTTCAGCATAAGTTCCGTTGCTTCCCATACTTCCGCAGGCGAAAAATACTTCATCTCCGATTTCGAATTCGGTTACATTTTCTCCAGCTTCGATGATGATTCCGGAACCTTCTCTGCCTAAAATATTTGAAAATAAATATTTTTTTTCGTGTTCATTTTCCCGCATCTGGTAATCAATGGGATTGAAGCCAGAAGCGATGATTTTGATGCGGACTTCATCTTGATTTATTGGTCGTAACGTGACGATTTGGTCTTTAAGCTGATTGTTTTCGTCTAGGATAATGGCTTTCATCTTCAATTATTTTAATACAAATTTATTGGTAAAATGCTTTAAATTTGTTACTAGTTAACAATAGGTAACTACTTACTTTAATGAAACTATTATAATAAAATTTACATATGAAAATAATTGTAGATAATAAAGAACGGGAAACGACTTGTGGCGAGGAACTGCGGGCGATGCGAGATTGTCTGGAAATCCTTGGTGGAAAGTGGAAACTAATGATTTTGAGATATTTGAATAATCGACAGCATCAGGATATTCATTTCAAAAAATTAGAACGTGAAATCGATGGGATTTCCGCAAAAATGCTCAGCAAACAACTGAAAGAGTTAGAAACCAACCTTCTCATCACAAGAACTGTCACAAACGAAAATCAGCTAATGGTTTTTTATGCGATTACAGAATATGGAAAAAGTGTCACACCACTCACGGAAAACCTTGTTGAATGGGGAATTAAGCATCGAAAAAAAATCATCGAAGGCTAATTGATTCTCAGAATTAAAAATAAATTCCATCGTTATATTTAATTTGTATATTTGGTTTAATTAAAATTTTAAAACACATCAAACTATGAAAGGTAAAGGTTGTATTGTATTAATCGTAATCGTGGCGTTAATTGCGATTGTCGGATTTTGGGCAGTTGGAATTAGAAATAGTTTTGTAGGACAAGAACAGACTGTCAACGCAAAATGGTCCAACGTAGAAACCGTTTATCAGAAAAGAGCTAACCTAATCCCTAACTTGGAAAGAACGGTAAAATCTTATGCAAAATTCGAAACAGAAACATTGACAAAAGTGGTTGAAGCAAGGTCAAAAGCGACTTCAATCAACATCGACCCAACGAATATGACCGAAGCTGATATGGCAAAATTCCAAGCAGCGCAAGGAGAACTTAGCGGTTCATTAAGCAGATTATTGGCGGTTGTTGAAAGTTATCCAAACCTGAAAGCTGACCAGCAATATATCAATTTCCAAAGAGAATATACGGCGATTGAGAATAGTATCCGTTCAGAAACCGTTTATTACAACGATGCGGCGAGAGAATATAACACAAGAATCAAAACGTTCCCGAATAACGTGATTGCGAACTTCTCCAACTTCAAAGAAAAACCATATTTCAAGGCTGAAGCGGGCGCAGAAAAAGCACCTTCTGTATTTTCAGAATAATGAATCATTTCCTTACAGATACAGAGATGGCTTCCCTAGTGGAAGCCATCAAAATAGCTGAAGACCAGTCTTCGGGTGAGATTCGTGTGCATATCGATTCCACCGCCGAAGATGATTTTGCAAAAAAAGCATTTGCGATTTTTAATTCGTTGGAAATGCATCTGACTAAAGAAAGAAACGGCGTTTTATTTTATGTCAATTTTGAACAGCATTATCTTACGGTTATCGGAGACGAGGGCATTCATAAAAAAGTGAGACAACAATTTTGGGATAATCTTCACGATGAGATTACTTCCGAATTTGCAAAAGAAAATTACTACAAAGGTCTGAAAGATGCCATTCTGAAAACCGGACTTGAACTGAAAAAATATTTCCCTGTAGTTGGGGAAAATATCAATGAATTACCCAATGATATCAGCTTCTCTTAAACGATATATTTTCGCATTATTTCTGATTTTTGGATTGTTTTCCAAAGCTCAGCTGGTGCCGGAAAAACCAGCGGTTCTTTATCCTGTTTATGATAAAGCTAATCTGCTGTCGGAATCTGAAAAAGAGGCTTTGAATCAAAAACTCATCAAGTTCTCCGATTCTACTTCCACAGAAATAGAAGTCATAATTCTCCCGACTACCAGTGGCGAAGATGTCAATTATCTGGCAACAATGTACGGTGAAAAATGGGGAATTGGACAAAAAGGTGTTGATAATGGTGTCGTTTTCCTAATTGCGACGGAAGACAGAACAATGTCGATTCAGCAAGGTCGAGCTGTTGAACAATATTTGACAGCTTCGGTTGCAGGACAGATTTTAGATTATCTTGTAACACCAGCTTTCAAAAAAGGAGAATTTTATAACGGAATTGACCGTGGAACTTCTGCGATAATGGAAGCGGTTCAGGGGAAATTCAAACCAATTGTCAAGAAGCAACAGAACGAAGGCGGAGTCAGTATTGGTGCCATTATTCTGATTGTAATCGTCATTATTATTTTGATAAGTATAATTAATGGTAATAATGGTGGCGGAAACTATGACGATGATGATTACACACTCTCAAGAAAAGGAAACCGAAGATACCGAGGCGGATTCTTTCCATTTCCGGGGAGTTTCGGAGGAGGTGGATTTGGCGGAGGAAGCAGTGGAGGCGGAGGCTTTGGCGGTTTCGGCGGGGGTGGAAGCTTTGGCGGAGGCGGTGCCTCTGGTGGATGGTAATATAAAAATGAAATATAAAATAAAACCCAGACAACAATCTGGGTTTTACTTTTTTTGAATTAAAACTCAAAATATCCCGCAATAATTCCCACCAACAAAAATTATTTTCAATTTCGTAACATTCCAAATCTTGACATCCACGCAAAAATTCACTATATTTACGAAAATCGAGATTTCTTTGAAAAAAACATTGGTTCTATTTGCTCATCCGTACTTCGAACATTCTACCACAAATGTTAGATTGTTAGAATGTTATGATGATATGGACAATGTTACGTTCCGAGATTTGTATGAAGATTATCCCGATTTTCATATTCAGCCTTTTCGGGAAAGAAAGAGAATTGTGGAATATGACAGAATTATTTTTCATTTTCCTATCATTTGGTTTGGGTTGCCGCCTTTGCTGAAACTATGGATTGATGAGGTTTTCGTATGCGCTGGGTTTCTGAGAATGGGATTAATATTCTTTCCGGAAAAGATGCGCTGATTATTACCAGCGTTGGCGGAAGAGAAAATAATTATACTCAAGAAGGAAAATATAAGATAGGAGTAGAAGAATTACTTTCCGGACTCAAGGTTTCTTTGCACGTCAACAATATCGACCTCAAAAAAATACACATCATTTACAACGCCGACAATCTGAACGAGACAGAACTCAATCTGCTTTCCGAAGAATTGGCTGAAACTTTAAAAATAGAATAGATGCAAGGTTCCATTGCGATGACAATCCTGATTTTTCTTGGAGCGGCCATTATTATGGTTCCGTTAGGGAAAAAACTGGGTTTGAGCTCGGTAATAGGCTATATTCTTGGCGGGATTTTGATTGGCCCCTTTTGCCTTCAATTGACAGGAAGAGATGCAGAAGATATTATGCACGCTTCGGAATTGGGCGTAATTATGCTGTTGTTTTTGGTTGGTTTGGAACTGGAACCTCAAAAACTCTGGCAAATCAGAAAACGAATTATCGGATTGGGCGTCAGCCAAATGTTACTCAGTATTATTGGGATTTTCATTGTGTTTTATATCGCAGGGTTTGGACTGAAAAAATCATTCATTATTTCGCTTTGTTTTGCAATGTCTTCCACAGCGATTGTTTTGCAGACGTTGAAAGAAAAAAATCTTTTCCGAACAGTTAGCGGAGAATCATCATTTTCGATTTTATTGTTTCAGGATATTGCCGTGATTCCAATTTTGGCATTATTGCCATTTATTTCTAAATCCGAAAAAGCACTGTCACAAGCCGGCCACGAGAAAGTTCTTTTACAATATTTACCAGAGTGGCTTCAGCCTTTTACCGTGATTTTTGCAGTAATCGCATTGATTCTTTTAGGACGATATATTTTTACGCCATTTCTGAGATTTGTATCAAGGTCTGGACTGAATGAATTATTGACTGCAGCTTCATTATTTCTTGTAATCGGAGTCTCAGAATTGATGATTTCTGTCGATTTAAGTCCGGCTTTAGGTGCATTTATTGCTGGTGTAATGTTAGCCAACAGCGAGTTTCGTCATGAATTGGAAAGTGCAATTGACCCGTTCAAAGGTTTGTTGCTGGCTGTATTTTTCGTAAGTGTTGGTGCAACGATTAACTTTGATATTATAGCTTCGAAACCATTTTTCATTTTTTCTGCAGCATTTATCGTGTTAGCCATTAAGGCGGTTGTTCTTTTTGCCGTTGGAAAGTATTATAAGATGAATAATGAGCAGAGTTTCTTTTTGGCTTTTGCTTTATCACAAGTTGGGGAGTTTGCTTTTGTATTAGTGAATTTCGCAGCGAGTTTATATCTCATCGATTATCAGGCAAATTCAGAATTGATGGCGATTGTTGCAATTACAATGTGTATTTCACCATTACTTTTGATTTTTAAAGAAAAAGTTCTCGATAAACGTTTTATAAAACAGAAAACCGAAGAAAATGTAGAACTCGGAATTATCAAGCAACGGAAAGTGATTATTGTAGGATTCGGATTTTTCGGAAGTACAGTTGGCCGTCTTTTGAAAGCCAACGGAATCCGCTCAACGGTTTTGGATAATGACCCGGATAGAGTGTCATTGTTGAGGTCAAATGGTTTTAATGTTTATTATGGCGACGCAACAAAACCGGCTTTATTAAGGTCAGCCGGAATCGAAGAAGCAGAACTTTTAGTTTTATGTTTGGATGACCCAGAAAAGAATAAGTTTCTGGTTGATTATGCAAAAGAAAATTATCCAGAACTCAAGATTTTTGTAAGAGCCAAAAACCGATTGGACGCTTATGATTTCCTTAATAAAAAAGTAGATAATATTTACCGTGAAACACTCGGAACGGCTGTTGATATGGCGGTCGATATTCTTCAGGAAAACGGAATGAGGAAATATACAGCAAGAAGAATGGGTAAACGTTTTATGCTCATCGATAAAGCAATGACAAGAAGATTAGCGAAAGAAAAAGACAAAGATATGATTACCTTCACTCTTCGCGAATCTCTGGAACGTGAAGCCGAATTATTGGCTCTTGACAGTATTTCTTTTGAAGAAAATCACTGGAGTGGGGAAGATGAGGAAGATAAATAAATTGATTTGGGCAACTTTTCCGCGTTCCACTCATGCTTTTTTGTTCCACTTCGTTCCATAAAAAGAACTCCACTCAAACCTAACGAAGTGGTTCATCGATTCAAATAAAAAGAAATAAAAATGATGAGATAAGTCGGGCTGCGGGCAATTCTCTGTTTCAAAATTCTGGAAATAAAGCACTTGTATTTTCCTAGTTTTCATTACATTTATTCCCCGAAATAATTTCTATTCTATGAAGAAAATCAGAACTACTTTATTAATAACATCTCTTGCGTTTGGCGCGGGAAATATAATGATAAATGCTCAGCAGAAAAAAGCTTCTGTTGCCACAGAAAAATCTATGAAAGACAATCCATTTCTTAAAAAAAGTTCGCTACAGTATCAAGCTCCGGAATTTGACAAAATAAAGGATGAACACTTCAAACCTGCTTTCGAATTTGGTTTGAAAGAACAATTGACAAATATTGATAAAATTGTTAATGACAAAGCTGTTCCAACATTCGAAAATACAGTTCTTGCTTTGGAAAATAGCGGTCCAACTTTGGGAAGAGCAACCATTCTCTTTTATAATCTGACAAGTTCTAATACCAATGATGGACTTCAGAAATTAGAAGAAGAATATGCACCAATTTTTGCATCGCACGCAGATAAAATTTCCTTAAACGAAAAATTATACAAGAAATTAAAAGCTGTTAAAACCGATAAATTAGATGCAGAAAGCAAAAGATTGACCGAGTTTTATCTTACCAATTTCGAATTAGCGGGCGCAAATCTTTCCGCTGAGAACAAAGAAAAGTTAAAAGAGATCAACCAGCAGTTGGCAACTTTGGCAACTCAGTTTAGTAACAAATTATTGGAAGCAAGAAAAAACGGAGCAGTTTTAATTTCTGATGTTAAAGAATTAGACGGACTTTCTGCGGACGAGATTGCAGCAGCTTCGGAAGATGCAGAAAAAGCCGGACAAAAAGGTAAATATCTTTTGGCTTTACAAAATACAACGCAACAACCACTTTTACAAAATCTTAAAAACAGAGCAACCAGAGAAAAACTTTTCAAAGCATCTTGGACAAGAGCAGAAAAAGGCGACGCAAACGATACGAGAGAAACTGTTGAAAAATTAGCTAAATTAAGATTACAAAAAGCGCAACTCTTCGGAAAGAAAAACTTCGCTGAATGGAGTTTGCAGGATCAGATGGCGAAAACACCGGAAGCAGCAATGGGACTTTTGGCACAATTGGCAAAACCAGCTGTAGAAACTGCAAACCGTGAAGCTGCCGAAATTCAGGAAGTGATAGATACACAAAAAGGCGGTTTCAAAGTTGAACCTTGGGACTGGAATTTCTATTCCGAGCAAGTTAGAAAAGCAAAATATGACCTTGATGATAACGAAATCAAACCTTACTTCGAAGTCACAACGGCTTTGGAAAAAGGTGTTTTCTATGCTGCCGAGAAATTCTACGGAATTACTTTTAAAGTGAGAAAAGATCTTCCTGTTTATCATCCGGATGTTGTTGCTTATGAGGTTTTCGACAGAGACGGAAAATCTTTGGCTCTATATTACCTCGATTTCTACACAAGAAGCAACAAGAGTGGTGGCGCTTGGATGAATAATTTTGTTCAGCAATCACATTCTCTTGGTCAGAAACCGGTTATAGTAAATGTTTATAATTTCCAAAAACCGGCACCTGGAAAACCATCTTTGATCTCTTATGATGATGTAGAAACCTTGTTTCACGAATTTGGTCACACATTGCACGGTTTATTTGCAGATCAAAAATATGCATCAATTTCCGGAGCGAATACACCAAGAGATTTCGTGGAGTTTCCTTCTCAGATTAATGAGCATTTTGCTTTAGAGCCAGAGATTTTGAAAAATTATGCTTTGCATTATCAGACAAAACAACCGATGCCTCAAGCGTTAATTGATAAAATAAAAAAAGCAGCAAACTTCAACCAAGGTTATGCAACCACTGAATTAGTTGCAGCTGCAACTTTGGATATGAATTGGCACACTGTAACTTCTGACAGCCAACTAATTCCTGTTTTGGATTTTGAAAAACAAGCTTTGAACAAATATGGATTATTAGTTCAGCAAGTTCCTCCAAGATATCACACACCATATTTTGCGCACATTTGGGGCGGCGGATATTCAGCAGGATATTACGCCTATCTGTGGTCAGAAACTTTGGATTCTGACGCTTGGGAATGGATCAAAGCAAATGGTGGAATCACCAGAGAAAACGGTGACCGTTTCAGAAAATATATTCTTTCGGTTGGTAACAGTGTTGATTTGAACAAAGCTTTTGAAGGCTTTACAGGTCACAAAGCAGATATCAAACCATTATTAAGAAGCAGAGGTTTTATTAAATAAATACTTTGTGAAAGTTTGAAATTTATAAAAAACGTTTCCAATTTGGAGACGTTTTTTTTGATTTCCTTTTCTGGAAGTTTTTTTAATTATCTTCGTTTAAAATTTTACAAATCTGTGAAAGACAAAAATATCTACTATCATATCGTATTGATCCTTTTGCTGTTGCTGATTCCTGTTTTGTCATCGCCGGAATTAGATAGTAGTTTGCGTTTATTAAGCTCATCTTTCTTTCAGAGAGATTTTTCCAGATATGTTTTGTTTATCGTTTTTTTCTATTTGAATCTAGCTTTTCTCCTTCCTAAATTATATGACAAGAGAAAGCTTTTATTATATTGGGTGGCTGTTTTTGTGTCTTATGTTTGGATTTGCACACTTCCTTTTTTAATATTTCCGGATGATCACGGAAGCGATCCGAAGTTTGATTTTTTTCAGAATCAGATTTCAGATCATTCACAAAATAAATCATCACATTTTGAAGATTTTCCGCCACCAGAAAACTTTTCTCCGGAACAGAGAGCTGAATTTGAAGCTCATAATTTCCCTCCACCTTCGGAGATGCATAACAGAAAAGGTTTTCCACCGATGCCTCATATGAGAAAAGAAGATTCTTTCAGCAGGAAATATGTGTCCAGTATTTTGCCGTTTTTGTTTTCGTTTCTCAGTTCGTTTTTTCTTTATCAATCCATTAAAAAGAAAGAAATGGAACGTGCAAAAGCAAAAGCCGATCTTCTTAATTTACGGTATCAGCTTCAGCCGCATTTTCTTTTTAATACACTTAATTCTATTTATTCATTAATTTTAATTAAGTCTGATGATGCTTCGGAAGGAATTCTCAAACTTTCAAATGTAATGCGCTATATCGTAGAAGAAAGCGAGAATGATTATGTTCTGTTGTCAAAAGAATTATTTTACATTAAGGATTATATCGCGTTGCAACTTATCAGAACAGATAACAGCCTTGATTTTAATTATACAGAAAATGGTGTGACAGATGATGTGAAAATTGTTCCAATGATTCTCCTTAATTATATCGAAAATGCTTTCAAATATGGAGTCAATGCAGAAGAGAATTCCAAAATTTCTATTGAATTGAATTTAGAAGGTGAGAAACTTAATTTCAAAGTTTTTAATAATATTGTGAACAATTCCGCTGCTGATGAGTCCACAAAAGTGGGAATGAAAAATACAACGGAACGACTTGAAAAACTTTATCCAGGAAAGTATTCTCTTAATATAGAAGAAAATAAAAAATCGTATTTTGTAGAACTTAATTTGGATCTCAGTTCATAACTTATGATAAAAGCTATCGCCATAGATGACGAAATTCTTGCCTTGAAAATCATCGAAACATTCGCTTCGAAGGTGGAAGGTATTAGTCTGGAAAAAACCTTCCATAAGCAAAGTGATGCCGAAAAGTATCTGCGAAAGTTTCCTGTAGATCTTATTTTTATGGATATCCAGATGCCAAACAAAAATGGATTGGACTTCTATAAAAGTTTATCACAGGACATCAAAGTTATCTTCACAACCGCTTTTTCGGAATATGCAGTGGACGCTTTTGATGTGAACGCTATTGATTATTTGGTCAAACCTTTTTCATTTGACCGATTTCAGAAAGCTGTAGAGAAGTTGGCTCTCAAATCTTCTACAGAGTTACAAACGCAGCATCTTCTCATCCGCGCAGATTACAAGCTTCACAAGATTGAGTTTGAAGATATAAAACTTATCGAAGGCTTGGATGATTACATTCAGATTCATCTTAAAAATGCGTCCAAAATCACTGCCAGATCCTCAATGAAAAATATTCTGGCGAAGCTTCCGGAAAGAGAATTCATAAGAGTTCACAGGTCTTATATTCTCCCTGTAAAAGCAATTAAAGGCATTGTAAATAAGAACATTCATCTGGAAGATTTTATCATTCCGGTTGGAGAAACTTATAAAGAAGATTTGAAGAAAATCATTGGATATTATTAAGATACCTTTAAGATTTAGCCGATAAAACGACACAATTCTGCCGTTTTCCTCAAAAATTTCGCCTTCTTTCTTAGCTCCCATACATTTGTCCTGTAAAACTTAAATGTTTAAAAAGATGAGGATGGTGAGCAGGAAAGACTTCCTTAAAAGTCTGGGATTAGCAGGCGTAACAGTAGTTGCGGCACCGTTTGTACTGCATTGCAGAAGCAAAGATAATGAAGGCGAAGATGTGACGATAGATAATTCTGTTTCTACAGTTTGCGCAGTGACTAATACTGAGACAGAAGGTCCTTTCCCCACCAAATCCCCATCGACTCTAGTCCAGACCAATATTGTTGGCGACAGAACAGGCGTTCCTTTTGAAATTAATTTAATCATTCAGAATGTCAAAGCCAATTGTGCAGCTTTACAAGGTGTGATCGTCGACATTTGGCATTGCGATAAGGATGGTAACTATTCGGAATATGGTGGCACAGGAATGCAGTCTACGAATTATACAAGTTATCATTTCCTGAGAGGCAGACAGACAACGGATGAGAATGGAAAGGTAAGTTACACATCTATTTTCCCTGGTTGGTATGATGGAAGAGCGACGCATATTCATGTTCATATTTATAATAATGTTGGGACATCACTTTTGATTACTCAGATAGCTTTTCCGGAAGGGTCGGGAAGCCAGATAGAGTTGGTGAATGTAAGCAGTGGTTATCGTGGAATGAGTGGTTACACTTATAATTCTACGGATAATGTTTTCAGTGATGGAACTTCGAATGAGATGAGTACACTCAGCGGAAGTGTAAGTTCTGGATTCAAACTGGAGCATACAATCAAAGTGAATGCGTAGGGAAGAAACAAGAATAAAGAAACAAGAAAAAAGTAAAAAAAATCAAGAGGTGCGAGTCGACAACAAATATAATTAAAGTTATTAGTCTAATATCTAAAATCTAAATTCTAATATCTTTTTAAAATTTAACATCTATAATCTTACGTCTCTCGTAGATACAGATGTCCATAGAAATTTTCATAAGTTTATTTTTTTTCCGGGATTCATAATGTTGCTAGATTTTCATAGGTTGTTGGCAATGAGTCCCGGAATTTTTTCAAATGATTATCAATTAAGTTTTTAAAACAAAGATATGTTGGTCCAGACGCCTTCAAAAATATTAAAATCAGATTACAGGTTTTGGGATCTTGCCCCAAGTGCTGCTATTGCGGATGTTTACAAAAATGATAGAAAGGTAAGCAGTACGGACCATACGTTGTATGAAGTTTTAGAGTTTGTGATTTATAAAGACTCTCAAAACCTTGTAACTCTGACAGCTAATCAGAAAGCGATATTTCTTCCGCTTTATGGAAAGGTAAAGGTCAATAATTTTAATAAAGTGATAGAGACCGGCGAGGTCGTTATTTTTGAATCTGCGGAAGATCAGGATGTCACAATCAAGAATGTTCTGGCTGATGTAGATGCCGATATTCTGATTATTAAATTCAATAAAACAGTTTCTGAAAACTCCTACCGAATCAACCAGTTGGATCTGGAAATCAGAAATAAACTGAATTTCATAGATACGGGATTCAACTTCCCGGGCTTCATTGGTGTGTTTGATGGGAGAGAAGAGGGATGTTATATCCTGAAAGAACAAAAGAATGGAATCTTCGGAATGGTTATCAATGGGGCTTTTGAGTTTCAAAACCGATTGATTGAGAATAGAGATGCGATCCTGATCTGGAATATCGAGGAACTGGAATTTGAAGCGTTGAGTGAAAATGCAATTATTCTTTTCTTTGAAATTCCCGAGTCATAAAAATATTGTTGTTATTATTTAAATTTTCATTTTTCGATTTATTTACCCCGAAATCCCGACCAAATTCTGATCGGGATTTTTAGTTTTTAAAGCTTAATTTAATGAAAATTATTGTTCTCCTATTTGAAGCTGCGTACTGATAGCGATTCTATTCCACGCGTTAATGGTTACAATTGCCATAATGATCTCCACGATTTGTTTCTCAGAGAAAATTTTTAAAGCTTTTTGATATGTCTCATCACTCAATCCATGTTGGGAGATTTGCGTGATTTCTTCAGTCATTTTCAAGGCAACTCTTTCCTCTTCTGTGAAGTGACTTTCTGCCTCGTGCCATGCACTTACGATAAACAGTCTCTCTGCAGATTCTCCGTATTTCAGAGCATCTTTGGTGTGCATTGCCAGGCAGTAAGCACAGTTGTTAATTTGCGAAGCGCGGATTTTGATCAGTTCTTTCAACGTTTTTGAGATTTCTGCCTGAGCCAGATAACCTTCCAGCGCAAACATTGCTTTGTAAGCGTGAGGTTCTGTTGTGTTGATGTTGATGCGTTTGTCCATTGTTAATTATTTTTAGGTTGATTAAATTTGTTATCGATACTGAATTGAAACTGATCCTGAACTGAAAGTAGAAATGAAGCCGCACAACCCACCCAAACGGAATAGTCGAAAGGTGCTTTGAAGCCGAGCGTGATGCTCATACTCAATCCAAAAACCATGAGTAGTAATCCTGCTCCAATTGCAGTTGCTTTGGTTTTAAATCCGAGAATCAAAAGAATGGCGAAAAGTATTTCTAAAAATGTTGCCGAATACGCTCCGAACGTACTAAGAGATTCCGGCAGAAAAGCTGTAATCTGTTTGGTATAAACCACGAAGTTTTCCCAATTGCCCCAAACTGCATTTTTTCCTAAAAGACCAAGTCTGTCTCCCACTGCGGAGAGGAATGTGAATGATAAAGCAAGTCTCAGAAAAAGCTGAGGAACGGTTTGTTTTAAAGAATGATTCATTGTTCTTGTTTTGCATAGCAAAGTAACAAAGAATGATTTCCCAAAAACTTAAACTGGTTTAAGAAACAATCTTCTTGCGAAGTTCACTCAAATATTCCGGTGTGAAACCGAGAAAAGATGCGATGAGGTATTGTGGAACACGCTGCACAAACTCAGGATGTTTATGAAGCAGGTTGAGGTAAAACTCCTCTTTGGAGAATGAGAAAATATATTTGACTCTGTTTTGTAATGCAGCAACTGCTCTTTGATAGACGATTCTGAAATACTTTTCCATAATCGGAAACTCTTCCAGTAGTTCTTCCTGAGCTTCACTCGAGATAACAAGAACTTCGGATTTCTCAACCGTTTGGATATAAAATTCTGAAGGTGTTTTGTGTTCGTAAGAGATGTTATCTGTCATCCACCAAGTTTCTATAGCGAATTCTGTGGTTTGTTCTGTCCCTTTTTCATTAATGTAAAACTTTCTGATGAGACCTTTGAGAACAAAATAATTGTAACGGCAAACTTGTCCTTCCTCCAATAGAATTTCTTTCTTCCCAAACGTCCTGACTTCGAAGAAAGACAATATCTTTTCGAACTCTTCATCGCTTACTTTGATGAATTTTTCTAAATGCGTTTTGAAGGTTTGGGACATAATTTGATTTTGATAAAGACTATCTGTAAAGTTAAAAAAACAAATTACGTTAGATAGTGCTTAATGAACTATTCTGCCATTTTTAAAAAATGCTATCCATTTATCTTTAAGTTCGTTGGGTATTGTAGCTTTTTTAACCGCCCTAAAGTTTGAATATAATGAATCTTTTCCTTGTATTACAAACCATAATTGACTTTCCGGGTTTTTATTATTTTTAAAATTTGGAGCTTCAATCGTAAAGATAATCCAAGGATTTTCAGAACTTTCATTTTTTTCAATAACGACTAATTCTGCTTTAGAAGAGTTTTTTTTGGATTGCTGAAAGAGTAAATTCTTATAATCATCTAGAGAAATATTTGTCATTCCCTTTAATGTTGTCATTGTCCCAATCTCTGTCCATTTGTCTAAAGTTTCATTCGAAGCTACAAATTCAACCAAGATCATTTTGTCATTTTCTTGCTTACTTCCTACCCAATTTTCGGGCCAGTCAAGAACAAATTTTTCATTACTTTTGAAATCAGCACAAAATTGTTTAATATAATTCTCTGCCTGTGTATCTCCAATTGCTTTTGCTTTCTCAAAATCTTCACATCCTCCATTTTTATTTCCTGTCTGTGATCTGATTTGACCTCTCAAAGTCAAAGCATTTGGCGTTGCAGGCTCTATCTCAACTACTTTATCCAAGTATGGCAAAGCATCCAAATATTTTTTTTCAAGTATAGAAATAGATGCTCTGCTGTAATATGCCTTAGCGAAATTTGGATCAGTTTCTATAGCTTTATCAAAATCTTTCTTTGCAGATTTGTAATCCTGAATTGCTAATTCACAAGTTCCTCTGTTAAAATAAGCAATACTATAGTTTTTATCTTGTTTGATTGCCTTTGAATAGTCTTTTATAGCTCCTTGGTAATCCTTAGCTTGGTGCTTAACCATACCATTTTCCATAAAGACTTTGGCTTCTTGGCTAAAGTGAAATTGCGAAATTAACGGAAACAGAATTGCAAATAAGTATTTCATTTTTTATTGTAATTTGATATTAATCCTAATTTTCCTAATAGCTTTGGGATTTATTAAGATCTGTTTCTTTTTTACATTCTTCCTAAAATCTCTTTCTTCTTGGTTTCGTAATCTTCCAGAGATATTAAGTTATTGTCCAGAAAGGCCTTTAATTTAAGTAAAGTTTCCATGGGATCTTCATTCGTAGTTTCTTGTTTAGGCTCTTCTTTCTGTTCAGGTTGTGTGTTGACTGTGATGCCGCCAGAAGTAGCTCGCTTATCTTCCAATTCTTTTTGTCTGCGGAATTCTATCATTTCTTCCTCTTTTGCTTGTGCATATTGGTAAAGCTTTCTCGCTTGAGACTTAGGAATATAATCAATCGTTTCTACGAATCCTGAGACAGCGGTCATTGTAAAAGTAGAACCAAGAATCGCCTCACTTATATGACTTTCAGCGACATCTTTCCAAAGATAATCCTGAAAATCTGTTACCAATCCAAATGATTTGGAACGGAAAAAGATGATTCTTTTATTGGTAAGGACGATAGAGTCGGGCGATATATTGATTGTTGGTTTGTTCTGTACAGCTACATACTCAACGTTTTCTCCATTGGTCAGCAGATCATTTACTTTTTCTATGATTTTCTCTACAGATTTTGGGTCTTGTTCTTCGTTGAGGTATTTTTTGAGGTTGTTGATCATTGTCTTGGCTTTTGTAATTGGGTTTTAATTAATGTGAAATTACGAAAAATTAATTCTTATCATTTTTCAATAGATTGTATTGTCATATAATTTGGGATTTCCATTTAAATCAAAATCTAAAGATCTATTTATCGAATATTTTAAATCAAGAAAAGTCCAGTTATTATCTCTGAATATTTTTCTAATCACTGTTTTACATTTTCTAATTTCCGTTTTTTCTTCGAAATATTCTTTTAGATCCGAAGAATTTTTTAAGGTTGGTTTGTCGAATTTAGCAACTTTTATTTTTTTCAATTTGCCATTTTTTGAGAATTCTAAATTATAATTTTGAAAGCAGGTAAATTTTTCGTTTTTAATATTTATTTGATTCAACTTTAGTTTCAAGTAGTTATCAATTGTGTCTTTTTTAAATTTAAGATAATCTCTAATAGGTTTTGATTTCAGCCAAGCATCGTTCTCTTTTTGAGTAAAAATATACATCACTCTATATCCATCATTTGTGTATGAGTTACCTTTTGGAAGATTGTCTGTAAATGAAGAATATATTAGATTTAATTTTAACTGATCTTTAACAAGTTGGTCATTTTCGATTATGGTTGAAACAACAGGATTTATTTTGTCCTGTCCCCAAACACAATCATATTTTTGCCTTTTAAGTTTGTTGTTTACTTTTATTTGGAAGTTCAACGTATTGCAATGCAGAAAATTATTATTCCAATTTGGAATTAGCGAGTCTGTAGGAAAATGATATTGCTGTGAAGCTACTAATTTGTTAATAATTTCTTTTACTTTCGATTGTTCTATTGGAACTGATTGAAAGAACTCAACTTTATTTTTAAGTTCATTTTTATCTTTTTTTTGATAATTATACTGAGTGATTCTATTAAGTACAAATCCTGCAAATTTTCCGTTATTTGTTTTGCTTAAATCAACAATTTGTTTGTTTGTAATTATTCTAAAATGAATAGAATCATTGGATCGGTTTAATGATTTTAAACTATACAAATAAAGATTTTCTTCATCTAAACTCAATTTTTTATTCTGGATATCATTTAATTTTGACTCAATTTTATATTCGGAATTTTGACAATTTGCTTTTGAAACAAAGAGGATTAATATTAAAATAGTGATTCTGAATATCATTTAGTATTCTTAGTTAAGGTTTTAGTAAAGTGAAAATACAAAAACAAACCGAATATCATCAACAAAAAACTGCATCAGAATATCCAATGCAGTTTATGTTTTATTTTAAAGTTCAAATCTTAACCTTCCAACTGAGTTCCCAAGAATTCCCATTCCTGCAAAGTCAAATCCAATTCTTCTTTGATCTTGTTGTAAGTTTCCAAAGTCTCTTCGGAAGGATTTTCTTTGGTAAAAGAACTTTCAAATTCTTCGATTTTCAATTCAAGTTCAGAGATTTTTTCTTCTACTTTTTTGATTTTATTTTGGATGTTCTTTTGTTCTTTGCTAACGATAATATTAGATTCTTTCACAGGATCCGGAATTTTAACTACAGGTTCTGGAATTGCTTCCTGATGCAGTTTTGCTTTCTCGGCAGAAACTTCTATGATGCTTTCTTTCTGTCTGTATTCCAGATATTCGTTGATATCACCAAGGAATTCCTTCATACTTCCATCACGGAATTCGAAGATCTTGTCAGACAAACCTTGCAAAAATTCACGGTCGTGAGAAATAACGATCAATGTCCCTTCAAACTTCTGAAGCGCCAACTTGATAATCTCCTTAGACTGGATATCCAAGTGATTCGTAGGCTCATCCATAATCAACGTGTTGAACGGACGAAGTAACAATTTACAAAGTGCCAAACGGTTTCTCTCTCCTCCGGAAAGGACTTTCGTTTTCTTGGTCACATCCTCGCCCTGGAAAAGGAAAGACCCCAAAAGATCACGAACTCTAGGCCTTGTTTCCTCAGTTGCAGAGTCTTCTGCTTCCTGAAGAACCGTTTTATCCGGCGTCAAAACTTCTTCCTGATTCTGAGCAAAATAACCGATGTTCACATTGTGACCAAGATTCCATTCTCCGGAATAATCTGTAATGTCGCCTGCAAGAATCTTTGCCAAAGTTGTTTTTCCTTGTCCGTTTTGTCCAAGCAAAGCAATTCTAGCGCCTCTTTCTACAATGAAATCGACCTTATCAAAAATCTGTTTTTTACCGTAAGCTTTCCCAAGATTCTGTGCTTCGAAAATTACTTTTCCTGGCTGTACACTTGGTTGGAAACGGATGTTGAATTTGGAAACGTCATCATTTTCAACTTCAATGCGTTCCAGTTTGTCAAGTTTTTTGATCAATGACTGCGCAAAAGATGCTTTGGAAGCACTCGCACGGAATTTATTAATCAGTTCCTCAGTATGTTTTACTTCTGCATCCTGGTTTTTCTTAGCCTGGATGAGTTTTTCTTTTCTGTCTTTTCTTAGTTCAAGATATTTGGAATAGTTGGCTTTATAATCGTCAATTTTTCTATTATTAACATCAAAAGTTCTGTTACAAGTGGAAGTCATAAATTGCTTATCGTGACTTACGAGTAACATCGATCCCTGATAATCTTTCAGGAAATCCTCCAGCCAGATGATAGATTCCATATCCAAATGGTTGGTAGGCTCATCCAGAAGCATCAGATCATTTTGTTGAAGAAGCAATTTCGCCAACTCGATTCTCATTCTCCATCCGCCGGAAAATTCGTCGGTGATCTTTTGAAAATCATCCGCTTTGAAACCTAGTCCAAATAAGATTTTTTCGACATCGCCTTCCAAGTTATAAGCATCAAAATTCATCAAGAGATCATTCAAATCTGTCATTCTGTTGATGAGGTCTGTGTAAGCATCACTTTCGTAATCGGTTCTGGTGGCCAGTTGGTGATTGACTCCTTCCAATTCGTCTTTCAAAGCATTGATCTGCTCAAAAGCCTGCATTGTCTCATCCCAAACGGTTCTTCCTTTTACAAAATCAAGATCCTGTTTTAGGAAACCAATGGTGATCTTACCTTCTGTAACCACATTACCTTCGTAGAAATTGATCTCTCCGGAAAGTATTTTTAAGAGCGTGGATTTTCCAGCTCCGTTTTTTCCGACCAATCCAATTTTGTCCCCTTTTTTGATGGTAAAATTGGTGTCTTTGAAAAGATAATTTCCTGCGTGATGTAAGCCTAATCCCTGAACCGAAAGCATTGTATTCTATATTTTATTTGAATTTGCAAAAGTAGTGAAATATGATGGAAGATGGAAGCTGGATGTAGGAAGTTTATATTTACTTAATAATGAGTGCGTTATTGGAAGAATAGTGGGCTTCGAGAGCCTCGGACTGACAATCGCTGATTGAAATCTTCGGGCAAAAAAGATTGACTTTGTCGAACTACTTCATTAGGTTTGGAACGGAAGGCGGAAATAGCTGCTCCAATTGATTAATGGTTTTTCTAATCAAGTAATTTTATAAGGAAAAAATCTATCGATTTTTGAATTTTTATTGGTCTTCGAGAACCTCAGACTGACAGTCCTATTACTAAAGTCAACAGCTTATAACATCCAGCTTTCAACATCTAACTTCCGACATCCAAACAAATCCTTATCTTTGCAAAAATCTTAAACAAAATGAGCAAACCGATTACTGAGTTCATAGAAAAATATTATCTGCATTTCAATGCTGCGGCTTTGGTGGATGCGTCCAAAGCTTATGTTGCCCACCTGAAAGATGGCGGAAAAATGATGATCACGCTTGCTGGTGCAATGTCAACTGCAGAGTTAGGGAAAATTCTTGCCGAGATGATTCGTCAGGGGAAAGTGGATTTCATTTCTTGTACTGGAGCGAATCTTGAAGAAGATCTGATGAATCTTGTGGCGCACACGCATTACGAGAGAGTTCCAAACTACAGAGATTTGACACCTCAGGAAGAATGGGGGCTTTTAGAAAGAGGCTTGAATAGAGTGACTGACACTTGTATTCCGGAAGAAGAAGCGTTCCGAAGATTGCAGAAACATATCTACGAAATTTGGAAAGATGCGGACGAAAAAGGAGAAAGATATTTCCCTCACGAATATATGTACAAAATGATTTTGTCAGGTGTTCTTGAGCAGTATTATGAGATCCCGAGAGAAAATTCTTGGATGATCGCAGCTGCTGAGAAAAACTTGCCAATCGTGGTTCCAGGTTGGGAAGATTCTACAATGGGAAATATTTTCACGTCTTATTGTATAAAAGGTGATTTGAAATTCTCTACAATGAAATCCGGAATCGAATATATGGCTTATCTGGCTGATTGGTATCCGAAAAATTCTGGTGGAAAAGGTGTTGGTTTCTTCCAGGTTGGTGGTGGAATTGCTGGTGATTTCCCAATCTGTGTGGTGCCGATGTTGTATCAGGATATGGAAATGCACGATATTCCGTTCTGGAGTTATTTCTGTCAGATTTCAGATTCAACAACTTCTTACGGATCATATTCCGGAGCTGTTCCGAACGAAAAAATTACTTGGGGTAAATTAGATATTACGACTCCGAAATTCATCGTAGAAAGTGACGCAACGATTTGTGCGCCTTTGATGTTCAGTTATATTCTTGAGAATTCTTAATTGAAATTGATATAAAAGTAAAAGCGTTCAAAATATTTGAACGCTTTTTTTATTTTAAAAGGAATTGATAATTAATCAAGAGAATTAATTAAAACAATATATCTGTAACCGAAAATAGCTTTCTGGATTTTATTAAGTTTGGTAAAATCTCTTTTGCTGTATTTTGGTAAAACTGCGATGTTTATTTTGTTCAGTATTCTGAAAAATGATTTTTTCATAATGTTAAATTTGATTTTAAAATACAAGTTTCAAACCAAAAATTAAAGCATCATAACACCTTCTATTTCTGCTACTTTTTTGTAAATAGTAATGACATGGTCTGCATCTAATACAAAACAGTCGATAGATACAGAGGTATATTTTCCGGCGGAACTTTCTTTGTTCGATAAAGTGTATTTGAGGTCGTCAAAAACACGCAGGATTTCTGTTATCTTTTCAGAATCACTTGTTACAATGAATTTGAAAAGATATTCTTCCGGGAAGTTATGTTGCTCTTCTAATTTTTCTTTTAATGACTTGTAAAAATCTTCTGGATTTTGGTGATTGCTTTGAATAATATCTGCCATTTTATTTTTTGAATATTTTAGAATTAATAAAAAATCTCCGTAAAAAACGGAGATCAAAGTTAGTGATATTTAATTTGTTGTTAAGAAGGATTTTCTGCTGTTGCTTCTTGCGGTAGAGAAACGTCATCTGGCGCTGCTTCCAAAGCTTTGTCCAAGCTGAATAATGACTCATCTGTTGCTCTGTCTCCTCCGGCAATTTTAAGTTTGTCAATCAATTCGAGTGCTAATTTTTCTTCTTCAATTTGTTCTTTTACAAACCATTGCATAAAATTCCATGTTGCCCAGTCTTTTTCTTCGAAAGACAAATTAACAATTTCATAAATTGCTGTGGTATTATCAACTTCGTGCTCAAAGACTTTGTTGAAAGCATCTGTCAGATTTTGTGGGTTTTCCGGCGGTGCGGGAATAGCTTCCACTCTTGCCTCGCCACCTCTATCCAGAATATAGCGCATAAATTTAATCATATGGTTTCTCTCTTCCTGTGAGTGTCTGTAAAGGAAATTAGCAATTCCGCCGTAACCTTTTACGTCTGCCCAGCAGCCATAAGAAAGGAAAATTTGGGAAGCGTGTGCTTCTTTTGTCATTTGTTTTATCAATGCTTCCTGCATTCGGGATGATAATCTGTTTGTATTCATAATTTAATATTTTAAAGTTTTAATCTTATGCTTAACTTAGTATCATTAATAACTCAAAATGAGTTATTAAAAGTTATATTATGTTAAATAGACAAATATTGAGCCATAAAATGGGGATGTTATTTTGCTCAGTATTTATTGATTCGTTATCAATCAATGATTTAAATTATTGATTGTTAGTTGATTAAAAAATTGTGTTAAAATTAACATTGTGTTAATAAAAAAATATATATTCGGTGTAAGAAAATAATACATAAGAACATTATGAGAAAAAATTATGTGAAATTACCATTGTTGATTGCCGCAATATACTTTGGTGGCAATTTACATGCCCAATCTACACAAGACACAATTTCTAAAGAGAATAAAATCGAAGAAGTGGTTGTGATTGGATATGGTACTCAGAAAAAAGAGAATGTAACGGGGAGTATCGGGATTGTGACCGCAAAAGATTTGGCAGATAAGCCAAATGCAAATCCTCTAAATTCGGTGCAAGGAAAACTTGCCGGGGTAAGTGTTGTGACATCTGGTACGCCAGGTGGATCTCCTAGGGTAGATATCAGAGGGGTTGGATCTCTTTCTGGAAATACAGTATTTATCGTAGATGGAATGTTGACGGAAGATATTTCTTTCCTAAATCCTCAGGATATTGAATCTATGAGTGTTTTGAAAGATCCATCATCGTTAGCGATTTTTGGAGCAAAGGCGGCTAATGGTGCTGTTATCATCAAAACAAAAACGGGTAAGGGGAAACCTGTTTTTAATGTTAATTCTTTTTTAGGAATTAAAAAGGTGACCAATGTTCCAAAAATGGTAAATGCAGATCAATACATTGAATTGTATAATGAAATGCTTCTTAACGATAGAGTAAATGAGCCTAAGTTTATTTCAAAAGAACAATATCCAGGGAATACTGATTGGTTCAAAGAAATTTTACGTACAAGCATCATCAATTCAAATGATTTTTCTGCTTCAGGAAGTTTAGGGAAACTTAATTATTACGGTAGTGTAGGATATCTTCAAGATGAAGGTAACTTAGCTGCGGGGCAAGGAATAAATTCAGGAAGTGGTTTTAATAGATTCAATACAAAATTAAATCTCAGTTATAAAATTACTGATAATATTACGATAGGAGATAATTTTTCATTCTCCAAAACACGTGCAGACGTTGCAAATAATCCTCTTTTGAATGCCCGTAATGCGCCACCAGTTTATGATGTAATTGATCCTGCTACAGGAACTTATCAATATATTACATTGGTAAATGTTACTAATCCTAGAGCACAATTGGATCTTTACCGTTCACAGGTTAGACAAGAGAGAATGCTTAATAATGTATGGGCAGAGATTAAATTTTTGAAAGATTTTACTTTTAGAAGTAGCTATACAAGCGATAATTATACGCCAGTGCAATATGAATATACGCCTGCGATAACTTATATCCCAACTCCGTCTATTTCTAGTTTGATTACCAGAACAAACCGATACAGAAATTATGTTTGGGATAATACATTAAACTGGAAAAAAAGTTTTGGAGAGCATAATTTGGATTTATTAGCAGGTTTCAGTAGGATTAGAGATTCCAGATCAGAAGAATATCGTTCTGCAAATAATGTAATGTATGATGGAACCAATGGATCTTTAGACATTGGAAATGGTACAAATATTACATATTATAATGATACCAGAACTAGTCCAGATGTAACTCAAGATCAAAAACGTATAGAATCTTTCTTTGGACGAATTAATTATGACTATGCTGGAAAATATCTTTTGAATGCTTCTGTTCGTAGAGATGCAACATCACAAATCTCTGTTGATCGATATAAAACTTTCCCGGCTGTAAGTGTTGGTTGGGTAGTTTCTAAAGAAGGATTTATGAGTGAGCAAAACGTTTTCAGTCTATTAAAGCTAAGAGCGAGTTGGGGTAAATTAGGAAACCCGAATGTTGGAAGAGCATTTACTCAGAATGTTTCAAACATTGCAGGAGGAGCCTATTATGGTAATAATGGTTATCCTGCAGCTACAATTACTAATGTTATTGATCCAACTATAGGCTGGGAAACTACAACGGGTATGGATTATGGAGTAGAAATGGCTTTGCTTAATAACAAATTAAAAATTGAAGCAACTTATTTTGATAAAGAATCCAAAGATGTAGTATATGGTATTTTCCAAGGAACCATTTCAGGGGCTGAAAACTGGAGAAATTACGTAACAAATGCCTATTCTTTTAAAAACAAAGGTTTCGAAGTTTCTGCCAATTATAATACAGATTTAAGTGAAAGTGTAAAATTGGGTGTTTATGGTAATTTTACTTCACTTAAAAATGAAATCACGGATGTTTATGGAGGTTCATTTTTAGAGACAGGGGCTGCTTTGTTTAATAATTCTATTATTAGATTGCAAACGGGACAAGCCGTTGGTTCATATTATGGATATCAAGTTGCAGGTGTTTTCCAAACAGATGCAGATGCAATTGCTTATACAAAAGATACAGATGCAAAGGCAGGATGGTTCAAGTTCGCAGATTTAGATGGAAATGGTATTATTGATACAAGAGATAAAACATTTTTAGGAAGTCCTATCCCAAAAGGATCTTATGGGTTTGGTCTTAATCTAACTGTACATTCGATGGATTTTGGTATAGATTTCCAAGGGGTATTTGGTAATAAGATTTATAACTACAACCGCGAGCAACGCTATGGTAATGAGAGCTGGGATCTAGATATGTATAACAACAGATGGCGAGGTGCAGGAACTTCCAATACTAATGCTATGATAACTTCTAGTCAATCTGTTATCTTGCCTAATAGCTTTTATGTAGAAGATGGTAGCTATATCAGAATCAGAAATATTCAAGTAGGTTATAACTTCTCGAAAGCTATTGCAGAATCATTATCTGTTAAGAAATTTAGAATCTATCTAAGCGCCCAAAATCCTTGGACTAGTTTCAAATACAACGGTTTCTCTCCAGAGGTATTAAATACGGATAGAGTACAAATGGGTGTGGATAATAATATTTATCCGATTTCTGCCATCTACACAATGGGTATGAACTTAACATTTTAATTAAAAAATCATGAAAAAAATATTTTTAACACTATCTATATTTTCATTAATCGCCAGTTGTAGTGATGATTTTGTAGATATCAAACAAGAAGGTGTAGTTGTAGCAGATGATTTCTTCAAAACAGCAGATGATGCTAACAGAGCAACAAATGCGGTTTATGCCTTTCTTAGAAGTTGGAATAATACAGGATTCCCTGCTCAGAACATATTAGGTGTAACAGGCGATGATGTAGATAAAGGATCCAACCCAACAGATGCAACGTTCATAAACGATATGGATCAGTTCCGATATAATATTAGTACAGATGCAGTTGATGGATATTGGACAGGACAGTGGCAGGCGGTTCAAAGAGCCAATCAAGTAATTACCAATGTCCCTAATATTGATATGGATGCAACGCTTAAAAACAGATTGGTTGCAGAAACTAAAATGCTAAGAGCCTATTTCTATTTTAATCTTGTTAGAGTTTATGGAGGTGTACCTATTTTTGATGGACTTCAAAGCAATTATTTACAACCAAGAAATACTGCAGCAGAAGTTTATGCTTTTATAGTAAAAGATCTTACAGAAGCTGCTTCGGTTTTACCACAAACATATCCTGCGGCAGATTTGGGTAGAGTTACAAAAGGAGGAGCTCTTGGATTACTTTCCAAAGTTTATCTTTATATGAAAGATTATCAAAAAGCATATGATACATCTAATCAAGTTATTGCTTTAGGGTACAGTTTAGATCCAGATTTTAATCATTTATTCAGACCAGCAGGGGAATTTGGAACCGAATCAGTTTTTGAAGTTAATTGTGGTTGTGACCCTCTAATGAATCCTGATGCAGGAAGTCAATATGCAGAAGTACAAGGTGTTAGGAATCAGTTTGGTTGGGGCTTCTTTACGCCTTCTCAAGCATTGGAGGATGCTTTTGAGCCAGGTGATATTAGAAAAGAGTTATCTATTCTAAGAGAAGGCGAAACGACAATTGAAGGTGATTTGATAAAGAAAAATGACCCTCAAGCAGGCAATACTTGGAATCAAAAAGTATATGTACCAACATCACTTAATAACAATGCTTGTGGCTATGGTTCTATTCAGAATCTAAGAATTTTGAGATTTGCTGATATTTTGTTAATTAATGCAGAAGCAGCTAACGAAATAGGTAATAGTGGTGCAGCGATTGTTGGTATTAATAAAGTTAGGCACAGAGCTGATCTTGGTGATACAACTGCAACTACACAATCTGCTATAAGACTAGCCATATGGCAAGAAAGAAGAGTAGAATTGGCTATGGAAATGGATAGATTCTTAGATCTTGTAAGAACTGGGCAAGCAGAACAATTTTTAGGTACTAAAGGGTTTCAAACAGGTAAAAACGAATTGTTCCCAATTCCTTTGAGAGCAATTACTGATAGTAAAGGTGTATTAACACAAAATCCAGGTTACAACTAAAATTATTTGTAACAATTAATACCAAAGAGGAGGAGTTTATCCTCCTCTTTTTTTTATATTTAAAATGAAAATAATCTCTTTATGAAAAATTTGATTACAGGAGTATTTTTAGCGTCTTTAGGATTAACTTCCTGCAAAACTTCCCAATCATCAGAAACTAAAATCCCAAAAGAATCTATTCAAAAGAATCTCACAGACAACCAGCTCATGGACAAAGTCCAAAGCGATGCTCTCAAATATTTCTGGGACTTCGCAGAACCAAAATCTATGCTGGGAAGAGAGCGTTATCACGAAGACAATATCTATCCAGATAATGATAAACACGTCATTACAACCGGAGGTTCTGGTTTTGGATTGATGACGATTTTAGTAGGCGTTGATAGAAAATTTATTCCTCGAACGGAAGCGGTAAGAAGACTCAATCACATCGCTGATTTTCTTGAAAAAGCAGATCGTTTCCACGGTGCTTGGTCGCATTGGATCAATGGAGAAACTGGCAAAGTAGTTCCTTTTGGTAAAAAAGACAATGGTGGAGATCTTGTAGAAACCGCATTTTTGACTCAAGGCATCATTTGCGTCCGCGAATATTTCAAAAACGGAAATGCAGAAGAAAAAGCACTCGCTGCAAAAATGGACAAACTCTGGAAAGGCGTAGAATGGAACTGGTTCACAAAAGGTGGACAAAAAGTTTTGTATTGGCATTGGTCACCAACTTACGGTTGGGAAATGAATTTTCCACTGGAAGGTTATAACGAATGTCTGATAACTTACGTTTTGGCGGCATCTTCACCAGATTATTCCATAGATTCCGAAACCTACAACAAAGGCTGGTCACGTAATGGAACTTACACCACAGATCGTACAAAATACGGATTGCCACTTTATGTAAAACACAACTATGCAGAAGAATTCGGTGGACCATTATTTTGGTCGCAGTATTCTTATTTAGGCTTGGATCCAAGAGGATTGTCAGATCAATATGTGAAAAGTTATTGGGATCTCAATCGAAATCAAGTTTTGATCGACTACAAATATTGTCTGGAAAATCCTTATAAATTCAAAGGTTACTCAGAGAAATATTGGGGACTTACAGCGGGTTATACAAGAAACAAAGACGGCTCGGTTGGTTACGCTGCTCATCAGCCTATGAAGGAAGATTTAGGTGTTATTGTACCGACTGCTGCACTCAGTTCTATGCCTTACACGCCAAAAGAATCAACGGCCTTTTTGAGATTTTTGTATGAAGAAAAACCAAAATTCATTGGGCAAGCAGGACCTTACGATGCTACTTCTGTCAATTTTGATGATTGGACAACGCCACGTTATCTCGCTATAGATCAGGGAACTATTGCGCCAATGATAGAGAATTACCGCTCCGGTTTATTATGGAATCTCTTTATGAATGCACCTGAGATCAGAAACGGACTCAAAAAAATCGGATTTAAGTCCACAGAACATAAGATCCAATAGCCAAAAAGTATTATCTTTAAACACTAAATTTTATTGTATCTTTTTGAGACATTAAATGATTTTTAGGAGCTTAATCCCGCTGGTAGTTTATCCTGAGCGAAGTCGAAGGGCTATATCTTTTTTTGTTTAGGGATATTAGTCTTTAATTTAAATTGAAGTACAAAAACAAAAAAGGATGCCGCTACCATCGGGGCTAGGGATTTGTACATAGAATAAACATTCAACACTTTATCGAAGTTTTAATATTCGATAAAGTGTTTTGAAAATTTAAAATATGAAATTAAGAAATATCATTTTATTGTTATTGGGGTTTTCATCTTTTGCAGCAGCACAGGAAATCAGATCCGAATTCAATAAAGAAATTAAAATCCAGAAAAAACTCACTTACATTCTGGATATTCCTCAGAACACAAAACCCAAAATTCCACTCATTGTATTTCTGCACGGTTCAGGAGAAAGAGGAAACAACCTTGAGATTGTAAAAAACCACAGTCCATTTACTTATAAAAATTTAATCAAAGAACCTGTGGCTATTTTAGCACCGCAATGTCCGGAAAACACTTGGTGGGATACAGATGCAATTTATTTTCTCATCAAAGAAATCTCAGAAAAATACAAAATCGATACAGATAGAATCTACCTCACAGGTTTATCAATGGGTGGTTGGGGAACTTTAAAATTAGCAGGTGAACATCCCGAAATGTTTGCAGCAGTTACAGCGGTTTGTGCGCCAACAGATCGCGTAATGTGGGCAAATATTCAGAATTATAAAGATCTTAACATCAAATTATTCCACGGTGGAATGGATGATATTGTACTTCCGGAAAATGCATTCAATTTCTACCAGAAATTACATCCTATAAATCCAAAAGCAGAATTAACAATTTTCCCAAATGACAATCATAATTCTTGGGATTCTACCTATTCTGATCCTAAGTTATGGGATTGGATGCTATCTTTGAAAAAAAATAAAAATTAGAAAAAATTAAATATATATAGAATGAAAAAGTTTGTAATCTTAGCTGCATTGGCATTATCGCCCTATTTTCTGGCTCAGAATATTATATCAAAATCTGTCCAGTCTTATCAGTCAGCTCAATATCAATCCAAGAAAAAAGCTTTTGTTGATAATTTGATTTCCAAAATGACTTTGGATGAAAAAATTGGTCAGCTTAATTTGCCTTCTTCAGGAGATTTTACAACCGGACAAACTCAAAATTCCGACATTGGAAAAAAAATAGAACAAGGTCTTGTTGGAGGATTATTCAACATCAAAGGTGTAGATAAAATTCGCGATGTACAGAAAGTGGCAGTAGAGAAAAGCCGTCTGAAAATTCCAATGATTTTCGGAATGGACGTTATCCACGGTTATGAAACATCTTTCCCGATTCCATTAGGATTAGCATCATCTTGGGATATGGATTTGATCCAAAGATCTGCTCAGATTGCTGCTCAGGAATCTACTGCTGACGGCATCAACTGGACATTCTCGCCAATGGTAGATATATCCAGAGACCCAAGATGGGGTAGAGTTTCCGAAGGTTCTGGTGAAGATCCTTACTTAGGAAGTCAGATTGCAAAAGCAATGGTTTATGGATATCAGGGCGATGACCTTTCCAAGAAAAATACAATGTTGGCTTGTGTAAAACACTTTGCACTTTATGGCGCAGCAGAAGGCGGTAGAGATTACAATACCGTTGATATGAGTCACGTTCAAATGTACAATACGTATTTCCCACCGTACAAAGCGGCTGTTGATGCTGGTGCAGCTTCCGTGATGGCTTCTTTCAATGAAGTTGACGGAATTCCTGCAACAGGAAACAAATGGCTGATGACCGATGTTCTTAGAAAACAATGGAATTTCAAAGGTTTCGTGGTAACAGATTATACCGGAATCAACGAAATGATCGAGCACGGAATGGGAGATCTTAAACAAGTTTCTGCTTTAGCAATGAATGCCGGAATCGATATGGATATGGTTGGCGAAGGATTTTTGAAAACTTTAAAACAATCAATTACTGAAGGAAAAGTAACGGAACAAACTGTGACCGATGCTGCAAGAAGAATTTTGGAATCTAAATATGACCTTGGACTTTTTGATGATCCTTATAAATATACAGATTCCAAAAGAGCTCAGAAAGAAGTTTTCAGTCCGAAAAATTTGGAAGCAGCAAGAACTATTTCTGCACAATCTATGGTTCTTTTGAAAAATGATAAGCAAGTTCTTCCACTTAAAAAAGCTGGAACTGTTGCGGTAATTGGACCATTGGGTGACAATTCAGTAAATATGCCTGGAACATGGAGTGTAGCAGCAAAACATGCCAATTCTATTTCATTATTGAGAGGACTTAAAGAAACAGTTGGTAAAGATGTCAATTTTGTTTATGCAAAAGGTAGCAATATTTACGAATCTGCAGCTATGGAAGAAAAAGCTACTATGTTTGGCAAAACTGCCGACAGAGACAGTCGTTCTGCTGATCAAATCAGAAAAGAAGCTGTTGATGTTGCAAGCAAAGCAGATGTAATCGTTCTGGCAATTGGAGAAAGTGCTGAAATGAGCGGTGAATCAAGTTCAAGAACAGATATTGGAATTCCGGAAACTCAAAAAGAATTGTTGAGAGAACTTAAAAAAACAGGAAAACCTATCGTTTTGGTTTTGTTTACTGGTCGTCCTTTAGTTTTGAATGAGGAATCTCAGTTAGCAGATGCAATCCTTAATGTATGGTTCCCGGGAAGTATGGCCGGATACGCAGTTTCTGACGTACTTTACGGAAAAGTAAATCCTTCTGCAAAATTGCCAATGACTTTCCCAAGAAGTGTGGGACAAGTGCCACTTTATTACAATGCTAAAAATACAGGTCGTCCTCTAAGTGTTGAAAATACTGAGAAATGTACTTTTGAAAAATTCCGTTCCAATTATCTGGATGAATGTAACACACCGCTTTATCCGTTCGGATTTGGATTGAGTTATACCAATTTCGGTTATTCTGATGTTTCTGTGAGCAACGCAAAACCAGCAGGAAACACACCAATCGAAGCTACTGTAACATTGACTAATAATGGAAAATATGATGGAGCAGAAGTGGTTCAGCTTTATATCAGAGATGTTGTTGGAAGTATCACAAGACCTGTTAAAGAACTTAAAGGTTTCGAAAAAGTATATTTGAAAGCTGGAGAAAGCAAAAAAGTAACTTTCAAGATTTCCCCGGAAGATCTGAAATTCTATAATAATCAATTGAAATACGATTGGGAAGCTGGCGATTTCGATATTATGATCGGAACCAATTCTCACGATGTGAAAACAACAAGAGTTAATTGGAGCAAATAAATTTTATTTCGATTAAATATTAAAGTAAAAATCCTTTCAGACTTAATATCTGAAAGGATTTTTTATTACTTAATTTTGAACTCATAACTCATAATCCCAAAATTTATTCTTTAATAATTTTCTGACTCATTATTTTAATATCATCTTTCTTTAGAACGAGAATATAATTTCCAGGTTTTAAAGTGGTAATATCAACGCTTTTATCATTTTCTGAAACATTGGTATTTAAAACTGATCTTCCTGATAAATCCAAAATTTCTACAGTTAGATTTTTATCATTAATATTTTTAATAGAAATGAAATCTTTCGCTGGAATCGGAGAAATTTGAATATTAGATTTATCAACATCGGAAACCGCTAAGAAATTAGTCTTTATTTTAAAAATCTTACCATTAGCCGCAGCAATATAAAGTTGTTTGCTATTATCTTCCCCAAATGTGGTGAAATTGTTTCCGGAAAAAGCAGTTGTCCAGGTTATTGTGGTATTGTCTAAAATTCCAATTTGAGCAGAACAGTAATCTGCAAAAACATATTTTCCAACCAAATCAGTATAAAGATTTCCTCTGTAAACATAGCCTCCAGTGATAGAACATTTTCCGCCCGAATGATCATATTGCACAACCGGAAAAGTCATCGTAGAAGCATTGGCACAACCAGTCGTATTATATGCATTGTTTCCTTCGTAACATCTCCAACCGTAGTTTATAGCAGGAGTTGTTGCCGGAACTCGGTTAATTTCTTCAATCAAATTTTGACCAACATCTGCAATCCAGATATTATTCGTAGTTCTGTCAAAAGAATATTTCCAGCCGTTTCTAAGACCGTAAGACCATATTTCATCAGCGCCATCTACACCAACAAAAGGATTGGTCGGAGGAATATTGTAAGCATTATCGGAATTAACATCAATTCTCAGCATTTTCCCCAAAAGCGAATTTTTATTTTGTCCGTTGCCATTCGGGTCGCCGCCGCTTCCGCCATCTCCTGTTGAAATCCAAAGGTAACCGTCTGCCCCAAAATGAATACTTCCACCATTATGATTGGTAAAAGGTTTTTCAATGGACAACATTATTTTTTCAGTCGCCGGATCTGCTGTGTTTGGGTTTGCAGAATTTGCAGTAAATCTCGAAACAGTAATCGTTCTGCCGGCTCTGTTATAATAAACATAGAAGTAACGGTTTGTAGCAAACTGCGGATGAAACGCCAAACCTAATAATCCCATCTCACCACTGAAGTTGACTCTGTCTGTAATATTAAGAAAGTTGGAAGCTTCAATCGTCCCGTTTGTATTTACAATTTTAATGAGTCCGGACTGATCTACTGCAAACAACCGATTGTCATTTGTTGGCGAAGCTGTGATTTCTGTTGGATTTGAAACTGTTGCAAACTCTTCCAGAATGATTTGTTGTGAATAAACTTCCGATGCAAATGCGCAGGAAAGAAGGAGTAATAATTTTTTCATAACTGATTATTTTTTAGATTATTAATAAAGTTACCAAATTATATGCCTTATCATTTCAAAATTATTTAATTAATAACAAAAGCTCGTTTTTGACCTGTTTTTTCAAATAAAACTGAGAATTAATTTCAATATAAAAACTATAATGCACTTTTCTCATTTTCAAATTCTTATTTCCGCTATAAATCATTATATTTGCCGACTTAATTTATATATATCGTAAGAAAATGCAAGGAAAAGGACTCGTTACATTAGTTGCCATCGTTCTTGGATTAATTTGCCTTAATGAGCTTCTGCCTTCTTTCTATGCCAACAAAATAGAAAAAGAAGCAAAAGCAATTGCCGGCGAAAATCCAGTGAAATACAACGCTGAGATCGCAAGACTTTCTAAAGACACCCTTAATCTAGGTTTTACAAAACTGGATTATGCGTCTGCAAAACAGAAAGAAATGAAACTCGGATTGGATCTTAAAGGTGGTATCAACGTATTATTGGAGATCAACCAGAGAGATTTGGTGAATGATCTTAGTAATTACTCTACAAATGCTACTTTAATAGAAGCACTTAACAGAACAGACAAAGCACAGAAAAACTCAAGTAAGCAATACATCGAGGATTTCTTCACGCAGTTCGAAGCTGTTAATCAGGAAAAAGGAACCAACCTGAAACTTGCAGATCCTGAGATCTTCGGGAACACCAATCTTTCTGAGATCAAGTTCAACACACCGGATGATCAGGTCAAAAATATTATCAGAAAAAAAATCGATGCGTCTGTAGGAACAGCTTATGAAGTTCTTAGAACACGTATCGACAAAATGGGGGTAACGCAGCCAAACGTTCAGAGAGTTCCCGGAACAGGAAGAATCTTGGTGGAAATGCCTGGTATCAAAGATATCGACAGAGTTAAAAAAATGCTTCAGACTTCTGCGAAACTTCAGTTTTGGGAAGTACAGTTAGGGCAGGAGGTAATACCTTATTTCTCTCAGCTTGACCAATTGGTTAAGACAAAAGGAGATTCTATCGGCGTTGCAAAAACTACGAATTTGATGAACTTGATTCAATTAAATTCTACACCTGGAAATGCTGTTGCTAACGTAAAATTAGCCGATACAGCAGTTGTTAATAAACTACTTAACAGTGCAATAGCTACCAAAGCCAGACCTGTTAACTTGAAATATACCCAGTTTATGTGGGGTTATAAACCCGAATCTAATACTTCTAACAGTCTTGTTCTTTACGCAATCCGTGGAAACATAACTCAGAAAGCGCCAGTTGACGGTGCTGTAGAATCTGCAAACATCAATTATGACCAATTGGGTCGTATCGTTGTAGATATGCAGATGGATTCTCAAGGTGCTCGTGATTGGAAAACAATGACTGAGAAAAATAAAGGAAAAGTAGTAGCTGTAACTTTGGATAACAGAGTTTACACTGCGCCTTCTGTAAATGATGTGATTCCAAACGGAAGAACTCAGATTTCAGGAAACTTTACTCAGGAAGAAGCTAAAGACTTGGTAGATGTTCTAGGTGCTGGTAAATTGCCTGCAGGTGCGAAAATTGTACAGGCAGACGTTGTAGGTCCATCTCTTGGAGCTGAGTCAATTAATGACGGTGTGATGTCTTTCCTTATTGCATTTGCTGTAATTATTGTTTACATCATTTTCTACTACGGTGGAGCTGGTGTTTATGCAGTTATCGCGATGGTAATCAACTTGTTCTACATCTTCGGAATTATGGATTCTTTGGATGCAACGTTGACACTTCCAGGTATTGCCGGAGTTGTATTATCTATGGCGATGGCGGTGGATGCAAACGTTATCATTTACGAAAGAACGAAAGAAGAACTATTCCGTGGAAAAAGTATTCTTGAAGCTTACAAAGATGGTTTCAAACACGCAATCTCTGCGATTATCGATGGTCACGCTACGACTTTCATTACAGCATTAATTCTTTATATCTTCGGAACGGGACCAATTAAAGGGTTTGCAGTAACGTTGATGATTGGATTGGTAATGACATTGTTTACTTCTGTATTGTTGTCAAGAGTAATGATCTTCAGCAGACTTGAGAAAGGAAAATCTCTTTCTGTATGGACTGCTCCTACTAAGAATCTTTTCAGAAATACTTGGATCGATTTCATCGGGAAAAGAAAATATGCTTATTATTTCTCTGCTATATTAATGGTGATCTCTATCGCTTCTATCGCAATGAATGGTTTCAAATTCGGTATCGATTTTACAGGTGGACGTAACTATGTAGTGAGATTTGAAAAACCAGTAGATGCAGAAAATGTTGAAGCAGGTATCGCTAAACTGATGCAGACTGCAGATGGTCAAAAAAATATCGTTGAAGCTAAAACTTTTGGTAACTCTTCTCAATTGAAAATCACTACCGATTATTTGATCGATGATGAATCTCTTGCAGCTGACCAGACTGTTGAGCAAAAAATATACGAAGGTTTGAAAAATGATCTTCCTGCCGGAATGACTTTAGCAGATTTCAAATCGGCTGATAAAGGTCACGCAGGAATTGTATCTTCTACCAAAGTTGGACCTACTGTTGCGGATGATATCCAGACACACGGGATGTTGGCAGTTGCTGCGTCATTGTTAGGTATCTTTATTTATATCTTGGTAAGATTTGACAAATGGCAGTTCTCTCTTGGAGCGGTTGCTGGTTTGTTCCACGATACTGTAGTAATCCTTGGAGTTTATTCATTATTCTACAAAGTAATGCCGTTCAATATGGAGATCAACCAAGATTTCATTGCGGCGATTCTTACGGTGATTGGATATTCCATCAATGATACGGTTATTATCTTCGATAGAATTAGAGAGTACCTTCGTGAGAAGAAAGCATTGACGCTTGCTGGATTGTTTGATGATTCAATTTCAAGTACAATTGGTAGAACGTTTAATACTTCTTTCACTACGATTTTGGTAATCCTTGCGATCTTCATCTTCGGTGGAGATAACCTGAGAGGATTTATGTTCTGTCTATTGATAGGTATTGGATTTGGTACTTATTCATCTATCTTTATTGCATCGGCTACGGCTTATGACTTCCTTAGAGGTAAGAAAAAAGAAGATAAAGTAACAGGGAAATCTACGATCAGCAATGCTGAAATAGTAGAGTAATTTTCTCAAATAGATATATAATGAAAGCCCTCAAGTGATTGAGGGCTTTTTTTTGTGTTATTTTTGTTCAGTTTAATTTGTTTTTAAGAGTCTTTGTCATTCCGTAGGAATCTAAACGAAGTGGCTCGACGTAATCAATCTAAACAAAACTGGAGAGATTCCTACGGAATGACAAACTGAACGTTTTTTAATAATAAGTTTAGGATCAAGTTGATTTATAGCACAAGCCGCAGAGCGGCGACCTGATCATAGAAAACAATCGAATCATCATAAGAAAAGCTCCGTAGGAGCGACCTGTAAAAACCACAACAATATTTTTGATCAACAAACAAATATAACTTTTAACCCTTTGACTATTTTTTGGTGTCTGATCGTAGCCGAAGACACCAAAAAAAATCCTGTAAATCAAAGATCTGCAGGACAAAAGTTGAACTAATTCATTAAAAAAAAAACATTATGGCACTAAAATCAGCCAACCTTTTTTATTCAACTGGCGTGGGTAGCTCGTCCGGCTGACCACTCGGCGTATTGTAGATCACATAATCATTATACTTCGCCTCGTCGGTTTCGTAGAAGATGTCTTGTCCGATGCCGGCATATTTCATCACGAGTCTGTAAAGGATGTTCAGGATTTCCACACGGTCTTCTGTGGCAACATCCCGATCCGAAATTCCTTTAGCCTGCGCATCTATAGCAATATCTAAAATGTCACGTTGGTTTGAAAGTGTTGTGATTTTATCCGCAGTCAATCCTTCAGAGGCAAGTTCTGTCAGATATTTATCTGCTGTCACTGTCATAATTCTGGCATTGCGTACCAGCTCTGCATCGCTTTGGCGGGCAAGATCTGATCCTCCAAATTCCTTATACTTGGCACTCGCTAAGCCAAAAACATTTTGAGCCATATTCAAAATGGTGCGCATTGTTTTGGCAAGAGCATTTCGGGCAGCATCTTTTTGGGCGGTAAACTCTATTTTAATCGCTTCCAATTGTTCGTCGGAAGGGAAATTGTCCACTGCATCGCGCGCATTGGTAAACTCGGTTTTCTTGGTTGGGTTGTAGCCTCGGTCTGTGAATTCTAAAATATCACGGTCTATAAGATTAATAAACTCGTCAGCTTTTTGTTTGAGAAAGGCATCGGCAAGTTTAAACTCGCGAGCCACGGGATTTTTTTTCATCGTTGAAGTATTTGTGTTTCTTGAATCGAATTTAGAAAAATAATTTTAGGACAACAAATTTTTCCAGGAAAAAATATTTTTTGTTGATCTTGCAACTTATTGATTCATAACAAAATTGATGCATCTGCCTCAACGGAGTGAATCAACGGCTTAACGGAGTGAATCAATGAGGTAACGGAATGAATCACTGGCTCAACGGAATGAATCAACGAGTCTTCGTAATACTTCAACGCTTCATCGTAATGAATAAAAGATACAACGAAGTGGATCATTGTTCCGTTGTAATGAATCAATGCCAATTCGTAGTATGTTTTTGAGGTTTTTGAATATTTCAATAAAAAACAGACATTTGATGATGTCTGTTTATGTTGTATTAAGAAAACGACTGTAACGTCGGGAAAATTATTTTTTCTTTTTTCTTTTTAGCGGAAACAGTTTTGTGATTTTCCTATCGATGTGTTTTGTCAATTCAAAAAACTTAAATGGATTTTCGGATTTATCTTTTGGTAAAATTTCAAAATTTAAACTTTTGATTGCGTTGAGCTGAATACAACAATGTTCAGGATTTGTCCAAAATATTAAATTGTTGAAACCTTTTAGTTGTTTGGATAAATCGTTTCCTCTTCTATCTGTAACAACCGGTTTTGTATAAGTCTTATTAAATGTCATTTCATTAATATAACCAATTCCGTTTTCGTCAATGTTTAATCTGTTTTCATCGATGTTTGCAAGAACTAAATTAATCTCTCCGGTATAATTATTAGGAACAATTATTTTTAAAGTTGGAGAATAGAAATGGACATTAAAATAAATCAGACTCAAACTAAAAAAAAATAAGAGGTAAGATGATATAGAATATTTTTTGAAGATTAGATTTAAAGTAAAAGCTACAATCCAACAAGTAATCAAAATTCCAATAATAAAAATAATCCCAAAATAATAGCCCGGAAAAAACATTCCTCCAGGAAATTCCACAATTTGAATTCCTGAAATAATGAGCAGGATTATGTTTAAAATTCCAAAAATTCGTTTAATTGTTATGTCTGACATATATGGGATAACGATTTGTCTATGGATAATTTTTCGATTTGCTATTTGTCAGAAAGTTTATTGTTTTGTAAGCGTCCAATCGCCTGTGAGACTGCCATTTTTCCAAGTTCCTTTTTTGGTGTTGAGGCTTCCATACATAGTGAAAATAGGTGTGTCGGAAACGACAGGTGTCAAAGCACCATCATCCATCACAAATCCGAGAACCATATCGTTATTTGGTCCGTAAGTTCCGGTAATATTTCCGCTTTTTGATACAGAGATGATAAGGTTTCCGTTGCCCTGTCCGGTGTAACTTCCCACCCATTTTCCCATATACCGAGATGTGTAGTTTTCCTGATCTTTTTGATCCCAGTAGTTATCAGATATTCTGTCGCACGAGATGAAAGTGCAGGATAGGATAAGAAGTGAGAGGATGGTTTTGGTTTTCATTGGAGGTTGTTTAGTTTGCGGTAAATTTAATGAAAAAAGCAGACGGTTGGGGTGTCTGTTTTTTGTAAGGGTACGAGCAAGATGCTCGCACCAGCGGAGGAAAGATTTCTCTTATCTCTTAATGTTAGTGCATTTCCTTATTGAAGTAGTTCATAAAAAGGTTGATTTTGAACAATATTAAAGAATTTATTATCTGTTTTTTTTGGGATAATCTCTTTTCCGTTTTCGTCAATTAGAATGAAATTACGTTGTATGAAATTAAAATTATAATTCAAATCTGTTACAAATACTGAATAGTTAACTTCATACTCATCATCATTATTATTTTCAGGTTTTGTATTAACATTTTCGATTTTTTTAAAAGCATTTTTTACTTTTTCTTTTCCAAATTTCAGAAACAAGGTTTCAATTTTTAAAGAATCTCTTTTTAAACAATCAGCTCCTAAACTGCAACCTCCAATTGATTCCAAAATAGCTAAAGATTCATCAATTTTTTTTTGATTATTTAGTATCTGAACTTCAATCATTTTTATTTTAGACTCAGCTTCAGCCCAAGCATTTCCACAAAATCCAAAATTTGAATTTTTTGCTTTGTTGACTAATTTTGTAGCGTTATCAAAATCTTTTTTATCAATTTTCTTTTGCGCTTTTCCAAGAAATTTATAACCTTCTTTATAGGAGTACTTATAATGGTTTTGACTAAATAAGGATATTGGAAAAAGTAACAATAAAATCAGTAATGTGTTTAAATGTTTCATTGGGGAAAATTATTTCTCAATATAAATTTCTTAAATTGATATGTAATATTAGTCATTTTCCAGCAAAAATTTAACACTCCTAATTATTAACAAGATTTAGAAATTAAAATACCTTTCCAATTATGAATATTTGTAAAATCAAAAAATTCCTATCTTCGCAAGCATGAAAACAAATCAAAAATCTGCTGCCATTGGTTTCATCTTTATCACGCTGTTGATAGATATTACAGGCTGGGGAATCATCATTCCCGTAGTCCCGAAACTGATAGAAGAACTGATCCACGCAGACATCAGCGAGGCAGCAAAATATGGTGGCTGGTTAAGTTTTGCTTATGCCTTTATCCAGTTTGTTTTCTCGCCATTCGTAGGCAATCTGAGTGATAAATATGGTCGCCGACCTGTGATCTTGCTTTCGCTTTTTGGATTTTCTGTAGATTATATTTTTCTGGCATTGGCACCAAGTATTTGGTGGCTTTTCGTTGGACGAATCATTGCGGGAATTACCGGTGCAAGCATCACGACTGCGAGTGCCTACATTGCGGATATCTCTACGGATGAAGATCGTGCAAAGAATTTCGGTATGATCGGGGCGGCGTTTGGTTTGGGCTTTATTATCGGACCTGTTTTGGGTGGTGTCTTAGGACATTATGGAGCGAGAGTTCCGTTCTATGCGGCAGCGGTTTTGTGTATGATCAATTTTATCTATGGCTATTTCGTGTTGCCGGAAAGTCTTTCCAAAGAAAACCGACGGGAGTTCAGCTGGAAAAGAGCTAACCCAATTGGATCTTTCAAATTCCTGAAAAAACATCCTGAGATCTCGGCACTTACAACGGCTTTGATTTTAATTTATATTGGCGGACACGCCGTGCAAAGTAACTGGAGTTTCTATACGATGTACCGATTCAGTTGGGATGAAAGAATGGTGGGGATTTCTCTTGGGGTTGTTGGTTTGTTGGTAGGTTTGGTGCAAGGAGTCTTAATCCGATGGATCAATCCGAAAATTGGTGATCAGAAAAGTATCTTTTATGGATTGATGCTTTACGCCATCGGAATGTTGCTTTATGCATTTGCTACGGAAGGATGGATGATGTTGGTCTTCACAATTCCTTACTGTCTGGGTGGGATCTGTGGTCCGGCGTTGCAATCGATTATTACCAAGAATATTCCGTCCAACGAACAAGGCGAACTGCAAGGTGCATTGACAAGTTTGATGAGTGCGACTTCTATTATTGGGCCACCATTGATGACGAATCTGTTCTATTACTTCACGCATAAAAATGCACCGTTTTTGTTTCCTGGTGCACCGTTTTTCTTAGCGTTTCTATTATTTGCAGTGAGTATTTATTTTGTTACTATTAGTTTTAAAGGGAAGAAATCTTAAGCCTTCGGAGCGTAAGTGTAAACATTGTAAGGCAATATTCTCTGCGCTGTTTTCTGCGCTAAAATACATCCCAACAAAATAGGGAAGAACAAAGCGTAGCCGTTTGGTACCAAACTACAAGTTAATATCAATGCGGTAAATGGTGCGTAGATTGCGGCTGATAATGTGGCAGCGATTCCTATCAAAACAAAATTGATCAAGATCAAAGACGTTCCGAAAAAGGTGTTGCACGCTATTGCAAATGCCAATCCTAAATAAGCACCAACCACAATACTCGGTGCAAAAACGCCACCGTCTCCGCCTGCTCCTAATGTAAGAGAGGATGCTAATGGTTTTAATAAAATCAAAGCGAAAAGAAACAACAGGGAATAACTCTGTGGATGATTGATTAATTCATTTAGTGAATGGTAACTGTCGCCATATAAAAAAGGAAAAATACAAATCAAAGTTCCGACTGCCAAAGCACCAAGATTTACTCTTAAAAAATTGTTGTTGATTCCGGAAAAGAATTCTTTCATCCTGATGACCAAAACTGTAAAATAAACAGACAATGTTCCGCTGAGTAAACTAAGGATGACCATAAAAGGTACAGCAATCCAATGCCATTCGGTCACTGGCAAACTGATCAACGAAGTAGATGGGAAATAATAAAGAAACAACCAAGACAACAAAGCCGAAGCCGAACAACTGATGAATAAAGTCTTACTAAACTTCCTCGCAATCACTTCCAAAGCAAACAGAAAACCGACCAGCGGATTTCCGAATAGGACGCCTACGCCAGCAACTACACCAGCACAAATCAATTCTAACTTATAAACATTCGCAGCGAATTCTTTTTCGTAAACGGAATTACCGATTGTAGCTGTTGCAACGACTGTTGAAACTTCGATACCAGTTGATCCTCCAAATATTACCGTTAAAAAACCATTGAAATAATGCGACGGTATTTTGAAAAAAGGAAGATGGTCTTTCCGCTGATCTACGGTTTTGTAAATTTCCGTGATGCCTTTGTTCTTTCTATTTTTGAAAAGATATTTTCTTAAAAAGTATATAGCGGTAATTCCAATTGTGGGAAGAATTATAAATAAATATGAATTGTTTTTCTCAGCAAATTCAAAGATATGTTCCTGACAGAACTCTGTGATTTTTTTTAATGAAAGTGCTAAAAAAGATGCTATTATTGTGATGAATAATGATGATGTGATTAATTTGAAATAATTGTGCGCCTGTACTTTTTGTCTTTTCATTTCCTAAACTCTTACTGGTCACAAATTTACGGTAAAATGTCCAAAATTATTTCCAAGCGAAGATGACATATCTCTTTTTATCAATTTTATAATAAATTTAATAATGTTCTGTGTATCACTTTTCTAAATCTTTGCTTAATTTTGTCAAATGGAATTGAGTATTGGAGAAATGCTGATGATTGCTTTGGCGATCGTTGTTTTATTCGGCCCAGATAAATTGCCTGAGATCGCAAGAGGTCTTGGTGAAGGCGTGCGCAAGATGCGCGGCGCTGTGGACGATATCAAAACCGAAATAATGAAAGAAGCTGATAATCCGCTTTCCGAGATCAAAAAAGAAATTGATAACGTGAAAAAGTCTGCTCAGGATTATAATCCACTTGCTAATAATTCTCTTCCAACAACTGAAGAGAAGCCTAAAATAGATCTTTCCAAAGACGACTCTCACGAAGGGCCAGTAAGCCGATAATTTTATGAACGGATTGATCGAAAAAGACCAACAGCTTCTTCTTTTCCTGAATGGATTGGGTAATTCTGCCTTTGATCCGTTTTGGCTCACGGTTACTGGAAAATGGTTCTGGATTCCGTTTTACGCTATTTTACTTTATTTACTTTACAAAAGTTTTCCGCTTAAGAAATTACTTTTCGTTTTAATATTCATTACGATTGGAATTACAATTTCTGATCAATTAGCAGGAATTTTCAAACACGGCATTGAGAGATTCAGGCCTTGTCATACAGAATCTTTAATTGCTCATATGCGTCTTGTTATTTGCGGTGGTAATTATGGATTTTATTCATCACACGCTTCTAACTCCTTTTTCTTATTCAATTTTCTGACCATTATGGTTGGAAAAAAGTATAAATATCTGCCTTATATTTTGTTTGTTTGGGCAAGTATTGTTTCTTACAGCCGAATCTATCTTGGTGTTCATTTTCCTTTGGATATTGCGTTTGGCGCAGCCGTTGGATTTCTTTTAGGTGGCGTTTTAGCAAATCTTGCACAGAAAGTTGTGAATAAGCAATCGGTTTAATTATTTTAAAATCGATTTTCCTTTGAACCAAAAACTGACTCAGAAATTTTATGGACTAGATAATTTGCGTGCTTTCGCAATTATTTTTGTATTCCTGTTTCACTATTTTATTTTGAGTGGAGGCGAACCAAATTGGCTTCCTGATTTAGCAAGGTTTGGCTGGACTGGTGTGGATTTATTTTTCGTTTTGAGTGGTTTTTTGATTTCGTCTCAACTGTTTCAGGAAATTAAAACTGAAAATAATATCTCTTTAAAAAACTTCTTTCTAAAAAGGGTTTTCAGGATTTTGCCTGCATACTTATTTACGGTTGGATTATATTTCTGTTTGCCATTTTTTCGTGAAAGAGAAAGTCTACCGCCGTTATGGAAATTCCTGACTTTTACTCAAAATATTGGATTAGATGTTTATAACGAAGGCACATTTTCACATTGCTGGTCATTGTGTGTAGAGGAACATTTCTATTTGTTCCTTCCATTGATTTTGATGTTTATTCTATCTGAAAAATGGATGGAAAGATCTTATTTGATTTTAATTCTGCTTTTCGTTTTTGGAATTGCAATCAGAATTTACAGTTACAACAATTTTTACTTGCCACATATTGCTGACGATGATAGCAGAATGTATTGGTACAAATATATTTATTACACGACTTACAGCCGTTTAGATGGTTTGTTAGCAGGTGTTTTGATTGCAGGACTTTATCATTTTTATCCTAAAATCTGGACTAAGATTTCTTCTTTTGGAAACTGGCTCTTATTCTTTGGATTGATGATCTTGATAGCAACATATTTCTTATGTGAAGATCAGATGACTTTTGATGCGACAGTTTTTGGATTTCCTTTGGTTGCTTTGGGTTACGGATTTCTTGTTCTTGGAGCGATTTCTCCAACAAGTTTTTTATTCAAATGGGATTCAAAAATATTGACTAAAATTGCGACTCTTTCCTACGCTATATATTTGACGCACAAAGGTGTTATTCATATGACGCATCAATTTTTGGAAAACTTTGAAATTAATAGTAATTTGATGCTGGTAATTTGTATGATTACTTGTTTTGGTTTTGCTCAGATTGTCCATTGGATTGTGGAGAAGCCATTTATGAAACTTAGAAAGAGATTTGTGAAATAAATTTCCTTAATCGTTATGATATGGTTTCCCTTGCAGAATTGTTGCTGCTCTGTAAATCTGTTCTACAAAAAATAACCGGATCATTTGGTGAGTGAAAGTCATTTTCGACAGAGAGATTTTTTCATTTGATCTTTGGTAGATTTCTTCCGAAAAACCGTAAGCGCCACCAATTAAGATATTAACTTTTTTCACAGAACTTCCCATCCAGAAATCGATTTTTTCTGAGAATTCGCGGCTTGTGAATTGCTTTCCTTTTTCGTCTAATAGAATTACGAGTTCAGAAGATTCAATCTGATTCAGGAATAATTTGGCTTCTTCTTTTTTTAATTGATCTGGTGTCAGGTTTTTAGCATTCTTGATATCAGGAATTTCGAGAAGTTCGAAGTTCCAATGTTTCGGGATTCGGGGAAGATAATATTTGATGAGAGAGATGATTTCTTTGTCATCCGTTTTCCCAATGCAGATCAAATTAATACGCATTTACTATATTTGTGGGGCAAAGATAAATGAATGGCAAAAAAAATACAGCGTTTTTTCCTTAAAATCAAAAATTTTTTCGACGGAATTCATATCCCTGTTTTAGGGATTTCTCTGTGGAAAATGTTCTCGATCTATTCTGATGCGATTTTCAAAAATCCTTTGGGAAGGCAGGCTGCGAGTATTTCGTGGAACTTTTTCCTGAGTCTTTTTCCGATGATTCTATTCTTTTTGTCTGTTCTGCCATTTATGCCGCATTACGATAAGCTTCAGTTTTATATTTTCGAAGTTTTAATGCCAAGGGTTTTTCCATCTCATATGCAAAGCGATGTAACAAACTATATTCAGGAAAATATTATTCCGAATATGAAATCGATTAGTAATCTGACGATTTTATTATCATTCGTTTTTGCGACCAATGGCTGTTTTACTTTGATTAATGGATTTAATAGGAACACAGAGCTCTCAAGGACTTTTGTGAAAGAATATCTTTTGGCAATGCTGGTTACGATCTGTTTCCTGACATTGGTTTGCCTTTCGATTTTCGGAATCTATTACAGTGAGGTTGTTCTGAAGCTTTACACACCGACTTACGATATTGGCTGGTTCACAAAGAACCTAACAAAGATTATCAGTTTTGTATCATTTCCATTATTCTATTTTGTGCTGTTGACCTTATTCTATTGGGTTGGTTGTCTTAAAATCACAAGAATCAGAGAAGCGTTTCCAGGTGCAGTTTTGACGACAGTTTTGTTTGTTTTATTAACATACTTCTTTGCGATTTATGTTGCGAATATTGCCCGATATAATGTACTTTACGGTTCGATTGGTTCGATTATTTTGGTAATGGTTTGGGTAAATGTGAATGTGTTTTTGGTATTAATGGGAAATGAACTGAATCTAGCCATTAAAAAAGTGAAGCTTGAGAAGATTGTTCGGGATGAGATGAGAACAATTAATGAATTTTAATTCAGATCTAAACTTAATTTTAAATCGAAAAATTATTATATTTACAATACTTAAAAGCAATTAATACTAAAATATAAGAATATGGCAAAAGGTCAGGACGTAAAAAAAGCTGTAAAAAAGGAACCTCTTAAAACAGCAAAAGAAAAAAAAGAAGCAAAGAGAGATAAGAAAAATGCTTCTAAAAGAGACTAAAAATTAGAAACCTTTCAATGTTAATTGGAAGGTTTTTTCTTGGATTATTTTCAAATAATAATTTCTTAAAATAAGTTAAATTGGGAATGATTTTTGTTAATTTGTGTTAAGTAAAATTATAGCCTTGAAAGCACAAATTAAACCGTTTTTTTATATTCTGTTTTTGACTTTTCTATTTTCCTGTCAAAAGAAAATCGAAAAAGTAGAACCTTCATTTTATTATTGGAAAAGTGATGAATGGAGACTTTCTGCAAATGAAAATAATGCGATTGATTCTCTTAGAATTAAAAATCTTTACATCAAATTTTTTGAAGTTGATCACACAGAAGCTTTGGGGAATTTTCCCATTTCTAAAGTAAATTTGAGTTTTGATGAGGATTATGGGCAAAAACATATTGATGTTAATATTATTCCGACAATCTACATTCGGAATGAAGTATTCCTAAAAACGAATGGGAAAAGCATAGATTCGTTAGCGGATAATGTCAATTTTTTGATTGATAAATATACCAAAGAAAAATTCAAAAAGTATCAGGTCAAAGAATTTCAAATGGATTGCGACTGGACTCCGAAATCCAAAAGTAATTACTTTCTTTTTCTGAAAAAGCTCAAAGAAATTTCCAAAAAAGAAATCTCATGCACGCTGAGATTGTATCCTTACAAATATCCTGATAAAATAGGAATTCCGCCTGTGGATAAAGCGATGTTGATGTGTTATAATCTTTTACCGCCAACAGAAAGTCAGTTTCAAAATTCGATTCTTGATAATAAGGAGTTGGAAAAGTATCTCAAAAACGTGAAACAATATCCGCTTCATCTGGATATTGCATTACCAATTTTTTCCTGGATGCAAATCTATCAGAACAACCGTTTTGTGGACGTAGTTTATGGAAGTAATGATTTTGAAAAAAACTTAAAAGTCATAAAACCGCTTTGGTATGAATCAAAGGTAGATACAACGATTAATAATATTTACATCAGAAAAGGCGATAAAATTAAATTTGAAAAAATAAGTTCTGAAAATTTGACAAAATCTATTAAACTTTTGAAGAAATATGGACATTGGAACAAGGAAACCCGAGTGTCATTATTCAGTCTGGACGAATCTATTTTAAACAACTTTAGCAATGAAGAACTTTCTCAGATTTATATTGGTTTTACTAAGTAATTTCGCAGTTGCTTGCGGATTTTATCCTTACGGAGAAGACGTGAGAATGTCACTTTTCAGTCCTGTTCATTTTCATTATCATCAATTTTCGGAGTTTGATTATTCGTCTTTGAGTTTTGCGCCAAGTTCTGTTTATAAAGAAAATGAAACGGCGCTTAATGATAAACTCTGGGGAGATTACTGTAAAAATAAAGTGTCTGGTAAATCGATTTCCGAAGTGATGAACGATTTGAAACTGGAAGATATTCGCAAAGATTCTAAAAATGAATTCCTTGTTTATTTGTTCAAAAATCAGAAAACAGAGGCGCTGGATTATTTGAAATTTGCAAAAACCTGTGAACAATTCAATACCTGGATGCAGGATCCGTGGGAAAGGAACGAATCTTTTGTTTTACCGCAAAGGAAATTATTGGTAACGAAAGCATTAGAAAATGCTGAATCTGCAAAAGAAAAAATCATCAGAAAAAGATATGCTTTTTTGGCAGTGAGAATGGCTTTTTATAATGAGCAAAAAACAGAAATCAGTGAAATTTATTCCAAATATTTCGCTTCGAAGCCGGAAGATGTGATTGATTATTTTGCAATGTATTTCAAGGCTGTTTCTGAGAAGAATGAGGCGAAATCAAATTATTTACTTGCTCAGGTTTTCAAAAATGTTCCGGAAAAACGATTCGTTTCTTATCAGAATTTCTACAATTCTCAACCTATAGAAAATGTTTTGAAATTTGCAAAAACCAATGACGAAAAAGCTTCAGTTTATCTTTTGTACAGTATGAAATCGGATAAAAATCTTGATTATCTGAATGCATTTTATCAATTAAAACCAAATGATGAAGCATTGAGTTTTTTGCTTCTTCGGGAAATTAATAAAATGGAAGACTGGATTTTGACGCCGTATTACACGGTTTTCAGTCCTTCTATGACTGGTTGGGGAGAGTCTGATCAAAATATTTCTACAAAAACAGTTTTTGATAGAGTAGAATCGGATCGGGTTTATGCAGAAAAAGTTCTCGATTTTGTGAAAAAAGTGGAACTTTCAAAGGTAGAAAACACCAATTTCTGGAAACTTTCCAAAGCTTATTTAGAATTTTTGACCAAGGATTATAACTCGTCTTTAGCGACTTTAAATAGTTTCAAATCCAATGATCCGGAATTTAATAATCAAAAAGAAATCGTGAAAACATTGGTTCTTTTTGCTAATCAAAAATCTGGAAATACAATAATTCCTAAGGAAACGGAATCTATTATTCTTAAAAATAAAAATAATAGACCTTTCATTTTTGCATTGGCGAGAGAATTGGAATATCACGGGAATTCTACTGATGCGATTTTGCTGATGAGTCAAGCAGATTCACAGTTCTCGCCTGATGATTATCAAACTAGTTATTCTGCTTATTGGAAAAATAAAAACAATCGTCCGGACATTTTCTTGGACTATTACTATTCTGCCTGGGATTATCTGGATGCAGTTTATACGCCATTTCAAATGGAATTATTAATGAAAAATTTGCATGAAAATGAAGCTGTTAAAGACGAATTTTCGATGTGGTTGTACTCAAAGTTTAAAGATAAAAATGAGAATCTGAATGAACTGCTTGGAACCAAATATCTAAGGGAGAACAGATTGCACGAAGCTGTTTTTGCATTCAAAAAGAATAATTCTGCCTATTGGGATACTCAAAATTCGCTTTGGGAAAGAAGTGAAAACAGTTCTGATCTTGTGATGAGAAATAATCCTTTCTATATCTTGAAATATACTAATGCGTTCATCAAGCAAACAGACTATTTTAAACTTAACAAGCTTACAATAACTCAAAAACTGATTGATTATCTTAAAAAGGCAGAGCATCCAGATGAAAATAATAAAGCTTATTACTATTTTTTGGTTGCGAATTGCTACTATAATATGACGGAAAACGGTAATGCTTGGATGATGAAACGTAATTTTCTAGGCGGTTACAATCAATCTATAATCGCTGATAACGAAGAGTTTAATTGTGGAAGTCTGGCGAAAAAGTATTATCTGCTAGCCAAAAAATATTCTTCGTCTGAAAAAATGAAAGCACTTTGTCTAAGAATGGCAGGACGTTGTGAAAATTTTAAAATATATCATGAATTAGAAAAATCGGATCGGTATTATTTTAATGAAAATAAAGAAGAGGATATCCTTGCAAGAAATCAATATTATCAACAACTTAAAAATCAATATTCTTCTGATTATGAAACGTTAATGAGTAATTGTGAGGCTTTTACAAGATATTTTGCAGGGAAATAGTTTAAGTTTTTTTCATTTTTAAAATGAAATAACCAACAATTCCTGATAAAACCGAAGCAATCAAAATACTTATTTTCGCAATATTCTGAATTTCAATTTTGTATGGAAAAGCTAACAGTGAAACAAAAATCGACATCGTAAAACCAATTCCTGCAAGAAATCCCACGCCAATCATTTCTCGCCAACCTGATAATGCGGGTAATTCTGACCACTTTAATTTGATTGCTAAAAAAGAAAATAGATTAATTCCGAGAACTTTCCCGACAAATAATCCGCCGATAATTCCCAAACTTAAAGGATTGATAAAACCTTCAAAAATCTCTTTCTGAAAAGTAATATTCGTATTTGCCAAAGCGAATAAAGGCATTATTACAAAGCTAACCGGAATGTGAAGTTTACCTTCCAGTTTTTCTAAAGGAGAAATCTTACTCTCAGAAATATTTGTTGGAATTGTGAAGGCTAAAATTACACCAGCAATCGTCGCATGAATCCCAGAATGATGCATAAAATACCAAAGAAAAAGTCCCGGAATTAAATAGAAAATAAGATTTTTAACTCCAGATTTATTTAAGATAATCAATAAAATTGTAATTCCAGCACATATTCCCAAAGACATCCAGTCAATTTGATCTGTGTAGAATAAAGCAATGACGACAATCGCTCCCAAATCATCTACAATCGCCAAAGCGCTAAGGAAGATTTTGAGAGAATTGGGAACACTTTTTCCGAGCAAAGAAATGATTGCTAAAGAAAATGCAATATCCGTCGCCATCGGGATTGCCCAGCCATTTTTAAAGTCTGTATCGTGATTGAAACCGAAATAAATCAACGCCGGAATCAACATTCCGCCAACGGCTGCAAAGATTGGAAGACTTGCTTTTTTGATGTCGGACAATTCGCCTTCCAGCAATTCTCTTTTGATTTCCAAACCAACTAAAAGAAAGAAAATTGCCATCAAACCATCATTAATCCAGACGGAAACCGAATAATCAAGATGTAATGACTCAATACCAAATTTTGAATCTAATAAATTTTGAAAGTCAGATGATAAAGAACTGTTTGCAATCAGTAAAGAGATCAAAACACAAATGATCAGAACAATTCCGGAACTTTTGCTGTTGTGAAAAAATTGCTGAAAGTATTTGGATAAAATCATTAAGTTCTTTTCACTTTAGAAACGCCATTGATGCTTTTCAGCTGTTTGAAAGTTTCCTCAAGTTGACTTTTATTTTTGACTTCAAGGTTGATATTTCCTGTGAAAATTCCGTCGTTAGATGAGATGCTCATACTTTTCATATCCATATTCATAGAGCCGCTGATAACTGCTGTAATGTCGTTGATCATTCCCATTCTGTCAATTCCTTCGATCTCGATTTTGACTCTGTTTTTGAAACTTTCCGCATTTACCCATTTCGCCTGAAGAACTCTGTAATCGTAATTTGCTCTTAGATTAATAGCGTTTGGACAGCTGTCACTATGAATTTTGATTCCGTCAGAAATAGTAATGAATCCAAAAATCTTATCTCCAGGAATTACCGTACAGCATTTTGCAAAAGAATAGTTCAGTTTTTCCTCATCTTTCCCAAAGACAATCATATCCAGATTGGAATCTATTTTTTCTACATATTCCTCTTTGTTAGAAGTCTTTCTGAAGCGTTGGAAAAGATTGCTCAGAATACTTTTCCCATCAGCATATCGTTTGATATCACCAATGTCAAAAGTTCCATTTTGAAATCCGAGGAAAAGATCTTGCGAAGTTTTCAGGTTTAAGGATTTTTGCAGACCGTTGATTTCTTCTTCGGAAAAATTCAGTTTTGCGTGGCGCATTTTCCGCTGCAGCATTTCTTTTCCCTCTAATGTATGTGCGTTTTTTTCTGTATTAAGGATATTCTTAATCTTAGATTTAGCTTTAGAAGTAACAACAAAGTCCAGCCAGTCTGGTTTTGGTTTTTGATTTTGAGAAGAAAGAATATCGATCTGATCTCCGTTTTGAAGCACGTAACTTATCGGAACCAATTTTCCATTGATCTTTGCGCCAAGACATTTTGTTCCCAAATCTGAGTGTACAGAAAAAGCGAAATCTAATGCTGTTGCGCCGGTTGGCAGAATCTTAATTTCTCCTTTGGGTGTGAAGACAAATACTTCTTTGGAATAAAGATTAAGTTTAATATTGTCAAGAAGTTCTGATGTAGAAAGGTTTTGCTGCTGTTCCAAAACATCACGAATCTCCGTTACCCAATTTTCAAATCTTTGATCATCGGTGTTTTTTCGGTATCCCTCTTTATATTTATAATGTGCTGCAACTCCTTTTTCAGCAATCTCATTCATTCTCTCGGAACGGATTTGGACTTCAATCCATTTTTTATCAGGACCCATCACGGTAAGGTGCAGACTTTCGTAACCTGTTGATCTTGGTTGAGAAATCCAGTCACGCATTCGCGAAGGATTACTTTGATAAAGATCTGTTACAATTGAGTAAATCTTCCAAGCGAGAAATTTCTCATTTCGAGGATCGGATTTGTAAATAATTCGGATCGCATAATTGTCGTAAACCTCCTCAAAAGTCACATTTTGTTTCTGCATTTTACGATAAATCGAACTGATTGCTTTTGCGCGTCCTTTTATGGTAAAGTTTAGATTTTCTTCTTTCAGTTGTTCGGAGACTTCTTTTGTAAATTCTTCAACATATTTTTCACGAAATTCTTTTGCAGTTTCCAATTTGCTGAGGATTTCATTATAAACATCCGGGTTGTTATATTTAAGAGAAAGATCTTCAAGCTCAGATTTTATGGAATAAAGTCCGAATCTGTGTGCAAGCGGTGCGTAAATATAAGATGTTTCCGAAGCTATCTTTTTCTGCTTGGCCGGATGCATACTGTCCAGCGTTCGCATATTGTGAAGTCGGTCCGCAATTTTAATTAAAATTACTCTGAAATCCTCAGAAAGTGTCAAGAGTAATTTTCTGTAATTTTCAGACTGAACCGAGATATTCTGCTGATTCATCACGGAGATTTTCGTCAGTCCGTTGACAATATCAGCGATGGTTTTCCCAAATATTTTATTAAGATCTTCATAAGTATATTCAGAATCTTCGATAACATCATGGAGTAGTGCGCAGGCAATGCTTGTCGCGCCCAAACCAACTTCATTGGCTACGATTTTTGCAACTTCTATCGGGTGATAGATGTAAGGTTCACCAGTTTTTCTCCGCTGGTCTTTGTGTGCATCCAAAGCAATATCAAAGGCTTTTCGGATCAGCTTGTTCTGTTCCTCATCAAGCGTGCGGTAAGTGTTGGTAATCAGGTCTTTATATCGGGCAAGAATTTCCTTGTTTTCTTTCTCTAAATCGTAGATCATCGGCTTATGTTATCTCTTAACGAATATAAGAAAAATAAGAATGATTGTCAAGACTTATTTGAGTTGATAGAAATTTATTTTTTAAGATAAGTTAGTTTGTTAGTTAAGGGTAGTGTTTTGTTATTTGAGTAAATTTTATAAATTAAGTATGTAAAATTATAGGTTGGTATTAAAAATAATATAAATAATTATGATTGTACCCTATTAAATTTATATATTAGTTTAAATAATTTAAAAACTGATGTATGACTGGAGATTTACTGAATCATTATCGACCGTTGGAAAATGTTTTTGACGAAATGATGTCCGATCAATTTGTTCGAAATCACTATCAGGAATTTATCAGTTCATTTGAGAAACTGAATGTTTCGGAAATGGATCAGAAAAGCGAGCTGGCCAAAAAACTTTTTATGACGCAAGGGATCACTTTCACTGTTTATAATGATGGTGAAGGGATCGAAAAAATATTTCCTTTTGATATTGTTCCGAGGATCATTCAGTCTGCAGAATGGGATTTCATTGAAAAAGGAATTAAGCAACGTTTGAAAGCTTTGAATATCTTTTTAAAGGACGTTTATCATCAGCAATTCATTTTAAAAGACGAGATCATTCCTTCGTCTTTAATTTATAGTTGTCCTAATTATCTTCGGGAAATGATCAACGTGGATGTTCCTTTCGATATTTATACACACATCAGCGGAATCGATCTTATCAGGGATCACGATGGTAGTTATTACGTTTTGGAAGACAATCTCCGAACGCCTTCCGGTGTGAGTTATATGCTCGAAAACCGCAAAATGAGTTATCGTCTTTTCCCTAATATCTTGCCAAATATCAAAGTAAAACAAGTCAATAATTATCCGGATTTATTAATTAAAAATTTATTATCTCTTGGTAGACAAATCAGTGCAAAACCTAATGTAGTTTTATTAACTCCTGGGATCTACAATTCTGCTTATTTTGAGCATACAACCTTGGCAAGATTAATGGGAATCGAGCTTGTGGAAGGAAGAGATCTTGTGATTCAAAATCATATGGTCTATATGAAAACTACAAAAGGTCTTAAGAAAGTGGATGTGATTTACAGAAGAGTTGACGATGAATTTTTGGATCCGTTGGTCTTTCATAAAACCAGCGTTTTGGGTGTTCCAGGTTTGTATCACGCATACAGAAAGGGAAATGTCATTATTACAAATGCAATGGGAAATGGTGTAGCGGATGACAAAGCAATCTATTCTTACGTTCCCGATATGATTCGATATTACCTTGGCGAAGAACCAATCCTGAAAAGCGTCCCAACGTACCGAATGGAAAATATGGACGAACGGAAATTCACCATAGAAAATATGGATAAAATGGTCATCAAAAAAACCAATGAAAGTGGTGGTTACGGAATGTTAATCGGTGATGTGGCAACTGATGAAGAGATTGCAGAATTTACAAAACAGATTAACCTTAATCCAAGAAATTACATCGCTCAACCCATCATCAAATTATCAGCTTCGCCGTGTTACATCAATGGCGTTTTGCAACCAAGACGAGTAGATTTGCGTCCATTTGCTTTGTACGGACCAGACGGAATTGATATCGTTCCAGGTGGATTGACGAGAGTCGCAATGAAGGAAGGCTCAATCGTTGTAAATTCTTCACAAGGTGGCGGAAGCAAAGACACTTGGGTAGTTGATTAATTATCAATTTTTCACCATTAATCATTAACAATTAACCATTAAAAAGAATGTTAAGTAGAGTTGCAGAGAATATCTTTTGGATGAGCCGTTATATGGAGCGGTCCAATTTCCAGATCAAAGTTTTCCATACCAGATATATTGCCTATCAGGACGGTGCTTCCAAAGAAAGTTGGGAGAATTTTTGCGATGAATATCAGATTAAAGTCGAAGATAATGATCACAGTTTTGGAAACCTTCTTTCTAAAGCACTTTTCGATCTCGAAAATGATTCTTCTATCGCCAATAATATCTTTAGAGCGCGAGAAAATGCGAGAAGTGCACAAGATCATATTAACAAAGATGTCTGGCAATGCCTCAACGATTTTCATCATCAGATGAAAGATAAAAGCCTGATCCGACAAGCAAAGTACGGTGATCCAATCAGTGTTTTTGATGCTCTGGTAAAACAGGCGATGGTATATTATGGCGTCATAGATTATTCTGTGGCAAGAGATTTTGGCTATTGTTTTATAGAGTTAGGGAAATATGTTGAAAGGATTCTGAATTGCATCAATCTTATCAGGAAACAATGGCTTTTGTATGGCGAAGATCTTCTGGATAATGACTATTCCAGTTGGCGATACTTTCTGAGTTCGGTAAGTGGTTATGATTTTTATCTCAGGAATAATCTTGGAACAATGGAAAAAGAACGGATTTTTTATCAAATTATATATGAGCCTTTGTTTCCAAATTCAATAGCTTATTGTCTTCAGGAAATAGAAAAATTTGCCAAACATCTTCAAGCCAACAGCAATGCTGAAGAAAAAGATGAATCTGTAGAATTTTTCATTGGAAAATGTATTGCTAATGTTCAGTTTACGAGACATCCAAGAAGCAGAGAAGAAAAAATGCAGTTTCTTTCCAAGATAGAATCTGACGTTTACGAAGTTGTGAACGTTTTTAATCAAAGTTTTTTCGGATTAATTCTGAAAATTTAATTATCAAGCCTTTAATCAATAGTCAATCATCAATACTTAATAAAAATGCCAGTTTTCAACGTTTTACATATTACAAAATACCAATATCCATCGCCCGTTACGGATAGTGCGAATCAAATTATACTATCGCCTTTAAGTAATGATTTTCAAGATGTAATCAGTCAAAAATTAAGTCTTTTTCCCAATGTTAAACTTGATTTTTATTTTGATTTTTTCACTAATAAAGTCGGCGTTTTCACGATTGTAGAACCACATAATTTTTTGGAGATCAAATCGGAATTGGTTGTGGAAACTTATCCGATAGAATTGCCGATCATTGATATCGATGTAGAGGATCAATGGAAAGATGTGAAAGAGCAAAGTCAGGTTTTTCCTTATGTTGATTTTGTTCGTCAGGAAGTGATCGAAAGCAAAGAGGAAATCTTCGCTGCAGTTAAAAATATTGCAAAGCCGGAGTTGTCTGTGATGGAAACCACAACAGAAATTTCCACTTACATCTATGAGAATTTTGCTTACAAACAAGGCGTTACAGATTATGAAACAGAAATTGATGAAATCTGGAAACTGAAAGCCGGCGTTTGTCAGGATTTCGCCCATTTGCTTTTGGCAATGTTGAGAATGTTAGGTGTTCCTTCGAGATATGTGAGCGGTTATATCAGTCCAAGCAATCAGGAATTGAGAGGAGAAGGCGCAACGCACGCTTGGGTCGAAGTTTACATTCCGGGTTATGGTTGGTTGGGAAATGACCCGACGAATAATTGCTGGGTGAGCGACCGTCACATCAAAATTGCGGTTGGAAGAGATTTCAATGATTGCACGCCTGTGAAAGGAACTTACAAAGGTTTATCAAATCATATTCTCAGCGTTTCTGTAATTATTACCAATGAAAATACCAAAGAAAAAACCAGTTTGCCAATCGTGCCAATGTATGTGAGAGAAAATCCGAAAGTGATAGAGCAGACTCTGGATAACAATTCTTACCGCCGATTTTTGGAAATTCAGCAACAACAACAGCAACAGCAATAATTTTGAACGCGGGAATCTGTAATTTTGCAGAGATGTTCCAGAAGTTTTATAAAATTACAATTCCGTTTTATACGATTTTTCTTTTGTATCTGATGTTTTTCGGATTCGGAAGGAGTCAGTATGATTTTAATATTGTAAGGCTTTTGCCGATGATTTCGACCTTTAGTTTTGTGAAGGAAACCATTCTTTGGAAAACGATTGTCATTAATGTTTTTGGGAACATTATAATGTTTACGCCTTTTGGTTTTCTTGGAATTGTCTTCCCGAAACTCAACGATTTTAAAACGCTAATAATCAACTTTCTCTCCGCAATTATCATTATAGAAAGCCTTCAGTATTTTACAAGACTTGGCGTATTCGATATCGATGATGTAATTTTGAATACCGTTGGCGTTGCAATTGGATTTTGGATTTATAGAAAATGGGCTTCGAGAGCCTCAGTCTGACACTCTCCAATTCTCCAACTATCAAACTCTCCAACTTAATTTATTTGTTCAATTCCTTAGCGCGATTTTCTGCTGCCAAAATTCCTTTTTTCAGAATTGATTTTAATTCATTTTCCTCGAAAGTTTTGAGTGCAGCTTCCGTTGTTCCGCCTTTTGATGCCACATCTTTTATCAATTCTTCCAGAGATTTATCCGAATTATTGATGAGATGATATGCGCCCAACATTGTCTGTTTCACGAAAAGTTTCGAAAGGTTTTCATCAATTCCCATTTCGGTTCCGGCTTTTATCATTGCATCGATGATGTAATAGAAATACGCAGGTCCGCTTCCGGAAAGTGCCGTTACGCCGTCCAAAAGACTTTCGTCTTCCAAATAAACGGAACGTCCTGTTGAATTCAATAATCGCTCAATATTCATTAATTCTGAAAAAGAAATTCCGTCTGCAGCGGTGTAAGCTGTGATTCCCATTCCCAAAAGAGTAGGGGAATTTGGCATTGCACGAACCACAAATTTATGATTGAGAAGCTTTTGGATTTTCTCAATAGAAATTCCTGCCATTATCGATAAAACCAAAGACTTTTCTGGAATTTTGAATGGCAAATTTTCCGCTACGAAAGTAAAATCCTGAGGTTTCACCGCAATGATAATCAAATCAGCTTCCAGATTTTTGACTTCTTCAAAAGTGGAGATTTCCGAGTCCGGGAAAGATTCTTTTATTTTGATTTTTTTGTTTTCACTTCTTGTTATGAGGTGGAGATTTTGCGGTTTTATCAATTCATATTTCAAGAACGACCTCGAAAACGAAATTCCCATATTTCCTGCTCCTAAAACTGCGATTTTCATTTGCGTTTTTTAGTTTTTATGTTTAACAATTTCCATCGATTTCACAAGAATCGCCTCCTTCGATAATTTTTAATTTGGAATCATTTTCAGAAAATTCTGTCCAGCTTTTTTCCAGAACTTCAGAAAATAAATGCGTTGGTTGAGCGCCAGAAATCGCATATTTTTGATTGAATACAAAAAACGGAACACCTCGGATTCCAAGATTTGAAGCTTCGCTAATGTCATTATTTACCAACTCTGATAATTCTTCGGATTGTACAGCTTTTGATATTTCTTCTTTGGTAAATCCTAATTTTTCTCCAATTTCTGAAAGCACTTCAACATCATCAATATCTTTTCCTAATTTGAAATAAGCTTCGAAAAGAAGTTCTTCCACTTCGTCAGCTTTTCCTTTTTCTTTTGCGAATTGAACCAGCATTTGACTTTTAAAAGAATTCGAGACTTTCACTTCATCAAAATTAAAATCGATGCCGGCATTTTTTCCGGATTGGATGAGATTTTCGTGCATTTGCATAATTTGCTGTATCGGAAAACCTTTTACTTCGGACAGATATTCGTAATGATTTTTAGTCAAATCAGTTTTCATATTCGGGTCGAGTTGAAACGAATGCCAATTGACTTCGACTTTATCATTTTGAGAAAATTCATGAAGGGCTTTTTCAAAATTTCTTTTTCCGATGAAACAAAACGGACAACGTGTGTCACTCCAAATATCTACTTTCATTTTTTTATTTTAAATATTTTCTAAAGGTTTTGGAATAATTATCATTAAAGTTAATTAACTCGATATTATTAAACAAAACTTCATCTGGTTTTTTATAGATTTTTCCAGTAGCGTCGTAATTCTGAATGGTCACGGACTTTTCGGTTATTTCCAGAATCTTGCCAATAGAAAAATAGCCGGTTTTCTTTTTTCTACTTTCTATAATGCAATGGAACTTTTGTTTTTTTATAGATTTTAAGAGTGATCCAAAATCCGTTAGAGATGTTTTATCAATGATGTTATGATTGAGTTTAATCAAACCTTCTTCTGTGAAAATCTCTTTCCTAACTTTATCAAACTTGTTATGTCGAATACTTTTTACGTTTTCGTATGGAACAATTTTGATTCCTGTTAAAGAGAAGTCGTAAGTTTCCTCAATCATCAAAAACTCATCAGAATATTTAACAATAAATCCAAATATTGCAGAATCATCATTCAGAATTGTCTTTACAAAATTGACTTTATCAATGTGTTTCTCAATTAGCTTTTTGAATTCTTTGTTTGATAAATCTGCCATTTTGTAATTTTTTTGAGTTAAATAATATTCACTTCCCGTTCCAGCTCTATTCCGTATTTCTCATTTACAGAATCGATTATCATTGTAGAAAAGTCAAAAATTTCTTTTCCAGTTGCATTTCCGGTTGCATTGATGATGACCAAAGCCTGCAATTTGTGTGAAGCAACATTCCCAATTTGTTTGCCTTTCCAGCCGGATTGCTCAATCAGCCAACCTGCAGGAACTTTCACAAACTCGCCGTTTGGATAACCAGGAATATTTTCAAATTTCTGTTTCAAAGCTTCAAATTGTGTTGAAGGAATCGTTGGATTTTTAAAGAAACTTCCTGCATTTCCTGTCACTTTTGGGTCAGGTAATTTACTTTGTCTTATATTGATGACAGCCTTGGAAACATCTTGAATTGTTGGATTAAATATTCCTAAATTTTCCAGTTCAGATTTGATTGCGCCGTATTCCACATCAATCTTATGGTTTTCTCTAGTCAATTTGAAAGTTACTTCCAAAATCACATATTTCCCTTTTCCTTCTTGTTTGAAAATCGAATCTCTGTAGCCAAATCTGCATTTTTTAAGGTCAAATATTTCAATTTCCAAAGTTTCCAGATTCAGCACTTTACAAGACTCGAAAATATCTTTTATTTCTGTTCCGTAAGCGCCAATATTCTGCATCGGAGAAGTCCCGACATTTCCCGGAATCAATGAAAGATTTTCTAACCCGCCATAATTTTTCTCCAGACAAAACATTACAAACTGATGCCAATTTTCTCCAGCTTTTGCAGTCACAAGAACTTGATTTTCATCAATAATTTCTTCGCTGATTCCTTTCAAATTCAGTCGAATAGCTAAACCTTCAAAATCCTTTGTTAAGAGAATATTACTTCCGCCACCTATGAATAAGAGTGGAAGAGTTTGAGAGTTTGAGAGTTTGAAAATTTCTATTAATTCTTCTACGGAATTAACTTCGGCAAAATATCTTGCAGAAGCGTCTACACCAAAAGTATTGAAAGGTTTGAGAGATATGTTTTCCTGGATCATTATTTATATTGAGGAAGCAGGTTATTAAGTTCAGTTTTCAGCTTTTCCAATTGTTTGTAACCGGCAGATTCAGCAGGAACATTATACAATTCGTATTCTTTTTCTTTTGTTACAATTGTGAAAATTTGATCAGCACCATCATAATGTCCGCGTCTTGCGCCACTTGTAGTTTTCTCCAAAACGGACAGGTCAATTCCGGAAACTAATTTTTGCCAATCTTTGGCGTTGATTTTCTTACTAAAGTTTGGAAAATCTGTCATACGACCACCAGCGGAAGAAGACTTTAAAGAATCTTTCGTAACAGTAACAGATGTAAAACCACCTCTTCCGTAAGTATTTCTGACACTGATAGATTCTATCATTGTATTCTGAGCCACTGTTTTGCAACTCATTAGAAACAAGGACAAAACGGAAAGTACAAATCCAATTTTTATTATTTTCATCATTTTATGTTTTAAAAATTTTAATTAAATTCTGAATTATATTGTGTAATTGCATCTTTTAAAATTTCGACACTTCTTCTAAGGTCATCCTGTTTCAAAACGTAAGCGATTCTCACTTGTTTTTTTCCTAATTCTGGCTGGCTGTAGAAACCTCCCATTGGTGCAACCATTACAGTTTCATTGTTGTTGGAATAACTTTCCAAAAGCCATTGCGCAAATTTTTCGGTATCATCTACAGGCAACTCTACGCCACAATAGAAAGCGCCTTTTGGTTTTGGGCAGATTACGCCAGGTATTTCATTCAATAATCCTACCAAAAGATTTCTTCGTTCTGTGTATTCTTCTCTTACTTTTGCGATATATTCTGCATCATTTTTGTGCGCAGCTGTTGCAGCAATCTGTCCCAAAAGAACCGGGCTTAATCTTGCCTGAGCAAAAAGAATTGCAGCATCGTGGATTTTTTTAGAACGTGTAATAAGGCAACCGATTCTTGCACCACACATTGAGTATCTTTTAGATTCTGAATCGATGACGATAACATTGTCCGCAACTTCCGGGAACTCAAACATCGATATTTGTTGTTCTCCGTCGTAAACATATTCTCTGTAAACTTCGTCTGAAATGATGACAACATCATGTTTTTTTGCAATGTCTGCCAATTGCTGAAGTTCGTCTCTTGAATACAAATATCCCGTTGGATTTCCAGGATTACAAATGACAATTGCTCTTGTTTTATCAGTAATTCTTTTCTCGAATTCTTCAATTGAAGGTAATGCAAATCCAGTATCAATAGTAGATGGAACCGCAACGATATTGATATTAAAAGTTCCTGCAAAACCGTTATAATTTGCGTAGTAAGGTTCTGGAATGATGATCTCATCGCCATCATCACAAAGTGTAGAAATGGCAAAGTTCAAAGCTTCGGAACCACCGTTTGTTACGATAAAATTATCTGTTGTAAGGTCTGTAAACCCTAAAGAATGATAATAATCTCTAAGTGCGGTTCTGTAATCCAGATTGCCTTCTGACAAAGCATATTCCAAAACTTTGAGGTCGATATTTTTGATAGCTTGCAAAGCTGCGTCAGGAGTTTCTATGTCGGGCTGACCAATATTGAGGTGATAAACTTTGATTCCTTTTTGTTTTGCTGCAGTTGCAAATGGAACTAATTTTCTTACTGGAGACGCAGGCATATGTTGCGCACGTTGTGATATTTTCGGCATTATTTATTGACTTTGAGGTACAAAAATAGTGATTTTTTGATTGATAGTTATTGGTTTTTAGATTCAAAATTTTAACGCAAGGTTCACAAAAATTTTTTGAAATTATCGAAAATATTTTAAGGTTCGCAAAGACGTAAAACTCATCAAAGAAAGGCTAAGATTATTAAAAGTAATATTGTCATTGCGTAGGAATCTGGACTGTTTAGATTGACTTCGACAAACCACTTCGTTAGGTTTTCTATGGAATGATAAAATAATGTTTTTAAATTAACTGTTGTTCTATGTTGAAGCTGCAGCCCGACTTGAGTGGAAATCCTTTTTTGCTTGTACTTAGATTCTATTGAACTAGAAATTGTCTGCAAAAAAGATTGGGAACGGAAGGCGGAAAAGCTGCCAAAAAAATTAACATTCAAATACTTTCTGTAAATTGAATCTTCAATTATATTTGCAGCTATGAAAAAATCGGTTTTACTTTTTTTGTTCTTGTTGACATTAAGTTGTAAAACTTACAATACCTCAATTTTGGAAAACGGAGATTTGCTTTTTGTGCCAGCTGTAGAAACGGGATTGTCTGGCGCTATCAACAATGTCACACAAACGGAAAAGAAAACTTCCTACGACCACATCGGAATAGTGAAGAAAGAATCTGACCATTTGTATGTTCTTCACGCTGCTCCAAAAGGTGGTTCTCAGAAACAGAAATTGAATCATTTCCTGAAAGAACAAACCAAACAAGGACAGAAAATTGACGTTTATCGTTTGAAAGAAGAATACAAATCTGCCATTCCAAATTCTGTTTCGAAAGCAGAAACTTTGATTGGTAAGCCTTATAACTTCAATTATATTTTAGATGACAATTCCTATTATTGCTCAGATTTTGTGGAAAGAGCATTCCGAGAGAATCAGATTTTTATATTGGAACCAATGACTTTCATCGATCCTAAAAGCAAGAAAACCAACGCGTTTTGGGAAAAATTCTATCAGGACAAAAACCTGAAAGTTCCAGAAGGCGAACCGGGTTGTAACCCAAATGGATTAGCAGCTTCTGAAAAACTTAGTAAAATAGGGGAAATCAAATAGTTTTTTTTTCTGAAATTAATTCATACTAATTTGGTATGAATTTCTATTTTTCTATCTTTGATCCATAAAATTTACTATGGATATATTTGACAGAATTGAGAATAACCCAGGTCCATTGGGCGAATTTGCAAGTTATGCAGACGGGGAATATATTTTTCCGCAGTTGGAAGGAGAGATTTCTACAAGAATGGTTTTTAAAGGTCGTGAAATGATTGTCTTCAGCCTCAACAATTATCTTGGTTTAGCAAATCATCCCGAAGTTCGAAAGATCGATGCGGAAACCGGAAAAGCTTTCGGATTGGCCTATCCAATGGGTTCGCGGGCAATGACGGGACAAACCAAATACCACCAGCAATTAGAAAAAGAACTTGCCGATTTTACCCAAAAAGAAGATTCACTTTTGCTGAATTTCGGATATCAGGGAATGTTTTCTTTGATCGATACTTTGCTAACGAGAAATGATGTCGTGGTCTATGACAGCGAAAGTCACGCATGCGCCATTGACGGCGTGAAGTTGCATCGGGGAAAAAGATTTGTCTTTGCCCATAACGATATCGAAAGTTTTGAAAAATCACTTCAAAAGGCAACCAAAATTACCAATGAAACTGGCGGCGGAATTCTGGTTTTAACAGAAGGCGTTTTTAGTATGAATGCAGAACAAGGCAAGTTGAAAGAGATTGTTGCTTTGAAGAAAAAATATCCATTCCGACTGATAGTTGATGATGCGCACGGACTTGGCGTGATGGGAAAAAACGGAATCGGAACTGGTGAAGAACAAGGCGTTCAGGATGATATCGACCTTTATTTTTCAACTTTTACCAAATCATTTGCAGGTTTCGGAGCGTTTGTTTCCGGGAAAGCGAGTGTAATTAAATATATCAAATACAATATCCGTTCTCAGATTTTTGCAAAAGCTTTGCCTGTAACAATGGTTATTGGAATTCAAAAACGATTAGAATTAATCAAAAAAAATCCGCAATTGCGTGACAGACTTTGGGAAAATGTTCATAAAATCCAGAAAGGTTTGACGGAACTTGGATTCGATATTGGAAAGACGGATACTTGCATCACGCCGGTTTACATCCAGGCTGATACTTTGGAAGCTACATTGATCGTCAAAGAATTACGGGAAGTCCACGGGATATTTACAAGTCTTGTCGTTTATCCCGTGATCCCAAAAGGTTTGATAATGCTAAGAATTATCGCTACTGCAGAGCATACGGACTTTGAGATAGAACAACTTCTGACGGCTTTTAAAAGCTTGAAAAAAGAAGCGAGCAATTCTCCAATATTAATAAATGATTAATTTCTGGAAATTTAATTCATACTTATTTGGTGGGAATTAAATAATTTATATATTTGCTGAATAATTAGAAATAAATGTATCAGAACTGTTCCAATATGATGATGTGTAATACCAACTGAAAAGAATTGGGTGAGAGAGCTATATCATAAGCTTTACCTTACCGGTAGAGCTTTTTTTATTTCAAAATTTTAAAACAATGGGTCAATCAAATAAATATTACACGGATGAAAATACAGTTAGGTTAACTGCATTTTTGGTGATCATAACTGTCGCTGTGTCATTATTTTTCAAATGGCCATTTTTATTATTACTCTTAGTTTTTGATTTTATTATTAGGGCTTTAGGCTTATCACTTTCTCCTTTAGCCCTTTTTTCAAAATCAATTATAAAAATATTTGGATTGAAAAGGAAGCCAATCTTTGCTGCACCTAAAAGATTTGCAGCAGCGTTAGGCGCAATTTTTACGCTGTTGGTTTTCTTATTGATGCGGAACGGATTAGACTCTTTGGCTTTTGTATTCGGCTTTGTGCTTATTATTTTAGCAAGTCTGGAAAGCTTTTTCAAAATTTGTGTCGGCTGTTATCTCTATCAATTCCTTGTCGCTCCAATCCAAAATAAATTTAAATAATCAATTCACCACAAAAAATATTCAATTATGATCTATCCACAAGAAACGCAGAATGGAGGCTTCTTTCACAAGCCCGCAAAGGAAATAATCCTTGAAATAGAACTGAATGGTAAAATCAGATTTGATATCCTGCTTTACACGATCTACAATCATTACAAGATCAGTTACAAGATCGTGAATGCCCATATCGAATATCTGAATGGCAATAACTTCGGAAATGTGAAACTTCTTTTGAAGATCACAGACGATGAGATAGACAAGATTGAGAATTACCTTGGTGAATATAAACTGATGAGTTGCAAAATACCTGTCCTACAACAAACAAAGGAAGCTTCATAATGAGCTTCCTTTAATTTTTTATAATTGATTTTAAATCTAACGTCTAAATTCTAAATTCTAATTTCTCTTTAGATTCTTCTGATATCCGCGCCAATCGCTCTCAATCTTTCGTCGATGTTTTCATATCCACGATCTATCTGTTCAATATTTTGAATGACTGATTTTCCTTCTGCGGAAAGCGCTGCGATTAATAGAGCATTTCCAGCTCTGATATCTGGCGAAACCATTGTAGTTCCTCTTAAAGGCGTTTCCTGATTCATCCCGATAACAGTTGCTCTGTGCGGGTCACAAAGGATAATTTGTGCTCCCATATCGATCAATTTATCAACGAAGAACAAACGGCTTTCGAACATTTTCTGATGGATCAACACGGAACCTTTTGCCTGAGTTGCCACAACCAGAATAATTGATAATAAATCTGGGGTAAAACCTGGCCAAGGCGCATCAGAAACTGTTAATATCGATCCGTCTATGAATTTCTGAATCTTATAATTTTCCTGAGAAGGAATATAAATGTCATCGCCCCTTTGTTCCAGTTGAATGCCTAGTTTTCTGAAAGTATTAGGAATAACGCCCAACTCATTCCATTTTACATTTTTGATGGTAATCTCAGATTTTGTCATTGCTGCCAAACCGATCCAAGAACCAATTTCTACCATATCCGGAAGCATTGTGTGCTCTGTTCCGTGTAATTTGTCAACACCTTCTACAGTCAAAAGGTTAGATCCAATTCCGGAAATATTGGCGCCCATTCTATTCAGCATTTTACACAATTGCTGTAGGTAAGGTTCGCAAGCAGCATTGTAAATTCTTGTTTTTCCCTTTGCCAAAACTGCTGCCATTACAATATTGGCAGTTCCGGTTACGGAAGCTTCTTCCAAAAGGATGAATTTTCCTACAAGTTCTTTTGCACGAAGAGAGTAGAAAGCTTCTTCCTCATCGTAAGAAAATTCGGCTCCTAATTCTACAAAACCTTGAAAATGCGTATCCAGACGTCTTCTTCCGATCTTGTCGCCGCCAGGTGTTGGCAAATAGGCTTCACCAAATCTCGCCAGCATTGGTCCCAAGATCATAACAGAACCTCTCAGTTTTGCACCGTCTTTTTTGAATTCTTTGGATTTTATATAATCAAAATTAACTTCATCTGCTTTGAAAGTATAATCTCCTTTTCCGTTTTTGGTTACTTTTACATTAAAGTCCTGTAAGATCTCAATCAATTTGTTGACATCTTTAATATCCGGAATATTGTTGATTCGCACCTCATCTTCGGTTAGCAAAACAGCACAAAGGATTTGTAAAGCTTCATTTTTCGCACCTTGAGGTGTTATTTCTCCGCTTAATTTTTTTCCTCCTCTTATTTCGAACGCATCACTCATTATCTTCTGTTGTTTTTATGGTTTTGGAAGTTGTTTTTCCTGTTGTTATTTTGGTTGTTGTTTCTGTTATTATTTGGATTTCTGTTGTTGTTATTTCTATTGGCAGCATAATATATTTTGCTTCTTTCCAGAGATTCCAGACTCGTAAGATCCAGTTTGTTATTCGATAATTCTTTCAAATGACGGAAAATGACATCATCCTGAACGTGTTCTTTATTATAAACGTTGTAGGATTTTTTCATATTGTTGGCAATCACGTGAGTCAGAGCTTCTTTTTCGTCGCCTTCTTCTAGTGCAATTGCTTTTTCAATCAATTGTAAAATACTTTTTCCGTAAAATTTGTAAGCATTATCCAAAGAAGGATAATCCATTTTTCTTGGTTTTGTGATCAACTCTTCTTCAGTCAGAATCGGGTAAGGAGAATCTACATCCAAGTTGTGGTCTGCTAAAATAAAAAGATGATCCCAAAGTTTGTGTTTATAGTTTTCTTCATCGCGAAGATGCGGGTTTCTTTGTCCCATAAACTCCACAATTGCAAGAGCCATTTCGTTACGTTCTTCCTTACTAGCAAGTGTTTTGCAATGCTCAACCAGCTGTTGTATGTTGCGCCCGTATTCAGGCATTAATAGTTGTGTTCTGTCGGTATTATAATCCATAATGTGCAAATATAAAACATTTCGAGTTCAAAGTCTGAAATTCAAAATCGAGTGTCAATTTTTTTTCTTTATTAATGTCTATTTCGCTGTCAATTTACAGTTCCCAAATTCAATACATATTGTCAGGCTGAGACTTTCGAAGCCTTTATAAAAGCCTTATTCAATAAACTTTTTCCGCTGTTCAGCACTTGGAAGAAAACACTGGTTCGCTGCCAATTTTTTTCTGTTTCGGGAAACAAGATTGTAAAATTGATTTCCAATCGCATCAGGAAGTATTTTACCAATATTTGCCAGAGAATAAATTCCACCGATTTCTAAAGCTATTTTAAGAATCGCTTGGTATTTGTTTAAATAAAAACTCTCAGGTTTCCAAAGGTAAAGCGTGTCAAAAATCTGATTCGGAAGGTTTCTTTCATTCAAAAATTTTTGCCCAAAATCGGATTGAAGTGATGAAAATAAAAACTTGTCCTTTTTATCTCTTTCCAAAATCCATTGTACCCAATGATTGCAAAATCCACACTCACCATCATAGAAAACAATATATTTATCTTTTAAACTCACCGAGATATCTGTTGTCATAAGGCGTTGGCTTGTTGGATTTGTTTTTGAACCGTTCGGAAATAATCGACCAATTGTTTTCTTTGCTCGTCGGTCAGTTTTGCATCAGGATGTCCGAGCGTGTAACTTTCCAGAGGCATTTTTTTCTGTTCCACATATTCCGAAGCTTCCTCCAATTTATGAATTTGACGTTTGGAATCGTAGGTTGCAAATGTAGAAAAATTAAGTTCCAATCTACCTTCATCAATATGATTTTTCAATAGCCGACCAGCTGGCTGAATGTAACTGTAAGCGGGATATTTGGTCTCGCTGGAATGACAGTCGTAGCAGGAATTTCTGATGATATTGGCAATTGGTTCCGGCGTATTTTTGATCTTAATAAAATCCATTCCGTCATTGGTTGCAGGATTTACCTTGTCAATCTGAAAAAACTGAATCATAATAAAAGCCACCAAGAGAATAATTAATACTTTTTTCATAGTTTGATTTTAAATTAATATAACAAATTCTCGTCCAAAAGTTAAAATCAAGAAACAAGGCAAAAGTAAAAAGATTCAAATTCAATGATTCGATACATAAGAATTGTAAGTTATTAAATTTCACAATTCAAATCTTTGATGAGTTTTACGCCTTTGCGAACCTTAAAAATGTTTTCAATAATGAACAAAAAACTTAGCGGACTTTGCGTTCAAAATTCCCAAATTAATCAAACACTCTTCAACTCAAAACTTTAAAACCAAACCAAGCCACAATTTTCGTACATTTGCAAAAATTTTGGGCTTCGAAAGTCGGAGTAACCCATTCTTAACCAAGTCTTACGCTCAACTATTCTTAACCTGAGCTGAGACCAAGAAACAAATTTATGTCAAATATTGTCGCAATCGTTGGGCGTCCCAACGTAGGAAAATCCACATTATTTAATCGATTATTAGAAAGAAGAGAAGCCATCGTAGATTCTACTGCCGGCGTTACCAGAGACCGTCATTATGGGAAATCTGACTGGAATGGCGTTGACTTCACCGTGATCGATACAGGTGGTTATGACGTAGGAACAGATGACGTTTTCGAAGTGGAAATCCGCAAGCAAGTTCAGCTGGCTGTAGACGAAGCAACTTCTATTATCTTTATGGTAAGCGTGGATGACGGACTTACAGACACAGACCAAGAAATCTTCGAATTATTAAGAAAATCAAACAAGCCTTTATATTTGGTAGTAAACAAAGTGGATTCTTCAAAAGAAGAACTTCCTGCAACCGAGTTTTACCAATTAGGCGTTGAAAAATATTTTACTTTATCTTCAGCAACCGGTTCCGGAACTGGAGAATTATTGGATGCTGTCGTGAGAGATTTCCCGACAACTGATTACAAAGACCCTTTCGAAGGTTTGCCAAAAATTACCATTGCAGGTCGTCCAAACGTAGGAAAATCTACAATGACGAACGCACTTCTTGATGTTGAAAGAAATATCGTAACCGATGTTGCAGGAACTACAAGAGACAGTATTCAAACGTTATACAACAAATTCGGACACGAGTTTGTGTTGGTAGATACAGCGGGAATGCGTCGTAAAGCAAAAGTTTCCGAAGATCTGGAATTCTATTCCGTAATGAGATCTATCCGTTCTATAGAATATTCTGATGTCGTGATCTTGATGGTCGATGCCACGCAAGGCTGGGAATCTCAGGATATGAACATCTTCGGACTGGCTCAGAAAAACAGAAAAGGAATCGTGATTCTTGTGAACAAATGGGATTTGATAGAGGACAAACACACCAACACCATCCGTGATTTCGAACAATCCATTAGAGACAAGATTGGCCAGTTCAATGATATTCCAATTCTTTTCGTTTCAGCTTTGACAAAACAAAGAATCCTGAAAGCCGTAGAAATGGCAATGGTCGTTTACGAAGATCGTAAGAAGAAGATCAAAACTTCCAAACTGAATGAAGTGATGTTGCCAATCTTCGAAGCAATGCCGCCGCCATCCAACAAAGGAAAATATATCAAGATCAAATATTGTGTGCAATTGCCAACACCATCGCCACAGTTCGTATTTTTCTGTAATCTTCCGCAGTATGTGAAAGAGCCTTACAAGAGATTTACTGAAAACCAACTTCGTAAAAATTTTGGTTTCACCGGAGTTCCAATCGAGATCTATTTCAGACAAAAATAAAAATCAAACCCTTTCTTAGTTTCAAACTTCGAAAGGGTTTTTTATTAAATTAAATTTTTACGAACTTTGCCAAAAATAATTAAATGCTAAAAGTTTTATCAGAAGAATTCTCATTAGTAAATTCCTGGATCAATGACCTTCGAAATATTGATGTTCAAAATGACCGTTTGAAATTCCGTAGAAATATGGAACGCATTGGCGAAATTGCCGCTTTCGAAATCAGTAAAACTTTGAAGTTTCAAGATATTGAAATCACAACACCTCTTGATAAAATCTCAGTAAAAGAAATTGAAACTCAGCCTGTCATTACAACGATTCTTAGAGCTGGAGTTCCATTATTTCAAGGGATTCTTAATTATTTTGATAAAGCAGATTGCGGTTTCGTGGCAGCATACAGAAAACACGATATCAACGATTATTTCTCTATCAAACAAGATTATTTGACTTGCCCGAAATTAGATGATCGCCCATTGATCGTTGCTGATCCAATGTTGGCAACCGGTGCGTCACTTATCGAAGCTATAAAAGATCTTTTGACCAACGGAAAACCGACTTCTATCCATATTGTTGCAGCAATTGCCAGCAGACAAGGTGTTGAAACGATTCAAAAAGCTTATCCTGATGCCAATATCTGGATTGGTGCTTTGGATGAAAGTCTGACCTCAAAAGGTTACATTACGCCAGGCTTGGGCGATGCTGGAGATTTGTCTTACGGTGAAAAACTTCAACGATAAATCTTTAGTTATGAATGAAAAACTCATAACTTATAATTTATAACTTCTAAATGTCCATCGCCATTACAAGAATACTGATCTTTACATTTTCAGAATTACTGAGAATTTCCCAAGCAATATTCGAAATCGTATTTCCGGTTGTGTAAACGTCATCAATTAATAATATATGCTTATCACGGATAGTTTCTGTCAGTTGATAAGCATTTTTTGTTTTTAGACGTTCGGTTTGGTCTTTTTTTGCTTGTGCTTTGGAATGTTTTGTTCTTTTAAGCAGATCGTGATTGATTGGAATTTCGTAATGTTTTGCCAGCTCATTTCCAAAAATATGAAGCTGATTGTAGCCTCTTTGTTTCAGTTTTTTAGGATGTAGCGGTACAGATACAATTAAATCTGGCTTGTTGTTTTCGAAGTTTAATTTCTCAATCGTCCAACCTGCCAAGTTCTTTCCAGTCTTTTCCCGATGGTTGTATTTCAGTTGTTGAATGATCTTTTGTGCAAGACTTTCCTTTTCGTAAAGCATCAGTGAAAATGCATTTTCAGCAGGAAATAGAAGAGATATTTTTTCTTTTAGGCTATTATTTTCAGAAAACTGATGATTGGAGAATTTAATTTTATCCGTGCAAACTTCACAAACAATTTCGCTTTTATCAATCAATTGATTGCAATGCAGGCAACGGTTTGGGAATAGAAAATCGAAGATCATAATTTGTGTGTTTCTGAAATCTAAATTAAAAATTTTATTTAGACTGTGATCACAAAATCGTTTTTCTGATTTTCTCAATCGATTTTTTCATGTCAAGATTGAATTGTTCTTTCTCCAATCTCACTGGCGGCGCTTGCCTCACATCGCAATCTTGAATACTGCAACTTTCACAAGTCACACCAACTTCAATCGTCTTGAGAGATGATGATTTTGCAAAATTGATTTTCTTAATTGTTTGATTGTTTAATAAAATTCCCAAACAATAGCTTCTGTTACTTCCGTCGGAAAATGGATTTTTCTGAGATGTAGAAATAACGAGATAACTCACGCCTTGGTCTTTATAATGTGAAATCTGTGCATCGGTAATAGACTCATTATCTTTTAAATGATAAAGATTTTTTACCGCAATCCATCTTCTGCAATAATGCTCATTTGTAGCATTGGCGTGTGGTGCTTGCTGATGATTCAGATGTAATTCTTTCAGTATGTTGATTTTATCAGAACCATCTTTTTTAACGAAACAGAGATAAAATAGATCCTTAATGCCAAACTCCGAGGACAAAATATTGGTCAATCTATAATAGAACGTTTCCGGCGAATCTGTAAAATGATTGATAAGGTTTTCGAATTGGGCTGAGTTCCATTCTTTCTGATAAAAAAAATCTGTCGTTTTTTCAATTAGATCTTTCTTCGAAATCAGTAAACAACCTGCAAAATAAGAAGCATAAAAGTTATTTAAAATTTCTTCAAAACTTCCAAAATCCAGCCAAGAATATGTATTTGGGCGAGGATTCAGACTCAAAACATTGAAACCGATTTCTTTTGCGAGAATGAATATTTTCTGATTAATATCCAATCTTTCATTTAATAGGAGCAATTTTTTTTCAGGAACAAAAAGTGATCGAAGTTTGTTCAGTGTTTCATCTTCGGAGAAATTTTCGGATCTTATATCGTAACCGAATTTCTCTTTCAGCAAATTTTCAAGTGTTTCCGTTTTCAGATCTTTATTCAGTTCAAGATGATTTTCATCAGCAAACTGAATTGATTTTTCTTCGATCTCGGGAAAATAATTATCATATAACTCTTGAAAAGAACGCATCACAGCGAAGTAAAATCGCTCTTTTCCCAAGTTATAATTCTGAGAAATTTCTATTAAAGCATTAATGAAAGCCGTGACTTTTTTCGGTGCATCGCTGATGATGCTGATGAGATTATTCTTGTTAATTCCAAAAAGATCCAACGGAACTTCCTTGAAAAAATCCGACTGTAAAATCTCATTAATTGGTGTAAGCGTTTTATCTAATTTCGAAGATACTAAATCGTCAAAAGTACAGCTGAGTGCATTGGAAAGCTGGACGATCTTATCGTGTTTCGGATATTTTTTTCCGTTCTCTATTTCGTTAAGATAAGATTTGGAAAGTCCTGTTTTATTCGCAAGATCTTGCAGAGACCAATTTTTTTTCTGTCTCTGCTGTTTCAGTTTAAGTCCAAAAACTACGCGTATATAGTCGCTTTCTGCAATCATAGATTCAAAGATAAATATTAAAGCGATTATTCGCATAATAATTTTTATAAATATTTAGCGAACGTTCGCTGATTGTGAAAATCTTTTTTATATATTTGCTAAACCAAATCACCAAATATTATCACTATGGAAACCATAAATCAAATGAAAGTCATTGCTACCAGAAGTTTTCGGAATGTTTTCTCACCAGAATTGACGGATTTTTTAGTCGCTCTTCATAAGAAGTTTAATACATCGAGACTTGATCTTTTAGAAGAAAGAAAGAAAACTCAGAAGGAATTTGATAAAGGAGAATTGCCAGCTTTTCCAAAAGAAACTGAGGATATAAGAAACAGCGGTTGGACTTGTGCAAATCTTCCAAAAGATCTGTTGGACAGACGGGTGGAGATAACTGGTCCGGTTGATCGTAAAATGATCATCAATGCACTCAATTCCGGGGCGAATACTTTTATGGCAGATTTTGAAGACAGTAATTCGCCAACGTGGGAAAACTGTATTAATGGTCAAATTAATTTGACGGATGCTATTAACAGAAATATTGATTTTACCAATGAACAAGGGAAATCTTATAAGCTCAATGACAATATTGCAACCTTGATCGTTCGTCCGAGAGGTCTTCATCTTTTAGAAAAAAATATTGAAATTGAAGGAGAGTTTACTTCTGGATCTTTGACAGATTTTGGAATCTATTTTTTCAGAAATGCGAAAAAGCTGATTGAGAAAGGAAGCGGACCTTATTTCTATCTTCCAAAACTGGAACACTATAAAGAAGCACGTTGGTGGAACGATGTTTTTATTTTTGCTCAGAATTATTTGGAGATTCCGCAAGGAACGATCAAAGCAACAGTTCTGATTGAAACGATTACAGCATCTTTTCAACTTGATGAAATTCTTTTTGAACTTAAAAGTCACAGTTCCGGACTCAATTGCGGACGTTGGGATTATATATTTTCTTATATCAAAAAATTCAGAAATCTTCCTCATTTCCTAGTTCCGGATAGAGATCAGGTAACGATGACTTCGCCGTTTATGAGTGCTTATTCCAAAAGAGTCATTGAAATTTGTCACAAAAGAAATGTTCACGCAATGGGCGGAATGGCAGCTCAGATTCCGGTAAAAAATGATAACGAAGCCAACGAATTGGCGTTTGAAAAAGTCAGAAATGACAAAGAAAGAGAAGTAAGAAACGGTCACGACGGAACTTGGATAGCACATCCGGCTTTGGTTTCTGTAGCGAAAGAAATCTTCGATCAATATATGCCTGAACCAAATCAAATAGATAAAAAATTTGATTATAAAATAAAAGAATCAGAGTTGTTGGAAGTTCCTCACGGAACAATCACCGAAAATGGTATAAGAAAAAATATCAACGTCGGAATTCTTTACATAGAATCCTGGCTGATGGGAGTTGGAGCTGCCGCACTTTACAATCTAATGGAAGATGCAGCAACGGCTGAGATATCCAGAACACAGGTTTGGCAATGGCTGAAGCAGGAAGCGGTTTTGGAAGATGAAAGAATGTTGACAAGAGAATTGGTTCTTCAATGGGAGAAAGAAGAGCTTTCCAAAATTGAAAAATATGTTGGAGAAGAGCGATTCAAAAAAGGGAAATTCAATCTGGCAAAAGAACTTTTCAATGAACTGATTTTCTGCGATAAGTTTGAGGAATTTCTGACTTTGAAAGCGTATCCTTTCATCTAGAATTCAAGAAACAAGAACAAAGATAAAAAGACTTAAAAATTCAATGATTAAAATCTTGAATTAGGAATCTTGTATTCAAAATCTAAAATAGAATCACACCAAATCACCAAATATTATGAAAACAAAACAAGAACAAATCCAGGCTTTAGAACAAGACTGGCTCACAAATCCAAGATGGATCGGCGTAAAAAGACCTTACACAGCGGAAGAAGTGCTGAAATTAAGAGGCTCTTACAAACTAGATTACACTATTGCAACAGAAATGTCCAAAAAGCTTTGGGATAAACTAAATAATCAAGATTGGGTTGCTGGACTTGGAGCGTTGACGGGAAATCAAGCTGTGCAGGAAGTCGATGCAGGCTTGGAAGCAATTTATCTTTCAGGTTGGCAAGTAGCTGCAGATGCCAATCTTTCCGGAGAAATGTATCCTGATCAATCACTTTATCCTGCGAATTCGGTTCCGTCTGTCGTTAAGAAAATTAATAATGCTTTGTTAAGGGCAGATCAAATCCAATCAGTCAATGGCGGTGGAGAAAAAGAATATCTGGTTCCAATCGTTGCGGATGCAGAAGCTGGTTTTGGAGGAAATCTCAACGCTTACGAGTTGATGAAACAAATGATAGAAGCTGGGGCAGCCGGAGTACATTTCGAAGATCAATTGTCATCGGCTAAAAAATGTGGACATCTCGGAGGTAAAGTTTTGGTTCCAACACAGGAAGCTATTAATAAACTGATTGCTGCAAGATTAGCAGCTGATGTCTGCGGAACGCCAACGCTAATTGTTGCAAGAACAGATGCGGATGCTGCGGATCTTTTGACATCTGATATTGATGAAAGAGATAGAAAATTCATAACTGGCGAAAGAACTTCTGAAGGTTTCTACGCTGTGAATAATGGAGTAGAACAAGGAATTGATAGAGGTTTGTCTTATGCACCTTATGCAGATCTCATCTGGATGGAAACTTCGAATCCGGATTTGGATTATGCAAGACAATTTGCAGAAGGAATTCATGCAAAATATCCCGGGAAAATGCTGGCCTACAATTGTTCGCCTTCTTTCAACTGGGCTGCAAAACTAACGGTTGAAGAAATGGAAAACTTCCGTGAAGAGTTGGCGAAAATGGGTTACAAATTCCAGTTCATTACTTTGGCTGGTTTCCATGCTTTGAATACAGCGATGTTCGAGTTGGCTTTGGCTTATAAAGAAAGAGGAATGGCTGGATATTCCGAATTGCAGGAAAGAGAATTTGCGCTTCAGTCAAAAGGTTTCCGTGCGGTGAAACATCAGAGTTTTGTGGGAACTGGTTATTTTGATGAGATCCAGAATGTCGTGATGAGCGGAACATCTGCAACAGTGGCGATGAAGGATTCCACGGAAACAGCGCAATTTCATTAAACACATTAATCTATATTATAATTGTTGAATTTCGAAATATGTCAACAAAAAACCCTGATTTCAAAGAGATCAGGGTTTTGAATTTTTATTTTCGAGAAAATTTATTCAGCTCCATTTGATTTTTTAAATTCGTTATATTCTTTAACGATTTGTTCTATGTTTTTGGTTGATAATTTTTTCTTTTCTACTTTATCGACTAAAGTTTTATCGTCCGACATAAATTTAATTACATTGTCTTTTAATATTTTGTGTAATCCAAAATAAGTTGGAGACGGACTGTAAAGTGCAAAAATATCCGCAAATTTTTCAGTAGGTTTCTTGATGAAATAATAAAATTCCGGAAGATCTTTGCCGACAAGATAATTAGTTGAAAGCGTAAGATTCCCTTCTTTATCAAATGAATAATTTGCAATAATAAATAAGTCATAGTAGCCGGAAATTAATTTTAGCATCCATTCAGAAGTTGTTTTTGTTTTCTTTTCATTGGTAAGAAGGATGTTATCAATATGATAGATTTTACCATTGGCAGAATAAAAATCTATTGATTTTACAGAAGATTTTAGAATAGGCTCAACCTTGGAATCTTCAGTAGTTTTAAATTTGATTTCTTTTGAATCTGATAGACTTTTTCCGTTTAAAAATCCGGTTTTTATGCTTCCGTCTATGTTTTCAATGATTACTTTTTGAAATTTTTGACCAAATGCCAATGTTGATAAAAAGATAAATACTAAAATAATAATACTCTTGTTCATAATTTAATTGCTTTGCTGATTATTTGTTTATTTGGCAATTTACAAAAAAGCCTTTCAGATTTTCTGAAAGGCTTGATTTATTTAAAGAATTAAAGAAGAATTAATACATCAATTTGTAATATTCGTCTGCCATTCTATCACTGTTGAACTGTACTTTCACGTCGTCCATTGCGTTGTGTACGATTTTTCTCCACTTGTTTTGATCTTCGTAATAAGTTGGAATAATTTCGTTTTCCAAAACATCATAGAGATTATTAAGGTCAAAACTGTCCTGCTCTACAGTTGGCCAATTGTCGTAATCTGCTTTTGGAACTACGAAAGAGTTTTCGCCGTGTTTAGCAAATTCGGGAATCCATCCATCGTCTGTTGATAAGTTTACAGATCCATTCATAGAAGCTGTCATTCCGCTGGTTCCTGAAGCTTCTCTAGGAACTCTTGGATTGTTTAACCATATGTCAGAACCTTGTTTCAAAGATTTGCTCAAAGCTAATTCGTAGCCTGTAAGCACAGCCATGTTTTTATGATTCTTACTTTCTTCAACCAGGTTGTTGAAAGTTGAAATTGCGCCGTAATCCATCGGATAAGGTTTTCCTGCCCAGATGATTTGTACCGGATGTTCCTTGTTCTCAAGCATTTTTCTGAAACGCTCTTTGTCTGCTAATAAAAGATCTGCTCTTTTGTAACCTGCAAAACGTCTTGCCCAAACAATGGTCAAAACTTTTGGGTCAAACATATTTCCTGTCTGATCTGCTACAATACGGAAAGCTCTTTTCTTAAGGTAAGCTTTTCTGATATCAAATTCTTCATTATTGCCTTCATCTTTATGTTGATAAAGTGCTTTATCACCCCAATATTTGAATTCCTGAGCATTGGTAATAGACTTTATTTCGCAGATTCCGGGATATTTGTTCCACATTTCTCTGGAAACTACGCCGTGCAATTGGGAAACACCATTCGCAACTCTTGCCATTCTCAAAGCACAAAGTGAATGATTGAATCTGTCATCCTGTACGCCTTCGATTCTTTTAACTTCATCGATGGTAAGTCCACAGAAATATGACATATCGTGGCAAAGATGAATGTTGTGTTTTTCGTTTCCTGCTTCTTCCGGTGTGTGTGTTGTGAAAACCAATTTCTCTTTCACTTTATTAAGATCTCCACCGTATTTTCTTAATAAATAAAATGCTGCTGGCAATCCGTGAGCTTCATTCAGGTGATAAACCTCTCTTTCGAAATTCATCTCATCCAATAGCTTTGCGCCACCTTTTCCAAGAAGGATGTATTGCGCTACTTTGGTAGATTCGTTGGCATCGTATAGTTTGTGACAGATGGTTTTTGAAAGGTGATCATTTTCCGGTACATCTGTACTTAGGAAGAACATTGGGCATGTTTTGAAGGTTTCCGGATTCAGATACCATACTTTTACCCAAACCGGCGCATTGTGAATTTCGATCTGAAATTTGATACCCGTATCTTCCAGAAAGCTGTACATTTTCTTGGTCCAGATTGGATTCAGGGTTTGATCCATGTTTCTACTTTGATCGTAGTAGCCATATTTCCATAAGATTCCGATTCCTACGAAGTCCTGCTTCAGGTTGTAAGCACTTTTCATATGAGAACCTGCGAGGAATCCAAGACCACCGCTGTAAATCTTAAGCGATTGGTCGATAGCGAATTCCATAGAGAAATAAGCTGTTTTTTTTGTGTAATCTGGATTGATGCTGTAAGGCATCTTGAAGTTTTTAAAATCCATTAGTTTAATTATTTTTAAGGTCTTGTCTATATGCGTGCAAATATAACAATTAGTTTTTTGTACAGTAGTTTAGGTGCTTAGAATGTTAAAAAAAATCAACATCCAATTGTGCTATTTGGCTTTCATTGCTTGTTTTGGAAGCTTTGCTGTATTTTCTTGATTCTTACATCTTGACTCTTGTGTCTTAATTTTTGTCTGTTTATTATTAAATTTAATTCATATAAGTGTTTTGTAATCAATTATTTATTAGATTAGTACAGGTTTAATTTCTAATAAAAATATGATGATTTATTGTGAAGACCTTCAGAAGAATTTGGATATATGTGTCGCTTCCAAAACCGGCAAATCGGATAATCTGGTAAAATGGTATGACTCTATCGGCAGCGCAAATCTGCACGAGCGGGAAGAATATCAGAAGAAAACAGAGCTCCTTTTGCTGAGCACTCTATTCGCTCATTATCCTGATATCGAAATCGAAAACCTTACTGGCGAAAGTCCTGACTTTATTATTAATTATCAGGGAAAACGTATTGGCGTTGAGGTTTCGGAGATTATCAACCATTTTGAACTCAAGAAAAAAGAAAGTTTCATCAATCACATCTTTCGAACCGTGGAGGCTTTGCTGTCAGATTATAAAAGTCTTTCCGGGATCTATTATCTCAGTATCGATTATCATCAGGAGGATTTTTACCAGCAACCTGAGCAATTGATCAAAGAGATCTCGTCTGCAATTACCAATAACAAGAATACCAAATTTGTAAAACATATCAGAAGAACGCCCCATCATAAAGGCGTTCTTTTGTTTTTAGAATACAGGTTTTCTTTGTTTGATGAGCTTCATTCCGAGAAGATTCGCCAAGTGATCGAGAAGAAGAACAGCAAATACCGGCTTTACAACGCCAAAGCAAAAGAATGCTGGCTGGTATTGGTTTCCAATATGTATAACATCGCTTCACGCTATACATATATCCACGCCAAGGAAGAATTGAAAAACATAAGTAGCCCATTCTCCAAGATTTTGCATATTGAAAATCTTCATAGTCAGATGATGGTTATTAAATAAATTAGATCTTTCAAAGTTTTCAAAAGGTTGTTTTTTGAAGCTACTATTATTAATATTTTACATTGCTTTTATAAGCGTAATTCGTAAATTTGAATTTAGCGGTAATGTGTCAAAAATTTTATCTAAACACTATAATCAATATAAGAATGTTAGGAAACTGGAAAGGTTCATACAAATATGATAATGAAAAAATTCAGAAAATAGTTGGTCATAATGAAACCAAATTTGAAATAATCATTGATAAATTTGATGGACAAAGTTTTAGCGGAATAGTGACTGATGATGAAGGAACTGGCGGGATGAAAGATGCGGGTCAAATTGTTGGCAGAGTGGAAAATAATAAGATATACTTTGAAAAATTAATGCCAAAAAATGATCGAATATCAAGTGTTACTGGTAATCGTAGGTATTCAGAAAAAAAACATCCCAAAATTTATTATGCTGGTAAACTTTCTGATGATAAAAGCAGCTTTGAAGGTAATTGGAAATTTAAGAAAAGACTTTTATTTCTGTTTGGGATCATTCCAATAATTTTCAATCCAGGAAAAGGAACTTGGAAAATGACACGTGAAAATAACAAATCTGTTAGCTATAATTTCATGCAGAAGCAGAATCCTAAAATCAAATGACAATCTGTGCAATTATTCAATTATTATGTAACATCAAGGGATTTTATGGTAAAACAAACTTGCTTTTTTTATAGAGATGCTAACTTAGGTTTTAATTTAAAATGAATTGATTGTAATCTAAAGATAACAACGTCTTTATTATTATAGAATTTTAGTGGTTTGTTAATTAATTTTAAATCAATTATAAAGAGACAGTTATCTTTATATTAAGAATCCATTTCAGCAGTTTTCGGCTAGCATCAAAAGTTATATTTGCTTGCTATTGAAAACAAAATGAAATGAAAACAAATTTATTATCTACAAACGGATTTCTGTACCTAAGGCATTCCAAAGAATTTTTATTCAGTTTGCTATTATTAGTAATAAGTCTTAATCTATCGGGACAATATATTATTACCAATACTGGATCTACAAATACCTATACACAAAATTTTGATTCTTTTACCGGGACTACGGCTACGTTGCCTACGGGTTGGTCGCTTTCTGCGGCTCCTAATGGTTTTTATAATCGTAATACATACAATAATGGAAATGATTTGTATGCTATGCGGGATACTTCTTCATCAGCCGATAGATCAGTAGGAGGGAAGGTGGCAGCTAATTCAGGTAATTGTTCTTCAACAGGCACTAGAACTATAACACTACAGGTTAAAAATAGTACAGGAGCAAACATTACAGGGTTTGTAGTTACCTGGAAAGTAGAACAATATTCAACCGGAGGAAGAGCAGCGACCTTAAATATGACTCATGGTTTTGGAGGAACCACAACTGGAACCACAACTTTTACTTCTACCACTGGGTCTGAGGCTGCGACTGCTTCCATATTGCAAACATCAAGAAATATTACCATTTCAGGTATTACACTTGCTAATAATGCTACTGGAACTTTCACTTTTACAATTTGTACAGGTTCCGGATCTGGTAATAATGGCCACGTGGGATTAGATGATTTTACTTTATATGCAAATGCAGCAGCAGTCACTCCGGCAGTTACCCTTGCCAACAACGGAACGCAAATAGCGGCAGGTGATGTAACACAAGGTACTGCAAAGCATCCTGTTTCTTCGTTTCAATTATCAGCTACTTCTGCTGCTGCTACCTTAACAGAGGCCTTTTTTACAACAGATGGTACGTATCGTGCAGTAGATATTACGGGTTTTAAATTATGGTATAATACAACCAATAACCTTTCATCGGCTACCCAAATTGGGGCTGCATTTGTTCCTGTCTCAACTGGTTCTGGAGATCTTTTGGAATTTACCGACTTATCCCAGCAGATTGCACTTAGTGCTACTCGTTATTTTTGGGTTACAGCAGATATTGCTTCGGGTGCTACTCTAGGAAGAACTGTCCGTGTAGAAGCTATTGCTAACGCAGACTTAACCTTTTCATCAGGTACAAAATCCGGATTGGCAAGTATAGCAGGTGTGCAAACCATCACGTCGAATAATTTTACACTTACCTATAATGGTAATGATAATACCAGTAATGCTAGTACAGTGCCGGATAGCGTCAGTTTTGTAGGGGGACAAAATCCAGGTGTTCTCTTAGCGAATCCCACAACGCTAGTAAAGGATGGTTATGAACTTGCAAGTTGGTACACTATTACAAATGGTGTTTCAGGAGGGGTTAGTAATACTCCCGGGTCTAATTATGGTCCGGCTCCTATGCCAAGTGCTGATATCACAATATATGCCCGCTGGAGATTTGCGGTTGCGTATAATAGCAATGGCGGTACAGGATCAGTTACCGGACAAACATCTTATTATAATGGAACGGCAGGTGTAAAGTCAGGAACAGTGGTTCTGTCCGGTGGTGGTGCTCTTTCAAGATCCGGATATACCTTCGGTGGATGGAAAACTACTGCTGAAGCTACGGCAGCAGATTATGCAGCAGGTGTTACCTATACTCATTCAGGGGCGAATGCCACAAGAGTGCTTTATGCCCATTGGATTGCTAATCCGCCAAAACTTACGGTGACGCCTGCGGCATTATCCGGTTTTACATATTCGGTGAGCAATGGTCCGTCTGATGTTAAATCTTTTGCGCTTTCGGGCAGTGATTTACAAGGAACAGATACGGATCCTGTAGAACTGGTAACAATAGATGATCATTTCGAAATCTCTGAAAGTGCTGCGGGACCGTGGAGTCATGCTATAGAGCTTCCATCAGCATATATTGGCGCTTCGAAAACAATTTACGTTCGTATGAAGGAAGGCTTGACAGCAGGAAATTATACAGATACTGTTCTTGTAAGCGGAGGGAGTGTAGTGGAGGCAAGTTTTGCTGAGGTAAGCCTTTCAGGAACAGTTACGTCTTGTCTTGCACCTACAGCACAGTCTGTTGTTTCATCTTTCGGAACAATTGGTATTAATGGGATGACGATTAATCTAACATCAGGAAATGGAGTAGGTAGAATTGTTAAAATTAACACAAGCAATAGCTTTACAAACCCCACTAATGATAGTACTTTGCCAACTGCCAATGCTGTTTATGCAGGAAGCGGCGAGCAGGTAATCTATGCAGGTTCTGGAAGTAATGTGGCGGTTACAGGTTTGTCACATTCTACAACTTACTGGTACAGAGTATATGAATATAACATCTGCTCCGGTAATTATACATATAATACAACAACAATTACAAACAATCCACGTAGTCAGGCGACTATCTGTGATGTGCCTGCAACTCCTAACGGTGATATAGAACTGGATAACCCTTACTGTGGTTCTGCAGCACTTTTCTATGAGTTGTCCGATCCGAAACAGGAAGGCGTTACTTATTACTGGCAGACTATTTTGGGCGGAGTTTCTACAGCCAATCCAGTTGTTTTTATGGCAGGTGCGGAAATATCAGAACCTTATACTGTAACAGTAGGAGGGTACTATTACGTACGTGCTTATAACGGAAACTGTTGGAGTGCGGCATCGTATAGGACACAAGATCAGGTGATTGTTATGACTTCAGCAGACATCAATACGCAACCAGTTGATCAAAATGTAGTGTCGGGAACTAATGCTAGTTTTACTGTAATAGCGTCTGGAACGGCACCATTTACTTATCAATGGCAAGAGAGCTCAACAGGTTTGGCTGGTAGTTGGATCAATGTGGGAAATACTGCAGCCTTAAACCTCGCAAGTGTTCCTTTATCTAAAAACGGATACAAATACAGAGTGATAGTAAGTAACGGCTGTGGCAGCACGACTTCTAGTGTTGTGACGCTTACTGTTGTGTCGGGGCCTTGTTTTGAAGAAACCTTTAATACAATAACAGCAGGGAATAGTACAAGTACAGGCGGTTCAAGTTCAGCCTGGTCAGGAAATACTAACTTTCCTATAACATCAACTACTTATCAGGCTGGGGGTGCAGTGCGAATAGGAACGACGGTTAGCGGTAGAATTACTTCCAGAGCATTGTCTGAAGTCAGCGGTAATATAAAGGTTGAATTGGATATGAAAGGGTGGACGACTGTCGAAGGCAGTTTTAATATTACAATAGCTGGAGTTACAAAAAACATTACATATACAAATACTATGGCGGATGGTTTTGAAACCAAAGTAGTCACATTTGAAAATGTACCTGTTGGCTCGCAGCTGATAATTGAAACTACGAGACGATCTTTTCTGGATGCCGTCAGGGTTTATTGTACACCAGATTGTACACCTGCAGTTATTACACCGTTTCCAGTTACAGGACCAGCGGGCACAATTGTTACTATTACAGGTTCCAATTTTACATCTAATTCAACCGTTAAATTTGGAAACGCTTCTGCAACGGTAGAATATATAAGTTCAACTCAATTAAAAGCTATTGTTCCTGCAACTGCTGATGGTAATATCAGTGTAAAAACAACTTTAGCCTGTGAATCGGAAGCGGTTTTTACATTGATCAAAGAAGATGTCACGGATTGTGAACCTTTGACGGGAGCTAGTCCTGGAGGAACTTATGCTTCTGATCTTATTATTTATGAAATATATGATGAGAATGGTGGGACCGGAGGTAGCATTTCCATTTATAATGGAACTAATACAACAGTAGATCTTAGCAACTATGATATCTACAGAGCTTCTGATTATGGTGGTAATTATTTGGATTATGCAACCATGTCAGGAAGTCTTGCACCAGGTGCTGTTGCTTTACTGGGTGCACCGTCATCAAAATGTGGATATACTCCAACGCACGGTACTATCAACGGTGGTTACAATGATAATGATGGTTTCCGTCTGATAAAGGGCTCTGTTGTAATAGATGATGTGAGAACACCTAATTATTCAGGATATTATATGAAAAGAAAGAATGAGTATCTTAATCCGAATCTTACTTTTAATGATGCACAATGGACTACAGAAAGTTTAATCATAGCGCAATGCCTCCCTGTTGCTCAAATAGGCCGAGTACCGGGAGTTAGGACATCACCAATTATAAATTCACAGCCTGCATATTCGCTTTCTTGTGATGTTATCAATGCATCTCTTACACTTACAGCTACAGAAGGTCTGCCAGATGGGAATGCGTTAGCTTACCAATGGTTTGTATTAGGAGAATCTGGTAGCTGGACGGCAATTACTGATGGTGGTGTTTATTTTGGAGCTACAACTCCTACGTTGAGTATCAATGATATTGCTGGTCTTAATAATAATCAATATTACTGTGAGGTAAGGGAGAGTACACAAACTTGTTATACAGCTACCAATGCCACTCAAGTTAAAGAAGCTAGTACTACTTGGGCTGGCAATTTGTGGTCAAACGGAGCTCCTGTTTTGGGAAATAAAGTAATAATTGCTGGGAATTATGATACCCAGGCTAATGGTATTCTGGATGTCTGTAACCTGACTGTAAATGCTGGTGGAAGTATCAGGATTAAACCAAATTATCCTATTACCGTTAAAAATAAAATTATTAATAATAATATTAACAATGCTGATGCTTTCATAGTGGAAAGTGATGCTAATCTTATTCAAACAGAAAGTATAGCTAATGAAGGAGTTGTTAAAGTAGAAAGAAGCGTAACGGGTATGAATAATGTTGCTGGAGCTATAGATTATGTATATTGGAGTTCACCTGTAAGTGGTCAAGCTATTAAAGGACCAACAGGTTTTTCTCCTAATACACCTGCAACCGGGTATATGCAGTATAATGAGAGTAATGATAGATTTGTTGTAACCAGTGATCAGAATTTCCTCACAGGAAAAGGTTATGCGATCCGCGCAGAGAATGTATTGCCAAATCCGTACAGTAAAATTTATAGTTTTGCAGGTATCCCGAATAATGGGGATGTTTCTTCTCCAATTTTGAATAAAACAGCTGGTGCAGATAAAGGTTACAATCTTATAGGGAATCCTTATCCTTCTAATATTGATTTTGATCTATTCCATTCTATTAATGATTCTAAGATTTATGCCACGGCATTCTTATGGACTAATAATCTGTACGAACCTCAACAGATGGGCTCGGGCTATGCCGGAAATAATTATGCGATCTATAATATTACAGGAGGAGTGCCGGCAACTTATGACGAAGGCAATACTAGTTATTCTGCAGCTCCAAATGGAAAAATAAAAGTAGGACAGGGGTTTATTGTACAATCCAAAATTGCAGGTGTATTGGATTTCAAGAATAGCATCAGAATTACAGATGATGGTACTTTCTACCAAAAAAAATCAGCAAAAAACAGATTTTGGTTAACAATGAAATCTCCGAATAATCTCATTAATACAATACTTGTAGGTTATGTTCCGGGAGCTACCAATAATTATGAAACCGATTTTGACGGTGAGTTGCTTGCGGTAGGATCAGATTCTTTCTATTCAGTTTTAGGGGCAAAAAAATTGGCTATACAAGGAAGGGTAGAGAATTTTTCTGTAGAAGATGTGGTTGCCTTAGGAAATGTTTTTTCTGTCAATGGAACTTATACGATTAAACTTCGGTCGCCGGAAGGGTATTTTGATAATAACCAAAAGATTTATCTTCGCGACAAGATACTTAATAAGTATATCAATCTTACTGCTGTGGAAAGCTACACTTTTGAAGCTGTAAAAGGAACTGATAATACCCGTTTCGAGATCGTGTATAAAGATGGTACACTCACAATGAATGAAACTAAAAAATCTGAGTTTTTAGTTTACCGAGATGGAGAAGATTTTGTGATCCGTTCTTCTAATAAATTGGGGAGAGTAGAAGTGTTTGATATTTCAGGGAGATTGATGAAATCTTTTACTACGCATCAGGCATCTACCCGAATTAATGTGTCAAATTTTTCTAGTGGCATATTTATTATAAAAGCAGAAAACTCTGGTGATGTCAGAACTAGGAAAATCAATAAATAAATTTTAAAATATCAATAAAAAAGGCACTTTAGGTGCCTTTTTTGGTTTTTATATCTATTAAGTTATTTAAACACATATTTAATTATTCTTACTAAAATCCTATATTTAATGGGTTATTAAAAATTATTTAACTTTTTTTATATATACTCGTAAAAAATAATTAATTTAGCAGGCTCATTTGAATAACACATGAAAACGAAAAAAAATTTATTAAAAACTAGTCCCAAGAACCGTTTAAGCAAATACCTTGTCCTGATTACAATGCTGTTGAGTGTTGGGGTTTGGGGGCAGGTAAGTATGTCCACTACTGGTAACTATACACAAGATTTTAATAGTTTGATATCAACAAGTACAGGTACGTGGACACAAAACTCCAGTATTGCAAATTGGTATGCTCAAAGAAGTGGAACTGGAACTGGGATAGCTGCTGATACAGGTACATCTAATGGAGGTAATCTTTATAGTTATGGTTCAACAGGTAGTTCTGACAGAGCTCTTGGTTCTTTAGGTTCTGGTAATGCTGCTGCCGGGAATTTTGCTTACGGTGTTTTATTGAGAAATGCTTCATCAGCTTCTATTACAGATCTCAAGGTTTCTTATACTTTGGAACAATGGAGAAATGGTGGAGTTAATGCGGCTCAAGCATTAACTTTCTATTACAAAATATCTTCATCATCAATCTCAGATTTGCAACCTAATACATCTGCAGGATGGACTGAGGTCTCTACTTTAAATAGTTCAAGCCCTATTTTTAGTACTACTGCAGCAGCTTTGAATGGAAATTTAGCTGCAAATAAAATTACAAAAAGTGATATATCTATTCCTGGCTTAAGTTTAGCTGCTGGTGATTATATCTTACTAAAATGGGATGATCCTGATCATACAGGATCTGACCATGGCTTGTCAATAGATGATGTTACAATTGCCTGGACTGTAGCTTCTTCTACATTGACCCCTCCAATATTAACTGCTGCAGTATCTGCAACCGTAGATAATCCTTTTGCAGTAACATTTACAGATAATCCTGCCTGGAGAGGTGCAATTACTGGTATAACTGTTGCAGGGGCTTCGCTTACAGGTGGTTATGCTTTAAATGCAGGTAATATTACTTTTACACCTTCTGCTTCTAATCCTGCGACACTTTTACAAACAGATGCTACAAGAACAATTGTTGTGAAAGCAACGGGGTATAGTGATGCAACAGTTTCTCAGCCTATCTCTGCTGGGGCTGCTACAAAACTGATAATTAGTACCCAGCCAGTTGGACCTGCTGCAAATGGTGGTGTATTGGCAACACAGCCGCAGTTGTATATAGCAGATCAATATAGTAATCCAACCAGTTCATCCAGTGCTTCTGTAACGGCTGCTGTAGGTGCAGGATCTTGGACTTTAGGAGGTACGACAACAGTTGCTGCAAGTAGTAGTAATGTAAATTATAGCGGTTTGACGGCTACAAGTGGTGCAGCAGTTACAGGTGCGACCATTGTATTTTCTGCAACGGGATTGACCAGTGCAACATCGAATCCTTTTAATATTGTGGCGGCTGTGGTGCCTGTTGTTAATAGTAGTCTGACCAAATCGAGTGTTTATGGGATAGCAGATTCTTACACAATCACTGCCACTGGCGCACCTACAAGTTTTAATGCAACGGGTTTACCAACTGGATTAACCGTTGATACTTCCACTGGAGTAATCTCAGGAGTAGCAACCAGTAATGTTGGCTCATATAACGTTTCTATTTCCGCAACAAATGCAAATGGTACCGATACCAAAATTTTGGCCTGGACTATTACTCAAAAACCATTGACTATAACAGGTTTAACTGCGGAAAACAAAATCTATAATGGAAATACCAATGCAACATTCTCGACTGCGGCCACTTTAACCGGCGTTGTTGGTACTGATGCAGTTTCTTTAACTGGTACTGCAGTAGGTACATTTGCAGATAAAAATTTCGGAACCGGCAAAACGGTTACCATTACGGGGTTAAGTCTTACAGGAGCCAAAGCAGGAAATTATTCTTTGCCAACAACTCCAAATGCTACAACAACTGCCGATATTACAAAAAAAGCATTAACTATTTCTGCGCCAACCATTGCGTCTAGAGTTTACAGTTCAGGTGTTTTAACAACGGGCGCAATAACTGTAGGAACGCTTTCCGGATTTGTCAACACAGAAACAGTGTCCGCAACAGCAACTGGAACTTATGCAGATGCCGATGCTGGTATTGGGAAAACTGCGACAGTTACTTATGTGTTGGCGGATGGAACAAATGGTGGTTTAACTATTAATTACTCTTTAGTTAATGGAACAGGAACTGGAGACGTAACAAAAGCAACTCCTACATATACATCAACATCTATTTCTGTTACTGTTGGTGCTGCTCAAACAATAGCTTCAAGTATTTCAAACTCTCCAGGGACATTAACTTTTACATCTCTAAATCCTGCAGTTGCAACTGTTGATAATACAGGTATTGTAAGGGGTGTTACTGTTGGAGGTACTAGTGTGAGTGTTACGCAAGCTGAGGATGTGAATTATTTTGGTGGAAGTACATCTGTTTCTGTTTCTGTTTCTGTAACAGATATTGCAATTGGGACATATGAAACCACATCTGCAGGAAACTGGCCAAATGCGACTGCTGCTGCGACTTGGAGGCGAATGACATCAATGGGATGGGAGGATCCAACAACCAGACCTAGTCCATCTGCAACAGATGTACTTATCGTTAAACATGCCCTTACGACCAATGCGAATTTTGCAGCATCTGGAGGGACGACAATAATTGTTGAAAATGGAGGTAAATTTACTGATAATCATGCATCTACATTGTCATCTATTCATGTTAAGAATGGTGGTGAGTTTGTAGTAGGAGCTACCGGTGTAATAATGGCTAGTACGGATAGTGAAAAAATTATTGAATCGGGAGGAACTTTAACTGTGAATGCAGCATTAACAAATGCGTTAAATTTCTGGAGGGGTACAGAAGATTTTAAGAGTGGTTCTACAGTAGATTTTGCTGATTATAGTGGAGCTTTACTTGCAAGTCCATCACAGATTAGCAACAATACAGCTGGTTACTTGTTTGGTAATCTTAAATTTTCTGGGTCTACAGCAATTACTTTAATCGGGACTAATACTGCGAGCAATTTTAATTTAGCTGAAAATGATTTTATATTGAACGGGGCTAGTAATAATATCTTAATTACTTCTGCTGCTTCAAAAAACATCGTAATTAATGGAAATACCTTCATAAATGCTGGTGTGTTAAGAGGTATGACTTCATTATCAACACTCACTTTAAATGGTAACTTGGAAATAAACGGCGGGACAGTTAATATTGGTGCAACAAGTAATAGTTCGGTAGTTTTTGGAATGAAACTGAAAGGAGATTTAAAAGTTTTAAACTCATCCACATTGACAACATCCGATCCTGATAGTGAGTTGATTTTTGAAGGCGTAGGAACGGGATTAACACCTGAATCAACTCAGAATGTTTCTATTGCGGCAACTTCAACGATATCAAACGTTCGATTTAAAGTTAATGCTGGTTCTTATGTGAAATTAGATACAAATCTTACGCTTCCTTCTCCTTCATCATTAACTGTAAATTCTGGAGGTACTTTTGATTTCGGATTTGATTCTTCTAATAATGCTCTGGTAGTTTCAGGAAATTCATTTACAGCACAATCAGAAAGTACATTAAAAATTACCTCACCGTACGGTATAACTACAGCGGCGGCGGGTGCTTTAGCTGGAAATGTTCAAACAACTGTTGCTAACAGAACATTTAATGCAGATGCAACGTATCATTATATTGGAAAAGCTAATCAGTTATCAGGAAATGGACTCCCAGATGCAAGTTCTGCCAAAAAAGTGATTGTAGAATTGGATCAGGATACATATACATTTCAGCCAAATGGATTAAAATTAATTAATACTTCCGGTTATTTGGAAATCAAAAAAGGAATTGTATTAGATAATGCAACTGGATCTTTTGGAGATAGCGATACTGATACTACTACAAGAGGAGAGTTGAGAATGTCGGGAGGAAGATACAGACTTTTCAAAACAGGAACTAATCCTGGTTTATCTGGAATTTACACATTAACAGGTGGCGTTGTAGAATTTGCAAATGCAAATGCTTCTGATCAAACTATAAGAAATAAGTCATATTATAATATAGAAGTAACAGGAAAGCCTGTTGGTAATTCTAATGGAAATATTACAATTTTAGGCAATGGTAAATTTACTGTTAAAAACGGAGGAGAATTTACAATCAATGCTAATGCTATTGTAGGACCAGATGGAACACAGACTCTAACCGTAGAAAATGGTGGTCTTTTCAAAACAGGAGATGTAGATGGTTTCTCAGGTAGTACTAACACATCGGTTCGTTCTGATATAGAATCAATTGTTTTGGAAGCAGGTAGTACTGTAGAGTATTCAAGAAATGGAATTCAAACTATTACCGTAGGAGCGGTTACAACTCCAGCGACAGGTAATTATCAAAACCTTACTATATCTGGTTCTGGCGAAAAATATCCAATTGCAGACCTTACTGTAAATGATGTAACAACAGTAAGCGCAGGAACTCTGAAGATTCTAGCAACTCAAGATACTGAACAACCTCACGTTTTTACTGCCAAAAAAGGAATCAAGAATACAGGAGGAACTGTAATATTGGAAAACAACGCTAATCTACTGCAGGATCAGGGCGTTTCTGTAAGTAACAGTGGAAATATCATAGCTCAAAGAAGTGCAAAACTAAAGTTCGAAAGTGTCTCAAAGGCAGATTACAACTACTGGAGCTCGCCTGTAATAGATCAAAAATTGCTTTATAATACGATGACTCCGTTAGCGTCGTTTTCGCCCGGTACACCTAATAACCGTATTTTTGAATATAAGGAAAGCAATGATACCTTTGTGGCAACATCAAATCCAAACTTCGTTGCTGGAAAGGGTTATGCCATAAGAGCAGAAAATGGTCAAAACGGATCTAGCTATACGGCAGATGGAATAGCAAAAACATTCGAATTCATAGGAGAACCAAATAATGGAGATGTTTCTACGCCATCACTAGCTTATTCTAATGCAACTCATGGCTATAACCTGGTAGGAAATCCATATCCGTCTATCATTGATTTTAATTTATTACACAGTGCTAATAGCGATTTAATAGGTAGTACTGCTTATTTTTGGACCAATGTTATTTATACACCATCCCAGCAAGGTTCTTCCTCTGCAGGATATACAGGTAGTAATTACGCTACTTTTAATGGTGTTGGTGGAGTAGCAGCGGGTGGTAGTTCATTAGAACCAACAAAATATATCAAGACCGGACAAGGTTTTATTGTGCAGGCAAAAAAAGCAGGTCAACTTAATTTTACAAATGCAATGCGTCAGACTGGTATTAGTCCATTTTTCAACAATAAAGTAGATGATGAAAAAAACCGCTTCTGGGTTACATTGATCACGCCATCTGATATGACGAATACTATTTTAATAGGATATGTTGAAGGTGCTACCAACGGTTTTGAAAAGGATTATGATGCGCCAATTTTAGTAAATGGATCTGATTCTTTTTATTCTGTTTTAGGAAATGAAAAATTAGTAATCCAAGGGAAAAGCAGCTCTTTCTCAAGTGATGATATCATTTCTGTTGGTGCAAAATATTACGAAACAGGGATACATAAGATTCAATTGAAAAAGAAAGAAGGGATCTTTAACGGAAGTCAAAATGTTTATTTAAAAGATAAGTTACTAAACAAAGTAGTGAATCTAAGCAATGGTGATTATACTTTTCAAACTACAAAAGGAACAACCGATACCCGTTTCGAGATCGTTTATAAAGACAATGCAGTCTTAGGAACAGGTAATGAATCGAAATCTGACTTCTTAGTTTACAGAGATGGAAATGATGTAGTGATAAAATCTTCTAAAAACTTAGGAAAAGTTGAGGTTTATGATGCGGCAGGAAGAATGGTTGTTGCTCAAAAAGCAACAGATAAGATTCTAAGGTTAAATGTTTCTACACTTGCGGAAGGAATGTTTATTATAAAAGCTGAGAATTCTGGAGATACAAAAACTAAGAAGATTCTAAAATAATTTAAAAATCCATATTTTGAAAAAGACCGAAACAAGCTGTTTCGGTCTTTTTTTATTTAAATCTTATTTACCAATGTATGTAAGTTATTTTTCATATTTCTGAATGTTACTGTGCTTTTTCTAAGTAAAATGAATTTTGAAAAAAAAACGAATCGTTAGGTTAATATTTTACTTTATTTTATTAATGTATATTTTTGAATATAATCATATTTTATCTTTATGATTAAGTAATATATTGTCATAATTTATTATTTAAGTCTAATTTATGTAATATTAAGTGTTATTTTGTTGTTTTATTAATATCTAAACGTTGGTTTATGTTTGTTTTTATTTATGGTGTTATTGGTATAAAATATATTAAATTAATAATATTTATGTGAAAATAATTCAAAAATTTTTTACTTTTGTCAACTGTTTATAATTCAATATCAAAATTGTAATAGGGCAAACGATAAAAACATAAATTATGATCAAAAATTTATTAACTCTGTCTGAAAAGAAACTTTTGTTTTTCTTTTTGTTATGTTCCTTTTTAGGATTTTCTCAAAGTGCAGGTTTTAATAGTGGCTATATTGTTTTGAACAATGGTTCGCCTGATAATTATTATAAACTTAAAGATAATGCTGCCGATACTACTAATCCTAAGTTCAATGGTGCTAATTTGGGTACTTTCTCTGCTTATAATGGGAGTTTGATTTTACAAGGTTCAGAAATGAATGTCTGGAAATGTAATGGTTGTAATATTACGGATCCCAAGTTGTTCTACAGGATCTATAAAACCGCTGCTACACCGGGGGCTTTTTCCTCATATGATATACCGTTTGATTCGGATTTCTCAAATGGTTGTAGTGGTGCCGATCAAAAATGGAAAACTACTACAGGAACAGTCAATTTACTAACAGGCCTTTCTGAAGGAAATTATACCTTGGAGGTTTATAGCAGAATGACTACTGGTTGTTCAGGAGATTTATATGATAGTAATGGAGGATCTAATTACAAAGCAACATTTTCTGTAAATCCAATCACGGTAATTTCTGCCGGTGGGACGAATATATTTGCGACATATCCCAATTTGGCGGCGGCTATTACTGCTATTAATGGAGGGACAGTTCATACAGGTACTATAACGACTTATGTAAATGCTGGATATACAGAAACAGCACCTGATGGTGGATTTTCGATAACAGCGACCGGTACGGCCGCAAGTCCGATAAAATTTGTAAAAAATGGAAGTGGAGCTAATCCTAGTTTTACGGCATATAATTCCCAGACATCGGGTAGTATTACAGATGCTATATTTAAATTGATTGGTGCAGATTATATTACTCTTGATGGTTTCACGCTTAAAGAAAATGCAAATAATACAACGACTGATTTAGTTACAAATAATATGACGGAATGGGGTGTCGCATTGTTATATTTAAATACAACAAATGGTGCGCAAAATAATACCATTCAGAACTGTACAATTTCTCTTAATAAAACCTATGCCAATACATTTGGTATTTATAGTAATACGAGGCACAGTGCAACATCGGCAACTACATTGGCGGAAGTTACTTCTGCAGCTGGGTCAAACAGTAATAATAAAATTTATTCTAATAATATCAGTAATGTAAATTACGGAATTATTTTTACAGGAGCAGGTACAAATTTGGCAGCTATAGACAGTGGAAATGATATTGGAGGAACATCATCTGCTACAGGAAATACGCTTTCTGATTTAGGAGGAGTTATTGCTGCTAGTTCATATGCTTCTTTGTCAAGTACAAGTTATGGTGCAATAACAATGAATCAGCAGATTAATGATAATGTTTCTTATAACAACATTGCGACTGGAACTGTGACGTCTCCCATTACGGTAAATGGAATTTTAAAATTTTATAATGTAGCATCGCCAACATCAGGGACAATTACTTCTAATATTAATAATAATACAGTATCGATTGTTAATAATGCTACTCTTAATCCTGGTAATACATATTCTATTGTAGGTATTAATAGTCAGCAATTGTCGGCGTTACCTAATGCTGCTTTCAATATAAATAATAACACTGTACAAAATAGCATATTAGGAGGAAGTATTTCTACAACAACTAATATTGCTGGATTTTGGCTTTCCTCAGCTCCTGGGATACTTAATGTCAATGGTAACACTGTGAGTAATGTTGGAATTACATCAACAGCTTCTACAACAGGTAGTGTATATGGGGTTTATATTGATAGCTCGCAAAGTGCTGCGACAGCTAATTATAACAATAATACAATTTCTAATCTATACATAAGTTCTTCTACGGCGACTTCTGGTAATGTCTATGGAATTTATAACACTGCTGCTAATACTAATCTAAGTATTTCTTCTAATACAATAAAAGGTAATACTTCCACGGCAACTTCTGGAGGTTTTGCGGCAATCACTAATACTGCTGCCGTTGTGACTTCAATTGCTGTTAATGGTAACTTTATTGGAGATTCTACGACAAATGCAATTACTTTTAGCAAGGCGAATTCCGGAGCAGTTTATGGGATAAATAATACAAATGCAGGTTCTGCTTCTACATTGTCTATTTCAACTAATGAAATTAGAGGTTTTTCTCATACGATTGCCGGGACGTCAGTTTATAATTTCATAAATAATACAGGGGCTGCATTATCAGAAACCATAAGTAGCAATAAGTTCATCAATATGAATGTTGCAACTACAGGAACTATTTATTTAATTAATAATAATTATACAGCGCCAACTAACGGGACTAAAACGATTCAAAATAATACTGTTGTAACAGGTTTTGTAAGAAATGGAAGTGGCTCTAATGGTTTTTATGGATATTATGATATTGGGTCATCTACATCTTCTACTAGTAATATTATCAGTGGGAATATTTTTTCTAACATAAATACTGGGACATCAACAGGTTCTTTTTATGGTATATATTCTAACAATTATGGAGCAACAATCCCATCGCTGAATGTTTATTCTAATACGGTTGGTAATAACACAACTGCTGGTGCGTTTTCAGGATTATATGTAGGTGGATTTACAGGAACAGTTGCTGTGCCTAATAGGGTAAATGATAATATAGTATCCAATAATACATCTACATCTACATCCACATCACAATATGGAATCTTTGTTGGGTCTGTTGGTTCATATGTTAATACATATAATAATGTTATCAATGCAAATGCCTTAAACGCAGCAGGGCAATTTTTTGGAATATTTGGTAGTGGTACTTCGAACAATAATAAATTCTACAACAACACAATCACAAATTCAACAAGTAATACGACAGGAGCTTTGGGAGGTATTTATATCAATCTAGGGACAAAAATGGATTTGTATCAAAATGCTATTAATACATTTTCAACATCAGGTAATATTTGGGGAATTTATGTCGGCGGTGGTACTGCGGTAAATATCTATGATCATAAGAATTCTGGGACCAATTACAGTATTTATGGATTGACTTCTTCTGGCGCATCTGGTTCAGTAGAAGGTATTAGGATTGCGGGCGGAACTACTGTTACAGCTTATCAAAATGATATTAATAATATTACAACAACTGGTGCAACTGCTCCTGTCACAAATGGTTTTGGGGTTTCAGGTGGAATAACAGTCAATATTTATAAAAATAAAATTTATAACATAAGTTCAACAGGAAGTATTACATCTAGTCTTGTAAACTTAATCAACGGTATCTCAATTACTGGTGGATCTACAAATATTTATAATAATACAATTGGTGCTGTATCGGCGCCGAATATGAATAATGCTAATGCAATAAGTGGTATTTATATGGGAGCTCTTGCAAGTACTGCTCATAAAATTTACTTTAATACGATATACTTAACTGCAAGTTCTTCGGGAGATAACTTTGGTTCATTCGGGATTTATCATACCTATAATACTACATCTACTACATCTAATCTTGATTTAAGAAACAATATTATTATTAATAAATCGACTCCAAAAGGAACGGGTAAGACTGTCGCATTCCAAAGAAGTGTAAGTACAAATCTTAATAATTATGCAACGACATCTAATAATAATATCTTTTATGCAGGTGTGGCAAGTGCAAATAATTTGATTTACAATGATGGGACTAATAGCGACCAAGCCATCATCGCTTTCCAAACACGTGTTTCTACAAGAGAAAATCTTTCTTACACAGAAGATGTTACCTTCCAATCAACGGTTCCAACAGATGCTAATTATTTAAGAATTGCGGACGGAACAACTACTTTTGCAGAATCTGGTGGTGCAGCAACAACTTCTCCAGTAGTATCGGATGATTTTTGGGGAACTTCAAGAACAACTTATGACATCGGAGCTTCAGAATTCGTTGGTGTGAAAAAATCACCAACAATTACGAGTGTGTCTCCTAATCCTGTTTGCGTTGGAGGAACTCTTACAATTATTGGAACAAACTTAAATAATGCAACAGCAGCGAATGTCAAAATTGGAGGAACTGCTGTGGCTTCTATTACTTCTAATAATGGTAGCACTTTGGTTGTTGTAGTTGGTTCTGGTACTACAGGAACTGTTTCTGTTACTACAAATTTGGGCACAGGAACGTCTTCATCTTCTGTAACAATATCGCCACCTCCAACTGTAACTTGGTCTGCAAGTGCTGCGGCAGCTTGTCAAAATACTAATGCACAAACCACAACATTAAATTATACAGCAACTACAAGTTCTCCTGTTTCTTATAGTATTACTTGGAATGCCTCTCCAGCAAATAGTTTTGTAGCTGTTACAGATCAAGCAAATGTTTTTGCTTCTAGCGGGGCAGGTTCTATAACAATTAGTATCCCAGCAAGTGCTGCTGCAGGAACTTACACCGGGAATATTACAGTAAAAAATGCTGGTGGTTGTGCATCATCTGTATCCACGCCATTTACACTTACGGTAAATAATTCTCCTACGGATGTTACGCTGACATCTACTTTGTCGCCAGTGGCGGCAGATGCGTGTAGTTTGGATTATGTAAAATTAGAAGCAAGTGGAGGGATTGGAACACCAGACGTAACTTCTGGTACTGGTTTAAGTACTTCAAGCGGAAGTTCCACATCAACTGCTTTGGGCCCAAATCCACTACAAAATTATTATGGAGGAACTAAGCAGCAATGGATATATCAAGCTGCTGAGTTAACTGCTTTAGGTTTTTCTACAGGTTCAAAAATTAAATCTATTAAATTAAATTTAGCAACAGCAGATACTTCATATGCCCTTTTGGATCTGAAGATAAAGATGAAAAATTCAGCTACTACAAGCTTTACAAGCACTGCAGGAACATCTTGGGAGTCAGGATTGACAATCGTGAAAAATACTTCCAGCTATACCCCTTCAGTAGGATTGAATAATTTCAGTTTAGATACTCCATTTGTATGGGATGGAACAAGTAGTATTGTTATTGAAATGAATTATTCTAATTTTAATGCAGGAAGTACTAGTTCTTTTAATACAGCAAAATTCAGTTCAACAAATTTTGCAAGTACAATTTTTTATAGAGCGGATAATCAGACAGCAGCTGTCGTAGATGCATATAGTAGTGCCGCATCATTTATTTATTCCTCACGAAATGATATTGTGTTTTCTTTAGAGAATCAAAAAATCACTTGGACACCAGTAGCTGGTTTATATATAAATGCAACTCTTACAACTCCTTATGTGGCAGGAACAAATGCGCTGACAGTTTACGCAGCTCCAACAACTGCCACAAGCTATACGGCAAAAGCAACTCTTGGAACTTGTGATAAAACATCCACTTCAGCTTCTATAATAAGAAATAAAAAAGAATATGTTGGCTCTGGAACAGATTGGAATACTGCTTCAAACTGGTTCCCTGCTGCAGTACCTGATTATACAAAATGCGCTATTGTACCAGCTGGTAAGACCGTAGTTGTCAATATCAATAATGCAGAAGCAAAATCATTAACCATTGCAGAAACTGGTAAAGTATCCATTGCAGCAAATAGTTCTTTAAAGGTTATAGACGCTATTAAGATCCCAATAAATAGTTCTGCTAATGATAATCTTGTGTTAGAAAGCAACGCTGCGCTTTTACAGGATAATGCCAGCCCTGGTAATGTAGGTAATATTCTAGCTAAACGAGGAACACATATGCGCAAAATGGACTACACTTATTGGAGTGCTCCGGTTACAGGGCAGAAGTTACTGAATACAGCAGGAGGTGCAAGTAATGGAACTTATACAACTGGCGGTTTTTCCGAAGGCACTCCGAATAATAGAATCTATAATTATAATGAGCCGGATGATAAGTTTAAAGGAAGTACAGATGCTACGTTTATTCCAGCTAAGGGCTATGCAATTAGAGGAAAAGATGGTTATCTAATTACAGATCCGGATAATAATCCTGTGATAGATGAATTCAAATTTACAGGAACACCCAATAATGGTAGTTATTTATTTGATATTCAAAAATCCAAAAGTACTACCTCAGGAAGTATTACCTATGAGCATGGTTATAACTTGATAGGTAATCCATATCCTTCTCAAATTGATTTTATAAAGTTTTATAACTTGACTAATGGTGCTACAAAAAATAGCGATGTGATTTTTGGTAAAGCCTGGTTCTGGACCAATGTGCCAGGAGCTCCAGTAACACAAAATGGATCTGCTTACACGCCAAATAATTATGCTATACTTTCTCTTGCAGGAGGAGCACCAGCAACAGGTGTGGATGTCACAGAAACAATAGGTTCTCCAATCCCGAATGAATTTATAAAAGTAGCACAGGGCTTCATTGTTCAAATGAGAGCAACGCCGCCAACACCAACGGAAGCAGTTCCTAATCCTGTATTATCAGGAACTTTGAAGTTTGATAATTCGATTAGAAGCAATAATACAACAGGGCATTTTTATAATAGTAAAATGACGGAAAATGAAATCAATCGCTATTGGGTAAAATTAGTATCTCCTTACAATACTGTAAATACAATTTTAGTAGCACATATGAATGGAGCAACAAAAGATTATGATCCGGATTATGATGCAGATCTACTGTCTATAGGAGATGATTCTTTCTATTCAAAATTGAATACTCAAAAACTGCAAATTCAGGCAAGGAATAACCCATTGGAAGTTAATGACGTTATCCCTCTTGGAACCAAATATTCTGCAAATGGTTCGTATAAAATTGCTTTAGGCGATAAAGAAGGCATATTTAAATCTGAACAAAAGATATATCTTAAAGATAAGTTAACAGGAAGTTTAACAGATCTTACAAATCAAGATTATATATTTACTGCGAACAAAGGGACAGATGAAACACGTTTTGAAATTGTATACAAACAATTGGAAGTGCTTACCTCTGATGAGTTGAAAAACTCAAACTTTTTGGTTTATAGAGATGGCGAATATTTTGTAATTAGATCATCTAGTAATCTTGGGAAAGTTGAACTCTATGATACAGGAGGTAAGTTGATAGGTTCAAGATCAATTTCCCAAAAAGAAATCAGATGGGATATCAGTTCACTTCCTTCAGGAGTCTATGTTGTAAGAGTTCAGAACTCAGGAAATGTTAGGACAAAAAAAATTATTAAATAGTTATTAAAATCATATCATTAATTATAATTTAACATAAAGGTCTTGAGATTTTAGTAAATTTTTATATCTTTACACCTTGAAAATTATGTTTATTTTTAAACGAACGATGAGAAAATACCTTACCTTATTATATATAACAGCTAGTGTTATGTCTTTGGCACAATTTCATGACAATGTTTTTGAGCAGAACAGTACAGATAATGTACAGTCTCAATCAAATGCAGCTAGTGCAGCTCAAACTGAAGCAAACGGTACGGATGCGCCTGCTAGTGGAAGTCAGTCATCATTTGGAGTCCCTGGTCCAGGAGAGCAAGAGGAAGGTCCGGGTAACCCTGGAGAGCCAGTTCCGATTGATGGATTTTTACCATTCTTATTGTTTGCTGGATTGTCTCTCATTGTATATTATGAGAAAAAAAACAAAAAAATTAATATTTAAAATATATAATAAATCCGAAATTGATTAATTTCGGATTTATTTTTCAAGTATGTATAGAAAAATTCTAAAGCCGATATTTGATTTCTCCTTAGCATTGGCATTAATTATTATCCTTTCCCCAATATTCTTTTTATTGATTGTTCTCTTGTTTATTTTTAATAAAAGAAATGTCTTCTTTTTCCAGAAAAGACCAGGTAAAAATGAAAGAGTTTTTGAGATTATCAAATTCAAAACAATGACAGATGAAAAAGATGAATTGGGAAATCTTTTGCCTGACGAACTTAGACTGACTAAAATGGGGAAGTTTGTAAGAAAAACATCATTGGACGAATTACCTCAATTGATTAACGTATTGAAAGGAGATATGAGCTTCATAGGGCCGAGACCTCTTTTGGTAAGTTATCTTCCATTATATGATGAAGAACAAAAAAAACGACATCTTATAAAGCCAGGTATTACTGGTTGGGCTCAGATCAATGGAAGAAATGCACTTACTTGGCAGCAAAAATTTGTTTACGATGTGTTTTATGTAACACACCTTAGTTTAGCATTGGATTTTAAAATCTTTTTATTAACCATAAAAAAAGTAATAAAAAGTGAAGGGATTAACAGTGCAGGACAAGCAACAACTGAAAGTTTTAAGGGTAATGAATGAAGAATTATATATATTAGGAGCTGGCGGGCATGCGAAGGTTATCATCGAAATAGCAGAGTTGGTTGGCTATAAAATTGTAGATGTTTTTGACCAAAATGAAGAAGTGAAAAATATTTTGAATTATCCGGTTTCCCACGACTTTGAGGTACTCTCAAAACAAGAAAATATTTTTTTTGCTCTAGGCAATAACCAAAACAGAAAAAAAAGCTCTGAAAAATTTAAAAGTAATTATTTTAACCTAGTTCATCCTTCTTCTATCATTACTAAAAATATTAATTTGGGTCACGGGAATGCTATTATGGCAGGTGTTGTGATTAATTCATCTGTGAAAATTGGTAATTTTTGTATTATAAATACTTCCGCAAGCATAGATCACGATTGTAAAATAGATAACTATGCGCATATTTCTCCTAAAGCTGCTTTGGCGGGAAATGTGACGGTGGGTGAAGGAACGCAAGTAGGAATTGGTGCTTGTGTCAAACAAAATGTTAATATTGGAAAGTGGGCTATAGTTGGAGCAGGCGCAGTTGTTATTAATGATGTACCAGACTATGCTGTAGTTGTAGGGAATCCTGGTAGAATAATAAAATATATTTATTGAATTTAAAAATATATTTATTTATTATCTTGATATCTTTAAACGCATTCTGTAAGTTGTCCAAAAAAACTTTAAAGAAAGAAAAATTATTGTGAATATAATATTTCTAATAATTTAATAATAAACAAAATATTAGATCTAATTATAATATCTTTGCAAAACTAAAAATTAATAAATGGATTCTAAAATTTGGCTGTCATCGCCTCACATGGGCGGAGGAGAGATGAGATATATTCAGGAAGCCTTTGATCACAATTGGGTTGCACCACTAGGCAAGAATGTAGATGAATTTGAAATAGCCATAGAAAATTTTCTTCAAGAAAATAAATTTGCTGCGGCACTTAGCTCGGGAACAGCGGCTTTACATTTGGCTTTGATTCAATTAGGAGTAGGATATGGTGATGAGGTAATATGCCAATCTTTTACATTTTCTGCATCCGCAAATCCAATAAAATATCTTGGTGCCACACCCGTTTTTGTTGATTCTGATAAAACAAACTGGAATATGTCTCCAGAATATTTAGAAAAAGCAATTCAAGACCGAATCAGAAATCATAAAAAGCCAAAAGCTGTTATCGTAGTTCATCTTTATGGGATGCCTGCTCTGATGGATGAGATTTTGGAAATTTGTAATAGATATGAAATTCCTTTGGTAGAAGATAGTGCAGAATCTTTGGGCTCAAGCTACAAAGGTAGGAATTGTGGTACTTTTGGAGAATTTGCATTGCTTTCTTTTAATGGCAATAAGATCATTACAACATCAGGTGGGGGGGCTCTTGTGACTAATACGAAAGAGCAAAAATCCAAAACTATTTTCCTATCAACTCAAGCTAGAGATCAAGCGCCACATTATCAACATTCTGAGGTGGGATATAATTACAGATTGAGTAATATATGTGCCGGAATCGGAAGAGGACAGATGGCTGTTCTTGAGGAAAGAGTACAGCAAAGAAGAACGAACCACGATTTTTATAAAGAATTGTTTTCCGGCATAGACGCAGTTGATGTTTTTAGTGAAGCGAGTTCTGATTTTTATTCTAATCATTGGCTTACAACTATTACAATTAACCGAAATAATGCTTCAAAAACCAATGCAGATCTGATGGCAGCATTTGCAGAAAAAAATATAGAAACGCGTCCATTGTGGAAGCCAATGCACCTTCAGCCGGTTTTCAAAGATTGTCCGTATTACGGAGAGAATGTAGCCGAAGAATTATTTGATCAAGGCCTATGTCTGCCCTCGGGTTCCAATCTTACCACTGATGATAAAAAGAGAATTTATGATGTTATAATTAATTTTCAATTTTAAAATAGAACCAACCAAAAATGGAGAAGGTTAAAAATCTTAAAAGATTTTCACTCAATGACAATGTCTTATATCTTGCAGATCTCAAATTTCTGCCAAGGTGGGTTATTTTAGTCATTGATTTATTAATAGTAATTTTATCACTTTTTGTATCTCATTTATTGATATTGGGCTTGGACGTTAATCATTATAGCGTATTCCCTTTATCATATGTATTTATTTTTATTTTAGCTGTCAATGTTTTGTATATGTACATATTCAAAACATATTTGGGTGTTATAAGACATTCTACTTTTGTAGATCTTTTCAAGATTTTTCTGGCTAATTTGTGTGGAGTCTTAACTATTATAATAATTAATTATACATATTATTTAAGCGCTAATGCAAAAGTAGTCCTTATTCCATTTATGGGATTATATTTTGCTATTTCCTGTTTGTTTTTATTTGTTTTTAGACTTTGTGTAAAAGGTTTTTTCAATATCATAAAAGAAAATAAGAGAAGTGGAAGTAGGAAGAAAATCTATATTTTGGGAGATGATGATACATCTGTCGCTATTGCACAGGTGATTCTTTCAAATCCTAATTTGCCATTTGATATCCGAGGTTTTATATCTTACCATAATAAAAAAGTAAGCATCAAACTTTTGGACAAACAAATTATTACAAAATCAAAATTCATTAATAATCTTAAGAATGGTATTAATGAGGTAAGTGGTGTTTTAGTCATTAAAGAAGCACTTCAAAAAGAAGAATTGGAGTTTTGGGTTAATGTTTTTCTTGAAAATAATCTGAAGATTTATAAAGCACCGGCTATGCAAAAACTTCGTAGTAATGAGATGATCAACCAGATCAATACCATTCAGATCGAGGATTTGCTTAATAGAAGACCAATAAAACTCGATAATCTCGAAATTAAAAAAAGACACTTTCAGAAAACGATTTTGGTTACTGGTGGTGCAGGGTCTATTGGTCGGGAGATTGTAAGACAAGTTGCACTTCTGGAACCGATGCAAATTGTGATTTTGGATCAATCAGAAACGCCACTTTACGAGACAGAGTTAGAAATGAGAGAAACTTATCCTCATATCAATTTTAAATTCATATTGGCAGATATATCCAATTACAGTCGTTTGGAGCCATTGTTTATCAAATATAATTTCTCAATGGTTTATCATGCAGCAGCATATAAGCATGTTCCAATTGTAGAGGATAATCCTCACGAAGCTGTTCTTGTAAATGTAATGGGAACTAAGAATTTAGCGTTGCTTTCTCATAAATATAATGTCAACAGATTTGTGATGGTATCTACAGATAAAGCTGTGAATCCTACGAACGTAATGGGAGCATCCAAAAGAGTGGCAGAATTATTCGTCCAATCATTGCAAAATCTTGAAGGCAATTCTACAAAATTTATTACAACCAGGTTTGGAAATGTTCTTGGTTCCAATGGATCTGTGATTCCGCATTTTAGAAAACAAATAGAAAAAGGAGGTCCGGTTACCATTACACATCCGGATATTGTGAGGTACTTTATGACTATTGCGGAAGCCTGTGAATTAGTTTTGAATGCCGGAACAATGGGGAATGGTGGAGAGATCTATGTTTTCGATATGGGAGAACCTGTTAAAATCCTGGATCTTGCGAAAAGAATGATAAAACTATCCGGTTTTGAACCTGATATTGATATTAAAATTATCTATACAGGGCTAAGACCTGGGGAAAAATTATATGAAGAACTTCTCAGTGATGACGCTCGTACATTACCCACATCTCACGAAAAAATTATGATTTCCAAAGATCCTTCTATGCAGTTCGCCGAAATTGATGAATTGACCGATCTTGTAATAGACTTTTCTAAAAAAGAAGAGAAGCAGGAAATTGTAAGAATATTAAAATCTATCGTAAAAGAATTTAAAAGCAATAATTCTATATATGAATCGTTAGATAAATAAGAATCCCTATATTTGCAAACCTTCAATTTAAGAAATCATTTATGAGAAGAGCTTTATCCATAATTTTTATGGCTTCATTGTTTTGTGTAATATTTTCGTGTAAAGTAAAGGACATCGATTACATGAAAAATATAGAACAGACTGCAATAGAAAAGTCTGCCCAAACGTTTACAATTCAACCAGGTGATCAGTTAGTGATTTTGGTTACAGCAAAAGATAATGATGTAGCAAAACCATTTAATCAGAATTATTCTTCTAGTGATATCTCACAATACACAATACCAAGTAGTAATTTGCCTCTGCAATCTCAAACTTCGGTTGCGGGACCTACATTTATAGTTGATTCTAATGGAAATATTCAATATCCTATTTTAGGAGATATCAGTACTGCCGGCAAGTCGCTAGAACAATTTCGTGATGAGTTAAAAGGTAGATTAAAGCAGTATATCAAGGATCCTAATGTGAATGTTAGAAATACGAATTTTAAAGTTACCGTATTAGGTGAAGTTAATAAGACTGGTACATATCTAATACCAGACGGTCAATCTATGACTATTTTGGGTATGCTGGGTATGGCTGGAGATTTGACTATTTATGGACAAAGAAAAAATGTTCTTGTTATTAGAAATATTGATGGTAACACTACTAAAGAATATATCGACTTAACGAATGCTCAGTTTATTAATTCCCCATATTATTATGTAAAGCAGAATGACGTCATCTATGTTTCTCCTAATAATACCAGGAAGAATTCATCTACATATGGGCCACAAGCAGGTATCTTCATATCTATAGCATCTGTACTTGTTGGTCTTTTGGCGCTCTTGTTCAGATAACTCATATTTATCATAATATGGAACACCAAACTAATAACCAACCTAATATTGATTTTTCCAAACTAGCAAAACCGTACCTTACAAAATGGTATTGGTTTTTGTTTAGTATATTGTTTTTTGTTGGAGTAGCTATCTTTTATGTAAAAACTGCTACACCTATTTATAATATCCGAGGAGCAGTTCTGATAAAAGATGCAAAAAAGTCTTTGTCAGGATCACCAGTAGGATCTATGAATATATTGGATGGTTTATCGGGCTTCGGCGGAATGAGCACTAATAGCATAGAAAACGAAGTTGAGATTTTTAAATCCAAGAAGCTTGTAAGGGATGTTGTAACTATCAATCCATTACAAACAACTATATATAGTATAGAGGGATTTAGGAAAAAAGAGCTTTATGGAGATACTTCTCCAGTGATTATTTATGTATTAAATGAAAAAAAGAATAAAAAATTCCCTAAAGAAGAGTTTTTATTACATTATAATGCAGCTAATATTGAGTTTGAGTCAGAAGAATTTAAAATCAAAAAAAAGTTTAATTATGATCAGTTAATTAGCTTTCCTTTTGCTAACATAATAGTTACAAAGAATAAAAAATTTGATCCCGAAAAAGCAGAAAAAATAGGAAATGTTTTCGAAATCTATTTTTCTCCATTGGAGGCTAGTGCAACAGCTATACAGAAACAAATACAAATAGATCTTGCGGACAAAGATGCTACAGTTATTAATCTTTCGATTGATGGTCCTCAGGTAGACAAAGCAACTGTTATTCTTAATGGATTAATAAATGCTTATAACAAAGATGCCATTCTGGATAAAAATTCTGAATCGCAAAAAACTAAAGAATTCATTGATAGCAGAATTAATAAAATATCGGTAGAACTGGGTGAAGTCGAAAATGAAAAGGAACGTTTTAAAACTGAAAATAAAATTTCTGATATTCTTACAGAAGCAAAAATTAGCTTAGAAACTTCTGCTGATGCAAAAAAGAAACAACTGGAATTAGACGCACAGCTGGAGTTAACAAATAATTTTATTTCTTATTTGAAAAAACAAAATAACCATCAAGTTTTACCAGCTAATATTGGATTGAGTAGTTCTGAATCCAATACAACCATTAGTTCATATAACAAAATGGTTATGGAAAGAAATAGAATGCTAGAAAATGCAACGCCTCAAAATCCACTTGTTGTAGATCTTACAAAACAGATCGATGCTATGAAGGAAGCTGTTGGAGAGGCGCTTTTGAAAAATAAAATGGGCCTGGAAATAGCACTTAGTGAATATATAGATGAACAAAGTCAGATAGGTTCTAGAATAATGAAAATCCCTTATCAGGAAAAATTATTTAGAAGTCTGGAAAGACAACAGCAGATCAAAGAAAGTTTGTATTTATTATTGCTCCAAAAAAGAGAAGAAACAGCAATCTCATTAGCTGTAGTGGCACCAAAGGCAAGAACCGTAGAACCTGTTTTTGTTTCCGACAAACCAGTTGCTCCTAAAAAAATGCTGACACTTTTGGCAGCCCTTATATTTGCTGCGGTGATTCCATTTTCTTTTATTTATGTTAAAGAACTATTAAATACGAAGATAATTACTAAATCTGATTTGAAGCAATATTCTAATATTCCAATAATTGCAGAACTTCCTTCGATTAAGAAGAGTATTGATCATTTAATAAGAGCAAATGATTTTTCGCCATTGGCAGAAGCTTTCAGGATACTTGTGACCAATTTGGGATTTATGTTGGAGAATTCTAGTAATGCTAAGACCATACTTGTTACTTCATCTATCAAAGGAGAGGGTAAAACATTTGTTTCTATGAATGTCGCACTGACTCTTTCTAATACCAACAAAGTTGTAATTATTGGTGCAGACATCAGGAATCCACAGTTGCAAAGATATAATCAGAGTAAAACACGAATTAAAGGATTATCGGAATTTCTATATGATAATACGACGACAGTGGATAGTATTATTTCGAAAAATCCTATTAATGATAAAAGTGATATAATATATTCGGGAATAATTCCGCCCAATCCCACAGAACTTTTAAAAAATAATAGGTTTGAGACTTTATTGGAAATTTTAAAAACCAAATACCAATATATTATTATAGATACAGCACCGTTATTATTAGTAACGGACACTTTCACAATTGCAAAGTACGCAGATCTCAAAATTTATGTTACAAGATCTAAGTATACAGAAAAATCACTTGTGGAGTTTGCTGATGAAACTGTAAAATCAGGAAAATTACATAATGTTGCCCTTGTTTTGAATGATATATCTAAAGAAGATTTTGGATATGGAAACAAATTTGGCTACGGCTACAATAACTAAGAATAATAATGGATAACGTGCAGAAAAGAGAGAAAGAAGAAATCAACGTAAGAGAACTTATCAAACCTTATGTGAACCGCTGGCATTGGTTTTTTATAAGTGTCTTCTTGGCAATTGTATTGGCAATAATTAATATCAAATTCAGTACTCCTATTTATAAAGTACAAAGTTCTGTTTTGATAAAAGATGCAAAAAAAATGTCGAGTGCATCTGGAGATTTTGGGGTATTAGCCGGATTAGGTGGTTTTGCCGGAATGGGAACCAATAGTATTGAAAATGAACTCGAAATTTTCAAATCCAAAACAATTCTAGATGATGCGGTTGGTAATCTAAAACTGCAGACATCTATTTTTTCTAAGGAGAAGTATCATGACGTAGAACTTTATAAAGACACAAATCCATTTAATATACTTGTGATTAATGAGAAAATATACGAAGAATTACCCAAAAAACCAGTTGATATAAAAATCAAAGGTGATGTAATTACTTTATCTTCTGAAGAGTTTAAAAAAGATATTGTAACAACTTACAACAAAACTATTAGCCTGCCTTATGCTAATTTTATGATTGTGAAAAATCCTATTTTTAACCGTAAGAAAGTAAAAAAAATGGATTTAGAAGAGTTTTACTTTACATATGCTCGATTGGAAGATGTTGTAGATGGTTTTCGAAAGGCGATTGATATTGACCTTTTGGATAAAGATGCAACAGTTATTGGTTTGTCTCTTGCATACGAGAATAAAGATAAAGCAATTGATATTTTGGACGATATGGTAAAGGTTTATAATGAATATGCCATTACTGATAAAAATACCGAATCTAGTAAAACCAAAGATTTTATTGATGACAGAATTTCATTGATTTCAAAAGAATTAGGAGAAGTAGAAACGGAAAAAGAGCGCTTCAAAATCGATAATGATGTTGTTGATATTCCTACTGAATCCAGGATCAATTTACAGATTAGTACAGAGGCTAACAGGAAGCTCCTAGAAATAGATACACAAATTGAGATCACTAATATTTTAATCAATTATGTTAATTCTCAGAATGGGAATTATCAACTGATGCCAACTAATATTGGTATTGATAATTCTACAGCAGCAGCTTCTAATATTTCTGCATATAATAAACTGATCTTAGACAGGAATAGAATGTTGGAGAATGCAACTCCGGAAAATCCTCTAATTATTGATATTACGAATGAAATTAACTCTCTAAGAACTGCTTTAAAAGAAAGTCTGTATAAGAATTTGTCTGCACTCAAGTCTTCTAAATCATTTACTACTGGTTATGAAAATCTAGCAGAAAACAAAATTAACAAAGTTCCTAAACAGGAAAAACTTTTTAGAAACATCGAAAGACAGCAGCAAATCAAAGAAAATCTATACCTTCTTTTATTACAAAAAAGAGAAGAGGCCGCTATTGCAATGGCAATTACAAGTAACAAAGCAAGATCAGTAGATAATGCTTACGCATTGAAGAAACCTGTTTCGCCTAAAAAAATGTTGACGTTGGTAGGTGCTCTTTTCTTTGGGACACTTATACCTTTCGGATTTATATACTCCAAAGAATTACTTAATAACAAATTGGTAAGTAAGCACGATTTGGACAAATTAAGTTCTACCCCGGTATTATCTGAAGTTCCTAGACTTGGAAGAAATGTAGAGGAGACCATCTCATCAAATGATGTATCGCCATTGGCAGAATCGTTTAGGATATTGGTAACCAATCTTAACTTTATGTTACCTAAAAAAACCGAAGCGAAAATCATTTTCATTACTTCTACAGTTAAGGGTGAAGGTAAAACTTTTGTTTCTGTTAATCTGTCATTAGCATTGGCTTCTCCACAGAGAAAAGTATTGGTTATAGGTTCCGATATCAGAAATCCTCAGCTGCAGAGATATAATCCGGCTATGAAATCTGTAAAAGGACTTACAGAATATCTCTATGGCGAAGAAACTAATATCAATAATATCATTCATCCAAGCGGATTAAATGATAATTGTGATTTCCTTTACTCAGGAAGTATTCCTCCTAATCCTACGGACCTACTGCAAAACGGAAAATATGAGGTGCTATTAGATGCGTTGAAGAATCAATATGATTATATTATCTTGGATACAGCTCCTTTGATGCTTGTAACAGATTCATTCTTAATATCGGAAGTAGCGGATGCAACAGTATATGTAACCAGATCCGAGATTACAGAAAAAGATTTTATAGATTTTGCAAATAAAAGTATCGACTCCAAAAAAATTAAAAATGTAGGATTTGTTCTTAATGATGTTCATAGAACTAATTTCGGTTACGGAAATAAATATGGATATGGATATCAAGCAGAGGAAAAAAAATGGTGGCAGATTTTTAAAAGTTAAGTAAAAAATATAAACACACTTAGCCACATTGTATAATGTGGCTTCTAGTATATAATGGCTAAATCATTAAAAAGTAATTTTGTATATAATCTAATAAACACTAGTTTAGGTATACTTTTTCCTTTGATCTCTTTTCCCTATGCTTCAAGAATATTGATGGCAGAAAGGATAGGGGAAGTCAACTTTTTTCAATCCATTATTCAATATGTATTACTGCTTACATCATTGGGAATTCCAATGTATGCTATTCGCGAAATAGCGAAAGTGAGAGATAGTGTTGCCTTAAGAAATAAAACACTTTTAGAAATTTTAATTCTGAATTTAATTCTTACGGTCTTCGGATATTGCATTATTTTTATTATATTAATGACAATTGATAAAGTACAGGTAAATATACCTTTGTTTTTAATTTTAAGTTTGTCAATAATACTTACCACCATAGGTTGTGACTGGTTTTATCAGGGCGTGGAGGATTTTAAGTATATCACTATAAGAGGAATAATTGTAAGATCATTATCACTTATTCTTTTATTTTTGCTGGTAAAAACGCAAGAAGATGTCCTGTACTATGCAGTCTGTTTAACCGTAGGATCTTTAGGTGGAAATATCTTTAATTTTATCAGATTAAAAAAATATTTAAAAATATCGGATTTTAATTGGCAATATCTGCAGCCATTCCGCCATCTCAAACCCGTTCTTAGAATCTTTGTTCTTAATTTGATTATAAGTATATACATAAATCTAAATGTATTAATGTTAGGCTTTATGAAGAACAACGAGAGCGTTGGACTTTTTACATCTGCAACCAAACTTACTCAAGTTATTTTGAGTGTTGTTATATCCTTAGGAACTGTATTATTGCCTCGTATGTCCAATATGATTTCCAATAATCAATTAGAAGAGTTCAGAGAATTGGCACAGAAATCCTTAGATTTTATCATCCTGATTACCTTACCTGTGGCTTTCGGACTTGTTTTATTAGCTGGTTTTCTAATTCCCATTTTCTGTGGAGATACCTATACCGACGCTATTCTTACTTTACAAATTTTAGCTCCCATCATCATATTTATTGGAATATCCAACGTGTTGGGCTTACAGATTCTATATCCTCAAGGACACGAGAATGTTGTTATTGTTTGTACTGGCATTGGTGCGGTTCTCAATTTTGTTCTTAATTTATGGCTCATTCCGAAATATAGCCAGAACGGTGCAGCAGTTGCGACTCTTTTTGCGGAGCTGGTTGTTACAGCAGCAATGTGGATAATTGGCAGAAAAATGATGCATGTCCACTGGAAAAAAAGGTATTGGGGCTACATTCTCGCTACTGTATTTATGTGCGCCGCAATATATCTGGTGAAACAGATTAATTTTAGTTTTAAAGTAGATTTTATCATTTCTGTTATAGTAGGAGCTTGTATTTATTTACTATATTTAATTTTCACTAAAGATCCGTTTTATCTTACCTTTAGAAATATTCTAATTCAAAAACTAAACTTAAAAAACGAACACAATGACATATGATTATATAATAGTTGGAGCTGGATTATATGGAGCAACTTTTGCCTACAAGGCTAAAAAAGAGGGCAAAAAGTGTCTTGTAATTGACCGCAGACCTCACATTGGAGGGAATATTTATTGTGAGAATATAGAAGGTATTAATGTACATAAATATGGAGCACATATTTTTCATACTTCTAATAAAGAAGTTTGGGATTTTGTAAATTCTATTGTGGAGTTCAATAGATATACCAATAGCCCTGTAGCTAATTACAAAGGCGATTATTTTAATCTTCCTTTCAATATGAACACGTTTTATCAAATGTGGGGTGTGAAAACTCCTGCAGAAGCGAAAGCCAAAATAGAGGAGCAAAAGCAGGAAGCTCTTCAAAGTATGAAAGATGCTGGGATCAATGAGCCGCGTAATTTAGAAGAACAAGCTATTCTTCTTATAGGAAAGGATATCTATGAAAAACTTATAAAAGGTTATACCGAAAAACAATGGGGAAGACCTGCAACAGAAATACCAGCTTTTATTATTAAAAGACTTCCTGTAAGATTTGTTTATGATAATAATTATTTTAATGACAAATACCAAGGTATCCCGGTTGGTGGATATAATAAACTGATAGAAGGGCTTTTAGATGGAGTAGAAGTACAGTGCGATATCGACTTTTTATCAAACAAAGAATATTATGAAGGTATCGCTGACAAAATTCTTTTTACCGGAGCTATAGATGAGTTCTTTGATTATAAATTCGGAAAATTAGCTTACAGAACAATCAATTTTGAACACGAAGTTCACGATATTTCCAACTATCAAGGTAATGCTGTAATCAATTATACAGAAGCGGAAGTTCCTTATACAAGGATTATAGAGCATAAGCATTTTGAGATGTTTGGTGAAGAGGTCGATAAAATTTCTAAGACGATTATTTCCAAAGAATATTCATCTGAATGGAAAGAAGGCATGGAACCTTACTATCCGATAAATGATACCGAAAATAATACACTCTATGAAAAATATAAAGAATTGGCGGATAAAACCCCACAATATATTTTTGGAGGAAGATTAGCAGAATACAAATACTATGACATGGCTCCAATAGTAGAAAAAGTTTTGAATATTTTTAAGTAAAGTTGTTAATCTACGTTTTTAAACATTTATGTTCCCATATCTAATCGTTTTTTTCCTGAGTATTCTTTTTACCCACCTGGCTCAGGAGTCGGATAAATATAACAAGAAATTATTCTTTTTTGTATTTTCAGCATTTGCAATCTTATTACCTTCATTATTAGCAGGTTTTAGAGATTCTGGTATTGGGACAGATACAGAGATATATGTAGATAGTGTTTGGAGAACTGTGCATAGAATCAACTCATTCGATGAATTTCAAAAATTATACCGTCAGGAGAAATTTGATGATGTTGAGTATGGTTATCTGTTATTAAATTTTATAGGTTCCAGATTTGGCAGTTCTGTTCAAATCATCTATTTTTTATCTAATTTTATCGTAGTTCTGCTTGTCTATTGTATGGCCTACGAAAACAGAAAAAGAGCATCCATGGTTCTTATTATGGTTATATTTCTATTTGCATATTATAATCTTTATTTAAATCTGGTAAGACAGTCTTTAGCTTTGGCTGTAGGCTTATATTGTTTTAAATACGTAGAGCAAAGAAAATGGATCAAAATAATAATTTCATTCTTTATAATAAAATCATTCCATAATACAGGTGTATTTTTTGTTTTGCTTTGGGGAACTTATTTCGTATCAAGCAGTAAGTATAAATTGAAACCTGTTGTAATGATATTAGCCCTTTTTATTGTTTATGGTGTTTTCATTTATTTTGATTTCATTATATTATACTTAGTTTCATCTGGGATTTTAGCAAAAAAGTTTCTATATTATTTAAGTGGTGAAAAAATTGATTACAGGTTAATATTTGTTTACAACTTATTATTATGTATTGTAATATTTATTATGTATTTATACAATGCAAAATCCAAGGAAAAAAATGAATTGCTGTCTTATAGTTTTGTCAATTTCATTGGTTCAATTTTGGTTCTTACCGCATTTATTTCTATGTGGTCATATCGTGTATCTTTTTACTTTCTGTTTATTTGCAATTGCTTATTTTTGCCAAGGGCATATTTTATAATGAGGAAAAAATACGCTTTAGAATCTATGATTATACTTGTAACTGCATTATCCTTGATTATAACAATCTGGTATCAAACTATCATAGTAAATAAAGATAATGAAACAGCACCATATAAATCCGAAATGTTAGATATATAGCTGTATTGGATATAAACATTGATAGAATACAAGATGAAATTAAAATTATTAGTCTGTTGCCATAAGGAAGACACAAAGGTTGAAAATGAATATTACTTACCAATACACGTTGGAAAAAGTAATAGTGAAAAAGATCTCAATATAATAGGTGACGATTCTGGGGATAACATAAGTTTCAAAAATGCAAGTTACTGTGAACTCACAGGAATGTATTGGGCTTGGAAAAATTTAAAAAACACAGACTACATTGGATTATGCCATTACAGAAGATATTTTGATTTTAGTAAAACGCCATTTTCTTTACCGAGTAAAACAATCAATGGTAATACATTCAGTAAGTTAGAATTCGGGATTCCTCAGAATATTATTGAGGATTTGCAAAATGGTAAAGTTATCTTAACACGAAAAAAAAGTTCAAAATTATCTTTATACGCAGATTACTGTTTGTGGCATAATAGTGAAGATATAAGAATTCTTGAAGATATTATTAATGAATATTGTGATGAAAAGTATTCTGTTGCTTATCGTACGATAATGTACGGTAACGAATTTTCACCTTATAATATGTTTTTGATGTCTTGGAAAGAATATGATACATACTGTGAATGGCTGTTTTCACTACTAAATAAAGTTGAAACTTCTATTAATATTTCAAATTACAATTCATATCAGAGTAGAATTTTTGGATTTATGGCTGAAAGACTTTTAAATATTTACGTTGAAGCTAATAGATTAGATGTAAAAGAATATCCTGTATTATTTATTAGTAATGAAAATTCTGAAGATCCAAGTTATATTATGCACACAATAAAAAATCAGTATAACAAAGTTATTTCTAAATTATTAAATTTAAAAAGAGCTTAATGTTTTTTGTAAACTTTATAAATTATTTCACAAACACATTTGTGATGAGAAATTAGACTAAACATGATGATTTAACTGGAAAAAATGAAAATTACGAATAATGATAAAAATAATGATCTTATTATAAGCATTATAATAACCTATCTTCCAAATTTAGAGATACTTCAGCAAACTTATAAAAGTTTATTAACTCAAGTAGATCAATTAATCATTGTAGATAATACGCCAGAAGGAAGCCCTATAGTTCTTGATATTCAAAATCAAAATATTGAAAAAATTACTACAATTATTCTTTCGGAAAATGTTGGAATTGGAAAAGCTCAAAATATAGGAATAGAAAGAGCTATCGAGTTAGGCGCAGAATATATTGTTTTGTCTGACCAAGATACAGAATATCCAAGCAATTATATTAGCGTCATGATGGATTCGTATCATAATTTGCCATACAAAAATCAAGTTGCATCTATCGTCCCGGATGTTAGAGATGTACACAAAAATGGAATCAGCACAGGATTCGAAGTTTTTGAAGGATTTAGGAGTCGAAGAGTTTTTTATGAATCTGGATGTCACGAAATAACTGAAGGGATCGCCTCCGGTATGATTGTTCCTGTAAAAGTTTTAAAAGATGTGGGACTGATGAGCGAAACACTGTTTATTGACTGGGTTGACAATGAGTGGTTTTGGAAAGCAAAATATTCTGGTTACAAAATTATAGCTTGTACTGATGTTGCCATCAATCACATTCCCGGAGATGATCCTACAGTCTCAATGTTTAATAAAAAGAAAGTTCATAATCTCAGTAGTCCAGTTCGCCACTATTACAAAATTAGAAATGGAATTACTCTTTCTTTGAGATGTAAATATATTCCAATTGGCAGAAAAGGACATCTTTTTTATCATTCTTTAAGAAGCTATGCTGTATATGTGTTACAAGGTAAACCTCGTCTTACTCATATGCGTTATGCCAGTTTAGGACTTTTACACGGTTTATTTAATCGATTAGGTAAATTTTAATGAATTTATATGATGATCAAATAAAATTTATTTCTTTTCTAATATAGACATAAATGAAGAAACAAATTCAAATTTTTTTTTCCATTCCCGGATATATTTTCGGTGCCATACTGAATATTGAAATTCTCAGCAAATTGCAACGTTTGCTTAATTTTATTTTTTCAGGATATGTCATGAAATCTCTAAAAAAAGTTGGAACTTGTTTTTATGTTGAGTATCCAATGGTAGTCCATGGAACCAAATACATAGAAATAGGAGACAATTTTTCTTCTTTTGCCAGATTGCGTTTGGAAGCGTATGATAGCCACAATGGTTTTCCCTTCAGTCCAAAAATAATTATTGGCAATAATGTTTCTATTAACTATGACTGTCACATAGGCTGTGTAAATCATATAGAAATCGGAAATGACGTATTGATGGCAAGTAAAATATTCATTACGGATCATTTCCACGGAGATACTTCTGAAGAATCTGTAAAACTTCCTCCTTCAAAAAGAAAAATAGTAAGTAAGGGACCAGTTATCATAGGAGATAGCGTTTGGATTGGCGAAGGCGTTTGCATAATGCCTAATGTAACCATAGGGAAAAACTCTATCATTGGTGCTAATGCTGTTGTAACAAAAAGTTTTCCGGAGAATTCTGTTATTGGAGGAAACCCGGCAAAATTAATAAAAACTCTATAACCATTTTAAAAATTATGAGCAAAAAAGTCGTTTTCAGTATAGTCGCGAGAAACTATCTTTCTCTAGCTTACACGCTTGGAGATAGTCTGAAAAAATATAACGAAGATTATGAATATCATATCATTATTGCAGACCGTTTCGATGGTTTGGATAAAAATGAGGAACCTTTCAGTGTATTGAGTTTGGATGATATTGGACTTGATAGTACTCTGGTGGATGAGTTGGCTTTCAAATATAATATTACAGAATTTTGTACCGCTGTCAAACCTTACGTTTTTGATTATTTTTTCAAAAAGGGATTTGAAAAAGCTATATATTTTGATCCCGATATTTGTACATTCTCTTCTCTGACTCCAATTTTTGATGAGCTGGAAAAAAAATCAATTGTAGTAACACCACATTTCTTCACACCAGAAGAAGATTATACCGGAACTATCAGTGAGCAATTACTTTTACATGCGGGAGGATTTAATTTTGGCTTTGTTGGCGTAAGTAAAATAGGCGCAGGTTTAGCATTTGTGAACTGGTGGAAAGATAGATTGACAAATTTTTGTTATCAAGATAAGATTGAAGCTTTACATACAGATCAAAAGTGGGGAGATCTGATTCCATCATTCTTTTTTAACGATCTTTTCGTATCAACTGATTTGGGAAGAAATATGTCTTTCTGGAATCTGCACGAGAGAAATCTTGTTTCCAGAGAAGATTCCTATTTTGTAGAAAACAAGATTACAAAACAACAAACCAATCAATTGATTTTCTATCACTTTGCAGGATATGAAATCACAAGAAAGGATAATCTTATTCATAAAAACCATAGGGAATACAATTTTTCAGATTTTCCAGAAATAGATAAGCTTTATAGATGGTACGGAGAGCAACTCAAAAAATGGAATTATGAAAAATATATCAGTATAGAATATGGATATAGTAGTTTTAATAATAAAGTTCTAATTAAACATTATCACAGGAGATTATTTAGAAGGTTACTAATGGATGGGGCGGTTTTTCAAGATCCTTTCAATGTGTCTTCGGCAGATCATAATTTTTTCAATTTGTTAAACAATAATAAGCTGATTACAAAAAGCAACGAAAACTTGGATAAAGCCAATGAGGTTACAATGAATGGTTTTGACAGAAAACTTAAAATGATCAATAGATTTATGAAAATTGTCAAAATAGTATTAGGAGCAGATAAATATTTCTTATTATTAAAATTCTTCCAGAGATATTCCAAAGTAGAAAATCAGTATTTTTTATTTAAAGAATATAGCAAGGACTACAAATTTTTTAATGAAAATAGACAAAAAGAATTTTTAATAAAATAAAAAAAGTTTAATATAAAACGTTATTATTGTATGTCAATCTTTTAATTGGATAATTCTGAATTTTAAAATAAACTAAAATAAGTCTGTAATGAAAAATAAAATTTTAATATTGATGCCTTTGTTGTTTGTAATATTAATAACAAATTTTGCTGAAAAAAATATAGATTTTAAGCCGACTAACAAAAAGATAATCTGGGGTGTGATTGGTCATACTTTAACATCCAATGATTATAAAGTGTTTAGTTTAGACAAACAATTGGAATTAATTAAAAAAGAAAAATTTAATTATTATAGACTAGATGTTCTTACGGACGGCAATGGGAAAATAACATTAGGAAACGAACTTTTAGTAGATTTTTTGAAAAAATGGAAAGAAAATAATGTGAAAATTTTACCAAGCTTTTATCCTAGTTCTCTGGATTATAATGATTCGGAACAAGTCTGTTATTCAAAAGGTTATATTATGGGAAAAGGATTTACCGAGTTGTACGGTCAGTTTTTTCCTATCATCGAAATAAGCAATGAAAGTGAGCTGAAAGTTGCAATAAAAGATAGCGAAGGTAAATTTGTAATGAAAAACAATGTTTTACAATATGACCCTCAAAAACTAAAACGTATCCTTCAATTTCTGAAAGGTGCAAATGATGGGATCAAGAAAGCTAACCCCAAAATTAAAACTTTAATAGGAATCTCCGGTCACAACACCAGTTTTTTGAAGATGCTTTTAGATTATAAAATTAATTTTGATATCGTAGGTACTAATTGGTATGATGTCAATCTTTATAATAAATCAGAATATAATGAAGTTTTAAAGACAATTAAAAGAGAAATTCGCAAACCTATCTGGGTTACAGAACTTAATTATAGAGAAGGTAGTACGAATGTATCGCCAGAAGCCCAAGCACATTGGCTTAAGAATACGATTGATAATCTGACGAAAAGCAAACTTGTTGACGCTATATTTATTTACCAATTATTGGATGAGAATGGTAATCTGGACAGGCCAGGTGTACCTCCTTTTGAAGCTAATTTTGGAATTTATAAAGTTGAAGGAGATAAAGTAACGAGGAAATTTAAATAAAAATTTCTCACATAAAAAAGATAATACTTTTCCAGATAATTTATCCCTAAAAATAAATAAAGGATAATAAGTTGTAAAAAAACATTTATTTTTACAAAATTAAAAACTAATACAAATGAACTCGGCTTGATTTTTACTCAGGCAATTTTAACATGGGAAAGAAAATTCTTATCATAAAAATAGGTGCCATAGGAGATATTATTATGGCTTTACCTACTTTAGTCTCTATTAAATCAGAATTTCCAGATTCACATATAACTTGGATATGTGGGAAGTCGGTTGCACCTATTCTTCAACATGTTCCTGCAATCAATAAGCTGATAATAGTAGATGAAAAAAAAATCTTCTCAAAAAAAATCTTCGGATTAGTAAAAGAATTTTTTTCACTATATAAAAAAAACTTCTTAAAAAAATATGATATTATTTTAAACTTTCATGTAGATAGTAGGTACAAATTATTTCAGCAATTTTGTTTATCATCCAGAAAAGCTAAATTTGAGAGAAATACTGAGAGGCCTATACCTTTGCCAGGAAGAAGCAGGGTGTTTGAACATATTAGACTCTTTTATGGAGATGATAAAGAAGAACAAAATTTTCTTAGTTTTCCGGACTTTAGTTTTGAACCTAGCCAAGAAAGAAAAGACTCATTCGATGTTTTTACCGACAGTATAGTTATAACACCTGGAGGAGCTAATAATATACTGAGAGAAGATACATTAAGGAGATGGCCCATAAATAATTATAGAGAATTAGCAATTAACCTAATCGCAAAAAAAAGAAAGGTTGTTATTGTAGGAGCTAAATCTGATTCTTGGATAATTCCTTATTTTGAAGATCTTGATGTGAAAATGGTTGTTGGAGAATTGGATTTGACCGAATTAATTTACTGCATTTCAAAAAGTAAAGCTATAATAACACATGATAGTGGACCATATCATTTAGGTGTTTTTGCCAAAAAACCACAAGTTATAGTATTGTTTGGACCCACTAGTTCAGAAGAGTTTTCATATGGAAAGATGTTTGATAATAGGGTCAAAAGATTATGGAAAGGAAATGAACTTTTTTGTAGCCCCTGTTATTATGGAAAGCATTACAGTAAGGGATGTAAAAGAAATATTTGCATGGAATTTTTGTCTGTAGATTATGTACTTGATGAATTAAATGATATATTTGACGTACAATAAAATGGAAAAAGGAAATTATTTATTTCATAAACTTGACCGGTACATTGGTATTCCTTTAGTATTCCTATTGGGTTTTTTAAAAATTAAGAAAAAACAGCCTGATACTATAAAAAGAATAGCAATTCTAAACCTTGGATCTATTGGAGACAATGTTTTGATGTCTGCATCTATTTCTGATATAAGAAGTGAATACCCGCAATCACAAATAATAGTTTTTACAGGAGGAACAAATTTCGAAATTGTGAAATTGATCCCAGGTGTAGACGAAGTCGTTAAATTGATAATTACTGACCCGTTAAGTTCTATCTCAGAAATAAGAAAAAGGGGACTTTTTGATGTTCTTCTCGATTTTGGACCCTGGCCAAGAATCAATGCGATATATGCGTCTTTGTTTAAAGCTAAATATAAAGTAGGATTCAAAACAAAAAATCAATATAGACATTATATCTACGATAATACTGTTGAACACAGTGATGAAAAACATGAGATAGATAACCATAGAAATCTAATCAAATCATTATATAACAGAAAGAATCATCATCCACAATTAATTGTAAAAGAATATGATTTTAGTAGATTTAATATAGATCGAAATCAGAAAATTGCAATTTTACATCCTTGGTCTGGAGGTTTAAAGAAATTGGATAAACAATGGAGTAACGAAAACTGGAAAAACTTATACAACGGCATATATACTATGTTTGATAAAGTTATAATAACAGGGGCTCCTTCAGATCTTCAGGACACTATTGATCTAGAACAAGAGATTAAAAAAGATAACAGATTTCCTGAAATTGTAAATATGGCAGGTAAACTTACCTTATCAGAAACAATTTATCTCATAAACATATCAAGTTTTATTTTCTGTGTAGATACAGGTATTGCCCATATAGCAGCAGCTTTGGATAAGCCTCAAATATGTTTGCAAGGGCCAGCAAAATCGTTGCGTTGGAAGCCTTACAGTGATAGAGCAATTGTTGTAAATCCATCCACAGGAACATATGGTTACATAAGCTTGGGATTTGAAAAAAATCCTGACAATAGTAACTGTATGGATAATATAAAAGTAGAAGATGTTTTAAGTTTATTTTATAAGTATAGACAAGAAGAATTAAAAAAATAGAACAAATTATGACTCAACATAAAAATAATAAAATTGTTATCACGGGAGCTGCAGGTTTTATTGCATCCTGTATGGTTAGTTATCTTAATGACAACGGTTATTATGATCTGATTTTGGTAGATAATTTTGAAAGAGAAGATAAAAGAAAGAATTGGGAAAATAAAAAATATTTAGAACTTGTAAATCGGGATCAATTTTTTGATTGGCTGAATAAGCCGGGAAATAGCGTGGACGTAATCATACATTTGGGAGCTAAGACAGATACTACAGAGTTTGATTATTCCATCCATGAAGAATTGAATGTTATATATTCCCAAAAAATATGGGAATATTGTACAGATGCAAATGTACCTCTCATATATGCTTCTTCCGCCGCCACATACGGAAATGGAGAATTTGGATATTCGGACAATCACGAAGTGCCATTTGAATTAACCCCTCTTAATCCTTATGGCAAAAGTAAAAACGAATTTGATAAATGGGCAATTTTGCAAGAAAAACAACCGGTTTTTTGGAGTGGTCTCAAATTTTTTAACGTATATGGCCCTAATGAATATCACAAAGGAAGAATGGCAAGTGTCATATTTCATTCGATGAAACAGATTAAAGAAAAAGGTTTTGTTGAACTATTCAGAAGTCATAACCCAAAATATAAGGACGGAGAGCAATTGCGTGATTTTGTATATGTGAAAGATTTGATCAAAATCATCTATTGGATGACGACTGAGATGTTGGACAGAAAATGGCTTTTAGAAAATAATGGATTGTATAATTTAGGCACTGGTAAGGCACGTAGTTTTTATGACTTGGTATCGTCAACATTCAGAGGTCTGGATTTGTCCCCTGATATCAGATTTATTGATATGCCGTATGATATTAGAGACAAGTATCAATATTTTACAGAGGCGGAAATGGCAAAATTAAGAACGGCAGGCTATTCCGAATCATTTTATAGTTTAGAAGATGGCGTTGAGGACTATGTGAAAAATTATTTAGACAAAGAAATATATTACTAATAAACATAAATATGCAAAAATTATTAAACAGTATTTTTGAGGATCATATAAAGACCAGTAAACTGAGTCAGTCGCTTCTCACAGAAAAGATAGAAAGCGTGAGTGCCGACGTTTGTGCCTCACTTCAACAAGGTAAAAAAATACTACTTTTCGGAAATGGAGGAAGCGCAGGTGATGCTCAGCATATAGCTGCAGAATTCACAGGACGCTTTGTAAAAGAAAGAAGAGGTTTGCCTGCAATTGCATTGAGTACCGATACATCTGCACTCACAGCAATAGGTAACGATTATGGTTTTGATGAAGTATTTAGAAGACAAGTTGAGGCATTGGCGAATGAAGGTGATATATTATTTGGTATTTCTACAAGTGGTAATAGCCCAAATGTTGTAAAAGCATTGGAATATGGAAAAACAATTGGATGTAAAACTTTTGGACTGAGCGGAAGAGATGGCGGGAAAATGAATGATGTTTGTGATCTAAATATTGTAGTACCATCTGATATCACTGCCAGAATACAGGAAATGCATATTCTTATAGGGCACATGATCTGTGAAATTGTGGATAATATAATAGAATGAAGTGAATAAAGCTGTTTTTTTAGATAGGGATGGTACCATCAATGTGGATCACGGTTATGTATATAAACCGGAAGATTTACAGTTTATTGAAAAAGTCCCGGAATCCTTATTACGACTTATAAAAGCTGATTTTTTATTAATTATCATTACAAATCAATCAGGTGTAGGAAGAGGTTTTTTTACCGAAGAAGCCGTTAATAGTTTTAATGAAAACCTGATTTCTCAACTCTTAGAAAAAAATATAAAAATTACAGATGTGTTTGTTTGTTTTCATAATCCTGATCAGAATTGTGATTGTAGAAAACCATCTCCGAAATTAATTTTTGAAGCCATGAAAAAATATGATATTGATCCAACAAGATCTTTTATGATTGGAGATAAGGAGTCTGATGTTCTAAGTGGTAATAAAGCAGGTGTAACATCATTTCTTTTAGATAAAGATCAAGATTTCAGTATTATTACAGACCAAATTTTACAATTAAACGATGAGTAAATTATTCCCCCAGCAAAATAAAATCCTGATAATTGGAGATGCTATTCTTGATGTTTACTATTTAGGTAAAGTAGATAGAGTTTCTCCCGAAGCACCGGTTCCTGTTGTTCAGGTACAGAAAACAAGCAAAAAACTTGGTGGTGCGGCTAATGTTGCTAACAACATTAGTAAGCTTAATGGAGATGCTTCTCTAATAGGGTTTTCTGGAAAAGATATGAATTGTAAGATATTAAAAGATCTTTTGAGCGAAAATAATATAAATCATTCGTTGATAGAAACTCAATGTCCTACAATAACAAAGATAAGAGTTGTTTCCGGAGTTCAGCAGATTGTTAGAGTTGATTTTGAAGAAAATATTACAACAACTGACGAACTGGAATTTTTAAAGATTAAACATTTGGATCATGATTTCGAGAATTGCGATATAATTGTACTTTCAGATTATGGTAAAGGTTTTATAACAGAAAAATTCAGTCAATATGTTATTAATAAATCCAATATTGCGAACAAACCGACTATAATAGATCCAAAAGGTAATGATTGGGAAAAATATAGAAACGCAACTATCGTAACTCCCAATGTCAAAGAACTTAGTGAAATAGTAGGTTTTCCTTTAGAAAATGAGGATGATATTATAGAAAAAGCAGGTTTGATGGTCAAACAAAAATTTAATTTTAAATATTTGTTAGTTACAAGATCAGAAAAAGGAATGACTTTTTTCGGTGAGGAGATAGAACATATCAGAACAACAGCTACAGAGGTTTTTGATGTCTCAGGTGCTGGCGATACTGTTGTCGCAACAATTGCAAGAGCTCTGTCATCCGGATATTCTTGGATAGATAGTATAAAACTTGCTAATAAAGCTGCAGGAATTGTCGTGAGCAAAATAGGAACCGAACCTATCAGCTACTATGAGCTGGAAGATTCTATAGAAGAGTTTCGAGAAGAAAATAAGGTCATAGACAACGATAAAGTAGAAAATATAATAAAAGAACTTAAAAGTAAAGACAAAAAAATTGTTTTTACAAATGGTTGTTTTGATATTATTCATAAGGGGCATATAAAGTATTTGCAAGAAGCAAAAAAACATGGTGATGTCCTGATAATCGGTCTTAATAGTGATCAGTCTGTAAAAAGACTAAAAGGTCCAGAAAGACCAATTAAAGATCAAGAGGAAAGATCTCTAATAATGAGTGCTTTAGAAATGATCGACTATGTTATAATTTTTGATGAAGATACGCCTGCTGCTATTTTGGAAAAAATCAGACCAGATACATTGATTAAGGGTGGAGATTATAAAATTGAAGAAATTGTTGGAAGAGAATTTGCTGTTACAACTACAGTTATACCATTTATAAATGGTTATTCTACATCGTCAACTATTGACAAAATAAAAACAATTTAATGAATCACATTTTTATATTTAAGGCAGAAAATATAATATGAATTATATAATTTTTGGCGGTTCTGGTTTTATCGGAACCCACCTAATTAATCTATTATCCAATAACAATCAAGGAAATATATATAATCTTGATATTGTTGAGAATAACCATGGAGGAAAATCCAAGTTTATCCACTGTGATGTGAGAAACAAAGTCGACATCAATATTCCTTTTGCGGAAAATGATGTGATATTCAATTTTGCAGCAGTCCACACAACCCCGGGACATCCAGACCATGAATATTTTGAAACCAATATTTGGGGAGCTGAAAACATTATTGACTTTGCCGAAAAATGTAATATTAAGAAAATAATTTTCACATCATCTATTGCACCTTATGGAGCTTCTGAAGATGTAAAAACGGAAAAAACACTTCCAACTCCTAATACACCTTACGGAATATCAAAACTGGTTGCCGAGAAAATTCATACCGCTTGGCAGGCAAAAGATTTTGATAACAGAAAATTGACAATATTAAGACCAGGCGTTGTTTTTGGCAAAGGTGAAAACGGTAATTTTACAAGATTATACTGGGGAATAAGAAAAAAACGTTTCCTTTATCCCGGTCGCAAAGACACCATCAAGGCTTGTATTTACGTAAAAGAGTTAGTGCGTTTTATGCTCTATTCTTTAGATTCACAAAAAAATGGAGTAGAAATATATAATTGCTCGTATTATCCAGCTTACACCATAGAACAAATCTCTAATTCTATGATGAAAGCGACTGGGATGAAAAGAAATATTCCTAAAATCCCCGGCGGACTCTTGAAAACTGCTGCATCGGTAATAGGAATGGCTGGAGGCAAAGCATTAGGTATTCATCCGGACAGAGTGAAAAAACTAATGATATCAACTAACATTAGTGGTGAGAAGTTGTCTCTATCAGGATATGTTTTTCAATACACGTTCGATCAAGCTTTGGAAGATTGGTTTGAAGACAATGCGCGCCAATTTTTAAAATAAGATTACGTACTTTATATATTCCGCTTATTTTTAGCGTTATTTTTCATACTTTTGTTCACATAAACTAATATTATGAAAACTGAAAAAATAGGAATAACCTTTTCAGCATTCGATTTACTCCATGCTGGCCATATAAAAATGCTTGAAGAAGCTAAAACGGTATGCGATTACTTAATTGTTGGATTGCAGATAGATCCCACGTTTGACAGGCCAAATAAAAATAGACCTACACAATCAGTTGTAGAACGCTACATTCAACTCAAAGCTTGCCGTTCAGTTGACGAGATTATCCCATACAACACTGAGGAGGATCTTATGGATATTTTGAAATCATTTGTAATTGATGTCCGAATAATTGGTGATGATTACAGGGACAAAGAATTTACGGGTAAAGATTATTGCGAGATGAAGGGAATTCAGATTTATTTTAATAAACGTGATCACAGATTTTCAAGTTCAGCTTTGAAGAAGGCAGTCTTTGAACAAGAATTAATAAAACTTAATAAATAATCAATTAAACTAGATGAAAATAAAATCGACTCCGTTAAATGATTGTTATATAATAGAACCTACGATTTTCGAAGATGACAGAGGTTATTTTTTTGAAAAGTATAATGAGAGAAAATTTGAAGAAGTAACAGGCCTCAATGGACATTTTGTTCAAGATAATATTTCTAAATCATCATACGGTGTTTTAAGAGGTTTACATCTTCAGAAAGGAGAACATGCACAGGCAAAACTAGTTTCTTGTTTAGAAGGAAAAGTCTTTGATGTTGCAGTTGATTTACGAGAAAATTCTTCAACTTTTGGGCAATGGTTCGGAATAGAATTAACCCCGGAAAATAAACTTCAACTTTATGTTCCAAGAGGTTTTGGTCATGGCTTTTCTGTCTTGAGTGAAACTGCAATTTTTGCATATAAGTGTGATAATTTTTATAATAAGGAGTCAGAAGGTGGGGTGCTTTGGAATGATGTAGATATTAATATAGACTGGCAACTTCCCTTAGAAGACGTTATCTTATCTGAAAAAGATGCAGTACTTACTAAGTTCACTGAACATAATTTTTAATTTAAATTTGCATCAAATTGTTAAATAAATGTTATATTTGATATAAACATTTATGACCTTTTGAAGCCAAAATTAGCTGACGAAATTAAAAATTTATACTTCATATTTTAGAATATGCCTTTTTATTTCTTGAAAAAATTAACCAAATACCTTGTATTTGGGGATTATATAATTATCAATATTTTCTTTCTTCTAGGGATTAATTTTTTTATTAGTCCTTTAGAAATTTCTGTCATCAAACCAGATTATAAAACACAGCTATTAATTCTGAACTTTTCTTGGTATATTATTTCCAAATTAGTAAATCTTTACGAGGATACTTACTATAAAGATTCTGCAAAACAATTCAGTTCCTTATTCAAAGCGTTATCAATATTTGTCGTTTTCTTTTTCTTTTATAATACATTGATTTATTCCAAATCGATAAGTATTTGGTTTACTGTTAAATATTTACTTTCTGTTACGTCTATGATGGTTTTGGGCAGAATCATTATTTTTCTCATCAGAAAGAAATACAGAATCAAAATCAATAGAAAACTTACTTCAGTCAATACCATTTTGATTGGTAAGAATAATTTCTCAAAAACCATTTTGTCTAATGAAGAGATTAGATCTTCTATGGGAATCAGAGGATTTTATTCGTTAGAAAGTACAACTGAAAAAGGGAAATATTTAGGCGATATCAATGCACTTCTTGATGATCTTGAAAACGAAAAAATTGATAATATTATTCTTTGCGATGACTCCATAGATGAAAATCTGTACAATGAGATCGTTCACGTTGCTGAGCATAAAATGGTTAGAATCTATATAGTGCCTGATTTTAAGTATATCAATATGGGACCGCATTCTTTTGATGTCATTCAAGGCGTTCCTTTTCTCAAATTGATGAAAGAACCTTTAACTAATGCAGAGAACCAATTTTTTAAAAGATTCTTTGATATTGTTTTTTCATTATTCGTTATTATTTTTATTCTCTCCTGGCTTTTCCCAATTGTAGCACTTATAATTAAATTGGAAAGTAAAGGCTCTGTATTTTTTCTACAAAAAAGATCCGGAATCAAAAATGAACCTTTTAATTGCATTAAGTTTAGGAGCATGGCTGTTAATAGTTATTCTGATGTCGCAATGGCTAAAAAAGGCGATAGCAGAATTACAAAATTTGGTAAATTCATTAGAGCAACTAGCATTGATGAATTACCTCAGTTTATTAATGTTCTAATAGGCAATATGTCTGTTGTTGGACCTAGACCCCATATGTTATCTCAGACGAATCAATACTCAAAAATTACTAAGAAATATATGTTACGACATATCGTGAAACCAGGAATCACTGGTTGGGCACAAGTTATGGGCTCACGCGGAGAGATATTTTCTGATAAAGATATGGAGAAGAGGGTAGAAAAAGATATTTGGTATATTCAGAATTGGTCATTTTTTCTGGATATGAAAATAGTTTTTCTGACATTTTATAATATAATAAAAGGAGATGAGCAAGCTTACTAAAATTGCTTGTTTAAACACAGTCTAAATAGAAAGAACCAAATTTTGGTTCTTTTTTTTATCACTAAATTTGCAACCTCAAATTTTTATTAATGCGTACGAAATCAACAGGTAAGAAAAAAATTAATATTGTAACTCTTGGATGTTCCAAAAACGTCTATGACTCAGAAGTTTTGATGGGTCAGCTGGAAGCTAATGGCAAAAAAGTGGTTCACGAAGAGAAGGGAGATATTGTAGTTATCAATACTTGCGGATTCATTGATAATGCAAAAGAGGAGAGTATTAACACAATTTTGGAATATGTAGATCTCAAAAATCAAGGTCTTGTAGAAAAAGTATTTGTGACTGGTTGTCTTTCCGAAAGATACAAACCTGATTTGATTCGTGAGATTCCGGATGTAGATCAATATTTCGGAACGCGTGATTTGCCAATTTTATTAAAGCATCTTGGTGCAGATTACAAACACGAATTAGTTGGAGAGAGATTAACTACAACTCCAAAACATTATGCCTACCTCAAAATTTCCGAAGGTTGCGACAGACCTTGTTCTTTCTGTGCAATTCCATTAATGAGAGGAAATCATATTTCTACACCAATTGAAAAATTAGTAATTGAAACTCAAAAACTAGCTAAAAAAGGCGTTAAGGAATTAATTTTAATTGCTCAGGATTTGACTTTCTACGGACTTGATATTTATAAAAAAAGAGCTTTAGGAGAATTGCTTCAGGAACTTATAAAAGTAGAAGGTATCGAGTGGATCAGACTTCATTATGCTTTCCCAACAGGTTTTCCGGAAGATGTTCTTGATATTATAAGAACCGAACCGAAAATTTGTAATTACATAGATATTCCTCTTCAGCACATCAATACAGAATTATTGAAAGCTATGAAACGTGGAACGACTTTCGAGAAAACAAATGCACTTCTTGACAAATTCCGAGAGAAAGTTCCGGATATGGCCATCAGAACGACTTTGATCGTTGGTTTCCCTGGTGAAACAGAGGAGAAGTTTGAAGAGTTGAAACAATGGGTGAGAGATCAGAGATTCGATCGTTTGGGTTGTTTTACTTATTCTCACGAAGAAAATACAACTGCTTATGTTTTGGAAGATATTATTTCTGATGAAGAGAAGCAGAATAGGGTAGAGCAGATTATGGAAATCCAGCAGCAAATTTCTTGGGAGAAAAATCAGGAGAAAATAGGTAAAACTTTCAGATGTATCTTTGACAGGAAAGAAGGCGATTATTTCGTTGGCAGAACAGAGTACGATTCTCCCGATGTTGATAATACGGTTTTGGTTCCTGCAAAGGATGTTTACATCTCAATTGGGGAATTTGCAAACGTAAAAATTACATCAGCAGAAGATTTTGATTTGTACGGAGAACTAGTATAAACTCAATTTTAAATAATAATTAAGCCTTCAAATTTTTGAAGGCTTTTTTAATTTCTGTTAATTTTTTTGTCTTTTTAGGTTAAGTAATTGTAAATCAAATATTTGTATTTTTTTTGCCAATCGGTATGATTAGTTTAATTAAATTATTATCGATTTGATATTAATTTATCTTATTTTAAAGTTAAATGTTTGTTATTGTGATTAATTATTAATTTATTTTAGCTAAAAAGTTTTATAAATTATTAATTATTTAAAATTATTAAAAACATTTAATAATTGTTTTTTAATTAAAGTATTGTTTATTAATGGTTTGTGTTTTGTGGGTGGTTTTTGTTTAAGTTAAATAATTAACAAAATTGTAATTAAATTAACGTTTTTTAACAAATCGTGTGGTTTACCTCCAGTAAGTAGTTGTAGAGGATTGAATTTTTGATTTCTTCCCAAACAAAGCCAGATTCCGGTAAAAGTGAAGTTCGGAAAGTCTTTCGGGGTATCTTTGCTGAGTCAAAACCAATAAAAATTCAACATGATAAAAAGAATTCTTCTTGTAGTCATAATGATGATTTCCACACTTGGTATTTATTCTTTCAAGAGTTATGCCACAGATGCTAAAACAAGTTTTGCATCGTTCTACCACGATAAGTTTAATGGTAGAAAAACAGCAAGCGGAGAAATTTTCAGTAATAAGGAACTTACCGCTGCTAATAAAACACTTCCTTTTGGGACAGAAGTAAAAATTACAAATTTGATCTCTGGGAAAAGTGTTGTAGTTAGAGTTAACGACAGAGGACCATACCACTCATCCAGAGCCTTTGATCTCTCGAAAGCTGCATTTGATTCGATAGGCGACACCAGAAAAGGTACAATCGCAATTGAATATGAAATTATCGACTAAGATTCAACTTATTTTAAAGTTTAAAAAGCCATCCAATCCGGATGGCTTTTCTTATTTATGTTTACGATATTAAATTTAAGGAAGCTTCACCAATCTTACGATTTGATAAACCGCGTGATTCTTCAAAGACAAAGATCTGGCGATTTCTGGAATAGCCTGCAAATGTGCTTCACACAAATAACCAAATTCCAGTTCTTTGATGACTTTACAATGTTCAGAAATTATCTTCTTCAATTTCTTGTCCGCTTTGTATAGTTCTACATAAACCAGATATTTGCTGTCAGAATAATCTCTCGGTGTTCCTATGTCTTTGATGTATTTTTCTAAATCTTTGTTTCCCATTTTATTGATTTTAAATTTATGATCTTATAAATTCTATTTCTTCAGAGATTTATTATTAATGGCGATCAGTGCGGATCCACTTATTAGAAATACAAAAAGCATAATTATTATATTGATGATGACTTGATTATAACCAAGTTTTACAGCGTTCAAGAAAGGGTAGGGATACCAATTGACAATCGCTCCACGAATCAATGAATAAATCAAATAAATTAGAGGAAATAATAACCAGTACAATCCATTATTCCAATTCAGTTTTCCTTTCGTGACAAAGAACAGCCAAGACAAAATATAAAGTATTGGAATCAGAACGTGAAGCATATTATCCAAAAACAATTGCCAGCCAGTCGGCTTCCAAATCCCGCGCAAAACCGTATTGTAAACGACGAAAACAATAAAAATATATAAAGCGATGGCAGTTTTTACAGAAAGGCTTGAGAAGAAAGCTCCCAATTTGGTTTTAGGAAAAAATGTAGAAAATGATAAACTGACTGCAATTAAGGAATTACATAAAATCGTGAAATAACTTATTATATTAATGAACTTATCCGACGAAATGTAGAATTGAAGAATGATGCAAAACCAAGTGAATAATGCTAATGTGGATGCGAAGATTGTTTTGAAGTTTAGATTTTTCATATTTTATTTTTTTCCAAATCAGACATTTTATCCAAAAGCGTTTTCTTCAAAAGAAAATAATTTCTTGCGATGTAATATTGGTAACTATTGATCGCAAAGAAAAGAAGTTGAAGGTTATCATTTCTGTATTCGTTATTGCTGAAATAAATTAAGTCATTATTTAAATAATGTCCTAAATCTTTTCGGGCTTCTTCATTGATGTCAGCCTCTAAAATTGAGTTTAAAAGGATTTGTCGAATTTCTTCTTTTAGTTTTGATTCTAAGGGTAAATAGCTTCTAAAATTCTTTTTAATCTGATCAAAAGGAGTGGTTACACTTATAAACTCAAAAGCGTTGCTTAGTTCTGTAAATAACTTGAATTTTTCTTCATAAGATTTTTCATAGTTTGTAAAATCAGAATAAGCATTTCGGAACTCATATTCTTTATATTGATCTTTGGAAAGATTTAGGAAATAATAGTAAATATTAATATCATTTTGATTGATTTCTTCTTCCAGAGTTTTGATTTGAGATTCAAGATCAGGAATTAATTTCTTTGCATCGTCCGCTTTATATTTAGTCCCGTCATAATCGAAAGTTTTTATAATAAATTCTTTTTTAAAAATTGCCTCGATTGTATTTTTATCATTTTGCAAAGCAATTAGTGTGTAAGCCAATTCTATTTTGTCTTTTCCAAAAAGCTCGTCAAATGTTAATTCTTTGATCGAATTTTCGGAAAGGCTTACATTAAATTGATTCGGATTTCGGTTGTCATAATAATTATTGAAAACCTTGTCAAAAGTATCTTTGTTATAAGTCGCTTCAAATTCATCTTTAAAATTATCTAATTCCAAATCTGATTTTTCACTTTCATACTTTACATTCGAAAATAATTTAGCGGTTAGTTTTTCCTCTGTTTCTTCAAATTTTTTGAATAATGATCTTGCTAAGTTATTGTCAGAATCTTTTTTAATGTCAAGTTTTCTAAGTTTTGCAACTCTATCTTCTGTAGAAGGATGTGAAGCCCATTGGTTTTCGATCACCAGTTTTGATTTGTTGAAAAGTCCACTTTCTGAGAGTTTTACAACAGGCAAATTATACTTCATTTCCAAATCACTTTTTTTTGCAAGGAATCCCATTACATAAGCCTGTTCTTTGTAAATATTTCTGCTGGCTTTGTTTTCTTTGATTTTATTTTCGTAAAAATTAATGACATTATTGTAGGAATTATCTGCCAGATCCATTCTCAAAAGCGATTCCTCCAAAGCAAGTGATCCGGCAATGTTGGCGGCAACTTCATCCGCATGAAACTCCATTTCTCTGGAAAGTGCCATATGTCTGATGTTGACATAGGAATACATCTTGGCAAGAATCCACTGAATACCTTGCGTAAATTTCAAAGCTAAGCCGGCAAAAATAGCAAAATAACCACTTGCATTCGCCCATCTTTGGATTGTGTTTTTATAAGACTCGTCGTCATTTACCAAATTGAAAATGATTTGATTTACATTATAAACATAACTTCCAACTTTCATAGACCGCTGAGAGAAATGTCCGAATTCGTGAGCAAGAATTGCTTTAAGTTCCTGTTTTGTACATACATTCACAAGTCCGATTCCAATCGTTAGATTTTTCTTGATGGGCAAAAACATACTCCAAAATGTAGAATCGTAAAAAACGCTCGCATTCACATCGTAAGACAGATACACTTTTTTGGGAAAATCTGTTCCGGTTTGTTTTACGATCTCATTGATCATTCCAAAAAGTTCGGGTTCATCTTTTTGTTTGATTTCTGTAAGATAACTTCTGTCATTGACGTGTTTCTTGAATAAAAATTTGATCAGGAAATAAAAAATTAAAAGCCCAAAACTTGCCAGTCCAAGACCAATCATTAAAGTGAAAAACATCGGTTTTGCGACAATAAGCATAATTCCTCCAGTTACGCAGGCAGCCGTCAACGCAATCGCAGAGATGAAAAGTAAAATATAGACAATGATGAAAAGGATGATCGAGAAAATGGCAGCTTGCCCCTTCTTTCTAAAATCTGCTGAGGTTTGGATTAGCATAAATCTACGTGGTTATTAATTTTCATTAAAAATAAAAAAACTGTTGAGAATGCCCGAATATTTTTGTCAATTAATTTTAAATTAATTTTCATCAAAATACAAAAAAACCGCTCAGAAAAAATCTGAACGGTTTTAAAATTTATAATTGCTTCGAATGCATATAATTACATCATCCCTGGCATCCCGCCACCCATTGGCATTGCAGGTTCAGCGCTTTTCACTTCAGTGATCACACATTCAGTTGTCAATAGCATTCCAGAAACTGAAGCTGCGTTCTCTAGAGCAACTCTTGTCACTTTAGTTGGATCGATGATTCCAGCTTCAAGCATATTTACATATTCGTCAGTTTTTGCATTGTAACCGAAATCTCCTGTTCCTTCCGCTACTTTCGCAACAATCACAGAACCTTCGCCACCAGCATTGGTCACGATTTGTCTCAATGGCTCTTCAATCGCTCTTTTGATGATTTTGATACCTGTTGTTTCGTCAGCATTAGCACCTTCGAAGTTAAGGGCAGCGACTGCTCTTACTAAGGCAACACCACCACCGGCAACGATTCCTTCTTCAACAGCAGCTCTGGTTGCATGCAAAGCATCGTCAACTCTGTCTTTTTTCTCTTTCATTTCCACTTCGGAAGCAGCTCCTACATAAAGTACAGCAACACCACCAGCTAATTTAGCCAATCTTTCCTGTAGTTTTTCTTTGTCATATTCAGAAGTCGTAGTTTCCATTTGAGCTTTGATCTGAGAAACCCTTCCTTTGATCTGCGCTTCTTCACCACCACCATTTACAAGTGTAGTATTATCTTTGTCGATTACCACTTTCTCAGCAGTTCCCAACATCTCGATTGTGATGTTTTCCATTGTGAAACCTCTTTCTTCGGAGATTACAGTTCCGCCAGTCAAGATTGCGATATCCTCCAACATCGCTTTTCTTCTGTCACCAAATCCTGGCGCTTTCACAGCAGCAATTTTAAGAGAACCTCTCAATTTATTTACTACCAAAGTTGCCAAAGCTTCACCTTCAACTTCTTCAGAGATAATTAATAATGATTTTCCACCTTGTGCAACAGGCTCAAGAACTGGCAATAATTCTTTCATAGAAGAGATTTTTTTCTCAACTAGTAAGATATAAGGATTTTCCAATTCAACTACCATTTTCTCAGGATTTGTTACGAAATATGGAGACTGGAAACCTCTGTCGAACTGCATTCCTTCCACAACATCTACAGTTGTATCCGTTCCTTTTGCTTCTTCAACAGTAATTACACCTTCTTTCCCAACTTTTCCAAAAGCTTCTGCGATCAATGAGCCGATTGTATCATCATTGTTAGCAGAAATAGAAGCTACTTGCTTGATTTTTTCTGAATTGTTTCCAACTTCCTGAGACTGAGATTTAAGGTTTTCAACAACTGCCAAAACAGCTTTGTCGATTCCTCTTTTCAAGTCCATTGGGTTTGCACCAGCAGCTACGTTTTTAAGACCTTCTCTTACGATAGCCTGAGCAAGAACTGTAGCGGTAGTTGTACCATCTCCAGCGATGTCATTGGTTTTAGAAGCCACTTCTTTCACCATTTGAGCACCCATATTTTCTACTCTGTCTTCCAGTTCGATCTCTTTTGCAACTGTTACACCATCTTTGGTAACGTGTGGCGCACCGAAAGATTTTTCGATGACTACATTTCTACCTTTTGGTCCTAAAGTTACTTTAACTGCATTAGCTAATGCATCAACGCCTCTTTTCAAAGCGTCTCTTGATTCAATATCGAATTTAATTTCTTTTGCCATTTTTTGTTGTATTAATGTACTCTGTACAATGTATTAATGAATGTTGTATTCACGAAAACTTAAATCATTTTACGTAAATACATTTTACTTTTTACAAATTTTTTACCCAATAATTCCTAAAAGATCTCCCTCTTTTACGATAAGATAATCTTTTCCTTCAAACTTAAGTTCTGTTCCTGAATATTTTCCATAAAGCACTTTGTCTCCAACTTTTACAGTGGTTGGCTCATCTACTTTTCCTGGACCAACTGCTACAACTGTTCCTTCTTGAGGTTTTTCTTTTGCAGTGTCCGGAATGATGATTCCTGATGCTGTTTTAGTTTCTGCAGGTGTTGGCTCTACCAAAACTCTGTCCGCTAATGGTTTGAAATTTACTGACATAATTATATTTGATTTTTTAATATTTATTCTCATTCCTACATCTCCAACAATGTGCCAACTAAGATAGTTATTAGAACTTAACTGATAGAAGTTCGATTTGGCAGATTTTTATTTCGAGACTGAAATTTTGGCAGAAAAAAAGTTTACCGATTTGGTAAACTTTTTTTGATGTATCCTATTTATTCCATTGTCATTTTCCTTCCGCCAGCATTTATTTCCTGCTTCAGAACTTTCCTTGTCACCTGATCAATGTAGTAAGTGCTCTCAGTTTTTCTATCCTGAATATCATCAGTCGTTTTTACAATCCAGACTTTTTTACCGTTGTATTCACCTTTTTCTACTTTTTCAATATAAGCCTTGATGGCATCTTTTTTAGCTGTTGGATTATAATCAAAAATAGAAATTTCAGATGTGTAATTTTCTGTTAAAGGTAAAAACCGAATTAATGCCGGATAACTGTTACTGTCAAAATACGCTGAAGTTGTAGCTTCATCAATAACATCTTTTTTCTGAGTTTTCTTATCCAAATAATAGCCTGTCACTTTGTTTTTATTAAAAGTAAGCGACATATTTCTCATCGAATTAAAGGACGAATGATAAACCGGCTGGAAATTCGAAATCTTAATAATTGTAGAATCTACCCAAGCCTCAAGAGCTTGTTTCATTTTGACACTCGTTCTTATTAAAAGGTCTTTCTTATTTAATTTTTTATATTCGGTAGTTACCTTACCGATTTCTATTTTTGAACCAGCATTTTCCATCGTCCAGGTAACTTCTGATGATTCTTCCTGAATGTATTTTGAATTAAGTTTGATATTCGAAGGTGAAAGTAGATTTTGTGCAGAAAAAAAATTGGCACTACCAATTATTAAAAGGATAAGAAAAGTTCTCATATTTTTTAATAATAAGTAGTGCCGAATATTATAAAGTTACAGCAAAACCAAATTTACTTTTTCCCTGCAGCCTGCATTGGATTTACTTTTCCGCTTGCGCCACCTCTTGCAGTTTCTTTTTGTGCCTGTTTGAAAACCTGGAATTTCGAAGGTGCTTCTGTGGATGAAGTTGCTGTCCAGAAATTATTGGAAGTGTCAATGTCAGCTGTTTCTTTCATTGGATCCAGTTGAATGGATTTAATTTTCTTACCGAAATAGTAAGTCTTAGAAACCTTCTGCTCATTAGATCTCCAGATCTGAACGTTTATTTTATCATTCAATTTAGAGCCATCTTCAAAAGTGAATTCCAGAATGATCGGCATTACCAATCCGCCTTTATTCGTAAAATCGATTTGATAAGCTGTGATATTTTTTTTGATTCCTTGAGATTTGTCCTGAGATAACAGTTTGTCGGAAGCTGGAGATTTTAAAGTATATTCTTTAGAAGTATCTACTTTTTCTTCACCTCTGTCATATTTGTAATAGAAATCCTGAACGTCTTTGTCGCCATCTACATAGAATTTGATTTTCTCATCTCTGTTTCTAACTTTCGAGATATCTTCAAATTCGTTAAGCGCTGGTGCATCAGTCTTATATTTTGTTTCGGTCGCCTCTCTTGGCACTGCATCATAATCTGGTGTGGCGATAGAAATTTTATCGATAGCAATATCTACAGGATCAGTGCTGTAAAACCAACCTCTCCAAAACCAATCCAAATCTTCGCCGCTCGCATCTTCCATTGTTCGGAAAAGGTCAGCAGGCTCTGGATGACGGAACGCCCATCTTTGTGCATATGTTTTGAAAGCTTTATCAAAAAGTTCTCTTCCCATAATCGTTTCACGCAGAATATTCAATCCAGTTGCTGGTTTGGAGTAAGCATTCGGTCCAAATCTAGCGATGTTTTCTGAGTTCGTCATAATTGGTTCTAATTCGTCTTTCGGAAGTTTCATATAATCTACGATCGTCCACGCTGGTCCACGTTTGGAAGGGAATTTATTGTCCCATTTTTCTTCAGTCAAATATTCGACAAATGTATTCAAACCTTCATCCATCCAAGACCATTGTCTCTCGTCTGAGTTGATGATCATTGGAAAAAAGTTGTGTCCAACTTCGTGGATGATCACACCCAGCATTCCGTTTTTGATGGCTTCGGAATAAGTTCCGTCTTTCTCGGTACGTCCATAATTGAAGCAGATCATTGGATATTCCATTCCGTTGGAAGCTTCTACAGATTGTGCCACCGGATATGGATATGGGATTGTGAATTCAGAATAAGTTTTGATGGTGTGAGCCACCGCTTTTGTAGAGAATTTTCTGTAAAGTCCGTAAGCTTCTTTACCGTAGAAACTCATCGCCATTACTTTGTTATTATTTTCAGGAATCGTCACGCGCATTCCGTCCCAAACAAACTTACGAGAAGAACCCCAAGCGAAATCTCTGACATTTTCCGCTTCGAATTTCCACGTTTTTCTTTCCTTGGATTTATTTTTCTCTGCTTTTTTAGCTTCATCGAGCGTTACGATTTCTATTGGTTCGTTCGAGTTTTCAGCTTGCTTATATCTTGCCAATTGAGCTGAAGTCAAAACTTGATCATAGTTTTTACACACGCCAGTTCCGCCAATGACGTGATCTGCCGGAACATTCATAGAAACTTTGAAGTTTCCAAAGACCAACGCAAATTCGCCACGACCAGTAAACTGGTGATTCTGCCAACCGTGGAAATCACTGTAAACACACATTCTCGGATACCATTGTGTCATTGTGTAAAGGTCGTTGCCATCTTCCGGGAAGTTTTCGTAACCACCTCGACCGCCTTTTTCCATACGATTCGGGATGTTGTAATTCCAGTCCACTTTAAAAGTGAATTTTTCTCCAGCTTTTAGAGGTTTTGCCAAATCGATTCTCATCATCGTTTTGTTCACAACGTATTTGATAGGCGAACCGTTGGCGTCCGTCACTTTTTCAAGATTTACGCCATAACCATCGTCTTTTGCAGGAAGCTCAGAAGTTTTTAGTTTATCGATATTCGCTGCTTTTGGCAATGTGGATGAAGCCGGATAATCAGCATTTTTGACAGAAGATTGCTGATTCTCATCTAGCTGAAGCCAGAGATATTCTAAGTTATCGGGAGAATTATTATAATAAGTAATCGTTTCGGAACCTTTCAGATTTCTTTTGTTTTCGTCCAAATAGGCCGAAATATCGTAGTCTGCACGTTGCTGCCAATATTGATTTCCTGGTGCTCCGGAAGCTGTCCTGTAAGTATTTGGCGTTGGAAGGATTGTTCCCAGTTGTTCAAATTTGTTCCCGTGATTGCTCCCTGGATTGTTCTGGATGTTTTGTGCCGAAGCAACAACTGAAATAAGAACTGAAAGTACAGCAACTTTAAATTTCATAATTAATTATTTTAATTGTTTTCAGGAAAAGCTAACCACCAGTCTTCCATTGATTTTATAATCGGTAAAAAGGCAATACCTTTTTCAGTTAATTTATATTCTACTCTTGGGGGAATTTCAGCATAAGCAATTCTCAGAATAAGACCGTCATTTTCCAATTCTTTTAAAATCGTACTCAGTGTTCCCTGTGCCAGATTATCCAGTTCGCGCTTCAGAACTCCGAATCTTTTTGGGCATTCGTTACCGATGATTTTAATCAGAGAAATCTTCCATTTTCCGTTGATTATCTTCAAAGCGTGTTCTGCGTAGCAATTATTTGCCAGAAAAAGAAAATTTTCCGTGCAGCTAACGACCTCATTTTCAGAATTAGTACTGGAATTCATACTGAGTCTATTTTTTCTACCTACTTGACTGCAGGTTTTGATGTTGTTACTTTTGAAGATGTAAAGTTAAAATATTATCAATAAAAATGAGAAATTTTCAAGAGTTTAACAAGTGGTTGAGTTTAATTGTCATTTCGATGTCAATTTTTTTATGTGTTCTGGATCTTTTCATTGTCAATATTGCAATACCGTCCATCAGAAATTCCATTAATGCAAGCACAGCCGAAACCCAGTTTATTATTGTCTTTTACATCATCGGTTATGGTGCTTTTCTAATCACGGGAAGTAAAATAGGGAACAGATACGGACACAAGAAAACCTTTATCATTTCGATGTTTAGTTTTATGTTGTTTTCATTTTTTTGTGGAAGCTCTACTTCTGCGACTGCTCTAAATATAAGTCGTCTTTTTCAGGGGATTTCAGCGGCTTTTATGGTTCCGCAAGGCGTTGCTTTGATATCCAATATTTTTAAAGTTGAAGAAGAAAGGACAAAAGCTCTTGGGATTTATGGTGCGATTGCAGGAATAGCCTCGGTTTTAGGACAGGTTTTGGGCGGAATCATTCCCGACCTTAATTTTAGTTTTGATGCGTGGCGACTTGTTTTCTTTATCAATATTCCCATTGCACTATTGGTCATTATTTTGGCTAATAAATATCTGAAGGAAGTTGAAATTAAAACAAAAGAATCCATACAGATCTTTCCACAATTGATACTGATCATCCTTCTGATTATTTTGATGTACGAAATTGTCATCGGCGGCGAAGAAGGCTGGAAGACAAATAATATCTTGTTGCTCCTTTTTTCTGTTGCAGGTTTGCTCCTTTTTATTTTAAATCAGAAAAGCAAATTTAAAAAAGGAAAAGAGGTTTTGATCAATATGAAACCATTCCTTTATCCAAGTTTTAAGGTGGCACTTTTAGCGGCGGTTACTTACTATTTGGTTCAGGATTCTTATTTTTTCATCAATGCCAACTTTTTTGAAGAACATCATCATTTGAGTTCTACAAAAACAGGATTATTGTTTGCTTGTCAGGGAATCGGTTATGTTTTGGCATCTCTTTTATCCGTGAGATTTTTAAATAAATATCAGGAGAAATTTATCATCTTCGGTCTGATCATAATGATCTTAGGACTTGCAGGGCATCTTTATGCGGTCAATTCATCGACAATGAATTTACAAGTTATATCTGCGGTTTTATTCTTCTATGGAATCGGATGCGGAATAGTGCTGCCCTCTATGTTTACCAATGCGATGAGAAAATTACCTGTTTCGGTTACTTCACTTGCGAGCGGCGTATATTTGACGATTCAGCAGATTTCTATTGGATTCGGCGTGAGTTTGGTTGGGCGGATTTATTTTAATTTTAATGATGGATACTTTATGGCAACTTTCATAATGATTGTTTTACTGTTAATTACCATTAGCATATTTTTAATTTCAGATTTCAGATCAAAAATTAAACCTTCAAAATTTTAATTTCCAATTCATTAAATTGTAAAAAACAAATGGTCGTTTTTCAGGGTCAAAGGTGTAGGGAAATTATTAGTAAAAAGTCCACCCGTTCCCAAACCTTGCGGCATCGGATTTTTTTTGAGATAGGTGTATTGTGCGATTGCATTCAGTCCGATGTTGCTTTCCAATGCTGAGGTAATCCACCAGCCGATGTTATTTTTTTCTGCTAAATCAATCCATTCATCTGAACCAGAAAAACCACCAATCAAACTTGGTTTCAAAATAATATATTGAGGATTGATTTCTGTTATAAGATCTTTTTTTGATTCAATATTCAAAACACCGATTAATTCTTCATCCAAAGCAATTGGAGTAGGCGTATTCTTGCAAAGTTCGGCCATTGCTTTCCAATTCCCAGCTTCAATCGGCTGTTCGATGGAATGGATTTCCAATTCTGCTAACTCTTCCAAAACGAATTTAGCTTGTTCAGGAGAAAAAGCACCGTTTGCATCGACACGAAGTTCGATCTGATCTTTTGGGAATTGATTTCTAATTGATTTAATAACTTCTTTTTCAGAATCCCAGTCAACACCTATTTTTAGTTTGATACAAATGAAGTTATTTTTAAGTTTTTCTTCGATTTGAGATTGCATAGATTCTGCATTTCCCATCCAGATCAAACCATTGATTTTAATAGAATCTTTTCCATCAGTAAAAGCACTTGGAAAATAAAGATCGCCTTGATGTTTCAAATTCGCAAGGGCCTGTTCGATCCCAAATATGATTGATGGATGATTAATAAGTTCTTCCTGTAATTCTTCAAAACTCAAATTAATATTGCGACAAGCCCACTCCAAAGCATCTTCATAATCCTCATCGTCATCAAAGCTTAATCCTCGGAAAAGTGCACATTCTCCAATTCCTTTTTTATTGTCTTCGGAGATTTCGAGGAAATAAGTTTCCTTCGTATTCAAAACGCCACGCGAAGTTCCACTTGGCTTTTTGAAGTTAAGTATATATTGGTTGAATGTTGCAGTCTTCATCCTGCAAAAATAAGAAAAGACCGAGAAAATCGGTCTTTCGTATGGATTTATATTAAAGAAATATTTTGCTTATTCGAATTTCATTTTGGAAAGAGAATGTTATTTATTTTTATTCATTCTTCGATTTACCACTTTCCAAAAATCCTCGACTTGGTCTGCTGGAACTAATTTTTCAACATTATTTATATAGGCATTACATAAACTATCTTTTCTTCTTGGAAAATCAACATAAATAGTTCCGGGATCATTAAGCCCGGCTTTCTTTTTATCGTCCTCAAACTTTTTTCTAAGAACTTTTATGTCTCTAGATAGTTTATCTGTAAGTATATTATATTTAATTTTGTTTTCAGTTGAAAATTTAACCTTTGGTCCAAATTGAGCAAAAGCTAAAACTGAATTAAAAATTAGTAAAAATAAATAAGTCTTTTTCAAAACTTAATTTTTATTCACAGCTTTTGCCATAAATTCTTCAGCTTTAGTTACCATTGCTGCACTTCCGCAGAAAAACGGAACACGCTGATGAAGTTCTGTTGGTTCAATTTCCATAATTCTTTTGAAACCGTCACTGCATTTTCCGCCTGCTTGTTCTGCTAAAAATGCCATTGGATTTGCTTCGTAAAGCAATCTCAATTTCCCATTTGGAGAATGTGAAGTTTGAGGATAAATATAAACGCCTCCTTTCAACATATTTCTGTGAAAATCAGAAACCAAAGATCCGATATATCGTGAAGTGTAAGGTCTGTCACCTTCTTCTTCCTGGCAATATTTAATGTAATCTTTCACACCCTGAGGAAATTTCGCATAATTTCCTTCATTAATAGAATAGATTTTCCCCAAAGTTGGGAATTTGATGTTTTCGTGAGATAAATAATAAGTTCCGATTGATGGATCTAATGTAAATCCATTTACACCATTTCCAGTAGTGTAAACAATCATTGTAGAAGATCCATAAACTACATAACCTGCAGCCACTTGATTCACACCTTTTTGTAAGAAATCTCTCAACTCCACCGGACTTCCCGGATCGGAAACTCTTCTATAAATTGAGAAAATCGTCCCTACAGAAACATTCACATCGATATTAGAAGAACCATCCAAAGGATCGATTAATACAACATATTTACTAAGGTGTGCATTTTCCGTGCATTTAACCTCGATGAAATCATCGCTTTCTTCAGATGCAATTCCACAAACAACTTCTCTTTGGGAAAGTGCGGCGATGAAAATATCGTTCGCCAAGACATCCAGTTTTTGCTGATCTTCGCCTTGGATATTCATATTTCCAACGTTCCCGATGATGTCTGCAATTCCAGCTTTGTTAACTTCGCGGTTTACAATTTTTGTCGCAATTCTGATGGAACTGATAAGACGTGAAAGTTCTCCTGTGGAATACTTGAAATCGTCCTGTTTATCGATGATAAATTCTCCTAAAGTTTGTAGAGCTTGTTTTGACATGGGTTTAATTTTCAGATGTACAAAACTATATTATTTTTTAATTAAATAAAACAAAATTTCTCACTAATTGATGATACTTATCATATTCTTATTAATATGGTTTAATGTTTCATAATGAGGCATTAAAAAAGATTGATGCCAATTTTTATATTTCGTTCATTATTAATATTTTTGAATCTTGAAAAAATTCTGTCTAATATTAATATAAAAATAGCTTGTTCTAAAAAAGCTAAAATCTAAATGAAAGTTTACAAATTTGGTGGTGCATCTGTGAAAGATGCTGAAGGTGTGAAAAATGTGGCCTTGGTTCTGGAGACTCAGGGTTTTGAAAAATGTCTGCTAGTGGTTTCCGCAATGGGGAAAACTACCAATGCTTTGGAAAAGGTAGTAGAATACTATTTCAAGAAACAGGATTATCAGCAAGAAATTGAACTGATAAAGAAAAATCACATCGATATTGCCAAGGGTTTATTTTCAGAAAATCACCCGGTTTTTGGAGAAATTTCATTATTTTTTGATGATATTGATTCTTTTTTAAGAAGAAACAAATCTCCGAATTATAACTTCGTTTACGATCAGGTTGTAAGCTGTGGAGAAATGATATCTTCTAAAATATTAAGCGAGTACCTTAATGATATTCAGTTTTTTAACCATTGGCTGGATGCGAGAGATTATATTAAAACTGATAGTAATTACAGAGAAGGAATCGTTAACTGGCAGGAAACTGAGCAGAATATTTCCAAACTTGATAAGATCAATTGTTATGTAACTCAAGGATTTATCGGTTCTGAAAGTAATAATTTCACAGTGACTTTAGGTCGTGAAGGTTCAGATTATACAGCTGCGATTTTTGCTTATTGTTTGAATGCGGATGAAATGACGATTTGGAAAGACGTTCCAGGTGTGATGACAGGCGACCCTAGGAAATTTGAAAATGTTGAATTGTTGTCTTTCATTTCTTATGAAGAAGCAATTGAGATGGCTTATTATGGTGCATCAGTTATTCACCCAAAAACATTGCAGCCACTTAAACAGAAGAATATTCCGTTTTTTGTGAAATCATTTATTGAACCAAAAGAACCGGGAACCAAGGTTGGAAATTCAACAGAAAATGAATCTATAGAAAGTTATATTCTGAAAGAAAATCAGACTTTATTAAATGTTGAAACCCGCGATTTCTCTTTTATAGCCGAGGATCACATGAGTTTAATTTTCACATTGCTTGCAAAATATAAAATTAAAGTTTCTTTGATGCAGAATTCAGCAATTTCATTAGCTTTATGTTTGGAAGATAAATTTGGAACAGCAAATGAATTTAATGAAGAACTCCAGCAGAGTTTCATTACTCAAATGACAAAAAATGTATCCTTGTTTACCGTTAGAAATGCTGAATTGGACAAGCTGGAGAAATTCTACAAAGACAAAAAAGTCCTGTTGGAACAGATTTCCAAAAAAACCTTCCAAATGGTAACCATGTAAAAACACTATGAGTTTAATTTCTAAAGAAGACTTGATACAAGCAGCCGGACTCGACAAAATTGGTTTTCTCAAGAGACCTGTTGCGTCCGCCATCATGAATCTTACAAAAATAAATGAAGTCAATGCCCTTTATGATAAGCTGATTCACACAAAAGGTGTAGAATTTTTTGATGAATTTGTAAGAGAGCAGGAGCTGAGTTACATCGTCTTTGAAGAAGATCTTGCGAAAATTCCTAAAACCGGACCATTTATTATCGTTTCCAATCATCCGCTTGGTGCATTGGACGGGATATTAATGTGTAAAATCATTTTACGTGTTCGCCCGGATTTCAAGGTGATGGGGAATTTTCTCCTATCAAAAATAAAACCGATGGATCCTTTTGTGATCTCTGTAAATCCATTTGAAGAACGAAAAGAGGCTTACAGTAGTTCATCGGGAATGAGAGAAACTTTCAGGCATTTGTCTGAAGGAGGCTGTTTAGGTATTTTTCCGGCTGGTGAAGTATCAAATAAAAATAACGAATACGGTGAAATCCTTGACAGACCTTGGGGCAAAACTGCTTTGAAGATCATTAAGAAAGCAAAAGTTCCTGTAGTTCCAATGTATTTCCATGCGACTAATAGTAAGATTTTTTATAACATTGCTAAGTTGCACCCAGATTTGCAAACCTTAATGCTGCCAACCGAAATGATGCGAAAAAGAGATAAGCCAATCAGAATTAGGATTGGAAAAGCTATCTCTGTAAAACAACTTCAGGAAGAAGAAACCATCGAAGAATTGGGCGATTACCTTTACAAAAAGGTTTATATGCTCAAATCTTATTATGAAAAAAGAAAAAGCATTACAGAGAAACTAAAACTGCCAAATATGGCGCTCAAACTTCCGTTGCTAAAACAGAATAATATCGTTCAGAATATCATTGACGAAACTCCGACAGAAGATCTCGAGAGAGAAATAGAAATCCTAAAGGCAGCCGAAAACAAGAAGCTTTTTTCTCATGGAGATTACGATGTGTTTTTCACAAAATCAGAAGAAATCCCTTCTATAATGAGGGAAATTGGAAGACAGCGAGAGCTTACTTTCCGAGCAATAGGAGAGGGAACTAATCTACCTTTTGACCTTGATGAATATGACAACCATTACCACCATCTTTTTATGTGGGATAATGCTGCAAAAAAATTGGTTGGTGCTTACAGAATGGCATTGGGTTCAGAAGTAATGAAAAAATTTGGGATTGATGGATTCTACACAAGTTCACTTTTTGAATATGATACTGAATTGCAGCCATTTTTCAGAAAAGTCATCGAAATGGGTCGCGCTTATGTTTCTGTAGAATATCAGCAAAAACCATTTCCGTTATTCTTGCTTTGGAGAGGAATTGTTCACGTTTGCCTTAGAAACCCGGAACATAAATTCTTGATGGGCGGCGTAAGTATTAGTAATAAATTTTCAGAGTTTTCTAAATCATTAATGATAGAATTTATGCGTTCTCATTATTACGATTCTGCAGTTGCGCAATATATTCATCCAAAAAATGAATTCAAGGTTGTGATGAAAGAACGCGATAAAGCTTTGTTTTTTGAGGATATGGACGCTGATCTTAATAAGCTAGATAAAATCATTGATGATCTCGAACCGGAACTTAGATTGCCTGTTTTAATAAAAAAATATATCAAGCAAAATGCGAAGATGATTGCTTTTAATGTGGATCCAAATTTCAATGATGCGATTGATGGATTGATGTATATCCGAATTAGTGATCTTCCTGAAGATACGATTAAGCCTGTTTTGGAAGAGTTAAGTGATTTTTTTAAAGCACAAACTGAAAAAAAATCCTCTGAAAATCAGTAATTTTCATATAAATGAGAGACTAATTTCCAATATAATTTGCATTATAAGAATAAAGAATATATTTTTGCACCACTCAAAACAAAACGAGTGCTGGTTTCTTAGCTCAGTTGGTAGAGCAATGGATTGAAAATCCATGTGTCCCTGGTTCGATCCCTGGAGAAACCACTTAAAAACCGCCTAGCTTAGGTGGTTTTTTTATTAAATTGTTAATTTAGTATTAACATTATTTGGTGTTTAAAAATAAAGAGTGTATTTTTGCACCACTCAAAACAAAACGAGTGCTGGTTTCTTAGCTCAGTTGGTAGAGCAATGGATTGAAAATCCATGTGTCCCTGGTTCGATCCCTGGAGAAACCACTTAAAACCGCCTAATTATAGGCGGTTTTTTTGTTTTTTAGTATAGCAAAGATTATTACAATTATGGCAATCATAAAATAAAAAATCCTGAGATTTTCAGGATTTTTATATGTTTTACGTTTAAAAATAAGATTTACTCTTTAATTGCTCTCACCGCATCCGGAACCATAATTTCATAATTACCACCATAAGAAATGATTTCGCGAACAATGCTACTGCTGATGTACGATTTTCCGGAAGACGTTAAAAGGAAAATAGTTTCAATTGTATTATCTCTGGTCAAGGCTCTGTTGGTTTGAGCAATTGACTTTTCAAATTCAAAATCGGCAGGATTTCGCAATCCTCTTAAAATAAAATTGACATCTTTACTTTTACAATAATCAATTGTCAGTCCTTCAAAATCATCAACTTCTACATTTGGGAATTTTTCAAAAGTTTTTCTGATGAATTCTTTCCTTTGTTCCAGAGAGAACATGTATTTTTTCTGAGAATTCTTTCCGATGGCGATGATGATCTTGTCAAAAAGCGGAACTGCACGTTCTACAATATCATAATGTCCAAGTGTGATAGGATCGAATGATCCCGGGAAAACAGCAATTTTCATTTATTTCAGATTTAAAAAAAAGAAGCCAAAGACTTTTCCCTGGCTAATTTATAATTATTTTTTTAATGCTTTTTCAACTTCGCTTCCACAAAGATCCTTGATGGAAATTCCGTAAATCTTCGCTTGTTGCGGAAGAATGCTTGCTGGCGAAAAACCAGGATTCGTATTCATTTCCAAAAGGTAAGGGATTTCGCCCACAATAATGAATTCCGACCTCGAAAATCCACTCATTCCCAAAGATTTATAAGCTTTGATGGAAATTTCTTCAACCTTCTTTGTAGTTTCTTCATCAATTCTTGCTGGCGTGATTTCCTGTGAAGCGCCTTCGTATTTGGCTTCGTAATCGAAGAATTCTTTGTCAGGAATGATTTCCGTAATTCCAAGAACGATGACTTCGCCTTTGTAATCCAAAACGCCTACAGAAACTTCAGTTCCATTCAAAGCGCTTTCGATAAGGATTTCGTCGTCTTCTTTATAAGCTATTTCAAGTGCTGTTTTCAATTCGCTTTTTTCTTTAACCTTCGAAATTCCAAGTGAAGAACCACTTTGATTGGGCTTAACGAAAAGAGGTAATCCAAGTTCTTCCACGATTTTTTCATCAGAAATATCTTCGCCTTTTCTCAAATAAATACTTTTCGCTGATGGAATTCCATATTTTGATAGAACCGCTAAAGTATCTTTTTTATTGAATGTCAATGCACTTTGGTAGAAATCACAACCGGTATATTTTTGACCAATCGCGTCCCAATAAGCTTGTAAGATTCCGTTTTCGCCAGGCGTTCCGTGGATAATATTGAAACAAACATCAAAGTTAAGGATGTCTCCATCACCGATGTGGACAGAGAAATCTGCCTTGTTGATGAATCTTTTTTTGTTGTTTTCATCTAGAAAATACCATTCATCTTTTAGAATTATTACTTTGTAAACATCATAAAGTTCACGGTCAAGTGAATCAAAAATCAGTTGTCCACTTTTCAAAGAAACTTTGTATTCATCAGAATAACCGCCCATTACAACGGCCACATTTTTTTTACCCATTCTAAAATTTTCTTGAAAACAAATGTAAAAATTTTATACAAAAAACGATGATTAAATCTTTCGAATTTTAAATATCAACATTAATATCTGGATAAGGATGATTTTGATCTTTGTTGAGTTTTACGCCTTTGCGAACCTTAAATATTTTCAATAAATTTAAAAAAAATCTTAGCGGACTTCGCGTTTAAATCTTTCATCAATAAAAATACAATTTCAAATAAGGCCAATAAACCAAAGCCCCAACACAAATTGCAGAAATTGTAGCTAGCAAAACCGCTCCACCAGCCAGATCCTTAATGACTCTGATTCTTAAATCAAATTCCGGCTGGATGTAATCGCAGATTTTCTCAACACAAGTATTCAAAGCTTCCGTGACCAAAACAAAAAATGAAACCAAAATAATCAAAGCGGCTTCAAAGTTCGAAAGTCCCAAATAGACGATCAAAAAAAGATTAATGATCAATCCCAAAATATGGATCTGGAAATTACGTTCGTTCCTCAATATCCACAAAATCCCACGGATTGTGAACTGAACGCTTTTATAAAAGGGAGGTTTTGTCATATTGATTTCAATAAAATTAAAATGATAATTGCTTTTTTATATTTTTTTCAAAGTCTTTGCTGAGTTTTACGCCTTTGCGAACCTTAAAAATTTTCAATAATTAAAAAAAATCTTAGCGGACTTTGCGTTCAAAAAGAATCATCATTGAGAAACTTCAACAAAGTTATTTAAACTTATTTTACTCCAAATGAAAAATTGTTAATAACTAAATAAATACAGCTTTTAAAATCACATCAAATTCATTATCTTTGTAGAATTGAAATAAATACAGTTTATGAGATTTATTGTTGCCAGTGGCGATTTGCAAAAAGCTTTACAGACAGTTAGCGGCGTGATTTCCGGTTCGCAGTCCAGACCAATTTTGGAGAATTTTCTTTTCGAATTAGATCAGAACTTGTTGACTGTTACCGCATCAGACGGTGAAACAACCTTGATTACTTCTCTTGAAGTGAAGTCAGATGACAAAGGAAAATTAGCAGTTCCGGGAAAGATCTTTCAGGATTTCTTGAAAACTTACGGCGAGCAACCTTTGACTTTGGCCGTGAAAGATTCCGAAGACGGGAACGGAAGCGTTCTTGAGATTTTGGATGAGAAAGATAACTTTGCAGTAGCGCTTGACAATGCAGACGATTATCCGGAATTGCCGGAATTCGATGCATCGCAAAAAGTGACCATTTCTGGTGGCGTTTTGGCAGAAGCTTTGGCGAATACTTTGTTTGCAACTAGTAACGATTCTCTTCGCCCAGTGATGACAGGAGTTTTGTTTCAATTCAAAGAAGATGAGACCAACTTTGTTTCCACAGATTCTCATAGATTGGTGGTTTACAAAAGAACAGATGTCACGCATCCTGAGACTTTGGAATTCATTATGCCGAAAAAACCATTGGCGATTTTCAAAAATATCCTGAATAATTCAACTGAAGATGTTTTGATTGAGTTTAGTGATAATATGGCAAAATTCACTTTTGGAAACAACACTTGGATCTGTCGTTTGATTGATGGGAAGTATCCAAACTATAACGCTGTAATTCCAAAAGAAAATCCAAACGTTTTGACCATCAACAGAGGTCTGCTTTTGAGTTCAATCAGAAGAGCATCCATTATGTCAAACAAATCTACCAATCAGGTAAGATTCAAATTGTCTGGAAACGTGCTTCACCTTCACGCAGAAGATACAGAATATGCGAACAAAGCAGATATGCAGATTCCTTGCGATTACAACGGTGATGATATCAACATCGGTTTCAGTTCAAAATTCCTGACAGAGATGTTATCCGTTTTGGCTTCTGACGATGTGACGATGAAAATGTCTCAACCAAACAGACCAGGAATCGTAGAGCCAGTTGACGGATTGGAAGACAACGAAAGTATCTTGATGCTGTCAATGCCAGTAATTGGACTATAAGATCATCATCGATTAGTAATAATTGTTTATCAATTAAAATAAAAATACAATTTGAGATTTGATGATTCAAGTCTCAAATTTTGTTTAATAAATATTTTGGGCAGCTTTTCCGCCTTCCGTTCCCAATCTTTTTTGCCACAGCTTTTCCAGCCGCTAAAAAGAATTTCCACTCAAGTCGGGCTGCAGCAATTCAACGTATAAAATCTTATTTAAGTTTACGGCTTTGTGAACTTATTAATAGTATTAATTAATAATTTCTTTGTGCACTTTGTGTTCAAAAAAATCAAATATAAAAAATGAAAATCTCAAATAATTGGCTTAAGGATTATATCAAAACTGAACTTTCTACGGAGAAAATCAGTGCTTACCTAACGGACATCGGTCTGGAAGTAGAAGGCGTAGATAAATTTGAAAGCGTAAAAGGCAGTCTGGAAGGGATTATCGTCGGTAAAGTTTTGACTTGCGAAAAACACCCAAATGCAGACAAACTTAACAAAACAACAGTCGATGTTGGCGGTGGAAAAATTTTGGAAATCGTTTGTGGCGCACCCAATGTGGCTGAAGGACAAACCGTTCCCGTTGCAGTGGTTGGAACTAAAATCTATGCAAAGGACGGCACTTCTTTCGATATCAAAAAAGCAAAGATCCGTGGTGAAGTTTCCGAAGGAATGATCTGCGCAGAAGACGAATTAGGCTTAAGCGATGATCACGGTGGAATTATGGTCTTGGATTCAGAAAAATTCGAAGTTGGAAAAAATTTCGCAGATTATTTTGAACTGACAAACGATGAAGTTTACGAGATCGGATTGACGCCCAATAGAACTGATGCAATGTCACATTACGGCGTTGCCAGAGACTTGCAGGCTTTCCTGGTTTCCAATAATCTGAAATCAGAATTTACAAAAATAGAATCCAAAGTTTTAAATATTGAAGGTTCTCACGATTTCAAATTAGAAGTTGAAAATACAGAATTGACACCGAGATATCTTGGTGCTGTTATAGAAAATGTAGAAGTAAAAGCTTCTCCAGATTGGTTGAAAGCCAGATTGAAGGCCATCGGACTTTCGCCAATTAATAATGTGGTTGATATCACCAATTATATTCTTCACGGCCTTGGACAGCCGCTTCACGCTTTTGATGCAGACAAAATTGCAGACAAAACTGTGAAAGTAGGAACCGTAAAAGAAGGAACAAAATTCAAAACTTTGGATGGCGTGGAAAGAACTCTTAATGGTTCCGAGATCATCATCAAAGACGGAAAAGACAATCCACTTTGCATTGCTGGTGTTTTTGGTGGAAGTGAAAGTGGCGTTTCTTCTGAAACTAAAACTATTTTCCTAGAAAGTGCTTATTTCAATCCTGTTGCAATCAGAAAAGCTTCGAAATTCCACGGACTGAATACCGATGCATCTTTCCGTTTCGAAAGAGGTGTTGACCCGAATAATGCAAGAACCGCTTTGACACACGCTATTCAGTTGATCGAGGAATTGGCTGGCGGAAAATTAGTTGGCGAGATCTTGGAAAGTTATCCAGAGAAAATTAAAGACCATTACGTTGTTTTCAGATATTCGAAGATCGATCAGATTCTTGGAACAAAGATTCACAGAGAGAAAATCAAGGAGATTTTAAAGTCCCTTGAAATCATAATTCTTAACGAAATCCAGAACGGATTAGAATTATCAATTCCAGTTTACAGAGCCGATGTCACAAGAGAAATTGACGTTATTGAAGAAGTTTTAAGAATCTACGGATATAATAAAATTGAAGCCCCAAAGAAAATCTCCTTTACTCCTGTTAAATTAAGTTTTGATGATCAGGATGCTTTAGAAAATTCCTGGGCAAGAACGTTACAGTCGAATGGTTTCAATGAAGTGATGAATAATTCACTCACTTCTGTAAAAGACGAAACTGATGCTGTAAAGTTGTTAAATCCATTAAGCAACGATCTGGCATTTATGAGAAAGTCTTTGTTAGAAGGACTTTTAGGAAATGCAATCTACAATATCAACAGAAAATCAGCCGATATCAAGTTCTTCGAATTAGGAAAGATTTACCATAAAAAAGAAACTTACGAAGAAAGAAAACAATTAGCGATTTTGACAACAGGAAGAGAGGTTACAGAGAATTGGCTTCAGCCAAAAAGCGCGACAGATTTCTACCATTTGAAAGCTTACGTGAGAATTCTTTTGGAAAAACTTAATCTTGATCTTCACGAATCCGCTTTGGAAGACGAACGTTTTTCCGATGCTTTGGAAATAAAAGTTGAAGGGAAAACTCTAGCAAGATTAGGAAAAGTTTCCCCACAATTACTGAAGGATTTTGATATCAGTCAGGAAGTTTTCTACGCAGAGATAGAACTGGAAAATTGCCAGTCATTGAGAAGCAAAGAAAATCTGAAATTCGTTGATATTCCAAAATTCAACAAGATCAGAAGAGATCTCGCTTTGTTGGTTGATAAAACAATTTCTTACTCAGAATTATACGAATTGGCGAAGAAAAACAAATCGCCTTTCCTTAAGAAGATCAACCTTTTCGATGTTTATGAAGGTAAAAATCTTCCGGAAGGCAAAAAATCTTACGCTATGAGTTTCGAACTTCTTAATGAAGAGAAAACCTTGGAAGACAAAGAGATTACAGAAGTAATGAACTCTCTCATTAAATCCTTCGAAAAAGAACTTAAAGCAGAGTTGAGATAAAAATTCAACATTTATATAAAATTAAATCGGGAATATTCTCCCGATTTTTTTATTTTTAAGAAAAATTAAAGCTGTGAAAAAACTATTATTCTCTCTTTTAATTATTGCAGGTCTAGCTTCTGCACAAACTTATAACTGGAAATCATTGGCATCGCCACCTTCTACAACGGGAAGATATGATGACGTTTTTTTTCTAAATGAAAATCTTGGCTGGGCAGCAAGAGGTGGAAACGGAACAGTTTTCAAAACTACCAACGGCGGCGTAAGTTGGACAGAACAAATTGTCAGTTCTACCACAGGACAATATTTTAGAAATATAGAGTTTCTCAATGAAAATATTGGTTTCGTGGGAACACTTAATAACAGTTTTTATAAAACAGTAAACGGCGGAACAACTTGGACAAAAGTCAATAACATTTCTCCAAATCCACCAGCTATTTGTGGACTGGATACTGTTGGAACATCTACAGTTTATGGTTGTGGTGCTTGGTTTTCTCCGGCATATGTCATCAAATCTACAGATTCCGGAGTCAATTGGAAATTTATCGATATGTCAACTTATGCAACTGCTCTTGTAGAAGTATTGTTTATAGACGAAAATATTGGATTTGTTTCCGGAGGTGATAATGATGGTGCTGTTATTTTGAAAACCACAAATGGTGGGGAAACATGGACTCAAATTTACAGAACAAATGAACCAGGCGACTATGTGTGGAAGATGCAAATCCTTGGAGATCAAAACAAAATGTTCTGTTCTATAGAATCTGAGACTCAAGGAAAATTACTTAAAACCTTAGATGGCGGAATAACCTGGCAAACAAAAAACTTTCCGGATCATTATGTACAGGCAGTAGGTTTTGTATCAGAAACACACGGCTGGATGGGTGGTCATAATTCTGGCTTTATGGAGACTTTTGATGGCGGAAATACTTGGGTCAACAACAATCTTGGAGGATCTCTTAATCGAATCTTTTTTGTAAATAACAACGTTGCATTTGCTTCGGGTAATCATATTTATAAAATGACAACTACAGGTTTGGCAACCAATGAAACAGAAAATGAAAAAGTAGTCAATCTGAAAATTGAAGTTGCTCCAAATCCAATAAAAGATAAACTCAACTTAAATATTCACTATTTACATTCAGATCATATTATAATTGGATTATATGATTTGACCGGAAAATTCTTAGGAAATTTACTAAAAGATGATGTCAGTAGCAAAGGATTGAAAAAGTATTCTTTGAATTTTGAACATCCTGCTGGAGAATACATTTTAGCAGTTCATTCCAATGTAGGAAGACAGTCTATCAAGCTTGTAAAGAAATAATATTGAAGATTAATATAAATTTTAACCTTTTTAAGTTCGAACTTTGAAAGGTTTTTATTTTTCAGTTTGTTCATCTTATCAAAGTTTTTCAGGAGCTTAATCCCGCTATCCACTATATCTTTTTTGCTTTCACAACATTTAGTCATCAAAATGTAATTTTCCACAAAAAGCAAAAAAGGATGCCGTTCCTATCGGGGCTATGGGCTTTGTCGTTTTATAAAAATTTGGACTTCCATTATAGAAACTACCAATCAAAAGTCATCCTAATTCAAATTCATTCCAAACTCAATTTTTGTAACTTTGCCCCAATGAATTCTTTAGTTGATAAATACAATATTCCGGGTCCGCGTTACACTTCTTATCCAACTGTTCCTTACTGGAATGAGGCAGATTTTACCGCAGAACTTTGGAAAAAATCAGTAATCAGATCTTTTTCAGAAAGCAATTCTGAAGAAGGAATTTCCATTTATATTCACTTGCCTTTTTGTGAAGCGCTTTGTACGTTTTGTGCTTGTCACAAAAGGATCACGAAGCAACATTCCGTGGAAATTCCATATTTGGAAAGTGTTTTAAAAGAATGGAAACTGTATTTGGAATTATTTGATGAAAAACCAAAATTGAAGGAACTTCATCTCGGTGGAGGAACTCCGACTTTCTTTTCTCCGGAAAACTTGAGAACTCTTTTACAAGGAATTTTTGATACAGTAGAAATCGCTGAAAATCAAGAATTCAGTTTTGAAGGCCATCCGAATAATACAACCAAAGATCATCTTCAGACTTTATTTGATCTTGGATTTACAAGAGTCAGTTTTGGCGTTCAAGACTATGACCCAAAAGTTCAGAAAGCAATCAACAGAATTCAACCTTTCGAAAATGTGAAAAACGTGACAGAATGGGCGAGGCAAATAGGATATAAAGGTATAAGCCACGATTTGATTTTCGGATTACCACATCAGACTTGGGAAGCAACAGAATACACGATTAGAAAGACAATGGAACTGAAACCTGATCGTTTGGCATTCTATTCTTATGCACACGTTCCGTGGGTAAAAGGTGTTGGTCAGCGTGGTTTTGACGAAAATGATTTGCCAAGTGGCGATGAAAAAAGAAGACTTTATGAAGACGGCAAAAAATTGTTGGAGGAATTAGGCTACATAGAAATTGGGATGGATCATTTTGCTTTGGAACACGATGACCTTTATCAATCATTGATTCAGAACAAACTACACCGTAATTTTATGGGATACACTTCCAGTAAAACCCAATTGATGGTTGGTTTGGGAATGTCCGCAATTTCAGATTCTTGGTATGCGTTTGCACAAAATGTAAAGACTGTTGAGGAATATCAAAAGTTGGTCGAAGAAGGAGAAATTCCTGTTTTCCGAGGTCATATTTTGGATGATGAAGATTTGAAAATCAGAAAACATATTTTGAATCTGATGTGTCAATTAGAAACCAGTTGGGATTTACAAAATTCTTTTCCTGAGATTGAAAATTCTTTAGAAAAATTAAGAGAAATGGAATCTGACGGATTAGTTGAAATCTTTGATAATAAAATAAAAATCACAGAGAAAGGACGAGCATTCACAAGAAACGTAGCAATGGTTTTTGATCTCAGAATGTTGAGAAACAAACCGGAAACACGGATTTTTTCTATGACAATATGATTTTATTTATATATTAAGTATTCATTTTGTCATTCCGTAGGAATCTAAATAGTTGAGATTCTTTCAGAATGACAAATTTGCGTTTTAACAATTTTTCAAATATGAATTTGATCAAACAAAAAAATATCATCCTAAAAAGCGAAATGGAATTTTTAGCAGACGCTATTTTCCCTGAATCTGAAGATAAACTTCCACTTTTAATTTTTGTTCATGGCTACAAAGGTTACAAAGACTGGGGAACTTGGGAATTGATAGGAGAAAAGTTTGCAAAAGCTGGATTCTATTTTGTTAAATTCAATATGTCGCATAACGGAACTACACTTGAAGATCCAAATAACTTTGCTAACCTTGAAGCTTTTGGTCAAAATAATTTCTCGAAAGAATTAGCAGATTTGGAAATTGTGATTGATTATTTTAAAGTTCAAAAAGAAGTTGATTCTGAAAATATAACTTTAATAGGTCACAGCAGAGGTGGCGGCATTTCTGTTATCAAATCTTCAGAAAATAAAAACATTACCAAATTAATTACGCTCGCAAGTATATCCACACTTGACAGATTTCCAAAAAATGAAGATTTTGAAAACTGGAAAAATGACGGAATCTATTTTATAGAGAATGCCAGAACGAAACAAAAAATGCCTCATTATTTTCAGTTTTTTGAAGATTACGAAAATAACAAGGAAAGATTTGATGTGAAAAAAGCTTGTGAAAATTTGACTATTCCTGCTTTATTTATTCACGGTTCCAAAGACGAATCTGTAACCATCGATCATTCGGAAAATCTTCATCAATGGACAAAAGATTCTCAATTCAAAATTATAGAAAATACAGCTCATACTTTTGGTGCAAAAGAACCTTGGGAAAGCGATTCACTACCAAAAGAATTAGATGAAGTTGTAGAAATTTGTATTGATTTTATAAAGAAGAAGTAGAATTTATTTCTTCTTTTTGATCAGATTATTGTTCTCGATCCAACGTTTGCTGTTATTAATATCTTTCAGGTACCAGATATCGCTAGCGTTCATTATGTATAAACTGTAAACCAAAGGCATTGCTATCTGCTTGCCTTCCAAAAAATTAGCTCTTACAGAAACAGCATTTTTCTTTCTGATGTAGTCACCTGTGAAAATATTAGAAAAACTTTTGCCGTTAGATTTATCATCAATAAGTTCGATAAGTGTCAAAGTCCCATCTGTATTGAATTCCAATACGTGACGTTCCGCGTGGTCTTCAAAATCTTCTACCAAGACAAACTTTTTGCCTTTAAGATCGTAGTTGGTAGCATCTTTCAATTTTTTTCCTTTTTGCTCAATTTTTTCAAGAATTTTATCGATGCCGGAAAAGTCTTGAGAATAAAAATAAACAGAAGAAATTAAACTTAGAAAGAGAAGTGCTTTTTTCATTATGTAGTTTGTGTTTTTCACTCACAAAAATAAGCATTCCTAAAGACGGCAACAAATCTTTAACTAAAATTATAAAACAGATTTTTAATTATCTTTGCACTATGATACGAATTACCAAGATTTTCACTTTCGAGACTGCTCATGTACTTTATAATTATGATGGGAAATGCAAAAATATGCACGGACATTCCTATAAATTATTCGTCACTGTAAAAGGAAATCCTATTAATGATCTTGATAATCACAAGAATGGAATGGTTGTAGATTTTGGTGATATCAAGAAGATTGTAAAAGAAGAGATTATTGATCTTTGGGATCATTCGGTTTTGGTAAATGGAGCTTCTCCTCATAAAAGTCTTGGTGAAAGTCTGCAAAATCAAGATCATAAAGTTATTTTTTGTGATTATCAGCCGACTTGCGAAAATATGCTTTATGACATCGCTTCCAAAATCAAATCCAAACTTCCATCTGAAGTTCAACTTGCCTATCTCAAACTTCACGAGACTGAAAATTCTTATGGAGAATGGTTGGCTGATGAGAACTAATTTGTATAATTAATAATTTTATTTTACTTTTTTTAATTATAATTTGGTGTATTAATAAATTTTAATATTTTTGCACCCTAAAATTAAACAAACTATGAAAAAATTATTAGTTCTTGGTGCAGTTGCACTTTTTGGAGCAATGAATGCTCAAAAAAATACAATTTTGGTTGGCGGAAACATCTCTTACACAAATAGTAAGACAACCAGTAATGTATCAGGTTTCAGCACTGAAGGAAAAAGTGATGAGTTTTCTTTCAATCCTCAAGTTGGATATCAGTTTACAGATAATATTACAGCTGGGGTAAAGTTAGGTGTAGCTTCATCAAAAGTAACTGCAAATTATAGTGGTTTTGGTTACTCTGCGGATATCGAAACTAAAGAGAATTATTTCCAATATGGTGTTTTTGGAAGATATACAATACCTTTAAATGAAACATTTGCTGTTTTTGGAGAGTTAGATGTTTTTGCTGCTAACGGTAAAACTACAACTCCTAATACATCTGGGCCAGTAATTACTTATTCAGAATCTAAAACAACAGGTTTTGGTGTATTGTTTACTCCAAATCTATTCATTAATTTCAAGAATTCTTTTGGACTTAATTTTAATATTGGAGGATTAGGTTACACGAATAGTAAAGTAAAAGATTCTGATATCAAAACTAATCAATTTGGTTTCGAATTTGGAAAAGGTATTACTGTAGGAATTTCTAAAAACTTTGGTGGGAAATAATTTCTAACCAAACGTATAAAAAACAAAAACCGTCAGAATTTTCTGACGGTTTTTTTAATTTGGGTAGACAATATATTTTTGTCTTATTTTTTCAAAGTTTTCCAAATCTTTTTTCCAGCTTTCTTTGATTTCCTTTTCAGATTTTCCGGCGATTATTTGTTTTCTCAGTTCATCACTTCCGGCAAGTGTATCAAAGAAGAGATTTTTTAGGAAAAAATCCTGTTCTGGATTTTTGTAATCTTTGTAAGATTTTAAGAGCCATTCAAGATTCAAACTTCGTAAATCTTTGGAATAGTTGCTTAGGTTTTCTCCATAGCATAATTTGCCGTTCAGGAAAGGATCTTTTGCACCTGCAGTTGGTTTTGGTGTGAATTGATAGCTGAAATTTTTTGTCCACGGACTTCCATAGATTTGAAAAGGTAAATCTGTTCCTCGTCCTACAGAAACCTGAGTGCCTTCAAAGAAACAAAGACTTGGATAGAGATTAATTGATTTGTCATTTGGAAGATTTGGCGAAGGTTTATCAGAAACTCCGTAACGTTTCTGCTTGTGATAATTGAGCATTGGAATCACAGTGTATTTTGCCTGAATTCCATTTTTTAGCCACTTTTCACCATTTACCATTTTACCATATTCACCAATTGTAAGTCCGTAAACTACGGGAACATTATGCAAACCGACAAAGCTTTTCCATTTGTCTTTTAACATTGGCCCATCTGTGTAGCCATCGTGAGGATTTGGTCTGTCGAGAACAATTACTTCAATATTATTTTCAGCCGCTGCTTCCATGATATAAGACAATGTCGAAATATAAGTGTAAAATCTAACGCCAACATCCTGAATATCAAATAAAATAACATCAGCGCCTTTCAGATATTCTGCTTTTGGTTTTTTGTTGTCGCCATAAAGTGAAACGATTGGTAATCCTGTTTTTGTATCTACACCGCTTTTTACGTGTTCGCCGGCATCAGCAGTTCCGCGGAAACCGTGTTCGGGAGCGAAGATGGATTTGATTTTAATATTATTTTCAACCAAAAAATCAACCAAATGTTTTTTGTCTTTTAAGAGACTGGTCTGGTTGGCAGCAACAATCACATTTTTACCCTTCAAAAGCGGAATATAAAGTTCCGGTCTGTCAGCAGCAGTTGCGAAACAGTCTTTTGAAGAATTCTGAGCTTTTATAAATGGGATTGAACTAAAATAAATTAGCAGGATAAAAACTAAAGTTTTATTTTTGAGGCTTAAAATCATTGATTTGAATTTTCCGTTATATTTCTCGAAAAAGATAGCGTTTTCCAAAGATAACAAAAATAATCTCTCGAAAGTGATTGTCTATATTGGTAGGCTTTCCGTGGCATTAGGCATTATTGTTTCTTTGATTACGATTTCCACAGGTCTTGGTTCTAAGAAAGCAATTGAAGACAGGATTTCCAATTTTAGCGGAGATATTTCTGTAAAATCCACACGTTCCAACTCTTCCTACAATTCATCGGTTTTGGAAACTAAAGGTTTGGATATTAATGCCGTAAAACAAATTCCAGGTGTTGCTGGTTTACAGTCTTACGCTTCTGTTAGTGGAATTTTAAGAACCGAAACCAACTTTGCAGGAATTATATTAAAAGGCGTTGGAAAAGACTTTGATAAAGCCAGATTTCAGCCGTTTATGATTGCCGGTTCTATTCCGGATTTTAAGGAAGACGGTTATAATAATGAAATCATTCTGTCAGAAAAAATTGCTAACGATCTTTCATTAAAAGCCAACGACAGCATTGTTACCATTTTTTCAAAAGAAGACCAAAAACCGATTTATAGAAAATTTTTGGTTAAAGGAATTTATAAAACCGACATCAAACTTGTTGACGATCTCTACATCATTGGCGATATCAATCACGTTCGGAAAGTGATGAATATGGACGAGAAGCAAGTTGGTGGATTGGATATTTTTCTGGATGATACAGACAAAATCGATGAGGTTTTCCCTGAAATCGAAAAATATATCGGCTATAAAAATTATGCTGAAAAAGTAACTGAAAAATATCCTCAAATATTAGATTGGATTAATATTTTCAACCAAAATATTTCGCTGATAATTACAATAATGCTTTTGGTTGTCGTTATCAATATCGTGATGGTTTTATTGATTTTAATTATCGAAAGAACCAACTCAATAGGTGTTTTGAAAACAATGGGAGCTTCAAACGCACAAATCAGATCGATTTTTATTAATTATACTTTACTGATTATGATTCCAGGATTATTGGCAGGAAATGTGATTGGAATAGGATTATTATTAATTCAAAAATATACAGGATTTATAAAATTGGATCCCGAGAATTATTTTATCAGCAAAGTTCCGGTAGATCTGAATCCGGTTTATATTATAGCAGTGTCGGTTGGAATATTTATCGTTTCCGGAATAGCGATGATCTTGCCAAGTTATTTGATCAGTAAGATTTCGCCGGTAAGAGCAATCAAGTACAGTTAATTTATTATTGTAAATTAATGGCCTCAAAATAAACATAAATGATATTAAAAAACCTCAATTATCCTCTTGATTTTAAATTTAAAATAAGCACTATTTCCAGTGATTTTAATATTACTGATAAAAATGGAAATTATGTAGCTTATGTTCGTGAGAAAATATTCAAGCTAAAAGATGATGTCATTGTTTATAATAATGAATCAAAATCTCAGGAACTTTTCAGAATAAAAGCGAACCAATGGATCGATTTCAACGCTTCTTTTTCGATAACTGATCTTGTTAATAAAAGAAATTTCGGACGACTTGCCAGAAAAGGAATGCGTTCTCTATGGAAATCGCAATATGATATTATTGACGAAAATGATCAGACGAAATATCAGATTAACGAGGATAATGGCTGGATAAAAGTATTTGACGGAATGGTAAGCGAAATTCCGATTGTAGGAATGTTTACAGGATATTTTCTGAATCCATCATACACGGTGAGAGATAATGCAGGAAAAGAATACTTCAGATTGAAAAAAATGCCTTCATTGATTGGAAGAAGATTCCAACTGGAAAGATTAATTGACATTAATGATGAAGATGAGTCTTTGGTTGTATTGAGTTTTCTGATGATGGTACTTTTGGAGAGAGCGAGAGGATAAAAATTCATCTTTTTGAATCAAAATTGAAAAAATTAAAATATGAAATATTACAATAACATAGTTGAAACAATCGGTAACACACCGCTAGTCAAAATAAACAGAGTTTTGGGAGAGGATTTCCCGGCTTTGGTTTTGGCAAAAGTAGAAACTACAAATCCAGGAAATTCTGTAAAAGACAGAATGGCTCTGAAAATGATAGAAGATGCCGAGAAAGACGGACGTTTGAAACCCGGCGGAACAATCATAGAAGGAACTTCCGGAAATACAGGAATGGGTTTAGCACTTGTTGCGATCCAAAAAGGTTACAAATGTATCTTCGTGACCAATGCAAAACAGTCCAAAGAAAAATGTGACATTCTACGTGCTGTTGGAGCAGAAGTAATTGTTTGCCCTACAGATGTAAAACCAACAGATCCACGTTCATATTATTCAGTTTCAAAAAGACTGGCAACTGAGACAGAAAATGGTTGGTACGTAAACCAATACGACAATCTTTCTAACAGACAGGCACATTACGAAAGTACAGCTCCCGAAATTTGGGAACAAACCGAAGGGAAACTCACACACTTTGTAGCCGGAGCCGGAACAGGCGGAACGGTAACAGGTTGCGGAACATTCTTCAAAGAGAAAAATAAAGATATCAAAGTGATTGGTGTAGATACTTACGGATCAATCTTGAAAGAGATTCACGAAACTGGAGAAATCCATTTAAATCACGCTTACACTTATATCACAGAAGGAATTGGAGAAGATATTCTTCCGGAAAATTATGATATGAGCGTCATCGATCATTTTGAGAAAGTAACGGACAAAGACGGTGCAATCTATGCAAGAAGACTGGCAAAAGAAGAAGGGATTTTCTGTGGTTATTCTGCAGGAAGCGCGATGTCTGCATTGGTTCAGATGAAAGATCAGTTTACAAAAGATGATATTATTGTTGTACTTCTTCATGATCACGGTTCTCGTTATGTTGGAAAAATCTACAACGACGAGTGGATGAAAGAAATGGGCTGGCTCTAAGTAATTAAAAAATTAATAAATAAAACGTTGTCTTTGAACAGCGTTTTTTTATTTAAACTTAGCTTCAGATCATTTGAGATAAGATCTCACTTGTAGAATTAAAACTTAAATTTTTGTAGGACTGTCCGCACCAGAGGTTCAGAAAATCATTATAGTTCTGTTCTTTTGCGATTTGTCTAAAATGATGGGTTAATTGGTTCTGGTAAGGGAAAGGTAAAACGAAATCTGAGTTTTCAAAGATCTCTGTAAATTTGTTTTTTAGTCCTCTCGCATATCTCCCGGAAAAGCTTTTGATCAGAATGATCTCGTTTTCTTCTATTTGCTGCAATCTTTGTTTTTGAATAGGTGTTAATGCACTTTCTTTCGAACACAGTAAAGCTGTTCCCATTTGAACGAAATCTGCTCCAATCGTCTTGGCAGCCAATACACTATTTTTATCATTAATTCCACCAGCATAAATTAAAGGTTTATCAGATAATTTTCTGATATTTTGAAGCAGAGAAAATCCTCCAATTTTAGAAATTTTGTCCGGCTGAAAACTTCCTCTATGACCGCCGGCTTCTATCCCTTGTACACAGATCATATCGATGTCTTTTTCTATCAGTATGTTGGCTTCTGCTTCATTGGTGCAGGTTCCGATGAGTGTTACATTTTGATTTTTCAAAGTTTCAATAGAGTGGTCATCCAAATTCCCGAATGTAAAACTCAATATTTTGATATTCTCATCCAATACGGCCTGAATTCTTTCGTGATAATGTGCAGGCCTTGCTGCATTTATGTCAGGAAAATTAGTATTGAATCCTAAATCTGCCGATAAATCCTGTAGTCTGCTCTTTACTTTATCATATTTTATTTTGAGATCCTCTGTAATTTCAGGAATGTCATAAATAAAAATATTGACTGCGAAATTTTGACTGGTTATTTCCTTGCATTTTTGTATCAATTCAACGGATTGTTTGTAATTATAATCACCAAGGGGCAAAGATCCCAAGCATCCGGCTGCATTTGCGGCGTTTACCATTTCGGGTGTGGTGACGCCCAGCATAGGTGCTTGAATAATAGGATGATTTATGTTAATTTGATTCATGCTTAACAATTTTAGAATTACTATTAATTCAAATTAATTTCATCTAATGCATATTGGAAATTTAAAACTAGATGATTATTTATTAGAATGCTATTCAAAAACCTCAAAATCCACCCCATCAAAACTCGCAAAAACCATCGTCGGATAAGAATCCTGATGGAAAATATTTCCTTCACAGTCAATACCAATTGCGCCTGCAAAACCATCAATTTCTTTCAGTTCTTCAAAGGTTCTGTCGAAGGCATTTTCTATGGTCAATCCGTCTGTAACTCTGGTTACAATTTTTGCTGAGGTTGCATTACTTACTATATCTTCGCCAACGCCGGTACAACTTACAGCACAAAATTGATTCGCGTAATTTCCCGCAACAGTTGCAGAATCAGAGATTCTTCCTGGGATTTCAAAACCTTTTCCACCAGTAGAAGTTGCAACGGCTAATTTTCCATGTTTATCTAAAGCGACAGCACCAACAGTTCCTTTTCCTCCGGTTTTCAGTTTTTCTTCGTATTCTTTTCTCCTTTGAGGAATTTCTGTGGAGAAATCTTCGAAGCCATTTTCGGTTGCATATTTTTTCGCGCCACTTCCACCAAGAACGCGGTCATCCTCTTTCATTAGTTCTTTGGCAACAAAAATCGGATTTTTAACATCCTGAATGTTGATAACACCACTCATTTTCTGCGTTTCGCCATTCATAATTGCTGCACTCATTCTTATAATTCCGTCACTTTGAATCTGAGAACCAATTCCGGCATTATACAGCTCATCATCTTCCAAGAGTGAAACCGCGTAAGCAACCGTATCAAAAGCCGAATTGGTTTGAAGAAAATCGTAAGACTTTTTTGCAATGGCTTTTAGTGAATTTTGTTTTGCAACTTTCACTTCATTGCTTTGGCTGCTTTCTGAGAAAAAACCGCCGTGGATGATTATTTCCATAATTTATGAGTTCGGAATAACTTGTGGGATTGGATTGTACTGAGAATTAACAATGGTCATTTCTCTGGATTTCAGATCAAAAGTATCATTCATAGAAAGTACATCAACAACTAAGTTTTTAATAGAAATTGGTTGTCCAAGATCAACATTAGTCAGGTTTGTATCTTTAATTTGAAGTCCATCTACGATAATCACAAGACCAGAACCAATCGCTGTCATTGTATCATCTTCTATAAAAAGTCCCGTATCTTCTCCCAAACCAATTCCTAATGTTCTTGGATTATTGACAACTGCCTGAAACAACCTTCCAATTCTTCCTCTCTGAACGAAATGCGTATCGATAATCACATTTTCTATAAATCCTAAACCTTGAGTCGTTTTGATTTCACCTTTTAATAATGCTTCAGAACTGGAACCTTGATAAATCATATTTTCAGAAGCTGCTGCAGCGCCTGCGGAAGTTCCTGCGTAGATAAAATCTTCGGTTTGATATTTTGTAAGAATGGCATCGTGAAATCTTGTTCCGCCAAGAATTGACGTTAGACGTAGCTGATCTCCACCAGTAAACATTACAACATCTGCTGCATTGGCTCTTGCAACGATTGCGTCACTATTTGCCTGCTCACGGTTTTGGATGTCCAGAATATTACAATTTTTAATACCAAGATATTCAAAAGCCTTCTTGTATTCTGGGCCAACGATGTCTGGAATCTGAGATGCTGTTGTGATAACTTCGATGACAGAATCTTCTTTGTTTTTAGATTCATCGATGATCTTTCTGAGGATTCCTCGTTCAAAAAAGTTGAGGTTTTTTTCGACGTTTTGGTCAAAACTGGTCTCTGTAAAACTACCTTTGTTTACAGCGCCTCCAATGATGACTAGTTTTCCTTTTGATTTCATAGTTAACAAAAATAATAAATCATAACAGAATATACCTCATATTTTCGTGGTAAAAATTGGAGTATCTTATTTAAAGTTTTAATTATTAAGTTGTTGTTTAAAGAAAACATTGGTTTTAAATTAACAATTTGTTAATTATTTTGAATATTTGATAATGATAATCTGTAATAATAAAATAATTATTTCTGATTTTTCTTTAATTAATTGCTTTTCTATTATCTTTGATAAAACTAGAATTTAGGAACGGCTTTGGTTAACATTTTTTGATTGACTGAGGCAACTCAATTATAAAATTTTAAAGCATTGATTTTAAGTCCAATTACTGAAATCTAAATATCTAACAACTACTATTAAATATGAAAATCGAAAAAATACAAGTTCTAAGAGGCCCAAATATTTGGAGCATCACAAGAAAAAAATTAATACAGATGCGTTTGGATTTGGAAGAAACAGAACATTTCCCAACCAACAAAATAGACGGTTTCCGTGAAAGAATCGAACAATTATTACCATCATTAATTTCCCACAGATGTTCGGAAGGCTGCGAAGGCGGATTCTTCAAACGTGTAGAAATGGGAACCTGGATGGGTCACGTGATCGAACATATCGCTTTGGAAATCCAAACCTTGGCGGGAATGGATGTCGGCTTCGGAAGAACTCGTGAGACTAAAACACCTGGCGTCTATAATGTTGTTTTCAATTACAGAGAAGAACAGGCTGGGATTTTTGCAGCGGAAGAAGCTGTTAAAATTGCGGAAGCATTGATGGCAGGAACAGACTATGACATAGAAAAATGTATTCATAACCTGAAAGAAATCCGTGAAAGAGAAAGACTGGGACCTTCTACAGGAAGTATCGTGGAAGAGGCGGTTTCCAGAAGAATTCCTTGGATCAGGCTGGGGAAAAACTCACTAGTTCAGTTGGGTTATGGAATCAATCAGCAGAGATTTCAGGCAACAATTACGGGAAATACAAGCAGTATTGCTGTTGATATTGCCTGTAACAAAGAACTGACGAAAAAAATGCTGGAAGATGCAGCAATTCCTGTTCCTTCCGGAAGTTTGGTTGTGGATGAAGAAGGTTTGGATTATGCCATCAGAAAGATTGGTTATCCAATTGTTATCAAGCCATTGGATGGTAATCACGGAAAAGGTGCTTCCATTAATGTTAATGATTATGATACTGCAGTTGTTGGATTAGAGCATGCTCAGAAATATTCCAGAAAAGTAATCGTAGAGAAATATATTACTGGCTTTGATTTCAGAGTTTTGGTCATCAATCATAAAATGGTGGCAGCAGCAAGAAGAGTTCCTGCACACGTAGTTGGCGATGGCGAACTGAATCTTCAGCAGCTTATTGATAAAGAAAATACAGACCCAAGAAGAGGTTACGGACACGAAAATGTCCTGACAGAAATAGATGTCGATAAAGACACAAACGAACTTCTTGATAAATTAAATTACACTTTAGAAACAATTCCTCAAAAAGGAGAAATTGTCTATCTAAAGTCGACTGCGAATCTATCAACCGGCGGAACATCAATAGATGTAACTGATATGATTCATCCGGAAAACGTTCAGATGGCGGAACGTGTTTCCAGAATTATCGGTTTGGATGTTTGCGGTATCGATATTATGGCAGAAAACTTAACACAACCTTTGAAAGAAAGCGGAGGTGCAATCCTGGAAGTGAATGCTGCTCCAGGTTTCAGAATGCATCTTGCGCCAAGCGAAGGTTTGCCAAGAAACGTTGCGGCTCCGGTTGTAGATATGCTTTATCCGCAAGGAAAAGAATTCAGAATTCCAATTATTGCGGTAACTGGAACGAATGGAAAAACGACCACAACAAGACTTCTCGCACACATCGTTAAAAATAACGGAAAAAGAGTAGGGTTCACAACTTCAGACGGAATCTACATTCAAAATACACTGCTTCAGAAAGGTGATACAACGGGACCTATGTCGGCAGAATTTATCCTGAAAGATCCAACGGTAGAATTTGCTGTTCTGGAAACTGCGAGAGGTGGAATTTTACGTTCAGGATTAGGTTTCGGAACTTGCGATGTTGGTGTTTTGACTAATATTAAAGAAGACCATTTGGGCATCAGTGATATTCATAATCTGAAAGATCTCACGAGAGTAAAACGTGTGGTTTTAGACAGTGTCAAAAAAGATGGCTGGTGTATCTTAAATGCTGATGACGAATATTCGATGAGACTGGCGGACGATTTACGTTCAAAGGTAGCATTGTTTAGTCTGGATGAGAATAATCCACATATCAAAAGGTTTGCAAAAGAAGGTAGAATTACCTGCGTTTACGAAGAAGGTTTCATAACGATCAAAAAAGGTGAATGGAAAATCAGAATCGAAAGAGTTAAGAATATTCCGATCACGATGGAAGGTAAGGCGAAGTTTATGATTGCCAACGTTCTCGCGGCTTCATTGGCAGCTTATGTTTACGGCTTCGAAATTCCAAATATCGCTTTGGCACTGACTACATTTATCCCAAGTGCACAATTGACGCCGGGAAGACTGAATATCTTCAAATTCAAAAACTTCAAAGTGATGATTGATTTTGCACATAATCCTGCAAGTTATGAAGCAATTGAAGATTATCTGAAAAATGTAGAGTCCAACAAGAAAATAGGAATCATTTCCGGCGTTGGCGACAGAAGAGACGGCGATATCCGCGAATGTGGAAAGATTGCTGCCAGAATGTTTGATCATATTATCATCAGAAACGAAAAACATTTGAGAGGAAGAGCAGAGGAAGAGATCAACGGATTGATTATAGAAGGTATTCAAAGTATCGAGAAAAGTGTAAGTTACGAGTGTATCCCGAAAGAAATTGATGCTTTGAAACACGCCATGAGTCTTGCGGAAGAAGGAACTTTCATTACTGCACTTAGTGATGTTATCAACAATGCTATAGAACTGGTTCAGGAATATCAGGCTAAAGAAGTTCAGGACGAAAATAATTATTAATTTTCGAAAAATATAAATTTAAACCGCTCTAAAAATAGGGCGGTTTTTTGTCAGTTATTTGAAATAAAATAATCCTTAAATTAGAGCGTCTAAATTCAGATCAATGCGAAATTTTAAAATAATAACAGCTGTTTTGGTTCTAAGTTCAACCTTAATGTTTTCTCAAAATTATAAAACATCTTCAACGGCAAAGGCAGGCAGAGAATTTCCTAAGGTTGATGCAGACGGAAAAGTTAAATTTAAAGTTAATTTTCCTGATGCAAAATCTGTTGATCTGCAAGGTGGAGATGGTATGAGTAAGGTTTTTGATTACATAACAACTAAAGACAAAGATGGCTATTGGAATATTTCAACTTCGCCTTTGGAAATTGGATTTCATTATTATTGGTTTAATGTAGATGGAAAGCGGACGAATGACCCCAATACAGAACTTTATTTCGGTTACGGACAACCAACAAGCGGCATCGAAATCCCGTCTGGTGAAGATTTCTTCTTTGAAAAAAATGTGAAACACGGAAGAATTGTCGATGATAGTTTAGATTCAGAGATTACCAAAGGAAAACGAAATTTCAAAGTGTATTTGCCACCAAGTTATGGAACAAAGAAATTCCCAGTTCTATATCTCTATCACGGCACTGGCGAGGATATCACAGGTTGGGAAAAGCAAGGTTACATCAAAAATATTCTGGACAATCTTTTTGCAGAGAAAAAATCGAAAGAAATGATTGTCGTAATGGATTACGGTGTTGCATTGACTCCTGAGCAGGAAAAAATGCCAGACGATTATCCAAGAACTGTTCTTTCAACAAAAAATCTGGATAAAATTGTAATTCAGGAATTAATCCCTTTCATCGAACACAAATATAAAACGAATGGCAAAAAAGCTATAGCTGGACTTTCCCGAGGAAGTTATCAGGCGATATTCATTGGGGCCAATCATCCGGAATTATTTTCGGCACTCGGATCTTTCAGCCCTGTAATTTATGAAGGAACAGAACTTCAACCTTTCAAAGAACTTCCTATTGAGAAACTTTTGGAGTCAAAAAGGAAACCATTTTTCTTCGTTGGAATTGGCGAAAAAGAAGACAAGCGTTTTTCAGATTATAATAATATAGTGACTAATTATCTGAATCAAAATAAATACCCATACGTTCAATACAAATCTGCCGGAACATACCACGAATGGCTGACTTGGAGACGTTGCCTTTATGAATTTTCGCAGAAGATTTTCAAATAAATTATTACAACAAAACCGCTCCAAGATAGAGTGGTTTTCTAATTTTATTTTTAGACTATTGTCTCTTCTTATAATTCAAAAGGTAATTTCCTTTCTCAGAATTTTTGGAAAAATTACCACTCAATTCCCAAAGATAACGTGCATTAGCTCTGGCATCTTCATTAGAGAAATTCTCATACTCAATCCTGTAGATAGAACTGAATAAACGCGAACGTCCAACACCGTGATGGCAATGAATCAAAACAGGATAATTCTTAGGATTGTCCATAATGTTAAGAAACTTTTTAACGGTACTATCTTGTGGAATCTGGTCAGTTGGCAGATTGAAATAATGAACACCAGAAATCTTATCTATCGCATTTTCCTCTGCGCCAACCTGCTTTTTGGTTTCTGGATTCAGTTCGGTTTGCTCTTCGCCATCACGCAAGTCAATCACTGTTTTTATTTTGTGATCGCTTAGGAACTCAGGCAATTTATTAGGTGGAACAACGCCTGAATTATAGACTTTGTTTTCTGAAATTGTTACCAAATTATAACGGATTTTCTTTTGATAAAAGACAAAGCCTGCAACCAGCAAAGACAGAACAATCAAAAGAATGATTATCTTTTTCATAAGATATTTAAAATTAAGCTTTTAAAATTGCGAAGTTATCGGTTTTGATTTTATTCTTGTCTTTTTATTCATCATTCAGAGAATCAATTCCTTTATCTTTAAGTTTTGCCAAGGCATCTTTCATAGCCTGCACCTGATCTGTTGGATGTCCTTTCCATATCGTCACTTCTCCCACAACTCTGAACGGATCTTGTGATCTGTAAGATTTGGTAGGATTTCCCGGGAACTTTCTGTCCGTTAAGTCAGGATCATCTTCTATAGCGCCTGTTGGTTCTACAAGGTAGATTCTTTCAGATCCTTCTCCGATGGAGAGTTCTGCACCCCAAATTGCAGCGTCCAAAGTAGCACTTAAGAAAATATACTTAGCATTTTTCCGTTTCCCGAAGTTTGAACTATTTCCGGTTTGTATTAGTTCGCCTAACTTCAAATCTGCTTTAGTTCCGTGGAAATAAGTTTGGGAAAATGGGGTTGGACTTTTTCCCTTTGGAATATTATTCTCTTCAGTTGCCATTGTTTTAGAATATTATTGATCTCAATTTTTACTTTAATCTCCGCCGCCACAACCACCGCAACTACTGCAGGAACTTCCACAGCTGCTTCCGCAAGAAGATCCACTGCTTCCACTATCGCCTCCGAAAATATCTTTCTTTTCTGTGTAACTGATGACAGGAATAAAAGCTGCTGTCAAAAGTGTTGCGCCTACAAGAAAATATTGCCATTGCCAATCGTCTGCAACTTGTCTTGTTGGTAAAATATCGGTTTTATATAATTCGGGAATCGTTTGAGTAGAGACCAGTTTTGTAAGTCTGTTCAGGTAGAAAATTATTAAAATAATCAAACCAATTGTCAGAATCAAGATTTGTAAGACAGGTTTTTCTCTAAGAATTCCAGTTGTTAATCTGATGAATCCCAGCATTAATAAAACTGTCAAAACACCAAAATTCGCATAAAATAAGTTCCCGAATTTCTTCGACTTATTAATGTATTTCTGGAATGCATCCATACATTTGGCGGTGTTCCAAAAGATGGGTTTGTTTATCAATTGTCTTAATAATTGAGGATAATGTGTTCTTCCTAATTCGCCTAAAACTGTTGTGATTTGATGTTCTTCTTTGGAATGTGCATTGTCTGGATTGATAAGCTCTAGAGTATTATCACTATTGACAATGATCGTATAATTTTTAATTAATTCATTGACGGTTCCATTAATAATGTTGTCGAGTCTTTGTGTTTTGAGATAAACAAGTTCATAGGGCTGAAGTTGATAAACAAAGGAATCTTCATCAAATTCTCTTGTTATATTCTTAAGCTTTTTCTGATTATAAAATTCAAGTCCGGAAAATGTCAATATACATAAAGCAAGAAATCCGATAACGAAATAAGGATTATTAATTTCCAAATAAATAGGCTTTAATAAAAAATAACAAGGCGTGATAAGTCCAATGAAACCAAGAATACCAAACACCAGAAAGGTTCTGATTTTAATTTGAGCTTTATCCAGATTCAGGCTTTCAAACATTCCGTGATATTCCCAAATACTTTTCGGCTGTTCACCAAAAATAGTTGAATACAGTTTCTGAGTCCTTTCCTTAGCCTGACTAAATTTCTCAAACTCATCCCGATTATGCGTTGAAGGAATATGCTGAATTTGCTTGCCAATCAAAGTACAGAAACTCTGATAAGATTGCGTAAAAATCAAATGCTGATGCCAAACCGTATCTACAATTTCGGATGGCGAAACCATCATTTCCGAAGTCGCTGCCAGATACATAAACTTTTTGTATTCCAAAATAGCAAGTTCGGTAAACGCTTTTGTCCAGACGTTTTCGTTGGCAAGACGGGTTGTAAATCCATATTCACTGGGTGGATCATCAAAATTAAATTGAAGGATGTTGTCCCAAAGTTCTTTGTTCATATAGATTTACGGTTTATGGGAATTAATAGAATCTAAGTTTCCTACTTTTCAGCCTTCTTCCGATAATTCCTTACCAACACAGCCACGGCAAACAAAAAAGTAACTGCATAAAGTATTGACAACGCAGGTTTCTCAACTGTCATCGTTTTGAAATCAATTTGCTTGTACAATGCTGCGCCAACAATGATGGCAACAATGCTCATAGTAAAAAGAGGTACTTTGCTGTTTTCCATAGTATAATTTGTTTTATGATTAATTCAGTTTTTTTATGTTACTAAAATACTTATTTCCTCTCAAAAAACCTCAATGCTTCCAAAACATTCTGATCTTTCATCGTATCTTCAAAGTTATCCTGTTTTGATACTAAGATATCCGGAATTATCTGCTCGTGAAAAATTCCATTTCTGTCACTGTCATAGCCTATGGTTAATGCCAATATAGCACTGAAGGGCAAATCCACCTGTATATTAGTCGTTGTTGCGCCATAAGTTTTTTCGCCTATGAAGATGGTGTTTGGTCTGCTTTGGAAGGCGAGTGCTGTCACTTCTCCGGAACTTGCGGTGTAGATGCCGGTGATTATGGCAACTTTTGCTTTGTCCAATAATTCACCATTTGGAGTGATGAATGGGACAATGTTAGAACCATCAAGATATTTTCCTTTATTAAGCTTTACTAAGGTTTCTTGTTTTTTATTAAGGTCCAGCTTTCCCCAAATGTCATTATCTCCCAAAAAATCATACAAAGCCAAAAGCATAGGCATAGAGTTTCCTCCAGGATTGAAACGTAGATCTATGATCCAACCTTGCGGATGTTCTTTGGTTTTGATGGCTGAAATCTGATCGTACATCGGCTGTGCTATTTTGGAAATGCTCTTAGCACTTGTATCCATAAAGGTCATTCCGGGCATCAGAATGTAGGCGTATTTGTCGTTCAGCATCTTTACTTCGAAAGCTGGTTTAGTGGCGTATTTTTTTCGCCATTCTTCGCTCACGGCATCTTTGGGAATTACTTTTCCTGTGCCGGCGTATTTGGTATTCTGATAATAAATGCCACAGTGATTAGCATTGATTTTATCAAACAGTGGCTTGATCTCGCTCAATGACTTTTTAAAGTTACTATACTGGCTTAGATTCTTTTTAGTTTCTGTTTCTACTTCATTCCAATTGACTGAGTTCTTGTGTAAATATCCTTTTTTAAGAACAGAGAAGAGTTCATCATAAAATACCTTGATACTGTCTTTAGAACTTGATTGTTTCTGAGCATAATTAAGGATCGATAAACTGAAAATAAAAAATAAGGCTAATAGTTTTTTCATAAAGCTTCAGTAAAAAATCTGAGTTTCAAATATCTGAAATAATCAATTAAACATCAAATTAAAAACCGCTTTCTACTGCGGTTTTTAATTCAATTTTATAGTCTGTTGTGATAGTTACTTGATCTGTTCCGGTTCTTTCACTTTCATATAAGTGAAGGTTCCAAGGTCTTTGTACGTCATCACACGTCTGTCTTTATCAAAATAATCAATCTTGAAGGTTACGGGAATTAATGTTGAAGTAATTGTCAGTTCTGTATTGTCGTTAGAAAAGTGCCATTTTCCTTTGTGGCTTTCAGTGCCAATCAGACTTTCAAATGTCTTATCATCATTGAAAACCTGATAAACCTGATCAGATTTGAAATAACCTTGGATATCTTTTTCCTTTCCATTCTTCACCCACTTCACAAGTTGCCATTTTCCAAATAATTCCTGAGAAGTCTGTGCGCTAACGCTGATGAATACGATAGCGAAAAACGCTAAAAATAGTTTCTTAGTTGTCATAGTTTTTATAGTTTGTTATAAAGTTTTACGTACGCTTACATCCGGAGCTTCTCCTTGTGGAACGATGAAAATGGTGCTATCACTCACAGAATCTCCATTGTCCAAAAAGTAACCTGACACTACCGGGATTACGAAGCTTTGATATTTACCGTCTTTGGTATATGCCCAATACGTTACGTTGAGGTTCTGAGGTTTCAGTTTTAGCGCTATTTTTTTGGAGGTCAGTTTGGCACCAGTTGCATTGATACAGTTCAGTTCCACCAGTTCTGTATTGGTTACCATTTGCGGTGCGTTGCTCATTCTTAGGCTAAAATCCTTACCTGATTTGTTCACCAGCGTTGCCGAAACTTTATAGCGGTCATAGTTTTTGCCGCCTGCCGTTACAGCCTCTTTGTTCAGGATATTGAAAGTCACGGCAAGTCCATCAACCGTTACAGTTTGGCCGTCTGTGATTTTCTGCGCACTCAGACTTGTGAAAACCATTAATAATACAAGAGGAATTAGTTTTTTCATAATTAGAATATTTTAGAAAGTGTATTCTGCTTGATCACCTACGAATATACCACCTTCCTTATCGCTTGGTTTTTTAAACGAGTTGGGTAGGACAGATGGGTTGGATGGATATTTCCCATTCTCATAGGTCAGAGCTTTCCACGTGTTATCGTTTTGGAAGTACAGAATTTTCCAGCCATTTTTCATTTCCGGGTCGGCGTAAATTGGTGGTCTTGTTACCGTGAATTTTGTAATAGGTTTCAAATGGTCATTCAGCAAAAGCATAGCACAACCACCAGTACCACAGAAGTAAGGCGTATAGAAACTCACAAAGACTTCCATCTTCCCGTCGCCGTTCAGGTCAATCTGTTGGTAGTGGAATTTTCGTTCGCTCATTGTGATGGCTTTCAGGTCTCCAGGTGTTAGATACTCGTTGGCAATGTAATGCGCAATTTTCTCTGCGGTGTCTTTCTTGTCTTGATGTTCTAGCTTGGGTTTGGCGGTCACGGTGTCGCTCAGTGAGAGTTTCTGAGGTTCTGGAACTGGGTTGGTTTCTGTCTTATTGCATTGAAAGGTCAGGAATACGACAGATGTCAAAATAAGAAATCGGGTTATGAGATGCTTTTTCATAATCAGAATTTATTTCTCTAAGTTACGCCAATTATCCAAAACCTTTGATGACTGATGTCAAATAATCTTTAATTTTTGAGAAAAATAAAACTGCACTTTGGGAGGGCGGTTTATGCGATGATGTCTTGAATTATAGTTTAATATAAAATAAAAGATTGTAAATCTATGACTTGTATTATTAGCTGTAGTTTTTATTATAATTAGGATCAAGACGTACAAAGAAATCAGTTTTTGGTTTTAATTCGACCTCTATTGGGTAATTTTTTAAATCATTTTCAGTTATAGTGTAGATGGTTAAATTTATTGATGACAGATTAATGACCTGTATAATGTCTTTGTAGTTTTTAACATAAATTTTCTCATCACTAATTTGTAAATTAGAAATATTACCAGTAAATAAAACGGTAACGGTCAGATCTTCGAATTTTACAATATATTCTCTATGTTTTTCTCCATAAATTATGACTAATTGATTTCCAAACCATTTGATGTAATGAAATCTAAACCCATAATCCGAATGGTTGCTTATTGGTTTCCAACTTAAAATCATTCCATTGGAATGCCTAATCTTTACCCAGCTTTTTCCAACTTCCTCGTCTTGATACCAGGCAAGCTTGTTTCCATCAATAGCAATGTTTTGGTATTCGATGCTATGACTTCCTTTTTCAACTCTCCATTGTATTGTCCCGTTCTCATTCAATACATCAAAGCCTTCATCCCAAAGATGTTCTTCTATTTCTTTCCAGAATTCCATTTTTTTATTTAATTTTAAGGTTAAGAACACAATTTATTCATTTTTGCCTTGCTGGAAAAACTTATTCCCGAAGTTACAAGATTTCTTCAAAAGCTTTGATAACTGATTCTTTATAATCCTTAATTTTTACAAATAATAAAACCGCACTTTGAGAGAGCGGTTTTATGAGATTGATGTCGTGGATTTTTATCCGTGACTTTGATTGTTTTTATTCTTTCGAGAATTCTTTACTTTTAGTGACTTTCGGGATATAGATAAGGTAATCATAACCCTTTATAACTCTCGATAGGTAAACATCATCTATTTTTAGCTTGTTTTGCAAAATAGATTTCTTTAGAGGTCTTAAATCAAAGCAGTACCATTGTTCATCTTTTGCCACATTTAGAAAAGATTTAAAACTACTGTCATCATCTCTGTCTCCTTTTCCAACAATCATTAGGTGTAACGATTTTCTATAATTAGCCTCTTCAATATTAGAGATGAGGTTACCAATATCATAAATATCAGTTTTTGTTAATATCGTTTCGCCTTTTGGAAGATGGTTCGCACCAAATTTGAAAAGATTCTTTTTATTTTTCCAATCAGGCAATTGGGTTAGTAAGATATTTTTCAGCAGTTGAATCCTTAAGGGATGGTTTCTTTTAGTATAAATCTCTCTACTTAGCTTCAGGTCTTCAATTTCTTTTCGCTCTTTGTCAGAAAGTTTTAGCGTCAGTAATAAGTCTATTTTTTGAAGACAATCTTCAGAGAGCAGGTAGTATTTTTCAAGACCCTCTTTAGATGCAGCGAGTTTCGAATTATGAAGCATTTGCTCATAGACCTCAATCGCTTTTTTGTTTTTCGAAGCTTCTTTTAAGGTTGAAATAATCATTTGGTCTGCAGAAACGCTAATCTGTTCTACACCATATATTTTGGTATTGCGCTTAACCAAATCCTTAACCAAAGCAAATTCGGGTTCGTGCTCCAGAAAAGAAAAGTTGGTACTATATTCTTTAACAAAAGAATTGAGTTTTTCAGCAGGTAGATATTTAATTTTGGTTTCGATTATATCTATGGAATAAGGGTCAACTTCAAGAAAATAATTGTCAAACTTAACCTCATTGATAACAGCATTGGTAAAATAAGGAACTTCGTTTGTAAAATGCGTTTCTCCCAACAAAACAGAATTCGATTGTTTTATTTCATTGAGCAAGACATCCCATCCTTTTCCCTGAAATGAAATGTTTTTATCAGTTTGGAAAGCAAAACCGTTCTTTTGAACTAAACTGTCAAGCACTGTGTTTTGAGCATAATTAAAATTTGTAATGAATAATGTAAGAAACAATAATGTTAATTTTTTCATTTTATGGTTATCGAATTTGTATTATAATAACGTACAGCCGTCCCCTTACTACAAGAGGTTTCGGGCTAAATTAACGCTATTTTTCCGGCTAACCAAATTCTCACAAATAATGACTAATTTTTAAATTAAGTTAAATTTTAAATCTAATATTGTTATTTCATCAACAATTGATACTTTAATTGAGCCTCATTATCTTCTGGCTCTTTTTCAAGGTGTAACTTTAGATATTCAAGCGCTTGTTGTTTTTGACCTGAGACTCTATAGGCCTCACTGATGTAATAATAACCATTATTTGAGTTGGGGAAAAAGTGAAGATTTAACTTAAACAAATCTATTGCCTGATTCGTCTTTTTTTCGAACAATTGCTTATAAGCATATCTTTCAATCAGATTTTCTCTTAATGAATATTTCTTTGAGTTTTGTTCTATTGCCTTAATGCCAGCTTCATAACCTTTATCGCGTACGGTTTTGATGATATCTTTAGTGTAAAAGAAATTTTCAATGGATGGAGCTGAACCCACTAATTGTTTTTTAATCAGATTACTCGCTTCCCAATAATTTTCGACCTCTCCATTGGTTAGAATGATGACAGTGTAGCCCAAATCCGGATAAATCATCAGTTCACAGGCAATACCATCGTGTCCGCCGGTATGTCCAAAGATGCGGTGCCCGTTGATGGTGTTTTCTTCAAATCCATAGCCGTATTTTCCTTCTCGGTACTTCACTTTGCCTGATGTACAAAGAGCTATGTTTTCTTTGCTCAATAAAATATTGTTTTGTAAAGCATTGGCAAAATTCAGCAAATCGTCAGCTGTTGAATAGCCGCCACCAGCAGGCGTTCCTTTGGCTAAATTTGAGTAAATGTTATTTTTCCATTGCCCCGGTTCTTCCAATGATATTGTGTAGCCGGTTGCCAAATTTGGAATCGCATTATCCAATTCGTAAGCATCCGTATTAATCATTTTTGCAGGTTGATAGATATGTTCTTTTACAAAATCAAAATAATTCTGACCCGACACCTTTTCAATAATCAATCCTAAAACCATATATCCGGAATTGCTGTACAAGAAATCAGTACCAGAAGCAAAAGACAGTTTTTTATCTACAAACAACGGAAGGTAATCTGAAACTGTTTTGAACTTTTCCTTTGCAAGCTTATCATATTCCTCCCAAAAACTGGACATTCCGGAAGTGTGCGTTAATAATTGATGGATGGCCACAGAGTCGGCAACCGTTTTATTGGGATAATTTGTAAGATATTGACCTACTTTATCCTGAAGCGAAATTTTCCCGGATTCCACCAATTGCATAATAGCGATTGCCGTGAACATCTTGTTGATAGAAGCTAAATTAAACTTCGTGTCTGGTTTATTTTTAACGCGGTCTGGCAAATTGGAAAAACCAAACGCTTCTCTATAAATTGGTTTGCCTTCTTTTGCAATAAGGACAACTCCGCTTAGGTTATTTTCTTTTTCAAGAATTTTTAATTGAGATTTTATTGGATTAATGATGCTTTTCCGATTTTGTGATTGAACCGCAATAGGTTGCAAAAGAGCTATGAAGAAGACAGCTGTAATAAAATAGATTTGACGAATTGTCATTGGATATTTTTTATGATTAAGTCGTAAAAATACTTTAATCAACAAACGAAAAATTGTACAATTGTAAACCCATCTATAAAAACAGCCAGTGAATTTGTTTTTTTTCCAGCGCTGTTGTTTTTTCAAAGAAAACTTTGGGAGAAAACCCTGTCACAGATTTGAATTCCCTTGTCATATGAGACTGGTCAAAGTAATCAACACTATAGGCAATATTGGTTAAGTTGTTTCTTGCCTTATCGGAAGCATATTTGTTAACCGCATTTCTAAATCTTAGTATCTTTTTGAATTCAGATGGTGTTTTGCAGATATGCCTGCCAAAGTGTTTGTTCAATGTGGTGCGTGAGATATTATTTTTTTCGCAAAGTTCTGTAATCGTTAAAGCGTCATTTTCGTCGCACATCATTTCAGACAAAATGGTTTCAAGGAAATTGTGCTGAAACCCTATTAATTTGGATAACCAATAATTTTCAATAGCCTCAATTTTTTCGGCATCATTTTGCAAAGAAAGAATATCGATCATCGCTTTTCTATAGTCTTCAAAAGGTACAAATTCAGAAAAGCTTGAGCTGTTGTAATGGTTTAAGTCTTGCTCCAAAAATGAATTAATCGCCAATGGTTTAAAATAGATGGTGATTTCGTTTATTTTCCCTTCGTATTGCACATATACCGGCTTATTGAAATCAGATACTAGATTGGTTTCCACCTTATTGTCTTCACATTCCCTGATGATTAATTGATTTCCTTTAATAATCGATTTTGACTTTTCACTGATTGATACAATGGTAAAAATAGAGGGGAACGTTATGTATTTTGCAGGTTCTTCTTCAGCGGTATGGGTGAGGATATAAATACTTTCTATGTATTTTTTAAGTAAAGAATGGGAAGGGGAATAGACTTTTATTTTCATAGGTTGTAATTGGGAGTTATAGCCCAACTAACTGTTTGTACTTCAATGTCAAAGATTTGCATCCTTCACTAATAATTATCTTGCTAATCTGTGTGTTTTAATGTCCAGTTGTCATTTTTTACATCGTCGTAGCTTAGGTCATATCTTTTCAAATACATATCATTTTCTTTTATGATTTGCCAGTCATTATTTAGAAGGGTCTGTTCATCGAAAACGAATACACTTATTTTCGGGTAATATTTAAACATTGTCTCCCACGATTCTGGTTTTGCTCCATTGCTTCTCAAAGCATCATTATTAATGGAGTGTGCCAATACTTTTTGTTTGGGATTATTTCTTGGGTCTGGCGTTCCGTATTGCGTTAGAATGGTATCAGAACTCCGCAAGATGTATAGGTTTTTATTAGAATTATTTTCAAAAGATATCTTGTAATGGCTGTTTTCGGTTTCTCGAGGTTCACACGAGAAAATAGATAATAAGAATAATATAAAAAGAAATGTATTCTTGATTTGAGTTAATTCAAATAATTTTGAGTTTCTTACCATGGTTTTCTTGGTTTTTAGTCAGATTAATTTGGGTACTAAAATAATATTATTAACTCTAATTATTCTACAATAATTGTAATGACAAGAATTTGTAATCTTAGCCTTAATGTTTAAATGTTGAAAAAACACGGATTACAAATCACCATATCGGAATTCTGCTAGGAAAAGAACATTGTCGTTTTATTCAGTTATTGTTAAGTCCTTATACATAATGTAAGTATCAACAAGTCCCAATGTTTTGTGTCTGAAAGCCTTTGGTGTTGTGCCGATAATATCAAACCCAAATTTCTGCCACAACTTTACAGCACCTTCATTGGTGCTTACTACGATATTGAATTGTATTCCTAAAAATCCCTTGTCTTTGGCAAATTTTAGGGAGTGTTCACAAAGCAATTTTCCTGTGCCACGTCCATGAAATTTTGGGTTTACCATATAACCGCAATTGGCAATATGGTTTCCCAAATCAATTTGGTTGGGCTTGATAAAGTAAGTTCCCAATATCTCATCATTATCGTCTACCGCAACAAAAGTGTCCATATAGTCTGCAAACCAATGATGATGCAAAGTCTCTTTGGGTGTATTAGGGTCAAAAACATAAGTGTCTCCTGTCGAAATAACGTTTGTGAAGATGTCCCAAACTTTGTCGTAATCTTTTTGCTCGTCTGCTTTTCTGATAGTCATTATAAATCCTTTGTTATTGATTTTGTCTTGTTGATTTCTATTTATTTAATTTTTCTAATTCCGGCAACTCACTTTTATACTTTTCAACGTCCCAAACTAAATTCCAAGTTTTAACATAGTCAGAGATCGGACCTAAGCCAACTTCTGTTCTTCTTTTATCTACATTGTCAGGGTCGATCAAAGGTAAAACATAGTGCGTATTGTCTTTCGGATTGATTCCTATCTGACTGCCGTAGATTTGTTTTCTACCTTCTCTGATTTCGATTCTGTCAATCAACAAAGCTAAGGAACCTGAATTTGCATTTCCTTTTGCTACAGCTTCTTTCATCATTGGTAAATATTTCTTTTGCGTCTCCAAATCTGAATGTTGAATCACAAGAAATATGGCGCTATTGGCTTGTGTACCTACTTTGTCTTTTCCAACCCAACCTTTTTCATCTAATATCTTTTTTACTTTCAATAAGTTAATGGAGTCATTCTTAAGAGTTATCTTCCAAAGGTCTTGCATTTCTTTAGAATCATCACTGTGGGTTTTTAGCGTTTCATGGATTTGCTTTCTATATTTTTGGTCTTCCTCAAGAATGGTCAACAATTCAGCCTGCAATGGTTTGTCATAATTGGCTTCTACTAACTCTAATTTTTTCTCCAACTTTTCAATCGTTTTCCCCCATTCTTTTTTTGAATGTAGATTTTCTAAATCATTATCAGACTTTAAGTGCGCCAGATTTGTCCAACCATTTTCTATGGATAAGTTCAACCATTTGAATGCATTTTTTGTATTTCCTGCTAAAGAAGATGTGCATGCACCATTATATAAGTGACTAGGATTTTTGCTTTCGATTTTAAAAGCTTTATCATATAAATCAGCAGACATTTTATAATCTTTTGCTTCATATAATCTATTAGCTTCACCTATCAATGTTGAATATTCTTGAGCATTAACGCTTGTGAATAAAAATAACAACAACAACGTATAAATATGGTCTCTCATTTTTTCTTTATTAAATTTTTAATATCTGCTAACGTTTCGGGATTTTTATAAACTTAATTTATTGCCCTAAGTTACAAGATTTCCACAATTTCCTTAATGCCTAAAGTCATATTACCATTAATTTCTATAATTAATCAAATAGCTTTGTCTTTCCTGAAATGATGATTTGACCATTAATTAACACAACACCCTTGCTCAAACATTTCCCTTTAATTATTTTTACACCAATGATCAACCCCAAATTTTAGAAACAGCAAAAAAGATGATGCGTAAGAAACTCGTATTGCTGTTGCTGTTGAGCGCAATCGTTGCCATAGCGCAGACCAGACCGGCAGAAGTCGGGGTGGTGTTGGACAACGATCTCTATGTTTCCACCGTCAACGATCAGTATTACACCAATGGTGTCGAGCTGTTCTACCGTCAGATCATTCCCCATAAAAAAGAAACCGTCAACAAAAGAATCCTCGAGGTCAGGCTGGGGCAGTACATCTATAATCCGCAGACCAACCGCGCCGAAAAACTATCGAAGAATGACCGCCCGTTTGCCGGCTATATTTTTGGAGAAGCGGGCATCAATACCTTTTATCAGGATCAGTCGGTTCTCAAGCTTGGTGCGCAACTCGGCTATGTGGGGCCCAATGCCTTTGGAGAAGAGTTTCAGAAGGGTTTTCACCGTCTTTTTGGGTATGAAAGAATTTATGGATGGCGGCATCAGATTAAGAATGCTTTGGCGGTTCAGGCCAATGTGTTTTATTCAAGGCCGTTGTTTCGGGTGCAGCAGCGTTTCGTAGATTTTCAGGTTCAGGCAGAAGGGAGTTTGGGAACAGTTTTCACGGGGCTTAGCGTTGGGCCGGTAGTGAGATTTAGCCTTACCAAGCTGATTCCCATTTACAACTCCAATCTCTATGATGGCGCACTGCAGACCGATAAAAATAAAACCACCGACCACGAATTCTACTTTTACATCATCCCAAAACTAAATTACCAAGCCTACGATGCCACCATACAGGGCAGTTTGTTTAATGACAACAGTCCCGTCACATTTCCTTTGGAACCCATCCGTTTCAATGCAGAGGCAGGTCTCAAGTTCCGAAGAAACCATTGGAATCTCTCCTACGTCTTCATCTACCGAAGCAAAGAACTGAAAAACAACGATGTCAAATCCTATTACTACGGCTCTATTGGGATTGGGTATTTGTTGTATTGATTTGTAAAATATAAAACCGCTCTGGATGGAGCGGTTTTATATTTTAATCTCAATGAAATTTATATTTATTTTGTCAAGTATTATTATTTCCATTCATCTTTGCAAATATTTCCAACTTTCGCATTTGAAGAATCATTTGATGTTTTACTGTTCTTTCGTAATCAGTTTCCTTTTCATTAATCTTGCTAAATAAAACAAGCATTTCTAAACCAAGTAAAAAGAAGAACCAAATAAGCCAAATAGTTAATGCTACACCTGAGCGTGTTATTAAACTATACATTACTTCTAATTCATCTAGAAAACCAACTTTAGAACTAATTTCTTTTTCAAGTTTAGGTCTTATATTAAGTAAAGCACTTTCTTTTTCTGTTTTTTCTTCCCTTAGTTTTTTTATTGTTTCATCAAGTTGAGGAATTAATGAGATTTTGGGATTTGGAACATTTGAACTATTAGTTATGCTTACTGGAGAGGATATCTCAGTAGTAACAGGTTTGTCTGTTATTATGTCAATCTTTGTCTTTTTTTCTGTTTTTATACTTGTTTGAGTCGAATAAACTACTGTGGTTGGATTTTTTGCAACATCAGAAATTAGATTTGCTCTCTCGGATTCTTTTCCAAAAATAGCATTTTCTAAATTTGCAACTTGGTTACGAAGTTCTTCTGTTTTAGGAGCTAATGCTTTTTTTACTCTAGCCTCTATAAATGTGATTTTTTCTAATTCGATATCCTCCTTAAAAATAATTTGATCAATAATAATAGCTCCGATTGTTGCCATCAGAACTGCGATAATTCCTCTTACAGCATAAAGACCATTATTAGTATTAATAGATAATATTATTTGTCTTTCAATCTGAATTATTATAACAACAAAAACTAAAGCGCCTATTAAAGAGCCCCAAGTGCCACCGTGAACATACCTGTTTGTAAATGTATAACCTATAAAAGACCAAAGAATACATACAATCAATAGTGCTGCTGTATATCTTTTTACAGCTTTTGCTGATACTTCACTGGAATTTCTAACTATCTCATAATTATAGCCTATTAGAAAGCAACCGAATTTTATCCACCAATTTTTCATAGTTATAATTTAGAATGTTCTTTTCATGATTGAGTGATGCGAGATTGCTGCTAAACCATTTCTAAAGCCACGAGTATAGCTAATGATTACGCCTTGCCCTATTCCAGTATTATTTTTTGCATCATTTTCTATTTCAATAATTTGTCTGATATGATTTTCGGCTGTTTCCTTTTTTACGGTTAATTCTTCAACCGTATCAACCATTCCACTTCTGCTTCTACTTCCGATATGGAAATCTATTTCCCTAATAAAATCTTCATAAAATATTTTTAGCTTTCTTATAGTTCTTTCAAGATCATTTTTTAAAGCTTCAATATTTTGTTCAAGATGAGTATTATCTGGATTTATTAATGCATCATCATAACCTTTTCCTTCATGGTTTTTTTCTAAAAATTCGAGTAATAAATTAATGCCATTTTCAGTACTAGATTTGGTATTTGTTTCATCATTAGAATTATTCTGAGGTTTATCTTTTTCGAGAAAAACGTTTTCTGGTATTTCAGGTAAATTTTTTTGATTTGTTGAATTTAAATTATCAACTCCATTTGAACTTTCCTTGCGGTTAAAAAAACTAAATAGTCCCATTTTTCTTTTTTTAAATGTTAATTGTAGGTACCTTAAATTTGCTGTGTCCTCTTTTATGACATGATTCACATAAGGTAATTAATAGGTTGTCTGAATACTCCCAAGGAAGTTTAAATTTATTTTCACGAACAATAAAATGATACTGTCTATGATGCACCTGCAAAGAATTACTTTCAGAGCAAATGACGCAACTATTAAGGTCTCTTTTAAGGATCTCCTCTCGTTTGATTTTCCATTCTTGTCTGAATAGTAGAGCCCCATAAGTGCCATGAGCTGGAATTTCTGCTTCTGTGTATTCTAAATTACTCTTTTTTAGTTCTGTGTCTGATTTTACAAAGCGACGATAAATAATATTGCTTTTAAATTGTAAATGCCTGTAACGACTTTTGGTTGGATCATTCATTATTAGTTTATTTAAAATTGAAACTTGAAACTTTTCATGTTCTATTACTGAAAATGTTGTTACAAGTAGTTGTAGTTTATTAAATGTGTCAAATCTAAAGTATTGTTTTCCAAGATTAATACGGTTTTCCGTATTCCATTTAATTACCTTTATTCAAATTAGCAGATTTACAATCCGTAACATTAATTCTCTTTATTACAAAAAGCATTTAAAAATCCTTCACCAACTGTATCGGGAATTACGTATGTGGTCTTTAAGGAAGATTCCTCGTTTTCTACACTTTGCAATATTCCGCCCGTTTTTGAATAAACATGAATTTGTAATTGTGCAATCTTCTTATTTTCACAATCAAATTTCCATAATGTTTTTGTATATCCGTCAGTTACTTGGACATTCACTATGTTTTTTAGATAATACTCTGTTTTCTCAGAAATTACTTTTATCCAACCTGTATTCTTAGTATTTGGCTTGAAAAAAAAGCTTTCATTATTATTTTCAAAAAGAAACTTCCAATCCTGAGCATAGCTGAGTGAGAATGTAAGAAGCAATAGAAGCAAAAGAATTTTCTTCATCTGGAGGTAATGGTATTAGTTTTTTAGTTTGATCCAAAAATACAAAATAGTCTGATATTCAGTAAATTAATTTATCAACTTAACATAATATAAATCTATGTTGAAAAATATCACTTAAAAACCAACTTAACATAATATATTTTACAAAAATAATACATTAAAAATACTTTTTGTATTAATAAAATATTTAATTTAGAAATTCAATTAATTAATAACATTTAAAAAACAAACAAATGGCAGAAAGCAAAAACAACATCATCACACACGGCCTTAGCGGTAAAGTAGGAGACCTTATCGTATTCAGCCAAAGAAACGGCAAAACCATAGTGTCCAAAGCACCAAAAGACAAAACAGCAGAAGACTCCCAAAAACAGAAAGACCAATAGCTCAAATTTCAGAGAGCCGTCCTCTACGCCAAAGTTGTTCTAAATGATCCGGACAAAAAAGAATTATACGAAGCAGAGTCAGATCAGGCAAACGGTGTCAGTACCTATAATGTTGCAGTAGCAGACCTGCTCAACGCACCCAAAATAGAAAAGATAGACCTTTCCGGCTACACGGGTCAAAAAGGAGATGTTATCAAAATTACAGCAACAGATGACTTTCAGGTCGTAGCAGTCACAGTCCGCATAGAGAATGAAGATGGCAGCATCGTAGAAGAAGGTTCTGCTTTAGACAGTGGCTTTGAGTGGCTTTACACAGCTACAAAAGTTAACACAGATTTGTCCGGAGATAAGATTACAGTACAGGCAACAGACCACCCTGCCAATCTGACAGAAAAGTCCCAAATCCTATAGATCCCAAAAACAAACTTTGGACGAAGGATCGACGAAGGAACGACGAAGCGATACCCTCCATAAAATAACTGTCAAAATGACAAAAGCCACCCAATCCGGATGGCTTTTCCTTTATAATTTAAGGTCTAAAGTATCAGTCTAATTTCTAATTTCTAAAATCTAACCTCTAACTTCTCACATCTAAACCCTCTCATTCTTAATCTCATCCACAATCTCCGGATTCAGCAAAGTCGAGATATCCCCAAAGCTGTTGAAGTCGCCCTCGGCAATCTTTCTAAGGATTCTACGCATAATCTTCCCGGATCTCGTCTTCGGCAATCCGGACACAAATTGGATCTTATCCAGCTTCGCAATCGGCCCAATCTGCTCAGAGATCAACTGGTTGATTTCTTTTGCAAGATTCTCTCGATTTCTTTCTTCACCGGCTTCTTTCAGGATTACGAAACCATAGAGTGCATTCCCTTTGATATCGTGCGGATAACCCACAATTGCAGATTCCGCCACCGCAGGATGCTCATTGATGCTGTCCTCAATTGGCGCTGTCCCCAGATTATGCCCGGAAACGATGATCACATCATCCACACGTCCTGTGATTCTGTAGTAGCCAACCTCGTCCCTCAAAGCCCCATCACCCGTGAAATATTTCCCAGGGAAAGCCGAGAAGTAAGTTTCCTTATACCGTTGATGATCACCCCAAATCGTTCTGGCAATCCCTGGCCAAGGAAAACGGATGCAAAGATTTCCGTCCACCTGGTTTCCGGTGATTTCATTGCGCTTCTCATCCATCAACACCGGCTGAATTCCCGGCAGCGGAAGGGTAGCATAAGTTGGTTTGGTAGGGGTCACGAATGGAATAGGCGAGATCATAATTCCGCCCGTTTCAGTCTGCCACCAGGTATCCACAATCGGGCATTTCTTCTTCCCGACATTATCGTTGTACCAATGCCAGGCCTCATCATTGATAGGTTCTCCAACGGATCCGATCACTTTCAGAGAATCTAAATTATGTTTCAAAACCCAATCCACACTTTCTTTCGCCAAAGAACGAATCGCTGTTGGAGCTGTGTAAAACTGAGTCACTTTATGCTTATCGATCACTTCCCAGAATCTTCCTGCATCAGGAAAAGTCGGCACCCCTTCGAAGATCACGGTTGTTGCACCATTCAGAAGCGGACCGTAAAGGATGTAAGAATGCCCCGTGATCCAGCCAATATCTGCGGTACACCAATAGACATCATTCTCTTTATAATTAAACACATTCTTGAACGTATAAGCCGTGTAGACCATATAGCCGGCACAAGTGTGCAGCATTCCTTTCGGTTTTCCAGTCGATCCCGAAGTATAAAGAATGAACAACGGATCTTCCGCATCCATAATCACCGTCACGAAATCTGCTGAGGCTTTGTCAAAGTAGTCATCCATCCAATGGTCTCTACCTTCCTTCATATTGACATCGTTATGAGTTCTTTTGACAACCAAAACGTTTTCTACTGTTGGTGTTTTCTCTAATGCTTCATCCACTAGACTTTTCAGATCCAGAACTTTGTTTCCTCTGTAGCTTCCATCGGAGGTTATAACCATCTTCGCCCCACAGTCATTCACCCTTGAAGCCACCGCAGAAGAAGAGAATCCTGCAAAGATCACAGAATGAACTGCTCCAAGTTTAGCACAAGCCAGCATTGTCACCGCCAGTTCCGGAATCATTGGAAGATAAATGCAAACTCTGTCGCCTTTCTCAATACCCAGTTCACGAAGAATATTCGCTACTTTATTGACTCTGATGTATAATTCGTTGTAAGAAATATGCTGAGCTTCTTCTTTTGGATCGTTCGGTTCCCAGATGATCGCCGTCTTATCGCCACGCACGGAAAGATGTCTGTCTAAACAGTTCTTAGTGATATTAAGTTTTGCATTTTTGAACCATTTGATGTTCGCTTCCTGCATATCGTAATCCACCACTTTGGACCAGCGCTGATACCAGACGAAGTTTTCATCCGCAATTTTATCCCAAAATTTCTTCGGATTTTTGATTGATTTTTTGTACTCTTTGAAATAATCCTGTAAATTCTGAATGTGATAATTTCTCATATTATTAATATTTTTAATGTAAATTTTACTCTTTATAGATTAAGCTAGATGTATTTTTCTGTAATCGACTATTTTGTCTTGGATTTCGGAAATGATTAATTCATCATCTATGGTTGATGGGATTTGGAAATCTTTTCCGTCCAACATTGTTCGGATAAGTTTTCTTAAGATTTTTCCTGAACGTGTTTTTGGTAATCGTTTGACGACCATTACGTTTTTTAGACAGGCAACTGCCCCGATTTTCCCGCGCACATTTTGTACGATTTGTTTTTCCAGTTCTGATTCAGAGATGTCTGTTCCACTTTTCAGAACGACACAGGCAAACGGGATTTGACCTTTGAGATTATCTTCTATCCCGACAACGGCACATTCGGCAACATTTGAGTCGGATGAAACTACTTCTTCCATTTCGGAAGTAGATAATCTGTGTCCTGCAACATTGATGACATCATCCACGCGACCCGTGATGAAAACATAACCATCTTCATCTACGATTGCGCCATCTCCGGAAAAATAATAACCTTCGAATTGGGAAAGATAACTACTCTTGAATCTCGGAAAGTCGTTCCAAATATCCAACATTGCACCTGGAGCAAGGGGTAATTTGATAACAAGATAACCTTCGTGATGAGGTGCAAGCTCGTAACCATTCTCATCAAAAACTTTGATGTCGTAACCTGGGATTGGTTTTCCTGCCGATGCTCTTTTTATTTTGTAATCGTTGTTTCCTGTCAATAAGCCTAACATTGGAGAACCGGATTCTGTTTGCCACCAATGGTCTATTGCCGGAACACCTACGTGTTCTGCAAACCAATCCAAAGTAGCAACATCGCAACGTTCTCCGGCTAAGAATTGTTTTTTGAAATTGGACAAGTCATATTTCTTGACCAATTCGCCATTTGGGTCTTCTTTTTTGATGGCTCTTATAGCTGTAGGAGCGGTGAACATTGCCGAAACTTTATATTCTGAAATGATTCTCCAATATGTTCCCGCATCGGGAGTCATTACAGGTTTTCCTTCAAAAATAATGGTTGTATTTCTGTTGATTAATGTTCCATAAACCGAATAGCTGTGCCCAACAGCCCAACCGAAATCCGATGCTGCCCAAAAAGTGTCTCCTTCATCAATCCCGTAATGGTGTTTCATAGAAAATTTGAGAGCTGTTGCATAACCGCCGGTATCTCTCACGATTCCTTTTGGTTTTCCAGTCGTTCCGGAAGTGTAGAGAAGATATAATGGATGTGTAGATTCAACAGAGATATAATTTGCTGGTTCGGATTGGCTGACGATTTCTTCATAATCTATAATACCGTCAAACATCTCGTGTTGGTTATCAATCAATTTTCTGTTGTAAACAATAATATTTTCAACCTTGTCTTGAGCTAACTCGATGGCTTTTTCAACCAAAGGCAGGTAAGGGATTCTTTTGGTAATTTCTACACCTGCGGTTGCAGTTATCATTACTTTTGGTTTGCAATCGTCTATTCTTACGACCAATTCGTGCGGTGCAAATCCTCCAAAAACTACATTGTGAATCACACCGATTCTCGCACAAGCCAACATCGAAAATAAAGTTTGAGGAATCATCGGCATATAAATCACTGCTGTGTCGCCTTTCTCTAATCCTAAAAATTTAAGGGCACCTGCCAGTTTAGAGACTTCATTTTTTAATTGATTAAAAGTATAAGTCTGCTTCTGATTGGTAACAGGAGAATCGTATATCACAGCAATTTGTTCCCCAAATCCATCTTCGATATGCTTATCGATGCAGAGATAACTCATATTGAGTTCTCCATCTGCAAACCATTGATTGTAATTGTTTTCATTCAAAGAAGTGATTTTTGATGGGAATTTGAACCAACTGATTTCTCTCGCTTGGTTTTCCCAAAAAGCTTCTTTGTTTTGAATACTATCGTTGAATAATTTATCAGAATTCATATCTTTTTCTTGTGTGTTTTTATATGAATTTTACCCTAACATTTCCTCAATCTGCTGAATCAATTTCTTGATAGAATAAGGCTTTGTGACGTAAGCATCTGCACCTAATTCCAAACCTTTTTCGATATCTTTCGGATTGGTTTTCGCACTTAGGAAAATTACTTTGGTTTGGTTGAGGTTTTCCATTGTTTTTATTTCGTTCAGTGTGCTGTAACCATCGAGATTCGGCATCATAATGTCGAGTAGAATAACATCCGGAGTTACGGTTTTCAATAGTTCCAAAACTTCAGTTCCGTCTCTTGCGATGAAGACTTCGTAACCAATCTTCCTGAAACTGTATTCCAAGGACATCAGGATTTTGTGCTCGTCGTCTGCTATTAGTATCTTTTTCATTTTGTTTTTAATTATTTGATGGAAGTTTCAATACAAAACACACTCCTAAACCGTTGTTTTCGGCCGAAATATTCCCTTTGTGCGCTTCCATTATTTTTCTACAAATTGCCAATCCAAGACCACTTCCCAACGGTTTTCTAATATTTTGATTTCTGGATTGATAAAACTTATCAAATATCAAATTGAGGTCATCTTCTGGGATTTGTTTACCCGTATTGAAAATTCTTATAATCAATTGATTGTCTTTTTCCTGAAATTTCGTCTGAATAGTTCCTTGCACATCCGTGAATTTCAAAGCATTTCCTAAAATATTCTGAAAAACCTGAATCAATCGCGCTTCGTCATATTCAAATTTTGTTTCTGTTAAAAGATTGACTTCACTGAGATGAATATTCTTTTGGTGTAAAAGATGACTGATTGGATTCAATGCTTTTTGATAGGTTTCAATGATGTCATTGGTTTCGATATTCAAAGCGATTTCGCCGTGTTCCAGTTTATCGAGGTAAAGGATGTCATTAATGATTTCATTTAATCTATCAGATTCTGTGATGATATTATTGAGGAATTCTCTCTTGATTTCCAAAGGAATATCATCGTCGTCAGCTAAAATCTCACCAGCAGAACGAATGGCAGTAATCGGAGTTCTGAGCTCGTGTGCAACAGAATCCAAGAAATCATCTTTCTGTTTATCCTTGAAGATGAGGTTTTCGTTGGCAGAACTAAGTTCATTAGACAATTGTCTTAATTCACGACTTTGTTCAGTCAGTTTTTTATTAAGGCTGATATTTTCTTTGGATTCTTCCAGAATTTCCAGAACTTCTTTCAGCGAAATTTTATCTTCGTAAGTTACGCCTTCAATCAGGATTTTTGCAGAAGCAGTTCCAATTCTTCCGGACAAAAGATTCTCGGAAAATTTAATGAATCTCGCATCAGCAGTTTCAGTTCTAGTATCGATGTTATATTTGAGATTGAAAATCCGCATTGCCTGTTCGGTTTTCTTTTCGCCAAGGAATTTAACCAAGATATTTCGGATGTCAGAAACATAAGCTTTCCCTCTCCAGATAAAAGCATTCTCGTGATTCTGAATATATCTGTCAACATCCACATAGATTTCGGCAAAATTTCTTTCTCGATAATCGCCTTTTTGACTTACAGAAATCACCGTAAATAGAAGCATATTAACCAAAATCGACCAAAAGAAAACCTGAGAAATGCTATCTAAATAAGGAATATTGAAAAAGCTGAACCAATCGTACATTTCTATCAAAAATCCTTTGAATTCTTGATTATAAGAGAAATAATACTGCGGAATAATCAATCCGAAATAACAAATAATCAATCCGCCAATCAATCCGCCAACAGCGCCTTTATAACTTCCTCGTCTCCAAAAAATAGCTCCGAAAAATGAAGGCCCAAGTTGAGAAATCACAACAAAAGAAATCAGCCCAACAGAATATAAACTGTTCTGTAAAATGAAGAATTTATAAAAAATAAAAGCGGTTACAATCAGAATGAAGATGCTGATTTTTCTAATGTTAGTGATATTTTTCGTGTTTTTTACATCATTATCAGATTTTAATTTATCCAGCCAACCGTAAGGAATAATCAAATTGTTGGAAAGCATAATTGACAAAGTAATACTCGAAATAATAACCATAGAAATGGATGAACTCAACCCACCAAGAAAAACTAAAACAGTAATGATTTGATTGCCAAAATGCTGAGGAATCAAAATCGAATAAAACTCAGGATTTACGTTTTGACCATCGAAGATAATTCGTCCACCCCAAGCAATCGGAAATACAAAAACATTGAAAATCAAAAGATAAAGAGGGAAAAACCAAATGGCTGTTTTCAAATGTTTCTCTTGTCTGTTCTCAACAATCGTCGTGTGAAATTGTCTTGGTAAAAGGAAAATTGCTGAAGCAGAAATTAAACTTAAAATAATCCAATTAATACTTCCTTCCAGTCCCGAAAAGGTGTTTTTAGCTTTGAAATCGGAAAACTGACTTGCCTTTTGATAGATGTCAGAAAATCCGTCAAAAACGAAAAATGTAACGAAGATTCCAAGAACAATTAGAAAAATTAATTTTAGAAAGCTTTCCAACGCAACAGCAGAAATTATTCCCAATCTTTTTTCCGAAGCATCCACATAACGCGTTCCGTAATAAGAAGAAAAAAGCGCCAATAAAATCACAACATAAGTCGCATTATCCGTAAATAAATCCTTAGAAATTGGTGTTTTTGTAACTAAGTGAAAAGTCTCGGAAATCGCTTTAATTTGAAGTCCGATATAAGGAATAATCCCAAAAATACAGACCAAAGTGATAATAGCTCCAAACGAACGACTGTTCCCATAACGCAGAGAAATAAAATCCGCAATACTGCTGACTTTGTTGATTCTCGCGATTCGGATGATTTTTCTGTTGATATAAATCCAAGCAGGAATAATGATAATCGGACCAACATAAATCGGAAGATAATCCAGTCCGTCATTCACCGCAACGCCGATGCTTCCGTAGTAAGTCCACGCTGTACAATAAACCGCCAGCGACAATGCGTAGATGTAAGGATTGTTCACCCAAATCTTGCTCTTCTTTTTTTCTGCGCGATGTGCGACCAAGAAAAGAAGGGCGAGATAGAGAATTACAACTGCAAATAAGGCGTAGCTATTCATCGTATTTTTTGAAAATGACAAACGAAATGATAATAGAGAGCATCCACACGCCGAAGATGTAGATATAAATCATCGGAAAACCGAACAATTCTTTCTCGCTGTTGAACAAAAGAATCATCGGAGCGCTGAATAAGATAAATAATCCAAAGCTCAGGAGAATCAGTTTTTGTTCGTGTCTCTTTTTCATTGTTAATAATTGAATATTTTGGGCAACTTATCCGCCTTCCGTTCCCAATCTTTTTTGCCTAGCTTTTCCAGCCACAAAAAAGGATTTCCACTCAAGTCGGGTTGCAGATTCGCTGTACCAAAAATGTATTCAGATAAAAGATAATTGATGAACGAGATTCATTCATCAATTATCAAATATGAATTATAATTTAGTGTTACAAGTTTTCATCGGAATAATCGCCACTCAAAGCGTAATACCCGAATACACCCAATCCTCCGGAAACAATTGGTAACAAGATAAATACAATAATAATCCCGAATACCAAATCTTCCTGTTTTCCTGACGTTAGTTTAGGAATTCCCATTACTGTCAATCCAAAGTAGAGAACTACCAATGCGAGTAGAATCCAAACGATGCCTAATATTTTTTTTAATCCGTCCATTTTTTGTTTGATTTAAAGTTAATTAATAATTCTGGATTTAATCGTGAATGCTATTGTTTTTACGTTTCAAATAGATTAATCCGATGACCAGACAGACCGTAGCGACACCAATCGGATACCAAAGTCCTTCCAAATACCAGCTTGCGTGTCCTGCATCTTTTGCGGTCGTTACGAGATATGTCGCAACTGCTGGTAACAATCCTCCGAAAACTCCATTTCCAATGTGATAAGGCAATGACATAGATGTGTAGCGGATTCGGATTGGGAACATTTCGACCAAAAACGCTGCAATCGGACCATAAACCATCGTTACAAAAATTACCTGAATGAAAACTAAAAATACAAGATACCATTTGGTGTCGTCTGTGATTTTGATAGATTGTGTCACTTTTGGAGCTTCAGCTTTTCCGTCTTTCATTACAGGTCCGGTCGGAGACCAATGTACAACGCTGTCTTTTTTCGCTAAAGTTCCGTCGGTGTAAGCAATTTCTTTATGGAAAGTAATCAAGCTGTCTGTTGCAATTTTATTGTGAACTTTTGCCGTTCTTGCTTCTGTGATTCCGCCTGTTGCGACTACTTTTTCTGAAGTATTCAAGGATTTGAACATTGCGGTGTAAATCGGTCTATAAGCGAATATAGCGATTAGCATTCCCGTCATCATCACAGCTTTTCTTCCTATTTTATCTGATAACCATCCGAAGAAAACGAAGAACGGTGTTCCAAGAAGTAAAGCTATTGCCATTAAAGAATCGACTTGAGTTCCTTCGATGTTCATTACTTTCTGCATAAAACTCATCGAGTAAAACTGTCCTGTGTACCAGATAACACCCTGTCCCATCGCTGCTCCGAAAAGTGCTAACAAAACGAATTTAAAATTAAATCTATTTCCAAAACTTTCTTTTAGTGGATTGGTAGAAGTTTTTCCTTCGCTTTTAGCTTTTGCAAAAAGCGGAGATTCTTTCATATTCTTTCTGATGAAGTAAGAAACAACAACCATCAAGATTGAAATCCAGAACGGAACTCTCCATCCCCAAGAGTCAAAATCTTCTGCAGAAAGTGAGGATTTAGTTAATAAAATCACAACCAACGAAATGAATAAACCAACTGTCGCAGTTGTCTGAATCCAAGATGTCCAATAGCCACGTCTGTGAGGTTGTGCATATTCTGCAACATATGTAGCTGCACCTCCGTATTCGCCTCCAAGCGCTAAACCTTGTAAAAGTCTAAGAATTAAAACTAAAAGCGGCGCCATAAAACCAATCGTTTCATAGCTTGGGATACAACCGATGAGGAATGTTGAGAATCCCATTATAAGAAGTGTTACAAGGAAAGTATATTTTCTTCCAATGATGTCGCCTAATCTTCCGAAAAATAAAGCTCCAAAAGGTCTTACAACAAAGCCTGCTGCAAATGTTGCTAAGGTTGATAAGAAAGCGGCTGTTGGATTATCGGCTGGAAAAAACTTTGTTGCCAAAACCACAGCTAAACTTCCGAAAAGGTAAAAGTCGTACCATTCGATAAGGGTTCCGAGAGACGACGCCATAATAACCTTCCAAATGGTGCGGTTTTTCTGCTTGTCGCTCAGGTTTTCGTACTGTTCGTGATTTGAATCGCTCATTTTATATTAAGATTTGATGTTAAACGTTTTTATAAATAAATCTGAAATTGAAGAATGAATTCACCTTTAGACTTTGGTTCAGCAGAAGCACTTGTGTAAGTTGGTCTTGTTGAGTATTGAGTCGTCAATTTTGCGTGATGACCGTCGATAAACCAATTCGCTCCGATGTCAAATTGCGAAGAAGAATTCTCCAAAGCTTTGAAGTTCTTATTGGTATAAGCTGCAAAAGGCTGGATTCTGATTTTCGGTTTATCAGCATTGCTTGGAAGAAGTAAACCTGCTTGAACATAGTAGATATTTCCGCTTCCAATCATCGGCTGAAGGTTTCCTGCGCCTGCAATTGCTTTATCGCCGATGAAATTCGGGTCGTTGGAACCAACGTTCATAATTCCAAGATTTCTCAAATAATTAGGTCCGAAGTTATAATTGTAAAATCCTGCGTAAGCCGAAAGTGCCATTTTATTTTTAGCATTTCCTAAAGGTAAATCTGCAAAGGCATCAATCGCATAAAGCGCAATGTCGTGTTTCTCGATTTGTGAATTAACGGAAGTTCTTGTTCCATCTTTCTGATGATAAAAACCTGCTCCCAGATTGAAAACTTTTTTAGTTCCCAGATAAGAACCAACTTTGAAAGGCAAAAGATTTGATTCCGAGTCAAGGAATTGATATTCCACATATCCGGCTTTGGAGAATTCCGGATTTCCATTGTTGTCAACAGCGACTCTCGCTGCAGGATTCGTAACATCAACAGGAGCAAGATTGGTTGCGAAAGGTTTGTTTAGACTAAAACGATATTCGAATTTGCCATATTTTCCTTTGGCGAACATTCCCATTTGTCTGGCGAATTGGTCAGAATTGTCAATCAAAGGCCAAGTAAAAATCGGTGAATCAACAGTCAGGAAATTAAGCGTCGAAGCCATTGTCATCCGAGAAAGTCCCATATAATAATGAAGCCCAGCTCCAATCGATAAACTGAATTTTCCCGCTTCTCCAGGCAAAACTACAGCATACTCATTCCACGCATCGTGAAAAAACATCTGTGGTTTTTTACCATTTCCATAACCGCCAGTTCCTGTAGAACCTGACCCTCCACCGTTGATAAAAGTCTGATTATTAATTCCAAAATGCATCAAAACCATATATCTTTTGGTGATTTGTGCATAGGCAAGTGCTCTAAGTCGTCGGTTTCCGATGTTCCAGGAATTTTTGGTGGCTTCGTCAGAAACCATCGTTCCCGGATTCATTTCCGTATTTCTTAACCATATCTGGTTCCAAAGAATAAATCTTACATACTTATCGCCTTCCGGATTGAGATTTAATTTTAAACCATTTCCATAATCAGGCGACCCTTGCGAATATAGGTTTATACTCAAAAGCACTAAACCTATAAAAGTTAGAATTTTCTTCATAAATTAATAAGAATTTGGTGTTTATTTTGTGATTGCCAAATTGTTATTAATATTTTGTTTACAAAAATTTAATATATATTAATGCTAATGATATAGTTATCTTGATTCTTTTTACTTTTATCTTGTTTCTTTATCTATTTTTTAAACCTTTCCCATTTGATTAACATATACTTGTCAGCAAATTGAGTGATAATCAATCCTGAGTTTTCAAGATTATTTTCCTGCGAAATATATTCTATCAATTCATTTTGTTTCAAAACCTTATAAACGGGATGAAACTCCGAATGTGGTGGTCGGGTAATATTGTATTTCTTAATCCAGGAACTAATGCTGACGTGCGAAACGCCGATAATTCTTTCGATTTCACGATAGCTTAATCCCTCGAGATAAAGTTGTAAAGCTTTGGTTACATAGTAATCATCAATCTGTTTTCCTAGTTTTTTGACCGTGAAATTATAGTTACAGTTTTTACAATAGAATCTCTGTTTTCCTTTGATTATTCCGCTTTTTGAAACTTTGTCATTGTTGCATATAGGACATTGATTTTCCATAACTATACCTTTTTAGCAAATGTATAATAATTTAGCAATATTTAATATTTAGTTAAAGATAATATTGTTGCTAAAAATTATTTAACAGATAAAATTATCTTTTTAATTTGGTTAATAAAGATAAATGTGTTTAAATTTGCACTTTAATTAGATAATATCAATGAAATTAGAAGTTTCCTCAGAGAAACATTTGGTCTATGTAGAAGAAATCCGAAACGAAATGGAGGATTCTGCGAAAAAGAGAGGAACCGGCATCGCAAAACGTTCCTCCGAATATCTGGGCAAAAAAATCTCGGAAGGTAATTCCATCATCGCAATTGACGAAAATGGAACTTGGGCGGGCTTCTGTTATATAGAAACTTGGACAAACGGAGAATATGTCGCCAATTCGGGATTGATAGTTTCGCCACAATTCAGAAACGCTGGATTGGCAACTTTGATTAAAGAAAGAATCTTCGAACTTTCCCGATTGAAATATCCAAATGCGAAGATTTTCGGTCTCACAACCGGAATGGCAGTGATGAAAATCAACAGCAGTTTAGGTTACAAACCAGTGATTTATTCGGAACTGACTCAGGACGAGCAATTTTGGAACGGTTGCAAAAACTGCGTGAATTATGAAATTTTGATGATGAAAGAACGCAAAAACTGTCTTTGTACAGCAATGCTTTTCGTTCCCGAAAATCTGAATAAAGAGAAAAAGAAAAATTTTGAATCAATAAATAATAACAATGAGTAAGAAAGTAGTTTTGGCATTTAGCGGAGGTTTGGACACGTCTTATTGCGCAAAATATCTGAGTGAAACTTTGGGTTACGAAGTTCACGCAGTCACGATTAATACAGGAGGTTTTGATAAAAATGATGAGGTTTCGCTTAAAGGAAAAGCGGAAAAATTAGGCGTGGCTTCTTACAGGTTTGTTGATGCTTCTGAAAAATATTATAATGATTGTGTTAAGTATTTGATTTTTGGTAATGTTCTGAAAAACAATACTTATCCATTGTCTGTAAGTGCGGAAAGAACGATTCAGGCGCAAACAATTGCACAAGCTGCTTTGGAAATCGGAGCGGATGCGATTGCGCACGGAAGCACAGGTGCAGGAAATGACCAAGTTCGTTTCGATTTGATTTTTCAAGTAATGTGTCCGAAAATCGAAATCATCACACCAATTCGTGATTTGAGTTTGTCAAGAGAAGATGAAATTCAATTCCTGAAAGACCACAACTACGAAATGGATTTTGACAAAGCCAAATATTCCATCAACAAAGGACTTTGGGGAACTTCCGTCGGCGGAAAAGAAACTTTGACTTCCCGCTATTCACTTCCCGAAGACGCTTTTCCTTCTCAAGTTGAAAAAACTGAACCTGCAAATCTCGAAATCGAATTCAAAAATGGAGAATTAATTTCCGTTAATGGCGAGACATTTTCTCATCCAGTTTTAGCGATTCAAAAGATTGAGGAATTGGCTTCTCCTTACGGAATTGGTCGTGATATCCACGTTGGAGACACGATTGTTGGTATCAAAGGACGTGTAGGTTTCGAAGCTGCTGCGGCGTCAATCATCATAAAAGCGCATCATTTGTTGGAGAAACACACGTTATCAAAATACCAGCAAACCATCAAATCGCAATTGTCAGATTGGTATGGAAACTGGCTTCACGAGGCACTTTTCCTAGACCCTGTGATGAGAAACATCGAATCATTTTTGCAGGATTCTCAGCAAACAGTCAACGGAAAAATATTTATCACACTTCATCCATATCGTTTCGTTTTGAACGGAATAGAGTCTGACAACGATTTAATGTCTTCAAAATTTGGAAGTTACGGCGAAGAAAATCTCGCTTGGAGCGGAAACGATGTCAAAGGTTTTACCAAAATCCTTAGCAATTCGCTCAATATATATCATCAGGTCAACAAATTGAATTAACCAACGAACTCTGAGAGTTCAATATGAGTAGCCGTAGGTGAAACCTATGGAAGCGAAAAAGAAAATTCAACCGAACCCGACAGGGTTCAATAACAAAAACGTCGGTGAAAAACTGTCGTATAAAAAATGAAAAAATCAGTCGGAATCATCGGAGCCAATGGCTATACAGGAAGCGAACTCGTTCGTTTAATCGCGTTCCATCCGAATATAGAATTAAAGTTTTTGTTCAGTCGTTCCAATTCCGGAATTAAGATTTCCGAATTATATCCGGATTTGGACTCGATTTGTGATTTGGTTTTAACAAACGAAATTTCAGAAACTGATATTCTTTTCCTTTGCCTTCCTCACAAGGAAAGTCAGAACTGGCTTAATGAAAATCTGGTTTCAGAAGAAACTCTGGTTATCGATTTAGGAAATGATTTCCGTCTTGATGTTAATTTCGGAAATAGAAATTTTGTTTACGGTTTACCTGAAATCTATTTTAATGAAATTCAGAACTCGAAAAGTATTTCGAATCCTGGATGTTTTGCAACTGCTATTCAATTGGCGTTATTGCCTTTAGCAAAAGAAAATCTGTTGAAAGATGTTTACACAACTGGAATCACCGGTTCAACCGGCGCAGGACAATCATTACAACCGACAACACATTTCACCTGGCGAAATGACAATATTTCAGCTTACAAAACTTTGAATCACCAGCACGTTGACGAGATTTTGAAACAAGTCAATCTGCTTAATGAAAAAGAAGTCGAATTGAATTTTGTTCCGTGGCGAGGCGATTTTACAAGAGGAATTTTCACAAGTTCTATCATCGAATGTGATTTGGAATTAGAAAAAATTTACATATCATATAAAGAATTCTACAAAGATTCACCTTTCGTCAAAATATCAGAGAAACCGATTGATTTGAAACAAGTTGTGAACACCAATTTCTGCGTCATCCAAATTGAAAAACAAGGCAATAAAATAGCTGTTCATTCCGCAATCGATAATCTTCTGAAAGGCGCATCCGGACAAGCTGTTCAAAATATGAATATCGCAAATGGCTGGGAACAAAACCTGGGATTAAACTTAAAACCAATTGCGTTTTAAATCCGAACACCAAACACGAACAACTAAATACTAAAAATGAATTTATTCAACGTATATCCACTTTTCAACATTAATCCTGTAAAGGCTGAAGGTTCTTTCCTTTGGGATGAAAACGGACAAAAATATCTCGATTTTTATGGCGGTCACGCTGTAATTTCCATCGGGCACAATCATCCACATTATGTTGAAAAATTGAAAAATCAACTGGGAAAAATCAGTTTTTATTCCAATTCGGTTCAGAATAATTTGCAGATAGAATTGGCTGAAAAATTAGGAAAATTATCAGGTTACGAAGATTATTCATTGTTTTTATGCAATTCAGGAGCGGAAGCTAATGAAAACGCGTTGAAGTTGGCCTCTTTTCACAACGGAAAAAAGAAAATGATTTATTTTTCCGAAGCTTTCCACGGCCGAACTTCTGCCGCTGTTGCTGTGACAGACAATCCGAAAATCGTAGCGCCAGTCAATGAGTCTGAGAATTTTATCAAATGTGAATTCAATAATTCGGAAGAACTGGAAAAGGTTTTTACCGAAAATCAGAACGAAATTTCTGCTGTAATTGTAGAAGGAATTCAGGGTGTTGGCGGAATTAATTTATTGGACGAAGATTTTATTTTAACGATTGAAAAATTATGCAAAGAAAATGAAGCAGTTTTGATTTTGGACGAGGTTCAGTCAGGTTACGGACGTTCTGGAAAATTCTTTGCGCATCAGGAATTCGACATCAAACCAGATTTGATTACAGTTGCTAAAGGAATGGGAAATGGTTTTCCAATGGGCGGTGTTTTAATCAGTCCAAAATTTCAAGCGAGTTACGGATTGTTGGGAACAACTTTTGGCGGAAATCATCTTGCCTGTATTGCTGGATTAGCGGTTTTAGAAGTCATCGAAAATGAAAATCTAATCGAAAATTCCGAAAAAATCGGAGCTTACATCGAAGAAAAAATTAAAAATTTTCCTCACATCCAAAATATCAAAAGGCGCGGTTTGATGATTGGAATTGAGCTCGACCAAGCTTGCGCAGATGTCAGAAAAGAATTGTTGTTTGAGCATTTTATTTTCACGGGCAATGCCAATGACAAGAATGTTCTTCGGATTTTACCAGCGCTCAATATTTCGGAAAAAGAATCCGATTTGTTCATCAATGCTTTGGAAAAAACCTTGAAAGCGATTGATTCTAAAAAAGAGGTTTTAACAGAGAAATAAAAACGTACTTTTTGTCATTTCGGATGAATCTAAACAGATTCATCCGAAATGATAAAGTGAATGTTTTATAATTGCTTAGCTGAGCGTAAGCGCTTTTGCGAACCTTAAAATATTTTCAATAATTAATAAAAATCTTTGCGCACTTTGCGTTCAAAATAATTAAGAAATGAAAAATTTCACTTCGGTTTACGATATAGATAATTTGCAAGATATCATTGCAGAAGCTTTAAAAATAAAAGAAAATCCGTTAGAAAATCCAACTAAAGGAAAAGGAAAAACAATTGGGTTGGTTTTCCTTAACTCCAGTCTCAGAACAAGATTGAGTTCACAAATTGCGGCTCAGAATTTAGGACTTAATGTCTTAGTTCTCAACGCTGCTCAAGAAGCTTGGAATCTCGAATTCGCTGACGGAACGGTGATGAATGGCGATACAGTTGAACATATCAAAGATGCGATAGAAGTTCTGAATCAATATTGCGATATCATTGCCGTGAGATGTTTTGCAGGAATGAAAAGCAAAGAAGATGACGTGAATGAAAGCATTCTGAATCAGTTCCTGAAACACGCTAAAGTTCCGGTTGTTTCACTGGAATCTGCGACTCGACATCCATTGCAAAGTTTGGCAGATTGCATAACGATTACAGAAAACTGGAAAGAAGATAGAAAACCTAAAGTAGTTTTGACTTGGGCGCCTCATATTAAACCGATTGCGCAGGCTGTCGGCAATTCTTTCACAGAATGGATGCAGAAAATGGATGTTGATTTTGTGATTGCGAATCCGGAAGGTTATGATTTGGATAAAAATTTTACAAAGAATACACCTGTGATTCATAATCAGGATGAAGCTCTGAAAGATGCAGATTTTATTTATGTGAAAAACTGGTCATCATTTTATGATTATGCGAATATGCCGAAAGTAGAGGGGGATTGGATGTTGACTAACGAAAAATTAGAATTGACCAATCAAGCGAAAGTAATGCATTGTCTGCCTGTTCGTAGAAATCTTGAATTGAGTGATGAAGTAATGGACGGCGAAAATTCAATCATCTATCAACAAGCAAAAAACAGAATCTTCTCTGCACAAGCAGTTTTTTCTGAAATCTTAGATGAATTAAAATAACAAATAAGGTTTAAGTCTTTGATGAGTTTTACGCCTTTGTGAACCTTAAAATATTTTCAATAATTAACAAAAAATCTTAGCGCACTTTGCGTTCAAAATCAATGCAAAAACTACACATCATAAAAATCGGAGGCGCTCTAATCGATGACAAAAAATCACTGAAAGCATTTCTTCAGCAGTTTTCTCAAATAGAAGGCGCTAAAATCCTGATTCACGGCGGTGGAAAGATTGCAGAAACACTTGCGGAAAAATTGAAAATCACGCAGACGATGATTGATGGACGCAGGATTACCAACAAGAAAACTTTGAAGTTGGTGACAATGGTTTATGCGGGAAGAATCAATAAAAATATTGTGGCAAAACTTCAGAGTTTTAATTGTAACGCAATGGGCTTTTCCGGTGCAGATGGAAATATGATTCAAGCTGAAAAGCGCCAGCATCCAACCATTAATTTTGGATTTGTTGGCGACATCGATGAAAAAAGTATCAATCACGAATTGATTATAAATATGATAAATCTGGGTTTGGTTCCGGTGTTTTCTGCAATCACTCACGATAAAAAAGGAAATCTTTTCAACACCAACGCAGACACGATTGCCGGAACTATCGCTCAGGCTTTATCAAAATATTTCGATACAGAATTGTTGTTCTGCTTCGATAAAAACGGAGTTTTGGAAAATGTGGAGGACGAAAATTCAAATTTGAAAACAATTAACAAACAAGAATTTTCTGAATTAAAATCCGAAGGAAAACTTCACAAAGGGATTTTACCAAAACTTGAAAACGCTTTCCGAGCCAAAGAAAATGGTGTTCAGAAAGTGACTTTAATAAAAGAAGAAAAATTATCAGACCAAATAAAACTAGGAAATGAAGGAACTGAAATCTGTCTTTAGCAGAGAAGAACTTACGGAAAACGCTGTCAAATTACTGAAAAAACTCATCGCAACACCATCTATGAGTCGCGACGAATACAACGCTTCGCTCATCATAGAAGGTTTTTTCAATGAGCATCAATTGACGGTCAACCGATTCAAAAATAATATTTGGGCAACCAACAAATATTTTGATGCGGGCAAACCTTCGATTCTTCTCAATACGCATCACGACACGGTAAAACCGAACAAAGCGTATACTTTGGACCCGTTTATTCCTGTTGAGAAAGACGGGAAATTATTTGGTTTGGGAAGTAACGATGCAGGCGCATCTTTGGTGGCAATGGCGCAGACATTTCTTTATTTTTATGAAGCCGAAGATTTGTCTCATAATCTGGTTATTGCTTTGACAGCTGAAGAAGAAATTTCCGGTTTTGACGGCATCGAAGCTTTGTTTCCACAACTTCCGAATGTCGAATTGGCAATCGTCGGCGAACCTACAAAAATGAATCTTGCGATTGCAGAAAAAGGTCTTTTGGTAATCGACGGCGAAATGCTGGGAACGCCTTCTCACGCTGCGCATCCGAACAATGACAATGCGATTGTGAAATGTATGAAGGACTTGCAAAACATCCTCGATTTCAAATTTCCGAAAGTTTCCGATTATCTGGGCGAGGTGAAAGTGACTTTGTCGGTTATCAACGCAGGAACTCAACACAACGTTGTTCCCGAAAAATGTAATTTCACATTAGATGTTCGTGTCACTGATGAATACTCAAATCGCGAAGTTTTCGAAATCATCCAATCGCAAATGAAATCAAAACTGACACCTAGGTCTTTTCGCTTGAATTCCTCAAAAATCGAGGTCAATCATCCGTTTGTTCAGGCTGGATTGGCTTTGGGAAGGACAACTTACGGTTCGCCGACATCCTCGGACCAGGCGATTATTCCGTGCACATCGGTCAAGTTGGGACCCGGCGACAGCTTACGTTCCCACACCGCAGACGAGTTTATCTACATCGACGAAATCCGAGAAGGTATCGATGTTTACATCAAAATATTAGAGAAAATATTGTAAATTATTTGGGCAGCTTTATCCGCCTTCCACTCCCGCTTTTTTTTCATTGCGATGGACGTAAGTCAATCAATTGAACTTGACAATATTCGCAATGAAAAAAAGAGCTCCGTTCAAGTCGGGCTGCAGATTCAGCATAAAACAAGAGAAGGTTATAACCACAAAGTTTGTCATTCCGTAGGAATCTAGACAGTCGAGATTCCTACGGAATGACAAAAATGCTTTAAGAATATTTAGTCTTAGCTGAGCGTAAGCGCCTTTGCGAACCTTAAAAATATTTTCAATAAAATTAAAAAAAATCTTTGCGCACTTTGCGTTCAAACAGTTTGAAGTAAAAGAAAGAAGAAATGAAAAAAATTTGGCAAAAAGATAATACGACAACCAATGATTTGGTTAACAAATTCACAGTCGGGAAAGACTTGGATTTTGACGACAGATTAGCAAAATACGATGTGTTGGGTTCTATCGCCCACGCAAAAATGTTGGCAGAAGTTGGTTTGATTCGTTTGGATGAAGAGCAGGCAATCGTGGCGGTTTTGGAAGAAGTTCTTTCTGAAATTGAAAAAGAAACTTTTGAAATCAACAAATCCGCAGAAGACATCCATTCTCAAATCGAAACTATTCTCATCGAGAAACTCGGCGAAACAGGAAAGAAAATCCATACAGCAAGGTCAAGAAACGACCAAGTTTTGACAGATATTAAACTTTATCTTTTAGACGAAATTAGAGAAATTACTGAACGAACAGATTCATTTTTTCAAATCTTGAAAGACAAAGCAAATCAACATAAAAACGTTTTATTGCCTGGTTATACACACTTTCAGGTTGCGATGCCTTCGTCTTTTGGATTATGGTTTGGAGCGTATGCAGAATCTTTGGTGGACGATTTGGAATTGTTATTTGCAACGAAGAATATCATTAATAAAAATCCTTTAGGTTCGGCTGCTGGTTATGGTTCCTCTTTCCCGATTGACAGAGAAAGCACAACTTATAAATTGGATTTCAGAACTCTCAATTACAACGTTGTTTATGCGCAAATGACTCGTGGAAAATCAGAAAAATTGTTGGCGAATTCACTTTCGGTTTTGGCTGGAACTTTGAGCAAGTTTTCTTACGATGTTTGCCTTTATTTGAGTCAAAATTTTGATTTCATAAGCTTTCCGAAAGAATTTACAACGGGAAGCAGTATAATGCCTCACAAAAAAAATCCGGATATTTTCGAATTGGTAAGAGCGAGATGTAACAGAATTCAAAGTTTGCCAAATGAATTGATTTTATTGACGAATAATTTGCCCTCAGGTTATCACAGAGATTTGCAATTGACAAAAGAAATCCTTTTCCCAGCAATCGATTCTTTGAAAGAGTGTTTGGAAATCCTGATTTACACGCTTCCAAATATCGAAGTGAAAGATAATATTTTGGATGATGAGAAATATAAATACATCTTCAGCGTAGAAAAAATTAATGAAGAAGTGAAGAATGGAAAATCATTCCGTGATGCTTATATTCAAATCGGTCAGGAAATAGAAAATGGTTTGTTTGAATATGATTACAAAGAACTCAATCACTCTCACCAAGGCAGTTTAGGAAATCTTTGCCTCGACGAAATCGAATATCAATTCAATAAAGTGAGAGATAAATTGTTGGGTTGAAAAATATCGCAAAGGCGCAAGATTTAATTAAACTTGATGTTTTAAGTCGCAAAGTTTTAAGTTAATTGGAATGATGCAAATCGAAGGTTTTCTTTTGCGACTTTCAGCAGTTTATTATTAAATAATTTTGCGACTTTGCGATAGAAATATATTTTAATCCAGTTTAAATTTGGTAGATTTTTTCACTTCGGCCAAAACGATAGAACTGTGATACTGACCAATGTGAGGACTGTTTGAAATTACATTCACAGTGAAGTGATTGTAGGAATAAATGTCGTTTGCAAGGATTTTCAATTGATAATCATATTCGCCGGAAAGACTGATGATTTCCTGGACTTCATCGTATTTTGAAATGTAATTTTCAAATTCTTTCAGTGTCGTTTGAGATTGTTCTTTGAGGCGAACATTACAGTAAACAACGATATTGATTCCGAGTTTTTCACGGTTGAGTAGGGCGACATATTTTTCTACAACGCCACTTTTTTCAAGGTTTTTGATACGCTCATAGGTCGGCGTGAAAGTAAGTCCGATTTTTTCGGAGATTTCCTTTACCGATAGCGTAGAATCTTCCTGAAGAAGCGAAAGAATTAATTTATCTTTTTTGTCCAAACTCATAATAATGTCAATTCTTTCAAAAGTAAAGAAAATATTTGACTGGAGAAATTTTAAGAGCAGAAGTTCATTGATTTAATTTAAAAAAGTATGAAGAAGATTTCATCATATCGAAAATATTGGTATCTTTGCACCCAATGAATCTGGTACAGAATTTAGCGACAATAGTGTTTGGCAAATTTGCCGACAACAACAATATTTTTTATATTTAACGAAGTCTTTTAGGCTTCGTTTTTTTTATTTAAAAATTTCAGATATGATTAAGCTTGCACGCGTCTCCACGGAGAGTATAGAGAAAATTTTACAGGAAGCACAACAGTTTGCAGATGGTAAAGTCAGCAAAATTAAAGGTGATGTTTTCGCCGCGAACCTCTTTTTTGAGAATAGTACAAGAACCAAAACAAGCTTCGAAGTGGCTGAAAAGAAACTCGGACTTCAGGTGATTGATTTTGAGGCTGATAAAAGTTCGATTGCAAAAGGCGAAACAATGCTTGATACGATTAAAACTTTGGAAGCTATCGGTGTGGAAGTGGCAGTTATCAGACATTCTGAGAAAAGATATTACGACCAGCTTCAGGATGCTAAATTGAGTATCGTGAATGCGGGCGACGGCGTTGGAAGTCATCCTTCACAGGCACTTTTGGATGCTTTAACCATCATTCAGGAATTCGGAAAGATTGAAGGTTTGAAGATTGGAATTGTAGGTGATGTGAAACACAGCCGCGTTGCCAATTCTGGCGCAGGATTGTTCAGAAGAATGGGTGCGAAAGTCTATTTCTCTGGCCCAGAATTCTGGTTTGACGAAGGAATGTTGGTCAACGGAACCTATATGCAGTTCGACGATTTGGTGAAAGAAGTGGATGTTTTGATGTTGTTAAGAATCCAGCACGAGCGTCACGAGAGAACTTTCAATTTCAAATCTGAGGATTATCTGAAGAAATTCGGTTTGACCAAAGAGAGAGAGAAGAAAATGAAACCAAACGCCATCATTATGCATCCGGCACCAATCAACAGAGGTGTGGAGATTGATTCGGAATTGGTGGAATGTGAAAGGTCCAGAATCTTCAAACAAATGCAGAACGGCGTTTTTGCAAGAATGGCGATTCTTAAATTCGACCTTGAGAATAAAGGATTCGAGTTTGTCGACTCCCAAAATTAAAAATTAATTCACGCTTTTCGGGCGTGTTTTTTTTGAGTAAAAATGAAATAAAGAAACAAGAAGTAAGAATCAAGAACCAAGAAAAGTCTAAAATCTAAAATCTCGGTTCTTGAATCTAAAAAAAAGTAAAATGAAAAAGAAATTAATATTAGAATCCGGAGAAGTATTCAATGGGGTAGGATTCGGAGCAGAACAGGAAACTGCCGGCGAAGTGGTTTTCAACACAGGAATGACGGGTTATCAGGAGCTCATTTCCGACCCAAGTTATTGCGGACAAATCGTTTGTATGACCTATCCTTTGATAGGAAATTACGGCATCAACAGAGACGATTACGAAAGCATCGAACCGGCAATCAAAGGTTTGATTGTCAAAGAATTGTGCGATTTGCCTTCCAACTTCCGAACTCAAATGACTTTGGATGAGTTTTTTATTAAGAAAAATCTATCCGGAATTTCAGGAATCGATACCAGAAGATTGACGAGAATTCTTCGTAACAAAGGTGTTGTAAAAGGAAAAATCGTGAACGCAGAAACAGACGAAAATTCTGTGGTTGAAAAGTTGAAAGTAACCAATTTCCCAATCAACCAAGTAGAATCTGTTTCCACAAAAACAGCTTACGCAAGTCCGGGAAGAGGCTTCAAAGTGGTGTTGGTAGATTTTGGTTCCAAATTGGGAATTATCCGCGAATTGTCTCAAAGAAATTGCGACATCATTGTGGTTTCTCAGGACACGACAGCAGAAGAGATTTTATTGATGGACCCGGACGGCATAATGCTTTCCAACGGTCCTGGCGACCCGGAAGATGTGAAAGGTGCCTCAGAATTGATTAATGGATTGCTTGGAAAAGTGCCGATTTTCGGGATTTGTTTGGGTCATCAATTGATTGGTTTGGCTTGTGGCGCAAAAACTTACAAACTGAAATTCGGTCACAGAGGTGGCAATCATCCGGTTTTGGATTTAGAAAAAAATAAAGTCGCCATCACTTCTCAGAATCACGGTTACGCAATTGACCAGGAATCTTTGAAAAGTACAGATTTAATAGAAACACATATCGCATTGAACGACAGAACCAACGAAGGTTTGAAACACAAAATCCATCCTTGTTTCTCAGTTCAATATCACCCAGAAGCAAGTCCAGGTCCAGAGGATGCGAATTATCTTTTTGATGATTTTATAGATTTAATGTATCAATTTAAGAATGTAACAGTTTAACAATTAATCAATTCAATAAATTACTCAAATGATAAATTTTGAGAGTAATCCTTTAATCACAAAAACAGTAAAATTTTCATTAGATATTATTAATTATTGTGAAATTTTGGAAGAGAAAAAGAAATACATAATTGCCAAACAATTGTTACGTTCAGGAACTAGTATTGGTGCTAATTCGTTTGAAGCACAAAATCCGTACAGCAAAAAAGATTTTATTCATAAAATAAAAATTGCTGCGAAAGAACTTAAAGAAACAAAATATTGGCTGTATCTCTGTAAACATTCTCCTAATTATCCTTTTGATGAAAATTTGGAATTGCAAATTGTAGAAATAGGAAAAATAATTTATAAAATATTAAGTACAAGTCTATCAAAAGAAAACGGCTCGTAACATTGTTACACTGTTAAATTTATACATTGTTATATTAGTTAAAATGAAAAGAACAGACATAAAAACAATTTTAGTAATCGGCTCAGGTCCCATCATCATTGGCCAGGCTGCGGAATTTGATTATTCGGGGACACAAGCTTGCCTTTCTTTGAGAGAGGAAGGTTACAGCGTGATTCTTATCAATTCCAATCCGGCGACGATAATGACGGACAAAGAGATTGCCGACAAAGTTTATATAGAACCGATTTCTCTGGAATTCGTTTCGAGAATTATCAGAAAAGAACGTCCGGATGCTTTGCTGCCAACTTTAGGTGGACAAACCGGACTTAATATGGCGGTTGAATTACAGAAATCCGGAATCTTGGAGGAATGTAAAGTGGAAGTTTTAGGAACCAAATTGGACGCCATCAACCAAGCAGAAGACAGAGACCTTTTCCGTGAATTGATGCACGAATTGAACGAACCGGTTCCGGATTCCGACATCGTAACAACTGTTGAAGGTGCAATTGATTTTGCAAATAGAATCGGTTATCCAGTGATTGTTCGTCCCGCTTTTACAATGGGCGGAACAGGCGGTGGAATTGCGGCTACAGAACCTGAACTTCGTGAAATTGCCGAATTGGGATTGAAATATTCTCCCGTAACGCAATGTCTTATTGAGAAATCTATCGCAGGTTTCAAAGAGATTGAATACGAAGTGATGCGTGACAAAAACGACAACGCCATCGTGGTTTGTAATATGGAAAACATCGACCCAGTTGGTGTTCATACTGGAGATTCAATTGTTGTGGCGCCTTCGCAGACACTTTCTGACAGAGAATATCAGATGCTGAGAAATGCATCGCTCAAAATAATCCGAGCTTTAGGAATCGAAGGTGGTTGCAACGTTCAGCTTGCTCTCGACCCGCATTCTTATCAATATTATATCATTGAAGTAAATCCAAGAGTTTCTCGTTCATCGGCTTTGGCGAGTAAAGCAACTGGTTATCCAATTGCGAAAATCGCTGCGAAAATTGCCGTTGGATTGACACTTGACGAAATTAAAAATCCTGTAACCGGAACGTCTTACGCTTGTTTCGAGCCAGCTTTGGATTATGTGGTGACCAAGTTTCCAAGATTTCCTTTCGATAAGTTTGAAACGGCTGACAGAAGACTTTCTACTCAGATGAAAGCAACTGGAGAAGTAATGGCGATCGGAAGAAACTTCGAAGAGTCTTTGCACAAAGCAATCCGTTCTTTGGAAACCGGACTTCGTCATTTGGGACTAAAAACAAAACAAGCTTTAGCGCTTACCGACGAAGAAATTGAAAGAAGAATCCGCGTCTGTGACGACGAAAGATTGTTCATCATCGGCGACGCTTTGCGAAGAGGTTACGACTGGGAGCAGATCGTGGAATGGAGCAAAATTGATAAATTCTTCATCTGGAAAATCAAGAAATTAATTGATTTCGAAAAGACAATTGCTGACAATAAATTCGATAAAGAAACTCTGATTGAGGCTAAGAAATTAGGTTTTGCAGATTTGAATATCGCTCATCTTTGGGAAACGACGCAGCGTGAAGTTTTCAATTTCAGAAAAGAAAACGGGGTGATGCCGGTTTATAAAATGGTGGACACTTGTGCGGCGGAATTTGAATCTGAGACACCTTATTTCTACGGAACTTACGAAGAAGAGAATGAAAGTGTGGTTTCTGATAAAGAAAAAATAATCGTTCTTGGTTCTGGTCCAATCAGAATTGGGCAAGGTGTGGAGTTCGATTATGCAACGGTTCATTCGGTTTGGGCAATCCAGCAGATGGGTTACGAGGCGATTATCATTAATAATAATCCAGAGACTGTTTCCACAGATTTCTCGATTGCGGACAAATTATACTTCGAACCTTTGGCGGAAGAAGACGTGATGAACATCATCGAACTTGAGAAACCAAAAGGTGTTGTGGTTCAGTTTGGAGGACAAACAGCCATTAATTTAGCTGATAAATTAGCAGCTCACGGCGTTCAGATTTTAGGAACTTCATTAGAAGATTTAGATAGAGCGGAGAACAGAGATAAGTTCGAGAAAGCACTTCAGGAATTGGGGATTCCACAACCTTTAGGGAAAACTTCGACTTCAAAAGAAGAAGCAATTGTGATTGCAAACGAAATTGGTTATCCGGTTTTGGTTCGTCCAAGTTATGTTTTGGGTGGACGTGCGATGGAAATCGTTTATACTGAAAAAGAATTGGCGCACTATATGGAAAATGCGGTGGAAGCAAGTCCAGACCAACCAGTTTTGATTGACCGATATTTGACTGGTCAGGAAGTAGAAGTGGATGCGATTTGTGATGGTGAAACGGTTGTAATTCCTGGAATTATGGAACATATCGAAAGAGCTGGTGTTCATTCCGGAGATTCAATCGCTGTTTATCCGCCACAACATCTGACCGAAACTCAAATTAAAACTTTAGAAGATTACACCATAAGATTAGCGAAAGGCTTGAATGTGATTGGATTGATGAATATCCAATATGTGATTTCCAAAGGCGAAGTTTTTGTGATAGAAGTGAATCCACGTTCGTCCAGAACTGTTCCTTTCTTATCCAAAATAACGGATGTTCCGATGGCAAATCTTGCGACCAAAGCAATTCTTGGCGCCAAACTAAAAGATTTAGGTTACACATCAGGATTGATTCCTAACAAAGAAGGCATCTTTGTGAAAGTTCCGGTTTTCTCATTCAGCAAATTGACGAAAGTAGATATCCAGTTAGGGCCAGAAATGAAATCAACAGGCGAAGTAATGGGGAAAGATTCGACCTTCGAAAAAGCCTTGTATAAAGGTTTGATTGGCGCTGGCAGAAAAGTTCCGACGCACGGTTCCATCTTGTTCACAGTGGCTGACCAGGACAAAGAAGAAGCTTCTGAGATTGCAAGAAGATTCCATACGATTGGTTTTAGAATTTGGGCTACAGAAGGAACTGCAAAGTATTTCGAGGAAAAAGGAATTCCGACAAAAATAGGTTACAAGATTGGAGAGGAAAGTGTCAATCTTATAGATTTGATTCAAAAAGGAAAAGTTCAATACGTTGTGAATACGACGACGAAAGGAAAACAAGCCGAAAGAGACGGTTTCCAAATCAGAAGAATGAGCGTGGAAAACGGTGTTCCTTGTTTGACATCGATGGATACAGTTGAAGCGATTTTGAAAGTGATTGAGAGTATGACTTTTAAAATGGAAGCGATGTAATTTCCAAATGAAATAAATTTATAAACGCATCTTAATTTTAAGGTGCGTTTTTGTTTTAATTCTTATCTTTAATTCAAATAAATTATCAAAAAATGAAAGCAACAAACATTTTCCTCTTAGCTATTTTTTCAATCTTATTTTTCTCGTGTGCTTCAGTTCACGATAGTGTACAAACTGGTACAGTTGTGAGAGATTGCACTGGAACTTATCTTAGAATTGGAGAGAATAATGATTACTTGATATGTAATTCGGATATTTTGATTGAGAAAAAAGATGGTGAAAAAGTATCACTCGTTTTTGTTTATACAAAAGAATGTGCAGAACGAGACGGCAAAATTATGTGTATGATGTTCCATGAGAACAAAGGAATGATAAGAGTCAAAAGCGTTAAATAACAAAAAACAAAACCTCATAATTTAGTTATGAGGTTTTGTTTTTTTAATTCAATGTAAAGTATGGCTCATTGAAATATTTACTAGGCTGGATATAAATGATCTGCGTTTCCGCATCAAAAATCCAATTAAATCTTTTAATCAAATCTGCTCCGAAATAACTGGTATTCTGATTTTTAATCTCACCAGAAAAAAATCCCGCAGAAACATTTTTCAAGGCAATATCGTCTATAATTGTAAGAGCTGGTAAAATACCTTGTTTTGTTACAATACTTTTACCGGCAGAGTTTTTCAAAGTTTTTTCGCCCGTAACCTTCAGATTTTCATTAAGTTTTTTTGAGTCCGCAAATTGATTACTGTAAAGCAAACCACCCGGATATCCAGATTGTAGAAGAAAATTAGTTTCGTAACTTTCATTATTAATTAAATTTTCACAAGCTAAAAAAATCTGACCGTCCTTGTTGGATGTATATGAAACCTGTTTGTAGTCCTTAATATCAGGTAACTGATCATAAATAACGAACTGGTTTTTATCATAATCAATTTTATAAGTTTTTCCTTTGAAAATTCCGGTTCCAATTTTTCCGTCAGCTTCTTGTCCCGTCAGTTCGTTGTCATAGAATTTCACGTTTTTCCATTCCAGCTTTCCGATTTTAACCGAATTATTTTCACTGATTTCATTCTTGAAAACAATACTTTTTGCAGGCTTCAATCTTTCAGGCGAAATCGATGCGTCTTCCATTGCAATCTGAAACATCAGATTTAGAGAATCTCTGTCATTTACCAAGGTTTTGATAATGATATTGTTATATTTTGTAATCCGAAAAGGAATCGTTTCCTGAGCATTTATAGAATTAATGAGGAAAGCAGAACATAAAATAAGATAGATCTTTTTCAAAATATTTAGTTTTCATGGGTTATTATTTCAAATTTAGAAATAAGGATTTAATTTTGAACTATAATTTTGAAGATATGATAATAAATTTATTAAAATCTGAACTTTTCTGGGAAAATAAAACATTCAAAAGAAATGAATTTCTCAAAATTTCCGGAACTATTGATACCAATGTGTATTTTATCGAAGAAGGAAGTGTGCGTCTTTTCATTGATGATGAGAATGAAGAACGCATTGTCCGCTTTGGTTACAAAGGAAATATAATTGTTTCTCTGGATTCTTTTTTGTCAGAAAAGCCATCTGATTTTTATATTCAAGCCATTAAAAATTCAACCATCAAAGTTGCTTCAAAAAAAGATTTTTATCAATTTATTAATTCCAGTTTTGAAAATCTTAAACTCTGGAATTCTATTTTGGAAGATTTGGTTTTGCAACAAATAGAGCGCGAGAAGGATCTTTTGCACAACTCTCCAAAAATCCGATACGAAAGAGTTCTGAAAAGAAGCCCACAATTATTCCAGGAAATTCCGAATAAATATATCGCCAATTATCTTCGTATGAGTCCGGAAACATTGTCGAGACTCAAGAAATCTTGAGTTCAGTCAAGATTTTAGAAGAATTTTCTAATGAAATTTGCACAAAAATCATCAATGAGAATTTCTACTTCAAAATTAATTTCAGAATTAAAAAACATAACTAAGGAAAATATCCAATTTGCAGAAACACTTTTGGATAAAAATGACTCAGAACTTAACTTCAGAAGTTCCAAAGAAAGCTGGAGTATTTTAGAATGTTTGGAACATCTTAACCGTTACGGCAATTTTTATATTCCGGAAATCGATAACAGAATTTCTAAGTCAAAGTTTCCACCGAAAACCGAATTTTCATCTGGCCTTTTAGGTAATTATTTTGCAAAAAGCATGCTTCCGAAAGAGAAATTAAACAAGATGAAAACCCTCAAAATAATGAATCCAATCCACAGCAAATTGGACAAAAATGTTGTGACAGAATTTCTCAGCCAACAAAATCAGTTACTTGATTTACTGGAAAAATCAAATCAGATAAATTTAGAGAAAACCAAAACTTCAATCAGTATTTCAAATCTGATTAGACTGAAATTATGCGATACATTTCGCTTCGTTATCTATCATAATTTAAGACATATTAATCAGGCAAAAAATATTCTTAATTCTATTTCTTCAAAAGATTAATACTCACTGTTGCCAATTCGGAATCCGGGAATTTTTTGAAAAGATTAATGTCAGGTTCCAAACCGGATTCTTTACAAATTTTATGAAAAACATCGACTTCCAAAATGTATTGGTCAGAAAATCCGTGAGTTGCGTCATAAGCGGTTGAAGCTGTCAAACCAAGATTTTTGGAGGTGATTTCCGGAGAAAGTGTGTGAAGTTCTATCAATAACAATCCAAATTTCTCTACATAAGGTGTCCACTTTTTGAGATGATTCAGCAGGTTTTCTTCCACATCCTGGTTGGACAATCGTTTTCCACGGAAAGCGAAAGCGCCGGTAGAAGTGCTGGTTCTCTGGGTGCCGGTTTCCAAAACATCTTCCCAAATTCTGTTGTGGTCAAGAAAAGTTCTGATATTCAGCAAATCTCCTAATTCAATATTGTAATCTGACTGCAGATCATCCGCAAGTTTTTTCGGATTTCCAATGTCACCCCAAATCACTTTTGCCCAAATGTCATTTTTGATGAGATTGGCTCGTGTCACTTTTAAAGCGGCTTGGTTGTAGTCTGCGCCGACCAAAAATAAAGGATGTTCTTCCAAATATTTTCCTCGTAAAGTTTGTCTTTCTATAACTTCATACAGATGTTGCAAAAGTGCGCCATTTCCGCAACCCATATCCAGAATTCCTTTTGGTTGTTCATTCAAAGGTCGGTTGAAAATCTCAATAATAAATTCATCAATCACTTTGAAATAAGTCAAATGTGCGCCGCCACTTCCCCAGACATTCATTTCTCGATTCACGTGGATCTCGTCTTCGCCATCCTCGATTTCACGGATTTCCGATGCTTTTCCGAAAATCAAATTATCAAGTTTTGAAAACATCGGAAGGTAAGAGACTGTTACGCCATAAGCTGTTGCACGTCTTGCGAAAAACAATCCGGTTTCTGTAAACAGGAAATTATTTCCCTTTTTGGAAAACCAACCGATTTCTGAAAGATAATTCAGAATAATCTCAAAATAATGAGGGTTTTTATGAAATTCTTCTGCACTGAAACTGGCTTCCATAAAGTATTTGTGGAACATTCCGCTCATTCCCAATTTGATGATGATTGGACCTACGAGTGCACCTTCGATATGTTTTTGGATTTGATATTTGACCGAGTTTTCATCTTCATTTTCCATCAAAAATGATTGGTACTTTTCAAATATAGAAATCCATTTTTTACAAAGTTCTTCCGTGAGTTCTTTGGAATTGATGATGTTCTGATCAGCTAAAAACTCAGCAAGGTCACAATAAATGATCTGATGAGAAAAGGCTTCTTCAGTTTTAGAATTAATGGCGATTTTTACAACATTGGTTTCATTGCTCAGATCATAGTCCAAAAATCCCTGAGAAGCCAAAACACGCAACGCTACATTCAGATAACCTTCATTGGAATCGAATTTTTCATTAATATCAGAAAGTTCCAGATTTTTGTTTTCATTAATGAAATCCAATACATTTTTCTTTGACAATGCTGAAATAACAGGCGCTGTCACGATACCGTCCAAATGCCTGAAAATCGATTCACGAAGTTTTTTCTTATCCATATAATTGTGATTTTTATGTTTTGGAAGATAGAAATTTTTGGAGAATGTGAAATAGAATTTAATAGAAATAAAATTATTTTAAATAAATCATTAATAATAAATAGTATCGTAAATTAGTTATCTTTAGGACATTAAAAACTAAATAACTATGACAAAACATCAGCAAAGAGTGGAAGAGGTTTTTCATTTTTTTGATAATAAAGATATTGTTCTTGGTTTCAGAAAACTATTGGATTGTGCGATTGATACTCAGAATATGACGATCTATAAAATGGCAGTCGAACTTACTGACTGGAAAGAAAAGAATCCCGAAAAATCTGATGAATTAATAGAAAAATCTAAACAGTTTCTTGCTGAAATTGGGAAAACTTCAGTCAATGAATATCCAAAAGATGTTGCTGTTTTGAAGTCTGATAATATTGAGAAATCGTATGGTAAAAACCGTTTTTCACTTGGTCCTGTTTCTTTGGAAATCAAAAAAGGGCAGGTTTATGGTTTGGTTGGTGAAAATGGAAACGGGAAAACCACGTTGCTCAGGATTTTGGCAAAAGAAATTTCTCATAACAAAGGCGAACTGAAATATGAATTTAATTCTGTTCCGAAAGACGAATATGATCTAAGAACAAAACTCGTTTACATCCCACAAAGAACCGAAAGATGGTACGGAAGTCTGAAAGATAATCTCAAATTTGTTCTTTCAAATTACGGTGTCAATCCAGAAGAAAATGAAACCAGAACGCTGATGATGATTGCGCGTCTCGGACTTTGGAATTACAAACATTTGAAATGGGACGAGTTGTCTTCCGGCTACAAAATGCGTTTTGAACTGGCAAGAACGCTTCTTCGTCAACCCGAAATTCTTCTGCTGGACGAACCTTTGGCAAACCTTGATGTTTTGGCTCAGCAGGTTATTTTGGAAGATCTGAAAGCGATTTCAAATTCCGTAAACAATCCGATTGCATTGATTCTCAGTTCTCAGCAATTGTATGAAGTCGAAAAGATTTCTGATAAAGTCATTTTCCTCAAAAACGGAAAATATCAGGACAATGATCAAAAGTCTGAAACGCAAACCGCAGAGCTTATCGTAGAGATTGATACAGACGTTTCCAGAGAAGAACTCCTGCAGATTTTCCAGCCTTTCAGTATTAGTAAACTGAATTTCAACGGGGGTATTTTCGTGGCTTATTTCAGTCCGGAAACAGAGTTCTCTGAAGTCTTGTCGGCTTTAGGAAATTCTAAAATTCAAGTGACTTATATTCGTAATATTTCAACTTCTACCCGCCGTTTCTTTGTTGGGTAAACAAACTTCTGAACCATGCAAAAAATCAATAAAATCAATCAATATTTACTGGAAAGATATCCCAATATTTGGAACACAAGAATTGTCTGGATGTTGCTCTTGGGACTGATAATTCATCTCATTTTCTTCTTTATAGGTTTTGTTTCACATTCCAGTCCTGGCACATTGCAGCATACGATGGCTGTTGATGATTATTTCACATCGGGACTTATTTTTGTGCACGTTATCATTTCTGTTTTGATGATTGTTGGCTGGCTTGTTTTTATGCTCAAGAACAATGCTTTCAAGAATTTTTATCCGAGTTCCGGCAAGAAATTATTCTTTGAATTCATACAGTATTTTATCATCATTTTTGTTTCTACGACATTTTATTTCTCCTATATGTCAGGCTTCAAGGTTTTCATTAATTATAAATATGATGATGAAAAGATGGAGAAAAATATTGGTCTTATTAATCGTGTAAGTCCTTTCCTTTCTCAGGAATTGGAGTTATATACTTTGGAAAACAGAATTTATCCGAAGGTGTTTTCTGATTATTATTGTGAAACTGACATTAATAAAATTGATAAAAATCAAAAGTATTTCGTCTATCACGATCGTGTTTATCAATTCTACAGTCTTTATGAAAAAACAGCAACTAAAAAAAACAGAATAGGCGGTTTTGAATATCCTAAACAAGAGAAGCAGAACAGAGTGTCATTAGCGTATTATGAAGATAGCACTGATGGTAAAAAAAGAACTTATCATTTCAAAAAGCAAGTAGAAGATCTCTCTGCATATATCAAATCTACTTTACCAAGTTATTATAATTATTCCAACGTTTTTTATGATGTGAAAAACAATCCTTCAACGAATTACAGGAGATACAGATATGATAATGAAATGAGCAATGCCGAGGATAAAGATGCGCTCAAACAACAGCAGATCTTCATCAATGAAAATACTTCGAAAATACTGGATGGTAAGAATCCTAAAGAATTAGAAAAACTATTGCAGGATTTTCTGAATGTTTCCAAAGAATTCGATATCAGAAATAATCTGAATGCCAAAGACTGGACAGCAATGGTTTATCATCCTGACAACTTTGAGGTTAAAAGTTTTATTAAAAAATTTATACCGATTAAAGGCCAGGAATACGATCCCAACAAATCACAAGATGGCTATTATAATGGTGATACAGATATTAGTGTAGATTCTGCAGCAGTTGGTCCGGATAATTATCTGAACGAAAACGGCGAAATCGTAAAAGATACTGTAAATGTGAAAGATTTCAACCCCAATATAGATAATGAAGTTTCTCCTGCAGATTATTTCAAAAAGAACATTACAGAATATTACTATTATACTGCAGACCTGAAGAATCTTCTGGAAAATGTGGATGCTGTAAAAACGAAAGATTTCTTTACGGAAACTATTCACATTTGTATTTGGATTGCTTTTTCTCTGGCTGCATTTATTTTTGGTTTTAGAGTGACCAATCTGCGTTCGCTGTTGTTCAGTGTTGTTTCTTCGGGTGTTCTTATTTTGGCAGTGACTCTGTTTTGTGTGGTAGCTGCATTTGTTTTCAATGTAAATAGCAGGTTTTTTGTCTTTTATACCGTTTTGATTGTCGGAATTATTATTTTATTGATTCCATTCTTAATGCTCAAGCGGGTTTCGAAGCTGGTTTCATCCATACTTATGTTAATGACGATTAATGCTTTTCCGCTTTTGATTTGGTTGATTTTAGGTATTATTAATGAATATCAGACCGCTGATTGCCGAATTGCCACAGAATTAGCAGGAACTTATACAGTCTGCAAAGGTCTTTTTGAAGATTTAGGAATATTATTAAGTTATTTGATTCTGATTTGTTCATTAGTGTTTTTATATTTCTATACAAGCTTCATCAAGAAATGGAAAGCGCTTCCTGAATAAAAAAATACTTGTTCATTTTTCGGTTGTAATCTGTTTTTGTTTAAAATTAAATTTGTTGAAAAAAATGATATGAATAATTTTAAATTTATAGCACTGAATCATTTGGAATTTGATTACCTGAATGATTTTTCAGAACAGGATTTATCCAAAAATGATATTGTAAAAATGACTGTTGATAAATATCCGGGTTTTCCTTGCAGAATTACTTTGGAAGATGCAGAAGTAGGAGAGGATATTCTTTTGCTTAACTATAATTATCATTCAACAGAGTCGCCTTATAAAGCCAATGGTCCTATTTTTATAAGAAAAAATAAGGCTACCAAAGATTATCAGGTCAATGTAATTCCAAAAATGTTTCTCCATAGGCTGCTTTCTTTAAGAGCTTACGATGAGGATGGGATGATGAGATTGGCTGATGTTTTTGAAGGAAATATTTTGAAAAACAAAATTGATGAAGCTTTTAATAATAAGAATATCGAGTATCTTCATATTCATAACGCAAAACCAGGCTGTTTCAATTGTGTGGTTGTAAAAGTGTAAAATGCAGATTAAAAAAATACTTGTTCAGTTTTCGGTTGTTTGCAATTTATCAAATGATTTAGATTTGTATCATTCATCAACTATGATTTATCAATTATGAATAATTTGACCAGTGATATAATGTATCAGGCATCGTTTGAAAAGAACCCAGAATTCGAAGGCGTCTTTTGGATGGGTGTGAAAACGACAGGGATTTTCTGTCGTCCAACTTGTACTGCAAGAAAACCGAAACCTGAAAATGTAGAGTTTTTTGATAATACAAAAGATGCGATACAGAAAGGTTATCGCCCGTGCAAAGTTTGTAAGCCATTAGAAAACCCGGATGAAACACCGGTCGAAATTCAAAAACTGATGGATGAAATGTCAGAAAACCCGGAACTCAAATTCAAAGATATTGATCTAATAAATCGAGGAATGGAGCCTGCCACTGTAAGACGTTGGTTTCTCAAACATCACGGAATGACTTTTCACGCGTTTCAAAGAACGTTCAAAATCAATTCGGCTTTCAAGAAACTTCAGCAAGGCGAGAATGTCTTGGATGTGGCTTTGGATAATGGTTATGAAAGTTTGAGTGGTTTTAATGACAGTTTCAAATCAATCATCGGAGCTTCTCCAAAGAACTCAAAATTGGAAAAGATTGTTGACCTCAAAAGAATCGAAACACCGCTCGGCACTATGATTGCCTGCGCCAACGAAAACGGAATCTGTATGCTGGAATTCTCTGACAGAAAATCACTTTCTAAAGAGTTAGATGATATTTCAAAATATTTCAAAGCAAATATTATTCAGGGAGAAAATCCATATTTTAAAATATTAGAAAAAGAATTAGAGGAATATTTCGACGGCAAAAGATTGGATTTTACAGTTCCGCTTGCGCCTGTTGGTACAGACTTTCAAAAGAATGTCTGGGAAATCCTGAGAACTATTCCTTACGGAACAACAAGAAGTTATCAACAACAAGCCGATATTCTTGGCAATCCAAAAGCGGTAAGAGCAGTTGCAAATGCGAATGGACTCAATAAAATCTCAATCATCATTCCTTGTCACAGAGTCATTGGAACTAATGGAACTTTGACGGGTTATGGTGGCGGAATCTGGCGGAAACAAAAGCTTTTGGAATTGGAGAAAGCGATACTTTTTTGATAATTAGAACAGAAAACACAGATGAAATATGATAGTAGATTACCAAAAAATTGATTTGTATGAAAAATCATTTATTCAAAAGATAGTGTTGAAACCGCCTTTTGAGTTTGTGTTTCCTGTTTCTGATCAAGCTTGCTTTTTGTACGTGAAGAATGGTAGGATGCAATATAAAACAGATGAAATATATTTGGATATTCCTCAAAATTATTCGTTGCTTTTAAATTGTGTCAATTCTGGAAAAAAGATAGAACAATTGGATGCAGACGCCAATAGCGAGATTGTAATTGTGACTTTTCACGCTGATATTCTGAAAAAAATCTACGAAAGAGAATTTCCCGCTTTGCTACAATCGCCAAAGAATGCTGTCAGCAATCAGTCGGGCGGAAAAATCAACAACGATTTCCTGATTCAGAAATATATAGAGGGACTGTTGTTTTATTTTGAAACACCAGCTCTTGTAAATGATGATATTTTGATTCTAAAATTGAAAGAAATTATTATTCTATTATCTCAAACCCAAAATGCAGAAACCGTAAATATTATCTTATCACAGCTTTTTTCGCCAGTAACTTATACTTTCAAACAAATCATAGAAGCCAATCTGTTTTCTCAGGTTAGTGTAGAAGATTTAGCACAAAAGACTAATCTGAGTGTCTCTTCTTTTAAAAGAGAATTTGCAAAATTATACGATGGCACTCCTGCCAATTATATCAAAAATAAAAGGCTTGAGAGAGCATCGGAATTACTTTTGACCTCGGACAATCGCATAACAGAGATTGCTTTTGAATGTGGTTTTAATGATTTGGCAAATTTTACCAAAAGTTTTCACAACAAGTACAATACATCTCCCACCAATTTTCGCTTGAACCAAATACACAAATAATTGACCTTTTTTACAAAATGTTTCATTTTTTCATATCTCAAATTTGCACTGTCAATAATGACACAACAATTTGAAATTAAAACAAAATGGGACTATCTGGTTTAGGAATTTTTCATACCATCATTGGTGTTATTGCAATTGTTTCCGCAATTATTGCATTTGTGAAACACGGTAAAATTGATTTGAGACAACTTACAGGGAAAATTTATTTTTATTGTACGCTCGTCACATCGCTCACATCATTGGGATTGTTGAAACACGGCTTCAATCCTGGACATATTTTTTCGTTATTTATCGTCATATTAATTGTGATTGCTTTTTATTTGTCAGAAAAGAAATCCAACAATCAGAAGGCTAGGTATTTTGAAAACTTTCTTCTGTCTTTCAGTTTTTTTCTATCATTGGTACCTACGGTTAACGAGACTTTTACAAGAGTTCCAATTGGGCATCCGTTAGCAAAAGCACCTACTGATCCTATTATTGCAAAGACTTTGCTGTTCTTTTTAATACTCTTTATCGCCGGTTCAGTGTATCAGTTTAGAAAACAACGCACTATTAATAAGACTGAAATGAATTAGAGTCATCTTCGTTTAGAAAATAATAATGTTGATGAAAAACTTTTTGTTTTAAATTTGGGACAAGTAAAATAGACAATGACTCCACAAGATTTAAAAAACATAGCCAACCTTTGGTTCAAAGCATTCAACGAGCAAAACTTGGATGATTTGCTTTCTTTGTATGATGAATCTGCACAACATTACAGCCCGAAACTTAAAATCAGAGAGCCGGAAACCAATGGTTTGATTCAAGGAAAAGATGCGTTGCGAAATTGGTGGAAAGACTGTTTCGAAAGATTACCAACTTTAAGATATCAGGTCAATAAACTAACTTCTGACTCCGAACAAGTCTTTATGGAATATACCAGAAAAGTAAAAGGCGAGGAGGATATGGAAATAGGCGAGGTGTTGGAAATCAAAAATGGGAAGATTGTATTCTCAAGAGTCTATCACGGATAAGTTTTAATAATAACGGGCTTCGAGAACCTCAGCCTGACAACTATCAACCAACAACTGTCAACCAAATGAACATCCAACCCACTTTAGAAAACGATAATGTAAAACTAATTCCTTTGAGTCAGAATGATTTTGAGGAATTGTTTGCTGTAGCGTCTGACCCTTTGGTTTGGGAGCAGCACCCGAATAAAGACCGATACAAAAGAGAAGTATTCGAGAACTTTTTCAAAGGTGCTATGGAAAGTAAAGGCGCTTTTAAAATCATTGATAAAGAATCCAATGAGATTGCCGGAAGCACGAGATTCTATGATTATAATGCCGATGACAATTCCATCTTCATTGGCTATACTTTTTACGGAACGAAGTTCTGGGGTTCTAAACTAAATCCCCAAGTCAAAAAACTGATGCTGGATTACATTTTCCAATTCGTAGACAAAGTCAATTTTCACGTTGGGAAAGATAATATCCGTTCTCAGAAAGCAATGGAAAAGCTGGGAGCAAAGAAAGTAGATGAAGTGAATGTCGCTTACGCCTATGAACCGGAAAGGCTGAATATTGTTTTTGAAATCTACAAATCCTCGTTTACAAATAATTAACTCTCAACATTATAATATTTTCTTTTCATTTTACATAATGTTGTATTTTTGAGGTATAGACTTTAGTCCTTTCAAGAATTTTTTAAACAACATTATTATTTTCATGAGAAGATCGATTTTCCTGTTTTTTATTCTTTTTATAGTTTCTTATTCTTTCGCTCAAAGCTCTAGCGACCAATACCCGATTCCAAAAACGGAAGCAGATATCGATAAAATTATAAAAGAAACAGCAAATAAGTCTTTCAATAATCCAAAACAGAAAGAACAGACATTGTCCCAATTGAAAACAGTTTCTGAAAAATTGGGTTACGAATCCGGAATCCTACAAAGTGGTGATGGGCTGATAAAATTGTATTCGGAACAAAATCGAAACAAAGAAGCTGTTGACTTAGGAAACCAGCTAAAGAAATTAGCTCAAGGCAAAGAAGATCCACACGGTTTTATATCCAGTATATATCGCAGAAGCGCACTCGCATTAAGTTATCTTGGCTTGGATGATGCCAGTCTCAGGGATTTTAAAACGGCTATAAAATATGCAGAGACTGTAGAAAACGTAGATAGAAAAAACTATTTGATTGGTCTGTGTTATGAGAATATGACAAGCTGTTTTATAAACAAGCAGCTGAAGAATATGAAGTTACGAGACTCTATCATCTATTATTTAGACAAAAGCTGGGAGACGACAAAAAAGGTTAGCGATAATAGCAAAACTGTATCCCGTTATTCTAAATATCAGCATCTCGCTTTTGTAAATATGAGAATGGGTGTATTTTATCTGGAGCAGGCAGAAGATATCAAAGGAAGCATCCCAAAGGCAGAAAAACACCTGCAAGAAGCTTTAGAATTCTTTGAAAATAAAACTAATAATACGGTACCAGATGATAGGATTGTGATATTAAATCAGATGAGCTGGCTATATTTGGAAAAGAAAGAATATCAGAAGTCTATTGATTTTGCTAAACGTGCATTAGCATTGGAAAAGCAATATTCAGACCCTTATCACAGAATAGAATCTTTTGAGTTTTTGGCAGAAGCTTATTTGGAACTAGGAGACAAAGAAGAATCGAAATCTTACATGAAAGATTATACTTTTCTTAAAGACAGTATAAGTTACGGGGGAAAAAATGATACCGATGCAACGATGAAAAAAATGGTAGCGCAGGCAGCGGAGGATCATAAGACAGACAAAAGGCAATTATTAATTGGAATAGGTGTGATGTTCTTCCTTACCGCCTTGGTAATATTCTTTCTTTGGAAAAGAAAGAATAGAATAATGCGTGGCAAGTACGAGGAGATCATCAAGAAACTACAATGCGAAATGCTAACACCATCTCTGGAAAATAAAAAGAGGATTGAGCGTTCTGCTGTCGATGTCAAAATAGAATACGAAACAAATGAGGAGCAAGACATAGCTTCCGGAAAATCCATCATCTCAAACGAAACAGAAGTGAGACTTCTAAGGAAATTGATAGCTTTTGAAAAGTCCGAGAAGTTCCTTAGAAAAGATCTTACAATTGGAATGCTTTCTGGCCAATTGAATACTAATGCAAAATACCTTTCAGAAATTATCAAGAATCACAGGTCTCACAGCTTCAGTAATTATATGAATAATCTTAGGATCAATTACATTATTCATAAACTCTACAACGAGCCGAAGTACAGAGAGTACAAAATCAGTTATCTCGCAGAAGAGTGCGGTTATGCATCCTCTCAGGTATTCGTGATTGCCTTCAAGAAAATTAGTGGTGTGACGCCTTCTTATTTCATTCAGAATTTGAAGGAAGATCTGATTATCTCTGCATAGGAGTTAATCGGCATTTCAAAAAGATGTTTATATTATTAATAGTATCGATCGTTACTTTGTCTTAGTATCGAGGCTTACTAATAATTAGTATCGAGCAGTACTTGTAGTTTGTATAACGCTATACTATCCTTAGTATTTTATCGAATTGGATTGCTCTTGCTTTCTTCAATAATATTTTACTGCCTGTGTATTGCGTTGCCACCTCTAAATAATAATTTCCTTTGGGAAGATCTGGGATAATAATGATGAGCTCAGACGGTTTGTTGACAACAATGTCATCAGTTTGTGCTTTTATACGTTCATTGCTAGTGGCATTTACGAAAAATATGCCGTTTGTAGTATCATTACCAGATATTTTGATTTTAGTTCCCCGGATTTTCAGATTGCGGTTGGGAGTCATAAGATCATTTATGCTGCCAGTCTTTATATCCGTTATTTGCGAAATAGAAGATATGGCATTTGCTATTCCCAAGATATCAATCCCGATGTTTGGAATCTCGGATTTTAGCTTTTTTCCTTGGTTAAAACTAAAAATAAGACTGTGTTTTTTGGAATCGAAAGTCTCATCAAGACTGTCAAACTTGCCACGGATCTGCGTGCCCGCTGTGAAGTAACCCGTATTGATAGAGTAGCCATCACATAATTGGTATGCCATCTCTTTAAGGAATAGTTCTGCAGCGTGCTCCATTGCAGCGGCGGTCATGTCTGCTCCGCCACGGCTTACCGCAGTTTCACAAATCTGTTTCACGTTTAAAGAGCGCTCGCTTACAGTACGGGCGGTGTAGTCATTAGGATTGTTCTTTGTCAGGACGTTATCATAGAGATATGCCCGGATCTTGTGTTGTGTTTTCATTTGTGTTTTTTTATTTGGATACCACAGATACAAGAATCAAAAACAAGAAATATTGTCAACGATTCGTGCATCCGTGACAATGTTCTAAAGCACCAGTTCCTCAAACAGTCTGTCAAAAGTCTTTTCTAAGTCCCGACTGGCGCCAGGATGAGGTCTTGAAGTTTGTATGATAGAGCTTTTTATCGCTGTCAGCCATCGGAAGCGTTCCGGGATTTCCAGTTGTGCAATACTGCCGGCTGATTTTTCGCCTTTGGCAATATTCACAAAAGATTCCAGATGTCTCTTCACATCTTCATATTCTATTTTGGAATGGATCACTCGGAATTTCTCCTCACAAAGATGAATCTTAACCTGAATATATTTCTCCCTTTTCGAGAACAAAATCAATCCCACGTTGAAGAACTCCTCACGCTCAGGCTTCGGTACCAGACGGATTACCGCATACTCATATAACTTTGGCTCTTGCATTTTTGGCTTCATTTAAAAAGTTATCAGAATTAGCGAGTCTTAGCGTAAGGAATTGGAAATAGACCTCTTTTATTTCGGTTGGAGTCAAATCGGTATCGTTCCAATGCAACCAGTCTTCGGGAATCAGCTCTACGATTTCTCTTAGAACCTCATCGGTCAATATTGCTTTGAATTTCTCATTCGCAGCATCCAGTTCAGAAGCCTGAGGCAACAGAACGTGATCCTTAATCATTACAAACGGACTCACAGCATTTTTCTCCCAATTGTCCCAAGAGTGGTGGAAGTAGAGAGATGCGCCGTTGTCTATCAGCCACAATTCCTTGTGCCACATCAGCATATTGGTATTTCGGAAAGTACGGTCGATATTAGTCAGAAAAGCATCCAGCCAGACAATCTGGGAAGATAGTTTAGCATCAATCTTCACAGCACCGGGATCATAAGTGATTGCACCCGAAAGGTAATGCAAAGCGAGATTCAGTCCGCAACTATTTTTCAATAAATCCTGAATCTCTTCATCGGCTTCACTACGTCCAAAATCCACAGAAAGATTAGCAAACACCAGTTCCGGAATTCTGAATCCTAATACCTGCGATATTTTGCCACCAATTAATTCAGATATCAAAGCTTTCACACCATGACCAGCCCCACGGAATTTGAGTACATATTTGAAATCGTCGTCTGCTTCTGCCAATGCCGGCAGAGATCCGCCTTCCCGCAATGGCAGGATGTAGCGTGTGACAGTAACTGTTCTTAAAGATAAGTCCAACTTGTAATTTTTCGTAAAAATAGGGATTCGGAAATTAATGAATGATCTTAGAGTTGCTTATTTCATCAATTCAGAACAAAAAAGGAAGGTTTCGTAACATTTGTTTCAAATGAAATAAAGAAGATGATAAATTTGATCCCAAAGAAGATGACAGGTTTTGAACTGCATTTATTTTATCTTTGTTAGGCTGTGAGAATCTATGTAAGCTTTTTTCTTTTGATGATATGTGTTTTGTACTCAGGACAAGGCGCTTTTTCTGCATTGAAGAAAGATCTGGACAGGAAGATGAGGCATTCGGAGTTTCGCTCAGCCTTGGAGATTATTAATAAAAACAAAGACCATTTTTCCGGAACAGAAAAATCAGATCTTGAAGTAAGAAAAGTGAAGATACTGACGGAATTTGGGCTTTATGATGAAGCTTTCAAGTTGTCTCAAAACCTTATCAATTCTAAACTGACACCGGAACAGCAGCTGAAAATCTACATAGAAAGAGAATTGATTTTTGAAATCAATGAAGATGAAAAATCCAGTAAGCAGGAAATTGATAAAGCTGAAAAGTTATTAGCAGAACATCCTGAACTCAAATCTAAAAACTACACCAATTTTCTGATTCGAAAATCGTCTTTTTATAGAGTGAACGGCCATCGGGAAATCGCTTTTAAAATCGCTAACGAAGCTAAGAAATATGCTCTTTTGGTGGATGATCAGACTTATCTTCCCGATGTGGAATTGATTCTTGGTTTGGGAAATAGAAATAATCGGGAGAAACAAATACAATATTTTCAGCGCGCACTTTATCTGTACAAAAAGCTTCATCACAACGAGGCTATCAACTCAATGTATAATAATATTGCTTTTTCTTATATAAAGCTAAAAGATTATGGAACGGCTAATATCTATGTAGATTCTGCCATTGCCAATTCTTCCAAATCGAATGTTGTAAGTTACAAGTACGATATCTTTCAGCAAAAAAGTGAGATTATGGAAAAGCTGGGTCAATCGGATTCGGCTTTGCATTATTATAAAATTGCTTCAGATTTTTATAAGGAATTTAATAATGAACAGCGGGATTTGAAGGTGAAAGAACTGGCAATCCAGTATGACTTTGATAAAGAAAAATCGGAGAAAGAATTGCTGGAAAAGAATATCCAAGGTACTCGGAGACTTAATATCACATTATTTATTTCGGTAGTTGTTTTAGCTGTTTTTCTTTGGCTGATTCTTAATAACAAAAAGAAGATTGAAATTCAAAAGCAGGAGATTTCTGACAATAATTTGGCTTTGAAAACTAATCTTGAGGAAAAGCAATTCTTGGTTCAGGAGCTCAATCATCGTGTCAAAAATAATCTGGCGGTTATTCTCAGTCTAATTGATTTCCAAAAAGATCAAGCGGAAAATTCTGATTATAAAAACAGATTTGATGACCTTCATCAACGGATTAAAACAATTATGATTGCGCACGAACTCTATTCTTACAGCGTGAATCATAACGATAATGCCCTGATTGAAGCCAAAGGTTACACAGATAAAATCTTTGAAACGCATCAAAACAGCTCGGGAAGAGAAATTGAATATCACACCAATGTAGAAAATATTTTCCTTAAAGTTGACAAAGCTTTACCGCTTGGATTGATTCTGAATGAATTGATTACCAATTCTATCAAACACGCTCAAAATGAATCATTAATATTGAATTTTAAATTAAATTTAATTGATGATAAAATAGAATTGTCCTATTCTGATAACGGAACCGTTTTCGATTTTGAAAAGAATGCAGATTCTCTCGGTATTTTGATTATTGAAGGAATGGTAAAACAGCTGAAAGGCAGCTATACAAGAGAAAACGCCAATTACAAAATCATATTTCCCAATGACTGAACATAAAAGCAGAATATTGATTGTTGAAGATGAGGTCTTGATTGCGTTCTCTGTCAAAAGGATGCTGGAGTCATATTTTTCAGTCGAAATCGCCAATGATTATGAAGAAGCGAAACTGCTTTTATCACACAAATTGTTTGATGTTGTTTTGATAGATATTTCACTTTCTGGTGAAAAAACTGGTCTTGATCTGGCGCAATTCATTAATGATAATATTTCGATTCCATTCATTTTTACAACAGCTCTCACGGATCCAAGCACACTTGAAAAAGTTACCAATCTTAAACCTTCTGCCTATCTTTCAAAACCAGTGGAAAATGTGAATCTGATAACTGCAATCAATCTTGCTTTGGCGAATCAGGATAATATTTTCAAGATTGAGATCGGAAAACAGATTTATTATTTCCAGTCCAAAGATTTTCTTTTTGCAGAAGCTGACCACATCTATGTCGAAATTTATTTAAAGTCAGGCAAAAACCAAATACTGAGAACTACGATGTCCCATTTGGAAGAAGTTTTTCCTTCGAAATATTTTAAGCGAATCAACAGAAGTATTGCTGTCAATCCTTATCACATCTCGAAAATCGTGAATGATAAATTATACATTGAGGACAAGGTTTTTAAGATTTCCAAACATTTCTAGTTTCATTTTAGAACAAAAAAAATAGGTTTCAGAACATTTTTTCTGATAACAAAATAGTCGTTTCTAATTTTAATGGACGAAAGACAAATCGCTTGTCAATCAAATCAATCTATTAAAATGAAATTATGAAAACACTTCGACTTCTTTTCAGTTTTTTATTTATTTCCGGTTTAGCTGTTGCGCAGCAATATCAGACAATTGCTATCCAAAGTGGTTTAAATGCAGATGTTATTGCAAACGGAACTGGTTCTGCAAGTAGTTCTACTAATAATAATGTGGATGGTGACGGTGCTAATGTAGGTTTTGCATTTGTATCAAGAGATTATAAATTGGCGTCAACAAGTACATTATATAATTTTGGGTTGCCAACTAATGGACTTATTAATTCTGCTGTTACAAGCGGTTTGACTTACCAACTACAATCTTATAATAGTAATAATGTTTTGCGTCTAGGGAATAGTGCTTCAGGTACGCTTACTTTTGCTACTCCAACTCCTGCTGTAATACTTTATATGTTGGCAACCAGTGGAAATGGAGATAGCTACGTGAATGTAGTAGTGACTTTTACGGATAATACAACACAGGCTTTTAATAATCAATATATTTTTGATTGGTATAACGGGAGTAATTATGCAATTGGAGGAATAGGAAGAATTAATATTGCAAATAATAATATAGAATCTGATGCTCAAAATAATCCTAGAATCTATCAGATTCCTTTGTATATAACTGCGGGTAATCAATCAAAACCTATAAAAAGCGTCACGATTACAAAAAATTCTACTGGTGGTATTGCTAATATTTTTGCGTTTTCAGCCGATGTTTATAGTGTTTGTAAACCAGCAACTAATATCACGGTTTCCACAACGACAACAACGGCCTCATTAAGTTGGACAGCACCCTCAGATGCTCCATCTGCAGGTTATCAATATTATTACACGAGATCATCCGTTGTTCCTACAGATGAAACTGAACCTTCAGGAACTGTTACTACAGGTCAGACTTCTGTAAGCCTTAGTGATTTGATTATGGGAGAGACTTATTATTTCTGGTTGAGATCCAATTGCGGTACAACAAAAGGTTTGTGGACTAAGAAAGAATTTTCTACCACATTTACTTCCGCTCAGATAGTTCCGGATGCGAATGGCCGGGTGTATGTTAATATCAATGTGAGTGGAGGAAGTGGAACTGGGATTTCTTGGGCAAATGCAGTTAAGCGTCTTGTTCCGGTAATTTCTGCTGCCAATTCTAACAATAATATCAAAGAAATCTGGGTGGCAAAAGGAACATATTATCCGTCCTTGACTGCTAACAGAGATGACTTTTTGTATGTCACTCGTAATAATCTGAAAATCTATGGCGGATTTACGGGAACAGAAACTTCTTTGAGTCAAAGAGATGCTAAAACGAACGAAACTATTCTAAGTGGAAATATAGGTAATCCAAATTTGGCAACAGATAACAGTTATCACATTATGGTTATTGATGCCTATAATGATCCAATTGATAACTCTACACAGATTGATGGTTTCACTTTTCAGGATGGTAATGCGAGTGATGGAAGTCTTCTTAATAGCTATTTTCCAAGATATTCTGGCAGTGCTATTTTGGTATATCCTTCTGGTAATGATAATGCGCCTTTGATTTCTAATAATGTATTCAAGAATAATACTCAGTTTCAGATTGGTGCTTTAGCAATTGACGGTAATACATTGGGAACAAGTATTGTAAGAGTGGAAAATTGCGAATTTTATAATAATTATTCCAAATATGCAGGAGGAGCTATTGGCGTTTTTAATCATTTGGGAACGCAGAATGTTGAAATCAAAGATTGTCTCTTCGAAGGTAATCTCGTAGATAATGCATCGCAAGGAGGTACTGGAGGAGGAACAGGAGCGGCAATATATATCATTAATGGAAGTAATGTAACTATAAATAGAAGCAAATTTGTTAATAACAGAATAGGGAATTATACTCAATATGCAGGAACTTACAAAGGAACAGCGATTGCTTCCACCTTAGGTTCTAAAATGACTTTAGTTAACAGTTTGATTTATTCCGATGAGACTTATATTCCGCTGTTTAACAATGGATCTACTTTCAATATTATTAATTCTACAATTTACAATCCGGATGGAGGGACGCTTTTAGCAGTAGTTTCTCCTGTTCTCAATTCTATTCAGAATTCAATTCTATGGATGGGGGGAGATTCTGTAAATACAATTGATGGTTCAGGAACAGCTGTTACTGCAAACAACTCAATTATTCTTCCAAAATATAATGTGACTCTGAATGGTTCTAATAACTACTCAACCGACCCATTATTCAACAACTTTGTAGCGAGAGATTTTTCATTAAAGTCTTCCAGTAATGGAATTAATCAAGGAAACAATTCTTTTTATGATATTTCAAAATATGGTAGTTATGATTTTAATAATAATAGCAGAATAGAAGAAACAACGATAGATATTGGAGCTTTTGAAAAACAAGCAACCTTGTCAGTCTCAGATATTAATGAAAGCAAATCAACTGTAATTTACCCAAATCCAGTAAAAGACATTTTGAATGTCAATACCGACAAAAAGATTCTGAAAACACAAATCATCTCAATGGATGGAAGAACAATGATGATAAAAAATACAAATGATGAGAAAAAACTAGATGTTAGAAATCTCCAAAAAGGAATTTATCTGATTCAGATTTTTACAGATAATGAGACAAAATCAATCAAGTTTATCAAAGACTAACTTTCTTTTCATATCAAATGAAACCTGCTATTTTGCAGGTTTTTTTATTTTTAAGAAATGAATCGCTATTTTTGAAAAAAATAAATAATGTCCAGCTTCATAGATTTTGGAATTGCCCAAAAACAATACAACAGAATGAATAGAATCACTCAACTTTTCGGAACCAAATATCCAATTGTGCAAGGTGGGATGATTTGGCATTCAGGATGGCGATTGGCTTCGGCAGTTTCTAATAATGGCGGACTTGGATTGATTGGTTCAGCTAGTATGTATCCGGATATCCTAAGAGAGAATATCAGAAAATGTAAAGAAGCTACGGATAAACCTTTCGGAGTCAATGTTGCTTTGCTTTATCCGAATCTTGAAGAGATTATCAATATCATTTTGGAAGAAGGTGTGAAAATAGTTTTTACATCGGCAGGAAATCCAAAAACCTATACTGAGACTTTAAAAAAAGAAGGCATCAAAGTCGCTCACGTTGTATCGAGTGTGAAATTTGCCGTGAAATGTCAGGAAGCCGGAGTAGATGCCGTTGTTGCTGAAGGTTTCGAAGCTGGTGGACATAATGGAAGAGACGAAACGACAACACTTTGCCTGATTCCTAATGTCAGAAAACATATTGATATTCCTTTGATTGCAGCAGGCGGAATTGGATTAGGAAGCCAAATGAGAGCAGCAATGACTTTGGGTGCAGATGGTGTTCAAATAGGTTCTCGCTTTGCCGCAACAGTCGAAGCAAGTTCGCACGATAATTTCAAGAATAAAATCGTTGACTTGAAAGAAGGCGATACCCAATTAACTTTAAAAGAATTGGCTCCGGTTCGTTTGGTTAAGAATAAATTTTATCAAGATTTAGAAGCTTTATATGAATCTGGAAGAAATGTTGAAGCTTTGAAAGAAACACTTGGAAGAGCCCGTGCAAAACGTGGAATGTTCGAAGGGGATTTGGTTGAAGGCGAATTGGAAATCGGACAGGTTTCTGCTTTGATAGATGAGATTTTACCTGTTGAAAAAGTCTTTGAAAACTTAATTAAGGAATTCAACGAAGCGAAAGTAGATTTGACTTTATAAGAAACAAGATAAAAGGCAAAAGAGTCAAGTTTGAATGGCTTCGAGAGCCTCAGCCCGACAAAAAAACTCTCCAACACTCAAATCCTCCAACTCAAATGTTCTCCAAGCAAGAAGCTCAACTATTAAAAACAGAATTCTGGACCGCTTTCGGAAAGGCTTTCCCGAGAAAATGGCTATTGTATGATACCAAAATCAAAGATTTCTCTTTCAAATTCTATGCAGACAACAAAAAAGCTGAAGTGTCGCTTGATATCGAAATGAAAGATGAATTGTTCCGAAATGCTTATTATGAGAAAATTTGGTCTTTGGAATCAATTTTAGAAGACGAGATTGGTGAGTTTACGAAAGAGGAGTTTTATACTTTGGAAAACGGAAAAGTGATTAGTAGAATTTGGGTTGAAAAATCTGGAGTCAGTATTTTTAACAAACAAACTTGGCCGGACATTTTCGAATTCTTTGTTGAAAAAATGGATGGTTTTGAAAGACTCTTCTACGAGTATGAGGATTTTATAAAAGATGTTTGATATAGATTATAATATTTTTTTGAACACAAAGAACACTGAGTTTTAGAGTTCACAAAGCCACTTCGTTTAAAAGAGCTTGTATTCTTCTTTAAGTTTTACGCCTTTGTGAACTTAAAATATCCATAATAATTAAAATAAAATCTTTGTGAACTTCGTGTTCAAAAACCGACATAATTAATTTAAAATAAGAAATGAAAAACATTACAATAAAAGCCAACGATTTTTTTGAATTACTGAAGCTGAAAGACCAATCGATGTGGGATATCTTTGCACAAATGATTGATGGTGAAGAAAAGGAAATCGTTTTCCTAAATGATGATAAGGAATATATCTTCCATTACGTTTTGCCGACAACTGTAGAAAAATTGCAGGAAGACAAAGAGATTTTTGCTAAAGAATATTCGGACAAATTATCAGGAATTAATTAAAACTATTTCTCCAATCCTAAAAGAAGTAATTTTAATTATTAGCCAAATTTTTCTTCCATTCGATATAACCAATAATTGCCATTGCTGTGAAAACAAAGTATTGCAAGCCTGTCAAGGCTAATCCTTTTTCGAACATCATCGGAACGCAAATAATGTCTGCAACAATCCAGAAAATCCAGTTTTCCAACAGTCGTTTTGCCATAAAATACATCCCGACAAGAAATAGGGAAGTGGTAACGATGTCTGTGTAATTTGCCCAATCCAGATGATAAAGCCCTAGTTTCACACCCTCCATAGAAAACATATTATCTATAAAAGGTTTGTAATAATAAACAGTTCCAACGAAAAGCAAACTCCCCACAAACAAAATACTTCCAACTTTCCAATCGTTTACTTCCGCTTTCTTGACTTCTACGTGGATGTTATCTTCGGAGTTTTTTGCCCAAAGAATCCAGCCGTAGATACTCATTACTGTATAATAAACATTAATCAGCATATCGCCCAAAAGACCAAAAACAAACATTATGTAGATGAACAAAACGGTGGAAATAATCCCAGTAGGATAAACCCATATATTCTTCTTGATAGAGAAATAGACACTCAATAATCCAAATATTACAGCAATCGCTTCAAAGTAAATAAGGTAAGTTTCATAAGAATTATATTGTGCAGTAAGGGTTTCTAGGAAATTCATAGTCTCAAAGATAGTGATGTTTTTTCAAAATAAAACCCTGTCTAAGTCCGAAACTCTAACAGGGTTGAAGAATGAATGTTTTAAACTAAAATTATTCTTTTACTAATTTTTTGGTTATAGTATTACCCGCTTTGGTGGTTGCTGTGATGATGTAAGTTCCATTTTCCAGTGTGGCAACGTCAACAGATTTTGCAGAAGCTGGGATTTGTTTTATTGTTCTTCCTGTTAAATCTGTGATTTTGATATTGGAAACTTCTTCTGAGAAATTAGCAATAGATTTTACAGGGTTTGGATAAAGTGAAATTGCTTTGTTGGAAGAATCTAAATTTTCCACACCTAATGTTGTTGCATTTCCTGTTGGGAATAGAATAAGATGCTGGTTGGCAGCACCTACATCATTATAAGAAGTAAAATTTGTAGCGCCACAGCCAGCTGCTTTTATATAACCTGGAGCAGTCTGACCATTAGAATTACCGCCTGGGAAAAAACCTGTTGAAGTTGATATTCCATCCGGGGCAGAGACTACAATTAGCATTGCTGGTGAAGTTACCTCTGTTGGTGTTGTAAGTGGTACCTCTACTACAGTTCCAACCATAGCTGCAGTTATATTGATTGAGGCCTGTCCTTTCAGTGTAAGATTAGCATCCGATGTCCCTCCTGTACTGGCGTACACTTTTACGCTTACGGGAAAATTGGAAGCTGTTCCCAGTTGAAAACCGTGAACTGCAAAACTTACTTTAGTTACTTGAAATTTACTGTAACCTAGAGCTGTAAGATTATACAAGCGGGCAAAATCATTTTGTGCTGTACTATTATTACCAGGACCACAGGAAAGTGTAGCAGTTGTAATAACATTGTTTGTAGTTTGCAACAGATTTATCTGAGCAAATGAGAAAAATGGTAAAAGCATTAAAGTTGTTAATGCAGTTTTTGTTTTTGTAAAATAGAATTTTTTCATAGGAATTAATTTTTTTTGCCTACTCTGGAGTCGCATTTTCGGCTTTCTGCGTTTTGTCTCACAAATATGGAAACCTGCTTTTGTATTTTGAAATTTCTGGGATAGAATGGCGATTTTTGGGATAGAATTCTATCAGAAGTATTTATTTGCACAAAATCTAAAAATTAATTGAGAATTATTAATTCATAAACCTTTTCAGAATTAAAACTTTGAAAAGGTTTATGAATTAATGTTTGAAAAATGATATTATTCTTTTACAGGTTTTTAGTTATTAATAATGTTAACAGCTGTAAAATTGCTTTTGTTTTTCTGAGATAGAGTTTGTTCATAATGATCAATTTAATTGCTTTTCCAGACAATATTTCCTGAAGGATCATATAGTTTCAAGCTTCCGTCGTTTTCCAAAACTAATTTTCCACGAATTTCTTCAACGTTGCGATCCAAAGAAATTATTGTTTTTGACTCCCATTTTTGATTTCCACCTTCATCTAAAACCACTAGATTTCCACTACTCTGCAGTTTCAGTACTGCGTTTTTGAAAGGAGTAAAGTTATTTTTTTCCATCGCTCCCCATATAAAATCGCTCTGTTTTCCGTCTTCAAATTTGTACACACATAGGTTGCCATCATCTTCCTGCATTCTTAAGATGTAGTTTTTATTAGCAGATATTAGATGATTTCCTGCTTTTAGAGTTTCTAAAGTATAAAGAGTGTCCTTAAAATTATATAGGATAATTCCTTGAGTTACTACTTTTTCAAGAAAATCAACATAAATGATATTGGGTCTTTCAAAATTATGTACTTCAATCTGTTCATACAAAGTATCGATTAGCTTTTCATTTGCAGAAATTGCACTATTTTCAATTGAACTCATAACTTTTAAATTATCCCAAAAACTGCTAAAGGTTAAAGTCCATGAAAGCAAGAAAAGATAATCTTTCCCTAATCCGCCTTTTTCCTTCCATTTTTTAAGCTGGTCTTCTTTCATTTTTTCAAAATCAGAGGTATTCGCATACTTATCGAAGACGGTAATGTTTGTAGCTGGGGAAGCCTGATTATAGTCGTTATAACGAAAACGCCCCTGTACAGAATCAATATATTCAGGATAGTCGAAAACGAGTATCATTTTTCCCCTGACTTCTTTTAAAGGAATATTTGCTAAATTAATGTTTGTGGAATCATTTTTATAAATTGAAGATTCATAACCTTTCAATAGTTTGTCAATTTTTTCTTTGGTATCTGCTGGGACATGTCCTGGAAAATCTCTGATATGTGAAAATTTAACAAAAACGGTTTCAGTAAGATGAGTATTTAAAAAATTCTTAGTTTGATCGAGTATAGACTTTAAACTCTGTCCGTTACAACCCAAGTAGCCCTGAACAGTTCCGTCACCCCTATGATAAGTAACTAATTCACCATGATCATAATCCACACGAATATCAAGATATCTTGAGCCGTCCAATAATTGTTGCCCAACAGACCCACTTTGTGTTTTTGTTTTACCTTCTACGCTTGTTCCACTTACAGGGTTACAATTGCTCAACTCTGATAAGCCAGCATCGTGGCTACCCGGTATCACTATTTGATTTAGACTAACACTGTCTGGCAGATATTTCATCCAACTGCCTGTGTCTAATAATAAGCCAAAAGGAGGAATTACATTTATTTTACTACTACCCTCTTTTTTGATTAAAAATGAAACTGTATATCCAAACGAATTATTAATAGCTTTAGCATTAAATTGTTTTTTTTCGTCGAAATAACAATTCGTACCGCTAAAAGACCACTCGTTACTACTAATCAAAGTGCCTGTACTCTTTTGTGCTAAGACTATGTCAGAAAAAGTAAACGTTTCCTTTTTGTTCCGAAGTACTCCTCCTGTAATAGTCAGTTTTAAATTCCCAATCAATGCGAAGTTTAATTTATCCGGATTTTCATTGAAAGTAGTATCTGTCTTTGATGCAGATATACTTTCATTATACCAAGTAGCGACTTCTTTTGAACCCTTTCTTCCAATTTTAAACGTTATTTTTCCATCGCTTGAAACTGGCACTATAAGTCCATTTTTAATTTCATTATCAGGATCTTGCCCATCTGTAATAGAGAATTTATTAATACAAAATGAGCCATCGACTATTGAGTAGCCATTTTTTAAAGAAATATAAAAATCGTTATCTTGATATGTCATAACTTTATTTTTTTAAGTTAAAAGAATAATTTAAAATTTGTAAATCATTAAAAAATCTATTGATTATATTCACTTTCATACGTATTGCTTTCACAAATATGAAACTAGTAGATGTGATTTTGGAAATTTCTGGGACAGAATGGCGATTTTTGGGATAGAAAATAAAATATAATTGATTATTACTGAAACTTGTTAAAAAATAAAGCGTTCTGATGTAAAAATCGGAACGCTTTATTTTTAAAATATTATTCTGGAAGAATATTAAAGGATTTGTTTTACCTTATCCAAATAATTTTCTGAGATAGGAATATTAGTATTTCTAATAATTAGACTTTTGGTCGTGAACTTTTCTATCTTGTTTTTGTTCACTATATAAGCTCTATGCGTTTGTACAAAAGTAGAATTAGAAAGTTCTTCCATTATTTTTTTGATAGTAGAACGTATTTTATAAATTTTTCCGTCTGTATAGAAAAGCAAATAATTACCTTCAGATTCTATATAGTTGATTTTTTCAGTAGCCAATTCTACATTATACTCACCATCTTTCACATATATAAAAGGTTTACGTTTTGGTAAATTAGAGGATTGCCGGATAGCGATTTCCACCGAAGCAATTAGATCGCTGCTTTTGAAAGGTTTTGTAAGATAAGAATAGGGTGAGGTTGCCACTGCCTTTTCTATGATTTCGGGATTTTCATAAGCAGTCAAATAAATGAAAGGAAGGGAATAATTGTCTTTGATATGTTGACCGAGAGAAATTCCGTCTTGCTCGTTTTCCCCAAGATTAATGTCTAAAATAATAATCGCTAAAGATTCTTTTTGTAATATTACCAAAGCCTCTTTTGCATTTTTTGCGTCGAAAACTTCATATCCGTTTTCAAGTAATACTTTTTTCGAAATCCGCCGGTTGAGAAAGTCATCTTCTACAATTAAAATTGTTTTCTTGGTCATAGTTTTTTATTTGAAATAAATTATTAATTCGAATCCATTATCTGTTTTAGTTTCTATAGTTCCGTCAATCTGATCGATCAGCCCTTTTGTAATTTCAAGACCCAATCCTTTGTCGTTGGCCTGATTAAAATCAAATCCATCACCGTTGTCGGAATAATAAAATTTATGTTTTTGTTCATTTTTTCCTTTAATAATTTCGATGTTGATGATGCCGATATTTCTTTTCTTGAAAGCGTGCTTCATACTGTTGCTTATGAGTTCTACTAGAATGAAACCAATTGGTAATGCTTTTCCGATTGTAATAGTTTCGATATCACAATTGATGTTGAGGTTGATTTTTTTTTGATGATTGTCATAAGATTCCTTTACGATTTCGGAAAGCTCAGTAATGTATCTTTTAAAATCTACGTCATTTACATTGTCTGAAACATTTAGCTTTTTATGAAGTAATGCCATAGAGTGGATACGGTTTTGATTGCCTCTTATCAATTCCTCGATATTGTTAAAATCTGCTGATTCTTTTTGGATTTCCAAAATACTGATGACGTGTTGCAGGTTATTTTTAACTCTGTGTTGTAGTTCCGATAATAGATATTGTTTTTGTTTCAAAAGCTGGGTTAGTTCTCCCAGCTGTTGATTAATGATTTTATTACGATTATTAATTTGCCTGTTTTTTCCGAATAATAGAATTGAAGCTATCGCTATGACAGCCAATAAACTGCCAATCAAAATCATCTGATTATCTTTATCTTTTATAGTGTCTTCTCTTTTATCGCTTAGGTATTGTTTTTCTAATTTTTTAATCTTCAGTTTTTCTTCTTTCGCAGTTAGGATCTGAATATTCTGGTGGTATTGTTTAAAATAGTAATAAGCAGAATCCGTATTACCCAAGCCTTCAAACGCTTTATATCTTGACTCCGATAAATAATCTTTATACAACAAATCTTTATCTTTATAAAAAACATATGCAGAATCACTATACAATAATGCTTTTGGATAGTTTCTCATTTTGACATATATGTAGGAGATGTTGTTGTAATCAATGGCTAGTTGATTACGATTATAGGTTTTTTTGTTAATCTGTAAAATTTTAAAACTATATTCCAAAGTCTTTGTATAATTCTTACTTTTTGACATATAGACACCCATTAATAAATAAGAATCAATCAAATCCTTTTGGTTATTATATTTTTCGGCATATTTTTCTGCTTGTTTTGCATAAGAATATAATAGGTCAAATTTATTTACGAATCGATAATAAGAACTTCTTCTGATACAATACGTGCTGTACAATTCTTCCAGATGGTGGTCTTTATATTTTTTATAAGCTTTATTTAAATAATAATTTGTCAATTCAAAATTTTCTGACTTTTCATAAGCCAGGGCAATCATCAGGTAAATTCTGCAAGACAAAGAATATAAGTGTGCATTCTCAGCATCATCCATTATGTTCAGTAAAATTTTTAATGATTCTACTGATGAATCTTCTTTTTTATCAAGCAGGACAGCTTGTCGAAAACGTGTTTCTAATTGTCGGGACTTGCCTGTTTTAGTTTGATCAAATCTGTTTGACTGTTTATATAAACTATCCGTTTTCTTCTGAGCAAGGTCAAATTGATAATTTTCAATAAGGCTATCGATCTTCTTTATTTCCCTATCAATAGTAATGTTTTGAGCCAGAACCATATATCCTGTAAACAGAAGTAAAAGAATGACAGTTTTAAACAATGATTTCATATAATTTTTAACGTTATCCAAATTTAAAAAATCTGTACACTAATTAATAATCTCTGGGACAGAAAACTAAATTCTGGGATAGAAAAATATTAAGCTAATAATGAATACTGTTAATAAAAATCAAAATAAATTAGTTAAAAAATGTTAAGGTTGATATTTTTTTAATATTTTCGTAATTCAAAACAAACAAACAGAAGAAAAGCCCCTCAATTTTTTTGGGGATTAAAAAATTAGATTATGGCAAACATTTGGATTAAGAAGCCAATGGAAGCGTATGAAGCAGACATCAAAAAAAGTCAGCTGAAACGCGTATTGGGAAAATGGAGTTTAACGGCTATTGGAATTGGTGCTATCATTGGGGGTGGCATTTTTGTTTTAACAGGTACAGGCGCTTATTATAATGCAGGTCCTGCTTTGGCACTTTCATTTGTTGTAGCTGGTATTGCCTGCGTTTTTGCAGCACTTTGTTATGCAGAATTTGCATCCATACTTCCCGTGGAAGGTTCGGCTTATGCTTATGCTTATGGAACAGTTGGTGAGATTTTCGCATGGATCATTGGTTGGGGATTGATTTTGGAGTATGCGATGGGATCTATGACGGTCGCTGTTTCTTGGTCAGGCTATTTTGGAAAATTGCTCAAGATGTTCGGGTTACACTTGCCTTATTGGATGACCACAGATCCTGGAACAGCTAAGAAAGCCTTTGGAGAAGCAACCTCACAGATTGCAGCTGGAGGATTGCCATTAGAGAAGTTAGCTGCTTTCCAAGAAACTATCAATAACTTCAATGCAGCTCCACAACTTTTAGATTTCAAATTATTCTTGAATTTGCCAGCATTACTAATTGTTTTAGTAGTGATTTCTATTTTGGTAAGAGGAACAAAAGGTGCGGCAAAAGCTAATAACTTCATAGTAATTCTAAAAGTTTCTGCTATTATTTTCGTAATCGTAGCCGGTGTATTTTTTATTAATATAGAAAATTGGAAACCATTTATTCCAGCAGCCACAACAATTACAGAAAACGGTGTTTCGCATCCAGCCTATGGTTATGGCGGGATCATTGCCGGAGCAGCAGCTATTTTCTTTGCTTATGTAGGTTTCGATGCGGTTTCCACACAAGCAGGTGAAGCTATCAACCCGAAAAAAGACGTTCCTTTTGCAATCATTACTTCATTAGTGGTTTGTACTATTTTATACATTTTAGTATCATTAGTGTTGACGGGAATGATGCATTACACAGATTTCAATCCACTGGGGAAATATCCGGATGCAATCAAAGCACCAGTTGCTTACGCTTTTGATATTGCAGGACAAGCTTGGGCTGGTTACATTATCACGATTGCAGCAACAGTAGGTTTGATTTCAGTTTTAATGGTAATGATTATGGGACAATCCAGAATTTTCCTTGGAATGTCAAAAGACGGTTTGATACCATCTACTTTCTCAAAAGTTGATGCAGAAGCAGGTGTTCCGAAAAAAAATCTTTACATTTTGGGAGCAGTTATCGCAGTTGTTGCAGCTTTTACACCAATCAATGATTTGGCGCATATGACAAGTTTCGGGACATTATTTGCCTTCACAATGGTTTGCGTAGCCGTTTGGATTCTTAGAAAAAAAGAACCGAATCTACAAAGAAACTTCAAAGTTCCAATGTTGCCTGTTGTTGCTACTTTAGGAATTTTGATCAACGTTTATTTGATCTTCAACCTAAGTCCGGAAGCTCAAAAATATTCATTGATTTGGCTGGCTTTGGGATTTGTGATTTACTTCCTTTATAGTAAAAAGAATTCCAAGATGCAGAATGGTGGGTTTGGAGAGACCTTCAAAGCAGAACAAGAACCTTTGGAAGACGTAGATATCAATATTGACAACAAAGATTAATCATATAAATTCCGCCTCGTGCGGAATTTTTTTTGGAGCTAATTGATTGCATTGAACAGTTTTCTTAATTTTAAATTTGGAGCTGTTTCCCGCTATCCACTATTACTCCTCGCGCCAAAGCTTAATCCATTGCTTGCTGTGGGGTAACCGTTGCTATCGGGGCTATGGGATTTCAGTTCAAAAGGAATATTTACGAAATTGAAATATCCTATATAGCCAAAGATTTTTTTAAATTTATAAAATGAAAAAACTATGTTTACTTTTCCTGTTGATCTCAACATTCTTTTATTCTCAGAAGTTCAAAATAGATACTTTGTTAACTGATAAAATTAGTATCAGAGCCATTCAACTTTGGGACGGAAAAGTTTGGTATGCAGGAACAGATTCTAAGTTTGGTTCTGTAAATGTTAATGATTCATCTGACAGAAAACAGATGATATTGTTAGAGGATAAAAAGCTGCAATTTAGAACTTTGGCTCAAAATGAAAATTACTTTTATGCAATTAACATAGAAAGTCCCGCTTATTTTTTTCAGATAGATAAAAAGACTCTTAAAAATGAGGTCGTATTTTATGACAACACAAAAACAGCTTTTTATGATGCTTTAAAATTTGTTGATGATTCTTCTGCAATTGCGTTCAGCGATCCGTCAGAAAATCAGAAACTCAATATTTCACAAACCAGAAATGGAGGTCAAGGTTGGGAACATTGTAGCAATTGTAAAAATTTCCCTACCTTAGAAAAAGGTGAAGCTGCTTTTGCTGCTAGTAACACCAATATTACAAACGTTGGAAAATTCATTTGGATAGCAACTGGAGGTTCCAAATCCAGAATTTATAAAACGAAGAAAAAAAAATGTGAATGGAATTGGAAAGTCTATGAAACGCCATTCACTCAGGGAACATCTTCACAAGGAGTTTATTCCATAGATTTTTATGATAAAAATTTCGGAATTGCAGTCGGCGGAGATTACACAAAACAAGCCGATAACATCAATAATATCGCAACCACAAATGATGGTGGGAAAACTTGGCAAATCGAAGCCAGCGGAAAAAATGCCGGCTATATGACCTGCGTCAAATTTCGTCCGCAAACCAAAGGAAAAGAAATCGTTGCAGTTGGAGATCAACACATTAGTTTTTCATCAGATTACGGAAAAACGTGGACGAAAATCTCAGACGAAAAAAATCTATACGCCTGCGAATGGCTGAATCACGATACGTTGATTTTGGCTGGAAAAGATAAAATCATTAAACTGCGTTTTATTACTAGTATAGATGAGGCTATTATTATTACACCAATAAAACTTAACGAAAAAAAAATGAAAGTTAATGCGGATAATAGTTATTAGGATTAATTTTCTACGCTATCAAGGATAGTTAATTGCTTTGTCCAATTCTATAGGATTATTATATTTCTTGATAACATTGCGCAATTGATTATTGATTTCTCTTTGGTTTCTTGAGTTGACAACTGTTCCATCATTCAAAAAGAAATCTTCAACTTTTGAATTACCAATTCCGTTTTTGATGAAGTTGACAGGAGATTGGTAATAATTCAGTTTCATTGCTTTGTATTTTTTCCAATCCACAGGAATGCTCATCTGTTTAGACATTTCTATGAATTGATTCTCTTCTGGGTTTACAATTTTTTCAGATTTTGCCAATTCAAAACGGTAATTGTTTTTATCATCAAAAAGTTCAATTATTAGACCCGGCAAACCGTGGAATTTGTGCGGACCTTCTGGAAAAGGTAAACTTGTTGTGAACCAAGCAACCCAATGTCTTCCGCCCCAAGTTGTGGTCGCTTTCTGTAATGTTAAATTTTTAATCTGTTTCTTTTCATCGGTCAATTTCCAGTTTTGGCTGTTCTCAGTTTTTAGATTTAGAACTGTATTTTCTATCAGGTCATATTCCTCAAACAGATTATTTCCAATCTTGTGAGCGATGATGTTGGACGTATTCAGTTTCATATCCTTAGGGAAGGGGATATTGTTGTTGATTAATGAATCTGCGAGATGAAAATCCCGAGTGTAGAAAAGCGTTTCAGACTTGTTAATGTCCAAAATATAATTCTCTTTCGTGGTAATCTCAGATGTAGAATCTTTTTTATAAATTACATCATATATGAAGCGATGAGTCTGTGCATTTGCAAAATTGGCAATCATTACCAATGCAAAAAAAATATTAATCCTGTATCTCATTCGATTTTTCATTGATGAATTCTTCTTCTCCTTTCGATAAAAGTATTTCGCCTTTGTCATTACTCATCTTCAAATCTTGCCAATAATCATGGTTGATTTTGACTGGATTTTGAACACCTTCTGACGTTGATTTTGCAAAATTTTTGAAAATAATCTCTCTTGCAGAACGTTTCTCATAAATTTTATCTCCGACAAAAGTTTTAAAATTTTCTACCGCAAAACCAATTTTCGATGGCACATATTTATCTCCATTTTTATAATAATCAAAACTAAGGATTCCATCTCCCAATTGTACTAGATATTCTACACCATCTTCATCTTTCACAGGAAAAGGTTTGGCAGAACTTTGATTGAAATGTAAGTCAAAATGCGTGATGGCTTTATCTATTTTATTATACAAAATCCGTCCTTTGTAAATATGAGTAGAATCTAATTTGATAAGAAAAGAAATGTCTTGTTCTGTTCCATTATCGTCTAACAGCTTTCCAGATGTTTTTGACCTTTTCAATTCAGCAAACCTCAAGGTTCGCGAAAGTTCAAAACTTAAGAACAAATCTCCGATGTTATTTTGAGTAGTATTTTGTTTTTTGGTTTTGATTTTATTCTCATAAGTTTCGGATTTCAAATAGCGCAAATCATCTATCTGAAGTTGAACAAAATTATCAAATCTGTTGTTGATAGCTTCTTTTGGATAATAGGTTCCATCTTTACTCCAGAATTTTCCATCAGCAATCATCAGAAGTTTCATTTGATTATTTTCGAAAGTTCTTTGTTTTATCGTGATGTCATAAAGTTGAGGTTGGTCATAATAGATTTTGGAGTAATTGTCAGAAACATCTTTCAATAATTTTTTGATGTCGATGGAAACAATTTTTACTTCATCAATATTCTGATATTTTGGTTTTAAACTAATTGTCGGTTTGTAATTTTTAACTGTTTCGGACAAATAACCAATTGCAGAAATCTCTTGTTTATCACTGTTTTCAGGTAATAGAATATAGCCGTCATCATTGGAATAATATACATTTTGGTTGGAAATGATTCTGGCATTAGGAATCGGTTTCGATGTTTCAGAATCTAAAATCTGTACTTTCTGTTGAGCGAAGAAAAGAATGGGGAATTGTAAGAAAAGAAGTATTAGTTTTTTCATGTAAAATGGTTTTAATTTTTTATAAAAATACTTTAAATACAACGCTTCTTGATATAATTTATTACTAAAATTGATTTGCTAAATGTTAATTTTTAACTAAATAGTTATGGCTGAAAATTGACAATTTGAATCATATTTAATCAAAATAACCCATTTAGAATCCCTATTTTTGCACCGGATTTATGAAATTGAAAATAGAAATTTGAAGATGAAAAATACGGTTATTTTTGATATGGACGGCGTGATTGTAGATACAGAACCACTTCACAAAAAAGCTTACTACCAACATTTTGGCGAACTTAATATTGCTGTGGATACAGAATTGTTCTCACAATTCACAGGAAAATCTACCCGAAATGTCTATCAAATGATAAAAGATATTTTCGGAATCGATACCAATGTAGAAGAATTGATTGCCAGAAAAAGAACCATTTTCTACGGTTTATTCGATTCTGACCCTGCTTTGAAATTGTTAGACGGAGTAGAAGTATTGATAAATAATCTCCATGCAGCTAATTTCCAATTGATATTGGCTTCTTCAGCCGCAAAATCTACAATCGACAGAGTTTTCAAAAGATTCAATTTGTTCCCATTTTTCACACATCTCGTAAGTGGCGAAGATTTTCCGGAGTCAAAACCTAATCCTGCGATTTTCATAGAAGCACAAAGACTTTCAGGAAATGATAAGTCCAATTGTATCGTGATAGAAGACAGCACAAACGGGATTTTAGCTGCCAACGGAGCAGGGATTTTCTGTGTTGGTTACAAAAGCGAAAACAGCAAAAATCAAAACTACGAAACCGCAGATTTGATCATTAACCATTTTGATGAGTTGAAAGTTGAAGAACTGGAATTGATTTAAGAAATCCTCTTTTTATTAGAAGATTCTACCCAATCATCTTTATCACAAACCTTGCAGTTACTTTTTTCGTGTCTTTCAAATTCTTGAGTGTAACCGCAGAATGTACAGGAATAATGTGATTTTTTGTTAAAAATTTTGACTGCATTATCTAATGAATCGGGCATAATTGGAAGACCGTATTTTATATCGTTATCGTCATAATAAAAAACACTTATTTCGCCGGAAATTTCCTCAATCGCTTTTTCGATTTGACCAAGATGCGAAATACCTTTCAATCTCAATTCAGAGAAAAATTCATCTTCACCCAAAGATTCTTTTTTGAAATCCTCAATACAGAAAACACCTTTGTCTATCAAGCAAATCGGTTTACCTTCTACCAATTTTTCAAATTTTTTACTTTTGCCGATGATGTAGGTAATTATGCTATAAAGACTTATAATCATTGTAAAAACTACCAAAGCTGGCATAATTCCCACATCTTTGTAAAACATCGGGTCGCCTGCAGCAGAACCCAGTCCGATAATTACAACAAGCTCGAAAACGGATAATTGTTTCACACCTCTTTTCCCCAAAAGCCGAAGACCAAAGATGATAATGAAGAACATAATGCTCGTTCTCAGAATAGTTTCCAAAAGAAAACTCCATTCTTCAGAACCGAGTAGAATTTGTTTAAGATCGAAAGAATCGCTGGTGAGAAACATAGTTTTTTTGAAAAGCTATGTCAAAAAATACGCCAGAGGAATTTTGAAATTAAATCTGAGTAATAAATTATTCACTAAAAAATGCCATAGAACTCCCAATCCAAATCGCATCTTTCTTGTTGAAATCCACATTCACCATCGCCGCTTTCGTCATTCTTACAAGATTGACAAGAAGCTCTGGATCTTCTTTTTTCGGATCCCAACCAAAAAGCAAACGAATTTCAGCTTTGGAAAATTCGCCGTTGATGTCTTCGAATAATGGTGCATAAGTCACTTTTCTTTGAAGAATGTAATTTTCTTTGTCATCAATTTGGTCAATGATTTCTTGAGTCGGATTAAGATTAACGCCACTTCCTGCGAATGAGAAAAGTGGTTTCAAAACAAAATCTTCAAGCATTTCAGTTTTAGGAAAATCGGATAGGAAATAACTTTTCGGGACAAACTCGTGTTTCAGTTTTGGAAGAATATATTTTGAAACTTTGAAAAACCAATTCGGATGCGTGATCCATTCTACATCGATGTCTTCACGGAAATCAAATTCTGTTTCCAAACCTTCTATTTTGTCTAATTCGTCAAAAATCACACGATTATAAATACGATTGATTGGAATTAATTTTCCGTCTTTTTCATAGAATAATTTCTTACCTTCTTTTTTCACTTTCGTCAGACAAACAGTTTTGATTCCCAGTAATTTTTCTGTCATAACAAAATCAACAGCAGTTTTTTGTTTCTCAGGATAAATTTCCAGTAAAATTACATTTTCAGGATTCTCGTCTCCAACAATCACAGCTTTCAACTTTTCAACAAATTCTTTCTGTGAAAGTGACTTTTTTAAATCATTAAGGAAAGGATAAACTTCTGTAATAACTTCCTCAAACGACCTTTGAAATCCGAACAAACTTGGGAAAGCCTGAAGTTCTATCAACTGTGGAATAATATCACCATTTTCATTTTGACAAATACCAAAATCGATGGCCAGAAAATGCGGTTTTTGAGTATCATTCGGAACGTTGCAATTTGCAGGAATCGCTTTGTTCAATTCTTCATCAGACATATTTTTGATTTGCGAAATAATGGATTTTGAAGCATCATCCAGCTTGTTCCAAAAATCATTGGTTAAGAAAATGGGACTTTCAGAAAGACGAAACGCGGCTTCCTGACCGCATTTCTCTATGATTAGCTCATTCGTTTTCTGATATTTTTCCTGAGAAAATTCTTTGTTAAATTGAGTTCTGTATTTTGGAATCATAGTTTGTGTTAGGTGTTTTTTTTATTAACTGTAAGCTAAATTCTTGGTAATTTGCTCAGAAGCAAACTTTAGAAATCTTGGAACAATCTGCGCTTGTGTCAGAACGATTTTATCATCATCGTTCATTCTGTCAATGGTTTCCAGATATTTTTCCATTCCGAAGGTTTCTATCATCGCTGTTTTATTTTTTTCATCCTCCAGATTTTTCACAAAACCAGTTGGGTCAGCTTCCGGATGAAATTGCGTTCCGAATATTTCATCAGAAAAACGAACTGCCATCAATGCTCTTTCCAGGTGAACAGTTGGACGGTATTTTTCCAAAGCCACAACCTTCATTCCCAATTCATCAATTTTTTCCTGATTCGGTTCAATACATTGATATCCTCTTGAATCTACAGCATAGAAAGGGTCTGGAAGATTTTTGAACAAAAATTCTTTTTCACCGTCTTCCGATTTATGGATTGGCATCACTCCGAAAGAATAAGATTTTCTCTTACAAACATTTGCAATTCCGAAATGAATTACCGCCAATTGGAAGGAATGACAAACCAGAAAAGCATACTTTTTTTGCTCATTTTTTCTATTGTGATTCCAAATTTGGTCTAAGAAATCAGCGTATTTATTTTCCCATTCATAACCTTCACGGTGCGGATTTCCTGGTCCTCCGGAAGAAATAAATATATCAAAATCGGCAACATTCGGCATTTCATTCTTATAACGAACATCGAAAATCTCTACCGACACATTTTCATCAGACTGTTCCTGAAAAGCTTTGGATAATTCCTTAATATTTCTCATCCCTTGATTCGGATGGTTGTTATTCATATCCAAAAGCGCAATTCTTACATCATTTTTACTCATATTCATAAATTTTATACAAAATTAAGAATTTTAAATTTGAGGTAATTTTGAATTATAAAATCATTCACAATTCATCATTAATAATTAAATAAGTCCTTTCTCAGTTTCATATATCATATAATCCACGACTTTTTTCAGGTCGCCGCCACTTTCATTGAAAACTTTCAGCTGACGGTCTGCGCCTGTTCCCATTTTGCAGATTTCTCTCGCATATTCCACTTCCTTTCTGCAACCTAAATCATCCACAACGTCATCAATAAAAGCCAATAATTCTTCCAAAAGGTCACGGTACGGAACGCTAGCTTCTTTTCCGAAGTCAATCAAATGTGCATCGATTCCGTCTTTGGAAGCGCGCCATTTGTTTTCGGTTAAAAGTAATCTTCTGTAACTTCTGTAACTTGTATTTTGCTGATGCATTTTATAGATTTTCGCCACCAAAGACTGCATAATTGCTGCAAGACAAACGGTTTCGTCAATCGTCATCGGCATATCACAAATTCTGAATTCGATAGTCGGGTAGAAGGGGTGAACTCTCAAATCCCACCAGATTTTCTTGGCATTGTCAATAGTTCCTGTTTTTACCATCAAGTTAACGTACGCATCAAATTCTGCAACGCTACCGAAATAACTTGGCAAACCTGTTCTTGGAAACTTGGCAAAAACTTCTTGTCTGTAAGATTTGAAACCTGTCAATCTTCCAACCCAAAATGGAGAATTAGTTGACAAAGCGTAAACGTGTGGCAAGAAATAACGCATCACATTTTGAATTCTAATCCCTTCTTCACGGTCAGGAATTCCGATGTGAACGTGTAATCCGAAAATTAAGTTAGAACGTGCAACATCTCCCATATCACTTACGATTTTATCGTAACGTGCATCTTTTGTGATGACATTGTCTTTCCAGTGAGAAAATGGATGTGTTCCACCTCCGGAAACTCTTAAACCTTGGTCGTGAGCGGTTTTCACAAGATGTCGTCTGAGGTCTGTCAATTCCTGACGCGCCTGCTGGATATTTTCACAAATTCCTGTTTCCATTTCCACTACGGATTCATGCATCTCGTGTTTTAAATTTTCACTTAGAACAGCTTTTCCACCTTCGATTATCTTGGAAACGTGCGAGACCAAATCCCGCGTTTCGGCGTCTATAATTTGATATTCTTCTTCTACACCTATCGTAAATCTGTGCATATTATTTGTGTTTGTTAATTAAAGTTAGTTAGTAGTTGGTTTATTAATAAAGTCTTCGACTCCGCTCAGACTGACAGCTTTACAATCAAACGTTCAGTATTTTAGCGTTGTCACACTGAGCGGAGTCGAGTGTTTTTTTGAACAATAATTTTTTAAAGTTTGTTGGTCACAAATTTCCCCCAATTGATATTCACTTTTCCTGGTTTGTAATCTTTAGCTTTTTCGATGGCAAGTTTTGCAGCGTGCTCCACAATCCACTCGAAGTTTTCTTCTCCCACTGAGTTTCTGTCCGCATCAGGCGCAGGATTACAGAAATCGATGGCGTAAGGAATTCCGTCTCTCACAGCAAATTCCACCGTGTTGAAATCGTAGCCCAAAGCTTCATTCATTTTCAACGTGTAATCTGTGATCGTTTTTAGCAATGCTTCAAGTTCTTTACCTTCGGTTTGATGCGTGGTTGCATATCTTAAATGGTGTGGATTTCTTGGTTCGTAAGGCATGATGTGAACGTACTTTCTACCCAAACAGTAAACACGATAGTAATCTTCGAAAATAATTTCTTCCTGCACCATCATTACCAGTTGTTCTGTTTCAGCGTGTTTTGCCCACATATCTTCCGGACTTTCAACTCTGTAAACATTTCTCCAGCCACCGCCATCGTGTGGTTTCATATAAGCTGGAAATCCTACATAATCAAAAATATAATCCCAATCGTGCGGGAATTTCAGATTTCTGAATGAAGTTTCTGAAGTATTTGTTGGTCTTTCGTAAGAAGGAAGCAATACGGTTTTCGGCAATGGAATTCCGATTTTTAGCATCAAAGCATTGTTGAAGAACTTCTCATCTGCGCTCCACCAAAATGGATTGTTGATGACGTAAGTTCCACTAACTGCCGCATTTTTAAGATAAGCTCTGTAGAACGGAACGTCTTGCGAAATTCTGTCGATAATGACAGCATAGCCGTAATCTGCGCCTTGTTCCAGTTTATCGATTTGAACAGGTTCTGCGGTATATTCACCTTTTCCCAATTCATTAACTTTATCGATGAATGCCCACGGAAAAGTGTCTTCCATTCCGAATAAAATTCCAATTTTTTTTGCCATAATTTTTGTTTTTTGATTGTCAGAAATCCGATGTCAGAAATCTTAAGTTATTGTGATTTGTTGTTATTTTAAATTTGATTTATGTCTAGACTTATCCGAAAAATCTTCCAATGAATTTCGGGAAAACCATTCTCCAAAGTACCCAATCGTGGTCTATCCATTTCTGTTCGTCGTACCAATGGTTGATTCCTTTTGAAGTAAGGATTCCTGCCATTCTTCTGGTAGGTTCCAAGCAAATATCACGGTCTGAAGTGCTAAGAACGATGTGCATATGTTTGTATTTCCACGCTTCATCATTTTTTACAAATTCGTCCGGACAATTGAAATAAACCAATTCGTCCTGAATCCCATCCATAAAATTTCGAATTGAAAAAGCGCCAGACAAACAGAAAAGATGCGATACCAAATCCGGATATCTGAAAGCGAAATTAGCAGCGTGATAGCCACCGAAACTTGCGCCTGCAACCACAACACGATGTGTATTATGTGTTCTTTGGATATAAGGAATAAACTCATGAACCAAGAATTGAACATACAATTCGTAGTTTCTAATCCTGTCGTAAGCTGAAATATTTTTATTATAAAAGCTTAAAGCATCTATGGTTTCTAGATTGAAAAGTTTCAGTTTCCCATTGTCTGTAAACCAAGAGATACTTCCATTCAAATGGAAATCTGCATTCTGAGTATAAGAGCCTTGTGAAGTCGGAAACATAATAACAGGAAGTCCGAAATGTCCCGTGACTTCCACCTTGATGCTCTTTCCAAGGATGTGTGAATAATAATCTGTATGTGTAATTTGTGGCATTGTTTTTATTTAAAGATTAAAAAATTAAAGAATTAAAGAATTAGAATCGCTTATTAATTTTCTATTATTAATTATCTTAAGAAGTCGGTTTATCTTTTGGAGGCAAAATGTTCAAGATTCTTTCTGTAACAATCGTGGCAGCTTCATCCAATCTTTCCTGAACTCTTTCTTCGGTTGTCGCTTTGTAAACGATTCCGATGTGATAATCTATTGGTAAGAATTTTTCTACATCTTCGTTCTGAAGGTCGCTTGTATCTGAATGTTTTTCTTTGGCCAATGAAACAATTAATCCCGCAAATAATTTCTGCGTTTCTTCAACCGTATATTTTTCTCCGTCTAATAAAGCATTTTCGAGTTTTGCCCATTCTCTCCAGATGTTAACGCCAGTCGCTGCTTCCACCATATCAGGAATATGTGCGCCACCAACTCTTGACGATGTTTCCAAAAAGTAATATTGCCCGTCGATTCCTCTGATATATTCGCTGTGAGTTGCCCCGTTTTGAATTCCAAATTTGTCCAGAACTTCTTTATTGATTTTCTCCAAACCAATTGCTTCTGCTGAATCTTTCGCTAAAGTTTTGGTTCGGAAAACGCCGCCTTCGTGAGACACTTTCATTGGTGGAGAAAGGTATTTTGAAAAGCAGGAAAACACGATTTCTTTATTGTAAACCAAACAATCCACATGATAAACATCGCCAGGTTTGAAAGATTCCAAAAGGAATTTATAACGCTCATCGCCAAGATTTTCAACTGCCGGCCAAAGTTCTTCTGCTGAATTTATTTTCTTAATTCCGCTTGCTGATGCTTCGGAACGTGGTTTCAAAACCCAGGGTCCGGGAACATCCTGTGTGAATTTGTGAAGCTTTGCATCATTGAAAATCGATGAAAATTCCGGAACCGAAATCCCATTGTCTTTTGCCTGCTGACGCATTGCGAGTTTATCTCGGAAATAACGATGCGTTGTCTGTCCCATTCCCGGAATACGGTAAGTTTCCCGAATCATCGCGGCTTTTTCCACATCAAAATCATCCAAAGCAATCACGGCATCTATCTGATGATTTTTCATCAAATAAGCAAATCCTTGAACAAGATGGTCGAGATTCCAAACGGAAGGTTCCAGCTCGGGCATATAATAAACTTCGTCTATGGCGTGCCAAGGCCAAGGCTTTTCTTTCAGGTTTTCGGAGGTGATGAGAATGACTTTGTTTCCAAGTTTTTTACACTCGTCCATAAAGTCATAACCTTTGTAATAACAGGAGATGCAGACAATCGTTTTTTCCATATTCATTTATTTTTGTCGGAAGTCAGAAGTCGGATGACCGAAGTCTGAATGTTCTTATTTATGATTAGTTTTTTATTTAAACTCAATTGCAAAGGCTAACTGTTATCGACTAATTATAATTTTCAATAAAATCTAATAGCAGCTGAACGCCGTAACCAGTCGCTGCTTTGTCTTTTGCATAACCAACGTTTCCAAATGCAACGCCTGCAATATCCAAATGCGCCCAATTTTGATGACCTTCTATAAACTGTTCCAAAAATTTTGCCGCAACAATGCAATCACCAAAAGGTTTCATCGAAATGTTCTTAAAATCCGCAACATCCGAAGTGAAATCATCTTTCCAAACGTCCCAAAGTGGCAAATTCCAAATGCGCTGATTGGTTTTGTCTGCGGACTTTTCCAATGATTTTTTCAAATCCTCATTGTTGGAAAAGTAGGCGCCACAAGTGTAGCCGAACATTCGAACTGAGCTTCCCGTCAAGGTTGCTAAATCAATCAAAACATCGGTTTCATAATTCTTTGACAAGTACGAAAGTCCGTCTGCAAGCGTCATTCTGCCTTCTGCATCGGTGTCTAGAACTTCAATTGTTTTTCCGTTGTACGCTTTGATGACATCACTTGGTAAATACGCTTTTTCCGAAACCGCATTATCCGTAATCGGAAGGATTGCAATAATATTCACGGGAAGTTTAAGTTCCGAAGCTGTAATCAAAGCACCAATCACTGCGCTTGCTCCGCCCATATCACTTTTCATATAATGCAGATTGGCAGAGGGTTTTATGGAAATTCCGCCAGTGTCGAACAAGACGCATTTTCCAACTAAACCAATAGTTTTTGCATTTTCTACTTCAGATTTATATTCCAGAATTGTAAAAGCAGCTTCCTGAGAACTTCCTTGATTGACTGCGACAAAAGCACCTAAACCTTCTTTTATTGATTCTTCACGATTCAAAACTTTATAATTCAAATCATATTTTTCTGCAGTTGATTTTAGAAATTTTGAGATTTGGTCAACTTTTTTGTGATTCGCAGGCTTATTCAGCCATTCTATTCCGGCAAATTGTCCGTTGCAAAGTGCTTCTGTTTTTAAGGCTAAATTTTTGGCTTCATCATCAGAAATGTTTTCGAAATGAAGTTCAAAATTTTCCTGCCAAAACGGATGTGATTTTTCGAAAGGGTAGAGATAAGTTCCTAAGAAAATACCTTTTACAAATTCCTCAGCCAAATCCAATCCAAATTTTGAATGAACCGAAGTTGGAACTGCCTGCAGATTTTTTTTGTAATCATTCGAAAATTTGTTCGCTAGTGCCTGAATTTCAAAACCTTTCGAATCTTTACCAATTCCTATGAAAAAGTTAATTTCATTAGAATCTGTTTTGATGAAAACCTCGTTCTTTTTTCCGTTGAAGAAATGTTCTGTATTCGGGTAATTTGATTTTTCCTGTTCCCAATCGTCTTCGCTGAACAGGAATATATTTTGAGTTGTGGTTTCTTTTTTATTGTTGATTTTAATCATTTGCTTCGTTCTTTTCTAATTCATTTTTGGCTTTTACAGGACTTTCCAGACTGTCTATGTAAAGCCATTCTACCGCTCTTGGAAATTCCTGAGACCAGTAGAATTCCTGATGTGTTCCTTTTTCGCTAATGTTGGTTCTGACTTCAAAATCAAATGACTTTTGAGCCGTCAATTTTTTCAAAGCTTTTTCAAATAACCTGATTCTGCCGACCATTCTGGAACCTTCTAATCTGCCGCCGTACAGATAAACTTTTAGTTTGTACGGATTGCTGAACGTTATCATCGGAAAATCATTTTCAGGTTCTACCCAAAGCGATGGTGAAAATATCAACAGTTTTGAATAGACTTCAGGATAAAGAAATCCACCATAAATACTAATCAAACCACCCAAAGAGCTTCCTCCAATTCCTGTATTCTCTCTGTCTTTTTTCGTTCTGTAATTTTTATCAATCCAAGGTTTCAAAGTGTCTGTTATGAATCTCAGATATTTTTTGCCTTCCGCATCTTTTGTAACCGCATCGTTATCAAATATATATTCTTTGATTCGGTCATCTTCGCCGTGTTCAACAGCTATGACAATCAAATCTCCGCGACCATATTCTGCCAATAGAGCCAATTTTTTATCGATTTCCCAATTTCCATAAGCCGAACCTTCATTGAAAAGATTTTGTGCATCCTGCAAGTAAAGAACAGGAAAACTCTCTTCAGAAGCGTAATAATTGTGCGGTAAAAGCGCCCATACTTTTCTGGTTCTGTCCAGTTGAGGAATATAAAATTCTTCATCCACCAATTCCACAATCGGGAAAAATTCTTTTTTGAAAGGTCCCCAATTCAGTCTCCATTTTTCGACGGAATCCTTGGTTTTCTTTTTGTCTTTATTTATTTTTCTATTGGGTGTTATGCTGTCGTATTTATCGATTTCTACATTTTCCCAGCCACCTTTTGTAAATTTATATTCTATGTTTTCATTTAATAGTTCGTCGGAAATATTGATGTAATAATTATTTTCATTCAATTTCTCCAACTCGAATTTTGAATCTCTGGGATTCCATTTGTTAAAATTTCCCGTTATAAATACCGGTCGGTCATCATTATCTTCTGATGTCAGAAAAAACTCCATTCTATTTTAAATTCTCTTATTGAGTCATAAATTTATAAAATTATTTCTATTAATGAAGTAATGTTGAGTATTTTTCTTTTAAAAATGAAGATTATTAATAAATATTAATCGAATATTAAAAATCTTTGAATTAATGTGAATTTTGCTTTTCGAAATAATATTAATGAAAAACAAAAAGCTTTCGAAGAATGTCTCCGAAAGCTTGAATTTTTGTTGAAAAAACTTAAAAATTTATTCTGATTTTACAACCTCGGTTCTCTCCGAAATTCCATTAGAGTTAAAAGCTTCAATTTGAAAATAATAAGCATCAGTTCTGTCAGCTCCAGTGAAGAAGTATTCATTTTTGCCATAAACCATTATGCTTCCGTATAATTTGTCAGGCGATTTCCCCCAATAGATTACGTAACCGTCAGCTTCGGAATTCTGTTGCCATTTGAACCAGATACTTCTTCTTTCGCCATATTTTTTCGGGTCAGCTCGCAAGGGAACAAATCCTTGGACTTTTCCAGGTTTCGTTCCCGCTCCTTTTCCAAAAACTCGGAATCCACTTAAAGCAAATTTTCCTGTCGGCATTTTCAAATTTTCCATTTTCAGGAATCTTGCTTTTGCTGGTGTTTCCAGTTCTACATAATCGTGTGGAACGTCTTTTTGATTTTTTGATTTGTCAACAATTACTTTCCAGTTTTTGCCATCGTTAGAACCATAGATTTTATACTGATGCATTTTTCCAAGCGTTTTTCCCATAAACTCAACGTCTTGGTCAGCATAATTAATTTGGATGGCGTTGATTGTCGAAACTTCTCCCAAATCTGTCTGAAACCATTCTCCGGAATTTCCAGTTTTAGCGGACCAATAAGTTTTAATGTCTTCATCCACAGCAAGATTCGGTTGATAACCACCGAGAGTTGATGAAACCTGAACGGGTTTGTTATAATTAAGTAACATCCAGTCTGTAAATAATCCTTTGGAAAAATCTTTCCCCTGAGCAAATTGAGGAAGTAACGTAGGGTAATCGCCGTAAGCGGTGTTGGTGTACATCACATCATCTTTATCGAAACCTGTTGGCCAGATTCCCAAACGTCTTTCAAAATTATTTTTGGTCGAAATGAAAATTGTAGAAACGTGCCACCAATTCCCGAAATTATCTTCGAAAGTGGCGCCGTGACCAGCGCCTCTCGCAAAACCACCAGGTTTATAAGAAAACGGATTGTGTTGCTGATATTCAAAACCTTCCAATGGATTTTTGGAAACATAAACACCATCGGAATAACCGCTGAATTCTGTTGCTGGTGCGCCATATTGAAGGTAATATTTGTTATTATGTTTTGTCATCCAAGCTCCTTCCACAAATGGCTGAAGGAAAACATTGTCATTGTATTCTCCAAATCTTTCCCAGCCGTGGTCTTCGGGTTTTAGTCTTAAAACAGGTTTTACAAAACCTTCGGATTGCAGCGTTTTTGTTTTGACTTCGGTTCCGAGAAGAGGCCATTCGTTACTTGAGCCCCAATAAAGGTATAGTTTGTCTTTGTCTTCGTCATAATGAAATGCCGGATCCCAAGCGCCTACTTTCAAAGTATCAACAGCTATTTTCCAATCGTCTTTTGTTGGATTTGTACTTTTCCAAATCGGGAAATCCTGTTCCCAAGTGGAACCAAAAACATATAAAGTATCTTTCATTTTCCAAACTGCGGGAGCGTTCAGGTCGTGAATGTATTTGTTATCTCTCAAAAATTTTCTGTGAACAAATTTCCAATCCAACATATTATCAGAATGCCAATATCCTTCCTGATTGGTGGAAAATAGGAACAGTTTTTTCTGAAAATTGACAATTACAGGGTCGGCAGTTGCGCGATGTTTTCCTTGTTTTGAGAAAACTTCGAATGGTGTGTAGCCGTAATCTATATTGATAGGATTACAATATGTTTTTTGCTGTGCCGAAATCGAACTTAAAAAAAGTAAGAATGATAAAGTAAATATTGTTTTTAATTTCATTTGAGTTTTTTTATTCTAAGATTTTACTGTAATGTTCTAGAGTGTTGTCTACAAATCTGAAAGTGTCCTGTTTTATTTTCATTTTATCTTCCGAATCTCTGTAATAGAAAAGAATATTGTCTTTGTTATCAATCGTGAGTTTTTTACCTGCAGATTTCGCATCATAAAATTTATCTAATTTATAAATAACATATTTGCCATTTTTCAAAGTGATAATGATTGGGAAATATTGAGAAGGAGCTACGTTTGTCCTGTTAAAGTTATTATTCACATTGGCGATGTAATCTTCTTCGCCGTCTTGGTTGAAATCCCCTTGGTCAATTGTCATTACTTCATTATTATTAAGAAAATTTTCAAACTGAATATCTTCTACACCGTCTGGTCTGTAATATTTCATTTCATCATTCACATTCAGCTTGTTGGTAAAACTGTTTTTGCTGATGATGCTTTGTAGGGTTTTTAGGTCCATATCACTTCTAATACAAGAAACTAAGCAGATTGTAATTAATAAATAAGAGAAGACTTTCATTAAGAAAAAGATTTATCCCAAGTTATGTAAAAATGATGAAAATAGGTTCTATTAAATCATTAAATTCTTTACATCAATATTCCGTTTGTTGGCTGGATGGCTTGTGGCAGGTCTTTTTCGTTCAGCATATCTCGCATATCGATTTCTATCATTCGGCTGATCTGTGATATCGGAACATCGTTTGCGCTACCTTCAAAAGGGTTTTCGCAACTTTCGCCAATCTGTTCCAAAACCAAAAATACCCAACCCAACAACATACTGAAAGGAATAGTGAACCAGATATAAATGCTATCCAGTTTTGCAAATTCATTCAGAAAACCTAATGGTAAAAGGATGCAAAATAGATTGGTAAAATAAGTGTTTATTGTAGAAAACTGTCTTGGATAAGGGAAATTTTTTATACGCTCACATTTTCCTTGCTGATCATAAAACTCCTTCAATTGATTTTCCAAAGCCGTATAATTAAAATCATTAATTGCCCCAGACTCGTGCAGGTTTCTCAAAGTTTCAGACTGTAAAGAAATAATCTGTGCCGCACGGTTTTTCTTTTCTAGAAGGAAATCAACTTCATTATTATTAATGTAATGTTTTAGTTCTTCGCCAAGCTCAGATTCCCATTCCGGAACTTTGTAAAACTGAAGATATCGTCTATTATAAGGACGTGTTTTCACATTTTCCCAAATCTTCACTTCTCTCAATTGAAATCTCAATGCCGTAAGCCAGGCAAAATGACGGTAAAATAATTCTTTGTGCAGTTCTTTTTCCTGATCAGAATCTGTTCTGATGAAATCTTTGACCATAATCGCAAAAGTTCTACTATTATTAATAATCGCTCCATAGATTTGTCTTGCTTCCCAAAGTCGGCCGTAAGTTTGTGTGTTTCTAAATCCGGAAATAAAAGCAGTTGCAGTTCCCAAAAGCGCAATCGGAACCCAAGGAATCGCCAGCCATTTCCAACCAAGAAAGTAAAATAATAAAGTTGGAATAGAGCTTATGATCAACATTTTTATAATCTTTTCTCTAGTCCATAATATGAAATGAGAAACTTTGTATCTGTTAGATGCGTTCATTTATGTTTTTTAGTTTAACTTTAAATATCAGTGTTCCATTTTTTCTCAATCAATTCCATTAGATAGTCTGGACACTTTACAATTTTATTAGTTTCGGAATCCAGAAAGAAGAGAGTAGTGGAAGCTTCTGTGATTTTTACATTATCCTCATTATAAATTTCGTAATCGAACTCAATTCTGATTCCCGGTATTTTTCTAATATAAGTCCGAATTTCCAAAAGTTGGTCATAAAGTGCTGGTTTCAAATACTTAATTTTGTATTCTGAAACCGGTAAGAAAATTCCTCTTTTTTCGATTTCATCATAAGACATCCCGAGACTACGGAAAAGTTCTACTCTTGCAACTTCAAAGTATTCTGCATAGTTGCCATAATAGACGTATTTCATAGGGTCTGTTTCTCCGTAACGTACTCGTATCGTGTTAGTTGTAAGTATCATTTTAAGTTGTTAATAATTCATACAAATATATTTTTTAATAATCAATAGTGAAAAAATTTTTTTATGAAAATTAATAATTAGATATTTGTTGTCTTCTTAAAAAACTAAAATCCCACCGGAAATAGCAGCAGAAAATGAATGAAAATTTAGTATTGATCTGGGATAGGTGTCTCCAATTTATGAGAGATAACTTGAACGCAGCGGAGGACAACACAGACCTCAAAAAGTTAGAAAATTCTTTCGACTTGTTATTTGATAAAGTTCAGCCAATTTCTTTGGTGAACAATAATCTCACGTTGCTTGTTCCCAGTGATTTTTACAAAGAATATATCGAGGACAATTACTTGTCTTTACTGTCTGCTGCGCTTAAGAAAAATATCGGTAAAGGTGTGAAATTGTGGTATTCTGTGATGGAAAACAAACCATCGGGAAAAGAAAAACCAATTACGATGAACGTAAAAGGGATTTCTACACAACAACCTAAAATACAAGAAGCTAGACCTGTTTTAAGAGAAAATAATGTTAATGCTTTTGCAGTTCCGGGAATCAAAAAAATCAACATTGATTCTAACCTGAAAGCAGATCAATCTTTTGACAATTTCATCGAGGGAGAAAGTAATAAATTTGCTTCAACTGTTGCGAGATCGATTGCAAAAAGACCTGGTTCTACGGCTTTCAATCCATTATTTGTCTATGGAGGTTATGGTGTTGGAAAAACGCATCTGGCTCAAGCGATTGGTTTGGAAGTGAAATCGGCTTATCCAGAGAAAGTGGTTTTGTATCAATCTTCTGAAAAATTCATTCAGGATTTTGTGAAGGCGGCGAAGTCTCAGAACAAAACAGATTTCCAGCATTATTATCAGATGATCGATGTTTTGATCATCGATGATATCCAGTTTCTTTCTGGTAAAGCAGCAACACAAGATAGTTTCTTCCATATTTTTGATTATTTGCATCAGAATGGAAAACAGATCATCCTGACTTCTGATAAGGCTCCAGCTGATATTCTTGACACTCAGGAAAGAATTATTTCCCGCTTCAAATGGGGACTTTCTGCTGAGATCAAATCACCAAACTTCGATACAAGAAGAAAAATTATCGTTGATAAGCTTAGTCGTGACGGAATCGAATTGACAGATGATATGTTGGATTATCTGGCATCGGAAGTTAAAACAAACGGTGTAAGAGAATTGATTGGTGTTGTAAATGCAGTAATTGCTTATTCTACAGTTTACAAATCTGATTTCAGTTTAGATCTACTAAAAGATACGATTAATAAATTAGCCACAACTCAGAAGAAAACCATCAATATTCCTTACATCCAAGAGATTGTTTGCGATTATTTCGGAATTCAGAGAGAGCAATTGTTGTCTAAAACCAGAAAAAGAGAAATCGCTTTGCCGAGACAGTTGGCGATGTATTTTGCAAAAGAATATACCAACGCAACATTCACTAAAATTGGTGAAGAAATGGGTGGAAAAGACCACTCAACTGTGATGTACGCTTGCGACACAATCCGAGATGTTTCAAAAATTGATAAAGAACTTAAAAAATACATTAAGGATCTGAAAGAAAAGATTGCTCAATAACAAATACAAGGATTTAATTTTTTTTAAATCCTTTTTTTATTAACCTGTAATATTAAGGCTTCGACTCCGGTCAGCCTGACAATTTGTTCAAATAGTTATATGGTATTAAGACTGTCACACTGAGCGGAGTCGAAGTGTTTTCTCAATATTAATAATTTGAATTAAATTTGACTTTTTGAAAACATTTTAACAATGAAAATACTAATGGTTTGTCTCGGAAATATATGCAGAAGTCCTTTAGCAGAAGGAATTTTGAAACATAAATTAGGAGAAGGTTATTTTGTGGACAGCGCCGGAACCATCAATTATCACGAAGGAAGTCAACCAGACGAACGTTCTATCAAAACCGCAACTAAAAACGGAATCGATATTTCCACACAGAAATCTCGACCAATCACCAAATCAGATTTTGACAAATTCGATCTGATATTCTGTATGGACAAAAGCAATTACAAAGACGTTTTGAAGCTCGCAGATGATTCCCAGAAACACAAAGTAAGATTGATTTTGGATAATGAGCTGGAAGTTCCCGATCCGTATTTCGGAGGAATCGATGGTTTTGATAAAGTTTACCAAATGCTCGATGAATCTTGTGAAATAATTGCCGAAAAAATCAAGAACAATACCATATAATTCATAAACAATTCTAAATTTGTAAGACAAGCCATTCTTATGAATTTTGACATTGAACAAAAACCGCTGAAGCCCAAAAAATTCTATCAGCATCTCTATATTCAGGTTTTGATAGCTATTATTTTCGGGGTTTCACTCGGTTATTTTTATCCTGATCTGGGAGAGAAAATGAAACCTTTGGGCGATGGATTCATCAAATTGGTAAAGATGATCATCGCACCAGTTATTTTCCTTACAGTTTCTACTGGAATTGCCGGAATGAGCGACCTCAAAAAAGTTGGAAGAGTGGCAGGAAAAGCATTCATCTATTTCTTTACATTTTCAACTTTGGCTTTGATTATTGGTTTGATTGTCAGTCATATTGTACAACCTGGAAAAGGCCTCAATATCAATCCTGATACTTTGAACGGAGCAGAAATTGAGAAATATGTCAAAGCCGCTCACGACAATTCGATGGTCAGTTTTATCTTCAACATAATTCCCGAAACGTTGTTCAGTCCTTTGACTGGCGATAATATTTTGCAGGTTTTGTTGGTGGCTATTTTGTTCGGCGTTGCTTTGGCGGTTACTTCGGAAAAAAGTCAGCCGGTTCAGGATTTTCTTCTGACTTTAACGATTCCGATTTTCAAAATTGTAGAGATATTGATGAAACTCGCTCCAATTGGCGCTTTCGGAGCAATGGCATTCACAATTGGGAAATATGGTGTGGAATCGCTAAAGAATCTCGCAATGCTTGTTGGCACATTTTACATCACTTCTGCGTTGTTTGTAGTTTTGGTTTTAGGAAGTGTCGCTTGGTATAATGGATTCAATATTTTCAAATTTCTGCGATATTTAAAGGACGAGATTCTATTAGTTTTGGGAACAAGCTCTTCCGAACCTGCGCTTCCAGGATTGATGAAAAAGCTTGAAAATGCAGGTTGTGAAAAAGGTGTTGTCGGTTTAGTTGTTCCGACTGGCTATTCCTTCAATCTTGATGGAACCAATATTTATATGACTTTGGCAGCGCTTTTCATCGCTCAAGCTTGCAATATCGATTTGACATTGGAACATCAGCTTGGTTTACTTTTGGTTGCAATGTTAAGTTCCAAAGGTGCAGCTGGCGTTTCCGGCGCAGGATTTATCACATTGGCAGCGACTTTGGCGGTTGTTCCCGAAGTTCCGATTGCGGGAATGACTTTGATTCTAGGAATTGATAAATTTATGTCAGAATGTCGAGCTTTGACCAATGTCATTGGAAATGCTGTTGCAACGGTGGTTGTTTCCAATTGGGAAAATCGTCTGGATAAAGATCGATTAAAAGAAGTTTTGAATTAACTTTGTAATGGATCTAATTTGGGCAGCTTAATCCGCCTTCCGCTCCCAAACCTAGCGGAGTGGTTCGACGGAGTCAATCTTTTTTGCAGAAGATTTTCATTTCAATAGAAATTTTAGTCACACAAAAAGGATTTCCGCTCAAACCTAGCGAAGTGGTTCATCGATTCAAATAAAAATAGAAAGGATGAGATAAGTCGGGCTGTAGATTCAACATAGAACAACATCCAATATAAAAACATAATTTTGTTATTCGTACAACCCAGACTGTTGAGATTCCTACGGAATGACAAACGGAAATGCTTTATTCATAATACTTTTATAATATACAATTAGAGATGCTTTACCTTTTACCAGCTTACCTTTCCGAAAATTCTCCGACAGATTATTTTGCACCAACGATCAAAGATATCATTATGAACGTTGATCATTATTTTGTAGAAAATGAAAAAACGGCAAGAAAGGTCATCAAATTTTTCGCACCGGAAAAGAAACAACCGGAGTTGAAATTGTTTCTCCTCGACAAATATTCCGAAACAGCTGATTTGAAAGAAGCTCAAAAACTGATGAAAGAAGGTGTGGATTTCGGATTGTTATCAGAAGCGGGTTTGCCTTGTATCGGCGATCCGGGAAATATCATTGTGGGCTGGTCTCATAAAAATAATGTAAAAGTCATTCCTGTCAACGGACCAAGTTCTTTTGTTTTGGCTTTGATTGCCAGCGGTTTCAACGGGCAGCAATTTTCATTCAACGGTTATTTGGCGATTGAAAAGGATAAAAAGAAAAAAGAAATTCAGAATCTGGAAAGTTTGGTTGAAAAAACTGGATTTACACAGATATTTATGGAAACGCCTTATCGTAATAATCCACTTTTTGAAGATTTAACGAAGTTTCTGAATCCAAATACAAAGTTGTGCATCGCAGCCAATATCAACGATCCGGAAAACGAATTCATCCAAACAAAAACCATCAACGATTGGAAAAAACAAAAGCCAGAATTACATAAAATTCCTGCTGTTTTTCTCATTGGAAAATAAATATAATAGAAATTAGAAGTTAGATTTTAGAAATTAGTCTAACTTCTAACCTCTAAAACCTAATCTCTACTAATATGAATCAAACCTATCCTTTTTACCTAAAGCTTTCCTGTATATTGATCAGTATTATGATTCTCGGATTCCTTGCTATCATTGGACAGCAGATTCTGATCCCAATGGTTTTAGGATTACTGATTGCTATTTTACTGATGCCGATGTGTCGGTTTATGGAAAAGAGATTACGGTTTCCGAGAGGTTTATCTTCTATTTTGGCTAGTCTTTTAGCTTTGGCAATTATTGGCGGTGTGATTTATGGTTTGTCTATCCAGGTTGCTAAACTATCTAACGACTGGCCTCAGTTTCAAAAACAATTCATTACTCTTACGGACGATCTGCAAAGCTGGATTTCCAAAACTTTCGGAGTCAGACGCAAGGATCAATTGGAATATCTGAATGATACCGCGAAAAAATCAATTAGTACAGGAACTGCGATTTTAGAAACTGCTCTCAAATCTATTGGCTACGTCTTGATGCTGACCGGTTTTACTTTTCTTTTCACATTATTTTTCCTGTTGTACAGAACACATTTGCTTAAATTTTTGGTAGCCAGTTTTTCTGAAACGTATCATAAAACGGTTTTCGAAATTATTGATAATATCCAGTTTATGGTAAAGAAATATTTGGTCGGATTGTTCTTTCAAATGCTGATTGTTACAGTTTTATCATTGATTGCTTACACTATTATCGGAGTCAAATATAACTTTATGCTCGCCATCTTGACTGGAATTCTGAATATTCTACCTTACATCGGAATTTTCACGGCATTGGTAATTGGTGCTTTGATTACGTTTGCAACTTCGGGTGTGAGTCATGTTCTGTTTATTGTGATTGCGATTGTTGTCATTCACGCCATCGACGGAAATATCATTATGCCGAGAGTTGTTGGTTCCAAAGTGAAGATTAATTCTTTGATTGTAATTATCGGTTTGGTAGTTGGCGAAATGCTTTGGGGAATTGCAGGAATGCTTTTGACGATTCCTGTTTTAGCGATATTGAAAATTGTTTTTGATAGAGTAGAAGGTCTTCAGTCCTGGGGATTCCTGATGGGAGAAGACGATGACGTTCCGATTTTCAAATCTACTTTTGATAAATATTTTTTGGTAAAGAAAACTAAAGTGAAAAAAGTTGAAATAGTCGCTGATCCGAATGACGAATCGAATAAATAACCTGAAAAATTTCTAAAAAAGTAGAAATTCGCAGCCCGACTTGAGTGGAAATCCTTTTTTGCGTGACTGCAATTTCTATTGAATTGGAAGTAGTCTGCAAAAAAGATTGGGAACGGAAGGCGGATAAAGCTGCCCAAAATAATCAAATTTAAACTATGAAAAAATTAAGTTTCTTATTCGTTATATTTTCCTTATTTCTGAATGCTCAAACCAAAAAGGAAAACCTTGATGCCATCAAAAAATTTCAAAATAATTTGAATAAAGAATATTTGAATCCAAAGGAATCGCCTTTGCGAGGTGATAATCTGACGAATTTCAAAAAGCATCCGTTCTTTCCAATCGATTTGAAATACAGAGTAACTGCAAAATTCTCAAAAACTGAAAATCCGATTCCTTTTGAATTGCCAACTTCTTCGGGGAAATTCAAACAATATCAAGAATTTGGAAAAGCGGATTTTGTGATTGATGGAAAGAGTTATTCCCTAACTATTTATCAAAGCCTGGATCTGATGAAAATGGAGAAATATAAAGATTATCTTTTTCTGCCTTTTCGAGATGAAACGAATAGTAAAGAAACTTACGGAGGAGGAAAGTATATGGATCTGAGAATCCCAAAAAGCAACAAAATTGTATTGGATTTTAACCAGTCTTATCAGCCGTTTTGTGCTTATAATGCTTTTGATTACAATTGCCCAATTGTTCCGGAAGAAAACAAATTACCAGTAAGGATAGAAGCTGGCGTGATGTACGAAGATGTTTATCATCATTAAGATTTCAACTTTAACTTCCTTTAACAGCGCGTTAGCACGAACCTTGAAACTTATCTCTCAAATCAAAAAATTATGAGCGATAAAAAATTAGCCGGACTTTGGATAGATGGTACAAAAGCAATTGTAGTGAGTAATCACGATTCTCAGGAAGTTACAGAATTTGCAATTGTTGATACGGTAAAAGCAGAAATTCAGCACGGAAATTCAAGTGAAAATGCAGCGAACAATGCAGAGCAATCCAACAAATTAAAATTCTATAAAGAAATCGAAAAACTGATCACAAACTCTACAGATCTCTATATAACTGGGCCGGGAACTTCACAGGAAGAATTACGAAATCATCTTTTGGATACAGCACAATACAAAAATCTGAATATCAAATTAGGAACAGATTCACAACTTAGCGATGAGCAAGTTCTTGAAGAAGTGAAAACGCATTTTCACGCATAAAATTAAAGCGATCAAATTTTGATCGCTTTTTTTATTAGTCTTTTCTTAATCTGGATTTGACATTGTTTTGAGTAATAAAATTTCTCAGTTCTATTATTTCCTCTCGTGTGAAATTTTTTTTCTGAACCAAATTTGCAAGATTATTACTTTGATAAATAAGAAACCAATTTTTTAATTCTTTGACTCTATGAATATTAGTCCAGGAAATTTCTGATTGAAAAGTTTCTCCCGTAATGTCTATTTTTTCTTTGTAAAATTCATAAAGAATACGCTCCTGCAAATTTTTATTGGTGTAAAATTCTTTTTTCATTTTAAGATATACTCTGATCGGAAACCAAATCGTTACCAAGATGATTACAACTACAAAGAATATTGAAGTCTGATCTTTGTACAAAACGCCTTCAATATTATTGTTGAGTAAAATAATGATCGCAAGCGGTAAAAAATAAAAAGAAATTTTACTGGTAATTAACTGTAAGTTTAGATTTACATAATCTTTGAATTCAATTTTAGTTTTTATTTTCATCGAGTCGGTATTTCTTAAATCCTTTCCAATTCTCCGGAATCAATGGTAGTTTTGAAAGTCCCGTAATTCACGGTCACTTTACTTTTCTTGATTTCTTCGATAGTTCCAACGCTTGTACTTCCCTTGATGCGGACTCGCTGACCAACTTTCATCCAGATTGCTCTTTCTGCAACGCGTTTTTCCTCTAATTTTTCGTTGGTTTCAACGATTTTTTCCTGAACATCTTCTTTTTTCAGCTGTTGTGTGATTTTTCGTTTGATGACTTGCAGACGTTTGCTTTCGTCTTTGTCAACGCCCAGTTTTCTGTATTTTTCCTGTTCCAGGATTTTCACGAAATCTTTCACCACATCTTTTCGGGATTTTCCTTTTACATAGCTGTCGATAAAGGTTTCTATCTTATTTCCGAACTGAAGTTTTCTGTGTTCATCTTCATATAATTTCTGGAAATTATGAAGTTTCTGCTGAAGTTGTTCGTTCAGTTTGTGGAGATTGTCACGTTTGTCTTCTACAGAATCTCGTTTTTCCGAAAGATCAGACTTTATTTTTTCAACTTCAAATTTCTCTTGTTGAAGTTTCACAATCGTTTTATCAAGATTCACAATGTCGTGTTCCACTTTTTTCTTAGCAGAATTGATGATGAATCTCGGAATTCGATTTTTCTCAGCCACTTCAAAAGTGAAAGAACTTCCGGCTTGTCCAACTTCCAGTTTGTACAACGGTTCAAGCGAATTTTCATCGAAAAGCATCGCAGCATTTGTAGCTGCGGGCAGATTTTCTACAACAATTTTGATGTTGGTGTAATGCGTTGTGATGATTCCGAAACTCTTTTTATCGTAGAAAAATTCCAGAAAACTTTCTGCCAAAGCACCTCCCAATTCCGGATCTGAACCTGTTCCGAACTCGTCAATTAATAAAAGTGATCTTCCATCGGCTTCTTTGATCATTCCGGACATTTTCTTGAGTCGGGAAGAGTAAGTTGATAAATGATTTTCTATCGATTGATTATCGCCAATATCTGTCATTATTTTCTCGAAGAAAAACATCTCAGATTTTGGATGACAAGGAACTAAAATTCCGCTTTGAATCATTAATTGTAATAATCCAACGGTTTTCAATGTGATGGATTTTCCGCCGGCATTTGGTCCGGAAATACAGACGATTCGGTTGTGTTCTGTTAATGAAATGGTTTGTGAGAAGATTTCTTTTTTCTCTTTTTTATTTCTGATCCAAAGCAAAGGATGGAAAGCTTCCCTTAGTCTCAAAGTTTGATGGCGATTGATTTTTGGTAAAACACCATTAACTAATTCTGCAAATTTCGCTTTCGCTCGTATTAAATCTAAGTCAAAGATATAAGATTGATAATCTGAAAGCTGTGGTTGGAATTCTGCAAGTTCAGCGGTCAGTTTTCTAAGGATCTTATCGATTTCTTTTTTTTCTTCTTCCTGATTTTCTTTCAGTTTGAAGTAATGTTTGACAACGCTTTCCGGCTGAACAAACGTGATGGAGCCTGTTTTTGAAATTCCTAAAACCCGTCCTGCAACTCTCTTCTTGAATCCGGATTTTACTGCTAAAACACGCTGATCCTCAATAATGCTTTCCTTAATATCATCCAAAAAATCACTTTGCCCGCAATTGAATAAAGCTCTGTTGAAATTTTCACTAATTGCTTTTCTGGCGTGTTGAATTTCTGTTCTCAAAGTTTTCAAAATTGGCGAAGCTTCTGTCTTAACTTCTCCAAAACGGTTGAAGACTTTGTCTATTTTATCGACGATTTCTTTTCGGAATTCGAGGTGTTTGATTTCTTCCAGAAGGGTCGGGAAGATCTCAGAAAGTTGTGGGAAAAACCGTTGGAGTTTTCCGATTTGTTCCGTCATCGTTTTTATTCTGATAAAGGATTTGTTTTCCAGACGAAAATTCTCGATCAGCATCAGTTTCAATTCTTCTTCGATGTCTTCATATTCATCAAATGGAACTGCGGCTGCACCTTCAAAACTTGAAAGGAACTCTGAGGTTTTTTTTAAAGATATTTCGGCTTCGTCAATCGGCATCGGACGAAGTTCCATTATTTTGTCTGCCGTTTTTGGCGAGAATGCGAAAGGGGCGATCTCCGAAAGAAGTTCCGGAAATTCTAATTCATTAAGGTCTGCTTGATTGATATTCACAATGCAAATTTACGAAATTGAAAACTTTATTTTTTAATGAAAACAAAAAGTTACAAATTGGAAATTTACTTGGGAATAAATAGGTCTTCGATTCTGCTCAGACTGACATCGTTAAAATTCTATCGGTTAGTATTAGGATTGTCATGCTGAGCGGAGTCGAAGCAATTTTCGTTATAAAATAGTGTTTTCATTTGATTTTGATCTGAAAATTTCTGAAAATTTGGGGTCTTGTAGTTCAATTTGAACAGATCCTGATGTAAAATAGAGGACAGCGGAAGACAGATAAAGACGCCCAAATATTAATAAAAAAACAACATCACCAGAAAAACCAGTGATGCTGCGTTGAAAAATCTAATTATATGAAAAAGTTATTTGTTTGATTTTTAAATTTTTGTTGCTAAACTGAATGTCAGATCCAAGTCGTCTTTCACAACGATCATTCCGCCCATTTTTTTCGGAGGTATGATGTTGAAATCACTGAATTTTACATTCTTTTTGCCTATGAGTTTGTTGTTTTCTATTTCGAATTCTACATTGTATCTTCTACTTTGATTCATCATTTTAACTTCTACAACAGCGATGAAATTTTTCTGAGTTTTAGTAAAGTTGATGAACTTGATTGTCATATTCGGATACTTGTCAGCATTCAGTATTTTCTGAAAATCTTTGGTCATCATCTTGTTCCCGCAATCGAATTCATTGACTTTTAAAATGATATTCGGAAGATTTCTATCAGTGAAGGTGAAAACGCCGGCTTCTGCTTTGAATTTGTTATTCACACATTGAAACTTGTTTACGTTTGTGCTTCCATTGATTTGAACAAAGTTTTCCTGTGCATTGGCGAAAAATGTAATAAAACCGAAAAGCAGATATAAAAATTTCATGATGTTTGTTTTTTTTAAAACAGAGGAAACCGCTGAGCTTCCTCTGCTCCTGTTAACTGAATATTAGAAAGAAATCACCGCTTCTATCATATATCCTTTGAATTCACCTCCGTTTAAAATGTTGTTTGATGGATATCCGTCGTATTGTTGGTTCACGTATTCTGCTTTTGCAAGGATGTTTTTGGTCATAAACCAACCGCCGCCGATGTTGTATCTTTTGACAGTGATGTCTTCTCCTGAAACTAACTTGCCATCTGCCTGATTGTAACGTCCTCCAAAATAGAAGCTGTCTTCTTTTCCGAAACGATACAATAGTTCTCCTGAATATTGGCTGTAAGTTCTTCTGTCGGTTTCATTCAGATTTCTACCAGATGCATTTTCATAAGTTCCGAAGAATTCCAGTCCTTTATATCTTACAAATGGGTTGATCATAATTGATGTCATTTTATTGACAAAATCAGGGACTACTTTAGCTGAATTCAAGGTTGCTGCTCCTGTATTAGCTGCACCTGTTGAAGCAACTTTAGCACTTTCCATAACGAAATAATATCTAGAACCGGCTCTGTCTCCATTATAGAAATCCAATCTTGAGCTGTTGGCGTTATTATAGATAGATCCCGTTAATCTTACTCTCAGATCTTTGTTAACTTGTTTGTCGTAACCTAATTTGGCGTAAACTGAAGGTGCTGTTCCACCGGTTGCGGTTTGGTTAAGTCTTCCATTAGAAGCTCCTACCATTCCTATAAAGCCATCTCTTCTGTAATAAACCTCCATAAAAGGGAACGTTGCGTAAGCGTCCATTAGAAGATTTCCTGCAATGAATGGGTTGTTGATAGAATAAGCATTGTCTGTTCTTCTGAAATGCGCATCACCATAATTAAGCTCATCTTGTCCCACTTTGATGGTTGCGTACTTCATCACGTCTTTTAGGAAATCTTTTTGGATAAAGTCCAGTTTATCAATTTGTAAGTATCCACCTTTTACATAAGTTTCGTTATGGTGTCTAGAAGACAGGAATGTGCGTAAGTGTAAATTAATACCGTCATAAAGAGCAACGTCAATATCCAGGTTAGCTGTCGGAAGGTTAAAGTTATTGCTGACTTGGAATAGCTCATTAGCATTCACGCCAGTTGTTGGGTTAATTACCGGAGTTGCTGTGTTTTTATGGCTAAGACCTTGAAACTGTAATGCAAATGCACCTCCAACCCGTACTCTCAAATGATCAAAAGTCGTTACTGAATCTTTTGGATTTTCGAAAACATTCATTCCGTTTTTGTCTCTGGGTTTCATGTTATCGAATTTATTTTCCTGTGCGAATCCAAATGTTGCGGTAAGTAAAGCTGCGATGAAGCCTGCTTTTAATAGATTTCTTTTCATGATATTTAATATTATTCAGTTAATTTTTAAGATTGATTTACTCTGCTGTGATGTTTACTTTTACAGTAACAACATCTCCGGTTTTGATTCCCATAAATCCCGGGCGATCCATCCCGTATTCAGATAATTTTACAGTTTCGGTTCCGTCTATGATGTAAGCGTTTCCTTTTTTTACGATTGAGACCGGGAAAGAAACATTTTTAGACGCTCCAGCGATGGTTAGTTTTCCTGTTGCATTGCTTTTTCCAAGATTAATAGAAGTTGCTGTGAAGGTTACATTTGGTGCTTTGTCAGCCTTCAAAGCTTCGTAAGCTTTCTTTTCCATCGTTTTTCCTTTTTCAGCTTTGATTGTTTTTACAGGCACATTAAAAGTGACATTGGTAATCGCATTACCTGTTACGGTTCCTGAGAATGTTGCGGTAGAACCAGTCATTTCCCAATCGTGCATCGGGGATGTTCCGGAAATAGCGATTGTTGCAGTTTTCTGGGTTAATTTTTGAGCATTTGATAATTGAGCCAAACATAATGTACCGAATGCTAATGTAACTGTGATTAGATTTTTCATTGTTTTCATTTTCGTAAATTTTAATTGTTATAATTGTTTATATTTCATTATTGATAGGACAAAGGTATGGGTGTGTTAATAATTTTGCTATTTTTTTATAATGACAAAAATCTTATCAATGTCTTCTGTTGTGATATTGATAAATAAAATCGATAAGTGTTATCGATTTTGACTAAATGTTAATATTTTATTAATTTATGATTTGTCTTTTATTGGTAATGGTTAATGAATAATTAGATATGATATTTGTTAGGTCTCTAATTAATGACTAAAATCAGTATTGGTATTTTTGAATATTTATAAAAAATGTTAAATTATTAATGATTTAATAAATCAGTATGACCAATGTCATATTCAGATTTAATTCAAAAAAATGTATTTTAAAGAAGTCATTCTAATTGCTATTTTTGTTTATCAAACACAGATTTTAAATGCATACGCTATTACCTTTTCTTTTGGCAATGATTGCCGTCATCGTTTTACTTAATATGTTTGCTGCCAAACTCAAAATAGCTTATCCGATTTTGTTGGTTGTTGGTGGCCTTGTCATTAGTTTTATTCCCGGATTGCCAGTTATTAAAATTGATCCGGATCTTATCTTTTTCATTTTCCTGCCGCCTTTGTTATTTGAAGCCGCCTGGAGTATTTCCTTTAAAGAGATGAAGAAGTGGTGGCGGATCATCGGTAGTTTTGCCTTTTTGGTGGTTTTCTTTACGGCATTGTCGGTAGCTTTGGTAACAAATCATTTTATTCCCGGATTTACTATTGCTTTGGGGTTTTTACTTGGCGGAATAGTGTCTCCGCCAGATGCTGTAAGTACCGGAGCAATCACAAGATTTGTGAAAATTCCAAAATCAACTTCCACGATTCTGGAAGGCGAAAGTCTTTTGAATGACGCTTCATCATTAATCATTTTCCGTTTTGCTTTGGTTGCGGTTGGAACTGGTCAGTTTGTTTGGCAGGATGCAACACTGAGTTTCTTTTGGATGGTAATTGGTGGTGCGGGAATTGGTTTGCTTTTAGGTTGGTTTTTTGTTCAGGCTCATAAGCTTCTTCCAACCGATGCGCCTTCTGATATTGCGCTTACGATTATAGAACCTTATTTGATGTATTGGATTGCAGAACAGTTGCATAGCTCAGGTGTTTTGGCAGTTGTTGTTGGCGGTCTTTTTATGTCGGCAAGACGACTCAAATTTCTCAATAGCACCAGTCGAATCCACGCCTACAGCGTTTGGGAAAGTTTTATTTTTATTCTGAATGGTGTTGTGTTTCTAATCATTGGATTGGAATTACCGGAGATTGTGGATGGACTTCGGGAAGATCAGATTCCTTTGGAGACAGCAATTGGTTATGGCGTTTTGGTTACCGTAATTCTCATAGCTGCAAGGATGATCAGTTCTTACGCGGCATTAGTGGCGACGGTTATTTTCCGTCCGAGTGTACAGCCGCATGCATCTTCCAGAAAACGAAGATGGATGATGCCATTGTTGCTGGGTTGGACTGGAATGCGTGGTGTTGTTTCTCTTGCTGCAGCATTAGCTATTCCTGTGACATTAAGTAATGGCGAAGCTTTCCCACATAGGAATTTAATACTTTTCATCACTTTTATTGTGATTCTTCTTACACTTGTTGTACAAGGTCTTACGCTGCCTTACATTATCAGACGGACACAATTTTTCGATGGTGTTTTCGCTGAAGAAAATGAACAATTAACAAAACAGAAAATCAAAAAAGAACTCAAGCAGCATATTTATCAATTCCTGAAATCTAAGTATGAAAATGAATTGAAAGACCATGCTGGTCTGGAAATATTCTTACGGCATTGGGAAGAACGTGCGAAAGCGGCTGACGACAGTTGGATGAACGAAAAAACAAAAGTAATTTTTGTCGAAATGCTCGAAGTTCAACGGGAATATCTTTCGGAACTTAACAAAGATCCTAAAGTAAATGAGGAAATCATCCGTCAGCAATTATTCCAGATCGATTTGGAAGAGGAGCGATTGAAGATGATATAAATTATTTAAGAATTCTTAACGGTTTTCTGTTTTTTACTCTCAAAGGCTTTTTATATATTTAACCACAGTTATAATTCAGATTTTAGGTTGATTTTGTAAATGAACCCAATTTAAATGTTTATAGTTGCGAAAAAACTTATAATTATAAAAAATTAAAACATAACCAAGAACATATTTATTTTATGGCAATTAATTTACAAAAAGGTCAAAAGATTGACATCGGATTAACTAAAATGACAATCGGATTAGGCTGGGATCCAAACGAAGGAACTGGTCACGATTTCGATTTGGATGCGTCAGCAATTATGATCGATTCCAACAGAAAACTGGTAGGAGAAGATTATTTTATTTTCTATAATAATTTGAAGTCTCCGGATGATGCGCTTACTCACACAGGCGATGATCCAACAGGAGGAAATAGTGACGGAGACGATGATGAAGCAATTATAATTGATCTTGAAAAAGTTGATTCCAGAGTAGAAGAAATCCTGTTTGTGGTTACAATAGAAGATTTCGAAAGAAGAAAACAAAACTTCGGACAAGTTCGCAATTCTTATATCAGAATTGTAGATAACTCTAATAATGAAGAGATTGCAAAGTACGAATTAGACGAAGATTTTTCCATAGAAACAGGCGTTGAGTTCGGAAGACTTTACAAAAGAAATGGTGCTTGGAAATTCGAAGCTTCAGGTATTGGATATAAGGCTGATTTAGGTTTTTTCCTTGAAAAATATTATAACGGATCCATTATAAAATAACAGTATGGCAATTAATTTACAGAAAGTTACCATCGAGAAACAAGGTGACACGCATTCTATCGATCTTACAAAAAAAGATAATAATAAAGAAATTGTCATCAATCTGAATTGGTCTCAAGGCGAAACTAAGAAAGGTTTTTTTGCAAGTCTTCTTGGAGGAAACAATGCAATAGACCTAGACCTTGGCTGTTTTTATGAATTGGCTGATGGTTCAAAAAATGTAATTGACGGCGTTCAGTTTTCGAAAGGAAACGGTGGATCGAGAGACAGAAAAACACGACAAGGAAGATATACAGATGCGCCTTGGATTTGGCACACAGGCGATGATAGAGGCGCAGCTGCTGGTTCTGGAGAAAATATCATTGTAAATCCTAATAATAGCATCAAAAGAATGGTAATCTATTGTTTCATTTATGATGGCGTTGCAAGATGGGCAGAAACTAATGGCGTTGTAACCATCAAAGTGTCTGGAAATCCGGATATCGAGGTTGAAATGGGAAAACAAAGCGACACAAGAAAATTCTGTGCAATAGCTGAGATTCTATTTTCACCGTCAAGTTTACAGGTTAAAAAATTGGTAACATTCCATAATTCTCATAGCGATTGCGACAAGATGTACAATTGGGGAATGCAATGGTCAGCAGGTTCTAAGTAATAGTTTGTGGAGATAGATATAGATTCTTACGAGCATTTTTCTTTTGACCTTTGGTTGACTTTAATCAAATCAAATCCGGATTTCAAAGCGAAAAGAGATACTTTATTCAAGGATTTTTTTTCTATTGATAAGGATATTGAGGAGGTCAGGAAAGTGATAAGGAAATACGATGTTTTATTCAATAGGATATCAGAAAAAACGGGCAATCACATTGAGAGAGAAGAGGTTTTCCTTTTGATGTTGGATGCTTTGGGAAAGGATATTGAAACCGTTGATGACAATCAATTAAAACAATTTTTCCAGCAAGTGGATGAATTGTTTTTAAATAATAGGCCTGTCCTTTTATGGAAAAATATTGAGGAAATATTAATCAAAATCAAAGAGAACAACAAAACGGCAAGCATCTTGAGTAACACAGCCTTTATACACGGCGACTCATTGAGGAAAGTTTTGGAACATCTTTGTTTGGCGGATTATTTTTCTTTTATGATTTTTTCTGATGAAGTGAAAGCTTCCAAGCCAAATCTTCGGGTTTTTGAAATAATGTTTGATAAAATCAATGATTTCAGAACACTCGAGAAGAAAGAAATTTTACATATCGGCGACAACAAAATCGCTGATTATGAAGGCGCAAAAACATTTGGGGTCAACTCAAAATTGGTGAAATTTTAAAAAAGTTATGAAAAAAAGATTTAGTTTACATAAAATTGAAAGTGAACTTAAAAGCCCTTTTGATGAGGGAAGTTACAGTAAATTTAAGTTTGGAGATACGGCTGTAGCAAAGCAGTTTGCGAAGGAATTGTTCGAAGGTTTTATTTCAGAATTCAAAGATGAATTATTGGAACAAGAAGAGATTATTCTTTTCCCAAGTCCTTATCATTCTATTCCTACAGCTTCTAATTTTCTTTGTTCTTATTTCAAAGAACAACTGAATTTTTTCCTATTCGAGAACGGAAAAGCAGCTTGTCTGGAAGGTAAAATCCACAGAAAACAAACTTATGTAGAAGATTATGGCAATATGAGTTATGAGGAAAGAATCAATCTGATTTCCAACGATACTTATTATATCGATAAAAGCTTTGTTGATGGGAAGTTTTGTCTTTTCTTAGATGATATCAAAATCACGGGAAGCCACGAAAATACAGTAGATAAAATCCTGAAACATTACGATGTCAACGGCGAATTCATCTTCGTATATTTTGCGGAATTAATGAACAAAAACATCCATCCGAAAATCGAAAATCATTACAATTATTTCAAAGTTAAAACGACTGAAGATTTGATTGAAGTCATTAATGGAAAGGATTTTCACTTCAATACAAGAATTACAAAATACATTTTGCTGATGCAGGATTCGGATTTTGAGACTATTTATAACAATATCTCAGAAGCTAAAAGAAACGAAATCCTGAGCCTCGCAATCAGCAACAACTACCATTTGGTAGGGGAATACAAACAAAATATTATTAAATTAAAAGATAAAATACAATGGCAATTAACTTACAAAAAGGACAAAGACAAAACATTAACGCTCCAAAATTCACTATAGGATTAGGTTGGGATGCTAACAATTCATCTACTGGAGGTGCTTTCGATTTGGATGCTTCGGTTTTTGTTTTGGGCGAGAATAAAAAATTGGTAGCGGACGAGTTTTTTGTTTTTTATAACAACTTGCAAACGCCGGATAAATCTGTGACGCACACAGGCGATAACTTAACTGGAGACGGCGATGGCGACGATGAGCAAATCAAAATTGACCTGACAGGAATCGACCCAAGAGTTAAGGAAATTATCGTGGTGGTGACGATTCACGAAGCAGATTCTAGAAATCAGAACTTCGGACAGGTAAGAAATTCTTTCATCAGAGTTTTCAATACTGATACCAACGAAGAAATTTTGAAATACGAATTGGATGAGGATTTCTCAATAGAAACTGCTGTGGAATTCGGTAGAGTTTACGAGAGAAACGGCGAATGGAAATTCGAAGCGGTTGGAAACGGACAAAGAGAAGGTTTGGCTAAATACTTAAGTTTATATCAATAATGGAAATGGATTTACCACAAGTTACAAACGCTGTCATTGATAAAAATGGCAATGTAGATTTGGCGCAGCTTCCGTCAACGGATGTTCAGAAATACGACAGTCTTTCTGGCTCATTAGACGAGCAAAACCCGAATTCGATTATCAATTTCGGGTCAGAATTACAGAATTCTTTGGCTAACCAGAGTGATTCTTTCCTCAATAATGTTAGAAAATCAAATTCTGGAGAAGTTGGAGAATTAATCAATAAATTATTGGTGGAACTCAACTATGTAGATGTTGATGAAATCGAGGGAAGCTCTGTGAAAAAATTCCTTAAGAAGATTCCGTTTTTGAGCAAAATGGTTTCATCTGTAGAAACTTTGTTTGTGAAATATGACAAAATCGTCAATAATATTTCGGACATTTCGAATAAAGTGAACGCAGGAATCATCAATTCTACAAAAGATAATGCCGTTCTGCAAACGATTTTCACAAGTAATATCGAGTCTGTAAAAAAGATTGAAGATTACATCATTGCGGGAAGTCTCAGAATGCAAAAATCCAGTGAGGAATTGGCTTTGATGGAAATCAATGCGGCACAATATCAGGATTATCAGATTTCTGACAAGCGAGATTTCATTGCAAGATTGGACAGAAGATTGGCTGATTTGAAAGTCGTTCGTTTCATTATTTTGCAATCGTTGCCTCAAATCAGATTGATTCAGAATAACAATGTTTCCATTGCTGAAAAAGCGCAGACGATATTGACAACGACGCTTCCGGTTTGGAAAAACCAATTGACTTTGGCTGTTGCAATGCACCGTCAGCAGCAAAATATTGATATTCAGAAAAAAGTGTCATCTACAACGGAGGAGATTCTTCGAAAAAATGCACAAAGATTACAGCAGAATACGATAGATGTTGCTCGTGCGAACGAACAAACTATTGTTTCCATAGATACGCTTCGTGATACGACCAGCACATTGATTAGCACATTGAACGAGGTAAAACAAATCCAACAGCAGGGTGCACAATCCAGACAACAGCTGGATGTTGAGTTGAAAAATCTTGAAGACACTCTAAAAAAGCAAATTCAAAATTCTTAAATTAAAAATTGAGTCCAGAGCAAACTATTTTAAAGAACAGTAAAAAAAGAATACAGAAACTAAAGCTTCTAAGTAAGTTTTTTCAGAAGGAAGACCTTATTAATATTATCATAAAAACCGAAGTGATTCAGTCTTATTTTGAATCCAAATCCATTGTAGGTTTGGATATCAATAAGTTGGAATTGTTTCATATCCAATACACTGATAGTCTGATAGTTCTTCTGGATAAAATCAAAAAACAAAAAGAAGCTGGGATTCTTACGGCTTATAAGGAGATTGATGCGAATGAAGATTATATCGCATCATTCATTTCGCAGGAAAAAAATGGGCGTGATTTCAATACTGAACGGAAATATCAGAATGCTTTGGTTTCGGATTTTTTAAGGTCTATTTATGAGAATTTGACGGATATCAGAACACCGATAGATTACAAAAAAGTTCGGAATCTTTCTAATGTCTATGCTCAGGATTATTACAGAAAAGAAGCGAAAATAGATTGTTTGCTGAGTTTGCCCGATGTGAAATATTATGAATATGATAATGTTGATATCGAGCGAAAATTATTAGGAAAACTGAATTCTAATAATTTCAAAATCAGATTTGTCTGTGGTTATATTATTAGCAATCAGATTTTTGAATTATTTCGGATTGTAGATACGAATGAAGATTTTATCTGGAATCTACAGACCAATGAGTTTTATCTTTTGGCAGAAGATATTGCTTTGTTACTGGACCGTTCTCCGAACATTTCTTCCAAACGTTCTATCGTGAGCGATTTGAGAAACAGGAACGAAGAACTCAAAACAAAAGCGGAAGATATGAAAACCGCACTTCCTGAAGAGGTCATCACGCTTTTGGAAAAATATAAAGAAACATTGGACAGTCAGGAAGTGCTGAACCAAGTCATAAGCATCGACGAGGAACTGAATATCCTCAACTCGATGCTGAATTTAAACTTAAATAATAAAATACAATAAAAATGGCAATTAACTTACAAAAAGGACAAAGAATAAGTCTTGTAAAAGAAAACGGAAGCACATTACAAAACGTTTGTGTAGGCGTGAACTGGGGCGCAATCGAAAAGAAGAGTTGGCTGGGAAGCGTGACAAAAGAAGCGGTGGATCTGGATGCAAGTTGTCTTTTGTTTGATGAAGCGAAAAACTCATTGGATGTTGTTTATTTCGGACAATTGAAATCGAAAGATGGCGCCGTAAAACACAGCGGCGATGACCTTACAGGTGATTTGTCCGGTGATGATGGTTTGGATAATGAGATTATTACTTTGGATTTTTCTAAATTAAGTTCAAATGTTCAATCTGTTGCTTTTGTTTTGAATAGTTATAAAGGACAGGATTTCGGAACAATTCCGTTTGCTTCCATCAGAATTTACGAAGGAACACCAAGCCGAGTAAATGAAGTTTTTGCGACTTACAATATTGCAAAAGGAGATAATTTCGGAGGTCACGTGGCGATGGTAATGGGCGTTTTCTACAAGAAAAATGGAGAGTGGAAATTTAATGCAATCGGAGAACCTACGAGAGATAAAAAATTACAGGACACTGTAGAAACTGTTAGACAGAATTATTTATAATTTTATCAAAATCAATTAAATAAAAAACTAATAACTATGTCAATCAATTTACAAAAAGGACAAAAAATTGACCTTAGAAAAAGTTCAGGAGAAGCTTTGACCAATTTTTGCGTCGGCGTCAACTGGGGTGCAATAGAAACTACCAAAGCTGGATTTTTAGGATTCGGAACCAAAAAAGTAATGGAAGATGTTGATTTGGACCTCAGTTGCGTAATGCTGAATCAGAATGGTGATTTAGTAGACTGGATTTATTCACCGGAATACAACGGTTGGCTTTCTCAGAACAATTTTCCTTTGGGTAAATTATCCTCAAAAGATGGCGGTTTCAGACATAGCGGAGATGACAGACAAGGCGATGTAGGAGGCGATGACGGTTTGGATAACGAGATCATTTCCGTAGATCTTGGACGTGTAAGCCCAGATGTAGATAAGATCTTTTTCTTCCTTAATATCTATTTGAATCAAGGTCAGAATTTTGACTTTGCCCAAATTCCTTTTGCGAAAATCAGAATGTATGAAGGAACGCCAACCCGTGTGAACAGTGTCCATTCGACTTATGATATTGTAACGGATTCTAGCTACAAAGGAAAAGGCGCTTTGATCTTGGGTAAACTTTACCGCAGAAATGGCGACTGGAAATTTGATGCCATTGGGGATCCTTCGGATGATAAGATTTTTGTTCAGACCATTCAGCGGATTACACAAAATTACAAATAACACAATTTGATATGAGAAGATTACCTGTTTATCTATTGCTCGACACATCAGGATCGATGTCTGGCGAACCGATTGAAGCTGTAAAAAATGGCGTTCAGATGATGCTTCATTCTTTACGTCAAAATCCTCAAGCGATTGAAACGGCTTATGTCAGTATTATCACATTCGACAGTGAAGCTAAACAAATAGTTCCGTTGACAGATCTCGCATCTTTCCAAATGGTTGATATCAAAGCACAAAGCACAACTTCCTTAGGCGCTGCGCTGGGATTATTGGCAGACAAAATGGAACTCGAAATCACAAAAACAACCACCGAGCAAAAAGGCGATTGGAAACCTCTGACTTTTCTAATGACAGATGGCGTACCGACGGATGATTGGCAGGCAGGTTTTAATAAACTTAAAAACGTCAACAAAGGTTTGATTGTAGGTTGTGCAGCTGGTTCTGGTGCAGATGACAGTATTTTAAAACAAATAACAAGTTCTGTTGTGAGATTGGACAATGCAGATTCTGAAAGTATTTCCAAATTTTTCCAATGGGTAACCGCATCCATTTCTACCACATCTACCAAAGTAGAAGAGACAGGAATTGATTTCGTGGGATTGGATCAGCTGCCACCACCACCATCTGAACTGGTAATTGTATCATAATTATGAACAGACGACTGTTAGCCTATTTTTTATTAGATACTTCTGGCTCAATGCGAGGTGAACCTATTGCTGCACTTAACAATGGCTTCAATGGCCTGATAAGTATGTTGCGCTCTGATCCTCAGGCAATGGACTCTCTGCATATTAATGTGGTTACGTTCGATCGGGAAGTAAACAATTTGATTCCGTTGGTTGACTTGGCAAGTTTTCATCCTGTTGAGATCAAATGTCCGGACAGTGGACCTACACATACCGGTCAGGCTTTGGAAATGATTTATGACCTCGTCAATAAAGATTTGATTAAGGGATCTTCTGACAGGAAAGGCGATTGGAAACCATTGTTATTTGTTTTTACAGACGGTAAACCTTCTGATTTGCAGAAGTACAGAGAAATGATGCCCAAGATCAAGTCTTTGGATTTTGGTGTGATTGTAGGTTGTGCAGCAGGACCAAAAGCAGAAGTGAGTTTCCTTCAGGAATTGACTAATAATGTAGTAAAACTGGATACAACAGACGCTTCCACTTTGACAACATTTTTCCAATGGGTAAGCTCATCCATCGAAATGGGCAGCAGATCACATGGAACGGGAGAATCTATGACACTTCCGCCACCGCCGAGTGAACTCAATATTATCGTATAAAAAACCAAATGCTATGAGAAGATTACCAATTTATTTCCTTTTGGATGTTTCAGAATCGATGATTGGCGAGCCGATAGAACAAGTTCAGGAAGGTATTGCAACCATTATCAAAGAACTCAAAACTGATCCATACGCTTTAGAAACAGTCTGGATCTCTATTATCGGATTTGCTGGTAAAAGCAAGACGATCACGCCTTTGCAGGATGTGATTGCGTTTTATCCTCCGAAAATTCCTATCGGAAGCGGAACTTCTTTGTCAAAAGGTTTGGAGGAATTGATGAATGCCATCGACAGAGATGTCGTAAAAACAACCTACGAAAGAAAAGGCGACTGGAAACCGATCATCTTTTTATTTACAGACGGGATTCCGACTGACGATTCAGAAAAGGCAATCAATCGTTGGAATAATGATTACAGAAGCAAAAGCAATTTGATTATCATTTCAATTGGCGATAATACCAATCTCAATCTGTTGGGACGTTTGTCCGATCAGGTTTTGTTGTTCAATAATACCGACAGTAATTCCTATAAAGAATTCTTCAAATGGGTAACGGCTTCCATAAAAACAACAAGTGAAAATATTAATAACACAAACAAAGAAGGAATCGATCTAAGTAAATCAAATCCGGATGTTGTTGAAAAAATTGACTTAACCAAAAATCATTCTTTGCCGGATAATAATTTTGTCGTCCTCAGTGGAAAATGTTCTACGAATGACAGAATGTATCTGATGAAATTCAAAAAAGCCTTACAGGAATCGAGTGTTCCCGGTTTTCAGACCAGATTTTACAAGATCGAAGGCGCTTACAAAATCGATGAGAATTCTTACAGAGAATATTCTGCTGATTCCGGAACTTCAAACAAGATATCGAGCGAGGAGTTGTATGGCAATCCGAGTTGTCCTTCTTGTGGGAATAACTTTGCTTTGGCAACCTGCGTTTGCGGTGGAATCCATTGTATTAACGGCGATGGAAATGCAAAATGTCCTTGGTGTGGAAATACCGGATTTTACGGAATGGCAGAAGGCGGATTCGATATCAATAGAACTTTGGGATAAGAATGGAAAAAATTTTAAATGACATTCTAAAAGAACATCAAATTGAGAGAAATAAAATAGTTGATGCGACGATTCTAAAATTGATTCATAATGCAAAAGTCTCTGAATTGTCTCAATCAATTACAGTTCTAAAATCTCAAATCCTACAAATTTTCAATATGAATAAAGCTAAAGAAGAATTCAAAGAAGCTCAAATCTATATTCCTAATGCCAATGCCAAAAAGGAATATGTTTTTACATTTGATCCGTCTTCCTTTCCTTTGATAAAGATTAATGATATTAAAAACCTGGATCAGGTCGGCCTTCAGTTTGATACAGAAAAAGCCTGTATTTTTGGTACTCCAACCAATGCAGATCAAATCAATATTGAAATCGAATTCTTTAATACAGAAGATGAAAATCTTGAAATAGAGATAAAAACAATTCCTTTCATTGTCAATGCCGACCCAAAAGACCTTTGGCTAAATAAACCAAGTCGTATGGACAGCCGTTTTCCAAAAGAAGAAAACCTAACTTATTCTTCTCAATTTTTGGATAAAAAAATTGTGGTGGCTTCCAAAAGAGGAAGATCACACGCACACGAGGGAACTTTCCGCGATGATGATTTCTTAGTCAAATCTCTTCCGGATGATTGGGCGGTTGTCGCAGTTGCAGATGGAGCAGGATCCGCAAAATATGCAAGAGCCGGATCGAAATATGCCACCGAATATATCATCCGGAGTTTTGATAACGAAACATTCTTACAAACTTTATCATCGGAAGCTGATAGTTATTTCAATATTCAATCTGCTGATGATATAAAAATAAAAAATAAAACATTCATAATAAATAGTCTTTACAAAAATGTAAAACAACTTCACGAAGCTTTAAATCAATATGCAATTTCGGAAGAAATCAATCTAAAAGACCTTCACACCACTTTGATTTTCTGTTTGGTTAAAAAATTTGAATTTGGTTATGTTATTCTATCTTTCGGAGTGGGAGACTGCCCGATTAATGTGATTGGAAAAGACGAAACAGATGTTAAATTACTTAATATTCTGGATGTTGGAGAATTCAGTGGTGGAACAAGATTCATCACGATGTCAGAGATTTTCAGCAGACCAGATATGGCTGACCGATTTGGGATTAATTGTTTTCCTGATTTTTCTAAATTAATTCTGATGACAGACGGAATCTATGATCCTAAGTTTGTTGTAGAGAGTAAACTGGAGAATTTGGAAAGCTGGAAAAATTTCCTTCGAGATCTGGATGGAGAAAATGAGGAAAATAAAAAAATTGATTTCATAGATGATAGCGATATTGAAGTACAATTATCAGATTGGATGGATTTTTGGAGCAAAGGAAATCACGATGACAGAACCTTAGCTGTAATTTATTAGAATATGAGTACAATTAAAGTTAATTCTATCATAGACCCATCAAAATCATACGAATACATCGATGATGGCAATCCGAAAAGAGGCGGTGTGAAAGATGTCTATTTTTCACCCGATCGAAAATATGTGGTTGCATTTTTCAGAGATCCGCTGGATTTTAATCAAAAAGATAGAATCAAGAGAATTGTTTCTCTTTATCTTGAAAATATCAAAAAAGGAAACAGTGCAGATTATTTCTTGGACGAGATTTTCCGATGGCCTTCTGATGCCGTAGAAAAGAATGGAAAAACTGGCGTAATCGTACCGATTTACAACTCCAAATTTTTCTTCAAAAAAGGCTATTCCAGAGACGAAACCATCAAAGGTGGAGAGAAAGTGGGTAAATGGTTTACTACGCCTTCATTCAGAAATAACCAATATCCGCTGGCTTTGGATAAATCAGAATTGGGAGATTGGTTGAGCTATTTTCAGATTGCGATCAATATCTCAAGAGGTGTGAAGAAAATGCACCAAATGGGACTCGCACATTCCGATCTCTCATACAATAATGTGTTGGTTGATCCGGTTTCAAAATCGGCTACGATCATTGATATTGATGGTTTGGTTGTCCCAGGATTATTTCCTCCAGAAGTGATTGGAACAGCAGATTTTATTGCGCCGGAAGTCCTTAAGACCAAACATTTACCACTTCACGATTCTAATAGAATTCTGCCAAATCAAAAAACAGACCTGCACGCATTAGCCGTTTTGATTTATATGTATTTGCTAAGAAGACATCCATTACGAGGCGGTAAAATTTGGGACCTGGATTCGGAAAGAGATGAAGTTCTATCAATGGGAGAGAAGGCTATTTTCGTAGAAAGCTCTACAGATACGACGAATCGTGTAAAAGCTGACCATTTGAAAAAATGGAATCTATTTTGGGGTGACCCTCAGAAAATTTCATACACAGTTACAGGTCCTTATTTGTCAGAATTGTTCAAAAGAGCATTTGTGGACGGTTTGCACAATCCAATGCTTCGTCCTATTGCGAACGAATGGGAAACTGCTTTGCTAAAAACTGTAGATTTGATACAACCTTGCAGTAATCCAAATTGTGATGAAAAATGGTATGTTTTCGATAACACTTCGAAACCAAAATGTCCTTTCTGCGGAACGCCGCATAAAGGAACTTTACCGGTTGTTGATCTGTATCTTAAATTCAAAGATAATGTCTGGAAACCGGAGAATCACAGATTAATGGTCTATCACAACCAATATCTTTTCAAATGGCACGTTTCAAAGAAAGTGATTCGAAATGAAAGTCTCACTGCTGAGGATAAAAAACCTGTAGGTTATTTTACATTCCATCAAAACAGATGGGTTTTAGTGAATCAAAGTTTACCGGATATGAAAGATTTGACTGAAAATAAACCAGTTCCCATCAATTCGATGGTAGAATTGACCGATGGAAAAAAAATAATGTTGTCCGATGAAGAAGGCGGACGATTAATGTACATAACTTTAACAAATAAATAATTTATAAATATGGATAAGAGTATTATCGATTTACATCCTGGCCTTGTGATAGGTTTTGCCGTCGTTGTGGTGGTAATGTTATTGCTGGATCTTGGAGTTTTCAACAAAAAGGCACACGAGGTGTCTTCCAAAGAAGCTACAATCTGGACTATTGTCTGGATCTCACTGTCAATGGTTTTTTCAGGTGTTGTTTATTGGGTGTTCAATCAGGATGCGGGCGGACATGCTTTAGCAATAGAGAAATTCACCCAATTTCAGGCTGCTTATTGGATAGAAAAAGCTTTATCAGTTGATAATCTCTTTGTGTTCATTTTGGTATTTGGGTTTTTCAAAGTTCCAAGACATCTTCATCACAAAGTCTTGTTTTGGGGAATTATCGGAGCGTTGATCTTCAGAGCGATTTTCATTTTTGCAGGTGTTGAGTTGATTGATTTAACTTACCTTCCTGAAATGACAATTTTTGGTCACGCTGTTAAAATTAACGTAGTGATGACACTCTTCGGATTATTCCTGATCTATGCGGGAATCAAATCTTGGGGTGGAGGAGACGATGACGATGAGCAAGACTACAGCGAAAGTGCAGGTGCAAAATTGATCAAGAGTTTCTGGAAAGTTTCAGATAACTATGATGGAGACAAATTCTTCACAGTGCAGAATGGAATCAAAATGGCAACGCCTCTTTTAGTTGTTGTTGCGGTAATCGAGTTTACGGATGTTTTATTCGCTGTAGATTCTATTCCGGCAATCTTTGCCATTTCAAAAGATCCGTTTATCCTTTATACATCTAATATTTTTGCGATTTTAGGATTGAGGTCTTTGTATTTCCTACTATCCAATTTCATTCATATGTTCAGCAAATTACCTTACGGATTGGCTGTGATCTTGAGTTTCATCGGTGTTAAGATGTTGATCTCGCCTTGGTATCATATTTCGTCTCCGATTTCGTTGGGGATTGTTGGAGGAATTTTGATTTTATCGGTGGTTATTTCGATAATGTTTCCGGATAAGGAAGAAGCTTAAGGTTAATTCAATAAAAATTCAATAATAATTTACCTCAAAATAATTTGCATATTAAAAATGCTTTTCGATTTTTGTAACAGAATTAAGAATAACAAAATGAATTTAACAACCACAACAACTACAATTAATAGTTGCAGAGAGGTGTGTTTGTGATATTTTAAAATATAAATAATTAACAAAAGCCTTTCTGAATTTCCAGAAAGGCTTTTTTGTTTTAAAACAATAACTAAAATACAAATGAAAGTATTAAAATTTGGGGGAACTTCAGATGCAAAGAATATAAAATTAATAATTGAAAGAGAATTCAATAAAAATGAACCTTACCTTTCGTCATTTAAATATGAAGCAGAAAATTCTGGTCAAAAACTCAGAAATCAACATTGAAGTAAAAATGGTAGACGCTAATCACGCTTTCTACGGATTATCAGGAAGCGACAACATCATTTCATTCACAACTTCACGATACAAAAATACACCTTTGGTTGTAAAAGGTCCAGGTCCAGGCGCAGGCGCAGAAGTTACCGCTGCTGGTGTTTTTGCAGATTTGGTCAGAGTTACGACTCAATAATCATAAAATATAAACGATAATTGATAGTTGATTTCAATCCCTCGTTTTAATAAGTATCATTTATCCCTCATCATTAAATGGATACAATAAAAGTTTTCGCTCCCGCAACAGTTGCCAACGTCGTTTGTGGTTATGATATTCTCGGCTTTGCAATCGACGAACGAGGCGACGAAATTATCCTGACAAAAAATGATTCGAACAAAATCACCATCACAAAAATCGAAGGTGACTGCGGAAAACTTCCAAAAGACCCTGAGAATGCGAAGTCATCATAGATTTTGCTATTCAGAAGATGTTCCGAAAAGATCACACGAAGTCGCTATAAATGATGATAAGGGTGAAATGCTTGCAGAAGAGAAGAAATGGGCAAAGCAAAACTTCCGTGCAACCCATAATATCGGACTCTATTATTATCTGATGACCGATTTTGACAAAGCTTTGAAGTTTTACCTCGAAGCTTACAAAATTAAATGCCCTGCTGGTCCTGGAATTAACAAAAAAAAGAGAGAAAAATTATATTTTCTCTCTTTTTTTATAACTGTAGAACTGCTAAGAGTTTCTAAATATGTTATTTAGATGTTTATTTATTCTATGTCTTTGTCAATTTCTTTTATAATTTACTTTGGCCTCTTAATAGCGTTTTCATAAGATGTTTGAATGTTCCCGGTGAAATTACCAATACTTGATAGAATATTCTTTGTTTTTATGTTTTTAGTATGTCACCAAGAGATGCTTTGATTTAGCTTAAGATCAAGTTTAGGCTTCTAGGTAAGTATATTATTGTTTTGTATTAATCTTAATAATATTTTCTGCTGTTCTTTATTGAAACCTCTTAAATTGATCTTTAAAACTTGGATTTTATCTGAATTAGGTTTAATACTTCTTACGCTCAGATACATTTTGTTTTTTTTAAGCTGTAATTCTATTAGTAATTCTACGGGTAACTCCAGTATAGGAATAGTAAATCCTTTTCCGTCCAGCAGATGTTTCTTTTTAATAGTAAGAACAAAACCTGAATTTTCAAACTCTGTATACTGAAGCTTACTCAAATAGATAACTAAAACAATGAATAATATAAGTAATATTATTATGAACGTATCTGGCTGTCGAACTATTAGCCATTGCATGCTGATTAGTGCCATATCCAATGCTACCATAAACATTAAAAACAATCCTAATTTCTCAATACTCTTCTTGTTGCTGACTTTCATATCAATTAAAGGCTGGGCAGAAAAAACACAAATAGATAAGATTTCAAATCTTATAAAAATACTGCCCAACCATATTTTTGTCTTGTTAGTATCTAAATATTTTATATATTTTACTGGGCTTTCCAAAATGTCCAGGCTGCACCATTATAGATGGCCAGTCTTTTTGCACCTTCTTTATTGATGTAGACCATCATACCTGGTGCGGGATCCATAACATCGTCAGTACTGTTGACCATAGGAAGAACCATTGCTTTTGTATCTGATTCCAAAACCATAATACCATCAACAACAGAACTATTTGCACCGATAATTACTTTTGCCATGGCATCTTCTGTAACAGTAGCTATGGCCGGCTGCGTTGCCATTGCAGATGAGATGTCGGCTGTATTGCCATTACTGAGATCAAACCAGCCGTCAGAAGACTGAAGGCCTATAATTCCATTGTAATATTTGACTTTTGCATTGTTTGCATCTCTTGCATCCACAATGATTGTACCCTCAACAAGACCGCTTCCAGACGGAAGAGTTCGTAAATAAGGTAGTATAATACCTTTGTTTTGCCCTGCGGCGAACTCCAGAAGAACTGAAGTTTTCTGCGCGGCAGGTACAGTGCCTGTTGTATTGCCAATTATAACCTGTGAATATGCTGTGTTATATAATGCAATACTTATAATTGAGAATAACTGTTTCATATTAATCATTTTAATTAAATACATAGTTATGGACATGCCTGCTTGTTAAAGCAGCTCCAGAGACCGTCGTGGTAAATCTTAAGACATTTAACAGTAGTGTCATAAACCATCATTCCTTCCTGTGGATTAGTAATTCTAGGCGCAATGACTGTCGGACTGCTTTGTCCTTGAATTTCAACTGTAGAGTGACGGGTTATAACAAAACCTTTGCTGTTGGATTCTAAGGCAATATGCCCTGATTTCCTTGCCATTGGCCAGTTTCCTGGGGCGTCGCTGCCCGCTCTTTTCAAAAGGGTTATGCCCACCTTGGTGTCCGAGCCATTACCATTAACAACAGCTGGTCTGTAGCAGGCGCAAGGAGTAATATTAAGTCCGTAGCCATATCCGTCCATAATTGTGAGACCTACAACATTTTGTGTAACTGTGATATTATTTGTTCCCGAATGATTCCATGTTATTGCATTCAATGCGTTACCATTCGTTAGCACCAGTGGTTGAAGAGGTGCGTATGAAGATTTGCTTCCGTACAATGAAATGTTTCCAGACAGACTTATTGAAATACGGATCAATGGATTAGCCGCATTGCCTCGCATCTGCCATATATCAGCAGCTGTACCATTATGTGTGGTATCTGTCTCATATTGAGAGCCATCTGCAAAACTCACATTAATACCTGACGTGCCCGATGACTGAAACTGTAGTTCTTGTGATGCTATTAAAGTTCCATTGATATTAAGGTTAAAGGAATTATCCAATTCATAAATATCAAACACGAAACCGTAATTGGAAGCCGGCTGTGTTATATTTTGAGTAATAAAAGGTCCGGATGCATCAGCAAAGCTCCATTGAAACGAATTGCCATCAACTGGTTCAGTACAAATTTCGCCAGGTGTAAAAGTTACTGTATGGGCAAGGATATTATTACAGACACCACCTAGTCCATTATTGTTACATTCATAATGCGCATTGGTCGGGGGCACTCCTGGTGTAATATTGGTAGCATCAGGATCGGTTACATCATTCGGTCTGAGGATGGTAGCCTCGACCTGAACAGATCCTGCCGTCGCTGCACTTGTTACAAACATTGTAAAAGTATAGCTAATTTCACACCCGTTTGGAAGATTGAGTTGTGATGAGTAGGAGTGTGTACTGGCGTTGTATGATAAAACAACTGACTGGCTGCCACAGTTATTACCACTGAAAGTAAATGACTGTGGATCAAATCCTGTTGGAATAGCAAAAGTAAATAATGAATGTTCAACATCGCTAGGACCATTATTTTTAACTTTCACCGTATAAACAATCTGGTCTGCAATAGCTAAAGTCGTTTTATCCGAACTTACCTCTGTAACTTGTAGATCTGCTGTTTTGACAAGTACCGATGTTTCAGATTGAGCAATCGGACCTTTAATATAAGACCATGTGTCGATGGACTTCTCATTTCCGAACCCATTTCCAAGATCAGCAGAAGATAATGGAGTGGTATTGTTATTTTGCTGCCCCCACATATGCCCGCCAGTTCCTGCAGGTCCGCTTAATGAACCGTTTATACTTGCATTGGTAGGCATTGATCCTTTTCCCTGATTATTTGTTGATGTTCTGGTAATATCACTATCATCCCAATATATACGATAGCGTTCATTAGAAGTATCTGTACCGTTTAAAAGTTCGAGTACCATTCCGTTAGGATTAATTTCCATATCAATAAACGGAAAATGTACTTCTGCACCACGAAGCTGTACTTTAATCCTGATCGGCTGATTGCCTTGTGGAAGATTGTTGCCATTTCCGTCTTTTCCATCCCAGAAAATACTGTTGTTTCCTGCAGCAGCAATTCCGGTAAGTGCCCGTGTGACAAAAGTTTCCGGTGTCGAAGTACTTTCAATTGTTATAGTATATGAGCCCTGCACCGCTGCGTTAAACCTTATATAGCCACCTTTAATGCTGCTAACCTGCCCTGGAGTTGTTTCAGCGCCCACCAGGCTTACGTTAAGCACCGTCGGCTCAATCACAGTGTTTTTAAGCCAAGTACTATTGCCAGGCACGATACCCGTTGCTATTGCCGGCATATCAGGAGACGGCAGACTGTAAAATATTTTATGGGTAATATCTGCCGATGTATCAGCGGACAGAGGCGATTGTACATAAGTAGCGATTCCACTCGAAAAGTCTATACTTTTATAAGTAGAGATGTTATTGGAAGTAAATCCTCTGTTATTCACAAAGAATGTAAAGCCAACCCCATTATTTCCGTTATTATTAACTCTGTAGATATAACCGTCTTTCGTCAAAGCATAAACCTTCCCGTAAAACCCACTTTGACTGCTGCTGATATGCAGATTTACAACATTGGAATAAACTCTTCCTACTATCCAGGAGCCAGAAGATTCAACAGAAACATCCCAGGCTGCTATTAATTCCGAGCTTGTACTTTGTGTCCAGGAGGCATCGGCGAGAATACTGGAAACAGATGGTGTTGAGGAAGAATTGGAATCACCAGTCGGTGTAAATTCAATCTTCCATAAACCAGCCTGATTAGCAGAAGCGGTCCTGCTAAACGGTAGATATCTGTTAGATCCTGCTGCCTGTGAAAGAAGCCTTGGTCCGGCTAGTTCTGAAGTTCTGTTACTAATCTGACCTATAGTATTGTTCGCAGAGGTGTAAACTGATCCGTCAGGAGCTGTCAAAACAATCCTGCCATTCCCGATACCCTGAGCACTTGAAGCAGTATGGATGATTTCACCGGCTTTTACATAAGCATAATGTGTTCCCCTAGTTTTGAATGGCCATGATGCCATAGTTGTCCCGCTGCTGCCAGTGTAAGTATTACTGTATAAGAACCCTCGACCACCAGAGGCTCCGCTTGGATAAAGATCCTTAGACCCCTCAGCAAAAAAAAGTTTTGAATTCAAAAGGATGAGAGCAATGCACAGGTACCCTCTTTTGTTGAGAAAGTTGAAAATTTTCCGTATCATCTTGTGTTGTTAATTATTTAATAGAGCTTATACATTTTGTCATAGTATAAACTGATAGTGAAAAATACCCCTCCCGATATTTTATCGGGAGAAGCATTCAGATTTCTTCCATCATTTGTATCCTGTTTTTAGTAAGTCAAAAAACTTGCTGCAAAATACAGGCTCTAAAAATTGCTATACAACATAATGGAGGGTCGTATTCAGGAAAACGAGTTAGGATAATGCTTTGTGAATAATGATCTTAGTCTGTTATATAGATAAAATAAAAAAGAGGCTTTCGCCTCTTGTAAACTAATAACCGATGCCCTCCTGGGAAGGCATTTTAAAAATAATTGCATCACTGACAATGTGACGAATTATTAGTGTAATGCTAATAATAGTTTCAAATCTACTAAAAATGAGATATGATTTGCAAAAACAAACGCAATTGGTTTTTGCGAAAAAATGGAAAAGACGGTCAAATTGACCACCTAATTTCGGAGTAAATTGACCACTGATTTCGGAGCAAAGTGACCACCACTTTCCGGTTCAAAATGACCACCTGTTATCTGGGTTATATTTGAGATAAAAA